>OZ245367.1:0-70010 GCA_963662835.3 Vicinamibacterales bacterium
AGCGCGGCCTGAGAGAAGGCCGGGCGACTTCAATTCCAGCTGCTGTTCCGCCGGGTGCGGTCGGAGGTGCTGGCGGCGACCAAACAGCGAGCAGTGCCCGCGCACGAGGTGCCACTCGCTGGTGGGCGAGCACTACCTGACGCGGAAGCTGCCGACGGGCGCGTGGAGTCACCGGCTTGGCGGTGGCGACAGGTAACCCGCGCCTCATTGAACGCGTTTCCGCGATTGCTGGTGGCGATGCGACTGCTCAACCGTTGGATCTCATGGACCCGGCAGATGTTGCGCGCATTCAAAGGCAGGCAGCCGAAGCACTTGACCGGGGAGGGGTCCGAGTCCGATGAGTGTGACCGGGCGCGGCGACTGGCGGCGACATCGTGGCGCGGGGCTATGCGGCGTGCGACGGCGGCCGGTGGCGGGTTTACGGCACGCGGGTGGCCACCGTCGGCGACGGGGCCCCGTCGGGGTCGTTCGATAGCGAGCTTCAGGTCGACCACAGCGGGCGGCGGCCGTGGAGCGATGATATCGCCTTACCAGCGAGGTTCCGCGCCCCGGCCCAGTGAAGGGTACCGACACCATTCGTGTCCTGATACACGCTAAGGGCGTCGCATCTTGAGCTTGGCGGGGTCGATCTTGATCTCGCCGTAGAGGACGACGTTCTTCCACTCAATCGGGCTGACGTGGCGCAGCAGGGCCGACAGCGTCGGCGACGCCCCCTCGCCCTGCTCGTCGACGAACTTCATCCTCTGGAAATGGCAACTGAAAAAAGGACCACCGTGGCCACGTGAAAAGGGACCACCCAGGTCTCGGTCAACACATCAGATTCTGGGCCCTCGCTGTCTGAGCGTTCCCGGGCTGTCGTGCGGGCTCGCCTGGGACCGTGCGCGCAGCCGGCGTCAAGGCCGTCAGCCCCGCGCAGCGGGGGCGGAGCGCAGCGACGCGCCTTGACGCCGGCGAGCACACGGTCATGCTGATGAGCCCGACAGCCCGGGTCAGCATCATCGACGCCCTCCCTTCTTCGCGGATGCCGGCGTCTGGTTCTGCTTCGCGGCCGCCAACCTGAAGCTGCTGCCCGTGGTCTGCAGTACGGTCGCGTGGTGCACGACCCGGTCGATGACCGCGGCGGCCGCCGTCGGGTCGAGGAAGACTTCGGACCAGCGCGCGAACGGCAGATTCGTCGTCACCACCAGGCTCCGGCGTTCGTAGCGCTGGCTGATGAACCCGAACAGCAGGTCGGCGCCGGTCTTGTCGAGCGGAACGTAGCCCAGCTCGTCGACGTGCACGACGTCGTAGCGGGCGAGCTGGGCGAGCTTCCGGGTCAGCCGGCCCTGCTGCTGCGCCTCGACGAGCATGGTGACCAGCTCGGCCGCGGTCACGAACCGCACCCGGTGGTCGTGCTGGCAGCAGGTCATCCCCAAGGCGATGGACAGATGCGTCTTCCCCGTGCCGACCCCGCCGACGAACACGACGTTGGCGGCCTCGGCGACGAAGCGGCAGTCGAAGACCTGCAGGACGGCGTCGCGGTCGAGGTCCGGCTGCGCCTCGAACGAGAAGGCGTCCAGCGTCTTCAGCATCGGGAAGCGGGCGTCCTGAATGCGGCGCTGGATGGCCTGGCCTGCGGGGGGCCCCGGCGCACGAAACACGCACGGCGGCTATCGCGGGCACCCTGGACGCTCACCTATCCATAAACGGCACGACTACCGATACCGTTAGGTGATGAAAGGGTTTCCGAATCAGGTCGCGGACCTCGAGAAAATCGCCTTGGGGATGCGGACGCTCGTCCGTCTCGTGGACGATGGTGATAACGCCAGGGATGACGGTGTCTTTGGCGAAGCGTTGGTCCGCGCTGGCGTGGCTGGGACTGGGCATCGCCCTATGCCAGTCGACCAGTACATCAACGAGCAGCGGACACGACAACCGAGCAACCAGAGTTTTAGAACCACCGCCAGAGGGCTGCGCGAGTTGTACCGTCTCCTCGGATTCATTATCGATGAGTCCGGGCGTCCCGTCGTTGCAACCCCTCTGGGTAGACAGGCCGCTACTTTCGCCGGCCAGCCGCTCGTTACCCACCTCGACTTCTGGCGGAGCACCATTCGAGTCATGATTCACTCCACCGACCAGGGCACTTCACATCCGTACCAAGTCTTGCTCCGACTGGTCGGGCAAAGACCTGGCATCATCCGTGCGAAGTGTGCACTTGCACTGGAAGCACGGAACGATTCGCCGGAGGAATTAGCCCGAATTGTCGCACTCGCCGATCTACCGGAGGATAACATCCGCCTCCGAATTAACGTGAAACAATCGAACTGGAACAACGCAAAGAAGATCCTACCCTCATGGGCCGAACAGCTCGGCGATGTCATCGCGACCAGACATCAGAACAAGAGGTATCGTCTCGCCGATGCTCCCGGCCAGGCCAACGCAGAACCCGCGCCTACTCAAGTAGCTACCCGCACTCCGCGCACGTCTCGTCCAGTCACTCCAGAGACCATCGCCAGAGCCGGGCTCGCAGAATTCCACCACGATCCGGAATTTGAGGTTCCGATAAATATTGATCCCACCGCGGCCAACCGTTTGCGCCTCGATCGGCTCCGCCGCCACAACCTGATCGTGACGGAGTTGGCGGCGCGTCTCGCGCATGTCGGTGCTCAGCTCTACGAGGATCCATTCGACATCCTTGCGTTGACTGCTGCCGCCGGACTCCTCGTGGAGGTTAAAACACTCGACGGCACAGACGCCGACGAACGCGAGCGAGTCCGGGACGCGCTCGGGCAACTCCTGTACTACGAGCCATTTACTGCGGCGCCCTTGGCGGGTCACGCGACGATTCACAAGATTGCCTGCTTTGAAGCTCCGATCAGTGATGCTCACCGCGAGTGGCTCAACGACTCCGAGATTGGTGTGATCTGGACGGTCGGGAATGGTCTATTTGCGGCCGATGCGCGAGCCACCGGCGTTCTGGGGCGCTATCTGGAAGAGCTCCGCTGAGGCAGCAGCAATACGCTCGCACGCAATCGCGACGTAGGCAGCGTTGATCTCGGCGCCCACGAAGCGTCGGTCACTTTGGATGGCGGCGACACATTCGGAACCTGATCCAACGAAGGGTACTACAACCAAGTCACCTGCATTTGAGAAGTGCTCGACGATCCGCCGAGACAGAGACAGCGGTTTCTGAGTTGGGTGGTCCGTTCGTTCATCAGCGAACCGTCGCCCGGCCAAGGTCGGAAATCTCCAGACATCGCCCCCTTGTCGGCCGTCCGGGTGCGGCGTCCACACTTTTCCGTTTTTCGTGATCGTGTGACGGAGCCGATCCTCGCTTTTGTATGGCTCGCGAATAGTGTGGAACGTCGAGTTGTTGCTATGCGCGAACCACAAAATCGGTTCGTAGTGACATGCAGGCGCATTGCGGTAATTAGACCAGCCGTTCTCGTAATGCCAAACAATCTGACGGCGGTACTGAAGGCCTAGTTCGTACAGGTAGACCTGCAAGAAACACGCGTTGTGGTGGATCGCATACACGAACAGATTGCCGGTCGGTTTTAAGATCCGCTCCGCTTGGGTCAGCCATTCTTTACACCACGCCAACCACTCGTCACGGCTCTCGAAGAACGCGCCCTTGCCGAACTGGCGATCCTTGTCAAGGCTGTAGGGCGGGTCCGCGATGATCAGGTCCGCGGAGGCGTCTAGTAGCGTGCGCAGGAACGCGACCGAGTCGCCGTGGTGGACAGTGTTCTCCTTGATCATTTCGCAAGGATGACAACGTACTGGTGGTGCAGGTTTGGCACGTACGAGTAAGGGAATCCGTAGGGGAACACTCGCTTGTGCCTTTGGTACAGCACTTTAATACCTTTAAGAGTGAAGCCTCTCTCTTCCATCTCGCGCGCGAGGTCCGCGTGGAACATGAAGTACTTCGATTTTTGCCGGAAGTCGCCGACAACGATGCACAGGTGACCGCCATCGATTAGGCATAGTCGCGTGAGTGCGAGTGTATCAGCAACGGCGTTGAGAAACGCAGGGTAGCTGTCGATGTTCCCGAGGTCCGTCGCGTCGCTGCTGTACTGGGTGTCAAGCCCATGCGCAACCCGCTCCTGTCGGGCCTTGTGATCCTTTTTGTGCAGGATGGTCCAGTACGGCGGACTCGTCACGACTAGCTTCACAGAATTGGAGGGGAGTGTAGGAATTATCTTCCGCGCGTCGCCTAGAATAACCTTCTGATCGTCGCGAGAAGCAGCGTGACCATTCGTCAACTCGGCCTTAAGACGCAGCCGCGCTAAGTCGGCGTATTTCTTGTTCAACTCGATCCCGATACCTTTGCGGCCTTCGAGCGCTGCTGCCTTCAGCGTCGAGCCGACGCCGACGAACGGGTCGAGGACCGTCTCGCCAGCTTTGGTGAAGAAGCGGACCAACCGTGCCACGTCCTGGTAGGAGAACGGTGCGGGATGTTGCCGTTCGATCTGCGCGTGCTCATGTTCCTTACCGAGCCCGCGCTGTATCCACACTGACACTGTCTCAGGTATCCATTCCTTAGCAGTAAGGTCGTTTAAGCGATTGATCGGCGGCTGGCGCTTAGATGATTTGGTACCGCGCGCCGATGTGACGTCCGGATGTGCGGTCATGTGCAGGACCTCAATGCCTAGTCACGAATGAGCCTCGACTTCGTTTTTCGCTGCCGCGGAGTATCCCAATAAGCGCTCTTGCACTTCGGGCACACTTTTGGGCGCTGGCGTTTCCGTGGCGCCCATCGATGCGAGCAGCGCACGCACACGAACGCGGGAATCGTGATGTCGGGCATCACGCGGTAGTCTATCACAGGTAGGTTAGTAGTGGTGGGCTACTGCTAGTAGATTTATTGGGTCGCCCGCGGCATCGTCAGACGGCCAGCGTCGGCGTGTGCTGGCCCGCGTCAAGGTGCGTCGCTACGCTCCGCCCCGGCTTCGCGGGGCTGGCAACCTTGACGCCGGCTCCGCGCAAACGCACTCAGACTGGCTCCTTGTGTGACACAGGTCCCTGTGGTCGGCGCCGGTCGGACGGCCACGACGCCGGCGCAGGCCGTCCGCGTCGTCCGGCCGCGCCCCCGCGTGGTCTCTGTTCTTCTCGACACGGTCGCGGCGCTCGGGGCCGTGACCGCGCCCGGCGTCGGGCGGCCGGACGGGGAGTTCACCCTGACGGCGGTCCTGTCGAGCCTCTCGCCGTCGTGACGCCCTGACATGCGCGTTGAGCTGCAGGTCGAGAAAACGGACGACCGGTCGCTGGCCGAACGCGGAAAGCTCGATCAGTCCGACGTCCGGCGCGTGACCGTCCACGCAACCGTCGACACCAGCGCCGTGCTGCTGACACTGCCGCAGGACCTGGTCAGGTCCGTCGGCCTGGCCGAGTGGGAAAGCGGCAGGGGGCCTTCCGGCCCGTGGTCAGGCCACCGTCGCCGCCGGGACGGTCACCATCTGGATCGCCGATTCGAACTGCGGCAGCATGTTGTGACGGTGGGCCGGCTCGGGCGGGTCCAGGCGGAGGTGTCGGCGAGGTCGGTCGTGGTTCTCGGCCGGGTGCAGGGCGACATCCGGGCGGGCGAGAAGGTGAGCATCGGCGAGAGCGGCCGGGTCGATGGCGTCGTTTCGGCTCCGCGGTTGGCTGTAGCCGACGGGGCGCACGTGCAGGGCCGCGTGGAGACGCAGGCGCGCCGGGCCGATCGGACATCAGCGACTGGACGCTGAGCGCGGGAGTTGCCGACGTTGGCGTTGACCCTGGCGAGATGGCGACGTGCATGTTGCCGAGCGCCAGGACCCTGGAGACGTCGCCCTTGACGTAGCGTAACGTCGGCCGTCTCGCCGTCGGGGTTGGTCTTGCCGCGGCGGACGGCGATGAGCATGAGCAGGCCGTCTTCGTCGCGCGCGTTGGTGACGTCCCGCCACAGCTCGAGCTCGCCCGCCCTCGTCCTCGCGCAGCCGGCGAAGCCTCGGCCCCGGACGGCCTGGGTGAGCGTCGATCCCGAGCTCCAGCTGCGCTTCAAGGCGGCGTGCGCGGCGCACGGCGTCTCGATGCACGCGATCCGGACCCGGTCCCCGTCGGCTCCGGGGCGGTTCCGCGGTTCGCGGTGAGGCTGGTCGCTCTCGAGGTGGCGCTCTGGGAGGGCGGCCGCCAGCCGCCGACGGCCGCGGAGGCCGGGCTCGAGCTGTCGACCGTCGAGCGGGCGCTCGAGGTCCTCGGCGCCCGGCTCGCAGACCAGTACGGGCCAACTTGTAACTAGTTGCATGTCGCCAGACACGGTCGGCCGCTGGTTGCAACCGGTGAGCGTCCAATAACGGCCGATCGGTCAACCTGCCGGATCACGTCAGGAGGCTGTATGCCGGGCTGGGAACAGGTAGGGCTACAGATAGCTCACTGTGGCTGCGGCTGCGCGAGAAGGGCGGCAGGGAGCACGCCTTACCGGCGCACCACAAGGGGGAGAAGCACCGCGACCTACCTGGCGGGCGCGGGGATCGCGGGGCACGCCGCTCTGGCGTTCGCTGACGCGGACGCGCGAGCTCGGCAAGCGCCGCATGAGCAGGGTAGATGTCTTCCGAGCAGCGCGCACACCTCCCCGGGGTCGACCCGCTTCTCGCCGGGCCGCTGGAAGTGGACGCTGAACCCGAGGTCGTTCTCGACCTCGATGAGCAGGTCGGCGAGCCGGATCGAGCGGCTGCGGGCGTCCAGCCAGCGGTGCAGCTCGGCGAGGCTGTCCGATTGCGCCGCGTCCGTCTTCAGCCGCCACCCGTCGTCGTCGAACGCGACCTGCCGGTTGGATCGCCAGGCCGCGAGCCGTCCTGGTCTCGTTGAAGAACCGCTCGCCCAGGATGATGTGGCTGTCAGAACGGCAAGCCGTCACCGCGATTGTCGCTCTACGGCGGGCGAGGCCTCGGCACGCAGCTTCAGGCCTAGCGCGCCGACCACTCTGAGAACGGTGTCGAAGTTCGGAACGCGTTCGCCCGACAGCGCCTTGTAGAGGCTCTCGCGGGACAGGCCGGCCTCGCTCGCCACCTGCGCCATACCCCGTGCGCGGGCGATGTCGCCGAGCGCCTTGGCCACGAACGCGGCGTCGCCGTTGGCCTCCTCGAGGGACGCCTCCAGGTACGCTGCCATGTCCTCGCGCGTGCGCAGGTGGTCGGCAACGTCGTAGGGGGATGTGGCGGTCTTGGTCATGGTCTCACCTACAGGTTTCTCGCCAGGCGCAGGGCCGTCTCGATGTCGGTCTTCTGCGTGCGTTTGTCGCCGCCGGCCAGCAGCACGACGACCATGTGGCCCTGCCGCTTGAAGTACACCCGGTAGCCCGCGCCGTGGTCGATCCGCATCTCCGAGACGCCCCCGCCCACCGGCTTGACGTCGCCCGGATTGCCGGTCGCCAGCCGCTCGACCCGGACTAGCACACGGGCGCGGGCGCGGACGTCGCGCAACCCGTCCAGCCACCTGGCGTAGACCTCCGTCTTGCGGACTTCGAGCATGCTGCAAAGTAGCCAGCCGGCTACACGTCTGTCAATCCCACCGCGGCCGTAACCGCAGCCCGTCATCTGCACCACGCGATCGGCTGGCTTCGAGCACGCGATCAACGCGTCGTCGACGCGCCTGACTGTTGCTCGCGTTGATGTCGCCCGTTTCGACAAGAGCATGGATCCGACCGTGGCACAAGGGAGTCCAGAATCGACTGGTCGCCGGCGTCGTCCGGCGCGTGCTAGGCTGACCGCATGTTCGACACGCTCGCCGTGGCCCAGCAACTCGCCGCCGGCGGCGTTGACCGCGACCAAGCCGAAGTCATCGCCAACGCCATCGGCCAAGGCGCCGAACAGGGCGAGCACGTCACCTCTGACCAGTTCAAGGCCGGCCTTGCCGAGTTTCGGACCGAGATCGCCGGGCAGCGTGCCGATGTTGCGGGACAAATTACCGATGTTGCGGGGCAAATCGCTGAACAGCGTGCCGAAATTGCTGAGGTGCGAACCGAGATCGCGAACCTCGACACGCGGCTCTCGACGCAACTCGCTGACCTGCGTGCCGAGCAACGCACGGAGATCGCCGGCGTGCGGACCGAGATCGCCGACGTACGGACTGCGGTCGCCGGCGTGCGGACCGAGGTCGCGAACTTGGAAACCCGGCTCATCCGGTGGATGGTCGGGACCGTGCTCGCTACCGCCACGTTGACCCTCGGGATCCTGCGTCTGATCGGATAGCGCCGTCGCTCCACCTCCCAGACCGAAAAAGGCCGCCACCTCACAGCGGCGCAGCGCGCCCGTGGAAAGCCGTGAAAGAGGAGCGCCACGCTCTCCGGAACCCGGGTTTCATCGCGGTTGTCGATGACGCGCTGACGACCGGGGCCGCATTTTCCGCGCGGCGAGCGCAGTGCTGAGAAGACGTCTGACGACCCGGGGGGATGCCCGAGCCAAGGGACGGACCGTGCATCTGTCGGAGCCCCGCCAGCGGGCATCAGCCTGCCAACAGAGTCATGAAGCTTTAAGACCTGCAACCCCGTTGCGCCGTCCGCGGCGTGCATCCCGACGGCCTGGTCACGGTCGTCAGCGTGCAGTGGTTCGGCTCGGAAGCGCTCGAGCTGACCTACAAGACGGCGGCCGGCACGGTCGCCAACGAACTGCTCTACCGCCACGACGAGCCTCGGCTCGAGGTCGTCGCCCAGGGGCGGCCGTGGAGCTTCGACGGCGACGGCGCGCTGTTCCGGCTGGTGTCCGAGGCGCAGCGCATCCGCCTTGCGCACCTGTTCGACCCGCTGCTGGCAATCCACACGTCGGTGGTCGACCCGCTGCCGCACCAGATCACCGGCGTCTACGACGCGATGCTGCCGCGTCAGCCGCTGCGCTTCCTGCTCGCCGACGACCCCGGCGCGGGCAAGACCATCATGGCGGGGCTGCTGATCAAGGAACTCGTCGCCCGCGGCGACCTGGAGCGGTGCCTGATCGTCTGCCCCGGCCCGATACTGCATCGTTCCGACGAGAGACCAACCCGTGACCGACGGCAACCTGACGAAGGGGGTGCTCGTCGAGGAGGTGGCCGACGCCGCCGGCCTCACGAAGAAGCGCGCCGAGGTCATCGTCGACACCCTGTTCGGCAGCATCACCGAGGCGCTGCACCAGGGGGAGAAGGTCGAACTCCGCGGCTTCGGCAGTTTCCGTCTCCGGCGCCGCGAGCCGCGCCGTGGCCGCAATCCCAGAACCGGCGAGCGGGTGGACGTGCCGTCGAGGCGCGTCGCCTACTTCCACGGCCGGCAAGGAGCTGAAGGAGATGATCAACCGAGAGCCCGGCGCAGGCCGTACCGCCGGCGTCGTCCGATGCAGGCCGACGTTGAACGGCAGTCCCGCCGGCCGGGGCCGGCGGTGTTCGTCGGACGGCTCCGGCGAACGCGCGTGAATAGCCTCTGCGAGCGGCGTGTCACGGCTGGTTATGGCCGTCCCGTAACGCGCCAGTCGTCGACTCTTGCCGCGCGCCAGGCGGGCGAAGGTGGGGGGCGGCTACGAGACCAGGAGCCAGAGACGTCGCACGAACTGCAGGTAGACGGACCGACGGTCCTCGGAACGCCCGGCGTCGGTTGCCCGTTGGACAGAGACGGCGGGGGTCTGGCGTCAACACCGCATACTCGGTGGTGGTGTCCGCCGTTGGACGCCGGGCGAGGACGTGGCCGTGCGGCTCGACGGACTGTCCCGGATTGCGGTGCGCCGCGGTGTTCGGAGCCGCGTTCACCCCGCCGGACGCGGTTCGATTCCAGGTGAATGGAAGGACCTCTGGGTCCGGATAGGGCTCCGCAGCGCAATATGCTGAAGCGCGACGAACGCAAGGAGCGACGGGTCGCTGCCGCCTGCATCGTGGGGCTGATCGTCATCGTCTGGCTGATTGACCAGACGATGATGCAGGGGCACTACACCGAGTTGGCGGTTCGCGTCCCACTCGCTCTGAGTCGCGAGTTGCTCGGTTTGCCGCACGTGTGGTAGGTGGCTCCCCTGGGGGCGGCGCAGGCCCTTGACCACGGCCCGCATGTCGCCGGGGACCCGCCCGGTGACGCCGGCTTGTAGGAGGCGCAAGATGAGCAAAGCGACCCGGTTCGTGGTGCGTCCGGCCGACCCCGGCGGCTGGGTCGCCTGGTGGCATCGGAACGGCGGCGAGAGCGACGAGGCGGGCGAGATCCTCAGCGCCGGCGAGACGGTCGAGGCGGCCGTCCGGCACGCGCGTGAACGTCAGGCGCGCGGCCAGGCGCCGACGCCGGAGGAGGCGGTCGTCAGGCCGCACAACGCGGCGGCCAGCATCCGGCGGCTGCTCGACGAGCGGGACGCGGCATCGCGCGGGCGCAGCGAGCGCTGGCAGGGGCCGTTGCGGGTCGGGGCGGCGCCTCGAACTCCTCCCCGCGCCGCTCCAGTGCCCGCCGGACGGCGGCTGGGCGCTGAGCCGACCCGCCCGCTTCAGCCGGCACTGGACGAACCGCCGTCAGCGTAGGTGCTCAACTCGACGGCGGCACCGAACTGGGCGGCGCGAAGCCGCGAAGCCCGCCTGGCGGCCACCACCGACCCTGCGGCCCAGCCAGATTCTGCTAGTTCACCGACCACGTCTTCGCGGCGTGCCATGCAGGCCGGTAAACGTGAACTGTGCTTCGAGCGGCCGGATCAGGTACGTTCGCGCGAGGACGATGCGGCCGCCGCAGCCGGCCGCGAGCCCGACGGCGCAGGCACTGTCGCGACGGGCCGTGGCAGTCTCGAAGTCGATCGCGACGAAGGAGGTCATCGAAAGATGCGCGGGGACGATCGACCGCCGGATGGAAGCGTAACACTGGCCTGGGCGAAATCACCGAATCGGCCCGACGCGGTCGGCGCCGGCTGGCTCAGTCTCGTCGACCACTCGACGGATGTCGCGTTGGTTGCCCGTGCCTTGCTACGCCTCCCAACGGTCAGAGAACGTCTCGGCGCGTTGGCGGGACACCCCTTGTCGACGGTTGACATCTCTCGCCTTTGCTTCTTGGTCGGGCTTCATGACGCCGGCAAAGCGAGCCACGGTTTCCAGGCCAGGCTTCGGCGCGAGAGACCCGATGCCGGCCATATTGCACCGTTGTGGGGACTCCTCGGCAAGAGGCACGTTCATAGAGCGCATCGCGTGCTGTATCAGCAAGTTCGCGAGGCTCTGTCGGCGCCACGATGGCGAGCATGGTTTGGCGGTCCAGACACCGAACGCGATCTCTGGGGCGTCATCCTCGCTCATCATGGCAGTCTGCCAGAGCGTACGTCGGCAGTCGCTCCGGACCCACGGCTGTGGCGACGGCGCGGCGGCTATGATCCGATCGCGGCGCTGCAAGCACTGGCGGACGCCATGGTAGAGGTGTTCCCGGATGCCTTCGCGGCGGAAAATCGCGAGCCGCTACCCGCGTCTACTCGCTTTCAGCATGCCTTCGCCGGTTTCGTGACGCTGGCCGATTGGCTCGGATCGGACGAAACGGTGTTCCGGTTCCCGAGTGACGGCGCGCCGACCGGCGTCGAACGAGTGGCGTGGTCTCGGGAACGGGCGGCGGACGTGATGCGCCGGCGCTGGCTCGACCCGGCGCTGGCGCGCGATGCGGCCAGACGTCGAGACCTGAACTTCGCGACACTGTTTCCGAAGCACCCAGCGCCGCGCCCGGCGCAGGCATCCCTGCTGGATGCTCCGCTGCCTCGGGCCGGTCAGGTGACCATTCTCGAGGCGGAGACCGGGTCGGGCAAGACCGAAGCGGCCCTCATTCACTTCCTGCGGTTGTTCCAGGCGGGCGCGGTCGACGGGCTTTACTTCGCGTTGCCCACCCGAGCCGCGGCGGTGCAGATCCATCGACGTATCCGGGCCGTCATCAGCGACTGGATGGGGGTGGCCGCTCCACCAGTCGGGCTGGCGGTGCCGGGGTACCTGCGCGTCGACGACGACGAGGGCCAGCGGCTGCCGGATGAACGGGGCATCCGCTGGCCGGATGACGAGGGCCGTGATCGGGGCTGGGCCGTGGAGAACGCCAAGCGCTATCTGTCCGGCATGGTGATGGTTGGCACGATCGACCAGCTCTTGCTGGGCGGCCTCTGCGTACGGCACGCGCCCTTCCGTTCGGGACCCATGCTGCGCCTGTTGCTGTGCGTGGACGAGGTCCATGCTTCCGACGCTTACATGACGACGCTCCTGCGCGTCGTCCTCGAACAGCACAGGGGGGGGGGCGGCCACGCCCTCCTGATGTCGGCGACCCTGGGGTCGGCGGCGCGGCTGCGCCTGTTGGGCGGGCGGGTCGAGATGCACGAGGAGCCGGACGCCCGACAAGCGGCGGCGCTCGCCTATCCGTCCCTGCAACGCAGCGACGAGAAGCTGCAGCCCCTGCCGCAAACCGACCGCCAGCAGAATCAGAAGCACGTCACGGTAGAGATGTGCGACTTCCAAGCCGATACCGGTTCCCTACTCATGCGCATGAAGGCGGCGGCCGACTCCGGCGCTGCCGTGATCTTCATCCGCAACCGGGTCGATGACGCGAGAGAAGCCGTTCTCCGGCTCGAGAGGATCGGCGCACCGTTGCTGCGGTGCCGCGGCGTGGCGGCCCCCCATCACGGACGCTTCGCACCGGAAGACCGCCGTTTGCTGTTTCTCGCGCTGCGCAACACCAGTCGCTGGACCTGCAGTGCGACGCCCTGCGGGCGGCCGGCGTCGACGAGGTCAACCTCTACCACGACTACGCTTCCGTGTTGCGCAGCGCGAGAAACTGCGGCGTATGTCCAGCTGGACATACTGATCAGTTTCTCGTGCTGCCTGACATCCGGACTTCCGCGACGGCCGGCCGGGACTCGACAGCTGCTTGCGGGCACTCCGGAACGACGACGTGCTCGTCGTCTGGAAGCTCGACCGCCTCGGCCGCAACCTCGCCCATCTGGTCAACACCGTGCAGGACCTGTCGGCCCGCGGACGCGGTTTCCGTTGCCGAGGGCTCGTTTTGTGCTGGCAACCGCGGCGGCTTGCGCAATCCTGGCCGGGAACCGGAAGGGACAGAAGGGTCTTACCCCGTCGAGGCACGGTCGTCTCGCCGCTGCGAGGACCACCGAAGGATTTGCCGACCTACACCGCCGCGCCCTGCCATCCAGTATGCGGCCTTTCATCCCGCGGGGAGGGACGGCCCCGCGCCCGCAGGGTCGTTACAGTGTATTTCTGCACGAATCGTGTCGGTTCCCTAACAAGGTCGAGGCGGCCGACGCGCGTTCAGACCTGTTCGAGCGGCGTCGCCGGCTGATGGCCGACTGGTCGGCATACCTTGACCGAGAGCGTCGACCGGACGACTCTGAGCGCTGCTGACACGCCGCGTGATACCGTTCGGCGAGGTGTCGACGACTATGGAGTTCATCCAGAGAGGAGACAGTGCCTGATGAGTGATAACAAGTACGCAGACGAGCTGAGCGAGAAGTACTTGGGCTGCATGCGGGAGATCAAACGTCGCATCCATGTCATCCAAGGGTTCCTCCGGCAGGAATGGCATGCGGGTTATCTGGCCTCTACTGCCGAGTGCATTGCCCTCCAGTTCAGGAAGACGCTGGAACTCGTCGCGTTGGCCTCGCTGGTGGCCAATCGCGAGGAGTACGCTAAGCAGCGTGCCAACTTCAGCACCGACTGGAATGCGAAAAGGATCGTGAGCACCCTCGAGCGCATCAATCCGAAGTTCTATCCAGTACCCACCAGGCCGGTGCGTTTGAGTGCTGAGGATTTTGCCGATTATGACTTCCAGCCGGTATCCGAGTACCTGACCAGAGACGACTACATTCTGTTGTTCGACGAGTGCAGCGGGCTGCTCCACGCGGCCAATCCGTACTCCGACAGCCAACCACCGTACGGGCAGTTCATGGATGAAGCTCTCGAGTGGCTGCGGAAGACGATGGCTCTACTGAACCACCACGAAATCTACCCGCTGGATACCGACTTGATGTTTGTGGTGCAAATGGGCCGAGCTGACCAGGACGTGTCGTTGACGCAGTTCATCAAGGCTGGAGCTAAGGAGGATCTGCTAACCGAGAAAGGGCGGAATGCGCTGCTGCAGATACGTCGAGAGATTGTGACGCAGTCGGAGCGTGGGAGTTCTTGAACAGAGGTTGGGCCTTGATTGGCAGGATCGACGAGTTGAAGACAAGCCACCCTATAGGAAGCGGCGCCACCGCACCACGCTCGGCAGTCGCGCCGGCCGAGTAGTGCACCACCATTTCCTTGATGTCTTCCAGTTGCCGGCGAGCATGACGTCGGTGGTCGACGCGCCGCGGCTCGTCAGCTCCGACGCCAGCCCGACGCGTCCCCGAGTGCGCGGTGACCCGGCTCTCGACGCCGGCGGCCTGCGCTGCGGCCGTGAACCGCAACCCGATCATCTGCGCCGACAACGGCACCACGGGGGTCCCGCGGCTCCGGACTCGTGGCGGCGCGCAGCGTCCGAAGAGCGCGCGCCACGCCGTCCTTCACGAACCCACACGTCGTTCACCTCGCCCCTCCTGGTTCGTCTTGCTCCGGCGGACGGTGACGAAGGATCCCGTCGCCGTCGGTCGAATCGACGATGTCGGCCCAGCGCAGGGCGCGCTGTTCGCCGAGGTCAAGCGCGACTTGATCTCCGAGCGCACCCGCGCGGGTCTCGCCAAGGCCAGAGCCGCGCGCCGAAGAGCTGGGGCGCCCCGACGGGCTCGCTGGAAGGGCCTTCGGCTATGACCCTTCGGGGGCACGGTTCGAGATCGTCCGACGGTTTGGGTACTTGTCGCCACGTTCTGACGAGCACCTTGTGCTCGGAACTCTCCGGGCGCCCCTTGGGGTCCGATAACGGCCGTTCGGTTAACCGTGCCGGATCACGTCCGGAGGCTGCATGCCGGGCGTGAAAACAGGTAGGGGCTATAGATCGCTCACTGCGGCAGTTGCCTACGCCTCGGTCGGCGCGTCGTCCGCGTTCTCCGCGCCACCGCTGCCGGCAGTTTCAGCCTGCTTCCTGCGTTCCGCCCAATAGTTCTTCATCCGGTCCGAGACCGCTTGCTTGGCCTCGGCTGACATCTCGCGGCGCTTACGCTTCGCAGGCGTTCTGGAAGACGCAGACGGGCGCGGCTTCACACCAAGGGCGGCGATCGCCGCATCGATTCGAGCGACACTGTCCAGCAATTCAGACCGTTGGTCATTCAGCAGCGCGATGACGTCTTTCACTCGCAGCTCCTTTTTCTCCCATTCGCCACGAGTAGTAGTGTAGTCGAAGGAGTCATCCTGGCGCTCTCGAAGGCGAACGGCGTGGCTGACCCAACGTCGGCGCAACTGGCGTGCTGGCTGGCGATGCCCCCGACGTCATCGGGCAAGGCACCGCTCCTTCCAGAGCGTCGACCCGGCGGGTCGGCGGCCGGGAACGGGGCGGCTCGTCTTGGCGAGCGCGCATCGTCGAGTTCGCGGCCACCGGGCCAAGCGTCGAGCCGTCGCGCCGACGTGGAGAGCGCGGCGAACTCGCCCCGGCCCCCCGCCGGCGGCCGGGACCAGGGCGGCGTCGGCAGGCGTCTGTGGCAACCTGCGGGGGATCCGCGCCGCTCGGGGCACCACCACTTTTCTATAACGTGAAATTGCTCATAAATTCTTCCATCGAGACATCGTCGTTATCATCTTTAAAGATGATGAAATGCTCACGAATCTTAGCAATGCTCGCATAACGGCTTTCGGTTTCCGTGTCGGGTAAATTTCCATCCCCGTCCCTGAGGTTTTCCAAGTTTGTCAATTCTACATTTATCGCGGCTTGGTACGCCGGATTCGAGAGAATCCCATTCTCGATTTGCTTCTTTGTATAACCTTGCTTCTGAAACAGGGTTCGAAGTCTAATAGCAATTTCCGAAAAGGTTTCAGGGTTTTTGAATTCGTCCATTTTTTCGTGTCCTTTCCTCTTTGCACTTCACCCAACAGCCCAACCTGAACATTTTACCATCCACGGATCGCTCCATCTAGACATTGCGGCTGACGAATATCAGCAACGCAAGAACCGTCACAACTATCGCTTCTTCGGCGCTGACGTCGGTGGAGAATATAGCCAGCACCAGCACGACCAGGGTGATCGCCAGTACGATGCTGCCACGAGCCTGCATAACTCCCCTCGACCCCTTGCCGCCGCCTGCGCTCTGGCCGGCGCGTTCCGGGCCGTCGTTCGGCTCGTCGCCGACCGTCTGCATCACGCCATACGGTGCTGACGTGCGTCCCCTGCGGCACCTACCCGCTCACGCCGAACGTGCCGGTGTTCTTGTGGCACTCGACGCACAGGATCTCACAGTTGCCAAGCGTATCGGGTCCACCTGAATTGACAGCGGTGCGGTGATGCGCGTGCCAATAGGGGCGTCGGAGTTTCTTGTTGCAGCGGTCCTTCCTTCTGTGCCACGTGCACGATCTCCGTGTACACTCGCAACGCCCGCCGGCACGCTCGTACGCCGCGTGCCTCACGCTGTTTGGAAACGTCATCTCCAACTCTCCCTGTCGTCAGCCCGTCGCTGTCAGGCGACGTGAAAAACTCGCGCGGGAAGCGCTTTATGAGGCGCCCCCCCACCACGCGCAGCGGCCCCTGCCGGCGTTCGCCGGGCCCGCGCGCGGCCGCGTCCCGCTGGTCGACGAGCCGCCGGATGCCGGCCGCGGCGCCGTGCGGCCTGACGACGGCCTCGTCGGGGGTCGGCGCCAGGCCGCACGCCTGGCGCTCGCGCGCGTGCCGGACGGCTGCCTCGACCGTCTCGCCGGCGCCGAGGATCTCGCCCGTCTCGTCGCCGTCCGGATACCACCAGGCGACCCAGCCGCCGGGGTCGGCCGGCCGCACCACGAACCGGGTCGCCCTGCTCATCGCACCAGCACCAGCGGCCGGACGGCCGCGTGCAGCATGATCGCGTTATTGTTGCCGGCGCCGCCGGCCTGTAGGGGTCGGCGGCGCGTCAGCCGGACTGTAGTAGGGCCTGCAGCCGGGCCGCGGCGCTCCCCAGCGCGTCGGCGGCCTCGGCGTCGCCGGCCCGCTCGGCGGCCAGGACCAGGCGCTGGAAGCTCCGCACGAGGGCCGCACGGCCGACGGGTTCGATGGCGTCCGGGTGGGGGGGCAGCTCGTCGCCGACGACAGCCCGCAGGTGCATCAGGCCGCCCGCCGGGTCGGCCAGGTAGCGGCCGGCCGCGTCGACGGCTTCCTGCTGGGTGTCGCCGACGGCGACCGGCGTGGTGCCGCGGTAGACGACCCAGCCGTTCACCTGGAGGCTCGCCGGCCGCTGCTTCCCGCCGTCGGCCGGACGGCCCGCGGCGTCGCCGGCACCCCCCGCTGGAGGCGGCTCGCCGTTGCCGGGCGCGGCGGCGGGCGGCTGCTTCCGCTTCCCCCGCTTGAACATCGACATCCCCGCCCAGCTTAAACCAGCGGCTGGCCCGCGCGTCGGCCCTGTTCCGTCTCGCCGCACGCCTCACCCGCCGGCGTCGAAGCACCGCGCGACGGCCCCGTCCTCGACGGCGATGGCGCTGGCGTAGCGGGCCACCATGTGGGGGCTCTGCCAGCCGCCGGCCTGCTCGACGGCGGTGGTCGACTCGCCCCTGCGGACGAGCTCTGCGGCCAGCCCACGGCGTCCCGAGTGCGACGAGACGCCGTCGAGGCCGGCCAGATCCGCGAGGCGCTGGATGCGCCGGTTGATCTGGGCGGGCGAGAGCGGGACCACGCGGCCGGCCGGCGACGGGTCGGTCGCCTCGCGCAGGGCCGCGACGGCCGCCGCGAACCTCCCCACGAGAAGCCGGTGGTCCTCGCGGGCGGCCTCGGGGTTGGTTTTCGAGGCGCGGACGCGCACCTTCAGCTGCCCGCGCCACGGGGCGGCGGGGGAGACGTCCCGCCAGCGCAGCGCGGCGATCTCCGAGCGGCGCAGGCCCGCGCAGAACGAGAGCGCGACGATCGCGCGGTCCTCGAGGCCGCGGCGGGCGGCCACCTTCGCCGACTCGACGCCGCGCCCGGTCCGCCGCGGCCAGGGCGCGAGGGCCATCAGCGCCGCGGCGCCGGCCAGCGAGAGCGGCGCGGCCTGGCGCGGCGCGGCGTCCGGGCGGGCGGCCTGCTGGCGGGCGATGCCGGCGAGGGCGGCCCTGACGCCGGGCGCCGCCGGGTCCTCGAGGCCGCCGGCGCGGTGGACGGTCGAGATCCTGGCGGTCTCGGCGCGCCCGGTCAGGTAGGTGGCGACGAGGACGGGCGCGGCGGGCAGCGCCCGGGCCCCGCGGGCGGTGCACCAGGCTGCAAAGCGTCTCCACTGGCCCCGGTAGGTGCGGCGGGTGTTGCCGGCCCGGGCGTCGACCGCGGCCGAGGCGATGCGGGCCAGCTCGTCGGGCGAGACCACCTCGGCCGCGGGGCCGGGCCTCTCGCGCGCGCCGAGCGCGCGGCGTCTGTGGTCGGGCTGACGGGCCGGCCCGTCAGCGGCGCGGCTTTGCCCCATAAGGGCAATTATCGTGGCCTGAAAATCCAGGGCCGGACCCCATGCTACGCTGGGCGTGAGCTGATGCTCGACACGCTCGCGATCGCCCGCACGCTGACCGACACCGACATGGACCGCGACCAGGCCGGGGCCGTCAACGCCGCCGTGCAGCAGGCCGCCGACCACAGCGTCACTGCCGCCGCTGGGGTCAAGCGCTCGGAGTGGGTGCGGGCGCGCTTGGTCGAGGCGGCGGACGAAGCCGAGCGTTACGCAGCCCAGTGCGCATTGGGCTCAGCAAACCCCGCTCAGGCGGGCGTCAGGACAGGAGCCTCTTGATGGGCATCGAAGCTGTGGTTGCGGTCGCTGGAGCATTCATCGGAGGCGTGGCCGTTCTGGGCGCTTCCTGGCGGATGATCGCCCACTACGACAAGACGAACAGGGAAGAACACGCCGCCCTCATGCGGGCGATCTCGGCCCTGGGTGAACGAGTCACGGCCGTGGAAGTGCGGCTCGGCGAGCGAATGGCGGCCGTGGAAGGGAAGCTTGACCTGCTCATCGCGCAGCAGCAGAAAGGTGGTCTGTGAATGGGTGCCGTTGAGAAAGCTGTCAACAGAATCGGGCGCAAGACCCTCAAGACCCTCAGCCGTAGAGCGTCGTTCGAGCTCGCCGAGTTTGAGCCCGATACCGTGGTGCTTGTGCTCGGCCATGGATGGAGGACTCCGATCCCGTGGTCCTGCATGGAAGGAATCCCGCAGTTTCTCGACAACTCCTGCGTGCGGGTCAACAGCGATCTCAGCCACCCTGCACCCGACACGCTGGATGGCTATCTCAAGGCCGCAGGCGTTCAGCGCCGCGCCGGGAACTACGTCGCCGCCGTGCTCGTTGAGGCGGGTATTGTCGAGGCCGTGCCTGGCTCACCCCTACGTATCCGCCTCCCAGCGCAGTGACCTGTCCGGTGCCGCGCGCCGGCGAGGCCCGGCCAGCTCGGCGAGGGCCTTGAGGCGCCGGTTGACATGGCGTCCGGAGAGCGGGACGACGTGCTCGTCGTCGTCCCGCTCTCCGGCGCTGCGCAGCGCGTCGACGGCCGCCGCGAACCCGCCCACCAGCAGCCGGTGGTCCTCGCGGCCGCCGTCGGCGTTGGTCTTCGAGGCGCGCACGCGGACCCGCAGCTGCCCAGGCCGTTCGGTGGCCGACACGTCCCGCCAGCAGAGCGCGGCGATCTCCGAGCGGCGCAGACCCGCGCAGAACGAGAGCGCGACGATCGCGCCGTCCTCGAGGGCGCGATCGGCGGCCGACGCGACGCCGCGTCCGGTCCGCCGGCGCTGCTTTGCGCGCGTCCTTCAGCGACTCCCGTTGAGCGTCAGCAACTCGCCCAGGGCGTCGTCGTCGGCGATGTCGGCCGGCCAGCCGTAGGCTGCCGCGACGGCGGCATCAAGCGCCGTATGCGCGTCGGCGAGCCACTGCGGGCGACCGTTGTAGAGGTTCGTCAGCGTGCGCTTCCTGAGCGCTTTCGCGGCGTCCTCGCTGCGGGGCACCGGACGTTTCGGATACCCGGGAACGGGCTCGTCCACCCACTCGACCCATTCAGGCGGGTTGAGCCACCGATCGCGCAGCTCGACGAGACGGCGGGCGGGCGCGGCAATCGCGATGGCTCGCGGCTCGGCCGCGTAGCTCGAAGCCGGCACGTTTGGCGCCAGGCCGGTCGGGGAACGGGAACGTCTCGAAGGTCGTGCTCGGTGTGTAGCGCGGGTCGTTGCCCTTCCCCAGCCACGTGCAGAGCCGAAGCGACCAGAGCTTCGTGAAACCGGCTGTGCAGGATCCCGAAGGTCGTGTCGTCGTTGCGAGGGTACCGACACCATTCGTGCGCTGATGCACGTTAAGGGCTCGGCCTGGCCCTCTGGTGGTCATGAAGCTGTAGAGCGCGGTCCGGGACACGCCCGTGAGCTTGGCGATGGCGGTCTTCGAGACGCCCAGCTCGAGGAAGCGCCGGATCTCGTCCTCCTTGCCGTCGAGCCGTGAGACGCCCAGCGAGCCCTTCGGGCGCCCGAGCTTCCGGCCCGAGGACCTCGCCCGGGCGAGGCCCTCGCGGGTGCGCTCGGAGATCAGGTCGCGCTCGACTTCGGCGAACAGCGCGAACAGGGTGGTCATGACCTTGGTCTGGATGTCGCGCTTGCCCTCGACGCGGATGTTCTCCTTCAGGGCCACGAAGGCGACGCCCGCCTTGGCGAGGGCGTCGAGCACGGCGACGACCTGACCCAGCGACCGGCCGAGCCGGGAGAGCTCGCTGACGACCAGGCGGTCGCCGCGCTGCAGGACGCTCGTCAGCTCGTCGAGCCGACGGCGCTTCTCGGAGGCCTGTCCGGAGGCGGTCGCCTCGATGAAGTCGTCGATGTGGAGGTCGTGCTTCCGCGCGTACTCCAGGATGGCGAGGCGCTGGCTGCTCGCGTCCTGCTGCGGGGTCGAGACGCGCAGATAGGCGACGGTCTTCACGGCCTGTCCATGGAATGCAGTTTCGCGTATTGTATCTGACAGATGCGGGACATGGAACGCGTCATGTTCCCTGCTGTTGAACTGTTCGGTCAGAACGCCCGTTTCTCTCGGACAGAGCCGTGCCGGTCTCCGACCCCGACGTCTCCCGCCCCCGCTTGGTTCGCGATGCCACCTTCCTCGAGGCCGACCGCCGCGAGATCGCTCTGCGTCGGGGCCCCCACAACCGGTTGGGTTTCGCGTACCAGGTCGCCTTCGTGCGTGTGCTCGGCAGATTCCCCCAACAGACGCCCCTGGAGATCGACGGGGAGATCCTGAGGTTCGCGGCCCTGCAGCTGGGCGCCGACGCCGAGACGATCCACGCCTACGCCAGCCGGCAGCAGACGGTCTCGGAACATCAGTAGCGCATCGGCGAGTACCTGCGTCTGCGCGCTTTCGATGCCGCCGCCGGAGAACGGCTGGCGCGGTTCCTCGAGGACGAGGCGTTGCGGCTCGAGCGGACCGCTTCGCTGCTGGCTCGGGCGCGCGCCTGGCTCCGCGACGAGCACGTTCTCGCACCGTCCGATCCGGTGTTGCGCCGCGCGATAGGGGCGGCCCGACACAAGGCCCGGACGTTGCTGACGCAACGCATGGCCGAGCGCCTGTCGGCACCGATGCGCGAAGGTCTTGATGCGTTGGTCGCCGTCGACGACGACCAGCCGCACTCGCCCCTGAACCGGATCAAGGCGAGCTCGTCGAACCCGTCGGTCGGGGGCATGAAGCGGCTGCTGGCGCGGCTGGAACTGATCGAGGCGACCGGCGTGCTGGAAGTCGACGTGGGCTGGGTCAACGGCAACTATCAGCGGATCCTGTTCCACAGCGTGCGAACCGCGTCAGCCGACCGGGTGCGCAGGATGGCGGCCCCACGCCGTCACCTCGCGCTGGTGTGCTTCCTGCACCAGACGTGGCGCGACACGCTCGACCAGGCTGTCGACATGTACGGCAAGCTCCTCGACCGCAACCGCAAGCTGGTCGAGACCCGCCTCGACGACATGCTCAAGGCGCAACGCCAGGCCGTCGACCGGATCGTTCACCGCTACCGCCAGCTCGGCGCGGTGCTGCTCGATCCCGACGTCGGCGACGACGAGCTGCGGGTCCGGCTGCTGTCAACCGTGCCCGAGGCGCAGCTGCGCGAGGACCAGTCCGACCTGGCGAACTGGACGCGGGGCGACCGGAAGGCCCGCTTCGAGCAGACGGCCGAGCGGCACGCCGGGCTGAGCCAGTTCGCCGGGCCGTTTCTGAGCAGGATGAAGTTCGTCGACGAGCAGGGCGAGGGGGCGTCGCCGACGCTGTCGGCGCTGCGGGCCTACCGCGAACACCGCGCGGCGGGACGCCGCGGCGTTCCGCCCCATGCGCTGCTCGACTTCGCCCCGGCGGCGCTGCAGCCGCTCATCCGCCATGACGGCGTGACGGACCGCCGCCGCTGGGAGAGCGCGTTGTTCCTCAAGGTGCGCGACGAGATCCAGACCGGCAACCTCGCCATCGACGGCGCGAAGAACTTCGGCCGGTTCGAGGCGTTCTTCCTGCCCGCCGCGCGGTGGGAGCAGGTCCGCGAAGCGTTCTGGGCGCGAACCGGGTTCCCTGTCGAGCCCGCCGCGGCGGTCGAGCAGCTGAAGGCGCGTCTGTCGGATGCGTTCGACCGGTTCCTGGAGGGTGTCGCTGACAACCGGCAGGTCGCGTTCGACGACGACGGGTGGCGGCTGAAGACGGACGCGGCCGAGCAGCTCGACCCGGCGCAATCGGATCGCCTCGCCGAGCTCCACCGCTGGCTGGACGCCCGCAGCCGCTCGATCCGGCTCGCCGACCTGCTCATCGAGGTCGAGAACGACCTCGGGTTCAGCGTCCACTTCCAGCAGCCCGGCGAGAAGCGGGTCGACCCCGGGGATGTCTGCGCCCTGCTCGCCGCGATCCTCGCCCACGGCTGCAACCTCGGCCTCTACACCATGGAGAAGGTCGCCCCCGACATCGCCTACAGGCGGCTCAAGTACGTCAGCGATTGGCGTCTCGTCGAGGAGAACCAGCGGGCCGCGCTCGCCGCCATCGTCCACGGCATCTCCCGCCTCGACGCCGCCGGCCATTGGGGCGACGGCACGACGTCGGCCAGCGACGGGCAGCGCTTCGCCATGCCCCAAAAGGTGCTGCAGCGGACCTACAGCACCCGCTTCAACGACTTCGCGCTCGAGTTCTACTCCTTCGTCGCCGACAACTACGCGCCGTTCTACAGCCGTCCGGTCGAGTGCACCGACCGCGACGCGCCCTTCGTGCTCGACGGCGTGCTCTACCACGAGAGCGACCTCGACCTCGAAGAGCACTACACCGACACCCACGGCTACACCGAGATCAACTTCGCGGCCTTCGGGATGGTCGGCATGCGGTTCTGCCCGCGCATCCGCAGCCTGCACCGCCAGCGGATCTACTGCGCCGACCCGGCCCGCGACCACGGCGTCCTCGAGCCGGTCCTCAAGCGCGGCCGGGCGGTGAACTTCCGCGTCATCGCCGAGCAGTGGGACCGCATCGGCCAGTTCTACGCGGCGTTCCCCGCGGGGCACGCCACGGCGTCGGCCGCCCTGCAGCGGCTCAACCGCTTCCAGGCCTCGAACCGCTTCTACGCCGCCAACCGAGTCGAGAGTGTGCCAGGGCAGCCTTTGGAATCACCTTTTCAAGGACAGACAGATCCTGGCGGAGTCCAACGCGGTGGCCACCGACGAGGAGGTAATGCCACCCTCTGAAATCACCCATCAAACCTCCCAACCATCTTCACCGCCGATTTCCCCGCGCGCCACGCATCGAACAAGGCGCGGACTAGCTGCTGGTCGGTGGTGTTAGTCTGGGCGGTCCATATCTTGGCGGTTTGCTCGCGGTTCTCATCCGCGCCGCACCGGGGGCAATAGAGCGTCCCGTTGCTCAACCCCTTCTCGAACGGGAGGGCGACTACAGCGCCGCAACCTGGGCAAGTAATCGCCACCCCGTTCAAGTCCTTCACGCCGAACGATACGAGCTTCTCAATGGTCAATCAGGTCTCCTTTCTCAACTCTCCCTGAACGCGGTCGGCGCGCCATCGAACTCGAACGGCGCGGCGGTGTCCTTGATGCTGCGAACAAGCTCCTGCGGGTAGGCTGCAATCGGCTGAGCCTCCCGGTCGCTGCGGAGGATGAACACGCCGTCCTCTCGCTTGCACTCCGCTGCCCAAACGCGATACGCTGGCTGCTGACCTAAGCGCTGCCACGCGGTCATCGTTGGAGCCGTCTTCGTTCGGCGTTCGCGGCCCGGTTCGGTTGGGTCCGTCGTCGCCGTTGACCCCGCCGTTCATCGGGTTGGCCCTGCGCCATAGCAAGACCCCGCCACAGGGGGAAAGCGCATCAGGGGGATTCAGTCCTTCAAAGACTGACCGTGTGGCAGCCACAATGCCCGGTGAGCACTTCTCTCGCCGGAGGTGGAGGCTGCCATGCGATTCGTGCTCGCCGCCGCTCTCGTTGCCCTCGTCGCACCGCCTGCCCTGGGCCAGTTCAGCGACCCCGACCAGCTCGGCCGCGTCCGGTCCATCGGGGTTGCGGAGGCGGTCGAGACCGATGCTGATGGCCACCACTGCGAGCCCCACGCTGGCGCACTGCAAACGGAGGCTGAGCTTGTGCTCCGAAGCGCGGGAATCCCGGTCGAGCCCCACGACAGCCGCAACTTCGCACAACACAAGTTCCTCCTCTCGGTGTTGATGGTTGGCGCCCCTGGCCCCGGCTGTGCCGTCTCGTATCGCTTCGACCTGTGGCGGTGGGAGGCTGTGGTCGATGCTGCCGCTCTCATTCACGACGCTGCCCCGAGGCCAACTACAGGTTTGGTAACCGCGTTCGTCTCTTCCGGTGTGTGGTTTGGTGGCGTGCACCGCATCAAAGACCGTCTCCGGGAGGATGCGAACGCCGCGGCTACCCTGCTGGCGAACGAAATCCTGAAGGCGCGGGGAGAGTAGGAGGCTGCCATGACAGCCCCGACCATCATCGGGTTGTTCCTCCTCGCGGTGGGGGTCTACCTCGGGGTCTTCCTCATCAGCCTGGTTGGCTACTACATCAAGGACCCGGCGTGCTTCCGGGAGTCGTGGGACCGCTACGATGCCATTTGGTGGGGCATCTGCTTCGGCCCTTGGGTTTACTTCCTGATAACGGAGTAGATTGAACGCGGGGCCGGTGGGCGAGGCAGCGCCACACCATGCCCCCAGGGGTTGGGTCCCGTGCAATGGGGGCATGGGGGATACAAGTGGGTTCGAGTCCCACCCCGGCCCCGCGTTCAATGTCGTCATCGCTGCGCCCTCGGCTTGTAGTGCTTCGGTCGATTCGGCTTGGGCGCGCGTTTGTTCACCAAGTCAACAATGGCCTCTCCTACGGCCGCGGCGACGATGTTCTCAAGGAGTTCGTTCTCGCCCACATGTGGCTGAACATTGCCGAAAGCGGCGCGGCCTGGCGCGGTGCGGTCTCGGGGCGCGCGGCGTGCTGGCGGGCGATGCCGGCCCGCCGTGCGTACGGCCCCCTCGTGCTACCCTCCGGCTGGATGGACGCGAGGTGGCCTTCTCCTTCTGCTCTACGGGCTGGGCCTCCTTTCGGCTCTCCGGCGGGCGTTCCCGCTCATCTTGCCGATGGGCCTGACCTTCTTGTTCGGTCAGGTCGCCGTACAGGAACGCTTTCAGGCGCCTTTCGTCATCGGGCCGATCGGCCTCTCTCTGTTGGCCCTGATTCACCAGCATGTCCTGGCCCGCTGGGCGAGGCGCAAGTGGAGGGTTTGGCAAGCGCGCCGCCGTTGGATGCGAGACAGGTGGAGGGTCCGGGATGGTGAAGGCCCGAACGATAGCTGTGATGGTCGGGATGCTAGCCGATGCGCTAGCGCCCGCAATCGCCAAGCTGAAGGCGAAGAAGCCCGACGGCAAGGTCGAGCCGGATGTGGTTAAAGCGGTCGAGGAAGCGATCAGGAATGCAGGCAGCGTCACGCCGGAGATGCTTGATGCCGCAATCGCCGGGTTGGAAAAACGGCTCGTCAGGTGGGTGATAGGCGCCGCCCTAGCCGCCGCGGTGGGAGCGGCCAGCTTCGGTGCTCTTCTGGTCTGGCTGACCGGGTAAGCGGCTACCACCACAGCTACGACCACGACCAGTTCCGGTCTGGTGCCACTCGGCCAAGGCAGCCCGGTACCTGGGCTAGGAAAACGCGGCCTCGAGCACGCAGCACGCGCAGCGGATCGCTGGACACCGCGTCGCCGAAGACGACGAAGCTCTACACTGCGACCAGACGGCGCGAGATGGCGACGTGAATGTTGCCGAGCGCCAGGACCCTGGAGACGTCGCCCTTTGACGTAGCGTAACGTTTGGCTGTCTCGCCGTCGGGGTTGGTCTTGCCGCGGCGGACGGCGATGAGCAGGCCGTCTTCGTCGCGCGCGTTGGTGACGTCCCGCCACTCGATCGCGCCCGACACACGCCGCCTGCCGGCACCCGACGCCGACGAGTAGTAGACTCCCGCCATGCTTCGTCGCTGGATGCCGAGTGAGGATGTCGCCGTTCGCCTGGCCGACGCGCTCGACGCCGAGGATGGCGGTCGCCGACTGCTCGATATCGCCCGACGCATCGGCCGCACCGAGGCCGCGGTCCGTCGGCGCGCTTGGCGCCTGCGGGCGGCCCGGCTTGAGGCGGCGGACCTGCAAGTCGAACCCGACGGCGCCGAGGTCCAATAACCACATCTTCCGTTAACCCCGCCGCGCACGCCGCCTGAGCGCGGCAAGTCCCCGGATTCCGGCCCTGATCCGCACTCGCTCGCTGATCCTCGCCAGGCCCGCGCTGTCGTCAGCGGCGCTGTGGAAGGGTGCCGTCACGCGGCCGCACCGCAGCAGCCTGTTACACTGGTTGGTTGGTCAGGCCCCGATCCGCCCTGTCCATACCCAGAGGAGAAACCGACATGCCGAACGCGCACGGGAGGACCGTGCAGGGGCCATGGTCCCGGGGTTATCGTCAGGGCCAGGTCGGCAGGCGTCGACGAACCTGCGGACTAGGTCCTCGTTCGACCGCGCCTGCTCCCCGCCGGAAAGCGGCTTGCGCCGTGATGTCCCAAACGGTCGTTTGCGACACATGCTGATCGGCTACGCCCGCGTCTCGAAGACCGACGGCTCCCAGTCGCTGGACCTGCAGCGCGACGCCCTGCGGGCGGCCGGCGTCGACGACGCGGTCAACCTCTACCACGACCTCGCCTCCGGCGTCCGCGACGACCGGCCGGGCCTCGACAACTGCCTGCGACCCCTGCGGAAGAGCGACGTGCTCGTCGTCTGGAAGCTCGACCGGCTCGGCCGGAACCTCGCGCACCTGGTCAACACCGTGCAGGATCTGTCGACCCGCGGCGTGGGCCTGCGAGTGCTCGCCGGCCAGGGGGCGCAGATCGACACCACGACCGCGGGCGGCCGCCTCGTGTTCGGCATCTTCGCGGCGCTGGCCGAGTTCGAGCGGGAGCTGATCCGCGAACGCACCGTGGCCGGGCTCAAGGCCGCACGGGCCCGCGGGCGCAGGGGTGCCGGGAGCTCGGCATCAGGCCGGTGACGCTCTACCGGTACGTCGGCCCGCAGGGCGAGCTGCGCGAGCAGGGCCAGAAGGTCCTTGCGTCCTGAAGCCGGAGCACCGTGGCGCGCGAGCTAAACGTAGGATTTCGCCCCCTCCCGCAAACAACCCGCAGCTCTCCGCGTGCACAATCCACGCTGAGTGGCGTCTGGTTCGTACCGCCGCTTCATCGTCGGGTTCACCGTCTCGCCCGGACTAGAGCAGCTTCGGTGCAGTGGAGCCATGGACTGGTGCGCGTCCCGTCAGCCGTCCTTCGATCTCGATTTGGCTGAACCGCGCTGGGTAGGCTTCCGAGCACGCCGTTTGCGGTACTGGTTGATCTCGTGCGGAAGGGTGTACAGGTATTGAAACAGGAAGTCCAGGAACTCGACCACATCGCGTACGTCGCTTCGGTCCGGCTGATCGCCGTCGGCGCTTGGATGAGCGGACTCGTTGCCCAGCTCCCGCAGCTCGTGTGCCCATTCCTTCATGTGCGGCGGCAGGATGCCCCGGCCAGCCAGATCATCGATTTCGGCACGGAGATTGGGGCCGCGGGCGTGCTGTTCTCTCATCGCTGCCTGAACAGCGCTGCGAGCCATGACGGCCGCCGCATCCCAGTTCTCGTCCGTGTAGCTTCGATGAGCTTGGAGCCAGAATCGGCCTACAGACTCAGGCCAGTGCTCTGGGATGCGCTCTCTCCGAAGGGGCCACGGCAAGGTACGGAAGCCGTGCAGTTCGCCACCGAAGTGGCTTGTGGACCAGAGCACCATCACGTATCCGGCGCAGTTCCCACACTTTAGAGTGTCGAAGTGCAAAACCTTCGATGCGTTTGGCTTCTTCTTGTCGGCGCGGTAGGCGAAGGAGAAATTTCCACGCTCGTAGCAAAAGGGGCAGACAACCGCGTGAACGGCAAGGTCGCTGCCAGCGTGCCCTCTCCAATCGCCCAGCTCCCACCAGCTATTCACAGTGCCTCCCTGAGGAACGGGCGATGGCGGTCCGGTGAGCGACAGTCCGCTCCGGGGGGCTCAACCGTCGCGGCGTGGATGCGTCCAGAGAACCTTACCGACAAAGCGTCTCCGTACGGGAAGCGGTTCTGGATCGACCCGTGAGGAGGCTGCACCGTGGTGATTCCCGGCTCGCCGATGGCCGCTGGTCACGATAGCACAAGGTGGTGCTTCGGTCAGCGATCGGCGGTCGGGGTGCCCGAGTCCGAGGACCGGTGGCCTTCCTGCAAGGAAGATTTGGGAGGGGAGCGACCCGGCGTAGGCGCGGTGCGGCCTGCGCGCCTGAACCGACGCAGGGCGATGGCGGCCTCTGTGCCGGGTGTTGCGCAGCGCGAGAAACTGATCAGTTTCTCGCGCTGGTTGACACGGGCGGTTTTCGAGTCATCGGCAGGTGGTAGACTGGAAATGGTGGTGCAACTGTCGACGGCGGGTGACGTGGCACGACTGTGACTACGAGTTGCGAATGTCTTCAGGGTCCGGTTGGCACGAAGTCGAAATCGTGAATGACGGGCGGGATCAAATCAGCGTCCACGCTCGGGGTGACTCGCCCAACAAGGAGCCCGTCGTGCTGGATCCTGGCGCTTCACGCGTCATCCAGGTACGCGGGAACCTCCGGCTGGAGATCGCGGCTGGGCGATCGCGAACCCTGACTTCCTGAGCACGGTCGACACAGGCTCCCTAGGCCGTGGACACCGGGGCGCCAGCGCCTTCGCTGCCGACGTAGCCAGCCCAGTCGTCCATCAAGCGCCACCGCCGCTCGAACAGGTCGGAGCGGGCGTAGGCGGCCTCGACCTTGTTCTGCACGACGTGGGCCAGCGCCGCCTCGACGACCTCGCGCGGGTGGTTCGTCTCCTCGGCGGCCCGCGGAACGTGGACCGGAAGCCGTGAGGCACGGCGGGAACCTCCAGCGTCCTGAGCAGTCCCGACAGCGCCATGTCGTTGAACCGCTTGCCGCGCGGGCTCGGGAACACGAGGGCGTTCCCGTTGCTGAGCGTCCGCGCCGCGTCGAAGGACCTGTTCGGCGCGGCGGGTCAGCGGCACCCGGTGCTCGCGCTTCGCCTTGGTCCGCGTGGCCGGGACGGTCCAGACGTGCTCCTCGGTGTCGATCTCCGTCCACTCGGCCCCGCGCACATCACCGGACCTCGCGGCAGTCAACACCAGAAACTCGAACGCCAGCTTGACGACGGGAGCCGCCCGCGACGCTCGCACCGTCTCGACGACCGCCGCCACGTCGCGATGCGGCAGCGCCGGCATGTGCCGCACGAGATCCTGCTGCGGTCCGAGGATCGGTCCGATGCGGCTGCACGGGTTGTCGTCGCGGTAGTTCAGCGCCACGGCGTACTCCATGACCGTGTTGATGCGCTGGCGTACCCGCCGCGCCGTCGCCGGCCGCTCGTGCCAGACCTTCCGGAGCGTCTCGACCACGTCGGCGCTCGTCACCTCGGAGACGGGCAGCTTGCCGAGCCGGGGGAAGGCGAACCGTTCCATGCTCGACAGCCAGTCCTTGCCGTGCTTGGGGTTGCGCCAACCGGGGCGCATCTGCGCCAGGACCGCCTCGGCCGCGGCGGCGAAGGTGGGCATGCCCTTGAGGCGGCGCCTCTCGGCCAGTGGTTCGCCGCCCGCGCGGGCCAGCCTGCGGTTGGCGAGGGCCTGGGCGCGGGCGTCCTTGAGCGGGACGAGCGGGAAGCCGCCGAGCCCGAGTTCGCGGCGTCGACCGCGCTCTCCTTGCATGGTGGACAGGACGTTTGCTCAGGTGTGTCCGTCCTGAACTCCCGCCGGCAGCCAGATCCTCCCGGTCAAACCCGTGCGGGGCCGACGGGTGACGGCGGGCCGGACGTTGACAACTCTCGGCGAGTCGCTCTAAGCTGATGACCGGTCGGGATAGAAGACCAGCCCCGCCATTACGCCTCTGATTTAAGAAGATCCAACTTTGGATCTCGCGTAATGAGCGGGGCGATTTTGCATCTATGCCTGAGAAAGTTGCCATCCTCTTGGATGGTGGGTTCGTCAAGAAGAAGCTCTACAAGCACAATGGGCACTTCGCGACTGTGCGTGAGGTCACTGATCTCTGCCACGACATCATGGCACACGACTACGTGAAGCCGGGGAAACTGTTCAGGGTCTATTACTACGACGCACCTCCATTTGAGGGACGTTCACAGAACCCTATTTCTGGTGTAAGCCTCAATTTCTCGGCGACGCCGCAGGCTGCCCAGAACAGGTCACTCATCGATTCTCTGGAACTACAACCTGATTTCGCAGTTAGGCGCGGGTCCATTATTCAATCTGGCTGGAAACTGGGGCACGCGGCTCTTCGATCACTTGCTCAGGCGACTAGGCCGGTCACGCACAACGACCTAGTTCCGGACATGACCCAAAAGGGAGTGGACATCAAAATCGGACTTGATCTCGCCTGGATTGCGCTGAAGCGCGTCGTGGATGTGATCGTCCTCGTTACGGGCGATTCTGATTTTGTTGCAGTGATGAAATTCGCTCGAAAGGAAGGACTCAAGGTTATCCTGAATCCGATGGGGCACTCCGTTCGGAGAGAATTGAAGGCCCACGCGGATCTCGTCATTTAGTCCGAAGTTTCGGCGCTGATCGCGTGTAAGTCCCTGATGTCATGTTAGTTGTCCGGTTTCATGGGGTGTCGGTTCTGGCTACATTCGGGGCGTCACCCCCAGGAGTTCGAAGCAGCGCCGCTGGAGCGGCGTGGGCTGTGTCTGCAGCGTGAAGGTGGCGTCGCCGCCAGCGACCTGCATCGTGTTCGCCGCCAGCGTGCCGAGGTCGGTGAGCAGGGTGCGGAAGCTGTGCACCGGCAGGTCGTCTTCCGTGCGTTTGCGGCCGGCCTTGGCCAGCGCCGCGGGCGAGCGGCGGGCGGGGGCGACGACGGACGTGCGTTGCTGCTCGGCCGCGGCCGGGTCGTGGTCGTCGAAGAGCAGCGGGGCGAGAGCCCGGCGCATGTGCCACTCGACGTAGTAGGCCAGCATGCACAGCAGGACGTGGGCCCGCACCCTGTCGGCTCGGCGATGGTGGAGGGGCCGCACCTTCAGGTCGACCGACTTGAAGCAGCGAAACGCGCGCTCGACTTTCGCCAGGTCCTTGTAGGCGCGGACCGTCTGCGCCGCATCGAACCGCTCCGGCTCGACGTTGGAGCGGACGATGTAGATGCCGTCGAGCTGCTGCTCGGCCGCGATCTTCTCCTCGTTGCGGCGATAGGTGAAGCGCTCGTCGGTGATCTCGGTCACGAAGTGCTTGGCCATCTTGTAGCGATTGATTACCTTCCCGACGCGCAGGCCGATGTCGGCCGCGCCGCGCAGGGGTTCGTTCTCGCGCCGGGTCGCGGCCACGATGGGCTCGAGGTCCTCCTCGGTGGCTGCCAGCAGCTCTTCTCGCTTGCGCTGTCGTTGGGCGGCCAGCAGCGGATTGCGGCACACGATGAGCCGCTCGCCGGGGAACTCGTCGCTGGTGACCTCGGCCAGCTCCCGCTCGTCGAACAGGGACGGCGTGACCGTGCCGGCGTTGACGAGCTTGCGGATGGTCGGTGCGCGTAGCGTGGTGGTCCAGCGCAGTCCCTCGACGCCCGCCAGGTCCTCGCGGATGCGCGCCGCCGTCAGCATCCCCCGGTCGCCCACCAGCACGACCTGCTGCAAGCCGAACCGGTCGCGGATCTTCGCCACCTGGCTGGCCACCGTCAGCGGGTCGGCCGTCGAGCCCTCGAAGACCTCGACGGCCACCGGGCAGCCCTCGGCCGTGCACAGCAGCCCGAAGACGACCTGCAACGTGCCCTTCTTGCCGTCGCGGCTGTGCCCGCGCTGGGCCAGCGCGCAGTGGGAGCCCTCCACGTAGCTGGAGGTCAGGTCGTAGAGCACCAGGGTGTGCTCTCGAAGGTGCCGCTTGGCGAGTCGTCGCTCGATGCCGTCTTGCCGCTCGACCAGCCAGTCCATCGCCGCGTAGAGCTCATGCGGGTCGACGTCGCCGAGTCCGAGCAGTTCGCCCAGGGTGGACACGGCGCTCTCGGCGGTCAGGGCGCGGGCGGTGGCTAGTTTCGACCGCGCGTCGATGACACGGGCAACGATGAGGGCGAGGACGAGGTCGCGGAGGCGGCTGGTGCCCCGGGCGATCAGCGTGTGCAATCCGAGTTGCTGGAGCGTGCCGAGCACGGCAGCGACGTGGCCGTGGGGCAGGCTGCGGACGCAGGTGAAGGCGTCGTCGGGATTGACGAGCTGCTCACCGCGGAGGACGCGGCGCAGCACATCGATGGCGGGTTGGGGCAGCTTGGAGAGATTGGCGAGGGTGCGCTTTTTGACGCGGCGGCCGTCGCGGTAGGACTCTCGGAGGAGGACTGCGGGCGGCGAGGAGCGGTTGGGCACGCTCTCGATATACATGACCACCTATTGTCGCATACCGCTCCCATCATAAAAAGACTACCGCACCACCATAAACACCACAATACATGGCTACATATCGCGCCTCAGGCCACCCCGGAAATCCCACAACCCCTGTCGATTCTATGAGTTAGACCGACACAGGCCCTGAAACTTCGGTTTAGTGTCAGCGAGCAGGTTGGCCAGCTGGATCGAGCGGCACGCATCCCGGGGGGTGGGCGTCCAATAAACCGCATCACTGCTCCGCACGTTCGGGGCCCGCTCAATCACTCCCCTGACGACCGCCTCGTCGACGGCTACCGTTCGGCATTAAGATCATCGCCAGGCGACAGATCATCCGGGTCGTAGTCTTCATCGCGTAGCCGGACCCCGCCGGCGTCGATGGAGCGCTTGGGTATCCACACCCGGAGCTTCCTGGCGATCAGCTTGCACCGCTCCCGGAAAAACCGATCGTAATCGTCCTCCCACACTCCGAACGTATCAAGATCGATCAGGTGCGTCTTCATCGTGTCCCCGAGGTGCGGGTTTTCCATCCTGAACGCCTTCATGTAGACAGACGGAGCCTTCGCCTTGATCTCCCGCTTATTGAGATAGTCGTCCACAATCGTGATGTTGGCAACGTGGTTGATATACCAGGGATCCTGGTCGTGTTCCTTTAGGTAAGCCCGAGGAAAGAAATGATGATAATTCTTACTGTTGGCCCGCTTCAGCCAATCATTAGCGACGCGCACCTTGGCGCCGGATGCGAAAGACTCTGGTTGCTGGTACGCATACAGGCAGAGAATCGCCTTGATAAAGCTGCGTCCAGTGTTGAAGTACCCATCTGATTCGATTGAGTCGGCGCTGAGATCCACGCCTTCGTCGTAGTCGGGCTCTTTGCCCTGTAGCGCCGCCTCGACCCGCTTGATGTCAACAGCGAGCTTTGCCTCGACAGCTGACGTGTACCGGCCGGAGAGCGAGATTCTCCAGAACAGTTCTCGCATCCACTTGCGCTGGTTTCCCTTCGGATCCTTGTCCGCTTTGGCAAAGAAGTACCCGAATGGCACAATTAACGCTGCGTACGGTAGGAGCTTCGATACCGGAATCCGGAAGTAGCTCCGGAAATAGTCACACGCCGCTTCGACAGCCCCCTCGACCGTTTTCCAGGTCTTGCGGAACTCGGCCGTATTTAGCCGTAGTATGTCCTGCTTCTGGCATTGACCGACCATGAGCAGACTGGTAAGTTGGAGTAGCGTTGCCGGTGGGACGGTGCCGTAGTCCACGGCTTCCAGCCGCGTTCGTAGCGCCTTGTATCGCTCAGCCAGGTCAAATTCAGTCTTCTGGTCATAAGTCTTGGCGACCATGATCTCGAAGACCGAAAGTGGCTGCCCGCTGACGTTGATTCGCGTGAAGATTTCCGTGGCGACGTCAATCGGTGCATCTTGGATCAGGATCACCGAGAACTGGTAGGTCTGAAGCCGCTTCTGGTAGGTCTGGAGTCGACGTCGGCGCTCGGCGTTGAGGTTCACGAGCAGTTCGAACTCGCCGTTGAGCAGGTCGACCAGACGGACGCAATGGCCGTCTTTGTCGGCCGAAGCGACATCGCCCTGAGGGGCGATGGCCACGAGCGGCGCCTCCGCGCCATCGCCAGCGTCGGCATCCAGATCCACAAAGATGTTTCGGAAGTCGTCGAGCCGCTCGTCTCGGGTGACGGGGAGTCCATTGCAGGCAGCGTAGAGACTCGTAAGCCGTTGCTGGCCGTCCAGGACCTGCTCGGAGTAGTCTCCTCTGGGGGTCGGGGGAAGCGTCTGTCCTCCAATCTCTTTCACGAAGCGGAGTTGCTCCTTCGTCTTCCACAGGATGAACGTGCCGATCGGGAAGCCCTTCAGGATGCTGTCGATCAGTTTGGCCGATTTCTCCCGTGGCCACACGAACTCGCGCTGAAACTGGGGGATCTTGAGTGTTCCGAACTGGATACTCGACATTACCTTTTCAAAACTCCGCGATTGCGGGTCCGGCTGGTTCATCGATGCCTCCGGGGCGTTTTTCAGGACCGTTCGGTCGGTCCATCTATTCTGCCGTTCGTGCGACGCGTCTGGCTCATGGTCTCATAGCCGGAACCCACCGTGCCCGGCGCAGCGCGCGGGGGCTGCTCGATTCCCTGTCCGGGGGCTTCCTTCGATCTGGACGCTCCGGTGTGACAACCACCGCTCGTGCTGCCGGCATCGTCTCGCCCTCCCTTCGGAAGGGCGTAGCGTGCGGCCATCAGGGCTACCGATGATGGGGTGGACGCCTCCCCCCGAACGGCATCGCAATGTGCCAAGGTGGAGATGTCGTCAACGCACCACCTGGAGGAGGGAGGCATCCAGTGGAACAAGCTACCATCATCGGCATCGATCTGGCGAAGCGCAGTTTTCAACTTCACGGCACCCGGGCGGACGGGTCGGTTGCTTTCCGCAAGAAGCTGAGCCGGGACAGGTTGCTGGAGTTTGTGGCGTCTCATCTTCCGTGCATCGTCGCGATGGAGGCGTGCGCGAGTTCGCACCACTGGGGCCGAGAGATCGGGAAGCTCGGCCACGAGGTGAAGCTGGTCCCGCCGATCTACGTGAAGCCGTTCGTGAAACGGCAGAAGAACGACGCGTCCGACGCGGAGGCGATCTGCGAGGCGGCCTCGCGTCCGACGATGCGCTTCGTGGCAGTGAAGACGCGGGAGCAGCAGGCTCAGGGCATGCTGTTCCGCACGCGCGATCTGCTGGTTCGCCAGCGCACGCAGACGATCAACGCGCTGCGGGGACATTTTGCGGAGTTCGGCGCCGTCGCGCCGCAAGGGCCGGCCCATGTGGAGCGGCTGGCGGAGGCGATTGAAGATGCCGATTCGGGGCTGCCGCGCCCGGTTCGGGAACTGGGCGCGCTGCTGTTCGTTCAGATCGCCGAGCTCGACGAGAAGATCGCGGAACTCGAGCAGGAAATGCGTGAGCGGGCGCGCGAAGACGAACAGACGGTGCGGCTGATGAGCGTCCCCGGGATCGGGCCGCTGTGCGCGATGGCGATCCAGGCCTTCGCGCCGCCGATGGAGAGCTTCCGGCACGGCCGGGACTTCTCGGCCTGGTTGGGCCTGGTTCCCCGGCAGAGCTCGACCGGCGGGAAGCCGAAGCTCGGCAAGATATCGAAGATGGGTCAGCGCGATCTCCGGCGGCTGTTGGTCTCCGGCGCGATGGTGATGGTCGGCTGGGCGGTGTGGCGCGGCACAAAGGACCCGTGGCTGGCCCGGATGCTGGCGCGCAAGCCGCGCATGCTGGTCGCGGTGGCGCTGGCCAACCGGATGGCGCGCATCGCCTGGGCGCTGATGACGAAGAACGAATACTACCGCGCGCCGTTGCCGACCGTCTGAGAAGGCAGGAGCCGGTGCGGCGACGTCGGGAATGCGAGCAGGTCGGAAGAGGGTAAGGGCAAACGGTCAATGAGACGGGGTCGGGAAAACCAGCGAAACGCTCACGTGCCTTCGAGCACACACCGACGATCTTGGACTCGACCCGCGTATCTCCATACAGGCCCGCGGCGTATGACGTGCCGCAATCAATGAGGCCGGACACACGACAGCACCTGACCGCATGCACCGGACCATCTGAAGAAAATGGGATCTCCCGACACAGCGCACGGTCGCCCGCGGCCGTCAAGCCGCTGCGCGGCTCCTCCACTCCGTTCCGGCCCTTGCGGGTGACTGCCGCGGCCGACCGTGCGGGAAGCCCCTTGCGGGCCAGCCGGGAGGCTGGCCCTTCGTTCAAGGGTAACAATCGTGGCGCTTGGAGAGCCACTCCGATGTCGCGGAGCACCACTGGAGCAGACTGAGGGCAGAAGGAGGAGACTCAGAAAGGGCTTGCATTTTCGGAGGCGTCCACACACGAGCGCTTCACGATGACCGGAATCGGCGTTCAACTTCGGCTGGATTCGGCGTTCAAGATCCCCCGGACAAACGCAGCAACGCCACCGACCAGGCGTCGAGGCCCGGCGCGCGCCCGGACCGGCTCGCCGCGCAGGATTGCCGGTCGCCTCCTGCTCGCCACCTCACCAGCGCAGGCAGGGGTCGCCGACATCCTCGAGAAGCGGGACGGCCACCGGGACGCCGTCGAGAGCGTCGTTGTCAGCCGCGTGCTCGTCGAGCATTGCGGTGACGGCGACTTCGGCTGCGTTCAGCGCGTGCTTGAGCAGCCACCAGCGGCGCCTCGTGCAGTGGATGCAGCGCTGATAGCCGGCGTGCACGAAGCGCCCGCAGGTGCCGGCATCGATGGGCAGGTCCACACCGACACAGAGCAGCTTGCGCTGCTCGCGGACGCGGCGCATGTAGTGGCGTTTGGCGATGCGTTTGCGCAGCCGGCGCAGCTGTCGCCGTTGCTCCGGGCGGAGCAGGTCGATGAGCGTCATGGGTCGTCCTCCGGGCGGTGAACGCGGCGTTGTCGACGGCGCGTGCACCGATGGCCGTTCCAGTCCGCCGTCGGGGCCGGCGGCCGGGCGGGCGGTTGCGTTGGGTCGGCGGGAGCGTCAGCCGTTCATCGAGGCGGGGAGCTCGGCGGCGGGGGCGATGTCGGCGGGGCCGGACTCGGGGGCTGTGGCGCGGGCGAGCTCGAAGCCGGGCGGCGCCCAGCGGAGCGCCCGCTGGCCGCGGCGGGTGATCACGGCCAGGCGGATCTCAGAGCCATCGGCACACCAGCTGGCGCTGGCCGTGCTGGCTCTGGCGGGCTCGCTGGCCGGGCGCACTCGGGATGCCGGCGCGGCGCTTGCCCGTCGGGATCTCCTGGCAGAGCGTCTCGGCGATCCACGCCGTCACGGCGTCGGCCGCCGCGGCGTCGCCGCCGTAGCCTCCCGCGACGGCGCATTCGATGACGTGAGCGTCGAACGGGCTGTCGCCCTGGTCGGCCAGCGCGGCGCTCACGGCCGCCTCGTCGAGCTCGCGGGCGAAGTGGGCCATCGCGGGCTCGTCGAGGTACGCGGCGACGGACCGCGGATCCGTCCCCGCGAGCCGCCTCGCCGGGCGCAGCCGCCCGTCGGGCCACACCAGCCAGTGGCGCGCCGGCGCCGGCCCGGCGGTGCGGACCAGGCTCCCGATTGGCACGGGCCGCGGCCAGGCCGGGTCGAGGAGCATTCCCGTCCAGGGCTCTCGGCCGGCGACGACGTCGCTCAGCACGAGGGCGGGCTCGGGCACCCACGGGTCCGGCGTCTCGTGCCGCACCGCGCGCGGGTCGGCGCCGGCCAGCTGCGCGAGCCGCCTGGGCGTAAGCCCGCGGGGTCTGACCCGGGTGTTCCTGAGCGGCCGTCCGGCGCGGCCGGCCGCGTAGTCTTCGGGGCGTGTGGGCGCACTCGGATGCAGTCCGAACATGGTTCGATACTCCTTTCGACGAGAGAGGTGCCGGGGCTTCCGGCGGTTGCGTTACCTGGGGAAGCAGCGCCCGGAGACGGTCGCTGCGCCTGACGTTGCTGCAGGCACCCCATCTCCGTGAAGCTGCAGCAGCGCGTGTCGGCCGATCACGTGGTCGACGACCGCGATGCCCATCAGCGTGCCGGCCTGCCGCAGCCGCTCGGTCAGGGCGACGTCGTCGACGCTCGGAGTGGGGTCACCCTGTACGGGTGGTCGTGGAAGGGCACGATGGCAGCCGCGCAGTGCGTCGCCGCCGTCCGGAAGACCTCCCGGGGATGGACGAGGCTGAGGATCGCGATCAGCTCCTCGTCGACCAGCGCGCCCGCGCCGGGGCGCTCGAGCCGTTCGCGGCCACCAAGCCGCCGCCTGCCCGCGGCGCGTTCGTCCTGCGCCCGCTCATGCGCGGCTCCGCCGGCGAGCGATGTTCCGGCGCCACCGGCGCAGCGCGGCCCGCGACCGGGGCTTGGTCGGGCCGGGCCGCTCGACCGGCTCGTTGGCGAGCCACTCGGCCACGCCGGGCGCCGCGGCGTGGCCGCCGTGCGCTTCGAGCACCTGGCGCAGCGCCGCCTCCGGGCTTCGCTTCGCCGCGGCCCGCAGCCGCGTGAGCGCGAGCCCGCCGTTCGCCGGGTCGTCGTCGTCGTCGATCCACTCGTCGTACATCACGGTCCCGGCGGGCGTCACGCGGTAGACGCGCCAGCCGCGCGCGTCCAGCGTGTCGGTCCGGGCGAGGAGGGCGGACCCGATCGGCACGCTCGGCGCCCGCCCGGGCCGGCCCCGCAGCGGGTTGCCGTACGCCGCCCCGGCGGGCGTCTCGGTCGCCTCGGCCGCGTAGAGGCGGCGCGTCAGCACCGCGCCGACCTTGATGCGGACCGCCGGCGCGCCGTCGCCATCGGGCTCCAGCTTGGCGTAGACGGGCCGCCCCGGCGCGTCTTCGCCAAGCTCGACCGCGAGCAGCAGCTCCGCCCGGGCCGGGACCTGCTGGGGGTCCAGCCGCACGTCGTTCATCGCTTCGCTCCTTTCCCTGGGTCGTGGGGCCTCTGCCCGGTCGCGTGGTCCGTCTTGCCGCGCACAGCGCGGCAAAAAAAAGCGCGCATAGCGCGCGCGATTTTCCCGTGCCGGCCACCTGGGCGGAGGCGGCCGGGAGGGGTGGACCGGGGGCGAGGGGCAAGGGGTCGGGGTCACATGATGGATCGATGGTACCGCCCCCCCAGCTCCCCACCTGTGCACCCTGACGGGCCGTTTTCCGGAGGTCGGGGCGCGAACCCTGGCAAGCAGTTCGCCAGCCGGGGCTGCTGTCGCGACCTAGTAGGGCGACCCGGTCGGCCTGGTCCAGCTCTCGTATGTCCGGTTGCCCTGGGCTTGCAGCTCGACGAGCTTCCAGCCGTCGTACTCGAGGCAGGCAGGCTCGAATAGCCAGCCGAACCGCTCGCTGATGTCGGTCCTGAACCAGCTGCCGGAGAACAGCGCCGCGGCGGCGATGCCCTCGAGCAGCAGGTCTCCCGCGACCTGGGCGTAGGCGTCGGCGTGCTCGTCCTTGTACGCCCGGTCGCTCGACCACATCCACTGCAGCTCGGGGGCGGTCTTCTCCCTGATCCAGTCGAACGACCAACCGAGGCTGTGCTGCTTCTCGCCGCCGCGGGCCTCGCGGTACGCGGCCATGAAGCTGCGGCCTAGCAGCAGGGCGCGCATCGCCTCGCGCTCCGGCCTGTCTACAGCGGTCCCCCACGAGGCGATCGTCGACATCTCATCCTTCCTTGTGCTGGAGGTGCAGCCGCGCGGCCCGGATGGTCCGCGGGATGTAGGCGCCCGCGCACTGCGGGTCGAAACCTCGCGCGGCCGCGAGGGTGGCCGCGATCGTGTGGTCGCCGGCTCCGGTCTCGAGCAGCCGGCACGCGATCGCGAAGTCCCGCCGGCTCCGGTCCGGATCGTCCCGGCCGGTGGCCTCCCCGCCCGCCGCGGCCAGCTCCCCTCGCCCGCCGGAGTGCTGGCCGATCAGCGGCTCCACGGCGCGGGGAATCGGCGTGACCGCCGACGGCGACCTCGAGCGCAGCGCCGCGAAGAACGGGGGGCCGTCTCCGGCGCAGCCGGGCGCCCGGTTCGTCGTGCCGGGCAGATGGCCGAGCTGTACGGCGCGAACGGCCCCGGCGTCGCCGCCGGCCTCCCGGGTGAACAACCGGGCAGCCGCTGTACGGGCGGCAGCGTCGAGCGGCGCGGCGAGCCTCAGCCACGCTTCGAAGACGCCCGGCGACGACTCGACGACCAGGCCCGGGGCGGCCGCCAGGCGGCCGAGCCCGGCCCGGGCCAGCGGGCCGGCGAGCACCCAGCTCGTCCGGCCGATGGCCTCCGCCGGCCGGATGTAGCAGGAGCTGCCGGTCGCGTTGCGCGCCGCGAGCCACCCGAACGCCTTCCGGACCTCCGGCGCCGTCCACGTCTTGCGGAACGACATGCGCCCGGTCTCGTGGTTCAGGTGATCAACGACAATTATTTTTGCCGGTCGACGAGGCGCTGATCGGCCCGTCGCGGGGACACGCGCGGAGCGTGTGACACTGCCCGTTTCCTCGCGGAGGACGGGTTGGTCACCGATGCTCAGGTTCGGCGATTGCGCGAGAAGCGAATGGCAGGCAAGACGCTGGCGGCGGCCGCGGCGGCGGCCGGGATGAGCGAGCGGGCGGCGCGCAAGTGGCAGAGCGGGCCGTTGCCGTCGACGGCGAAGGCGTCGCGGTGGTGGCGCACGCGGGAGGACCCGTTCGCCGACGTGTGGCAGTCGGAGGTCGTGCCGCAGCTGGTGGCCGACACCGACGGACGGCTGCAGGTGCTGACGCTGTTCAAGGCGCTGTGCCGGCGACATCCGGGCCGTTTTCAGCCGGGGCAGCTGCGGACCCTGCAGCGGCGGATCCGCGAGTGGCGGATTCAGTACGGTCCCGACCGCGAGGTGTACTTCGAGCAGGTTCCGGTCCCGGGTCGGGAAGCGGCGTTCGACTTCACCGACTTGAGCGACCTGGGGGTGACGCTTCGAGGCGTGGCGTTCCCGCACCTGCTGTTCGAGTGGGTGCTGAGCTACAGCCGGTGGACGTATGTGGGGCTGGCGCTGAGCGAGACGTTCGAGGCGCTGGTGTCGGGGCTGCAGGGCGCGCTGTGGACGCTGGGGGCGGTGCCGGCGGTGCTTCGTCACGACAACCTGTCGGCGGCGACGCACGAGCTGCGGCGCAGCGGCGGCCGTCAGTTGACGGTGCGGTTCCGGCAGGTGCTGGACCACTACGGGCTGCGCTCGTCGCGGATCCAGCCGGGGAAGCCGCACGAGAACGGGGTGGCCGAGCAGGCGCACTTCCGGACGGCGACGGCTATAGAGCAGGCGTTGCTGTTGCGGGGCGAGAGGGACTTCGTCGACGAGGCGGCGTACCTGCGCTTCGTGCGCGCGGCCGTCGACGAGGAGCGGAATGCACCGGCGGCGGCCCGGCTGGCCGAGGAGCGTCCGTATCTGCGTCCGTTGCCGTCGGGTCGGGTCCCGGAGCACACGACGTTCGAGTGCCGGGTGCGGAAGTGGAGCACGATCCGGGTCGGCGGCCGGGTCTATTCGGTGCCGTCGCGGTTGATCGGTCACACGGTCGAGGCGCGCCAGCATCCGTCGACGGTGGAGGTCCTCTACGGGGGGCGGGTGCTGTGCACGATGCCGCGTCTGCGGGGCGAGGCGGAGCACCGCATCGACTACCGCCACATCATCGGGAGTCTGGTCCGGAAACCGGGCGCGTTCGCGCGGTATCGCTTCCGGGAGGAGCTGTTCCCGTCGCTCGTGTTCCGGGCGGCGTATGACGTGCTCGGCCGGACGCACGGCGAGCGGGCCGACGTCGAGTACGTGCGCCTGTTGCACCTGGCGGCCACGACCAGCGAGCGGCGGGTGGAGGCGACGCTTCGCGCCCGTCTCGACGCCGGCGACCCCTGCGACTACGCGGGCGTGCAGGCCCAGGTTCGTCCGCCGGTTCCAACCATTCCCGTGGTCCGCGTTCCCCGCCCGGATCTCGCGCAGTACGACGCGCTGATCACCGGAGGTCTGGTCGGATGACGGCGGCGAGCACGCAGGTGACGTCGCTGCTGACGCAGTTCGGGCTGACGACGGCGGCCGAGGAGATGGTGCCGCGGCTGACGCAGGCCGGTCACCCCGAGGCGATGCCGGTGCTGGTCGAGGTGTTCGAGGCGGAAGCCGAAGCGCGCCGCCAGCGCCGGATCACGCGGTTGCGTCGCGCGTCGCGGTTGCCGCCGGGCAAGACGTTCGCGACGCTCGACACCGGGAGGTTCCCGGCGCCGGTCGCGCAGCAGCTGGAGACGCTGGCCACCGGGGCGTTCCTCGAGACGGCGGCCAACGTGCTCGCGTTTGGCCTGCCGGGCGTGGGCAAGAGCCACGCGCTCTGCGCCGTCGGGCACGCGCTGGTCGAGGCCGGCCACAGCGTGCTGTGCGCCCCGGCCTACGCCTTGGTGCAGGAGCTGCTCGGCGCGAAACGCGACCTCGACCTGCCTCGCGCCCTCCGGAAGCTCGACCTCTTCGAGGTCATTTTGCTTGACGATCTGGGCTACGTTCAGCAGAGCTCGGACGAAGCCGAGGTGCTGTTCACGCTGCTCGCCGAGCGCTACGAGCGCCGTTCGGTGATGGTGACGAGCAACCTGATGTTCAGCCAGTGGGACCGCATCTTCCGCGACCAGATGGCCACGGCCGCGGCGATCGACCGCTTGGTCCACCACGCGGTAGTGATCGAGTTCGACGTCCCGAGCTACCGGACGGACCGGTCCCGCCGAAAATCGCCGCCGGCACCTGCTCCCCGGGGACGTGCCCCGGGCCCGCTGCTGCCCCGAGCTCGCCGCCGGTCGACCTCGTGAACGCCCAGCCGGTGCCGCTTCGACCGTCGTGCTCTCCCGTTCGAACGGCGTAGCTGCGGGCCGGCCGGCGTGTCAACGCGCTGGTGCGCGTCCTCCGCTCCGCTCCGGCCCGTCGGGTGGCACACCGTCCGTCCCGCCACTCAGATTGCAGTTATGGGCCTTGCGGCCCGGCCTGGACGGGGGCGTCCCGGCCGCCAATGACGTCTCACGTCACCGGCAAAAATAGTCGGCGCGAACCGGCAAAAGTAGTTGACGCTGAACATCAGGCAGCCGAGGTCGAACGCCGACACCTCCGGCGCAACGCTGAACGTCTCGAGCATCTGGGCGATCTGGCGCCGGCTCGCAGGGTGCATCCCGGCCGCTACCTCGTCAGCTCGGGCCCCGGGCGCGCCCGGTCTCTGGCCGGGCGGAACTGCTCCACAGGCATCTCGAGCCGTTCGCGCTGACGCTGGTCTTCCCGCTCCCGCGCTTCGTCGCGCCGCAGCGTGTCGTGCCGCACGAGCACGTCCCAGTGGCGTTGCCACTGGCGACGCTCGGCGCGCATCTGGCGGTCGAGACGCTGCGCATCGTCGCCGCACGCCTGCCGGATCGCGCCGTCCTCGAGGGTCCGCTTCCCCTTCTCGCCGGCGAACCGGCGGTAGCGAAGCGTCTGCCGGACCTCCGCGGCCGCCTTGAGGGACCGCTCCGCGATCCGCTCCGCGTCGAAGGCTGCCCGGTACCGCCGCGGCAGGCTGCCGGCGTAGTCCGCCGCGTGGACCGCCGCGTCCGGGCTGGCCTCCCCCGCCGGGGCCAGCGCGCGCGGCAACGGCTTCGGCTCCGCCCGGCTCCCGCGGAAATCGTCTGTCTCGAACATCCCCCGGACCACCTGCCGCCAGACATGGAGGCCGGAGACGTTGACATTCCCCGCCAGCGCCGCCGGCAGCGGTTTCTCCGTGAGGTCCTCGAGGATCGCCCGGTCGCCGCCGGCGTCGGGCCAACGCGCCTGGTAGCGCTCCCACAAGGTGGGCGCCGGCCGCGGTTGCCGCGGCGGCGGCGTGGAGGCCTCGGCCCTGGTCGAGGTCCGGGCGGCCTCGCGCTCGGGCGCGGCGTCGGGCCTGAGGCCGAGCCGCTCGAGTAACTGGCGCGCGCAACCCAGGAGCCAGTCCGCGATCCGGCGGATCCTGCCCGCCGGGGCGGGCTGCAGGGGGAACTTGGAGCGCTCGTGTTCGCGCTTCCTCGCGTCCTCGCCGCGCTTGCTGGCGGCCGCCCGTGCCTGCTCGTGGGCCAGCGTCTGCCGCCGCTGCAACTCGATGTGCCGCTCGACCTCCGACCACGTCGCGGCCGTCTCGCGGGGATGCTCCTCCTCGGCGCGGGCGGCGATGATGGCCGTCGCAACCTCGCGGGGCGGGAGGATGGCCGCCGGACGGCGCGCCGGCGGCAGGACCTCGGGGCGGCGCACTGGCGGCAGGACCCGCGGCGTCCCCCGCCGCGGGGGCAGGACCTCGGGACCCTTTCTCGCCGGCGGCAGGACCTCCGGCGCTCTCCTGACGGGCGGCAGAACCTCGTGGGCGCCCGCCGCGGGCAGGACCTCGGGCCGGAACGGCGACGGCGACGGCACCGGCCGAGGCGCGGGGCGGCCGCGGACGGCCGCGTGTCGCTCCCGCTCGAGCATCTCCGTCACCGTCAACCCGTCGTTCACCCGGGTGGCGATCTCGGCGACGGCCCGCAGCGTGCGCCTGTCCGGCGCTGGCTCGCCCGGCGTCGAGACCGCGACCGTCTCGCGGATCGTCTCGCGGGTCTGCTCGACCAACCGGGCGCGCTTGACCGCGCACAGCGCCGGTCCGAGGTGGTGGCCGGGGGCCTCGCTCGTCCAGTCCAGCTCGACGCCGCGGCCGCGGCAGACCTCCGACCAGATCGACTTGTGCCGCGCCACCAGGTCCGGGCCGCCGTCCTGCGGGTTGTCCTGTTCGCGGTCGCGCTTGCGCGAGAACGTCAGCCCCTCGACGTGCCGCCCCGGATAGAGGACGTGCGCGTGGTGGTTCCTCCCGCCCCGGTCCGGCTTGTGCAGCGCGAAGTGGACGACCGTGTTGTGCTCGGCCGCGAGCCGGTCCGCGTAGGCCTGGACCGCCTGCTCGGCCACGCCGGCCTCGACCAGCTCGACCGGGATCCCCACCACGTCGTCGCGGCACTGCCGGCTGTTCTTGCGCTTGTCGACCGCCTCGATGCGGTGCGCCCACTTGACCGGGTCGCGCCAGCTCCGGTCGGTCCCAGCCGGGGCCGCCCAGCCGGTGGCGGCGATGCCGGTCCGCCGGGTGTAGTCGAAGCGCCGCGGCTCGCCGTCGGCGCCCGAGATGGTGCTCTCGGCGGCCAGGCCCATGCGGTAGCACGTCGCGCCGGTGGCCGTGTGGCCCTTGCTGCGCGTCTGCACCATGGTCCGCATGAAGGCGTATGCCATCTCGTCGTCGCCTGCCGCAGGCTCGTGAACGCAACGGCCACAGGCCGGCAAAGTGCGCCAGCACTTTGCGTATTGCGCCCCGTTAAACTGCTGGCCCCGAGGGGAAGTGTACCATGGCCGGCCCCCCGCCGGCCCGTTCGCCAAGCCCTCGAGGCCTTCCCGACTTCCTCGGGTCGTGCCCCCTGTGGGACTCGTAGCCCTGTTTGGCTCCTCGTGGCACACCTGGGCACATGCAGGCGGAAACGACCGTCCGCTTCCGGCTCGACGCCGAGCTGCGCCGGCTCCGCGACCGGCTCCTCGACGAGGAGGACGCTAGAGGCCCAGCCCCACCGCGACCGAGGCCGTGAAATCCCCGGCGATCCTGACCCGGGCCTCGGGAGCGATGAACCAGCGCCGGCTCTCGCTCCACAGCCTCAGCCCGCCGCCGACACCTGGCGAGCGAGCGAATCCGGTGTAAGCGGGACCCGGCCCGAGCGTATGCCGGTAGTAGCTGAACGCGCCGACGACGATGTAGGGCACCGACCCGTCGACAGGGCCGAAGCTCTTGACGACGCCCAGCGTGAGCGACTGGTCCGAGTGCGCCCGTTGGCGGCTGGCCGTCGCGGCCGTGGTCGTGTGGTCGTACTCGATCGCCTGGGCATGCTGCGCTCGCGGGCGTGGACACCTGGAGCCTCGTCGGCAGGCCGCCGCGGCCCTGCAGGCCCGAATCCGAGCGGCCGATAGTACGCCCAGCGGGCGGGACCACCGCAACCTGACCGCGGCGGCGGCGAAGGGCGAGAGACAAATGGCGTTGCTGTTCGTGTTCGGCTTCGGCGTGGCGCTCGGGCTCGCGACGATGTACGCGATCTGCAACCTAGGGTTGGCCAACAAGTCCGAACGCGAAGAGCTCAGCCAACTACTCGGCTGGTCTGCCCGGCGCGGATAAAATCCGGGGCCATGGCCGAACGGCGCTGGCGCATCCACAGGCTCGGCCGCGGACTGTTCGAGATCGCCGTCGACGACGGCGACGGCTTCCGCCCGGCCACGACCGCCGAGGTCGACGCGGCGCTGCGCCAGCGTGAGTTGTTCGGGGCGGCCGAGGTGGCCGAGCAGCCGGACGGTCCCGCCGGCGGGAGGCAACGGCGGGACGCCTGACCTTCCAGGCAACCTACCCGCCGCCGGGCCGGAACAACCTCAGGTCGACGACGCGGGTTGCTTCAGACACCGCCGGCCGGCGGGCCGGCAGCACGATGTTCCCCGCGGCCGAGCTGGCGCCCCGCGACCAGCGCTTCGGCCACCTCGGGCAGCCGCCCGCCGTGGAGCCGGCACAGCGCCTCGCCTCTGGGCAACGCCGGCCGCACGCCGCAGCGCGAGCAGCAGTGCCAGTAGCGACCAGGCACCCCGAGCGCCGCCTTCCGCCACGCCGTTGTTGGCGTCGATGAACGCGGTGATGTCGGTGTTGAAGAACACGAAGCCGGGAACGTCCCAGGAGAGCCGCGCGCCCGGCAGGTACTTGAAGAAATCGGCGTCGCCGCCGAAGTTGATGCCGCCGATGAGCTGGACGTCCCGCAGCGGTCCGGCGCCGACCTGCCGCCGGGAGATCCGGCTGAGGCTCAGCGTCGGATACCACTCGCCGTACAACTCGACGTCGTTGAAGCCGTCCGGACGGTTGTCGTCGAGATAATCGATGAAGAAGAAGCTCTCGCCGAGCGACCAGGCTGCGGCCTGCTGAATGGTGAGGATGGAGCTGGCCACCCCGTCGCCCGAGAACGGATTGACGAGCTTGCCGTACTGGTAGTGGAACTCCATCTGGGCCGAGGCCGCGGCGGGCGCCGCCAGCACGAGCGCCGCGGCGACCGCGGAACGGACCAACGACCGGATATTCACAATGGACATGCTCCAAAACGGCAGTCTAGCACGCGTGGTTCGCGGCCCGCCGCGGGCGCCGCGCGAGTCCTGCTCAGGCTTGCGCATCAGGATCCCCAGGCGTAGTTGAGGCGGGCGTAGTAGTACCCGCCGTTGCTCCCGAACGGCGTGTGCGCGAGAGATCGACGCGCCGGGCGTGAGCAGCGTCAGGCTCATGAAGTTGCGGCCGTCGCTCGGCAGCCCGTCCACCACGTCCTCGAGCACGCGCTGCGAGCTGGTGACGTCCGCGGTGTCGAGCGTCGGCGGCAGCTCGCTGACGACCGTGACCGTTTCGGCGGTAACGACCCTGAGCCCGACGGCCAGGTCGAGCATTTCCCCGACGCGCAGCGTCGCGCCCTCGATGCGCTCGGTGCCGAAGCCGGCGGTCGCCGCCGCCCGTTCCGGCGCGGCGACTGTCGGCCTCATCACCACCCTCGATAACCAGCCTTCGGTGTCTCCGGCGGCCTTCCCGCCCGGTCGGCCGTTCCCGTGGAGCGGGCCTGCGGAGCGGCCGCGTGTCAGCGCCCGTATCGGCGCCGGTGCTCCCGGTCGAGGCGCGTCTGCTCGAGGTGGTCTGCGAGGACCTGTAGGGCCTCGACATCGATCTCGCCCTCAGCCAGCCGCCGGCGTTCGTCGACCTCGTCGAACAACTGTCCCACGGCTCGTGCCCGCGCCGCACATGCGGCCAGGAGCCCGTCGATCCGCCGTTGCCGTGGGCTGGCCTCGTTGTGTTGTTCGTGCTGCTGCTGCTGGCCGTTGGCGGTCGCGCTTGCGATCCTACGTACTTCAGCAGCAGCGGTACTAGTACTGCTACCCCCCGTACGTACCCCCAATGGTGATGGGCTCAGCCCATCACTCAAGCCCCCGAGTGATGGGCTGAGCCCATCACTCGGGGTACGGGGTTGAAGGTCCAGCGTCAGGTTCCTCGCTCGGGCGAGCCGGCGCCGCTCCCGCGCTTGGCGCCGTGCGGTTGTCCACGACAACCCGCCGATGTTCATGGCGAGGCGCTCGGGGGTCCGCCGGCTCAGTTTGATCGTCCGCAGCAGGCCGATGCTCTTCAGCGCCGTGAGCGTGCGTGCTAGCTCGGCCTGGTCGAGTCCCAGGCGCGGCGCCAGCTCTCGTTGCGGCAGGCAGATGATGCCAGCTCGGTTGGCGAAATAGTAGAGCGCGAGGCCGACCAGGATCATCCGACTGGCGCTCACTCGCCGCGGTCTGGAGCGGCTGTCGCCGACGGTTAGGTACGCTGCTTCCCGTAGCGTCTTGCGGACGATGAACTCGACCGCGTCGCGCCAGTACACGCGTTCCGGCGGCTCGCCGCGGTAGCCGTCGACGATTGCGAAGAACTGAAGCTCGAGTTGCGTTTCGTCGGGGTTTGCGGCCGCCCCTCGTGTGTCTTGCGGATAGTTGGCTAGCCGGCTAGACTGATCAGCGGGATCCGTGGTGGTCCACGGGTCCGGGGTCGAGGACGGCATCTAACCTGCCTCCCGGCTCTGCCGTCGTCGAGGACCTTGGCGGGAAGCTCGACGTCGGCCGATGGATTAGCGGGGCGGGCGGTGCCCCGCGGCCATCATACACGGTATCGCGCGGGGTCGGCCTTCAGGTGGGGGCCGGCCCCGTGGTGCGTACGTGCCCGCTTGACTCCCCCCCTCCGGCCGGAGATCCTCTTGGCCCCTCGTCGCGGGGGGCCGGCCCTGCCGGGGTCGACACGATGAAACCCGCTCTGGTCCTGGTGTCGGCGCGCCTCAGAAACCGAAACCGCGGACGGCCTGGGTCAGCGTCGACACCCAGGCGGCGGCACCCCGCGCGGCCACCAGGACCTGCCGACGACCCGGAGCCACGCACAGAAGCGCGCCCCCTTCGAGCACGAGCAGGTTCCCGACGGGTGGGTCGCCGCCGCGCGCACGACGATGGGTGCTGACCAGGCGGGCGATTCGTAGACGCGCCCGCATCGAGACTGCCGCCAACACCGAGGACCACCCAAAATGGGCGCCCGCAACGACTGGGACGACGCGGTCGCGAAGGTGCGCGAGCTGCGCGAGGCGATCAAGCAACTCGGCGAGCCGTGGCCGCCAGGCGACCCCGATGAGGTGCGGCGCATCGAGCATGCCCACGGATAGGCCGAAAGCCTCGTCGATCAACTCGACGCACAGCTCACCATCGGCCGCGCCCTGGTGCACTACGTCGCCAAGGAGAGCGGCGACGCGGACCCTTGACGCTCGCGTGTTGCCGCGACCAGCGCCCGTAGCTCAGGTGGCGCTGCCTTTTTCCCCCACAGGCGGGGATGAATCCGTCGCGTCGCTGGCTCTTCGGCCGCGCGGCCGCCGGCGTGCTGCTCAGCGCCGCCAGCTTCGCGATCAGGTCCTCGCGGCGGATGGTGGGTGTGGAGCCCGCCGATGAGTTCGGTGCCGAACACGACCAACCAGCCTGTGGCCTGGGTGCGTGGGAGACGTTCCGTGATGCGGCCTTCGAGGAGAATGTGCTAAGTGCACTGGGTCCTCGCCTCGATCATGCGCTGCGTGCCCGAGGACGTGGGACAGGGGCCCCCGCTACCCCGCCGCCGCCGCGCTACTGGGAAACTCACGGGTTTCATCCATGCGCGGGTCCAGCCCTGCCGGGTGAAAAACTCAGACCGACTCGGCGAGGCAGCGCTCGATGAAGTCGTTGATCTCGCTCGCCATCTTGGTCTGCCGTATGGCGCAGTAGGCCTTGAAGCGCGCGTGAGTCTCGATGGGAATATCCACGGTCAGGCGCTTGGTCGCCCCCGTCGCTGGCGCGGCCTGACGGCCCACCCAGGTGTCCGCGCTCGCCGCAACCTGCGGCCTCGGGTTGATGTCGATCTTTTTGGTCATACTCCCTCCGTCAACTCGTCAACGAACGCCTCGACCTCCTGCGCGGCCCGGCTGGACGGGTCGAGAGCGGCGACCGTCTGGCCGCTCGCGAACGCCTCAGCAAAGGCCACGCGCTGCGAGATGTCGGCCTGCAAGATGCGCATGCCGAGCGTCTGCAAGGCATTCCGAACATCGCGCCCTAAAACCGTGTTAACTATTTTACGGTTAATCGTAATTACAGATTGCAGGCGTTCCTTAAACACGCGCCCCTCGTTGATCAGGTCGACCGTCTCACTGGTCGCCCACACGTCGGGCGGCGACGGCTGGACGGGAATCAGAACCAAGTCGGCGGCAAGGATGATCGACTTCGCCAACTCATGGATGCGTGGCGGGCCGTCGATCACCACGTGCTCGTAGTCTGCCGCGATCGGCGCTAGCTCCTTATGAAGGGTCGGCTTCGCCATCGCAATCACGCTGAATGCGTTCTCGCCGGCCCGGACGGTCGACCACTTCATGGCGCTCTGCTGCGGGTCCGCGTCGATGAGCAGTACGCGAGCGCCGCGCCGCGCTAGCGCGTCGGCTAGGTGAATCGAGAGCGTCGTCTTGCCGACGCCGCCTTTCTGACTAAGGAGCGCGTAAATCATGAGTTCTGTCTTACCATGATTTCCGTATTTACGACAAGGCGGCACCGGATAGATGTTCAAGATCGGCCGCCTTCCGGCTCGATTCTCTGCATCGTTGGCTTTTCGCGTACCGCCATGCAACGCTCGGCGACTGGGTGTTCCTCACCGCGACGCGGAGGGGATCGTCGGGGAAGGCCCTTTGTCGAACGGTGAGCAAGCACGGCGACTGGGGTCCCCCGCACCGTGGATGGTGGGGACGTCTACGGGTGGGTGCTACGTGAACGGGCGGGCTCGTCGTCGGCAGCGATCGAGCAAACGGGTGGCGTCGCCGCTGGGCTGCCGCCTCAGGGCCCCATCCCATAACCCCCTTTATGCCCACCGTACCGGTACATGAGCCCGCCTTGCATTCTGAACGACCGTTCACTAACATGGCGCACAGCGTGGCCGCCGCAAATCCTCCCAACCTGAGCGCCCGCCGCGAGATAGCGGGGCAGAGAGGGTAGCCGGGTGCCCGCGAAGCCGCGCTGGCTGCTCGCCATCCCGGACGCCATCCGCCAGCTCGAGGCGCGCGACGAGAACCTGCTGACCCGGCGCGACATCGAACGCCTCTTCGGCGTCTCGAAGGTGCGCGCCGTGCAGCTGATGACAGCCTTCGGCGCCCACCGCACCGGGCACCTGCTGACCCTGCCGCGGGCCGAGCTGCTGCGGCAGCTCCGGAGGCACCGCAAGCGCGCGGCCTTCCGGCACGAAGAGACGCGGCGCGAGAAGGTCGTCACGGAGATCCGGAAGGCGCGGCTTACCGGGATCCGGGTCGCCGTACCCGTCGAGGCGCTCGAGGCGCTCGAGGCGCGCCTGGCGGGGCTGCCGGAAGGCGTCTCGGTCGAGCCCGGCCGGATCGAGGTCAGCTTCGGCGGCGCGCAGGAGGCCGTCGGACGGCTCTACGCGCTGGCCCAGGCGCTCGTCAGCGACTACGAGCGGTTCGAGGCGCTGGTCGGCGGAGGAGAGGCGGTAGGAGGTAAGGGAGAGGTGCCGCGATGAGCGACGAGGTGGCGCTGGTCGAGCGGATGACCGCTCCGCGCCCGGCGGCCGTCGAGGGGGGCGGGCCCCTGCTGCCGCGGCTCGTCGTCGACGCGGGGCCGGCGGCGGTGGGGAAGTTTCTCGAGTTCTTCGCGGCGCGGATCGCGAACCGGCGGACGCGGGCGGCCTACGGGCGGGCGGTGGGGCAGTTTCTGGCCTGGTGCGATGCGCGGGGGCTGCGGCTCGAGACGGTCTCGCCGCTGCACGTGGCGGCCTACATCCGGACGCACCCCGGATCCGTGCCCACGGTCAAGCAGCACCTCGCCGCGATCCGCATGCTCGGCGACTGGCTCGTCGTCAGCCAGGTCCTCGCGGTGAACCCGGCGGCGGCCGTGCGGGGGCCGAAGCACGTGGTGACGAAGGGCGCGACGCCGGCGGTGTCGCCGGCCGAGGCCCGCCGGCTGCTCGAGGCGATCGACACGGGCACGCTCGCCGGCCTGCGCGACCGGGCGCTCGTCTCGGTGATGCTCTACAGCTTCGCGCGGGTGAGCGCGGCGATCGGGATGCGGAGGCAGGACTACTTCCGGCAGGAGAGCCGGGGGTGGCTCAGGCTCCGCGAGAAGGGCGGCAAGCGCCACGACGTCCCGGCCCACCATCGGGCGGCCGCGGCCCTCGATGACGATGTTCAAGAGTCGGAAGCGGGAAAAGCCGCCCGCCGCCAAGGCCGGGGCGGGCGCGCCGAAGGCCGATCCGGCCGAGAGCCCGGCGCCGGCCGGCAAGCAGGCCGGCGACGCTGTGCGGCGCCTGCGGCCAAACCTCAAGGTGAACGGCTGGATCGTCTAAGGGTACCGACACCATTCGTGCTCTGATACACGCTAAGGGCTCGGCCTGAGCCCTCTGGAAGTCATGAAGCTGTAGAGCGCGGTCCGGGACACGCCCGTGAGCTTGGCGATGGCGGTCTTCGAGACGCCCAGCTCGAGGAAGCGCCGGATCTCGTCCTCCTTGCCGTCGAGCCGTGAGACGCCCAGCGAGCCCTTCGGGCGCCCGAGCTTCCGGCCCGAGGATCTCGCCCGGGCGAGGCCCTCGCGGGTTCGCTCGGAGATCAGGTCGCGCTCGACCTCGGCGAACAGCGCGAACAGGGTGGTCATAACCTTGGTCTGGATGTCGCGCTTGCCCTCGACGCGGATGTTCTCCTTCAGGGCCACGAAGGCGACGCCCGCCTTGGCGAGGGCGTCGAGCACGGCGACGACCTGACCCAGCGACCGGCCGAGCCGGGAGAGTTCGCTGACGACCAGACGGTCGCCGCGCTGCAGGACGCTCGTCAGCTCGTCGAGCCGCCGGCGCTTCTCGGAGGCCTGTCCGGAGGCGGTCGCGCGCTGCGTCACGCGCGCGAACGAGACTGCCGCCGCAGGCGCATCGGCCCCCATGAAGGGCACCTGGCCATGGCCGATCTCGGAGAGCTTGTCGCTCTTGCCGCCGTCGACCTTCCCGCCCTTGCCGACGCTCCACTTCGTCCGATCGTCCGGGTTGGAGGTCACGACCTCGTCGGTGTTCAGGTTCAAGGCGTCGCCCTTCAACCCGAGGACGCGGGTGTCGGTCGACGCCGGTTGCCACACCGATGATCTCCGACACCCAGGCGCGCGCATGCTTGCTGTTGGACCGCTTCTTGCCCAGGTGCGACTGCCAGAACCCGTACAGCAGCGCCTGCGGGAACCACGCCATCAGCGGTCCGCACGCCTGCGCGGTGGCCCCGAAGAGGGCCTGCCCCAACGGCGTCTTGAGGAAGTCCTGCCCGTCCAGCTGGGCGTCTCGAAGATACGCGTCGGCGTTACGGTGCGGGAACTCGAGGCTCGACAGCTGCCTGGGCAGATGCGGCAGAGCCGACAGGTCCAGCACGAACTCGGGTATCGATGTCGATTCGCGATGCCGGCGCAGCGCGTCTTCCAGGCGGTTGGCCTGCGCGGGGACGTTGTCGATCACGAGGACCGGTGTGGGCTCGGTGTCGTCGGCCGCCGCCCAGCGGCGATCCTGCTGGTAGGTCCCGCCCTCGTAGACCGCCGGCTTGACCGGGCCGCCGGGGCCCGCCAGCGGCACGAGCTGCGTGTCGATCCGGATACCGTCGTCGAACGCGTCGTCGGCACAGCCCTTCAGCAGCGTGTCGAGAGTAATCGTGCCGTCCATGCGGTTCGCACCTCCGGGATGAGTGCTATCGTCCACGGGTCTCCAGCAGCTGGCGGCCCGGTTTCGGGGGTGTCCCACGGACGGTTGAGCCTTCGTGGGCGGCTGACCCCTGTTCCGCCCTATCGGTCGTGCAGGACCGTCGCTTCACCCCGTCGATGATGGGGGGATGGGGGGAGGTTGGCGCTCGTGTTCAGCTCGAGGCGGTCTCGCCGCTGCGCGTGGCCGCCTACACATCCGGACGCATCCCGGGTCGGTGCCCACGGTCAAGCAGCACCTGGCCGCGATCCGCATGCTCGGCGACTGGCTCGTCGTCAGCCAGGTCCTCGCGGTGAACCCGGCGGCGGCCGTGCGGGGGCCGAAGCACGTCGTCACGAAGGGCGCGACGCCGGCGGTGTCGCCGGCCGAGGCCCGGCGGCTCCTCGAGGCGACCGACACGGGCACGCTCGCCGGCCGCCGCGACCGGGCGCTTCTGTCAGTGATGCTCTACAGCTTCGCGCGGGTGAGCGCGGTCGTCGCGATGCGGCGGCAGGACTACTTCCGGCAGGAAAGCCGGGGGTGGCTCAGGCTGCACGAGAAGGGCGGCAAGCGGCACGACGTCCCAGCCACCACCGGGCGGGCGAGGCCCTCGACGACTACCTCGCGGCGGCCCAGCTCGACGAGGCGAAGGCGCCGCTCTTCCAGAGCGTCGACCCCGCGGGGCGGAGGCTGACGGGCCGGGCGCTGTCGCGGCGTCTCATCCTGGCCATGATCAAGCGGCGTGCCGCGGCCGCGGATCTGCGGCCCTCGATGTGCTGCCACACGTTTCGGGCGACGGGGATCACGGCGTACTTGTCAAACGGGGGGACGCTCGAGCACGCGCAGCAGATCGCGGGTCACGCGTCGCCGAAGACGACGAAGCTCTACGACCGGACGGCGGACACGGTGACCGTCGACGAGATCGAACGCATCGTGATCTGAACGAGGATGAAGAGCGCTCGAAGGAAGCGGCCGGTGCCCCTCGTGTCCCAAACGATGGCTCGCAGTCGCTGGACCTGCAGCGAGGACGCCTCCGCGTCCGGTGTCCGGGAAGACCGGCCGGGGCTCGACAGCGGCCTGCGACGCCCTGCTACTGATTCCGCAAAGTTATGTCGAAGACACCGGGGTGCGGTACAAGGTGATCGCGCCACTGTTCCTCGGTTTCGTTCCACGAAAGCCTCATTGGCCACCGTCAGTCGGTAGTAGGGGTCAACCCAGGAGGCGCAGGATCGCGACCACGCCGCGGAGGGGATAGAGATGAATGGCTCAGTGGGATCGAAACAACAGATCTGGACTGCACGAGTTGCCTTGATCTTCCATCTCGTTGGGCAGCTCATCGTCGTCGCGGGTGCGGCCGCACAGACGGGCACGGCGTTCACCGATGACCCCCTCGTACCTGGGGTGACGGTCGTCAGGGCCGTCCATTTTCGAGAGCTCCGCACGCGGATTGACGCGTTACGGACGCGCGTGGGGCTGCCCGCGTTCGCGTGGACGGACCGAACGCTGACGCCCGGCGTTACCCCGGTCAGGCATGTCCACCTGACGGAAATGCGGGAGGCGCTGGCTGCGGCGTACGAGGCTGCGGGCCGGTCGGCGCCGGCATACGGGCCCAGGGTGGCTGCGGGGACGCCCATCCGGGCCGGCGACGTCACTGAGCTGCGGATCGAAGTGATCGCGCTAGAGGCGGCGGATCGAACTTCGGTGAGCCTGTCGGTGTCGCCGAACCCGGTGGCTGAGGGCTCCGCGGCGACGGTGACGGCGGTGCTGTCGGAGGCGCTGCCGGACGACGTGACGGTACCGCTGACGCTGACGGCTGGCACGGCCGAGGCGGGCGACTACGGTTCGCTTCCGAGCATCACGATCGACGGCGGCTCGAGGTTGGGCGTCGGGACGATCACGACGACGGACGACGCGGACACCGACGACGAGACGTTCACGGTAGCGCTGGGCTCGCTGCCGCCGTCGGTCACCGCGGGGAATCCCTTGTCGATCGAGATTACGATTGAGGACACGGGCGCTCTGGACGGGCTCGCTCTGGACCGTGCGGCGCTCGTAGCGCTCTACGAGGCCACGGACGGCCCGAACTGGCGGGACAACTCGAACTGGCTGACGGATGCCCCGATCGGGGTATGGAGAGGGGTCTACATCCACCGCGATGGCCGGGTCGGCGAGTTGAGTCTCATCAACAACGACCTGTCCGGGCCAATCCCTCCGGAACTCGGCGACCTTACTGAGCTGTCGAAACTCGAACTCGATTTGAACGCCCTCACGGGTCCGATTCCGCCCGAACTCGGCAACCTCACCAACCTCCGCCATTTTAGTCTCGACGGAAACGAGCTCACGGGTTCGATTCCGCCGGAGCTCGGCAACCTCAGCAACCTTTGGATCCTGTCGCTTTGGGACACCGGCGTGTCAGGTTCGATTCCGCCCGAGCTCGGCAAACTCACCAATGTCTGGTACCTGCGCCTCCTCAACAACAATCTGTCGGGCCCGATTCCGCCCGAACTCGGGGACATGGCCAGCCTCACACACCTGCGCCTCGATTGGAACACCCTCACGGGTCCGATTCCGCCCGAACTCGGCAACCTCGCGACCCTTGAGCAATTGCACCTCAACCACAACGCCCTCACGGGTCCGATTCCCCCCTCGCTCGGCGACCTTTCCAACCTCGAAGGCTTGAACCTTTCCTCGAACCGACTGACCGGCTCGATCCCGCCGGAGCTCGGCAAGCTTTCGTCCCTGATCGGCTTGTACCTGTCTCACAATAACCTTACCGGCGAATTCCCTGCATTTCTGCTGGGGCTCCCCGCCTTGGAAGAGTTCTTTCTCGGCCCCGGGTTTTGCGCTCCGGCTGATCCCGCCGTCCGGGCGCGGCTCGGAGAACTGCATACCGACCTTTTCCCCTGTCCCGACGCAAACGTCCGGTTACTGTCCAGCGCGCTGATGCGGGAGGATGGGAACGGCATCTCCCTCGCGCTCCCGGATGACCTCCGCACCCCTTCGTCGGTGACCGTCTCGGATCCTTCAGTTGTGGCTGCTTCGGTGGCCGACGGATGGCTCACGCTGTCGCCTCGCATGATCGGATCCGCGGACGTGACGGTCCTCCAAGCCGGGGGGGGGAGTGCGGTGGCGCATGTTGAGGTGCGCGAGGCCGTCGGAACATTCGGCATCGACATCGTCGTGGACCAGCCCGTGCCGTTTGGCTACGAGGCGGCCATGGTGGAAGGTGCGGACTGGTGGTCCGACATCCTCGACGGAACTGAGTGGCCGGATCGCGAGGCCGGCTGCCCGACTTCGGACCCGTTCGGCGGCAAGGTGAAGGCGGTGGCGGACGAACTGCTGGTTGTCACCCGCGTTGAAGAGCTTGAGAACATTTCAGGCTACGCCAGCGGCTGCTTTTTCCCGGTTGACGGAGGCAGGGAGGTTCCGGCGCTCGACCCCGGAGGCGGGTACGTGGTGATGGGCGGATTTCCCTCCCAAGGCCTTGTACGCCACGAGATCGGCCACCTTCTCGGGTTGGTCTCGTGGCGGTCGGAGCAGGGCCTCGCAACCTCGGACTGCCAGTTCTTCACCGGTTCACAAGCGGTCAAGGCGTTCCATGATGGTGGCGGCGATCCCGACCTGCCCGGCGTGCCTATTCAAACGGGCTGTGGATCGCATTGGCACGAGGACATCGTGGATTACGAACTCATGGCTATCTACGGGGGTTGGGACGCCAATTCGATCTCCCTGGGCGCCTTGGTGGACGCGGGCTACACGGTGGATTTGTCGAAGGCGCTCCGTTGGCCCGTGGGTACTGGTTTCGCTACCCAAGCGGCGCGCGAGGGACTGGCGCGGGATGTTGTGCTGGGCGAGCCCCGCGTGTTCATCGAGCGCAGGCCGCGGGACCCACCTCGCTGAAGGACAAGGCGATTTCCGTACGGCGTCTACTCGGCACCTGGCTCGTCGTCAGCCAGGTCCTCCCGGTGACCCGCCGGCGGCCGTGCGTGGGCCGAAGCACGTCGTCACCCAAGGGCGCGACGCCGGTGCTCTCGCCGGCCGAGACGCGCTCGCTCCTCGACCAGATCGACACCGGGCCGCTGGTCGGCCTCCGCGACCGGGCGCTGCTGAGCGTGATGGTTTACAGCTTCGCGCGGGTGAGCGCGGCGGTGGGGATCGTGATATCTAGGAGTCTGCGCCGCAGAAAACCAGATGCGACAATCGTAGGCGAGATCGGACGACGAAAGGACTTGATGTCGACTACGTTCCGCCCCTACGCGCCGGATCAGTCGCTGCTGTTTCCGCCCGACGTGCGGGAGTGGCTGCCCGAGGGCCACTTGGCACACCACGTCAGCGACCTGGTGGACGGTCTGGACCTGACGGCGTTCTACGTGGCGTATGCGGGAGACGGGCGCCGCAACGCGCCGTATGAGCCCCGGATGATGGTGAAGGTTCTGCTCTACGCCTACGCGACGGGAGTGTTCTCGTCGCGCCGGGTTGCCCGGAAACTGGAAGAGGACGTGGCGTTCCGGGTGCTGGCGGCGGGGAACTTTCCGCAACACCGGACGCTGTGCGAGTTTCGGCGTCGGCACCTTGAGGATTTCCAGGCGCTGTTCGTGGAGGTGGTCCGTCTGGCGCAGGAGTTGGGTCTGGCGCGCTTGGGGAAGCTGTCTATCGACGGGACGAAGGTGCGTGCGAACGCGAGCAAGCACAAGGCGATGAGCTACGACCGGATGCAGGAAGAGGAACAGCGGCTGGAAAGCGAGATCGAGGCGCTGTTGCGTCAGGCGGATGCGGTTGACGAGGCCGAGGACGCACGCTTGGGCGCGGAGATTCGGGGCGATGATCTGCCGGCGGAGTTGCACCGGCGTGAAGCGCGTCTGGCCGCGATTCGCGCGGCGAAGTCGCGCCTGGAAGCGAAGCAACGGGCGGCGGACGACATGCGGGGTCGGCAGCCGGGTCAGGACCGGAACCCGAAGGGCGGACCGCCGTACAAGCGGGCGTATGGCGAGCCGGACGAGAAGGCGCAGAGCAACTTCACGGACCCTGAGAGCTCGATCATGAAGACGAGCAGTGAGGGGTTCCAGCAGTGCTACAAGCCGGTCGATACACGTGCGCCGACTACCTGCTTGAAATACGCGTCGTACCTGCACTACGACCGCTACCTCGCGGCTCCAGCAGACGCTGGGCGGGCTCGCGCACCAGCTCGACCGCCAGCGGCTGGACGTCGCGAACGCCGCCGAGCAGCGGTCGCCCCGGCTCCCCCGCGGTCGTCCGGCGGACGGCCGACACGATTACCGTGGATGAGATCGAGCGCGTGATCTAGCAGTCCGTGGTGAAAGTCTGTCCTGGAGGGATCGACACGGCCGATCCCGTGCCCTACACTGGCCGGAATGGCGATGGGGACGACGCGGGACGGTGGGTCACAACAATCGATGTGGGTGGCGACTTCGGACCTGCCCCAGGGCGGCGGGCATCCGTTCTATGAGCGCCTGAACCAGGTCCTGCGCGCGGGCGGCTTCGATGCGTTCGTCGAAGAGCTGTGCGCACCGTTCTACGCGCGTATGGGGCGGCCAAGTCTGGCGCCGGGTCGCTACTTCCGGCTGCTGCTGGTGGGCTATTTCGAGGGCCTGGATTCGGAGCGGGCTATCGCTTGGCGGGCGTCCGATTCGCTGAGCCTGCGGTCGTTTCTGCGTCTGGCGCCGCCGGCCTCGCCGCCCGACCACTCGACGATCTCGCGGACGCGGCGGTTGCTGAGCGTCGAGGCGCATGAGGCGGTCTTCACCTGGGTGTTGCAGCGACTCGCCGACGCGGGTCTGCTGCGGGGCAAGACGGTGGGAGTTGACGCGACGACGCTGGAGGCGAACGCGGCTTTGCGCAGCATCGTTCGTCGCGACACGGGTGAGGACTACACGGCGTTCCTGACGCGGCTGGCCGAAGCGTCGGGTATCGCGACGCCGACTCGAGCCGACCTGGCGCGGTTCGATAAGTCCCGCAAGAAGAGGAAGAAGACATCAAACGCCGACTGGACTCATCCGCATGATCCGGATGCGCGGGTCACGAAGATGAAGGACGGTCGGACCCACCTGGCCCACAAGGCCGAGCACACCGTGGACCTGGAGAGCGGCGCGGTGGTGGGCGTTACGGTGCAGGCCGCCGATACGGGCGACACGACGTCGATGGTTGAGACGCTGATCGTGGCGGCCGAGCAGCTCGAGGCGGTTCAGCCGGAGGGGCCTGGCATCGAAGAGGTGGTCGGCGACAAGGGCTACCACAGCAATCAGACACTGACTGACCTGAAGGCGCTGGGTCTGAGAAGCTACATCTCGGAGCCGGACCGGGGCCGTCGGTGCTGGAAGGGCAAGCTGACGGTTCGTGATGCGGTGTATGGCAACCGGCGGCGGATTCGGGGCGCGCGCGGCCGGCGGCTACTGCGGTGTCGAGGAGAACTGTTGGAACGACCGTTCGCGCACGTGTGCGAGACCGGCGGGATGCGGCGGGTCCATCTTCGAGGGCATCCGAACATCCTCAAGCGGCTGCTCGTACACGTCGCCGGCTGCAACCTGGGGCTGCTGTTGCGGCAGGTGATCGGTGTGGGCACGCCGCGGAGCCTTCAGGGTCGGGCTGCGGCCCTATTCTGCGCTCTAATCGGGTGGTGGGGTGACCTGTGGCGCCCTCTGAGGCGTCTCTCGACGTTCTCCATGCCGATTTCGGCCAAAACCGGTTCGCCATTGCGCCATCACCGATTCCGCCCGTACGTGTGAACCTAGAGACTTCCACCTCAGGCTGCTAGAGTTGGCTGTGCTGACTGGGCAGCTGTCCGGCGGCGCGGGTTAGCAGTCCGTGGTGAAAGTCTGTCCTGGAGGGATCGACACGGCCGATCCCGTGCCCTACACTGGCCGGAATGGCGATGGGGACGACGCGGGACGGTGGGTCACAACAATCGATGTGGGTGGCGACTTCGGACCTGCCCCAGGGCGGCGGGCATCCGTTCTATGAGCGCCTGAACCAGGTCCTGCGCGCGGGCGGCTTCGATGCGTTCGTCGAAGAGCTGTGCGCACCGTTCTACGCGCGTATGGGGCGGCCAAGTCTGGCGCCGGGTCGCTACTTCCGGCTGCTGCTGGTGGGCTATTTCGAGGGCCTGGATTCGGAGCGGGCTATCGCTTGGCGGGCGTCCGATTCGCTGAGCCTGCGGTCGTTTCTGCGTCTGGCGCCGCCGGCCTCGCCGCCCGACCACTCGACGATCTCGCGGACGCGGCGGTTGCTGAGCGTCGAGGCGCATGAGGCGGTCTTCACCTGGGTGTTGCAGCGACTCGCCGACGCGGGTCTGCTGCGGGGCAAGACGGTGGGAGTTGACGCGACGACGCTGGAGGCGAACGCGGCTTTGCGCAGCATCGTTCGTCGCGACACGGGTGAGGACTACACGGCGTTCCTGACGCGGCTGGCCGAAGCGTCGGGTATCGCGACGCCGACTCGAGCCGACCTGGCGCGGTTCGATAAGTCCCGCAAGAAGAGGAAGAAGACATCAAACGCCGACTGGACTCATCCGCATGATCCGGATGCGCGGGTCACGAAGATGAAGGACGGTCGGACCCACCTGGCCCACAAGGCCGAGCACACCGTGGACCTGGAGAGCGGCGCGGTGGTGGGCGTTACGGTGCAGGCCGCCGATACGGGCGACACGACGTCGATGGTTGAGACGCTGATCGTGGCGGCCGAGCAGCTCGAGGCGGTTCAGCCGGAGGGGCCTGGCATCGAAGAGGTGGTCGGCGACAAGGGCTACCACAGCAATCAGACACTGACTGACCTGAAGGCGCTGGGTCTGAGAAGCTACATCTCGGAGCCGGACCGGGGCCGTCGGTGCTGGAAGGGCAAGCTGACGGTTCGTGATGCGGTGTATGGCAACCGGCGGCGGATTCGGGGCGCGCGCGGCCGGCGGCTACTGCGGTGTCGAGGAGAACTGTTGGAACGACCGTTCGCGCACGTGTGCGAGACCGGCGGGATGCGGCGGGTCCATCTTCGAGGGCATCCGAACATCCTCAAGCGGCTGCTCGTACACGTCGCCGGCTGCAACCTGGGGCTGCTGTTGCGGCAGGTGATCGGTGTGGGCACGCCGCGGAGCCTTCAGGGTCGGGCTGCGGCCCTATTCTGCGCTCTAATCGGGTGGTGGGGTGACCTGTGGCGCCCTCTGAGGCGTCTCTCGACGTTCTCCATGCCGATTTCGGCCAAAACCGGTTCGCCATTGCGCCATCACCGATTCCGCCCGTACGTGTGAACCTAGAGACTTCCACCTCAGGCTGTTAGGGTTCGCGCCCGCAGGGAGCTGGAAGAAACGCGATCCGAGCAGTTCGGTCGTGCCCGTGGCCTGTCGTGCGGCCGACGGTTGGCTGCCAGGACCGCCGAGGAGGTTGCCGACGATGACGTGCGTGGTCGTCGCTGTTCGGCTGGGCGTTTTCCCGGCGGCGGCGCAGGGAGCGCGACCACCTGGCGATCGACGAGCACGCCGTTGGAGACTGGCCCCTTTGGTTGTAAGAGTGGTGGGGAGCAACGCAAATGCGAAGTCTACTAGACATCCTTGGGGCGTTGGTCAGGGACCTGCAACACGACTACGACGAAGCGTGGTACTTGGCTGTCGCTGTCGTGTGTGCCGCGTCTTTTGTATTTTTGGGAATTATCTCCACTGAAGACACGGACCAGTTGTTTAAGCCCATCTTTTCGGGACTACTCGGCACCGGTGTTTACCCGCCGGTTAAACACGTGTACGACATCAGATCGCGACGACGGTGTTTTTCGACACTGCACCGGATTTGCGAGAACTGCAAGGACGAAACGCAGGCGCTTCGCAAGATTTTGACAAATGCGATCATAAAACTACTGGGAGGCTGAAATGGACCGGAACGGGCACGACGACGAGAGCCGCCACGGAGACGGCGATATAAACAACGACCCGGAACCTTTGATTGTGAAAGCTCTAACCGCCTACGAAACGCGTTCCCGTCGTTCGAGAAGAGTCTCGTTTGCCGTTGCCGTCGTGTGGTCGCTGCTTGCGGTGGCGGGTGTATTGTACCTCTTGGAAGGCCCACGATCAGCTCGCGACACCTTTGACGAGATTGCTGAACGCCATGGTGGATCGGACCCGCCGCTGATCGGCTCATCGATAAAGAAGGCCGGGGCTGAAGTTGGGGCGGGAGATGGAGAGGTCGACGCGGCCAGCGCCGCCGCCACGGTCGTTGGGTCGGAGTTGGCGAACCTGACCGAGTACTTTGGAGCCACAGATACACTCTACACCATCGTCAGAGGGAGAGACACGTGGACTGACTACGCCATCGAGCGCGATGGCAGCGATGAATTTGCACTGCAGATGGCCGCGCTGCGCGCGCTTGGTTTGGTGGAGTTCGACGGCAACAACTACGCTGAGGCGACACCGACTATAATAGGGCTCGAACTGAGCCATTTGACAGCCAATGCACAAACGCAGTTTTCGCACGCAGCCCCCGTCGGCCAGACTGACTCGGTCGAGTCCGCGCTACCAAGTGGGGCACCAGACGTTCTCCTTGAGCCCCTGTCCGGGCGTATCGGAGGGGAACGAGAAGCGTTGGCCACACCATCTGCTAATCCTCAGCAACTGGACATTGGTGGGGTATCTGTGGAGGGCGAAATCGGGTCGGTGGGACCAACACAAAGGTGGTATGGAGTTACAGTTGATACGCCTGATTTGTATGTGTTTAGAACTAGCCGGCCTGAAGGTGCAGAACAAATGGACACGGTGATCCGCCTGTTGAATCGAGATGGTGAAGAGATAGGATATGATGACGATGCCGGCGACGGCCTGTACTCATTATTGCGTGAACGGCTACCACCCGGTGAGTACCGGCTCGGCGTAGCAGGCTACGATGGAATGCCTGGTCGTTTTGTGCTCTCGGTTGCCACGCACGTTGTGGACGTGGAACGTCAGCGTCAACGTCAGCGCGAAGTCCTAAGCACGGCCTCGCTATTGCGGCCCAACGGCGGCATCGAGGAGGGAATGCTCGATGGCGAGAGCGATGCCTGGTACAAGATAGACGTGGAGAATGCTGGAAGATACATAATCGCGACCGCGGCCCCGGATGAGGGCAACGGAGTTGATACCGTTATCAGATTGTACGACGATAGCGGCATGACACTACTTGGCGAGGATGATGATGGCCGCGGGACATACTACTCCGAGCTAACCGAAGAGCTGGCGGATGACACATACTACGTGCGAGTGAGCAGCTTTTGGCGTCGAGGCGGAGCGTTCACGATTGGGGTGTCGTCGGACGAGCCGAAGTGAGTGGCGCTGCCGTGGTAGCCTGCTGAGTCGCGGCGGGGTCCCCGATAACGGCCGATCGGTTAACCCCGTGCCTGGCGCTGACGCTGCCGCACCGCGGGCACGCGGGTCGAGGTGTCGTGCAGCCCCGGCCGTCCGCACCGCTCCGTCCGTCGCTCGCGTCCGTCGCACGAGGCCCCGCGGGTCGAGGCGACGATCGCGGACAGCGAGAGCCAGGACGCAAACCCGGTAGGGCGGGCTTCCGCGAAATCCGCCACGGGTCGGAGAAAAACAGCCCCCTCGACCGCGTCGAACTCCAATGTCTCCCGCGTTGGACCCGCGTGCCGGCTCAGCGAGCGTCCTCGCGCGACGCGCGACAATATCGACGTCGACGACGGAGCGGAAGACGCGCTGAACGGCGGCGCTGTGGCCGCCGCTCGCCGACCCCTCCATCCTGCGGGGGTGGTTCTAAGCTCCCGTGCTTACGCTTGCAGGTCGTCCACACTCGACACGCGGCCGTGAAGACGGCGGGCAGCCCAGCTGGCGCGGCGAGTCTCGCCGTCGCCCTGGCCGGCGTCCGCCGCGGCGTCGCAGGGGCGGGTCGGTGCTCGAGTACGAGCCGGAGAAGGGAGTGGGGATCGCAGATGCGAGCGGTGAGACCGGGGTAGGATGAACGATATGGGGCTGCACGTCCGAAGGATCGAGGTCGCTCGCCCAGGCGGTTGGAGCCTTGGTCGAACGGCCGGTGCCGGACCGGGCGAGATGCAAGCGTCCGGACCGCGTTCGCGGTTGAGAGACGTTCTCTTAGGCTGCCGACATCGTTCGGTCCGCCCGGACAGGCCAGAGTCGTGATCACGCGAATCGAGATCGACGGGTTCAAGACATTCGACGGATTCGCGCTCGACCTGCGTCCATTCACCGCAGTAGTGGGGCCGAACGCCTCCGGCAAGTCGAATCTGTTCGACGCGATCAAGTTCGTCTCGCGCCTAGCGCAGACCGACATCCGCGAGGCGATGCAGGAATTGCGCGGACGGCCGGAGGAGTTGTTCCGCCGCACGTCGACTGGGCCCTCCGACCGAATGGCTTTCGCCTTGGAAGTACTGCTCGAGCCCAACGGCGTGGATCCGTTCGGAGAGCCCTTCGTCCTGCGGACGCAACGCCTTCGCTACGAGCTGGGGATTGCCATGCGGACGGGCGCCGACCGGCGCCTCGAAGGGGTGTACGTGCAGCACGAACAGTGCCTGCCGATACGGCGAAAGGAAGATCGCGCTTCGACGGTTTGGAAGCCCGGCCCGGTGAAGTACGGTGGACAGATCAAAGCGTTCATGACGATGCGGCCCGAGTCGGCCGTCATCGAGATTCGTCAGGACGGTCCGGGCAAGAGAGGTCGTCCGCTGGCGTTGGCGGCCACCGAAGCATCGCGCACCGGTTTGTCCACGGTGACGACCGCCGAGTTCCCGCATCTGTACGCGCTCCGCACGCTGTTGTCCTCAGTACAGTTCCTGCAGATCGACCCACAGGCGTCCAGGCGAGCGACGGACCGACTGGCTCCGCGGCGGCTGCTGCCCGACGCGTCGAATCTCGCCACCGTGCTCGCCAAGCTCATGGAGGAGACGAGGACCGATAAGCGGCCCAAGGGATTCCTGTCGGATGTCGTCGCAGACTTGTCATCGCTCATTCCGTCGGTCGCTGATCTGGACGTTCGCGACGACCCTGGCGACTCGGAGTACTCGTTCGCCCTCAGGCTGCGCGACTCTCAGTCTTTCAGTTCTCGCGTGATCTCCGACGGCACGCTTCGCCTTCTGGCCCTGGTGACCATCCTGAACGACCCCCGGCACGGTGGCGTTCTCTGCTGGGAGGAACCCGAGAACGGCGTTCACGAGGCGAGAATTCCGGAGCTGATGCAACTCATCCGGAACGCGGCAGGCACCGCCGCCTCGCAGGGAGCGCCATCTTACTTTCAGATTCTATTGAATACACACTCTCCAGTGGTCATGTCCGCGCTGAAGGACTACGAAGTAGTCGCTTCGGACGTCATATCGACGTTGACGCCGGAAACTCAATCCCGAACATCCCGAACGCGAATGAGAACCGGAGTATCCACGAACCCGGAGAACGGGCTTACTCGTTCCGAGGTCGAGGCGCTCCTGCGCCGACACATCGAGACTGCGTGACATGTATCTGGCGTACGCGTTGTTCTGCGAGGGACCGTCCGATTACTCGTACTTCGAGGTCTTTCTTCCGCGCGTCATCGAATCGCTTGTGCTGAAGCTTGGCCGGGTGACCGTGGACGTCCCCGAGCGGCCCGCCGTGCATCTCGGCAGGAGAGGCCGGGCAGTTGACGAAGTCGCAGCTGAAGCGTGTGACCGCCGAGAGGCGTTCCACATCGTGTTCGTGCACGCGGACACAGGCGGAAGAGGTCAACTGTTCAGCGTCAACTATTTTTGCCGGTTCGCGACAGCCATTCTTGCCGGCTCAACTCGTCGGCCAGGTCAACGAGGTCCGCGGTGTCCACCGAGGGTCGTGGTCGGCCGGGACGCCCCGTCCAGGCTGGGCCGCAAGGCCCATAACTGCAATCTGAGTGGCGGGGCGGGCGGTGTGTCACCCGAAGGGCCGTAGCGAAGCGGAGGGCGCGCGCCAGCGCGTTGACACGCCGCCCGCCCCGCAGCTACGCCGTCCGGAGCGCAGCACTCGACGGTCGAAGCGGCACCGGCCGGCCGTTCACGAGGTCGACCGTCGGCGGGCTCGGGGCAGCAGCGGCCCCGGGGCGCGTCCCCGGGGAGCAGGTGACGGCGGCGATTTCCGGCGCGACCGGTCCGTGCGGTAGCTCGGGACGTCGAACTCGATCACCACCGCGTGGTGTACGAGCCGGTCGATCGCCGCGGCCGTGGCCATCTGGTCGCGGAAGATGCGGTCCCACTGGCTGAACATCAGGTTGCTCGTCACCATCACCGAGCGGCGCTCGTAGCGCTCGGCCAGAAGCGTGAACAACACTTCGGCTTCGTCCGGGCTCTGCTGAACGTAGCCCAGGTCGTCGAGCAAAATCGCCTCGAAGAGGTCCAGCTTCCGGAGGGCGCGGGGCAGGTCGAGGTCCCGTTTCGCGCCGAGCAACTCCTGCACCAGGGCGTAGGCCGGCGCGCAGAGCACGCTGTGGCCGGCCTCGACCAGCGCGTGTCCGATCGCGCTCAGCGCGTGGCTCTTGCCGACCCCCGGCAGGCCGAACGCAAGAACGTTGGTGGCCATCTCGAGGAACGCCCCGGTGGCCAGCGTCTCGAGTTGCTGCGCGACCGGAGCGGGGAACCTGCCGGTGTCGAGCGTCGCGAACGTCTTGCCCGGCGGCAACCGCGAGGCGCGACGCAACCGCGTGATCCGGCGCTGGCGGCGCGCTTCGGCTTCCGCCTCGAACACCTCGACCAGCACCGGCATCGCCTCGGGGTGACCGGCCTGCGTCAGCCGCGGCACCATCTCCTCGGCCGCCGTCGTCAGCCCGAACTGCGTCAGCAGCGACGTCACCTGCGTGCTCGCCGCCGTCATCCGACCAGACCTCCGGTGATCAGCGCGTCGTACTGCACGAGATCCGGGCGGGGAACGCGGACCACGGGAATGGTTGGAACCGGCGGACGAACCTGGGCCTGCACGCCCGCGTAGTCGCAGGGGTCGCCGGCGTCGAGACGGGCGCGAAGCGTCGCCTCCACCCGCCGCTCGCTGGTCGTGGCCGCCAGGTGCAACAGGCGCACGTACTCGACGTCGGCCCGCTCGCCGTGCGTCCGGCCGAGCACGTCATACGCCGCCCGGAACACGAGCGACGGGAACAGCTCCTCCCGGAAGCGATACCGCGCGAACGCGCCCGGTTTCCGGACCAGACTCCCGATGATGTGGCGGTAGTCGATGCGGTGCTCCGCCTCGCCCCGCAGACGCGGCATCGTGCACAGCACCCGCCCCCCGTAGAGGACCTCCACCGTCGACGGATGCTGGCGCGCCTCGACCGTGTGACCGATCAACCGCGACGGCACCGAATAGACCCGGCCGCCGACCCGGATCGTGCTCCACTTCCGCACCCGGCACTCGAACGTCGTGTACTCCGGGACCCGACCCGACGGCAACGGCTGCAGATACGGACGCTCCTCGGCCAGCCGGGCCGCCGCCGGTGCATTCCGCTCCTCGTCGACGGCCGCGCGCACGAAGCGCAGGTACGCCGCTTCGTCGACGAAGTCCCTCTCGCCCCGCAACAGCAACGCCTGCTCTATAGCCGTCGCCGTCCGGAAGTGCGCCTGCTCGGCCACCCCGTTCTCGTGCGGCTTCCCCGGCTGGATCCGCGACGAGCGCAGCCCGTAGTGGTCCAGCACCTGCCGGAACCGCACCGTCAACTGACGGCCGCCGCTGCGCCGCAGCTCGTGCGTCGCCGCCGACAGGTTGTCGTGACGAAGCACCGCCGGCACCGCGCCCAGCGTCCACAGCGCGCCCTGCAGGCCCGACACCAGCGCCTCGAACGTCTCGCTCAGCGCCAGCCCCACATACGTCCACCGGCTGTAGCTCAGCACCCACTCGAACAGCAGGTGCGGGAACGCCACGCCTCGAAGCGTCACCCCCAGGTCGCTCAAGTCGGTGAAGTCGAACGCCGCTTCCCGACCCGGGACCGGAACCTGCTCGAAGTACACCTCGCGGTCGGGACCGTACTGAATCCGCCACTCGCGGATCCGCCGCTGCAGGGTCCGCAGCTGCCCCGGCTGAAAACGGCCCGGATACCGCCGGCACAGCGCCTTGAACAGCGTCAGCACCTGCAGCCGTCCGTCGGTGTCGGCCACCAGCTGCGGCACGACCTCCGACTGCCACACGTCGGCGAACGGGTCCTCCCGCGTGCGCCACCACCGCGACGCCTTCGCCGTCGACGGCAACGGCCCGCTCTGCCACTTGCGCGCCGCCCGCTCGCTCATCCCGGCCGCCGCCGCGGCCGCCGCCAGCGTCTTGCCTGCCATTCGCTTCTCGCGCAATCGCCGAACCTGGGCATCGGTGACCAACCCGTCCTCCGCGAGGAAAACGGGCAGTGTCACACGCCTCGCGGCCGCCACCGCGACCGACCGATCACCGCCTTGGCAACCGGCACAAATAATTGTCGTTGATCAGTCAACTCGCAACCGTAGGCTATCGCAGCAGCGCCTACTGCGAGAAGATGCATGCACTGTGCGAGTTGCGTTCGGAGCGCTGCGTGCTCCTGCGGCCCGCGTCCATGACCGAGTCGTGGGCGCTGGCGGACCCGCCGGCGGTGCTCAAGACGCTCGGATATCAGGGCACGGCGTCGGAACTCGGCCTGCCGGCTGACGCAGAGCAGGCAGAGGACCACCCGAACCCCAAGACGTGCCTGGACTCGGCCCTTCGTACAGTGCGAGGTAACCGAAGGTCTCGTGGCGATTCGCTTCTGCCTGCCATCGCTCAACGCCAGTCGATCGACGCCCTGGCACGATCGAAGTCCTTTCGGGAGTTCGAAGTCGGCCTGCAGAGGGCGATGCTTGACCTGGGCGTCCTGGATAGGACCGGGCGCTGACACTGCCATCGAAGTTCATCGAGGGCCTGGCGGGTGAGCGGTCCGACGGGTGGCTCCTCTCACGCGCCCCGCACGTCTACGCCTACGCGCG
>OZ245368.1:0-60001 GCA_963662835.3 Vicinamibacterales bacterium
GGCGGCAGGTGCATAAGGTGCGGACGACAAAGTCCTGCTCCCACCGAAATCTGCCCCGGCCGACCCCGCCGCTGCCAGATTCAGGCCCTCGCCGGAACACCCTGAACCGGGTCCGTTTCCCGAAGTTCGTGGTGACGACTCGTCACCGCCAACTACAGCAGTACGTACGTACACGTACGGAGTTGTACAGGCTGCTGCTACCGTACCGGGTGTACTGGAGGGGACGGCACAGAGCAGCAGCAGCAAACGACCACGAGACCCCGACAGCCGCGACCGCGGCTGGCAACGACGAGAAACGGGCTGGTGAAGGGGGCGATGGAGGGCGACGTCGGCGCGCCGGTGCCCGGACCACCACCCGGCACGACCACGACGACGACGACGACGAGAAGAACGCCGGACGAACAACACCACAGCGCCACCCGCGGCATTCCGGCCTGTTTGGCCTCGAAACCCCCCCTTCCAGGGCAGTGCACGCCCCGTGACGGGCCTCTCAGCGCCCCTGTACGGGCATTTCGCGCAGCCCGCCGACCCCGAGGTCGGCCGTCAGCGGGCGATCTCGGGCAGCCGCGCCCGGGCGAACACCGCGTTGAGGCCCTCGCAGACGAGCTTGTGGACGGTCGTGTCCTCGTCGGCCGCGAGGCGCTTGACCTGCCGCCGGACCTCGGGGTCGACGTGGATCGTCAGCGGGACCGTGCTATCCCGGCGGCGGTTCGTCGGCGCAGGAAGCTTGGCGCGGACCGCCCCAGGGCGGGCGGCCTGCTCGAGGATGACGTCGAGATCAGGTGTCTTCGGCATCGTGCACCCACGCGGCGACCCTGCGGAGCTCGGCCGCCGCCAACCCTCGCGGGGCGAACTCGGTGACGACGAGCCCGAGGGCCGCCGCATCGCCCCAGGCCGCCCGATGGACGAGGACCTCGGGGCACAGCCGGAGCCCGAAGCCAGTCACGGCCCGGCGGGCCTGGTCGCCGCGGCGGCCGCGCGGCGGCACGGCCGTGAGCACCACGGCCGCGCGCGGCTCGCCGGCGAGCCCGAGGAGCTGCTGCGCAGCGGGCAGCGTCTCGAGATCGAGCAGCTGCGGGCGGCAGGGCAGCACGACCAGGTCCGCAGCCCGGGCCGCCTCGAGGGCGGCCGTCTCCGAGCGCGGCGGCGTGTCGATCACAGCCCGCTCGACGCCGGCGGCCGCCGCGGCGTCGAGCGCGTGCCGCAGCCGCGACGGCGCCACATCAGTGACGACGGGGCGCTCGGCCTCCCGCCGATCGCGCCAGCGGCAGGCGGAAGCCTGCGGGGCGAAAAAAGCACGCCGGGGACGGACGGACGGCGACGTCAGCGCGCGATCTCGGGCCTCCCGGCCCGAGCGAACATCGCGTTGAGACCCTCGCAGACGAGGGCGTGCACGGTCCGGTCCTCGTCGGCCGCGATCTGCCGGACCTGGCGGCGGATCTCGGGGTCGACGTGGATCGTGAGCGCCACCGTCTTCGCCCGCCGGCGGGTCGGCTGGGACGCGGGAAGCGCGGTACGGACCGCCCCGCGGCCGGCCTGCTCGAGGACAACAGCGAGATCAGCGGGCTTCGGCATGGTGGACCCCTCTCGGGCGCTCGAGGACGCGGCGCACCCACGCAGCGAGCTGGCGGAGCTCGGCGGCGGCCCGGCCGCGCGGGTCGTACTCAGTGACGGTCAACCCGAGGGCGCCGGCGTCGCCCCACGCCGCGCGATGGACCAGGGGCGGGCCGACGTCGAACCCGAGACCGCTCGCCGCCTGGCGAGCCTGGTCGCCGCGGCGGCCGCGGGGCGGCACGGCCGTCAGCACCACGGCCGCCAGCGGGTTGCCGGCGAGGGCGAGGACCTGCTGTACGGCGGCGGCCAGGGTCTCGAGGTCGACCAGCTGCGGACGGCAGGGAATGAGCACCAGGTCGGCCGCGCGCGCCGCCTCGAGGGTGGCCAGCTCGGAGCGGGGCGGGGTGTCGACGATGGCCCGCTCGACGCCGGCGGCCGCCGCGGCGTCGAGCGCAGGGCGGAGGCGCGAGGCGACGACCGCGGTGACGACAGGCTCGACCGCCTCGCGGCGATCCCGCCAGCGGCAGGCAGACGCCTGGGGGTCGACGTCGAGGAGGACCGCGCCCAGCTCGACGGCGAGACCGGCCGCCAGGGCCGTCTTGCCCGAGCCGCCCTTGGTGGAGACGATCGCGATCACACGCACGGTAGCAAAGTATACTCCTATAGCTATACTTCTATAGTGTGCTACCGCGCCTGGGGCTCACCCCGTCATACCGGGTGGGGCGGGAAAGCGCGAGCCGCAAGGAGCATCTCGACACGCTTGGCGGAGATGTCTCCGATGAAGCGACGGACGACTGCGACACCCCTGGCGACGTACACCGGGGTCTCTGTGCCGATAGGGAGCGGGTTCGCGAGGACGGCCGCCATGAGCCCGTCACGCGGACGGATGCGCAGCCGCCGCCGGCGGCGGCGCTCGCCGTACTGGAGCCGGTCGAGGCCTCGACCGCGGAGGCCGTAGAGGGCGGCGGCCGCAAGCGCCGCCACCGAGAAGGCCCAGGTATCGAGATCGCGCTGCGCATCGTCGCCGGCGGCCAAGAGAGCCTTCTCGCACGAGCGAGATACATCCGCTCGGGTCCTCGCTCGCGCCGCGCGGCCCGTCGCGGTGCGGTCGGACGCCGACAGCGGGGCGAGTGATGGCCACGACGCCGAGGCCGATATCGTCGGCTCGGGCCACGCCCGCTCATCGAACACGTGCCGCAGACGGGCGGCGTGCTCGGCGCCGAAAAGCACGCTCACGACCTCACACGCACAGGCGGTCACCTCTTTTGGCGAGGGCTTTGGCGGGGGCTTCGACGGGGGGTCCGGAGACGCCGCATCGCCGGCCGCCTTCTCACCGCCGGCCGTATCGGCCGATGCCGGCTCTTTCGGCGGGGGCTCGGGCCGCAGCAGCACGTGCCGCGCGGCAAACAGTTCTCCGATACGGACGGCGACCGAGCGATCATCCAGCCCGAGCACGCTCCGGAACAATCGCTCGTCGGCGAAAAACTCACGGGCCAAGCCGAGAGCTATGCCCTGGGCAGCCAGCTCGGCGACCAGGACGCCGAACTCAATCGGCAGCCGGTCGCGGCGGCGCAGTGCCGCGGTAGCCTTTCGACGCCGGTCTTCGGTCCGGATACGGCGCGCCTGACTGCGCTCGGCATCAGTGCGGGGCGGCACGGGCCTAATCCCTCTCGCGCTTCTCGGCCGCCACACGCGCCTCGCAGTCGGCGTAGATCTGCTGGCAGCGCGCCTCGACGGCATCCTCGACGATCATCCAGACCTTCTCCGGCGTGAACGGGCCGCTCAAGGCGCGCAGGCACGAGGCCAGGATCCTGGGGACGTCGTCCCTCGCGCGATCCGCGACGGTAGCGCGCAGCTCGGCCTCGTAATCTGAGGCCAGCTTGGCCCAGGCCGTAGACCGCCTCAGCTCTGCGGCGTGCTGCTCGCGGCAGGTAAAGGCCAGCGCGCCGATGATGAACTTCAGCTCGACGACGAGCTGCTCGCACGCCGCCCCCGCGAGCGCGGCCTCGCCCTCGAGTTGGGAGATCCGCACCGCCGCGGCTCGGCGCTCGGCGTCGCGCCTGGCGCGGTGCGCGCGACCACGCTCTGTCGAGCTTAAAGCCAAGTACCAGAACAGATTAGCACATCCGTTGCGAACGGCTAGGCATGTGTTTGAGACGAAAGTTGACCGTCGGCCACCCGGTCGCCGTCCGGATGCCGTGCGCACGACCGCGCCGGCCGCCGGCACGCTCCCAGTCAGGCCCACCGCCTGCACCGGACCTGGATGGAATTCGTGGCGTTCGTTTCCTGCAGTGTGCCTGGGTGAGGGCTGCCACCGCACGCACTCGGCGCACGGCCTATAGCCCTATCCACCCAGGGTATGGTGGACATCCGCACGCCACTGTATTTATGCCGTGCGCGTTGCGGACCGCGTGACGTGCGCGGTCCGGGTCTCGCTCGGCTATCGCCGCCAGCGCCCCGGCCGTGCACGGCCATCGCACGTCACGGCACCCCCGATCGGGCCGATCAGGCCCCAATTAGGCTCGATCAGAGGCCGATCGGGGGCCCATAACCGGCCTGGGAAGGCCGGATCACGTGGTGTGCGGGCCAGTAGACGCCCGCCCCGACCGGCGGCGCCCGCCGACGCCACCTCGACCCTTGAGCCTAGCACACCCGCTGTGCTACTGTCGAGTATAATGTTCAGAGCCGGATGAGGTTTCCGCTAGCGCGGACCGGGCCTACGGCCCTAACCCATCCTCTGGAAAGGAGGCGCTCGCCGTGGCTCGCCCCACCCTGATAGCTGCGAAATTGCGCTCGTGCAAGGTCGGCGTGCGCCTGCGCCCGGCCGAGGCGGAGGCCGTCCGCAAAGCGGCCCGCGCGAGCGGCGTCACGCCCTCGACCTGGGCGCACCGCACTCTGGTCGCGGCGGCGACCAGCTCGAGCTCGAGCGCGCCGCTCGAGGATCGCGAGGCGCTCAGGGAGGCAGCCGCGCTCCGACGCGAGCTGCATGCCATCGGGACCAATCTGAATCGGGTCGTCCACATCATCAACATCGCGGAGAACGTGCGGGGATACGAGCGCCGCGTCGGTGACCTCGCGCGGGAGGTGCGCGACCTGGTCGTCGCGCGGCTCGCGCCGCCGGAGAGCCGGCAGTGATCGCCGTCGACGTCGCGCGCGGCGTGGGGATCGCCGGCCTCTGGCGCTACATTGCGCACGACGGGCCGACGTCGGCCGATCGACAGCCCTCCACCAGCGCGCGCGTGCGGTCGATCACCACGCTCTGGTCGCCGACCGCCGACCCGGCGCTGTGCGTCCGGATCATGCAAGGCGTGAGGGCGGACGCCCCGTTACTCAAGGAGGCGGCTGGGGTAGGACCGGGCGGCCGCAAGCTGGCGTGGCCGTACCTCCATCTGGTTTTCAGCTTCGAGCAGGACGAGCTGTGCGGTCCCGGTGAGCGGCTGGCGGCCGTCGAGTCCGGCCTACAGGCGCTAGGCCTCGACGAGCGCCCGATGATCGTCGCCGAGCACGACGACACCGAGTACCGACATTTCCACGTCATCGGCAGCGTGATCTCGCCCAAGGACGGCCGCGCCGCGCCGCTGAAAAACACCCGGCTGAGGCTGCAGACGTGGGCCGAGGAGTACGAGCGCCGCCATGGCGGCGTGCGGATCGCGACCAGGACGAAGCGGCGCAAGGCGCGCGAGCGGCTGCGCGCGATGGTCAGCACCGAGCTGGGCGACTTCCAGCCGGCGGGAAAGACGGTCCGCGCCCGCTCGGCTGAACGGCGGGCTGCGCGGAAGGCGGCCACCGCCCGCGCGCGACAGGTGATCGGCATCGAGCCGGTGACGCCTCGGCCGCGGAAGAAGGACGACCGCAGCCCAGCCGAAAAAGCGTTGTGGGACGAGCTGTGCGGGTCGGCCGCCTACCGCGCCTCCTCGAGCAAGGAGCAGCGCGCGATGCGGGCCGCGCTGGGGGCCGAGCAGAAGGCGGCGCGGCTGGCCGCGGCGGCCGGGGTCGCGGTACCGCCGCCGCCGCCCGTCGCCGAGCAGACCCCGGCGCCGCCGCCGCCCGTCGAGGAGCAGATCGAGCTGCCGCGGCCGCGGCCCGAGCACGCGGCCGCGGTCGGGCTCGCCGCGGGCGAGCTCGGGGGCTGGATCGAGCGGGAGCGCGCGCCTTTCGGAGACCACGTGCTCGCGGCTGCGGCACGGGACCTGCACCGCGACGACGACATCGTCGACCAGGTCGCGGGCGGCGCGCTAGCCGCGGTCGTCCGGAACGACGAGGCGCGCCAGGCGCGCGAGGCCGCCGAGGCCGAGGCGCGCGCCCGCGACCGCGCGGCGTGGCAGCGCCGGCTCAAGGACCTGGTCGCGGCGGCGCGGAGGTTCGCGGGGTACGCGCTCCAGCGGATCAAGCACCCGCCACCGCCGGGGCGGCCGGATCCGGCCGCCCCGGCGGTGGCGGTGGAGCGGGGCGGTGGCCGGGCCCACTGACCAACTGAACGGACCGTTCAGTTGCCGGCCCCTGAATCCGCCCCTCGACCGTCAGATTTCGCCTGTACGGCGAGACCTCGCCCCGCGGCGACCCTCAGCACCCCGGAGCGGCTGGTCGGCCTCAGCGGCCCCCAGGGCGCTCAGGCCGCCCGCTGGCCAACTTGCGCCTAGGCGCAGGTTGGCGGCGGCGGCCGCCGGCTGAGCCGGCGTCCGGTTGGTTCGCCGGCGCGTCTACTGCCCGGTTGTGGTTCCGGGTTCGGCCTCGGTGGGGTCGCTCGATCGCGTTCGTGTGAGCACCTCGAGCTGGCCGCGCATCATGGCGACTTCTTCGGCGAGGGTGTCCAGTCTTCCGTCCAGGCGGTCGATGCGGGTGTCCAGGCGGTCGATGCGAACGTCGAGGCGAGCGATCGCCGTGTCCATTCGCGAGATGATCCAGCCGGCTGCGCCGAACAGCGACAGCACGATCGTGAATGTGATGGTGACGAGTCCGATCCACGCTCCTGCGGTGATCGTGATCTGCGGTCTCTCGGCTCGGTTCTCTTCCGTCATCGACCAGCTCCCATTCTAGCCAAGCGAGTCCCGGGCCCACGGGCGGCCCCGCTGGCCGAGCCGGCCGCCGTCGACTGAGTAGCACGCCGACGGGCGGGCCGAGCCGTCCCCGCTGGCCGGATATCCATGCAGGATCGGCCGATTCCGCTCCGGATCGTGCATGCCGCGGCGGCATAACGCCGGCGCCGCCGGCGCCGCTGGCGTCGATCCGCTCAATGATTCCGGGGGTTTTCAGGCCGATCGGCGGGAGGCCGACGGGGTTGACATAGCGTCGGTTATCGGACTCGGACGCTACTCGGTGCTCGTGGCCTCCAGCCGCTCAGCCTGGAATTGGAGCACAGCGCTGACGTGGTCGGCCCTGGCGCTTGGGTATTGCTCGATGAACTCCCGCACGTTCAGTCCGTCTGCCAGGTTGCCGAACAGCGTGGATACCGGGAGCCTGGTACCTTCGAAGCACCATGCGCCGCTCATGATCTCGGGGTCGCGTTGCACGTGTGGGCAGTCCCGCCAGTCGATCTGTCCGAGATCGTCTGCCGGCTCCCCTTGGTTGCTGGTCATCGTGATCTCTCCGACGCGTGGCCCATGTCCGCGATGCTCTCCTGTGCGTCTGCGGCCTCGTTCTTGACGATCACCATCACGTCGATGTCGCTCTCGGCTCGCCAGTCCCCGAGTGCCTTGGATCCGAACAGCACGGCCTTCTCGACGAGGTCTACGTAACGCCCTTTATCGGACCCCAGGGCCTGGTTTGAGGTGCAGGTCCTCGAGGCGCTCGAGCCGCCTGATTATCTGGCCGTGTTCTTCACGCCGTTCGTTGGCTGCGTCGCTGAACCCGCTCTCGACTCGGCTGTCGAGCGATGTCATCCGCGCCTGCAGGTCCCTGAATCGCTCGTTTGACGTGCAGGTGCCGTTCGCGATCGCTATCGTCACGATCGCTCCGATGCTGATCAGCGTCAGTCGGTCGGCCAGGTCAAGGAGCCGGCGGCCGCCGCCGCCGGCGCGCTCAGTCGCCATAGCGGTGCGCGAAGCGGGCGCCGAGGACCTCGAGCGCCCGGTCGACGGTCGACAGCTCGAGCCCGGCCTCCGCAGCCAGCTCCGCGGCCGTCGGCGGCTCGCGGCTGCCCTCCCAGAGCGCCGCCTCGAGGGCGACCAGCCGCACCGCGAACCGCGGAACCGCTCCGGAGCCGACGGGGACCGGGTCCGGATCACCTTCCCGACGCAGGCCGCCCAGGGCCTCATGCGCCAGAAGGCAGCGCAGCTCGCCCGGCGGTATCTCCCCCAAGAACATCACCACACGCTTCGGCAACCACGACTCAGCCACATCCCTCCCCCTTCGATCCGGCCGGCCTGCGGGATCACTCGGCGAGGATGTCGCCCTGCCGCGGTGCGACAGGGCGAGCGCCAGCGGCCGCGCCCTGCAGCCAAGCCTCGATGAGCGCCGCGGCCTGCTCGTGCATCGAGACGCCATGCTCGGCGCACGCCGCCTTGAAGCGGCGCTGCAGCTTCGGGTCGACGCTGACCCAAGCCGTCCTGGGCTTGGGCTTCGCCGGCGGCGGCTCGAGGACGAGAGCGGGTTTCATCGTGGTCGACCCCGGGCCGGCCCCCCCGCATCCGAGGGGCCGGCCCGTCGCCCCCCTTGGTAAACTGGGCTCGACACGCGGCAGTGAGGCCGCGTGTCGATGGCGACGTCAGCCCCTGGCAGGGCATCGACGCCGCCGGCAAGGAGACCGCGTGATGACAGCACGGCGACCAACCCCGCCCGAGGCCCAGTCAGGCCCCAGCAGCGATTCTATCAGCAGCCGTACCGCGCGCCAGGAGACGAAGCTCGCCCGTCTCGAGGAGACGCGGCGGTCGCGCGAACACCTGGGCGACAAGACGCCCGTGCCGGCCACCCCGCAGGCAATGTTCCACCCGGTCAGTGTTTGCGGGGGTTTTCTGGCCGATCGGCGCGGTCGCGAGCCGGTCGACGTAACGACCGTTATCGGACCCCCGAGGCCTGCACGTGGGATTCGACGGCATCGAGGCGGCCGGCCATGCGGGAGATCTGCCAGCCGTTGAGCAGCGCCGCGACCGCGGCGATCACGAGCAGCACGTCGGTCATGCCGGCAGCGTACCACGGGGCCCGCAGCCGCTGCGAGATCCTCCGGAATCCGCCGATTCGAGCCCTCCGGATGGCCGGCCCACTGCAATCGGCGATGGGCGGGCCAACGCGGCAAGGCGATTGCTGGCGATCCCCCACTGCGGCAAGGACCTGGAGCAGGTCGGGCCGAAGAGCCGCGTAGCGCGATGCCAGCGCCGTCGGCCTGACGGTGGCCGAGTACCAGCCACAGGGGCGCGCGGCGGCCGAGCTCCGCCGCATAGCCGAGTGGCTGACCAAGCGCGTGGGTCAACCACCGCTGGAGGAAGTCGATGGCGAAACCGATCCCCGCGGCTGCGGTTCTCGGTCACGCTCGCGCGCCCGGCGCCGGGAACGGTGACGGTACAGGCGGCGACGTCGGACGGCACGGCGCTGGCGGGCGAGGACTATCGCGCGAAGACCGCGGTGACCAAGACGTTCGCCCCGGGCGAGACGACCAAGATTGTGGTGGTACGGGTGCTCGACGACTCGCACGACGAGGGCGCGGAGACCCTGACGCTGACGCTCTCGAACCCCTCCGGCGCGTATCTGGCGGACGGCGAGGCGACGGGAACGATCAAGAACCACGATCCGCTGCCGCAGGCGCTGCTGGCGCGGTTCGGACGGACGGCCGCGGTGCACGTGGTCGAGCAGGTTGGTCGAGGAGCGCGTCAACGCGCCTCGAGCGCCGGGCTTCGACGGCCGCGTCGCCGGCCGCGCCGTCAATCGCGACATGGGTAAGGACTTCGCGCTCGGCTTCCTGCAGCAGCTCGGCGGCGGCTACGGGGCGCCGTCGGCCGGCGGGCCGTCCGCCAACGGCAGCATGACGTCCAGTCTGGGGCCGCAGGGTCCGATGTCACAGGATCCGATGTCGCAGGGCCCAGGCGCGCGCGGCCCGGGCCTGCGGCACGACGCCGGCTACGGCTTCGGCTTCGGCGGTCGAGAACAGCTGCTGGTCGGCTCTGGATTCGCGCTCAACCGGACGACGTCGACCGGGGGCGTCCTCTCGTTCTGGAGCCGCTCTGCGTCATCGAGCTTCCACGGCCAGGACGGTGCGCTCGCGCTCAACGGCGATGTCCGCAGCACGATGTTCGGCGCCGACTACAGCAAGGGCCGGATGGTCACCGGCGTCTCGCTGGCCCACACCCGCGGGCTCGGCGGCTACGCCGGCGGCGCCGACGCCGGGCGGATGACCTCCGCGGTCAGCGGGCTCTACCCGTGGATTGGCTTCAAGCCCTCCGAGCGGGTGACCGTGTGGACGGTCGCCGGCTACGGGGCAGGCGGCCTGCTGCTGGACCCCGGCGCCGGCGCGCCGATCGAGACGGGCCTGTCGATGGCGATGGCGGCCGGCGGCGGACGGGGCCGGCTCATGACGAGCGAGACCGGCTTCGAGCTGGCCTTCAAGGCCGACGCGCTGTGGGTCGGGACCCGCACGGACGCTGTATCCGGAGCGTCCGGCAATCTGCGGGAGACCCGGGCAGGGGTCACGCGCCTGCGCACCGCGCTCGAGGGCTCGAAGAGCACGATGATCGCCGCGCGCATGGCGTTCACGCCGAGCGTCGAGGTGGGGATCCGCCAGGACGGCGGCGACGCCGAAGTCGGCCGCGGCCTCGATGTCGGCATAGGCCTGACGGTCGTCGACGGGGTCACCGGCCTGGCCGTCGAGGTGCGGATCCGGCGGCTGCTGGTCCATCAGGCCGCCGGATTCGCCGAGAGCGGCATGGCTGTGTCGGTCAGCTACGACCCGACGCCGAAGACGCCGCTCGGGTTCACCGCACGGGTCTCGCCGGCCTGGGGCGGCGACGCGATGAGCGGCGCCAACGCGTTGTGGGGGCGCGAGACCATGGGCGGCATGGGCCAGAACCATCTGCTCGGGAGCGGTGGCAATCGCCTCGATACCGAGGTCGGTTACGGCCTGCCGATCGGTGCGCGCTTCGTGGGTACGCCCCGGGTGAGCATGCGGACGTCGGAATACGGGCAGGACTACCGGCTCGGCTACGAGGTCGGGGTCCTGGAGCAGGGCCGGGTGAACCTGCAGCTCGGGGTCGATGCGGAGCGCCGGCAGAGCCCGGTGTTCGGCATGCGCGAGGGCGCGGGCACGGCCGACCAGCGGGTGCTCGGGACCGCCAGCGTGCAGTGGTAGGAAGAGCGATCGCCGGACGGGGCCGCGGACCTGGTCACCGACCTCTACCGGCGGATGCCCGAGGCGCTCGCCCGCGACCGCGCGGGGTGGCAGCGCCGGCTCGAGGACCTGGTCGCGGCGGCGCGGACGATCGCGCGGCGCGTGCTGCAGCGGATCGAGCGCCCGCCAGCGCCCGGGCCGGTGCCGCTGACGCCGGTGTCGGAATCTGAAGTAAAGCCGACTGAAGAACCACGACGGACGACCCCGAAAAGCGAGTCGGAGTGGGAATAGAGGCGACTGCGACCGAAAATGGCCCCGACCGGGGCCCTGAAACACCGGAATAGAACCGACCGGCGCAACGAACACCCGCCGCGATGAAAAAACCACGCCGCAGGCGGATCTGATCAAGAATCCGCCCGCGGGGTCGACCTGCCCGTCAGCGACATCGTGCGCACCCTCTCACACGCCAGCGCGGAGACGCTGAGGCGAGCCTGCCTCTGCCCCCCTGTTTATGCGCGCATCAACCCTTTTTTCCGCAACCGTTTGTGGGAAAAGTGGTGTCTGATGCCTCGTGATGAACCAGAGCCGACGGATCGACGAGCTGGGGGGCGAGGTGACGGACCAGCTCGACGACGTGAAGACGGACGTTCGCGATATGCGGACGCGACTGCTGAACGTACAGATCGCCTTCGGCAAGGTCGACCAGCGGCTGCTCACGCTCGAGCGAGTGATCATCCCGGCAGCGGAACCTCCGAATAGCCGCTAGGCGCGCGCGCGTTCAGGAAGGCGGCTGGCGGCGCCGCCCCTGGCACCCCCCCCTACCCTCGAACCCGGGAAGGCGGCCCCGCCAGGCGGGCCGAGGCTAGCGAGAATGGCCGCCAGGTTCGCCCTGTACGGCGAGATCTCGACCCGCGGCGACCCTCAGCACCCCCAGGGTCCTGGCGGCCCCCGGCGCGTCCCTGATACGTCCAGACCGACGCTCTGGCGGCCGCGCCCAAGAGCCCCAGCCGGTAGCCCAAGCGGGCCTGTATGTGCGCCGGCCAGGGGCGCGCTGGCCGGCGTCTCGTTGCGCCGCGCCGCCGCGTCCGCCAGCAAGGTCCTGCCGCGGCCGCGCCGCAGCCCCCCACCAAGAGATTTCAGGGCAGGGCAAGACGAGGACGAGGGTGAAGACGGACGACGGGGAAGGCGCATGACGCGGCGGGCGGCCCCCGCCGCGGCGCGAAGGAGGAGCCGAGAAATGGCGCAAAAGACGGACGCGGAATTGGTGATCGACGCGCTCGTGGCGGTCGGGGAGACGCGCCGCCGCGGCGGCGAGCGCAGCAGCGCCGTTCGTGAGCGGCCCAGCAGTCGGTTGCCCGCCCGCGAGTTGCTGCCGCCGCCGCTCGCGGCGGCGGAAACCGAACACCGTTGCGCTACCGCGCCCTCGATCGAGCTGCGGCGCCCGCAGCTTGGAGACGCGCTGGCGAACGGCCGCCTCGCTGCGGCCGAGCTGGTCGGCCAGCTCGAGCCCGCGCCTGACCTGACCGCCACTCGGGCCGCGTCCGCCCGCGCGGTCCTGCCGCCGCCGCGCGGCGGCAGCCCCCCACGACGACGAAAAGATTCAGGGCAGGGCAAGGCGAGGGGGGAAGACGGACGGGGACGGATGAAAGCGCATGGACGCCGGCCGGGGGGCCGTCGCGGCGCGAAGGAGGAGTGAGAAATGGCGAAGAAGAAGGACACGGAGTTGGCGGTCGACGAGCTGGCTGCGATCGGGGCCGACATGCGGAAGGCGAGCGAGGTGGCGGCCAGGTTCGCCGCGTGCGGCGAACGCCTGGCCGAGGCCCGGCGTGGCGCGGCGCCCGAGCGCGTCGAGGCGGTCGAGGCGCGGGAAGCGGCGGCGGCGGTCGACGAGCTCGGCCAGCTCGTCGAGGGCGCCCGGCAGCGCACCTTGCGGTTCGCCGCGCGCTGCGAACGCCTGGCGGCGGCCGGCCGGGTCGCGGCGGTCGATGAGGCGCGGTTTCAAGCCAGCCTCGCCTCGTTGAGGGTGGCGGCCAAGATATTCAACGCGCTGTGGGGGTCGGCTGCGTCGGGCCGGCGGCTCGCGGCGATCGAGGCGCGGGCGGGCGAGGCGGACCGGCTGGCGACGATCGAGGCGCTCGCCGAGTTCATCGGCGAGCTGTGCAGGGGCAAGGAGTGAGACGGCTGTCGGCCGGCCCGGCCGGCCGCCGGTATCCTGTCCGCGAACCTGCGGGGAGGCCGGCTGCCCCCGGCGGTGGGCGAGGTGGCTGCACGCCTACCGCGTCAGGCCGCGCTTGCGCCGGAGGTAGTCGACCGCCGCCTGCATCTCGTCAGCACTCCACGTGGTCCAGTCGTCGCCGGCGGGCAGCCCCTCGACGCCGGTGCTCCGGCCCACGGCGACAACCTGGACCGCCAGACGCTCCGAACCATACTGTTCGCACAAGACCAGAAAGCGCCGCGTCAAGGCGACCGACGGAAGCTCGTTCACCGGTGGCGCCTCCCCTGCAAAGCAGGTCCCGGAACCACGGCCAGCCGGGTGAAGGCGGCTCCGAACACCGCGGCGCACCGCAATCCGGGACAGTCCGTCGAGCCGCACGGCCACGTCCTCGCCCGGCGTCCAACGGCGGACACCACCACCGAGTATGCGGTGTTCAGCATCCGGATCAAGGGAGTCGCGGACAGGGAACGGCGCAGTGCCCGCGCGCCAGGCGGGAGAAGGTGGGGGCCGGCTACGAGACCAGGAGCCAGAGACGTCGCACGAACTGCAGGTAGACGGACCGACGGTCCTCGGAACGCCCGGCGTCGGTTGCCCGTCGGACAGAGACGGCGGGGGCCTGGCGTAGCGGCGCGGCGGCGAGCCGCAGCCGCGGGTGGGCATTGCGGGCGACGGTCCTCCCGTGCGCGTGTCGTCGTGTCGGCATGTCGGTTTCCTCCTCTGGGTACGGACAGGGCGGATCGGCGCCTGCCCAACCAACCAGTGTAACAGGCTGCTGCGGTGCGGCCGCGTGACGGCACCCTTCCACAGCGCCGCTGACGACAGCGCGGGCCATGGCGAGGATCAGCGAGCGAGTGCGGATCAGGGCCTGAATCCGGGGGCTTTCGGCGCTCAGGCGGCGTGCGCGGCGGGGTTAACGGAAGATGCGGTTATTGGACGCCGGCGCCGCCCGGCTCGACCAGCGGGTCCGCTGCCCCGGACCGGGCCACCCGCAGGCCCCAGGCGCGCCGGCGGACCGCGGCCTCGGTGCGGCCGAGGCGCCGGGCGAGCTCGAGCAGCCGCCGGCCGCCATCCTCGGCGTCGAGGGCGTCGGCCAGGCGTACGGCGATGTCCTCACTCGGCATCCAGCGGCGGAGCATGGGGGGAGTCTACTACTTGCTGGCGGCCGGCTCCCGCCTCCGCGCGTCGAAGCCGTCGAGCCGGGCACGAGAGACACGGTGACCACGTCGTCAGCGCGGGCGCGGGCTCATTCATGCCGGAAACGGATGGTCGTACCGAGCGCAGCGCTCAGTGGTCGGCCAGGGCGTCTTTACCAGGAGCGGAGGGCGATTCTAGGATCGCTCACCATGCATGCACATCGACACAGCACCACCACGGCGCTCGGTCTCACCGCTGTCGTCTTCCTCGTCATCGGCGCTGTCAGCACCATCGGCTGCATTCCGGCGGGCAGCGAGTTATATGCGCAGACGTCGTGGCGCGGCCTGGTTGTCGCGCCTGAGCAACGTTGCTCGCCCTACGACGCGGCCGATTACCGGTATCCGCAGTCGGTGGAGGATCGGATCGTCGACGATCTGGGCGGGGTCTACGGTCCGTACACGGGACGTTGGTTTGCGAGCAAGTCCGACACGGACATCGAGCACATGGTGGCTCGCTCCGAGGCGCACGACAGCGGCCTGTGCGCCGCGGACCTTGCGACCCGGCATCGCTTCGCGACCGACCTGCTGAACCTCACGCTGGCGGGTCCGCGCGTGAATCGTTACGAGAAGGTCGCCCGCGACGCGGCCGAGTGGCTGCCGGCACAGAACCGCTGCTGGTTCGCGGCCCGGGTGATCGCGGTCCGGCAGCGCTACGGGCTCACCATCGACCGTCGCGAGGCGGACGCGCTGGACCAAGCGCTGGCGGGTTGCGCCTCGACGGAGTTGATCACGTTCGCGCGTGGCGCGATACCGACCCCGGCCGGGCCCGCGGTATCCGTTCCCGAGGCGATCGCCGCGTGGGACGACAACGGGAACGGCCGCGTCAGTTGTGCGGAAGCTCGGGCACACGGGATCGCGCCGGTGACGCGCGACCATCCCGCGTACCCGTTCATGCGGGACGGCGATGGAGACGGCGTGGTGTGTGAATCCGGCAGCCGGCGCGCGTCCCCGGTGAGTCCGCCGGCATCTCCGCGCGCGTCCGGGGCCGGGTGCGGGCCGTACCGCAACTGCACGGCGCTACGGCGCGATCATCCCAACGGCGTCCCGCGGGGCCATTGTGCGTACCAGCGTCGCATGGATCGCGACAACGACGGCCGAGCCTGCGAACGGTAGCGCCCTGCGATGAGGAAAAAGCTGATCGAGGTAGCGTTGCCGCTCGACGCGATCAACGCTGCGGCGGCGCGTGAGAAGTCTATTCGCCACGGGCATCCATCGACGCTGCACCTGTGGTGGGCGCGCCGCCCGCTGGCGGCGGCGCGTGCGGTGATCTTCTCGCAGATGGTCGACGACCCGTCGGAGTACGTCGACGTGCTGCTTTCAGATCCGGTGAAGAAGCGCGCTGCCCAGCGGGAACTGAAGAAGCGGTTGGCAGCTCGGGCATCGGCGGCGGCCGCGCCGCCAGCGACCGGAAACGGGAACATCGGGGCAGGGGAGAAGCCGGGCGGCGCTACGGTCGAGGCGGAGCCGCGCCCGCCGACGCTCGATGACGTGGCGGCGGAACTCGAACGCGCGCGCCTGTTCGGGATTCTCGAAGAGCTGGTTCTGTGGGAGAACACGACCAACGAGGAGGTGCTGAAGCGGGCACGGACCGAGATCTGGCAGAGCTGGCGCCGGGCATGCGCCGAGAACGCCGGTCACCCGCGGGCCGCTGAGCTGTTCGACCGCCACACGCTGCCCGCATTCCACGACCCGTTCGCCGGCGGCGGCGCCCTGCCGCTCGAAGCGCAGCGGCTGGGCCTCGAAGCCCATGCCAGCGACCTCAACCCGGTAGCGGTGCTTATCAACAAGGCGATGATCGAGATCCCGCCGAAGTTCGCCGGCCGGCCGCCGGTGAACCCTGGATCGCAAGGCGAGCCGACGGTCATCGCGAAGACGTGGCGCGGCACACAGGGTCTGGCCGAGGACGTGCGTCACTATGGGCAGTGGATGCGCGAGGAGGCTGAGAAGCGAATCGGGCACCTGTACCCGCCGGTCGAGGTCACATCGGCGCTGGTACACGAGCGTCCCGACCTGAAGCCGTACGAGGGCCGGAAGCTGACGGTGATCGCGTGGCTGTGGGCGCGGACGGTGAAGAGCCCCAACCCGGCCTTTGCTGATGTGGACGTGCCGCTCGTGTCCACGTTCATGCTGTCGACGAAGAAGGGCAAGGAGGCGTACGTCGAGCAGGTAACCGAGGGTCGGGGGTACCGATTCGAGGTGAAGGTCGGCGTGCCGTCGGATGTGGACGCAGCGAAGCTCGGCACGACGGCAGGCAAGCGAGGCGGGTTTCGATGTCTGATGTCAGGCGTGCCGGTGACCTACGATCACATTCGCGCGCAAGGTAAGCAAGAGGGTTTGGACGCACGGCTGATGGCAATTGTGGCGGAGGGCGATCGCAGTCGAATCTACCTGGCTCCGACACCGCAGCACGAAGCTATAGCGCGGGCCGTCCCAGTGATGTGGAAGCCGGACATGCCGCTACCCGACAACCCGCGAGATTTCAAGACGCCCAACTATGGGCTTCCCACGTTCGGCGACCTGTTCACGCCCCGCCAGCTCGTCGCCCTGACGACCCTCTCCGACTTGGTAGCGGAGGCGACGAAGCGCATCCTGGCCGACGCCGCGGACGCGGGGCTGCCGGACGACGACCGCCCGCTGCGCGATGGCGGCACGGGCGCCGCGGCGCACTGTGAGGCAGTAGCCTTGTATCTGGCGTTCGCGCTGTCCAAGGTCTCGAACACCGGCTCATCGATTACTTCGTGGATGAGCGATCGCGGCGCATTTAGCCTGCATTATTCATGAAGGTCCAGATTCGACCGCCAAAGGGCGTGGTCGGCGCAGGAATGAGTCTCGGACATCGTCGCCTGCAAGCGGAGCCGGGGTTGAGCAGCCGACCGGGGGAGCATGACGGACGCGAGGGTTGGGCAGCGACAGCCCCGCCGGCGGAGCGGCCCATGCCGCCCAGGAAGCAGGTGGGCGCGGCGCAACGGGTGGGCTATCCGGCGCGCGCGCCCAGCGCGAGTGCGATGTGCCGCCACGCCTCGAGGTGCGGCGTCGAGCGCGGCAGATGCAGAACCACCCGGCGGACCGAGCGGACGACGTGGACCCCCAGCTTCAGCAGCCGGTCGCGCAGCCACGTCACCTGGCTGCGGGCGCACGCAGTACGCGCCGCCCGCAATCGCAGTTCCTGCATGAGCACGTAGGCGGCGGCGGTCAGGAAGACGCGCAACTGGTTCGCCGAGAACAGACAGCAGCTCGTGCGGTCGATCTGCAGCCCATCGAGCAGTTCCTTGATCCGATTCTCGATGTCCCCGCGAGCACAGTAGACCTTCTCATAGATGAAGCGCCGCGTCTGCCGCAGATTCGTTACCACAAACCGCGGGTTGTCCCGCGGCTCGCGGTCTGCGAGGCGAACGACTTCGGCCTTGATCACGACCCGGCGCTCGTGGTCCCACGTGCGGGCAGCGTAGCGGGTGTCGGTATAGACGTGCGCGGTCTCGCCACCGACCTCGCTCTGCGCGCGGGCCACCTGCATGGCGGACTCCGCATGCCGCTGCAACACCGCGTTCTTTGCTATCGCCACGACGTAGTCGAGCCGGGGCTCCGCATCCAGAAAATCGAAGATCTCCGGGGTCGCAAAGCCCCCGTCGAGCCGAACGAGAAACCGCGCCCGCGGAAACGCCGCCCGTAACAGCGGAAGCAGCCGACACAGCAGCCCGAGGGTCCCGTCGGCGGCCACTGCCTTCCCGGGCCGCAGCACCGCCGCGCACAGATACTGCTCCGCCTCGCGGTCGAAGCTCAGAAACCCGAGCAGCGGCAGATAACACCAGCCGCCATAGTGCCCGTTGAAGAACGTGAGCTGCTGGGCCCCGTGCGTCAGGTCGTCGGTCGGGTCCAGATCGATGGTGATGCGCCGCGCCCGCCCCTGCAGGCGACGCCGATGACGCTCGATGACGCACGCCGCCAACTCGCGCCCCATCCGGTAGAGCACGGTGCGGCGCGCGCCGTTCTCGAATCGCGAGATCGTGGGTTGCGACGCCAAGGGCGCGCCGGACACCGGGTCCCGCCCGAGCAGCAGCTTGTGGATGGGGTCGTCGGCCAAGTGGTCGGCATCGTTGCCATCGGGATGACCGCACGCGATGCCGAAAACCCGCTGGCCGATCAGGTCCGCGAGCGTGTGCCGAATCTTCCCCGGTGCGCGTTTGTCGGCCAGACACCGGGCGAACGCCTTGACCAAGCCATACACGCGCTCGGCCGCCTTGAGCAGGACGCCGCCGCCGTCGGAACTGGCGTGTTCCTGGTTGAACCTGGCGACGAGGGGCTTGTCGAACAGATCCGGGAACAGAACAGTCTGTGGTATCGTCTGAGGCGTCACGCAGGGGTCTCCGTTGTGGCTAAAACGTTGTGAGCACTACGTTTGTACCACACGGAGGCTCCTGTGTCTCCCCCTCAACCGCACCTTCACGCATAATCCGGGTTAGAGAGACGTTCGCCCGTCAGGCGATACCAATGGTGTGGGATTTTGCTGAGGCAAATCCGTTCGCGAGTGTCGGGGGCACCTTGGCTGCCGCGCTCGATAAAGTCGCCATGGTGATCGATGCGTTTCCTGCACGGCACCCTGGCTGGTCTGGCCAACGGAACGCAGAAAGCCAAGCTGTCAGCGGCGGAAAGCTCATATCCACAGATCCGCCGTACTACGACAACATCGGGTACGCAGACCTGTCGGATTTCTTCTACGTATGGTTGCGCCGTTCCCTGAAACCGGTGTTCCCTGACCTCTTCTCGACGCTCGCCGTGCCGAAGGCCCAGGAACTGGTGGCCACACCGTACCGCCACGGGAGTCAGGAAGCGGCAGAGACGTTCTTCCTCGACGGAATGACGCAGGCGATGCGCCGACTCTCGGATCAAGCCCACTCCGGGTTCCCGGTCACGATCTACTACGCCTTCAAGCAGTCAGAAACGAAAGGGGGTTCCGGAACCGCCAGTACTGGATGGGAGACGTTCCTGGACGCGGTGATCAAATCAGGCTTTGCGATCACCGGCACGTGGCCGCTACGAACCGAAGGCGCGGGCAGGATCATCGCAAGGGGTACCAACGCCCTCGCTTCCAGCATTGTCCTCGTCTGCCGGCGTCGTGCCAGCGCCGCACTGGCCGCTACCCGCCGCGAGTTCCTGACCACGCTCCGCTCGGAGTTACCGCTAGCCCGGATTATTCTTGAGGTTATCGAATCGGTCCCAGGTCGGGCCTGATCGTCGCGCGAAGGACGTTTCGGACGCGGTGTGTGGTCGGTGGCAGCGTGGGTGAAGCGGTCGTGGCGGGGTGACGGCGCGCACGAGGCACAACGCGCCGACAGCTTCGGCGACGGGGCGCTGGCGTGCAATACGGGGGTTGAGGTTGGCGGCGTGACGGCGCGCTATCCGGCGCGCGCCCCGAGAGCGAGGGCGAGGCGCCGCCAGACGTCACGGTATGGGGTCGCTCGCGGCAGGTGCAGGACGAGCCGGCGGACGGAGCGGACGACGTGGACGCTGACCTTGAGCAACCGGTCGCGCAGCCAAGTCACCTGGGTGCGGGCGCAGGCGGTGCGGGCGGCCCTCAGCCGCAGTTCCTGCATGAGCACGTAGGCGGCGGCCGTCAGCAGGACCCGCAGCTGGTTTGCCCAGAACCTGGTGCAGCTCGTGCGGTCGATCTGCAAGCCGTCGAGCAGTTCCTTGATGCGGTTCTCGATGTCGCCGCGCCCGCAGTAGACCTTCTCGTAGATGAAGCGCGGCGTCTGGCGCAGATTGGTCACGACGAAGCGCGGGTTGTCGCGCGGCTGCCGGCCGGTGAGTTGCACGACTTCAGCCTTGATCACCACGCGGCGCTCACGAGCCCACGTGCCCGCGCGATAGCGGGTGTCGAGGTAGAAGTGCGCCGTCTTCTCACGCAGCATGCTCTCGGTGCGGGCCGCCACCATGACGGGCTCGGCAGCGCGCAACAACACAGCGTTCTTGGCCATCGCCACGACGTAGTCGAGCCGCGGCTCGGCATCGAGGAAGTCGAAGACCTCCGGGGAGGCGAAGCCGCCGTCGAGCCGGACGAGAAAGCGCGCCTCGGGAAACGCTGACCGCAGCAGCGCAAGCAGGCGACACAACACGCCCAGCGTTCCGTCGGTCGCCTGCGCCGTGCCGGGCCGCAGCACGGCCGCGCACAGATACTGCTCCGCCTCACGGTCGAAGCTCACGAAGGCCAGCAACGGCAGGTAGCACCAGCTGTCGTAGTAGCTGTTGAAGAAGGTCAGCTGCTGCGCGCCATGCGTCGGGTCGTCGGTCGGGTCGAGGTCGATCGTGATGCGTCGCGCCCGCCCGCACAGCCGGCGACGATGCCGCTCGATGACCGACGCCGCCAACTCGCGTCCGAGCCGATAGAGCGCGACGCGGCCCGCACCGTTCTCGAACCGCGAGACCGTCGGCTGCGACGCCAGCCGACCGCCCGCCAGCGGGTCGCGCCCGAGCAGCAGCTTGTGGATCGGGTCGTCAGCGAGCCGGTCCGAATCGTTGCCGTCGGGATGGCCGCAGGCGATCCCGAATACCCGCTGGCCCACCAGGTCCTCAAGCGTGTGCCGGACTTTCTCCGGTGCCCGGCGGTCAATCAGACACCGGCCGAATGCCTTGACCAACCCGTAGACGCGCTCGGCGGCCTTGAGCAGCACGGCGCCGCCATCCGAGCTCGACTGCTCGCGGTCGAACATCGCGACCAGAGGCTTGTCGAACAGATCGGGGAACAGAACAGACTGTGCTATCGTGGGGTCCGTCACGCAAGAGCCTCCGTCGTGCCGAAAACGTCTGTCGCCAACAGCGTTTTAGCACACGGAGGCTCTTGTGTCTCTACCTGGGACGGACCCCTCACGAATTTTCCGGGCTAGCACTGCGCTTGCTCCAAACCGGCAACATCGCGCCTGTCGATCTAGCCCAAGCCGCCATCGGCCCCGGCATGGCGGTCTTCACCCGCCACGCGACGGTCCTCGATGCGGCGGGCAAGCCGATGTCGGTGCGCGCCGCGCTGGCGCTGATCAACCAGACCCTCGACGAGGTCCTCGCCGAGCAGGAAGGCGACTTCGACGCCGACAGCCGCTGGGCGCTCGCCTGGTTCGAGCAGCACGGCTTCGACGACGGCGCATACGGCGTGGCGGAAACGCTGTCGAAAGCGAAGAACACGAGCGTCGCCGGCATGGTCGACGCCGGAATCATCGCGTCACAGGGGGGCAAGGTCCGCCTGTTGAAGCCGAAAGACCTGTCCGAAGACTGGGACCCGGCAGCTGACGCGCGGTTGACTGCGTGGGAAGCGGTCCATCACCTGATCCGCGTTCTCGAGACGCGCGGCGAAACCGGCGCCGCGGAGATTGTCGGCCCGCTAGGCAGTACGGCCGAGATCGCCCGGGAGCTCTGCTACCGGCTGTACACGCTGTGCGAGCGGAAGAAGCGCGCCGCCGAGGCGCTGTCGTACAACGGCCTCGTGCAGAGCTGGTCGGAGATCGCCCGCTTGTCCCGTGCCGGTCCAGCCGAGCAGGCGGCACTGTTCGACGGCGCACGATGACACGAGGCGAGTGACGTTTCTGGCGCGGTCTCCGGCGAGGCCTACTCTTGTTCGAAGCCGTGGCTGTTGAACTTCAGCGTGCGGCTGTTCTCGGTCACGGTGCGCACGACGTGATCGGGCGCCCCGGCTGGGATCTCGGCGGCGATATCCAACGTCACCGTCACGTTCGCCCCCACGAGGCCGGCCAGATGGGTGATTACCTCGTCAGCGATCCGGCTCGCGTCCCGTCCGGCGCGGGTTGCGTCGAGTGAAACGCTCCCGTGGAAGCGCGTCGGTCGGCTGTCGGGTTCCGGTTCGAAATCGTCGGTCTCACCGCCGTTGGGCTCGGGCGACACGATGGTCGTGCCCTGTTCTGAATCGAGCTGCCGTCGGGCGACCTCCGGCTTGACCAGCAGGCCTTCCGCATCCGCATCCGTGAGAGAGAGTGCCTGTCCGCCGAGCAGGCCGCGATACCGCCCGGTGACCTCGTCGTAGCTGTCCGCGTAGCCGAAGCTCTCGTTCGCCCAGGTCAAGAGCCCGCCGCCGGCCATCACAGCACGCAACAGCACGGCAGGATCCTGTAGGCGTGGGAGGTAGAGGTAAGACGCGAAGTCCTCGACGAGCTGCCGGACCGACACGTGGTCGCCGCGCCACAGCGGGACCCGGTCGAGTACCATCCGGAGGCTCGTGCCGGCGAAGGTGGCGATGAGTAGCTCGTCGCTCTTGAGCCGGCGGGTTGCCCGAGCTGCCAGATCTCCCTGCCCGGTCAGCCGTGCCGCCTCCCAGATGACCGGATCGGCAGGCGCCTCCTGAACCGGCGTCAGCAGCCACTGGTACGTCTCCGGCAGCCGCGCCGTGACGGTTTCGGCGGCGGCGTCCCGCTGCGTCTCCGCCTGCCGGACCTGGTGGGGCGACAGGTCGAGCGGTTCCCGCTCGGCGAGGATCGATTCCCAGGCCAGGTGGTGGCGGATCGCCTCGTCCAGATCCTGAAGCCGCGTCTGGTCCGGGGCCAGAAAGACGAGCGTGTTGCGGTAGAGCCGCGGCGTAGTCCCCCGTGATTCGAGGATGGCGGCCGCCGCCGTCTCCGCGGCGGATCCGGGGTCGCGGCGGTACGGATGGTCGATGCCGAGCACGACCAGGCGGGTCTCCCGCTCGTCCGGCACATCGTGTCCGGACCGCGGCGCGGGATGGATGCGGCTGAAGCCGCCGGTTTCGTGCAGGGCGGCGCGCAGCCGGACACCGATCGCCTGCGCCACGCGGTCCGGGTCGCGGCGCAACTGCTCGGCGCGATCCTCGGCCAGCTTCGTGACCGTCGGCCGGGTGTCGTACCAGTAGCGGGAACCGTCCTGGTAGAGGTAGGTGGCCCTGGTGGCCAGCCGCCGGAGGGCGTCGCCGAAGACGGCGGGCGATTCGCCCGGCAGCACGCAGCCGAGCTTGATGCGCCGGTCTTCGATTCCGCGCTGCGCCGACCCCGCAGCCGGCGCCGATCCGAGATAGACGGCGCGGGCGACGCGCCGGCAGGCCGAGCTCTTGCCCAGGTTGGCGACCTCGCCGTCGATCCGCAGCGGCAGGGCCTGTTGGCCGTCGACGTCCTTCTCGATGACCGGCACCCAGTTCTCCGGCAGGTAGCGGGTCAGCTCGAACTGGACCCGCGGGTCGTCGATCGACAGGTTCGCGGGCAGGATGAGCGGGTTGCGGTCGCCCTTCTCCCAGAGGCTGTGAATGACCGCCGCCATCAGTCGCAGCACGCCGCGGGTCCGTTGGAACGTCACCAGCGTCGACCAGTCCGAGTACAGACGGTCGAAGATCTCCGGATGGATCGGGTACGCGGCCGTGATCCGCTGCTCGTAGTCCGCGTCGCGGCACTCCGGCGGGAACTCCTGGTGCTGACTGCGGTAGCAGTCGGCGAACGCACGCGCGACGACGTCGCGGTCCTTGAACCGCGCCGGGTCGGCGAACGGCTCGAACAGCCGGCGGCGGACGATCTCGAAGCCTTCTTCGGCGCTGGCCGGCCGCCACGACGACTCGATGCGCCCGATGACGTTGCGCAGCCGGTCGAGCGCCTCGCGGCCGCGCTGGCCGCCGACCTCGACGTCGTCGGCGTGCGTGTGCGGCGAGTCGGTGCTGTCCGACGCCGGGAGACTGACGACCAGCAGGCAATTGCCGGCGAGCTTGACGGATTCGGTGAGCGCCTGGGCGAAGGTGAATTGCGTCTCGAAGCTGCCGGCCGGCAGGTCGCTCTGATCGTGGAGCTGCCGCGCGTAGGCGACCCACTCGTCGATCAGGATCAGGCACGGCCCGTAGTCGACCAGAAGCTGCCGCAGGGCGTCGCCCGGGCTGGTGGCGTGCTCGTCGTCCTTGGCGATGCGCGCGTAGGCCTCCGCGCCGCCGATCTGCCACGCCAGCTCGCCCCACAACGTGCGCACGACCGTGCCGTCGTCCTTGGTGACCGGGTTGCCCGGCGAGATGCGGTTGCCCACCAGAACCACGGGCCTGTTCATCTTCGGCAGCGCCGGCACGCCGGCGTCCCGCATCAGCGCGTCTACGCCGGCCAGCTCGCTCGGGGCAACGCCGGAGCAGAGGTGGTAGAGCGCGAGCATCGAGTGGGTCTTGCCGCCGCCGAAGTTGGTCTGAAGCTGGACGACCGGGTCGCCGCCGCCGCCCGTGAGCCGCTGCACCGCGCCGACGAGCATCCCCTTGAGGCTCTCGGTCAGATAGGTGCGCCGGAAGAACTCGGCCGGGTCGCGGTACTCGTCGGTCCCCTCGCCGAGGTGCGCCTGCCAGAGGTCGGCGGCGAACTCGGCCTGCTGGTAGCGCCCGCTGGCCACGTCCTGGTGCGGCGTCACCACCTCGCGCCACGGTTTCAGGGTCCCGGCTGCCCCCTCGATGGCGAGGCCGGCCTGCTTGCGCCGTGCCCCGCGCGCCTGCTCGTCGAAGCGCACGCGCAGCAGCTCCATCTTGAGCTTCTCGACATCGGCGGCCTGGGCCGCCGAGACGGCCGTCAGCAGGCGGTGCACGGTATCGAGCGCCCGGTACGCGTCGTCGCCGGAGAAGGCCTCCTGATGCGCCCAGCGGTTCCGGTGGCCGCGCAGCTCGCCGACGAAGCCGCGCTCAGCCGGCCCGAGGATCAGGCGGAACACGTCGTTCCACGTCTCCCACATCAGCTTGAGCAGCGCCGCGACGTCCCATTCGGTCACCGGCGGGTTGCCGATCTGAGGGTCATCGACAACCCGCCGCAGCGTGGCGGCGTCGACCCGCTGCGCCTTGATCGCGCTCTGCATCTCGCGGTCGACGAAGGGACCGAGTCCCGCCTTCAACAGCTCGAGCGCCTTGCCGACCCGTTCGTGATTGGTTGTCGCCATGTCGTCAGTGGGGAGTCTAGATCCAGTGTCGGTACCAGCTGCCGGCTGGCGCGTCCGAACCCGCCGGCCGTCTACCGCGGTTTCTCTGCGCCGGCCAGCAGCTCCTGCAGCGTGTAGTTGACGCTCGCCGCCTTGAAGTCCGGTTCGCGCTGAAACGGCCGCCGGACGTAGTGGACCTCGTGCGTGTCGTCGGCGCGGAACTCGACGATGGCGAGGATGAAGTCGTCCGGCTTGTTCAGCGAGTAGAGGATCTCGTTGCGCGTGACCGTGATGGTCTTCGCGTCGCTCCTGCGCCCCTTGACCTCGATGAACCGGAGCGCCCCGCTGGCCGGAACGCGGCTCTCGATGTCGTAGCCGAGCTTGTCGAGCTCGCGGTCGGTCGGCTCGAAGCCGAGGCAGCGCTCGGTCGCCATCACGATGTCGCGCGCCCGCGCGGCCGATGCCTGAGTGTCAACCGTTGTGGGCGGCGCGGGGCGCCCAGCCATCGCGTCGAGCAGGCCGCGCGGGACGACCAGCAGGCCGCCGAGCACGACCGGCGGCCGCGGTGAGATCTGTGCGTCCCGCTTCAGGTCCGCCAACCGCTTCTGCAGCCGTGTCTGCATCGTGTCCGCCCGCCGGCGCGCCTCGCCCGAGTTGAGGCGTGCGCCGGTCTTGCCGGCGTCCTCCTCGAGCTCGAGCTGCGCGGCGCGGTGGTCCCAGTACGAGATCTCCTTGGTGAGGCGGTCCTTCACGGCCGCTTCGGTCTTCTCGATCGGGGCGAGCCGGGCAGTACGGACTTCCGCCAGATGTTGCGGGACAACGTCGGCAACGGCATACGCCTGCGCCGCCTGCTCCAGGTCGCGGCTGATCCAGGCGCACTCGGGCCGTTCGAGGATCGCGTCGGCCGACGGGTCCTCGTCCTTCAGCGGCCGGTAGTCGAGATACGGCGCGTAGTGCAGGTGGCGCGTCACGCCGTCGTTGTCGAGCTCGACGTAGAGCACCCGCTTGGAGATGACGCGCCGATCGCCGCCGCGGGTGATGCTCCCGTCCTGCAGGGCGTGCTCGATGGAGAAGAGCACGCGGGGCATCTTGCCGTCGTCGCGCTCGTCGACGAGGACCGCACCCCGCTTCAGCAGATCGCGGTGGCGTTCGAGCGTCAGGTCGATGACGGCGTCGAGCAGCGGATGGCCCGGGCAGACGAAGGCCGCCAGCGGCTGGCCAGGTGGTGCGACCAGTGGTTTCTCGAACGCGATCCGCTCGTAGCGGGCAAGCACCGGCTCGCCGACCCCGACCGCGCGGTCACGCCTCCGAATCGGAGCCGGGACGTGCGTCACCTCGTAACGGCGTGTCTCCCGTTGCCGCACCGCGCCGCCGAGCTGCCGGAACGCCTCACTGAAGAACGACTCGATGTAGTGCGGCTGCAGGCGGCGCGCCTCGGCCCGCTCCATCTCCTCGCGGACGCGCTGCACGCGCGTGGCATCCATCGCGTCGTGGACGAGCTGCCGTTCCTCGAGCAGGTCCTGCAACGACGCGCGGTCGAGCGCCTGGTCAACGGCGGTGTCGAGGCGCGCGCGCACCTCCGGCTGTTCGCCGTAGCGGATGGCGTTGAGCAACAGGTCGCGCAGCGGCTGCCCCTCGAACTCCAGCTTCCCGAGCACGTCGAACACCTGGCCGCCGAGCGCCTGCCGGGCCTGTTCCAGCTTCTCCAGCAGCCGTCGGTAGACGTCTCCCTCGCGGGTCTCGTCGGCGACCAGATTCCACAGATGACAGACCTCGGTCTGGCCGATCCGGTGAATGCGGCCGAAGCGCTGTTCCAGGCGGTTCGGGTTCCACGGCAGGTCGTAGTTGACCATCAGGTGGGCGCGCTGCAGGTTGATGCCTTCGCCGGCGGCATCGGTCGCCAGCAGCACCTGCACCTGCGGGTCGTGCCGGAAGGCTTCCTGCACGGCCAGGCGCTCCTCGCGGCCCACGCTGCCGTGGATGACGACGACCGACGTCTCGCGGCCGAGCAGGGTCGTGATGCGCTCCTGCAGGTAGCGCAACGTGTCCCGGTGCTCGGTGAAGAGCACGAGCTTCTGCTGCGGGGAGGGTGACGGCCGTCGGACCTCGCCGTCTCCGGAGAGCGCCGCCGATTCGCCGACGCGGTCCGGCCGGGCGGTGGCCGTGAAGAGTTCGCTGAACAGGCCGGCGAGCTCGCGCCACTTGGTGTCCTCGCCGCTGCGGCGCACGTCCAGGGCGAGGCTCTCGAGCGCCTTCAGGGTTTCGAGCTCGGCCTTCAGCTCCACGATGGAGCGGGCCGCGGTCGCCTGATCGAGGATGCGCGCCTCGGCGTCTTCGACTTCCTGTTCCGGCGCGTCGTCGAGATCCGCGACGTCGTCGGCGTCGAGCTCCGGAGCCGTGAACGCAAGGGCGGGCGCCTGCTGGCCGCCGCGCTGGAGCACCTCGAGCTCGCGCCGGCGGCTCTCGAGCCGCTCGCGCCGCCGGCGCAACGACTGATAGATCGCCTCGGGCGACGAGGCGAGCCGCCGTTGGAGGAGCGTCAGCGCGAAGCCGACCGTGCCCGCCCGCTTGGCGTTGGCCAGCGCCTCGGCGCGATTGAACTCCTCGCGCACGTAGTCGGTGACGGCTGTGTAGAGGCGGGCTTCCGCGTCGGAGAGCCGGTACGGCACGGTGTAGGCGATGCGCTCGGGGAAGAGCGGCTTGCCGTCGAACTTCAGCAGCCGTTCCTTGACCATGCGCCGCATCAGGTCCGAGACGTCGGCCGCGTGGACGCCGTCGCGGAAGCGGCCCTCGAAGCGGTCCCCGTCGAGCAGGGCCAGGAAGAGCTGGAAGTCCTCCTCCTTGCCGTTGTGCGGCGTCGCCGTCATCAGCAGGAAGTGGCGCGTCAGGCCCGAGAGCAGCTGCCCCAGGCGGTAGCGTTTCGTGTACTTGATCTCGCCGCCGAAGAACGTGGCCGACAGCTTGTGGGCCTCGTCGCACACGACCAGGTCCCAGCCCGCCTCGGGCGCCTGCAGCTTCTGCTGCACGTCCTCGTCGCGCGACAGCTTGTCCAGACGGGCAATGACCAGGTCGGTCTCGAGGAACCAGTTGCGGGTGCGGGCGGCTTCGAGCTTGTCGTTGGTCAGGATCTCGAACGGTAGCTGAAACCGGCGGTAGAGCTCGTCCTGCCACTGCTCGGCGAGGCTGCCGGGGCAGACGATCAGGCACCGCTCCAGGTCGCCGCGGGCGACCAGCTCTTTGATCAGCAGGCCCGCCATGATGGTCTTGCCCGCACCGGGGTCGTCGGCGAGCAGGAAGCGCAGCGGCTGACGCGGCAGCATCGCGTCGTAGACGCCGGTGATCTGGTGCGGCAGCGGGTCGACCACCGACGTGTGGATTGCCAGCAGCGGGTCGAACAGGTGCGCGAGGCGGATGCGCTGCGCCTCGGACACCAGCCTGAACAGCGCGCCGTCGCCGTCGAAGCTCCACGGCCGCCCCTGGGCAACGACCTCGAGCCGGGTCTCGTCGTGCCGGTAGAGCAGTTCGTTGGCGACCGTGCCGGCCGTCGTCTTGTAGGTCAGCTCGAGCGCTTCCGAGCCGAACCACTGCACGCTGACGACTGTGACCAGGCCGTCGGGGTGAACGCCGCGGATGGCGCTGTTCGGGCGAAGGTCTTCAAGCCGCATGGTCGGAACAGTAGCAGTCGCCGGGATCCAGCTCGTCCGCGATCCGGCACCTGATTGAGAAGAGCCCGATTTTCAGGCGCCTATTGAGGACGCGGATTTAGATTGTTTCCAGAACATCTTGTCATCCGACTCACCAGACTGCAAAATCCCGCTACCGACCACGCTGCTGCCGGCCAACACGTTAAACCAAATCCGGCACCCACTCGGCAGCTTGTATACCATGGCGGTCATGTTGCCGCGTGCAACACTGCTGTAGTAGGTGTGCTTTTCATCCGGCTCACGGCACATCTGCAAGAGAATGCGGTCCTTAAACATTGGGAAACCACCACCGTGGACTGTTTTCATCACCTCCATGGCGAATAGAGCATCGGCATCAGCACGGCTCTTCTTAGCACGCTCCTCAATGAGCTTCAATGCCAACTTCACCAACCAGCGGGGACACACAGCAGGTGGGGTTAGCCAGACGAGCAACTTGGCAACCCACAGGAACGGCTTTATTGCGATTCCCAGCCGATTTGCAAGTGCTACGAGCTTGAGGAAGTAGCAGGCCTTTAGCTCCATTTAGGGTGCTTCCGTCGCGCGCGTTCCTAACCTTTGCGTCGAGCAGTTGCAATTATACACTCAACGAAGCCAAGTCGCCGATCGCGCGCCGCCTGGTGGAAGGCCTCCGTCAGCGGAGAAAAACGCGGCGCGCCTACGCCGGGGCGCGAGCTGCACGCTGACGCCGGCCGCGCCTCGTCGAGCGCCTCGATGGCGGTCGCCGCGGCGTGCTTCCACGGGAAGCTCGCCGGCAGACCGGGGTACGCGGCGGACTACTTCCGATCGGGGGGCGCGGGCAGGCGCGCCCGCGCGGGCTGTCGGACCTAGTGGTGTGTCCGCGAAATGGCCTTACATCGCTGTCCGTGGCCGACAACACCGCGAAACCCGCCGATTGTCGGGCACCGATTGGGGGTCGTTGTGTCGCACGCGCGGAAGCTGAAGTGTCAAATTGTTCTAGTGACACACCACTAGCGGCCGTGCGCACGCCTTGGGAGACCCTCCAGGATGGACGCCGGCTGGCTGAGGAGAAGGTGATCGACAACGCCGCATAGACGTCATCGGACAGTCATCGGACAGACGGTCCCGGCCAGGGGGCCCTGTCAGATCACGTCGTAGCTACTACACAATAGCCCTCGGAGTGGATGAAACGGGTGGGTGATCTCAGTCCACCCCGACGGCTCGTTGGGCGATGTGCAGCTCACGGCACGTTGTTCGAGCATCCCGTCGCCGTTCGTCGAATCGGCGACGTCGGCCCAGCGCCGCGCCGCTGACCTCGCTACGCCGCATTCCTGCCATTTGTACAGCAGCCTGGCAATCACCGCATCAAGCCGCCCGCGCTGGTAGCTCGACGCTCTGTCGAACGCGGTGCTTTCCCTACCCGATCACGCTATTGCTCTCGTCGTAAATCAATCCATCTGAGACTATCGTCATGGCGTCCGTTCCGTCTGACTTTCGGCGGAATGTCAACGTGTACGATACTTCCTTCCCATCAATAAGGATCTTCGCTGCTCCAGTTGTGCCGGGCTCTACACCTACTATTCTGATTCTGTGTGGGCTCGCGCCCTTGCTTGCGTGTACCCCACACACTGACGCCGCCATTACCAAGCGCTCCACCAAGTACTTCAGTTGCGCAATCTGATATCGTAGATCCTCTGCATAAGTGTCCCCCTTATGGATCATTCGATTCCGAATAGACACAAGACTCTTCACTGTATCATAATCTCCCTCTTGCAAAGTGATGCCAAATTCCTTCGCGAATGGCTCGAGTCGCCGGGGGATCGGCCGATTGTTGTCACTCAGGCGTGCCCTCAGCATATGCTTAAGCTCTTTTGTGCCAGCTGCGTCAGCACCATTATCGTCGATCTCGTCAATTGTCTTCAGAATAGTCTTCTTGATGTCCTCGTGTTTTCCTCCGAATATCGGCGGATACTTTATCGCGTTGAGTACGGCTTCGAGTGCTGTCCAAACTGGTATCAGTCGGTGCTCGTCGTCCGGCATACGGGCCGCTACTGCTAGCCAGTGCACCGCAGTTTGCACGGCTCTCGCTATTTTGTCATCCCTTGCGCTCCGAGCCTTAGCTTCAAGTTGGTCGGCAATGTCGCCGGATTTCGCAACTCGCCGAAAGCACTCCAAGAATATCTGTAGTCGTTTCCTTGTTGCCTTTAATCGTGCCGGTCTTTCGGTATGGGTCAATGGTACGGGTCGCACCCATCCCTTTTGCGTCTTCTCTTCAAACAACACCACCCATGCTTTCGTAGATACCGGGCTAATCGATTCTATCGCCTCCCAATCTAGTGGCGTGCTGCTTTGACTTGTGTCGAAGTGACTTGCTCCGCTCTGCAAAGCAAACGTGATTACGTCAGCCGCGAAGCGAGCTCGTTGTAGCGCGTGTGCCTCCGCCTCTATCGGTGTATTCGCAACTACCGCCCCATATACCTTCGGCACACTAGTGCTCCAGGACGCGTCGTCGACGCCTTCCGTGAGCCTCCTTATCAACTGGTTAATTGGGTCTTTCGGGTCGGCCGACGTGAGTCCGAAGTCCGACTGGCCGACTAGCTGTCCGGTGTCCTCATTGGAGAGTCCCTCTAGCGGAACAGCGTACCGAAATATCCGTTGCGTTGTATCGGGAGTATAGCCCTGCACGTGTGGGTTCTTCCCCGTGTGCATTAGGCGCATAAGCCAGTAGGCCTGTTCCAAATCCTTCATGTTGAGCATTGCGTGCCGCTTTACCATCGTGGACTCTAAGTCCCACGAAAAGTCGTTCCACTGGATTGCCAGTGTATTTGCATCGAGCCAACTTGCACGCACGCACCGGCCTCGGTCCAACTTCATCCCCGTGTAGATCTCAAGCGTGTGGCTATAACTCCACCGTTTCCTTTCGTCTGGCCTCAATGTGAGCGTTGCGTGTCTGGAGCGCTTGCGGCCGTCGTTCTCCTCCGTGTATACGGCGTTCTGAATCTCGCTTGGGCCGAATTCTATTGGGCTCTGGTGAACTCGTTCCAGGTCTTCCTTCGTCACTGCCGGCGTGAAGGTGACCCTGGGCGTGTTGATCACCGTTACCCGTTGCTTGGCCCTCTTGGTCATGACTTGTATAGCTCGTCCTTTCCGACTACATCTTCCATCTACACTTGGAGCACTTGTCATCGGCCGACGAAGCGCCTGGTGCGGCGGGACTTCACAGTCGGTCGGGGTCGAGCGGCTCAGTTCGGCCGACCAGGTCCTCTGCGAGAGCCTCCCGAGCGAGATTGGCGAGTTGCCGCTGTGAGGTCTCGAACGACCGGGACCAGTGCCGCTCGGACTCGAGCTCGTCCATCAGCCATCGCGCGAAGGCGTCCTGCTCGTGGTCGGGCAACCGGGCGGCCTTTGCGAACGCCTCCTCGAGTAAATTCGTCACAAGCGCTACCTCCTGAGACGAGTGTATCGTGCTCGCAGGCCAAGGGGCGCAGATCGACGACATCAACGCTGGCCGAGTTCGAGCGGGAGCTGCCCCGTCCCAGCCGCAGACCCGCCGGGTCGACGCTCTGGAAGAGCGGCGCCTTGCCCGATGGCGTCGGGGGGGCATCGCCAGCCAGCACGCCAGTCGCGCCGACCTTGGCCAGCCACGCCGGTCGCCTTCGAGAGCGCCAGGATGACTCCTTCGGCTACACTACTACTCGTGGCGGGCGGGACAAAAGGAGCTACGAATGAAAGACGTCATCGCGCTGCTGAATGAACAACGGTCTGAATTGCTGGACAGTGTCGCTCGAATCGATGCGGCGATCGCCGCCCTTGGTGTGAAGCCGCGCCCGTCCGCGTCTTCCAGGACGCCGGCGAAGCGTCGGCGCCGCGAGATGTCAGCCGAGGCAAAGCAAGCGGTTTCGGACCGGATGAAGAACTATTGGGCGGAACGCAGGAAGCAGGCTGAGACTACCGGCAGCGGTGGCGCGGAGAACGCGGACGACGCGCCGACCGGGGCCTAGGCAACTGCCTCAGTGAGCTATCTGTAGCCCTGCCTGTTCCAGCCCGGCATACAGCCTCCTGACGTGATCCAGCAGGTTAACCGAACGGCCGTTATTGGACGCCAACGCCAGGATCCAGCAGTCTCCCACACGAGCCGAAAGCCGGTCCAGTTGCGCCTGTTCCGGACGTAGTGGACCTGGCCGTCGGGACGAAGCGAGACCCACCCGATGACGGGCGGAGGACTGGTGCCCCAATACTCGGCCGGTGTCAAGACCGGCGGGCACGCCCTTCGTAACGACGTGCTTCGGCCCCCACGGACGGCCGCGCGGCCGAGTTCACCGGTCGCCGAGTGCCGAGCATGCGGATGACCGCCAAGTGCTGTGTCACCGTGGGTGCCGCCCCAGGGGTGGGTCCGGGGGTCGATGCCGGCGATCGCGTCGAGGAGGCCTTCGAGCAGCCCATCGAGGCGCACCTATCTCCTCGTTGAAGGGGCCACGACAACCCGTAGACGCTGAGCGCCAGTGCGAAGGGCAAGACGCACGCGGCCCACGTGACCCACGTGACTCCCGACGGACTACGCGCAGAACTCGCGGAGCTGCGAAGCGACCTCTACCGGGCAATGCTCATCCAGGCTGGCGCCATCATCGTCGGCGGCAGCATCATCGGCATCGTGACTGCCCTCGGCTGAAACTAGGTCAAGGGCCAACGCCCGACCGATCCCGCGATAGCTGCTCGCGCAGCCGACGCAGCTCCTCGCGGTGGGCCTCCCGCTCTCTGCGGATCACGCCAAGCATGAGCACCCCGGTCAGGGGCGTGGCCACGACCAGCGCGGCTAACGCTAGGCTGAAGAGAAAGATGTCCATCCACCCCCTCCCCCACGTTTTCGGACGGTGGACGTCAGCCGCTCGAGCTGGCGCTCGAGGTCGTCGAGCGTCCGGGCGAGCCGGTCGAAGGACGCCGCGGTCCGGTCGAAGCCCGCGTCCATGCCCGCCTTGAGCTGGTCCAGGTGACCGAGCGTGCCACGAGTCAACCGGGCGAGGGTGACCGTCGCCACGACGGACACCACGACCGTCACCAGCACGTTGGTGACGATGACCGTCGCGACGATCAACGCGGTGCCGCTCACCGCGCCAGCGTAGCACGGCCGGCGGGCTCGGCGACGACGTCGCCGAGCCCGGGCACGCGGCGCTCAACGGCCGCGGGCGTCATCAGCGCGAATGACAAAGGGCCCTGCCACCTTGGCGGTCGCAGGGCCCCGGATTCAGTGCCCCCAGCCAGCTTGTCATCGCCAGATGGGACTGCTACCCCCCGGAGGGGATAGTCTTACGAACCCGACTCTCTCGGGAAACACGTCCATCATGCCCCCGCGCCGCCGGCCACGTCAAGACCGAGAGCAACCCCTGCGCACCTGCGTATCGCAGCGAGGTCAGCATCGGACACTCGTAGCGTGCCCTGACTGCCGCTCACCCGGGCAAGTCGCTCCAGCGAGACCGTACAGACCATGTCGCACTTGGCCCAGGAGTCCTTTTGTGCGCCGAGCCCGGCCGGCAACGAGCGAGCAGCCATCAGGTAGTGGAACGCCTTCACCGGTGTCGGGGCAATGGTGCTCAACGGCACGACGGTGCAGAGCCCGACGTGATTCTTCGGCCGTGGCGAAACAACGACAACCGGGCGCTTCTTGATCATCTCTGGCCGCCTGAATCCGCTGAAATCGCACATCCACAACGTCCCGGGTTTCGGCTGGTACGGCAGTGCCATTGAGGCGATGCTAGCCCATTCTCGGGAGTCCCTCAGAGCCGTGCCGGTCTCCGACCCCGACGTCTCCCGCGCTCGCTTGGTCCGCGGCGCCACCTTCCTCAAGGCCGACCGCCTCGAGATCGCCCTGCGGCGGGGTCCCCACAACCGGTTGGGTTTCGCGTACCAGGTCGCCTTCGTGCGTGTGCTCGCCCGATTCCCCCAACAGACACCGTTCCCGGCCATGCGTCGACCGTCGGTACCGTGTGTCAAATGGGACCACTTGCCGTCAAGGGCCAGGGGCTCGTAGACTCCAGACGTGATCGGTCGAGCGGTCTTCGTGCTGCGCGGTTGCGAACCGTGATGGTGCTAATGCCGCCAGCTGTCGGCGGGCAGCCCTTCGCGCGTTCACACGTGGCGCCGGGGGCCACCGCCCCCTCCGCGGACGCGACCATCGCGTGCTTTCTTCGCGCTCATCGACAGGCAGTTCCGGCCGCCGGAGCTCGCCGCTCGCCAAGCCACTCATCGAGCACGGCCCCCCGGATGCCGCCATCGCCCTTGCATCCCGACGCTCCCGCTGAGCGGCGCACCAGACGTGCGTTAGACACGTTCCGTCGCGAGGAGAAGGCGACATGCCCACTCATGACCCAAGACAACTGATCGAGGACGTGCGCGACCATCTGGCCGCGCACGACAAACGTCTTGCGTTTCTCTTTGGCGCAGGCACATCGAGCGCAGTAAATGTCGCGCCGGCCCCAGCCGCTGGCTCAAAGCCGATAATTGAGTCATTGATTCCCGGCGTTGACGGCTTGACTGAGGCCTGCCGCACAAAGGTATGTGGTTTGGGCGCGAGCCAGACTGCTGCGTGGGCGGCATTGGTGACCCAGTGCCGCCAGGACGGTCGTGACGCGCATATTGAGCACATACTGTCCCAAGTGCGAACGAAGATAGACGCCGTCGGTCCCGACGAGACACTAGTGGGTCTCACTCGTGAGCAGCTTGAAGCTGTCGAACGTATGATCTGCGCTACTATCGCCAAGGCGGCCAGTCCCGCCGACGCGACGATTCCAGTTCATACGCCTCACGGCCACTTTGCTGACTGGGCGAAGAAGGTAAACAGAACCGCTCCCATTGAAATCTTCACGACGAACTATGATGTACTATTCGAGCGGGCCTTCGCAGCAACGCGGGCGCCCGTTTTTGATGGCTTCGTTGGGTCTTATCGGCCCTTCTTCTATCCTGAGTGTCTTCACGATGATGAACAGCTTCCGAAGGCGCAATGGCCTCGCTTGTGGAAGTTGCATGGTTCGGTCAACTGGCTACTTGAGGACCGGCCCCAGGGCACGCGCATTATCAGGAGCGACCTCACCGGAAGTGGTGAGCTGATACTGCCCTCGCATCGGAAGTATGACGAGTCCCGTAAGCAACCATACCTAGCCTACATGGACCGCTTGGTACGGATATTGAATTCAGAACATGCGCTTTTGGTCACCTGTGGGTACAGCTTCCGTGACGAGCACATCAACGACATTTTGTATAGTGCTCTCGATACAAGAAATACGGCCAACATTATTGCTCTCCAATTCAACCAATTCGACCCCGACGACGCGCTCAGTAGGTCGGCTGTTAAACGGGCAAATCTCACCGTCATAGCACCAAACGGCGGTGTCATCTCAGGAGTCGTGGGCCGCTGGCAGTTGACCCAGCCGGTCGACAACAAGACCAGCCCCTTCATGGACCTCGCCTTTGACAGTGACGCACTGCCCGAGGAGGAGGGGTCGCCGGCGGCCGTGGCCGCTGACCTGACGGGAAAGATGCGCCTAGGCGATTTCAATTGGTTCTGCCGATTCCTCAACGCCATGGGAGCCAATACTTAATGAATAAGGGCCGGCGCAAAAACAACTTCCGTTTTTTCGTTACATGGGTTCGATGGTGTAGTTCCATTTGGGCATTGAGCTGTCGGGTGTGATGCGTAGCTCCCGCATTTGCGTGTCGGTGACCTTGATGCCGGTCCTGTAGGTCTTGCGCACGAGATGCGCGCGCACGCGCAGTCCGGTGGCGGTGCGTGTGGTGCGCAGGTATTTCAGAATGGTCTGGTAGCTGTCGAGCGGGCGGGCGGCCCAGTTCTTGGTGATCTCGCAGAACAGGCGGTGTTCGATGGGGTTCCACTTCGACGTGGCCGGCGGGTAGTGGGCCACGGTCACGCGCAGGCCGTGGCGGTTGCAGAGGCGGTGCTGCAGGTTGAATTTCCAGGCGCGCGCGGTGCAACTGTTGCTGCCGCCGCCGTCGGCCAGGATCTGCAGGGCGTCGGCGTCGGGATAGTGGTTGCGGCCCTCGGTGCGCCACCATTTCTCGATGCAGTCGACGGCGAACGCCGGGGTGTCGGCGGTCTGGCCGACGAAGACGGTGCCGGCGTTGGCCCGCGGGTCGTAGATGCCGTAGGGGATGGCGAGGCCCTCGGCATCGGAGCGGAAGTCGTGGTCGTTGACCGGTTCGGGACTGCGGTCCCACTTGGCGCCGGGATTGAGGAACGTGCCGACGAGTTCCTTCTTCTTGGTATCGACGCTGATGACCGGGACGTTGTTGGCGGCGCAACGCTCGCGCAGTTCGGTGATGTGTCGAAACTGGTCGTCGCGCCTCGGATGCGAGGCCCCGGCGAGCTTCTTGTGGTTGACGCGCAGCGAATAGCCCATCGCCTTGAGCAGTCGAGCGACCGTCTGCGGGCAGACGTCGATGCCGAGCGCGCACAGTTCATCGGCGAGCTTGGCGGTCGTACGGCGTGTCCACTTCAGGCCGCTGACCGGGTCGCCGGCCGTCTCGTGCTCCATCAAGGCTTGGATGGCGGCGATGACTTCCGGCGTTTTTTTTCCGTCGACCGCCGTCCGCCGCCGGCGCGCCGCACCCGGTCGACCTCGACGTCACGCTCGGCCAGTTGCCGCCGGCCCGCAGCGACCGTCGACGGGTCGATGCCGAGCAGTCGGGCGATGCGCCGGTCACCGCCCCACCCGCACTTGAGCGCTTCGAGGCCGGCGAACAGGCGCCGCTGCCGCTCGTCGAGCAGGCTGGCGAACAACACGATGGCGGCGCGCAACTCGTCGGGCATCAGGTCGGCGTCGGGTAGGGGTTGTCCCAATCCGGGCGTGGCCAGCAGCAGGCGTCTGGCGCGCACTTGGTGCGTCTGGTGCGCACGGTCGGCCGCGCAGTAGAGGAACTGGCCGGCGAGCTTGTGCCGTGTCAGCCGCCCGTCATCGACGAGCTTGCGCAGCGCGTCCCGGGTGCCGACACCGAGCAGGTTGTCCAACTCTTCGGCGACGTGTCCGGCCTCGGCGTGATTGACGAACGTCTCGGCGGTTGCGATCAGGGTGCCGGCGCGGGAGAAGCGGACCCCGGCGAAGGACCACAGGCCGCGCTCGTCGAAGTGGGCGAGCTGGTCGAGGGTGTAGTAGCCGCCGCGATGCGAGTAGCTGGTGCGGGCGTCGATGTCCTTGAGCTTGCGGAACGCGGTGCGCCTGCTGGCGCGGGCGCCGAGCGCGGCCATGACCTCGGCCAGCGAGGCGATGGTCTGGTTGCGGAGCAGGGCGAGGATCGTGTCGGCGGAGAACTGGATTGGTCTCATTATGGCACCATTGCGGACTCCTATTCCCGCAATGATGCCATAACCAGAACGGGCTGCACCTCTCAGAATCCAGAAAATATCCGTCCTGGCAGGACTGGTCGCCGATCACGAGAGTTGCGACGCCGGTGTGCTCTACTGCGAGACTACAGGAGCTTCTAGGAAGTTATTTTTGCGTGGACCCTAAGAATACGTCGACTCTCATCGGTTGGGTCGACTCTGTTAAAGGCGGAGTGGTCACAATCCGACTGCGCCCTCGCGAAGACGTGCCGACCTTCATGCTAGTCGATGGCCGGTCGTATCGAGTGGGTCAAGGTGGGGCGTTCCTTCGCATTCCACTCGGCTACACGCAGCTCTACGCGGTGTGCACCCTTGTTGGTGCCGCCGCCGCGCCCCGAGCAGATGAGTCGCCCGACCCGCCCGAACATCGTTGGCTTGCGGCGACACTGTTTGGCGAATCTATTGGAGATGTATTCGAGAGAGGCGTTAGCCAGTACCCAACTATTGAAGACGAAGTACATCTGGTGACGCCCAGAGACATGCGTGTCATATACGGTTCGACGCAACACGAACGCGCGATTACCGTCGGCCATATTGCTGCGACCTCGGGAATATCGGGCAACCTGGATCTAGGCCGGCTTGTGACGCGACATTCTGCTGTAGTTGGATCAACGGGCTCCGGCAAGTCGAACCTCGTAGCGGTGTTGATGGACGCCATCTCCACGCAGGGCTTCCCGGCTGCGCGTGTGCTGATTATTGATCCTCACGGCGAGTATAATTCAGCTGTTGGGCAGCACGGCCGCGTCTTCCGGACCAATCCGCGGCCAGATAGTGAAGAGCGGCCGTTATGCGTGCCCTACTGGGCGCTGCCTTTTGATGAACTCCAGGCGATCGCCTTCGGTCCAATGCAGTCAGGTGCCGAAACCGCGGTTCGGGACGAGGTGGCAGCGCGGAAGAGGGCAGCGGCCAGGCATCTTGCTAACAAGCCACCGGCTGCAGTAGTAACTGCAGACTCCCCAATCCCATTTAACATAAAGAAGCTCTGGTTCGACCTAGATGACTTCGAACGACAGACGTTCGATGACAGTGAGCGTACTCAACCCTGCAACCCGACCTCGCCCGGGAACCCGGAGGGCTTGATCTCCAACCGGTACCCGGCCCCGAACCCCGGTAAACAGCCGCCGTTCGCGCATCCGCGGCCGCGGAGTATCGGGAAGCAGCTTGAACTAATGCGGAGCCGGCTTCAGGATTCGCGCTTCGCATTTCTATTTCAACCGGGCGATGAGCTCTCGCCAGACGCGGACGGCAGGACAGGTGGCGACCTGGACGACCTGGTGCGGTCGTGGGTGGGTCACGACAAGCCGCTCACTGTGCTGGATGTCTCCGGCCTGCCGTCTGAGGTCTTGGGCACCGTCGTAGGGACAGTGGTCCGGTTAGTCTACGACATGCTGTTTTGGGCGCTTGAGCTGCCGATCAGTGGGCGGAGTCAGCCGATTCTGATCGTTCTTGAGGAGGCCCACCTCTTTCTGCCGCAGGGTGGAGACTCGGCCGCGCACAGGACCGTATCGAAGATCGCCAAGGAGGGCCGCAAGTACGGCATCGGACTGTGCGTGGTGACCCAGCGGCCGGGCGAGATAGAGAGTGCGGTGCTGAGCCAGTGTGGGACGATGATCGCGTTGAGGCTCACCAACAGGGCTGACCGGGAGAAGGTAGAGGCGGCGCTGCCAGATGACCTGGGGGCTCTGACCGGCATGTTGCCGGCGTTACGGACGGGGGAGGGCGTTGTTATAGGTGAAGCCATGCCAATTCCATCACGGATCGAGTTCTTCAGGGCCCGCGTACGCCCTAGCCTGCATTATTCATGAAGGTCCAGATTCGACCGCCAAAGGGCGTGGTCGGCGCAGGAATGAGTCTCGGACATCGTCGCCTGCAAGCGGAGCCGGGGTTGAGCAGCCGACCGGGGGAGCATGACGGACGCGAGGGTTGGGCAGCGACAGCCCCGCCGGCGGAGCGGCCCATGCCGCCCAGGAAGCAGGTGGGCGCGGCGCAACGGGTGGGCTATCCGGCGCGCGCGCCCAGCGCGAGTGCGATGTGCCGCCACGCCTCGAGGTGCGGCGTCGAGCGCGGCAGATGCAGAACCACCCGGCGGACCGAGCGGACGACGTGGACCCCCAGCTTCAGCAGCCGGTCGCGCAGCCACGTCACCTGGCTGCGGGCGCACGCAGTACGCGCCGCCCGCAATCGCAGTTCCTGCATGAGCACGTAGGCGGCGGCGGTCAGGAAGACGCGCAACTGGTTCGCCGAGAACAGACAGCAGCTCGTGCGGTCGATCTGCAGCCCATCGAGCAGTTCCTTGATCCGATTCTCGATGTCCCCGCGAGCACAGTAGACCTTCTCATAGATGAAGCGCCGCGTCTGCCGCAGATTCGTTACCACAAACCGCGGGTTGTCCCGCGGCTCGCGGTCTGCGAGGCGAACGACTTCGGCCTTGATCACGACCCGGCGCTCGTGGTCCCACGTGCGGGCAGCGTAGCGGGTGTCGGTATAGACGTGCGCGGTCTCGCCACCGACCTCGCTCTGCGCGCGGGCCACCTGCATGGCGGACTCCGCATGCCGCTGCAACACCGCGTTCTTTGCTATCGCCACGACGTAGTCGAGCCGGGGCTCCGCATCCAGAAAATCGAAGATCTCCGGGGTCGCAAAGCCCCCGTCGAGCCGAACGAGAAACCGCGCCCGCGGAAACGCCGCCCGTAACAGCGGAAGCAGCCGACACAGCAGCCCGAGGGTCCCGTCGGCGGCCACTGCCTTCCCGGGCCGCAGCACCGCCGCGCACAGATACTGCTCCGCCTCGCGGTCGAAGCTCAGAAACCCGAGCAGCGGCAGATAACACCAGCCGCCATAGTGCCCGTTGAAGAACGTGAGCTGCTGGGCCCCGTGCGTCAGGTCGTCGGTCGGGTCCAGATCGATGGTGATGCGCCGCGCCCGCCCCTGCAGGCGACGCCGATGACGCTCGATGACGCACGCCGCCAACTCGCGCCCCATCCGGTAGAGCACGGTGCGGCGCGCGCCGTTCTCGAATCGCGAGATCGTGGGTTGCGACGCCAAGGGCGCGCCGGACACCGGGTCCCGCCCGAGCAGCAGCTTGTGGATGGGGTCGTCGGCCAAGTGGTCGGCATCGTTGCCATCGGGATGACCGCACGCGATGCCGAAAACCCGCTGGCCGATCAGGTCCGCGAGCGTGTGCCGAATCTTCCCCGGTGCGCGTTTGTCGGCCAGACACCGGGCGAACGCCTTGACCAAGCCATACACGCGCTCGGCCGCCTTGAGCAGGACGCCGCCGCCGTCGGAACTGGCGTGTTCCTGGTTGAACCTGGCGACGAGGGGCTTGTCGAACAGATCCGGGAACAGAACAGTCTGTGGTATCGTCTGAGGCGTCACGCAGGGGTCTCCGTTGTGGCTAAAACGTTGTGAGCACTACGTTTGTACCACACGGAGGCTCCTGTGTCTCCCCCTCAACCGCACCTTCACGCATAATCCGGGCTAGGGGCGACGACCCCGAAATGCCCGAGGCGTGGCACCAGACCAGGCCGGACGGTACGAACTACGGGGCCGCCCTCAAGAATTGGCGACACCAGGCTGATGCGACCGGTGTGGGTGACGACGATGCCTGAGATGAACTACGTTGATTCGTCTAACATTGAAGCGATCGGGTATGATGATGAGGGGCAGGAGCTGCATGTCCACTTTCTGTCCGGTGGACAGTACGTCTATCATAACGTGCCGCGTGAAATCTTCGATGCGTTCCTGCAGGCGCCCTCGAAGGGTAGTTTCCTCAACAGGGAAATCAAGAATGTCTACATGTTCGCGAAACAGTAACATTGTGGAGCACGTCGCCAGCAAGGATGTCGTGAGCCGAACACTGTGATGCCGGCACGGGCTCGGCCTTCGAACTGGCCAGAGGGACGTGGTGGCCCGTGCTTGTGTGTGAGAGGGTGGGCGGCAAGCGCCTGCACGGACCGCGCCGTGTTATGCTCCTGTATCATGAAGACGGCCGGCTTCCTGGCTGCTATCGAGTGCACCACCAAGGGCTGGCATCAGGCCCGGGACGACTCACCGCCAGACGTCGCGGTAGCGTTCGCGATAGACCAAAGCCGTGAGGTCAAGCAACTCGCGAGGGGGCTCTTCCCGGGCGGAGCGGACGTCTACGGCGGCACCTGCTTCGAGGACACTCGTCAGCTCGTCGCCGCTCCTGCCACCAAGACCGTCTACGAGCCTGCCTTCCGCGCTGGCACTCTCGTCGCCAAGGTGGACATCCTGAGCCGGAACGGCGGCGGCTGGAATGTCATCGAGGTCAAGTCCAGCTTCCCTGAGTCGAGCAAGATGGAGGAGTACGTGGAGTCCCTCGCGTACTCGACCATGGTGCTCCGCCGCGCGGGCGTCGCCGTCAAGGGCTCGTCGCTACTGCTGCTGTCCAGGACCTATCGGCACGGGGATCCGGTCGAAACGCTGTTCACGCTCGTCGACAAGACCGACGAGGTCGACAAGCGTGCGCAGGTGTTCGAGGACGACGTCGACGCGGTCGACGCCGCTGTGCGTGCTGAGGAGCCGCCTCAGCCCGTCCTGAATCGCGCTTGTTGGCGTTGCGACTTCTTCAAGACCTCGTGCCTTGGCTCGGGGCGCGGACACACCGTAGTGGAACTGCCGAAGCTGCACCACACCAGGATCACGGCCCTATGCGAGCAGGGCGTCATCAACATCGCGGATGTCCCGGAGGACCTCGGGTTGAATGATACACAGCAGCGCGCTATGGCCGCGATGGAGTCCGGCTCGATGGCCGTCGACGCAGTGGGCCTCGACCTCGCGCTCGCGGCCATCAAGTGGCCTTGTCACTACCTTGACTTCGAAACCGTCGCCGCGACGCTACCGCTCTACGACGGGCACGGGTGCCACCAGCAGGTTCTGACCCAGTTCAGCGTTCATCACCGCGACAGCTTCGACGCCGAGCCGATCCACAGCGAGTTCCTGGCGCGTGCGGAGGAGTGTCAGGAGCGGGCTGTGGCGGAACACCTGATCCAAGCCCTCGGCGCCCGTGGCGCGGTCATCGTCTACTCCAGCTTCGAGCAGACGCGCATCAAGGCCCTCGGCGCCCGGTTCCCCGACCTGGCTCGGCCTTTGACCGCCATCAGCGGGCGCCTCGTCGACTTCGAGAAGGTCATCAGGAAGCACATTTACCACCCGGCGTTCGGCGGCAGCTTTTCGCTGAAAAAGGTCGTGCCGACGCTCGTCCCCGATGTCGGCTACGACGATCTCGCGGTGCGCGACGGGTCGGCCGCCATCGCCCTGTTCGCCCAGATGGCACGCGGGGAGGTCGAGGATGTCGACCAGGCGCGCAGGAACCTCTTGGCCTACTGCAGGACCGACACCCTCGTCATGGTCAAGCTTCACGAGATCCTGGCGGGGATGGCACTGCACCCACCGAGGTAAGCCACACGCTCGGCCAAGCACCCGCGGCACGCAGGATGCGAGGACCTTCTGGCCCTGCTCCGCAGCTCGCCGTGCGGTCCGACGGACACCGACGTGCCGCGGTGCACCATCGTGGCTTGGGCCAGCCGCACCTCTATACCGCCGTACATCTCCGAGAGTGATTTCGCTACGGTCATCTATCTTGTACCTCGGCGGGGGCCGACGCCCCACGCCCCGAACACCCGCCGCGCCTACGCCGGCCAGGTGGGCCCGGTTCGAAACCTGGTGCCGCGCCCGTCCTCGTCGCGGCCTGCCTCACCGAGCCTGCCGAGACGGCGAGGATAGAGCTGCAGGGCCTTCTCCCGGTTCCCCTGCGCCCAGGCGTTCCCGGGAGATCGACGCATCAAGGTCGTCGAGGCCGGCGCGCGCCCCGCGTCGTTGATCGGCAGTGGCATGACCCCCGCCGCGCCGTCAGCACATCACCAGCAACGTCCGGAACTCATTCGCATCACTCACAAGCGTGCCCGTCCCTGTCGCGATCTCGCGACGTGTTGAGGCTGTATGTCCGCCGCTCGGCGGCGTCCCAGCTGTTCCGATATGTCCCGCCGTTGCGGTTCACCCCACGATTCCAGCCGGCGTTGCGCATCGCCGTGCAGTTGCTATATGTCCGCACCGGCGGGTGGTCCGCTTCGGGTTCCGGCTCGGGTTCCGGCTCGGGTTCGGGTTCCGGCTCGGATTCCGGCTCGGGTTCGGGTTCCGGCTCGGGTTCCGGCTCGGTTACTGGCGGGCTGGGGGCGACAGGATTGTCGTCGCCGCAGGCCGGCGCGAACGCCAGAACGAGCGCAACCAAGGCGAACATCAAGAATCGCATCCGCATATCGTGGCAAGAACCTCGCTCTTGTCGCAACAGCCGCCGTTGCGAGACTCTACCCCGATCGTGGCCGATACAATCCCCCGCAGGATGCCCGAGACGGGGGAGACGACGCCGGAGACGGCCGCCGCGGCGGGCCTACGCCGGGCCGCGTGAATCGGCGTCAGATCAGTCTGAAACACCCTGCCGCGGCGCTCCGCTTCCCCCATGGCGATCCCGTTCAACGGCCACATCCGACGGAATAGACTGCCAGATTCGCCGTGTACGGCCCAAACTAGGCGGGGTCAGGCCAGTTCCGCGACTTTCACCACAGGCTGCTAACCCAGCCCGGCGGCGCGCTCAGGTCCACAACCACGATCGTGATGGTGCGACGCTGTGCCGGTGTGAGAGGTGCTTCCAACTGCTTCCGCAGTTCCTCCGCTGACCTCGGCGGCGGACCATTGGGAGGTGATCTCCCCAGGTGGTCGTGTCCGTGCCAGAAGACCAAGAAGATTCCGTAGCCGCCGCACTTGGGGTCGCGAAGGTATCTCGGGATCAACTGGTGCTCGATGGCGGTCCAGAGATCCCTGCTGTCCGCCTTCTTGATCTCGATCGGAACGGTATGGTGCGCGCAGATCGCAATGATGTCGGATCGCCTTTCCTCGGCGTGGTGTCCTTCCGGTTGAACATCAACCCCATACGGCTCCAGCAGGAGTCCAAGGTCTGAAAGGAGCGCTTTACGGCAGCCGTGTTCTGACTTCGGCTTAGTAACGTTCCTCCCTCGTGGATCACCCGGGTCGGTGTGCCAATACTGCTGCCAGTCGTCAGTGTTGCTGTTGCGGATTCGGTCGGCGAGTGCCTCAAGTTGGTCAACGACCACGGCAGCGAGGTCGACCGCGCTGGCAGGCGGTCCATCGCGCAGAGCGTCTCGGATGCCACGCAGGGTGGGTGCTTCGTAGGCCAGAACTCGGCGCTTTGTGGCTTGTCTGTCGCACTCCTGACGAAACAGTTGACGACGGTGCTTCAGCGACGGGTTTGCCGCGAGGTCGCGAAGCCCCGCGATGGCCTCTTCTGTCACCCGGTCCGATAGTGTTCGGACCCAGGCGCTAATGAGTAGGTCCGCCTTCATACGCGTGTCCAAAGCGTCACCGGCCATGAGGTAACCCGACGTGTGATCGGCATCGTCCCATGGCGGCGACGGTACCCCTCCTATAGCCTTGATCAGTGCGGTCAGGTCGGCGGCTGGCCATTCCTGATTGGGCAGGGGGTCGCGGTCCGGGACGAGGCAATGGACCAGTTGGCGGACGTTCACCTCCGTACCGTCGGTCAGGACATCCCGCAGGGCGGGAAAGCACGTTTCATACTCCACGAACAGACCCGCGGCAAGCCAGTGGATGCGCTGGGCGATATCCATCCCCTTGCGGCGGAGCCTTCGCAGGACCAGTCGCCCCAGGTCGTCGCAGGACATGTACTTGAGGGCGGCCCATAGCACCGGGCGGAGAGTGTCGACCTGAGGCGCCGTGCAGCAACTCGGGAAGGGAGTAAACATCCTGGGCACAGCGAGCGGAGCCACGCGCTCGAACTCGTCCCTTCTGACTAGGTCGTACAGGTGCTGGTCAGGCGGCTCCTTCGACGCTACGCGGGCCCGGTGCACTGCGACGAAGGCGTCCGCGACGGCCTGCGGGTGGCTCCGGAGGGCCTGCAGGTACCAACGCGGCCGGCAATCCTCCGAGTTGGGGGTCCATGGGACCGGATGACGTCTTGTCGGCAGCCTAGAGAGCAGATAGAAGCCGAGCGCTCGGCCGAGCCCATTATCATCCAGACGTTGGAGCGGGTCAGAACCCGCAAGCTCTTCTTCGCTCAGGCCAGCCAGGAAAGGGGGCGCGACGGCCGACATCCTGTTCTGCGCATGAAGTCTCGTTATGTCGTCCAGGGTGGGCAGATCCGTCCGGCCCACAAGACAGCGAAACCCCGTGCTCACGGCCGTGAAGAGGTCTCCGTCGGAATCGAGTCGAAACCGCAAGTCCTGGCGCGCTTGATCAGGCCCGCCCGCTTCGAGACCGTCCAGGTATACGCGACCGAGTTCATGAAACACGCCAAGCGGTCCCCGCCCCCCCTCGATAGTAGGCAAATGGCCCCGAATGGAGGCGCTGTCCGCTTGCCGACGTTCGCGGATCTGGGTGTATGGCGGCCTTTCGAGCCGTTGCGCGTGCTCTATCGCGTCCCTCGTCTTCGCGGCCAGACGCCGTTCGTTCCACTTCCGCAACGACGGGGTGCTCTGCACCGCGGCCGCCACGCGTTCGTCGGGCAGCGGGGGTCCCCACTCGTCACATTGAGTGACCGCCCAAATGGCGAGCTCCTCCGATGCCAGAACGGCTTCTCCCGCCAGCTCGACAGCAGCGGTCAGACACCACTCGCGGAAACCAGACGGCGCCTTGTCACCCAAGAACTTCAAGCCGACGGAGTAGACGAGAGTGGTTTCCTTCGAAACCGTCCGCTTTACTCCTTCCAGTATCAGGTTGAGCTGGATGGGCCAATGATCGCGGAGCCAGCCGTAGATCCGGTTCTGTTCCTCGAGGTAGCGTGACCGAAGCCTCACTCTCTCGCAGTGGGCAGGGATCAACCCGGTCCGTTCGTAGTCGTTTCTGACCAATTCGAACCATCTATAGAGCTCAGTGACCTGCATTTGTTCCCCGACGAGTTCCAGAGCCCGGGCCAGCAACCGGAGGATGACGGACTCGACATCGTTGTGCGCGAGGAGACAGTTGAGCTTGTCGGCCCTGACGGTGAGCCTGTCCAGGAGAGTTCTCACCTCTACTGGCGCCGACGCGTCCACGAGATGCTCTGTCCAGAACTTCTTGCCCTTGTCGCGCGGCACGACGGGCCCGCGCGCGGCCCCCCAGATGCGTTCGGCGTAGTCCCAGATCTCTCCGGCCGGGAGATGGCGTGGGTAGAGGTAGGTGAGCAGTTCATTGCGAAGCCCACCACCTTCGTCTTCCGGGACTGCGCCGTCGTCGAGCTCCCGCAGCAGTTGGCGAAACACCGCCGCTCCATCCGCCTCTTGGCCGACGAAGTGGATGAGCACGGTAAGCGCCTGGTTCCTAACGGTAGACTGCCACGTTGAGTCTCGCACGACCGTGGGAAGAATATTGCGGACCTCGGTGGCGATGTCCGACCCTGCGAACGCGGCTTCCCCGGCGCCGTGCAACAGGGTCGACTCCATGCCCCAAAGGAGGTGTGCTACAAGGTTCGTTCGGCCCCTGGAGCGATCCGTGTCCTGAAGCAACTCCCACAACAGGTGGCGAGCAGGACCGGCCATGAGCGCGGCAAGCGAGGCCGGAAATGGCCACTCCCATTGATGGTCCAGCCGTGCCTCCAATTCGTACAGCAAACGTTCGGTGTCTCGACGACTGAACTCCCCGGCGTCTCCTTGGAAGGCCACTCCCAGTGGATCGGCTTCGATCAGAGGGCAGCGCACGCCGGGGTTCATCGCGGCTAGCCAGACGGAGACGCCGCGCAGGTCAGGCATCACGATGCCGTCGATACCCTGTAACAACCGCAGGGCTCTGGTGGGAGTAAGGCGGCGGCGTCGAATCGCGTGGTCCAGGTACCGGGCGGCGAGAAATTCCGCGATACGCCGGTGGCGCGGGCGCCGACCGGTCTCGGTACTTCCCTCGAATAGCTTGGTGGCGAGGGCGAACTTCAGCAGGGGTTGATCGTCCCCGGCTTCGCTCAACGCCGGGAATTCGTCGCTTCCCGGGCCACGTCGCGACCAGCCGGACTTGTCCGACAGCAGAAGGAGCGCGCAAAGCCGGCCTGCTGCGCGAACCACCTGTTCGGTCTCGTACGGGGCGCCGTCCATCGCGTCCAGGTGTTGCGTGTTCGTTTCCTTGACCAAGTCCTCACAGGCGCGCCCGAAGGTGACCGCCGGCCGAGGTCCAGCATGCTTCGCCCTGGTCAGGATATCGAGCAGGAGTGGGTTATCCAGAAATGATTCCAGGCCGAGGTCGACCGCATGCCGAATGAAGCTATCCGGGTCCTCGATTTCCATGGACGCCACAATCCGGCACGCATCGTGCCGGGTTAGAGGATTGAGCCGTAGGAGTTGCAGCTCTGCGCCAGCGATGGCTGATGATAACTCCCGGCGGTCGTTGCCTCCCAACCAGGCCGCCTCGCGGCAGGAGAGCCTGAAGCGTGGGCCACCGAGCTGCTCGATCCGCGACAAGAGGGCGTCCAATGGCTCATGGGGGTCGCCGCGCCCGGCCCGCACTTCGTCCAGGCCATCGATGAAGAGGGTCCTGCGCCGCCACTGCGATTGACTCTGGAGGGGTCGGCGCACGAACGTTCGAGCAGGAACGTATAACCCGGTGGGGTCGCTCTTCTCCTCGCTCTTAAGCGACGTAGTTTTTCCAGAGCCCGGCTCGCCCAGCAGCACATAGCCTCGCGCCGACCGGAAGTCCGCGAGTGTCTCGCCTCGAGATTCCCACCGGCCGTTTCGCCAGCTCGACACCGTTCGTTCAACCAACACGGTGAGCCCCCTTCAGCCAGAAGTCGGCGGGTTCGGACAGGAATTCATTGAACGGCACGCCTCCCGTCCCCACCACAAGGCGCCGAGCTCCGGGGAAGCGAGCCGTGAACGCTTCGAGCCCGGCGAGTCGCCCCACGCGGCGTCCGCTCTTCACTTCGATGGCGACTACATGCTGGCCGGAGACGAGCACGAAGTCGACCTCTCGTACTCCGTCGCGCCAGTAACGGAGCTTGATGATCTTGTCCGCGGGGATGGTATTGTGTAGGTGTGCGCCCACGGCGCTCTCGCAGAGACGCCCCCAGAAGGCACCGTCGTTTCGGACATGCTCGAAGGAATAGGGGTACCCCGCGGTCATAACAGCCGTGTTCAGCACGTTGAGCTTCGGGCTCGACCGCTTCGCGAGGTACGGCTTGGCGCTGTGCTTTTCTAGGCCGGTGACCAGTCCTGCGTCGGCGAGCAGATCCAGGTAGCGGGCCAGCGTTGTGGTGTTTCCGGCTTCTTCGAGCTGCCCCTGGAGCTTTCGGTAGGAGATGACCTGCGCCGAGTACTCCGGAGCCAAGTCCATGAGCGCCCGCATCAACGATGGTTTCGCGACTGGGGTCAATGAGAGGATGTCGCGATCGATCGCCGGGGACACAATCGCAGCTCTGATATGCTGCCTCCAGCGCGCCGCATCGCGAATATGGATAGCCGCTCCCGGATAGCCCCCGAAGAACATGTAATCGTCCAACGTCAGCCCGAACGCGCGTTGCATCTCGCTCAACGACCAGTGGCTCACCGGGAAGGGATCGAAGCGGCCGGCCAAGCTCTCATGCATGCCGGTCAGCATTGCCCAAGGCGCGGACCCGAGGATCACCACCCGCAACGGGCAGCGGGTGCGCCGGTCACCGTCCCAAAGGCCCTTCACGACGCTTGACCAGTTCGGAATCCGCTGGACCTCGTCGACCGCGATTACGGCTCCCCGTGGCGAACGGTCCGCGGCTGCGCGAGCGCGCTCCCAGGTGGAGACCAGCCACCGTGGATCGGGTGGATGTCTGGCGACCAGCGTCCCGGGGTCGGCGAGTCTGATGCTGAAGTGCGTCATGTACGGTGTGGGGTCGTCAACAGCAGCGTAGCCGCACGGAATGCCATGCCTCTCAAGGTCATCCAGCGCCTGGAGGACCATGGTCGTCTTCCCGGTCTGGCGGGGACCGGTGACGGCCACGAGCCGCATGGGACCGTCCTCGGTGAGGAGGTCGACGAGGCGGGCGACGTGAGGGCGGCAGAAGATGCGGAGGGGGTCCATGGGGAAATGGTAGCATGGTGAGCATATTTGCTCAATTGCCTATCATGGCAGAGGACGCCGCCGCATTCCCAAGACCGCGCGCTCACCCGAGCGAAGCTGATAAAGCATCACCCATGAGAGAGGGTACCGGCCAGATTCCAGTCGAAATCGCTCTCCCGCAACGCGAGGCGGACCTGATGCGGCACTACACCCTGAGCGACGAGGACCTGCAGAACATCAGGGCCCGGCGGCGCCCCCGCAACAAGCTGGGCTTCGCGCTGCAGCTGTGCGTGCTCCGCCACCCGGTGTTCGAGCGCGCGGGCATCCCGAAGCGCCTGCGCCCGCCGGTCGGCGGCAAGGTGAACTTGGACCTGATTGACCGGAACTGGGCGGACATCCTGCGGGTGACGTCTTCCGTTCCTGACCGCCATTGCCAGCGCGCTCGTCGGGCACGCGACGATGGGGATAAGGAATCCGAAGAGGATAGAAGCAATGAAACATGATCTGACGCTTGTGACGCTAAGCCCCGAGCAGATCGCCAAAGCCAAAGAGGCAAACAGCACCAGGAAAAAGATCACCCACGCGTTAATCTGCGGTCCCCACGGTCAGATGTTCGGAACAGAGGCGCAGTGTCTCAAGTACTGGGAGGCATGGAACCCACACCAGAAGATCGAAGTGTCTAAGGGACAATGTCGCGCAATCTTCCCGGATGTGTTCCATCGTGCGGTAAAGACAGCCAATTACCCGATCAGCAATTTTGCAACCACGTTTGATCTGGTCAACATTCTTATGGATCTTCAGGATGGGAGGAAGCCATGACAGGGTACCGACGGTACCGACACGATTCGTGCAGAAATACACTGGTAAAGGACTCGGCATAAGCTCCCCGTTTGAGCCATTTCGTCGTCCGTGACCGGGCGCCAGATCGACGTCATACCGCTACTGTCCTGTCCCTGAAGAAACTGTTATAATATGGGCGCCCTCATCCTCTCCGCTTCAAGGAGGTGGCATGCGAACGGGACGCCCAACGGTTGCCATTGTTCTTACCGATACTGAGCGGCAGCACCTCGAGTCGATGGCGCGGCGGTCGCGCACCGCTCCGCAACTGGCGCGTCGAGCGCGTATCGTGCTCGGCTGCGCGGCGGGCCAGAACAACAAGATGGTTGCCCGACGCCTGCGGCTGTCTGAGGCCACCGTCGGCAAGTGGCGCAGACGCTTCGCCCGGGACCGGGTCGACGGGTTGCTCGATGAGCCACGGCCGGGCACACCGCGCACCGTGACTGACGCCCAGGTCGAACAGGTCGTCATCACCACGTTGGAGACGACCCCGGCGGGCGCGACGCACTGGAGCACCCGCTCGCTCGCACGCGCGACCGGCCTCAGTCGCATGTCCGTCAGTCGCATCTGGCGGGCCTTCGGGCTGCGTCCCCACCGGAGCGAGACCTTCAAGCTGTCGCCCGACCCGCTGCTGATTGACAAGGTCCGCGACATCGTCGGCCTCTACGTCAACCCGCCCGACCATGCCGTGGTGCTGTGCGTCGACGAGAAGTCCCAGATTCAAGCCCTCGACCGCACGGCGCCCTTGCTGCCGATGCAGCCCGGCCAGGCCGAACGGCGAACGCACGACTATCGGCGGCATGGCACCACGTCGCTGTTTGCAGCGCTCGACCTCAAGACCGGAACCGTGATCGCCAAGACGCACCGCCGCCACCGGGCCGTCGAGTTCCGAAAGTTCCTCGACCACGTCGACGAGAGCGTGCCCGTCGACCTCGACGTGCACATCATCATGGACAACTACGCGACCCACAAGACGCCGCTCATCTGGGCCTGGTTCGCCAAGCGGCCGCGGTTCCACGTCCACTTCACCCCGACCTACGCCTCCTGGCTCAACCTCATTGAGCGCTGGTTCGCCGAGCTGACCACGAAGCAACTACGACGCGGCGTGCACCGCAGCGTCCGTGCCCTCGAAGCCGCCATTGACGAGTTCATCGCCGCCCACAACGCCCGCGGCGCCCCCTTCGTCTGGACCAAGACCGCCGACCAGATCCTGGCGAGCATCGCTCGGTTCGCTCGGCGCACCCTCAACCTCACACAGGCACCCGAACTTATGTCACGAACCATTGGGACAGGATACTAGCAGTCCGTGGTGAAAGTCTGTCCTGGAGGGATCGACACGGCCGATCCCGTGCCCTACACTGGCCGGAATGGCGATGGGGACGACCCGGGACGGTGGGTCACAACAATCGATGTGGGTGGCGACTTCGGACCTGCCCCAGGGCGGCGGGCATCCGTTCTATGAGCACCTGAACCAGGTCCTGCGCGGGGGCGGCTTCGATGCGTTCGTCGAAGAGCTGTGCGCCCTGCTCGGCCGCTTGTCGGAACCACGCGACTGCCGCGGCGGCGTCCTGCGGGACGCCCCGCCCGAGGAAGTACGCCTCGCCGAGCTCGAACTGGGCGTCGACGTCGCCTTCTTCGGCCGCCGCCCGGCATCGGGCGACCACATAGGCCGCATCGATCTCCCTCGTCGAGACGACCGCGCCGTCGAGCCCGTACACGACGAAGCCGCGCAGCTTGTTGGTCGCAACGATCAGGCTCGCCTCCGGGTTCGCCTCGTTGACCCAGACGGCGGGATCGTCCGCCGCGTCGCAGGCGTCGACGACCGGCGCCGTCTCCGCCGCTGCTGCGACGGTGCGCGTGTCGGCCGGCTGCGGCCCTGGCCCCTCGGTCAGCAGGTCCGTCAGCGCGCACCGGATCGCCGTGACCGGACTGCACCCGGCGACCGCCACGGACCAGCAAGCCAAGACCGCCGCAAGCCTGTGAGTCTTCATGCGTCCTCCCCGAAGAAGCTGTCTCGCCTGATTCCCGCATCACGTCGGTAGTCGAGGCGCCGCGGCTGGTGAGCTCGGACGCCACGCCGACCCGTCCGGAGTGGGCGGTGACGCTCGGCCCGGTGGTGGGCCGGCACGTCGTGCCGCCTGCCGCCTTTCTCGTGCAGCCGCAGCCACCCGCGCAGCCCCTGCCGGAAGTAGTCCTGCCGCCGCATCCCGGCGGCCGCACTCACCCGCGCGAAGCAGTAGACAGCACGCTCAGCAGCAGCGCTGGGCGCCCGCCGCCGGGCGCGACCGCAAGAATGAACCGGTAGCCGACGTTGATGCGCTTCAGGACGGACACCGGTGGGCAGGTCCCGGAAGTTGGCGGTACTCGACATCGCACCCCCATCCGGCCTCCGCGCAGACATGTCCCCATATCGCTACTCCCGACCAGCCGCGATCAGTGCAGCGTCTCGCCAACGCCGTCGTCGTCCCGATCCGCTTCGTCCGCCAGTCCCTCGACCACGCCGACGTAATGCGCGAGCGTCGCCGTGGCGACCAGCCGAACCGCCGCACGGAACTGCGATGTCGGCTGCCACGCACGCACCGCGGCATCGTCGCCCTCGTCGGGTTGCTCAGCCAGTGCCACAACGGCGAGCTGCTCCGCGGGACTGGCGACGCCGCGCGCACAGCGCTCCTCGATAAGGCGGCGCGCCACCGTCACCAGGGAGTGGAACTTGGGGTCTACGAGATCGTCAAGGGTCACTGCACTGCCCTCCCGGCCGCCAGTATCGACAACACCGGCGGCCCATCCCGGTTCACCGGCCGATCAGCTCCACCATAGCCGCTACCCGCCCGCCTCATAGCTCCGCAGCCCCAGAGCAGCGGCCCTGGGCCCCTGCTAAATCACGATGCGTTCGATCTCGTCGACGCTGATCGTGTCGGCCGTCCGGTCGTAGAGCTTCGTCGTCTTCGGCGACGCGTGCCCCGCGATCCGCTGCGCGTGCTCGAGCGTCCCCCCGTTCGACAGATACGCCGTGATCCCCGTCGCCCGAAACGTGTGGCAGCAGGTCGACGCCGGCAGATCCGCCGCCGCCGCCCGACGCTTGATCATGGCCAGGACGAGCCGCCGCGACAGCGCCCGGCCCGTCAGTCTCCGCCCCGCCGGGTCGACGCTCTGGAAGAGCGGCGCCTTCGGCTCATTGAGCCCGGCCGCCTCGAGGTAGTCGTCGAGGGCCTCGGCCGCCCGATGGTGGGCCGGGACGTCGTGACGCTTCCCACCCTTCTCGTGGAGCCTGAGCCACCCCCGGCTTTCCTGCCGGAAGTAGTCCTGCCTCCGCATCCCGATCGCCGCGCTCACCCGCGCGAAGCTGTAGAGCATCACCGAGACGAGCGCCCGGTCGCGCAGGCCCGCGAGCGTGCCCGCGTCGATCGCCTCGAGCAGCCGCCGGGCCTCGGCCGGCGACACCGCCGGCGTCGCGCCCTTCGTCACCACGTGCTTCGGCCCCCGCACGGCCGCGGCCGGGTTCACCGCGAGGACCTGGCTGACGACGAGCCAGTCGCCGAGCATGCGGATCGCGGCCAAGTGCTGCTTGACGGTGGGCGCCGACCCGGGGTGCGTCCGGATGTAGGCCGCCACGTGCAGCGGCGAGACCGTCTCGAGCCGCAGCCCCCGCGCATCGCACCAGGCCAGAAACTGCCCCACCGCCCGACCGTAGGCCGCCCGCGTCCGCCGGTTCGCGATCCGCGCCGCGAAGAACTCGAGAAACTTCCCCACCGCCGCCGGCCCCGCGTCGACGACGAGCCGCGGCAACAGGGGCCCGCCCCCCTCGACGGTCGCCGGGCGCGGAGCGGTCATCCGCTCGACCAGCGCCACCTCGTCGCTCATCCCGTCACCTCTCCCTTCCCTCCTACCGCCTCTCCCCCACCGACGAGCGCCTCGAACCGCTCGTAGTCGTTCACGAGCGCCTGGGCCAGCGCGAAGAGCCGCCCGACGGCCTCCTGCGCTCCGCCGAAGCTGACCTCGATCCGGTCTGCCTCGACCGTCACCCCGTCGGGCAGCCCCGCCAGGCGCGCCTCGAGCGCCTCGACGGGCACGGCGACCCGGATCCCGGTGAGCCGCGCCTTGCGGATCTCCGTGACGACCTTCTCGCGCCGCGTCTCCTCATGCCGGAAGGCGGCGCGCTTCCGGTGCCTCCGGAGCTGCCGCAGGAGATCGGCGCGCGGGAGGGTCAGCAGGTGCCCGGTCCGGTGGGCGCCGAAGGCCGTCATCAGCTGCACGGCGCGCACCTTCGAGACGCCGAAGAGGCGTTCGATGTCGCGCCGGGTCAGCAGGTTCTCGTCGAGCGCCTCGAGCTGCTTGATGGCGTCGGGGATGGCGAGCAGCCAGCGCGGCTTCGCGGGCACCCGGCTACCCTCTCTGCCCCGCCATCTCGCGGCGGGCGCTCAGGTTGGGAGGATTTGCGGCGGCCACGCTGTGCGCCATGTTAGTGAACGGTCGTTCAGAATGCAAGGCGGGCTCATGTACGGGTACGTGGGGCATAAAGGGGATTATGGGATAGCCGGACGCGGTGCGCCCCGGGGAACGCCGCACAAGCGTGGGGAGCCGCCGCCGGTAGAAAAAGCGCTCCGAGCGCAGCAGCTAGCGGTCGACGCGTTCGCCGTTCTCGAAGCGCCAGACGTCGACGCTCCCGTCCGAGCGGCGGATTATCCACTCGCCGTGCCGCTCGCCGGCGACATAGGGGCCTTCCGTGACGGCGCGCCGATCGGGGTCTGCGCCGCGGCCACCGACGCCATGCACGGGAACGCGAAGAGAACGAAGAGAACGAGCGCCCAGCCGCCGACGATCTACCCGTCTCGACGTTCCGCCCTCTCGACATCTAGACGTCTAAACGCCTCGCCTTCTATACTACCAGCATGATCATTACGATCACTGGCTACAAGGGCGGTATCGGCAAGACCACCACGGCCGTGCACCTAGCCGCCTTCCTGCATCGCCACGCCGGTTCCACTGTTCTTGTCGACGGCGACATCAACCGCAGCGCCACCGCCTGGGAGCGCAACGGCTCGCTGCCGTTCCGCGTGGTAGACGAGCGCCAGGCCGCCAAGGTGAGCCGCGACTTCGAGCACATCGTGATCGACACCGCGGCCAGACCCGTCCGCGAGGACCTGCAAGCCCTGGTCGCTGGCTGCGATCACCTGATCATTCCGAGCACCCCCGACGCCTTGGCGCTCGACGCGCTGGTTCAAACGGTCGGTGCCCTCCAGGTGCTCGGCGCGACCAACTACCGCGTGTTGCTCACCATCGTGCCGCCCGCGCCCTCCCGCGACGCCGCGGAGGCGCGAGCCAGCCTGGCGGGGCAGAACGTTCCCGTGTTCGAGGCAGCCATTCCCCGTCTGGCCGCCTTTACCAAGGCAGCCTTGGCCGGCATCGTCGTTTCCGATGTCACTGGAGATCCACGCGCGGAACGCGCCTGGAACGCATACGTGCGAATCGGAAAGGAGTTGATGCAATGAGCAAGTTCGACGGCGTTCTCGGTCGCCGCCCGACGCCCGCCGCACCCGCCCCCGTCGCCAGACCTGCCCGGCAGGGGAAGAGCTCCGACCCCGAGTACCAAAAAACGACCGTCTATCTGTCAAAGCAGTTGCACCGCGACGTCAAGATCGCCTGCTTGCAGGCTGATCCTCCGCTCGACATGAGCGATGTCATCGAACAGAGACTCGCTGACTGGCTGACTACCAGACGGCCAGCTTCTTGACTGTTCAGATGTCTAGACAGGTAGATGGTTGCAACTCGCGGCAATGCTCCTCGAGGCCGTATCGAACGACGTCCGCGGCGGGCTCGATGCGCTAGGCCAACCTGGAGCCTGGAGCCCGAGTCCCCGAATCAGCGGAAATTAGGTCTTGACGTCGCGCTCGAGCCGTAGCGCCCGCAGCAGCGCAGCGCGCGAGCGGACGGCCGCCTTGGTCCGGCCGAACCGGTCGGCCAGCTTGAGCAGCCGGCGGCCACCGGCGGCGGCGGGCGCCAGACGCATGGCCGTGTCCTCGGCCGGTGTCCAGGGACGGCGCACCATCACCCGGCGGCGGGAACGGCCGCGAGGAGGGCGGCGGGCGACCCGTCGCCAGCCTGCCCGCTAGCCTCACTCCGGACTGCGGGAACGAGCGCCCGCTCGAGCGCTTCGCGGCATCGCAGGCTGGCGGGGACTACACGTCCGCGAGGACGTCGCCCTGCCGCGGCTTGACAACTCGAGGACGGCCCGCGCTGCGCAACCAGGACCGAATGAGCAGCTCGGCCTGATCGCTCATCGAGACGTTCTGCGCCCGACAAGCGGTCTTGAAGCGAGCGTGAAGCTTGGGATCGACACTGACCCAGGCCGTCCGCGGTCTGGGTTTCTGAGGCGCCGGCTCCCAGGACAAGAGCAGGTTTCATCGTGTCGACTCCAGGGCCGGCCCCCCGCAACGAGGGGCCGGCCTATGGCCGCCATTCCCTGTAGACTGGGGCTCGACACGCGGCGTGGGGCCGCGCGCCGATGGCGACGTCAGCTCCCCTCCCAGGGCTTCGACGCCGCCGGCAGGGGACCCCGTGATGGCAACACGGCGATCGCACCCGCCCGAGGCCCAGTCGGGCCCCGGGAACGATTCTACCAGCAGCAAGCCGACGAAACGGAAGCGCAAGCTCGTCGCGTTCAAGGGACGCCAGGACGCCCCGCCCATGGAGCGGCGCTACCGGCGCCGCACCCCGCGCCAGGAGGCCAAGCGCGCCCGGCTCGAGGAGATCCGCCAGTCCCGCGACCACCTGGGCGACCTGACGCCGCTGCCGGCAACCGTGCAGGGCATCTTCCACTGGGACCTGGGCGACCAGGTGCAGGAGCTCGTCGCCGTCGGGCAATCGGACCCGGCGCTGGCGTTCGTCATGCGGATGGCCGCGCTGTGCTCGCTGCCACGGACGAACCCCGGACAACAGCTCCAGTACGTCCGCCGGAACGGGCCGTACCAACTGACGCTCACGGCGACGGGCGCGGCGAAGCTGCCGTACGGCAACATCCCGCGACTGCTGCTCGCGTGGGTGTGCACCGAGGCAGTGCGAACGAAGTCCGCGCGGCTCTCGCTCGGCCGGTCGCTCTCGAGGTTCATGCGCGAGCTCGACCTCAACCCGGACGCCGGCGGGCCGCGAAGCAACCGCGAACGACTCCGCGATCAGATCGAGCGGCTGTTCCGGTGCGCAATCCGGCTGTCGAGGGCCGACAAGCAGGAGAGTCACGAGGTCGCGGGCCTCCTCGCGAACGAGCTGCGGCTGTGGTGGGACATCGATCGCCCCGAGCAGGCCAATCTCTGGGAGAGCTACATCACGCTGGGCCCGGAGTTCTTCGCCGAGCTGATGCGGGCACCGGTCCCGATCGACATGAAGACCCTGCGGGCGATGAAGAGATCGACTATCGGGCTCGACATCTACCTGTGGGCCACCTGCAGGGTGTTCACGCTGAAGCGCCCGCTGCGCCTGACGTGGGAGCAGATCTACCGGCAGTTCGGCCCTGACCCGGCGAAGGGCGACGACAGTCTGACGGTCTCAAACTTCCGCAAGAAGGTGATGCGCGAGCTGAAGAAGCTCCAGAGGGCCTGGCCGCAGCTGAAGTACCAGATCCTGCCGGGCCGAGGGAAACAGCAGGGCTTTCTAGAGCTGAGGCCGAGCGCGCCACGCATCCCGGCGATTTCCACAGATCGACTGTGAATAGGCGAGCTTTCCACGCTGAAACGGGACCGATGACCGCGAGTGAAAACCGCTGAAACGGGACCGATGACCGCGGGTGAAAACCGCTGAAACGGGACCGCTGCCACGTACGTACATATAGACGGAACAGGTAACGGCGTACAGGTAGGGGCGCCTAGCGGCGCTGTGGGACAGCTCGACACAGAGTGCCAGGAGAACAAACGACGACGACGGACGGACGAGGCGGCTCCGTCCCAGGTCCTGGCGAAGAGGGGCCGGTGTTCCGGAGGGCTGGTTAGGGGGGGTGAGAAAGGCAACGTCGCCGCGCCGGGCCGGCCTCCACAGCTGGAGACCGGCCCACAAAGCGGTGCGGTGTGTAGAATGGGGACCGCGGGGCGATTGAGGCCCCGCACCCCAGCCGTCGTCGAGCCCCGCCAAGGTCCTCGACGACGGCTAAGCCAAGGAGGCACCGAGAATGCCGTCCTCGACCGCGGATCCGTGCAGCAGCACGGCTTCCAACAAGAATCCTAGCAAGCTAGGACACTTGACGCAACAGCTTGAACTGCGGCTGTTCGGCTTTCGCCGACCAGCCCCGGAAAAAGCGATCTTCCGGGAACACCTGGCCCTCCTGCTCCGCCAAGGCTGCGAGTACGTGATCGGTAAACGCCGCGTGGCGCCGGCGGCCGTGTACGCAGTCGCAACCGCGATCTACCTCCGGACCGTGAAGGGCGTGGCGCACGTCAGCCACCGCCAGCTCGCCGACGACGCGTTCACGAGCAAACGGACGGTCACAGCGGCAGTGGGCGTCCTGCAGACGATCGGACTCATCCGCGTGGCCACGAGCCAGGTCCGCCGCGACAGCGCCCGGATCGCGCTCTACGTCGCCGGCGAGAAGTGGCCGGCTTTCTGCCGCCGGATACGGCACCAGCCATCGAGCGCGCAGCAGCTCGAGCTGCTGCCCCCTCCTGCGGAAGTTCGTGGTGGTGTGCTGGAGGGCAGCCACCACCACCACGACCACCAGCAGCAAGAGGCGGGAACCAACCACCGCCTCGAGCCGCCTTCCCCTCCTCCGGCAGCACAGCAGCAGGACCGTCCCGCCCGCCCCAACAACCGCCTCGAGGGCCTGATAGCAGCGATCGCCGCCCGGGCCCGGGCGCTGGGGATGACCTTCGACGAGACCGACGAGCGCGAGCGCTTCGCCACGGGCGTGATCGACATCGCGGCTCTGCAGGACCTGGCCGACGACCTCGAGGAGGAGGGGGCGCACCACGGCGACGTTCGGCGCCACCGCATCAGGGTCGG
>CAXXVU020000001.1:0-34228 GCA_963662835.3 Vicinamibacterales bacterium
CAGCCGCCCTTGACGATCAACAGGTCGAGGTCGAGGTCGCGGTCCTCGTGCATGGTCCCGCGCGCCGCGCAGGTCCGACCAGATCCGTGGGAGATCCGGGAGGCACGTAGCGGCTGGCAGCCACCACCTCCGAGCAGCGGGACGCTGGAGCGGCTGTACCGCACCCGGTTTCTTGGACACAAGTTTGGCTACGCGGCTTGTCGTAGCTCGTACTCCTCGCGGGCCTCGAGTGGCGTGCGATAGGCGAGCTTCTCAAGGCGCCAGCACCGGTTGTAGCGCTCGACAAACTCGGCGACGGCGGCGCGCACGTCGGCGAGGTTTCGAAAGACCCGGCCGTAGACGACCTGCTCCTTGAGCGTGCGATTCCAGCGTTCGACGACGCCGTTGGTCTCGGGCTCTTCGAGCAGGCCGAAGCTGGGGCGGATGCCCCAGTAGCGGACCTGGTTGAGGAAGTGGTCCGACAGATACTGGCTGCCGTGATCCATCCGGAGCGCCAGCCCACGGGCCGCGTCCGCCTCGACCGAGCCGCAGCATCGCCGGAGCCCTTGCGCGACCGGCTCGAGGGCCGCGAAACGGCTCCCCACCTTGCACACGTGCCAGCCCACGCACTCGGCGTTCCAGTGGTCGACGGCCGCGAAGGTCCAGACCCAGCCGTCGTCGACGGTCAACACCCGCGCGCCGTCGGTACCCCACATGACGTCGGGCGCCGAGGTGACAATCGTGCCGTCGTGCGGCTTCGGCTCACCCTGCCGCCCGCGGTGAGGCGAGAGCAGGCCCTGCGCGCGCATCACGCGCAACACCCGTGTCCGCGAAACCCGCACCCCGTCGAGAATCCGCAGCCGCGCGTGGACCTTGCGATGGCCCTCGCCCTGGAACGGCGAGCGGGCCAAGTCGTTGCGAACGGCCGCCAGCAACTGCGCATCAGACAGCGCGGGCGTCGGCCCGCGGCGGCGTGGGCCATCAGCCCACGCTGGGTGCTGCACGCGAGCCCGCCTGGCGTAGAGCGCCGAGCGCGACCGCTCCCACGTTCGACACACTCGCTCGAGACCGTAGCGTCGCCCCGTCGTCGCGGAGGTCGTTTGGCTCATCGTCGCGACCTCCGCGTCGCCAAAGGGAGGCGATGCTCCGCTGCGCGGGCACGCGACCGCAACAGCTCGTTCTCCATCGACAGCTCCCCGATGTGCCGCTTGGCCGCATCCAACTCCGCGGCCAGCGGCTCACCGGCCTGCTCCTTGAGACCCAGCTCGAGACCGGCCAGCGCCCGCGCCTTCCACCTCTCCAGGCGATAGACCTCCACCCCGACTTCACGCGAGACCGCGTCGAGCGGCTCGCCGCGCAGCAGCCGCAACACCACGTCCCGTTTCCGGCTCGCGCTCCACCGTTGCCCCGGCGCCAAGGCCGCCGACCCCACCGCCGCCGCGTCGGCGCCGACTCCGGTCGCCCTCCGGGCTCCCTCCGTCGGCGCCGACCCAGCTCCCTTCACCCGTCTCGATCCAGCCATGCCCCCTACCTCCTGCGACATCGGATTCTCCCTTAATCCGTGTCCAAGAAAACTGGGGGCGCCCCAGACGCTGGAGCGGCGAGCAGCGGCGTGCTATCCTGTGAAGGCAGAAAACGCGCCCGTACAGACGAACACCCGGTGCTGGTAACACCGGGCGTCGAAGGTCGGGCGGGCGCGCGGGCGATGAGGGCGCCCACGCATGAATCAGTTTACTCCTACACCCGAATCCGATTCAAGACCGTCTGTTGACGGGCCAAGCGCGACTGCATCGGCGCTCGCGTACACCAACCAATCGGACCGTGCAGGCGAACCCGATCAACTCCAACTCCGATTCTTCGCGATCATCGACGGCTTCACGCGCCGGCCGCCCGAGCGGGCGCTGTGGCGAGTACTGATCGACACGGTGCTGGCAAAAACGAAGGTCTTCACAGTCCGTGATCGGCCGATCTCGGCTGAGGTTATCCACCACGTCGCCCTAGCGCTCTACATGCAAGCGGACGCGGCCGGCGTGATTCACGAGTTCTCGGTGGAGTGTCTAGCCGAGCAGTGCCGACTGAACGAACGGAGCGTCCGGGCAGCGCGGCAGGTGCTGAACGACCTTCGCGTCGTGCGGTCGATTCCAGGGAGAGGTCGAAAGCCGGCAGTGCACCGGCTGAACCTCGGGGGCCTCGATTGGCCGACAGTGCGCCGCCGGGCAAGCAGTCGTAGACCGGGCATGGTGCCCGGTCAAAGCAACTCTAGACCGGGCATGGTGCCCGGTCAAAGCAACTCTAGACCGGGCATGGTGCCCGGTCAATATGACTCTAGACCGGGCACCATGCCCGGTCCTATGGGCTGTACAATAGGGCTACCTCTCGCTGCTGCTGCTAACGTACGGAGTACTCTGGAAGATGAACCGAGTCCGATCGTGCAGCAGCAGCTAAACCAAGATCGGACCCAAGAACGGATCGAGGGTCTGTTCGCCGCGATCGCGGCCCGAGCCCGAGCACTCCACAAGGACTACGACGAGGCCGACGAACGGCACCGGCTCGCCGCAGGGGAAATCGGCGTCGACGAGCTACAAGCACTCGCCGATAACCTCGCCGACGAGATCCGGGACCGGCGTCGCGGGCGGAGGCGGTGAAGCCGCCTGCGTCCACCGCCCTCGCCTCCGCGCACACATGGCCGATTGTCTCCATGTCACCACTTACGGCGTCAGTGCCTCGTCTCGCCGGCGTCCCGGTCCGGCCTTCGTCCCGCCAGCGCCTCGACCACGCCGACGTTAGGGTGTGCGACCACCCGGACCGTCGCGCGAAACGCTGGCGATGGCTGGCATGCCATGCCCGTACCATGGCTTCGTCGCCCTCGTCTTGGTTGCTCAGATCAGCTGGTGACGCCCCGCGCGCACCGCTCCTTGAGGAGATGGACCACCACGGCAACCAGGCCGCGTAACTCGGCGTCGGCGAGCCGTCGTCAAGCCGATTCACTCGCCGGACACTTGGCTGTCGAAGTCAACACCGTCAACCGACAGGGTCAAGTGCCAGTCGCCGATGGCGTAAGCCACCAGCCGGGGCGGCTGCTGCTGCTCCTCGAGGATCTCGACGGCCCGACCTATCCTGGGGTCAATGGACGGATCTCCACCTCGGACCCAATCAACCAGTCTGACTGCCTCCGCCGCGCCGATGGGACAGACTTTGGTCCCGTCGCCGCCCTCGCACACGAGCGCCACGGCCAAGGCGGTCGGCACTAGGCGTGCAATGTCCTCGATGTCGGCCAAGCGCCTCAGTGGCGACTTCCCGCGCTGCCACGACGAACGCCTTGAAGCCATCCTGTCTCTCTCTGTAAACCATGTATACATAGCACCATGTATACACTGCCCCACAGCTACATTCCGCCACTGCCACGCTTCGGTGTCGACGGCGCGATCTCCGGCTGGCCCTCGCGGGCGAACAGCATGTTGAACGCCTCGCCGCACAGCGCGTGCAGCGTCGTCCCGCGGTCGAGCGCCAGCCGCTTCAACTGGTTCCGGACCACCGGCGGCACATGCACCGTCAGTGACACCGTACCGGCCCGGCTGGGCGGCACGGCCGCTGACGAGGAGTTGGACGCGGTCGCGGTCGGAGCCGCGGCCGGCGCCGGGCGGCTGCCCGCGGCCTTCCGAAGTGACGTGCTCAGATCCGGCCTTTTCGCCATCTTGCCTCCTCCGCCAACAAGCGCCTACAGGCCTGCTTCCCGCATGATCCAGCCCGCCACGTCCCGCGCCTCCGCCGCGGCCCGGCTGGACGGCATGAACTCCGCCGCCACGAGGCCCATTGCGACGGCATCCCCGACCGCGGCCCGCTGGCCGAGAGTGTACGGACAGACCACAATCCCGAACTCCTCCAGCGCCACCCGCGTCTCTGCGGCGCGGCGCCCGCGGGGGGGCGTCGCGTTCAACACCGCGACGACAGGCGGCCCACCGGCCAGCGTGACGACCTGCTGGCTCGTCGGCACCGTCTCCAGGTCGAAGATCAGCGGGCGGCACGGCATGACCACAAGGGAAGAGAGACGGGCCGCTTCCAGCGCCGCCGACTCCAGACGGGCCGGCGTGTCGATCACCACTAGGTCGATACTCTCCGTAGCGGCCGTCTCCAGTGCCCGCCCCAGCCGCGCCGGCTGCGCATCGATCACCACTGGCGTCGAGGCCTCCCGCCGATCCGACCACTTGCAGGCCGTCGCCTGCGGGTCGATATCGAGAACGACGGCCGCTCGGCCGGCCCGCTCCGCCGCGACCGCCAGCGTCAGCGCCAGCGTCGTCTTCCCGGTCCCACCCTTCTGCGCGACCAGCGCAATCGCTATCACCAGCGGCGCTCCTGCTCCCGGTTCAACCGCGTCTCCCACCGACGCAGCCGGCCGCGTTCTGTTTCGCCGGCGGCCCAGCGGTCGAGATCTGCGTCGGCGCCAGCACTCGATCGCGGCACAGAACCGAACCAGTCCTCGTTTTTGCCGCAGGCGGCTGCAGTTTCTTTCCTGTTAAGTGCCACATGGTGATTTTACTACATGGCACCATGTCGGCATGCTAGGGGAGGACTGGATCGGCCTGGGCACGGCCACCAAGATCCAGACATGGATCGGGAATGGCAGGACGGAGTTCGACGCCGCCGCAGGCCGGCCGCTCGAGCGCATGATCGGCCGCCGGCAGGACCCGCCGCGCAGTGGGCCGAATTCGAGGCCTAGTCAACCAGCTGCTCTCGGTCCGCCGTGCCAGTGCCAGCCAACCGCCCTGCTCGAGCCTTCTCTCTCCCACCCACCCAGCGCGGTCACGCAGGTCCTCGACCATCGACAGCGGGTCTGGGATCCACCGTCACGGCTCCTCCGTTCTCTGTTCTCCGTAGCTTCCCAGGGGGTGCTACGGATCGGCCGATGTTGAGTGAGACTCGGACGGCCCCGATCCTGCTTTCCTCGACGAGCCACGAGCGCCGCCTCAGGGCCCCATCCCATAACCCCCTTTATGCCCCACGTACCCGTACATGAGCCCGCCTTGCATTCTGAACGACCGTTCACTAACATGGCGCACAGCGTGGCCGCCGCAAATCCTCCCAACCTGAGCGCCCGCCGCGAGATGGCGGGGCAGAGAGGGTAGCCGGGTGCCCGCGAAGCCGCGCTGGCTGCTCGCCATCCCCGACGCCATCAAGCAGCTCGAGGCGCTCGACGAGAACCTGCTGACCCGGCGCGACATCGAACGCCTCTTCGGCGTCTCGAAGGTGCGCGCCGTGCAGCTGATGACGGCCTTCGGCGCCCACCGGACCGGGCACCTGCTGACCCTCCCGCGCGCCGATCTCCTGCGGCAGCTCCGGAGGCACCGGAAGCGCGCCGCCTTCCGGCATGAGGAGACGCGGCGCGAGAAGGTCGTCACGGAGATCCGCAAGGCGCGGCTCACCGGGATCCGGGTCGCCGTGCCCGTCGAGGCGCTCGAGGCGCGCCTGGCGGGGCTGCCCGACGGGGTGACGGTCGAGGCAGACCGGATCGAGGTCAGCTTCGGCGGAGCGCAGGAGGCCGTCGGGCGGCTCTTCGCGCTGGCCCAGGCGCTCGTGAACGACTACGAGCGGTTCGAGGCGCTCGTCGGTGGGGGAGAGGCGGTAGGAGGGAAGGGAGAGGTGACGGGATGAGCGACGAGGTGGCGCTGGTCGAGCGGATGACCGCTCCGCGCCCGGCGACCGTCGAGGGGGGCGGGCCCCTGTTGCCGCGGCTCGTCGTCGACGCGGGGCCGGCGGCGGTGGGGAAGTTTCTCGAGTTCTTCGCGGCGCGGATCGCGAACCGGCGGACGCGGGCGGCCTACGGTCGGGCGGTGGGGCAGTTTCTGGCCTGGTGCGATGCGCGGGGGCTGCGGCTCGAGACGGTCTCGCCGCTGCACGTGGCGGCCTACATCCGGACGCACCCGGGATCAGTGCCCACGGTCAAGCAGCACCTGGCCGCGATCCGCATGCTCGGCGACTGGCTCGTCGTCAGCCAGGTCCTCGCGGTGAACCCGGCGGCGGCCGTGCGGGGGCCGAAGCACGTGGTCACGAAGGGCGCGACGCCGGCGGTGTCGCCGGCCGAGGCCCGCCGGCTCCTCGACGCGATCGACGCGGGCACGCTGGCGGGCGTGCGCGACCGGGCGCTCGTCTCGGTGATGCTCTACAGCTTCGCGCGGGTGAGCGCGGCGATCGGGATGCGGCGGCAGGACTACTTCCGGCAGGAGAGCCGGGGGTGGCTCCGGCTCCACGAGAAGGGCGGCAAGCGGCACGACGTCCCGGCGCACCATCGGGCGGCCGCGGCCCTCGATGACTATCTCGCGGCGGCCCAGCTCGACGAGGCGAAGGCGGCGCTCTTCCAGAGCGTCGACCCGGCGGGGCGGCGGCTGACGGGCCGGGCGCTGTCGCGGCGTCTCGTCCTGGCGATGATCAAGCGGCGGGCGGCGGCGGCGGATCTGCCGGCGTCGACCTGCTGCCACACGTTCCGGGCGACGGGGATCACGGCGTACTTGTCGAACGGGGGAACGCTCGAGCACGCGCAGCGGATCGCCGGACACGCGTCGCCGAAGACGACGAAGCTCTACGACCGGACATCGGACACGATCAGCGTCGACGAGATCGAACGCATCGTGATCTAGGGTTGGCCGTACTGACTGGCGCCGGTGCCGACCGCGCAGCTGTCGGGCGGCGCGGGTAGGGTTCGCCCGCAAGGAGATGGAAGAGATGAGATCCGAGCAGTGTGGTCGTGCCGGAGCCCGAAACAGCAACGGTCGCGATGACCACCACACCCAATAGTGGGGGGCCTTGTTGCGTGGCGACAGAGGTCCTTTTTCAGTTGCTATTTACAGTTAACTGATTAAACAGGAATAACCTACGGGAGGCAGTCATGCCCTACGTGTTCTACGACACCGAGACGACAGGTACCGAAACACCCTTCGATCAAATTCTCCAGTTTGCTGCGATCAGGACAGATGACGCTCTGAACGAGTTGGAGCGCTTCAACATAAGGTGCAGGTTGCTCCCTCACATCATCCCGTCCCCAAAAGCGCTTCTCATCACCCAGGTTACGCCGGCGATTCTGACCGATCCGGACCTCCCGTCACACTACACGATGATCCGGCAGATTCGTGACACCCTGCTCGCATGGTCACCCGCCACGTTCATCGGTTTCAATTCGATGTCCTTCGATGAGAATCTCTTGCGTCAGGCTCTCTTTCAGACCCTGCACCCAGCCTATCTCACGAATACGAACGGAAACGCGCGGTCCGATGTCCTGCGTATGGCGCACGCGGTCAGCGTGTACGCGCCAGACGCGATGGTGGTCCCGACCGATGATCAGGGTCGGCAGGTGTTTCGCCTCGACCGTCTGGCTCCCGCCAATGGCTACGATCACGGCGACGCGCACGAGGCGATGGCCGATATCGAGGCGACTATTTTTATGGCTCGCCTGATTCGAAATCGTGCGCCGGACATCTGGACCGCCATGGATCGTGCGACCACTAAGAACGCCGTCATAGCCAATGTGGAAACGGAAGCGCTGTTCACGCTGACCGAAAACTATTTTGGGCGTAACTATTCCTGGCTCGTTACACCCTGCGGCCAGAATCCAAACGACGCCGGGCAGCTCTCGGTGTTCGATCTGGCTTTCGATCCCGACGACTACAGTCATCTATCTGCTGCCGATCTGGTCACGGTACTGAACGCAACACCCAAGGTGATCCGGTCCCTGCGGGCCAACCGCCAGCCCATCATGATGCCGGCAGACGCCGCGCCGGACGGCACCGCGGCGCTTCAGATTCCACCGGATGAACGCCGGCGGCGTGTGGAGATCATACGGGGCGATCCTGATTTTCAGGCGCGGATCGGTCAGGCGCAGGCCCTCCGCTTCGCAGACAGGGACCCACCGGCATATGTCGAACAGCGAATCTACGACGGCTTCCCGAACGCGACGGATCAGGCGCTCATGGAAGACTTTCACCGGGCCCACTGGGGCGAGCGGTCTGCGCTCGCAGCGCAGATCGAGGATCAGCGTATCAGCGAATTTGCCAGACGCCTGATCTATTTCGAACGCCCGGAGATGCTGCGCCCGGCACATTCCGCCGAACTCGGCGCCTGGATGGCCGAACGCGTGTTGGCCGAGGATACAAGCGTGCCGTGGATGACCGTCAAGAAGGCTTTACGTGAAACCGACGCACTGTTGCAAGGCGCGAATGGCGAGGAAGCGCACCTGCTGGAGGCGGTCAATAATTTTCTCCACGCTCGAGCGGAGCAAGTTGCTGCCGATCGTTAACGGTAACGTGCCGACGGGCCTCTTCGCGTTGGCGCCCCCTAACCTGCTCGGACTGCGGGGCCGAGATCTTAGGTGTGCGGACATTTAGGAGTCCGGCGCCGTCGCGGCGACAGCCGTTCAACGCGCGGCGGATTCGGATGGCGCAACGCCTGTCGTCTCGGTGTTGTGGAACACGTATGGCATGATTACCGCCAGTGAGTCATTGTGGAGCCAGGCAGGCCTTTAGGTCGACACACCGCCGCGGCCATCAGCCTAAAGCGTCACTTAACGGGCAGGCGTTCACCGTGGGACCGCGACCGTTGGGACTGTGATAATACCTTCTGGGGCTTCCGCTTTTTCGTAGTCAACAAGATACCGGCGTGTGCGAGTTGCCTCTCAAGTCGTACCGCAGTGCCAGGATTGCTCCTGCGGATGTACGCCAGGTGTCCCTTTACGGAATCCATCATCTGCTTTGTAGTGTCACGCCGCTGGGTGGCTATTATCAGGTGATGTACGCGCGCACGAACCTTCAGGCGATGCGACTTTGGAACGCTCGGGTGTCTGCTGTTGACGTTGTATCCTGTGACGTTGTGTGCGCGACCGGAACCGACGTTGAACGTTTTCTTGTGGCGCGTGCTATAGCCCTCGCGACGGAGCGTGTCGATCACCAGCGGGATGCACTCACGGGAACGGAATCCGGCCAAGTCAATATTGTCGAGATAGCGTGAAAGAGACAGATCGTGGGCCTCGGCGATCGCCCTAATCTCGTCGTCTACAGGTCGAAGGACGAGGTTGGCAAGAGCGTCGCTCGTCGGTGCGCCCTGGGGCAGGCACCCGTGCGTCGTCGTCAGTTTTGTCAAGATCCCCGCCAGCTTCGGGCCAAGACCGAGTCGCCGCCAGAGTCGGTACACCTTGTTGAAGTCAACGTTCGGGTAGAAATCCCTGATGTCGATTGAGGCGAGGCTCGCTTGACCTCGATGGGACCACGCGTTGGTGAATGTCGAACGCCCCTTGACACAGCCGTGGGCGAAGTCGGGTAGCGGCTGAATCGCGAGCAGCTTTGACCTGATCTGACGCTGGACCTCCTTTAGTGCTCGGTCAGGGTTTTCGATCAACCGACTCTTTCCTCCTCGGTTGACGCGAAAGGGCCTGTAATGGCTCGCAGGTCCAACAGCTAGCGATACCAGATCTGGTACTGACACACCGAGCGTAAAGGCGAGCCAGCGTAGCGAGTGCCGGTATCCGCCTAACGGCGCGTCGCTACCCCTTCGCTGTCTCACGTCGGTGTCCTAGTGGCAGCGTGGGCTGACCTTCTGACACGAGTACGCGCAGCAACGCCTTCGCGACGTCAGCGAGGTGCTCAACGTGCCTCGGATCGTCGACGTCTCCGACGTCCGACGCGAGAAGAGTCAGTAGGTGCATTGGTACGGCCAAGCCATCCGCGATGTCCTCCAACAGTTTCAGGCTGGGATCTCTCTTCCCGTTCTCAATTAGCGAGAGGTGGCTTGGGCTGCCGCCGATCCTGTCAGCGAGTTGTCGTTGCGAGAGGCCGTGCGCTGAGCGCACGACCCGTATCGCTCTTCCATACTTCATGGTCAAACAGCCCAAAAAAACCCTGAGTCACTTGCTTGGCTCGTTTCCAGAGACAATCTTCAGAAGCTCGTCGCAGAGAACTTGGCTGATCACCGAGACCGATCGGGCGATCTCTTTGCCGGATACCGGCCGACCATGTTCTGCTTCCTCGAGTTTCCGAACCGCCTTTAGAAACCGTCCACACCAAACGGACTGACACCCTCCTGTGCTCCGCAGCCGTCGGATCGCCACGACTGCATCACCCAGTTCCTTGAACTTACGCATACAAAACCTCCACGCATTTCGGGGCTGATTCCCCGGGCCTCTGCAGGGACAGCCACGCACGTAGAGGAAGGGTGTCAATCGATGACTCAGGCCATGTAATCTGCCGACGGCAGATCGTGGGCCTCCATTACAGTCACGCCAGTCTTAGGACCATCACCACAGACATAGGCGATCGTCAGCGCGTCGTTCTGCTCTGGAAACCGTCGCGGTCTCTGTCGTTCCCAAGGCCGCAGTGGGTGAGACAACCACCCACCATGAGTTCGGCCAGCGCCGTGAAACGGCCACTGACCCTCACGTGGCGCCTCCATGAGGCATGCCGAGGAGGTGTATGCGAATGTCAAAGAGCTGATCCGCCGGAATCCAGCGGCTCAACCCAAAGCCTAGCCCAAAAAACGCATGAAGTCAAATAAAATTGCTGTGAGCAAATAAATATTCCATGGCAAGGGAGACCCGCACAGCCGTTCGTTGCGCCGCATCGACCTCGATGGCCGTCGTCCCCCGCCGGCATCCGAGGAGAAGCGTGCGACACCGGAAGGCCGAATGTTGTGCGGAAGGGCCGAATCCAGGTGTTGGTCAGCAGAGTGTTGAGGCAGCGTCATCAGTGAGTCCCCTATCCGGATCTGGATCGCCGCGTCCCCCATATGTGGGGGCCGTGGGGCGCCCACGCCAGCCGCGCGAGCGCCATTCGCCAGGTTGACGATCACCAGCGCCAGCACCGCCGCCAGGACCCGAAGATGCCGCGCCGCGTGCATCTGCTCGCCCCAGATCTCCGCGAACTCACGAGCCGCCATTCACAAGCCCTCCCGCTCTCGAACCGTGGTACCCTGCAAACCCAATGAGCACCGATACGAAGGTCCTCTTGAGCGCCATCATCGGGTCCGCAGTCGCTGTGATCGCCATCGTCGTCACGCTGGTAGGTGACGTGCGCGCCGACCTCCGGGACATGCGTACCGACATGCGCTCCATGGACGAACGGCTGCGCAACGTCGAGGTCGCCTTCGGCAAGGTCGACCAGCGCCTCCTCACCATCGAGCGCGTCGTCCTCCCGGGCGCCGGGGACTGACCACAAAGGGGCTACATGCCGCCCTCGCAACATCCGCGCCGCCTGCATCGCCTTGCCCGCCGCCTGACCTGCCCCGGGAGCCCGCACTCCACGGAACCGCCCCGACCGCCACCGGGACCGCACGCAGGCACCCGGCCCGGAACACGGACCTGGCGCGACCTCGCCGACACAACACCGTCCGCATCCTCGCGCACGGAGCCGGCGAACACGAAGTCCCGACCGCTGTGATAGTGTGAACCGCGTGTTCGACAGCCACACGATAGCGCGCCAGTTGACCGGCGTCGGTCGTCGGCCGAGCAGGCGAACGCGATCACCGATACCGTGAGCCCGCCCACCAATGACGATGCCAGAGGCCGGCTGTTTCTGGTTTCCTGCGTGAAGACCAAACAGGCGGTGCCGGCACCGGCCATGAACCTCTACACCTCGAACTGGTTCCAGAAGGCGCGGGCCTGCGTGGAGAAGACGGGTTGTCCGTGGCGCATCTTGTCGGCGCAGCACGGCCTGGTTCATCCGGAAGCCGAGATTCGCCTGTACGACATGACTTTGACGACGATGCGCGTCCAGGAACGGCGCGCGTGGGCCGATCGCGTGCTGGCCGGGATCGAGCCGTGCGTCGAGGGTGTCGACACGGTGGTCTTCTTCGCGGGCAAGCGGTATCGAGAGTTTCTTGAACCCGCATTGCGCGGTCGGGGGCTTGCGGTCCGTGTCCCGATGCGCGGTTTGCGCCAGGGCCAGCAACTGGCGTGGCTCGATGCCTGTCTTCGTGGCTGACCGACTCGCCGACACGCGGCGCTTCTACGACCTGCTCGACCGGCTCGACGGTCGCATCGGCGGGAGACGCCTGCTGGCCGACTGCGGCGGCCGCATGAACTGGCCAAGGCGCGGTCTCTACTTCTTCGACGAAGTCGGCGAAACCCGGTCTGGATCGGGCACGGGGTCGCGAGTCGTGCGTGTGGGAACCCACGGGCTGAAGACCGGGAGCCGGAGCACGCTATGGGCGCGGCTGTCGCAGCATCGTGGCACGGCAGGCGGCGGGGGGAGCCATCGGGCCTCGATATTCCGGCTGCTTCTAGGCGTTGCACTCGCGCGCGAGCGCGGCATCGACCTGCCGCGGTCCTGGGGAGTCGGCGCCGATCTAGGCGTAGCGGCAAGGCGGCTCGGCCTCGACAGGGCCTGTGTCAAGCGGCTGGAGGCGGAACTCGAGGCGAGCGTCAGTGACCGGATCCGCGCCATGCCGTTCGTGTGGCTGGACGTAGGAGACGCACCCGGCCCGTCAAGCGAGCGTCGAACGATCGAGCGCAACGCCATCGCGCTTCTGAGCTGCTATCGCGAACCGGCTCCAGATCCGCCTTCAGCTCGCTGGCTCGGCCGGTCCAGCGACCGGGATCGCGTTCGCCGCTCCGGTCTCTGGAACAACGACCATGTGGACGAGGACTACGACCCGTCCTTCCTGGACGTCATGGAGAGGCGGATAGACTTGGCCGGAGCGAGCAAGCGTGGCGTGGCGCAGTGACAGATGGCGTCGGCTGCGCCGCAGGCGCTGATCCCCACTTCCCGGAGGGACAATTTCGAGGGGAGCGACCGCGACCCGGCGGGTGTGACGGAGGAACACCGGCCGGGTCCGCAAATCGCCAGATTTGCCGTGGTCGCTCCCCTACTTCCCCCCTGTCTCTTTCTCTGTACGTGGGGGTGGGTTTGTGATGCTGGAATCTGTTGATATGAAACGATTTGGCCGGTCACCGGGTGTAAGCTCAGGTGTGACTGGGGGTGTAAGTTCGGCCGCCTGTCCTCCTTACACCCTTACTGCGGCATTATCGGTGTAAGTTCGCCTCGGTCCTTGTCGTGATCAGGCGGCAGGTTGGATCACACTCTCACCCTCGTCGCCTTGTTCCTCAGCGTGCTTCCGTGCTCCTCGCTTCCTGCTCGTGTGCGCCGATCTCGTACGCCGGGTACGGGTTCCTTGTCGAGCCAGTGTGGTACGCCGTCATCCTTCTGCACCGTGTTCCGCCCGGTGCCGTACCATGCCGTTTGCTTTCCGGCGCGTGGTGTTCCCCTGTGCGCCCGGCCTGCTGACAGACCGGGTTGCCGTACGGGGCGCCGGTGGGGGGCGGCGCGGCCGGGATCGTGGTCGATGCCGGTCCCGTTGTCCACGGGACGGACGCCAGCGTCCGTCACAACCAGCCTCGTCCGCGACGGTGGCCGGCGCGTCACCGGAACGGCCGCAGCGAAGCGGAGGAGCCGAAGGCTTGCCGCGCCGGCCACCGTCGTGGCACCCGGCCCCACGGTCCCGGCACTTTCAGCGCGGCGTCGAGTCCTCCGGCCGGCGCTCTCCGGCGAGGTAGGCTTCCCAGTCGTCCATGAGCCGCCGTCGCCGCTCGAACAGGTCCGAGCGGGCGTAGGCCGCCTCGACCTTGTTCTGGACGACGTGAGCCAGCGCTGCCTCGATGACCTCCCGCGGGTGGTCCGTCTCCTCGGCCGCCCAGTCCCGGAACGACGAGCGGCGAGGGAAGCGCGCCTCCCTGCGAACGCGTTCCGGGGCGTGCGGAGGGGCCAGCGCCCCAGCATCGACCGTGCTGACGAGCTGTGCAGGGCGCTCGGGATCACGATGACCATCGGAACGAGCGCGTCGACCAGAACCGACGGCACCGAGCGAAACGCGTAAGATCAACGCGCGCGGGCGATGCCCAAGAGGAAGAGGGGCCGCCCGCAGACCGGTCACGAACCGGGGATGCTGAACCGCGTAGAACGGGCCAGCGACCAGAGAGCGGAAAGGAACCGGGCCCTGTGATGTCACAATCGACAACGCTCGAAACTCTACTGAACGGGCGACTCGCGGAGCTGCTCCGCCAGCAGGGGCTAGAAGCCGAAGCGGAACAGGCGCTACGGGACCACGAGGGTAACCGGCACCAGGTCGACGTGCTCGTGGAACTTGAGGAACAGGCCATCGCGATAGAGGCCGAGTTCGCGCCAGCGCGAACGGTCGAGGGCGACGCACGAAAGCGACTACCAGCAAAGCCGCTGCTATGGCGCGGACTGCCAATCGCGAGCGCGTTCACTGTCACCTACCCGCAGGAACTGCAGAAGCGTGCGGAGAGTCGAGCGCGAAAGGAGCTGGAAGAACGCCAGGACCTGAGCTTCGCGCAACTGCTGCCAGAAGAGATCCAGGTACAGCATCAGCTGTTTCCCGACATGGCGCAGGCTGCAGTGGCAATCGGGACAACCGAAGGATCCGTAGCCACGCTGGCCGAATACCTGCACAGCTTTTGGCTTCGAGCCGATAGCAGCAACCTAGTAGAGCAGACAATCGAAGAGGCAACTAGTGCCATCCGCAGGGCTAGCGAGTGCCTGCAACGAGCGCCGGAGGTGCATCCGCACGCGGGAGCGGACACCGACGCAGCTCTGGCGACAGTGTCCGGACATTGCCGGTCGCCTCCTGCTCGCCACCTCACCAGCGCAGGCAGGGGTCGCCGACATCCTCGAGAAGCGGGACGGCCCGCGGGACGCCGTCGAGCGCGTCATTGTCAGCCGCGTGCTCGTCGAGCATCGCGGTGACGTACGACCCCGGTCCGTGGCCGGTCGGCCTGTCGCTACGGCGCGAGGAACTCTACGACGACCGAGGCCGCTGAGCGTTGCAGGTCGATGAGTGTCATGGGTCGTCCTCCGGGCGGTGAACGCGGCGCTGTCGACGGCGCATGCACCACTGGCCGTTCCAGTCCGCCGTCGGGGCCGGCGGCCGGGCGGGCGGTTGCGTTCGACCGCCGGGAGCGTCAGCCGTTCATCGAGGCGGGGAGCTCGGCGGCGGGGGCGATGTCGGCGTGGCCGGACTCGGGGGCGGAGGCGCGGGCGGGCTCGAAGCCGGGCGGCGCCCAGCGGAGCGGCCGCTGGCGGGCGTCGTCCGCGAACTCGAGCGACGCCGGCTGAGGGTTCGCTGCAAAGGCCGCCGCCAATGCCTTCATGAAGGTCTCCTTCCGGTCGGTCTCGTGGGCCTCGGCCCACTGCTCGCGGCGCAGTAGCGGATCGCGCCTTCCATGCAACGGCCGGCCTCGTCTTGCGACCGGGCAAGCCCGATCCTCAAGTCGCCGGGCGGGTGATGACGGCCCCGCGGGCCGCCCCCGTCAGAACCATCGGCACACCAACCGGCCTCCGCGTGCCGGCTCCGGACCCGGGGGGCGGGCGCGCGCGGGGATGTCGGCGCGGCGGCCGTCTTTTTGGGATCCCCTGGCGGAGCGTCTCGGCGATCCACGCCGTCACGGCGTCGGCCGCCGTAGCCCCCGCGACGGCGCATTCGATGACGCAGCGGAAGCGCGGCTTGGCACGGTAGGCGTTGAGCAACCTCGCCCGCCGTGTTGGCGAGCGCAGAAATGTGCGGGTTTCTCGCCGACGGTCGACCACAAGATGTTGTGGTCGGACAGCGCCGTCGAGGCCAACAGTGTTCGCGTGTGCTCACCGCTGTCAAGGCGCGTCGCTGCGCTCCGCCCCCGCTGCGCGGGGCTAACGGCCTTGACGGCGGCTCCGCGCACGCTCGTACAGACTGGCCCTCGTCCGACGGCGCCACAACATACACCCCTACATATTGTGGTCGATGATCTGCTCGGATTGACGCGTTTCTCAGCGCTCGTTGACACCCGCCGGGCCGGCGCTGCGCGGTCGAGCGGATCCAGGCGTCCCAATCCGGCGGCTCCGGTGCCGCGGGTGACAACCTCCACGGCCGCCTCGCGGTCTATTCGGGCTGCGGGTCGACGAAGTGCTCCCAGGCCGCGCGGGGTGACCACACGGTCACGGAACCCCGGCAGCGAGGAGGGAAGTGCCTGACGTTACCGGTGACGAGGGTGCGCGCGGCTGTCTGAAGAGCGACTTCCAGGAACATGACATCGTCCTCGTCCGGCGGCGAGCCGTGCGTCCAGGGTAGAGCGGCGACGTGTTCCTGAAACTGGAGGATGGCTAGGAAGGCGTCCTGCCGGACTCGCTCGATGCCAAACCGCGGACGGGCCAGAACCTCGCGGTACTCCGCCTCGATCCGGTCGTCGACGGCCAGCCTCAATCCTCCCGCCTGCAGCACGTCAACGAGCCGTCCGGGTGGCCCGAAGGGCGAGAGCAGGCCGGAAACCAGTACGTTGGTGTCCACGACCCAGACGGGAGGGTCATCCACGCCGGACCCTCTGCTTGCGCGCCTGCCTCGCCGCCTTGATCTCCCGCTCGATGCCGGCGTGCGTCAGGTCGGCGGCACCGGTCTCCGCGGCGTGCCTCCGGATTTCGCGAACCGCCTTGCGGGCGCGTGCGAACACGATCTCCTGAACGTCTTCGAGCAGCGTGGCGTCGCTGGTCGGCACCATGATGCTTCGCGGCACCCCATCCTTGGTCACCACGAGGGCGCCCTCTCTTTCGAGCGCGGCCCACACCTGCCCGGGGCTCGCCGCCAGCGTCCGTGAAGCGATGGTCCTCATGCACTACGTTTAAACGACGAACCGTTGTGCGTCAAGAGGAAGATCTAGCGTCCCGCGGTCCTGCTCAAGGTCGAGCAGCTCCACACCCTGGCGCGGGCCGTCTACTACGGGCAGCGAGGGCGCGTCAGCGAACCGGCGGTCCACCTGGTCGACACCGAGACCGACGGCCGGCGGGCTGGTGATGATGGGGATCGGGCCGGCGAGCTCGCCGGCCCGGCAGATCCTCGAACCGGGACCCGTGCTAGTGGTGTGTCACTAGAACAATTTGACACTTCAGCTTCCGCGCGTGCGACACAACGACCCCCAATCGGTGCCCGACAATCGGCGGGTTTCGCGGTGTTGTCGGCCACGGACAGCGATGTAAGGCCATTTCGCGGACACACCACTAGGCTGGCCGGGGATGGTTGGAATCGGGGCGGTAGCGCGGGCCGTGATGTTTGCTGCCGGCATCCTGGGTGTGGTCGGGGCGGTGGTGTTGCGGTCCGTGTTGGGGCCGCGCGGTCCGTTCTATCTGTATGAGAACTACCCCACCAATTGCGTGACGCTTCACTACGGCGGCTGCGGGTTCTGTAATGATGGCCGCGGCCGCCGCGGGGAGCGGGCGACCGTCAACGGGCACTGGTCCGGACCCTACTCGACGCTCGCGGCGGCTGAGGCCTCGGCGAAGCGGACGGGGCGGCCGGGGCGGACGCACGGTTGCGTCTAGAAGGGCGGGTCGAGGGTCGCCGGCGTCGGCTGCTTTGGTTGCGCGTACATCCACGCGCGCCGGGGGCGTTGGGTCCAATAACGGCCCGATCCGTCAACCTGCCGGATCTCGTCAGGAGGCTGTATGCCGGGCCTGACACAGGTAGGGCTACACCGCGGCGGCAGTTGCCTACGCCCCGGTCGGCGCGTCGTCCGCGTTCTCCGCGTCACCGCTGCCGGCAGTCCGAGACCGCTTGCTTGGCCTCGGCTGATATCTCGCGGCGCTTACGCTTCGCAGGCGTTCTGGAAGACGCAGACGGGCGCGGCTTCACACCAAGGGCGGCGATCGCCGCATCGATTCGAGCGACACTGTCCAGCAATTCAGACCGTTGGTCATTCAGCAGCGCGATGACGTCTTTCACTCGCAGCTCCTTTTTCTCCCATTCGCCACGAGTAGTAGCAGGGACATACCACTAGACATTGCGGCTGATGAATATCAACAACGCAAGAACCGTCACAACTATCGCTTCTTCGGCGCTGACGTCGGTGGAGAAAATAGCCAGCACCAGCACGATCAGGGTGATCGCCAGTACGATGCTGCCACGAGCCTGCATAAACTCCCCTCGACCCCTTGCCGCCGCCTGCGCTCTGGCCGGCGCTTTCCGGGCCGGCGTTCGGCTCGTCGCCGACCACCGTCTGCATCGCGCCATACGGTGCTGACGTGCGTCCCTGCGGCACCTACCCGCTCACGCCGAACGTGCCGGTGTTCTTGTGGCACTCGACGCACAGGATCTCACAGTTGCCAAGCGTATCGGGTCCACCTGAATTGACAGCGGTGCGGTGATGCGCGTGCCAATAGGGGCGTCGGAGTTTCTTGTTGCAGCGGTCCTTCCTTCTGTGCCACGTGCACGATCTCCGTGTACACTCGCAACGCCCGCCGGCACGCTCGTACGCCGCGTGCCTCACGCTGTTTGGAAACGTCATCTCCAACTCTCTCTGTCGTCAGTCCGTCGCTGTCAGGCGACATGAAAAACTCGCGCGGGAAGCGCTATGAGGCGTCCCCCACCACGCGCAGCGGCCCCTGCCGGCGTTCGCCGCGCGCGGCCGCGTCCCGCTGGTCGACGAGCCGCCGGATGCCGGCGGCGGCGCCGTGCGGTCTGACGACGGCCTCGTCGGGGGTCGGCGCCAGGCCGCACGCCTGGCGCTCGCGCGCGTGCCGGACGGCTGCCTCGACCGTCTCGCCGGCGCCGAGGATCTCGCCCGTCTCGTCGCCGTCCGGATACCACCAGGCGACCCAGCCGCCGGGCTCGGCCGGCCGTACCACGAACCGGGTCGCCCTGCTCATTGCACCAGCACCACCGGCCGGACGGCCGCGCGCAGCATGATCGCGTTATCGTTGCCGGCGCCGCCGGCCTGTAGTGGTCGGCGGCGCGTCAGCCGGACTGTAGTAGGGCCTGCAGCCGGGCCGCGGCGCTGCCCAGCGCCGCGGCGGCCTCGGCGTCGCCGGCCCGCTCGGCGGCCAGGACCAGGCGCTGGAAGCTCCGCACGAGGGCCGCCCGGCCGACGGGTTCGATGGCGTCCGGGTGGGGGGGCAGCTCGTCGCCGACGACAGCCCGCAGGTGCATCAGGCCGCCCGCCGGGTCGGCCAGGTAGCGGCCGGCCGCGTCGACGGCTTCCTGCTGGGTGTCGCCGACGGCGACCGGCGTGGTGCCGCGGTAGACGACCCAGCCGTTCACCTGGAGGCTCGCCGGCCGCTGCTTCCCGCCGGCGGCCGGCGCTGGAGGCAGCTCGCCGTTGCCGGGCGCGGCGGCGGGCGGCTGCTTCCGCTTCCCCCGCTTGAACATCGACATCCCCGCCCAGCTTACCAGCGGCGGGTCCGCGCGTCGGCCCCGTTCCGTCTCGCCGCAAGCCTCACCCGCCGCCGTCGCCGCCGAAGCACAGCGCGACGGCCCCGTCCTCGACGGCGATGGCGCTGGCGTAGCGGGCCACCATGTGGGGGCTCTGCCAGCCGCCGGCCTGCTGGACGGCGGTGGTCGACTCGCCCCTGCGGACGAGCTCTGCGGCCAGCCCGCGGCGTCCCGAGTGCGACGAGACGCCGTCGGTCGCGAGCTGGTCACCAACGCCGACCTGACCGCCCACCGCGCCGAAGTGCGCGCCGATTTGACCGCCCTCGAGCTGCGCCTGATCAAGTGGATCGTGGGAACCGGGGTCGCCGTCGCCGGTGCCATACTCGCCGGATTGCGCCTGCTGCTCAACTGACGCCGCCGATCAGCCGGCCGGTCTCGTCGAGCGCGCGCGCCGCGTGCGCGTAGCGCCGCTCGTAGCCGCCCGCGCGGTAGGGTAGGATGGCGCAATCGGCCCGTTTTACGGGGCCAACATGCGATGACTATCCTCTGCTTCAGCCTGTGGGAGAATCCTGTCGTCGCCGTCGCCACCATTGAGCAACTCGACCGCATCCGCGCCTGCCAGGTCCCGGCACGCCGGGCCATCAACTCCAACGCGGCGCGCCGGGGGCCGATCGAGGAGTACGTGATCACCAACGTCACGCCGCAGCCCGCGTGAGCATGCCGACCGATCACGACACCGTCACGAGCGGTGCCGATCTCGAGCGGGCGGTCGCGACTCTCGCGCTCACTCTCGGCTTGCAGGTGCGAACGCAAGTCCGCGTAGCCAGGAGGCTCTGGGGCGCGGAGCGGCGGATCGACCTCGTGCTGAACCATGGTCCGTCGGGACGCAGCCTCGGTCTCGAGTGCAAGTTCCAGGGCACGAGCGGGTCGGCGGAGGAGAAGATCCCCGCAACCATCCAGGACATCGCCGCGTGGCCCATTCCGGGTATCGTCGTCTTCGAGGGGTCGGGCTTCTCAGCCAACATGCGCGCCTACCTGCACTCGACCGGCAAGGCCGTGGCGTACGAGGACCTTCACGGTTGGCTCGTGCTCTTCTTCGGCCTCCCGGACGCCGCGCGCCGATAGAGCGATTCGCTGAGCCTGCGGTCGTTTCTGCGTCTGGCACCGCCGGCCTCGCCGCCCGACCACTCGACGATCTCGCGGACGCGGCGGTTGCTGAGCGTCGAGGCGCATGAGGCGGTCTTCACCTGGGTGTTGCAGCGACTCGCCGACGCGGGTCTGCTGCGGGGCAAGACGGTGGGAGTTGACGCGACGACGCTGGAGGCGAACGCGGCGTTGCGCAGCATCGTTCGTCTGGACACGGGCGAGGACTACACGGCGTTTCTGACGCGGCTGGCCGAGGCCTCGGGAATCGCGACGCCGACACGTGCCGAGTTGACGCGGTTCGACAAGTCCCGCAAGAACAAGAAGAAGACGTCGAACGCCGAGTGGACTCATCCGCACGACCCGGATGCGCGGGTCACGAAGATGAAGGACGGCCGGACTCACTTGGCCCACAAGGCCGAGCACGCCGTGGACCTAGAGAGTGGCGCGGTCGTCGGCGTCACGGTGCAGGCCGCCGACACGGGCGACACGACGTCGGCCGACGCGCTCGACGCCGAGGATCGGGTTGTTTGCGGGAGGGGGCGAGATCCTACGCTAAGCGGATGCCCACCCCGCGTTGCGGCCCAAGGGCTCCGGTTGCTGGCGTTCGGTTTCGGCGTGTGGCTCGGGCTCGCGACGATGTACGCGATCTGCGACCTGGCCCGGCAATCGTCGCCGCCGGCTGCCGACTCCTAACAGCCCGTGGTGAAACCCCGCGTCGCACCGAGACGGGCGAGGCGCCCGGCTGACAAGGCGCGACGAGGGAGCATATTGGGCATATTCGACCGAGGAGCAACGCCGTCAGACGGGATGCATCGCCCGTCGAATGCAGCGGGGCCTTTTGCCACGGGCTGCTAAGGCTTCAGACGGCACCGGCTACCACACGTGCGGCAAGCCGAGTAACTCGCGAGTCAGAGCGAGCGGGACGCGAACCGCCAACCAGGTATAGTGCCCCTGCATCATTGTTTGGTCAATCAGCCAGACGATAACGATCAGCCCCACGATGCCGGCGGCAGCGACCCGTCGCTCCTTGCGCTCGTCGCGCTTCAGCATATTGCCCGGCGGAGCCCTATCCGGCCCCAGATGAGCCAGTGAGCCTCGCCCCAGTCTGTCGCGTAGCCATCGGCATAGGCGTACCCAGTCGTGGCGTTCACGCCGGTGATGACGCTGTGCAGGCCGGCCGTCGCCAAGTGCGGCAAGCCGAAGTCGTAATTGTAGGCGCGGTGGACAACCCGCACCGAGGACGACATGGGCGCGACGGTATGGTTCATCGTGCAGGAGCTCGTGTACCAGCTGGTGCCCGCAGCCGTGTCGGGGTCGGCCCAGCAGATCCCGAGCGGGATGGACACAGGAGGAACCCCGAGCTGGTGTGCCCAGTCGTTCATCGCGTAGGTCGAAAACAGGTTGATCTGGACCACGTCGACGTGGTTCATCTCGATCTCGCCGATGCCCAAGCATGAGGACTGCTGCGCTAGCGGGTTGTTTGACCACGCGAGCAGGCGTTCCGCGTCACGCGCAGAGCGTTTGCTGTTAACCTGAGATACAAGCGAGCCCATGCGGAGCTGAAGAACGGTATCCGTGAGGGCCGGTTGCCCGGACGTCGGCGAGTCGGGATGGTTCTCGTAGCGCCGGTACATCGTGGCAAGCTGGCTGACGCTCGCCTGGGCCTGGCCGGTCAGCTGCACCGCCGAATAGGTCAAGTTCCGCCTGTTGAGGACGTAGATGTAATCCAGGTCCTGCGAGTCTTGGCTGGTGTGCCCGAACCGAACGGTGAAATACTGCCCGTCGTCGGCGTATGCGAGGCCCGGGATGCTGGCTGCGGAGCTGGCGTGCGCCTGCAGAGGTTGGTACGTTAGCTGTGTGACCAGATTGCTGACCCGCTCTGCGTCGAGCCTCGTCTGCTCGTCGGTGCTGAAGTCAGGTCGTGTCTCCCCCTGGCGACCGCCCGTCTGTGCGTAGAGTACGGATAGAGCCGTGAGTCCCACTAGAATGCAAAGGGCTGCCAGCCAGGACCACCGAACGAATCGTGTCACAACGCTTCCTTTCAACAACGTGCCTCCGTGTACGACCCTCACCTGGGTGACCACAGGTTCCAGGATCCGCGCTTGCTGCGGAGCTGGCGGTCGAGCCGATCGAAGTCGATCTCGGTCGGCGGCCAGATGACGGCCAGGCGACGTGCGTGTCGAACACGGGGTCAGGCTACCACATCAGCTTTCGCCGGTGGCGGCCGACGGCTGGATAGCGGCCAGGTGGCGGTAAACTCGAGGATCAGCAAGTGTGGCTGAAGGAGCGATTCTTACCAGCCGGGGTGATGCTGGCGTACCTCGGAGATCCAGCGGCGATGCCGGCAGGCTGGCGGCAGTATCCGGACATTGCCGGTCGTCTCCTGCTCGCCACCTCACCAGCGCAGGCAGGGATCGCCGATGTCCTCGAGAAGTGGGACGGTCACCGGGACGCCGTCGAGCGCGTCGTTGTCAGCCGCGTGCTCGTCGAGCATCGCGGTGACGGCGACCTCCGCGGCGTTGAGCGCGTGCTTGAGCAGCCACCAGCGGCGCCTCGTGCAGTGGATGCAGCGCTGATACCCGGCGTGCACGAAGCGCCCGCAGGTGCCGGCATCGATGGGCAGGTCCACGCCGACACAGAGCAGCTTGCGCTGCTCGCGGACGCGGCGCATGTAGTGGCGTTTGGCGAGGCGCTTGCGCAGCCGCCGCAGCTGTCGCCGTTGCTCCGGGGGAAGCAGGTCGATGAGTGTCATGGGTCGTCCTCCGGGCGGTGAACGCGGCGTTAATCGACGGCGCATGCACCGATGGCCGTTCCAGTCCGCCGTCGGGGCCGGCGTCCGGGCGGGCGGTTGCGTTCGGCCGGCGGGAGCGTCAGCCGTTCATCGAGGCGGGGAGCTCGGCGGCGGGGGCGATGTCGGCGGGGCCGGACTCGGGGGCTGTGGCGCGGGCGGGCTCGAAGCCGGGCGGCGCCCAGCGGAGCGCCCGCTGGCCGCGGCGGGTGATCACGGCCAGGCGGATCTCAGAGCCATCGGCACACCAGCTGGCGCTGGCCGTGCTGGCTCTGGCGGGCTCGCTGGCCGGGCGCGCGCGGGATGCCGGCGCGGCGCGCGCCCTTGGAGATCCCCTGGCGGAGCGTCTCGGCGATCCACGCCGTCACGGCGTCAGCCGCCGCGGCGTCGCCGCCGTAGCCTCCCGCGACGGCGCATTCGATGACGTGAGCGTCGAACGGGCTGTCGCCCTGGTCGGCCATGGCCGTCCTCACGGCCGCCGCGTCGAGCTCGCGGGCGAAGTGAGCCATCGCGGGCTCGTCGAGGTAGGCGGCGACGGACCGCGGATCGGTCCCCGCGAGTCCCCGTGCCGAGCGCAGCCGCGCGTCGGGCCACACCAGCCAGTGGCGTGCCGGCGCCGGCCCTGCGCTGCGGACCAGGCTCCCGATCGGCACGGGCCGCGGGCTGGCCGGGTCGAGGAGCGTTCCCGTCCAAGGATGCGGGCCGGCGACGACGTCGCTCAGCACGAGGGCGGGCTCGGGCACCCACGGGTCCGGCGTCGCGTGCCCTACCACGCGCGGGTCGGCGCCGGCCAGCTGCGCGAGCCGCCTGGGCGTGAGCCCGCGGGGTCTCACGCGGGTGTTCCTGAGCGGCCGTCCGGCGCGGCCGGCCGCGTAGTCTTCGGGGCGTGTGGGCGCACTCGGATGCAGTCCGAACATGGTTCGATACTCCCTTCTGAGCGGATGTGCCGGGGCTTCCGGCGGTTGCGTTACCTGGGGGAGCAGCGCCCGGAGACGGTCGCTGCGCCTGACGTTGCTGCAGGCACCCCATCTCCGTGAAGCTGCAGCAGCGCGTGTCGGCCGATCACGTGGTCGACGACCGCGATGCCCATCAGCGTGCCGGCCTGCCGCAGCCGCTCGGTCAGGGCGACGTCGTCGACGCTCGGAGTGGGGTCACCCTGTACGGGTGGTCGTGGAAGGGCACGATGGCAGCCGCGCAGTGCGTCGCCGCCGTCCGGAAGACCTCCCGGGGATGGACGAGGCTGAGGATCGCGAGCAGCTCCTCGTCGGCCAGCGCGCCCGCGCCGTGGCGCCGGGTCGTCGTCGATCCACTCGTCGTACATCACGGCCCCGGCGGGCGTCACGCGGTAGACGCGCCAGCCGCGCGCGTCCGCCGCGTCGGTCCGGGCGAGGACCGCAGACCCGATCGGGACGCACGGCGCCCGCCCGGGCCGGCCCCGTAGCGGGTTGCCGTACGCCGCCCCCGCGGGCGTCTCGGTCGCCTCGGCCGCGTGGAGGCGGCGCGTCAGCACCGCGCCGACCTTGATGCGGACCGCCGGCGCGCCGTCGCCGTCGCCATCGGGCTCCAGCCTGGCGTAGACGGGCCGCCCCGGCGCGTCTTCGCCGAGCTCGACCGCGAGCAGCAGCTCCGCCCGGGCCGGGACCTGCTGGGGGTCCAGCCGCACGTCGTTCATCGCTTCGCTCCTTTCCCTGGGTCGTGGGGCCTCTGCCCGATCGTGCCGTCCGTCTTGCCGCGCACAGCGCGGCAAACGAAAAGCGCGCATAGCGCGCGCGATTTTTCCCTATCCGGCCACCTGGGCGGAGGCGGCCGGGAGGGGTGGACCGGGGGCGAGGGGCAAGGGGTCGGGGTCACATGATGGATCGATGGTACCTGCCCGCCAGCTCCCCACCTGTGCACCCCGACGGGCCGTTTTCCGGAGGTCGGGGCGCGGCAGCCGGGGCTGCTGTCGCGACCTAGTAGGGCGCCCCGGCCGGCCTGGTCCAGCTCTCGTATGTCCGGTTGTCCTTGGCCTGCAGCTCGACGAGCTTCCAGCCGTCGTACTCGAGGCAGGCAGGCTCGAACAGCCAGCCGAACCGCTCGCTGATGTCGGTCCTGAACCACCTGCCGGAGAAAAGGGCCGCGGCGGCGATGCCCTCGATGAGCAGGTCTCCCGCAACCTGGGCGTAGGCGTCGGCGTGCTCGTCCTTGTACGCCCGGTCGCTCGACCACATCCACCGCAGCTCGGGGCCGGTCTTCTCCCGGATCCAGTCGAACGACCAACCGAGGCTGTGCTGCTTCTCGCCGCCGCGGGCCTCGCGGTACGCGGCCATGAAGCTGCGGCCTAGCAGCAGGGCGCGCATCGCCTCGCGCTCCGGCCTGTCCTCGGCGGTTCCCCACGAGGCGATCGTCGGCATCTCATCCTTCCTTGTGCTGGAGGTGCAGCCGCGCGGCCCGGATGGTCCGCGGGATGTAGGCGCCCGCGCACTGCGGGTCGAACCCTCGCGCGGCTGCAATCGTGGCTGCGATCGTGTGGTCGCCGGCCCCGGTCTCGAGCAGCCGGCACGCGATCGCGAAGTCCCGCCGGCTCCGGTCCGGATCGTCCCGGCGGCCGGCGGCCTCCTCTCCGGCCGCGGCCAGCTCCCCTCCCCCGCCGCGGCGTTGGCCGATCAGCGGCTCCACCGCGCGGGGAATCGGCGTGACCGCCGACGGCGACCTCGAGCGCAGCGCCGCGAAGAACGCCGGCCCGTCTCCGGCGCCGGCGGGAGCCCGGTTCGTCGTGCCGGGCAGATGGCCGAGCTGCGCGGCAGCAACGGCCCCGGCGTCGCCGCCGGCCTCCCGGGTGAAGAATCGGGCGGTGGCCGTACGGGCGGCGGGATCGACCGGCGCGGCGAGCCTCAGCCACGCTTCGAAGACGCCCGGCGACGACTCGACGACCATGCCCGGGGCGGCCGCCAGGCGGCCGAGCCCGGCCCGGGCCAGCGGGCCGGCGAGCACCCAGCTCGTCCGGCCGAGGGCCTCCGCCGGCCGGATGTAGCAGGAGCTGCCGGTCGCGTTGCGCGCCGCGAGCCACCCGAACGCCTTGCGGACCTCCGGCGCCGTCCACGTCTTGCGGAACGATATGCGCCCGGTCTCGTGGTTCAGGCAGCCGAGGTCGAACGCCGACACCTCCGGCGCGACGCTGAACGTCTCGAGCATCTGGGCGATCTGGCGCCGGCTCGCAGGGTGCATCCCGGCCGCTACCTCGTCAGCTCGGGCCCCGGGCGCGCCCGGTCTCGGGCCGGGCGGAACTGCTCCACAGGCTTCTCGAGCCGTTCGCGCTGACGCTGCTCTTCCCGCTCCCGCGCTTCGTCGCGCAGCAGCGTGTCGTGCCGCACGAGCACGTCCCAGTGGCGTTGCCACTGGCGGCGCTCCGCGCGCATCTGGCGGTCGAGACGCTGCGCATCGTCGCCGCACGCCTGCCGGATCGCGCCGTCCTCGAGGTTCCGCTTCCCCTTCTCGCCGGCGAACCGGCGGTAGCGCAGCGTCTGCCGAACCTGCTCCGCCGCCTCGCGGGACCGCTCCGCGATCCGCTCCGCGTCGAAGGCCGCCCGGTACCGCCGCGGCAGGCTGCCGGCGTAGTCCGCCGCGTGGACCGCCGCGGCCGGGCTGGCCTCCCCCGCCGGGGCCAGCGAGCGCGGCAACGGCTTCGGCTCCGCCCGGCTCCCGCGAAAATCGTCTGGCTCGAACATCCCCCGGACCACCTGCCGCCAGACATGGATGCCGGAGACGTTGACATTCCCCGCCAGCGCCGCCGGGAGCCGTTTCTCCGTGATGTCCTCGAGGATCGCCCGGTCCCCGCCGGCGTCGGGCCAGCGCGCCTGGTAGCGCTCCCACAAGGTGGGCGCCGGCCGCGGCCGGAGCGGCGGCGGCGTCGAGGCCTCGACCCTGGCCGGGGCGCGGGCGGCCTCGCGCTCGGGCGCGGCGTCGGGCCTGAGGCCGAGCCGTTCGAGTAACTGGCGCGCGCAACCCAGGAGCCAGTCCGCGATCCGGCGGATCCGGCCCGCCGGGGCGGGCGGCTGCGCGGGCTTCGAGCGCTCCCGCTTGCTGGCGGCCTCGCCGCGCCTGCTGGCGGCCGCCCGCGCCTGTTCGTGGGCCAAGGTCTGCCGCCGCTGCAACTCGATGTGCCGCTCGACCTCCGACCACGTCGCGGCCGTCTCGCGGGGATGCTCCTCCTCGGCCTGGCGAACGATGATGGCCGTCGCGACCTCCCGGGGCGGGAAGATGGCCGCCGGGCGGCGCGCCGGCGGCAGGACCCGCGGCGTCTCCCGCCGCGGGGGCAGGACCTCGGGAGCGGCTGTCGCCGGCGGCAGGACCTCCGGCGCTCTCCTGACGGGCGGCAGAACCTCGTGGGCGCCCGCCGCGGGCAGGACCTCGGGCCGGAACGGCTTCGGCGCCGGCACCGGCCGAGGCGCGGGGCGGCCGCGCAGCGCCTCTTCCCGCTCCCGCTCGAGCATCTCCGTCACCGTCAATCCGTCGTTGACCCGGGTGGCGATCTCGGCGACGGCCCGCAGCGTGCGCCTGTCCGGCAGCGCCTCGCCCGGCGTCGAGGCGGTGACCGTCTCGCGGATCGTCTCGCGGGTCTGCTCGACCAGCCGGGCGCGCTTGACCGCGCACAGCGCCGGCCCGAGGTGGTGGCCGGGGTCGTCGCTCGTCCAGTCCAGCTCGACGCCGCGGCCGCGGCAGACCTCCGACCAGATCGACTTGTGCCGCGCCACCAGGTCCGGGCCGCCGTCGGTCGGGTTGTCCTGTTCGCGGTCCCGCTTGCGCGAGAACGTCAGCCCCTCGACGTGCCGCCCCGGGTAGAGGACGTGCGCGTGGTGGTTCCTCCCGCCCCGGTCCGGCTTGTGCAGCGCGAAGTGGACGACCGTGTTGTGCTCGGCCGCGAGCCGGTCCGCGTAGGCCTGCACAGCCTGCTCGGCCGCGCCGGCCTCGACCAGCTCGACGGGGATCCCCACGACGTCGTCGCGGCACTGCCGGCTGTTCTTGCGCTTGTCGACCGCCTCGATGCGGTGCGCCCACTTGACCGGGTCGCGCCAGCTCCGGTCGGTTCCCGCCGGGGCGGCCCAGCCGGTGGCGGCGATGCCCGTCCGCCGGGTGTAGTCGAAACGCCGCGGCTCGCCGTCCGCGCCCGAGATGGTGCTCTCGGCGGCCAGGCCCATGCGGTAGCACGTCGCGCCGGTGGCCGTGTGGCCCTTGCTGCGCGTCTGCACCATCGTGCGCATGAAGGCGTATGCCATCTCGTCGTCGCCTGCCGCAGGCTCGTGAACGCAACGGCCACAGGCCGGCAAAGTGCGCCAGCACTTTGCGTATTGCGCCCCGTAAAACTGCCTCGCCCCGGCCCTACTGTACCGCAACCGGGCCTCGACCGCCAGCGCCGGACGCCGCGGTTGGCCCCGGTCTGGCCCAGTGAAACCGGGCGCTTCCCGCCCGTCAGACCGGGTCTCCCTCGGTTGTGTCACTTGTTTAACTCGTGGCTCGTGTAGTACGCGTTTACCGTGAGCGCCGACCGCGCCCTCCGCTTCCGGCTCGACCACAAAACCCGACGGCTCCTCGACAGACTCCGCGATGAAAGGCACGTCAACATCTCCTCGTGGGCCCGAAAGCACATCCGCAACGCCCTCCGGGTGGAGTTCCCCGACGAGTTCCAGGACCAGGAAGACCGACCGGAAAAGACCGCCGGCGAGACGCCGGAACCGCACCGGCCCATCCCCGGATGGAAGCCCCGGAAGATCGGCAAGGACAAGGCCGGCAGGGACGTGTGGGGCGCCGCACTCCAAAGGACCCGAGGTCGCCCGGCTCCCCGACGGGCTCCTGCGCCCACGGCGTCGCGAGACGGCCGGCCGTCGAACACCGATGCCCCCGCGGTTGGCCCGCGCGCCCGCTCCCGTATCCTGATGGCGCTACGATCGGCGAGCAAGGCGCGGCCGGCGCCGACCGGTCGGGTGGCGGTCGCGATCCGCGGCGGTGGTCAGGCGGCCGGCCGTTCGCGGGCAGCCGCTGAGGTCGACATATGCAACGAGAGGCGACGATCTGTTTCGTGACGGTGGTGGCGTTGACGGCGTTGACGGTCGCAACGCTTGCGGGTCAAGGGGAGGGGGGCGAGTATCGGTGGAACCTACCGCCGGGGGTGCCGCCGCCGCGGGTGCCGGCCGACGCGCAGATGACGGCGGCGGGCGTGGAGCTCGGACGGTACCTGTTCTACGACACGCGGCTGTCGGGGAACGGAACCCAATCGTGCGCCACCTGCCACAGACAGGCCCTCGCCTTCACCGACGGCCGCCCGCGCTCGGTCGGCTCCACCGGGGACCGCCACCCGCGCAGCTCGATGTCACTGGCGAACGTGGCGTACCGCGACGCCCTGACGTGGGCGAACCCGACGCTGCGATCACTCGAGGAGCAGGCGCTCGTCCCAATGTTAGGGACCGATCCGGTCGAGCTTGGCCTGGCCGGGCACGAGGTCCGCGTCCGGGCCGAGCTCGCGGCCCTGCCAATCTACCAGCGGTTTGTTCGCCGCGGCGTTTCCGGCGCCCGCACCGTCGGACCCTTCCCGGGACACCGTCGAGCCATTGGTCACCATCGAGAGCATTGCGCTGGCGCTGGCGGCGTTCCAGCGGTCGATCGTCTCCTTCCGGTCGGCGTACGACCGCCATCGGTTCCATGGTGACGAGGCGGCGCTCTCGGCGTCGGCACGCCGGGGGATGGGGCTCTTCTTCTCGCGCCGCACCCGGTGCGGAGGCTGCCACCTGGGACACACGGTGACGACCGACCTGGGACTCAACCTGGACGGCGGGTCGAAGGCGGCCACCAGCCCGCCGACCGACCCGTCAGTGTTCATGTTCCACAACACCGGTCTCTACAATCTGCCGGGCCCGGTGCCGTATCCGGCCGACAACACCGGGAAGTACGCCCACACGGGGGAGCTCGCCGACGCCGGCCGGTTCCGCATTCCGACCTTGCGCAACGTCGCGGTGACGGCTCCCTACATGCACGACGGCAGCATTACCACGCTCGACGAGGTGCTGGATCACTACGTGGCGGGAGGACGCGCTCACAATCCGCGGCAGAGCGAATCGATTCAGCCCCTGGCGCTGCGCGAGGACGAGCGGCTGGACCTGGTCGCGTTCCTCTACAGTCTGACGGACGAGGCCCTGTTGCGCGACCCGCGCTGGAGCGACCCCTGGGGCAGGGAACCCTGAGGAGCCCACCCCCGCCTTCCATCCGTTTGAGAACGGCGGACCTTCACCTCGAAGTCGGCTCGAATCGACCCCGCGGGAACAGCTCCGGGATCTCTCCCACGGATCCGCCGCCTTCAGTCGGGGCTATCACGTCGCCGCGGCGGGCAGCGGCCATGAAGAACAGCCCCGCTTAGCCTGGACCGTTCGGCCGCGAGCTCGGAGCTCAGCCAGATGCTCGGCTGGTCTGCCCGGCGCGGATAAAATCCGGGGCCATGGCCGAACGGCGCTGGCGCATCCACAGGCTCGGCCGCGGACTGTTCGAGATCGCCGTCGACGACGGCGACGGCTTCCGCCCAGCCACGACCGCCGAGGTCGACGCGGCGCTGCGCCAGCTTGAGTTGTTCGGGGCGGCCGAGGCGGCCGAGCAACCGGACGGTCCCGCCGGCGCCTCCCGCCGGCGGGAGGCCTGACCTTCCAGGAAACCTACCCGCCGCCGGGCCGGAACAACCTCAGGCCGGCGACGCGGGTTGCTTCAGACACCGTCGGCCGGCGGGCCGGCAGCACGATGTTCCCCGCGGCCGAGCTGGCGCCCCGCGACCAGCGCTCGGCCACCGCGGGCAGCCGCCCGCCGTGGAGCCGGCACAGCGCCTCGCCTCTGGGCAGCGGCAACGCCGGCCGCGCGCCGCAGCGCGAGCAGAACACCATGTAGTGCCAGCAGCGACCAGGCACCCCGAGCGGGCCGGCAGCGCGATTCGAACACATGCCGACACCTTACCCCTTGCCGGGGCTGACATATGGCCGCAGAGCGCATCCTCGCAAGGATCTTCGGCCGACCGAGCGACAGCACGACCGGCGGGGATCGGCGAGGGCGAGCGCGCTGCAGTTGGACATCAAGACGGTGCGCCGGGCCGGTCCGGGGCCAGCAAGACGAACCCCGCCGGCGAGACGGCCGACGTGCGCTACGTCAAGGGCGACGTCGACCGGGCCGTCCGGACGCTGCGCGAACGGCGCGGCGACGTCGCCCCGACCGAACGCATGCCCGACGATCGAGGATCTCGTCGGCGCCGAGGACCTAGCCACGCTGATGGACGCACGGCACACGAGCCGGCCGACCACCGCAGGTGGCCCGTGACGGCCGCCGGTGTTCAGCGTCAACTGTTTTTGCCGGTTCGCGACAGCCATTCTTGCCGGCTCAACTCGTCGGCGAGGTCAACGCGGTCCACGGTGTCCACCGAGGGTCGTGGTCGGCCGGGACGCCCCGTCCAGGCTGGGCCGCAAGGCCCATAACTGCAATCTGAGTGGCGGGGCGGGCGGTGTGTCACCCGAAGGGCCGTAGCGAAGCGGAGGGCGCGCGCCAGCGCGTTGACACGCCGCCCGCCCCGCAGCTACGCCGTCCGGAGCGCAGCACTCGACGGTCGAAGCGGCACCGGCCGGCCGTTCACGAGGTCGACCGTCGGCGGGCTCGGGGCAGCAGCGGCCCCGGGGCGCGTCCCCGGGGAGCAGGTGACGGCGGCGATTTCCGGCGCGACCGGTCCGTGCGGTAGCTCGGGACGTCGAACTCGATCACCACCGCGTGGTGTACGAGCCGGTCGATCGCCGCGGCCGTGGCCATCTGGTCGCGGAAGATGCGGTCCCACTGGCTGAACATCAGGTTGCTCGTCACCATCACCGAGCGGCGCTCGTAGCGCTCGGCCAGAAGCGTGAACAACACTTCGGCTTCGTCCGGGCTCTGCTGAACGTAGCCCAGGTCGTCGAGCAAAATCGCCTCGAAGAGGTCCAGCTTCCGGAGGGCGCGGGGCAGGTCGAGGTCCCGTTTCGCACCGAGCAACTCCTGCACCAGGGCGTAGGCCGGCGCGCAGAGCACGCTGTGGCCGGCCTCGACCAGCGCGTGTCCGATCGCGCTCAGCGCATGGCTCTTGCCGACCCCCGGCAGACCGAACGCAAGAACGTTGGTGGCCATCTCGAGGAACGCCCCGGTGGCCAGCGTCTCGAGTTGCTGCGCGACCGGAGCGGGGAACCTGCCGGTGTCGAGCGTCGCGAACGTCTTGCCCGGCGGCAACCGCGAGGCGCGACGCAACCGCGTGATCCGGCGCTGACGGCGCGCTTCAGCTTCCGCCTCGAACACCTCGACCAGCACCGGCATCGCCTCGGGGTGGCCGGCCTGCGTCAGTCGGGGCACGAGCTCGTCGGCCGCCGTCGTCAGCCCGAACTGCGTCAGCAGCGACGTCACCTGCGTGCTCGCCGCTGTCATCCGACGAGACCTCCGGCGATCAGCGCGTCGTACTGCGAGAGATCCGGGCGGGGAACGTGGACCACGGGGACGGTCGGAACCGGCGGACGAACCAGAGCCTGCACGCCCGCGTAGTCGCAGCGAGCGCCGGCGTCGAGCTTGGCCCGCAGCGTCGCCTCGACCCGCCGCTCGCTGGTCGTGGCCGCCAGGTGCAGCAGGCGCACGTACTCGACGTCGGCCCGCTCGCCGTGCGACCGGCCGAGCGCGTCATACGCCGCCCGGAACACGAGCGACGGGAACAGCTCCTCCCGGAAGCGATACCGCGCGAACGCGCCCGGCTTCCGGACCAGACTCCCGATGATGTGGCGGTAGTCGATCCGGTGCTCCGCCTCGCCCCGCAGACGCGGCATCGTGCACAGCACCCGGCCGCCGTAGAGGACCTCCACCGTCGACGGATGCTGGCGCGCTTCGACCGTGTGACCAATCAACCGCGACGGCACCGAGTAGACCCGGCCGCCGACCCGGATCGTGCTCCACTTCCGCACCCGGCACTCGAACGTCGTGTGCTCCGGGACCCGACCCGACGGCAACGGACGCAGATACGGACGCTCCTCGGCCAGCCGGGCCGCCGCCGGCGCATTCCGCTCCTCGTCGACGACCGCACGCACGAAGCGCAGGTACGCCGCCTCGTCGACGAAGTCTCGGCCACCCCGCAACAGCAACGCCTGCTCGATGGCCGTCGCCGTCCGGAAGTGCGCCTGCTCGGCCACCCCGTTCTCGTGCGGCTTCCCCGGCTGGATCCGCGACGAGCGCAGCCCGTAGTGGTCCAGCACCTGCCGGAACCGCACCGTCAACTGACGACCGCCGCTGCGCCTCAGCTCGTGCGTCGCCGCCGACAGGTTGTCGTGACGCAGCACCGCCGGCACCGCCCCCAGCGTCCACAGCGCGCCCTGCAGCCCCGACACCAGCGCCTCGAACGTCTCGCTCAGCGCCAGCTCCACATACGTCCACCGGCTGTAGCTCAGCACCCACTCGAACAGCAGGTGCGGGAACGCCACACCTCGAAGCGTCACCCCCAGGTCGCTCAAGTCGGTGAAGTCGAACGCCGCTTCCCGACCCGGGACCGGAACCTGCTCGAAGTACACCTCGCGGTCGGGACCGTACTGCACTCGCCACTCGCGGACCCGCCGCTGCAAGGTCCGCAGCTGCCCCGGTTGAAAGCGGCCCGGATACCGGCGGCACAGCGCCTTGAACAGCGTCAGCACCTGCAGCCGGCCGTCGGTGTCGGCCACCAGCTGCGGCACGACCTCCGACTGCCACACGTCGGCGAACGGGTCCTCCCGCGTGCGCCACCACCGCGGCGCCTTCGCCGTCGACGGCAACGGCCCGCTCTGCCACTTGCGCGCCGACCGCTCGCTCATCCCCGCCGCCGCGGCCGCCGCCCCCAGCGTCTTGCCTGCCATCCGCTTCTCGCGCAATCGCCGAACCTGGGCATCGGTGACCAACCCGTCCTCCGCGAGGAAAACGGGCAGTGTCACACGCCTCGCGGCCGCCACCGCGACCGACCGATCACCGCCTTGGCAACCGGCAAAAATAATTGTCGTCGATCAGCCGGCGGGCAACAGCGAGGCCTGGCCCTCTCGGCGACCGGCCACGCGAGCTAGGAACCACCTGGTGCGCGCGGCGCTCGCGCTGCTGCTGCCCGACGAGTGCGCCGGCGAGATGTGCGTCGTC
>CAXXVU020000002.1:0-2457500 GCA_963662835.3 Vicinamibacterales bacterium
GGGGGTTGCTCCCGGAGGTGGGTGTGCATTCGATTGCCAGCGCGTTTCCGTGCTAGAGAGATAGGCGGCTACACGGCTCCGACGTAATGCCATGCGACTGCGGCGTGCGGGTAGGGAAGTCGGAGTAGGAGCTCCGGCTCGGCGCAGCGGCGCGAAGCGCGTGCGGAAGGGTGCATGGAGATGGTCCGCGCGATTCTGCGGAACCGCGGTCTGGACGTCTCCGAGCGGCTGGGCGTAGCGCGCGGGGATCCCGACCGTCACCGGCAGGGTGGTAGCATGGCTGCGTGACCTCCCGCCGCTTCGCCTCGCCGTCCGGTTCCGCCGCCGCGGAGTCGGCTTCCGTCTCTGCGGGGGCCGACGTCGCGGAATTCGTCCCCGAGTTTCCCGGCTGCCGCCCCATCCGCATCACGCGCGACGCCATCGCCGACCACGAGAGCCGCATCGAGTACTGGGACGCGGCGACCGAGACGGCCTGGGTGGCGTGCGAGCCGAACACGGTCTACCACGAGGGTCCCGGGCAGGTGCTCGGCGGTCTGCTGACGCGCATCGCCGCCATCCGCGGGGCGCCGATCCTGACCCTGGGCGCTGCGGATCTGCTGCTGCGCAACGCACGGGGCGAACGGCAGCGCATCCTGCAGGCAGACCAGGTGGTCTTTCTGGATCCGGTGGAGACGCGGCCCCGCGGCGCCGCCGTCGAGGTGGGCTCGGACCACCTGCCGGACGTCGTGCTGGAGGTCGACTACTCGACCGACGTGCGGCGGGGCAAGCTGGGGCTGTACGAGGAGTGGGGCTTCCCGGAGGTGTGGGTCGAGGTTCCGGAGGGCGGATCGCCGCGCCGACGCCCGGGCCTGACCATTCACCGCCGGGGCCGGACGGCTACCGACCCGTGCCGGCGAGCGTCGCGCTGCCGGGCTGGACGGCGGCGCAGATCCACGCGGCCTTCAACGAGGCCGAGCTGTCGGAGTCGACGTGCGCCGTGCTGGAGCGGGTCGGTCGCGCTCTGGGCGAGGCCGCGGGCACGGGTCCGGACGACGATCTCTGGCTCGGGGCGCAGCGGCACCAAGCGCGAGCGGAGATTGTCCGCGCGATTCTCCGCAACCGCGGACTGGCCGTCTCGGAGCGGCTGGCCGCTCGGATCGCGGGCGAGGATCCGGAAGTGCTCGCCGCCGCCGCGCTGGCCTGCCGCGACGAGTCGGACCTGTTGGCCCGTCTGGACGAGCGGCGGCCCGCCGGCCGGCGGGCGCGCACGCGCGACCGCTGAGACAGACGCGGTGATCGCTTCGCGGCTTCCCCTGCCAACGGGATTCGGCCGGTGCCGCGCGTTCGGGCGCGGCCGTAACGTCGCCAAGGCGTGTACGAAAACGGCCATGCCGGCGTTTCAGATCTAGAGGGAGTGAATCGCATGCGCAGAACCACCGTAGCGTTCGAGGACGGGAGGGCGAGGAAGAGCATGACGAAAGCCGTCGTCGTCGGCGTCATAGGGGGGCTGCTGCTGGCCTCGATGCCAGTTCAGGCCGAGCAGATCAAGGCGCAAGCGATCGCAGCAGCGCGCGCGAGCACGTTCGGGCAGGTCGGTAACACGACATACCAACGCTCTCGGCTGCGTACGTGGATCGGAATCGGGCTCATGACGGCGGGCTTGAACCTGGCGTTTCTCGGAAAGGAGTGTGGAACGACGGGAGCTCTTGGACCGGGCTATATGCAGACCGGTGCCTTCGGGTCCGTGGTCGATTTCGGCGACCGGCCTCAAGCCCGTTGCTGGCGCTGAATGCGCGATGGGGTTCACGCTCACGTCACGAGTCAACCTGAATGGGCAGGACATGTCTTCGAGCGGACCGGTACAGCTTGCCAGGCACTCGCGGCTCGACTTGACCTTCCTGTCGGGACCCGCCGTTCCAGAGGAGTTGGGCACTGCGATCGCCGATTCCGTCCTCGGATCGGCGACGGTTTCGGAGTCCTGGCCGTGCGGGCGTATGGTCGCCGGCCTCGGGATGGCAGGTGTCGGGCTTCTGCTCACAACCGTTTTTGCGAACGTGCCGGTCGAGGTGACAAGGCTGGACCGGTCAGGCGTCGCGATCGGAAGCCGGCTCAGTTGGTAGCCGACGTGCCGGCCGGCCAGGGAGTGTTCCGCTCCTGCTGACGCCTGCCTTCTGGCAACAGCAGGCCGCCGGCATGGGTTGGTCGGGCTTCGGTTGGTAAACCGACGGGACTCGGCCGGCAACGCGGGTCGGGGCGTGGCCGAGTCCCTGCCCAGGCGTCCGCAACGCGCAGGATCCCGACCGTCGCCGGCAGGGTGTTAGCATGGCTGCGTGACCTCCCGCCGCTTCGTCTCGCCGTCCGGTTCCGCCGCCGGGGAGTCGGCTTCCGTCTCTGCGGGGGCCGACGTCGCGGAATTCGTCCCCGAGTTTCCCGGTTGCCGCCCCATCCGCATCACGCGCGACGCCATCGCCGACCACGAGAGCCGCATCGAGTACTGGGACGGCGGCGACCGAGACGGCCTGGGTGGCGTGCGAGCCGAACACGGTCTACCACGAGGGTCCCGGGCAGGTGCTCGGCGGTCTGCTGACGCGCATCGCCGCCCTCCGCGGGGCGCCGATCCTGACCCTGGGCGCTGCGGATCTGCTGCTGCGCGATGCACGAGGCGAGCGGCAGCGCATCCTGCAGGCGGACCAGGTCGTCTTTCTGGATCCGGTGGAGACGCGGCCCCGCGGTGCCGCTATCGAGGTGGGCTCGGACCACCTGCCTGACGTGGTGCTGGAGGTGGACTACTCGACCGACGTGCGGCGGGGCAAGCTGGGGCTGTACGAGGCGTGGGGCTTCCCGGAGGTGTGGGTCGAGGTCCCGAAGGGCGGATCGCCGCGCCGGTGCCCGGGCCTGGCCATCCAACGCCGGGGGCCGGAAGGCTACCGGCCCGTGCCGGCGAGCGTTGCGCTGCCGGGTTGGACGGCGGCGGAGATCCACGCGGCCTTCAACGAGGCCGAGCTGTCGGAGTCGACGTGTGCGGTGCTGGAGCGGGTCGGCCGGGCCTTGGGCGAGGCCGCGGGAACCGGCCCGGACGACGATGTGTGGCTGGGAGCGCACCGGCGCGAAGCGCGCGCGGAGGGAGTGGCTGCCGGCCGTGCGGAAGCGGTGGCTGCCGGTCGTGCGGAAGGGTGCGCGGAGATCGTTCACGCGATTCTCCGCAACCGCGGCCTGGACGTCTCCGAGCGGCTGGCCGCCCGGATTGCGGGTGAGAATCCTGCCGTGCTCGCCGCCGCCGCGGTGTCCTGTCGCGACGAGGCAGATCTGCTGGCCCGGCTGGACGAGCGACCGCGCGCCGGGCGGCGGACGCGCACTGGTGACCGTTGAGGGCGACGTTCCCGGTCGACGCGGGCCCGCACCGCCGGCACACGACGGCGCGCGGGCGGTTCGAGGGGAAGGAAGTCCGCACGAGGGTCGACTGACGATCGAGAGGAGTCTCGGCACATGCACACGACGACGCGATTGATGACGACGGTCGCGGTCACGCTGGCGGTGGCCTTGTTTGCTGTCGGTTCGCCATCCGCCCAGGAGCCCGCGGACGGCATGGTCGAGTGGCCCTACGTGGGCGCCGATCAGGCGGCGTCGAAGTACTCGCCGCTGGCCGACATCGACGCCGCGAACGTCGACCGGCTCGAGGTCGCCTGGGCATGGGAGCCGAACGAGCTGCCGAACCGGGAGTTCCGGACGCGGCCCGGCAGCTTCGAGGTGATGCCCCTGATGATCGACAACGTCGTCTACGTGTCGACGATGTACACGCGGGTGGTCGCCCTCGATGCCGAGACCGGCGAGCAGCTCTGGGCGTTCGATCCCGAGGCGTGGCGCACCGGCCCGGACGGCGGTCCGCCCGGAGGCTTCAAGCATCGCGGCGTCGCGGTCTGGCCGGCCAACGCCAACCGGACGGCGGGCGCCGGCGAGGACATGCGGGTCTTCATCAACAGCCGCGACAGCCTGTATGCGCTGAACGCGGCCGACGGGTCGCTCATCCGCTCGTTCGGCGACGACGGCCGCGTGCTGCTGACCGAGAACTTCCCGAACCCGGTGACGCACGAGATGTTCGACCAGACCTCGCCGCCGGTCGTCTTCGAGGATCTGGTCATCGTCGGCAGCCGGGTCCCGGATCGCATCCAGCAGCGGTTCGATACGCCCGGATCGGTGCAGGCCTTCGATGTCCATACCGGCGAGCGGCGCTGGGTCTTCTACACCGTGCCGCAGTCCAACGACGCGTTCGGGGCCGATACCTGGGAGGGCGGCTCCTGGCGCTTCACCGGGCACGCCAACGTGTGGGGGCTGATGTCCCTCGACGCCGAGCGCGGGCTGCTGTACGTGCCGACCAGCACGCCGAGCAGCGACTACTGGGGCGGCCGGCGGCTCGGGGCCAACCTGTTCGCCGAGTCGCTCGTCTGCCTCGACGCGCGGACCGGCCAGCGCGAGTGGCACTTTCAGGCGGTCCACCACGGGTTGTGGGACTACGACTTCACGTCGGCCCCGAACCTGATGACCCTGGAGGTGGACGGCCGGACCATCGACGCGGTGGCCGAGGTGTCGAAGCAGGGCTTCACGTACGTCTTCGACCGGGTGACCGGGGAGCCGATCTGGCCGATCGAGGAGCGGCCGGTGGATACCGAGACCGACGTGCCGGGCGAGGTCGTGTATCCGACCCAGCCGTTCCCTACGAAGCCGCCGCCGTTCGCCGCCCAGGGAGTCTCGCTGGACGACGCCAACGACCTGACGCCGGAGATCCACCGCCTCGCGGTCGAGGAGCTGCAGACCTACCGTCTCGGGCCGCTCTTCACGCCGCCCAGCCTGCGGGGGACGCTGCAGCGGCCGCGGGTAGACGGCGGGGCCAACTGGGGCGGCGCGGCGTTCGACCCGACCACCAACCGGCTCTACGTACGGACGTCGGAGGGTGTGTCGCCCAACCAGGTCTGCGAGACCGATCCGAATCTCCCGGAGGTCGACGTCGCCTACACGAACAACTGCCCGCGCGGCGGCTCGGCCGGCATCTTCCGTGGATTGGGCGGGTACATCCCGGCGGAGCGGAGCCGCCTCGGGCCGATACCGCTCGTCAAGCCGCCCTATGCGCGCCTCGTCTCCATCGACCTGAACGCGGGCGACATCGCCTGGAGCGTGCCGTTCGGCGAGGGAAGCCGGGTCATGCGCGCGCATCCGCTGCTGCGGGGCGTCGAGCTGCCCGAACGGCTCGGCACGCCGGGCGCCCCCGGCCCGCTCGTCACCGGCGGCGGACTGGTCTTCCTCGGCGGCGGCGACCCGTATCTCTATGCGTTCGACGCCGGGACCGGCCGCGAGGTGAGCCGCGTGCCCACCGAGTTCCGGACCAGCGGCAACCCGATGACCTACCGCTCGCGCGCGGGCCGGCAGTTCATCCTGATCGCCACCGGCGCCGGTCCCGACGCGCGGCTCGTGGCGTTCGCGCTGCCAGAACGCGACTAGTGTCCGCAGAACACCGAGAAGCTCCGCAAAGAACCGAATGGCACCCGTGTTATTGAGGTTTTCGCAGGATCTGCATTCCGCGGACTTCCGTCCCCATGTCCCCCGTTCCGAGTCCTGTCGTGGGATACGCGTGGTATCCTATGACCAGGGAGATCAGGATGGGCGGACGACTCAGAGCCAAGCAGATCGGGGCGTTGCGACCGGGACGGCACGGCGACGGCGGGACGCTGTTTCTCGTCGTCGAGCCCGTCGGCCGGAGTCGCCACTGGGTGCAGCGGTTGACCATCAACGGCAAGCGGCGCGACCTCGGTCTCGGCGGGTACCCGTACGTCGGGCTCGCAGAGGCACGCGCCGCGGCGTTCGCCAACCGCCAACTGGCGCGCCGCGGCGGGGACCCGATGACGGCGGTGCGGCAGTCGAGGGCCCCGACGTTCCGCATGGCGTGCGAACGGGTCGAGGCCGGCGCCACGTGGAAGGGCTTGGGGGCGGAGAATCGGCGGCGTGCTCTGGAGCGGTACTGCAGCTCGGTCATGGACCGGCGCATCGACCAGATCCGTCGCGCCGACGTGATTGCCATCCTGTCGCCGGTCATGGCGGAGAAGCGGGCCACGGGATCGAAGCTGCACGGGTGGATCCGCGGGGCGCTGGCGTGGGGAGTGGCGGGCGAGCACATCGAGTTCAACGTTGCCGACGGCATCGGCGCGGCGCTGCCATCGGCTCGCAAGGCGAAGAAACACCACGCGGCGCTGCCCTACTCGGAGGTGGGGTCGGCATTGGAGGCTGTCGCAGGGTGCACGGCGAACGAGGCGGTGAAGCTGTGTCTTCGGTTCATCGTCCTGACGGCGGTTCGCTCGGGTGAGGCACGGGGCGCGATGTGGAGCGAGATAGACGTGCCCGGGGCGGAGTGGCGCATACCGGAGGAGCGCATGAAGGCGGGCATCGAGCATAGAGTGCCGTTGTCGCCTGCAGCGATGGACACGCTGGAGCGAGCCCGGGGGCTGGACAGTCCGGCCGGCTGGTGCTTCCCGGCGCCGACGCGCGCGGGCAAACAGCTGCACGCGACGACGCTGGCGCAGGTGGTGCGGTCGCTCTATGGGGGCCGCTGCACGGTGCACGGCTTCCGCTCGTCGTTCCGCGACTGGGCGAGCGAGCAGACCAGCGTGCCGCATGCGGTAGCCGAGGCGGCGCTGGCGCACCAGGTGGGCAGTGCCGTAGAGCGGTCCTATGCCCGGTCGGATTTGTTCGAGAAACGTCGCGGCCTCATGGATGGGTGGGCAGAGTTCGTGACCCGGTAGAGAAAGCCGGCGTGTGCCGCTGGGTGTGGAAGCCGTAGGCGCGGCGCGCGATGACCCGCGGTTTGTTGTTGATCCCCTCCAGCGGACCGTTCGTCATCTTCGTGTCGAGGTAGGCGAGGATCCCCACCGCGTGCTTGCGGATCGTCCGCGCCAGCTTGACGAACGGCGCCAGGCGGGACCGCGACGCCCACTCGAGCCACTCGTCGAGCAGTTCCTTCGCATCGTCCGGCGCGACTGCTCGGGGATCGTCGCCAAGTACTCCTTCAGCTCGCAGGCGCGGTCGAGCGCGCGGTTCTGCCACGGCAGCCACGACGAGCACGGCGTGCGCGCGCGTGACGACGAATCCAACAAGCAGGGCGACACGCAGTGTTGGTGACCATCGACGAGCGCTGGTCGAGGCGGCGCTCGCGCGTCGGCTCAGCCACGAGATGGACGCCGCTCACACGGCGTCGACCCTCTTCACGCGCCCCGGCGGTCTGAGGGACTGGAAGCTCGTACCGCGGCCAGACGACTGAGCCGCCGCGAGCAGGCCCCGCCGTGAGTCCAGCGAGACACTGCACGCAGCCGGGGCTCCTGCTCCGGATCGATTCGACCGGAGCCGTCGCGCCCGAGTCCTGCAGTCCAGCCGCGACCGACTGTTACCGCTGACGTCCCCGCGAGCGGCTCCGCGGGCGGGTGTTGATGTAGTGCAGCACTTCATCCAGGTACCAGCGCACCGCGTGGGGGCCGATCTTGACCGATTGCGGGAACAGGCCCATCGCCATGTACTTATAGATGGTGGAAGGGCTCAAATTGGTGAGTTCCACTACCTGGGCGAGCTTGATCAACTTCCTCCGGGGCGCAGCTTGTGCGGCTCGATTCTTCATGGGTTCGCTTCCTCCGTTCAGTTCGGGAGGGAGCGTTGCGGACGCGGGTCGCTCGACCAGCCGGCGAACTGCATTCCGGGACCAATGGATTCGGCTAAAGCACTGACAGATAAGGAGAAAGAAATTATGAAGTTTTTTGGGGGCCTCTGTACCTTTCCCGATTGCGCCGCGGGATGGTCTCGCCAGGTCGGGCAGGCCACTCGGCGGCGGGCACCCCGGAGTACACGACGCTCCAGTGCGGAGTGCACAAGTGGAGCACGATTCGCATCGGCAGCCGGATCTACTCGGTGCCGTCACGCCTGATCGGTCACACGGTCGAGGCGTCGCCAGCATCCGTCGACGGTCGAGGTCCTCTACGGGCGGGCGGGTGCTGTGCACGATGCCACGGCTGCGGGGCACGGCGGACCACCGGATCGACTACCGCCACATCATCGGCAGCCCAGGCTCGCAAGCCGTGGCCCTTGCGCCGTATCGCTTCCGGGAGGAGCTGTTCCCGTCGCTGACGTTCCGGGCGGCGTATGACGCGCTGAGGCGGACGCACAGCGAGCGGGCCGACGTCAGTATGTGCGGTTGCTGCACCTGGCGGCCACGACCAGCGAGCGGCAGGTCGAAGCGACGCTTCGGACTCGACTCGACGCCGGCGACACGAGCGAGTCGCCGGCGTCGAGGCCGAGGTGCGTCCGCCGGTTCCGACCGTGCCGGTGGTCCACATCCCTCGCCCGGACCTGACGCGGTACGACGCGTTGTCGACCGGAGGCCTGCACGGATGACGGCCGCGAGCACGCAAGTGACGACGCTGCTGACGCGGTTCAACCTGACGACGGCGGCCGAGGAGTTGGTACCGCGGCTGACACAGGCCGGCCACCACGACGCGCTGCCGGTGTTGCTGGAAGTCTTCGAGGCCGAAGCCGAGGCACGCCGCCAGCGCCGCATTGCCCAACTACGACGAGCATCGCGTCTGCCACCCGGCAAGACGTTCGAGACGCTCGACACGGACACGTCCGGCACGCCAGCACCAGCCGGCCCCGCTCGAGCAGCACCGCCGGCCCCTTGCACCGCGGGCACGGCCAGTCGACCACCGCAGGCTTGGGCGGGACGAACGACGGGTCGCCCTCGGCGCCCGACAGCTCGCCGCGACCACGAACACCCGGCCGTCGAGCAGCACGTACCCGCGGTCACCCAGCGTCTTGAGCGTGTTCGCATACGTCGACAGCCGTCCGACGCCGGCCCGATTCGAGCTCGGCCACCAGCGACGCCTCGGTGTAGCGCGGCGGCGGCTTCGTCCACGACGAGGAGACCTCCGGCGACGCGCTCCCCGGCGCCCACGCCGTCCTCGCGGGCAGGTCCGGCACCGCTGGCGGCTCGTCCGCCGCGGACGCCGGCGGCAGCAGCCGGTGGAACCCCGGGGCCCAACGACGACCCGCCCCTTCACCTCCAGGCGCACCGGCTCGCCGGATACGCCCGGCCGACAGCTTCCACGTTGTCCGGCGGATCCTGGCCGGCGTCATCTGCGAGGCCAGCAGCCGGCGCCAGATCAGGTCGTAGAGCGGCGCATGCTCGGGATCGACGCCCTCCGGGCCGGTGGCCGGAGCGGTCGGCCGGATCGCCTCCTGCGAGCCTTCCTTCGACTCGTAGAGCGGCGGCTCGGCCGGCACGGCGCCGGCGCCAGCGCCGAAGGCCGCCGTCAGCCAGGACCGCGCCGCCTCCTGCGCCTCGGGAGCCACCATCACCGCATCCGAGCGCATGCAGGTAATCCTCCCCGCCTCGTAGAGCTTCTGCGCAATGGCCATCGTGTCGGCCACCGACAGCTTCAGCAGCGACGAGGCGGCCTGCTGCAGCGTCGAGGTCGTGAACGGCGGCTTCGGCCGCTGCGAAGCGTGCTTCTCGGCCACGTCGCCCAGGGTCACCGCCACCGACCCACCAGCAGAGCATGGCCCGGCGACCATCCCCGAAGCCTTGCAGGAAACGCCGAGCGACGCCCCCAGTTCCACATCGTCCGGCGGATCCTCGCCGGGGCATCTGCGACGCGAGCAGCCGGCCACGGGTCAGGTCGTAGCGACGCGTATACACCGGCTCCGGATCCAGCGCGACGAAGACGAACGTCCGAGCGCGTGCAGGTGATCGTCTCCGTCTCGTCGAGCGTGTGCGAGATCTCCATCGCGTCGAAACCGACGGCGTCAAGAGCGACGTTGCCGCCTGCGGCTACGTCGAGGTCGTCAACGGCGGCTTCCGCCGCTGCGACGCGTCCCCGCTCGCCTGACGTGCGCCAGTGGCTCTCTCCACCTGCTGTTCGAGCCCTTGACGCTTTCCGTCCGGCCGCCCGCCCCGCATCGGGCCGGCGCAAGCCGCCACCACCAGCACCACGCCGACGCCGCTGCCGGGCCGGCGCGCCTCCCCGAGTCGGCACGCAGGATCACGGACCCGGGGGAGGGAGCGGTATCGGGCGACAATCCAGTAGCGCGGACCGAGACCGGACACGGCCAGGGCGGGCGGTCAAGGCAACGCCTCTGCATTCTGCCCCCCGCCCCCGCGCCGCTGGTCCTCCGGACCCTCTCGCGTCCGCAACGCGCCACAGGGCCTGCCGGCCCGCTCCACCCGGCCCCGCTCCGGGACCACTCCCATTCTCCAGGAGGACGACCTGATGCCTCTCGCCGACCTGCTCCGCCCCGAACAGCGCCAGTGGCTGCGCCGCCTGCGCCGCCGCATCGCCAATCGCGAGGTCATGCGCCGCCACCGGGCCGCGAACCGCGACAAGAAGCTGTGCGCCGGCGTCGACCTGCCGCTCGACGCCGGGACCTGCGGGCGCCTCGTCTGGCCCGCGCACGAGCGCTGCCACGCCTGCCACCGGCGGCGCCAGTGGCTCCGCCACCACGCGCTCAACCCCGCCGAAACCGCCGTGCTCGGGCTGCTCGAGAGCATTGAGGACGCAGCCGAAGCCGCCCCGGCCGAGGACGCCAGCCAGAGCACACCGCTGCTCGACGACCTGTCCCCACTCTCGGACCCCTGCCTGCGCTGGTAGCGCCGAAGACCCAACCGTCGGCGCGGACAACGCCGGCGGACGCTCGCTGTACGAGGACCAGGCACCCGATCCGTCCCGCTGACGGCCATCGGGAAGTCCCCCCGCACAACATCGGACGATCCCGCGTCCCGCACACTCGATGGCGGCGGCCAGCCGCGCGACCCGGACCGGATGTCAACGGTCGCTGGAAAGCGCGTTGTATGACCAGTTGGTCATACAACGCGGTTCCTCGCGCTCGCCAACAGTTCCACGCCGGCCAGTCGTCACGGCAGGGCAACCCCGGTACGCCCGTGCGCCGGTCCCGCACGACAGCGGCCACCGCCGACTCTTCCGAACCGTACCGCTCGCACAAGGCGAGGAACCGCGTAGACAGCGTCCTTCCGGGTCTTCATGACTGCCGGTTTCGCTGGTGCAGGCCGATGAACCTGACGATCACGGGGTTGCCTTCCTCGTCGTGCACGAATCCGATCCGGATGGTGTGCCGCGGGTCGCGACTGGTTCCCTTGCCGATGTGGCCTCGGTGAACACCCAAAACCGAAGGGTATGACCAGACTGGTCATACCCTTCACTTCTCGAGGGTCGTTGACAACAGGCCCGCCACTTTCGTCGCGCCGTGCCGAGACATCACGTCGGCGATAGTACGAAGATACTCTCGCTCGCTTTCTTCGGCGACTCTCACCACGTCCAGTTCCCCCTCCGGCAAGTACGACTCCACCGCTTGCCGCACCAGCTTGCGCAGCACCTCGGCGGGCAGCGCTTCCGCCTCGACGGTGCGCTTGATCTGCGGGGACCGCAGGTCGTTCTCATTACGCGGCTTGGTCGGCAGGTTGTATTGCACGACTTGCTCTGCATTGACCGCCACGCGCACTTCCTGCAGGCAGTGCTGTGGTTTCATCCCGTGTCTTTGGGCATACGGCTTCAAGTGCTTGCGCAACTTCTTGATCACATCGCGATCGATGTGCTCGCCGGCAGGGTCGTAGTCCCCGACATACAGCAGGCGAATTGGACGCCCCGCTGCCGCGGTTTGCATCAGCTGAGCCGCCTGCCAGGTCTGCGTCAACGAGCTGAAGCCGCTCGTGGGGTAGAGCGAGACACACAACTCTCTGCACAGTGGGAGCAGTACCGCGGCGATGGAGCGACTCTCGCACCAGACTTCGACGTGAGCCCGCGCCCGACGCCAAAGGTCGAGCCGATAGTACTCCGCGTGCCGAGAGATCATGTCGCCGCCGTTCTCGTACGTCGCGACATGGTACCCCGTCCGGGTCGAGTCGCTGATCCAGCTGTACGGCAGGCGCCCGGTCTGGCGCAGCCTGATGCACGCGCGGTCCACCGTGTCGTAGCCCTTGTCGTTCTTGGGGACCAACTCGGGGATGCGGCCCACGAGCACGTAGTACACGTGCCTTACCGACTGCGGGCGGGACTGCTCCAGCACTGCGAGAACGCCCTGATCCAGCAGTTCCTTCTCTGCATCTGTCAACCGGAAGATCTCTACCCGCGGCCGGCGCTGCGCCGCGGCGTCCAGGATGAGCCGCGGGTTGGTCCGCACGTACTCGTGCAGTGCGCGCGCCTTGCGCTGAGCGAGAATCCAGAGGGACATCGCGACCATGTCGTCCGTCCCACGGTGGTCAGGGTGGTTGTGGTCCGTCCACGCGTTCACCTCGGCAAAGGTGGGGCTCACGCGCTCGACCCACGTGTGGCCGAACAGCGAACTGCGGAACAGCGCCCCGTCCCAGCCGCGCGCATCAGGTTCCGAATCGAGGAAATGGCGCAACTCACCTTGCTTGATGCCCCCGACCGGAAGGCCCCGCTCACCACGTAGCTCCACCATCCCGGTCGACAGAGTCACGGCTTCGACCCGCGAGCCTCTGTACGTCGCAATGGGGATTCCGCACAGGCTTTTCTTCATGATACTGACCTCCTCGCTGGTAACGGTCCACGTGTTGCACGTGAACGTCTCGCTCCAGCGTACGGGACCGCGGCCGACCGCTTGCCGGGCCTGCCCCACATGGAGGCGTACCCGCTGTCTGCCGAGCAGTGCAGGCCGACCTGCAGATCCGCTCCGGACGGACAGGACCGGCCAGGCGGAAAGCGCGAAGGCGAACGCCGGCCAGTACTCGGACACGACAGTGTTGTTTGGTCTTCCCTGTTCCTCCCCCACTCGCCGTTGGGTCGCTCACCAGATCGCGACCTCGAGCCCGTCGAGCAACGAGCGCCGCAGCGCGGAGTCGGGACAGACAGACTGGCGACCGTCTTCCCCCACGCCCTCGCCGCTGGTGTCCCTGGCGAGCACCCGGGCGGCCTGTTCGGGGGGAGTCGCGTTTGCGGATGTCCTCCAATCCCATGCCCCACGTGATAGCGCCGCGTCGCGGCTCGGCGAACTTGGCGGCAACTGGCGCCTGGTCGTGCCGTGGCTGCGGGTGTCCACCCAGTGACGGTCCCAGCGGCTGGCTCGACAGAGCACACAGCGGCGCTCGAAGCCGGCAGGTACGACCCCTTGTCGAGCCTGCCTGCCCCACAAAACAGGCGTACCCGCTGTCGGCGACGACGGAAGACCGCAGGCGTTGTGGACAACGATGGGGCAAGGTACGACCGTTTGTCGGGCCTGCCCCACATACAGGCGTACCGGCTGTCCGGCGACGAGCAACACCGCAGGCGTTGTGGAAACGGCGACCGCCAGTCGCCGAGCCTTGGCCGGAGGCGATGGCTGTGTCGTCGGTCTTCCTCTTCGTCTCCCGCCCGCCATCAGGCTTCCCACGCGATCACGAATCACGGGTGATGCCAAGCAGGCGGTCGATGCCGGCTGGAGGTGGTGGTCTCCGGCGCAGCGACAGCGATGTCGCGATGGTCGCATACAGGGAGAACATCACCTCGTCAATCGCCGCGCGCACCTGGGCGCCCGCATCAACCGACATCGTGATCTGCAAGGCCATCGCTGGCGCGAACATCTTCCCGCAACCACTTCGCCGCGGTCCGCGACAGCGTCGGCGGGCGCGCAGCCGCCCACGAAAGGCAACCAACCAGGTTCGCAAGCAGCCTCGGAGCAATGCCATGCTCGGCGTCGACATCGACTACCAGGCAATCGGCAAACGAGAGGGTCCATGCGGATGGTCTCGGTCACCGTTTGCCTAGCGCTGCACGCGTCGCCGCCACTTGGGCGGGGTCGGCGTCGGCGCCGACTATCCGCATCCCGGCCGCCGCCGCGCCCGCCAGCACCTCTCCGGACCCACAGCACGGGTCCCACACTTCAGCCCCCACCGGAAGCCACGCTGCGATGACCTGCCGCCACCCATCGGCGCCGCTGTCGGCCCGGAACAGGGTCGGATGCTCCGCCGACGAGTCCGCATCGCCATCCTCGACAGCATCATCATCCCCCTGCGCCGACGAGTCCACGCCGTCGTCATCCCGCCGCCTGAACACCAGAACCGGGAACCAACCGGCTCCGGATCCGACGCATGCCAGCAATGACTCGTAGTCCATCCACTGGTTATCCTCATCGTCGGGTCCGTCTCCGATGCTTGCGACGTCGGCCACGGCCCAGCCGGGACACTGAACCAGAACCAGCCCACCCGGCCGTACCGCGAAGTCCCCAAACCCCACCACTGCATTGATCAAGTCTTGCTCGGCGCCATGCAGCGCTACGGCGACCGCGTCGATGGAGTCCTCTTTGACCTTCTCGTGAAGCTCCTCCACCGTGCACACGTGCAGCGTCGCCGCCGCCGCCGTGTCCACCGGCCCCAACGCCGCAGCAGCACTGTCCTGCTTCGGCACATCGGCAGCCGACGCGGCCTGCGGTGCAGGCTCTGTCACCCCGGCTTGCCGTTCCCGGCGAACCTCTGTGCGCAGCGCCCGCCGGGACACAACCTTGCCAGCCGCCTCGATCCGGTCCATCCGCGCCCGCATCGCCGCGTCATCCGCGGGGTCGGGATGCGCGCGCCGGATGTCGCGCAGCTCCTCTGCCGAGACTGCCTTCGCCGCTTCACCGGACCCGCCTTCGCGTTGAGAAAATGTGGGCCGCCGCCCCAGGTTTTCGTCCCCGGCAGTCTTCGGCGGCCTGCCAACCGGCTGCGGCGGATTGTGCTTGGCGATCCACTGCTCAACTTCCGCGACCGCGCGCGCCGCCGCATGGCGGATATCGTGCCGGTCAAGCACCTGCGCCGCAGCCTCGACGACCCGCAGGCCGTCGCGCATCTGAAACGCCTTGACGGTGTTCGGCAAGTTTGCGATGTCCTGCTCGACGCGCGCGAAGACGGTCTCGACGTCGGCGGCGTCGGTCTTCGCCAGCGCCGCCGACAGCGTCTCCCTGATCGCCTCCTTCCCGTTCGGTACCAGTTCCGCTTCCACGCTCACCGCTTTGCCCGTCATTGATGGCCCCCTTCCAGGACGTGACTGTCCGCATACCGAGCAAGTATTCGGGACGGTGGCCATTGCGCCGCCGCCGCCGGCATTGCAGGCAGCCGATGGCTACGCAGGCCTCGGCCAGAGTCGAGAGGCCCCGGCCGTCGATGTCGCATCACCAGTGCGGGACGCTGGCGTCGAACCCCAACCAGCAGCCTGCACGGCGGCTGCGCGGGAACTCGCGCACCGGCAGCCGCGGTTCGGATGGCAGGCTCCGGAATCGCCCCGACCGCAATGCGGGGCGGGAGCCTGCGGGAGCCCCCTTTTCGAACGCCGCACGAAGAATTGCGGGCGGCGGCCCACATTTTTCCGCGGCGGATACGGCCTGACGGTGCACGCCGTGTCGACTTGGCCGCGCATGCCTCGGTCAGCACCCTGGGCAACCGCACGGCATCGAGCAGCACGCCGGTCACCACAGCGAACGCGCCGAGCAGGACGACCTCCTCCGCACACGAGCACCTGTGGAGCATCTCGCGTTTCCGCGGCGCGGCCGCTCGAGCGGGTCGGGCGTCGCGCACGCCGGTCGGTAGATGCTCCCGGCCGCACGATGACCGCTGAGCTGGACCAGTTCGTCGCGCGGCCGGTCGGGCCGGCGCCTTCGGCTTCGCCGGTGCACTGACCGCGCGCATCGAGCGGGAAACGCACCCGGCGGCGCCGCGGTCAGCGTCGCAGAGGGAACAGGAACTGACGCGCTCCTGCACGGACAGGCAACTGTCAATGCGCCGAGCAGCATGCGTCACGCACAGGCCCGGGCCGTCGGCGTCGGATCGCCGGTGCGGGGCGCTGGCGTCGCCCCCAACCAGCAGCCCTGCACGGCGGCTGCGCGGGAATTCGTGCGCCGGCAGCTGCGGTCTGGATGGCAGGCACAGGAATCGCCCGGACCGCAATGCGGGGCCGGATGCCCCCTTTCGAACGCCGCACGAAAATTGTGGGCGGCGGCCCACATTTTTCCCGGCGGCGGATCCGGCCTGATGGCACACGCCGTCTCGCCATGGCCGCGCATGACTCGGTCAGCATCACAGGGACGGGCGGTCCGCACGCACCGAGCCCCGGCCCTCGGTGGGCGCCCAAATCCGGCCATTAGTGGGCGGCTGAAAACCGGCCATTTCCGATAGCGGCCCGAGACGTTGACGCCGGCCTGGAACACGACGTTCCTGCTGGCATGAGCAACGTCTTGAAGGAAGAGAAACGACAACAGGTTCTCGCGCTGGGGCGCCTCGGCTGGTCGCTGCGGCGGATCGAAGAGGCCACCGGGGTCCGGCGCGAGACCGCCAGCAGCTACCTGAAGGCAGCCGGCCTGACCGTGCGGGGTCGTGGCCGGCCTCCCGCTCGCCCGGCAAAACCGGCCATTTCGCCGGAGGCGCCCACCGACTCTTTGCCGGTCACGGCCGCCGGCAAGGGCGCCGACGCCGACGCGCCCGTCCCCGCGCAGCGGCCCAGTCGAGCGCCACAGGCGAGCGCGTGCGAGCCGTACCGCGAGCTGATCGTCGACGCGCTCAGCCGCGGCCGCAACGCCATGGCCGTCTGGCAGGACCTGGTCGACGACCACGGTTTCCCGGCGAGCTATACGAGCGTGCGGCGCTTCGTCTCGACCGTCCGGCAGCAGCCCGCCGTCGAGGCCCGGGCGGTCATCACCACGGACCGCGGAGAAGAAGCACAGGTTGACTACGGGGAGGGGCCGATGGTCCGTGACCCGGACACCGGCAAGTACCGCCGGACACGGCTCTTCGTCCTCGCCCTGGGCTACTCGCGCAAGGCCGTCCGGCTGCTGGTTCACCGTTCCAGCGCACAGGTCTGGGCCGAGCTGCACGAGCGCGCGTTCCGTCGCCTGGGGGGCACCGTACGCGTCGTCGTCCTCGACAACCTCAAGGAGGGCGTCCTCACCCCGGACATCTACGACCCGACGCTGAATCCGCTCTATCGCGACGTGCTCGCCCACTACGGCGTCGTCGCCCTGCCGTGCCGCGTCCGCGATCCCGATCGGAAGGGCAAAGTCGAAGCCAGCGTCGGTCACGCCCAGAAAACGCCGCTGCGCGGTCTCCGCTTCGAGCATCTCGACGACGGCCAGGCGTACCTGGACCGCTGGGAGCAGCGCTGGGCCGACACCCGCATCCACGGTACGACCAAGCGCCAGGTCGCCGCCATGTTCGAGGAAGAACGCCCCGCGCTCGGCCCGTTGCCCCTCGAGCCGTTCCGCTACTACCAGTACGGCCGCCGCAGTGTGCATCTGGACGGTTGCGTCGAGGTAGCTTCGGCCTACTACTCGGCGCCGCCCGGCTGGATCGGTCGACGTGTCGACGTGCAGTGGGACGACATCCACGTCCGCCTCCTCGACCCGAGCAACGGCCAACTGCTGCGCGAGCACCTGCGCACGCAGCGCGGCTGGCATCGCATCGCCGACGACGACCGGCCCACCCGCACCCCGCCGAAGACCCTGGCCCTGCTCGCCGCCGCCAAGCGGGCCGGTCCCGCCATCTCCGCCGTCTGCGACCACATCCACCGCCATGAGGGCGCCGCCGGCGTCCGCCGCATCCTCGGCGTCCTCTCGCTCGCCAGGAAGCACAGTCCCGCCGTCGTCGAACACGCCGCCACCGCCGCGCTCGAACTCGGCGTGCCCACCTACCGCTTCCTGAAGCGCTACCTCGACCGCTACCCCGGCGCGCCGCCGCTGTCGTTGCGCCAAGTCGACCCGCTCATCCGCGAACTGACCGTCTACCGCGATCTGATCGACCGCAGAACAGGAGACCCTTCATGAATCTCGTCGAACTCGACAAGGCGCTGCGCAAGCTGCGCCTCTCCGGCATGGCAAACGTCCTCGAGACGCGCCTGCTCCAGGCCCAGACCGAGCAGCTCGCCCCCATCGACCTGCTCGCCGCGCTCGTCTCCGACGAGCTCCAGCGCCGCGAGGACCGCCTGCTCGCCCGCCGGCACAAGCAGGCCCGATTCCGGGACCCGGACCGCTCGCTCGACAGCTTCGACTTCGACTTCAACAAGAAGATCAACCGCGCGCTCGTCTTCGAGCTCGCCACCGCACGCTTCATCGCAAAGCGCGAGGACGTCCTCCTGATCGGCCAACCCGGTACCGGGAAGAGTCACCTTGCCCAGGCCATCGGACGCGCCGCGATCCAGCAGGGCTATCGCGTCCTCTACCGGGAAACGCACGCCTTCCTCGAAGAACTCGCCGAGGCGACGCTGGCCGAGACCCGCAAGGAATACCTCGCCGAGCTGGCCCGTGCGCACCTGCTCATCATCGACGACCTCGGCATGCGCAAGCTGCCCCACACCGCCGCCGAGGACCTGCTCGAGCTCATCATGCGCCGCTACGAGCGGGCCTCGACGATGCTCACCTCCAACCGCCCGGTCGACGAGTGGGGGAAGCTGCTCGGCGACACCGCCGCGGTCACCGCGCTGCTCGACCGGCTCCTGCATCACGCGCACGTGCTCAAGTGCGGGCCGCGCAGCTGGCGCACCCGCGTGCGGACCACCTTGGTAGAGTCGACGGGAGGTGCGTAACCGGTGGGGAGTCGGTGGCGCATCCGGCGCTTTCGCACCGGGCCGCAGTCCGAACACAGCGGAGCGGAGGATTCGCGCGCGGCCGAGCGTCAACGCCCATCCGGACGTGGTCCGCGCGCGCGAGAGCGCCGCCTCCAGGCTCGCCTGGCGCAACAACCGCCAGCGATCGTTTCCACGGGCACCGCGTGCGCCAGACGAGCCTTCCGCGACACTCGAGTGGTCGCTCGACGGAACGCCCTTTTCCCGCTCGTCGTCGTCGACCACACCCTCCGGCCCAGCCCGGCCGTTCCGTCTCGCGAGGGTAACCCGGCCGGGCATGACCAACACCGACGTCCGGCTCGGAACCTCTACCCGGGAGACCAGACCAGACAAGGCCCTCCCTCCGCTCGGAGCATTACCTCGCGCACGCTGTCGCGGACCAACGCGCACGCATACACCGATGCCGATGACAACCGAGCGGTGGGTCTGTCGCCACGCTTGCGCCTCGAACGCTCGGCCGACCGCCTCCTCCTCGCTCCGTTACGTAACGGTGCAGGATGGTCGTGTGGCGTTGACGAACGCGGAACGGCAGGCACGTTATCGGGAGCGGCGCAAGGCCGGCGAATCCCGGATCCGGTACCGTCGGCCAGCGGACCGGAGTCGCGGCCACAGCAGTGGAACGACGCCGTGCAGACGCTCCTGGAGTTGCAGGAACAGTACCGGGAGTGGCGGGACGCGTTGCCGGAATCGCTGGCCGGCTCCGCGACTGCGGAGTTGCCCGAGCAGGTCTGCGATCTGGATCTGTCGGTACTGGAGGGGCTGTCGAGCTGCCCAGAGGCTTCGGGCGTGACGGCTAGCGCGCCGGCAAACACCTTGCCAACAGAGGACGCCGTGAAGTAGATCTCGACTCCAGTCTCGGGCCGTCGGAAATGGCCGGTTTTGAGGCGCCCATAAATGGCCGGTTTTGACCCGCTCATTGAGGGGTGGCGACGTACCGGACCTTGATCGGGCTGCTGGTCGCGACCGGGATGCGGGTCGGCGAAGCCATCGCGCTGGATCGACACGACTTCGACGCCGGGCAAGGGCTGATCACCGTCCGCCATGGCAAGTTCGGAAAATCCCGCGAACTCCCCCTGCACCCGAGCGCCACCGCTGCAGTCGGGCAATACCTCCAGCGAGCGGACCGGCCGACGGCCCGGCAGCATACTGCCGCGCTGTTCGTTTCCACCGCGGGCACCCGGCTGCTGTACTGCAATGTGCAGCACACGTTTCACGCGCTGGTCCGGCGTGCCGGCCTCGCACCGCAGTCGGCGTCCTGTCGGCCGCGGCTGCACGATATCCGACATCGCTTTGCAGTGTGTACGCTGCTCGACGCCTATCGGCAGGGCCACGATGCGGAAGCCCGGCTCGCGCTGCTGGCGACCTATCTCGGGCATATCGATCCCAAGCACACCTACTGGTACCTGTCGGCGGCGCCGGAGCTGATGCAACTGGCCGCTGACCGCCTCGAACGCCATCTGGGAGGCAGGCCATGAGTGCCCTCGCCCCCATCCTCGAGGCGTTCTTTACGGACCGACTGGTCCAGCAACGCCACGCCAGCCCGCACACCATCGCCGCCTACCGCGATGCGTGGCGACTGCTGCTCCGCTTCGCCGCGACCGACCGCGCCACAACCCCCTCGAAGCTGAAGCTCGGCGATCTCGATGCGCCCCTCATTGCGCGATTCCTGGAACACCTCGAACACGACCGTGCAAACTCCGCGCGCTCTCGCAATGCGCGACTATCGGCCATTCATGCACTGTTCCGCTACGCTGCGCTGGAGCATCCCGATCAGGCCGCCACCACCGTCATCGCGCTGTGGCTCGGACACGAACACGTCGACACGACCAATATCTACATCCATGCCGACCTCGCCTTTGAAGGAACGCGCGCTGGCGAGAACCACCCCCGCTGGCATCCGCCCCGGCCGCTATCGACCCCCGGACAGGCTCCTGGCCTTTCTCGAAGGCCTCTGATTATGCCGATGGTCTCGGCGCAGACGCCGCCTGCGACAGGGGTGCCTGTGCCGACATCGGCATAATCCGGATATCGGCATAATGCTTGCGACAGAGCCACTGGCGCAGCCGCCGGGTGGCGTGCTGGTCGATTGCCGCGTAGGCCGGGCTGACCTGTCCCAAGGTGAAGTAGTTCGCCCAACCGGTCAGCAACCGGTTGATGCGACCCACCACGACCTCGGGTTCCAGTAGCCCGTAACGCGACGCGGTCAGCTCACTCACGCGGCGGCAGATGCTCTGGACGCTCGCCGGGCTCGGGCGGGTGCCGATGTAGGCGCGGCCCGTGTCCCGACGGTAGTTGCGTCCAATCCGGTAGCCGAGGAACGTCATCGACTCCTCCGGCACCCGGCAGCAGCGGGTCTTCTCGGCGTTGATGGGCAACTTCAGACGCTTCAGCAGGCCTTCGACCGCCGACCGCATTGCTGCCGCCGGCGCCTTGCCGAGCACCGCGAGGTGAGTCGCCCGGGGGAATCGCACCCCCGGGCGCTCGCAGAACTGTACGTGAACGTCTCCGCTCATACAGCTCCCATCATCCAGCCGCCGGCGTCACCCCCAGCAGATGCCAGTGAGCGAACAGCCGGGGTTCGCGACGAGCAAGGCTGCCGAGCCAGTAGCTGGCTCGACGACGATGTCGCCGCAGCCTTTTGTATTTCCGCATGGCCCACCGGACCAACAGGCCGTTGAAATGGCGAAGGACCGAATACAGGGCCGACTGGTAGAAGCGGCCGTAGTACTGAATCCAGCCGCGAAGGACCGGATTCCACATACGGGCCAGGTCGTCGATGGCCTTGTCGCTACGCCGAGGGAGGTGCCAACGTCGCATCTTCTGCCGCATCCGCGTCGCTGCCGCATTGCTCACCGCCGGTATGAAGCTGATGAAGTACTGACCCCATCGATTCTTCGCCCGACGAGAGCGAAACGTGTACCCCAAGAAGGTGAACTGCTCCGTGGGATACTGCCCTGGATACTGCCCCGGCCGGTCGTCATCCTTGCAGTAGACGATGTGCGTCTTCTCCGGATGGACGTCCAGCCGGCATTGCGCCAGACGACGTTTGATGTGCGACAGGACCTGCTGCGCTTGGGTCTCCGTCCGACAGTGCGCGACGATATCATCCGCATACCTCTCGAACGGAACGTCCGGGTGCGTGGACCGCATCCAGTCGTCGAACGCGAGGTGTAAGAAGATATTGGCCAGGAGCGGGCTCGCGACGCCCCCTTGGGGCGTTCCCATCGTGCGCGGCACCAGGGTTCCGTCTTCCTGCTGCATGGGAGCGGTCAACCACCGCTGCACATAGAGCAGAATCCACCGGCACCGGGTGTACTTCCGGACCGCACGCATGACGAGCGCGTGATCCAGGTTATCAAAGAAGCCGCGGATATCCAGATCGATCACCCAGTCATAACGCCAGCATCGCTGCCGGGCTGTCGCGAGTGCGTCGATTGCTGACTTCCGCGGGCGATACCCATACGAATCGGGGTGGAAATGCGGCTCCACGTCCGGTTCCAGGTACATCTTGACCACCGTCTGAGCAATACTGTCGGCGACAGTGGGGACGCCGGCTTCATAATGCACCTCCTGCAGCACGGCTTCGGGATTCTCGTGCGACCGTTCCGATTCGCGAGGAGTTTCGGACCCAGGCGCCCAATGTCTCCTTTGTATCGTCGTCGAAGGCGATCCAGTACGGCGAGCCGTGGTTAGGTCGTCGAGCCGTGACCACGCCACGGTCGATCCAGTAGTAGACCACATTGCGGCTGACACCGAGTTCGTCGGCGACTTGACGGACGCTGCGCTCGCCGGGGCGCTGGAAGTCGGGCGCCGGAATCCGGTGCTTGTGGCGGATCCAACGGACCATCGAGACGTTGAATGCGCCGCCTTTGGCGCTACGGCGACCCTCCCGGTTCAGCGCTGCCGCGACCTGCTCGTCGGAGCGCTCGCGAGCGAGCTCGCGCACACGGTCGACGACCTCGTCGGGATATCGAAGGCGATCGGCAATGTTGGCGGGCAACGTAGCCTTGAGGTCTTCGCAGGCCCCGCCCTGCCACCGGACATGCAAGACGACGGTCTTGCGTTCGCCGAACCGCTCGACGGTGATGTCCTTGATCACGAGCCGGAGGATGCGCTTCTTGTCCTTCGCCTTGGTCGTCGGCGCGTCCCACAGGCGGGGGAAGTCGTGGGCGAGCGCCGCCACCTGGGCTCGTTGCTCCGGCGTGACCACCAGCGCTTCCTTGCTCTGGAAATCGGCAAACTGCGTCCGGACCTCTTCGAGCCGCACCAGGGCGTCGTTCCAGCGCTGCTCAAGCGTCGCGGCCACGAGGCGATTCGACGGGTCGACCTCCTCGTAGCGGCGCTGGGCCAGCTGCGCTTCGTAATCGGCGCGTTCCAGGCGCATGCGCCATTGGGCGGACATCGCCTCGTCCCGGTGCTCGAGCTGCCGCAGCGCTTCCTCGGCGACCTCGAGCTCGGCAGGCTGGAGCACCGCCAGCACCCGCTCCGTGACCGCGGTGTCGAGGAGATCGCAACGCAGGCTCATGCAACTGGTGGTCGCCACCCCTTCGCGCCGTTGCGCGTTGCACTCGTAGGTCGGGTAAACACCACCGTTGCCCTTGTAGCGGACGGTCAGTCGGCGACCGCAGCGACCACACAGCAGCAGGCCTTGGAGCAGTGCGAGTCCTTCCCGCGCGGCGCCGCTCAAGAGCATGTGCTCGGCATTGGTGCGGTTGTTCTCGAGCAGCTGCTGGTTCCGCTCGTACTCCGGCCAGGAGACGTAGCCGTCGTGGTGATTCTGGATCCGGACGAGCCAGGCGTCCAGCGGGACACGGCGAGTGCGCATGCGGACGTCGCCTTCGGGAGAAACCTCCTTCGTGCTCTGGTGACGCCCGAAGACGTACGCCCCGGCATACGTGGGGTTCTTGAGAATGTCGAGCACGCGGTTGTGGTTCAGCCGGCCCCAGATGAGTCGACCGTCCCACGCCCCGCCGTAGGCGCGCTTCGGGAACCGCAGTTGCTGTCGGCCGAAGTGGTGCACGACCGCGTAGGCGCTGCCCGTCTGGCGGAAGACCTCGAAGACCAGCCGGACAGCGCCCTGGACCTCCTGGTCCGGATCGAGCACGATACGCCCCTCGTCGGCGTAGCACAGACCGATCGGCAACGGGAAGCGGAGCTCACCCTTCTGGGCCTTGTGGAGCTTGCGACTCTTGCGTTCTGCCATCGGCCATAGGCGCGGCTGCGCTTCAAATGCCAAGTATGTTGACGCCTCGCTGAATTCTGGCGACTCAAATTGTGCTGTGCTGTCTGCCTCGTTTTGGACAAGCGTGGTCTCGTTGAAGAAAATCGCACCCCCAGTAATTCGCGCACAGAGCGCGTCCACTACCGGGATGGAATTCGTCTGCTCATTCTCTTCTTCCGTGGCACTCGGCGCCGGCTGACCATTCTGGCCCTGACTGTCCGGCGGTGTCGTTCCTGCCTCAGACACCATGGCCGTCAAGTTGGTCGCCGGGTACCGAAGTCGGGCGATCTGGCGGCAGGTGCTATTGTCGACGACGGCGCTCGGCTGTTCGTCCGCCAGCACCGCCGACGGCCTTGCGACCGCGCCGAGTGCGATGGTAACAATGAGGAGAATGATCACAGTGTCCTTCATCGGTACTCCTATGGGCATGCTTACGGCTACGCTAGTGAGCTGTCGTGTTCACAACGTTTCCCATCTTGCTGTCGTCTTCTACGGATCTGCCGTTTGAAAAACACACCACTCAGCTGACCGACGCACAACGCAAGGCCGAGTTCTCATCAGCTTGAGACCGTAGCCTCGCGAGCTGCTACCACGAAAACGGCGCAAGAAACACCACTTGTGTGCGGTCTTCGATTTCCGTCGCGACATAAAACATCAAGTTGCTCATTGAAAAGCGATACACTCTCCCGGACTCCGGCCAATTCTCCGCGGCACGTCGCAACCTGCCGGCGAATCCACGATCTTCACGTATCGACGCTGAGAATTCGGACTCAACGAAGTCTCTGTTTTCGATGTACCGAGAATTCCTGGTGAGTTCAGCAGCACCAAACCTCGGTACAACAAGGTCGGTAAACGCCCGCTCATACAAGAGCACGTCCTGCATTTCGGTCGTGTCACCAATCATCACCGTATTGCCATCCAGATCGGCCAATTCAATACAACCCCGCAAGTTATAGCCGAACGCACTGCCCTCGTTCGGTGGCACGGTCACTTGGCCCACAAACGTACGGAGTTCGTCCGGTTCCGCGTCGCCCGTAGATAGCGATACATAATTCCAGAAAATAGCCGTGCAGACCGCGACATGCTCCGCACGTGCGAGCACAAACTCAAGAATTGCCTCGTCGTCGAGTTCGGAGGCGAAACTCGGCAGCAGTTGCCACGAACGAGCGGCCTGCGGACTACTTCGCAGCACTTTCCCAATCCACGACGCAGCCCCGTACTCTAAAGCCATGCCTCTGATGCCAAGACGAGCTTCGAAAGCGGTTCGCAGGTCACTCTGCACTCTCAGCACATCGGGCGGAACATCATTGCTCTGTCGCGCTCCCAACAGAGACACAGCGACCGACAGACTGATCGACAGTAGCACTAAACGTTGCAGCACACGGCCCATTCGTCAGTCTCCTTGGGGATCACGAAGTAACCGCAATCCAGAACGTGCACCGTAGACGTCAACAAACCAATCGATTTGATTCTCGCGGCGAATCAGCCACGAGCGGCAATCGTCAAGCACGTTCGAATTTCCCGGAAAAATGTGACAGTCAACACTGTAGTCAATATCGACGTCAACGCAATCTGAACACCGGCGGTCATTGAAATTGAACTGAATTCCCCTAACGCCGCCACCTGCATCGTTGATCTTGGCTTGGTGACGAAAATCCTGTCCATCAGGGCGACAAAAGTCCGGGTGATGAGAGCCATCACCGCCAAATTCGTGCAGAATACCTGTGCATACATTGTGGAACTCGTGGTCTTGACGTGACTCTTCGTCCTTAAGTATGTCGAGGGCGTTCTGTTCAAATCGAACCCACAGGCGGAACGCCTCATTGCCTGGGAAGGTCTGGCCGTTAACGGAGGTCTTTCCATGGATTTCGTCAATGCTCGAAATCCACTCTAGCATTCGAATGCCGCCGTCCACCTGCATGCAGTGGAGTGCCGCCGTTATCGCCACAAACGTCGCCTTTTCGAATTTGTCCAGATCCCGCCATATGACCATGGGATCCCTGGAGTTGCTCAACCTACGTCGTTCTTGCCCTTCGACGCTTCTTGCCACGTAGTCCGTAAAGAGAGCGTACCGCAGTTGACCGCGGGGCGTCGATGTGTCAAAAAGCGTGCCATAACCGTCCAATTCGTATGTACGCTCCTCGAACAGCAGGTGTTCAACGGGCTGGGCCGAAGCCGGCGCAACGACAAAAAGAAGGACCCAGGCTGTGAGGACGAAGGCCTGACTCGCGTGCAAGAAGAATCGACTCATTGGTGCTTCTCCCTTGTGAGGAGGGTTTGCAGGTGATCGTCCGACGAACGTCCATGAGCGCACGTGTGGAAGAATGTGGGGTCATGCGATTGACAGATCAACATGGCAGACTGCATGAACAACGGTACAACCCTCCACCCGGCTGCAGCTGCGCGCCGGGCCCTTTCGCGCTCAAGTTGGTTCAAGTATACCACCGAGTCCTGGGGCTCGCCTTGATGCTCATCAATCGAGCGCAGGTCCGGTGGGAGATGGCGCGGGAACGCGGGCGCGGGGTGCTTGGAGGGTGGGCGCGGTACAAGCGGGCTGTTACGAAGGCAGTGTTGGAGCGAGAAAACCGGGACAGATGTCGGGGTGTGCGCGTACATAAGCGCTAACCTGTTTACGCAACCTGCTCCGGCGGCTGCTCGGTCCAACCGAAGTACGCAGTAGAGTTGCGACTGCCGGCGCCGTGGCGGCTCCGCAAGCGCGCCGGAGATCGTTTGCCAGTCGTTGATCATGCGAGCCAGCGACTTCCCCGTAGAGCCACGCCTTGGCGCTGTCGTGGTCGTACTTCGGCAGGTGCCCCAACTGCGCCAGCGACTTGAAGCGCTTGAACACCAATTCGACCTGCCAGCGCAGGCGATACCACTCCAGCACGTCGGCGGCCGAGAACGGCGGCTCGGGAAAGGTCGTGAAGACGATCACGTACTCGACAAACCGCAGAGTGGCCGGCTGTACCTGGTGCCCCTTGCGGGCGGCGTCGCGGCGGATTTTCTGATGCGCCAGACGGACCGCCTCGGTGGACTTGCGGAGCACGCAGACCCGGCCCGCAATCTCGCCCGGCGGGCCGCCGTCCTCATCCGCGGCCACGACCGTCGTCGCCCAAGAGCGCGCTGCCCCCGGACGCGTGACCGACGACACCGCGGCCAGCAGGTCGAACGGCCGCCCGGCTGCCGTGTGCAGCGGCAGCGACCCCGTATTGACACGCACAATCAGCCGCCCGCCCGCCTCGACCACGTGGCGAATCCCCCGCGCGGTCGAATACCCGCGGTCGGCCAGCACATGGTCGCCGGCGCGGATCGGGAACTGCGTCAACGATTCTCCCGTGCCCGACCCCTCGACCCCCGTCAACTTGAAGAAGTCACACGTCAGCGACGGCAGGCCCACGCTGTAGTGCAGCCGCCACAACGACCCGCTCGGTCCCGGTTCCTTCACCGTCGTCGCATCCACCCCCCGGACCTGGAACGCGCCGCCGGGGATGACCGCCAGACCCTGCTCCTCGAACAGACGCACACACAGCGCGTGCAGCCAACCCTTGGATTTCTTCAGCCGCTTCAGCAGCGCCACGTCGGACAGGTCCGCCAGACGCGCTTGGCGGGCGCGAACCACCGTTTCCCGCAACGAAAGTGTCCGCAGCCGAGGTGCAGCAGGAGGGTCCGCAGCAGGTTGTCGACCGTCTTGTCCTTCCGCAGCCCCTTCAACGCCCCGGTGTCCCGCGCCAACTCCCGCCAGTCCCGGGGCAGGAACGACAGCAGCACATCCCAGTCCTCGTCCACCGTGCCGGTCTCCGTGTCATGCATGCGCATGTCAGGATACGCCGGTCCCGCTCCGACAACAAGTTAGCGCCTATGGGATTCCACCCCTTCCTCTACCGCGCTTCTCGATTTCCGTTTCCGCGGCATTTTCGCCTGCACCGTCTTTGCCGTCGCTGCCGTCGCTGCCGGGCCGCGCGTATTCCGCCCCGGCGCCTTCCGGCCCTCTACAGCTTTCGCTTTCCTGTTCGCATCGATCCACTTCGACATCGCGGCTGAACAGGCCCTGGCCTCGTCGGGTAACCCAACGCCCTTCTCTCGCGCGATCGCCTCGGCAAACGATACCTGCGCCGCACTCGGCGACCTGGATGCCGCCGCCCCCGTGGATTCCTCGTCGGTATCGCCGGCCGCCCGCGCCGGTGCGTGCAGATCCAGAAACGCCCGGCAGACCGCTCCCGATTTCGTATAGCCCGCGGGCGGCTTGATGCCCTTGCGCTTGGCGATCGAAGCGGCAAACCGCTTCATCGCTGCCGTCGGCGGGCGGTCCCCACCGCCGTTTCCGCTGCCGAGAGCTTCTCCCAGCGCAACCCTCTCCCCAGCAACGGAACCGTTCCCGAGCCTGTCAATGATGCGCCGGGCCGCATCGCACACCGCGTCGATTGCGCCCATCATCTCCTGTTTGCCAAGCACCACATCGTCGAGCAGGCATTCGAGTTCCGCCGTCACACCCGGATCCACCAACGCCGGATCGGCGCGTTCAAGAACCCCGAACAGCGCAAGCCCCTGCTCGGTCGGCACGATGTTCTGTCTCTCCGCTTTCAGGAACCCTTGCTTCCTCAGTCCGGCGATGATCTCCGCCCGGGTCGCCGGCGTGCCGATGCCCTTGGCCTCCTTGAGACGGTCCCGCAGGATCTCATCTTCGACGAAGCGCCAGGCATTCTGCATCGCCTCGATCAGGGTGCCCTCCTTGTAGCGCGGCGGCGGCCGGGTCTCCTTGTCCTCGATCTTCGGATCGCGCAACCGCGCGACCTCCCTGTCGCGCAGCACCGGCAGCACCTGCACCGCTTCGCCCTTCTCCTCGGCGGGCCGCCACTCGGGAAAGGCGTCCCGCCAGCCACGCTCGATCGGCTGGCGTCCGGTCGCGCGGAACTCGAATCCGCGGACATCCAGCGTCACGATCGTCTGACGATAGCGGTAATCCGGCATGACCGAAGCGAGGTAGGAACGAGCGACGGTGTCGAACAACTTCTTCTCGTCGCCCGACAGGCGGGACCAGATCTCACCCAGTTCGCCGATCCTGTTGACGTTGGGGATGACCGCGTGGTGGCTCTCGCCCTCGAGCCCCTTGTCATGGAAGCTGCCGTTCCGCCCCTTACGTATTACCGGCGGCGAAGGTACGGGTATCGCACCGTAGGATTTCCCGGCTTGCAGCCCGGCGACGATCTTCGGCACGTCCGCGAGCGCGCTCTCCGGCAAGTAGCGCACCTCGGCGCGCGGATAGGTGATGATCTTCTTGCCCGCGCCGTCATAGAGTTCCTGCGCTACTTCCAGGGTCCTCGAAGCGGACCAGCCGAACCGGGCGCTGCAAACCTTCTGCAGCGAGGGCAGGTCGTGGAGCCTGGGCGGGCGTTGCCCCTTGTCCTCGACCCGGACGCCCAACGGACCCTCGAAGTCCCGCGCGGAGGTCGCGACCGCCTCGGCGTCCGCTCGCTTGAGGATGCGCTCCTTCGGCGCGTGACGCATCCGGAACGCCCCGGCCCGCGCATGCGCGGCGGCCACGATCTCGAAATAGGGGCCCGGAACAAAGTCGCGGATCTCCAGTTCACGCTTGCACGCGATCGCCAGCGTCGGTGTCTTCACCCGGCCGACCCCGATCACGCCGCGCGCACCCCGGCCGACCGTGACGGTTGCGGTGCGGGTCAGCGACAGGTTGTAGATCTGGTCGGCCTGCCGGCGCGCGACGGCGGCGGCGTAGAGGCGGCCATGCTCGCCGTTGGGTCGGGCGCGGCCGAACGCCTCGCGGATGGTTTGAGCGTCCTGCGCAGTGAACAGCACCCGCAGGACCTCGCCGCGATAGCCGCAGTGCTCCAGGATCTCCTGGCCTATGAGCTGCCCCTCGCGGTCGCAATCGGTAGCGAGCCAGACCCTCTTGGCAGTGCGTAGCGCCTCGCGAATAGCCTTCAGCTTCGCCGCCTTGTTGCCGCCCGGGGCCGGCTTGGTGCCGTACAGCCCGTCTGGCCTGAGCAGCACCGCCGCCCAGCGCTTCCAGGCCGGGTTCACATCCTCCGGCTCGCACAGATCGAGCAGATGGCCCTCGGCCGGGAGAACGGCGCCGTAGCGGGACCCAACGGCGGCGCGGACATCCTTCGCCTGACTGGATTTCTCGGTGATGACGATCTGATCGGTCATGAACCCGGCCGGGATCGATCCGCATCAAGCGCTGATGCGAACATTAAATCAATGCGAACATACGCGACGCAAGCCGGTGTTCGCCGCCGAGGGCGGCCCGTTCCAAAGGATCCGCGTTCAGCCCACATCGGATAGCGCACCGTCGATGGGCGGCCAGAAACGGTGCCGCCGGAGACCTTCGACGTCGCCGATGTGCGCCGCCGCAGCCGTCTGGTCGACCAGCTCGAACCCTTCACCCTGGTTCGCGGATCTGCAGGCCGTTGAACGGCCGCCACCGAGGAGAGCGTGCTCGAAGTTGGCGCGGATGATGACGTCGCCGCCGCAGTCCGGACACGTCACCGGCGCCGCCAACCACACATCCACCGCGAAACGCGTCCCCCCCGCTTCCAGAGATGTGGCCCGCGTGCTGCTTCACCGCCGCGGTACCGAGGGTCGGGTCTGGCTCCGGACCGCAACGGGAACCAGGGTGGCAGTATGATTTGCCGTCATGATCTGCAGGCTCGGCGCGTGACGCTGCGACGCTTTGCAGCGAGGGAGAGTGGCGGCGCAGGGCAACCGTCCCGCGAGTGGATCGGTGGTCGTCTCTCTTCTCCGATGTTCATCCATGATCGCGACGAGCCTTACCGCCCCCGAATTCGTGGTCTGGATGGAGTTGCCGGACCAACACATTGTCGGCCATGCCGTCGTCATGCCCGAGGACACCGAGGGCGCCGTCGCACGCACGCTGCGCAGAGCCCTGACGCAGCCAGTGGCAGGGTCGCCACGCCGGCCCGACGTCATCCGCGTCGCCGACGCCACCATCGCCGCCGAAGTGCGCGACGAGGTGGCAGGAACCATCCCCGTCAAGGTCGCTCCGACGCCGGAGCTCGATGAGCTCCTCAAGCACATGCAGGCGGCGATGCCGGAGGTCGAGGGCGGCGAAGCGAGCTACTTCGCCGGGAGCCACGTATCGCCCGCTGCGGTCGAGAAACTCTTCACGGCCGCCTTTTCCCTGTTCGCGATCAAGCCGTGGACGGTTGCCAACGACACGCAGGTGCTACGGATGGACATCCCGGCGCTCGACGTCGACGGCGCCTGCCTCTCGATCATCGGGCCAACTCGACGAGAGCCGCGGCGTGCTGATCTTCAAGTCGAACACCTTCGCCCCCGTCTGCGAGTCGTACTTCGACGACGACGATCGGGAAGTGCGGTTCACGGTTCCGTACGAGGCGTTCACGGACTTCGACCTGGCGGAATCCATCGAACCCGAGTTCGAGACCCTCCTGCAACAGCGGGCGGCGGAGCCGTTCCCGGCCGCAGGTCGGCCGAAACGCCCCCCGTCCCTGCGGCAGCGGGCGCAAGTACAAGAAGTACCATCTGGCGGACGACGAAGCCGAGCACGCCAGGCTCCAGGCTACGGCCCAGACGCACGCGATCGACGAACGGCTCTCCCGGTTCGCCGTGCAGGCATTCGGACCGGCGTGGGAAGCGTTCGAAGACGACTTCGCCGACCCCGATGAGGCGATGCAGCTCGCGCTGCCCTGGTCCGTCTACTGCTTCGAGGTGGAGGGGACGACGGTCGTCGACACCTTACCTCGACGCCCGCGGACGCCGCTGCTCGCAGGAAGAACGGAGCCGGCTCGACGCACAACGCGCCGCGTGGCTCTCCGTGTGGGAAGTCGAGGACATCGAGCCGGGAAAGACCTTGACCCTGCACGACCTCCTGTCCGGCGAGCGGCGCACCGTGCAAGAAACGGGCGGGTCGCAGGTGCTCATTCGTCGTGACGCCTTGCTCGCCCGCGTCGTCGACCACGACGGCATCTCGCTAGTCTGCGAAACGCACCCGCGCCCGCTGTCCCCCATCTACACGGCCGAGGTCGTCCGGCGAGCGCGGGCCCGCCTGCACCGCAAGCGGGCCGTGCCGGTCGAACGACTCCGCGACACGGCCTTCGGCCACTTGATCCGGTGCTGGGAGGAAACCATCGCCGTCGTCGACGCGCAGGGTGCGACGTCGCTCGACCTCCGCCACCGGGACGGCGACCCCCTGGTGATCACGGTGGACGACTTCGAGGTCACGCCCGGAGCGACGGCGGAGGTCGAAGCCCGTATCGCGGAGATCGAGGGTGCGGAAGAGAGGCCCAACGAGGTTTCGGCGGCCTACGTGATCCTGCGACCCGACGCTCCGACGCCGCCCGACGGCGAGCAGGATGTCCTCGGCCGCGTACAGATGGCCCCCACGGCGCTTCAGGTAGAAACCAACTCGCAAGCGCGCGCGGATGCGCTGCGTGAACGGGTCAAGGCGGCCTGCGGCACGCACGTCCGCCGCCGGGGCTCGCCAGCACCTGGATCCACTCGCGCTCCTGAATAGTCCGGGGAAACCACCGCGGGAGCCGGTACCGACCTCACCCGAACAGACGCGCCGGGTGGCCGAGATGAAGATGCGCCGCTACACCACTTGGCTCGACCAGCCGCTGCCGGCGCTCAACCTAAAGACGCCGCGCCAGTGCGTGCAGACTGCCGCCGGGCGGGCAGAGGTCGACCTGCTGCTGAAGCACATGGAACATCTGGAGCAACGCTTCTCGGACGCGCCGGTCGATTTCTCGACCCTTCGCCGCGAACTCGGCATCGCGACACGCTGAGATCGCCTTGGCTGTCTGCTCGTTGTCGACCGTGCACGGCACCGGAGTCGAGCTGGTCGAGGTCCACGACAAGGGCCGCCGATCCGGCACCCATTCACCGAGCCGGCCAGGTCCGCGGCCGGCCGCCGCGGCACCAGCGGCGATTTGGCGGTCGCTGCGGCGTGCTTCCGCGCGAGGCTCTCAGGTGATTCGATCCCGGCGGCGAGGGTGCTGGCTGGCACCGGCGGACCGCCGACGATCACGGCCTCAGCCAAGCGGCGGCCATTCGGTGCGGCGCCGCCGCGCATCGGAACCGATCGCCTTCGTCGCCGCCAATTCGGCCTCCGGCTGACCGACGCCGAGGCGAGCGCCGTCGAGCGGGCCGCCGATCGGTGCAGGGTGACGCCGACGGCGTTCATCCGCGAGGCCGCGGTCGCCGCCGCGCGCGAGTCTGAGGCCGGACCAGCCCCGGCCGCTCCGTGACCACGACGCCGAGGCCGCCGCCGCCGGCATCCGCGCCGAACTGCGGCGGCTCGGCTCGAACCTGAACCAACTCCTCCGGCTCGCACACAGCGGCCGGCACCCCGACCTGCTCGGACCCGTGCTCGAACTACACGCAGTGGTGGCGCGGAGGTTGACGTGATCGCGCGCATCCACGGGTGCGGCCGGGGCACCCGCGGCTTGGTGGCGTACGTCACGCACAACCAGAACTCGCCGCAGAACTCGCCGCCGAGCACGGCCGCGGGGGTCGGCTTTGCCGAGAGCGTGAACTTTCTGCAGTGCGCGCCGCAACTCGCCGGCCTCATCATGGCGCGGACGGCAGCCGACGCAGAATTCCTCAAACGGGAAAGCGGGCATCTCGACCAAGGGCCGGAAATTGAAGAGGCCGTTCGCCCACTTCAGCCTCAGTCTGGGCGCGCTGGTGTGGTCGCGGATCACCCGGCGGATCGCCTCCGGCTCGAAGTGGACGTCACTCGCGCATGCCGCCGTCCGCCACGCCTCAGCGATGTCCGACAACGGCGGCTCCGCCGACAACCCATCAAGTTCCTGTGCCGAGGAGACCTGCCAGTCCATCCCCGCTTCTGCTTGGTCGGCCGTAAGTCCCCGAAAAACCAATGGGTTATCAGCCCGCGTTTCGGTAGACCCACGGTTGGTCCCACATCCTTGTGTCGCTGGTTGGCCCTCGGGACTCCAGAATCGGGGTTCCTGGACCGCGCTCAGCCGTTGCCAAGGTTGAGCGCGAGCAGCTCGCGGAGGGCGTCGTCGTCGCTGATGTCCGTCGGCCACCCGTAGGCGGCGGCGACAGCAGCATCGAGCGTCGTGTGCGCGTCGGCGAGCCACTGCGGGCGGGCGTTGTAGAGGTTCGTTAGCGTGCGCTTCTTCAGGGCCTTCGCGGCGTCCTCGTCGCGGGGAACCGGACGTTTCGGATATCCGGGGACCGGTTCGTCCACCCACTCAACCCATTCCGGTGGGTTGAGCCACCGGTCGCGCAGGTCGACGAGCCGCTGGGCGGTCTCGGCGATGGCGATCGCCCGCGGGTCGGCCGCGTACTCGGCGGGCAGCACGTTCGGCGTCAGGCCAGCCGGGAACGGGAACGTCTCGAAGGTCGTGGTCGGCGTGTACCGCGGGCGGTCAGTGTGCCTGGTTCCGAGCCGCAATGACCAAGCCTCATGAAACCGGCTGTGCAAGATGCCGAAGGTCGTGTCGTCCTCGCGTGCGACGACTATCAGTTGCTGATCAGGACAAATGCGTACGTCGCACCACACAAACAGGCGGTGCTTGGCGACTTGCGCCGTCGCGATGTAGCGCGACCGATGGGCGAGCGTTCGCCACATGCCCTGTCGCGGTTCGACGTGCCGCCACCAGTACTCGCGATACGCGGGCCGGCGGTTCTGCTCACGCATCGGATGGACGTGTTCCTGCACCCAGCGGAACGGCGCCTCGTACAGCGCGGCATCACCTTCCGACATCGTCCACCCGAAGTCAACGATCCACTTCCCAGCCGGCCGCCGGGTTAGGTCCAAGCCGTTCATCCATGGCTTCAAGACGTCGCTGTTCGTCCTGCCGTTCGGGTTCGCCGGCAGGCAGAGCCACTCGCGTGCAAGGTTACCAAGCACGTCGAAGGAGCCGCCTTTCGTGTCACCCGTGAACACTACGCCAGCGTTCTCAGGGAGGCGGCGGACTCCGGTGAGATCGACGCCAACACCGCCGCTCCGCGCCGTCAGGTCGGTGTAGATGTCGTCCACAGGCTGGCCGTCGAGCTGGGTACCGGACACGGATTCGTCATCTGTGTTCGAGAAGCAGATCAGCGACACCCGCACCGCGGCGCCATCGATCACCCACGGCTCGTCGCTCCACGCCTCGAAGATCCGTCGGCTGGCGGTCGCAGCTTGCAGCGCCCGGCGGTTCGCACCACCCCGGATGGAGTTCGTCGCAACGAGCCCAACTCGGCCCGCCTTGCCGGAGGCAATCTGCCGACCCGCCTGCTCGAACCAGTAGCAGACCAGGTCCGCTTCGGCCGGCACGCGGCCGGCGTACGTCGTGGACAACCGCTCTACGTACTCCTCTCCGAGCTGCCGAATCATCCGCTTGTTGCCCAGGAACGGTGGGTTGCCGATCACCACGGCGGCCGCCGGCCACTCCGGCTCGAAGCTGTCCTGCGTCAGGATCGCGTCCCTGCACTCGATGGTGTCCAGGGGCTTCAGAATCGGGTCGCGGGCTTCCCCGAAGCCGTTGCGCCGCATCCACTGGATCTCGCCGATCCAGACCGACACGCGGGCCAGCTCCGCCGCGTAGGGGTTGATCTCGATGCCCTTGACGTTGGCTGGGCCGACCTCCGGGAACGCCCGCTGGAACCCCCCCAGCGCCTCGGCCTCGAGCTGGACGCGGTGTTCGAGGTCCTTGAGCGCCTGCAGGGCCAGATACAGGAAGTTCCCCGATCCACAGGCCGGGTCGAGCACCGTGAATCCGCGGAGCCGGTTGAGGAACGCGCGGTAACGTCGCTCGGCGGCGTTCAGCCGCTTCGTGCGAGCGGGACGGGACTTGGCGGCCTCGGCGCGCTCCAGCTCAGCCGCGATCGCAGTCTTCTCCGTGTTCCACTCGCCGAGCAGCGGCCTGATCACCACCGGCTCGACAAGCAGCATGATCTTGTCCCGGTCGGTGTAGTGCGCTCCGAGCTGGGCGCGCTTGTCGGGATCGAGGCCGCGCTCGAACAACGTGCCGAGGATCGACGGGTCGATCTCGGACCAGTCGAGGTCGGAGGCCTCCAGTACCGTCTGGATGTCGCTCTTCTCGAGCGGTAGCCCAAGTTTACCAACCACAAAACTAAACCATTTTAGAATCAGTGGTTTACACCGACAGAAATGCCCGAGTGGCACTACAAACGCGTACGAACCGGGAAATCGGTCGGTCAGACGAGCGTCTTGCGGACGCCGCCGGGATGTGGGTCGACGCCGAGCGCGTCGTAGATGGCCCGCTGCTCGGGTTCGGCTTGGGTTGCCGTGCGCACATGCAGCGTGCGTCCATCAGGCCGGCGGAAGGTGGCGGTGACGCGCTGCTGGCCTTCGAGGACGCGGCGTAGCGTGGTCCACCTGGCGTGTTCGCCGTGCGCGCGCAGCCGAGTGCGGATGACCTGCACGAGTTGGTAGGCGATGACGGTGATGAAGAGGTGGCCGTCGGCCCGCGCCGGCTTGCGGTGGTAGATGGGACGCAGGCCGAGCTCGGACTTGAGCGAGCGGAAGACGGCCTCGACGTCGGTGAGCGTGGTGTAGGTGCGCCACAAGGCGTCTTCGTCCCAGTCGGTCTCGCTGCTGCGCAGGCAGTAGACGCCCGGATGGGTAACCATCGAGCCGTCCTGGGGGCGACGGGTCCAGGTGACGGCAACGGCCTGGTTGCCGGCCTCGTTGGCGGTGACGCTGATCTGGTAGTGCGAGGCGACGCGGGAATGCTTGGCTTTCAGCCGTCCGATGCGTTGCCAGACCTGGTCGAGCCGCTTGTGCGCGCGGGGGCGGGCCAGCCCGTCGTTGAGCTTCGTCAGGGCGGTCTCGAAGCGGGAGGCGAAACGCTCGACGATGCCCCGCTCCTTGTTGGCGCGCTCCTCGGAGTAGCAGTACAGGCGCACTTCGTCGGGGTCGGTCGAGACCACCTTGTGCATGTGCACGGTCTGGTCCGACTGGGTCTGGATGCGCATTCCGGTGAAACCGATCACCCGTTCCGGTGGCAAACCGATCACCTGTTCCGGCGCAAACCGATCACCTGTTCCGACGCAAACCGATCACCTGTCGGAGCGAAGCGACGCGGGACGAAATCATGAGTCCCGGGTCTCCGTTCGGGTCGACGGTCGGCTTTGTTTCCGCATCGAGTCTCCTTTCAGGTCGAGCTTGTACGCATTGTGCACGAGACGGTCGAGGATCGCGTCGGCGAGCGTCGGGTCGCCGACGATGTCATGCCACTTGTCGACGGGAACCTGGCTGGTCACGACCGTCGAGCGGACGCCGTGGCGGTCCTCGAGGACTTCGAGCAGGTCGTGGCGGTTCTCCGCGTTGAATGGGGCCAGCCCCCAGTCATCCATCACCAGCACCTCGGTCTTGGCGAGCGATTCGAGCAGCTTCGGGTAGCGCCCGTCGGCGCGCGCAATGGCCAGGGCGCTCAGCAGCCGGGACACGCGGACATACAACGCGCTGTGTCCGTTGCGGCAGGCGCTGTGGGCGAGCGCGCATCCTATCCAGCTTTTTCCGATGCCGGTCGGGCCGCAGATCAGGACGTTGAGATGCTCGCGGACCCAGCGCCCGTCGGCGAGCGAGAGGACGAGCTGCTTGTCGAGCCCGCGACGGTGACGGAAGTCGATGTCCTCGATGCAGGCGTCGTGCTTCAGCTTGGCGCGCCGCAGTCGGTTGGTGAGCTGTCGGGAGTAACGCTCGGTAAGCTCGCGGTCGACGAGCAGACCGAGCCGTTCCTCGAACGAGAGGGCTTCGACCTCGGACGAGTCGAACTGCTCGGCGAGAGCCTTGGCCATCCCGGCGCATCGTAGCTGTTGGAGCTTCTCGACGGTCGGATGAGTCAGCATCTGGGCGTTCCTTTCAGCAATCACTGGTAGTAGAGGGCGCCGCGGATGTTGTCGTGCTCGACCGGGTCGGCGCGGTCGAATTGCTCGGCGGACGTCTCGTCGAGTCGGTGCTTGAGGATCGATTCAACGCTGCGGTAGCTGTAGCTGCCGATGGCCAGCGCCCGTGTGGCGGCCGCTTCCAGGCGGGCGTCGCCGTGGCACTTGGCCAGACGCAGGAGACCGAGGCAGGAACGGTAGGCCTGCTGTGGGTGACGCCGCGAATTGAGGACGGCGGTGATCAGGGCGGCGGTCGACGGCCCGATCTTCTCGGCCAAGCGGATGAAGCGGTCCGGGGTCCATTCGCCCATCTGGCGGTGCTTCTCGGGCATGTGCTCGGTCGCGGTGGTGTGACGCCCCTTGTGCGAGGAACGGACGTGGCTGGCAACGCGCTGGCTGCGATGAAAGCACTCGACGGTGCGGGCGGTCAGTCGGACGTCGAGCTGGCGCCCGACCAGCGCGTGTGGAACCGAGTAGTAGTGGCGGTCGATTTCCACGTGGTAGTCGATGTGTACGCGCACGGTCTTCCACTCGGCGAAGACGTACCGGCTGGAGGGCAGCGGGCGCAGGGCCGGCCGGTCGAGCTGCTCGAACTGCGAGCGCCGCGACCCCGGGAGCTTGCGGAACGGGCGCGTGTTGAGCCGGTCGAGCAGCTTGGAGACCGCGGCGTTGAGCTCGGCCAGCGAGAAGAACCTGCGATGGCGAAGCGCGGCGAGTATCCACCGCTCGACGATTTGAACGGCGACCTCCGCCTTCGCCTTGTCCCTTGGGCGACGCACCCGCGCGGGCAGCACCGCCACGCCGTAGTGGGAGGCGAGGTCGTGATAGGTCGGATTCAGGTCAGGCTCGTAGCGATGGGCGCCGCTGACTCCCGAGCGCAGGTTGTCTGGGATCACGAGCTCGGGACAACCGCCGCAGAACTCGAAGGCTCGTACGTGCGAGGCCGTCCAGTCCGGCAGGGTCTGCGTCCAGGTGGCCTCGGCGAAGGTGTAGCTCGAGGCGCCGAGCACGGCCACGAAGACCTGCGCTTGACGCTCCTCGCCGGTCTCGGGGTCGACCACCGGCACCGTCTGCCCGGCGTAGTCGATGAACAGCTTCTCGCCGGCGCGGTGCTCCTGGCGCATCACCAGGTCGAGCTTTCCAGCCCATTCCCGGTACTGCTCGCAGAACCGGCTGTACTGCAACCCCTCGGGATGGATCGCCTTGTACTCTTCCCAGAGCAAGGCCAGCGTTACGTTCTTGCCCCGCAGCTCCCGGCGCACCTCGCTCCAGTCCGGCAGCGGACGCGACGTGTGGCTCGACGGGAGCGCCGGAAACAGCCGGCGCTCCAGCCCGGCGTCGTCGATCGCCTCGGGTAGCGGCCAACTCACCCCCGCCACCTTGGCGCGGCGCAGGTACTCGCCCACCGTCGACGGCGATGTCCCCAGGCTGCGGGCAATCGCCCGAATGCTCAACGCCGCGGCGAAGTACAGCCGCAGCACCTCTCGAATCTTCCGCATGGACAACCTCCTGTTCGCCAGCTTCTATCCCTCCTGCAAAAGCAGGGAGGATCCCACGCCGGCGGGGTTGTCCCGCGTCGCTCAGCCCCGACTCAGGGTGATCGGTTTCGACCGGAATCGGTGATCGCTTTGGATCGGAATCAGTGATCGGTTTCGGCCGGAATCGGTGATCGGTTTGCCCCGGAATCCGCAGTCTGGAGCGACACGGCGGCATCGGCATCGAAGCGGCGGTGGCGTTCGCGGCTGACCACCAGATAGCGGTAGCCGTTGTCGCGCAACCACGTCACACAGGCGTCGGTGGCGACACCGCGGTCCATCACCACCAGGGCGCCGGCCGGCGCCTCCAGTGCTTCGAGCATCCCGGCCAGCGTCCGGTGTTCGCGAACGTTGCCGGCGAAGACCTTCGAGCGGCGCACGAAGCCGCTGGCATCGAGCATCAGGCCCAGGGTCAACAGCGGGCAGTCGCTGCGCTTCTCCTTCGAGTGCCCGCGTTCGCCTCGCCCTCGAAGTAGGTGTTGGTCAGGTCGTAGAGCGTCACCGTCGGCTGCAGGTCGAACAGCCCCATCGCGCGGTCGAACAGGTGCTCCTCGATCGCCTCGCGATGCTTCACCAGCACGTCCGAGGCGCGGTAGAGCTGCATCGCACCGACGGTCTCGAAGTCGACGCCGAGCAACTCCCCGAGACCGCTGCGCTGCTGCAGCCAGCGGTGCGTCGCGCGCTCCGAGGCGGGCGCGGCCAGACGCCCGACGATGGCGCCGGTGGCCGCGCTGCGCAGGGCGCCGTTGACGCCCAACCGGGTCAGCAGCGCCGGCAGGTCCAGTTGCTCGAGCGCCCACAGGCCGACCTGCTCCACGCCGACGCTGCGGGGACGGACCAGCCGCAACGAGTCGACATCGACCGGCTGCACATCGGTCGGTCCGGCGGTCGGCGCGGCCGCGCCGCGGGCGATCAACTGCGCCGCGATCCGTTGTGCTTCCTCCTCCACGGCAGGCGGGCAATCGGCCACCAGCGGCGCCTGACCGCTCAACGCATCGTCGATGCGGGCGCACAGCAGCGGCCAGTCCGCTTGGGGAATATCGAAGTGGCGACCGAGGTTGAGGAGGGTGCGCTGGCGCACGGTGCTGCCGAGGCGTTCGGCGTGCACGAGGCGATGAGAGAAGTAGGGATTTCCGTCCTCAGTCCGCCGGGTTTGGGTGCGCCGAATGAACATGGCGCCCACCATAGCGGACGCACCCTGCCCCAGGCAACTATTGCTATACGATTATGGCACTACATTCGTCTCCAGCAAAACCCGATCCTTTATAATCAACAAGTTACAGGCGCCGCACTCCCCAAAAACCGCCAAAATCTACAAAATCGTCGGCAATCCTGTTAAACATGGGGTAGCGTGGTGTCGTCGTTGAACAGGCTGCCGTTGAACCAGTCCACCGTCTCGAAGCCGACGCGGCCGCCGGACGCCATCGCCCGGAAGAGTTCGCTGGCCAGCTCACCGAACGCGGCGGGGGTCTTCAGGGACTCGCGCAACATGCGCGTGAACATCTGGTTCGGCAGCAGGCCGACGTCGTCGGCGAACATGCAGAAGACCAAGCGGTTGATGAAGTGGGCGACCGCCTGCGGGTCGTGCCCCCGCTCCCGCAGTGCTTGGGCGACCGTCGCGAACGACGCCGCCACGCGCTCGGTGAGTGACTGCCGAGTCTCGCCCGGCCGCAGACGTTCCGGCTCGGAGAATGCCCATTTCAGCCTGTTGCGGGTTCCCGCATCGGCCAGGTCGTCGAGCTCGAACTCGTGCGTCCTGCTGACGCTATTCGTCCAGTTGGTGCGGATCCTGAACCGCACCATGTCGGACACCGATCAGCAGCGGCGGGTTCTCGAGGCAAGGGCGTACTGCCGAAGCTGGTCGAAGGCCGCGTCGAGATTCGCCCGCTTGCCCTTGTATTCCCAGGCGAAGTGGTGGCGCTTCCAGACGTCGGCCCAGCCGTCGCGGCCGCTGTCTCGGCGTGCTCCGCGTTCGAAGCAGTACGTGTCGCCCCCCGGGTCGGCTTCGGCCGGTGTCGGTTCGCCGAGGAGGCGGCACAGGTCGATGAAGTGCTCCTGGGACGCGGAGCGCTCCTTCAGCTCGGCGGCTCGCCACTAGCTGATGAACTCGTGTGCTGTCATCGGTGCATCTAGCGTACCCGATGAACACGGCTCGGGCTCGTGACGCACGCCTGGGTTGGGCTGCTGGACGGCGCCCGCGAGTCGGAAGTGATGGACGCGCTGTTCGGGGTAGCCGCAGTCTCTTCGAGCGGAACCGCCGCGTGATCGGGTGCGGCTGTGAAGTGGCCCGCCGCCGCCGGGCGACCCGAGAGCCTCGGTGAGCCGTTTCTCCGTGCCTCTGCGCACTCCGAGGCAAGGAGGAACCCATGCGACACCTCTTCATGCTCACGATCGCCGTTGTCGCGGTGCTCAGACCCCACGCCGCCCCCGCGCAGACGCACGGTGACGCCGGTGTGACGTTCTCCCCCGCGTACCTTCAGTACGACGACGTGAACCCCGTCTGTTGCCCCGCCGCCGGATGGATCACGCTCGGGTCCGGGCGCTTCCGATTGCACGTCGACTACCTGCAAAGCAACCGACACAGAGAAGGCCACGGCGACTATTCCCTGGGGCAGACATGCACGCCGACCGGCGACTGCACGGACATCAGGGTTGAAGGCCGAAGGGCCTCCGTGCAGCGGGCCGACCTCGCCATCGAGACCGGACCCGAAATCAACGTGCTCATGTCGTGGCGAGCGTTGGACCGGCCGCGCTACCGGCTGCACATCCTGTTCGGTGGTTTCTACAGGCACCTGGTCAAGAGCTTCTGTCGCGCCTTCGATGGGCCGATGGTTCGCATCCCGACGCCATTGGATTGGCCCCCTGACTACGTGGTGTTCCGCGCCGAGTTGACGGCGGAAGAGCGGCGCCGGTGCTCGGACGACGCGTTCTCGTCTCGCCTAGCCTTCCCCCAGGCCGGGGTAGCAGTCGATTTCCCGATCGGCTCCCGGTACTTTCTCCGCGCGGACGCTCGGCTGGTCATCTTCCGTGTCGGCATCGGTGCCGGTGTTCGATTCTGACCGTCTCTCGTCGTTCTGTGGGCCATATCCCTTGCGTCACGGCGCGGTCGCAGGGTCGTGATCCCCACGGTGTCGCGCAGATGCACCGTCAGGTCTGTCTTGCGTGTCTTGCGTAGAGGGCGAGTCGATTTCATGGCGTTCCCCATGGAGCCTCCGGATCAGGAGGTATCGGACGCTGGTTCCGCTCCAGCGTCTGACGGCGATTCGTGTTTTTGGCGAGCTGGCGCCCGTTGCTGGTCGCGATTCCCAGCCACGTTCGGATTCCTCCGGCGTCTTGCGGCTTGCCGGCGGGCACCTCGCTGAGTCCACAGGCGGCGTCGGATCAGCCATTCCCCTCGCTTGGGACAGGCTCGCGCTGGTCATGCTGCACGACCAGATCGTGAGCGGCACGCTGGTAAACGCCTCGAAGACACTCGGACCTGGACCATCCTGATCTGCTGCGGCTCGGCCGGTTTCCGATCGCGGCGCACTCGCGCGCCGCCATCAGGCTCCTCCCGTCACCGCCACGCCGCCACCGCCTCCGTCTGCACCGCGCGGGTCGACGCCCCCGAGCCGACGTTCCCGCCGCCCGAGACGAGCATCTGCGTCAGCTCGCCGACCCTGAGCGTCGCCAGACCCGGTCGCCGTGATGGTGACCACCGACCGCCGCCACGCCGACATGATCCCGGGTCGGCCCCGACCACGCCACGCCGGCCGCCATGTCGCCCGTCCACCCCTGGACGACGAACACCCCCAGTTCGGTGATGCTGCGGAAAGATCGCGCCGGCGACAGCACCGTAGAGCGAGCAGACGAGCACGGTCCGTAACCAGTTCCAGAAGAGGAACGAGAGCTGCGGGAAGACCATCCAGGGGATGAAGACCGATCCGCCAACCGTCCCCAGTCGGCTCAAATGCTCAAATAGTCCTGCAGAGTGTGATTGAGTCCAGATCAAAATTAGGAACGGAATGGGACGTGAAAATTTCACCATACTTCTAAATTACTTATTTTAAGTGGGTTACATACGCAGCGCAGAGTTCGGTGCGGAAGCGGCGGGTTTGCATGAAGCCCATGAAGCCCCGTAGATCGGGACGGATTGCATGCGCGATGGTGTGGGTAACACAATTCCATATGCAACCGGCGCTCGGAGTGAACTCTGCGGCGGGTGGTCGGCGAGGTACGGTTCGACCCTTGACAAGGCGGCGGGGCCGGCCCCGTCGCGCCACGTCGGCAGGCTCGGAGGCGGGTCACGGTTCCGATCGGCTACCCTGAACGCGACCATGAACCGCAAGATGGACCGCAGGTATGACCGAGCGCATCTACACCCGGGATCAACAGGGACGGCTTGAACCGCTCGAAGGAGAGCGCTTCGGGAAGGAGGACGAACTCCAGGCCCTCATCGCCGAGCATCCGGAACTGCTCGACGGAACGCAAATGCGGCCGGACGCTCCCAGGCGCTGGATTCTCATCGCCCGTGAGCAGGGAATCGCCGAATCGTCCGATGCGGCTGCACGATGGGCGGTCGACCACTTGCTCGTTGACCAGGACGCGGTGCCGACGCTGGTCGAGGTCAAGAGGGCGTCAAGCCCCGAGATCCGCCGCACCATCGTCGGGCAGATGCTGGAGTACGCGGCGCACGCTGCGCGGACGTGGACGGCGGACAGCCTGCGCCATGCGTTCGAGGAGTCAACGGACGCCCGAGGTCTCGACCCCGGCCAAGAGCTTCAGAAGCTGTTGCAGCCGGACGGAGAGGAAGAGGCGGACGCCGACGGCTTCTGGGAGCGCGTGGCCACAAACCTCGCCGCGGCTCGTCTGCGGCTGCTATTCGTCGCGGACGACATCCCGGATCCCCTTGAGCGCGTCGTGGAGTTTCTCAACGCGCAGATGGCGGGAATCGAAGTGCTCGCGGTGGAGATCAAGCAGTTCAAGGGCGATTCGAGGCAAACCCTGGTGCCGCGGGTGATCGGAAGAACCGCAGCGTCACCGCGCTCCCATGCTGGTCAGGGTGCGCGCCGCCCAAAGCTCGACCGCGAGTCGTTTCTGAACGCTTTCGACAATCCCGAACATCGTAGCGTCGCCGTTCGTCTCCTTGGCGTTGCGGATGAGTCCGGTGCCATCGTGGAACGGTACGCCAACGGTCTCGGCGTCCGGATACCCTGCTCCCACTGGAAAAAGCCGGTCGGCGTCGCTTGGCTCTTTCCGCCGTCGGAGTGGGGCCACGCGGTCTTGAGGGGACTGACCGCCATCTCACTCGGGATATCGATGGACCTACCCGCCACGGAGGAGTCGCTGCCTGACGACAAGCGGTTGGCGTACGCGGCACTCCGGCAGTGGATGCAAGAGATTGCCAGCTACGACTTCTCGAAGGACGTATCCACCCCGTACTACCACGCCCGAACGATCAGCTACGACGACGCCGCGCGCCACATTGACCAGCTGTCGAGCAGCCTTGCGAGGGTGGTCTCGGAGATCCGATCGGCGTGACCGCAACAGGCCCTGACCGGTCCATCCTGGCGCGCTGTTGTCTTCGTGCCAGACATGATCGCCTGCTCGATCGGTCGCGCGTCCACCGTGATGCCGGAGGCGCGGTTGGCGTGAGGCGGGGCCGTGATTCGGCATCGTCGGACAAGAGCCGCTCTGGGATCCGTGCGCGGAGCCGGCGTCAAGGCCGACAACCCGCTTAACGGAGCGGAGCGCCTTCACGGCGGGGAGCACACGCGGACGCTGCCGGCGCGACGATGCCGCCGTTGACCGCGTGCCATGGCTGTAGCCCTGTCCACCATATATAAAAATCCGGTCCGGTCCAGTGCCTTCCAGTGTTGTCCGTAAACGACCGAATAATAGACGTATTTCTACCGATTCTCAGTCTTGACGCAGGCCGATTCCTTCCGGTACGATCCGCCCACATCCGCCATTAACTGAGGGGAATACTGGTAGAAATGAAACTCTCGGCCAGACCCCGTACCCGTAAGCCCAGCGGTCGGCAGCCGCACCACGCGCTGACGACCGCCTTCGTCCGAAACGCAGCACAGGCCGGACGCTACTGTGACGGCGACGGCCTGTACCTCGACGTGCAGCCGACCGGCACCCGCAGCTGGGTTCAGCGGCTCGTCATCCGCGGCCGGCGCCGCGAACTCGGACTCGGCGGCTTCCCGCTCGTCCCGCTCAAGGACGCCCGCGCCCAGGCCCTCGCCAACCGCCGGCTCGCCCGCGCCGGGGGCGATCCCCTCGCCGAGAAGCGCCGCCTCAAGAGCATGCCCAGCTTCGCCGCTGCCGCCGAGGCGGTTCTGGCGCAGATGCGGCCCGGCTGGCGCAACCCCAAGCACGGCAAGGACTGGCTGTCGAGCATGGAACGCTTCGCCTTCCCGCGACTCGGCAAGCTGCCCGTCTCCGAGGTGACGAGCGCCGATGTGGTCGAGGCGCTCCGGGCCGTCTGGCACGAGCGGCCCGCGACGGCGCGCCGGGTCCGCCAGCGCATCAGCACGGTAATGGAGTGGGCCGTGGCGCTGAACTACCGCGACGACAACCCGTGCACCCGCATCGGACCGGTGCTCGGCCCGCAGCAGGACCTCGTCCAGCACATGCGGGCGCTGCCGCATCGCGATGTGGCGGCGGTGGTCGAGACGGTGCGGGCGTCGGGCGCGACTCCGGCGGTCAAGCTGGCGTTCGAGTTTCTCGTGCTCACGGCCGCAAGGTCCGGCGAGGTCCGTGGCGCACGGTGGGCAGAGATCGACACGGCGGACCAGGTGTGGGCCGTCCCGGCCACGCGGACCAAGGCGAAGCGCGAGCACCGGGTGCCGTTGAGCGGGCGGACGCTGGAGATCCTCGACGCGGCGCGGACGCTCGATGACGGCAACCCACTCGTGTTCCCGAGCGTGCGGGGCAAGCGGATGAACGATATGGCCCTGTCGGCACTGCTCAGGACGCTGGAGGTCCCGGCCGTGCCTCACGGCTTCCGCTCCACCTTCCGCGACTGGGCAGCCGAGAAGACGAACCACCCGCGCGAGGTGGTCGAGGCCGCGCTGGCCCACGTCGTCCAGAACAAAGTAGAGGCGGCTTACGCGCGGTCGGACCTGTTCGAGCGGCGGCGGCAGTTGATGAACGACTGGTCCGCCTACGTCGCCGGCAGTACAGGGAGCGCCAGCTGACGATCGCCGCTCTTTGGAACCGGGCGGACGCTCTCGTCCGAGTCGGCTGGTCCGCGTAGTGACGCCTCGACACCCATGTGATCGACCTCAAGCGAGCGGCTTGATGCCGTCCGCCGCAAGCAGGAGCGCGTAGGCTACCCGCTTGGCCTCATCCGGCGTAAGGGTCACCTCGAAGACCCGCTCGTCGCTCCCGACCAGCCCCCAATTGGCTCCGCTCCTGGTACCGGAGACGATATCCACGACCACTCCGTACCTGATCCCGGATTTCCCTCGCAGGCAGGCTCATGGAAGCGGTCCTCCCATAGAGCATTTGCGTCCGTGGGTCAGTAATTCGCAAGGCCGAGGCATCACGGCGTCGGAGCGGCGCCGAAACCTGCCAGCTAACCGTCAGGTTTCCCGACCGGCTTCGGGGACGGCTGGGCGGGTCGGCGGCCGCGAGCGCTATATAAAGGCAGGCAGGCCGATCGCACTTTCGATCCGGCGCTCGCTCGTCGAGCGCGATGGCGCGCTCACCCGGCGCGCTCACCCTGGACTTCTGATGTCGAGAGCGAAGACCGGCATCGGCGACTGGTTCGCCTCCTTCAGTCTGCGTCGACCGACACGTCGCCCGGCGCGCCCGCGCCCGACATCGACACTTCCACCAGCCTGTCGGCCCGGCGCGCCTCCCGGAGTCGGCGCGCGGACGAACGTACCCCGGGAGAGGGAACGGGGCGGGCGACAATGAGACAGATCGGTACGGCGGCAGGGAGCACGACGCGGGCGGGCATACCCACGCCTCGGCGTGCTTGCTCGCGGCCCGCGACGCCGCGTCCCTGACGCCGGCCTTCGCCACGCACCGGCCCTGCCGGGCCATCACCCCACACACGCTCGACGCCTGAAGCGGCTGGACGGCGCCGCCCGCGGCTACCCGCCGCCGGCGGCCGCTACGCCAGCCGGCCCCGTCGGGCGCATCCCCGGAGGACACCATGACGCTGATCAACCTGCTCCGTCCCCCGCACCGGCAATGGCTGCGGCGACTGCGCAAGCGCCTCGCCAACCGCGAGCACATGCGTCGCGCCCGCGAAGCCCGCAAGCTGTGCTGCGTCGGCGTCGACCTGCCCCTCGACGCCGGCACCTGCGGACGCATGGTGCACGCCGAGTCGCAGCGCTGCATCCACTGCGCCAGGCGCCGCTGGTGGCTGCTCAAGCACGCCCTGAACGACGCCGAGGTCGCGATCACCGCCATCGTCGAACACGACACGTCGTGGCCGGTGATCCACGACGACACGCTCGACGACCTCGCGGGGATCGTTCCGAACCTCGACGACCTCTCCGACTCGGGCGACCCTTGTTTGCGCTGGTAGGGCTCTGCGGGCTGGTCGACCCCGACCTGCCCAGAGCGCGCCATTGCGCTCCGCTTCCTCAGCCAGCATCCCCCGACCTCCGGCTGATCGCCACGACGCCGAAGCGGACCGTGGTCAAAAAAAAGGCGCGCGAACCGCATCCCATCGAGGTCGGTTTCGGACCGCGGATCCCTATACTTGCGCGCCCCCCTCCAGGGGTCAGAGACGGTAGTAGCGAGATGCGGTTTTTGCTAGCGCAAACCGGGGCCTGCGGCCCCTAACCAATCTCGGACAGAGAGCACCGATGGCGCGCCCGCGCATCGATACCAACGCCCGGCGTTCGCGGCAGGTCGGCATCCGCCTGACGCCGGCCGAGGCGCGCGTCATCGAGGCGGCGGCCCGGGCCGGCCGACCGCCCGTGGCGTTCATCCGCTCGGCGGCGCTGGCCGCGGCCGGCGCGGCCAGCCGACTCCGCGAGCCGGCCCGGACCGAGGCGACGGCCATCCGGCAGGAGCTTCGGCGCATCGGCGCGAACTTGAACCAGGCGCTCCGGCTCTCCCATGCCGGCCGCGATACCGACCTCGCCACCGCGGTCAGCGCCGTGCGCGACGTCGTCGCGCGGAGGCTGGCTTGATCCCGCGCATCCACGACGGCGGCCGTGGCGTGCGCGGCCTCGTGGCCTACATCACCCACGACGCCTCGTCTCCCGACGAGCGGCAGCCGACGAGCGCCGACCGCGTCGGGCTGGTCGTTGGCCTGAACATCCCGACCGACGACCCGCACCTCGCCGGCCTGATCATGGCGCGGACGGCGGCAGACGCCGAGAACATCAAGCAGCTGGCCGGCACCTCGAGCCGCGGCCGGAAGCTGAAGGCGCCGTTCTACCATTTCTCGCTGTCGTGGTCTCCGGACGAGCCGCGCCCCGACCGCGTCGAGATGTGCCGGGCGACGGAAGAGGCCCTCAAGTCGATCGGCATGGACGCGTGCCAAGCCCTCGTCGTCGGGCACACCGACACCGCGCATCCGCACGTGCACGTGGCGGTCTGTCGCGTGGATCCGGAGACCGGGAAGGCCTGCGGGCGGAAGAACGACGCGAAGAAACTCTCGACCTGGGCGGCGAAGTACGAGCGCAGCAGGGGGCGGGTCCAGGTGCCGAATCGTATCGCGCGGCGCCAGGCCCGCGAGGAGTACCGCGCGGTCGTCGACCTGCAGGTCGACGACCGCGTCCCGGTCGATGAAGCGAAGACGAAGGCGCGCGCCGTGGTTCCGCTGCCCCCGATGCAGAGGAAGCGCGGCGCGGGCCGGGAGGCCCGGACACCGGCGGAGCGGCAGGAGTGGACGGCGCACTTCAAGGCCCAGGCCCAGACCCAGACGCCGCCGGACCAGGCGCGGCGCGAGCGGGTGCGGTTGGCCCGTACGCATCGGCGGCGGCGCCGGCGGCAGAAGGTCCTCGCGCCGCTCACGAAACTGCAGCTGTGGAAGCGCGCGCCTCGCACAACGCCCGGCAGGACGGAGCCGACGACGAAAGCGACGCCGGCGCGAATCTCGGGCCCTGACCTCCAGCGGCTCGAAACGCAGATCAGCGCGAAGCGCGACCAGACCCGCGACGTGCTGCGCGACGCCGAGAGGGGCGTGCGCAAGGCCGAGCGCGGCGCCCCGCGCCAGCAACGCACATCCGCGCCCGCGAGCACGACCCGCGAGCGCGAGGCCCGCGAGACGTTCGAGGCGGCCGTCCGTGACGAGCGGGCCGCCCAGCGCACCCAGCAGGCCGTCGCCCGCGACCTCGCCGCGGCCCGCGATGTCCTCGCCGACGCCACCCGCGCGGCGTCCCGCTGGACGCCCAACCGCCAGCGCGCCAGCGAGCAGCGCCGCGCCATCTTCGATGCCGAGGAACGCCTCGACCAGGCCCGCGACGCCGAGCTGGTCGCCGATAGCCGGGCCAGATGGGAAGCGCATAACCGGCAGGAGGCGCGCGACCGCTGGCGCGCCGCGGCGGCCGACAAGCGCCGGGACCGGCAGGACCGCCGTCAGCGGGCGCGTGAGAACCGCCCGGCACGTCGCAGGCTGCAGCGGCTCCGCCAGCGCGTGGCGGATCTGAGACGGCGCCTGACCACCCTGGACGCGGCGATGAAGGCCGTCGAACGGGTCCTCGAGCGGCTGGGATTGTCGAGACGGCCGGCGCGGCCGGCGCCACCCCCCGACCGCAGCCCGTCGCTGTCGAGCATCATGCGTGACCTCGACAAGAACCTCGAACTCGACTACCCCGCGCCGGCCCCCGAGCCCGTCCGGGTCGTCAGGCCGGCGCGGCCGCCGGTCTCGACAACCCCGCCGGTTCCCCGCTTTCGCCAGCAGCCGCCCGCTCGGGAGCGCCCGCCGGCTGCGGCGCCCGCCGGTTCGCACGAAGCAGGCCCGCATGCGCCGCTGATCGAGAACCTGATCGGCGCGGTGTGCGCTGGCGGTTCCCGCCTGTCACGGGTGCGCTCGGAGTTCGAGCGGATGGACGCGGGGGACGGCGTCAAGCGCCTGGTGCTGCAGGCGGTGGATCCGGAGCTGCTGGAGGTGGTCGTCGGCCCCCGACTGGCCCCGGCGTGGGTGAAGCCGCTACGCGCGCAGTACGCCCGCTTCAAGCAGGCGTATCCGGCCGACTGGCTGGACGTCGAAGAGGTCTGGCGGAAACAGCGGGCGCGATGGCGGTCCAAGGCTGCACCGCACCGCGAGCAGCCGCCTGCCCAGCCTGTCCCGCGCCGCGCGCCGGCCCCGGCGGCCGGCACGGCCGAGAAGGCGCAGCAGCAGCAGCAGCCCGGACACGACCGCTAGAGCTAGAGAATCGCCCGCCGCCGAGCCGTCGCATCGATTGCCTGGGGTGCGTCCCACACGTTGTCTTGCAGCATGAACCTGTGACTGTTGGTGTGGTCGATGTAGGTGGAACGGCGGCGAACGATGTCGACCGGGATGAGCGCCGCCCGCACAATGCGGTGAACATTGTCGAACAGCACTGCCGCGAGGACGTCGAACCCATCGTCGTCGAGGTCACGGATCGCCGACAACTGCCGAGACGGGTTGCGGCCCGCGAGGCGCCGCCCCTTGATCTGGTAGCGCTCGCCATCCTCGCCCGTCGCGTCCACCGCCTTCTGCGAGTTCGGGTGCCGCTTCCAACCGTAGGCGGCGCAGAACAGGTATTCGGCAAGATCGCCAGTCGGGGTGGTAGTGTCTCAGTCTGAAAATAACCACATCGGGGGCGGGTGGGAGCGGCCGAGCACGCCAAGCGACTCTAAGGGCGATCAGCGCGGACCTACGTATTCCACGTCCTCGATGACCTGCTGCGGAGTCATGTCCAAGGCCGGCCGCCCATCGCTGTTGACGAAGTTGCTGGCACACCAGCAGCGCAGTTCATCGCGCAGTTCCCTCCACATCTGGAGGCAGAATGCTTCACCGTCGATGCGCCTGACCGGTGCCGCATGGATCTGGGCTCTTCGAAATCCGCGCATGAACTTGCGGTGAAACTCGCTCCAGCCGTCGTTCAGGATGTGGGCCATCCGGAACGGATCCCCGCGGCCCGTCTCCGGGTCTATGCACAGCCCGCGCAAGGTCTCCCGATGATTCAGCAGGTCGTATTCGGGATCCTTGAAGTCAATCTGTATGGACGGCCAAATATGGAACATCTCGGTCTTCGACAGGGCCGCCTTCGCGTCGTCTGCTGTCATTGCTTTCTCCGTCTCGGGCCGCGGAGTGCACAGCGTACCCTCGCCAGTGTATCAGATCCCGCCACAGGCCCCAGGGGTTGCGGGCCTAGTTCTCTGCGGCGCACGGCACTACCACCAAGACCGTCTCTCGCTGCCCCGACGGTGATCAGGATCGTGATCCCGGTGCCTATTACGGTCCAAGCTCCCCAACGGTGATCGGGAACCCTTTCGCCGGGTCACGGGAGTCCAGGTAACCGGTGCAGGAGACCAGGTTCTCCCGCGTCGTTCGTGTGGTGCCCGTCCGCCAGGTACTCAAGGCTGTTCGCCCTGGTGCGCTCCCAGCGCCCGCTGCGCAAGTCGAGCGACAGCCCGCTGATCGTATCGGCTAAGGCGAGGCCGGCGCCGACATCCATGCCGGCGCCCGTCTGAGCGTCGTCGCCGTGCTATTGCGGTCCGACCTCGACGCTCGGCGTCAGCGACACCCGGCCCCCGCCTAGGGCAGGGGGCGCGAGCCCTCCAGCGCGGTCCGCAAGCGCGTCACTCGCACGGCGAGGCGGGACCCACGCTCGGCGCAGCCCGTGGTTGAGTTCGTGTCGGGTGGCTCCCGCTGACGCTGCCGGAATTCGCGGGCCCCGGCCTCGCCTTGGCTGGCGACATGTGGCTGACCGCACCGTCGCGTGGGCTGGTCCGGGGCGCCCTGTGCGAGGCCGAGCATGCGGAGATCCGGGTCTCGTCGGATCTCGGCGCCGGCCGCCGCCAACTCATCCGTGGTATTGCTCATCACTTCATGCTCAAAGACTGCTCGAAAAGCCTCCGGAACTCGGTCGACGCCGAAGCGGTGCTGCTACAGCCCACAAGCATTGTGGCTTGTGCACCCACCGCAAGCTCTCGCAACCGGTCATGAGCGGTCAAGCCAGATCCAGACTCTGCCTTGTCATCGAACTCAATGAGGGCCCGTTGCATCAGAGCAACGATGATGCACACCGGAGGGACGTGGAATGAGTCCGCCAAGTCAACGATTCGGGAAGCCATCTCCGCGTTGAGAGTCGGCAGCACAAAGCACCCTTGGCTGTTGGCCTCGTCGACGGCTGCGAGAAAACGATTGCGGGCAAAGAAACCCATGTGTCATTAGCCTCCCTCGTGGAATGGCATACCCCCGCTCGCCGGGCCGAATCGACCGCTGCCACACCGTGGGCATCTCTGATCCCGACCCTCGCGACGGCATCCTGGAGAGTCAGACCCGCGGTCTTGTGTGCCCGGACGAGGATTTCATGATTGACTGCCGGCATTCGCTCGGGCGGTAGAGTACCACGTACCACCTCGACTGCCGCGTCGTGCACTCTTCGAGGCGTCGGCCGCCGCGCTGGAGCCGGTCGATGCGGCCATCGGTGTTCAAGAGCTACGGCCGGAGAGATTCCACAGCGGTCCGTAGACGGTCCGATTCGTCCGCTGCAAGCGACTTCAGGACGTGGGGTGCAACGAGGGGAAAATGCGGAATGTATGCTTGTAAACTATTCAATATCAATGGTTTGCATGAACTCTGAATCGGAAGCCCTGGAAGCCCGACGCCTGGTCGAGCCGCGGGACCGCTGGGCTGAATCCGCCGGAGTGGGTCGAGTGGGTGGACGAGCCGGTCCCCGGCTACCCGTAGCGACCCGCCCTGCCCGACGACGACGCGGCGAAGGTTCTCAAGAAGCGCACGCTTGACGAACCTCCTACAACGTTCGGCCGCAGTGGCTCGCGGACGCGCACGCGATCCCGGACGCTGCCGTGGCGGCGGCGTACGGTTGGCCCGCGGACATCTCTGACGAGGGGGTTCTCCGCGAACTGCTCGCGCTCAATGCCGGCGCGTCGTGACTCGGCGTCGCCGGCACACGGGCCGGCGGCGAGTTGCCGCGGACTGGCTGCGCTGCCGATCCCGCTACGCCGCTCTTGTCGTCGAAGGTTGTGATGCATTCCTCTGTCTCAACAAGGGAAACGGCGAAGCTCGGCGGATACATCGACATTCCGCGGGCGTGAGCCGACTGCTCGTTACGCTCGGCGGCAACCTTACTTTACGGATCGCACCTCGCGGCACCATAGGACACATCACCTCACATCACCGCAATCTGTGCAGCGGCCTGCCGCTTTCCGAGGTCAGTACCGGAAAAGCACGCTCAACCGGCAGAGCCGGTGCGGGGCCTGTTCACGGCCGGAGATGGCAAACGCGACAGGGAGAGTTGAGGCACGACCACCTCCCAGGTCTCGGAGCACAGCATCCGTTTGCGTTCTTCGTCTTCCTCGTCGTCGGCCCAGCGGGTGAAGATTCCCTGCACCGACGCGCGAGCGATGGCCATGCCGTGCGGCAGTGCCCACTGTCTCGCCATGCGGCCGACCTGCCGTCCCTCGTGATCGAGGATCTTCCACTGGCCGTCCTCATGCGACATGGACAACGGGTCCCCAGGCGCAAGAGCGGCGATGGCGCGGTGGCAATTGCTTTGCGCCCCTCTCCAACCGGCGAACGACAGTACGACATCCTTCATGGTGCACTCGGTGATACGGATGTCCAGCCGCCGGTCGGAGATGTCGGGAGGTGGAACCTCGCGCTCCAGCACCGACCGGTCGTTCCCGAGCGGTTGAAGCAGTGACGCGGCGCGTTCCTCCCGCTTTGCCGGGAGCGGCCTGTCCCGGACGTCCGGGCGCCCCGCATCTTCCAGTTGCACCAGCGTCAGGGTCTCGCGGGCGCGCGTCATCGACACGTAGTACAGACGACGTGCGGTATCGGGATCCTCCGCATCCCTCCCAGCCTTCCATCGTCCGTCGAGGATGACGACGTGATCGAACTCGAGGCCCTTGGCCCGGTGAGCGCTGGTCAGGAGCAGCCCCTGTTGCCTGCGCCGTATTTCCTTGCTCCACTCGCCAAGCCAGTTCCGCACGTATGCGATCGGCAGCACCGCTGCATGGCTTTCCTCGAGGAGTAGCTCGTCGAGCGCCTGCGCCAGCAGGTCGGCCCACGGATTTCCGCCCACATCCTCACGATGGCGCCGAATCTGCCGTGTCTCGATGGCTGTCGAATCGCAGGATTCGAGAGTGCGTAGAAGCCGCTGTGTCTCACGGGCGCGCCAGAACGAGGAAAGCTCTTCGCGTGCGCTCTGAACCGGTATGCCGTGGACCATGCAGGCGCTTCTTGCCGGATCAAGGTCGGACCAGTTTCTGGCGACTATGGCGCACCGGCTCCACTGCCAGTCCGGGTCGAGTGCGGCGAGGCGCGTGAGTTCCTGGACCGCGGCCACGGCCTGCGAGAGTTGGCCACCGTTGAGGCGGAGGATTTGGACCCTGCCCTGTGCGACCTCGTCGCGGGCGGTCCAGGCCCCGCCCGGTGGTTCGGCGAGCCGGCGGGCGTCGATTCGCAGCCTGTGGTCCCGCTTGAGACGCTCTGCCGCGCCGTCGATGCACCGGCTCGCCGCATCGACGATGCAGCGGCTCGAGCGGTAGTTCTCGACGAGATACTCCTCCTTCGCGTGGTATTCCTGGGCGAAGCGGCGGATGAAGCGCACCGACGCGCCCTTCCACGCGTAGATGTTCTGATCGTCGTCTCCCACCGCGAACAGGTTCAGCCTCGCGTCGTCCTCGGCGAGGGTTTTTCCGGCGAGCGCGGCGATCAGCTCGTACTCGGGCTCGCCGATGTCCTGGTACTCGTCGACCAGAATCCAGTTGCAGCGCCCCAGCAACTGCTCGCGGGTAACGAATGCGTTCGCCTCGTCGCTGCGCAGGAGGCGGGCGGCGTCACGAAGGATGGCGTTGAACGTTTCGTCGCTCGGGTTGGAGGCGGCTTGCGCGAAGCAGATCCCGAGGATCCGCATGGCGAGCGCATGGCAGGTCATCACGTTGACGCCGCGCGCGTCCTTTCCAATCAACTCGTCCAGACGACGCCGCGCCTCGACCGCCGCGTGGCGATTGTAGGTCAGCGCCAAGATGCTCCCCGGGTTCTCGCGCCGCACGCGGATGAGGTAGGCGACGCGGTGCACCAGGACCCGTGTCTTGCCCGATCCCGGGCCCGCGAGCACCAGCACGTTGGCGCGCTCCCGGTCGTCGGCGACGATTCGCTCCTGGGTCCGGTTGCCGAGGCTCGTGACGATCGCCTCAAAGTGTTGGGGAAGGGTGTCGCGTCCAAGCGTCGACTCCTTGCCCCTCAACCACTTGTAGACGAACGCCTTGCTGGCGAGTTCGAAGTAGTCCACCGCAAGGCGCAGCGCCAGGTGGATGTCGTTGACGCCGAGCTTCGCGTACTCGGCGACGACGTGGATCTGTGCGGTCTGCTCGGCGTAGTGCTCTTGCAGCGGCTTGAAATCCGCGACCGTGAAGGTCCTTCCGTCTCGCTTGACTTTCAACGTCATCGCCGGGCGGAACACGGTGAGTCCACGGTTGAGAGTGATGACCTCCTGCTCGTGCATCCAGAGCAGCGCGCGGTCGACGAGCGGCTGGGCCGCCTGGTTCTTCAACTCCGACTTCAGCACCACGTCGTCCCTGATCGCCTGTTCCAGCGCCCCGTAGGTCGTTTCCACCAGCAAGTCGACCCCACGGACACCGTCCGGCACCTTGCCGAGGAGATGTTCGAGAAGGCGGGCGGCGCCGTCGCGGCGAAGCCGCGCGATGCGATCGATGGAGGCCCAGGTCCGGCGGAGGCGTACTCCGATGGTCTCCAGGTCGCGAGCGCGGATCTCGATGCTGCGCTTGGCGTCGGGCTCGTCACGGCCGTCGGCGGAGATGCTCCCAAGGATCCTCTTCAGCCGTTCGGGCAGCGGGTTCTCGATGTCCTTCACGCGAAGTCGCTGGGCGAGAGGGCGAAGCGCGAGGCGGGTCCAGCTGTCGATCTCCTGGTCGGGCGCCTCGTCGCGAAGCTCTGCTATGAGGGCCTCTTCCAGTGCCCGGGCAAGCGTCAGGCGCCGGGATGAGGCATTCTCGACACCTGCGTGGACATAGACCGTGATGCGCATGTCGTTCGACGCGACTCCGATCTCCTCGAGTGTGCTGAATACCTTTCGAAGCTGCGGCATCGAGCAGCCGCACTCGTGCATCAACTCGTCGGTGGAGACACCGATGTCCGGCTCGGCATGCGTCAGGGTTTGCACGACGCGCAGCATCTGCGACCGGACGTCGGCTCGAATGTTTCGCTTGCTACCTTCCCGCTCGATGCGTTCGCGTGCGGCGGCCAAGTTGGGTAGGCGCAGGGACGAGGGGAAGACGGACGTCTGGTTCTCGTCGCGTCGCGCGAGCTTCGATTCCTCCAGCCACGCGATCGCGGTGCGAACCCGGTCGTCGTCGGTGGCCCTGTCGCGCGCGAATTCACCGTCATCGTCTTCCAGAAGGATCTCTCCCGCCGTCGCGACGACCGAGTCCTCGGTGTCGCTGTGATGGCGCCGACGGCGCTGGTCGAGACGTCGGACCGCACGCAGCACCGCCTGAATGTCACGCCGCTCCAGCCGCGAACGCGCGGTGAGCGAGAATTGCCGTTCGGCGTCCCTGGGCTCGAACAGCAGCAGGCAATGCGCGGGGGCGCCGTCTCTCCCCGCCCGCCCGGCTTCCTGGAGGTAGCTCTCGAGCGAGCCCGGAATCTCGGCATGCACGACCGCGCGCACGTCGGGCTTGTCGATTCCCATCCCGAACGCGTTCGTTGCGACCACCACGTCGATGTCGCCCTCGTGGAAGCCGTGCTGTATCTCGCGTTTGCGCTCCGGCGAGAGACCGGAGTGGAAATGCTGGGCGGAGAGCCCCTTGTCGGCGAGCGACTGGGCCGTCTCCTCCGTGCTCCGCTTGGTCGTGCAGTAGACGATGGCGCCGCCCGAGTCCGCTCTGCCAAGCGCGTCTTCGACCGCACGATGAATGTGACCGATTCGCTGCGAGGCCGAGGTCGGCATGACGACGAACTCCAGGTTCCGGCGTTCCGCCCCGCCGTCGATGACCTCGAGCCGTGCATGAAGGGTCTGCTCGAAGTGCTCCCGGATGTCTTCGACGACGTCGTGCTTGGCCGTGGCGGTGAGGCACAGGATCGGCGCGGGATCCTTCCCATGTTGCTCGGCGATGTAGCGGGCGATGTAACGGTAGTCGGGGCGGAAGTCGTGTCCCCACTTCGAGAGACAATGCGCCTCGTCCACGACCCAGGCACCGATCCGGCGTCCCGCGATCGCCTTTCTGAAAGACCGGTTGCGAAGCTGTTCGGGCGCGACCAGAACGACACCGGCGTCGCCGAAACGGATGTGGGCAAGCGCTTCAGCCCGTTCCGGCATCGAGATGAGGCCGTTGATGGTCGTGGCGCACGTGATGCCCTGGCGCCGCATGGCCGTGACCTGATCGGCCATCAGCGCCACCAGCGGGGAAATCACCACGGTGAGCGCCCCCGTCGCCTCGTAGCGCATCAGCGCCGGGAGTTGGTAGCAAAGGGACTTGCCGGTGCCGGTGGGTAGGATCCCGAGGACATGCTCACAGGCGAGGTGTTTCTCGACAATGGAGCGCTGAAGGCTCTCGCCGCCCCGGCTCTGGGGCTGCTCCCGGAAGCCCGGGAACCCGAACCAGCGCTTCAGTGCCTTGTCGGCCTCGAGATGCTCCGAGCACCACGGGCAGCTTCGGTCGCCGCAATGCGCGTCGCGGAGCTTCGTTGCGAGAACGCCGGGTTCGAACCGGTGCTCTACGTAGGGAGGGATGATGGAATTGCCGCCGGCGGCCGGCAACCACGCGAGCACATAGGTGAGCGCGAGGGGATGAGAGAGTGCGTTGCGGGCGATGCGGGCCGCCTGGTTGGGACATCCGCTCTGCCCGAGGCGGTCCATGATCGCGGGAATCGCATCCTCGACGAGCGGCGTCGCGTCGGCGCCACGGATCGTACGGAAGAAACGGTCGAAGGCGTGTCCCTTGACGCCGGTGGCAAGCAGCGCGTGCCAGGCCAGCAGCAGATCCGTGTCCCTTGATCGCAGTGCGTCGGCGACATCGGCGAGAAGCTCGAGCGTCAGTTCCGCGTCCAGCAGGGGATCGTTGACCTGCACTCTCGTCAGCGCGGGTTCCTGATACTGCTTGACGAGGGCATGGTAGGGATTTTCTGGAAACGCCAGCGGGCTCAGATAGAGCGTGTCGATGGCAGGCAGGTCGAGCAGCTTCAGAGCCGGCGCGTGGCGGGCGAGCAGTTCGAGGTCGTGCTCGATGATGTTGTGGCCAACCAGACAGAGTGCTCCTTCGGCGAACTCATCGAGTGCCGCAAGCGCCGCGCGCAACCCGCCGCTGCATCCGCGCCAGGTGAAGACGGTCGAGTGGTCGGTTCGTATCGCGCCGATCGCCCCGATTCGCTCGCTGCCCTCGAGGTCGATAGACAGCAGGCCGGCAAGGCGATGCGCCGCCAGACGCTCCCCGACACCTTTCTCATCCCGCCAGTGCTCGATTGCCATCGGTGACCTTGTTCCGCCTCAGGTAATCGCGGCCGGATTGGGCCGCAACGACCGACAGCCCATTGGCGCGAGCGCCGAAGGCGGCCGCGAGATGCAAACGAGAAAAGTGCTGGCGTCCTGAATCGCTGGTTCGCGAAACATCTGTACGGACTTTTTCGGCCAAGTTCACGGGCATCTTCACCACGCTCGACTTCGTGGTGATCCTGAGCCGGAACCCGACGCCGTCGACGCCGCTCGGGTTCGCTCGCGTCCGCGACCGAGGGCGAGCTCTTCGCGGCAGCCCGAGGCGTCGTCGCGGAACGGGCTACATCCCCCACACGGCGATCGTCCGTCCGTTGACGTCTTCCTTGCGGCGAAAGATCTTCTCTTCCCACGCCTTGCCTTCCGAGCGGTCGAAGACCACCAGATGGCCCTCGCCCGCCGCGCACCGGTCCAGGTAGGCTGCCGTCTGCACGAGCCCTTCCGCAATGGTGCGCTCCAGGCTCCTGTGCAGCACCTTGCACTCGATCACGATCCGATCGGTCGCGTCCTGCGGCCCTCCGGCGCCCTGTCGGGGCCAGACGACGAGCAGGTCCGTACGGCCCCGGCCGAGGCCGTACTCGCGCTCGATGCGACCGCCGCTGTTGACGATGCGCTGCAGGAACGCCTGCAGCAGCAACTGCGGACCAGCTTCGCGGTAGTCGAAGCGTTCCACCCAGTGCTCCGAGTGCTCCCGGAAGAACACCTGGAAGGCGGCCAGCAGCCTGTCCACGTCGAGCCCGTTGTCAGCGTCTACGTACCAGGCGGTGTCCTGGTTCAGCGTCGCCTGGACGGCGTAGGTGAGCTCGCGCGGCACGACCTCCGCGTAGATCGGATTGGCGACGCGCGGCGGGTCCTCGCAGGCGATGAGTCCGAGGTCGCGGACGTACTCCAGATCCCGGCTCGACGACCGGTTCTCGCCGGCGCCGCTCAGCAGCGGCTCGATGACGCGTCGTACGCGGTCTTCCTGCAGCTTGTCGGCGAGCTGGTCGAGATGGACCTGCCGACTCCGGATCAGGTGTTCCCGCGCGTCGAGGATGTTATAGAACTCGATCTCCCGCGAGCGGTCGCGCCCGGGCTTGTTGTCGAAGCAGGCCCGGCGGCAGAGGGCGTTGACCAGCCACGGCTGCCCGCAGGTGCCGGTCCACACCGCTTCGACCGCGGCTGGCGAGAACGGCTGTCCGGTTTCGGCCGTGTGCTGGCTGAGCAACGCCCGCAGCTCGGCTTCGGTGAAGTCGCCGAGGCGCAGCGACTCCGCCCGGACGTTGAAGGCGCTACCGCCGGCGATGATGGCGTTCTCCGCGCTCGACCGGATCCGATAGTCGCGCACGTCGCGGATTCCGCACAGCATCACGCTCTGCGGATAGTGGCGGGGGCGGTTCGGGTAGCCGGCGCGGAGCTGTCGGAGTACGGCCAGCAACGTGTCGCCGATGAGCATGTCGATTTCGTCGATCAGCAGCACCAGCGGCTTGGCGTCGGCCTCTGCCCACCGGCCGAGGGTTTCCTGCAGGGCCTCGTGCGGGCCGGTGTCGGCCAGCGCCTCGCGCCAGATGGCCTGCAGATGCCGTGCGTGCAGGGTGATGCGTTCCTGGCGGGAGAGGGCGGCGAGAATGGCCTGCATCGCTGCGCCCACGTTCTCGCGTGCCGACTGAGCCGTTTCCACGTTGACGTAGATGCAACGGAAGTCGCCCTCTGCGCCGCTGTTGAGCAGGTCGCGCAGCGCCAGCAGGGTCGAGGTCTTCCCGGTCTGTCGCGGTGCATGCAGCACGAAGTACCGTTTGTCCCGAATCAGTCCCAGGACCTCGTCGAGGTCCACCCGCTCCAGCGGCGGAATGCAGTAGTGCTCGTCGGCGACTACCGGACCTTCCGTGTTGAACTTGCGCATTCCTGACGATATCGCAACCCGCTTTCGGTTCCGGCGCTGTCGGTGGATGGGTGGCGGCGATGTGGGCCGTCAGGACGGACACCCGGACCCCAGCCGGTGGCGGCGCGATGAAACGGACTCGACGAGTCGCTGGCGTGCAGCAGGAGATTGGCGTCCGGGATGATCGCGGGTTTTTCGGTTCCTGCCCCAGGCCCGAAGGCCCCGGCACCGCCCGGAACCCCGCCCCCCCGGGGGCCCCCGGAACCTCGGAAGGTGAGCCGGTGAGCTCGGTAAGCCAGTGAGAGTGAGCTGCTCCGACAGCGGAACCGGCGCGCGGTTCACGACGCTGATGTTGACGGAACGGTTACAGTGAGCCAGTGAGCCAGCGCCGGGAGATGAACATGGGTCAGTAGCTCGGATCCAGACCCCCGCTTCGGAGGGGTGCACGACATCATCGTGAGATGAGCGTCAGGCGGCATTTGCGGCTCGTCGCTCCCAGAAGTCCTCGAAGCGTCCGCTGAGGATGCAGCAGCGCAGGGCGATGATGGCGTTGGCCCCGGCGACGGTCCAGCGCATGCCGGCGCGCTTGAGCCGGTCGCCGATTTGCTTGCATCCGGCCTCGACGACGCCCGACGAGACGCACAGTCCCCTGGCGCGGAACTGCGGATAGCGCATCCGGTGGCGGTTCCCGAACACGTAGTGAATGCACTTTCGCGCCTCGGGCGTGGTCTCGACATGGATGCGCAGCGCGGCGACGACGGCGCACAGCCGGCCGGCGTCCAGTTCGGCACGCCGGTCGCTGGCCCACCGGTCGGCCAAGTCGGTTCCGGGGCCGTAGATGGCCTTGGCGACGTCGCACAGGTGCTGCTTGGCGTGGTAGATATCAACGATCTCGATGGCGCCGGGAAAGTGCTCGGCGGCGATGTTCCAGATCCACGCGGCGCCGTCGCCGATGACGACGCGCTGGGCCGCAGAGTCGAAACCGCGCCGTATTGCCTCGCGATAGGCCCGTTGTGCGAAGGCGGCCGGCTGCGGGTCGGTGTCGCGGCTGGCCGCGCTCTCGACCGCGGCGTTGTAGCTGACCGACCCGCGGTCGCGTACGGGCCGGCCCGCCCTGTCGCGTGTTTCGGCCGTCCACACGGTGGCCAGCTTGACCTCGCGGGTCTTGGCTGAACCGTCCGGCTGCTTGCCGCGGCGGCCTTCGACCTCGGTTGGGCGCACCGGCACGCCGCTGCCGTCCAGCCCCAGGTACATCGTCGGCGCGGGGCTGGGGACGGTTTCGGCCACAGCGCGTTCGTCGGCGGCGACCTCACGTCCCAGGGCTTCGGCGGCGCGCTCGACCTGCTTGGTCTCGACGCGCACCGCGGCCAGCTCCCACAACAGGTCGCTGGCCGCGGCGAAGCTGAAGTCGGCGGCCGCCAGCCCCACCATCCGCAGCACGCCGGGCGACAGCGACGTGGCGTGCATACCCAGGGCCCGGTCGCGCGGACACACCCCCGTACGGCAGGCGTCGCAATGGTAGTAGGCCCGTTCCAGCGTCAGCGGTCCGAGCAGCGTGGTGAAGGTCTTGGGGCGGCGACCGGCGTAGCGCGCCTTTCCGCCGCAGGCACACGCGACGGTCGAATCCGAATGGTCGGCATCGTCCGCATTGAAGTACTGCGCCAGCGCCTGCGCGGCAAGGCCGAGAACTCGACGACGCAGTGCCTGCTCGAGGGCCTCGAAGTCCTGCGCGTCGGCTCGCCGTGGTCCGAGCAGCGCAGCAACTTCAGCCGCAAACGCGGCTACGAACGCGTCGCCGAAACCGTCTTCGCGGCTTGGCTCGCCGTGGCGAGCGCTCGACGGTGAACAGTCTGCAAGAGGGTCTCGAAGTCCTGCGCGTTCATGTTCCCTCGTCTGAGGAACGCCTCGACGTCGGCCTTGACCGCCGCCTCCAACGCCGCGAACATCTCCTCCAAGCCCCCTTTTTCGGCCGCGCGATCAAGCGGTTCAGTCAACTGCGCCTCGGGCATGGTCGGAATCCTCCCTACCCAAGGAATCGGCCGATCGGCGCTCGCTCAATACCCCGTACGGCGAAAGCCTCACTTTCATGTCGTGCACCCGCTTCGGAGCCTGTTCGTGATGGTCGTCGTCAGCCCCCGGTTGGCTGGGAGAGGAGGGCGCAAGAGATGGCCGCGAGAGCGTTTCCGACAAGTCTTCCTACCGCACGCATGTTGATCCCGGTCCAACCGGGTCGGCTGGGATCGGCAGGCGCTCGCAGTCAGGAGCTCCCAACACCGTGCTGGCTGACCTCGGACGTGTGTGTTGGTAGCGCTCGTCCTCGCTTCGATTCTCGTTTTCTTCGGGGCGGCGATGATGATTCCGCCGGTTGCGACGGTCTATCGCGAGTGGCCGTCGGGCACCTGCCGCGCGGTCGTAACGGGCGATGGCGTGCCCGGCGATTGTGCGGCGCTACCGCCGTTCCATGATGTCGTTTGGGTTTCTCCGAGCTGGAATGGTCCGCGGGCTGGCGGTGGCGGCGCTTGAGGAGAAGGAGGGCACATGAATACTGCGGTCCCACGGAATCGGCGTACCGTCGAAGGCGTTTGGGTGACCACTATCTTGCTGCTCCTGACCGTTTCGGCCTGCGGGGGGACCAACTCGCCGCACCCCGAGGGGACCAGCGCCGACAGGGCGCAGTGGGCGGTTGTCCAGGAGTATCTCGACCTGCAGGCGGCCTGGGAGGAACAGGCCGGCGGCATGCATGACATCTTCATGGCTGGCGACGGCACGGTCGAGGAGAGCCTGCAGCGCGCGGAGGAGGAGCACGGGCAGTTGCCGGACGCGACTGCCGCCCTCGCCGCAGCTCGACAGCTCGTCGCCGCGGGCGGACCGTACGTGATCGAGGCGGCCGAGTTCCTCATCGAGCGGTCCGCTGGCCCCACTGCGATGATCGACCCGCTGCGGCATGAGAGGCTGGAGGAGCTGGTCGCTGAAGTCGGACCAGCGGAGGCCTTCGCAGCACTCCACGCAGCCGAAGAGGTCACGTGGGAGGTGCTGATCGCCAGGATCGGCCCCGACTGGTCGGTCGTTCAGGACTACCTCGACGAACAGGATGCCTGGCTCGAGGGCAGGCGCGTAGCGGCCGCGGAGGGGGGTGGGCCACCGAGCGTGCAAGAGCGACCGAGCGTGGTTCGAGCCGTCACTGCGGCGCGGGCGATCCTCAACGCGGAGGGCGTGCACGAGAAGACGGTCGCGGCGGCGGAGTTCCTCGTTGAACACGCCTGGGACGTGCCGCGCGGGGACTGGCACGGCGCCGTCGGCGCCAGGGCGTTGGCGACACACGCGCCGCTCGACTACGAGCGGTGGCCGCGAGTGTTGGATGCCCTGGACATGGCGCCTCGCCCGAGCGGGACTTGGGTGCCTGTTTCCCCGATAGACGAGTTCTTCGCGGAGATGGCTTCGAACGCTGACAACGCGGTGCTGCGGGCCGCGGCGCAGTACCACTTGGCGGCCGGCCTGATGCGCGAAGCGAAACGATCCATGATGCCGTCGTCGGAGCAGGACCACGCTGCACGCCGCGAGCGCGCCCTCGAGCAGGCGAAGGGGCTCAGCGTCGGTGTCGAGGACGAGACGTTCGACGACTCGATACGCAGACCGGGCGACGACATGCCCCGGACGTTCGCGCAGGCCGAGGCCGACCTGATTGCCAGCATCGAGCACGCGACAGTAGGCAGCACGCTGCCGGAGTGGGCGGGGCGGCGACTCGATGGGACCGAGGAGCCGCTCTCGGCCTACAGGGGCCGTGTGCTGCTGATCGACTTCTGGGCGACGTGGTGTATGCCTTGCATCGACGCGTTGCCGAAGCTCCGCGAGATGGTCGCTGACCTGCCGGCCGACCGGTTCGCGCTGCTGGCCGTCAGTGTCGATGAGGAGCTCGAGACGGTGACCGAGTTCATGGAGCGGGAGGCGATGCCGTGGTCCAACTGGCACTTGGGCCGTTCCAGCGACCTTGAGCGGATCCTCGATGTTCGCGGTTTCCCGACCTATCTGCTGGCCGACGAGAACGGCAGGGTGTTTTCCAACGGCGGCAACTCGCTCGCCGAGATGCGATGCATGGCCGAGCGGGCGGTAGCGGGTGAGGCACCCGACTGCCCGGCAGCGGAGTGGCTCGGCGCGCAGTGAGCGACCGGCGGATTTTCGCGGAGCGCAACGCGCAGGTTCTCGACGGCGATCTTCGCCGCTGCGGGCCCCACGTCGGGTTACGAACCGAGACCTCGCATCGAGTCGTTGGGTCGAATCACGTTCCAGCGTTGCAAGGGGCGTGCAGCGCTGCAGCGCTGGGATCACCGTAGACGGAGATCGTCTTCGCCGCGGGCGGAGTGGAGTGCGGCATCGTCGGACAAATGCCCGTTGCGCAATTGCCCATGACCCGGCCAAACTGGAGACGTGGCGGGAAGCCCCGTCAGACCCGACGAGGTATTACCTGATGAAGGCTACCCTATCGCCTGCCCCGCCCAGCGCGCCGGGTCTGCCCCTGGTCGGGGACGCATTCGCCATGGCCGGGGACATCGGGGCCTTCTTCACCCGGCAGTACCTGCGACTCGGCCCGGTCTTCCGCGTCCGCGCGCTCCACCGCAGGTTCACTGTGCTTGCGGGACCCGAGGCCAACCTGTTCGTCACGCGCGAGGGCAACACGCACCTGCGCTCGCGCGAGTTCTGGATGGACTTCGACCAGGAGCTGGGCGCGGCGCGCTCGATGGTGAGCATGGACGGGGCCGAGCACGCCCGGATGCGCAAGGCGCAGCAGCCGGGCTACTCGCGCTCGTTCATCCACGAGCACCTGGACGACGTCATCGCGATCACGAGGCGCGAGGTTGCCGAGTGGCCACTCGACGAGCCCGTTCCCGGCCTTTACGCCCTGCAGCGCATCATCACCGAGCAGCTTGGCACCATCGCGGCCGGCGTGTCGCCCCGCGACTACCTGGACGACATGATCGTCTTCGTGCGAACGCTACTTGCGGCGCGCGTCACGCGCCAGCGGCCGGCGGTGCTGATGCGGACCCCGCGCTTCCGGCGCGCCCGCCAGCGGGTCCAGGAACTCTACGCGACGGTGAAGGCGGTCCACGACCCGGACCAGCGGTCCGGCGCCGAGCCGGACCTCGTGGACAACCTGATGGCGCTCCACCACGTCGACCCGCAGTTCCTGCCCGAGACCGATCTGATGCCGGCGGTGCTGGGACCGTTCATCGCCGGGCTCGACACGGTGGGGAGCACGTGCGCGTTCATGCTCTACGCGCTGCTGAAGCACCCCGACCTGCTCGACCGGATGACCGCCGAGGCGGATGCGAGCTTCGCGCACGGCACGCTGACCGCTGAGGCCGTGCGCCATCTCGATGTCACGCACCGGGTCGCGCTCGAGACGCTGCGGATGTATCCGATCGCACCGGCCATCACGCGCACCGTGACGAACACGTTCGAGTTCGCCGGCTACACCATCCCGGCCGGAGAGACGGTCATTGTGGCGACGACCGTGCCGCACCATCTGCCGCAGTACTTTACCCGAGCCCGAGCGCTTCGATATCGAGCGCTACACCCCGGAGCGGCGGGAGCACCGTCAGCCCGGCGCGTTCGCCCCGTTCGGCGCCGGCCCGCACGTCTGCCTCGGGGCCGGATTCGCCGAGGTGGCCATCGCTGCGACGATGGCCACCATCGTCCGCGAAGTCGAGCTGGCCCTGGACCCTCCCGACTACGCGCTGAAGATCAGCCCCGTCCCCACACCCAGTCCCGACGACCGCTTCCGGTTCCGGGTAGCGCGCCGGCGGCGGGCTGCGGAGGCGACGTCGCGAACGAGAGATTCACCGAGCGAGCGAGCGACCCCGGGCTGACCCGTGTCCTTGCAAGGTGTCGCCTCTTTGCGTCTCGTCTGGTGCTGCGTGCTGTGCGCGGCGGCCGCCCTCGCACTGGCCCAACCGGCCGCCGACCGCGAATGGCTGGCCGGCGATTCGCACATCCACAGCCACTGGAGCACCGGCTACGACTACCGGTCCACCCCGCCGACCCCGATCAAGGGACGGGACGCCCTCTACTCGACGCCGCGCAACGCGGTGATGGCGCGGCGGTTCGGCCTGCGCTGGATGGTGACGACCGATCACGGCGGCCCGTACCACTCCAAGCTGAACCTGGAGCAGGCGTACCGCGAGCTGACCTTGTCGCGCGAGCTCGTTCCCGAGGTGCTGCAGTTCTGCGGCATGGAGCTGAACATGCCGGGCATGGACCACCACACGCTGATCATTCCCCGCACCGAGGACGAGGCGTCGGTGCTGTTCGAGATCGAGAGCCGTTTCGACTACAACGAGGACTGGGCCCTGCCCCCGGACCCGCGCCGGCAGTCGGCGGGGCTCCGACGACAGGCGCTGGCGCACATGCAGGGACTCGAGAGGCTGCCGATCCTGTTCGCGAACCACCCCTCCCGGTCAGCGGCAGCGATCGGGCTCTACGGTCGCGACGAGCCGTGGGAGCTCCGCGAGAACAACGACGTGGCGCCGGACGTGTACCGCGGGATGGAGGGCGCGCCCGGCCACCAGGCCGCCACCCTGTCCCCGACCAGCCGCAGCCGGTACCGTGGCGGCTACTGGAACCCGGGTGCGAAACCCTGGGGGGCTTCGACCAGATGACCGCCATTGTCGGCGGGCTGTGGGACGCCCTGCTCGGCGAAGGGCGGCGATTCTGGATCGTGGCCTCGTCCGACTCGCATTTCCACTACACCGAGCCGGTGAGAGCCGGGAGCGACTTCTGGCCCGGCGAGTTCCACAAGACCTGGGTCCACGCGCGCCCGACCTACGCCGGCGTCCTTGACGGCCTGCGGCAGGGCCGCATGTTCGCGGTCGCCGGGGATCTGGTGACCGAGCTCGAGGTCAGCCTGACGAGCGGAAAACGCGAGGCCGGGCTCGGGGGCACCTTGCGGATCAAGCGGGGAGCGCAGGTCACCGCGACGGTCACGTTCCGCGATCCGGAAACCGTGAACGCGGCAGGCGATAACCCCACCGTCCGGCGGACCGACGTGATCGTGGGCGAGGTACGGGGACCGACCTCCGATCCGGCGAACGACCGCAACCCCACCACGCGGGTTCTCGCCCGCTTCACGCACGACGCGCTGACCCGCGACTCGGACCGCTACGCCGTCGAGGCGGCGCTGCCCGCTGTGGACCGCGACCTCTACGTCCGGGTGCGCGGCACGAGCACCGAGGACCTCGAGCCGCCGATGGACGGCTTCGACGAGAACCCCTGGGACGACCTCTGGTTCTACTCGAACCCGATCTTCATCGAGGTCGAGTGACGGAGTGCCGGACGGGCGCCCGGCCACCACGGGCGGGAGGGAATGGACATGACCAGCCGCCCGGCTCTGTGCGACGACCCGGCTGCGATTGACGCGGAGTGGATGCAGCGGGCGCTGGCCGCGGGCGGCGCATCCGATTCTCCGGCCATAAGAGACGTCGTCGTCGAGGACCTCGGGTCCGCCACGAATGCCTTCGGAAGGCTCCTGCGCTGCCACCTGACTACCGACGGCGGCATCGCCGCAGAGCCCGCCACCGTGATCGTCAAGCTGCCGACCGCGGACCGCAGGGCGTTCCGGTTCGCGCGGTGGCTGTCGATGCATCAGCGCGAGTACCTGTTCTACCGCCGGCTGGCGCGGCATGCGCGCATCCGGTCCCCGACCCTCCTATATGGCGATTTCGACGAAGACACTCACCGCTTCGTCCTGGTGCTCGAGGACCTGGGCGACATGGAGGTGCCGGTCCAGGTCGCGGGCGTCGAGGCGGGTCGGGCGAGGCTCGCGGTGCGGGAGATCGCCAGGCTGCACGGGCAGTTCTGGGGCGCGGTCAACCACCAGGCCCTGTCCGGTTGCAGCGACGTCCTCGGCCCGAGGTTCCGGCGCTTCATGCAGATCGCCTATCTGCTGTGCCTTCCGGTCGTTCTCGAGCGGTTCGGCGACTCCTTCTCCCCGCAGACCCGCCGCCTGGCCGAGGCTCTGGGGCCGAGGATCACCGCGCACCTGGCGTCGGTCGCAGCCGGGCCCAGGACCTTCGTCCACGGCGACTACCGGGCTGAGAACATGTTCTTCGGCCCCGCGGTCGGCGGCGGCGCTTCGACCGGGGCCGGCTCCGCCGTCGGCGGCTCGTCGGGCGGCGTGGGCGCCGCCGCCAACGTGGCCTCCGCCGGCGTCGACGCTGCCGCCGGCGACGACTTCGCGGTGGTGGACTGGCAGGGCTGCGGGCTGGGCGCCGGCCTCTACGACGTGGCGTACTTCCTCGGGACCGGCGTTGTGCCCGGCGCCCGCCGCCGCGTCGAGCGCGAGGCGCTTGAAGAGTACCATGAGATCGTGTGTCGCCTGGGCGCCAGGGACTTCACGCTCGACGACTGCTGGCGAGGCTACCGCCAGAACATGCTGGGTGTGCTCATGCCCTGCATCCTGGCATGCGGCGGGCTCGACCTCGGCGACCAGCGGCTCCACGCTCTGGTGAGGTCGGGGCTGGAGCGCGCGCTGGCCGCAATGGAGGATCTGGACGTGGCGGAGTTCCTGCCCCGCGGCCGCATCCCGAGCGCCGCGAATGTGCTTTCGATCCTGTGGCGGGGGGCGTACGAGGCCTACCGGGTCTGGAAGACAGGAGGGGACGGATGAGACCGAATCGTGCACGAGGTCCTGAACCCCTGGGAGGCAAGCATGACTCAAGGCAAGGGTGCCCTCATCGTGTTTCTGTTGGCATTGTCATCAACCCCCGCTGGGGCCCAGGACGGGGAGATTGCCGGCGGGGTCACCGACGAGACCGGGGCCGTGCTGCCGGGCGCGACGGTCACGCTGCGTGGTCCGGACGAGGCCCGCGTCACGCAGTCGGACGGCAACGGGAACTACGGTTCCCGGCCGTGCCCGCCGGCGCCTATTCCGTAACGGCCGCGTTGTCCGGGTTCTCGGACGCGAACCTGGAGGGGATCATCGTCACGGACGGGCCCGTCGAGGCGCCGCCCATCACACTGGCCATCGCGAGCTTCGGCGACACCGTGGTCGTCACCGCCTCGCGGACCGAGGTCCGGGTCGTCGACGCACCGGTCACCGCGTCGGTGGTGTCGGCCGCCACGCTGGAGACCACGGCGAGCTCCAACGTAGGGGACGTCCTCCGCTCGGTGCCCGGCGTCAACGTGATTCAGCTCTCCGCGCGCGACGTCCAGGTCACCAGCCGGCAGTCCACCGGGACGGTGACCAACTCGCAGCTCGTGCTGGTGGACGGCCGCAGCACCTACCTGGACTTCTTTGGCCTGGTCATGTGGGACCTGTTGCCGGCCAACCAGGGCGACATCGAGCAGATCGAGGTGGTCCGTGGGCCGGCGTCGGCCACCTGGGGCGCGAACGCCATGACCGGGGCCGTCAACATCATCACCAGGCCGCCGCGGCAGTCGGTGGGGACGACGGTGACGATGAGCGGCGGCTGGATCGACCGGGACGCGGGATCGACCGCGGGGCAGGGCGCCGGGACGATGTTCGGCACGAACGCGACGGTCACCCGCGCGCCCACCGACCGGCTGGCCTACCGCATCAGCGCCGGCTACTTCAGGTCCGATGCCTTTCCGCGGCCGACGGGCCGGATTCCCGTCATCGACGACCCGCGGCTGCCGGGAGCCGCGGTAGGCGGCGCGCAATACCCCGCGGACCGCACGGGTGCGCTGGGCGGCGCCTTCGCCAACCGGGGGACGAGTCAGCCGAAGTTCGACGTGCGGGTGGACCAGGAGCTGTCGGACGGCAGGATCTCCTACTCCGGGGGCGTTGCGGGCACCGAGGGGCTCGTGCACACCGGGGTGGGGCCTTTCGACATTCAGCGCGGGTCGTACCTCGGCTACGCCAAGTGGGCTACACGCGGGGCGACCTGCGGGTGCAGGTGTTCACCAACTTCCTGGACGGCGATGCGCCGAACCTCTTGCTGCCGGATCCGAGCACCGGCGAGCCGGTCCGTCTCGGGTTCAAGACGCAGACGTTCGACGCCGAGATCGGCCACTCGACGTTCGTCGGGCAGCGGAACCTGCTGACCTACGGCGGCAACGTGCGCCGCAACAACTTCGACATCACCATCGCCCCGATGGCGGACGACCGTCTCGAGCTCGGCGCCTACCTGCAGGACGAGATCTTCTTCGACCGGTTCCGCCTGGTCCTCGGCGGGCGGGTCGACAAGTTCGGCAACCTGGACACGCCGGTGTTCTCTCCCCGCGTTTCGTTCATGATGAAGCCGGGCGTCGATCACTCCGTGACGCTCTCCTACAACCGCGCGTTCCGCTCGCCGTCGATGATCAACAACTTCCTGGACATGAGCATCGTCCAGCCGGCCGACCTGAGCATGCTCGCCGCGTTCCGGCCCTTCCTGCCGGTGTTGCTGCCCCCCGGCCTGCCGCCGGCCGTGGCCCACGGGGCGCTGCAAGAGCTGGAGCAGCACCTCGACCAGACGACGGCGCAGCCGTTTCCGCTGGTGGTCCGCGCGGCCGGCAGCGACGTGCCCGTCGGCGACCAGCCGCGCGTCGGGGTCGACGAGGAGTCGCTCACGGCATACGAGGTGAGCTACACGGGGACGTTCGGAGGCAGGACGACGGCCGGTGCCGCCGTCTACCTCAATCGCCGGGACGATCCGATCAGCTTCGTGCCGCTGCCGGCCGACGCCGATCCCTACACGGCCGAGAACCCGCCGCCGGGTTGGCTGCTGCCGCCGCAGGCGCTGACGTTCATGGCGCTGGTCGGAGCCGTACTCCCGCGGACGGCGTTCACCTACGTCAACCTCGGACGGACGCAGCAGGTCGGTGCCGAGTTGTGGGTCGATCATCGAATCTCACGCTCGATGTCCACCTGGTTCAACTACTCGTGGCAGGACGAGCCGCGGATCCTGGAGTCGGACAACCCGTTCCCGCCGACGGAGCTCAGCCTGCCGCCGACGCATCGGATCAACGTCGGCGCTTCCCTCGACGGGTCGCGATTCCTCGGAAACGTTGTCGGCGAGCGCGGCGACGGACGCGTTCTGGTCCGACGTGCTGACGCCGGAGTTCCACGGTTACTCCGACGGCTACACGATGGTGAACGGCAGCTTCGGCGTGAAGTGGAACGACGGCGCGATTACCACGCTGGTCAAGGTGACGAACCTGTTCAACCAGAGCATCCAGCAGCACATCTTCGGCGACATCCTCCGGCGCACCGTGGTCGGCGAGGTGCGGTTCAGCTTGTAGGCTGCTCGGACGCAGCGCTGCGCTACAGGAAGTGCCTCTACAGCTTGATACGCCGGCCTCGCTGTGGAGACCAGCTTCGCGGTCCAGCGACCCGGTCGTCGTCCACGTCAGCAGGCTGAAGTGGCTCGGCGGCGAGAACGACGGCGTCACCGCCGATGAGCAGTTGAATCCGCGTGGGGACGGCGCAGGAGTCGCTGTCGAGGACAGGAAGGACCAGCGCCGAGACGTCGGGGCTCACCCCTCGACCCGCGCCGACGGCCGGACGGCAGTCACCTCGAACCCGTTCCGGTCCAGGGTAAGTTCGGCCTCCGCAGCCAGGAGTTCGCACCGAACTCTACGGTAGACGTACGAAGGGACGACCGCGAAGCTCACGGCAACCGCCTGCGCGATGGGATTGCTCGTGGTCCACGCCATGTGCCTCGCCGTTCGGGACGTCGCCGGGGCGTTCCCCACGGTGCTCCGGTCGCGGCGACGGCCTACGCCTTGAGCAGCACGACAAGCAGCCATCGGAACAGGAACAAGCCCGCCAAGACGACCGCGAGCACGAACGCGGTCGTCAGCATCCCTCTGTCGAACACGAGTTATCTCCTGCGTCCACGAGCCTCCGAGAATTGGAACCGAGGGGAGCGACCGCGAAGGAGGGGACGCGGCGCGGTGCGTCGTCCGCCACGCCCCCGGGGCGCCCGCGTGCCCGCGGGAGCCGCGGGGGAATCGACCCCGGCAAGCCGAGGCCGCGCTCGAACCTACCGGCAGCCGAGCGTACATGTCCCAGACCGGCGCCTGCCCGGCGGCAGTCCGTCAGGATTGGTCGGACTGGTCTCGTGGTTTCGTCGACGACTGCGGCTCAACGGCACGACAGAGTCTCGTCGGCGGGGCGATGCGGTCACCCGCGGTTCGAGACGGCACGACGGCCCACGCGAGGTCGCGTGCCAGCGCCGGCACCCATCACACCAGCCGGGCTGCCTCGTGGCCGTTCAGCGTGGCTAACCCGGCCGCGTCCATCGCGTCAACCACCCACGGCCGTTGCGGTTCTTCGTCGAGGTGGCCCGCACACTCCCGCCCAGACTAGGCTGGCCCCGTGGTCCCGCCAGCCGATCCGAGCGATGATACTGTCGGTGCCAGGCCGGGCCGGCAGTACGAACGACTGCCCGCCGGTGGCGGCCATCCCGTCGCTGAGCCGGTAGCGCGGCTGCGCGGGCAGCATGAGGCTGCCGCGACGCAGCTTCGGCGAGACGGCTTCGCGCAGGAACACCAAGTCGTCGCGCGGCAGCGTGCACGGGGCGAGGTCGCACACGCTACCCGTCGGCAGCGTCACATGCACGAATCCGGTGTGCAGTGTCGGACGCGGTCCGGGCGTTTCGACGGTCTTCGCCTGCCGGAGGCCTGCGTGCCGAACCGAGCGTCCGCCCTCAGATGTCCGCACGTGCCGGATCTTCGGCTCGACCGGCGTCGGCCAATACAGGTGTATCAAATCGGGGAGGTCAACCTGCGGGAAGCCGCCTCTCACCGGGCCGGTCTCCACTCGCGCGCGAGCCGTTGCGCCTCGGTGACCTGCGCCCGTGTCATCCAGGTCGACAGGATGTCGCGCAACTCGCTCGCTTCGCCGTCCCCTCGTGAACCGGCGAGGCTCAACCACATGTGCGCCGCGGTGTAGTCCAGCGGCACGCCATCGCCGGAGGCGTACGCGAGCCCGAGGTTGTACAGCGCGACGGCGTTGCCACGCTCGGCCGCCCGCCGCCACCAGGCGACCGCTTCGGCGTAGCCTCGCGGAACGCCCCGTCCGGTGGCGTACATGAACCCGAGGTTGTTCTGGGCGCCGGCGTGGCCCTGCGCCGCAGCCCGGCGATACCAAGCGACCGCTGCGGCGTGGTCCTGCTGTACGCCGTCGCCGTCGTCGTACGCCACCCCGAGCGCGGACTGGGCGGCGGCATGGCCCTGCTCGGCCGCGCGGCGAAACCACGCGGCTGCCAAGACGACGTCTTCGGGGACCTCCACTCCGATCACGTACGACAGGCCGAGCCTGTACTGCGCCTCAGCGTCTCCCCGCTCCGCTGCCGCGCGGGACTCTGCGAACGCCGGAGCTTCGGTCGTTCTCGGTTGTTCCTGAGGGAAGACAGGCGAGACGGACAAGACCGCAACGAGCGCGGCGCCGACGCTGCGTGAGCATCGCATGGCCACCCTTCAGATTCCGTTCAAGGCGAGCGTAGCGCCGCCACCGGCGGCCTGTCCAGACCCGGCGGATAGGTCGGGATCACCAGTAAGGACACGGAGCAGTGCGGGCGCGGCGGCGTCTTTGCCGGCGGCGACTGGCGCCGCCGGCCGGCGCGACGACCAGTCCTGAGCTCGTCACGGCTTCGACAGCATCTTCAAGGGGTGTCCGCCGATGCGAGGCGGCCGAAGCTGACGCCCGTCAAACTTCTCGGTCATCTTCCAGAGCCGCGCCGCAACCTCTTCGTCGTGAGCAGCCGAAGAGAGAACGACGATCGGGAACCCCGATGGCCCTTCGGGATCCAGGGCGGCGCGCAAGATGGGGAAAGTGCCCATCTGCGCGCTCTGCAGCCACAGGTCGAATAGTGGCCGGAGCATTCCTCAGGTGCCAGTACTTGCGCAGATGCGCGCCCATGTTCGTGCGCGACGCCCCCGGATGCGCGGGCAGTGGGCGCCTCGACGCCGGCGCGCTCGAATCGCCGCTGCAGTTCGTACGTGAACTGCAGGAGGGCCAGTCTGGAACGGCCGTACGCCCTCATCCCGGCGTAGCCGCCGTGCTCGAACAACAGGTTGTCGAATTCGATGCTCCCCATGCGAAGAGCGCCGCTGCTCACCGACACGACTCGCGCGACCGGCGCGTCGGGGAGCTCGATGCGGAACTCGGCGACCGCCATGCGACCGCGCGTGGGCGAGCGGGAGGCGAGGATGGTGTCGGCTCCGTGGCGGGCCAGCTCCTTCGCGGCGGCGCGCCCAACGCCGCTATTGCCGCCCGTCACGACGGCGACCTTGGCGGTCAGGTCCGGAATGGCGTCCGCCGACCAGTATTCATGGAACCTCCGACCATCGGCGAGCAACCGTGGCGAGCGACCCGTGTCTTGAGGACTCTGCGCACACCTACCCTCGCGGTCGAAGCAGCTGTCGGGCAGGACTCTTTGGTGATGGACCGCAAGACCGTCGCCGATGTCGCCATCGACGTGGTCGCTGCCACGCTGGTCGTTGCCGGAGCTGGGATCGCCGTGGCCCTCTGTTTCGCCCTCCGGACGGTCTTGGTCGCGATCAGCTCACCCGGAAACCCCGTGGCCGTCGCGTTCGGCTGGGGCTGTACGCCGGGATGGGCGTACTGATCAGGCCGTGGGGGCTACCTGTTCTGGCCGCCGTTGCGGTCGGCGCTGCCGTCTGGTGGACGGTCCGTCGGCGGCGAGGACGGAGCCATGCGAAGACGTGACACGATGTTCTGGCTGTCTGCCGGATCGTTCGCCCTGGTGATCCTCGCGGCGGGCCGTCTTCTGCGTGCTCGACTACGAGGGAGCCAAACAGGCGACGCTATCACCAGCGCGGGGCGGAACCTGTCCGGGCAGGAGCAACGATCCGCGGCACATGACGAGCACCACGCTTCGAAACGTGCCCTCTCCGCGCGGACCTGATGTTGGACATACCTGGCGACTACGTGACCGACCCGCGTGCGGTGGCTGTAGCCCTGGAAGCTCTGCGGCGGATCGAGTTGTGCGACCGATGGCTGAACCCGCGGGAATGGGTCGAGTGAGTGGACGAGCCGGTGTCGGGCTACCCGAAGCGGTCGGTCCCGCGCGACGAGGACGCCGCCAGGGCGCTCAGGAAACGGACGTTGATGCGCGCGGGTTTCCCCTCAGAGTGAGGATGCCGCGGTGAGGACACTCGCTGACGCCAGCCATGCAGCATCGCGTCGTCCAGGAAGTCACGGCGTTCCCATGACCGCGGATCGCGGCGGAGGCCGTGACGAACGTGCTCGGAAGTTGAACGAGATGTTCCGTGAGAAATAACATATGGTCAACCTCGACGGTCCGCGCCCCTCGGCCTGCCGCCGTCGAAGCGTTTCGAATCCCTGCGACTGAACGACAGACGTGCCCGGCAGGCGCAAACGCGGCAATCGCAAACGGTCGGCGCCGGCGCGCGCCCCCCGTGCATCCCCCCGGCGCCTGCTGGATCAGGCGCGGGAGCTTCTCGCCGGGGGAGACGGGCGCAAGGCGCTCGACTTGATCCGCCAGGCGCGGGACCGGGACGACAGCTTGGCGGGGCTGCCGCTGCTGTCCTTCTGCGCTTCCATCCAGCGCGCCCGGCAACTCGCGGCGAAGGGCATGGACAGGGAAGCGGCCACCATGCGCGCCCGCGCCGACGGCTATCGGGCGTCCATGTCCCTGCCGGCGCTGTCGGAGGACGAGTGGGTCCAGTACGTCCGGTACCTGGATGGCGGGGACGCGCTGGCGGCCTACGCGGACCACCTGGACGGCGGAACGTCCCTGCCTCGCGTGGAGCGGGTGCTGGCGGACCGGCTGGTCGTCCAGCGGTTCTGGGTGGCTCTCGACGTGTTCGACGAGACCCACCCGCTGCGTCGGGATGCCGCGGCGGTCAGGTCAGGACTCCACGCGATGGATGCCGGCGACTGGGCGCGGGCCGCGAGCCTGTTGCAGGGGGTGCCGCGGCGCTCGCCGTTCGCGGCCTGGCGCCTGTTCTGCCGGGCCATGGTCTGTTTCGGCGCGGGCGACGACGATGAGCTGCGCCGAATCCTCGATCGCCTGCCGGACGATTTCGCCCTGGCCCGCACGGTCGCCGAGTGGCGGCGCCTCGTGGGCCGCGACGCCGCCGGCAACGGCCGCCCCGGGGCGCCGAAGAAACCGGAGGACGGGAACGGGCGCGTGGCGGCCCTCGCCGGCGAATTGAAGCGGGCGCTCCACAACGGCAACGTGCGGGCGGCGGGGACTGCCATCGAGCGTCTGGCCGACGCCCTCTACCCCGAGGACCCGGCGCGGGCCCGGATCGACCTGCTGGAGATCGCCGGACTGGCCACGCTTCGGGATCTGCTCCCCGGCGGCGCGATAGAGCGTCTGTCGCGGCGCCTGCTGCCCGCCGATCGGGTGATCGGCGTCGCGGCCCGCATTCTCCTCGCGAGGCAGCAGGTGGTGCCTGCAGCGTGGAATCCCGTGCCGGCCGTCGCGCTCGCAGGCGTGCTGCCGGTGGAGTTTCCGCGGGAGCAGGATCGGGCCCTCGCACGGGCGTGCGTGCTGGAGGCGCTGGCGCGCACGGGTCGGGCGGCCATGCATCCGGACTTCCTGCCTCCCGAGATGGAGCCGGATCTGACCGCGCTGCTGGGCCGGCCCGTAGAGGACCCCGGGATGGTCTTTGTCGAGCTGATGCTGGCGAGTCTGGAGGCCGACCCCGACAATCGCGACGGGTATCTCTTTCTGCTCGATCTGCTGCGGGGCCAGAACGCCGGCAAACGGAGGGTCCAGCGTGTCCTGCAGGACATGGCGGACCGGTTTCCCGACGATTCGACCCCCTGGCTGGAGCTGGCCACCCTGCACTATGCGCGGAACGCGTACCGCCAGGCCGAGGGCGCTCTGGAGGAGGCCCGCCAGCGCGCTCCCCACGACGATCGGCTCCTGGATCTGCAGGCCGTCGGTTTCCTCAAGTCCGCCGAACAGAGCCGGAGGAAGGGTCGGCTCGCGCTGGCGGTGCGGGACCTGGAGCGCGCCGGGAAACTCGGGCGCCGGGTGAGCGAATCCGTGCTGCCGGCGAAATGGCTGCTGCTGGAGGTCGTGTCGGGCGACACGGACACCTCCGCGACGGTCGCCCGCCATCTGGAGGGTCTGCCGCCGGGTGCGCAGCTTCGGATGCTCGCGCTGCTCCTCCGGGACCTGTACGACAACAACGACGTGAGGAACGTCAGACCGGAGATGGCCGAAGCCGTGTGGCGCCTGCTGGCCGACGGGATTTCGCTCGCCGGCGAGTGCGCGCCGGACGAGATCGTCCAGGTTCTCGAGCCGCTGCCCGCCGAGCTCGACCTCCTCTACGACGATCGGCGCGTCGCGGCGACGTTCAGGCGCTGGTGGCCCGCGCTCCTCGAACGCGTGGATGGAGAACGCCTGCCGGCCGTCCTCGACGTCTTGATGGACTGCGACGGCCAGCATGAGGTTCGCGTCGAGATCGAACGCCGGCTGCGCGGCGTCAGGAAACCCCGCCGCGATCCGCTGCTGCTCTTCTATCTGGCCGTGATCCGCTACGAGGAAGGCAGCGACCACGATGCCCGGCGTTTCCGGGACGTACTGAAGAGGGTGGACGCCCCCACCCGCGAGCGGCTGCGGTCGGTCGCCGCAAGACTCGCCCGGCACACGGAGGAACCGCTGCGCCACGCGCTGCAGACGTTCGATTTCGAACCGCTGGACGAGGGACCGGGGCCGCTCGGCCCGGGACCGCCGGCGGCGGCGGTGGAGGCTTTTCTGGCTGCGCTCGCGGAACAGTTCAAGGCCGCGGGTGCGCCGCGCGGACCGGCCGCGTTGCAGCCGTTCCCGCCGAACCCCGGCGATCCGGCGCTGGTCGAACGCTTCCGGCGGGCATTGACCGAGGAGGCGCCGGATGCGCCCCCGGGCGCCGCGCAACAGGCGATGTTGTTCGATCGGGAGATATACGACGATCTGGACCGCCTCGACGAATTGATCGACGACTGCCGCCTGCGCGGCGAGCCGCCGCCCCTGTTGCGGGAGCTCGCCGGCAATCTGCGGGCCGACCCGGCGGCGCGGCGCGAGCTGGACCGGCTGGCGCGCGACTGCCAGACGGCCGGGTTGCGTGACAGGTTGACGCCGGAGCTGCACGCCCTGCTGTTCGCCCGCAAGGGCAAGGGAAAGAAACGGCGCCGCTGAAGGAAAGACCCATGCTTGCCCACTGTCTCGTGCTGGGACTGTCCCCGTCGGCGACCGGGGAGGAAATCCGCCGGCGCTACCTGGAACTGGTACGGGCGCACCGGCCGGGCGAGGATCCGGAACGCTTCCAGCAGATCACCGCGGCGTACGAAGCCCTGAAGGACGACCGTGCGCGCGTGAAGACGGCGCTGCTGGGGATGGCGGTCTACGGCGACTTCGAGCTGGCGCTCGATGCGCTGGTGAAGGCTCGTCCGGCGCGCCGCGAGACGCCCGGCCTGCAGGCGCTCCTGGCGGCGGAAGGGAAGCTGGATGCGTGAACCGGAGGGCGACTGGAAGCAGCGCGCGCTCGACGACTTCCGGCAGTGGCTCGACGCGGTGGGCGAGGAACTCCCGGAACAGCAGGAATCGGACATGGTCGACTGCGACCTGCGCGATCTGTTCGCCGAGTTCGCCGCGTTGCGGCAGGAGATCCGCTTGCAGAATCGGGAACAGGCCAGGGCGGGCCGCGAGCTGGCGGCCGCGGCGGAGCGCTACGACGCCGCCACCCGCCGGGAGGAGCGCGGCGCCGAGACGCTGGCCGCGTTGGAGCAGCGCGTGTCCCGAACCGCCGAGAACCGTTGCCTGCTGGAGACCCTGGAGGTGCGCGACGCCCTGGTACGGGGCCGCGACGCCGCGGTCCGGCTGCGGGATCGGCCGCGTCTGTTCGGGCGCCCGCCGCGGGGCTCCGCCGGCGTCGTGGAAGGCTACGAGCTGGCGCTCGGTCGTTTCGACAGGATGCTGTCCCGGTTCGACGTGCGGCCCGTGCAGACCGTGGGACGACCCTTCGACGGCCGGGTCATGCACGCGGTGGAGGCGCGCCGCGTCGACCGGATCGGCGACGGCGTGGTGATCGAGGAGTTGCGGAGCGGATTCGTGCGGCGCGACGACGTGCTGCGTCTTGCCGACGTCGCGGTCAACCGACGTCACGAGGAGGGCTGATGCCGGCGGATACCAGGGCGGCGGACGACGACACCATCATCGGCATCGATCTGGGCACCACGAACTCGGAGGTGGCTATCGTCGCCGGCGGGAAGCCCTCTATCGTGGAGGAGGGCGGCGAAGCCATCCTGCCGTCGTGCGTGGGACTCGACGACGCCGGCGCCGTCATCGTCGGACGGCAGGCCCGCAACCAGGCCGCGGCCGCCCCGGAGCGGACGGTGCTCTCGGTCAAGCGCCTGATGGGCTCCGGGACGCAAGTCCGGATGGGCAAGGAGTCCTTCACCCCGCAGGAGATCTCCGCCTTCATTCTCAAGGCGCTCAAGGAGCGGGCGGCCCGCGCGCTCGGCCGCGACGTGGGCAAGGCGGTCATCACCGTCCCGGCCTACTTCACCGACGCGCAGCGGCAGGCGACGCGCGAAGCCGGGGAGATCGCCGGCCTGACCGTCGTGCGGATCATCAACGAACCGACGGCCGCCGCGCTCAGCTACGAGAGCGGCGCCGCGGGGAGCCGCACCCTTCTCGTCTACGACCTGGGCGGCGGGACCTTCGACGTCTCGGTGGTGCGCATCGAACAGGGCGTGGTCGAGGTCCTGGCCACCGCTGGCGACAGCCAGCTCGGCGGCGACGACTTCGACGCGCTCGTCCTCGAACGCCTGAACGCGCACGTCGAGAAGGAGCTGGGGCTCGAGAACGCCCGTGACGACCGCCTGCTGCAGGCGCGGCTGCGGCGGTCCGCCGAACGGGCCAAGATCGAACTGTCGGATCAACCCTACGTGCGCGTCGAGGAGGACCACGTCGCCACGGTGGACGGCGAGGCCAGGCATCTTGCCTGCGAGCTGACCCGTGCCGACTTCGAACGCGACCTCGAGCCGTTTCTCGACCGTTCCCTCCAGGCCGTGACGACCGCGCTGCAGGACGCCGGCATGTGGCCGAGCCAGCTCGACCGCGTGCTGCTGGTGGGCGGCTCCACCCGCATTCCGCGCATCGCCGGCGTCCTGACGGAGCGGCTGGGGCAGGAGCCGCACGGCGAGGTCGACCCGGACCTGTGCGTCGCGCTCGGGGCCGGCGTGCAGGCGGGGCTCGAGATGGGGCAGGACACGCAGGCCGTGCTGGTCGACATCACCCCCTACACCTTCGGCACCAGGGCGGAGGGGGGAGCTCTACGGCAGGCCGTACGCCCACGAGTTCGTGCCGCTCATCCGGCGCAACAGCAAGCTGCCGGCCACCCGGACGGAGGTGTTCTTCACCCTGTTCGAGGACCAGGAAGAGGTGGAGATCAAGGTCTATCAGGGGGAGGATCCGGACGCCCTGAGGAACGTGGAGATCGGCACCTTCCTGTTCGGCGGCCTGAACCAGCGCGAGGGCTCCCGCGACCGCGGCCTGCTCGTCACGTACAACCTGGATCTCGACGGGCTGCTGCACGTCCACGCGCGGGAACGGGCGACCGGCCGGGAAATTCGCGGCGTCGTCGAGAACGCCATCGCACGCGCCGGCTCCGAGGCTCTCGGCGAGGCGCGCGAACGGGTCTCCGCGCTCTGGGGCGAAGCGGGCGACGGGGATGAAGCGGACGCACAGGATGGCGGGGCGGCTGCGGCCGGGGGCGGCGCGGCGCCATCCCCGCCGGCCACCGTGCCCCCGGACGTGGCCGGGGAAGTCGAGGCGACCCTGGCGCGGGCCGAGCAGGCGCTCGAGGCCGCACCGGCCGAGGATCGGGAAGAGATGATCGACCTGATGGAGGATCTCCGGGACGCGCTCAAGGAGGGCGCGGCCGAGCGGGCGGGCGAGCTCCGGCGCGAGCTCGACGAGATCCTCTTCTACCTGGAGTAGCGGACGTGGAACGCTGTCCGACCTGCGGCGCCCGGCATGCCGGCGGGCCGTCCTGCCACCGCTGCCGGACGGACCTCGGCCAGGTGCTGGCGATAGAACGGGCCGCGGCCCGCCACCGGCGGCAGGCCCGCGCCGCCCTCGATCGCGGCGACCGCGCCGAGGCCCGCGTCTGCGGCGACCGCGCCTGCGCGCTGCATCGGTCACCCGAATCCCTGACCACGCTGGCGCTGGCCGCCCTGGCGGACCGCGACTTCCCGGCGGCGATTCGGCTGTGGCGGGAGGTTCGTGCCGGTTCCGGTCCGGCCGCGCGTCCAGAGCGTCCAGACCGGAATCCGCCGGAGTGTTGGCGGTCGTGGAAAAAACGTGGAGCATGAACAGTCTGGTCATACTCCACGATTTCCATCGTCTGCGGAGTGGACCGTGCGCAGGCTCACGTCGATCCCCTGCTCCCCGGACCAGGTCCTGGCGCACCACCTCGGCATTGCCGCGGTGCTGGAAGAAGCGCTCCTTCAGCCACGCCTCCTGATCCTCGAGCTTGCCGCCGCCCGCCTGTCGGCTGTACGCCATCCAGCCGTCGGCCGCGACGTAGCGTCTCACCGTGTTCTTGCTGCACCCGAACTCCCTCGCGATGCGTCTCAGCCCCCAGCCGAGCGCCCGCAGGTGCAGCATCGCCTCCACCTCGTCTGATTTCACCATCTGTGCCCGTGGCCTCCTCGCCCACGGGCCGACATCCTTGCATCCCGTCATCTGCTGACTCCTCCCTTGGACCAAAGGGGGGTCAGTTTTCACTGTCGCCTGACACCGGGACTGATCGGGTCGTTGCGCGAGGTCTGGTCGTTGCGTGACGGGATGTGCGGTTGTCCGGTTCGACTTCTCGATGCCGGGCCGCTCGACATCGTGCGGATCCCGGTGTTGGTGGTAGCGCTCTGGTTGTTCGGATCGACTGCGGCGAGTCGTGGCGTGCCGCTCCGAAGCGTCGGCTCCTGGCGGCGCCCTGCTGGCCCCGAGGGCGGTTGGTGGGGGAGATAGCACCCCTCACTCGAGAACTGGCGCCATCGAACGGCGGGAACTGGGGTCATGGCGTTGAACTGCACCAGGGCCATGCTTTTCGGCCGATCAGGGCCATTGCATTGCACGGTGACAGCGTGACCGCTCGAAACGGCCTTCCCGCAGGGAAAAATACTGGGTGAGCGACCCCGGAACCGGGGTCGCTCACCCTCTTACCTCCTCCTCGTGGTGTCGTTAGACCGTTGAATGCGCGGTGGGGTGCCTGGTGCGAGAACCTCAGTGTTTCCGGGCACTTAAGGCGTGTTCATGGTGAACAATCCACGTACTTTCGCACAGGCGGATCGACGGTAGCGATCGGTTGCAGGGCCCTGCAATGAACTTGTTCACCTTGCGCAGATACGACTCGCGCCGCTACTGTGTGGACATTGCGCAGCAAGGCGCGGTGGGGTGGAGGCATGAGGAAAGCGACGGTGACTATTCGTCTCTCGGCGGGCCTGGTGGAACGGCTCGACAAGCTCGCTGTCGGGCTCGGCACGTTCGGCCTGAGTCGGCCGCGGGTCATAGAGGCTCTGGTTCAAGGCTGCCCTACCGGTGCAGATGCTCTGGAGAGGATGCTACGGCATGCTGCGGGCGTCGACAAGCCGACGCGGCTACCGGTGGATGAGGTCAAGCTGCAGGCGGAGTACGAACGCGGGCTCGAGGCCGGGCGCGCCGAGTCTCGGCCAGCGCACGCACTGGCGGACCGGGCGTGGCGTCTGCTGGTGACGGACCACCCCGACTTTGACGCGGCGGACCACTGCCGGGCGTGGCTGGCTGATCATGATATCGAAGTCATCCACGACGAGGCCGACGGGCAGTTGAAGTTGCGGGAGTGACGACGCGCATGGGGGTGTGGCGCGGCGCCAGCGTTCGCGTTATCGGGTCGGGCCGTCGGTCGAGTGCTCCGAGCCCGAAATCGCCGCTCCGGTACTGAGAGGTGCAACTCTCGGTGCCGTGCACTGTTAGACGCCGGACTCCGGCATTTTGTTCCCGGGGTGGCCGATCTTTTTTGGGCGGCGCGTTTCTTGGGCCGGTACGCTCGGTGCGTGTTGGCAGGCGTCCTGGTTTCGGTCTGCGCGCGCGGGGCGCTCGGTGCGTGTCAGCGTCGCGGGACACTCGGTGTGTACCGGTGCCGGGTTGTTTTGACGCTGCCTGCTCGGCAGGGTTCCGAGTCTCGGGGTCTGCGGCTGGCACGAAGTAGAAGTCGCTGTCGCCGTCTGGGCGGGGCAGGTCGGGGATCATCCCGCGATTGGATCCCGTCCGCGTTGGTCACGATCCGGCTTCGCGCCGCCTGGCGGAAGACCTCGGTCAACCGTACGACCGGGACGATGCCCGAGGCGATCATGTTGATCGATGTCGCCCACGATCAGCAGGGCGGCTGTGTCGAGGACTGCGGCGAGCGACGCCCGCATCAGCATGACGTCAACCATCGAGGCTTCGTCGACGACCAGCAGATCGCAGTCGAGCGGATTGTTCGCATCACGCCTGAAGCCGCCGCTGGCGGGGTCGACCTCGAGCAGCCGGTGGGTCATCGCGATCACGTCGGCCACCTTCGACGTGGTTGAGCAAGCGGCGGGAGGTTGTCGGATCCGGCCGGATTCGAGTTGCCGGCACCGAGAGGCGTACTTCTCGGTGCCGCACAGGCTATTAGACGCCGTAGCGGCGCGTCTTGTTCCCGGCGGGCGGAACGTTTTTCGCCTGTTCCGGATTCCCTTCCGGGGCAGCCGGCAGCCGTGAGTGCTGGCTTGTGGAAACGACACGACCTCCGGTGCGTTGCCCTCCCGTCAGGTTGCATGCCGCCTCCCGTTTCTTGGGCGGCCGTCGCTCGCTGCGTGGCGGCGGGTCTTCCTGACCGCCTTCACTCGGTGCGTACCTGGCAGGTTCCCGGTGCCGTTGCACTCGGCGGGTACTGGCAGGTTCGCGGCGCGCCACACTCGGCGCCTGTCCGGAGATGGCCGTCTCGGTGGGATGCCGGGCGGCGTACCGCTCGCTGGCCGTGGCGGACTCGGGTGCGTTCGGGCGGTACGTTGTGCTCGGTGCGAGGACCGCTCGGTGCGCAGGCGTTCGGGGGCATTGCACTCGGCGCGTGCTGACAGCCTTTGAAGTCGCTGTACTCGGCGGGTTCCTGAAGAGGGGGCGTCTGTGTGCGTGCAGGGCGCTGTCGGTGGTCCTGGCGTTACCGTCTTTGAAACACGCGCCGCACTGGGCTGGAGTTCAGTAAAGGTGCCCTGCTCGGTGTGGACTCGGTCCCTGATCGGCGTGCTGCTCGGTGCGGTCGCCCGAGTAGCGCACTGCCTGGTGGCCCGGGGCTGTTGCTCTCGGTGCGTGCGGACGGGGCGTCGGCCCGGATTTCGATGAATGCGCGCGGCCGTGTGCGCGCTTGCCGGCGTTGACGGCAGGCCGCCGGGTGCGCCTCTTGAGGCGGTATCGGGTTGCGTGCCGCCTCGCTACCGAGAGGCGTTCCGTCCAGTGCGGGCAACCTCGGGCGGCTGTGTGCGGAGGAGCTCGTCCTGTTCGGTGCGCCGCCGCGCTGACCGGCGTGGTGCTCGATGCCGCTCCTCAAGGACGTTGGCGTCAACGATGGCCTCGGCGTTCACCAGGTCGTGATGCTGCAGGATCGCGATCCCCTCGATGCGGCTGGTGGCCGTCAGGGTCATGCCGGGCAGCCTCCGGCTGTGTGGCCCGCGGTTCCTGCTCGGCGCCTGTGGGCCTTGCGTTCTGCTCGGTGCAGGGTCACTGAGGGACCGGCCCGTCGCTGCCATCGGCGGGTTCGATGCGGCCCTCGATTCCGGGGCCGTTTCACTCGGTGGGTGCTGGTTTTCCTGGGCGCGCGTCACTCGGCGGGCACCTGGAGGTGGGCTTGTTGGTGCGAGCGGGCGCTGGGGGCCGTCCTGGCGTAGCGTCTGCAAATCGCGCGGTACTCGGTGGGTTCACGAGGAATGTGTCGCTCGGCGTGGACTGCGTCCTGATCGGCCTGATGCTCGGTGCGGTCGTCGGCAGGCGCTGCATTCGCGGCCGGTCCTGGCGGCAAAGCGGCTGGGGGATGTGGGCTGCTCGGTGCGGTCGCCCGAGTAGCGTACCGTCCTGGTGCCCCGGGACCGTTGCTCGGTGCGTGCGGACGGCGCGTCGGCCCGGATCCCGTGCCCACGATGGGAGCTTGTCGGCGTCGACGGTGCGAGCGGTAGCCTGCAGATGTCGACTGACTGCCTTCGGACTCGACCGCAGCATGCAGGCTGCGCGCCTCGTCCCCGAGCGCCTCGAAGACGGCCACGAAGTCGCTGAACTCGATGTTCACCGTGGTCTTGAAGCCGCTGGATCAGGTTGCGGGAGTTGATGGCGGCGTCCACGCGGTACTTCCCGAACATCTCGATCGCGACCACGTGCATCTTCTCGGGCATGACGACGTCGTCGGGCCGTTCGGGCGCTGACGCGGGCAGGTCCACAGCGTGTCGATCCAGGCCCTGAAGAGTTCGGATTCGACCGTGCTGCTCGGTGGCCGGCCTCAATGAGCGGGTCAAAACCGGCCATTTATGGGCGCCTCAAAACCGGCCATTTCCGACGGCCCGAGACTGGAGTCGAGATCTACTTCACGGCGTCCTCTGTTGGCAAGGTGTTTGCCGGCGCGCTAGCCGTCACGCCCGAAGCCTCTGGGCAGCTCGACAGCCCCTCCAGTACCGACAGATCCAGATCGCAGACCTGCTCGGGCAACTCCGCAGTCGCGGAGCCGGCCAGCGATTCCGGCAACGCGTCCCGCCACTCCCGGTACTGTTCCTGCAACTCCAGGAGCGTCTGCACGGCGTCGTTCCACTGCTGTGGCCGCGACTCCGGTCCGCTGGCCGACGGTACCGGATCCGGGATTCGCCGGCCTTGCGCCGCTCCCGATAACGTGCCTGCCGTTCCGCGTTCGTCAACGCCACACGACCATCCTGCACCGTTACGTAACGGAGCGAGGAGGAGGCGGTCGGCCGAGCGTTCGAGGCGCAAGCGTGGCGACAGACCCACCGCTCGGTTGTCATCGGCATCGGTGTATGCGTGCGCGTTGGTCCGCGACAGCGTGCGCGAGGTAATGCTCCGAGCGGAGGGAGGGCCTTGTCTGGTCTGGTCTCCCGGGTAGAGGTTCCGAGCCGGACGTCGGTGTTGGTCATGCCCGGCCGGGTTACCCTCGCGAGACGGAACGGCCGGGCTGGGCCGGAGGGTGTGGTCGACGACGACGAGCGGGAAAAGGGCGTTCCGTCGAGCGACCACTCGAGTGTCGCGGAAGGCTCGTCTGGCGCACGCGGTGCCCGTGGAAACGATCGCTGGCGGTTGTTGCGCCAGGCGAGCCTGGAGGCGGCGCTCTCGCGCGCGCGGACCACGTCCGGATGGGCGTTGACGCTCGGCCGCGCGCGAATCCTCCGCTCCGCTGTGTTCGGACTGCGGCCCGGTGCGAAAGCGCCGGATGCGCCACCGACTCCCCACCGGTTACGCACCTCCCGTCGACTCTACCAAGGTGGTCCGCACGCGGGTGCGCCAGCTGCGCGGCCCGCACTTGAGCACGTGCGCGTGATGCAGGAGCCGGTCGAGCAGCGCGGTGACCGCGGCGGTGTCGCCGAGCAGCTTCCCCCACTCGTCGACCGGGCGGTTGGAGGTGAGCATCGTCGAGGCCCGCTCGTAGCGGCGCATGATGAGCTCGAGCAGGTCCTCGGCGGCGGTGTGGGGCAGCTTGCGCATGCCGAGGTCGTCGATGATGAGCAGGTGCGCACGGGCCAGCTCGGCGAGGTATTCCTTGCGGGTCTCGGCCAGCGTCGCCTCGGCGAGTTCTTCGAGGAAGGCGTGCGTTTCCCGGTAGAGGACGCGATAGCCCTGCTGGATCGCGGCGCGTCCGATGGCCTGGGCAAGGTGACTCTTCCCGGTACCGGGTTGGCCGATCAGGAGGACGTCCTCGCGCTTTGCGATGAAGCGTGCGGTGGCGAGCTCGAAGACGAGCGCGCGGTTGATCTTCTTGTTGAAGTCGAAGTCGAAGCTGTCGAGCGAGCGGTCCGGGTCCCGGAATCGGGCCTGCTTGTGCCGGCGGGCGAGCAGGCGGTCCTCGCGGCGCTGGAGCTCGTCGGAGACGAGCGCGGCGAGCAGGTCGATGGGGGCGAGCTGCTCGGTCTGGGCCTGGAGCAGGCGCGTCTCGAGGACGTTTGCCATGCCGGAGAGGCGCAGCTTGCGCAGCGCCTTGTCGAGTTCGACGAGATTCATGAAGGGTCTCCTGTTCTGCGGTCGATCAGATCGCGGTAGACGGTCAGTTCGCGGATGAGCGGGTCGACTTGGCGCAACGACAGCGGCGGCGCGCCGGGGTAGCGGTCGAGGTAGCGCTTCAGGAAGCGGTAGGTGGGCACGCCGAGTTCGAGCGCGGCGGTGGCGGCGTGTTCGACGACGGCGGGACTGTGCTTCCTGGCGAGCGAGAGGACGCCGAGGATGCGGCGGACGCCGGCGGCGCCCTCATGGCGGTGGATGTGGTCGCAGACGGCGGAGATGGCGGGACCGGCCCGCTTGGCGGCGGCGAGCAGGGCCAGGGTCTTCGGCGGGGTGCGGGTGGGCCGGTCGTCGTCGGCGATGCGATGCCAGCCGCGCTGCGTGCGCAGGTGCTCGCGCAGCAGTTGGCCGTTGCTCGGGTCGAGGAGGCGGACGTGGATGTCGTCCCACTGCACGTCGACACGTCGACCGATCCAGCCGGGCGGCGCCGAGTAGTAGGCCGAAGCTACCTCGACGCAACCGTCCAGATGCACACTGCGGCGGCCGTACTGGTAGTAGCGGAACGGCTCGAGGGGCAACGGGCCGAGCGCGGGGCGTTCTTCCTCGAACATGGCGGCGACCTGGCGCTTGGTCGTACCGTGGATGCGGGTGTCGGCCCAGCGCTGCTCCCAGCGGTCCAGGTACGCCTGGCCGTCGTCGAGATGCTCGAAGCGGAGACCGCGCAGCGGCGTTTTCTGGGCGTGACCGACGCTGGCTTCGACTTTGCCCTTCCGATCGGGATCGCGGACGCGGCACGGCAGGGCGACGACGCCGTAGTGGGCGAGCACGTCGCGATAGAGCGGATTCAGCGTCGGGTCGTAGATGTCCGGGGTGAGGACGCCCTCCTTGAGGTTGTCGAGGACGACGACGCGTACGGTGCCCCCCAGGCGACGGAACGCGCGCTCGTGCAGCTCGGCCCAGACCTGTGCGCTGGAACGGTGAACCAGCAGCCGGACGGCCTTGCGCGAGTAGCCCAGGGCGAGGACGAAGAGCCGTGTCCGGCGGTACTTGCCGGTGTCCGGGTCACGGACCATCGGCCCCTCCCCGTAGTCAACCTGTGCTTCTTCTCCGCGGTCCGTGGTGATGACCGCCCGGGCCTCGACGGCGGGCTGCTGCCGGACGGTCGAGACGAAGCGCCGCACGCTCGTATAGCTCGCCGGGAAACCGTGGTCGTCGACCAGGTCCTGCCAGACGGCCATGGCGTTGCGGCCGCGGCTGAGCGCGTCGACGATCAGCTCGCGGTACGGCTCGCACGCGCTCGCCTGTGGCGCTCGACTGGGCCGCTGCGCGGGGACGGGCGCGTCGGCGTCGGCGCCCTTGCCGGCGGCCGTGACCGGCAAAGAGTCGGTGGGCGCCTCCGGCGAAATGGCCGGTTTTGCCGGGCGAGCGGGAGGCCGGCCACGACCCCGCACGGTCAGGCCGGCTGCCTTCAGGTAGCTGCTGGCGGTCTCGCGCCGGACCCCGGTGGCCTCTTCGATCCGCCGCAGCGACCAGCCGAGGCGCCCCAGCGCGAGAACCTGTTGTCGTTTCTCTTCCTTCAAGACGTTGCTCATGCCAGCAGGAACGTCGTGTTCCAGGCCGGCGTCAACGTCTCGGGCCGCTATCGGAAATGGCCGGTTTTCAGCCGCCCACTAATGGCCGGATTTGGGCGCCCACCGAGGGCCGGGGCTCGGTGCGTGCGGACCGCCCGTCCCTGTGATGCTGACCGAGTCATGCGCGGCCATGGCGAGACGGCGTGTGCCATCAGGCCGGATCCGCCGCCGGGAAAAATGTGGGCCGCCGCCCACAATTTTCGTGCGGCGTTCGAAAGGGGGCATCCGGCCCCGCATTGCGGTCCGGGCGATTCCTGTGCCTGCCATCCAGACCGCAGCTGCCGGCGCACGAATTCCCGCGCAGCCGCCGTGCAGGGCTGCTGGTTGGGGGCGACGCCAGCGCCCCGCACCGGCGATCCGACGCCGACGGCCCGGGCCTGTGCGTGACGCATGCTGCTCGGCGCATTGACAGTTGCCTGTCCGTGCAGGAGCGCGTCAGTTCCTGTTCCCTCTGCGACGCTGACCGCGGCGCCGCCGGGTGCGTTTCCCGCTCGATGCGCGCGGTCAGTGCACCGGCGAAGCCGAAGGCGCCGGCCCGACCGGCCGCGCGACGAACTGGTCCAGCTCAGCGGTCATCGTGCGGCCGGGAGCATCTACCGACCGGCGTGCGCGACGCCCGACCCGCTCGAGCGGCCGCGCCGCGGAAACGCGAGATGCTCCACAGGTGCTCGTGTGCGGAGGAGGTCGTCCTGCTCGGCGCGTTCGCTGTGGTGACCGGCGTGCTGCTCGATGCCGTGCGGTTGCCCAGGGTGCTGACCGAGGCATGCGCGGCCAAGTCGACACGGCGTGCACCGTCAGGCCGTATCCGCCGCGGAAAAATGTGGGCCGCCGCCCGCAATTCTTCGTGCGGCGTTCGAAAAGGGGGCTCCCGCAGGCTCCCGCCCCGCATTGCGGTCGGGGCGATTCCGGAGCCTGCCATCCGAACCGCGGCTGCCGGTGCGCGAGTTCCCGCGCAGCCGCCGTGCAGGCTGCTGGTTGGGGTTCGACGCCAGCGTCCCGCACTGGTGATGCGACATCGACGGCCGGGGCCTCTCGACTCTGGCCGAGGCCTGCGTAGCCATCGGCTGCCTGCAATGCCGGCGGCGGCGGCGCAATGGCCACCGTCCCGAATACTTGCTCGGTATGCGGACAGTCACGTCCTGGAAGGGGGCCATCAATGACGGGCAAAGCGGTGAGCGTGGAAGCGGAACTGGTACCGAACGGGAAGGAGGCGATCAGGGAGACGCTGTCGGCGGCGCTGGCGAAGACCGACGCCGCCGACGTCGAGACCGTCTTCGCGCGCGTCGAGCAGGACATCGCAAACTTGCCGAACACCGTCAAGGCGTTTCAGATGCGCGACGGCCTGCGGGTCGTCGAGGCTGCGGCGCAGGTGCTTGACCGGCACGATATCCGCCATGCGGCGGCGCGCGCGGTCGCGGAAGTTGAGCAGTGGATCGCCAAGCACAATCCGCCGCAGCCGGTTGGCAGGCCGCCGAAGACTGCCGGGGACGAAAACCTGGGGCGGCGGCCCACATTTTCTCAACGCGAAGGCGGGTCCGGTGAAGCGGCGAAGGCAGTCTCGGCAGAGGAGCTGCGCGACATCCGGCGCGCGCATCCCGACCCCGCGGATGACGCGGCGATGCGGGCGCGGATGGACCGGATCGAGGCGGCTGGCAAGGTTGTGTCCCGGCGGGCGCTGCGCACAGAGGTTCGCCGGGAACGGCAAGCCGGGGTGACAGAGCCTGCACCGCAGGCCGCGTCGGCTGCCGATGTGCCGAAGCAGGACAGTGCTGCTGCGGCGTTGGGGCCGGTGGACACGGCGGCGGCGGCGACGCTGCACGTGTGCACGGTGGAGGAGCTTCACGAGAAGGTCAAAGAGGACTCCATCGACGCGGTCGCCGTAGCGCTGCATGGCGCCGAGCAAGACTTGATCAATGCAGTGGTGGGGTTTGGGGACTTCGCGGTACGGCCGGGTGGGCTGGTTCTGGTTCAGTGTCCCGGCTGGGCCGTGGCCGACGTCGCAAGCATCGGAGACGGACCCGACGATGAGGATAACCAGTGGATGGACTACGAGTCATTGCTGGCATGCGTCGGATCCGGAGCCGGTTGGTTCCCGGTTCTGGTGTTCAGGCGGCGGGATGACGACGGCGTGGACTCGTCGGCGCAGGGGGATGATGATGCTGTCGAGGATGGCGATGCGGACTCGTCGGCGGAGCATCCGACCCTGTTCCGGGCCGACAGCGGCGCCGATGGGTGGCGGCAGGTCATCGCAGCGTGGCTTCCGGTGGGGGCTGAAGTGTGGGACCCGTGCTGTGGGTCCGGAGAGGTGCTGGCGGGCGCGGCGGCGGCCGGGATGCGGATAGTCGGCGCCGACGCCGACCCCGCCCAAGTGGCGGCGACGCGTGCAGCGCTAGGCAAACGGTGACCGAGACCATCCGCATGGACCCTCTCGTTTGCCGATTGCCTGGTAGTCGATGTCGACGCCGAGCATGGCATTGCTCCGAGGCTGCTTGCGAACCTGGTTGGTTGCCTTTCGTGGGCGGCTGCGCGCCCGCCGACGCTGTCGCGGACCGCGGCGAAGTGGTTGCGGGAAGATGTTCGCGCCAGCGATGGCCTTGCAGATCACGATGTCGGTTGATGCGGGCGCCCAGGTGCGCGCGGCGATTGACGAGGTGATGTTCTCCCTGTATGCGACCATCGCGACATCGCTGTCGCTGCGCCGGAGACCACCACCTCCAGCCGGCATCGACCGCCTGCTTGGCATCACCCGTGATTCGTGATCGCGTGGGAAGCCTGATGGCGGGCGGGAGACGAAGAGGAAGACCGACGACACAGCCATCGCCTCCGGCCAAGGCTCGGCGACTGGCGGTCGCCGTTTCCACAACGCCTGCGGTGTTGCTCGTCGCCGGACAGCCGGTACGCCTGTATGTGGGGCAGGCCCGACAAACGGTCGTACCTTGCCCCATCGTTGTCCACAACGCCTGCGGTCTTCCGTCGTCGCCGACAGCGGGTACGCCTGTTTTGTGGGGCAGGCAGGCTCGACAAGGGGTCGTACCTGCCGGCTTCGAGCGCCGCTGTGTGCTCTGTCGAGCCAGCCGCTGGGACCGTCACTGGGTGGACACCCGCAGCCACGGCACGACCAGGCGCCAGTTGCCGCCAAGTTCGCCGAGCCGCGACGCGGCGCTATCACGTGGGGCATGGGATTGGAGGACATCCGCAAACGCGACTCCCCCCGAACAGGCCGCCCGGGTGCTCGCCAGGGACACCAGCGGCGAGGGCGTGGGGGAAGACGGTCGCCAGTCTGTCTGTCCCGACTCCGCGCTGCGGCGCTCGTTGCTCGACGGGCTCGAGGTCGCGATCTGGTGAGCGACCCAACGGCGAGTGGGGGAGGAACAGGGAAGACCAAACAACACTGTCGTGTCCGAGTACTGGCCGGCGTTCGCCTTCGCGCTTTCCGCCTGGCCGGTCCTGTCCGTCCGGAGCGGATCTGCAGGTCGGCCTGCACTGCTCGGCAGACAGCGGGTACGCCTCCATGTGGGGCAGGCCCGGCAAGCGGTCGGCCGCGGTCCCGTACGCTGGAGCGAGACGTTCACGTGCAACACGTGGACCGTTACCAGCGAGGAGGTCAGTATCATGAAGAAAAGCCTGTGCGGAATCCCCATTGCGACGTACAGAGGCTCGCGGGTCGAAGCCGTGACTCTGTCGACCGGGATGGTGGAGCTACGTGGTGAGCGGGGCCTTCCGGTCGGGGGCATCAAGCAAGGTGAGTTGCGCCATTTCCTCGATTCGGAACCTGATGCGCGCGGCTGGGACGGGGCGCTGTTCCGCAGTTCGCTGTTCGGCCACACGTGGGTCGAGCGCGTGAGCCCCACCTTTGCCGAGGTGAACGCGTGGACGGACCACAACCACCCTGACCACCGTGGGACGGACGACATGGTCGCGATGTCCCTCTGGATTCTCGCTCAGCGCAAGGCGCGCGCACTGCACGAGTACGTGCGGACCAACCCGCGGCTCATCCTGGACGCCGCGGCGCAGCGCCGGCCGCGGGTAGAGATCTTCCGGTTGACAGATGCAGAGAAGGAACTGCTGGATCAGGGCGTTCTCGCAGTGCTGGAGCAGTCCCGCCCGCAGTCGGTAAGGCACGTGTACTACGTGCTCGTGGGCCGCATCCCCGAGTTGGTCCCCAAGAACGACAAGGGCTACGACACGGTGGACCGCGCGTGCATCAGGCTGCGCCAGACCGGGCGCCTGCCGTACAGCTGGATCAGCGACTCGACCCGGACGGGGTACCATGTCGCGACGTACGAGAACGGCGGCGACATGATCTCTCGGCACGCGGAGTACTATCGGCTCGACCTTTGGCGTCGGGCGCGGGCTCACGTCGAAGTCTGGTGCGAGAGTCGCTCCATCGCCGCGGTACTGCTCCCACTGTGCAGAGAGTTGTGTGTCTCGCTCTACCCCACGAGCGGCTTCAGCTCGTTGACGCAGACCTGGCAGGCGGCTCAGCTGATGCAAACCGCGGCAGCGGGGCGTCCAATTCGCCTGCTGTATGTCGGGGACTACGACCCTGCCGGCGAGCACATCGATCGCGATGTGATCAAGAAGTTGCGCAAGCACTTGAAGCCGTATGCCCAAAGACACGGGATGAAACCACAGCACTGCCTGCAGGAAGTGCGCGTGGCGGTCAATGCAGAGCAAGTCGTGCAATACAACCTGCCGACCAAGCCGCGTAATGAGAACGACCTGCGGTCCCCGCAGATCAAGCGCACCGTCGAGGCGGAAGCGCTGCCCGCCGAGGTGCTGCGCAAGCTGGTGCGGCAAGCGGTGGAGTCGTACTTGCCGGAGGGGGAACTGGACGTGGTGAGAGTCGCCGAAGAAAGCGAGCGAGAGTATCTTCGTACTATCGCCGACGTGATGTCTCGGCACGGCGCGACGAAAGTGGCGGGCCTGTTGTCAACGACCCTCGAGAAGTGAAGGGTATGACCAGTCTGGTCATACCCTTCGGTTTTGGGTGTTCACCGAGGCCACATCGGCAAGGGAACCAGTCGCGACCCGCGGCACACCATCCGGATCGGATTCGTGCACGACGAGGAAGGCAACCCCGTGATCGTCAGGTTCATCGGCCTGCACCAGCGAAACCGGCAGTCATGAAGACCCGGAAGGACGCTGTCTACGCGGTTCCTCGCCTTGTGCGAGCGGTACGGTTCGGAAGAGTCGGCGGTGGCCGCTGTCGTGCGGGACCGGCGCACGGGCGTACCGGGGTTGCCCTGCCGTGACGACTGGCCGGCGTGGAACTGTTGGCGAGCGCGAGGAACCGCGTTGTATGACCAACTGGTCATACAACGCGCTTTCCAGCGACCGTTGACATCCGGTCCGGGTCGCGCGGCTGGCCGCCGCCATCGAGTGTGCGGGACGCGGGATCGTCCGATGTTGTGCGGGGGGACTTCCCGATGGCCGTCAGCGGGACGGATCGGGTGCCTGGTCCTCGTACAGCGAGCGTCCGCCGGCGTTGTCCGCGCCGACGGTTGGGTCTTCGGCGCTACCAGCGCAGGCAGGGGTCCGAGAGTGGGGACAGGTCGTCGAGCAGCGGTGTGCTCTGGCTGGCGTCCTCGGCCGGGGCGGCTTCGGCTGCGTCCTCAATGCTCTCGAGCAGCCCGAGCACGGCGGTTTCGGCGGGGTTGAGCGCGTGGTGGCGGAGCCACTGGCGCCGCCGGTGGCAGGCGTGGCAGCGCTCGTGCGCGGGCCAGACGAGGCGCCCGCAGGTCCCGGCGTCGAGCGGCAGGTCGACGCCGGCGCACAGCTTCTTGTCGCGGTTCGCGGCCCGGTGGCGGCGCATGACCTCGCGATTGGCGATGCGGCGGCGCAGGCGGCGCAGCCACTGGCGCTGTTCGGGGCGGAGCAGGTCGGCGAGAGGCATCAGGTCGTCCTCCTGGAGAATGGGAGTGGTCCCGGAGCGGGGCCGGGTGGAGCGGGCCGGCAGGCCCTGTGGCGCGTTGCGGACGCGAGAGGGTCCGGAGGACCAGCGGCGCGGGGGCGGGGGGCAGAATGCAGAGGCGTTGCCTTGACCGCCCGCCCTGGCCGTGTCCGGTCTCGGTCCGCGCTACTGGATTGTCGCCCGATACCGCTCCCTCCCCCGGGTCCGTGATCCTGCGTGCCGACTCGGGGAGGCGCGCCGGCCCGGCAGCGGCGTCGGCGTGGTGCTGGTGGTGGCGGCTTGCGCCGGCCCGATGCGGGGCGGGCGGCCGGACGGAAAGCGTCAAGGGCTCGAACAGCAGGTGGAGAGAGCCACTGGCGCACGTCAGGCGAGCGGGGACGCGTCGCAGCGGCGGAAGCCGCCGTTGACGACCTCGACGTAGCCGCAGGCGGCAACGTCGCTCTTGACGCCGTCGGTTTCGACGCGATGGAGATCTCGCACACGCTCGACGAGACGGAGACGATCACCTGCACGCGCTCGGACGTTCGTCTTCGTCGCGCTGGATCCGGAGCCGGTGTATACGCGTCGCTACGACCTGACCCGTGGCCGGCTGCTCGCGTCGCAGATGCCCCGGCGAGGATCCGCCGGACGATGTGGAACTGGGGGCGTCGCTCGGCGTTTCCTGCAAGGCTTCGGGGATGGTCGCCGGGCCATGCTCTGCTGGTGGGTCGGTGGCGGTGACCCTGGGCGACGTGGCCGAGAAGCACGCTTCGCAGCGGCCGAAGCCGCCGTTCACGACCTCGACGCTGCAGCAGGCCGCCTCGTCGCTGCTGAAGCTGTCGGTGGCCGACACGATGGCCATTGCGCAGAAGCTCTACGAGGCGGGGAGGATTACCTGCATGCGCTCGGATGCGGTGATGGTGGCTCCCGAGGCGCAGGAGGCGGCGCGGTCCTGGCTGACGGCGGCCTTCGGCGCTGGCGCCGGCGCCGTGCCGGCCGAGCCGCCGCTCTACGAGTCGAAGGAAGGCTCGCAGGAGGCGATCCGGCCGACCGCTCCGGCCACCGGCCCGGAGGGCGTCGATCCCGAGCATGCGCCGCTCTACGACCTGATCTGGCGCCGGCTGCTGGCCTCGCAGATGACGCCGGCCAGGATCCGCCGGACAACGTGGAAGCTGTCGGCCGGGCGTATCCGGCGAGCCGGTGCGCCTGGAGGTGAAGGGGCGGGTCGTCGTTGGGCCCCGGGGTTCCACCGGCTGCTGCCGCCGGCGTCCGCGGCGGACGAGCCGCCAGCGGTGCCGGACCTGCCCGCGAGGACGGCGTGGGCGCCGGGGAGCGCGTCGCCGGAGGTCTCCTCGTCGTGGACGAAGCCGCCGCCGCGCTACACCGAGGCGTCGCTGGTGGCCGAGCTCGAATCGGGCCGGCGTCGGACGGCTGTCGACGTATGCGAACACGCTCAAGACGCTGGGTGACCGCGGGTACGTGCTGCTCGACGGCCGGGTGTTCGTGGTCGCGGCGAGCTGTCGGGCGCCGAGGGCGACCCGTCGTTCGTCCCGCCCAAGCCTGCGGTGGTCGACTGGCCGTGCCCGCGGTGCAAGGGGCCGGCGGTGCTGCTCGAGCGGGGCCGGCTGGTGCTGGCGTGCCGGACGTGTCCGTGTCGAGCGTCTCGAACGTCTTGCCGGGTGGCAGACGCGATGCTCGTCGTAGTTGGGCAATGCGGCGCTGGCGGCGTGCCTCGGCTTCGGCCTCGAAGACTTCCAGCAACACCGGCAGCGCGTCGTGGTGGCCGGCCTGTGTCAGCCGCGGTACCAACTCCTCGGCCGCCGTCGTCAGGTTGAACCGCGTCAGCAGCGTCGTCACTTGCGTGCTCGCGGCCGTCATCCGTGCAGGCCTCCGGTCGACAACGCGTCGTACCGCGTCAGGTCCGGGCGAGGGATGTGGACCACCGGCACGGTCGGAACCGGCGGACGCACCTCGGCCTCGACGCCGGCGACTCGCTCGTGTCGCCGGCGTCGAGTCGAGTCCGAAGCGTCGCTTCGACCTGCCGCTCGCTGGTCGTGGCCGCCAGGTGCAGCAACCGCACATACTGACGTCGGCCCGCTCGCTGTGCGTCCGCCTCAGCGCGTCATACGCCGCCCGGAACGTCAGCGACGGGAACAGCTCCTCCCGGAAGCGATACGGCGCAAGGGCCACGGCTTGCGAGCCTGGGCTGCCGATGATGTGGCGGTAGTCGATCCGGTGGTCCGCCGTGCCCCGCAGCCGTGGCATCGTGCACAGCACCCGCCCGCCCGTAGAGGACCTCGACCGTCGACGGATGCTGGCGACGCCTCGACCGTGTGACCGATCAGGCGTGACGGCACCGAGTAGATCCGGCTGCCGATGCGAATCGTGCTCCACTTGTGCACTCCGCACTGGAGCGTCGTGTACTCCGGGGTGCCCGCCGCCGAGTGGCCTGCCCGACCTGGCGAGACCATCCCGCGGCGCAATCGGGAAAGGTACAGAGGCCCCCAAAAAACTTCATAATTTCTTTCTCCTTATCTGTCAGTGCTTTAGCCGAATCCATTGGTCCCGGAATGCAGTTCGCCGGCTGGTCGAGCGACCCGCGTCCGCAACGCTCCCTCCCGAACTGAACGGAGGAAGCGAACCCATGAAGAATCGAGCCGCACAAGCTGCGCCCCGGAGGAAGTTGATCAAGCTCGCCCAGGTAGTGGAACTCACCAATTTGAGCCCTTCCACCATCTATAAGTACATGGCGATGGGCCTGTTCCCGCAATCGGTCAAGATCGGCCCCCACGCGGTGCGCTGGTACCTGGATGAAGTGCTGCACTACATCAACACCCGCCCGCGGAGCCGCTCGCGGGGACGTCAGCGGTAACAGTCGGTCGCGGCTGGACTGCAGGACTCGGGCGCGACGGCTCCGGTCGAATCGATCCGGAGCAGGAGCCCCGGCTGCGTGCAGTGTCTCGCTGGACTCACGGCGGGGCCTGCTCGCGGCGGCTCAGTCGTCTGGCCGCGGTACGAGCTTCCAGTCCCTCAGACCGCCGGGGCGCGTGAAGAGGGTCGACGCCGTGTGAGCGGCGTCCATCTCGTGGCTGAGCCGACGCGCGAGCGCCGCCTCGACCAGCGCTCGTCGATGGTCACCAACACTGCGTGTCGCCCTGCTTGTTGGATTCGTCGTCACGCGCGCGCACGCCGTGCTCGTCGTGGCTGCCGTGGCAGAACCGCGCGCTCGACCGCGCCTGCGAGCTGAAGGAGTACTTGGCGACGATCCCCGAGCAGTCGCGCCGGACGATGCGAAGGAACTGCTCGACGAGTGGCTCGAGTGGGCGTCGCGGTCCCGCCTGGCGCCGTTCGTCAAGCTGGCGCGGACGATCCGCAAGCACGCGGTGGGGATCCTCGCCTACCTCGACACGAAGATGACGAACGGTCCGCTGGAGGGGATCAACAACAAACCGCGGGTCATCGCGCGCCGCGCCTACGGCTTCCACACCCAGCGGCACACGCCGGCTTTCTCTACCGGGTCACGAACTCTGCCCACCCATCCATGAGGCCGCGACGTTTCTCGAACAAATCCGACCGGGCATAGGACCGCTCTACGGCACTGCCCACCTGGTGCGCCAGCGCCGCCTCGGCTACCGCATGCGGCACGCTGGTCTGCTCGCTCGCCCAGTCGCGGAACGACGAGCGGAAGCCGTGCACCGTGCAGCGGCCCCCATAGAGCGACCGCACCACCTGCGCCAGCGTCGTCGCGTGCAGCTGTTTGCCCGCGCGCGTCGGCGCCGGGAAGCACCAGCCGGCCGGACTGTCCAGCCCCCGGGCTCGCTCCAGCGTGTCCATCGCTGCAGGCGACAACGGCACTCTATGCTCGATGCCCGCCTTCATGCGCTCCTCCGGTATGCGCCACTCCGCCCCGGGCACGTCTATCTCGCTCCACATCGCGCCCCGTGCCTCACCCGAGCGAACCGCCGTCAGGACGATGAACCGAAGACACAGCTTCACCGCCTCGTTCGCCGTGCACCCTGCGACAGCCTCCAATGCCGACCCCACCTCCGAGTAGGGCAGCGCCGCGTGGTGTTTCTTCGCCTTGCGAGCCGATGGCAGCGCCGCGCCGATGCCGTCGGCAACGTTGAACTCGATGTGCTCGCCCGCCACTCCCCACGCCAGCGCCCCGCGGATCCACCCGTGCAGCTTCGATCCCGTGGCCCGCTTCTCCGCCATGACCGGCGACAGGATGGCAATCACGTCGGCGCGACGGATCTGGTCGATGCGCCGGTCCATGACCGAGCTGCAGTACCGCTCCAGAGCACGCCGCCGATTCTCCGCCCCCAAGCCCTTCCACGTGGCGCCGGCCTCGACCCGTTCGCACGCCATGCGGAACGTCGGGGCCCTCGACTGCCGCACCGCCGTCATCGGGTCCCCGCCGCGGCGCGCCAGTTGGCGGTTGGCGAACGCCGCGGCGCGTGCCTCTGCGAGCCCGACGTACGGGTACCCGCCGAGACCGAGGTCGCGCCGCTTGCCGTTGATGGTCAACCGCTGCACCCAGTGGCGACTCCGGCCGACGGGCTCGACGACGAGAAACAGCGTCCCGCCGTCGCCGTGCCGTCCCGGTCGCAACGCCCCGATCTGCTTGGCTCTGAGTCGTCCGCCCATCCTGATCTCCCTGGTCATAGGATACCACGCGTATCCCACGACAGGACTCGGAACGGGGGACATGGGGACGGAAGTCCGCGGAATGCAGATCCTGCGAAAACCTCAATAACACGGGTGCCATTCGGTTCTTTGCGGAGCTTCTCGGTGTTCTGCGGACACTAGTCGCGTTCTGGCAGCGCGAACGCCACGAGCCGCGCGTCGGGACCGGCGCCGGTGGCGATCAGGATGAACTGCCGGCCCGCGCGCGAGCGGTAGGTCATCGGGTTGCCGCTGGTCCGGAACTCGGTGGGCACGCGGCTCACCTCGCGGCCGGTCCCGGCGTCGAACGCATAGAGATACGGGTCGCCGCCGCCGAGGAAGACCAGTCCGCCGCCGGTGACGAGCGGGCCGGGGGCGCCCGGCGTGCCGAGCCGTTCGGGCAGCTCGACGCCCCGCAGCAGCGGATGCGCGCGCATGACCCGGCTTCCCTCGCCGAACGGCACGCTCCAGGCGATGTCGCCCGCGTTCAGGTCGATGGAGACGAGGCGCGCATAGGGCGGCTTGACGAGCGGTATCGGCCCGAGGCGGCTCCGCTCCGCCGGGATGTACCCGCCCAATCCACGGAAGATGCCGGCCGAGCCGCCGCGCGGGCAGTTGTTCGTGTAGGCGACGTCGACCTCCGGGAGATTCGGATCGGTCTCGCAGACCTGGTTGGGCGACACACCCTCCGACGTCCGTACGTAGAGCCGGTTGGTGGTCGGGTCGAACGCCGCGCCGCCCCAGTTGGCCCCGCCGTCTACCCGCGGCCGCTGCAGCGTCCCCCGCAGGCTGGGCGGCGTGAAGAGCGGCCCGAGACGGTAGGTCTGCAGCTCCTCGACCGCGAGGCGGTGGATCTCCGGCGTCAGGTCGTTGGCGTCGTCCAGCGAGACTCCCTGGGCGGCGAACGGCGGCGGCTTCGTAGGGAACGGCTGGGTCGGATACACGACCTCGCCCGGCACGTCGGTCTCGGTATCCACCGGCCGCTCCTCGATCGGCCAGATCGGCTCCCCGGTCACCCGGTCGAAGACGTACGTGAAGCCCTGCTTCGACACCTCGGCCACCGCGTCGATGGTCCGGCCGTCCACCTCCAGGGTCATCAGGTTCGGGGCCGACGTGAAGTCGTAGTCCCACAACCCGTGGTGGACCGCCTGAAAGTGCCACTCGCGCTGGCCGGTCCGCGCGTCGAGGCAGACGAGCGACTCGGCGAACAGGTTGGCCCCGAGCCGCCGGCCGCCCCAGTAGTCGCTGCTCGGCGTGCTGGTCGGCACGTACAGCAGCCCGCGCTCGGCGTCGAGGGACATCAGCCCCCACACGTTGGCGTGCCCGGTGAAGCGCCAGGAGCCGCCCTCCCAGGTATCGGCCCCGAACGCGTCGTTGGACTGCGGCACGGTGTAGAAGACCCAGCGCCGCTCGCCGGTATGGACATCGAAGGCCTGCACCGATCCGGGCGTATCGAACCGCTGCTGGATGCGATCCGGGACCCGGCTGCCGACGATGACCAGATCCTCGAAGACGACCGGCGGCGAGGTCTGGTCGAACATCTCGTGCGTCACCGGGTTCGGGAAGTTCTCGGTCAGCAGCACGCGGCCGTCGTCGCCGAACGAGCGGATGAGCGACCCGTCGGCCGCGTTCAGCGCATACAGGCTGTCGCGGCTGTTGATGAAGACCCGCATGTCCTCGCCGGCGCCCGCCGTCCGGTTGGCGTTGGCCGGCCAGACCGCGACGCCGCGATGCTTGAAGCCTCCGGGCGGACCGCCGTCCGGGCCGGTGCGCCACGCCTCGGGATCGAACGCCCAGAGCTGCTCGCCGGTCTCGGCATCGAGGGCGACCACCCGCGTGTACATCGTCGACACGTAGACGACGTTGTCGATCATCAGGGGCATCACCTCGAAGCTGCCGGGCCGCGTCCGGAACTCCCGGTTCGGCAGCTCGTTCGGCTCCCATGCCCAGGCGACCTCGAGCCGGTCGACGTTCGCGGCGTCGATGTCGGCCAGCGGCGAGTACTTCGACGCCGCCTGATCGGCGCCCACGTAGGGCCACTCGACCATGCCGTCCGCGGGCTCCTGGGCGGATGGCGAACCGACAGCAAACAAGGCCACCGCCAGCGTGACCGCGACCGTCGTCATCAATCGCGTCGTCGTGTGCATGTGCCGAGACTCCTCTCGATCGTCAGTCGACCCTCGTGCGGACTTCCTTCCCCTCGAACCGCCCGCGCGCCGTCGTGTGCCGGCGGTGCGGGCCCGCGTCGACCGGGAACGTCGCCCTCAACGGTCACCAGTGCGCGTCCGCCGCCCGGCGCGCGGTCGCTCGTCCAGCCGGGCCAGCAGATCTGCCTCGTCGCGACAGGACACCGCGGCGGCGGCGAGCACGGCAGGATTCTCACCCGCAATCCGGGCGGCCAGCCGCTCGGAGACGTCCAGGCCGCGGTTGCGGAGAATCGCGTGAACGATCTCCGCGCACCCTTCCGCACGACCGGCAGCCACCGCTTCCGCACGGCCGGCAGCCACTCCCTCCGCGCGCGCTTCGCGCCGGTGCGCTCCCAGCCACACATCGTCGTCCGGGCCGGTTCCCGCGGCCTCGCCCAAGGCCCGGCCGACCCGCTCCAGCACCGCACACGTCGACTCCGACAGCTCGGCCTCGTTGAAGGCCGCGTGGATCTCCGCCGCCGTCCAACCCGGCAGCGCAACGCTCGCCGGCACGGGCCGGTAGCCTTCCGGCCCCCGGCGTTGGATGGCCAGGCCCGGGCACCGGCGCGGCGATCCGCCCTTCGGGACCTCGACCCACACCTCCGGGAAGCCCCACGCCTCGTACAGCCCCAGCTTGCCCCGCCGCACGTCGGTCGAGTAGTCCACCTCCAGCACCACGTCAGGCAGGTGGTCCGAGCCCACCTCGATAGCGGCACCGCGGGGCCGCGTCTCCACCGGATCCAGAAAGACGACCTGGTCCGCCTGCAGGATGCGCTGCCGCTCGCCTCGTGCATCGCGCAGCAGCAGATCCGCAGCGCCCAGGGTCAGGATCGGCGCCCCGCGGAGGGCGGCGATGCGCGTCAGCAGACCGCCGAGCACCTGCCCGGGACCCTCGTGGTAGACCGTGTTCGGCTCGCACGCCACCCAGGCCGTCTCGGTCGCCGCGTCCCAGTACTCGATGCGGCTCTCGTGGTCGGCGATGGCGTCGCGCGTGATGCGGATGGGGCGGCAACCGGGAAACTCGGGGACGAATTCCGCGACGTCGGCCCCCGCAGAGACGGAAGCCGACTCCCCGGCGGCGGAACCGGACGGCGAGACGAAGCGGCGGGAGGTCACGCAGCCATGCTAACACCCTGCCGGCGACGGTCGGGATCCTGCGCGTTGCGGACGCCTGGGCAGGGACTCGGCCACGCCCCGACCCGCGTTGCCGGCCGAGTCCCGTCGGTTTACCAACCGAAGCCCGACCAACCCATGCCGGCGGCCTGCTGTTGCCAGAAGGCAGGCGTCAGCAGGAGCGGAACACTCCCTGGCCGGCCGGCACGTCGGCTACCAACTGAGCCGGCTTCCGATCGCGACGCCTGACCGGTCCAGCCTTGTCACCTCGACCGGCACGTTCGCAAAAACGGTTGTGAGCAGAAGCCCGACACCTGCCATCCCGAGGCCGGCGACCATACGCCCGCACGGCCAGGACTCCGAAACCGTCGCCGATCCGAGGACGGAATCGGCGATCGCAGTGCCCAACTCCTCTGGAACGGCGGGTCCCGACAGGAAGGTCAAGTCGAGCCGCGAGTGCCTGGCAAGCTGTACCGGTCCGCTCGAAGACATGTCCTGCCCATTCAGGTTGACTCGTGACGTGAGCGTGAACCCCATCGCGCATTCAGCGCCAGCAACGGGCTTGAGGCCGGTCGCCGAAATCGACACGGACCCGAAGGCACCGGTCTGCATATAGCCCGGTCCAAGAGCTCCCGTCGTTCCACACTCCTTTCCGAGAAACGCCAGGTTCAAGCCCGCCGTCATGAGCCCGATTCCGATCCACGTACGCAGCCGAGAGCGTTGGTATGTCGTGTTACCGACCTGCCCGAACGTGCTCGCGCGCGCTGCTGCGATCGCTTGCGCCTTGATCTGCTCGGCCTGAACTGGCATCGAGGCCAGCAGCAGCCCCCCTATGACGCCGACGACGACGGCTTTCGTCATGCTCTTCCTCGCCCTCCCGTCCTCGAACGCTACGGTGGTTCTGCGCATGCGATTCACTCCCTCTAGATCTGAAACGCCGGCATGGCCGTTTTCGTACACGCCTTGGCGACGTTACGGCCGCGCCCGAACGCGCGGCACCGGCCGAATCCCGTTGGCAGGGGAAGCCGCGAAGCGATCACCGCGTCTGTCTCAGCGGTCGCGCGTGCGCGCCCGCCGGCCGGCGGGCCGCCGCTCGTCCAGACGGGCCAACAGGTCCGACTCGTCGCGGCAGGCCAGCGCGGCGGCGGCGAGCACTTCCGGATCCTCGCCCGCGATCCGAGCGGCCAGCCGCTCCGAGACGGCCAGTCCGCGGTTGCGGAGAATCGCGCGGACAATCTCCGCTCGCGCTTGGTGCCGCTGCGCCCCGAGCCAGAGATCGTCGTCCGGACCCGTGCCCGCGGCCTCGCCCAGAGCGCGACCGACCCGCTCCAGCACGGCGCACGTCGACTCCGACAGCTCGGCCTCGTTGAAGGCCGCGTGGATCTGCGCCGCCGTCCAGCCCGGCAGCGCGACGCTCGCCGGCACGGGTCGGTAGCCGTCCGGCCCCCGGCGGTGAATGGTCAGGCCCGGGCGTCGGCGCGGCGATCCGCCCTCCGGAACCTCGACCCACACCTCCGGGAAGCCCCACTCCTCGTACAGCCCCAGCTTGCCCCGCCGCACGTCGGTCGAGTAGTCGACCTCCAGCACGACGTCCGGCAGGTGGTCCGAGCCCACCTCGACGGCGGCGCCGCGGGGCCGCGTCTCCACCGGATCCAGAAAGACCACCTGGTCTGCCTGCAGGATGCGCTGCCGTTCGCCCCGTGCGTTGCGCAGCAGCAGATCCGCAGCGCCCAGGGTCAGGATCGGCGCCCCGCGGATGGCGGCGATGCGCGTCAGCAGACCGCCGAGCACCTGCCCGGGACCCTCGTGGTAGACCGTGTTCGGCTCGCACGCCACCCAGGCCGTCTCGGTCGCCGCGTCCCAGTACTCGATGCGGCTCTCGTGGTCGGCGATGGCGTCGCGCGTGATGCGGATGGGGCGGCAGCCGGGAAACTCGGGGACGAATTCCGCGACGTCGGCCCCCGCAGAGACGGAAGCCGACTCCGCGGCGGCGGAACCGGACGGCGAGGCGAAGCGGCGGGAGGTCACGCAGCCATGCTACCACCCTGCCGGTGACGGTCGGGATCCCCGCGCGCTACGCCCAGCCGCTCGGAGACGTCCAGACCGCGGTTCCGCAGAATCGCGCGGACCATCTCCATGCACCCTTCCGCACGCGCTTCGCGCCGCTGCGCCGAGCCGGAGCTCCTACTCCGACTTCCCTACCCGCACGCCGCAGTCGCATGGCATTACGTCGGAGCCGTGTAGCCGCCTATCTCTCTAGCACGGAAACGCGCTGGCAATCGAATGCACACCCACCTCCGGGAGCAACCCCCGCTCAGTCGTGCACGAAGACCACCACGTCCGGAACCCCGACAAGCCGCAGCAGTATCTGCCCAGCCATGTCGCACATCCCTTCCAAACCACGGTAGCAGTCAACGACGACGACCTGCGCGGGCAGGAGCTCCACTGCCGCCCGCGACTGCAGTTCCCGCAGCGGAAGGTTGATTGCACCGTCGCGATGGCTCCGCGCGTACAGGTCGCGAACACGTGGGTCGACGACGACTGCGCCCGTCTCCAGCAACGTCTCGAGCTCCACCTCATCGATACGGCGTAGCCGCTCACCGGCCACTGAACGGCCGCCGCCGGTGCGTTCCGCCGCCAGTGACAGCCCGCTGACGACACGACCCTCGCCGGCTTCGATCAGGAAATAGAACACCATCGTGGCGGCGGTCCTGAGCGGGCCGCTGGGGTGCACCGGCAATACCCAGCGTTCGAGGGTGTCCTGTAGCGCCTCGGCGATGTCCGCATCCGGCGCCTCGAGCACGTCGACTCGCTCCATCCGCCCGTCGAGACCGACCACGATCGACGCCACAGCGACACCAGCGGCCCCATTCTCCAGGGAACGGGCCGGGTATTGGGGGAACGGCTTGTCCAACGCGGCGTACTCAATTGCAGCTTGGCTGGTAGTCCCGGGCAGCGAATCAGGCCGGGCGGTGATCGAAGCCCGGTCGCATGCGCTGCACAGCAGCAGCAACACGACCAGCAGCGGTCCGCAGCGGATCGGATCAGACATCGGCACACGCTCCCGCAGGTTCCAGACGCGCTGCCCTGACCGCCGGTAGTACGGCCGCCGCGGCGCCGGCGACGCTGACCACCAGACAGGCGACCCCGAAGGACACGGGATCGGCCGCAGTCACGCCGACGAGCAGACTGTCCATGAGGCGATAGGCCGCCGCCGACACGGCGACACCGAGGACGAGTCCGGCGATCACAACCTTCATTCCGCGGCACAACACTGCAGTGAGGATGTCGCCGCGGCTGGCGCCGAGCGCCATCCGAATGCCGATCTCCCGGGTGCGCGACCGCACGGACAGGGCCAGGGCGGCGAAGCTCCCTACGGCGGCGAGCACCAACGCGAAACCGCTCGTCAAGCTGAACACGACGGCTCCCAGTCTCCAGGACCGCGTCTGACCGTCAACCAAATCCGCCAGCGACCGCACGTCGATGTACGGCAGGTCCGAATCGGTACCACGGAGCGCTGCCGCGACGGGGCCGACTGCGTCGCGCCCGGGACCGCGCGCCCGCACGAGCAGCGTCTGGGGCGCCGCGTCGTTGTCGTACAGAGACGCTTGGCTGAAGGGAACGAACCACTCGTCGTGTACCCCGGTCACCGACACATGCCGGCGATCCTCGCTGACGCCGACGACCTCGACGCACGGCAAGCCTCCGACGACGACGCAGCGGCCGAGCGCATCCGCCTCCCCCCACAACCGCGCAGCAAGGCCCGCGTTCACCACCATCACAGGCCTTCCCCCGGCATCGTTGTCCACGAACGCGCGCCCGTGCAGGATCCGCGTGCCGACCGTGCGGAAGTAGTCCTGCGACACGGCGTTGAACAGCGGCAGCCTCCGCGGCGCGACGCCGCGAGCCGTCCGTAGCGGAAACGCGCGGGTCGGACCGCCGGACTCCAGCAGCGGCGCCAGGCTGACGCCGGCCGAAGCAACTTGGGGTACCCGCTCAAGGCGCTGGAGAAACGTCTCGAAGACATCGTGGATCCGATTGGCGCGGTAGCCGGCCCTGGCCAGATCGACGGTGGCGACGACTACGCGATCCGCGTCGAAACCAGGCGTGCGGCCGAGATGGCGAATCGTGCCGATGAACAGACCGGCCCCCACTACCAGCACCAGCGCCAGCGCAAACTGCCCGGTCACGAACACGCTGCGAAGCCCGGCGCCGGATGGCACCGCCAGTGCCGCGCCATGCAGACGGTGCCGCTCCACCACGCCAGAGACCCAGACCGCCGGCCCGAGGCCGCTCGACACGCCCACCAAGAGTGCCAGGATCCCGACGCTCGGCAGGAACGGGCTGCCCGCAAACGCGTCTGCGCCAGCAATCGGAAGCAGTCCGATCAGCAGTCGGCCGACTGCGATGCCGACGCCCGCCGCGGCCACGGCGCCCGCCCCCGTCGCGGCCAGGTGCTCCAGCAGAAACTGCGAGAAGACGCGCGTCCGCGTCGCGCCGAGCTGCGTCCGTACCGCAAACTCCTGGACGCGGTCTAGAGCCTGGATCGACAGCAGGACAGTGATGTTCAGGGACGCTGCAAGCAGAATCAGACCGCCTGCACCCACCAGCCAAAGCGTCACCCGCCCATCGAGCGACCGGGCGCGCCAGGATCCGAACGCTGGCACCAGGCTGCGACCCCGCCAGCCTGCAGCGGCCGGCGCCAGCGAAGCGACCTCGGCCGCCGCGGCACCGATTGGGAACCCGTCTCGGACGCGGCCTATCGTCCGCAACCAGACGGCGTCTGCCGCTTCAAGCAGGTTCGTTCCCGCGAACGAGCACAGCTCCGGCGAGACGGCCAGCAGGATCCAGGCGTCAATCGCGGCCGACTCGATTCCCCTGAAACCCCGGGGCGCGACACCGACCACGACGTGACCGCGATTACCGAGGACGACGGTGCGGCCGACCGCCGCCGGGTCGCCACCGAAACGACGCATCCACAGGCCGTAAGACAGCACGACCGGCGCCGCGGCGCGACGCGTCTCGCCGGACTTCTCGAACCCCCGGCCCAACACCGGACGTACCGGAAAGATGTCGAAGTACCCCGAGGTAACGCATTCGACGTGGACGGCGTCCGCCTCCCGGCCGACGCCGAGAGTCAGATCGCTCCGCGCGACAGCGGCGAGGTCGATCGTCCTCGCATCCCGACTGACGCTCCTGTACTCGACGTACGAGCCAATCGACGGCACGAGCACGACCCGTTGCGGATTCCGAACGTAGTCGGGCGCGGTCACCAGCAGCGCCGCCGCCAGGGTCATCGTGGCGCTGTTCGCCCCGACTCCGAGCGCCAGCGCCACCAGCACGCCGGGAAAGGACGGCCGCCGCCAGAAACCACGAACGGCGAATCGAACCTCCCAAAGCAACGGTCTCACTCGGCAACCGAAGGTCCGTTCCTGGTGAGACGGGCCTCCGCGCACCAGCATCTCCCCTCTACGGCAAGAGCAGCGACACGTTCTCGACGCCGCTGCTCTCCAGGATGCTTCCCGCCCAGCGACATTCGATCCAGTGTATCGCCGTGCAGTCGACCACGACCAGCCCCCGCTCCGGCCGCCCTCCCAACTCCACAGGCCCGCGAATCGCGAGCTCGTTCAGCGGAATGTTGATCGCGGCGATCCCGGTTTGACTTCCCTGATAATCGGAGCGACTGCGGACATCGACGACGACAAGGCGCTCTCTCTCCTTCACAATCAGGTTTTGGAACTCCACATCGTGAATCTCGGTGGTGTAGCGGGCATTGCTCAACGGTGAAACGGAATCCGGATCGTGGATCCGATTGGCGCGGTAGCCGGCCCTGGCCAGATCGGCGGTGGCGACGACTACGCGATCCGCGTCGAAACCAAGCGTGCGGCCGAGATGGCGTCACCCGCCCATCAAGCGACCGGGCGCGCCAGGATCCGAAGGCCGGCACCAGGCTGCGACCCCGCCGGCCTGCAGCGGCCGGCGCAAGCGAAGCGACCTCGGCCGCCGCGGCACCGATTGGGAACCCGTCTCGGACGCGGCCTATCGTCCGCAACCAGACGGCGTCGCCGCTTCAAGCAGGTTCGTTCCCGCGAACGAGCACAGCTCCGGCAAGACGGCCAGCAGGATCCAGGCGTCAATCGCGGCCGACTCGATTCCCCTGAACCCCCGGGGCGCGACGCCGACCACGACGTGACCGCGATTACCGAGGACGACGGTGCGGCCGACCGCCGCCGGGTCGCCACCGAAACCGGCTGATACCTGGAGGACCGCGACGACAAACCACCGCGTCACCCCCTCCGAGCCCCCTTTTTCGGCCACGCGATCGAGCGGTTCAGTCAACTGCGCCTCAGGCATGGTCGGAGTCCTCCCTTACCCAAGGAATCGGCCGGTCGGCGCTCGCTCAATACCCCGGTACGGCAAGACCTCACTTTCGTGTCGTGCACCCGGGTGTCGTCATCCCGCGGCGTCCGGCCGGCACGTCCTGCTGCGCCCGGGGACGTGCCGCAGGGTCTACTACCTGGCTGCGTCTACGCCTCGCGGAGAACATCCATCGGGTCGACCTGTGCGGCGCGGCTTGCCGGGAACCAGCAGGCCAGCAGGCCGACGCTGACGAGCACCACCGTGACGGCCGTGAACGTCAGCGGGTCGACGGACGCGACGCCAAACAAAACGTTCTCGATGATGCGGCTGACCGCTGCCGCGGCCAGCAAGCCGAGCACGATGCCGCCGGCGACAAGCGCTCCTCCCTGCCCCACCACCAGCCTGACGACCTGGCCCCGTCCGGCCCCAAGCGCCATACGAATCCCGATCTCTCGCCGCCGTTGGGAAACGGTGTAGCTGAGCATGCCGTAGAGGCCGAAAGCGGCAAGCGATAACGCCACCAGTCCAAAAACCGAGGCGCACAGCATATAGAAGCGCGGCTGTGCGGCCTGCGCAGACAGAATCGTATCGAGCGCCGTCGCATTGACCCGTGCTCCCGGGCGGAGATCGGCGACCGCCTCCTGTATGAAGGGAACCGCTGCGAGCGGATCGCCGTCGGTGCGGACGACGACGCGGGGCCCACGCCCCGCTGTTCGTATGTGGTCCATGCCGGGCTGGAGCATGGACAGAAAGATATCACCTTCGTAGAGACCAGCGGGCTCCTGCCCGAAAGGAAGCCTGATGTCAGCTACGACGCCAATGACCTCCCACTCCAACGGACCGCTTTCCCCGTCGCTCCTCCCATCACGGCGACCGCGGAAGCGCGAAACCGGCGAGACGGACATGAGGCGCTGCCCGACCGCCGCCTCGCCGCCAAACGCCTCTCGGGCAAAGGACTCGCTGACTACGGCCACCCTCGGGGCACCCTCTCTGTCGCCTCCCGTGAAGAACCGGCCGGCCCGCAGGCGCAGCCGCACCACATCGGCGTAATCAGGGGTCACGTTCCGAATGAGCGCCGATACCTCGCGCCCCGGGTCGCTCGTCGCGCTCCCCCGCGCAACCTCGAACGGCCAAACCACACCGGTGCGGGTCAGCAGCCGGGTCGACGACAGCGCCACGGCGTCTACGCCGGGTAGAGCTGCAATCCGCTCCAGTCGCGCAAGAAATGCCGCCGATGCACGCCGCGCGAGAGCATCCCTCGCCTCGACGTCGGCAAGACGGAACGGCTCAGCAAGACCCGCGCTGTCGGCAGGATCGGTGATTTCGGCGACCACCACGTTGGCGCCCTCGAAGCCGAAATCGTGCGTGACCAGGGAAACGAAGCTGCGCAGTAGCAAGCCGGCGCCAGTCAGGAGCACGAGCGCCAATACCACCTGCGCCACCACCAGCACAGCCTGTCCCCGGTTGGCTCTGAGACGACCGAAGCCTCCGGCGGATGCAGCCGCCGCGTCGTTGAGCGTGCGCGCCAGATCGACCCGGGACCAGGCGAGCGCCGGCGCTGTGCCGAACAGGAGACCGGCGACCACCGACACCGTTGCGGTGAAAGCGAGCACGCCCCCGTCAATGCCTACCTCGGCCAGCCTGGGTACGTAGCCCGGCGTGAGCGCCGGTGCAGCGCGCACGATTCCAAATGCCACGGCAACGCCGATCACCCCTGCAGTCATGCTCAGGACGACGCTCTCAATCAGCAGTTGGCGAACAATCCGGCCGCGCCCGGCCCCGAGCGCCCCCCGGACGGCCAACTCTCTCTGCCGCACGATCCCACGCGCCAGGAGCACACCGGCCACGTTGGCGCAGGTCATCAGCAACACAAGCCCGCTCGCCACGGCGAGCAGTAGAAGCGCGGGCCGGAACGGACGCCCTCGGTCCTCGCGCACCGAAACAACCCGCGTCTCGCGGTGCAAACCGGGGAGGCGCGGTTGCTCAGATGCCACCCGCTCGATGATCACGCGCGCTTCGGATTCCGCCTGCTCCGGTGACACACCGTCCCGCAGGCGTCCGATCCCCATGAACGGGCGCGCATTCATTGAAGTTTCAGATTCATACGGGGGCACGACAAGCGGTGTCCAGATGTCCGTCTCCGGAAACGGGAATTCGAAGTCCTCCGGGAGCACCCCGAGCACGGTGTGCGGTTCCTCGTTCAACACGACCGACGCGCCGCGAACGGCCGGCTCGGCTCCGAACTGGCTCGACCAGGCGCGGTGGCTCAACAAAACAACCCGGAGTGCGCCCTCGACCGCCTCAGTTTCCGTGAAGAGTCGCCCCAGGCGCGGCGACGTCCGCAGCAGCGCAAAGAGGGACGGAGTCACCGCCGCTCCGAACAGGCGTACCGGTCCATCCGGCCCGGTCCACGTGAAGGATGCCGACCGAACCCCCCCAAGCCGCTCAAACGAGCGTGCATCTTCCTGCAGCCGCCGTAACTCGGTTGGCGACAACATGGCGACTCCCGGACGCCCTACCGGCACCTGTCCCACACTCACGACCGCCTCAGAGTCCGGATACGGCAGTGGTCGCAGCAGAACCCCGTTGATGACACTGAAGGTCGCAGCGTTGGCGCCGATACCGACCGCCAGAACCAACACCGCGGCCAGCGCGAAGCCGGGGTGCGCGATCATCTGCCGTCCGGCTTGGTGCAACTCGCGAAAAATCCACTCCATCGTTCATCTTGTTCGGGACAAGTCAGCTTCAAACAAATGGCGTGCCGCCCGGCACGCCATTTCCGCACCACGTAACCGTGTCGAAGTCCACGGCCCTGTCCGCGCCGATCGCCTGACCGACGGCCAGGAAACAATCCGCGAGAATGTGGTCGAGGTCGGTGATCTGGGACATGGGCGCCTCCTGGTGCGCGATCCTTGCATCAGGAGGAAATAACGCCAGTCGCACCGATTCGGTACACGCCTGGGCGGGGTCGGTCAGCCGTGTCAGCCGGCAAGCCTGCGTCGACGGCTCCCCCGCAGCAAGTGCAGCTCGTCCCGCATGGCCGCTGCAGTCGCCAAGCGGCGCGCGATGTCCCGCGACAACGCGTCCCGCAGAAACGCCGCGAGTCCGGCCGGACACGTCGGCCGGTAGTCGCGGATGTCGGGAACGTCGGCCCGTTCGACGGCGGCGAGCACGGCTCCTCCGTCGTCGGCCGCGAACGGATGGCGCCCGGCGATGGCTTCGTAGAGCACCAGCGCCAGCGCCCACAGATCGAAGGAGGGCCGAGGCGCGGAGCCCGCGAGCGCTTCGGGCGCGAGGTACAAGGGCGTGCCGGCCAGGCCGTCGGCACCGGTCACCGTGACCGCCGGGTCCGCCGACCGATCCGGCGCTTCCGACGCGCGGTCGGACGATGCCCCTGCCGGAGGGCCGAAATCCCCGATCCGATGGAGCAGCGCGAGCCCGAAGTCCATCAGCTTCGGTCGGCCGTCATCGGTCACACCGATGTTGCTCGGCTTCACGTCGCGGTGGAGCATTCCCGACGCATGCAGGCGATCGAGAACGTCCGAGAGAACGATCCCGAGCTCGATCGCCTCCTCGCACGACATCGGACCGCGACCCATCCGGTCCCGCAACGTGCCCCCGGCGAGGTACTCGACGACGAGCATCAGCGTGCCGCGCCACTGCTCGGTTCCGTAGATGAGCGCGAGGTTCGGATGCACGACGTTCGCCATCGCGCGCGCCTCGCGGTGCAGCCGCCGGGCCGACTCGGGCCCGAGAGACGGGAGTGTCTTGATCCCCACCCGGCGGTCGAGAATCGTGTCGAACGCCAGGTAGACGACCCCCGTGCCGCCGACACCGAGCAGGCGATCGAGACGGAACTTGCCCTGGATGAGCAACGGCAACGCCGCGGAGGTCGTGGCCATCCCGCACGAGCATCGGCGCGTGTGGCAACTCCAGACCCGCCGGCACGTCGGACAGTGCGCGGCCGGCTCGTTCCGCCAGTCGAGCCCGCGCGCGCCGGCGTTGCCGTGGGGACGGGATTGGCCGGCTTCGGAATCACGCAGCCGGCGGTTCTCGATCTGCATCGCCGCCTGCCCGACAGTCGCCGTCAGCAGTGCGCGGTGGGCGGTCGAATACGGCAGACCGGTCCGAGACCGGCCCATCACCAGTACTCCCAGGAACATTCCGGACGCACCCGCGAGCGGGAACAACAGGTGCGCGTCGGCATCGTCCAGCCATTTTCGATCGGTAGAGGGAAGCACGCGCGCAAGCGACTCCAGTGCTCGAGCGTCGAGCTGGATCTCGCTCCGGGCCGCACGGAGGATCTCTGCCAATACCGAGTCGCCCGGCATCCCGGCCGTCTCGCCTTCGATCGGGATCAACTCGGTCCCGTCGTCGTTCACGAGCAGGACTGCCAGCGACGCGGGTCGCAGTGCGCTGCTCAACTCTTCGGCGAGCCCGCTGGCCACGTCCCGGAAGCTGTCCGCCGTTCGGTAGCGCCGCGCAAGGCGGGCGAGCAACTCCGACTGGTCGGGCGGCTCCCGAAGAAACCACTGGTCGACGGCCCTCAGCAGATGTTGCCGAAAGCCCAGGACGATCAGGCCGGCCGCGGAGAACGCAAACGGACCGGTGGGTCGGAACCGTTGGAAGTACTCGGCGATGGTCGACTGCTGGTTGGCATGGATGTCGAGCGCCACGTAGGCGAGCGGACCGAGGCTGACTGCCCACACGGCATACCGCGCGAGGGCGTACTGCAGCGTGACGCGGATGACGAACTGCAGGTCCATCACGCGCTCCACCAGGACGCAGTAGGTGACCAACGGCACGATCGACATCAGGGCCCCATAGAGAACGACGCCGACGCGCTGGTGCACCAACGGATCCCGAAGCATCGGCACGAACGGCGTGGCGACCACCGCAAGGAGGAACGGTGCCAGTCCGACTCCCAGTGCCCCGACGAAGAGCGTCACACGGCGGCGTGCTTCGTAGGTTTCGAATTTGGTCCGCCAGAGCAGGATCGGGAGTGCGGGAGCCGCCACGACACAGAGCAGCGGCCAGTAGATCCATTCCTGATGGTCGCGATCGAGCAGCTCGAAGAGCGCCGTCAGCCCTGCCGGCAGCACTGAGCCGCCGAAATAGCCGATGGCGTTGGTCGCGAACAACACCCCACCGATAACGAACGAAACGCTGACGAAGGCGTCGGCGATCCCGCGAACCCTCGGCCGATGGCTGTCGACCGGAAACTCGCGGACGAAGCGCCACAACATCAGCGGCAAGAACGCCTCCGGCTGGAGCGGACGGAGCAGAGCGGTCAGCGTGCCGCCGAAGGCGACGCCGGGCTGCGGCATCAAGGAGACGGCAAAAGCAGAACTGATCGTGAGAAACAGGCCGCCGAGCAGCGGGAGGCGGCGGTCGCGCCCGCCGCCCGCCAGCAACACCACGCCGCCCACACCGAAGCTGAGCACATTGACGATGTACGGCCAAGGGACCCGTCCGAGCGCGGCGGGCGTGCCCACGATCGCCAGCAGCAACTGCGCGACAGCAACGGTGAGCACGACGGGCACGGCGGCATCTACCGCGCGGGTCCACCGGCTGGAGGGGCGTGGCGTGTCGGCGCGGCGGCTCGCCCGGATGGCCGAGACGATCTTGAGCTGGGACAGCAAGTCGATGTCGCCGGACTTCGCCGCCGCACGATCGACCCGGCGCCAGTCCACGTCGTCGCCGGCCGCGATGGCATCGGCGACCGCTTCGTGGAGCCTACGCCGCCGATCCACGATGCATTTCACCGCCGAGGCGAATGAGCGCACGCCGGACAGCGAGCCGGGCCGCCGGGGCGGAAGGCTTGTTCAACACCAGGGCGAGCTGCTCGTAGCTGTAGCCGAGCTCGATGCTCGCCACGATCGCCCGCCGATCAATCGGTCGCAAGCGCGCCAACGCCGCCCTGTAGCGCCGCTGGTCGGCGCGCGAAATCGCTGCATCGAGCGGTGACTCGTCGTCGCCGGCGACCTGCTCCGCGAGCTCGTCCGACAGCGAGCCCACGTCGGGCCGCCGCGAGAAATTGCGAAACTGGTCTCGGATGCGGTTCATGAGCGCACGTCGGAGATACGCCAGCAACGCGCCCTGCCGTTGCGGCTCGAACGCGTCGAGACGGCGCAACGTATGCAACACCGTCTCCTGGACGAAATCGGCGGTGTCGACGCCTTCGCGCGCCCAGGTCGGAACTCGACCATGCGCCCACCGGTGGAGACGGGGGAGATAGCGTGCGAACAGCCGGTTCAGCGCTCCGGAATCTCCCTTTCGCGCCCGCTCCCACAGCGCCATCGACGAGTCCACGTCCGCATCGGATTGCACTGGCCGTAGCCGGTCCATCCTGCTACCTTCCTGGCTGGCGCGCCCTGGTTGACACCTGCGGGTAACTGTCGTTCACGTGGCCACCGGCAGTGTAGCATCAGCCACTCGCAAGAGCCGGCGGTACTTGCCGCCCGGAAGGGTGGTCGCAGGTCGCCCCGCCCCGGGACGCGAGTCGTTTATGGTCGGCGGCTCGATGGGAGCGCGTCGCCGCCCCCTACCGCGAGTCGAACCGCACCAGCTCGCGGTCGATCATCGCGATGGTCGGGCGCCCGGAGGCGGCCATGTTGCGGGCCAGCTCGGTCTGCAGGATCTCGACGACGGTCTGCACGCCCTCGGCGCCGTAGGCGGCGAGGCCCCACATGGGCGGGCGGGCCACCATGACGGCGGCGGCGCCGAGCGCGAGGCCCTTGAGGACATCGGTGCCGCGGCGGAAGCTGCCGTCCACCAGCACCGGGACGCGGCCGGCCACCGCATCCGCCACGGCCGGCAGCACGTCGATGGCCAGCGTGCCGCTGCCGCGGTCGACGAGGCCGCCGTGGTTCGACACCACCAGCCCCTGCGCGCCGGCCGCCAGCGCGGACTCGGCAGCATCGACGCTCATGATGCCCTTGACGACGACCGGAACGTCCGCCGCCTCGGCGAGCCCGGCGACCGCGTCCCAGTCCGTCGAGGCAGGCCGATGATCGGAGGACGACACCCCCACGGTGACGCATACCGCCCGGCAGCCGGCGTCGACCGCGCGCGCCGCGTCGTCCCCCAGCGAGCCGCTGTCGGCGTAGAGCTGGTACCAGACAGGCTCATCGCTCGCCGCCACGATCTCTTCTATGGGGTGGCTCGACTGGCGGGTCGCCACCATGACCGCCTTGCCGGCCGAGGCGCCGCGTGCGGTGCCCAGCTCGCCCTCGGGATGGATGTCGCCCTGGTTGCCGACCGGGCCGACGAGGATCGGGGCGAACATGTCGTACCCGTAGAGGCGGGTGGTCAGGTCGAGGTCCATGGCGTAGACCATCAGCCGCTGCCGGAACGTCATCCTGTCGAACGACGTGCGGTGGCCGCCGCTGAGCGCCTCGAACCGCGCGGGCGCGAGGACGAGCCGCGCCTGCTCCTCGAACTCCGGAACGTTGATCAGCTCCAGCACCGGGGCCGGCCGATCCGACGGGGGCGCCCCGCCGCCCGGCTCCCCTTGGGCGAGCGGTTCCCCCTGCACGAGGGGCGAGCCGGCCACGAACGCGCCGAACTTCCGCAAGGACTCCCGCCTGTCGAGCTTCATCGCCGCGTGCCTTTCTGTCTACGGGAAGTTCGTCTTCACGATGCCGCGGTCGATCTTGGCGATGGAGCTCACGCCCGCCGCCGCCATCGCCTGCCGGAGCTCGGCGTTGAGGATCTCCAGCACCCTCTGGGCGCCCTCCTCCCCGAAGGCGCCCAGCCCCCAGCGGGACGCGCGCCCGAAGCAGACCGCGTCGGCGCCGAGGGCCAGCGCCTTCAGCGCGTCGCTGCCGCGGCGGAAGCCGCTGTCGATGAGCACCGGGACCCGGCCGCCCACCGCCTGGACCACTTCCCCGAGCACTTCCAGGCTGGAGGGGCCGTAGTCGATGGCGCGTCCGCCGTGGTTGGAGACGATGACGCCGTCGCAGCCATGCTCGACGCACTTCTTCGCACCCTCGCCGGTCAGGATCCCCTTGGCCAGCATCGGGACCTCGCACATCGGCCTCAGGTCGTCGAAGAGCTTCCACTCGTACCACAGCCGGCCGGCGCCGACCCGATAGGGGTTCGCAGGGTTCGGCGGCGTGCGCCGCGTCACCCGGCGGGGGGTGCCGCCGAGGTGCCGGTCGTGCAGGTCGCGCTCGTAGTACGACGCCTGCTGGTCGATGGTGACGACGATGGTCTGCGACCCCACCTCCTGCGCGTCGCCGAGCGCCACCCGGTTCGGCTCCATCTCGCGCGTGGCGTAGCGCTGGAACCAGAGGGGCCCTTCCGCTCCCCGGGCGATTCGGGCGAACGGGAGGCTCGACGCGTTGCTGACGATCATCGTGGTGCCGGTGGTGGTCGCCGCGCGGTGCATCCCCAGCTCGCCGTCGGGATGCAGGTCCCGCTGGCGGGCCGTCGGCGCGAGCATGATCGGGCTGGGCATGCGGTGCCCGAACAGCTCCGTCGACGTGTCGATGTCCTGCGGGTCGACGCCGCCCCGGTCGATGAGATCCACCCACTCGAACGCGTCGCGGTTGCGATAGAGCGTGAACTCCGACTCGGTCCCGTGCGCCGTGTAGTCGTACACCGACAACGGGACGTTGGCGCGGAAGATCGGCTCGAAGTCGAACACGTCGCGCATCTCGTCGAAGCCGAGGAAGCGGCGGTGCGGCCCGAGCGGCCACGGGTCGCGCTGCGCGTGCAGCAGCGGCGACGCGGCCAGGAACGACGCAAGCCCGGCGAGCGCCTCCCGGCGCGACATGCCCGTACGCCAACGCTTCTCGATCTTGCCCACGGCAGCCTCCTGTGGCAGAGCGGAACCGTCCAGACCGCGCGGCCCGATCCGCGCAGACTCCGGAGTCTATCAGCACACGCGGAGCACACCCGAATCCGCGGACCGGGCCGGGGGAATTCGGGCTTACAATGGCTGGGAGAGGAGAGCCAACATGCTTCCGGAAGATGTCGACCCGCTCGCTGCAGAGATCGCGGCGTTCGAGAGACTGCGGCCCACACTCGAGCCATCCTGTGGCGGCCAGTGGGTCGTCTTCCACGACGGAAGGCACGTCGGCACGTATGGATCCTTCGAAGACGCCGCCGACGCCAGTGTTCGACAGTTCGGGCGCGGCCCCTACTTGATCCGCGAGGTCGGCAGCAGCCGGGCGACCTCTCTGCCGGCGTCACTTTGGGAAGAGCCGAATGGCTCATGACCCCGCGAAGTCCAAAGCGAGCCTTGTCAAGCATGGACCAATCGTTCAGGTCCAGATCGGATTCGATCCGGAGTACAGGCGCGGCAAGCGTCCAAATCTCGGTGAGGAGAGATTCGGCGCCCTGATCGACACGGGCGCCGACCAGAGCTTCGTCGACCCGGCGGTCGCTGATCGTGTTCTGATGCCGCAGGTCGACTGGACGGTCTTGCGGGCCACCGATGGAACTCGTCGGGCGCGCGTACATTTGGCGCAGGTCTACATCGATCTTCCCGAGTTGACGCTCTATGGTCGGTTCACCCAGTACCCGGTGAGCCAGAACCTGCCGTTCGATATCATACTGGGCCGTAGCTTCCTGCAACACGCCGTCATGGAGTACGACGGTCCGAACGGAAGGGTCACACTCGCTTTTGGAGACAACCTTGAGTGGACGCTTCTGCCGGACGGAAAGATGAGCGCGATGAGATTCGGAGACAAGGGGCCGACCGACTTCGCCGTGTAGTCACATGACTCTCCGTCCCGCCCTGGATTCTCGTCCACTCGGTCACAGTTCGGCGTCGGGCAAGGAGGTCTCGTCACCCTCTTCACCCGCTTGACGTACCGGCAATCGACTCGAAACCCTTTAGTTCCATCTCAGAAATGGTCGCGGCCGTTGTGTGGTGACTGTTCCATAGCCCAGCCCTCTTGACCCTGTCCGAGTACGCATGGCGCCCAAGCCACTTGGAACTGGCGATGCAGAGGGTACACTGCGCAAGTGCTGCAATCAGGACCCGCTCAAGGTGACTTCGCGCCGGCGGATGAACGCACCTCCCACGTACTTGCGAAACACGCTGCTGTTCTTCTCAGCGACGAAGTGTTGCAACAGGCGCCTGTTCAACCGGCCGTTCTCCTTGTTCTCTCCGACCCTCACGATTCGCCCATTGGGACCATGCGTGCTGTTCTCGCCTTGTTCGAAGACGAAGTACAGCCCGTTGTTGAACGGCACATGGAAGGCTGATCCAGCGTATTGCGGCAACCGTTCGACGGCCGCGTGAATGCGCTGGCATGCCGCCGACGCGTCTAGCTAGACCCATAGTACGCCTCCTCGTGGTCGTCTCGCCGCCGTCTCGCGATCACCAAATCAGATCAACCCGGCGACCCAGAGCGCGTATACCACCATCATCGCCGTCACCCCGTTCACCAGCGTGACCCCGCCGTAGGAGAGCAGCGCCGACTTCAGGGGCATCCGCGACAGCGACGTGCAGACCCAGAAGTAGCTGGAGTTGACGTACTTGATGATGATCGACCCGGCGGCCCCGGCCAGCATCGTCGCCTCCGGGCTCAGGCCCAGGGTGTCCATCATCGGGGCGGCCACCGACGCGGCGGTGATCACGCCGACGGTCGTCGAGCCGGTGATCAGGTTGCCGGCTATCCCGAGCACGAACGGCAGGAAGATGGGCGGCAGCCCGGTCGCAGCAACCGCCTCGGCGATGGCGTCCACCGCCGGCGTGGCGCGCAGGATCTGGCTGAGCGAGCCGCCGAGTCCGGTCACCATGATGATCATGGCCGAGCCCCGCAGCGCCTCTTCGATCCACTTGCTCGTGCGGGCCGCGGCCTGATCCGGCCGCGTGTTGCTGTAGGCGATGAGAATGCCGATGCCGAGCGCCACCACCGGCCAGCCGAGATAGAGCATCGCGCGGTTGACGATGTGCTCGGCCGGCAGGGCCAACGCGGTCACGCTCTGGCCCGCGATGAGGGCGAGGGGGATGAGAATCGGCGCGTAGGCCCGCCAGGTCGCCGGCAGCTCGGCCTCGCGCCCCTGCTCGATGAACGACTGGCCGACGAACTCGCTCGACGGCGGCGACTCGATGTACGGCCCGGCCGCCCGCGCGTAGGCCCAGCCGGCCAGCGAGGCGATCAGGGTGGCGATGCCGCCGTACAGGATCACGGTCCCGATGTCCGCCCCCACCAGGGCCACCGCGGCGAGCGGGCCGGGGGTCGGCGGCACCATGGCGTGGGTGAGCTGCATGGCGCCCACCAGCCCCGTCGCCATCACGCTCATGTTCAGGCCGCTGCTGATGGCGGCGGAATGCACCAGCGGATTCAGGATGACGTAGCCGACGTCGGAGAAGATGGCCAGGCCGATGACGAAGCCGCTCAGGGTCAGCGCCAGCGGCATCCGCGACTGGCCGACCCAGCGGATCATCGAGGCCGTGATGCGCTCGATGCCGCCGGTGTGCTTCAGCGCCTCGGCCAGCACCGAGCCGAGCACGATCACCACCGCGATGCTCTGGATGGTGCGGCCGAAGCCCTGCTCGAAGGCATCGATGAACGTCTGCCGGTCGATGCCCGGAATCAGCGCGAACAGCACGATGGGCACGAGCAGCGACAGGAACACATGCCACTTGAAGCGCGTGATCAGCAGGAAGAGGAGGGCGACGATGGCCACCAGGCCGGCCAGGGCGACGAGCGCGCTCTCGGTGATCATCAGGCTGCCTTCCTCTTAACCGATGAGATCGAACCGGACGCCGACCGACTCGTACACCCGAACGGCCCTGCGATCGCGCGTCACCAGCGTGGCGTGGGCGCGCTTCGCAGTCCAGGCGATCACCGCGTCGTAGATGGCTCCGCCCGCCACCCCATTCCTGACAGCGTGCGCAACAAGACGCCGGTACTCCGTTGGCGGCAGTCCGAGCGGGGGCTCGGCAAACCGTGTCTCGAGAAACGACGTCGCCGTTGCAGGCGGTGTCCTGTGCGGCGGCGGAAACCTCGTCAACACCGAATAGCTCTCGAGAAGCGCGTGCACGGGCAGCCGTGGCCGTCGAGCGAGGACAGCACGGGCGGCCATGTGCCCAGCGTGCCATCCTGCGAAGGCCGCGACGACGACGCTCGTATCGACTGCCAGCATCACCGCCGAACTTTTTCGAGGGTGGCGCGGACGAGATCGTCCGTCAGCACCGGAAGCTCGTGCTCCGGAACAGCCACCAGATGGCCGCCCCGATTCTCCAGCCGCATCGGCGTAGCGGCCGGCTCGATCTCGATCGCGCCATCCCGTTCCCGAATCTCGATCGTCTGCCCGCCGGTCAGGCCCAGGCTCTCGCGTATCGACTTGGGGATCACGACCCGGCCGGCGGCGTCGATGGTCGTCTGCATGGCAAAAGATTACCATCGACAGGCTTCCAGGCACAGGTTGCAGACCGGCCCCCGACGAAGTACCGTAGATGGTTCGTCCGTCCGGTTCTCAGGAGGAGTGTCAGCGATGAAGGCTCTGCACGTTCTCGGTCTCGCGCTCGTCGGTCTCGTCGGTCTCATGGCGCCCGTCGCGGCGGGCGCCCAGTCGGGCGACGGGGTGGACGCGGTAGTGACCTACGCGAAGGACATCGCGCCGATCCTCCAGCGGAGCTGCCAGCAGTGCCACCGGCCGGCGTCGGTCGCCCCGATGTCTCTCCTCACCTACGAGGAGGTCCGGCCGTGGGCGCGGGCCATCAAGATGCGGACCGGCCTGCGGAGCCAGCGCGGCGCGATGCCGCCGTGGTTCGTCGAGAAGGATCTCGGCATCCAGCACTTCAAGAACGATCTGTCGCTGAGCGAGGAAGAGATCGGGAAGATCGCGACCTGGGCCGACAACGGCGCGCCGCTCGGCAACCGGGCCGACCTGCCGCCGCCGCTCGAGTTCGCCGACGCGAACGAGTGGTCCATCGGCGAGCCCGACCTGATTCTCGAGTCGCCGCTGGTGACCGTGCCCGCCGCCGCGCCGGACAAGTGGACCTCGCTCGGGACCATTCCGACCGGGCTGACGGAGGACCGCTACGTGGCCGCGGTCGAGGTGAAGGAGTTCAACGACATTCCGCCCGACGGCACCGGCGACACCGTCGGCGGCCGCTACGTGTTCCACCACATGACCTACGGCGCGGTGCTGCCGGAAGGCGCGGACGTCGAGTCGGCGACCCGCTTCCCCGTCCACGAGGTGGGCCGCAACGCCGACATCTTCCCGCTGAAGGCCGGCCGGCTGCTCCCCGCCGGGTCGTCCCTGGAGCTCGAGACGGCGCACCTGCACTCCAACGGCCGCGAGACGAACGCGCACCTGAAGTTCGCGTTCAAGCTGCACCCGAAGGGCTACGAGCCGGAGATCTCGCACTCGCGGACGTTCGTGGGCAACGGCGTCGACATCGACATCAAGCCGGACCAGGCCGACCAGGAGCTGCACGCCTACCGGGTCCTGGAGGAGCACACGAAGGTCGTGTCATTCGAGCCGCACCAGCACGCCCCCGGCATGCGCATGTGCGTGGAGGCGATCTGGGGCCACAACATCGAGACGCTGAACTGCGTCGGCTACGACCACAACTGGGTCAAGCAGTACATCTACCAGGACGACTACGCCCCGCTGCTGCCGAAGGGGACCATCCTGCACATCATCGGCTGGCTGGACACGACCGCCGCCAACCGCAACGTCGCCGACCCGCGCAACTGGTCGGGCGGGGGACGCCGCTCGGTCGCCAACATGTTCATCGATCTCGGCGAGGCGCTCGAGCTGACCGACGAGCAGTTCGAGGCGGAGATGGCGGGGCGCCGTGAACGCCTGGGCCTGACCGCGAACGACCACCAGATCGGCTGTCCGCTGTGCCTGGTGGAGTTCCCGTCGCAGGTCGACGCGGCGGGCAACGACCAGTAGCCGTGCGGGAGATCGGAGCGATGCTGACGCAGTGGTTCCGCTGGGGGGCGGCGGCCGTCGCCCTGCTCCTCGTGCTGGCGCAGGCGCAGGCCGGCGCCCAGACCCGGTTCACCTATTCACGGGGACAGAGCGTCTCGCCGGCCTACGAGGGCTGGTGGCAGAACGACGACGGCTCCTACACGATGTTCTTCGGCTACATGAACTCGAACTGGGAAGAAGAGCTCGACGTGCCGATCGGGCCCGACAACCGCATCGAGCCCGGCGGTCCGGACCGGGGCCAGCCGACGCACTTCTACCCGCGGCGCAACCTGTTCCTGTTCACGGTGGAGGTCCCGCCCGACTTCGGCGACGACGAGGTCATCTGGACGCTGACCACCAACGGGCGGACCGAGCGCGCCTACGGCACGCTGCGTACCGACTACCTGCTCGACCGCCAGACCATCGCCACCGAGATGGGGGCCAACTTCGGGCGCGTGCGGGACGAGTGGCGGGACAACGAGTTCCCGACTCTCAGCCTCGCCGTCGACCAGCCGCGCCGCGCCCGCGTGGGAGAACCTCTGCGGCTGGTGGCGTTCGTGAGCGACGACGGGCTGCCGTCCGGCAGCTACGAGCCGCCGCAGGCGGAGCCGGACAAGCCGCACCCGGCGTACACGCCGCCCCGGCAGATCGTCCCCGGCAACCCGCCCGGCCTGCGGTTCTCGTGGCTGGTCTACCGCGGCGACGCTTCGAAGGTGACCTTCAGCCCGACCCAGTTGAAGACGTGGCAGGACACGCGGGTCTACTCGAACTCGCCGTGGTCGCCGCCCTACATCCTGCCCTCGGCGCCGCCGGACGGACGCTGGGAGATCGACGCGACCTTCGACGAGCCCGGCACGTACATGCTGCGTGCCGTCGCCGGCGACGGCGCGTTGCAGACCAGCGAGAACCTGACGGTCACCGTGACCCGCTGAGGGGCGGCGCCGGCGGCCGGCTTCGTGCGCCACCTTCCCTCGACCCCGCCGGACGGGGAACGAAGGGCGGTCGTTGCAGTGTCGGACAGCCAGGGGGAGACCGATGGACGTCCACTTCCGGCGTCGCGCTCCAGGGGATCGTGGTAATGCACGCAGCAGCGAGAGGGGCGCGGCGCCCGCGGGGCACTGCGCGACGGGGGAGCATGCCGGGCTCTCCGGATGGCTCGTTGCGCTGATCGCCGCCGCGGCCGTGACGACGGCGACGCCCGCTCACGCCGGCGGTCAGGATGACCGGCTGGTCAACGCCGCGGCGGCGCAGGATGCGGCAGCCGTGCGCGCCCTGCTCGAAGCGGGCATCGACCCCGACACCCGTCGCGCGGACGGGGCCACGGCGCTCCTCTGGGCGGCCCACCGCGACGACCTCGACATGGTCGATCTGCTGCTGCAGGCCGGCGCCGACGCAAACGCGGACGACGACCACGGGGTGACAGCCCTGCAGCGGGCCGCGGAGAACGCGAGCCCCGCCATGGTCGACCGGCTCCTGGCCGCGGGCGCCGACGTGGACGCGGCGCAGGCCAGCGGCCTGACCGCGTTGATGATCGCCGCCCGGACCGGCGACGTGCGGGTGGTGGACCGCCTCCTGGCGCGGGGCGCGGACGTCGACGCCGCGACGGCCGAGACCCGCAGCACCGCCTTGATGTGGGCGGTGGCCGAGTCGCATCCCGACAGTGCGAGCGCCCTGCTCGCCGCCGGCGCCGACCCGCGGGCCTCGACCGCGGCCGGCTTCACGCCCCTGCTGTTCGCCACCCGCAACGGCGACATCGAGATGGCCCGCCTCCTGCTCGAGGCGGGCGTCGACGTGAACCACACCGGCGTCGACGGCACGCACGCCCTGCCCTATGCGATCGTCCGGGGGCACGACGCCTTCGCGCGGTTCCTGCTCGCGCGGGGCGCCGATCCCAACGGCGCGATGGGCGGGGTGACGGCGCTGCATGCCGCCGCCGGCCGCGTCGACACCTGGCTCGCCGACTGGAACCGGCGCCACGGCGGCGGCGCACGGTACAGCACCCGGGGCAGCTCGGCCTTCGACCCGGTCCGGGCGCTGCCGCTGGTGAAGGCGCTGCTGGCGCGGGGTGCGGATCCGAACGCCCGCATCGCGTCGTCCGCCATGTTCATGAGCTACATCGGCTACCCGAGGAAGGGCGCCTTCGAGCCGTTCGCCGTCGGCACCGGCGATCTGCTCGGCGCCACGCCGCTGTGGGTCGCCGCCTACAGCGCGAATGCGCGGGTCAAGGACATCCGCTTCGGAAGACCCGAGGGCACCGGAGCCGTCGAGGGGGCCGCAAGCCGCGCCGGCGCCGGGATCCTCCGCCTGCTCCTGACGGCGGGGGCCGACCCGCACCTGACGACGACGGACGGCACGACGCCGCTGATGGTGGCGGCGGGACTCGGACGCTCGACGTATACGCCGCGCGAGCCGCGGGGTGCCCGGTCCCCGGGCGCGGAGCGTGCGGTCGAGATTCTGGTCGAGACGGGGGCGGACGTGAACGCCGCCAACGAGGCGGGATTCACCGCCCTGCACGGCGCCGCGTTCCGCGGGCTGAACGAGGTGATCGAGTACCTGGTGGCCGAGGGGGCCGACATCGACGCGCGGGACTTTCGCGGGCGCACCGCCTATCGAATGGCCGAGGGATCCAAACAGTCGTTCCAGTTCCAGAGCTGGCCGGAGACCGCGGCGTTCCTGAAGCGCCTCGGCGCCAACGCCCGGCTGGGGATTCCGGGCACCGTGCAGGAGCGCCTGCGCGACGCGCCGGCGAACGCGGACGCCAACCAGTGAAACGCCCGGGGGCACACCCGGCGCCCCCGAGCGCGAATGTCCGGGAACTACCCGGCGAGGTGCCGCCGGAAGTAGCCCACGGTGCGGTTCCACGCCAGGTTCGCCGCCGCCTCGTTGTAGCGCGGCGTCGAGTTGTTGTGGAAGCCGTGCAGCGTCCCCGGGAACATGTGCATCTCGTGGTCGACGTTGTTGGCCTGCAACGCCGCCTCGTACTCGGGCCACATGGCGTTGATGCGCGGATCCGACTCCGCGTAGATGATCATCAGCGACGCCTCGATCTTCGGCACGTCCGCGGTCGCCGCCGTGGCGCCGTAGAACGGCACGCCCGCCTGCAGATCGCTGCCGAGCTCGGTCGCGAGCCGGTTGGTCATCCCGCCGCCCCAGCAGAAGCCGGTGGCGCCGAGCCGGCCGTTGGAGAGCGCGTGGCCCTTGAGATACCGCGCGCTGTTGATCATGTCCTGATCCAGCGTCGCCGGATCGATGCTGCGCTGCAGCGTGCGGCCGTCGTCGTCGTTGCCGGGATAGCCGCCGACCGGCGACAGCCCGTCCGGGGCCAGCGCCAGGAACCCGGCCACCGCCGCGCGCCGCGCCACGTCCTCGATGTGCGGGTTCAGGCCGCGGTTCTCGTGGATGACCAGCACCGCCGGGAACGGCCCCTCGCCGGTCGGCTGCACGAGGTACCCGCGCATCTCGCCGGACGTGCCGCCGGGCGACGGATACTCGACGTAGGTCCCCTTCATCCGCGGATCGGTGAAGGAGATGGTCTGCGCCTCGGCGTACCGCGGCATCAGCGCCTGCGCCATCCAGAGCGCGGAGACGCCGCCGATCGTGAGGGCCGCGGCGCGGCTGAGAAACTCTCGCCGGTCGATGTAGCCGTGGCAATACTCGTCGTAGAGATCGAAGACGCGCCGGTCAATCTTCTGCTGTTCTTCTGCCATTGGTCGCGCTCCTGGGACTGGCGCACGCACCGCGGATACGCAGCCGTGCGCCCGGACGGGGTTGCCGCGGGAAAGCGGGGAGCGGACGGCATGCCGCCGCCCGCCCCCGCACGAAAGCCTGCGACCGCAACGAGGCCTACGAGCGGACCTTGACGACGACGCGCCGGTTCTGCGCCCGGCCCTCGCGCGTGTCGTTCGGCACCGCCGGACGGCTCTCGCCGTAGCTGATGGTGTTCATCTTGTGCAGCGGGACGTTGTGCTGCTCGTACAGGTACGTCTTGACGGCCTCCGCGCGCCGCATGCCGAGCTGCATGTTGTAGGTCTCGTCGCCGGTGTTGTCCGTGTGACCCTCGATCTCGATGAAGGCGGACTGCCCGGCGCCCTGGAGCTGGACGACCAACTGGTCGAGCTGGACCCGCGCCGCGTCCGGCAGATCGGTCTGGGAGCTTCCGAACCCGCCCTGGGCCTGGTTGATCGTGACCTCGGTGATCAGCACGCCGAGGGCGGACTGCACCTGATCGACGCGCCCGTCGACATCGTCGGCCGCCATCTGGGCCGCGTCGGCCGCCGCCTGCGACGTCTGGGCCGCCATGTTGGCCGCCTGCGCGCGCTGATCGACCTGGTCGATCTGCTCCGCGTTCTGCATCGTCCGCTCCTGGGTCTCCTCCACCGTGCCCGCCAGGGTGTCGACCTTGGCGTCCACCACGGCGTCCTCGGTGCGCACGAAGCCGCGCGTCGCGCAGGCCGACGCCAACAGCACGATCACCGCCGCCAGCGCCATCATCTTCACCGTCGTCCGCATCTTCCGCATGATTCCTCCTGAAACAATTCGTGTGACCCTACCACTTCAGTCGGGCCCGCCCCGCCACGTAACCGCCGCGGGCATGGACCACCAGATTATCATCTGCCGTCCGTATCTGGATGGGATGCCATCCGCGACGGAAGCCGGGCTGGAACGTCAGAACATATTGGTAGCGCAGGCCGGACAACAGCTCGGCGAGCGCCGCGAGCAGATCGTCGCGGGTTCCGGTGGCGCGCACGCTGCCGCCGGTCCAGCGCGCGAGGTCCGACAGCGACGCCGCCACCGCCGCACCGTCGGCCCCCGCGGCGCCCCCGATTCCGTCGCGCCGGTCCAGAGGGCCGCCCACCGTCAACACGTGCACCGGCACCGCGATGGCGCTCGCGACGCTGGAAACCTCCCCCGCGGTGCGCAGGCTGCCGTTGTCCACGCCGTCGGTCACCACCAGCAGCGCGCGGTGACGGTTGCTCCGCCGGCCCACCAGGGTCGCCGCATCGGCGATCGCGTCGTAGAGCGACGTCTGACCGTAGGGCGCCTCGGTCAGCTCCAGCACGCTGACCCGCGCCAGGTCGGTCGTGAAGGGCGAGATCTCCCGCAGCACCGTGTCGAAGGTGAAGAGCGCAAGCTCGTCACGGCCGGGCTGCAGCGAGTCGACTATCGCGTCGACGGCGCGCCGGGCCCGGTCGATGTTGCGGTCGACCGCCATGCTGCCGCTGATGTCGACCACGACGGCGATGCTGAGTGTCGAGTCGCTGGCGAAGACGTCCTCTATCCGGCGGCCGAAGCCGCTGTCGATCAACTGGAAGTCCGCCCGGGAAAGATCGCGCACGATGCGTCCGCGGCGGTCGCGCACCGAAACCCGCACGGTCACCATCTCCACGCCGGAGGTGAACGTCGGCGCCGGGTCGCGCTCTACGGGGACGGGCCTGCCCTGCGCGGCCGGGCCGGAAGCGAGACACGCCGCGAGGCCGAGGGTTGCGTACAGGGTGCGAGCGCGCATCGTCCAGAATCGAGCCGGCCCCGCGCCGAAGGCTCCTTTGATGATTCTACGGGTTTTCGCGCGGCGGCGTTTAGAAGCGGAACAGCCGGTTCACCTTCACCACCAGCCCGCGGTTGCGAAGGGCCGAGAAGCCGTCGAAGCGGTCGGGCCGCAGCGGGTCGGCGTCGCGGTCTTCCGTATAGACGACGAAGATCTCGCTGCCGGGGCTGTACTCCCAGCGCAGGCGGAGGTTCGTGCTGACCGTGTTGGCCGCCGAGTTGTACTGGATGAGCCCGCCGAAGAACATGCGCGGCGAGAACGTGTAGGTGACGCGGGAGACGATCAGCCGCGTGTGGAACGAGCCCTGCGGCGTGTCGATCCAGTTCTCCGACAGCGTCGGCTCCACCGACAGCTCCGGGGTCAGCGCCACCCGCCCCCGGCTGAAGCCGATGGACCGGATGTTCCCGTTGAAGTACTCGCCGCCCCGCACCGTGACGATGCCCGTGAGGCGGCGCTGCGCCCCGACCGTGTACGTCGCCTCGACGTCGCGGAAGCCGTAGCCGCCCACCGGCAGGACCACCCCCGGCCCCGGCTCGAACGGCCGCACGAGGAACTCGTAGTTGTCCGCGAACGTCATTCCCAGCCGGTCGCTGGTCTCGAGCTCGGTGGAGAAGCCCACCTGCGCCTGTCTCGTCTCCACGATGCCCGTATCGGCGGTCAGGATGTGCTCGTAGGCGGCCTCGAGCCGGAACTGCCGGATCGATTCGAGCGAGCGCGGGCGGGGGCTGAAGCGCCCCGAGGCGTACGATCGCCGGAAGTTGTCGCGCCGCAGAAAGCCGACCTCCGGGATGAAGTTGTCCTCGACCACGAGGTGCTCTCCGGTCAGCCCGTAGCGGTCGCCGGCGTAGGTGAACTGGCCCTGATAGCTCGTGTCGCGCCCCTCGATGCCGGGCGTCTCGGTCCGGGCGAAGTAGCTCACCACGCTCACGTTGTCGAAGAACGCCAGGGTGGCGTCGGCCCCGAACACGCGGTTGGCCCCCGGCTCCTCTCCCGCGACCGACACCGAGCGGTTGGTGAACAGCGCGCCGACGGCGCTGCGGCGCAGGATGTCGCGCTTCACCCGCACGACCGTGAAGTTGGTGGACTCGGCGCGCCGGCCCTGGCCTCCGGGCAACGACTGCTCCCGGGTCTGCATGTTCAGGGCGCCGACGTCGAAGTCGCCCACCTTGCCGGTGACCCGGCCGCCGCCGACTATCGGCACCACCACGCCGTCCTGCAGACCGATCCGCCGCGAGTAGAAGAGCGTCGGGGCGTTCCCGCTCCCGAACGAGCTGCGGCCGCCGCCGCCGCCGATCTGGCGCAGCGTGCTGTCGCGCGAGCTCGGCCCGCCGCCGCGGGCGAAGTCGAAGATGCCGCGCCCTTCGAGGAAGAACTCGCGCTTCTCGGGGAAGAACAGGCTGAACCGCGTCAGGTTCACCTGCTGCTCGTCCGCCTCGACCTGGGCGAAGTCGGTGTTCCACGTGAGGTCGGCGGTCAGGTTCTGCGTGATGCCGTACTTGGCGTCCACGCCGCCGTCGCCGTTCCACGCGATCGGCGGGCTGGCGCCGACGACGGTCGTGCGCCCGCCGATGCCGTACGGCTTGACCTCCAGGACGTTGCCCTCGTCGGGCAGCTCGAGCCCGGTCAGCAGCGCGGCGTCGGACAAGCGGAAGATCCCCCGGCGCCCCACCGAGATGGGCACGGGCGTCAGATAGGTCTGCTCGTTCTTCCGGCGCACCAGCCGGCGCAGTTGCATCCCCCACACCGGGGCCGGTCCCGCCCGGTACCGGAGCGACTTGAAGGGGATCTCCATCTCTACCGTCCAGCCGCCCTCGAACCGCCCCACCCGCACGTCCCAGACCGGGTTCCAGTCACCGTTGGGGTTGCCCTCGTTGGTGATGCCGAAATCGCCGAGCGCGCCGAGCGAGTTGGTGTAGAACGCAACGCCGTTCCGCCGGTCGTAGAACGTGTCGAAGGCGACCCAGAACGAGTCGTTCTCGCGAAGCTGCGGCGTGTCGCGCTGCATCTCGTTGGCCACCCAGGCCGAGGGCGGCGCCGAGTCCCACACGCGTCCCGCGACGTAGATGTTCGCCGCATCGAACAGGATCCAGGCGTCGGTCCGCTCGCTGGCCGGCGCGCCCTCGACCGGCATCTGCTGGACGAAATCCGAGATGGCGGGAACCACCTCGTACACCGGCTCGTCGAGGACGCCGTCGAGACGGAGCCCGGCGGCCAGCTTGACGGCGCGGACGGTGACCCGTCCCAGCGCGTCCCGCGCGACCACCTCCGGCGGCAACGGCGGCGGGGGACGGTCGAGCACCCCGGTCACGGCGAAACCGCCGGCGGTCGCCAATCCCGATCCGGCCCCCGAGCCCGACCCGGCCGCCGGTCCCGACCCGGCCCCCAAGCCCAATCCGGCCGCCGGTCCCGACCCGGCCCCAGAGCCCAATCCGGCCCCCTCGCCGGGTGCCGGTGTGCCGGGGACCGGCTCGGGCTGCGCGTGGGCGGCGGCGGCGATGCCCAGCAGGACGACCAGCAGGACCAGCCTTCCCGGCGCCGGCGCAGATGGGGCCGCACGACAGGCGCCACGCCCGGGCCGGGCGTTGCGTCCGGACAAGAGGCGGCGCTCCACCCGCGGACGGCGGTGGTGCCCGAGCGACGAGCGGCAAGCCGCGCCGGAAGTCATGAAGCAGGACACCTGGTCGGTCGTTCAGACAACCAATCGCTGATCGAACTCCGGCACCTGTCAGCGGGCGCCGGCGGCCGCCGCGGCCTCCCGCTCTTCCGCACGATGCCCGGCGAGGATCCCCTCCATCCCGATGTTGCCCTCGTGACAGGCGTACTCGAAGAGCGCCTCGTCCTTGCGCGCCAGCGGGATCATGGCCGTCCACCGGCCCGTGTACGTGCCCGGATCGTCGACCGTGAACTCGTGCTGCAGCGTGTCGGGTCCGACTCGCGTGAAGCGCTCCACCAGGCGCAACCGCTCCGCGGAGCCGCGCTGGCGCTGGTAGAGGGCCGCGGGCGACTCGCTGCTGGCGGAGAAGTTCGTGGTCTCGACGACCAGCGTGTCCCCGTCCCAGTAGCCGCGCGCGTCGCCGTGCCACTGGCGAATGGCGTCGTCGGCGTGCGGTCCCGCGCCGATCGGGATGATCCGCGCGTCGTGGATCATCTCGTGCAGGATCACCACGTGGTCGGGCGTCTGGATGATCTGGTAGTAGGTGTTGTAGCCGGCGAACAGGTTCGGCATCCCGAAGGTGATGCAGCGCTCCTGCAGCCGCCTGTCGGTCCACGACGACGCCGGATTGTCGGCGATGTGGGCGACCCGCGCGTCGATCTGCCGCTGCGCCTCCGGCGTGAAGGCCGGCAGCCGTCCGTTCGGAGGATCGATGACCAGCGACGTCCGGTTGTCGAACTCGCGGTCGACCAGCCAGAACTGGTTGTAGTTGCCGGTGGCCGCGTCGCGCGACGAGAACTCGTCCTGCTGGCCGAGGGCGGCCACGAAGACGCTGTCGGCGAACGCCGCGTCGCTCTCGCCGCTCGCGAAGAGCTCCGCATAGCGCGCCTCCAGCCGGGCCAGCTCCTCGTCGGTCAGCATCGCCCTGTCGCCCAGGATCTCCGGACGCTCCAGCGGCGTGGCCGTATTGTTCGCCCACACGCCCTGCAGATCGGGCCGGCCGTCCGGCGTGCGCGGCACGGTCCACGACTCTTCCTGCAGCGACTGCGCCTCGCCCGCCGCCGGAACCGCCAGCATCGCTGCCGCGATTGCACCGCCGATCACGCGGCGCACGGCTCGTGACTGCCTCATCTCCTGCCTCCCCCGGTTCGGATTCCCAGCCCTGAGATTATAGGGTCCCCGCGAGCACGCGCCGCAGAAACCGCGCCGCTGCAGACGATACCGCCGAGCGCACCTGCCCGGCTCGGGCGTACCGTTGGAGCACTGCGAATCCGGTCGGCGCTCGACGCTCGGTCGTGCGGACTCCGCCTCCTCGGCGAGCGGCCGCCGGGTGCGGCGGCAGGTCGAGGAGATCATCCGCGACCCGCTCCCGAGCAGCGCCAGAGCGCGAACAACTACAAGTCGTGGTGGGCGAATGACAAGACCCACGTACAAGCCGCAAGCTGGATGCAGGCGGGCTGGACGACGGACGGGAGCCCCGACCTGGAAACCGCCGCAGCTACCGCCGACGCGAGGCCGAACTCAGTCAACAGGAGCGCAACCGCCAGCGCCCTCCCCGTGACGACGCGCCGGCGCAATGACAGCGTCAACGAGCCCGGTTGACGGCACTCCAGAAATGATCGCTTTTTCAAGCTCGACAACATTCACACCCATCACCGACTACTGGGGCGGTGGGCACTCTGGCTCGACCTCTACATGATGGGCCTGGCTGACCTCAACGAAGTACCGACATGTTCATCCTGCGTAACCTGCAGCCCGTGGCGGGGACCGACCGGTACACGGGCGAAAGGGAGATCGTGTCGATCGAGCAGGTGGTGGCCGCCGAGGGACCGAGAGAACCGTCTGCAGCACGGGCGCAGAAGGTGTTCAACGTCGGCTTCGTGTACGTGACGACACCGGGACAGACCCCGGATCCGGATTCGATCGGCTTGCAGCGACAACTCCGCGACAAGATCATTGAGCACTGGTCGCACATAACGGGAGGGCGGTCCCAGATGACGACGACCGTGCCAAGTATCGTCAACCGCTCCCCACTTGCGGTCGGGGCGCTGCCGAATCTAACAGTACATGCGGACGGCGCTGCGGTCGTGAACGTGTCGAGAGCTTTCCGTGACCCTGACGAAGATCTGCTGACCTACCGGGCGACGTCATCGACTCCGGGCGTGGCGTCGGTCGCCGTGTCCGGGAGTGTGCTGACGGTGACGCCGGTTTCTGCAGGAACGGCGACGGTAACAGTGACGGCGACCGACGCTGACGGGTCGAACACGAGCGCATCGCACCGCCTGACCGCGTGTGTGCGGTACAGCATCCTGCCGGCGACGTCGCTCCCGCGGTACCAGGAGACTTGGGAAGCGTCGGAGGTTGGGGACGCCCCCGATCCGATCTGCAACGGAACGCGCAGATTCACGTTCACAGACCACCCTGTACGACCGGGGATGACGCCGGTGAAGGCGGTCCATTTCCTTGAGCTGCGACAACGCATCGACGCTCTGCGGGTGGAGGCAGGACTGGGGCGGATCCCTTGGACGGACGCGGTCCTGACAGTGGGAGCCACGCCGGTCAAGCTCGTGCATCTCTTGGAGCTGCGGTCGGCGTTGGCCGCGCCGCATGCAGTGGTGGGACGGGCGGCGCCGGGCTGGACTGACGCGGCGCCGATGGCGAGGACGACGCCGACCAGGGCAACCCACCTGATGGAGTTACGTGCTGCGGTCGTGGCGCTGGAGTGAGCGGGTCTGGTCGTGCGGCCCCCGCCCGGCGGTCAGGGAGGAGTCGCTCCGAGTGCGCGGATCCCCGCGGCGCGCAGCTCCGTCCAGTGCACCCCCTTGACCGGTGTCACCCTGGGCACGATCACCGGGTCGGTATAGGTCGGCAGCGGCAGCGAGCACGCCGTGCAGGCATCGCTGAGCGCCGTGCGCAACTCCGTCAGGTGGACCGCTCTGACCGGCGTCTCGCCAATCCTGATTATCCTGTCCGTCCAGGTGGCGCGCGGCAGCCCGCAGACCGCGCGGACCGTGTTGATCAACTCGCGGAGCTCGGTGACATGCACTCCCCGCACGCCGGTCGCTCCCGGCGTCAGCGTGGCGTCGGTGAAGCTCCCCGTCCGGTCCTGGCCGCAGGTGGCCCCGCGGAAATATGGGATCGTGTCGACCCACGCCTGGAACGCCGCGTCCGCCGGTGCGCAGGTCTGCGTGAAATGGATCCAGAACGTCCGGAGCGGCAGTTGCGTCAGGGTGTGCGGCAGGGATCCACTCAGCGGGTTGGCGGCGAGATACACGGTGCGGAGTTCGGTGAGGTCTCCGAGCCACCCGGGAACCGGCCCGGTCAGCAGGTTGCCGTAGAGGCTCAGATAGCTCAGCTTGCTCAGCCGGCGCAGCTCCGTCGGAATCGGTCCGCTCAGCGCGTTCAGCGAAAGGCGCAGGTAGGTCAGGTTGGTCAGGGACCCCACCCACGACGGGACCGGACCGGTCAACCCGAGGTTCCGGAGCCCCAACTGTCGCAAGTTGGTCATGTTGCCCAACCACGCGAACGGCCCGGCCAGATCGTTGTCTCCGAGAAACAGCGTCTGGAGGTTCGACAGGTTTGCCAATGCCCGAGGGATCGGTCCGCTCAGTTCGTTGCCGGGGAGAAACAGGGATTGCAGGTTGGCGAGGTTGCCCAGCTCGGGCGGGATCGCTCCGCTCAGTTCGTTGTCGCCGAGAGACAGAGATTCCAGGTTGGCGAGGTTGCCCAGTTTGGTCGGGATCGGCCCGCTCAGTTCGTTCCTCGAGAGACGCAGGGATTGCAGGTTGGCGAGGTTGCCCAGCTCGGGCGGGATCGGCCCCGTCAGCGCGTTGTCGGAGAGAAACAGGGATTGCAGGTTGGCGAGGTTGCCCAGCTCGGGCGGGATCGCTCCGCTCAGTTCGTTGCCGGGGAGATTCAGGTATCGCAGGTTGGCGAGGTTGCCCAGCTCGGGCGGGATCGCTCCGCTCAGTTCATTGCTCCAGAGATTCATCTGTTGCAGGTTGGCGAGGTTGCCCAGCTCGGGCGGGATCGCTCCGCTCAGTTCGTTGTCGCCGAGAGACAGGTATCGCAGGTTGGCGAGGTTGCCCAGCTCGGGCGGGATCGACCCGCTCAGCCCGTTCCCGCCGAGCCACAGGCGTTGCAGGTTGGTGAGGTTGCCCAACTCGGTCGGGATTGGCCCGCTCAACGCGTTGTAGACGTTCTGCTGCAACGTCGAGTCCCACCGGGCTCCGAGATTCAGCACCTGCAGAAAGGGCAGGTTGCCAAGCGCAGGCGGGATCAGCCCGCTCAGCGCGTTGCCTGGCAGGTCCAGTCCCGTCACTCGATCACTCTCCGTTGTCACCCCGAACCACTCCGACACCGGCGCATCCGTCAGCCAGTTGGTTCTGTACGTCCAGCTCGGACCGCCCGTCGCGTGGTAGAGCGCCACCAGCGCGGCGCGATCGAGCGCAGCGCCGGCCGGGTCCGTGATGGTCACCGTGGCGGTGGCAGGCTGCCCCGCGCTGATCCCGGAAGGCAGTGAGCGAAAGCCGAGGACGAGCGCCTCGCCGTCGTCGAGCACGTTGTCGGCGAGAGCGCTGACGAGGAGGCTGGCCGTGGTCGCGGGAGCCGTGATGGTGACGCTGTCCCGCTCCGCTGCATAGTCAGCGGACGTTGCTCCGTTGCCGGGGGTGACCGTCAGGTCGATCGTCGCCGAGCGGGCGGTCCCGCTCGCGTCGATCAAGCGCACCGTAACCGCGACGCTCTCACCCTCGGCGACGACGTAGCTCGATGCGCCGAAGGCGACGCTCAGCGAACCGTCACAGGTGAGTCCCGAGGTCCTGAAATCGGAGATCGTGGCCAGCCACTCCTGCACGGCGGGGTCGTCCGGCACGCAGATGCCGGTTTCGTTGATCGTAAATCGAGTGAGGGCCGACAACTGCAGCAGGCTCTGCGGGAGCGCCCCGGTCAAGAAGGTGCTGTTGAGAGACAGGTCTTCAACGCTTGTCAGGTTGCCGAGTTCGAGCGGAATCCGGCCCGACAGCTCGTTGCCACTGAGACTCAACCGCCGGAGGTTGATCAGATCGCCCAAGGCAGGCGGAATCGGCCCCGTCAGTCTGTTTCGTGGAAGCTCCAGACGTGTGAGATTGGTCAACCTGCCCAACGATGCGGGGATGGGCCCGGCCAGGTCGTTGTTCCAGAGGCCCAGCTCCCGCAGGTTCGCCAATTGCTCCAGTTCGGGTGGAATCGGTCCCGTCAGCGCGTTGTCGGAAAGATGCAGGAATTCGAGGTTGGACAACTGCGCCAGTTGGAGCGGGATGGGCCCGGTCAACTCATTGCGCCAGAGCGTCAGACCCCTCAAGTTCGCCAGTTGGCCCAATTCGGGCGGGATCGGCCCTGTCAGCGCGTTATCGGGGAGATCCAGCCAGTCGAGGTTGGTCAATTGCGCCAGTTCCGGCGGGATGGGCCCGGTCAGCTCGTTCCGTCGGAGGCCCAGATTCTCGAGGTTGACCAATCGTCCCAGTTCGAGCGGGATCGGTCCCGTCAGCGCGTTACCAGAAAGGTTCAGTCGCCTGAGCAGGGACAGATTTCCCAGTTCATGGGGAATCGACCCCGCCAGCCCGTTGCCGATGAGCTCGCCGTTCTCCCAACCGAGATGCAGTTGCAGTTGCTCGACACGACCGTTCTCATCCGTGGTCACCCCGAACCACTCCGACAGCGGCTCGTCAGTCAGCCAGTTCGTGTTGTTCGTCCAGTGCGGGCCGCCGGTCGCCTGATACAGGGCTTCCAGCGCCGCCCGGTCCAGCGCAGCGCCGGCCGGGTCCGTGATGGTCACCGTGGCGGTGGCAGGCTGTCCCGCGCTGATCCCGGAGGGCAGCGAGCGGAAGCCGAGAACGAGCGCCTCGCCGTCGTCGACGACGCTGTCGCTCAGCGCCCTGAAGTCGAAGGTGGCCGCGGTGGCGGGAGGGCGGATGGCGACGCGGGACGGCACTCCCGCGTAGTCGGCGGCGGTCACCCCGCGCCGCCGCGCCACGGTCAGGGAGATCGTGACCGATCTGGTCGACACTGCCTCGCTCCGGTCGATCAGGCGCACCGTCACCGGGACGCTCCCGCCCTCGGCGACGACGTAGCTCGACGCGTCGAAGGCGATGCTCAGCGAACCGTCGCAGGTGAGCCTCGAGGATCCGAACTCGGAAAGGGCGGCCAGCCAGGCGTGCACGGCGGGGTCGTCCGGCACGCATACGCCGGTTTCGTCGATCGTGAACCGTGTGAGGCCCGACAACTGCAGCAGGCTGCGCGGGAGCGCCCCGGTCAAGAAGGTGCGGTCGAGCCACAGCGACTCGAGGTTGGCCAGATTGCTCAGTGCCGGCGGGATCCGGCCGCTCAACGGATTGTAGGCGAGGTTCAGCACCTCCAGGTCTACGAGGCTGCCGAGCGCTTCCGGGATCAGTCCGCTCAACCGGTTGTCGGAGAGCCGCAGGAATCGCAGGCTTGCAAGACTTCCGAGCGTGTTCGGTATGGGCCCACTCAACCGGTTACCCCAGAGAGACAGCTCTTCCAGGTTCGCGAGGTCCCCGAGCGCGCTGGGGAGGGACCCGCTCAACCGGTTCCCCCCGAGAGACAACCATTGCAGGCTTGTGAGATTTCCGAGCGCGTCCGGTATGGACCCGCTCAACCGGTTGTCCCAGAGAGACAGCCCTTCCAGGTTCGCGAGGTTTCCGAGCGTGTCCGGTACAGGCCCGCTCAGTTCGTTGTTGCCCAACTCCAACCGTTCGAGGTTGGTCAAGTTGCCCAGCGCGTCAGGTATGGGCCCGCTCAGTTCGTTGCCCCGGAGATACAAGCGGTCGAGCCTGGTCAAGGCGCCCAGTTCCGCCGGGATCGCCCCGGTCAACTCGTTGTTGTCGAGATAGAGCCTTTGCAGACTGGCGAGATTTCCGAGCGCGTCGGGTATGGGGCCGCTCAGTTCGTTGCCCCGAAGATACAAGCGGTCGAGCCTGGTCAAGGCGCCCAGTTCCGCCGGGATCGCCCCGGTCAACTCGTTATTGCCGAGGTGGATTCCCCGGAGATTCGTCAACCTGCCGAGCTCGGCTGGAATCGGACCAGTCAGCCCGTTGTCGGGAACCCATAGAGACTCCAGGTTCGCCAGGTTGCCCAACGCGGGCGGAATCGACCCGGTCAACTGGTTGATCCAGAGGCTCAACTCCCTCAACTGCGACAGATTGCCCAATGCGGGCGGGATCGACCCGGTCAACCGGTTGCTGCACAGATTCAGCCGCTCGAGCTTCGCCAGGCTGCCGAGTTCTCGGGGGATCGACCCGGTCAACGAATTGCCGCACAGATTCAGGCTCCTGAGCCGGTCCAGGTTGCCCAGCGCGGCCGGAATCGATCCGGTCAGCCCGTTGCTGATCGGTTCGTCGTTCTCCCAGCCGCCGAGACGCAGGTGCTCGACACGGCCGTCACCATCCGTGGCCACCCCGAACCACTTCGACAGCGGCTCGTCGCTCAGCCAGCTCGTGTTGTTCGTCCAGCTCGCTCCCCCGGTGGCGTTGTAGAGCGCCACCAGCGCTGCGCGGTCCGTCTCCACGCTGCCCTGCGCGAGGGCGCCGCCGGTCGGCGTAGCCAGGCTCGCCACGGCCAGCAGACCAATCACCACCAACCATCCACGTTCGCGAGTTGCCACTATCGAGTTCCTTCCCGCCTGCCGGACGCACCGGCAGCCGAAGTTCGAGATGCCGCCTCTGGTGCGAGCCCATGTCGTAGTTCATCTGGCCGCCGCTCCGCTCTAGTGGTGTGTCACTGGAGACCCTCACGTTCCGGACGGTCTGATTGGTCGTGTTCCTCACCGTGCCGGACAAACTCTCGGCGCCCTGCTCAAACCCCATCACCACACCGGCACCAAGAAGCGTGGTAGCCGTCCGCATGTACTCGAAACTCCGCATCCGGCTCTGTGTCTGGCACTGCGACCGTCCTGCGGCGCGTCACGGAGAAACCCTGGCCGACGTAACGAGAGCCACCCGATCCATGCCAACCATCGACTCTACCTCTCGCAAAACTCAGCATCCATATTCCCCCGGAATCCATCAGCAACTCACATCCCTCCGAATCGGCGCGGCTTGGCGCCCGTTGCATGGCCTCGACATCCCGCTTGGCTAGGCTGCGCAGCGGACGGTCTGTGGATTAAATACACGGGCTAATGGAGATGGCGCATCTCCCATTTTGGAGATAGCGCGACAGGCTTGGGGATGAAGGGAGCGGGAAGGAAGGATCCGCTGACGACCGGCCGGGCCTCACAGCCCGTGGTGGAACCGTGGTGGAACCCCGCGTGGCACCGAGAGCGACGAGGCGCCCGTCTGGCAAGGCGTGAGAAGGGCGCATATTGGGCATATGTAACCGCCGAACAACGCAGTCAGGCGGGATGCATCGCCGCTCGAATGCAGCGGGGACTTTCGCCACGGGCTGCTCAGCCCCGCGGCAAGGCGCACGCGGCCAGGACCCGCTGCACGAGGGCGATTTGCCCGGACAGGCCCTGCTTCTTGTAGACCTGCTTCAGAAGCCAGCGGACGTAGCTTTCCTTGAAACCCGTGGCCGCGGCGATCTCGCGCACCGGCCGGCCCTCGGCCAGCAGCGCCGACACCCGGCCCTCCGAAGGCGTCAGGCCGAGCAGCGCCGACACCCGTACCGGGTCGATGTTAAGGCGGCTCGTCGGGTCGACCACCAGGACCAGCGCCGCCACCCGGCGCCCCCCGAAGTCCGCCTGCGGGACGCCCACGGGGTGTACGTGAAGCTCCAACCGCGACGGCAGCAAGGGGCGCCGGAGCGTCATCGAGCCGCCGGTCGGCGGCGCGATGCCAAAGCCTGGCAACGCACGCTTCAACAGCCTTTGCAAGCGGCCATTATCCGCCGGCAGCGAGGCGCGCAGGGTTCCGTCCTTGTCAGACAGCCCCTCGCCCCGGCGCAGGATGTCCAGGGCAGGAGCGTTCGCCGCCAGCACGCGCCCGCCGCGGTCGAGGTGCAGCGCGCCGATCCGGCTGTTGTCCAGCAGGCCGCCCAGACTGGCGCTCAGCGCATCAGCGCCAACCAGCGCCTGACGGACGCAGATCAACTGGCGGATATGCGGCAATAGAGACTCGACCAGTTGGAGTTGAGCGGACTGCCAGCCGCCGCTGCCGAGGGGGTCCCCAATCGCCCAGACAATGCGCAGGTCGTCCGGCCTGTCGAGGCGCGTTATCAAGCCGTTCTGGACCTCGCGGCGGCGCCAGCTCTCGTTGTACGCTCGCGAGGTCCTCAACTCCTTTTCGGTGTACAGGTCGGGGACATGGACCACTTGGCCAACGGGCCGCTCCATCAGGCGGGGCGGCCCTTCGTCCTGTAGGTAGTAGACGTCGAAATACTCGCGCGCCAGGTCCGGTCGAGACTCGCCGCGGTAGAGATACCGGGCGAAGTAGACGCGCGGGACGCCGGCAGACTCTTCGCCGACCACCAGTGCATTGCCCGCGGTGCCGCAGGCCTCGTCGATCAAAGCGGCCGTTGCGGGCCAGTGGGCGTCGTCGAGCGCGGCCTGGTGCAGCGACGCAAGGATGCGGTCGAAGGCGTCGAGTGGGTTCATGACACGTGCTCCCGAACGGTTGCCGGCCATCGTCCGATGCCGATGGAAACGCTCCGGGAGACTCTATGCACAAGTCCAAGGAGGCCGCAATACTCCCATCTGGTAGGTATGGGGGCATGAAAAAATGTTCGGTGGGGTGTCGGCGGCGGCCTCCGTGCGTCAGCCCGTGATGCGCGGCTCGGGGCGCCGGGATGAAGCCAGCCCGCGCCAGCAGCAGCTCTCCGGAGCGCTCCACCTCTTCTCAACATGGACGCCGCCTTCAGCCACTGCCGCGGCCCGCCGACGCCGCAAGTGTGCAACTGCCGCGGCAGCTCGCCGCTCTTCTTCTCACGCCAGGAAACCTCTCCGTGCTGGGAGAAACGCCCGGGCACGGAATCATCGGCCCGGCGGCGTCCAGTACTGCCGCGCCACGGCCTCAATGCCGGCCACCGTGGCGTCGAGAGTACGGGCGGTCTGCCATTCGGCAGCCTGATCTTGGCTGAGGCCGTACCGCCATCCGCCGCGCGGCGTGCCGCGCGGCGTCACAGGCGCTCGGACGCAGACGGAGCATTTCGGGCCGATCAGGAAGCGGTACTCTCCGAGCCGCGAACCGGAGAGGGTGTGTCCGGCGAACAGGATCGGCGGGCGAACGTGGGCCAGCGTAAGGCGGAGCCTTTCGAGGTAATGGGCGGCACGGCCATAGTCACTCGCGGTGATTGTCGACATCTCCGCGGAGCAAGGCGAGATAGCGGGCGCGGCGGCGCTCGGCCATCGAGCCGGAGTAACCGAGCACGGCGATCCCGTACCCGAGGACCGCGCCCAACGCGACTCCGAACAGGAAGACGAGAACGACGGTCATCGCCGGTCGATCCGTTTCCGCCTGAACCGGACGCTGCCGAAGGGGCCGTCGTCGCCGACGACCGCCGACAAGACGATGACGGCGCCTATCAGATCGCGCGCACGCAGGGCTGTCACTGCGACTCCTTCCCTCGCTACTAGGCAAACAACCGGGTGCGGCTCCCGACCCGGCCGCAGCGCTGACACGGCTACGGGCGTCAACAGCCCGCCTTCGCGCACAACCAGTCGACCACGTCGTGAACCGAGTCGGCGTAGTCCCACGGGTCGGCTGTGGCGCCTCGCCCCGTCTGGCGAAACCGCCAGCGCCCTGTACCGTTCCTGAGACGGCCCGCGGGAGTCAGCGGGGCCTGAACCCACACCCGGCGCCGATGACCGAACAGCAAGAACGAGTACGCCCCCACCCGCGCGCCCTGCGGCGTGAAACCCGCGAACCGCACCCGCTCGCAACGGCCGTCGACCAGCCGCCGCAGTGTCTCCAGGTGGACAGCCGATGCGCCGTAGTCGTCCGCAGCTGTCATCGCAGCGGAAGCGGCGCCGTGAGGGAGTCCGGGCCGCGGTCGATGATCCACATGTGCTCGTTGCCGCCGGTCCAGCGGTCGTGCCGGATCACGTCCGTGCTCTGAGGCCCGAGTACGATGTACTCGTACCTTGGGACACAAGCAGGGATCGTTGCGTGAAGCAGCAAAGCGACCGTCAGAAACGCGATCCCCAGCCACCAGTCCCGACGTGTCATCGTTCCTCCAGGTCGGCAACCAGGCCCAGCCGCCGCACGGCTCGATTCACGAGCGCCCGGGCGCGGCCGTCCCGACCGGCCAGTACCTCGTCGGCTGCGGCCCGTAGCGACTCGGCCGCAAGCGCCCGCGTCCGCGCCTGGGCGCTCTCGCGCTTCCAGTCCGCACACTGCATCACCGCGACGAACAGCCGTCGCCGCCGGCGATGATCCGCGAACCCCGGATGCTCCATCCCGTCACACCCCAGAACGGAGGCGGCAAAGCGCTGCCCCCTGCGACAGTTGACTGACGCGGCACGCCGGCCGACAGCCCGGGCACTGAATACTGCGCCTCCGGCGTCACCGCCCGAGCTTGTGCTGCAGATGCTCGAGTGCTGCGCACATCCCGTCGGCGTTCACGTCGTCCGGTCGTTGCGCTGCGGCAACGCCGGCACCCCGGTGCTGCCTCCCGCGGCAACGATGCTGACTGCGAGCTGCCCGGAGCCGGATCGCTGGCACAGGGCCAGGCATCTTGTCGACCAGGCGACGCGGGGAACTCTCCCGACCCCGCGGGGCGCACCTGCTACGCCGACCCGCTGCCCAGCTCGACGTGCACACTCCAGGTGGTGAACGTCTGGCCGCTGGCGTCCAATTCGACGGGCATCGCCTGTCCGGCCGCCAGGTCCACGCGCGGAGTCGGTCCCAGTTCCACGCCGTTCGACAAGTGGATCTCGACGCGAACCTGCGTGACCGTGGCCGACGTCGTATTGACCGCCTCGCCGCGGAACGTCTCGGCGGCCGCGTCGTAGCTCATGGTCAACTGGACGCCGCTTCGAGTCTCGACCGCGGTATCCGTCAGGCTGTACTGCGTGCCGGACTCGCCGGGTTCGCCGCCGCCGCCCTCCGGCCCGTGCTGTTCGCCGCTTGGCTCCGTCGGAGAACCGCCGCACGCCAGCGCCGTGAGTAGAACGAACGTCACCATCAGTCGTCGCATTCTTGATACCCTCCCGTTTCCGGCAACCCAAGCATCCACGGATCTCGGCGGTCATCGAGGCAGGGCAGCGCTGGGTACTGCGTCTCCGGCGTCACCGGCCCAGCTTGTGCTGCAGGTGCTCGGCCGTTGCTCGCATCTCGTCGGCGTTTCCACGCCTGTTCAGTCATTGCTGAGCGCCCCCCCGGCACCTTGGTGCTGCGTTCAGCGGCGACGGTGGCTTGACCGCCAGCTGCTCGCCGGCGCGCGGCCGCCGGCCGAACCCACCGGAAACGCCCGCAGAAACGCCAGCATCACCCGACCGTTGTATGGCCTCGACGGCCCGCTCCGCCGAAGTGCGTAGCGGCCGCCGCGGCCTGCCCGCCGGTCTGCAGAGCGGGATGGAGGACGTTCACCCGTCGAAGGCCTGGCCGCGAGTGTCGAGCTCGACCGGACGGGTTTCCCCCGGCCCCCAGATCGACTCGCGGGGTCGGCCCGAGCTCGACCCCGTTGGGAGAGGTGAATCTCGACACGCACGTCCTTGGACGGTCTGATTCGTTGTGTTCCTCACCGTGCCGGAGAACCTCTCGGCCCCTGCTCGAACCGCATGACCAGCTCGACCCCGCCGCGAAGCTCCCGCGCCTCGTCCCCGGGTCCGTACCACGTGCCGCTCTCGCCTGCCTCGCCGCCCGTCCCCTCCGGGCCAATGCGTCTCGGTCGGTTCTGTCGGACTTCCGGAACACGTCGGCGCCAAGGGCGCTGCGAGCAGGACGAGAATGCCTATATCGACATTCGTCGCACTTGCCAGTTCGGGGAGCCAAGCGACACGCTCCTACCTGTACGTGCATTGAATACACGGGTTGGGAAGATTTGCGCATCTCCCATCTTGGAGATAGCGCGACAGGCTTTGGGATGATAGGGAACGCGAAGGGAGGAGCCGCTGACGACCCGCCGGCGGTCAGCCCCGCGGCAAGGCGCACGCGGCCAGGACCCGCTGCACCAGGGCGATTTGCCCGGACAGGCCCTGCTTCTTGTAGACCTGCTTCAGAAGCCAGCGGACGTAGCTTTCCTTGAAACCCGTGGCCGCGGCGATCTCGCGTACCGGCCGGCCCTCGGCCAGCAGCGCCGCCACCCGGCCCTCCGACGGCGTCAGACCGAGCAGCGCCGACACCCGGACCGGGTCGATGTGAAGGCGGCTCGCCGGGTCGACCACCAGCACCAGCACCGCCACCCGGCGCCCCCCAAAGTCCGCCTGCGGGGCGCCCACGGGGTGTACGTGAAGCTCCAGCCGCGTTGGCAGCAAGGGGCGCCGGATCGTCATCGAGCCGCCGGTCGGCGCCTCGCTGCCGAAGCCCGGCAGCGCACGCTTCAACAGCCTTCGCAAGCGGCCATGATCCGCCGGCAGCGAGGCGCGCAGGGTGCCGTCCTTGTCGGACAGCCCCTCGTCCCGGCGCAGAATGCGCAGGGCGGGAGCGTTCGCCGCCAGCACGCGCCCGTCGCGGTCCAGGTGCAGCACGCCGATCCGGCTGTTGTCCAGCAGGCCGGCCAGACTGGCGCTCAGCGCATCGGCGCCAAACAGCGCCTGACGGACGCAGATGAACTGGCGGATATGCGGCAACAGAGACTCGATCAGTTGGAGTTGAGCGGACTGCCAGCCGCCGCTGCCGAGGGGGTCCCCAATCGCCCAGACAATGCGCAGGTCGTCCGGCCTGTCGAGGCGCGTTATCAAGCCGTTCTGGACCTCGCGGCGGCGCCAGCTCTCGTTGTACGCTCGCGAGGTCCTCAACTCCTTTTCGGTGTACAGGTCGGGGACATGGACCACTTGGCCAGCGGGCCGCTCCATCAGGCGGGGCGGCCCTTCGTCCTGTAGGTAGTAGACGTCGAAATACTCGCGCGCCAGGTCCGGTCGAGACTCGCCGCGGTAGAGATACCGGGCGAAGTAGACGCGCGGGACGCCGGCAGACTCTTCGCCGACCACCAGTGCATTGCCCGCGGCGCCGCAGGCCTCGTCGATCAAAGCGGCCGTTGCGGGCCAGTGGGCGTCGTCGAGCGCGGCCTGGTGCAGCGACGCAAGGATGCGGTCGAAGGCGTCGAGTGGGTTCATGACACGTGCTCCCGAACGGCTGCCGGACACCGTCCGGCGCCGATGGAACGCGCTCCGGGAGATGCGGGACACTCTGCACAACTCCAGGAAGGCTGCGATACTCCCATCTGGTAGGTATGGGGGCGTGAAAAAATGTCGGGCGGGGTGTCGGCGGTGGCCAAAAGCTACCGCCGGTGGCGGTGCATCGCGCTCGGCTGGCGCCACTGCATCGAGCAGTTTGTCGAAGCCCGGCACGCTGGTTGCACTCCGCGACCGGGTCGTCGAGTTCGACCGCGCCTGCTGCCGCGTGCTCACTGGGAAGGACGCTGCAAGCTGCTCGCGCGCAGGTGCCTCGCCTTGTTCGAACTGGACGGACGACGTGATGCTGGTCGCCCGGACGCCTTAGCGCTGCCGCATTGCCGATCACGCGACCGCGGCGGAATGCGGGAGCAGTGCGCCGCGGCCGCCGCCGTCGCGGCTCTAGGGGGCATCCATGGAATCCGGACGCATTCGGGTTGCTTCTGCAGAAGCGGGAGCGCGAACGACGACAACGCGTGGCCTGACTCAGCCGGTTCGTGCAAGTACCGCCGGATCGCGAGCCGTCGCAAGGCGGCGGGGTGTTACTGCCCTTGGATTAGGGCATCCGGGCTGATCTTCATGCTCTTCGCTGCCCGCAGCTCGCCGGACTGCCTCCCTCGCGACCGGATTCGTCCCCGAAATCATGTCAACGATCCGTGAATTCGTCGCAGAATTCCGCTCGAAACGGGGGTTTTCTGGCTGGCACCAGTTAGAGGTCCTTCACTCGCTCGACAGCCTCTAGCCAGGCAGTACGCGCACGGTCGAGGCCGGATAGCTCAAGGTGCCGGCCGGCAGCACTACGAACGGCTCGTCGTCGATCGTCAGAACCACCGCCAGCCGATCGAGCCGGTCAGCGCCAGCACATTGATCCGGCCGTAGAAAGATCCGTTCACACCGTAGGTGAGCCCGGCCGGCCCGGTCCACAGCATTCCGCCGGTCGCGTACCAAGCCGTCGACGGGTAGTGCGGCTCCAGGAGGCTCTCGCCCCAGAAATCCGGGCTCAGGTACTCACCGACCTTCTGGCTGCGAGCGAGGTACACGAGCCCGCCGCCACCGTACGTGGTGTTGCGCGGCGACACGCTGGCATACACCGCGGCCGCACCGGCCGCGCCCGCGGTGTACTCGAATCCGATCGGGTTGGGGACATGATCCAGGAAGTCGTCGTCGGTGACATGCCGGACCCACAGCGAATCTATCGACCAGGCCAGGCCGAAACGCTCGGCGTCTCTGCCCGGCAGCCAGAGACCTTCGAAGCCGCCGTTGGTCGGGCCGGCCGCCGCGTCGAGTGTCCGGTAGGGACGTCGCAGATACTCATCATTACCGAAGCGTCGCGCCGAGTCGATGTCCGCGGCCGTCACCCAGGAGTGGTAGTCGCCCTCGACGCGCCGCAACACACGGTTCCCAGGAACGAAACCATAGCGGAAGCCCACGTACACGAAAGCGCTTGGCTCGTCGTCGCCATCGGCGAGGGCCTTGTCGCGGTCCGCAGCCGGCGCGCGCCGGTGTGTTCGTGCCGGCCGCCGACGCTCGGTCTCCGGTTCCACCGGCGGCGACGCGTCGACGGTGTACTCCGCCGCCATCATTGCCGCTATCACGTCGTCGTCGCCAGCCGCGCCGAGGCGGACAAGATCGTCGACCTCCACATCGAAGGCCGTGTACGGCGTCTTGATCATCGACACGATGAGGTCAGACCGCAGACCGGCCTCGCTCATCGCAATGATGTCCGCGTTGACGAGAATTCCATCGGCGTGCGGCGCCGCTGCCGGGGCAACTGCCACGCACAGGCACCAAGCGGCAATCCAGGACTTCAACACTCCCACAGCATATAGTGGTCCACAAGGACAACAAACCGCGCCGGCCGGCTCGCCGGGGCGCGTTCGACCGCGCGACTCCGAGCACGAGACGACGATCGGGGCCTGGATGACGTTCTACAGCGAGGCAACTTCTTCTACCGGGGCGTGGCGCACCTCGCGGACGGCGTCACGCCGGCCCCGGGGCCGGTCACGAACGCGGCCCATCGGTCCATCAGTCCGCGCCGCTGGTCGAACAGATCGCTTCGCGCGTTCGGCAATGCCGCGTCGATCACTTCGCCCGCCGCGTTCACGTCGACATGTCCGAGAGCTTGCGCCACGGCGAGCACGCCCCGGACCCAACCGCGCAAGAGCTTTCCGGTCGCGGGCTTGTCGCGGTAGACCGGCCCGAGCACCGCGAGCACCGCCGCCCGGTCGATCTGGTCGACAGGTCGACCCATGAGACGCGCCGCGTACCGCGTCAGCGTCCGCCGCCGCGTCTCTCGGGTCCGGCCGCGCCACTGGCCCCCTTGGTCGACCTTTGGACCGATGCGGATTGCCACGGACCAACACCAGCGTTAAGGCAGCGCGAAGATAGATAGCATGTTGTCAATCGTTATCATGCGTCCTCAATCATTTCCATCTTCTCTCAAAAAACCCATATAAACGGCGCGTTTTCTAGAAGTCGAGTTCTCAGGCGTGCTCAATCGGTCCCACCCGAGCGCATGCAGAATGTGGTAGTCTCGTGGTAAGCGATTTTCGCCGGGGGAACCCCCATGACGAGGTTGACGGCTCGACGGGTTCAGACGCTGCGCAAGCCGGGCAGGTATTCGGACGGGCACGGGCTGCATCTGTTCGTGCAGCGCAGCGGGGCGCGGTCCTGGGTGCAACGGCTCACGGTGCCGGGCCGGGGCAGAGTCGACCGCGGGCTCGGCTCGGTGGATGTCGTGAGCCTGGCGCAGGCTCGCGCGTGGGCGCTCGACAACAAGCTCGCGGTCAAGCGGGGCGAAGACCCGTTCGCGGGGCCGCAGCGGTCCAGTGTGCCGACGCTGCGGAAGATCGCCGGCAAGCTGGCCGACTCGAACCGCGCGGTGCTGTCCTTGGGCGAACAGAAGGCGCGGGCGGCGACGCTGGAGCGGCACGCGGCCGAACTGCTCGACCTGCCGGTCGATCGGGTCGGCAAGCCGGAAGTGTTGCGGGTTCTCGAACGGGTGTGGACATCGCAGCCGGGCACGGGCCGGAAGCTGCGGACGACGCTCGGGGCGCTGTTCCGCCATGCGCTCGCGGCGGGGCTGATCGAGGTCGATCCGGTCGCGGCGGTGGCCGGGGCGCTCGTCCGCCAGCCGGCCGTACGCGAGCACATGCGCAGCGTGGCGTACGCAGACGCGGCGGCGGCGATGCGGCGGATCGAGACGTGCCGCGCGACGCTGTCGGCGAAGGCGTGCCTGCGGTTCCAGATCCTGACGGCCGCGCGCCCGTCGGAAGCACGGCTTGCGACGTGGGACGAGATTGACGAGGACGCGCGCGAGTGGCGAATCCCGGCCTGCCGGATGAAGCGGAACCGCGAGCATGTGGTACCGCTGGTCCCTGCGGCGGTGGCGTTGCTCGACTCGGTGCGGCCGTTGCGCCGGCACGACGGCGCCGACGCGTTGGTTTTCCCGAGTCCGCAGGCGGGGGCCGGCTCGCTGTCGGCGGCGACCGTGGCCGGGGTCATGAAGTCGGCCGGTCTCGCCGCCGCGGGGTCGCCTCACGGCTGGCGCTCGACGTTCCGCACGTGGGCATCGGAGCGCGCGGACGCCGATTACGCGGTGATGGAAACGAGTCTGTCGCATGCGGTCGGCTCGGCAGTCGAGCGGAGCTATTCGCGGTCGACGTTTCTGGACAAGCGGCGGGCACTGCTCGACACCTGGGCTCAGTTCCTGGCCGGCAACGTTGGCAACGTCACGGTCATCGCCGCAGGCGACCTGAGCTTGGGTCCGACAGCACCGTCGTGAGTGCCGAGCGCAAGGTTCCGCAGGCGAGTCCTGCAATCTGTAGTCGAGCACTCCCAAGACCTGTTCGGCCTGGAACATCGAGATGCTGCCATCTGTGTAGTCGTTCGGGTCGAGCAGTTGGGCAGCGCCTACGACAGCAGGTCGCGAGTTCGAGGAGGCGGCCAGTGCGAGGCACGATGCGTATTCGATGTGACCGACGGCGTGTCACGATAAACGGCGACCACCGCACCGCGGTCGACGATTTGGTTCCGCTTCAGGTGCACGGCGAACATCTGCTGGCCCGAGCCCGCTTGCGGGTTGGGCGGCCCCCAGCCAACCAACTCGTAGATCTTGTCGGACATCCGTATCAGGCACAGGATCGTCTGTCGGCCCTGGTGGTCTTGCAGCCACACGCGTTGGGGCGCCTCGATGCGGGCGTTGGGAGAAACCAAACAGGAATCGGTGCGCCAGATGTTCAACGGCGTCAACGTGTCCGAGTGGGTTCTTGCATAGAAGGCCGCAGGGTCACTGAAGCCGACGGGTGCGGGCGCCTTGCCGGATTCTGTTTCCGTTGACCAGAACCTCTCTCGCGGTGCCGCCGTCCATTCGCGAACCGACAATTCGACGTCCTGGGTGAAGTCGGTCGGCGGGCAAATGTAGGCCTTGGCGTGATCGGGATTGTCCGCTCCCTCGTGTTGCTGTTCGCGCCGTGCCTCGATGCGCAAGGCCCAGCCGAGTGCCTTGCAGACGTCGGCTGCGCGCTCGATCGAAGGCGCCCGGCCCCGTAGTACCGAGCGTACGGCATCGCGGTTGAGCCCGGCGCCTCGGGCGGCCCGGACCGGCGACACCCGTCGTGCCGCGAGCTCGTTCTCGACCACCGCACGAAACTCCTTGTTTGTCACGATGCGGAGGATACGCCACATTGGGAGCGCGGTCTAGCCTGGCGGCGCTCCTTGACAACTGGCTTATGCGCCTCAATACTAGGGCCAATGCGCCTGAGCACAGCCGCGCGCGAATGTCTGAGGGGGGTAGCCAAGATGTTGCCGGATCAGCATGCTGGGGAGTCTCTGCAGGTGTTGTCGCGACGCCAGGTCGCTGTAGTGCTTGGGGTGAGCGCCGCGACTTTGGGGCGCATGGTGCAACGCCGCGAATTCCCGGCGCCGATCCGCCTGTCGCGGGGCCGCGTAGGGTGGCGCCGCACTACGGTCGAGCAGTGGCTGGCTGAGCGCGAAGCGGCGAGTCGGGCGCCCGACGTACCAGCGAGCCCCCGCCGCCGCCCACCGACAACGGGACGGAGGGTGGCGCAGTGACCGTCAAGGGCACCTCAACCGATGCACAGGCCGACGCACAGGCGCCCGCCGCCGTCTTTGCACCTGGTGTCGATCAGGAGCTGGATGCCGCGGTTGAAGCTCCTGCGGCGACCTCCCCCAGCCCCTTTGTTTGCCTCGATTCGAGGAGCCTTGACAAATCCGTCGCGGCGTGGGCGCAGTCCGCCCTTCGGTTCCTGGAAACGACTACCGACGAACGCCAGCGGATTGCAGTGCGCGACGAGGCGGTCCGTGTCGCCGCGCTGGCCGCCGCCGTGGACGCCGGCGTGGCTGTTGCGATCGCCTACGAGGTTTTGCAGCGCGCAGTCCGCAGCATCGGCAAGCACACCCCGCGCCGACGGGCCGGCAGGCGACGGTCGGCGGCGAGCGACGAGGCAACGCCGGACCCGGTGAGCGGCGACCCGACCGCAGCGTCGGAGGGAATCGAGAGTGGGCAACGGCCTTCCCACGTCGGGGAGAATCGTTCGCCCGGCGGAACAATTTCTGTCGACGGTCCCACACCGGCGGCCGGCGACGAGGCAGCGCCGCATCCGGTGGGGGGCGACCCGCCCCCACCGTCGGTGGGAACCGAGGGTGGGCAGGGACTTCCCCCGGTCGATGGAAATCGTTCGCCCGGCGGAACAATTTCTGTCGACGGCCCCCCACCGGCGGCCGGCGACGAGGCGGCGCCGCATCCGGTGGGGGGCGACCCGCCCCCACCGTCGGTGGGAACCGCGGGTGGGCAGGGACTTCCCCCGGTCGATGGAAATCGTTCGCCCGGCGGAACAATTTCTGTCGACGGGCTGAGGTCCACGAGTGGCGACCTGCCGCGGGCGACGCGCAGCGCCTACCGCCAGGATGCCGAGGCGATTACCGACGCGGGCTTCGAGCGCATCAGCGCCAGCGTGCGTGCGGCGGCGGCGGCCGACTCGGCAGCGGGTCACAAGCTGGATCGGGGTCTGGTCCGGGCAGCCGGCGCCGTGGAGGCTGCCGGTGGCGACCCGGGCGACCTGCAGGTGGTCGAGGCGAAGAAGCAGGAGCTGGCGGGCGGGCACAAGCGGTCTGCGGTCGACGAGGCGGCCGACGACCTCCCACCGTGTTACGTCTCGCCCCGCATCATCGAGGTCGCCCGACAGGTCCTCGGCGACCGCATCGACCTGGACCCGGCATCTACCGCGGCGCAGAACCGTCACGCGCGTGCCCGCGCCTTCTACGACGGGACCGACGCCTCGTGGCCCGGCCTCAAGGCGGCATGGCCGAAGGACGCCAGGGTCTGGGTGCACGTGCCGCGCGGCGCCGATGCTGTCGCCTTCGTCCAGCGCGTCCTGACCCACGCCGCGGCGGGCGCCCCGGTCGTGGTGCTGACAGAGAACACGACGCACCTGCCGTGGGCGCAGTCCCTGCTCGCGGCCGCCACCGCGGTGTGCTTCATCGCCGGCGACGCTACGGTTCAGCGCCCCCGGACGGATGACCCGCGTGTCGTCGAAGTCGAAGAGGCGCCCTTGGCCGCCCCGCACGGCCACCTGCTCGTGGGCCTCAACGTCAACCACACGGCATTCGAGCACAGTTGCGCTGGCCTGGGCGTTTCTTTCGTCCGAGGCATGGACCAGGGCGACCACGCGGGAATCCTCAGTTCGCTACGGTCCCTGGCGTTTGGCCGAAAGACCACCATGCCGGCGTCGTGAAGGCGGCGACGCGCGACGATGCAAGAAGCAGTGGTGGGCACCCTCCAGTCTCGAGCGCATCTTCTCCGGCGACGGCTCCATTTTCTTGCATGACCAGGATGTCGGGTCGAGACCCAGCTCGACCTCGACATCCTGGCGGCCCAGGAGCCGAACGGCCATGCCTTCGGTCGCGATCTCGACTTGCCGACGACGACCGGCTGGCCTGCGGTCAGCGCGCCGGTGACGCAGACTGTGTCATCGGCGCGCTGCAAGGCTGCAGGGCTATTCCCCAACCGGCCCGCGTTTGACCGTGGCCGCTTGCCTCGCGCTGCCCGGCTCCAGCCACCACCACCAGCACCACGCCTCGGCCCCCGCCGGGCCGGCGCGCCTCCCCGAGTCGGCGCGCAGCACCACGGGACCCGGGAGGAGAGTGGCAGCGGGCGACAATCAACAGAGCGGACGCGGCCGGACAGGCCGAACGCGGGCGGACAAGGCAACGCTTCGGCATGCTGCACCCCGCCCCACGCCGCCCGTCTCCGACCCCCGCATCCGCTAACGCCTCGGGCCTGCCGGCCCGCTTTCACCCCGGCCCCCCTCGGGGCCATTCCCTTTTTTTCCGGAGGACAACCTGATGCCTCTCATCGACCTGCTGCGCCCGAACCAGCGCGCCGCGCTGCGGCGCCTGCGCAAGCGCATCGCCAACCGCGAGAACATGCGCCGCTACCGCAGCGACCTCAACTACATGCAGCTGTGTCCCGGCGTCGACCTGCCGCTCGAGGCCGGCACCTGCGGACGGCTGATCTGGCCCGAGAGCACCCGCTGCACGGCCTGCTGCAAGCGGCGCCACTGGCTGCTCACGCAGGCGCTCAACCCCGTCGAGGTCGCCCTGTCCGCGCTGCTCGACGGCGCCGAGGCCGTCGGCGACGAGCACGACGCCGGCGCGCACGACGACGACCACCCCGTCCCCCTGCTCGACGACTTGTCGGCACTCGGCGATCCCTGCCTGCGCTGGTAGCGCCGAAGACCCATCCGTCAAGGCGGACAACGCCGACGGCATGGGGCGACTCTCCCGTCGTGTGCACTCACGCCTGCGGCCACGGCCACGCCATCGAGCGACACGCCCGCACCCATCGACGACGTTCAATATTCCCGCACACGCCCGCACGCAGCCGCAGGGCCCGAGCGCAGGAACCGCGTATCGAGGCCGGGTCAGTGCACCCTCTGGTACAAGGACCGCGGTGCGGGGGCGCCGGAAAGGCGGCCAGATGGCCGCCTTTCCAATCACCGTCGCGGGGCCGCTGGCGTCGAACGCTCAGCCAGCAGCCGCTGCACGGCAGCAGGCCGCACAAGACGCCCGGACCGCACGCAAATCCGCGGCGGCACGGCCGACGGCACGCGCAACGCGTCAATCCGGACCCGACGGATCGTCACTTGTCGCGCAGCTTCGAGATCGCCGGCCCGCCGCCGCTCGCAACCGCCGAATCAGCCGCGCGAGATCGCGCTGCGCCCCGTTCGAGGTCGACTGTCCTGTCCAGCCGGACAGCCGAAGGTGCCGACGTCAATCCGATCCTTGTGCACAGGGTGGTTCCGCGCATCGAACGTGATCACCGACACGGTCCGGTTCGAGCGGTCCTCGGCAGCACGCGGCGGGATCTAACAGACCCCATGACCCTCGGGGATCGGCAACAGCAGCAACGGCGCGTTCCTGCAGCGGAACGACGTCTGTCGGGCTCCGAAGGCGGCTCGGGCCGAAACCCATCCGGATCCGACTCCGGAGAAGCCAACCGAGCGGATGTCCGACGACGCGCGGGATAGGACTTGCCGTCTTCGCCGACCACACGGTCCGGCAGGTGACCACTAGTGGTCACCTGCACGCGGACCTTGCGGACATATGGCTGGCTGCACCCAACCTGGGCGGCAATCCGCCGCTGACTCCAGACGCGCCATGGCGCAGGTCGTGCGAAAGACAGGAACAACGGACGCGTCGAGCGCACGGTGGTGCGAAGCCGCCGGGCGGCTGGCGGCGAGTTGCGTCATCTGCAAGCTACCGCGGACGTCGTCGACGGCGACCAGCTCCCACCGCCGGCACAGGCAGGGCACACAACGGATGTGTGTCGCTGGCGGGATTCTCACCCGACCCGCACCGCGAGGTTGACGACGAGACCGAAGTGGGCGAAGCCACGCACGGATGGAACCGAGCGCATCAAGACGGGATCATCACCGGGGCGGGGCGCCGGTGTCGAACGCCCAGCCGGCAGCCGCTGCACGGCAGCAGGCCGCACAAACGCCCGGACCGCAAATCCGCGGCGGCACGATCGACGCCGTCGACGCGGCCGACGACGCAATGGCTGAAGAACTTGGCGGGATCGAACGCCGCGGCGAGCACGTCGCCATGGAGAACGGCTGCACGGTCGTTGCGCCCACACCGGCCGACGGCACACGCAACGCGTCAATCCGGACCGGACGGGTCGCCACTTGCCGCGCAGCTTCGAGATCGCCATCGCCCGCCGCGTCTGGCAACCGCCGAATCAGTCGCGCGAGGTCGCGCCGCGCCCGCTCGAGGTCGACTGTCCTGTCCAGCCGGACAGCATGCTGTGAGCGAGCGAGCGTGTCGACGTCAATCCGATCCTTGTGCACAGGGTGGTTCCGCGCATCGAACGTGATCACCGACGCTGGTCGGCGCGCATGGCTGACCTCGTAATCTTCGAATCGCCGGGGAAGACGCGCAAAGATCGACCGGGTTCTCGGGCCGGGCTGCGTCGTCGGCGCGTCGTTCGGGCACGTGCGCGACCTGCTGCAGCCGAAGCGCGACGGCGGCTCGCCGGGCGAGCCGCGCCAGCGGACGCCCTGGGGCTGGACCTCACTGGCGGCTGGAAGCCGAGCTGGGAGGTCATCGACTCGAAGTCGAGGACTGTCGCAATGCGACACGTGTCGCAGTTGCGGGTAGCTGTCCTGGAGCGCCGTCGTGCGCGATCTCAGCCGGCGGCTGCGGGCCGCTCTGTCCACGAGGTGATCGCGCCGGCGCCGGGCGAGCCGCGGGCCGACGCCAGACCGGCGCCGGCAGTCCGCGGACCGATCCGGTTTGCGTGCCGACGGTCGATCGCCAGGACGAGTGTTTCGGCTCGGAGGATGCGCCCGGTTTTCCGGCCGTTCCCTCGGTCTGCGGCGCGTTGGTCGCGGTAGTCGCGGCCGCTGCCGAAGTGGTGCGGCTGGATGCGCTCACCGAGCTTCCACCGCATCTACGCGTCGACCACGTCCTTGAGCTGCTTGGCGATGCGCGCCTTGACCACCTGCCTGGCCGGGACCTCGACCCTCGCCCCCGTCGCCGGGTTGCGGGCCATGCGCTTGTCACGCTGCTGCACCACCAGCTTCACGATCCCCGGCAGCACGAACTCGCCACACCCCAACAACTCCTCCCCGGTCAACCGCTGCAGCTCGTCGAAGAACGCGCCGGCCTCCGCACGCTTGATGCCCAAGCGCTCGGCGAAATGCGCGTACAGCTCGCTCTTGTTCATTCTGCGCGACTCGGCCATCCCCTGCCCCCTCTGCCTTCGTGTCCCCGAGTCACCAGGGCCGCCCCTGGTCCGCCCCGAATCGGTCCGCAGCACCCGAGCTCTCCTCACGGCGGCGTCGTCTCCAGTGGCGATCATCCACCTTATCCTGCGCAGGCCCGGCCGTCGTCGCGGTCCATGCGCCGTTGATGCGCACCATCGCCACGCGGGACGCCGTTGCGATGAGCGCGCCACCGCGCCATGCCGTCGCGGTACGGCCCGCACCCGGCGCCGGCCGCGCGGCGACGCCGGCGGGACAGCGACGGCGCCCACGTGCACCGAGGCGCAATTCCGGCGGATCCCACCACACAGACTCATCACGCCGTCGCCGGTTACACTTGTCCCACCAGAGGACGTTCCGGAAGCTGGCGCGCCGATCACACATCATGACCGTACGCCGCAAACAGCCGCCGAAGCCGCCGAACCGCGAGGTCCTGGCCGGGCTGGTCGAGCACGTCAGCTTCCACAACCCGGACAACGGGTTCTGCGTCCTGCGCGTCAAGGCCAGAGGCCATCGGGTGGTGGGCGAGTACGGCGAGGGCGACACCTTGGTATCGCCCACGTTACCAGGCTTCGCGCTGAACGTCGACGACCTGTTCGGCGACGCTCCGGGTTCAAGGTGAGCGACGCAAGGCTGGCGCTGCGCTTCCTCTTGAAGAAGCCGGGTTGGACCGTGGCGGCGGTGCTGACCGTCGCCATCGGCATCGCCGGGTCGACGCTGGCGTTCAGCCTCGTGGACCGGGCGCTGTGGCGGCCCCTCGGCTTCGCCGCCGGCGGCGAGCTCGTCACGCTCTACTCGCGGAGCGGAGGCGAGTACTCCACGATTCCGTGGCGGGATTACGTCGCTCTGCGTGACGCACTGTACGACGACGGCGAGGGCCCCGCGGATCTCGCGGCTTTCGTGCGCACCTTCAGCACCGTGGGCGGCGGAGAGTTGCCGGCGCTGCACGAAGGGGAGCTCGTCTCCGGCAACTTCTTTTCGGTGCTCCGGGTGCAGCCGTTTCTGGGACGGACCATAACGGCGTCAGACAACGTCGCCCCCGGAGCCCATCCCGTGATCGTCTTGTCGCACATGCTGTGGCGTACGCAGTTCGCGTCGGACCCGGACGTGGTGGGTCGCGACGTGCTGCTGGACGGCCGCGGCTTCGATGTCATCGGCGTGGCACCGCCCGGGTTCCGCGGTCCGGTCTGGCCGAGCTTCGAGAGCGCCTTCTGGATTCCCGCGATGATGGCCGGCGACGAGTTCGGCGCCGACGACTCTCGGGTGTTCGGGAGCGCCGCCCTTCCGGTGTTCCAGACCGTCGGGCGGGTGCGTGGTGGACAGCGGATCGAGGCGCTGCAGGCGCGCATCGATCCGCTCGACGAGGCGCTTGCGCGCGAGCGGGTCGACAATCCGCACTTTCCCGACACGGGACAGGACTGGCGTGTCGCGGTTCTGCCCGGCAACTACTTGCGGCTGTGGCCGGCGTACCGGGAGCCGGTCGCCCGCGTGCTGCTGGTACTGGGACTGATGGCCATGACCGGCCTGCTGGTGGGGTGCGCGAACCTGGCCACGCTGCTCATCGCGCGCGGCATCGAGCGGCGGCGCGAGATGGCCGTGCGCCGCGCGCTCGGGGCCGGTGCGCTCGATCTCGCGCGCCGCGTCGGCGCGGAGGTGCTGCTGATTGTTGCGGCCGGCGGGGCGGTCTCGGTAGGGCTCGTGTATGGGGTGAGCCCCCTGGTGCCGCTACTGCCGCTCGGCGTGCCGTACGAGCTCGACCTCAGTCCCGATCGACGCGTGCTCGGCTTCGGGGTCGCCGCTGCGGGGCTGGCCGCGGTCCTGTTCGCGGCGCTGCCGCTCGCCCACGTGCTCCGCGACAGGACCGCGCTGACCGCAAGCGAGCGGTTGACGACGACGGGGAGCGGCGGCGTGCGGGCGATGAACGGGCTGGTGGTGGTGCAGGTGGCGCTGTCGCTCGTGCTGCTGGCCTCGTGCGGCCTGCTGGTCCGCAGCGCGCTGCGGACCGCTGGCGTCGATCTCGGCTTCCATGCCGGCCAGGGGCTGACGGCAAGGGTGACGGTGCCGGGTCTGACCACGGAGGAGCGGGCGGCGTTGTTCGGCGCACTCGTCGACCGCCTGCGGGACGAGTCGTTCGTCGAATCGGCCAGCGCGTCCGGCGGTGGCACGGTGGTGTCTTTCCTTCCGGCCGGAGAGGTCTACGTCCACGATTCGCCGGTCGCCGGGCCGGCGTCGGCGGTCACCGCGCGCTACCGGCCGGTCAGCCGCGGCTACTTCGAGACGCTGGGCATTCCGCTCCTCGCCGGGCGGCACTTCGAGGCGGCCGAAGAGTCGGAAGCAGCCGTCGCCATCGTGAACCGGACCCTTGCCGAGCGCTACTGGCCGGGGACGAACCCGATCGGGCGCATTCTGCAACGGGCCACGGAGGACGAGCCCCGGCGCATCGTCGGGGTCGTGGGCGACGCCGCCCGGCGCAACGTGCGCTCACCGGCGTACGCGATGGTTTACGTTCCGCACGCGCAGGACGCGCCGAGCTGGACGTGGGTGAATCTGCAGACGCGGGCGGATCCGCGTCGAGGGCTGTCCGTGCTCCGGGAGCATCTGCGCGCGCTCGATGCCGGCGGGGCGGTTTCCGCCCCTCGCACCTTCGCCGAGCTGCGAGCCGACGCGACTGCGGACACGCGCCTCCAGACCGGCCTGGCGTCGTGCCTTGCGGCGGTCGCCGTGGTCCTTGCGCTCGTCGGCCTCTACGGCCTGATGGGCTACGTGGTCGGCTGTCGCGAACGGGAGATCGGCATCCGCGGAGCCCTCGGCGCCACCCCCGGTTCGATTGTCCGGCTCATGCTGGGCCACGCCGAGCGGCTGACCGGGATCGGTCTGCTGCTCGGCCTCGCGGCGAGCGTCGTGACGACGGGTGGGCTGGCCGACCTGCTGTACGAGACGGAGCCCCGAGATCCGCTGACCCTTGGCGGCACCGCCGTCGTTCTGGGGCTGGCCGCGATGTTGGCCGCGTTCGCCCCGGCTCGCCGGGCCGTGCGCGTGGATCCGGCAACCGTCCTGCGGGCAGATTGACGGTGGGCGCCGTGAGCCGCCGCGGGGACGACTCACGGCATGTGCCGCATCTGTTCCGAGCCCGGCTCAGCGTTGATCCGCTTGAAGCGAAAGTCGAGCAGCTCGATGCCGAGGTCGGCGGTGCGCCCCGCGGCCTGCTCGAACAGGACCGCACTTGGCAGCCAGAGCGGCCAGGACAGGACAGGACGCCATCCACCGGAGAGGCACCGCTCGTCGCTGCATGAGCTTCCACACGCACCTGGGGGATCGCACTTGACAACATGGATACTCCGCTGTCGCGGAGCACCGTCGGCGACTCCCAACGGGAACACGGTGCACCCTCTCCGCCAACAGCCGCCGCCGAGCCAGCCGACGACCCCGACCAGAGGCAGGCGCACCCTGAGATCCAGACCGGAGTCGACGCCGAGAGCCCGGCCGCCCGCACACACAGGATCCAGCGCCAAAGACGGAGGACAAGACCGAGCGACCGGCCGGATCACCGGGGCGGCCAGCGGATCGGGAACACGGGGCAGCCCTGGCTCGATTGTGATCTGTCCGGCGGTCTGATCACAACGGTCGAGGCGCTCATCCACTCCCGAGATTACATCAATGGTGCCGCGCCAGACTGTGACCACATCCCTGTGACTGAGTTACAGCCCCAGTCACACCTGCCGTCACACTCCCTGTCACACTTTCTGGCTGCTAAACCATTGATTCCATTGGCCAAACCGAACACCCACGATCCAAGCACGGGGTCGAGGAAAGGGTCGGGGAAAAAGCCGGGAGCGACCCCGGCCAAACTGGCGTTTTGCCGGCGCAACGGGTGTTCCTTCGTCACACCCGCCGCGCGGGTCGCTCCCGGCTGGATTCTTCCCTCCGGGAAGCACGGCGCGAGGCGCCGGACGGGTCGGCCTACCGGTCGGGCAGCAGCGCATCGGCGAGCCCGCCGATGCTGCCGCCGACGAGGAAGCCGCGGCTGTAGGGCGAGTGGCTGTAGCTGCCGAACCACGTCAGCAGGCCGCCGTTCGGCAGCCGCATGCCATAGTCCCCACGCGCGTCCACCGCGAAGGTGTCCTGCTCCTGCTCGGGCAGGTAGTGGCGATAGACTTCCTCCTGCCACAGGGCGCCGGTCCCCGAGGCGGCGTCGCCCCAGGTGGGCGAGACCGACAGCGACAGCCCCTCGCGCTTCTGGCCGCCTACGGTCAGCGTCAACCCGGCGCCCCGCTCGCCGTAGCCGGACGCCGAGTGCACGGCCAGCGTCCGCGCCTGCACGTCGAGCCGCACGATGCCGCCCGTCAGCCCGAGCCCGAAGGCCACCTCGACGCCGGTCCCCGTCTGACCCGCGCCGCCGTCCCGCCGCAGGTGCGCCGCGCCGAACGGTTGGAGGGCCAGCGGGCCGAGCCGCAACGGACGCGCCACCTCCGCGCCGACCCGCTGCTGGTTGACCGCCGCCGCGAGACCGTCGACGGTCTCGCGGCCCTCGCCGGTCCGCAGCTCCGCCCACGCCGTGTCGGCCCGCAACCCGAACTCGGCGCCGCCGCCGACCGCGCCCAGCTCCCGCCGCAGCTCGACGAGGCCCAGACGCAGCCCGAGCGTGCTGGTGCCCAACAGGCCGGTCGCCTCCCGCACGTTCTCGGCTTCGCCGTCGCCCCAGCCGCCGCCGGCCATCGTCCACACCGAGGTGGTCCCGTCCGACCACTGCACGTACGGGTGCAGCGCCGTCAGCTTCGTCTTCAGATGCCCGCGCGATGCGCCCACCTGCCAGTCGCTCCGGCCCCCGCTGCGCGACACCGCCACGCCCGCCAGCCAGCGCTCGGTCAGCCGCGCGTCGACCCCCACGTAGCCGGTCCGCATGTCGCCGTCGTAGCGGGCGTCGTAGCGGTACACGGTCGGCGTGCCGTGGAACGTCTGGATGTCGCCCTGCCCCCAGACGCTCAAGCGCCGGCGCAGCCACCCGCCGCCGCCTTCCTCGTCGCTACCCAGCGCCAACTCGAACTCCGTCCCGTGCAGCAGCGCGTCGGGACCGCCGCCGAAGCCCCCGAAGCCGTACAGGCCCCCGGTCGAGCCCGGCGGCATCCCGACCGACATCGGGCCTCCGAGCCCAGGCCCGCCGAAGGCGGAGGCTCCCAGGGCCGGCCCGCCCGTCGCCGGCCCGCCGCATCCGCCTGCCGGATATCCGCCGAGCCCCGGCGCTGCGCCCGCCGTCCCGAACGAAGTCCCGCCGAGGCCGTGCGCGGACGAGCCGGAACACGCGCCGCTCGACAGCAAGCCCATGACCATCTGCTCGGCCGCCTGCCGCGCCGCCGCCTTCCCCAGCGGCACCGCGCGGCCCATCACCGTCAGCCGCGACTCCTTGGTGCCGCCCGCCTCCACCCGCCGCCCCAGCGTCATCCGCGCGCTCGCCAGATGCGACCGCGCCATCGCCGCCAGCGTGTTCCCCAGCACCGCCCGCACCAGGCGGTCGTCCACCCCCACGGTGAACGTCTGCGTCGCCGTCAGGCCCTCGGGGTCCTCCGCCGTCACGGTCACCATCGCCGACCCGTAGACCACCGGCGTCACCGTCAGCACCGCCCCGGCGACCCGCACCGTCGCCACGTCCGTGTCCGACGACGCCGCGCGGTAGGCCAGCTCGTCCCCGTCGACATCCTCGAAGTACGGCGCCAGCTCCACGTCCACCGAGCCGCCGCCCTCGTCGAGCGGCTGGTCCGGGATGGTCCCGACCGCGGCCGGCGCGTCGTTGACCGACAGCACCGTGACCGCCACCGCCGCGCTGGCCGTCTCGCCCTCCGGGTCCGTGACCACGTAGGTGAACCGGTCCGCGCCGTGGTAGTTCGCCTCCGGCGTGTAGAGCACGCCCCCGCCCGCGGCGATGCGCGTCGTTCCGTGCTCCGGCGCCGACACCGACTCGACCCGCAGGCTGTCGCCGTCCGGGTCCGTGTCGTTGGCGAGCACGTCCACCGTCACCGCCTCGTCCTCCGGCGTCTCGGCCGCGTCGTCCTCCGCCTCCGGCCGTTCGTTGACGTTGGTCACCGTGACCACCACCCGCGCCTCGGCCGCCGCGCCGTGCGGGTCCTGCGCCTGGACCGTCAGCTCGTACCGGTTCGGCTCCGCCTCGTAGTCCTCGCCCGGGCCGACATACTTCACGACGCCGTCCCGCGAGCCGACCCGGAAGTGCTCCCGGTCGCCGCCCGACACGTCGTAGGTCAACTCGTCGCCATCGGGGTCCGCCGCCTTCACCCGGCCGAGATGGATCGACTGCCGGCTGCCGTCGAGGTTCTCCGCCAGCTCGAAGCGATAGACCGACTCCTCGAACGCCGGCGCCTGGTTGACCACCTCGACGGTGACGGTGGCCGAGGCCGAGTCCTCGCCGTCCGAGACCCGCACGGTGATCGTCACGCGCCCGGTCTCGGCGGGCGCCGTCCAGTGGGCGGACGACCGGTCGGTCGAGCCGGTGAAACGGCCCGCCGTTGCGCTCCAGCGGTAGGTCAGCCGGTCGCCGTCGGGGTCGGACGCCGTCGCCGTCAGGCGCGCCTCGCCGTCCGGGGCCACCGAGCACGGGTCGCACGACGCCCTGACCGTGGGCGGACTGTTCACCGGCGGTTCCGGCTCCGGCGGCTCTGGCGGATCCCCGCCATCGTCCTCGCGGATCGTTACCTGGACCGACGACGGGCTGCCCGCCGTCACCTCCGACGGCAAGCTGCTCAGCGCCACGGTGAACGTCTCGTCGTCCTCGTCGGCGTCCTGCGCCGTGCTGACCGTCCCCGTCCCCGTGGTCTGTCCGCCGGCGATGGTGATGCTCGCCAGCGAGCCGAAGTCGTCCGATTCGGCCGTCCCGGCCGTCAGCACCAGAGGGACCGTCACGCTGCTCGACAGCGCCTCGGACAGCCGCGCCGTCACGGTCACCGCGCCGCCTTCGGTCACCGGGTTCGGAGAGGCCGACAGGCTCACCGTCGGCGTCGTCGGCGTGCCGTCGTTGTCCGTGATCGTCAGCGTATGGCTGTTCGCGCTTCCCACCGTGTAGCCGCTGCCCGCCGTCAGCGTCAGGACGACCGTCTCGCCGCCCTCCTCGGCCGTGTCGTCGGTGATCGCCACCGGGACGGTCGCCGTCGTCGCCCCCGAGGCGACCGACAGCGTCCCCGAGCCGCTGATGCTGAAGTCGCTGCCCGCCGTCGCCGTGCCGCCCACCGTGTAGCCGACCGTGATCGCGGCCGTCGGCGACGGCGACAGGGCCACCGTCACGTCGTGCGTGCCGGCCGCCTCGCCCGCGCTCGACGACGACGAGGCGAACGAGACCACCGGAAGCTGGTCGTCGTCGGTCACCGTCACCGCCAGATCCGCCGACACCGAGTAGCCGCCCCCCGAGGCCGCGTGCGTCAGCGTCGCCGCGTCGTTCGTCGTGTCGGCGTCCTCGCCCGCCGTCACCGTCACCGTCTGCGCGTCGTCCCAGGTCGAGGTCGTGAACTCCAGGCTCGCATCGTCCAGCGTCAGGTCGGTGCCCGACTGGCCCGAGATCGTCACCGTCACCGTGCTCGTCGGCTCGGTCGCCAGCTTCACCGTATAGCTCGCGTCGGCGCCTTCGTTCACGGCCAGCGAGGTCGGCGAGAACACCAGGCCGGGCGTGTCGTCGTCGGTCACCGTCACCGCAAGGTCCGCCTCCACGCCGCCGTAGCCGCCCCCCGCAGCCGCGTGCGCCAGCGTCGCCGCGTCGTCCGCCGTGTCGTCGTCTTCGCCCGCGGTCACCGTCACCGTCTGCGCGTCGTCCCAGGTCGAGGTCGTGAACTCCAGGCTCGCATCGTCCAGCGACAGGTCGGTGCCCGAATGACCCGTGATCGTTACCGTCACCGTGCTCGTCGGCTCGGTGGCCAGCTTCACCGTGTAGCTGGCGTCGTCGCCCTCGGCCACCCCCAGCGAGGTCGGCGAGAACACCAGACCGGCCGTGTCGTCGTCGGTCACCGTCACCGCCAGATCCGCCGACACCGAGTAGCCGCCTCCCGAGGCCGCGTGCGTCAGCGTCGCCGCGTCGTTCGTCGTGTCGGCGTCCTCGCCCGCCGTCACCGTCACCGTCTGCACATCGTCCCAGGTCGAGGTCGTGAACTCCAGGCTCGTCGCGTCCAGCGTCAGGTCGGTGCCCGACTGGCCCGAGATCGCCACCGTCACCGTGCCCGTCGGCTCGGTCGCCAACCTCACCGTGTAGCTCGCGGCGGCGCCTTCGTCCACATTCAGCGAGGTCGGTGACAGGATCAGATTGGGCGCGTCGTTGTCGGTCACCGTCACTGCAAGGTCTTCTTCCACGGCGCCGTAGCCGCCCCCCGAGGCCGCGTGCGTCAGCGTCGCCGTGTCGTCCGTGAGGTCGGTGTCCTCGCCCGCCGTCACCGTCACCGTCTGCGCGTCGTCCCAGGTCGAGGTCGTGAACTCCAGGCTCGTCTTGTCCAGCGTCAGGTCGGTGCCCGAATGACCCGAGATCGTCACCGTCACCGTGCTCGTCGGCTCGGTCGCCAGCTTCACCGTGTAGCTCGCGTCGGCGCCTTCGTTCACCGCCAGCGAGGTCGGCGAGAAGACCAGACCGGGCGTGTCGTTGTCGGTCACCGTCACCGCAAGGTCCGCCGTCACGTCGCCGTAACCGCCGCCGGCGGCCCAGTGCATCAGCGCCGCCGTGTCGTTCACGGTGTCGTCGTCCTCGCCCGCCGTCACCGTCACCGTCTGCGGAATGTTCCAGTTCGAGACCTTGAACTCCAGGCCCCGCTTGTCCACCGTCAGGTCGGTGCCCGCCGGCACGTTCCGACTCCCGCGAGGCTCTGTGCCGATCCCCACGTTCATCGGACCCGTCGGCTCGGCGGCCAACCGGACCGTGTAGCTCGCCGTGCCGCCTTCGTCCACGTCCAGCGAGGTCGGCGACAAGATCAGAGCCGCTGCGTCGTTGTCGGTCACCGTCACCGCAAGGTCGGCCGACACCGAGTAGCCGCCCCCCGAGGCCGCGTGCATCAGCGTCGCGGTGTCCTGCGCCTTGTCGGGATCCTCGCCCGCCGTCACCGTCACCGTCTGCGCGTCGTTCCAGGTCGAGGTCGTGAACTCCAGGCTCGTCTTGTCCAGCATCAGGTCGGTGCCGGAATGGCCTGTGATCGCCACCGTCACCGTGTTGGTCGGCTCGGTGGCTAGCTTGACGGTGTAGCTCGCGTCTTCGTCTTCAATCACCGCCAGCGAGGTCGGCGAGAAGACCAGACCGGCCCGATCGTTGTTCCAGACGTCGACGAAGAAGTCGTTGGGAACGAACCCGTCGTAGTCCGAGCCCGTGCCGGCCACCGTAACGTCGAGGAGCAGACGGTGCGCGCGAATCAGACCACCCTCGTCGATCTGATCGTCGATTACCTCGACGTCCACGGGTTGCGGCATGTTCCAGTCTGATATCGAGAATGTCAGGGTCGTTCCGCCCGTCAGCTTCACCAAGTTCGTATCGGGGCTCTCGAGCATCACGGTCGTGGTAACGGTCGGCTCCGAATTCAGCGACACGTAGAACCTCATGGATTCGGGAAGAAGCCGGCCCTGGTGTTCCCAGAAGGCGACGTTACCGGTCGAGGTTCCAAGCGATCCGTCCCTCGTGGCGTTCTAGTACCGAACATCCCGCGTGTCGTCATCAGCGACAGAGACGGAGACCTCCGGGATGGATACGCCGTCGTAGCCTCCTCCACTGGCCTGATGCGCAATCCTTGCGAACTTGAAGACGCCAGCCATGTCCTCGTCAACCGCTGTCACCGTCACCGTCTGGGCCTCGTTCCAGTCCGATGTCATGAACGTCAGGCTGGGCTTGTCGACGGTTGCCACCGACTTCCTGGTACACGAGGGACCGTGGGCGGCTTCACACCTGGAAGGGTCGTCGCTGGCTGTCACCGTGATCGTGACGCTCGCGGATGGCGGCGTGTCCAGCACAACCGTGTAGGTACGGGTCTCACCTTCGGGAAAGGCCAAGGTGGTGGGCGACACTGTCACGCCGGGGGACTGAGCGGCGGCCGGCGCCGACGCGAAGAGAAACGTGGCGGCGACAGCGAGGTAGACGCGGAAGCGACAGCAAGAAAAACACGCGCGGTCTGCGGTCTGCGGTCTGCGGTCTGCGGTCTGCGGGTCTGCGGTCTGCGGTCTGCGGTCTGCGGTCTGCGGTCTGCGGTCTGCGGTCTGCGGTCTGCGGTCTGCGGAACAACGAACCACATGCATGTCCGCCTTGTCAAGCACTTCTATTCCCAAGCAAGAAGACCGGATCTAACGCGTTCAGAGTACTACGTCCGGTGAGGGGCGGTACCCCCAGCGGCGCGGGACAGGAAGGCGGGCCGTCGGAGAACGCTCTCCGGAAACGCGACGGTCCCGTCCCGATCAGTCCGCGACCGGTGCTCTTGGTCCGCCACAATCCCGTTCTCAAGGTGGGGGGCAACGAGGGGAACGAACGTCCTCCTGTGATGTAAGTGCTAAACTGTCAATAGGTTACCTCATTCCAATATCGGAAGCCATGCAGGCCCGGAACCTGCGCCGGGTGACGGACCGCGCGCTGGCGCTGATCGAGGCGCGTCTGGCGGCGCTGATGCCTGCCTACCCGCCCGGCCGTCCCCCACAGCCGGCCGGGAAACCTGACGGTCAACCGGCAGGTTCCGATGCCGCAGAACCTGGCCGCGTGCAAGGCGGCGACGCCGTTGCCCGCCGACCCGTCCGCCCGTCCCCCGCAGCCGGCCGGGAAACCTGACGGTCAACCGGCAGGTTCCGATGCCGCAGAACCTGGCCGCGTGCAAGGCGGCGACGCCGTTGCCCGCCGACCCGTCCGCCCGTCCCCCGCAGACTGACCGGGAAACCTGACGGTCAACCGGCCAGGTTCCGATGCCGCAGAACCTGACCGCGAGCAGACGGCGACGCCGATGCCCGCCGACCCGTCCGGCCGTCCCCCGCAGCCGGCCGGGAAACCTGACGGTCAACCGGCAGGTTCCGATGCCGCAGAACCTGGCCGCGTGCAGGCGGCGGCGCCGATGCCCGCCGACCCCGTCCGGCCGTCTCCCGCAGCCGGCCGGGAAACCTGACGGTCAACCGGCAGGTTCCGATGCCCGCGAACCTGACCGCGCGCAACTCCCGTCGGCGCGAACCATGCGCGACATCCGGGCCGCGCACCCGGACCCGGCCGACAAGCACGCGCTGCGAGAGCGGATGGACCGGCTCGAGAACCGAGGCGCCCGGGTGTCCCGTCGTGCACTGATCGCCGAAGTGCGTCGTGAGCAGACCGAGCCGGCCGACGCCCCGGTGGTCGATGGCCTCCCCGAGCCGGTCGCCGATACGCGGCCGCTGCCTGTGGTCCACCACGCCGATCTCGACGAGCACCCGCTTGACAGCGGCTCTGTCGATGTCGTGGCCATGTACGCATCGGATGCGCAGGACGATCTGGATCCGTGCTGCCCCTTCGCCGAGACGGTGCTGCGGCCCGGGGGCGTGCTCCTGCTGTGTTGTGAAGTCGGCGCCGAGGAGGCGATCAAGGAGCGCGTGACCGAAGACTACGGCGACGGCCAGCCGGCGTCGCTCGCCTGCCTGCAGACTCTGGCGATGGTCCACGGCGACCACTAGTGGCCGGTGCTCGTGTTCGTGCGGCTGGGCGACCAAGCGCACCGGCCGGAGCGGACCGCCTATGTCGGTGACGACGAGCGGGCCTGCTGGCGCGCCATCCTCGCGGACTGGACGTATCCGGCCGACGGGCTGGTGTGCGACCTGTGCGCCGACGACGCGCGCATCCTCGGCGCAGCGGACGCGGCGAAGCTGCGCGCGGTGGGCCTGTGCCCCGACGAAGAGCAGGTTGAGCACGTGCGGGCGGAGGTGGCACAGGCCAGGGGCGCGCCGCAGGAGTAGACCAACAGCCGTCGTTTGCGACACCTGCTGATCCCGCGCGCAGACTCCAAACGCGGCGAACTCCGGGAGCATCCCGTGAACACCTGCGCCAACTGCCGCCACACGCGGCCGCACGCCGGCAACCCGACCACAGGGTCTGCGGGCTCATCCGCCAGCAACGGCGACAACGCAGCCGCGCCCATCATCCTCGACCTCGTGCGGCAGAAGCCTGCCGACCACCCATGGTACTCGCCACACCGAGCGGCTCGGATGCTCGTTGTACGAGGACCAGCCGCCCGAGCCGTCCCGATAACGGCCATCGGAGAATCGATTTGCGCCGCAACCGAGACCGGCGCCCGCTACCTACGCCGCCATCGACAAGACCCGGCTTCTCATCCGCCACCACCGCCACCGGGGAGACGCGATGTTTCAACCCGATGGAGTCGCCATCCGACCCGCCGTCATCGTCCGGGTCGTCGGCGCCGTCATCGTCGTCGCGTGGGTCGTCGCCAACGACCTCGCAGTCCACGCTGTCCGTGGGCGTGGCGACACCCGCCTTGTGAATCGCCCGGACGCTGGCCGTCGATGAGCCAGTCGACGCGTTCGACACCGCCGACTACCGATAGCCGGTGTCCGACGACGAGCGGAACGACACCGCCGGGGAGGGTGTCGACAAGGCGGTCATCGACCGTCTGGCGGCGTCCATCCGGATCCTGCCTGCCACCGGCCGATACGCGCACTGACAGCACGCACCGAGCAGTACGACGCACCCAGCGGCACAACGATCCGCACCCCCTGTTTGCCCGGACACGCCGAGCGGACCGCGATTTGAAGACGGTACGCCAGAACCCCGACAGCGCGCCGCACGCGCCGAGACATTCATCGGGCCCGGCGACACGCCGAGCGGAACAGACTGGCAGCCGCTTGCCGCCAAGCCGATCGCGAACCGACCCGGCGGATCACCGCGCAGAGCAGAAGGCTGACCACCATCGAGTCCCCACCGAGCTCGACACCTCTGCGGTAACGCGCCGAGTGTCCCGCTGGATTTGCAGACGGCACGCTGGAACAACCGGCAGCGCCCTGTTCGTACCGACAAGGCCACGCTCCACAACAGCAGGCACCAAGCGCCACTGGATGAATGAAGCACGCGCCGAGCCGAACACGCCGCCGCCACGTCCCGACCCCGAGCAGGACGTACCGCCGGTACGCCCCGAGCGGTCTTTGCCCCGAGCAGAACGTCCAGCCGTACACGCCGAGCGGACCGACGGGCGCCGAGCCAACGCCGTGATCAACGCGCCGAGCAGGAGACCATCACCCAGTCGCCGAGCGGCAGCCTCGGAGAACTCTGCACGATAGAGGCGCCGGATGCGCGAACCCCGCCGAGCACAACAAGCCGCCGGGCGCTTCCCACCAGGATCGGCTGCGAACGCAGCCCGCAAGCAACGGCGCCGAGCAGGACGCCGTTCCACACCGAGCAGTACATCTTGCTACATCTTGCCCGGACACGCCGAGCGGACCGCGATTTGAAGACCGTACGCCAGAACCCGACAGAGCCCCGTACGCACCGAGACATTCGTCACCAGACCAACGCCGAGTGCGTCGTGCGCCCGGAAACCGGACAGCACCCGCCGAGCGTACCGGCCCCGGAAACCCGCCAGCGCCGAGTGAGACGGCCCCGGACAACTCCGCCACGGCCAGGTCCAACTGCATCACCGAGGCCTGGGCCGAGCAGAAGGCGGTCCGCGAGGTCGTCGTGTTCCTGCACGGCCACGGCGTCGGCACCGCGCACGCGGTGCGGATCTTCAAGACCTGCGGGAACGACGCCGAGAAGAACGGACGGTCCGCACGCCCCGAGTCCCGGCCACCGAGCAGTACGCCTTGCCCGTCAGGATCCTGATGACCAGCCGCAAGCGGGAACACGCACCGAGTGCAACGCGCAATCAGTGCGCGCCCAGCGTTGCTGGCGCCGAACAGAAACGCAGTTCCGGTACCCGCCGAGGGTCCGGCGGCCGCCGAAGCGTACGCTACGCGCCACCGGAACCCTGCCGAGCAGGCAGCGTCAAAACGACCCGCCACCGGTACACACCGAGTGTCCCGCGACGCTGACACGCGCCGAGCGCCCCGCGCGCGCAGACCGAAACCAGGACGCCTGCCAACACGCACCGAGCGTACCCGGCCCGAGAAACGTGCCCCCCCAAAAAGATCGGCCACCCCGGGAACAAAATACCGGAATCCGGCGTCCAAGAGTGCACGGCACCGAGAAGTGCGCCTCTCAGTACCGCAGCGGCGATTTCCGGCTCGGAGCACTCGACCTGACGGCCCGACCCGATAACGCGAACGCTGGCGCCGCGCCACACCCCCACGCGCGGCGTTACTCCCGCAACTTCAACTGCCCGTCGGCCTCGTCGTGGATGACTTCGATATCATGATCAGCCAGCCACGCCCGGCAGTGGAACGCCGCGTCAAAGTCGGGGTCGTCCGTCACCAGCAGACGCCACGCCCGGTCCGCCAGTGCGTGCGCTGGCCGAGACTCGGCGCGCCCGGCCTCGAGCCCGCGTTCGTACTCCGCCTGCAGCTTGACCTCATCCACCGGTAGCCGCGTCGGCTTGTCGACGCCCGCAGCATGCCGTAGCATCCTCTCCAGAGCATCTGCACCGGTAGGGCAGCCTTGAACCAGAGCCTCTATGACCCGCGGCCGACTCAGGCCGAACGTGCCGAGCCCGACAGCGAGCTTGTCGAGCCGTTCCACCAAGCCCGCCGAGAGACGAATAGTCACCGTCGCTTTCCTCATGCCTCCATCCTACCGCGCCGTGCTGCGCAATGTACACACAGTAGCGGCATGAGTCGTATCTGCGCAAGGTGAACAAGTTCATTGCAGGGTAGTGCAACAGATCGCGACCGTCGATTCGCCGGTGCGAGAGTGCGTGGATTGTTCACCATGAACACGCCGTACGCGCCCGCCGAGGCCACCCGCTGGTGGACCGAGCGCACCGAGGCCGGCTCGGAAGGGATGGTCGTCAAGCCCGAGGACTTCGTCGCCCGCACCGAGCACGGCGTCGCGGCGTCGGCGATCAAGTGCCGCGGACGCGAGTACCTGCGGATCACCTACGGACCGGAGTACACCGCGCCCGACCAGCTCGAACGGCTGCGCCGCCGAAACACCGGCCGCAAGACCGCTGGCGCTGCGCGAGTTCGCCCTCGGGATCGAGGCCCTGGAGCAGTTCGTCGCGCGGGCGCCCCTGCGCAACGTCCACCGGGCCGTGTTCGGCATCCTCGCGCTCGCGGCCGAGCCGACCGACCCGAGGCTCTGACGCACCCGCTCCCAATCCCGCACCACCACCAGCAGCCGTCCGCATGACGGCCAAGATAGGACCGGACCATGTCGATGACTGAGGTTGACCCGATGCGGACGGCGCCTCAGTCTGAGCCTCGACCACGGCCGCGTCGCACCTGGTGTGACACGGCCTCCAACGCGCCCTCGACGCTCCCCTGGGTCCTGTCCGGATCACGCCCCGACGCCTGGTAAGCGGCGCAGGTCCAACCTGAACCAGGCCCCCACTGCACACCGTTACGTAACCGGCCTCGAGGGAGCGCCGACCAGGGGTGCCGCGGGGATCACGATAGCGGCGCGATTACCCATCTGGACAAGATGATCGGGTTTGCTGGCGGGCCCAGCAGCGGTCGAGTAGGGGAGGTCGCCAAACTGGCGATACTGAGAGGCGCGCGTCTCGGGGCGGGCAGTTTAAGCATACAGCAATAAACACTCTATCGTCCACTGGACGCCCTGAAGGACGGACGACGCACGGATATCGAATATCTGTAGGAGGGTGAGCGACCCCAGTTCTGGCGTCGCTCACCCAGTATTTTTCCCTGCGGGAAGGCTGGATCCGGTGGTCACGTTGACACGTTGCATTGACATGTACCTGATCGGCCCGTTTCCGCGGCCCCAGTTTCCCCAGAGGCCATGGCCCCAGTTATTGCCCTCTCCGCGGCCCCAGTTCTTCATCGAGGGGTGCTATCTCCCCCTCAAACCCATCCTCGGACACCCGCGGAGCGCCGCGCAGAGCCAACGCGTCGAGCAGCACGCCATGACTCCCGGCAGTCAATCGAAACGACATGAGCGCCGCCATCAACGCGGGAATCGACACGATGTCGAGCAGCCCGCGATCGAGAAGCTGAACAGCCAACCCGGAGTCCCGCCGCGCACCGAACAGAGCCCGCGGCTCAACCCGGCCGGTCACGGACCCAGCGCAACGGACCGCCTCGACGGCCGCGAGCAACTCAAGCCGACGCATCGCGTCCCCATGACACACCCAGCGGTGCTGACACCGACAACCCCACCCGAACGCAGGGCCCAGGCCACTCCCGAAGAGCGCCAACCCCGGCACGGCGTCCACCGGACGACCGTCCGGCCGACCTGCCGAAAGACATCGGCCGGCGAGAGAACGGCACCTCGCACGCAATCGGAGAACCGGGCCAGAGACCAGGATCGGGACCACGCCGGACGCGACGACGAAGAGGTTGCAGCGGTCACCAACGAACCGGCCGACGCCGCAGACGGCCCGAACGGCATCCAGCGACCACACTTCAACGACACGAGGAGCACCACCTGAAAGGCGCGCGGAACACGCAAGACGACCCGCCTCCGAAGCGGACATCCAGCAGGACATTCGTCCGCCACAAAGACGATCGGAATCGTCGAGATCCCCACCGCATGACCGCGAATGCGGAGCACCCGAACGACCGCGATCGAGCACGATCGGAACACGCCGACCCAACGAGAAACCACCCTCCCGAAAGCGCCCCGAGCGGGACGAGATCCACCCGTGACGAACCACGAAGCGGGCATCAGCGAGCAGCTCGACACCGCGATCGAACGCCTCCGGAAAACGCTCCGGGAGTACCCCTGGCACATCGGCCGGAGCGGCCGGATACGCGCAACCCTTCTCGAAGAGACGCCCGAGCAGGACGAGGAAACGGTGTGCCCGATCGCGATGCTCAGCATGCACGCGAGCGACCAGCCAGCAGATCGCAACCGCCGTCGCCAACCCTGCACACCAGCAATAGGCCGAGCGAGTCGAAGAGACCGTACGAACCGAGGTCGCCGAGCAGGTCAACGAGATCGCCGCGGAGAACGACAGCGCACCACCCAACGACAGGAACGAGTTCCGACGGTACGCAGCCGCGCTCCTGATCAACGACGAGCCGAAAAGCGACGCCGCGGCTGAACTGGTCGGCCTCGAACCGGAGACGATCCGGCTACTCGCCGACGCGGCCGACGACGCCGCGAGCCCGCTCGGGGTCAGACTCGCGCGAGCGCTCGCCTCCGGCGACAAAGAACTCGAAGGCGAGTACGCGGCGGTGTGCGACGAACCGCTGCCCGCGGACTGAACGGCAGGAACAACAACCCGATCCTCCAGATCCGAGAGGCCCCGCATGCACGAGCAACGCGAACTTCCTGGCGGAGCGCTGGGCGACGCCATCACGACGTTGAGCACGAACGCGACAATGGTACCGTCCTGCAACGACCGGCCACGATGCCGACCCCGAACTGAAGCACACGACCGTCGGCTGGCACTGGCTGGCACACCGGTTCCAGCGGCGCCGGAGACCCGACGACCGGCGGGTACATCCTGAGCCACGACAACGACGACGAACCGAAGATCGCGGCCCGCACCGGCCCGGTGCGCACAGCAGGCAATCTCTGCCGGCGGCTGTTCAAGCTCCACGGCGCCAACCTCGACAGCAGCAACCTGCTGACTCCTGCTTTCGATCAGCGCAACGACCGCCGTCGCCTGCGCCCCCTGGTCAATGGCGGGCAGGCTCGGTCTGTGGACACCGCCTGCGCGGCGGCCGGAACGGTGACCCCACTCCAACGTACAATCCCAACCGATCATGAGCTCGACCACGACAGGCACGGTTCGTATCGAGGACAACGAAGCGCATTTCGTCTTCCCGCAGAGCCACGAGACGACAACGGAGGTCCTCTTCGACCTCCTGGAGGCCGCAGACGCCGGCACGATCACCGTCCACGGACTGATCGACCGCATCCAGGCGCTCACGCGCGACGAACCCCACCACATCGACGCGCACGCGCACCTCGGCGCGACCCTGCTGGAGAACGACCGGACGGACGACGCCAAGACGGCGTACGCACGCGCGTTCGACATCGGCGCGGCACTACTGCCCCGCGGGTTCAAGGGCACGATCGCCTGGTCCGTACTGGAAAACCGGCCGTTCCTTCGAGCCGCCCACGGAGTGGTGCTCACGCGGTTGGCCACGGAGGAACGAGCCAAGGCGATCGCGCTGATGGAGAAGATGCTCGCCTGGAACCCCAACGACAACCAGGGCGTCCGCTTCATGCTCGGGCCCGAGTACCTGCGGCACGGCAAACGCACGGCCGCCAGGAGAATCCTGACCGCCCACGCGGCCGAATACCCGCCGTACCGGTACGAGCTCGGGCTGCTCCACATCCAGAAGAAGGAATGGACCGAGGCGGCGACCAGCCTCCGGCTCGGGTTCATCGAGAACCCGTACATCGCCGAGGCGCTGTGCGGAAGCATCGAGCCGATGCCGCTCTCGATCTGGCACGGCTCCAACTACCACGAACCCGGCATCTCGCTGGACTACGACGACCAGTTCGGACCCTTGTGGGAGGATACGCCAGACGCGCTGTCTTTCCTGCGCTGGCTGCACACCCACCCGAAGGTGATGATGGAACGCGCCGCCATTCTCGAATGCCGGCAGGAACTTCTCTGGGAACACGACTTCGAGGCCCGGCGCCGGATCCTCGACCGCGAACGGGACGCCGCCGACCGGATAGACGACAGGCTGTCGGCCGAACTCGTCGTCGACCGCATGGCGGACGGCAAGCGGACTCGTCCCTGGGCCCATCCCCGACTCCCACGCTGAGAAAGCCGAAGCGCGCGTCGTGCGCGACATCTACGAGCACTACTATCGCTGCATCGGATCCGACCGGTGGCGGCACTTGGTGGGTTCACGGTGCGATGCGCGTCGGTCCGGCAGGATCCGCTGGACGAGGTACACCATTGGGGTATTGATGCCGCGATCCGGGTCGTTGCCCGCGCCGGTCCGGACATCTACGCTTCGGCTCTATCGTCGTCGCGCATCTTCTCCAGCGTTTCGGCCAGCCGGCGGCGCTCCTTCTCGTACAGCCGCGCACCGAGTCCGGCTGGTCTGGCTGCCGCGAGTCTGTCGACCTTGAGCAGCCACTCGAGGTCCGCGTTGTCACCGTCCAGTCCTGCCGCTTCCTCCCACTCGGCCTGCTTGCGCAGGATCCGCCTGACGTCTGCCGCCGTACCGGCCTGTTCATACGCTTCCCGCGCTTCGGCGGTGTGTCCTCTCTCCTCTTCGAGCCGCGCGACCAGCAGCGGCTCCCACCCGCTGCCGTGCAGCAGGTTCTCGACCTGGCCGAGCAGGATGTTGCGGCTGGTCTCGTCCGTGTCGGCCTCTGCCGCATCGAGCAGCGTGCCGATCGCTGTTTCGCACAGCTCATGCGCCTTGTCTGCGGCGCCTCCGTGGTATCCGGTCAGCTTCAGCCAGCCCTCGACGTCGTCGGGGAAGTAGTGGCGGGCACTCGACGGGTCGCTTGCCCCGTCGATCAGGCCGCTTCGCAGCGTCTGCTGCATCCGCGCCACGGCCAGATCCGGCCAGTAGCGGCGTCGCGGCACGGCGTCCTTCAATGCCTGCAGCGCTTCGAGCAGCTTCAACCTCGGCCGGTCGTCGGGCGATTCCGTCAGCAGGAACTCGACCACACCGTGCTCTATCCACCGGATGATCTTCTGGCCGGCCCAGTCGTGGGCGTCGCTCCCCTCGTCCGGGATCTCCTCCTCGGTTTCAGCGTCCATATCCACGGCGACCTGTAGCGAGCCCCTCAGATGCACGTTGTCTTCCCTGTCCTCGCCGGCGGCGAGAAGCAGGACCAGAGTGCGCAGCAGCGTCGCGCGCGCGTCGCGGCGCACTTCGCGGTCGGACACGCCGTTCGGCACGTCCGGCGCTCCCATTTCAGCGACCGTCTGGCTGGCGATCTCCCAGGCCCGGTCCGTGTCTTCCTCGACGATGGCCTCCGCCCGGCGGATGCGTTCGCTCGTGCGCTCCTCGGGCGTCGCCGTTTCGTCTCCAAAGCGGGCGATGATGTCGTCCTGGTTGTAGCGGCCGGCTCCGCCGAACAGCGCCAGCGTGCTCAGGTCCTGGCGCGCCTCCGGTTCGACGTTGACAGCCGCCAGCGTCTCGGTAGCCCGGCTCAGCGCCACCCGCAGCTGGTCGATGGCCGTTCGCCGGCTCTCCTGCCGCAGCGGCGTACTGTCGTCGATCACGTTCCCGTCGAAGGCCTCGATAGCCGCTCCCACATCCAGCACGCACACCCGCTGGTACTCCAGGCCCTTGGCCTCGCCCGGTGTCAGCACCAGCTTGCGGCGCCTCTCGTCCAGCCATGAGGGCGGTTCGTCCGCGGCAGTGATCACCGCGGTTCCCTCCAGGGCGGCGAGCTGCTCGACGAGCCCGTTGGCCTGTTCCGTCCGCTCGACGCGCACGTACAGCGCGTGGCCCGTGACGTGCTCGGATTCAACCACCGGCTGCTGCTTCTCCGGCCGGCGGTTCCCTGTCGACCAGGCTGTAGAAGATGTTCGACCGGTTGACGACGGCCGCGATCGGCGACGGGCAGCGCACGTGCTCGTGCAGGTCGAACGTTGCCGGCTTGCGCCAGCGGCTGCTCAGCAACTCGGTGTAGCGTCCCCACTCGAAGCCGCTGGCCTCGACCCGCTGCCCGGCGTCCCCGGCTATCAGCAGCCACGGGCTCTTGCCCGCGCGCGTGCGGCATGCCCGGAGTCCACCCATGAACCCGGTGCGCTGCGAGCTCTTGCCCGCGCGCGTGCGGCATGCCCGGAGCAGCTCGAGCAGCATCCAGAACTCGGTCAGGGTCAGGTCCTGCGCCTCGTCGACGACGAGACGGTCGAACTCCATCCCCTCCGGCAGGCCCTTGCTGGAGAGCAGGCGCGCGGCGGCCGCGGCGGCCGCCAGCTCGGGGAATATCTCCACGCGGGTGCTCTCGGGCACCTTCTCCCACAACCGCAGGAGCGTCTTCGCCGTAGCGGCGCCGATCCCCTGCTCGTTGCCCCGCTGCCGGCGGTACGCCTCCGGGCGCAGCGCCGCCAGCTTCCCGCCGTCGTTGCTGTCGGCCTCGCCGTCGACGCCTCGGCCGAGCAGCCGCCCGCGCACCTCGGCGTACACGGCGGCCTCGTGGCCTTTCCATGGGTGGCGTTCGTGGCCGATGGCCTGCTCGATCGCAAGGCCGAGCTTCCTCCGGCTTTCGGCCGGCGGTATCCGGCGCACGTCCGCGCCGGTGATTTCGCCGGTCAGCGTCCGGAAGTCCGTGGCGCGGACCCGGCTCGTCGACGGCGCGAAGGCCGCCAGCCGTTCCTCGGCGCTGCGTTTCAGCCGGGCCGACCAGGTGACGTAGAGGACGTTCTCGCCCGAGCGCGCTTCGATGGCCCGCCACAACGCCGTCGTCTTGCCGCTTCCCGGGCGTCCGCGCAGCACCCGCACCGGGCTCCGGTCGGTCTCGAACGACGCCTGCTGCCTGTTCTGCGGCCGGCCTGCGATGTCCTCGCCTATGTCCGTCTCCTGCTGGATCGGCAGGTAGTCGGCCCGCCTGCCGCCACCGAGCGCCGCGTGGTCGTCGTGGTGCCGCACCGCGCGCACGACTATCGTCCCCGGCTCGGCGCCGCAGCTGTCTGCCGGCCCGCTGCTCCCGGCTATCCCCCACCACAGGTAGTACTGGCTGCCGCGTGCGCCGCCGAGCGGCGAGCGCCGCCAGCCGCGATTCGGCCGCGCGCACCCCTTGACGATCGCGGTGCGTCCGTGGGCGGCCAGCTGCTCGAGGATCAGCCCGAGCCACCGGTACAGGTGCGACCACTCCCGCAGCGTGTCCGACACGCTCGGGTGCAGCCAGATCGGCTTCGCCAGCGGGCGAGGCGCGTCGGGCTTCTCCGGCGCGATGTCCGCCCTGAAGCCATTGGCCTCGTCGGCGGCTCCCGACCGGGGCCGGCTGGCACCGCGGTTCCGGCGTCTGTTGGTCATTACAGCTCGTCCTCGTCGAGCATCACCCTGTTGGCCAGCATCCACGCCAGCGTCTCGCGCGCCGGGCGGTTGAGCGGGATGCGCTCGTCCTCACGCGCCCTCTCGAGCCGCTCGTACGTTTTGTGCCGCCGTCGCCGGGCGTACAGCCCGAGGAAGTGCGCCAGGGCCTTGCTCGCGCAGACTTTCCTGACCGTGTAGTAGCGGTACGTCGGCGGCTCGCCGCTCCGGCTGTCGACCAGAACGTCGATCTGCTCCACCCGCCCCGGCAGCCACGAGATGCCCCGTCCGCGTCCGCCCAGCCCTGCACTGAACGCCAGCATCTCGTCAAGCCACTTGTCGAAGAGCATTCCGGCCTCGCCCTTGCCGAACTGCTCACCGTGCTCGTCGGTCACCCAGCGCCGCATGTAGCGGCGTCCGGCCGCGCGCAGGAACGCCGGGCCCTGCTGGCCGCCGAGGCTCTTGCCGTCGCTGTCGAGTCCCGCCGGCAGCGTGCCCTCGTGCAACCACGCGTCGGCCGCCCTCAGGTCGACCGCGCGCGCGAGCGTCGGGTGCAGCTCGGGCGGCACTTTCTTCACCACGTCCGCATACAGCGGGTGCTCGCTCCATCGGATGTCGTTCATCATCGCTTCGGTGCCGCGGTTGGCCTGCCGTGGCGCGAGGCCCTCGCATCCGCGCGGCGAGCGGCTGGTTCGGGCAGCAGGCCCACGGGTTCCGCTACGGCCGTACAGTAGATCGCGGCCGAAGGCGAGCGAGGTCGGCACCGACGCCGGCCGCGAGGCGTAGATCGCGGCCGAAGGCGAGCGAGGTCGGCACCGACGCCGGCCGCGAGGCAGTGCGGGCGGAGGCCCAGTGGCTGGCCGAGCAGGCGGAGACGACGCTCCGGACGGCCGAGCGGCACGCCGGCATGCCGCACAGGACCGCCTGCGGCCAGACCGAGATGGCCGGCAAGGCGCTCAAGGCCGTCGAGTTCGCGCTGGCCGCCATCGTGACCGGACGCCGCCCGCGGGCGTGGAAGGATCCGGCGGCGCTGGCCGCCGAGGCCGGGGCCGTCAGCACCGGCATGCCGGCGCTCGACCCGGGCGCGCTTGCGCGCCGCCAACCACAACACCGGACCGCGTACCCGGGCTACCGGTACCCTCGGCACCAGAGGCCGCCGAGGCGCTGGAGCTGGCGCGGCAGATCGTGCCGTGGGCGAGCCGGTGCGCGAGGTCGGGGCCTTGACGCGACCAACGCTGACTTGACGCCGCAGAATCAGAACCCCGGTCCATCCGAAGGCGCATCGACGCTGCTCGGTGCCGTCGAAAACCCCGCCGAGACCTGGGTGGCCGCGGCAGCGCAGTAACTCCCGGGGAACGAGCGGCCCGCTCGCGTGCCCGCCGGGCCGCCTCACCTTCGGGGCAGCGGCCGCACGATGCGGTCGTCCGCCTCGAGCAGGGCTGCCTGCAGTTTCAGCGGCCTGTACCTCGTGTTCTCGACCACGAGGTTGATGTGCCGCCTCGTCGGCTCGATTCCTTCGTGCAGGGTGTCCGTGCGGATTGACGGTGCCAATCGGCGGCCGGCGCAGCGGGACGTGGCTCAGCGCCAGCGGCGGGTCGGTGGCGCACAGCGCCAGCTGGCACAGCTCGAACCCTACTTCGCGCAGCGTCTCGTTCTCGAGCTCGGCGTCGTGGTTCCCCAGCACAAGGATCTTCCTCCCCGGGCAGCCGCGCACGTGCACGCGCAGCCGGCGGCCGGGCGCTTGCCGTGCAGGTCGAGCTTGCGCGGCCGCGCACGTGCACGCGCAGCCGGCGGTCGCGCCACGCCTCGCGGTCGGCGACGTCGCCCAGGGAGATGATCGTCTCGTCTTCGCGCACGCGGCGGCACCATTCGCAAATCAGGTGGCCGTTCATCTGGTCGACCTGCTCGAACGGGCGGCCCAAGGTCTCTAGCGCGCCGCGGTCGCCCAGGTGCAGGTCGCTCCAGATCCAGGTCTTCTCGGGCCGGTCGTTCAGGATCGGGATCGACCCCGGGTAGATCCCGTCCAGTTGCAGGTCGGACGCCCACAAGTCGCGCAAGTTCTCGATCTGGTTCGGCGTGATGCTCCGCGGCCACCGGCGAACTCGTCGCAGTCGGCCGCGCTCACCGGCAGGAAGGTGGCGTGCGGCATCGGCTTCCCGCATGCCGCCGCCGCCAGGTTGTCGAGCGCCTTGACCGGTGCCCCGACGGTGCCGGCGAGTTGATAGGCCTTGCGCAACTCGTCGGCTCGATCCGCGCATTGATCCACGGCACCGCCTCGGGGTCCGGGGCGGCGGCGGTGTCGTCGAGCCTTGCGCCGCCGCAGTCCCCTCTTGATCTGGAATCTCCAATCGGATAAGGTGACCGCAGCGAAGTGCTGCACGCCGCTGCGCGCTGCAGCACTTCGTAGGCAGGGGTCTGTGACTTCAAGAGAACGCATTACGGTCAACCTCGCCAAGGCCCAGCATCGGGAGCTTCAGGCGCTCGCCAAGCAGCACAACGTCTCGATGTCGTGGATCGCCCAAGTCGCCATCGAGCGGCTTCTCGATCAGCACAAGCAGCGCGAGTTCCAGTTTCCGCTAGATCTCGAGCAAAGGACAAGCTGATTGATGGCGGGTACCCTCGGCGCGTTCTACGAATTCTTCGCTGGCGCAGGCATGGCTCGCGCGGGACTGGGTAATCGCTGGCTGTGCCTGTTCGCCAACGACTTCGACCAGAAGAAGGCCGCGACGTATCGCCTGAACTGGGGCGAGGACAACTTCGTGTGCAGCGACGTGAGAGAGGTGAAGACCACCGATCTCGCGCGGCCCGCCGATCTCTCCTGGGCCTCTTTCCCATGCCAGGATCTGTCGCTCGCCGGTGGCGGCGCCGGGCTGAAAGGGGAGCGGTCAGGAACGTTCTGGCCGTTCTGGGATCTCATGACGGCCCTGGTCGCCGAGGGTAGGGCTCCTTCCATGATCGTCTTGGAGAACGTCTGCGGGACACTGACCTCCCACTCGGGCAAGGACTTCACCGCGATTTGCCGAGCGCTGTCCGATGGCGGATACCGGTTCGGCGCGCTGATCGTCGATGCCGTCCTGTTCGTGCCGCAATCGCGCCCGCGGCTGTTCATCATCGCCATCAGGCGCGACGTCGACATGCCAGCAACGCTCACTGGCGACGCGGCCGGCGGCGATTTTCATCCGCGCAGGTTGAGGAGTGCGTACCGCAGGCTGCCGAAAGCGCTGCAGGATGACTGGATCTGGTGGAGACTCGATCCGCCGCCGCTGCGCGACACCGGGTTTGCCACCTTGGTGGAGGACGAGCCAATAGGCGTCGCGTGGCACACGCCCGAGGAAACCCGTGCCCTGTTGGCGATGATGAGCGACCTGAATCTCAAGAAGGTCCGAGCCGCCGAACAGAAAGGCCGCCGAGTGGTCGGCACGATTTACAAGCGCACGCGCCGGGATGAAGTCGGTCGACGGGTGCAACGCGCCGAAGTCCGGTTCGACGACATCGCTGGCTGCCTGCGCACGCCCGCCGGAGGATCAAGCCGTCAAGTCGTCCTGGTCGTGCACGGGCGAAACGTGCGTTCACGCCTGATCTCAAGCCGCGAGACGGCCCGGCTGGTGGGGTTGCCCGAGGAGTATGTCCTCCCGGACAACTACAACGAGGCGTATCACCTTACGGGAGACGGGGTTGTCGTGCCCGTGGTTCGGTTCCTGGCCGCCAGAATCTTCGAGCCGATTCTGCTGCACATGACCCGGGAGCGAGATGCCGCATGAGCGTCATCCCGTGCCAGCACAGCGAGAAGCTGCGCAAACAGATCGTGGAACTCGCGGAGACACTGAGAACCGAGGCGCACACTCTCGGCGACCACGGCATAGATGAGAAGGAGTTTTACGACAGCGGCGTCTTCAGGGGCGCAGTCGAGCGGATCCGCGGCCAGTACGCAGCTTCGATGCGAGAGAAGCGCGAGTTGGCCACGTACGTTTTCAATCACATGGAGGATCGGAAGTTCATCGTCAACTGGGAAATCGCAGGTGACGCCAACCGTCACGACTACCGGGTTCAGCTCCCATCTGGACGGACGGCCATCATCGAGTTGAAGGGCTGTCTGGATGGCAATAACACCAACATCTTCGAGCGCCCCCCGCACGCTCACGAGTTCATCATCTGGAGTGTCTGCACAAACGCGGGGGCGGATCCGCGCCGCAATGCTTGGTCTGGAATCCACACGCGGTTGAGCGCGGAGATCATCTCGCGCGATCAGCTCGTCGACGGGGTCGTCATCTGGGACATGGCGTGCGGCACGGTCGGCCGACCGTGCCCGAAGCAGCTCGCCGATCCGTCACGTACAACGGTCGTGGGTCCGTTCTCGCTGCCGCCGCCATGCTTGTACATGCTGCCAGCGACCATCCCGAGCCCACGCAGCAACCCATGCCCACCGCCACAGGCGCTCGCTGACGTACAGATCATGCAAGCTTTCAATGATTGCTTCGCGTGCGTTGAAGCAGAAATCAACTACGTCAGCATCAACGTAGAGCATCGAGGAGCCGACACCGTCCGAACGACTCTCATCAGGCGCGATGGGGTGGTACAGAAGGAGTCCAAGCCAACAGCCATCCGGCGGTCGTAGCCGTGACCTCTGAGCAGCGCAGCCGAACCATGCGCGCGGTCAGGGGGAAGAACACCGGCCCGGAGATGGCGGTGCGCCGCATGGTGCACGGCATGGGGTACCGGTATCGCCTGCACCGAAAGGGCCTTCCGGGAAAGCCCGACTTGGTCTTCAGTCCGCGCCGCAAGATCATCTTCGTTCATGGATGCTTCTGGCACGGGCACGCCTGCAAGCGTGGTGACCGGATCCCGAAGGCTAACCGGGACTACTGGACGAGGAAGATCGCACGCAACAAGGAGCGCGATCAAGAGCATTTGGCCGCGCTGCACGCGGACAGATGGCAGGCGCTGGTGATATGGGAGTGCGAGGTCGGGGACGCTGACACGGAGCACCGGTTGCGGACATTCCTAGGCGACACGCACCCTCAGCGGTGACCGCGCTTCACCGAGGGCTGCATCGGCGACGCCTGCAGCCCCTCTTTGGGGCCGCCGGTCGCGGCCAATCGGTCGCGACCGGCAAGCTTGCGGTTGCGCGTGATACTCTACTGAGATGGCCTTGGGAATAACCGGCGGCGTTACGTTCGGTGACGTGCGGCAGGCCGTCAAAAGCGACAAGGCTGGAACAAGGACTGTGACGCTAAGGACAGTGATCGATATAAAGTCTTCAACTTCATCGGGGTAGCAGCTTGTAATTCCATTCCCCGTGAAACTCACCGCGGACCAGCGCGAGTGCCTCCATCTGCTCCTTGGTCACCTTGACGCCCGTCGGATACTCCCCGGCGTCGAGTTCGGCCCGGACCTGGAGCCCGGTCTCCGTCCGGACGTTCCCGATGCGGTCGACGATGGTCTCATACGTCGTCAGCGGGGTGCCCCGCCAGTTCGCCGTGATGTGACAGAAGAGCCGGTGCTCGATCTTGTTCCACTTGCTGGTGCCCGGCGGGAAATGACTCACCTCGATGGTCAGTCCGGTCTCGTCGGCCAACTGTTGAAGCTCATGCTTCCAGGCATGCAACCGGTACCCGTTGCTCCCGCCCGCATCGGCCGTGATGAACAGGGTCGTGGCGTCGGGGTAGGCGCCGCAGCCCATCTGGCGCCACCATTGGCGAATCGACGCCACCGCGAACGCCGGTGTGTCGTGGTCCCAGCCCACGCTCACCCAGGCTTCGTTGCGCGCCATGTCGTAGACGCCGTACGGAATCGCCTTGCCCTCGGCATCGGTCGGGAAATCATGCACCAGCACCGCTGGCGGCGTGCCCTTCGGCTGCCATTCCCGCCCGCCGTTCTTGAAGTTCCCGACCAGCTCTTTCTTCTTCGTGTCGACCGAAATCACCGGCTGGCCGGCGCTCAGATGCTCGTCGGCAGTCCGGTTGATGTGCTCGAACTGCGCGTTGCGGTCCGGATGCGTGGCGCCTTCCTGTCGTTTGCGCGGCGATTGCAGCCGGTAGCCCAGGCGGTGCAGCAGCCGGCCCACAGTGGTCGAACTCACCCGCCACCCCTGCTCGGTCAGCGCCGCCGCCAGCTTCGCGCGACTCTTGCACGTCCAGCGCAGCGGCGAGGTCGGGTCGCCGCGCGTGAGCGGGTCCACCAGCGCTTCGAGCGCGGCCTGGATGCCGGGTTGATCCTGCTGGATGCGGGGCCGCCCGCCGCCAGGGCGCCGGATGCGGTCCGTCGGAGCCTCGTCGCGGGCAATCTCCCGGCGTCCCTTGCGAATCGTCTCCCGAGCCAGACCGGTGGCCGACGAAACCACCGCGTCGCCGCCGTAGCCGATGGCAAGCGACTCGGCCGCTGCCCACCGCCGGCGACTGCGCTCGTCCAACACTGGCGCGACCACGGCATACTTCGCGACAAGGGTCGCTTCGAGCTCGATGTCTCGCTGCATGCCTCCAGTATGGCCAGAAAGCCAGCAGGTGGCAAACTAGTTTCGGGCAGTGTCCTAAGGGGCGGGAGCGATGGTCCGGGACGTGCCCGATTGAGAATGCGCCGGAGTGCCGAGTATCAGCCGGCAGAGAGAACCTGGGCGACGTGCAGCAGGTGCTCATGGCCTGCAGCGCGTGCAAGCCGCGAGACCCTGGGCACCTTGGGCGACCGCTTTTCCTCAAGCACTTAGCCGTGCTCGGTTGTACCACGACCGGATGACGACGCATCCATTTTGCGCGTCCGATAGTCGGCTCGACCGGACTTTTGTGGAATCGCCGGGCGCATTGGGTATAGTCCGTGAGCCACTTGCAGAATTTCCGCGGGATTGCGGCTCGATGCGGGCCCTGACGCTCTGGAGAACGCTGTTGTCGCTGGGTTGCCGACCCTGTGTCTGGTTCTACAGGACCGGCGTCACGCGAGAGGCTGAAACCGGCGGCTTCGACATGTTCTCGACCGAGCTGAGGACATCGGTAGAGGCCTGACGCCGGTCAGGCCATGCGGTGGGATGGGCGAGGGGTCCGGCGACGCGTTGGTTATGTCACAAGGCGCAGGAGCTGGTCGGCGGTGAGTGCGAGCACGGCGAACATGCAATGGCACATCACCTTGGAGGCGCCACGGACTCGTATATGGCGGCCACCGAACTCGTCCTTGAGTCGGCCATTGACGCGCTCACCCGCCGTGCGTTCGTTGTACCGGATCTGTTCAGGGAGTTGAAGGCCGATGCACTGCAGGCGCCGGGCTTCGGCCTTCAACTCCTCGGCCAGCGCCTTGTCGCCGCGGGGGTTGATGTCAATCAACGGGACGTGGCCGAGTGAGCGGCTGTGTTCGCGGACCGCTTCGGCATCGTAGGCCGCATCCATCAGGTCATAGAAGTTGGTCGTCCGCTCAGCCGACATCGTCGCCAGGGGAATGGCGACCTGGCTGTCATGCACCGAGGCGGACGTCAGCAGGCAAGTTATGGGGATTTGGCCGTCGGCCACGTCGATGTGCAGCTTGTAGCCGGTCCAGCTCTCGCGGTATCCCTTGCTGTTCTTCTTCGTACCGACATCGCAGTCGGTCGGCAGGTCGTCGAGCATCTCCGGCAGGGTCATGGTGGACTGCCGTTCGAGCCGTGTGCGCCGCTTCGGTCGTTCTTCTCCCTTCTTCGGCCGCCCGCGCTTGCGCTTGGGGGGCGCCGGCGCCTTCTCCTTGGCGGCAGGTTTCTCCCGCGCCTCGATGGCCGTCGAGTCGCGGGAGAGATGGCCCACCAACCGGTCGCCGTGGGTCTCGCGGACCAGCGCTTCATGCACGCGTTGGGGCAACTGCGAATCGGCGAATTCGGCGAAGGCGCGCGAGAAGACCGACTCGCTCGGCACCTGGCTCCGCCGCTCCCAGCCGCAGATGCGCCGTAGCGCCACATCGGTGTCCAAGCGGTCCAGCAGTATCCGCGTGGTCGGCATGTCGTAGACCGCCTTGGCCACGAATGCCCGCGCCAGCGCGGCGCGGTCGCTCGGCGGACGCCCCGGCGCCCGGAAGTGCGGGGGAATCCACTGCTCGATACGGACGACCTCCAAGGTCTGCACCAACTGTTGTTGCCTGGCGGTCAGTGGCCCCAGCGTCTGCTCCAGGTGGGGGAACAGCGCCTCCTGAATCGACTGCCAATAGGGGGCGAAGGATTCTCGTAGACGGCTCATGCTGGAACCATATCAAGCAGCAACGCGATGAGCGAGGAAAACACCGCGCGAGGTGCCAAAGCGGTCCGCGCGCTCTCCCAGGCCGTTGTTACTCCCATAACCGAAAGAACGCCTTCCTGACCCGCCGGGTGGGGTGGTCCCGCAGTCGCAGTCGGCCGCCCCGATTGTGCTACCCTTGGCGGGCCGACCCACCAGCATCCTGCCCTGTCGGGCAAGAAAACCACCCCATCGCAGGGTTCTGCAAGAGGCTCCCGTGTCAAACGATGCCGAATTCAGGTGCCGTGGCCGCTCGCACGTTGACGGTGTTGCCGAGCGCGAGAGACTGAACGAATCTGCCCTCGGGTCGACCGCAAGATGTTGTGACCTCCGGTGGCATCGTCAGACCACCAGGGTGCGCGTATGCTCGCCATCGTCAAGGTGCCTCGCTTACGCTCCACCCCGCTTCGCGGGGCTGACGGCCTTGACGACGGCTCCGCCGCACGCTCGTCCGGGACTGGCTACTTGTCTGTCGATGCCCAATCCCCGACCCCCAAGATGTTGCGGTCGACGATCTGTTCAGATTCGCTCGATTTAGGATGAGCGTTGACAACGGACAAGGACAGGGTCGGTTGCTACGTACTGTCCGAACTCTGCAGGGGAACTCGGTATCAGGCCGGTGACGCTCTACCGGTACGGTCGGGTGGAAGGATTCATGCGACGAAGTCCACGTGGAAGTCGGCGGTGACGCGAAGGCTGCTTTCGTTCCAGGAGTCGTGCGGCGGGCGGAATTCGGCGGACTCCAGCCAACGGAAGCCATCCGTCGAAGGCGGAGGAAGGGAGATAAGCGCGCTCGTGGGGAGCTCGCGAATAAGGAGGACGTCGGCGCAGGTCGCGCGTTTGCGCACAACAATGCTGGTAGCGAAGCAAACCTGGATCAGCCTCCACGACGAACCGAATGCTGCCGCCTTGTCGTATTCGTTGCGCGAGACGATCACGCTGTCCGCGGTGCCCGGAACGCAGGCCTTCACTTCCAGTCGATGCAGGTCCTGGCCGCTCTCGTACTCGATGTCGTAGCCGTAGGCGTCCGATACGAGCGACACGTGGCGCGGCGCGATGCCGACCCTCTCAAGCGCGGAGATGACCGCCAATTCGCCGGCGTCGCCGATCTGTTTGCGCAGCTTGGCGTCGGAGGCGGACGTAATGGCGCGGTGAACGGAGAGCACTATGGGAGCCAGGTCGGGGCCCAGCCAGGTCAGCCGTTGCAGGTCGGCGTCGGGTACGTACTCCGGTCGGAACTCGCCGTCGAGGACAGTCGACACGACCCACCCCGGCGGAAAACGGCTGAGTAGCAGACGCGCGATGGCGACGAACGAGCGATGGTCCGCCCGCTCGCTGACCCGAAGCAGCCGTTCGTCGAGCACCACCGAACCATCTGCCTTCGCAAGCTCGGCCTCCAGGAGGATCCGCGCAGTTCCGGGGATGTCGGTCGCCGCGGCCATGATCGTGGCTCGGTCCTGCGCGGCCGCGATCCATGCCTCCAGCGTGGCGGCCGGCTTGAGTCGGACGCTGTACGCCAGTAGGAAGGCGGCGTGGCAGCGCCCGCGGCTAGGCAGCTCTCGCATCCGATCATCCTTCGACGTGGGCAAGGACCGCCGTCACGTCGTCTTCGAAGACGGGCGTACCGCCTTCGCCCTCGTCGGCGTTGGGGAGCGCGACCAGCACCAGTCCCGGATCGTCCATGAGGGTGGACAGCGCCGCTACCTTCTCGATCAACCTTGCGCCCACCGTCTCGTCGATCGTGTCCCGGCTCATTAGGAGCGTGAAGGTCGTAACGGTGTCGGCATGCAGGCCGAGACGGTGGATCCGGTCCTGACTTTGCAGGAAGTGGCTCGCGTTGAAGGAGCGATCGAGATACACGGCGTGATGGCACCAATGGTGCAAGCTCACTCCCTCTCCGCACGCCGCCGGATTCGCCAGGAGCACCGAACAGTCCGGATCGTGCCGAAAACGGTTGAACTCAGTTTCTCGCGTGGTCGTTTCGGCGGACGGCCCCTGTTGCGACGGGACTCCCCCATGGACGATCGCCGGACTGTACTGCTGAAGGTAGCGAGACAGCGCCTGGATATTCCGGACGAAATTCGTCCAAACCAGGACCTTTTCGCTCTTGGCCGCCGCGTCCGCGACGATGGTCTTGACGGTTTCGTATTTCCACGGCGTTTCGAAGCGAGCGTACTGCGCGAGCAGATCGGGCACGGTTTCGTCGCCGGCGAGTTCGATGGGGGGGTGCGAGAAACCAGGATCGTCTCCGCTGTGCGAACCCGAATTGAGGAGCATCGGGTTGGTCGCGGCCTCGAGGAGATACATCATGATGCGGCCGAGCCGACGCATGTCGTGCCGATTGCGGTCGGACAACGACAACTTACCGCGATAGCGTCCGATTAGGGATTCGTAGATCGCAGACTGTATCGACGGCATCTCGCGCGCGACCACCTTGAAGGTGGTGGGGGGAAGCCGAAGAGCGGACTTCGGCGTTCTGACGAAGTAGGAACGAATTGCCGCCTGCGTATCGGCGAGGACGTTGTGGTCGCGTCCTAGCGCTTCGTAGTATGAGGACCGGGGTAGTATCTGACGGTGCTGTCCGGGGTAGAGGAATTTGACGAGGGCCACGAGATCGTGGGCGCCCTGAGGCGCCGGGGTGCCTGTCAACACGTCCCGCCGCGAAGCGGCGTAAGCTAGATCGAGGACGGCCCGGCCATGCACGCCTTCGGGTCCGCGCTTCACGCGGTGGGCCTCGTCCAACACTACCTGTGTGCGCCCGGACGCCACGAAGCGGCGGATGCTGTCGTAGTCGCCTGCCACGCGGTGGTAGTTCGACACCAGAACATCGGTTCCCCTGGGGACGAAAGTACCGGGGCCGCGGAAGATCACCAGATCGAGGGGTTCGTCGAAGCACACCGCGGCTTCTTCTTTCCAAGCCTCGAAGGCGGCGATTGGTGCGACGACCATCAGCCGGTCGACCGTTCCGCGACGGCGGAGAACCGCGAAGGTCGCCAACGCCAACGTCGTCTTCCCGGCGCCAGGCACCGAGAAGTCCGCTGCGTGGGGCAGACGGAGAACCCGCGCCAAGTTCTCTCTCTGGAAGGGCTTGAGGGCGCGGACGAAACCGGCGGCCCGCAGTTCGCAGTCGAGGTCGTCCAGATCCTGCAGTTCGACGCTGCCACCGACCGCGGCCTCGCGAGCTCGTCGATCCGCCGCCATCGCCTTGAGATGGGCGGTCAACGTCGGACCCAAGTCGAGGCTCTCGGCGTAGATTGCGCGAAGTTCGCGCAGTACGTCCAGTTCGGCCAGGAAGATGTCCGCGTGCACGACCGTCTGGTCCGTCGAGCCGGACACGACGCCGCGGGCAAGAGCCTCTTGGATCATCGCCCAGGCACCGGGATTGGTGTCGCCGGACCGTTGAACGAGAACCGTCGGACGATCTTGCCGATAGAGCTCGATCGTTATCATGATTCAGGCGTCCAACCGGCCCAACATCGCCTTGAATCGGGCGAGTTGCTTGGCGTATTCGTCTTCTCTCCAGTCGTTCGACGCCCGAGCTTTGGGCAGCGCGTCTGCAGCTTTTGTCACGCTCTTGGTGGCGCGATCTAGGTGCCTGATCGGAGCGGCCACCGCGTCCTGGTCCAGGTCCTCGTTGCGGGCGTCTTCGGCGGCGTTGTCGACCGCTTGCTTGATGGACTCCCGCAGATCTCTCGTGGCGACCGTCGTGCCGTTCAGCTCGAGTTCCTCGCTTTGGCCGTGCCGAGCCATGTAGGAGAGTATCGACGTGAGGTCGCTGCTCGGCTGACTGTTGGACGGCCCCAGTACGTCGTCGAGGATGCTGGATTCCTGTTGCTGGTCGTCTGCGTCCAACAGCGAACCGAGCGTCGGGTCGTTCTGAAGTTCGCGCCTGACGCGGGGGCTGGCGTCGGGCCGACGGAGGTGTCGAAGCGTGCGGTAGTTGACGCCCGTCAGCGTACCGAGGAAATAGGCGGCGCGAACCGACGCGGCCTCTTCGGCCGGCTTGCCTTTGACGTGCTTGGCGAGTTCAGTGAAGGCGGACTCGTTGGGTACGAAGTCCGCGTGGTGCCTGGTCCCCTGCGACAAAGCGACGAGCTGGTGCAGCTGCTGCAGCTTCTCGAACTGGCCGCGCACGGATGGCACGTCCATGTGCATACGCGACGCCACCTTGCGCCAGTTTTTCCCCTCGCGCTCGAAGATCTCTTCGATCAGAAGGGCTTCGTTGACCCAGGTGTAGTCCTCCTTGAACTCGCGGGCGATCTGAAGCTCGGTCTCCAGATCGACAATCTCCCGCATATTGGCGTCCGCGGGGAGGACTAGGCAGGACACGTACCGAGAGGGCTGGTGGTCGTCGTCCCTGAATAGGCTGCGCAGCGCCGCGGTCCGGCGGTTCCCGTTAATCAAGACCCCTTCGGCGGTGACGACGGCGGGCTGTTGTTGGCCGCGCGCCTTGAGGTCGGCCTTCAGATCCTCGAAGCCCTCCTGGGCGGCGAGGATCCCGTACTGCTGCGTCTGCGCTTCCTTCCCGTTCGGATCAGCGGTGAACAGGTCCGGTCGGTTCTGCTGGTGTGAGATGCGCATCTGCTCGGACCGCGTCCGATGGTTCAGGGTCGAAAAACGGACCCACGTGACCTCGAGACTCACCTGCGGCAGTTCCCTGTCCGGACGGGGCCAGGCGGGAAGAAGGATCCGCTTGTCGGACGAGGAGTCCTGGCGCGCAATGAGGTACTGGACTCTTTCCTGGTCCAACACGGGATTCTGCATTAGGAACTCCTGGCAGTAGTGGTCTTGCCCGGCCCGAACCGGGACGTGATGGTGGTTCGGCTGCTGTGTGGAGACTCCTTGAAGCCGACATAGCCAGTGTAAAGGGGGATGTGTGAGGACTCCAGTCCGAAAGCAGCCAGGAGAATGGCCGGGAAACGCAGCGCGCGGCTGCCATCCCAGTTGTAGTCGGGGCCGTTGGTCCGCTTGGGCAATGACCAGATGCAGGGCGGGGGCACGTCCACGTCGCCGATGCGAACCGCGTGACGTATCTTCGGACACGGACGCTGGTCCGTTCCGCACGTTCGGTCGTGGAAGATCACGCCGTCCAGCGCGTCGGGTCTTGGGGAGAAGAACTCGGCCCGCAGCCGTTTCACGCCGGCGGACACATGCCAACCCGGGTCGTGCTTCAGACTCGGGCACAGCCACCAGAGGTAGGTCTCCACCGCCCAGTCCGGCACGCTCCAGGCGACACTGCTGTGTTTGCCGTCAGGACATCCTTTTTGGACGACCGCGACATCCCCGATGTCGGGAATGGAAAGGCGATAGACGGTGTCGCGGCCGTAGTCCGGCCTTGTGTACCTGTCGATTGCCCGGGACGACACGAGATGGTCGAGCATCAGAGTTAGGAAGTGTCGCCGTTCCTTGTTGCTGGCCGAAGACCGGCCGCGCATTTGCTCTATGGCCACCGGAAGCGCCAGTCGGTACTCCTCCGGCGAAAGGCCGCGCGAGTGGAGATAGGCGTCGTCGTGGCCGATCGTCTCGATGATCCTCACGACTTGGGCAACGACGGCTTCGGGCGGGGCACCCTTGTGGCGGCAAGGGGCGGCTTGTTCAACACCCATGTGCGCGTCCCTCCGTCGGACCCCTGTGCTCGAGGTGCTCGACCGCAGTTGCGGAGAGCTTGCCCTCGGCGCGGTCTACTGACCACAGGAGCCGATCAGTGTCACCGACCTCGTGCATCAGGTCCGAGCCGCCGCGTGGCTGTTCGCGCACCGATGGAACCGGGCGCACGAGGCGATGTGCTGCCGCACCGCCGCCCTGAATCTCTTTCATGACCAAGAATAGCGCCCGTATCGGGCTCACGATCTGTTCCGTGGGACGCGCCCGGCGGGCGAGAGTGAGAATGTCGTCCCAGAGTCTCCCCACGTCCGATTTGCGGCTCTTGAGTCCGACGCTCACGGCGCAGGGGTGGCGCCAGCCGATGTGGACGCCCTCGAGCGTACCCGGGGCCACATCGCTGCGGGGGATCCGAACAGCACGGGTACATGGGTCGACCTGAGGTACCACGTTCGGGTTGGGGCACCAGCGGCTGTCCGTCGTCGGTACGTCGGCTAGCGGAGCGCAGCCGATGGTCCTCGGTCGCGGCCGGCTCGTCATCACGTCGCGGCGTGCTGCTCGCGTGAGAGGCTTCGGCATCAAGCCCCTATAGTACTTTGGACGGCTCCAGGGCGGTTGGGGCTGGACCATGGCTGGACCCGGTTCGAATCCCCTCCCTCCGGCTCTCGAACCTCTCGCCGTTGACCGTCGTTCCGGGACTGGGCTGCGGAGCAGACCGACCATCCGCGCGAGATCATCGAGGCCGCGCTGGCCCATGTGATCCAGAACAACGCCCGGTCGGACCTGTTCGAGCAGCGGGGGCGGCTGATGGCTGACTGGCCGCGTACGTTGACGGAACGCGCTGAACCGACGACTCGTTGCGGCGGCTGACGCAAGGCGCTGAAGCCCGCGACGCCATGATTGCTGGTCGCGATGTGAACGACATCCGGTGAGGACATCCACCGTATCAAGGCGCGAACTGAGGCTAGCGGACATCCGGGGCGCGGGCTAGCGAGGTGGAGACTCGCCGACGACGACCTGATACAATCCGACCAGCGGTGACCCGCGGTGGCGGTCATGAGGGAGAACACGTATGCTGCGGCTTACTTCGGAAGATATCGTCGCGCTTCCGAACAGACTTAACGCTGTCCGTGAACAAGGCGCGGCGTATTTTACGCAAACCAATCCCACTAAAATCCAACACAGTTCCTGGAAGCACTCGTGGGAGATCGAGAGCAACGACACACGAAATGCAGCCGAGACACTACGGACGACCATTAAGGCGCTGAGTGTGGACATCGCTGGCGCAGCGCGCGGAGCACCACTGCTTGCCGAGGCCGACACCCAGGAGTTGCGCCACAACACGCGGAGAATGCTCGCGAGTGTCCACTTCCACCAGTACCGTCACGCTGGAGTGTACGTTCACCATGATGAGGGTCTGGTCCTCGGCGTTGATCCACCCTCACATGAGGAAGTTCCGTTTGAGGACGCGGCAACGGCTCCGAAGCGGTTCGACAAAGCCGCGAGCGAGATACTCGACCTGGTCGATTTGCTCTCTCCAACAGACGCCGTTGAATCATCCTCATCTGACACGTCGAGCTACCGGCCGAACACGGCCTTCATCATGATGGCGATAGACCAGAGCAAGCCGGAACTTGAAGATATCAAGAACGGGATCAAAGAGGTATTCAAGGAGTTCGGAATCCATGCGATTACAGCAGATGAGATTGAACACGACGGTGCGATAACGGATCGAATTCTCGATGAGATCGAAGCCAGCGAGTTTCTCGTTGCCGACCTGACCTATGAGCGTCCTAACGTGTACTACGAAATCGGCCACGCGCACGCGCGAAGCAAGCGGGTGATTCTCGTCAGAAGGAAGGGCACGAAGCTACATTTCGACGTAGCACACCGCAATTGCCCAAGTACGAGAACACAACGGAGTTGAAGGACCGGCTACACAACCGCCTGGAGGCAATGACCAACAAGCGCGGCCCACGGGTTTCTGTGTGACGACGCCGGTTACTGGTAGACCGTCTGGTTCAACTCCGCAGATCCGGTCTGAGTTGGGTGTGGCTCTTCTTCGTCGACGGCCCAGGGGGCTTCTGCGAGCGGCATGGCAAGAGCTACTTGACGCGTCGAAGGCGTGGTGGAGAGGGCGGCGGGGGCGGCTCGCTGACCGGCGCGGCTGTCCCCTCAGCGTATCGCTGGGCGTGATTCCGTTCGTATTCGCGCGCTTCGTGGAAGTCCCAGTACGGATCGAAGTCGCCGCTGGCTCGTAGCGCCCGCAGCTTCAGGACCGCCTCGGCTCCCACCAGGCGCCAGCGGGCGCCGGTCAAATCCATCCGGTCGCGGACCAGGTACCGGCACGCCCCTTCGATGACGCCAGTGGCGATGGGATAGCCCGCCGCGAGGTAGCGGTCGTAGTGCAGATACGGCGCGTACTTCTGCAGGTAGTCGGCGCACGTATCCACCGGCTTGTGGGTGTCGCGCGACAGGCCGGCGACGGTCGCGGCACGCCGCATCGCCGCCGCCACCCGGCTGGCCTCGCCCTCGATAATGCTCTGCACGCGCGTCCAGGCCCAATGCGCTGCATCGGGGCTCCCCTCGCGATGGAACACATGCGCCGCCTTCCAGTCGTACTCGACCACGTGGATGATGTCGAGTATCACCGTTACGTCCACGCCGTAGGCGGCGGCGCTCGCTTCCACCAGGTCGAGGTGCGTCTCGGCTGCCGTCGACGAGCACGACCCAGCTCTTGACGTGCTCGGGGTCGTGGCGCTCGGCTTCCAGCGTCGCCTCGGCAACCACCTCCCAGGGCTCGCGTTGCAGGCTCGCCCAGACCTGCTTGGCCACCGGGCGGGGCCGCACGAGCGGGGGCTTCGCGCCCGGCTGTCGTGGCATCAGGCTCCGCAGGAACTCCTCCGGGCTGCGCACCAACGGCGCCGTCGTGTAGACGGCGGCCACCGTCGCCATGCGCTTGGCGTGCTTCTTCTCGCCCGGCTTCAGGCGCTGGAACAGGGAGAGCGGCTCCCGTTGCTGCCGGCGCTTCTCGGCCGTCCGCGGCGTCGCCTCGCGCAGGTCGTCGCGATGCAGCACCACGCCCTTGCCGTCGAAGGTGAGCACGACCACCGCCCCCTCGGGGGGCGGCTCGCCCGTCGCCGTACGGCGCGCCTCGTAGACGGCGTCGAAGTCCTCGGCCGCACGAGCCACCAACTGTTCCGCCTGACGCTTGGGCACTTCGGCCCCGGTGCTGCGAGACAGGTCGAACAGCGCTTCGTCGAACGACCGCGAGGCGGCCGCGCTCGACCGCGGTGATGACGGCGGCGGCCCTGGGCGTCACACCGCCGCGTACGCCCTGGAAGCCACAGTGGTACTCGACATCATCCACGCGGCAGCGGCGACGCGGCGTGCGGTGCTCGTCGCCGGCTCATCGAAGGGCCTGTCGGGCCTGTCGGCATTTGGTCCGCGACCCGATGGCAGTCGGCCGGCGCATGGTGACACTTGGCTGCAGTTGCGGCGGTTCTCAGCCGCCGTGGGCAGCCGAAGCCTTGATGCGTACTGAGACCTCTCACGAAGCGCGCGAGGACCAGCCGAAGTCCCCCATCGGTCGCTGACGACAGAAGTACCGTCGCCCACCGGACCTCCGCCGCCCCTCACCACGCCCTGGCGGACCCGATTGCCTCCTGCCTCGCCGCCGCGGAGAGACTGATTGGGCCGCCAACGAAAAAGAGCCGCACCCCTCGGGGCGAGGACAGCCCGCCAAGCCCGAGGCATCGCGAGTTCGAGTGTTCGCGGCGCCTCGGGCTTGGCGCTCAGCAGGGCACAGCCATGCCAGAATCACTGTAGCATTACGTAGATCTGTTGAGCATTACATCGACGTACTGGAGGCTCGCTATGGACAGCGATGAAGAAACGAAAACCGACGGCGCCGCCGACACCGGCGAGTGCTGGGCGATCCGTCTCGGGTGCGTCGGTGGGCGCAAAGGTGTCGTCACCGCGCGGGCCCAGCGGCGGTTGGAGCAACTGGGGGTGGGGCATCGCAGGAGCCGTCGTTGCAGGCTTGGTGGTGGCCGCAATTGGCTACTTCGTGGTGAACGTCGTAAGCGCAAATCGAGCGCGGGCAGCCGATCTGCAAGTACTTTGCGGCTTGGTTGGAGAAATGCGGACGGCATTCGACGACCCGCAACTCGACCCGAGCAATCCGCCCGGTGTTCCTCTCCTACTCATCAAGCAGACAGTGTTCTTCGGATTCAGTAAGAGAATCGAGGACGCTCTTAAGAATGCCCTGCCTATGATTACGTATGAAGAGAAAACGGAGATCCGCGGCATCTTTCGTGACGCTGAAATTCATCTCAAGTCAGGTGATGAATCTGTCGAGATGTACGACGACCAGCTGACCAAGCTCGAAGGCCTGTCGTGGCTCACGTGCTCCTAGCAGGCGAGCAGCTCGACCGGGATGCCCGTTAGACGTTCCTGAAGCTGTTGTACCCGCCCCCGCACAGCTCCAGGCTGCCCAGCTCGATGGCGGCGTGGAGTTGGACCAGCGCCTGCAGCGCGCCGGCGTCCTCGTTCTCGGGCACCGTGATGTACCGCACCTCCATTTCCCGGATGCGGTCCACAGCTTCGTCGAACGCGTCCCTGAAGTCCTCGTCGGTGTCGTATGTCAACGGTCATCCGAAACTGAACGAACCTGACCAGATCGTCGACCACAACATCTTGGGGTCGGGGATTGGGCATCGACAGACAAGAGCCAGTCCGGACGAGCGTGCGCGGAGCCGTCGTCAAGGCCGTCAGCCCCGCGAAGCGGGGGCCGAGCGTAGCGAGGCGCCTTGACGAGGGCGAGCACACGCGCACGCTGGTGGTCTGACGATGCCACCGCAGGCCACAACATCTTGCGGTCGACCCGAGATCAGATTCGGTCGATTGTACAAGAGCGACAACATCGTACAGGTGCATCGCGGTCGTCGAGCGGCATCCCGAGCCGCGCGCACGCCGGCGGCATCCCCGGGAGGCTTCCAGCCTCGTATCGGCAGCGGCGTCGAACCGTGCGATGCACACGTCGAGCAAGACGCACTCCCGGAAGAGAAGGGCGGCATCGACAACACGACCGCGAGAAGTGGCTGGAGTCCAATCCCGACGGTTTTCTCCAAAATGGACGGATCCTGAGCATCGGGCGCCAAGTCCGAACCGACCGCGGCGGATTCATCGATCTCGTCGGCGTGGACCGCGACGGCCCGGGCGCCATTCCACGACGGTACCCCCGGGTTTCGGAGGACGGTCACCAGACGGAGGCCCTGTCCGGATCCGGCGGAGCGCGCCAAGTCAGTCTTGGTCCGGCTCAAGCTACAGGTCACGGCTCCGGGCTGGAATCGAGCGCGCAACAGTAGAACGCGACGGCCTTCATCGAAATCGCCCGTCGCGCTGTCCGGGCACTTTGGACTCCCTGACGCAGGGGTGCTTTCGAGCGCTGAGGCGGCGCCCGCCGAGGAGATGACCCTCGAGTTCCGGACGGCCGCCGTGTGACTGCGCTTGTCGATGCCACGCCGATCCATGCCGAGGACAGGACCATCGAAGAGATCGTCCTCGACGCGATCAGCTTTCGATTACCGCGATGCGCCGGCCCCTGACTAGACCATGCTTGAAACGCTCTCCGTGCGCCCACGCATCTGCGACCAGATCCGGTCCGGGCCGTTGGGTCGCTGAAGTTCGACGACTTCGTCGAGGTACTCGTGACGCGTGGGTACGCGACGAGCACGGTGCGCCGGTACGTGCGAGCCGCCGCGATCTTCAGTGCCTGGCTGGACCAGTAGCGCGTCGCGGCGACGAATGTTGACGAGACGCTGGTCACTCGGTTCGCGACCGGCCCGGCGACCGTCTTCGACGCTCCCGAGCGGCCGGCTCTCGGATGTGGCATACGGCGTTCGTGACCGCGCATCTGTGGACCCGAGGGGCAGCGGCACTTCCTGTCCCGGTCGCCGCGCCATGCGAGTCCGAGCAGTGGCTGCAGCGCTTCGACGATCATCTCGTGCAAGCGCATGGCCTGGTCGTCGGTACCCGGCGGATGTACCGGCGCTACGCCGCAGCCGTTCTTGCCGAGTGCGAGGGGACGCCGACGCCCGACTGGTCCCGTCTCACCGTACCGACGATCGCGGCGTTCGTGCAGGCCCGGGCCAGCGGGCTTTGTCAGTCGTCCGGCCGCAGTCCGGCCACGGCCCCCCGTGCGTTTCTTCGCTTCCTGCCCGCCCGCGGAGGTGCAGCGGGTGCTGGCCGCGGTGGACGAGCCGCGCCCCAACGGCCGTCGTGACCGCCATCGTGCTGCTGCTGAGCCGGCTCGGCCTCCGGGCAGCAGAGGCGGCAGCCCTCACGGTGAAGGACGTCGACTGGCACAACGGGATTGTCCGTGTGGCCGGGCTCGCGGTCTCCGGCGAGTCCGCCGGGACGTGGTCTTCGTCACCGCGCTACCGCCGTATCGGCAGCGCGGTCGATAGGTGTTTCGGGGAGTTGTGGAGGGGGACCCAATAGTTGTCGCGCAGGACATCGTTGCACAAGCGGCTCGGGAATGGGTCACCGTCTTGAGTCGGAGTTACACAGACCCGAAGACGAGTTTCTTGGGACACCAGTGATTTCGCCACGGAGACGTGCGCGGGACATTGTGCGGCTCTGGACAGCCGCGTCGGAATCCCCTACACTCTTGCGTGCCTGTAGAAGTGCAACGCATTCGTGGTGCCGTTCGGCTGACGATTCGCGGATACGATGTCGAGCCACCAAGAGACAAAGCACAGCAGTGGGATCTTCACGTTGAGTTGACTCCAGAAGAAGCTGCCGACCTTGCACACCGCCTGACCGCGGAGGACGGCTGATGGCGGCTGACGACGTACTGACCGAGTACCACTTGACGCCGCATGGGTGGGTCAAGGGCACTGAGCAGTACCATGGGAGCGGACCGAAGGTGCCACGCCCAGCGACCGCTGTCGAGACTTGGAAATGTCGGATTTACCAGCGGTCGATCTACTCTGAGGAACAACGCAGCGAAGAGTTGATCTGGCATGCTACGGACGTATCGGAAGCTGAGCGGCAGGCACTTCACGCCAAGTTCCCGCGCCCGTGGATGCCGCCGATAAGATAAGATAAGATAAGATAAGATAAGATAAGATAAGATAAGATAGCTAGCTATGACTACAGGGAGTGAGGTTGAGTGAAGGATAGTATCTTTGCTGCTGTTTCGGCGGCAGCCAATGTGGCATTGGCCTGGACAGCATGGTCTGCCTACCGATGGGGGAAACGGGAATTTACACTGACAAGACCGCTCGCGATCGCCATTCGTTGGTCCGCCACTTTCTATAAGATACATAAAGGTGAGGGTGGAAATTTGGCTATGGGTTTTTCTGTCAAGGGAGTTACTGAATCGCCTGTTAAGTTGCATTCTATTAGCTACGCGGTTTTTGACATCGACTCGGAAAGTAAAGGGGGATCCAAGAACCTTATTGGAAGTTCTATAGTCTTCCACTCCGGCCGTAGAATAGAGATTGCCGTGGACAACTTCCGCATGGACTGCGTTCCACACGTGGGAATTCCTGTTGCCACGGTGGTTATAAACTACAGGATCTCCTGGGATGGTGTGGATTGGCGACACGAAGATTGGTACAGAGAATTCCACATCGCAGGTTCCGGCCTCGGCAAGGTGAGTGTTACGGGGGACCAACCGAAACGTGTGGCAGTTTGCGAGTCTAGTTGGTGGATCAGGTTGACTGAGGCGCTTTGCAAGGTTCGTAAAGAGTTGGGCGGCGGATGGCCAGCTTGACAACCATGCTATGCCGCCTCCCGTTGCGTAGAGGTATTCGTTTACGGGCGCCTGAGTAGGCGGCAAGGAAGCCCCCGCGCGGGATCCACCTGGGAGTTCGATGCAGAACCAGCGACTTCGTAAAGCTGCCGCGCTCACGCGGGAATGGATCCCGCATGGACCCCACGGTGTCGGTAACGATGACCTTGTGCTCGGGCGGCAACCGCAGGCGCGGTCGACCTTGAGCTTCGCCTCGCCCCCCCCCCCCCCGTTTGCCTCTGCCACCGGCGAGTCGCGACAGCGAGACCTCGGCGCGCTTGCGCGAGCCGCGGCAGCAGGTACTTGAGCTGCGCCAGCTCCACCTGGAGTTTGCCGATCGCGCGTGGTCGCATGTTGCGCGAAGATGTCGAGGATGGGTTGCGTGCGGTCTATGCGAGAGGGCGAGCTCGCCGACCAGACCGCGTCGGGAAACCACTGGCTCACGCCCACCAAGGTCGGCGTGTGGCTGGCACCCGGGTGGTCGCCGCCGTCCGCAAGACGTTGAAGAAGCGCACTCGAAGAGAACGCATGCTACCAAGCTGTCATCTTCTTGAGCACTCCTTTTATTTGGTTGACGAATATATTTTCGTTCGATGACTCCAGTGGAGTAAGGCGAAAATGAGGGTAAGGACGACGTTGTGGTTGAAAGTACTCTCGCAGCTGCGGATGCACTGAGTTCGAACACAATCCACTCAGTCGCACGTTTGTACCCATGTCATCCATCAAGCCCACGAAAGCCCTTCCCAGTTCTTTCTTAAGATTGCCCGCATAGAATTTACATTCCCAACATCCAACCAGGCTGGCAGACGGGGGATCGTCTGGTTGTTGCCTGCACTTCACGGCGTCATCACCGCGCATTATGCATACGTCCAGTTCGTGTGTCATGCCACTACTCCCCCTGAATTCCACGCCTGCATGGATCTCGAACGAAAACCCATTTATAGTAAAAGCTGCGTATCCGTAGTTCCTTGAGGTCGAGTGGATCTGACCAGGCGCGCCGCGAAATATGAATGGATTCGGCGGCGCTTGCCTTCCGCAAAGCACGGGCGTTACACGCAGTTCGCGGACGGCTCGAAGACACAGGGCGAACACATATGCCTCATAGGCCTTTCCTTCAACAGCCTGGGACAGTTGATATTGCTGAACTCCTAGAGGGTGGTTCAGCAGTGTGTCGAGAGCGGTTTCCAAATCAGCAAGTGATGCCATCGTTTCACTAGTCAGCTAGGAGTCAAATGTGAGAGCTTCGAGGAGACGCTTGAGGTTTGCTTGTTGTTCCGTCAGAAGATCTCGAGAAGTCGACGATAGTCTAGCGGTCTGTTCGCCGGTTTCCGAGATTTGCGTCGCAGTCAGGAGTTCCACTTGAAGCTGCTTCTCGAGGCCCATGCCCTCGGTCGGTTTTAGCCGCGAGTTGCCGGCCGCGAATTCTTGAGGACCAGAGTAAGCAGCTAGGGCTGCGTCGGTGAATTCACGAATAGCCGAATTCGCGAATAGTGGTTGCTCGACAAAGTATGCTCGCAGGCTGCTCATGACGACGAGCAGAGCCTCTTCATCCGTCAGTGGCACGGTCTTGCGATACGTTCTTGATTTCTTGCGTTCGGTGGTTACTTCCCTTTCCGAAACGTCCTTGCCGGCATCTATCGCGGATTGGAGATTATTGGCTAGCTCGGGTGCCCTTTCCTTGACCGTTCGGAGCAACAGCTCAAGAGCATCGCGAGGGCTGTAGTCGTGGGAAGGCATGGTTAATCACCGTCATTTGGTTAGTGCGACAAGAGGAGCCAGTCTAACGCAAGGCAAGGCTTGCATGCAATCGTCGAGAGTCGTCGAGAGACCGGAGCAGCATCGAACGCTGTCGTCGCCCTCGTACCGCGCGGACGGGCGCCGTCGGCTGCGATCTGCTAGCGTAGGCGAGTCGAGTGGACATCGTACCGGTGCGGCCACGCGTCTTGCATATCGGCCACCCCGCAGCTGGGAGTTGCAGGTCTGGCGCGGGTACCGGACACCGACAAGCCGGACGTTGCGCGAGGACGAATCGGCGGTTGCTCCTGGAGCATGTAGGGGGCCGAGGCTCGGATGCCGAAGGAGCAGAAGAGTTCCAATATTCCATTATGGCCGGGTGTCTCGGGGGCGACGAGCGGGAGGGGAATGTTCAGCGGAAGAGGTGGGCCGCCGAGGTCCGGAGAGTCAACCGTGGAACCCTCGAAACCACGATCGTTGCAGACGGCGTTGGTAAAGGGTTGTCTCGCCGGGCGTCGGCGCGGCGTGCGTGCTGAGCAGTTGGCCCCGGCGAAGTTGGACTAGGACGGCTGGGCCTCGCTCCGCTCGGCCCCGCTCCGCGGGGCTCACGGCCGTGACGCCGGCTCCACGCACGCTGGTCCAGACTGTCGTCCTTGACGACGATGCCCGCCCCTACGTTCCCGTCCGAGGGCTGGCCGGACGGTTGGTCGGGGCGGAGAGGTCGTGCGCGATGCTTGTGCGATCCGGTCGGGTGTACGGGACGCCGGGCTGGCGTGGCGTCCCGATGGTCCAGTCGAGCGACAATGATGGTCCCCGAAAGCCGTTCTGAGCAAGGCTTCGGCGATGCAGCCGAGCTCGGACAGGCTTTCTGGCGCGGCCGCTCGGGCGCGTCCCCCGCCAGCGAACCGATGGCGTAGTCTCCTTGCGGCGGACTGGCCGGCACGGATACGATGGAACTGCATGAGCGATCAGGAACATGCGGCACGGGAGGTGAACGAGCCACTTCAGACGGAGCAGGCGGCAGGCCGGTTCGGCGTGCGGAAACGCGGAACAACGTGTCCGTTTTGCCGGTGCGAGTTCGATTTCGAGGACATCAAGACCGTTGGCGTTCTGACACCGCGGGTCTTCGCCTGTCCTCTGTGTGGCGCGAGATGGCGCGAGAATTCGTTCCTCCGAGACGTTATGCCCCCGGTTCTTCGGCGCGTGGAGAGAGCCGGGGCTGACGTCAGATTGACTACGCGTTGCTCAAAGCGCGGCGAGGAGCCGCGATCCCCCGCACCGAGTTGACGCCGCGGTCAACCTCCGACGGCAGACATCCGTGAACGGCGCGCAGCCTGCGGATCGACACTCCGCGCGGGGAATGGGCGGGGCCGCCGGCAATGTGCGCCTCGGCCGGCGCGACCTGGTAGGTTCGTCATTCGCGTCACCGGCGCTCGACCCGCTCGTCTTCGGCGATCCGCTGACCGCGCCGCGCAGCCGCTCGACCGGCTGCGTCCAACTGCGCGCGCTGCTCGGACGGGGCTGGCGGGTGACCGCGACCGTCTGCCTAGTTGCGCGGCATGCCGCTCTTGCCGCAGCGGCGCTCGCGGCTGCGTCGGCCGCCCGCGTCGCGCCGTTCGACGCGTCCGGGCCCGACGATGCCGCCATGGTCGCGCTCGTATTGCTCGGCCCGGCAGCTGAGCCTGCGCGTGGCGCGCCCTTGTCAAGGTTGACGCCTTGGACCGTATCCGGGTCGACGCCGCTGACGGCGACGTGGACGTGCGGGCAGGCCGTGTCGGAGTGGGCGGCGCAGACCGCGTGGTGCCCGTCGGCGAGACCGAGGCTGTCGAGCGCGCCCGCGACGGCCGAAGCAGCATATGCTGCTTCGGCGGGGCCTCGACCGCTTCGGGCCAGCTCGGCACGATGTGAGTGTATGGATTCTTCAGCTTGCGCCCGCAGGCGCTGATGCCGGCCATGGCTTTGAGCACCGAGGCGTCGGCAGTAAGCCCCTGCATCACGTGCACCGCTCGGTGTCCTCGGTCGGGATGCCGAGGCAGGCGCTCCACGCGACGCGGTCCGACGTCGTGGGCCTACGGTTTGCGGCCGATATCTGGTCGTGGGAGATGTAGGCGACCATGCCGGCGATGCCGCGGCCGGAGCCGATGATGCGACAGATCTCGCCCACCTCCCGAGCTGATGGGCGACGGCCTCGGCCGCCTGCCGCAACGTGTCGAGGGTCTCGGCATCGCGGTGCCCGCGGGCGGCGTGCTATGCGCGCGTGGGCTCGTTGAGCAGGCGGCCGACGCGGCGCGGCTCGACGAGGCGGGCGACGACCTCGGCGCGCGCCGTGAGCGCCGGGGCGGCGCCGGCCAGCGCACGAGCGAGGTCCTCGCGGACGAGTGCGGCGACGGTGCAACGGCGCGCGCCGGCGCGGCGCTTCAGCGCACCGGCCTCGGTGCCGGTGAACCGGACGCTCACCGCACCAGCGCTGTCTAGCAGCCCGGCGGTTGGCGAGATCCGCAGATGGTCCCACGGTCGCGTCCGACGTCGCCGTCCAGGATGGCGCCGTGGCGCGATACTTTGGCTGCGGCGCGGCATGACGAGGCGGGCGCAATGCTGACAAACCCGGACGCGGCTGCCAGGGCTACAGCCATTGTCGCGTCCGTGATCTCCTCCCTGCCTGACTCTTTGGGGGCGGTGTGGTCGACCAGCGAGGCGGAATCGGATTGGGTCCAGCAGGGGTAGGGTGGCAGAGTTGCTTCGGCGCGTTCGGGTTCCGCTGGTTCCGCGATCGGGGGATGCCGAACGAGAAGATCTAGGCGGGCGACGCGCCCCCTTCGAACCCCCCGCGACGCGCGCCCTGTCGTGTCGGTGGGCGGGCGGCTTCGGCCCGCTGAGCCCCGCGCCGGTGCGCGCTTGGTGGTGGACGCAACACCGTGAGCACCGCCGACTGCGTGTCGTCGGCGATCCCGCCAGCCGCCGCATGCGCGGTCGTCCCGGGCGAACCGGCTCCCTCACATTCTGCCGCTGGTATGATCGGCGACACTACGCTACAGCATGCTCGTGCCTGCCGGGGAGCATTTCGGCGCCGGCAGCACAAGGGCTGACGCCGACGAAAGAACCCAATGGAAGTCACAGTGTTCACGGCGCGTTCGTGCGGAATCGGCGTCACGACCGGCGTTCTCGTCGCGGTCGTGAGCGGGCAGCTCATCGGCGTGAGTTGGGGCTTGGCGATCCTGACGGGAATGTCCGCCGGGGCGTTGGCGCTCGCAGTTTCCATTGGCGCGCGTGACGGCAGGTTCTACCACTTGGGCGCGGACACGACTCGACGACGGCTTGGCATCTGGATGCTCGCCTGGACCGTCATGTCGACACCCGCGTTCCTGGTCGGCAACTTCTTCGAGATCAGGCTGAATCGAGACGACGACCTCGTGCTCTCGGTGTTGCTTCTGTCCACCGGCTTGGCCGCCTACACCCTCGGCGGCATCATGGCGACGCTGGATCATCTCGAAGGCAACGATACAGCAGACCCGCGCCTGCATCGCGTGACCTCGCCACCCAGCGAGAGGGCAGACACATCGTGAGCTTTCGCAGGTTGCGCCGATGTGTTGGTGGCCTCAGGTGAATCTCTGGACCATGAATCACACGCGAACGGCTCGCGCCTTTGTGAGCTTGGCGAGATCGATCTCGCCGTCGATCTCGGAGCGCACGCCCGAGGGCCTCGGCCCCACGGCCAGGGCCTCGGGCCGGAAGCTGCGGCGCCCGAATGGGTAAGGCTGCCCTGTATGACGGAGCAAGGAGAGAACCATGAAGCGGATCGCATTCGTCGGAATCGTCGCCGTCATCGTCGTCGGCAGGGCAGCGTGGGGGCCCTGCGTCCCGGCCGCACACGCGGCGCCGCAGCAAGACCAGCCGGTCGAACCGGAGAGAATCGGCATCCATCTCGACGTCGTCGTGACCCAGTCGGTCGGAGAATTGGGACCCGCGGAGAACCCAGGAAGCCGGATGTGGCGCATCGCGGCCATGACGACTAGCGGTCAGCACGTAGTGGTGGGCACGAATACCGCGCTGAGTGCAACGCCGTTCCGGCTGGAGGACGGCAGGATCGCCATCGCGTTCAACCTGACGGTGTACACGCTGAACGAGGCCAATCTAGTCATCAATGCCAACGCCGAAGAGGTTCTTCTCGAAGACGACGCACCGACGGTCGTGGCGGCGCTCACCGACGAAACCGGTCGCGCGGTCGAGGTCACGTTCACCGCAACCGCCGGGACGGGCGTCCGGTAAGGACCGCAGGGGAAGCTAGCTCTCCTCTCTGCTTCGGCAGTCACGTGACTCGGGCGGCGGCCCGTAGAAAAAGCTATCCAGTGGCGATAGGTCTTCGCCGCGCTTCCAGGCCCGGTACGTACAGTATTCCGAGACAGAATAAAGGACCAACCCCACAAGCCCCCAACAGTACAACTGCACCATACAGCGTGCTCATCGCTCAACCCTCCTCTTTCGGCGCAGCGGGTACCGCCCCCCAAGGGGCGGAACGGGACGAATTTCCATTGGCGCCCGCCACTGCCGCGCAGTGGCCGACCTCGATGTTACACGGTCGCCAGTACGCGCGCGCGCAGGAGTCGCACAGCAACGGCCGTGCGGGCGCTGCCGCCACCCCACCCCGCGGGATGAAAGCCAGCCAGAGCCGATGTCTATCATGCTGGAGGCAGGGCGCGGCGGAGTAGGCCGCTGATTTTTTCGGCGATCTCGATGGATGCCGTACAGCAACGTGGTCGGAGCCATTCGGTGCGCACCCCGCAGTGGGTCCGGCAGCCTGCCGCTGCCGAGGCCGAGGAGGAAACGGTCCCGGGTCCTCGGTGGCCCGAGGAGTCTCCCGGTGGCTCCCCGCCGCTCCCGTCCGGCGTGGCCGCGCCCCCGCAGCAGCGACGCGGCCCGGAAGCATGCGGGCAACCCGGGAGGAACGATGCAACGGAAGAAGAAGCAGGAAGCGGAGGCGGCGAGGGCGCCGCAGGGCTTGGCGCCGCCGGCGCCGGATCCCCGGCATCCCGAGGCGGTGCTGGACACGGTGCCGCGGGCGGTGGGCATCGACGTGCACAAGATGAGTCTGACCTGCACGGTGCTGGTCGAAGACGACAGCGGCCGCGTGGCGTCGGAGACGCGGCAGTACCGCACGTATGGCGCGGAACTGCGTCTGCTGGTCGGCTGGCTGGCCGGTCTGGACCTGTCGCGGGTGGTGATGGAGAGTACGGGCGTGTTCTGGAAGTCGGTGCAGCGGGCGCTGTCCGCGGCGGGCGTGGAGGTCTGGGTCGCCAATGCCCGACACGTCAAGGTCTGCCCGAGCTTCGTGGCGCCGCCGCGGTTGGAGGAGCTGCGGCGCTTGACGCGCCTGGCGGGTGTCAAAGGGCAACGCGCGCAAGAAGATCCCGGCGCTCACCGGCTCCGATGTACGGCGTCACACGGCTCGCGCCCGGGAAGTCGACGTATACGTTGGCGAACACGTTGTGCGACGAGACGCTGCCGATCCGGTCTTCGGCGCGTTGGATCTCCCCGTCCAGCTTCGCGAACGTGTCGCCGGTCGCGCTCGCCACGGGCGACGTCTGGTCGTACTCCGACTCGCGATGGAACCACTCGGCCTCGACCCGCAACCGCCCGCCGAACCGGTAGCCGGCCGACAGTCCCGCCAGCAGGCCGGCGGCGCGGTCGTAGACCGTTCTCCAGTCGGCTCCCGACCCGCGGTTCGGATCGGTGCAGCCAGGAACCTCCGCGAAGCGCGGGTTGATGAACTCGTCGCAACGGCTGGCCCGGTCGTTGCTGTTGCCCAACAACTCCACAGACGGCGCGACGTTGAGTCCGATTCCCTGGCTCAGGTAGGCGCCCGACGCTGGCTGCGCCGAGGCTGCGCCGACGTGAGGCTGTTGCGTGGACCAGACAAGGTCGCCCCATTGCCCCATTGAGTCCAGTTCAATCCGAGCGCCGATTGCATACGGAATTGTGTACGACTCACACGATCGCGGATGCAATCCATCAAGATCTACGGGGCCTTCATGCAATGCCCGCGGCTTCCGCACCGAACTCCAACCGATCAACGTCCGCGCTCCGGCGTTCAAAGCGAGACGTGTCCTCATATCCACGTTCCATGCGGTGATCGGCTCGCCGCTTAGTTGGAGCGACATCTCGCCGCCCCGCTCGGCGACCGGTCGACAAGTTGGTGGCGGCAGGGGGACGGGGAGGATGGTGGAGGATGGAAAAAGCCGACCTCAAGCTCCCGCCAGCGCCCGAAGGAGTCGGCAACTGAGGGGCGAGCGGAACCTACTGCCAAGGTCAACCAGCGTCGGCAGGCCGCGGTCGATCAGAAGGGCGGCGCGAGGTCATCCTGCGAGGCAAGGAGCCCCTCGATCTGCTCCGAGAAGCTCTCGCTGATCACGAAGACGTTAAGCCATACCGTCATCACCGCCGTCAACAGCACCCAGCCGCCGGCCACCGCCATCCACGGCATCGTCCGCCCGGTCTTGTTGCCGTGTCGTTCCTGGTTGAGGGTGTGGATGCCGATCAACAGCGTCGCCACGCTAGCGTAGACGAGCGCTCGCGTAATGCCTGGCAGGCCGTATAGCACCCGCGTCGACGGGAAGAAGTTGTGAACGAAGAGGACGAGCGTCACGGTCCAGGTAACCAGCAACAACCGCGATAGCTTCATCGAATCTTGTACCGCGTCCTGCCCACCGCGCACCAGAAAGACCAGACCCCCGATCATCAGACTGCCATGTCCCAGCAACGCGAGGATGAAGTTAGTCAACGGCGGGAAGCCGAGCGGCAAGCGACAGGCGGTAAGCAGGACCGTGCCCGCTAGCAGTAGCTGTGCCAGCTCTGCTTTGCCCGCTATGGGGTCACTTCGGTATAAGAGCGTGGTCTTGGGCAGCGCCTCGAGAAATCGGAACATTAGAAGTCTCCTGACACTCGTACGTATAGGGTTACCCCAGTTCGAAGCCTCCCCAGCCCAGAGGCTCCGGTGTTCGCGGCCTCTACTGCGCCCCGCGAACGAGCACGCCAACTAAGGGCTCTGATCGATACAACTTTGCCAAGTTCCGCGACGCGCCTGCCCATGCCTGCGACGTCATCGTCCAAGAAGGCGGCAACGTTATTTCCGTCAGTGTCCTAAGCGTATCGGAGGACGCGCACAGCGCGTTGACACGCCGGTCGGCCCGCAGCCATGTCCGCCCATGCGTCGCAGCCAGCCACCGCACCCGTCGCTGGACCGCAGCCGCGAATCCACCTCGGTTCCGAGCGGTCCTTTTCGTCATCGTCTGACCTTGCCCACCGAACTGAGCGGTTCAGGCCCACCCAGACCTGCTTGCCGAGAACCAACATCAACTGGCCGAGTTCTTGAACTGCCAGCTCCACTGCACCGGAGAGCCGGCGACGGCGACGCCTAGATCGATGATGCTAACGTAAACCTCGCTGTACGAATTGGTGAACCTGCTGCTGAAGTCGATCCACGTGCCGTTGCGACCAACGCCCCCGTACTTGAGGATGTAGGTCTTCTGCACCGCGCCGTCTTGGCGTTCGAAGAGAAAGGACTCGCGCCGGCTCGGAGGCTCGCTCGTATGCTCGCCTTCCCGGAACTCGACGTGAAACTCGGTCCTCAGTCGGTCGCTCACGATCTCCCCCTGATGCCAACTGTGGTAGCGCGCACGACCGATCCAGCCATCGAACTCGTCCCTCTGGCTCGGTTCGTCGAATTCGTTGCGATAGAGAAGCGTCCGATCGAGCCACGCGTTGCCGGGCTGTGGCTGCGCGAGCACCTTGCTCACGCGGACGGCGATCGCACCAGGTTGGCTGGAGGTTGACCGGGAAATCCCGTAGTAGAACCTGACCGTGCCGCCGAATGGGATCCGATTGGTGTCGGGGAAGGCCACGAAGGGCACGTGCCGGTCGTCGCCTCCGGGGCCGTAGGTGCCGACGAGCTCGCCGTTGTTCGGTGCACGCTCGGGACAGCCGCGCTCCGCGCACCCCCGCAGAGGTGGCTGGGCGCCGCTGAGCGAACTCGCGGCCCCGATGCCCTCGGGCTTGCGAGCGGTTCCGGGCCCGTGGCGATAGGCCTCTGGAACGGATTCGAAGCCGGCGGTTGTGAGCGCGGCCGACATCAGGAGGACTGCAAGCCGAGGCGAGCCCCTGCCTGTCATCTTCGCCTGCGCCTGGTGAGGTTGCGGCAAGAGGCGTGTATGCATCGTTGGACGTGACCCTGTTCGGTGACGCTTGCGCACTTGCGGTCGGAGTACCCGAAGGTTGCACTTTGAGTTAGCTGTCCGGAAGAAGCCGATGCCACAGCAACGGGCGCCGGTTGCTACGAGTATCTTCATCGCGGAGCCTCCGATGATCAACGACATTTTAGCGGTAGCCGCCCCCGGATCTTGAAAGCCCAGGTAAACTGCTGCAAACACGTGGCTTATGACCGGTTGACGTGCAGGGAGGCGAACCCCCGCGTCCGCGCGCGGACGGCGTTCCACAGCTCGGCCGCGTCCCAGCGTGGGTTGAAGACGCTGATCAGCTTCCCCAATCGACAGCGATCGTGCCGTGTTGGCGCTCTCGAGGAAGTGACAGATTCACGACTCACGTCGACCGCAAGATGTTGTGGTCACCAAGGCATCGTCAGACCAACAGGGTGCGCGTGTGCTCCCCCGGCGTCAAGGCGCGTCGCTGCGCTCCGCCCCCGCTTCGCGGGGCTTCCGGCCTTGACCGCGGCTCCGCGCACGCTCATCCAGACTGGCTCTTGTCCGACGATGCCCGATCTACGACCGCAAGATGTTGTGGTCGACGATCTGTCGAACTTGACCCGGTATGACCAGCTGATCATACGACGCGGTTTCTGACGACCGTTGACAGCCGGTTCGGGGCTGGTCTCCGGGACGGAGCCGGAGCGGTCGGACCAGCGCTCGAAGTACAGGGTCTCGACGTCGCCCAGGACCATGGAGGATGTCGGGGGCGACCCCCGGTGTGCGCTACGGTGCAGCAACCTGGCTCCTGATCGTACCGGCGCGGCTGTCCGTCGGGCGCTCCCGTATGCGGGTTCGACCCGGGTGGCGCGAACGCCGAGGCCCGGTGGTGGTCGACGAAAACCGGGGTGCCGCATGCGGGCTCGGGCTGGCCACCGTCGGCCGGCGGCGCCAAGCTGGTGTAGGGGAGCGCTGGCTGCGCCGGTGTCGGCAGCCAGACAGACGGCTGCGGCGACCGAGGCGAGGCGCCGTAGCAGCTAGGCTGCTATGGAATGACCCTTTGTCAACACTGCATGCGTTCGTCAACACCTGTGGCCCTTGAACGCCGTTATCCGTCGGCCATCAGCCCAGGAGTGGGCCGCCGAGACGACGAACGATCGGAGGTCGCTTCGACGACGAGTCACGCTGCTATTCGGTGATTATCACGGTTGCCCGTGACAGCGCACGCATGACGGTGATTCGTCGGGAGAGTGGACCGTCTAGGGGTCGCGAGTTGGGAGCGGCCACGCCGTCCGGATCGCATCGCTAGCAGCCCGTGGAAGAAGTCTGTTCGCTGAGTGCCGCTGTTCTGGCTGCTTGGCGATGAGCGATTGAGCCGCCGAGCGCCGTCGGTGTCCATTTGGACCTCCAGAGTCGCCTCAGAGGCCCCCAGCAGTCGATCAGACGCCCGATCAGGCGGCAAATCGCCAAAACAGCCCGCCCCTGCAGGCTCCGGGGCGTACCGATGCCGGTCTGGTGGCGCAACAGCAGCCCGATGTTGCAGGCGGCCGCCTGGAGCAGCACGCGCTTGCGGACATTCGCGTGACCGCGCACCCACACCCGACGCATGCCGCCAGTCTCATACATGTGCGCGAAAGAACGCTCCACTACCTCGCCCCGGCAGCGTTGCAGGCGACGACCACGCCGCCCGCGGACACGCCGCCGGTTTGCATACAACGCCTTCTGCGCAGCACGCTTCTCCGGAGGCGTCTCGCCCGTCTTCTTGTCCTGCCAGCGGCGCCGGCCGCGCTCCGGCTCCGATACGTGACTCCGCACCCCTACCTCGCCGAGAGCCACCAGCGTCTCGTCGCTGTGGTACCCCTTGTCGGCGACCATCTCTTCGACCCCTCGACCGTCCGGCTGCACCAACTCCACCTGCTCGGCCGCCATGATCAGCGTCGCCGGCAGCGTCGCCGTATCGCCGTCCGATGCATCCTGCACCGTCACCGACACGATGGCGCCCGTGTCCATGTCGACCCCGTGCTCGGCCTTGTGGGCCAGGTGCGTCCGGCCGTCCTTCATCTTCGCGATCTTCGCGTCCGGATCCTGCGGCGACTTCCAGTCCTTGTTCGACGTCTTCTTGTTCTTCCGGGACCGGTCGAACCGAGCCAGATCCGCCCGCGTCGGGGTCTCCACACCGGACGCTTCCGCCAACCGCCGAATGAACTCTTCGTGGGATTCTCCCGTGTCCCGCCGCTCGATGCTCCGCATCGCCGCGTTCGCTTCCAGCGTCGTCGCATCGATGCCGACCGTCTTCCCCCGAACCAGACCCGCTGCGGACAGCCGCTCCAGAACCCACGTGAACACCGCCTCGTGGGTCTCCACGTCGATCCGCCGCCGCGTGCGCGACAGCGTCGAGTGGTCAGGCGCCGCCTCGGTCAACTCCAGATCCAGGAACGACCGCAGACTCAGCGAATCAGCCACCCGCCATGCAATCCCCCGCTCCGACGACAGCCCCTCGAAATAGCCGATGAACAGCATCCGGAAATACCGACCCGGACGCAGACTCGGACGGCCCAGCCGGTCCGCGTAGAAGGCCGCGCACAACTCCTCGACGAACGCATCGAAGCCGGAATCCGCCAGGACCCGGTTCAGCCGCTCGAAGTAAGGATGCCCGTCGCTCGTCGGGAGGTCCGACGTGTCCACCCACATCGGCGACGCCTGGCGCGCCGCCGGTCTCTTGCCCATTGCCATGGTCGTTCAGTGTACGGGTTCGATCGCGCCGGAGCCAGGCCGGATCAGCGACTTTCGCCACAGGCTGCTAGGCAGCCGACGACGACCAACGTCAGAGCCACCGCCGGAAACGTGGCCGCGTCGGTTGGCGTCGTCTCGAACAGAAAGCTCTCGATCACCCGAGTGGTGAATGCCGCGCCACTGAGGCCCAGCAGCGTGCCGATAACGATCGGGACTGCCGCATCGTGCACGATGGTGGCCACGACCTGCCCCGGTCGCGCGCCAAAGGCCATCCGCACACCGATCTCGGAGGTGCGGCATTCCACGGCGTACGCCGTCATCCCGAAGCCCCCGACGAGCGCGAGCACCAGGCCGAGACCCCCGAGTAGCGAGAGCAGCACGGTGCGGCGACGAGGCGTGACCACGCGGTCGGCGAACCAGTCGTTCGCGGTGCGAATGCGCTCGATGAGCACGCGCGGACCGATCGAGTGCGCCGCTTCCCGTAGGCGGATGCCGAGATCCGGGGTGCGGCCCGAGGGTCGCAGCACGACCGTCATGGCCTGGTTCAAGTCGAACTCGGTCGGCTTGAGCGGAAAGAAGACTTGCGGAAAGTTCTCGCTCCGGCGACCAAGCGAACCTCCATGTCGCAGGTCTGCGATCACGCCCATGACATTCAGGACTCCGGGCTCTCGCCAGCGGCGGGCGGCTCATCGCCGGGGCGAGCCCGAAGAACAGCACGGTCGGCACGAGCAACGTTACGGTGGCCGCGAGCACCCTGCCGTTGAGCGTGACCGACGCGTTGGGCGGCAGCGACAGCGGGATGTTCGCAACGAGCGCATCGACGGACAGCCACGCCAGAAAGACACCAGCGCCACCGCCGGCGAGCGCCAGCACGAAGTTCTCGGTCAGGAGTTGACGGATCAGGCGGGGGCGCCCCGCACCAAGGGACGCGCGCAACGCGAACTCGGACTGCCGCGCCGCGCCGCGTGCCAGGAGCAGAGCCGCTACGTTGACGCACGCGAGCAACAGAATCAGGCCGACCGCGCCAGCGATGATGCTCACCGTCGTTCGGTAGCGGCTGACCGCCGACTCCAGTCGGGAGCTGACGCGGACGCGAGCTGGCAGGGTGGAACCCTCAGGAAGCGGCTCACTGGCCATGCGCGCCGAGAGGTCCGCGCTGGCTTGCTCGACCGTTACCCCGGGCCGCAACCGAGCATACACGGTCACCCGGCCGGTGCCGCGCAACGACACCTCGTCCGGGCGAATCCGCAACGGTCGCGCCAACGGAATGCCCGCGTCGAACGAAGCCGGCAGCACGCCGACGATCGTCGCCACACCATCATTCAGCCGCATCGTCTCGCCGACCACGTCTCGCCGGCCGGCGTAGCGGCTCTGCCAGTACCCGTAACCGAGGAGCGCGACGGCGGGCGCGTCGAACTCGGTGTCTTCGCGTGTGAAGTCCCGGCCGAGGAGCGGCGTGACCCCGTGCATCGACAGGTAGGCCTCGGTGAACTGGCTGACCTCGATGCGCGCCAGTTCTGGACCATCCACGATCCGACCGCGGAAGGCCTGGCCCGAGCCCGCGACGGCTGAGAATACCGCGTCGGCCTGCTGCCAGAGGCGCATGTCCGCCATCGAAGGTGTCGGTCGGTACGGACGCCCGTCCGGAGGGGTGATCTCGACGTCGACCACAACCAGTTGCTCGGGGCTTGGATACGGGAGCGGCCGCAACATCGCGGCGTCGACGACCGAGAAGATGGCCGTCGACGCGCCGATTCCCAAAGCAAGTGTCAGAGCCTGGACGATTGTGCCGCGTTGGCGCAGCAGTTGTCGTACGGCGTAGCGGACGTCCTGAATGAGGACCTCCATGGTGAGCTTCTGGAATCGTACTACGCTCATGCCCTCCATGCCCTCGGTGGGCGCCCGACGCACGGTCGGCCGGCTACGGCGTCGACCGGTCCGGGAACCTGGAGTCTTCCCGGCCCGCGGCGGACATCCCGGCGACCGGCCCTGACACGTCATCCCTCGCCCCTCGCCTCCGATGCCCACAGGCTGGCTGACACGCTTGCGCAAGCGCTTCCCCCGCTCTCGAACCGCACGCTGAGCAGCCTGCTCCGCCGGCTCGACGGCGACCACGCGATAGATGCCGCGGCGCGGACCGCGCTGCGGGTCCTGCGCGGCCGCCCCGACGACCAGGCGCGGGCCGCCCCCGAGCGCCGCCATCACGACCGCGCGGTCCGGGCCGCGATCGCCGAACAGCAGGCCGGCGGAGTCCCGCTCACCGAAGCCGAGCAGCGCCGGACCTTCGCCCGCGTCGTGCTGGCCGGACTGCCGCCGCTCGTCGAGCGGACCCGCACCTTGTGCCGGCAGGCCCTTGGCCGCGACCGAGCCGACAACCGCAACCGGCGCGTCATCCTCGGCCATGCGCCGCCGAGCCCAACGCCCCCGCGACCCGCTCAGGGCGCCGCGGACGCGCAGGACCCGGCCCACCGCGACATCCACCGAGGCGGCCACAACTACTGATGCGCCGGCATTCGGCCGGCCGCCGCGCCCCAGCCCGCACCCCACAGTCATTCAGCCCACACGAGCTGCACTGATGCCGCGACCATGTGTGCGCAATATGCTCACACTGGCGCAGTCGCTGTACATCGCGGCGTCGTGTCGATTCGCTGTTGTTGGACGAAGTGCCACGTAAATCGCCTATTTCCAGAGGTGATCTGTCATCTCCGACGGCATGGCATCACATTTGCCTTTACCTGGCGTGAACGAGGCTAAAGGAGGCGCGTGAATGCAGACCGCTACAGCTGGATCAGCGCTCACTGGCCCGGCGGTGCTCGAGGCGATCGCCTTCCACCGTGTCCGGCGAAGGGCACTGTCACGCCGGCGAAGACCGAGCCCGTGCTGCCTTGCCCGCCGGCAGCGGACGCCGCTATGCCGAGCCTGGATCGGGCAACAACCGGTTGGTGCCGATGCAGCATGTACACGGGGCGCATCGCGTGATGGGCCGGCCGACCGACGGGCTTCCACGCCTGGATTCGCCTACTTCGGTCCCTGCTCGACTTAACGAGTCTGAAGGGAGAGGAAACGATGTCGAACGGTCTCAACGGCCTGCGCAGCATGATGCTGGCTCGTAGTTCAAGAATGGCGGCTTCCACCTTGATGCTAGCCGTGATCCTCTCGACGTCCGGGGCGTGCGCTAGCCTCGCTAGCCTCCGTCACCCTCTGCCGCAGACGGTCTGGGTACACTCCCGACCGTCCGGGGCTGATGTGTTTGTCGACGATCGGCATGTGGGCGTCACGCCGGTGCAACTCTCTCCGAATCGGCACGACAGAAGAACCGTACTTCGCTTGGAGAAGGACGGCTTTGAGTCCGAGCAACTTCCGATCCGGCGCACCCTCAGCCGGCTTCTATGGGGCAACCTTGTGTTCCCCGCCCTGGTCAGCATCGGGGCGTCCCAAGAGGCACGGGGCGCAGAGATCGCGCAGGTGTTCGCAACATACTCGGTGTTGACATTCGGAATCGACTTCATGAGCGGGGCCGCTCTTAGGTTCCCGCCCCGTGTGCGCGCCACGCTCTCCCAATCGCCAGCGGTTCGGGACCAGGGTCGGACACCGACGGCAGAGAGACCCGGTGTCGCGGTGCTCGCGGACGAAGCTGCCCGGAACGTGCGAAAGCGTAACCGGCTGCTGCCAGCTTGGCTGCTCGAAAAGGGTGCGCGACTCGCGGAGCTACACGCCACCCCCAAGTCCGCACCGTAACGTCACCTGCGTAGGGAGACGTGTACCGTTCCCGTCTAGCCTGACGGCCCTGACGGCGAAATCCCGGTCAACGAGTACGCCTCAGGCCCGCATACAACAGTGGCGGAAACCCTGGAAGCCCGAAGGCTCGTCGAGTTGCGCGACGGTTGGCTGAAGCCGCCCGACTGAAGAGAGGGGGCGAAGAGCCGGTTCCCAACTCAGCCGGCATTGACGTTGGCCGCGACGTTGGTACGGTTCGCTGCCGGAGCGGGTAGACTGGCCGGGGGCCTCTACATGTCATCGACCGTCGGGTTCATCGAGAACGTGGCCATCCGTAAGGTCTGGCCGACGGAGCATGCCGACTTTACGCCGTGGCTCCAGACGCACATCGGCGAGCTCGACAACGTTCTCGGGCTCGGATTGACCAACCCGCAGAGGGAGGTCGGCGCCGGGGACTTCAGCATCGATCTCGTTGCGGAAACCAACTTCGGCGATGTCGTCATCGAAAACCAGTTCGGACGGAGCGACCACCGCCACCTCGGTCAACTCGTGACTTACCTGTCGCAACGGGACGTTGAGCGAGCGATCTGGATCGTCGAGAAAGCAAGGCCCGAGCACGTCAAGGCCGTGGAGACGCTGAACGAACGCGGCATCGGGCAGATCTGGATGGTCGCGGTGCGGGCCATCGCGATCGGCGACTCCGTGCCTGCCCCGCTCTTTGCGGTGGTTGCCGAACCGGCCGACATCGAGAAGACCGTCGAGTCGACAGAACTCACGCAGAGCCAAGTCAGGAGGCGTGACTTCCTGGCGACCCTCTTCGCCCAGGCACGGGATGAGGGGATCGACTCCCCTTTCAAGAACCTCGCGCCGAGCGTTCACGGGATACTCCACACACCCGCGAGGGGTCACGGGCTGGTCTACCGTCTCGCGGTCAATCGCCACGGGTCCCGGGTCGTCCTCACGAACGCGAGGGGCAGGTGGCTTGGGGCACTGGCCGCGTTGATCAAGAACCGGCAGAGAATCGACCAGGATTTTGCGGCGACCGGCTTGCAGCAGCCGCTCGAATGGACGGATAAGGTGACCGCCGGCCGGTGGGTGATCCGCTACGAGGTCGACGTCAGCCACCAGGACGAACCCCACTTCGCCAAGATGGACGAACTCAACCGGGCCGCGGCGGCGATGAAGCACATATTCGAGCCGTACCTCCAGCAACTCGATCCACAGCTCGAAGAGGATGTCTCAGAGCCATCGATGGAGTAACGGCATAGGCCCGGAACGGCGGCAGGCAGTGAACGGGCCGCGGTTCGGAGCGGTTCGCGGGCGATCCGGCGACCGGCGACCCGGCGACCCGGCGACCCCCGCGACCGCGACCCCCGCGACCCACCGACACCGACCCCCCGACCCCCGACCCCCCCGACCCCGGAACGTGACCCTCTGCTCGGCGATCCCAACATCGTGGTAATTGACGTGGTAAGCGCCGTTACTGTATTTCCATAATATACCTTTATATCAATACTTTACGGTTATCTCAGTTCTGTAGCGCGAACACGAACAGGTTGTTCCCCGCGCTCGGGCGCAGCTCCGGCGTCAGGCGCGTGAAGCCCGACGCGGTGCCCGAAGCGCCCGTGCTCACCGCCACGTATTGCCGGCCGTCCACCGCGTACGTGATCGGGAAGCCGCTGACGGGCGAGCCGAGGTTCACCTCCCACAACATCTCGCCCGTCTCGTCGTCGAAGGCGCGGAAGCGGCCGTTCGTGTCGCCGCCGAACACCAGTCCGCCGCCGGTCGCCACCAGAGACATCGTCGCGGCCCGCTGCTCGTAGAGCCATTCGGTGGCCCCGGTCTCGGCCGAGATCGCCTGGATGGTGCCGAGCTGGTCGGTCCCCGGCGCGAGCTGGTGGCGCAGGGCGAGCGCGTAGTGGATGCGCGCCTCGCGCGTGGCCATCATGCGGGCGCAGGTGTTGCGCAGCGGCATGTACATGGCGTTGGTCCGCGGGCTGTAGGCGCCGGCCTCCCAGTCCTTGCCGCCGAACCAGGTCGGGCAGGTCAGCACCTCCTGCCCCTCGGCGGTGAAGATGAGCTCGGCGTTCTCGGTCACCGCGCCGGTCGCGCCGTCGATGGCGCTGATGACGTTCTGCGTCACCGTCGGCCGCGCCCACAGGAACTCGCCCGTCTCGCGGTCGAGCGTGTAGACGACGCCGGTCTTGCCGGGGATGCCCGTGAGCACCTTGCGCACCGCGCCGGGCTCGAGCCGCGGGTTGATCCAGCTCACCGCCGCCGGGTCCGGGGCCACCGCGGTGTCGACCAGCAGCCGCTCGAAGGGGTGATCGAGGTCCCAATGGTCGTTGAGGTGCTGATAGAACCACACGATCTCGCCCGTGTCGCCGTCGAGCGCGAGCGTCGAGTTGTGGTAGAGATACCGGTTCTCGATCCCGCCGAGGAGGAACTTGGGCGCCGGCGACGTGACCGACGTCCCGACGTAGACCAGATTGAGCTCCGGGTCGTAGCTGGGCGCCATCCAGGACCCGACGTGCACCCGCTCCTCGAACGGGACGCCGCCCCACGTCTCGTCCCCCGGCTCGCCCGGCGCCGGCACCAGGCGCCGCCGCCAGACCTCGGCACCGGTCTCCGCGTCGTGGGCGGTGATGACGCAGGCCTGCGGCCCGCCGTGCGGCCGGCAGCTCCGGCCGGAGATCGCCTTGCCGCCGGCGACGATCGGACCCGACGAATGCCGGGCGGGGTTCACCAGGTAGTCGAGGATCTGCGTCTCCCAGGCCAGCCGCCCGGTCTCGGCGTCGAGCGCGTAGAGGTAGTTGTCGGCGCTGGTGTCGATGATGCGGTTGCCGTAGATCGCGATGTTCCGGTTGGTCATCGACCCGTTGACGTAGTCGTCGATGTCGTCCGGCAGGTCGCGGCGGTACTCCCACCGCAGGTCGCCCGTCACCGCGTCGATGGCCTGGATGACGTCGCTCGGGTTCGGCATGTACAGGACGCCGCCGTAGGCCAGGGGCGTCCCTTCCTGGTTGCCGGCGGCCAGGGCCCGGGTCCAGACCATGCGCAGCGTGCCGACATTCTCGCGGTCGATCTGATCGAGCGGGCTGTAGCCCCAGCCGTCCGGCGTGCGGCGCCACGTCAGCCAGTCGCCCGGCGCCGGATCTTCGAGCATCGCGTCGGTGACGGGGACGAACGGCGCGGATGATTCGGCCTGTGCACCTGCGGGGACCGGCGCCAGCACGAGCGCCGACAGGGCCGCGACGACCGGAATGCCGCGTGCGATCAGATACCTCGGGTGCATGTCAGCCTCCGTTCCGTTGTGATTCCGCCACTCCGGCGACTCTAGCCGAAAAACCGTGGCCCGCGGCTCCGATTCTCGCCCAACCGGGCCGGCCTGGCAGGGATTCGATGACCAACGGTGCCGGAACGGCACCGAGTCCGTCCCACTACGCGTCGAGCGCCAACTGGATACGCAGTGCCCGATCCAGCTCCGCGGTCTCCTCGGGAGCAAGGCGACCGAGCGTCGGACCGATCCGGTTCCGCGACACCGTGCGAATCTGGTTGGCCACGGCCCGCGAGGGCTTGGCGAGGCCGCTGGCGCGATTCGCCGGGCGCTTGCAGCCGATGCGATGGCGAGGAGACAGGGCGGGGCCGTCGTCACCCCTCGCGAGTCATCCGCCGCGCGATGCGACTCTCGTCGTGGTCGAACGCCGGCTCGTACATCGCGATCTCCGCTGCGCTCATGCCCGCGGCCCGGCAGCACGCCCGCCACTGCCCGTCGATGGTGGACACCATCCGCGACAACATGACCACGGCGGCATCGCGTTCGATGTCGAAGAACGGAGCGGCGTCCAGGGCCGCTTCAATCGAGGCCACGTTCCCGCTGATCTCGCTGATGCCGGTTTCGAGGTGCCGGCGGCGGTGCGGTTGGGGGTTGACGTCGAAGGCGGGCGACAGCACCCACAGTCCCTCGCCGGCATGCAGCAGGCCGTGGTTCTTGAGGTGGTCGTCGTTGTTCGACACGAGAATCGTGAACAGCACCCGTCGGAAAAGTTCGGTCAGTTGCGCCCGCGGGTCGAGCGCGTGCGCCCGCAGCGCGTCCGCGATGTCCGTGTAGTACGCGCCCGTCGCGGTCTCCGCGTCGATGAACGATTGCGCGGAGAGATAGTGGACTCTGTCGCCCGCGACGCGTTCGAAGCGGTCGACGAGCGCTACCGGCCGGTCCGTGTCGCCGAGCTCGATGCGGGCCGACGCGGCGTTCATGCCGGCCGCGCGCGCGAGCTTCAGCGTTGCGACTTCGGCCCTCTCGATCGGCATCGTGTCGTCGTCGGACGTGAACTTCGCGATTGTCAGGTTGCCGCCCTCGTCGCGGACGCTCGCCTTGGGCCGCGCCCCGCCGAGCGAGCCCGCGCTCCCCAACAGCCGTTCCCGCGCGGCCGGATCGCGGCTCAACGCGTCGACGCTCAGGCCGGCCAGCCGCCGCAACTCGTCGAGCTCGGCCAGGCGCGGCGTCGGCGGGTACGCCCGCGACAGCGGCCGACCCTCCTCGCCCAGGTAGCGGAGCGCGCCCTGTCGAGTGCCATCGTCCACGGCAAGCAGATAGTCCAGCTCCGTGAGCATCCCGGGCAATGACTTGCGGATGAGACCACGCCCCCAGGAATCGGGGGCGCCATCGGCGATCGGCCCCGGCAGAGCGCAGCGGCGGCGCTCTCGCGTCGCGGCGGAGTAGAACGGCGTTCCGGACAGCGGCATCGCCGGGGCGATGGCGAATCGGCGGGGAGCGTCGAGCCATTCGGCGGCGTAACGGAACATGCTGGTCTCGCGCCGGCCATCGGTCTCGAACACGATCTCGCCGACGGCGCGCAGCGCTTCACCGAGCGCCACCCGCACGCGCCGCGTCGTCTTGGCCATTGAGGCAACGCTACCCGCGGGGACCGGTCTTCGGCCGCCGGATGCGTCTGGGCAGGCTGTCGATATCGAGCATCAGGCCCGTATCGTCGCGGGAGACGTCCAGGATCTCCTCCAGGCGCCGCAGTTCGCCCAACGCCAGCAACGCCATCGCGACAACCCCGATCGCGACCCCGGCCTCGCCCTTCTCCAGCCGGATCAGCGTGCCCTGCGAGACCCCCATGCGCACTGCGAAGTCGGCCACCGGCAGGCGCCGCTTCCGGCGGGCGATGCCGATGTCGCGGCCGAGTGCGCGGAGGGTGCGCTGGACGGAGGGAGGGTAGACCCGCTGTCTCACAAGCAGCAATATACAGCAACTAAAAGTGGATATGCTGCCATTATTCGTGCGGTAACGCCCGCGACTCCTGGACACGGCCGTGGACTCTGCCCGGCTTCTGCAGGCTCGAAGGTGTCTCAGCGGTCCGCCGTCGGCGCGGTCAACTCCCGGGCCAGCTCGGTGAACGCGGCCTCGGCCGTGCCTATCGCACCGTCGTTGGTCGCGAACGCCAGCACCGTGTTCCGCGAGGGCACGAGCGTGAGCAGCGCGTACCACATCGTGTTGCTACCGTTGTGCCAGAGCACCGGCCCGCCGACCCGGTCGCTCTGGTAGCGTACCCATCCGCACGCGTAGTCGTCGAGAAACGGCGTGTGCAACCGCTCCCAGGCCGCGCGCGGCAGCAAGGACGGCGACGTGGCGGTTTCTCCCGCCAGATGGGCCGCACCGAAGCGCGCCAGGTCACCGATCGTCATATGCGCCGTGCCCGCAGGGGCCATCACCGGCGAGTTGTCGGCGCGTGTCCTGAACGGGTCCATCCGCTTTCGGAACCAGCGCAGCAGGACGACGTGCCCGATCGGCTCCTGGTTCGGGGCATCGCCTTGCGGCGGACCGAATCCGGCGCTGGCGAGGGCGAGCGGCGCGAACACGCGCTCCTGCAGCAGCGCTTCGTAAGGCTTGCCGGCAACCGTCTCGGCGATGTGGCCGGCGATGGTGTAGCCGACGTTGGAATAGGCGAAGCGCTCGCCGCAGGGCGACTTGGGCCCCCTGGCGAGAACCGCGGCAATGAAGCGGCGCCGCGCCGCGACCAGTTCCCCGGGGGTAGCGGGCCAGACGCGCTGCATCCTGTGCGGAAAGTTCGCGCGGGCGCCGGCGGTGTGGGTCAGCAGATGATGCAGCGAACAGGCGCTCCAGCCGCCCGCCATGTGAACGTCGGGCAGCAACGCGGGCAACGTGTCGTCCAGGGACAGCCGCCCCTCGCCTTCGAGCACCGCGAGCAGCGTGGCCGTCATCGACTTGGTGATCGAGCCGACGTGCCAGCGATCATCGACGGTCACCGGGATGCCGGAGCCGCGTCGGCGCTCGCCGCTGGCGGCCGCCCCGGCGAGCTGCCCGTCGGTCATGACGGCGACGGCCACCCCGGTGAGCCCGGTGTCGTCCTGCAACCGCGCGACTCGGGCCTCGAGACGCGACTGGAAGTCTGCGTGCACCTACCAGTTTTGACGAGTAGCAAGGGCCGGCGGTTCTGAACCGAAACGGTCATGTTCAGTCGCCCCGTTCCAGCTTCGCCGCCGGACGCCGGCGAGGCTGCGCCCTGCCGTTCAGTCTGAGGAACCCGCGACGAACTTCTGCACCCGCCCGCTGAGCTGCGCGGCGAACACCTCGCCGGCGTGCGACACGGTCATCCCGTGACCGCCGCCGCCGCCGGTCAGCTCGGCCAGGATCTCCCCGTCGAGGGTACGGAGCGCGCCTCCGGCCCAGATCCGCTGCTCCTGGGTCACGAAGAGCGCCTGCACGCCGGTGAGCTCGGTCCACTGGTCGAGGAACGTCCCCTCGGCGTCGAACACCTGCACACGGCGGTTGTCCCGGTCCACCGTGTAGACGCGGCCGTCGCCGGCGATCGCGATGCCGTGCGGCAGGCCGAACTCGCCGGGACCGGTGCCGCGCGAGCCCCATTCGCCGATATAGCGGCCCTCGCTGGAGAACTGCACGATGCGCGCGTTGCCGTAGCCGTCGCTGACGTAGATGTCTCCGTTCGGCGCGAAGGCGATGTCCGTGGGCAGGTTGAACGTGTCGTGGCCGGACCCGGAGACTCCCGGGGTGCCGAGGTGCATCAGCAGCTCGCCGGTCTCGCGCAGCTTGTAGACGGCATGGCCCGGGGCGTCGACCACCCAGACGTGCCCCTCCGGATCGACCCGGATGCCGTGCGCGCCGCACGCTTGGCAGCCGGCCGGCCCGTAGACGGCGGTGTAGCCGGACGCGCCCGGGGCCCGATCCTCCGGCGCGACGCCCATGACCTTGCCGTTGCTGAACAGCCCCTCGCCCCAGCCCCGCACGAAGGTGCCGTCCGGCTCGAACACCAGGACCGGCTGCGCCCCGCGGTGCAGCACCAGGATGTTGCCGTCGGCGCCGGTGGCCACGGCGACCACCTGGCCGAAGTTCCAGATCGAGGGTGTGCCGGCCGCGGTGGTTGCCGGAAGCGGCCACTCGGCGACCTCGGTGTAGCTCACGGCCGACTGCCAGGCCGGGACCGTCGTCACGGCGGCGCAACCGACCACTGCGAGCACGAGAGCGAACCGGCGAGCGGTGTGCTTTCTCATGGTTGACCTCACTCCTCGCCCGGCACCGCGAACACGAAGATGCCGTTGCCCTGGCGCGGGTTGCGCTTGTCCGGAATCAGGTCGGCGGGGATGATGCTGGTCCAGCTCGAGCCCCCCAACGGCCCGCCCGCGCCGAAGGCGACGTACTGCGTGCCGTCCACCGCGTAGGTGATCGGATAGCCGTTCGCCATGGTGGTCAGCCGGCTCTGCCAGAGCTGGTCGCCGGTGGCGGCGTCGTAGGCGTAGACGTGACGCTCCCAGTCGCCGATGAACACGAGACCGCCGCCGGTCGTCAGCGCCGCCGTGTTGTACGGGACCTCGAGCCGGTGCTTCCACAGCGTCTCGCCGGTCCGGATGTCGAGCGCCTGGAACTCGCCGAGCTGACCCGGCGCATCCGGGTGGAAGTGGTTCAGCCGGCCCCGCACGCCGCCCGTGCCGCCGCCGCCCGCCCGCATCTCCACCGGTCCGAAGGCGGCCGTCTCGCACTGCAGGTTGAGCGGCACGTACAGGGCGCCCGTGTCCGGGTGGTAGGCCATCGCCCGCAGGGCCTTGAAGCCGCCGGTGCTCGGGCAGAAGAAGAGCATCTCGCCCACGCCCGACACCATGCCCTCGCGGTAGGTGAGCGCGCCGGTCTCCGGGTGGACGTCCGCCAGGTTCTGGTAGCCGAGATCGACCGCCTTGGTGAACGCCCCGGTCGCGCGGTCGAGCTCCCACAGGATGCCCAGCTTGCCCATGCTGAACACCGACTGGCGGCCATCGTAGTCGATCAGGATGCGCTCGAACGTCTCGTCCATGTCGTGGCTGTCGCCCGGAATGTGCTGGAAGAACCAGCGCATCTCGCCGGTCTCCGGATCGAGGGCCAGCGTGGAGTTGCTGTAGAGCGCGTCGCCGTCGGTCCCCCGCGCGTCCCGCGACCACGGCTTGGCCTGCGCGGTGCCGTAGTAGATGAGGCGGTTGACCGGGTCGTAGGCGCCCGGGATCCAGGCGTCGCTGCCGGCCCGGAACAGCAGCGGCAGGTCGCCCCAGGTGTCGCCGCCGCGCTCCCCCGGCCGGGCGATGGTGGAAGTGCGCCACATCAGCCGCCCGGTGCCTCCGTCGACCCCGACGATGTAGCAGGTGTCCTCGCGGAAGCGCTCGCAGCCGCGCAGCCCCGCCACGACCGTGCCGTCGGCGATGACCGGCCCGCTCGAGAACCCGAAGCCGTCCTGATCGGGCGCCACGTCGGTGTCCCAGCGCTCCTCGCCGGTGCGCGCGTCGAGGCCCACGACGTGCGCGTCGACGGTGTTGAGGATGATCAGGTCCTCGTAGATGGCGAGGCTGCGCATCTGCGCCGCGGGCCGCAGTCGCTCGTCCATCTCGCGCCGGTACTCCCAGATGAAGTCCCCGGTACGCGCGTCGAGCGCCTGCACGACGTTGCCGGGATTCGCGATGTACATCACGCCGTCGTGCACGATCGGCGTCGTCTGCGACACGCCCGGCTCGAGGCCCCACGACCAGACGAGCCGCAGATCGCCGACGTTGTCGCGGTCCACCTGATCGAGCGGGCTGTAGCCCCAGCCGTCCAGGGTGCGCCGCCAGTTGAGCCAGTCGGCGGGATCGGGATCCTGCAGGACCGCGTCGGTGACCGGCGTGAAGTCCCGGTCCTGCGCCTGGGCCGGGAGTGTGGCGCCGGCCACCAGGACGGCGGCCATGAACCAGACGAGATATGTGCGAGAGGCCGGAGACGGCATGGGGCCCTCCTTGAGCGTGGAAGTTGTTTTCGCGGGCCTGATTATAGTCGCGCCCCGCGGCCGGGTCGCCGACGCTCTCGCCCCGATGCGTACTCCGCCGCGCGGAAGGGAACGACCCGAGCCGCCGATTCACTGCCCGCCCGGCCTCCCTGAGCTCACCCGTTTCACCGCCCCGCCCGACCCGCTCCCGTCGAATCCTCCTTCCCGGGGTGGAAGAGCGATGTCGAAGGTAATTTAATTTCAATAACTATTGAAATTCCATCACTTCCATGGTACGTTCAGATCATGGACCCATCCACCGCACAGGTGCGCGACGAGTTCATCCAGCTCTGGTCCCGGCTCGGGCAGTTCTGGGGCATTCCGGCCGGCACGTCGCGGGTCTACGCCTGGCTGCTCAGCCGGCCCGACGGCGCCGGGAGCGACGAGATCATGACGGGCCTGAGGATGAGCCGCGGCGCCGTGAGCATGGCCTGCAAGGAGCTGCGGGACTGGGGACTCATCCTCACGCTCCAGGACCCCGGCGAGCGGCGGGCCCGCCACGTGGTCGAGACGGATCTGGCTACCGTGGTGCGCAACATCGTCCAGGCCAGGAAACGACGCGAGTGGGATCCGATTCTCGACGGCGTCCGCGACTGGATCCCGCGCCTCGCCGGCGACGACTCACGGGACGCCGCGGCGCTGCGGGATCGTCTGGAATCGATCGAGGCGTGCGTCGGGGTGGCCGACGGCATGGCCCAGCGCTTCCTGGCGGGCGGGATGCTGAGCGATCTCGGACTCAGGACGCTCACGGCCGCGGCCCGGAAACGCCAAAGGAGGAAGACATGAGGATCCTGTTGACGGGAGGCACCGGCTTTATCGGCTCGCGGCTCAAGGCGCGTCTGGAAGCCGGAGGCCACACGGTGCGGGTCGTGAGCCGCGGCCCCGCGGGGGACGCCACCTGGGAGCCCGACGCGGTTCGGTCGGCCGTAGCGGACAGCGACGCGGTCGTCCACCTGGCCGGCGAGAACCTGATCGGACAGCGGTGGACAGCGCGCCAGAAGGCGCGGCTGCGGTCCAGCCGCGTCGACACCACGCGGCAGCTCGCCGAGGCCGTCGCCGCGACCAGGCCGGAGGTCTTCATCACCGCCTCGGCCATCGGCTACTACGGCGCGAGTGCGAACCGCCGGTTCGTGGTCGGCGACGGTCCCGGCGACGACTTCCTCGCCCGCCTCTGCGCCGACTGGGAGGCCGCCCGGCAACCCGCCCTCGATGCCGGCGTGCGCACCGCGACGGTGCGGATCGGGGTCGTGCAGGGACTCGGCGGCGGGGCCCTGGCGAAGATGCTGTTGCCGTTCCGGCTCGGCGTGGGAGGCCCGGTAGGCGACGGCCGGCAGTGGGTATCGTGGATTCACCTGGACGATCTGCTCGCGATGTTCGAGTGGATCCTCGCGAACGGGAACACTGAGGGCGTCTACAACGGCACGGCGCCCAACCCGGTCACCAACCGCGAGCTGTCGAAGGCGCTCGGCCGCGTGCTGCGCCGGCCGGCGATCCTGCCGGCGCCGGGCTTCGCTCTGAGAATCGCGCTGGGCGAGGTGGCGGGGTTGCTCCTCGAAGGCCAGCACGTGACGCCGAGCCGGGCGGTCGCCGAGGGCTTCTCGTTCCGGTTCCCACAGATCGGGCCGGCGTTCCGGGACCTGCTGGGATGATCTGCCCGGGCCGGGCCGGCCTGCGACAAGCGACGACGATCAGCCGGGGCCACGGACCGCAGGCGGCGGTAGTGTCTCGGCTCGAACGGCGACACTACCCGACCGGGCGCGTGAGCAGATCCGCGTACAGCGCGTAGAACCGTTCCACGTCCAGGTCCAGCATCACCTCGGCGCGGCTGCCGCCGGCGGAGCCGCCGGGGTCGACGACGGTTGCTCCGTACTTCGGACCGAACGCGGTATCGACCGTGATCGGCAGCCGTTCCGACGACGTGACGATGGAAGGCTCGATGAGCCACGCGGCGGTGATGCAGTCCCAGACGTAGGACGTCGCGGCCGGATCGGCGTCGAACCGCGGTCCCATGTCATGGCGCATGAGGCGGGTCAGCGGCGTGTCGACCGCTACGATGCGGTCGAAGAGGGTCCTGCGCAGCGGCGCGTGGTTGGTGATGTCGAGGCCGAACATCACGACGCGGGGAATCGGCGCCGCGAGCACCGCGGCCGCAGCCTCCGGATCGAACCAGAAGTTGAACTCCGCCGCCGGGGTGACGTTGCCGGGCACGCGGGCGTTGCCCCCCATGAAGACCAGGCTCCGGATGCGGGGCGCGAGGTCCGGCCGGCGTTGCAGGGCGAGCGCCACGTTCGTCAGGGGTCCCAGGGCGACGAGCGTGACCTCGTCCGGGTGACGCTCGATCGTCTCGACGAGAAACGTCACGGCGTCGCCGGAGCGCGGGCGGGTCGCGGCGAATCGCCCCCCCTGGGGCGGCCCGACTTCGGGTGGCGCGGCGAAGGCTCCCTTGAAGGCGATCGGTCCCCACTCGGCCTCCCAACGGACGGCCCGCTCCGGCGTGTTGACGAGCGGCGCGTGCGCACCCAGGTGCAGGGGAACATCCGCCGCCCCGGTCAGCTCCAGCACGTGGAGCATGTGCTCGGCGCCCTGCGGCACCGTGTGGTTGCCCGCGACCACGGTGACGCCGAGAATCTCGAACAGGTCGCGCCGCGCTGCGAGCATCGCGAGCGCCGCCGCGTCGTCGTTGAAGACGGCCGAGTCCGTGTCGATGACAAGCCGGTGCCTCATGCGTCGATGATGCGCCGGGCACGGTGTTGACGCCAAGTGCCGCGGCGGCGACGGGCGGCACGGATCCGGCCGCGCCGTTCGGGAGGGATTCCTCCGGTTGCCGCCCCCGTGCTACAGTCCTTCTCCCGACGGCCGCGACGGTCGCCGGATGCCGCGGGAGGTGTCACGTGAGCGAAATGGTGACCTTGGCGACGGCGAGCGTCTTCTTCGGGTTGTTCGGCGTCACGGCGCTCGTCCTGGCGGGCGTGGCGCTGATCGGGCTGCTCAATGCGCTGAGCCCGGGCGCGACCGATTTCGGCGCGAAGGCGCTCGTGGCGGGCGTGGCCGTGCTGTTCGTCCTCGGCCTGATCACGCTGGCCAGCAATCTCTCCTGACGGCCGGTGCTCCGGACCGGCGCAGAAGCACCGGCGTGGCGACGGGTGCAGCCGCCGCTTCGTCGCGTCACCGCGGTGCCTGGCGGCGCGCCATCGGGACCGCCGGCAGACCTGTGGAATCGGACGCCCTGCGGCCGCTACATCCGGAGCGCCGCTCACGGGTAGATGATGAACTCGAGCAGGTTCCCGTCGGGATCCCGGATGTAGCGGCTGATCCCGGTGTCCGCGCCGCCGTTGCGGCCGCCCTGACGGGGCCCCGTCTCGATGACCACCGCGCCGACCCGCTCGAACATCCGCTCCAGCTCGGCCGCGCTCCCGCCCCAGACGACGCAGAAGTCGCCGCACGGCGGCACCGCCCGCGGGGCCCGCAGGGTGAACTCGCCGCTCTCCCAGATCTCGGGCCGGTGGAGGTTGATCTTCGCGTCGCCGAAGTGAACCGAGCAGATGCGGTCTCCCTCCATCACGTGGAAGCCGAGGTCGCGGTAGAACGCGAGCATGGCCCCGGTGTTGCGCATGGGGAACGAGACATGGTCGAACCGGACGACCCGATCGGACGCCTGGGCACGGGCTGCGCCGCCGCCCGCTCCGGCCGCCGCCAGCCCGGCGCCCGCGCCGATGGCCTGCTTCAGAAAACGACGACGATCGGAACCCCGCCGGCGTGTCGCTCGTGATGTCGTGGCGTTCACTGGATCCTCCTGCCGCGGAATCGCCCTTCCACTATAGTCCACGCTGAACCGTCTTTTCGTTCTGGAGGGAACGCCCATGAATCGCAGCATGCTCGTCGGCGCCACGTTCGTAGTCGCGGCCGTGTTCGTCGCCGGCCTCTCGCCCCGCGCCCAGCCGAACGTAGACTGGGACGCGGTGGAGATCTCCACGCACCACGTCGCCGGCACCGTTCACTACCTGGCGGGACGGGGCGGCAACATCGGCCTGTCGATCGGCGACGACGGCGTGATCATGATCGACGACCAGTTCGCGCCGCTCACGGATCGCATCGTCGAGGCGATCAACGGGATCTCGAACGGCAACATCCGTTTCCTGATCAACACCCACGTGCACGGCGACCACACGGGCGGCAACGAGAACATGGGGCGCCTGGGCGTCGACATCCTGGCGCAGGACCGCGTCCGGCTGCGGCTGGCGGAGAGCCTGCCCGGCATCGCGCTGCCGGTGCTGACCTACAGCGAGGCGATCCGGATTCATCTGAACGGCGAAGAGGTCGAGCTGCTGCCCGTTCCGCCGGCCCACACCGACGGCGACACCTTCATCCACTTCAAGGGCTCGGACGTGCTGCACCTCGGCGACGTGTTCCGGACCGTCGCGTTCCCCGTGATCGACCGCGGCAACGGCGGGACGCTCGACGGCACCATCGAGGCGCTGGGCATCGCCGCCGGCATCGCGGGTCCGGACACGAAGGTCGTGCCGGGGCACGGCGTGGTCTCGAGCCGTGAGGACGTCATCGAGTTCCGCGACATGGTCATCGACGTGGCCGCGAAGGTGACGGCCCTGGTCGACGACGGCGCCAGCTACGACGAGGTGCTGGCGGCCGGCCCGACGGCCGACTACGAGGCCAAGTGGGGCGACCCGCAGCGCTTCCTCACCGCGGTTTATGGAGAGCTGGCCGGGGACTGACGGCGGAAGCCTGCGGTCCGGGAGTGATTCCGGTTCGGCCGGCGCCTGAAGCCCTTGGGGGGTTTCCGGCGCCGACCGGCCGCGTCAGTCCATCCGGCGCATTTCGAGATCCGCCCCGCCCTGGCGCCACACCAGGGCCTCGACCGTGTCGCCCTCGACGCGGAACGAGATGCGCGCGTCGCGGTCGCGATAGAAGAAGTCGGTCTCCGATTCGGCGAAGACCTCCAGCGCCTCCTGATCCGTCATCTGCGCGAGCAACCGGCTCCCCTCGCGCGTGATGGCGATGCCGAACCCGGGTTGCTCCTCGTAGCGCCCGACGTAGCGGGCCAGCATCGCCTCGGGCAGCGCCAGCGCGGGACGCGTGGCGGGATCGACCCCGGCCTCCGCGGAGATGCGGTCCGCGCGCCGGCCGTACCCGGACTGCTCGAAGACCAGGTGGTCGACCCGGCGCGTGTCGGCCCGAATGCGGAACGTGATGCGCAGCCCCGACTCCACCTCGATGAACTCCGTCTCCGAGGTGGGCACGAGCAGCCGCGTGCCGCGGTTCGGCGCGCGCACGTACAGCCGGTCGTTGTCCACGAGGATGGCCAGGACGTAGCTCGCCGACAACCGGTACTGACCGACGTACTGCTCCAGCAGCAGCGGGTCGACGTGCACCGGGCGCTGCGCGGACGCAGACGCCGGCGCGAGCGCCGCCAGCAGCAGCAGCGCTGCGAGGCGGCGTCGCGCGGGGTCCGGGAGTCCGTGGCGAGACATTGCGAGGCGGGCTCCTGGAGCCATCAGTACTTGTCCAGTCCTTCGGTGAGCTCGATGTAGGTGCCCCACGGATCCGTGAAGAACGCAATCGCGAGTCCGAGCGCCTCGATCTCCTGGTAGGGGCGGTCGAACGTGACGCCCTTGGCCTCGAGCTCCCGGCAGAACGCCTCGAGGCCGTCCACCTCGAAGCCGATGTGGTCGAGGCTGCGCCCCTGGGTGCCGTCCAGCTCGGCCGAGTTCGGCGAGTAGGTCAGGTTCACGCCGGGCAGGTCGGCCGCCTGGAACGAGCCGCGCATCCCGGGCGCCGCGCCGAACATGTCGACGTACCACGCTTTCATCGCGTCGACGTCGTTGGCGTCGAAGTGGATGTGGTGCAGCGCGATCGGCTCGGCCTGCGTCCGATTCTCGACCAGCTCGACCTTCACGCCGTCCGGCCCCATCACGTAGGCGATGTAGGTGTCCTGGTCCGCGAGGTAGGCCATCTGGTCGATCACCGCGACCGCCGGCGGCAGCTCCTGGCGGGTGACGATCGGATAACCCGCTGCCCGCGCCTTCGCCAGCGCGGCGCGCACGCTCGGCACCCAGAACCCGATGTGGTTGACCGTCGTCCCCTTGGTGCCGCCGGTCGGCTCGCCTTCGCGCGCGAACACCAGCACGTTGGAAAACTTGTAGATCTCCGACTGCCCGAACGGGGTCGGCACCCCGCCGAGGGTGTCGGCCCAGAACCGCTTGTGCGCTGCCCCGTCGGTCACGATCAGGTGGTGGTGGCCGTAGACCACGGGTCCTTCGCTCGCCGCCGTGAGCTGCGCGGACGCGACCGCCGCGCCGCCGAGCACCAACAACGCCGAAACGCCGAGAACAGCTACTGATTTCATCGTCCGTCTCCTTCGTGGAGAACCCCAACCGGGGTCCCGTTAGTAGCGGAACAGATACGAGAGCTTGCCGAAGACCGCGCGGTTCGTGCGCTGCAGCGCCGCGGTGGGAAACAGGAGCTCGTCGATGCGGCGGCCCTGGCGGTAGCGGTCGTCGTAGCCGAGGAACGCCACGGTCCCCGCGTTGATGCGATACGTCATCAGCAGGTTGTTCCCGAGAGTCCTGCCGAACGTGTTGTGCTCCAGGATGTACCGCAGGAGCAGCCGGTCGGTGAACTGGTACGTAGTGCGCGTCCGGAAGATCTTGACGTCGACCACCTCGGAAGTGGCCGTCGGGTCGACGAGCCGGCTGAAGATGCCGGTCAGATCCGATCGCCAACGTGACGACGGCCGGCCGCTGATCAGGAAGTTGCCGGTGGTCGACTCGCCGAGGATCGCGCGCTGGTAGGGGCTGGCCGTCAGCGGGTTCGTGAAGCCGTCGTAGCTGTAGAGAATTCCGTCTCCCCGGTTGAGGCCGCCGACGATCGAGACGAGCCGCGAGCTGATCACGCCGTAGAAGCCGTATCCGCCCTTCTGGAAGTCAATCTCCTCGAAGCGCTCGAGGTCGCGGTTGACGTTGGCGGTCACCGAGATGTTGTGGCGGAACTGGAAGCTGGCCATGCCCTGGATCTGCTCGTCCTGCAGCACGCCGGCGTGATCGTAGAGCCGCAGGTAGTTGACCGTCGGCCCCCAGGTGATGAGGGTCGATTCCGGCCACCAGCGGTACCCCACGTTCGCGGTCGCCTGGCGCAGGTTCCAGCGGGGCAGGAAGCCCGTCTCGGTCCAGAACTCCGGATCGACGCTGCCGTAGGCGGCTCCGTAGCTCAGGTTCCGCCCCTGCCGCGTGAAATCGGCCTCGAACGCCGGTCCCCGGAGAAAGCCGTACTCCGTGCTCTGCGTCTCCGAGCCGACGCCCATGAAGCTGATGCGGTGCGTGCGTCCCAGCCGGAAGCGCCCGTCGATGCCGCCCACGCGGTTGTAGTCGTGGCCGAACTCGCGCGCCGTCACGATGGCGCCCACGTACGACTCGGAGTAGAGATCGTAGCGCGCCCGGCCGACGAAGGTCTGGGCGGTGGTCCCGAAGCGCCGGTCCCCGGTGTCGTCGAGTCGCCCGGCCGCCTCGTCGTCCGCGACGATGACGCCCAGCGTGGTCCGGCCCACCTTGCCGGTCAGCTTGCCGCCGAAGCGCGGGTCGACGATGGTCCGCGTGTGCAGCAGGGTGAGCGGCGTGGAGGTCTGGAAGATCTCCTGGCCTTCGAGGAAGAACGGGCGCTGCTCGGGATAGAAGAGCGCGAAGCGCTGGTTCGTCTCGATCTGCGGCTGGTCCGACTCGATCTGCGAGAAGTCGGGGTTGTAGGTCATGTCCGCGGTCAGGTTCGGCGTGATGCCGTACTTGACGCTCACCCCGAGGTCGCCGAACGGATCCGCGGTGTCGAACGCACCGTTCGACGTGTCGAGCGCGCCGAGCCGCGCGCCGGTCAGCTCCGGCAGGATCTCCAGGTTGCGGCTGCGCGACAGGTCGGAAAGCCCCTCCAGAACGCCGAACTGCGTCAACTGCCCCGCCACGCCGCGCGAGATCGGCGACCACGACTGCGCCTCGGACTTGCCGCGGATCACGCGGGTGATCTGGAAGCCCCAGCGCCGCCCGCCCTCCCCCGCCAGCGCGGGATAGCGAAGGCTCTTGAACGGGATTGCCATCTCGGCGGTCCAGCCGTCCTCGACCATCCGTCCACGCGTCTCGTACAGCGCGTTCCACGAACGGTCGCCGCGGATGCCGAACTGCCCCGAGTTGCTCAGCCCGCTGCCGCCGCCGCCCGACCGCCCGCCCCGGCCGCCGCCGCTCGAGCGCGACTGCTGCGGCGACCGGCTGCGCGACGCGCCGCGGCTGCCGTCGGCGTTGACCAGCTCGTCGCTCTGGACGCCGTACGCGTTCACACTGAACTGGTACGCCCGCTGCTGGTCGAGAAACGGATCGAACAGCACCGACATGCGATCATCCCCGCCGATCTCGTCCCGGTCGGCCCGGTTGGCACGGATCATCCCCGGATCGGTGTAGTGGACGTGGAACGCGAAGTAGAGATGGTCGCGGTCGTACGCCATCCAGACCTCGGTCTCCTCCGTCCCGGGGGCGCCCTCCACCGGCGCGATCTGGACGAACTCGTCGACGTGCGTCGCCGTTTCCCACACCGCGTCGTCGAGCCGGCCGTCGAGGTCGGGAGGCTGCGCCGCGGGCCCCATCGACACGCGCCGCTGGGCAATCGGCGCGGCCGCGAAACCGCCGCCGCGCCGGGGGGCGGGCACGGCGGACGCACGTCGTGGTTGGCGTGCGCCGCTCCCGTTGCCATTGGCATTCCCGTTGCCGCCGCCGTTACCGCCGTTGTCGGGAACGGCGTCATCGAACGCGGCTTCCAGATCGAGCATGCCGGTCACGCCGGTTCCGCCGGCGGCGGAACTCCCGGTCCGGATGCCGGCGCCGAACGGGCCGGCGCTACGGCCCCGAGCCGGATGCGCGGGCTCGACCGGACCGGCAACCGCCCCCATCCGCTCGGCGGCCGGTTCCGGGAACGACCCGGCCGACGCCGCGGCCGCTGGGCGCTCGGCGAGCAGCGCATCGGCGAGCGTCGCGACGATCCGGTCCTGCGCGTCGAACAGCCCCGCGAGAGACCCGTCGATCCGGGTGCTGCTGCGCACCTCGCCCGTCGCCACGTCGACGAGCCGCGCGGTGATGCGCAGCAGATCGCCGACACGCTGATAGCCGCCGGCCACGAGCCACCGCGCGCCCAGCCGGCGGCCGGCGGCCAGGGCCTCGTCGTTCCGGTCTCGGCCATCACGCGCGTCGCGTGTCCGCCCATCGTCGCCGACCACGCGCACGCCCAGCCCGCGCAGGTCGCTCGACGCCGTCTCGGCAATCCCCCGACCGATCCACGCATCGGCGGCCTGCCGGCTCAGGTTGGTGAAGGGAACGATCAGAACCGCATCGGCGGGTTGCGCGACCGGCGCCGCCGGAAGCCCGAGACCGAGCCATCCGAGCGCCAGGACCGTAACCCGAACGGAACGCTCACGTATGGGCCGTCGGCAACCAGACTCCATCCAGAAGCACCCGTGGGGAACAGGTAAGTGTAGCAGGCGGGGCAGCCCGTAGCCGGGAAGACGGCAACGTCAGGGCAGCAGCTTGACCAGGGCCACGACGACGGTGACGATGGCGCCCGCCTGGAGCCAAAGCGCGCGGTGCCCGCCGACCGCAGGTCTCCACCAGCGGCGACGACACCCGCATCGCTGCTGTGTAGAATGGTCGCATGTCTGCCCATTGCGCACCGCGTGACCGGCATGTCATCCCCACCACCGGCGGCCGTCGTTTCGCCGCGGCGTTCGTGGTTGGAGCGCTGGCCTGCCTGGCGCTCGGATCGCCCGGCGGCGCGCAGCAGGCGGAGACCTGGGAGCCCCTCGTGACCTCGCGCGGAACGCGCGCGTTCGACGTCGAGTACGAGCTGTGGTACTACGTCAACGTGATCTTCGAATCGGAGGTCGAGCGCACGGCCGACGGCTACCAGTACAGGTACCGGCTCACCAACAAGGGCGACACGTCGGTGCGCGTCGAGTGGCGCGCGCTGGAGGAAAGCGCGTTCGGCGAGGCGGTCGACGACGTCGAGGAGCTGCGGATCGGACCGCTGGACGCGGGGGTCGTGTCCGACTGGCTGGTGCTGACGAGCGGCTCTCCGCCAACCGTCAACGAACGGGCCGCCCGCATGTTCGGGAGCGCGCCGTCCGGGAACGAATCCGTCCAGTTCGCCGGACCCGCTCCCGCGTACGTGCCGCAATAGCGCGGAGCGCACGATCACCCCCCGCGCGGGTGCTACACCGTGCGGTCGCCGCATGCCGGCACACGGGATTATTCGATCGCGACCCCTTCGGCCTCCAGCACCTCGCGCGCCAGCCGGAATGCCTCGACGCCGGCCGGAATGCCGCAGTAGACCGCGACCTGCAGCAGCGTGTCGCGGATCTCGGCCACCGTGCAGCCGTTGCGGAGCGCACCGCGCACGTGCGTCTTGAACTCCGCGCTGCGGTTCAGGGCCGAGATCATCCCGAGGTTGATCAGGCTGCGCTGCCGGTCGGTCAGGGTGGACCGTCCCCAGACCTTGCCCCAGCAGTACTCGGTCACGAGCCGCTGGAACTCCTCGTTGAACGCGTCCGCCCCGGCCAGGGCGCGGTCGACGTAGTCGTCGCCGAGCACGCGTCGGCGGATCGCCATTCCGGTGTCGTGCAGGTCTTTGCTCATGGGTGTCTTTCGTCCTCTCGCGCGGGGCGATGCCGCGCGAGACTCCTGCCTCCGCTCAGCGGCAGGTGAAGCTCCCGGCGACCCGGTTCGCCGGGTCGTCGGCGCCGCCGTCCGGGCCGGTGTAGACGGCGCGCTCCGGGTACGCGCAGATCGGACGCTCGTTGTCGACGACCCCGTCCGTGGCATGCGTGGCGATGAGCGCATCCGGAGGCGTGCCGCGCTCGACCCAGTCGACGAGGGGCCGCAGCCGGTCCCACGTGTCCGGACCCGCTCCGCCCCGGCAGTGGTTCATTCCGGGCGCCATGAACAGGCGCGCCCGCTCGCGGGCCGCCGCCACGTCCCCGCCGAAGGTGGTTTCGACCACGTCCTCGTAGTAGGCGACCGTCGGCTGCGGCACCACCAGGGCATCGGCCCACCCGTGGTAGAGGATCAGCTTGCCGTGCCGCTGCAGCAGGAAACGCGACAGATCCGGATCCACCGCGTCCGTTATCCCCTTCATCAGGTCGCCCTTCCCCGCGGTCGCGGTCCGCTCGATCGCCGGGGGCAGAAGAGGGGCCCGCCCGCGTCGTCGCGCGAGCAGGCCCTCTCCCGAATCTGCAGCAGGCTCCGTCGCGCGGAAACCTGCCGGGCCGGATGTCGTCTCGAGCTCCGGCCTGCCGGGCCCGAAAATCGTCGCCTGCGGCTCCGATTGCCGTCCGACCGGGAATCTGCGCCTTCCAGCGGCGCAGATTCCCTAGCGGAGCGCCGGGTCCGGCCGTCCCATCAGCTCCGTGAAGCCGGCCCCGTCGGCCGGAACGAACTTCTGCACCCGGCCGAGGACGTTGTCCACGCCGTAGAAGTTGCGCTCGGCGTCCACCGAGAACTGGTGCAGCTCGCGGAACTGCCCCGGCCCCTCGCCCGCGGCGTCGAACTCGAACAGCGGGTTGCCGTTCCAGTCGAGCTTGACCAGCCGCGTCGGCATGTTGTCGGCGATCCACACCTCGTAGCCGGTGGCGTAGATGTCGTTCGGGAACTCGAAGCCCGGCCAGGTGGCGATCGGCGAGATGTTCGGGTGGTACCAGACCGAGCGGGTCGTCTCGTTGAACACCTGCACCCGATCGTTGTTGCGGTCGGCGACGTAGATGCGGCCGATGCTGTCGGTGGCCACCGCGTGCACGGCGTCGAACTCGCCGCGGCCGTTGCCCTGCACGCCCCACGAGGTGACGAAGTTCCCCTCCGCGTCCAGCTTCACGACGCGCGAGTTGTCGGAGTCGGCGACGAAGATCGAGCCGTCCTCGAGAAACGCCACGTCCTGCGGGCGGTTGAAGTGCGCCTCGTCGTCACCCGGGCCGCCGGCGCCGAGCGACATCACCAGCTCGGAGCCGTCGTTCGAGAACGCGTGCACCTGGTGGTTGGTCTCGTCGACCACCCAGACCTTGCGGTCCGCGTCGAACGGGTTGATCTTGATCTTGTGCGGGCCGGCGCCCCCCTCGAACATCTCGTCCCACTGCGTCCAGGCGTCGATCAGGTTGCCGTCGCCGTCGACCACGAAGATCGAGTTCCGCCAGACCCGGTTCTCCCCCGCCTCGAGCGCGTTCAGGCCGATCGAGCCGACGTAGCCGGTGAACCCGTCCGGTAGCGGGTCGGGCAGGCGCATCTCGCCGCGCTGCACGACGAAGATCCGGTCGGGCGACTCGGCGAAGACCCCGGTCGGCGACCCGAATGCATAGCCGTCCTCCGCGAACGGTTGCAGCCAGCCGTCCACCGCCTCGTACGGACCCGACGACTGCTCCAGCAGGGCCGGTCCGGTGAACAGGCCCGACACGACCACCACGGCGATGACAAGCAGAGACTTCCGCATGGTTCACGCTTCCCTTTCTTCGAGAGTTGCTCCTGCCGCCCCAAGCTCTCCGCGGCCGATTCCCGCGCGCGAACCGGGTCGGGGCGACGCCGCGGTGCAGCGTGCTCCCAGGTCCGGATCCGCACGACCGCGGAGATCATAAAATATACCGTCGTGCAGTTGATTTTTGAACAGATCCGCACCGGCGGCGACCGGAACTTCGGCTACCTCCTCGGCGACCGCGACGCGCAGGTCGCCGTCCTGATCGACCCCTCCTACGCACCGGCGGTGCTGGCCGAGCGGGCCGCGGCGCAGGGACTCGCGGTGACGCACGTCGTCAACACGCACGGACACCCCGACCACACGGAGGGAAACGCCGAAGCGGTGCGGCTGACCGGCGCGTCCGTCGCCGCGCATCCTGCCTGCCCGGTCGACCCGGACGTCCCGCTCGGCGAGGGATCGCTGCTGAAGATCGGTGCCCTGGTGCTCGACTGCCTCCATGTGCCGGGGCACGCTGCGGACCACCTCGTCCTCTACGAACCGACGCACCGGCTGCTCTTCACGGGGGATCTCGTGTTCGTGGGCAAGGTGGGCGGCACGAGGACGGACGAGGACGCCGCGACGGAATGGAACAGCCTGCGGCGTGTCGTGGACACCTTCCCGGACGACGCCACCGTCTGGCCGGGCCACGACTACGGCGTGCGGCCGAGCTCCACCCTGGCAATCGAGAAGCGGACCAATCCGTTCCTCCTGTGCGCGGACCTCGATGCGTTCCTCGATCTCAAGCGCGAGTGGCCGGCATTCAAGGCGAGGCACGGCCTGAAGTAGCGACCCCGATGGTTCGCTGGCGGAGGCGTTCATGGCGCCGGACCGAATGACGACGCTGTTCTTCGAGCTGTTCAGCGGACTGCCCCGCCAGGGACCCGGGGATACGGCGAGCACCCTGCGGGCCCTGGCGCTGGTGCCCGGCGTCGGACCGCGGACGCGCGTGCTCGACGTCGGCTGCGGTACCGGCTGCCAGACGCTGGTGGTTGCGCGGGGCTCGCCGGCGCGCATCGTCGCCGTCGACAACCATCCGCCGTTCGTCGACGTCCTGAACCGCGAAGCCGATCGTCTCGGAATCGCGGATCGTTTGCAGGCACGCGTGGCCGACATGCGACGACTCGATTTCGCGGACGGATCCTTCGATCTCATCTGGTGCGAAGGCGCCGTCTACAACGTGGGCGTCGAGGCGGGACTGCGCGACTGGCGCCGGCTGCTGGGGCGCGGCGGACACGTGGCGCTGTCCGAAGTGTGCTGGAGGAAGCCGAACCCGCCCGCCGAATGCGCGGCGTTCTGGGAGCAGGAGTACCCCGCGATCCGCGACGCCCCCGCCCTGCTGGAAGCCATCGACACGTGCGGATACGAGACAGTCGGCCACTTCCCGCTGCCGCCAGCGGCCTGGTGGGACGACTACTACCGCCCCCTCCAGGCGAACGTGACCGCATTCCGCAAGCGCTACGCCGACGCGCCGGACGCTCAGGAGCTGGCGGACCAGTGCCAGCACGAGATAGACATCTGGCGCGCCTACGCGGACTACTACGGTTACGACTTCTTCGTGCTCCGCGCCCGCTGAGGGATGCCGCGGAACCAGGCACACGCGATCCGACCGCGGCGCGGTGGTCAACCGGAACGCGCGGCGTACGGCGCATCCGCCTCGCGCACTCGCACGCTCGCGCGCCGCCGGCGGTGCACGATGCTGGTGACCGCATCGAGCCGCTCCTGCGGCGTCATGCCGAACCGGACGCCATCGACCGCCTCGCAGACGTCGCCGGCGGTGAGACCACCGAGCACTTCCGAAGCGGGCATCGGGCGCAGCGCCGTGCCGGGGTGAAGCGCGAGGAAGTCCACACGCAGCTCCCGTGTTCCCTTCCGGCCGCGCAGCCGCCACAGCTCCCGCACGCCGATCGCGCCGTAGCGCTCGATCTTGCCCTCGTCGGCGCTGGTGATCTCCACCTCGACCACGAGATCCGGCGCCGTGCGCTCCAGGTACGCGTCGGCGGCCGCCTCGCCTTCGACCAGGGCCGCCTGATAGCCGCGGGCACGCGCGCCGACGTAGAACGCGCAGTCCGGCTCCACGCCCGTGCCCGGCGGGTCGTCCGGCCCGCGCAGGCGAGTGGAGAGAAGCCCCTTCGACGAGCCCGTCACGGCCGATCCGGCGGTGTCGACGACGTGCAGGAGGATCTCGGCCAGATTCTCGTGCAGCCGCGACGGACTCATCAACGTGATGAGACCTCGCACAGGATCGAGACAGACCCTCGGAAACCACCGGTTCCAGTCGATCGCCGCGAGCGCCGTCACCGTCGCGCCGTCGGCGCGCAGAACATGGATGGTGGAGCCGAGCGGCCCGACAACTGTGGTTCTGGTGCCGCTCATAATCGCCGCCAACGACCGGCCCGGCCGTCGCACAGGCCCGCGCGTTGCCCCCCTACCGCTCAACCGCCTCGGCCTTGAGGCGGAATCCGCCGTCCGGATCCGGCTCGCGATAGTTGGTGTGGCAGGCGTTGCACGTCGCCTGGACGTCGGCGGCGAAGCCGGACGCGACCCCGGCGTCGACGCCATCCACCGACATCGCGGCGTCGAGATCGTCCATCGCACGGACCGCCGTCCGAACGAACCCGATGCCGTCGTCGCGCTCGTGCTGCCGCCAGAACGTGATGGTGGTGGCGAGCTGCTCGCGAGCACGGGCGAGCCGTTCCTTCGCCGCGGCGTAGTCGCCCGCCTCCAGGGCGCGCCCCGCCGCGGCGAAGTTGGGGCCGAGCGTCTCCATGGTGCCGGCGAGGTGATCGGCCGTGTAGATCGGGTACGGCTTCGGACCGTCCTGCGCGCGCAGGCCCGCACCGGCCAGCACCGACACCGCGGCGACCACGCCGAGCGCAACAACGGGGACGCTGCAGTTCCTCACGCCTCGACTCCTCTAGACGCCCGTGAGCCGATCGACCTTGCCGGTGCTGTCCCCGAGCGCCTCGAGCGGCACCCCCAGCTTCTCCAGAATCGTGATGTGGAGGTTCGCCAGCGGCGTGTCGTCCGCGTAGCGGATGTAGCGACCGCCCTCGATCCCCGCCGCCTTCCCGCCGATCAGCGCAATCGGCAGATCGTCGTGGAAGTGGGTGTTGCTGTCGCTGATGCCGGTCCCGTAGAGGAACAGCGTCGAGTCGAGCATGGTGCCATCGCCCTCGGGCAGGCCGGCGAGCTTCTCGACCAGGTAGGCGAACTGCCGGAAGTGGTACTCGTTGATCTTGTGCAGCCGCTCCAGCTTGGCGGGCTCGTCCTGGTGGTGCGACAGCGGGTGATGCGAATCGGAGACGCCGATCTCCGGGTAGGCGCGTCCGCTCACCTCGCGCGCCAGCATGAACGTGCTGATGCGGGTCAGGTCGGTCTGGTACGCCAGGGCGAGCAGGTCCATCATCAACCGGGCGTGCTCCTGGTAGTCGTTGGGCACCCCGACCGGCTGATCGACGACCGGCAGCTCGCGCGCGCTCTGCTCCTCCGCCATCCGGATCCGCCGCTCGACGTCGCGCAACGCGTCCAGGTACTCGTCCAGCTTCACCTGGTCGCCCGGCCCGATGACCCGCCCGAGGTCCTGCAGCTCCGCCCCGACCACGTCCAGAATGCTGCGGTCGCGCCGCAGCCGCTCCCGGCGCGCCTCCGGATCCGTGCTGCCGCTGGTCCCGAAAAGCCGCTCGAACACTGCGCGCGGATCGTTCTCGATGGGCAGCGGGGTGGTCGGCGTCCGCCAGGCGATGGTGTTCGTGTAGGCACAGCTCGCGCCGCCGTCGCAGTTGCCCACCATCGCGTTCGACTCGATGCCCAGCTCCAGCGAGGCGATCTGGGTCTCCTTCGAGAGCTCCCGCGCCGCCATCTGGTCCATCGACACCGCCGCGTAGACGTCCGCGCCGTTGGTGATCTTGAACGGCACCCCGGTGAGGAAAGTACCGGCGGACCGCGCGTGGTCGCCGCCCCCCTTGACGAGGTTCGCCGGCTCGTCGTCGAGCCCGCCGCACAACAGCACGCGGTCCTTCATGCCGTTGAGCGCCTGCAGCGTCGGCGGCAGGTTCGTCATCGGCCCCGCGGTCTTCGGGAACCAGTAGGGCATCGACATGCCGTTCGGAACGTAGAAGACGCCCATCCGCTTGACAGGGGCCGCCGCGGTGCGGCCGATGGCGGTCAGGGCCGGAACCATGCCGTCGAGCAGCGGCAGCGCGACCGTCGCGCCGATGCCGCGCAGGACCGTACGCCGGGGCAGATGCTTCTTGGTGATGAACATGCCGGACTCCCTTGCGAACCCTTGCTCGGACAAATTGTCCGCGCCCTTGCAAGACGCAGACTCCTACTGCTGATTCGCGGCCACGCCCTCCTCGGGACGCGGCGCCCGCCGCATCCGGAACTGATCGCTCGCGACCACCTTGCCCACCAGCGACGACCAGCGGTAGCCGTCGTCCGCCAGCTCGCGCGTGATCCGCCGCATCGCCGGCGCGTCGTAGTAGTCGACCCCGCGGCCGAGCGCGTAAATCAACAGCTTCTCCACGACCGCCTGGATGAACTCGTTGTCGCCCTCGGCCAGCAGCGCCTCGCGGAAGGCGCGGGGACTGTCGATGGTGCGCCCCGACAGCTCGATGGTCGAGTTGATCTCCGCTCCGCCGTCGTCCTCCCGCCAGCGGCCGATCGCGTCGAAGTTCTCCATCGCGAAGCCGAGCGGGTCCATCCGCCGATGGCAGCTCGCACACACCGGGCTGCGCCGGTGCTGCTCCATCCGCTCGCGCAACGACGTCGGGTTGCTGCGATCGTTCTCCTCCAGCGGCGGCACGTTGGCCGGCGGCGGCGGCGGCGGCGACCCCAGCAGCGTCTCCAGCACCCACTTCCCCCGCAGCACCACCGACGTGCGGTTCGCATAGGAGGTGACCGTCAGCAGGCTCGCGTGACCCAGGAGCCCGTGCCGCCGGTCGTCGTCCCACCGGTAGCGCCGGAACCGGCTGCCGTAGACGTCGTCCACACCGTAGTGCCGGGCCAGTTGCTCGTTCAGGAACGTGTACTCCGCCTGCAGCAGCTCCGGAATCGGCCGGTCCTCGCGCACCTGGCTCTCGAAGAACAGCTCCGTCTCGCGAACCATCGCGGCGCGCAGCGAGTCGTTGAAGCCCGCGAACAGCGCGCCGTCGGGGTCCTGCGAGTGAATGTTGCGAACCGCCAGCCACTGCCCCACGAAGTCGTTCATGAACCGGGTGGCCCGCCGGTCGGCGAGCATGCGGCGAACCTGCGCGGCGAGCACGGCCGGGTCGCTCAACCGATCGGCGACCGCGAGGTCGAGCAGCTCGTCGTCCGGGATGCTCTTCCACAGGAAGAACGACAGCCGCGAGGCCAGCTCCAGATCGCTCAGGCGGTAGATGGCGCCCGGCCGCGTATCTACCGGCTGGCGCTCGACCCGCAGCAGGAAGCTCGGCATCGACAGCAGCGCTTCGAGCGCGCGCTCGATGCCCGCCTCGAAGTCGCGGGCGGCGCGGCCTTCGCGATAGACGCCCAGGAGCGGATCGACGTCGGCATCGTCGACCGGCCGCCGGTAGGCGCGCCGCGCCAGCGACCCGATGATCTCCCGAGCGCAGGCCTCTTCGGCCTCGACGCTGTCGTCGCTCGGGCTGCACGTGAAGATGCGCCGACGGCTCGGCGTCTCCTCCGGGACGGTCCCGTTGAACGGACCCGAGATGTACAGCATGTCGATGCCCGGCAGGTCGGCCGGCACGTTCGGGGAGGGCGCCGAGTCGGTGAAGCCGGCCGACACCAGCCGGGTGCCGGCGCCGATCTGCACCCGGACCTCCAGCGCGTGGTCGGCCGTCATGCGGTACTCGTGCAGCCGCTGCCCCTCGACGTCGTCCTCCGGCACCGCGATCAGCATCCCCGGATCCGGCCCCGGGAACTGGCCGCCGATCGGGAATCGCCGGACCAGCGCGTGGTCGACCCGCAACTCTATCTGATGCTCGTCCTCGGCGATGCCGTCGATCGTCTCGATCGTCTCGTTGCGCTTGAGCCGGATCGCGAAGAGGTACTCGCCGTCGAGCGGGAACGTGTGGCGCACCGCCAGCCCGCCGTGGGTGGCGAACGGCATGTCCTCGCTGCGCCGGATGTCCCGGCGCTCGTAGCCGACCTTGTAGACCTGCATGACGGGCCGGTTGTCGGGACTGCCGACCGCGGTGCGGCTGATCTTGGTGGCGGCGGCGATGTAACGGCCCATCAGCGCCGGGGTGATCGACAGCACATCCGCGTTGTTGTCGAATCCGAAGCCGGCCATGTCGCTCGGCAACAGCGCCTCGCCGTCGATCTCCAGGTCCAGCAGGTCCTGGATCGCGTTGACGTACTCCAGCCGATTGAGCCGCCGCGAGGCGACCCGCCCCGGGTTGGGATCGGCCGCCGCGGCATGGTCGAGCGCCGCCTCCAGGGCGCCGGCGAACGCGTCGATGGTCTCCGCATCGGGACGCGGCCGCCCCTCCGGCGGCATCTGCCCGCTCCGCAGCTTCCGGACCACCTTCTCCAGCGTCTCGGCGTTGCCGTGGATGTCTCCGATGTCCAGACGGTCGAGCATCAGCCCACCCGTCTGCAGCCGCTCGTTGTGGCAGGCGACGCAGTAGCGGTCGAACAGCGCCCGGGACGGCGGCGCGGGGGCCTGCAACTCCGCCACGGCCGCACCGGCCCGCGGGTCGTGAGACGTCGCGACCGGCGGTGCGACCTGCGCATGGACGTTCGCCGCGGCGGCCAATCCGACCAGGCCCGCCAGACGCGCGATCAGCATCCTCGACATGGTCCTGAACTCCTCACTACGCCGAGCGGACCGCCACCGACCGATCTCGGCAAGTGCACCAGTATACCGGCGGCACGCCGCATTCTGGATCACAATCGCCGGCACCGCCAGCCCCCTCTCCCCAAGCAGTCCGTGGTGGAACCCCGCGTCGCACCGAGAGCGGCGCCGCAGAAAACCGCGCAGCCCCCCGGCCGGGCCGGCCGGGCGGCAATCGGAGCCGCAGGCGACGTCTGTCGGGTAGGGTGTGGCGATGTCCCGCCTGGTCTCGGTCGCCGAACGTTTGCGCGAACAGACCCGCTCCCTGCGCTTCGGAGCGCCGGTGACGCACGTCTACGCGCCGCTCGACTACGCCTGGGCGCCGCATCGCCTCTACCTGGAGCGCTACGGCCGGGATGCGCGGGAAGTCCTGTTCGTCGGCATGAACCCCGGCCCTTTCGGGATGGCGCAGACCGGCGTTCCGTTCGGCGACGTCGCGATGGTTCGCGACTGGCTGGGCATCGAGGCGCCCGTGGAACGGCCGGCCGACGAGCATCCGCGGCGTCCCGTCCTCGGCTTCGGCATCGGTCGCGGCGAGGTGAGCGGCGCGCGCCTGTGGGGCTGGGCGCGGGAACGCTGCGGGCCCCCGGAGCGGTTCTTCCGGCGCGCCTTCGTGTGGAACTACTGCCCGCTGTGCTTCCTGGACGGCGCCGGGCGCAACGTCACCCCCGACAAGCTGCGTCCGCGCGAAGCGCGCGAGCGGCTGTTCACGATATGCGACGAGGCGCTCGCGGCGGCGGCGGAGCACCTGCGTCCTTCGGTCGTGGTGGGCATCGGGCGGTTCGCCGCCGCGCGCGCCCGCCCGGTCGCGGAAGGAGCCGGTGCGCGGTGCGGCGCCGCGCCGCATCCGAGCCCGGCCAGCCCCCTGGCGAATCGCGGCTGGCCCGGCGTATTCGACGCCGCTCTTCGCGAGCTGGACGTCGAGCTGTAGCGAACGGCGGACCGGAACGCCGAGTCCGCTGCTACAGGGTCAGGATTGCAAATCCCTCGCGCGCAGCCGCGTCTGTCAGACGGGTGTCGAAACAGACGAAGCCGACGCCCGACGGATCGCCTTCGGCCACCGCGAGCGCGGCAGCGAGCTGGAGGCTGTCCGCGGCCCGCAGGGGATGAACCCGCAGGAGCCTGTGCGCGAACAACTTGATCTGCCGGCTCGGCTGAACCTCGTACCAGACCTGCGACAGCGCCGCGACTCGGTCCAGAGCCTCCGCGACTCCACCCGCCGTGAGGCTTCCCTCACGTTCGCGTCGTGCCACGGCGGAGAAGTACTCCACCGAAGCGCCCCACCAGACCGCCATCCGGTCGTCGGTTTCGAGCGTACTCACCGCCAACGACCGCCGCGGATCGTCGAACGCGAGTGCCAGCAGCGCAGACGTATCCCAGAACGTCATCGGCCGTCACGGCGCTCTTCCAGCAGCGCGTCCACAACCGCGGCGCCCGACCTGACGGGCTGTCCCAGAACGTCCAGGGGGCTTCCCGGGCGCTGGCGGACCACGACGGCCGCCGCCTCGAGTCGGGCCAGCCGCGCATCCACGCCGCTGTCCTCCGGCACGTGGCTCGGCGGAACGATGCAGGCAACCGGGACCTTCCGATCGAGGACGAGGACGGTCTCACCCCCTCGAACTTGACGCAGGAAAGCGCTCAAGCGGTTCTTCACCTCGGATATCGTCGCTCGCACCAACCGGCGGCCCTCCTTCCCATAGACCATGTTAGCCTTAAAGAGTTAGCTTATCCAGCCCGTTTGTCTCGGGCCAGATGGCTGCCAGGGTGGCGCGCTCGGCGCTCCAGTCGGTAGACGAGCGCCCGCCGCGGGCATATAGTTGAGGCTCATGGCCATCATCATCCGCACGAGTCGCCGTTGCCTGGGGCTGCTCCTGGCGATCTCGGCTACCGCGGCGGCCGCCGAGGGCCAGGACTTCCGACTGGTGACCGCCGCCGCGAACCAGGACCGCGAGGCCGTGAACAGGCTCCTCGCGAAGGGCGTCGACGTCAACGCGTCGCGCGCGGACGGCGTGACCGCGCTTCTCTGGGCGGCCCACCGGGACGACGTGGAGCTGGTGGAACGGCTGCTCGACGCCGGCGCCGACGTCAACGCGGCCGACGATCACGGCGTGACGCCGCTGGAACGGGCGGCCGAGAACGCCGGCCTCGCCATGGTGGAGACGCTGCTCGACGCCGGCGCACACGTGAACGCCGCGCAGGAGAGCGGCCTGGTCCCGCTCATGACCGCCGCCCGCACTGGAAACGCCGACGTGGTCCGGGCACTCCTCGCGTACGGCGCCGACGTGGACGCGGCCGTGAGGGAGACCGGCAGCACGGCGCTGATGTGGGCGGTGTCGGAGCCGCATCCGGAGATCGTGCGGTTGCTGCTCGCGGCCGGCGCCGACCCCGCCGCGTCCACCATCAAGGGCTTCACCCCGCTGATGTTCGCGGCGCGCAACGGGGACATCGAGACGGCCCGGGCGCTGCTCGCGGCCGGGGCGGACGTCAACGCGCCGAGCGCCGACGGCACCCACGTGCTCCCGTTCGCCATCGTCAGCGGACAGGACGCGTTCGCGCTGTTCCTGCTGGAGGAGGGCGCCGACCCCGAGGGCGAGATGAACGGCGTGCGCGCGCTGCACGCGGCGGCCGGGGGCGTCGGCACCTGGCTGCGCGAATGGTACGCCCGGCACGGGGGAAACCGGCTTTATTCCCGGCGCAGCCGCTCGCGGCTCGGCGCCGACCGCCGGCTGCCCCTGGTGAAGGCGCTGCTCGCCCGGGGAGCCGACCCGAACGCGCGGATCACGGCGTCGGCCATGCTCATGAGCTACATCGGCTATCCCAGGAAGGGTGCTTTCGAACCGTTCGCCTGCGGAACCGGCGACCTGCGCGGCGCCACGCCGCTGTGGGTGGCGGCGTTCGACATGAACGGCGCGAGCCGGACGTTCGGCGTCGGCGAGAGCCGCACGTCGAGCAACACGGCGATCCTGCGCACGCTGCTGGAGGCGGGCGCGGACCAGCATCTGACGACCGGCGATGGAACCACCCCGTTCATGGCTGCCGCCGGTCTCGGCCGCTCGACGTACACACCGCGTCAGCCGCGCGGGGTCCGCTCGCCGAGCGCCGAGGAAGCGGTACGGGTGCTGCTGGAGGCGGGGGCCGCCATCGACGCGGTGAACGAGGCCGACTTCACGGCGCTGCACGGGGCCGCGTTCCGCGGGCTGAACGAGGTCGTCGAATATCTCGTCGCCCACGGCGCCGACATCGACGCGCGCGACTTCCGGGGACGGACCGCCTACAGGATGGCCGAGGGTTCCAAGCAGTCGTTCCAGTTCCAGAGCTGGCCGGAGACGGCGGCGCTGCTGGCCGAGCTCGGCGCCGACACGCGGCTCGGCATCCCGGGTACCGTCCAGGAGCGCCTGCGCGACGTCCCGGCCGCGGCCGGGACGAACGATCAGCCATGACTGGCGAAGTTCGCGAGCGTGGGACGATCTCGACCGTGCGTACGGCCTGCAAGCGGTCCGGCAGCGGGACTTACGTGGCTCCGGCATGTAAAGAGGAGAGCAGCCCCATGCGATTCACAACCGACATTCGCGCTTCCTCCTTGCGGTCGTGTTGCGCCCTCGCAGCGGCCGGCGTCCTGGTCGTTGTCATCGGCTCGGCACCGGCCGGTGCGCAGGAGTCCGGGCGGAGCGCCGCCGCGGACTGGCCGACCTACAACCGCGACCTGGCCGGCACACGCTATTCGCCCCTCGCCCAGATCGACTCGAGCAACGTGAGCGAGCTGCAGGAGATCTGGTCGTATCGCTTCCATCCCGAGGACGGGTTCATCGAGGGACCGAGCCCGGCCGAGCTCTTCCAGCAGGTGACGCCGATCGTCGTCGACGGCGTGATGTACCTGGCTTCCGGCAACCGCGTGGTGGCCCTGCAGCCCGAAACCGGCGAGGAGATCTGGCGGCACGAGCTGGCCGACGGGCTGGCGTCGTTCCGCGGCGTCGCCTACGGGCCGGCCACCGACGCCCACGAGGCCCGCATCTACTTCACCAGCCTGTCGAAGGTCATCGCCCTGCAGGCGGCGACCGGCGAGCGCGACCTCGCGTTCGGCGACGGGGGCGAGGCGGCGCTGCGCATCCCCTACACCGGCGTGCCGGTGGTCTACGACGACACCCTGATCCTGGGATCGAGCGCCTTCGGGCCGGGACAGCGGCACATCGCGCCCCACCTGAACCAGCCGCGGGGCGGGGGGGAGCCGACCCGGGCCTGGCCGCGGGCCCTCGACGCGACGACCGGCGCCCTGCGCTGGGAATTCCCGACCCTGCCCACCGAGAGCGACTTCGGCAGCGAGACCTGGGGCAACCAGAGCTGGCGCAACCGCATCGGGAACAACGTCTGGGCGTTCACGCTCACCGTCGACGAGGAGCGGGGCCTGGTCTACATGCCCGTGAGCAGCCCGGGGTCGAACTTCTACGGCGGCGACCGCCCCGGCGACAACCTCTTCGCGAACTCGACCATCGCCATAGACGTCCGCACCGGCGAGCTCGCCTGGTACTTCCAGAACATCCACCGCGAGCTGTGGGACTACAACCTGCCGCCGGCGCCCGGCCTGCTCGACATCGAGCGCGACGGCGAGGTCATACCCGCCCTCGCGCAGGTCGGCAAGTCGGGCTGGATGTTCATCCTGAACCGCGTGACCGGCGAGCCCGTCCACGGGGTCGAGGAGCGGGCGGTGCCCGTCGGCGACGTGCCGGGCGAGGAGTACTCGCCGACGCAGCCGATCCCGCTCAAGCCGCCGCCGGTGGCGCGGGTCGGCATCGGGCCCGACGACGTCGTCACCGCGGAGGACACCACGCCCGAGCATGCGGCGGCCTGCCGCGAGCTGTGGGACACCGTCGGCTACTACAACGAGGGCCCCTATACGCCCCTGCGGCTCAAGCAGGAGGGCACCCCGCCTTCGCTCGTGTTTCCCGGGACCGGCGGCGGCGTCAACTGGAACGGCACCGCCTACGATCCGGAGCTGGGCTACATATTCGTGAACTCGAAGGACCAGCCGATCAGCGGCTGGATGGACGTCAACCCGCTGTACCCCTCGGATGCGGACGATCAGGTGGCCTACGTCCGCTCCCCGGCCCAGCCGTTCGAGGCGCCGATCTTCGACGCCGACGGCCGGCGCGTCGGAGCCCTGCCCTGCTACAAGCCGCCGTGGGCGCGTCTGGTCGCGGTCCACGCGGCCAGCGGCGAGATTGCCTGGGAGGTCCCGCTGGGAATCAACGAGCTGCTTCCGGAAAGCAGGCAGCGGGTCGGCACCCCGAGCGTCGGCGGCGCGATCGTCACCGCCGGCGGGCTCGTGTTCATCGGCGCCACCACCGACCGCCGGTTCCGGGCGTTCGACTCCCGCACCGGCGAGGAGCTCTGGGCCGCCGCGTTCGACTACAACGTCGAGGCGGTCCCGATCACGTACGCGGGGAACGACGGCCGGCAATACGTGGCGGCCAACGTCTCGGCGCCGGCCACCGGCGAGCCCCGCGGAAACGAGCGGCTGGTCGTGTTCGCCCTGCCGATCGAGTAGGAAGGCGAACCTCGGGGACCCGGCCGGCGCTGCCACGACGTCCGGCATATAAAGACGCGCGCGATTCGTGGCGTCACGTTTCAGATGGCCCTGTTCGGCTGTACAATCGTTTGTCCTAGAATGGCATTCGCCCACGCACGAAACGGGAGGTACCGCAGATGAAGCCTCAACCACAGACATCCATCCCCCTGGCGCTGGCCCTCGCTGCCGCTCTGCTCGCGCCCGGAAGCGCAAACGCCCAGGACGCCGGGACCATCAGCGGCACGGTCCGGGACGCAACGGGCTTCGTCCTGCCCGGAGTCACCGTGGAAGCGCAGGACGCGGCCGGCGTGGGGCAGGTGACGTTCACCGACGGCACCGGCCAGTTCACGTTCACCGGGCTCGCGCCGGGAAGCTACGAGCTGACGTTCACCCTCCCCGGCTTCAATGCGCCCGCGCAGGTCGTGGAGGTGAGCGCCGGCGCCACCGCCATGCTCGACGTCGAGATGGACATTCTGCTGCAGGAGACGGTGGCGGTCGTGGGAACGCGGGCGGAACCGCGGTCGATCGCCGCCTCCCCGGTGCCCATCGACGTCATCCGCGCCGAGGACTTCGCCAGCCAGGGCGACATGGACCTCACCAACCAGTTGCGGACCGTCGTCCCGTCGTTCAACGTGAATACGCAGCCGATCAGCGATGCAGCCACGATCGTGCGGCCGGCCAACCTGCGCAACATGGCGCCGGACCACACGCTGATCCTGGTCAACGGCAAGCGCCGCCACCGCGCGGCCGTCATCGCCTGGCTGGGCAACGGCATCGCCGACGGGGCGCAGGGGCCGGACCTGTCGTCGATCCCGTCGATCGCGCTGCGGCAGGTCGAGGTGTTGCGCGACGGCGCCGCCGCACAGTATGGCTCGGACGCCATCGCCGGCGTCATCAACTTCGAGTTGAAGAACGCGCGCTCCGGGGGCAGCATGGAGTTCCGCAGCGGCCAGTACTTCGACCAGAACGACGGCACCCCGGCGACGTGCGGCCCCATCGGCCGCTCGTGCAACGGCATCGGCGGCCGCGCCCCGAGCTACACGTTCGCCGGCAACGCGGGTCTGCCGCTCGGCCCCGAGGGGTTCCTGAACCTCAGCCTGGAGTACGGCGGCGTCCAGCCGACCAACCGCGCGGTGCAGGACGGCGGCACGGTGGCGGTGATCAACGGCGGCAACACCAACGTGCGCGACACGTCGCGCGTCTGGGGCGTGCCGCTGGTCGAGGACGATCTGAAGGTGTTCGCCAACTTCGGCAGCGGGGGCGAGCAGGCCGAGTTCTACGGCCACACGAGCTACGCCAGCAAGGTGGTGACCGGCGGCTTCTATTTCCGCAACCCCAACAACCGCGGGAACGTGTACTCGGTCGACGGCGGCGAGACGCTGCTGGTCGGCGACGTGCTCGCGGCGCAGGGCATGGGCTCGGCCAACTGCCCGACCGTGAACATCGCCAACGGCACGCCGGATCCGGCCGCCTTCGCGGCGGTCCGCGACGATCCGAACTGCTTCACGTTCCACCAACCGTTCCTGGGCGCGCCGAACGGCCTGCCGGGCGGCTTCACGCCGCAGTTCGGCGGCGACGTCTACGACTACTCGCTGGTTTCCGGCGTGCGCGGGACCACGATGACCGGGCTCAACTGGGACATCAGCGGGAGCACGGGCCGGAACCACGTGCAGACCTTCATCTTCGACACGGTCAACGCCTCTCTCGGCCCGGAGAGCCCGACCCGGTTCGAGCCGAACCTGCTGCAGCAGACCGAGACGAGCCTCAACGCGGACGTGTCGTACGCGGCGAGCGACATGATCAACGTCGCCGGGGGCGTCGAGTGGCGGAACGAGCAGTACCACCTCGGCGAGGGCGACCCGGCGTCGTGGGCGATCGGCCCGTTCGGCGCACAGGGCTTCAGCTCCGCCTCGAACGGCTACAACGGCACCCGGCCCGAGAACGCCGGCACGTGGAACCGGGCCAACGTCGCGGGGTACGGCGACATCGAGATTCACGGCGCCGACAACGAGTGGAACCTCGGCGCCGCCGTTCGCATCGAGGACTTCTACGACAGCTTCGGCACCACGATGAACAGCAAGCTGTCGGGTCGGTACGGCTTCACCGACATCTTCGCGGTGCGCGCCGCCGTCAGCAGCGGGTTCCGCGCCCCGACCCCGGGCCAGCAGAACGTCCTGAACGTGACGACCGAGTTCGATTACGAACTGGGCGACCTGATCAACAACGGGACCATTCCGTCCACCTCGCCGGTGGCGGCGTTGCGGGGCGGCGTACCCCTGCAGCCGGAAGAGTCGATCAACTACTCGCTCGGGACGGTCGTCGACACCGGTCCGTTCACGTTCACCGCCGACTACTTCCGGATCAACGTGTCCGACCGGCTCACCATCACGCGGAACTACAGCCTGTCGCCGGACGAGGTCGCGACGCTGCTCGCCGGCGGGATTGCCGAAGCCGGCAACCTGGCCGCGTTCCGCTTCTTCGTGAACGACTTCTCGACCACCACCCAGGGGCTCGACCTCGTCGCCACGTGGACCCCGCTGGCGCTCGGCGCCCGGACGACCTTCAGCGGCGTCTTCAACTTCACCGACACGGCGGTGACCGAGTTCGGCGAGGAGCACATCGACCGGGACCGTATCGCGGCACTGACCGTGGGGCTGCCGAGGATGCGCTGGAACATGGGTGTCAACCACGCCGCGGACCGCTGGACCCTGATGGCCCGGCTGCACTACTACGGCTCCTACTGGGATCGGGAGGACGCGCGCTCGGCGTTGGGCGGTGCGATGTCGTACCTGTATCCGCAGTACTCCGGCAAGCCGCTGGTCGACCTGGAGGCCGGCTTCCCGTTCAGCGACTTCACGCTGTCGATCGGCGCGCAGAACATCTTCAATACCTACCCGGACGAGAATCCGGGCGCCGTCAGCGGCGTGGGCAACCGCTACGGGCAGTTCGGGCCGTTCGGCTTCAACGGCGGCTACTACTACACCCGCGTCAGCTTCGGTTGGGGCGGCTGACGCGGCAACCGGACACCACGACGGACGTTCGTGGTGTCCGGGCCGCGGTGGAATGCCGCCGGCCCGGCAGGTCCTGAGCGGCGGGCACGAGGTGAAGGGATGCAACGACTGAACTGCCGGGCAGCCTCGGTCTGGTTGATCCTGGGGGCCTTCGCGACACCCGTTCCGTCCGTTGCCCAGGAGCCGGGAACAATCAGCGGCACGGTCAGGGATGCGACGGGCCTCGTGCTGCCCGGGGTCGCCGTGGAGGCGCGGGACGCGGCGGGAGTCGGGCAGGTCACGTTCACCGACGGGACCGGGCAGTTCACCTTCAGCGGACTTGCGCCGGGGAGCTACGAGGTGACGTTTTCACTCCCCGGCTTCAACGCGCCCGCGGAGGTGGTCGAGGCCGGCGCCGGCGCCACCGCCACGCTCGACGTGGAGATGGAGGTCGGGCTCGAAGAGCGGGTGGTCGTAGTCGGCACCCGCGCGCAACCGCGCTCGGTGACCGAATCGCCGGTACCGGTCGACGTCATCCGCACGGAGGACTTCGCCGCCCAGGGCACTACCGACCTGGCCAACCAGTTGCGGACCGTGGTTCCTTCGTTCAACGTCAACATCCAGCCGATCAGCGACGCGGCGACCATCGTCCGGCCCGCGAACCTGCGCAACCTGGCTCCCGACCACACGCTGATCCTGGTCAACGGCAAGCGCCGCCATCGCTCGCCGGTCATCACCTGGCTCGGCAACGGCATCGCCGACGGCTCGCAGGGACCCGACATCTCCGTCATCCCCTCGATCGCCATCCGGCAGGCCGAGGTGCTGCGCGACGGCGCGGCCGCCCAGTACGGCTCGGACGCCATCGCCGGCGTCATGAACTTCCAGCTCAAGGACGCGCGCGAGGGCGGCAGCGTCGAGTTCCGCACGGGCGCCTACCGCGACGCGAACCCGGGCGACCCTTCGACCTGCGGGTCGGGCATCCTCGGCGACATCAAGCACTCGTGCAACGGCATCGGCGGGCGCGGGCAGGCGTTCTCGGTGGCCGGCAACGCCGGGCTGCCGCTCGGCCCGAACGGGTTCCTGAACCTGAGCCTGGAGTACGGCAACGCCAACCCGACCAACCGCAGCATCCAGCGCAACGGCGCGCAGGGTATCATCGATGCCGGCAACGGCAATATCCGCAATCCGGCACAGGTGTGGGGCTCGCCGCTGGTCGAGGACGACCTGAAGCTGTTCGGCAACTTCGGCAGCCTGTTCGACAACGGCGTGCAGTTCTACGGCCATACCAACTACGCGAGCCGGACAGTGACGGGCGGCTTCTACTTCCGCAACCCCCATACCCGCGGCGGCGTCTTCCGGGGTCCGGTGGTGGACGGCACGCCGACGCTGCTCGTCGGCGACCGGATCTGGGCCGAGACTGCCCCCAACAGCCGGGATGCTCCGGCCGGTCGTGAGCCCGGGGCCGGCGGCTGCCCGATTGTCCCGATCGTCGGCAACGCTCCGGACACCGCCGCCCTCGCGGCGGTGGAGGCCGACCCGAACTGCTTCACGCTCTACAGCCGGTTCCCCGGGGGCTTCACTCCGCAGTTCGGCGGTGACTACCACGACTATTCGATCGTCAGTGGGCTGCGCGGGTTCACGAGCGGCGGTTTGAACTGGGACGCCAGCGTGAACCTCGGCAGCGCCGAGGTCGACCAGTTCATCTTCGATACGGTCAACGCGTCGCTCGGCTACGACACACCCATCAGGTTCAAGCCCGGCATCTACGCGCAGGACGACGTCAACCTCAACTTCGACGTGTCGATGCCGCTCACCGACGTGGTGAACTTCGCGGCCGGCACGGAGTGGCGCAGGGAGCAGTTCACCATCGGCGCCGGAGACCCGGCTTCGTGGGAGATCGGCCCGTACGCCGGCCAGGGCTTCAGCTCCGGGTCCAACGGCTTCAACGGCTACCGGGCCGACACGACGGCCGGCCGGTGGAGCCGCGGCAACGCGGCGGTCTACGGCGACCTCGAGCTCACCGACCCCGGCGGCATGTGGAACTTCGGCACCGCGCTGCGCCTCGAGAACTTCCAGGACTTCGGGACGACGACCAACGGCAAGGTCTCGACCCGCGTCGCGCTGAACGATGCTTTCTCGTTGCGCGCGGCGATCAGCACCGGGTTCCGGGCGCCGACCCCCGGCCAGCAGAACGCGTTCAACGTGACCACCGCGTTCATCGGCGGACAGTTGACCAACCAGGGCGTCGTCCCGGCCACGTCCGCAGTCGCGATGGCTCGCGGCGGCGGGCAGCTTCAGCCCGAGAGGTCGCGCAACTACAGCGCGGGCGCCGTCGTCGACCAGGGACCGTTCACGTTCACTGCCGACTTCTTCCGCATCGACATCGACGACCGGGTCGGCCTGTCGCAGGAGATCAGCCTGACGGAGGACGAGATCGTGGTCCTGCTCGCGGAAGGGATCCCCGAGGCGCGCAACTTCCCGGTGTTCCGCTTCTTCCTGAACGACTTCTCGACCACCACCCAGGGACTCGACCTGATCTCGACCCTGGCGGTGGGCCGCACCACGCTGAGCGCGGTCTTCAACTACACCGACACCGCCCTCAAGAACATCCAGAGCTCCGTCATCGACGACTTCCGCATCGCGACGCTCGAGCAGGGACTGCCGAACACCCGTTGGAACTTCGCCGTCAACCACGCCGCCGACCGCTGGAGGCTGACGACCCGGGTGAGCTACTTCGGCGCGTACTGGGACAGCGAGGACGGGCGGAACGCGACCGATCTCGGCCACGTGACGGCGCCCTGGCTGTACGCGCCCTATTCCGGAAAGGCGCTGATCGACGTTGAGGTCGGCATCCCGTTCGGCGACGGCGTCGAGCTGGCGATCGGTGCGGAGAACCTGCTGAACACCTACCCCGACATCAACCCGTACGGCGCCGACACCGTCGGCAACCACTACGGGCAGTTCTCGCCGTTCGGGTTCAACGGCGCCTATTACTACACCCGCGTCAGCTACGGGTGGGGCCGCTAGCTAGGAGTCTGCGCCGTTGGAACGCAACCGCAGTGAGTTTCTGCGGCGCGGTAGTCGGCAACGGTCATCCTTCGTCGGGCTCGGAATCACGGGCGAGCTGGCGGCAAGGCAGAGGCAGTGATAGTGTAGGCACGAATGCGCGTGGGACAGGAGGGGATACATGCACCAACCGAACCGCAGGGTTGAGTGGATTTGTTTGATCCTCGGCGTATTCTCGGCGCCCATTGCTGCCGCCCAGGACGCGTCCATCTCCGGCACGGTCACCGACACGACGGGTCTCGTCGTGCCCGGCGTCACCGTCGAAGCTCGCGGCGCGGCCGGCGACCGGACGGGAGCCGCCGTCACCGACGGCGCCGGCATGTTCACGTTCGCGCTCACACCCGGCACCTACGACCTCACGTTCACCCTGCCCGGCTTCCAGGAAGCAATCCGCGACGCCGTGGAGGTCGGCGCCGGAGCCACCGTCACCCTCGACGTGGAGCTGGCGGTGGAGATCGAGGAGCGGGTGGTCGTGGTCGGCAGCCGGGCGCAGCCGCGGTCGGTGACCGAGTCTCAGGTGCCCATCGATGCGATCCCGTTCCAGGACGTCGCCAGCCAGGGCCTGACGACCCTCGACTACCAGTTGCGGACGCTCGTTCCCTCCTTCAACGTCGCCACGCACCCCATCAGCGACGCCGCCACGCTCGTGCGCCCGGCCAGCATCCGCAACCTCGCCCACGACCACACCCTGGTGCTGGTCAACGGCAAGCGCCGCCACCGCTCGTCGGTCATCGCCTGGTTCGCCGGGGTGACGGACGGCTCGCAGGGTCCGGACATCTCGACGATTCCGACCATCGCCCTGCGGCAGGTGGAAGTGCTGCGCGACGGCGCCTCGGCGCAGTACGGCTCCGACGCGATCGCCGGCGTGCTCAATTTCCTGCTCAAGGACAACGCCGCGGGAGGCAGCTTCGAGCTGAACACGGGCACCTACCGCGCCGGCGACGGCGACGCGTACAGCGTGGCCGGCAACGTCGGGCTGCCGCTCGGCGCCAACGGCTTCGCCAACCTCAGCCTGGAGTACGGCAACGCGGACCCGACCAACCGCAGCGTGCAGCGCGCCGACGCGGCGGCGCTCATCGCGGCCGGCAACACCGACGTGGCGGATCCGGCCCAGATCTGGGGCAACCCCACCATCGAGGACGACCTGAAGCTGTTCGGCAACTTCGGCAGCCTGCTCGGCAGCGGCCTGCAGTTCTACGGCCACACCAACTACGCCAGCAAGCGGGTGACCGAGGGCTTCTACTTCCGGAACCCGAACAACCGCGCCAACATCTACAGCCTCGACGGCGGCGAGACCCTGCTCATCGGCGACCGGCTCGCCGCGCAGGGCCTGGGCTCGGCCCACTGCCCTGTCGTGCGCATCACCGACAACGTGCCGGATCAGGCGGCCCTCGCGCAGGTGGCGGCCAATCCCAACTGCTTCTCGTTCCGGGATATCGCGCCGGGCGGCTTCACCCCGCGGTTCGGGGGCGTGGTCGCCGACCTGTCGGCGGTCGCGGGGCTGCGGCGGATCGCCGACAGCGGCCTGACCTGGGACGCCAGCGCCAGCTACGGCGCGCACGAGTCGGACTTCTTCTTCCAGAACACGGTCAACGCCTCGCTCGGCCTCGACACGCCGCGCGACTTCGACCCCGGCCTCTACAAGCAGGAGGAGGTCAACCTCAACTTCGACGTCTCGTATGCCGCCTCCGACATGATGAACGTCGCGGCCGGCACCGAGTGGCGCGACGAGAAGTTCACGATCGGGGCGGGCGGGCGGCCGTCCTGGGAGGTGGGCCCGTACGCCGCGCAGGGCTTCGTCTCCGGCTCCAACGGCTTCCCCGGCTTCCCGGACTACACGGCCGGGGCGTGGAGCCGCAGCAACCGCGCGGTCTACGGCGACCTCGAGCTGCGGGGACGCGACGACCGCTGGTCGTTCGGCGGCGCGCTGCGTCTGGAGCACTTCGACCTGTTCGGCCCCACCACCAACGGCAAGATCTCGGCCCGCTACGCGCTCAATCCGTTCGTCGCCCTGCGCGGCGGGGTCAGCACCGGGTTCCGGGCGCCGACGCCGGGCCAGCAGCACACGCTGAACGTGCAGACGACCATCGACCCCGAGACCCTGCAGCTCGTCGACAGCGCCAACGTGCCGTCCACCTTCCTGGCCGCCACGCTGCGGGGCGGCGTGCCGCTCGAGCCGGAGACATCGGTCAACACGACCGCCGGGGTGGTGGTCGACAACGGACCGTTCACGCTGACCGCCGACTACTTCCGCGTCGACGTCGCCGACCGCCTCGCCCTGTCGCAGACCTTCACGCTCACCGAGGACGAGCGCGATCTGCTGCTCTCCGAGGGCATCGCCTCGGCCGGCACGCTGGCCTTCTTCCGGTTCTTCATCAACGACTTCGAGACCCGGACGCAGGGCGTGGACATCGTCTCGACCTACACGCCGCCGGATCTCGGGGGCGACACCGTGCTGAACTTCACCTTCAACCACACCGACACGCAGATGACGAAGGACTCGGAGCTGCTCGGCCCCGGCGAGGTGCTCGGCCTCGAGCGCGGGGTGCCCAAGACCCGCTGGAGCATCGCGCTCAACCAGCAGCTCGCGCGGGTCCGCCTGCTCGGCCGCCTCAGCTACTACGGCTCGTGGGTCGACCACTTCGACGCGCGCTTCGTGCGCGGGCCGGACTCGCCGCTGCTCAGCGGCCGCTCCATCGTCGACCTCGATCTCAGCATTCCGCTCGGCGAGGGCGTGACGCTGTCGGTCGGCGGCCAGAACATCGCCGACACCTTCTCGGACCGCATGGACCTGTTCGCCGAGATCTTCGGACTCCCCTACAGCCAGTTCACCCCGTGGGGCTTGAGCGGCGGGTACTACTACGCGCGTCTCAACTACGGTTGGGGCGGCTGAGCGCATGGCCGCCAGCCTTCGGGGGCAGTCCGCGACGTGACGGCGTGCGGAGAAAACTCGAGGGGCTGCTCATCGAGGGCGTGACGAGCGCCCGCAATCTGCAAAACTTCCGACCTCGTGACCGGACCACGACGGCTCAGTCCATGAGTTCGGTGTCGGGGAACTGCGCGTACCAACCGAACCAGAAGGCGCGCTGGGCCGGTATCCGGTCGAGACGCACGCTCGCGTCGTCGACCGCCACGAGCGCGTTCTCGGATACCTGCCAGGCTCGTCCGGCCTCGTCGGCCACCCGCTCGTCGTCGATGCGGCGCTCGAAGCGGACGTCGCCCGCGTCGTACACCCGGTTGGCGCCCTGCTCGCTGGTCACCACCACGAGGCTGCGACCGGCGAAGTCGTAGTGAAAGACGCGATTGCGCAACAGGAATCGCGCGGTGACGGCGAGTGGCAACAGCTCGCCCGGGCGTTCCGGGTCGGGCAGGCGCAGAACCAGCACCTCCTCCTTGTTCGGGAGGCGAGCGTCGCGGCGCGAGACGGCGAACATGAGGTCGTCGCTGCCGAAGTAGCTCCGGTAGGCCGCACCCTCCGCGTAGTTGCGGCGGTGCCCGGTCTCGAGCGACAGGACGGTCGTCTCCGGATGCCGGCGCCGCCATTCCCCCCACGTCGTGGTCACCACGGCTCGCGGGGTCAACTGCAGGCCGCTGCCGGCGAGCTCGCCGACCACCGGGACTCCCTCGAACGTGTTCCAGAGGCTCTTCGTCTCGTGATCGAACATCAGCTTGTTCGACCGGTATAGGAGCCCGCTCGTCCCGAACGTCAGACGCCGGCCGTCCGCCACGCTTTCGAACGGGATCACCGTGCCGCACAGCGTGCAGTAGACGATGGTGAGCTCGACCCCGCCGAGCCGGTCGAGCGCCATCTCGTGCCAGGCGAGGATCCGCTTCGGATACGCCCGCACTTCGCCGGCGACCGCGATGCCGAAGACGATGTGCTCGTCCGCCAGGTAGTCCGCGTCCCCGGCCTCCAGCCGCGCCGGGTACTCCAGCGGCGGGATGCCGTTCACCCCCACCCCGCCCCACTCGATCTCGTCGAGCCGGATGAGCGACGTCGCGCCCCGGGGAAAGAACTCCGCGAAGCGCGGATCGATCTGGCTGTACCACTGCCCCTTGAAGAAGCCGTGGTCGGGGTGCGGATCGTAGGGCAGCGACCAGATCCACTGCTGCCAGCCGGCCAGGTCGGCGCCGAAGCGCTGCCCGGTCTGCTCCTGCAGGAACCCGATGAGCGTGAAGAAATGGACGAACCCCCGGCTCGGGGGACGCAGCAGCCACGCCAGATCCCAGACGATGCCGGCGTAGGCGTCGCGCCACTGGGCGCCGAGCTGTTCGAACGCGTCTCGGGACCGCGGCCCGCCCGGGGCGCCCGCGTCCAGGAAGAGCTGGATGTCCGGGTGGTCATCCTCCCCCGCCGGCTGAGCGGCGACGGGGACGGCCAGCACCAGGACGAGGCATCCGGCGGCCACCGCACAGAGGGCTCGTCGATGCTTCATGCACATTGGAACGCCCCCGAGTCAACAAGCTCGAACGCAGCGGCAGGCCGCGTCAGGGACCGCCGCCAGCTTCGGCGAACGGATCGAGAAGACCGACACCCAGATCGGAGAAGTCCCGCACGTTGCGCGTCACGACGATCAACCGGTGCACCACGGCGGTCGCCGCGAGCATGGCATCCTCGAACAGCGTGTCCGACTTGCGGTGCTTGATCCGCGCCCACTCTCTGAAGGCGGCCGCGTCCATCGGCAGCACACGGTAGCTGGCCAGCACCAGATCGAGCCAAGCCTCGATTTCCCGAGCCTTTGCCGGATCCTGCTCCCGCGTGATCTCGATACCTGCCTGGATTTCGCCAACCGTGACTGCCGACACGAACAACCTGTCAGGCGACACGCCAGCAACCCACGCCACGACGGTCTGGTGCGGGCGCTTACGCCGCAACTCCGAAACGACGTTCGTGTCGAGAAGATACACGGCGGCACATCGCTGCGCTGCGTTCTGCGGCGCAAGCTCCTAGCGCCGCCAAGTCCGTCGCAAGGCTCCGTGCTTGGCCCCAGCCCCCACCGCTCTAGGGGCTTGCGCCGCCGAACTCACTCCGTTGCGTTCTGCGGCGCAGGCTCCTAGCCGAAAGCCGGGGCGGCGCGATGACGATGTGTCGTCCGTGGCGGCGTCAGCGTATCGGTTCGGGCATCGGCGGCGAGCAGAAGCTCCTTCAGGTCCGGCTTCGTCATCCGTTCCAACTGCCGCCATTGATCGATCGGCACCAGCACGGCCGCTTCGATACCGCGCCGCGTTACGATCTGCGGGCCCTCTGCGAGGCTCGTGTCGAGCAGCTCGCTGAACCGCGCCTTCGCTTCCTGAACCTGCCATACCTGGCCCATGGAGATCTCCCGGCAGACACGCCTGCGCACCGTGCTGACTAGGCATAAGACTAGCCCGTTATCGCAGCAACTGCAAGCACCGGGCAGGTCAGCGCACACGCGGGCGGTCGTCCGGATCGCACAGGTCGCCCAGCTTCCCGGAGCCGCCGCAGTAGCTCACGTCCTGGATCTGCACGGGGATGCCGTCCGGGTCGTTGAACATCAGCTCCTCGGCCGGAGGATCGGAGTCGGCGCGCATGCGGACCCGCGCCTCGATGCCGTGCTCGGCCAACCGCGCGACGATCTCGGCGGCGTCGAAGCCCTCCATGCCGAGGCAGTAATGGTTGATATGCGGCCGATCACCCCGCGAGAGCGCGATGAACTGCGGGCCGTCGCCGATCCCGAGCACCGGCACGGCCGGGGCGTCCCAGTCGCGCTCGGTCCCCTGCGTGGTGACCAGCGGCAGTCCGAGGACCCGCTGGTAGAACTCCACCGACCGCTGCACGTCCGAGACGCTGAGCGTAACGTGATTCATGGTGCTCACACGGATCGGGGCCGCGGCCGCACCCTGCTGCGCCGCCGCGCCGCCCGCCGGACGCGCCATCACCAGCGTGGAAAGGGCGAGCACGAGCTCGCGCCGGGTCATTCCTCCGCCTTCGTAGCGCTTGACGAGCTGTTCGATGGCTGCACTCATGATCTCCTCCTCGAGTTCATCGCAAGCGGGCGCCGAGCCCTGCGCACGACTCAGTCTAGAACGGTCCGGACGCGACGGACAGGCGAAGAGAGAAGGGGGCTCGACCGACTACCGCCCCGCGGCCCGTGTTGACGGCGGAATCCGACGCGTGCTAGCGTTCCTACCGCACGTAGTCTACACGATGCGAGAACACCCTATCCCGGGAGTCGACGGTGCACGCAACGAACGTGCGGGAGCTGAAGAAGAACCCTTCGCTGGCGCTCCGTCTGGCCAGGCAGGCCGGCCCGGTGCTGATCCTCAAGGGTAACGAGCCCGATGCATTGCTGGTGCATCTGGACCAATCGCTGACCGACACCGAGACCGGCATACGCCCCGCGCTGGCGGCCAGCCTCTACCGCGAGGGCTGCGTCTCGCTCGGCAAGGCGGCGCAGGTGAGCGGCCTGTCCGTGAGCGAGTTCATCGAGCACCTCGGAAGTCTGGGGATCGACGTCGTCCGCCACGACGAAACGACATCCCGGGAAACCCGCGACGTCTCGGCGTGGCTGTCGTCATAAGCGACGCGGGGCCGTTGATTGCCCTGGCCAGGGTCGACTCCCTGTTCGTACCTCGGGCGCTGTTCTCCCGGCTCCGGATTCCCGAAGCGGTCCGGCGCGAGTGCGTACGGAAGTCGGGACCGGACACGCGGCGAATCGAGGAAGCCATCCGTGATGGATGGATCGACGTCGTAGCGGTCGACCTCGACCCGGTAGACCCGCGGTTCTCCCTGCGCTTGGGGAGGGGCGAGACCGAGGCCATCCAACTGGCGCTGAAGACAACTCGGTCACTGCTCATCATGGATGACCGGCTGGCGAGACGGCAGGCGCTGCGATGCGGAATCGCCTACATCGGCACGGCCCGCATGCTGCTGCTGGCCGAGCAACGATCAGTGATCGATGATGCGGAAGTCATCGTGCGCCGGATGACCGCCGTTGGCTACCGGATCTCGCCGCGGATCCTGCAACAGTTGAAGGCGCAGTGAAGGGCTACTCGCCGGCGCCCAGCCGGCGGAGCAGCTCGACGGTGTTGAGGTGCGGCGTCGCGTTCCGGCCGCGGACCCGGCCGCGCTGCGCGAGGGCCAGCGGCGTGCGCCCGTCCGCGTTCCTGACGTCGAGCCGCGCGCCCCGCGCGACGAGGTACTCGACGACGCTGTCGTAGCCCCGGCCGGCCGCGGCATGCAGCGCGGTGTTCCCCTCCGCGTTGGCGACGTTCACGTCGCTCCCCTGCTCGGCCGCGATCGTGACCGCGTCGAGCATCATCCGCTCGCGCAGCGCCGGATCCGGCTCGCGCCGCGTGCTCCGGACCGGCGCGCTCTCGGCGATGCGACTCAGTCGATCCACGGAGAACAGTGGATCGCGGCCCCCGAGGCCGGCCGCCGCCATCAGCGCCGTCGTGGCGCCCTCTTCCACCTGGACCCGCTCGTCCCGTATCGACAGGGAGCCGGGCCAGTACTTCGGGTAGTGCACCGCCAGCGGATCGGCGCCGAGCTCGAGGAGCAGGCGCATGATGTCCGGGGCGTTGAAGCGCGCCGCGAGCCAGAACGAGGCGGCGCCGACGTAGGACGGGTGCAGGTAGAAGTCGACCGCGTCGCGCCGGACCGGGGTGGAGCTCTGCACCACGGCATTCGGGTCCGCGCCGTGGTCGAGCAGCGCACGCACCAGGATCGCGTCCTTGTGCAGGATCGCCGCGTGCAGCGCGGTGTAGCCGGCATCGGCGGCGTTCGGGTCGGCGCCCTGCTCCAGCAGGAACGCCGCGACGTCGCGGTGCCCGCTGTGCGCCGCGACGACCGTCGCGCTCGTGCCGTAGGGAGGCTGGTCGTTCACGTCGGCGCCGGCCGCGACGAGCAGCTTCGCCGAGGCGACGTCGCCCACCCTCGCCGCGAACAGCAGGGGCGTGTAGCCTCCCTGCGGAATCTGGGTCACATACTCCGGATTCCACGGCTCGGCCGTCGTCTTGACCACCTCGGTCCAGACGTCCGAGCGGGCGTCGACCGCCGCGCCGTGGTCGAGCAGCGCCTCGACGACGTCCGGATGGCGCTGCGCCACCGCCCACATCAGCGCGGTCTGGCTGCGGCCGGCGGTAGCCGCCGCGTCCGCGCCCGCCTCCAGGAGCCGGCGCGCGACGTCCGCCGCGCCGACCCGCGCCGCGGTCATCAGCGGCGTCTCGCCGGACAGCAGCGGTGCGTCCGGGTTCGCCCCCGCGTCGAGCAGCCGCCGCACCATCGCGGCGCTGCGGTTCTCGGCCGCCGCCCACAACGGCGTCACGCCGAGGTCGTTGGCGGCATCGACGTCGGCGCCGGCGCGGATCAGCAGATCCGCCAGCTCGCCCTCGTCCCAGTAGGCGGCCCAGTGCAGCGCCGTCGCGCCGTCCCCTTGGCGGGCCGTCACGTCGACGCCCTGCTCCACCAGCGCGCGCACCACGCCCCAGTCGGCGTTCCGGGCCGCGTCGGCGAGCGGCTGGTCCGCGGCGTACGCGCCCGTCAGACTCGCGGAGACCAGCCCCGACAAGACCGCACACCGTCGAACAATCAACCGGCCCCCCGTCATCTGGATCGACATGCAGGCCAGTGTAGAACACTTGCGCGCCGCGCGTCGCCCGCGGTGCAACCGGTCGAGACGCCGGTATCGAAGGCGCCCCGGACGACCCCGGTTCCGCCGCCATGAGCGATAATGCCGTGTCGCCGGCCGGGCACGGCGCGGGCCGTCGCGACCACCCGCTCATGCGCTTCTTCAACACCGGGGCTCGGTCCGTTCGCACGACCACTACTGCATCCCGCCGCTCGACCGCGTGAATCTGGACGAGTTGCTCGGCCTCGTCCGCGACAAGCGCTACTTCTTCGTGCTCCACGCCCCGCGGCAGACGGGCAAGACATCGGCGCTGCTGGCGCTCTGCGACCTGCTGAACAGCTCCGCTGGCGCATGGCCAATCCGCGGCCGCTGGTGCGCCGGTCACCGTCTGGGGCATGTGACGCTGGCGAACAGCGTCAAAGGGGGGGAGTCCACGCCGCCCTTGCGCGATCCGGGTATCCTGGTACGGACGATCATGATGGATGCTCCGCCCCGCCTCGGATTGCGGATCGTCACGCCGGACGACCACACCGACATCGACATCGAACCGCTGCAGGGACTGTGGACGCAGGCGCAGTACTTCCAGTTGACGGATCATGCCCGGCTGCTGATCGAGTTCACGGACGGCCGCCTGGAGGTCCCGCCTATGCCCACGGACCGCCACCAAGCCATCTCGCAGTTCCTGTTTCTGGCTCTGTCGCCCGTCGTCCGGGCGCTCGGCGGCAAGGTGCGCTACGCTCCCCTGCGCCTGCGCATCCGCGACGGAAAGTTCCGCGAGCCCGACCTGCTGCTGGTGCGTGACGCGAACGACCCGCGGCGCCGGAACGACTACTGGCGCGGCGCCGACCTGGTCATGGAGATCGTCAGCCCCGACGATCCCGAGCGGGACACGCACGTGAAGCGCCGCGACTACGCGGAGGCGCGCATTCCCGAATACTGGATAGTCAATCCCATGGACGAGACGATCACCGTGCTGACCCTGGCCGGGGATGCGTACGCCGAACACGGCGTATTCGGCAGCGACCAGCAAGCCGATTCCGTGTGCCTCCACGGCTTCGCCGTAGCCGTGGCCGACGTGTTCGGCGCGGCGTGAACCCACACCCGACAACGGATCCGCGTCTCATTCCACGCGTTCCGTGCAAGCCTCCCGGATGCGGTCCCGGTTCTCGATCCGCAACCTGCCGATCGACGCTACTCGGCTACGTGCTCCCGAATGGCATCGCACACGTCCTTGACGATGTTGCCGGAATTGAGCACCCGGCGCCGAGAGCCGATCAGATTGCCCTGCGCATCCCAGAGCAGCACGTAGTGCGACCCCTCGAACTCGAACCAGGCCGTGAAGTCCGCGAGATCTTCCCGGGACGTCGGCACGATTCCGTTGCACTCCCGCCGCTGGAAATGCATCACGTACTCGTGCCGGGTGGGACCGTCGTCGCCCAGTGCGAAGTCGGTAATCGGTGCGACGAAGACCCGGTACTGCCCCTGTGCGGCCGGCCCCGCAGACAGCAGAAAAAGCGAGACCAGCGCGCCGATGCACCACGAGAACCTGCTCATGCTTACACCTCCCCTGTTCACGTCACACCTCCGACAGCGTGTCGATCGGCAGCCTCGTGGTGCTGTCGCCGAGCCGGTCGAGCGGCATGTCGAGCTTGTCCATCAGCGTCATCAGCAGGTCGGCGTTCGACGTGTCGCTCGGGTAGCGCAGGTGCCGGCCGCCCTTCAGCTTGCCGGTCCCGCCGCCGAGGACCAGCAGCGGCAGGTTGACACCCAGGTGCCGCGTGCTGTTCGAGATGCCGGTGCCGTAGAGGATGGTCATGTTGTCGAGCAGCGAGCCGTCGGCGTCCTCCGCCGCGCGCAGCCGCGCCAGATAGTCCGCGGTCAGCTTCGCGTGGTACGCGTTGATCTTCGACATGACGGCGATCCGCTCCGGATCGTCCTCGTGGTGCGAGAGCGGATGGTGCGCGTCGGGCACCCCGATCTGCGGATACGAGCGCGTGCTCTGCTCGCGGCCCATCATGAAGGTGACGACCCGCGTCAGGTCGGCCTGCAGCGCCAGGAACTGCAGGTCGAACATCAGCCCCAGGTGCTCCTCGAACACCCGCGGCGGGGCCGACGGCTGCTCCGTGAACGACGGCTCGACGTCGCGCTGCTGCTCGGCGAGCCGGATGCGGCGCTCGACGTCGCGCACCGCCTCGGTGTACTCGTCGAGCTTGACCCGGTCGCGCGGGCCGACCGCCACCTTCAGGTCGGTCAGCTTGTCGGTCACCGAGTCCAGGATGCTCTGCTTCTGCTGCCGGCGCGCCCGCCGGACCGCCGGGTCGGCCGAGCCGCTGTCGCCGAACAGCCGCTCGAAGACCGCGCGCGGGTTGTTCTCCATCGGCAGCGGCATGGTCGGCGTGCGCCACGAGATGGTCTGCGTGTAGGCGCAGCTCAGCCCGGCGGTGCACTGGCCGGCGTTGGCGAACTTGTCCATCGACACCTCGAGCGAGCCGAGCTGCGTCGTCCGGCCCAGCTCGCGCGCGAGGATCTGGTCCATCGACGTGCTCGCCAGCACGTCGGTCTCGTTCACCCCGCCGCGCGGCGTCCCCGTCAGGAACGACGCCGAGGCGCCCGCGTGGACGTAGGCCCACGACGCGCGCAGCCCGGAGACGACCAGGAGCTGATCGCGGAACGGCGCGAACGGGGCCAGGATCGGCGTCAACTCGAAGTGGCGGCCCTCCTTCTCCGGCGTCCAGTACTGCATCGCCATGCCGTTGGGCACGTAGATCGCCTGGAAGCGGTGGATCGGCTTGGCCGCGGTCTTCGCCAGCGCGGTGAGCGCGGGAGACATCGCATCGAGGAACGGGAGGCTCAAGGTCACGCCGAGGCCCCGCAGCACGGTCCGGCGCGGCAGCGATTTCCTGCTGATGGTCATGATGTCGTTCTCCTCACGCCGAACCTATAGCAGCCCGTGGCGAAAGTCCCCGCTGCATTCGAGCGGCGATGCATCCCGCCTGACTGCGTTGTTCGGCGGTTACATATGCCCAATATGCGCCCTTCTCACGCCTTGCCAGACGGGCGCCTCGCCGCTCTCGGTGCCACGCGGGGTTCCACCACGGGCTGCTAGCCGGTCGTACTCCGCATCATCCGGATTCTCCCAGATCCTGGCAAGCGTCCGTTCCGAGAGCGCCATCGCCACTCCTATCAGTCGCCGATCATCGTCGCACTCGGCCGGCGGCTCACCAGCATTCTGTGCATTGCCCCTACTTGTCGCCGAGTCGCGTCGGAATCGCATGCATCAATCCGCCGCCGCGTTGCGCATCAGGAACGCCGGGCTCTTGACGATCCCGGCGATGAGCGCCGACCAGCGGTAGTCGTCGGCGGCCGCGTCGCGCACGACGGCGCGCACGGTCGGCCGGTCGACGTGCTCGAGCCCGCGCCCGAGGGCGTAGGAGAGGAGCTTCTCGGTCACCGTGCCGGCGAACCGCTCGGGCCGCTCCAGCAGCAGCGCGCGCAGGCCGGCCATCCCCGCCACCGTCCGGCCGTCCGGCATGGTCGCGGTGGCGTCAATCGGGTTGCCGAACTCGTCCGTGGTGCGCCACGCTCCCAACCCGTCGAACTGCTCGAGCGCGAAGCCGGGCGGGTCGATGGAAGCGTGGCAGGTGGCGCAGGCCGGGGCCTGCCGGTGGCGCTCCAGCCGCTCGCGCACGGTGGCGGTACGGCCTCCCTCGCCCCGCTCCGGCAGCGCCGGGACGTCGGCCGGCGGCGAGGGGGGCGGCGCGCCGAGAATGGTGTCGAGCAGCCACTTGCCGCGCAGCACCGGCGACGTGCGGGTCGGATACGAGGTCAGGGCGAGCAGGCCGCCGTGGCCGAGCAGGCCGCCGCGCTGCTCGCGGTCCGGCAGCGCGACGCGCCGGAAGCGCGACCCGTAGATGCCCGGAATCCTGTAGTGGCGCGCAAGCCGCTCGTTGACGTACGTGTAGTCGGCGTCGAGCACGTCGAGCACGCTGCGATCCTCGCGCAGCGTGCTGGCGAGAAACAGCGTGGTCTCCTGGCGAAACGCCTCGACCAGGTTGTCGTCGAAGTCCGGGAACGGCACCGGGTCGCCGGTGACGTCCTCCAGGTTGCGCAGGTGGAGCCACTGGATGGCGAAGTCGTCGACCAGCGATCGGGCGCGCGGGTCGGCCAGCATGCGCCGGACCTGCGCCTCGAGCACCGCCGGCTCGGTCAATGTCCCCTGTTCCGCGGCATCGAGCAGGGCGTCGTCCGGAATGCTGCCCCACAGGAAAAACGACAGGCGCGAGGCGACTTCCACGTCGCTCAGGCGGTACGGCGCGCCGGCGGCCGCCCCTGCCGGGTCGCGCTCGATGCGCAGGAGGAAGTCGGGATCGACCAGCATCCGTTCGAGAGCGAGCTGGACTCCGGCGTCGAAGCTGCCGCCGTCCTCGCGGCCGCTGGCGAAGAAGCCGAGCAGGGTATCCACGTCGGCCGGCGTCACCGGCCGGCGGTAGGCGCGCCGCGCCACGCGCGAGACGATCTCGGCGGCGCATGCGCGCTCCTCCGCGGGCGCGGCGGTCTCCGGCCGGCACGTGAAGATGGCCTGGCGGCTCGGCGTATCACCCGGCCCGGTCACGGCGTACGGCCCGCCGATGGCAACGGCGCTGACCGCAGCGTTGCCATTGTAGACCTCGTCGTTCGAGAGCACCTCGCCCGCCTGCCGCGGCTTCAGGATCCCCTCCGGCTCCCGGACGTTGCGGACGAAAGACACGCTCACCGTGCGCGGGCCGGCCTCCACCGGAACCCGCACCTCGAGCCGCTCGTCCGCCGACTGCAGGTACGCCTCCCACTCCGGGTCGCCCCGCTCGGCGATGGTGAACGTGACCGGCGCGGGCCGGCCGGGGGCGTCGCCGCCGACGGTCAGCCGCTCGACCAGCTCGCCGTCGATGCGCACGTCGAGCAGGTGGGCGTTGCCCATGCCGAGGATGTAGTCCTGCCAGTTGGACCGCAGCTCGATCTTGACGAGGTAGTCGCCGTCGACCGGGAAGTGATACGGAACGGCCACGCCGCCGCGCGAGCCGAGCGGCATGGCCTCGCTCTGGCGCTCGTCCTGCAGCAGCAGCAGCGGCACGTCGAAGGTCTCGAATCCCGGCCCGGTCGGCGGCAGCCCGGTGGCCAGCCGCGTGATGGTGCGCGCCGCCGACAGATAACGCTCGAGCTGCGCGGTAGAGATCGAGAGCACGTCGGCGTTGTTGTCGAAGCCGGTGTCCGACGTCTCGTCCCCCGGCAGCAACGGCTCCACGTCCAGGTCCAGGGCCAGCAGGTCGCGTATCGCGTTGCGGTACTCGGTCCGGTTCAGCCGGTGAACGGTGCTGGTCCGACCCGGGTCGGGGTTCGCGGCAGCCGCGCTGTCGATGTCCGCCTCGAGCCGGCTCGCCACCGCGTCGTAGGTCGCCCCGTCCGGACGCGGGCGCCCCGGCGGCGGCATGGCGCCGGTGCGCAGCTTGGCGATCACCTTCTCCCAGACGTCGGCATGGCGGCTCGGGTCCGCGGCATCGACGGTGACCGCGTCCAGGCTCAATCCGCCGGTCCGCAAGCGATCGTTGTGACAGGTGACGCAGTAGCGGTCGAGGACCGCGCGGGGTGCGACGGACACCGCCTCCGTGGCCGTGGCGGGCGCCTGCGCGGGGACCGGACGCCGTGGCTCCGGTCTCGGCTCGAGGCGGGCGGAAGACGCCTCGACCGCCAAGCCGGCGAGGACCATGGCGCCAACGACCGACAGGAGCACGGCGGCTGCCGTCAATCCAGCCGGCCGGCGCGGGCCGCAGCTATGCCGTCGCACCATCCAATGCTCCTTCGTCTCCAGAGGCCTCGATCTCAAGGCGCAAACCCGATTATCGCATCGTACCCCGCGATACAGGACCGGGCAACACGGAATCGCGAGCACGTGCTCGCGCGAGCTGGACAACCGGATTCACCTCACCGTCGTCTATACCGATCGCCGTGACGACCGCCGCAACACCCGGCGAATCATGCGCGCGTACATGTCGCGGATGCAGGACACTTGAGACCGTGCGACGAACACGCTTTTGGGCGCTGGCCGAACGATGCGTGCTACGATTTCTTTTGCTTGCGACGCAAGGTAAGGAAAGGAAAGCTGCGCTGAACGATGCCACGACACGCGCACCCGGCGAGCGACCACTACTTCCAGGTGCACGGCCTGAGCGCGGAGTCGCCGGACGCCCTGAACGCAGCCCTTCAGCAGGCGATCGGGAGTCTGCGGCGCACGTTGTACGCACCGTCGATCGACGAGTTGACGCCGCACGAGGTCGCACTGCTCCGGCAGGCCGGCGCGGACGTGGACGCGCACGGGGCTCGGGACGACCCCATGCACACGTTCGTCGCCGCCTTCGGCGCGATTCTGGCCACCGGCCTTTCGCCCGCGCAGGCCGCGGCACGCCTCGGAGGAGTCACGCAGGTTCGCGTGCGCCAACTGATCCGTGACGGCGCCCTGTACGCGATTCGGGTCGACGGCCGGTGGAAGATCCCGGTGTTCCAGTTCGACCGCGACGGACTCGTCCCCAACATCGGCGCCGTGAACGCGGTGGTCCCGCGCACGCTCGACGCCGTCTCCGTGCTGCGTTGGTACACGACCGCGGACGCCGGGCTCGAGACGCCGGACGGGCGCACGCTCAGTCCGCTCGCCTGGCTCAAGGGCGGAATGGACCCGGCGCCGGTCGTCGAGATCGCACGCGATCTGTGACGCGGCCGTGCCGAAAGTTCCACGCACACCGACAAGCGCCCGCCTGGGGGCGCTCAGTCCGGATCTTCACGCCCTGCCGGCCGGCTCGCTGGCGTGGCGCATCTATTTTCGCGGCGGGCGACACCCGACGCGGTGGGGCGACTTCAGGCACGTAGGGCCGACCGATGCCCGTTTCGACCACCATCTCGACCGAGGGACGACGTACCAGGACCGAGCGGTCCTCTACGCGGCCGAGGATCCGACCACCTGCTTCGCGGAGGTCTTCCAGCGAACCCGCGTCCTCAACCGCTGGCACAAGGACCCGTGGCTGGTCGGATTCCACACCGCCGCCTTCTCGTCGCTCGTGGATCTCACCGGCTCCTTCCCGACCCGCGCCGGCGCGTCCATGGCCCTGATGACGGGCGCCCGATCCGTTGCCCGAAACTGGGCACGCGAGTTCTACGACGCCTACCCGAAGACCGAGGGCCTCCTGTATCCGTCATCGATGCACGCCAATCGGCCGGCGATGGTCCTGACGGACCGCGCCGAGGCGGCCGGCGTCATCCCGGTCCAGCCGAGCTTCCACCGGGCGCTCGGCGATCCGGCCCTCCTCGGCATGCTGAAGAACGTCGCCTGGACGCTCGGCTACGCGCTCTCGTGAGTAGCTCGTCATCGGATGGAATCGGATGGACAAATGGATGACCCTCGTGGCATCCTCCATATTGGATGAAATCGGATGGGCCAATGGATGGCTCGCCGGACGTGTCGTCGTTGCGGGTGACTCGCGAGACGCTCGGCCTCATCGCCGAGATCGATGAATTCAAGGGCGCGTGGCTCGCAGTGGGGCGTCTCGCGCCCGAGCGGCTGTCCCGCCTGCGGCATGTAGCGACTGTCGAGAGCATCGGCTCGTCGACCCGCATCGAAGGAGCAACGCTGAGCGACCGGGAGGTCGAGCAGCTTCTCGCCGCCGTCGAGGTCGGGTCGTTCGCGACGCGCGACGAGCAGGAGGTCGCGGGCTGCGCCGACACGATGAACACGGTCTTCACGGCCTGGGAAGTCATAGACCTCACCGAGAACCACGTCCGCCAGCTTCACCGCGACCTGCTGAAGTACTCGGAGAAGGACGAGCGCCATCGCGGCGGCTACAAGACGCTCCCGAACCACGTGGAGGCGTTCGGTCCCGGCGGAACGCGACTGGGCGTGGTCTTCGAGACCGCCGCGCCCTTCGACACGCCTCGGCTGACGGCCGAGCTGCTCGCGTGGACACGGACCGGTCTGACTCGCCCCGCCGACCTGCACCCGCTGCTGGTCATCGCCGTCTTCGTCGTCGCCTTCCTGGCCATCCATCCGTTCCAGGACGGCAACGGGCGCCTGTCGCGGATTCTGACCACCCTGCTGCTGTTGCGCGCCGGGTACGCCTACGTCCCCTACTGCTCGCTGGAGAGCGTCATCGAACGGAGCCGGGACGCGTACTACCTGGCCCTGCGCCGCACGCAGACGACATTGCGGACCGCCGAACCCGACTGGGATCCCTGGCTCAACTATTTTCTGACGGCGCTCCAACGGCAGAAGCGGCATCTGCACGAGAAGATCGAGCGTGAGCGCCTGACTATCGGCGGCCTGCCCGAGCTCTCGTTGCGAATTCTGGAGCTTGCTCGCGAACAGGGACGCGTGACGATCCGCGCCGCAGTTGCAGCAACCGGTGCGAGCCGCAACACGATCAAGGATCACGTGAGGGCGTTGACCCGCAACGGTCATCTGACGCGGCACGGATCCGGGCGCGGCACATGGTATGCGCTCGCCTGACGGCCCGCGCGAGACCGTTCGTCGAGACTGAATCCAACCGCCGCGACGCCGCGGCGGGCTCGCCCAGCCGGGAGTCTTGAGCCTCGCCGGCTGTCCCGCCTCGTCCTCGCCGTCCTTCGGCGCTCCGAAGCGGTACCGGCGGTCGCGGCAGGTCGTCGCATCCGCTCCGGCAACGGTGTAGGATTGCCGGCACCGACGCGATTCGAGTACCGGGTGCGTCAACCCGGCCCAGCGATACGAACGGAGGTCATCTCATGCGCCAGTCGCTTTCCCTCGCCGTGATGCTTGTGCTTCTCCTCTGCGGGCCGTCCGCCGTCCCGGCCCAGCAGGACGACGCCGGGCCGTGGCAGACCTACGACACCGCCAACGGCGAATGGATGAGCTACGCCGGCGACGTGCGCGGCACGAAGTACTCGCCGCTCGACCAGATCGACGGGAGCAACTTCGCCGACCTGGAGATCGCCTGGGAGTGGACCTCGGTCGACCACTTCATCAGCCGCAGCACGCCGGGCGGCGGCGAGTGGACGGCCCCGCTCGACACCGTCGTCGACACGCTGATCGAGGACACCCCCGACCTCTACCGTCCCGGACACCGGCCGATCCTGTCGCGCCTGCAGGCGACGCCGCTGATGGTGGGCGGAGTCCTGTACTTCAACACCCCGCTGTCGCAGGGCGTCGCCGTGGACGCGGAGACCGGCGAGACGCTGTGGGTTTACAACCCGAAGGGCTACGAGGAGGGGACGCCGACGATGAGCAACCCCTGGTCGCAGCGGGGCGTCGCCTACTGGACCGACGGCGAGGGGGACGAGCGCATCTTCTGGGGCACCGGCAACGGCTACCTGATCTGCGTCGACGCGAAGACCGGGCAGCCGTGCCCGGACTTCGGTCCCGAGGGCGGCGGGCGGGTCGACGCCATGGTCGGCCTGCCGCGGGCCAGCCGGGACGAGCGCGACTACTTGAACGCGATGCTGTTCGGCATCCACTCGCCGCCGATCGTCGTGCGCGACAAGGTGATCCACGGCTCGCACGTCGCCGACCGGCGCATCACCAAGGAGGCGGTGCCGGGCTGGGTGCGCGCCTGGGACGTCCGCACCGGCGAGCACGCGTGGGACTTCCACACCGTGCCCAACGGCGCCGACGAGTTCGGCGTCGACACCTGGCTGAACGAATCCTGGCGCTACTCGGGCAACGCCAACGTCTGGTCGATGCTGGCCGGCGACAACGAGCTGGGCCACGTCTACCTGCCGACCGGCACCACCACCAACGACTACTACGGGATCGACCGGCTCGGCGACAACCTGTTCTCGGAGACGCTGATTGCCGTGGACGTCGAGACCGGCCAGCGCGAGTGGCACTTCCAGGCGGTCCACCACGGGCTGTGGGACTACGACTTCGCGACCCATTCGAACCTGGTGGACGTGACCGTCGACGGCCGCCCGGTCAAGGCGATCGCGCAGGTGAGCAAGCAGGGCTTCGTCTACGTGTTCGACCGCGTCACCGGCGACCCCGTCTGGCCGATCGAGGAGCGCCCGGTGCCGACCGAGTCGAACATGCCGGGCGAGGTGCCGTCGCCGACGCAGCCGTTCCCGACGAAGCCGGCCCCGTTCGACTACCAGGGGGTCACCATCGACGACCTGGTCGACTTCACCCCGGAGATCCGGCAGATGGCGATCGATGCCGTCGAGGGCTTCCGGCTCGGACCGCTGTTCACGCCGCTGGATCGCCCCATCGAGGGCGTCACGAACGGCACCCTCATGCGTCCGCCGCCGGGCGGCACCGCGGGCTGGTCCGGGGCCGCCGTCGACCCCGAGACGGGGATGCTCTACGTCCCTTCGCGCAACCAGACGGCGGTGGTGTCGTTGTACTCGCCCGACCCGGCGCTCGGCGCCACGGTCACCTACACGCACGGCGCGCCGGAGGCGCAACGGCTCGCCCGGGGCGGCAACATCCGCCGCCAGCCGCAGATGCCGCAGGGGCTGCCGCTCGTCAAGCCGCCCTACTCGCGCATGACGGCCATCGACCTGAACACCGGCGAGCACGCCTGGTGGGTGCCCACCGGCAACGGCGACCGCTACCGCAACCACCCGCTGCTGCGCGACCTGGACCTGCCGCCGCTCGGCGGGGACAACGCCATCAACGGCCCGCTGCTGACGAAGACGCTGCTGATTTACTGCCTCACCGCCGGAGGCGCGAACGGCGGCCCGCGGATCGTCGCCTACGACAAGGCCGACGGGACGGAGCTGGCGTCGGTGGACCTGCCGAGCGGCGCCATCGGTACGCCGATGACCTACATTCTCGACGGCCGGCAGTACATCGCGCTCACCGTGGGCGGCGGCCCGCGGCTCATCGCCTTCGCGCTGCCGACTGCTGTTCGCTAGGAATGCTCCCGCGGGGTTCGTCCTTCGCGGTCAGCTCCGGGCCTGCTCCACGACCACCCGCGCCGGCGGCTTCCGCAGCAGCGCGGAAACGTACGTGATGTCGCCGTCCAGAAAGCCCCGGTGGATCCGGGAGCCTTCCACCGCCGCGAAGTGATGCAGCACCGGCCACAGCAGGCGGGGCGCATGGCGCCGGATGAGCGCCGCCTTCATGGCATCGGTGGCCCGCAGGCCATCGATGACGCGCGGCGTGATGTCGGCCGTGCGCACGACCTCCAGCGGCGCGTCGTCGAGCGCCCGCTCGAAGCGCGCGAGCCCTCGGCGATCCCAGTAGGTGGCGACGCACAGCGCCCCCCCGGGCCGCAGCACGCGCTCGACCTCGTACAGGAAACGCGGCAGCGACGGGTAGTGGTGGCACGACTCCACGTTGATCACCGCGTGGAAGGCCTCGTTCGGAAACGGCAGCCGCTCGGCGTCCGCCCGCTCGAAGCGGAGGTCGGGCACGCGGTGGGTGCGCCGGCAGAGCGCGATCGCGCTGCCGGCCAGATCCACGCCCGTCATCGAGCGCACGTCCTGCGTGCGGGCGATCCAGGCGCTGCCGCCGCCGCGGCCGCAGCCGACCTCCAGGACGTCAAGGCCCGCCAACGATTCGGCCAGCCCCAGCGTGTGGGCGTACATCTGGATGAACGGGCGCTGCGGCTCGTCGGCCGGGGCCAGCTCCACCCCCTGCCCGCCGCCGGCGTAGCCGTAGTTCATGAACCGCCACTCGGACGTGCCGAACCACGCGGCCAGGGCTCCGTAGAACGACCGCCACCCGTACTTCCGCAGTCCCGGACGACCCATCTCCAACGCTGTCGCAGTCATGCTCTCGTCTCCCCTCTCACTTGCCGAACCGCCGGGACACGCGGCGTTCCAGCCGCGGACCGCCCGCGCCGACACGCGCCGCATCTCGCGTCACTCCCCCCGCCCCGCGCCCTGGAACGTGCCGAGAACGCGGTCGGCGAGAAACCCCGTGAGCGGTCCGCCGATCGCGTAGTTCCGGCTCCTGCCGAAGCTCTCGAAGCGGCCGTGGTGTATGCCGTGCAGCCTGCGTGCCCGCCTGAACCAGGCGAACCGGTCGAGCCACGAGCCGGGCCTGTCGTACTGATGATGGAAGTAGTAGGTGAAGGCGCCCATGACGAGCCCCTCCGAGAGGACGGCTGCGGCCGCCCACGGGACGAGGAGCGAGAAATAGATCCCCGCGAGGACGCCGATCATCGCCAGCCATTGCAGGTGCCCCACGAACGCCCACCAGCGGTACAGGAGCGGATTCGAGCGTTTCAGCTTCGCGTCGTGGTGCGCCCGAAGGTGAATCCGCTGAAAGACGACGCCGAAGAGCCTCCGGTGCTGCAGGTAGTGCATCAGCCACGTCGCGAAGGTGTTGACGAAGTGGCCCGCGGCGAGGACGACGACGAGGCTGGCCGCGTTGAAGTCTATGTGCATCATGTTTCCTCTACTCCGGATGAACGACGTGCGGCGCCGCCCCGGCGCCCGCACCGGGGGCGGGACCGCGCCTGTGCACGAAAGGCCGGCCGATCCGCTGGATCGCCGGCCGGTGCGAGGACCCGGCGCCTGCGTCCGCGCCCGACGCGCCCGTCTCCGCCCGCCGGCGGTCGCCTGCCGCGTCGGTTTCGATGGGCCGCGGCTCGCGGCGACGCCGCCGTCGCGGTGCCGCGTCGCGGCCCCGGCCCCGGCGCGCGCAACCCGGCCCGGTGCGCCCGCGGCTGTCCCGCGCGGGGAGGAAACGTGCGTCCTGCAGCGCCGACAGCGCACGCTCGGCCGCCTCGCGCCCGGCCTCGATCGCCACGGCGGCCTGGTTCCGACCCAGCATCGGCACCAGCTCCGGCTCGATGAGCAGGTCGGGTTCGCCGACGACGCCCCCGGTCCGGCCCAGGAGGCGCTGCAGAAGGCTCGCCGAGCGCATCGCCACCGCGAGGACGTTGGGCGCTCCCGCCCCGTAGCGGACGGCCCGGCACATCCTGAGGCCCTTGAGCCTGAGGGAGCGGGCGAGCCCACGCGGCACCAGCTTCGACAGCATCGCCAGCCGCCCCGACCCGGCCGACGGCGGGGAAAGATCGCGCCGGCGCGACCCGAACAGATCCACCGCGATGACGAGCTGCGCACCCAGCGCGCGGCACGTCGAGACGGGCACCGGGTTGGTCAGGGCGCCGTCGATCAGCCACCGGTTCCCGATCTTCACCGGCGGAAGCAGGCCGGGGCAGGCGCTCGACGCCGCGACCGCCTTCATGAGGGAACCCTCCTCGATGCGCACCTCCCGGCCGCTCGCCAGGTCGGTCGCAATCGCCGCGAACCGCAACGCCATCCGGTCGACGGCGATGTGACTTCCCTGCTCGGCCAGTTGCCGCAGCAGCTTCCTGCCGAACAGGCTGCGATCGCGCCGGACGTGCACGTAGCCGAGCATCCGCCTGAACGACAGGTTGCGCACCCAGTCCTCCAGGAAGTCGAGCTCGCCCGCGGCATAGAACCCGCCGACGACCGAGCCGGCGGAGGTGCCGCAAACGACGTCGGGAAAGATCCCGGCCTCCTCGAGGCGCCGAATGACGCCGATGTGCGCCCATCCGCGGCTGGCGCCGGCGCCGAGGGCCAGGCCGATCGTGGGTCTGGTACTGGTGGTCATGTGCCTCCTACGGCCAGGGTCTCGCGCCGCAGAACGCAGCGAAGCGGAGTTCTGAAACGGAAGGGTCATGGTGTGGACGGGACAAGCCGAAACTCCGAGCCTGCGAGGCGTTTCGGGGCGCTCCAGGCGGACAGAGCCCGCTCGATGAAGCGGGCCGTCTCGAACGCGCACGCCGCCGGGTCCTCGAGCTGCAGAAAGTGGGTCGTGTCGGGAACGAAGTCGTAGTCGAGCGCGACGATCTCGTCGAGATCGACGCTCGGCAGGAAGGAGAACGGCACCGCCGGGTCGCCGCCTATCACCTTGACGGGGCATTGCAGCCGGTCGAGGTCCACGCGCCTCGACCACCGGAAGGTCTGCGCGAAGATCTCCGCCTCGCAGTTCCGCGGGCAGCACAGCTCGTAGCCGTCCCCGCCGGCGCTGCGGCGACTCGTGGCGCGCGCGAGGAGCTCGGCGGCGCCGGGGCACAGGCGCGTGAAGGCGCGCCCGTCCCGGTACGTCTGCGCGAGCTCCTCCCAGGTGCGGAACCGCTCGCGGCGGGTCCTGGCCGTCCGCGCCAGGCGCCGCGCGAGCCGCTCTCCGAGCAGCACGTCCCGCCGGTCCCGCCCGGAGTGGAAGATGGGCGGATCGAACAGCACGAGGCCCGAGTACCCGTTCCGCTCGGCGCCGGGCAGGATGGCGGTCAGCGCCGACGTCGAGTGGAAGACGCCGACCCGCGGCCTGCGCCCGAAGCAGCGGTCGATGGCGGTCGCCACGCACGCGTTGTCGCGGATGAACGACTCGACCAGGTGCGCGCCCGGATCGCCGAGCGGGTTCCACCCGTGGTTCCGGAAGTCGTAGAGCACGACGTCGAAGCGGTCGGTGAGCAGCGACCAGAACGGGTAGTAGGCATCGGCGGCCAGCCCGTTGCCGTGGCTCACGACCAGCCGCGGCCCGTCCGGATTGCCGTGCCGGCGGAGGAAGATCGACGCACCGTCGTGCGCCCGTACCTCGACGGCGTCGCGCGGCGCGGGAACGTCGCCCGGGCCGCAGGCGCCGGCGTCCTCCGGGCGGGCGCCGGCCGGCGGCGGCGCGGCCGCCAGTGGTGGCGGAGTGTGCGGAACGGGTTCGGCGGCGTGCTCCTGCATGTGTCTCATGGCCGAGAGAATCACACCCGGGCCACGCAGCGCACAAGAGAGGAACGAGCCGAAGAACGATAGGCGGCGCAACGCCGCCCGCGCTGTCGGATTGGTACGGGGTAACTGTCGAATCGCCGTGTAACGGATGGGAAACCGCGACGGAAGGGCTATCGGGCGCGTTGCCGCGAGCGGGCGGAGGTGCGCTGCGCGGCCGGCTATCGCTTCTTGCCGGCGCTGCTATCGGGCGCCGGTCTCTTCGGCCTGCGCCTGCCGCATGGCTTCCTTGCGTCCCTTGACGCCCAGCTTGCGATAGAGGTTCTTCAGATGGTAGCGGACGCCGGCTTCCGTTATGCCGAGCCGACTCGCCATCTCCTTGTTGCGCCCGCCGCGGGTCAGCTCGTCGAGCACCTCCCGCTCCCGCGGGGAGAGGACCGGAGCGGCCGTCTCCGGCGGCCCGCCCAGATGCCCGAGCAGCGCCTCGGCAGCCTCCCTCGCCGCCGGCTCGAGCGGCGTGCCGAGCAGGCGCCGCACCACGTCCCGGCTGATGGCGGCGCAGCGGACGAGGGGGCGCACGTAGCCGTTCTCCGCCGCCAGGCGCAGGCACTCGGCCAGCCTCGCCGCGGCCTGCTCCTCGCGCCCGGAGCGCTCGGCGATCTCCATCGACAGGGCCAGACCCCGAATCGCGGTGCGCGTCAGGCCCCGGTCCGACGCGGCGGCGCGCAGGCGATCGGCGAGCGTTGCGGCGACGCCCAGGTCCCCTCGCGCGGCCAGCAGCTTCACCCGGGCGCCGGCGAGCACTTCGATCGAGCGCCACGAGCGGCGGTCGAAGTCGAGCAGCTCGACGGCGTCGGGCAGCGCGGCATCACGCCACAGCCGGCCGGCCTCGTCGACGTGGCCGGCCTCGAGCAGCGCGGCGACCCGCAGCGCGGCGACGTAGTCGAGAAACGTGCTCTCGAAGCCCGCGCCGCAGATGCGCTCGAACGCGTCGGCGAGCAGCTCCAGCTCCGCTTCCCCGCCGTGGCGCAGACGGGTCAGCTCGGCGCTGACGCCCACCGCTGTCGAATAGAGATCGAACCAGGCGCCGCGCAGCTTCGTCAGCCCGGCCAAGGTGCGCTGCTCGATCGCCTTGGTGCGGTTGCGCTCCAGATCGAGCTCGATGAACAGCACGTCGGTAACCACGGCGAGGCAGGCGTCGGTGGGAAAGAACTTCCTCGTAAGCTCCCGGGCGCGACGGTACCGCTCGATCGCCTCCTGCACCCGGCCCTCGGCCATGGCGGCCATGCCGGTGTAGATGCTCGCGTGCACCCGGCCGTACCGGACGTCGTCCGTGAAGTTCTCCACCGCGGCGTGGCCGTGCTCGCGACACGCGCTGAAGAGAGCCCTCTCGTAGCAGGAGACGCAACGCAGCGTGTGCCAGGCGGCCAGCACGAACCGGCCTCCCTCGCCCACCGTCCCGGCCTGCTCCGGCTCCGGCCGCGCCGCGTCCAGCGCATCGTGCAGGCTGTGGCAACTGCCGCCGTTGAGCACCGCCCTCGTGAAGACCGCGTCGACGAACAGCGCGCTCGCGTCGCCGCCCTCCCGGTCCCGCGTGAAGCCGTCCGTGGCCTGCTCGATACGCCGGAACTGCGCCTGCGCCTCGTCGAGGCGCAGGCCGAGGCGGTGCGCGATGCTGCGCAACAGCGCCAGCCGCGGGTAGCGCCGCAGGATGTCGGCGGTCAGAAAGCGTTCGGCTGCGACCAGTTGCGGCATGCCGTCGCGGAGCCACAACCGGAAGCCCCCCGCGCGCTCCATGAGCTCGGCGACCAGCCGGTCGTCGCCCGCCTCGCTGGCCTGGCGCCACGCTTCGACCAGGTGTCCGCGAGCGGCCAGCGCCCGCGCGATGCGCACGCGCAGGGATCGTTCCCGGTCCGGGTCCTCCGCCGACAGCACGTCGATGCAGAACCGCCTGACGATCGGGTGCAGGCGCCGCACGTCCCCGTCCGGGTCGAGAGGCAGCAGGAAGCCGTCCAGCCCCGGCGCGGCCTCGACCACGCGGCGGGCGCGGCTCGATCCGAGGACCTCGTCCACCAGGTCCTTGTCGATCCAGTCGAAGGACGCCAGCTCCAGCAGGCAGCGGCGTTCTTCGGGGGTCAGGCCCCGCAGCAGGCGCGTCCCGAGGAAGTTGTCGGTAACGCGCCGCGGATCCGCCCGCGCGAACTCCCGATCCGACGCGCGCGCAATGCGATCGACCGTCAGGGCGACCGGCCATCCGGCGGTGCGGTGCAGCACGTCGTCCAGCTCGCGCCGCGACAGCTCGCCGGCGAAGAACCGGGCCACCTCGGAACGCGAGAACCGCAACTGCTCGGTGCTGACGATCAGCGCCGTGCCATTGAGGACGTGCGTGGCCAGGTCGACGCCGGGGTTGGACCGGTAGGCGAACGCCACGTGCAGATTGCGGGGGCCGCGGTTGAGCAGAAAGTCGAGCAGCCCGACGGACTGCCGCGGCAGCCGCTCCAGCTCGTCGAACACCAGCACGCAGGGAGACCGCCGGCCCTCTATGGCACCGGCCAGGACTCCCATGCGATGCGTGAACGGGGTGGCCGACCACGCGTCGTAGTCGTTCAGAATCGACAGATCGAGCCCGCCGGACGCGAACGCGTAGGCCACGTAGTTCCCCAGAATGCTGGGCGTGTCGTCCTCGTCCACCGAGACCCAGGCAACGAGGAATCCCCGGTCGCGTTGGCGGCGACTCATCCGGGCCAGTGCCGTGGTCTTGCCGAATCCGGCGGGCGCGCGCAACGCGGTGACCCGGTGATCGGTCACGCGATCCAACTGCTGCATCAACGAGTGCCGGTAGAAGTAGTTCTTGACCGGCTCGGGCACCGTCACCTTCGCCGTCAACATGTGCGGCCCGGTCAACCTGTCGGCGACGATGGAAGCGTCGGGAGGCGAGAACGGGGGGGACGGGGGTGGGGACGGGGGGGGCACCGGAACGGAAGATTCAACGCGGGTCGGAATGTCCTCTGCCAACCGGATACTCTCTGCCGGCCGTTCACGTACTTGCGTCATGTTTTCTGGTTCATGGCGGAGCGATTGCAAGGCAGATGGGGCGCACGACCACCGCACGACCACCCCGGAGGGAAACGAACGGACGGAACAAGCTCACTGTCCAGCCCGCAGGTTCCATCGACGACGGACGAGTGAACCACCCATCACTCGATACACTGGAGACGAACAATCCGCTGATTCTGATACGAGATGCTCACCCGGGTCAAGGCGCCGCAGTCCCTTCCGGTCACAAGAAAGGGGGTTGCTACGTGTGAATTTCCGGGTAGTTTGTTTCATATGCCCGCTAAAATCATCGCTACCCTGCTTACTTATCGGGAGCACAGACAACTACCCCCCCTCTCCGCGGACACGGCCGCGCTGTTCGAGGAGCGGGTTTCCGGGGCACGGGCAACGGCCAGGTCGTCTGCCTGCACACTGCCTGCAGGCGAAGAGGCGGCAGCCGTGCGCGGACTTCGGCCCGGACGGCAGCGGTTCAAGCCGCCCTCGGGGTCGGGATCGCCCGGCCGCGAAGACGCCGGCCGCGTTGTCGATGCCTTGGAGCGCACCGGCGGGGTCGACCCCACGAGGCCGAGTCGCGGGCCGCGCGGCGAGCCCTGCCGCGTACCGCCACGCTTCCGGCGCAGCTCTCGGCCAACCGGTGTACGATTGCCCGCATTCGTAAAGGCCCCGACCGTGTTCATGCCGCGGACGCCGCGGCCTGCAAAGAGGTTTCACCATGCGCCAGTCGATGCGTTTCGCGCCGGTTCTCCTGCTCGCCGCCCTGCTCTGGACGGTGCTGCCCGCCCACGCCCAGCAGGACACTGCTCCCGGTCCGTGGCAGACCTACGACACCTCCGGCGGCGAGTGGCGCAGCTACGCCGGCGACATCGGGGGCAGGAAGTACTCGCCGCTGGACCAGATCGACGCGGGCAACTTCGCCGACCTGGAGCTGGCCTGGGAGTGGATGTCGGTAGACAACCGCGTCAGCAAGTCCACCCCGGGGGGTGGCGAATGGTGGGCGCCGCTCGACGCGGTCGTCGAGGCGCTCGTCGAGGAGACCCCCGACCTCTACCGCACCGGCCACCTGCCGAGCGCGACCGGGTTCCAGGCCACGCCGCTGATGGTGGGCGGGGTCCTCTACTTCAACACGCCGCTGTCGCAGGGCGTCGCCGTCGACGCGGAGACCGGCGAGACGCTGTGGGTCTTCAACCCCAAGAGCTACGAAGAGGGGACGACGACGATGACCGGGACGTGGCGCCAGCGGGGCGTCGCCTACTGGACCGACGGCGAGGGGGACGAGCGCATCTTCTGGGGCACCGGCAACGGCTACGTGGTCTGCGTGCAGGCGAAGACGGGACAGCCGTGCGCGGACTTCGGCGCCGACGGGAGCGGCATGGTCGACGCGATGGTCGGCCTGCCACGCGCCGAACGCGGCGAGCGCGACTATCTCAACGCCCTGCTCTACGGCATCCACTCGCCGCCCATCGTCGTCCGCGACAAGGTGATCCACGGCTCGCACGTCGCCGACCGCCGCATCACGAAGGAAGCGGTGCCAGGGTGGGTCCGGGCCTGGGACGTGCGCACCGGCGAGCACGCGTGGGACTTCCACACCGTGCCGAACAGCGCCGACGAGTTCGGGGCGGACACCTGGCTGAACCAGTCGTGGCGCTACTCGGGCAACGCCAACGTCTGGTCGATGCTGGCCGGCGACAACGAGCTGGGCCACGTCTACCTGCCGACCGGCACGACGACCAACGACTACTACGGCGCCGACCGGCTCGGCGACAACCTGTTCTCGGAGACCCTGATCGCCGTCGACGTGGAGACGGGCGAGCGCGAATGGCACTTTCAGGCCGTTCACCACGGCCTGTGGGACTACGACTTCCCGACCCATCCGAACCTGGTGGACGTGGTGGTCGACGGCCGGCCGATCAAGGCGATCGCGCAGGTGAGCAAGCAGGGCTTCGTCTACGTGTTCGACCGCGTCACCGGCGATCCGATCTGGCCCATCGAGGAGCGCCCGGTGCCGACCGAGACCAACATGCCGGGCGAGGTCGTGTCGCCGACGCAGCCGTTCCCGACGAAGCCGGCTCCGTTCGACTACCAGGGGATCGGCATCGACGACCTCGTCGACTTCACGCCGGAGATCCGCCAGATGGCGCTGGAGGCGGTCGAGGGCTTCCGGCTCGGACCGCTGTTCACGCCGCTCGACCGGCCTGTCGAAGGCGTCACGCGCGGCACCATCATGCGCCCGCCCGACGGCGGCACGGCGGGCTGGGCCGGCGCGGCGGTCGATCCCGAGACCGGCATGCTCTACATACCGTCGCGCAACCAGGCCACGGTCATCCCGCTGTACGAGCCGGACCCGGCGCTGGGCGCGACGGTCGCCTACACGCACGGCGCCCCGGAGGACGAGCGGCTGGCCCGGCGCGGCGCCATTCGCGACAGCCCGCAGATGCCGCAGGGGCTGCCGCTGCTCAAGCCGCCCTACTCGCGCATGACCGCCATCGACCTGAACACCGGCGAGCATGCCTGGTGGGTCCCCACCGGCAACGGCGACCGCTACCGCAACCACCCGCGGCTGCGGCACCTGAACCTGCCGCCGCTCGGCGGCGACAACGGCAGCAACGGCCCGCTGCTGACGAAGACGCTGCTGATCTACTGCCTCACCGCCGGCGGGACGAACAACGGCCCGCGCCTGGTCGCCTACGACAAGACGGACGGAACGGAGCTGGCGTCGGTGGACCTGCCGAGCGGCGCCATCGGGACGCCGATGACCTACCTGCTCGACGGCCGGCAGTACATCGCGATGACCGTCGGCGGCGGCCCGCGGCTGGTCGCCTTCGCGCTTCCGGAGGGCGAGTAGCGGGCCTCAACACTACTTTCTCACGTCATCAGGGCGTCCGGATTCGCGCATCCGTGACGTCTCCCGCTACTCGCCGTCACCACAATACGGGCACGGCGTAGTCGGCGAAGGCGCGATCCTTGCTGATCAGCGTCATGTCCTCGCACATCGCCTGCGCGATGAGCATGCGATCGAACGGATCCCGATGATGCCAGGGCAGTTGCGCCACCTGGGCGCAGTGATTCGACTCGACAGCCAGCCAGCGCGCTCCCATCCGCGCGCGGCCGTTGTCGATCAGCGCCCGCCAGTCCGGTGCCAGCTCGAGGCGTCGAAGACTCACCTTGATGGCGACCTCCCACAGGCTCGCGATGCTGAGCGACACTTCGTTGGGATCCGCAAGCAGCGCTGCGCGCACGGGCTCGCTCAACCGGTCGGGAGCACCGACGGACCAGAGCAGGGCATGGGTGTCGAGAAGGAGACGCACTCAGACGTACTCCGCGAAGTCTTTCAGCGGAGCATCGAAGTCGTCGTCCATGCGCACGATGAGCCCGCGCTCGCTGCCGAGCTCTCGCGCCCTCCTCGCCTCGGGCAGAACCTCCAGGCGTATCAGCGGCCGGTTCCCCTTCGCGATCACGACTTCCTCGCCGTCCAGAGCCTGCCGGATGAGCCTTGAGAGGTGGGTCTTGGCTTCGTGGACGTTGACCTGGAGCATGTCCCTGACAGCTTTCAGCGCCTAGTCAGATTACTTGGTCAACGTGGGATCGTCAAGAGCCCCGGGGCGGACGCCGACGCTGCAGCACGCCAGACAGCGTGGTGAACGTGAAGCCGTCGACACCACCTCATCGCGCAGGTCCGGCATCCGCGAGTGAGTCCTCCGGACCGGACGCTCCGGCCGCGATGGCGTCGAGGTACCGTTTCACAGTCGTCGACAAGCCTGCCTCCAGTGCGTCCGCGATCAGCGCGTGGCCGATGGAGACCTCGGCGATGCCCCCGACGGCGATGAACGCCACGAGGTTGTCCAGATTCAGATCGTGGCCGGCGTTGACGCCGAGCCCGATCTCGCCGGCGTAGCGCGCCGCCCGGGCGTAGGCGTCCAGGCTCGCTCGGGTCACCGGGTGCTCCAGCCCGTGCCGCTCGACGCAGTCGGCGTAGGGACCCGTATAGAGCTCGACGCGGTCGGCGCCGCACTCCTTCGCGCGGGCGATCTGCGCCTCCACCGGGTCCATGAAGAGGCTGACGCGGACGCCCCAACCCCGGTAGCGGGCGGCGACCTCCCGCACGAAGCGGGCCGCGGCCGGATCGGAGAGGTCCCAGCCGTGGTCGGAGGTGAGCTGCGCGTCGGCGTCCGGGACCAGCGTCGCCTGGTCGGGGCGCGCCGTCTCGACGAGGCGATCGAATCCCGGGTAGCCGTTGTCGCGGGGTCCGGCGGCCGGGTTGCCCTCGATGTTGAACTCGACCTGCGGCGCCTCGGCGGCCAGCGGCGCGGCCAGCGCCTCCACGTCGGCCGGGCGGATGTGGCGCTGATCGGGCCGCGGATGGACGGTGATGCCGTGCGCGCCGGCCGCGATGGCGGTCCGGGCGGCTTCCAGGACGCTGGGCCGGGCGCCCTCCCGCGAGTTGCGCAGCCACGCGATCTTGTTGACGTTGACCGAGAGCGCGGTCACGGCATCCTCCCCCCTGCGACGCCTCAGAACCGGAACAGGTACGACAGCTTCGTGAAGATCGCGCGGTTCGTCTGCTCGAAACGCATCGTCGGGAAGATTGCGCTGTCGATCAGGTCGCCTTGCTGGTAGTGGTCGTCGTAGCCGACGAAGAACACGGTCCCCGCGTTGACCCGATAGGTGAAGAGCAGGTTGGCGGCCACGGTGCCGCTGAACGTGTTGTACTCCAGGATGTTGCGCAGCAGCAGCCGGTTGGTGAACTGGTAGGTGGTCAGCGCGCGGTAGATCCTGACGTCGAAGACCTGCTCGGCCGTCCGCGGATCGTGCAGCCGGCTGGTAATGAAGTTCAGATCGGCGTTGAGCCGCGACATCGGCCGCACCGCGGCGAACAGCGTGGCCGTGGCGCCGCTGCCCAGGAACGGGTCGTCGCCGTAGCGGACCTGATCGCCCCAGTTGAAGAAGCCCCCGGCCGACAGGCGGCGGCTGGCCGCGAAGCCGCCGCCCAGGAAGGCGTTCGTCTTGTGGAACTCGATCCCGCCGTAGCGCTCCATGTCGCGGTTGGCCATGGCGACCCAGATCATGCTGTTCGTCATCACCCCCCGCACCCCGACCTGGGCCTGCTCGTCCTGCAGCAGGCCCTCGAAGTCGTAGTTGCGGCTGTAGCTGGCCAGCGGCCCCCAGTTGACCAGCCAGTTCTCCGGCCACCAGCGGTACGAGACGTTGGCCTGCGCCACGCGGGTGTCGACGCGCTGCACGAATCCGGTGTCCGTGCGAAAACCGGGATCGACGCTGTCGACGGCGGCCGAGTAGCTGAGGTTGCGCCCCGCGCTGTCGTAGGCGAGGTGAAAGATCGGCCCCGAGTTGTAGCCGTCGGCGTCGTTCAGATGCTCCGACGCGGCGGCCTGGAAGCTCACCGACGAAGTGCGCCCGAGCCGGAACCGGCCGTCCACGCCGCCCACCCGGCTGTAACCGTCGCCGAACTCCCGATCCGTCGCGATGACCCCGAGGTACGACTCGGCGTACAGGTCGTAGCGCGCCCGCGCGATCGCCACCTGCGCGGTCCGGCCCTGCAGGCCCGGAGCGACGCCCTCCACCAGGCCCGGGGCCTCGTCGTTGGCGACGAGCACGCCGACCGTCGTGTCGCCCACCTTCCCGGTCAGCTTCGCGCCCTGCCGCGGGTCGACGATGGTGCGCGTGTGGACCAGGTTGACCTGCCCGGGCACCTGGAAGATCTCCTGCCCCTCCAGGAAAAACGGCCGCAGCTCCGGGTAGAAGAGCGGGAACCGCTGGTTGACCTCGATCTGCGGGATGTCCGACTCGATCTGCGAGAAGTCGGGGTTGTAGGTGTAGTCGAACGTCAGGTTGGGGGTCACGCCGTACTTGACGTTCAAGCCGCCCTCGGGGTCGGGGTCGCCGTCCTCGAAGACGCCGGTCCCGGTGTCGAGCGATCCGAACTGGATGGCCGTGAGCGTGGGCAGGATCTCCAGGTTGCGGCTCGTCGACAGATCCGTCAGCCCGTCGAGCAGGCCCATCTGCGGCAGGAAGCCGGCCATGTCGCGGGAGATCGGAGCCCAGACGTCGGTCTCGTTCTTGCTCGGGATCGTCCGCACCACCTGGAAGCCCCAGCGGTGGCGCTCGCCACGGTCCCGCGACGGGTAGCGCAGGCTCTTGAACGGGATCGCCATCTCGGCCGTCCAGCCGTCCTCGACCAGCGTGCCGCTCGACTCGAACAGCGCGTCCCAGGAGGTGTCGCCGGTCGGCGCGGCGCCGAGCGCCGCGGCCAGCGATGCGCTCATCCCGCCCCGGCGTCCGCCGCCCGGAGACCCGCCGCCACCGCCACCGCCACCGCCGCCGCTGCGCCGGCCGCCGCCGCCCATCCCCCCCGTCGGCGTGCTCGAATCCAGGATGGCATCGCTCTGCACGCCGTAGCCGTTCACCGAGAAGACGTAGGCGCGCTGCTGATCGAGGAACGGATCGAAGTAGAGGGTGATCGTGTCGTCGCTGAACGTCTGGTCGCGGTCCGACCGGTTCGCGCGGACGAGCACCGGGTCGGAGTAGTGGACGTGCACGCCGAAGTACAGGTTCTGCGTGTCGTAGGCGATGTAGAGATCGGTCTCCTCGGTGGCCGGCTCGCCGTCGAGCGGCTGCTGCTGGACGAACTCGGTGATGCGCGTCGCCCGCCGCCAGACGGCGTCGTCGAGGCGGCCGTCGATGCTCGGCGGGTCGCTGGTCCGCAGCGGCTCCACGCTGGGCCGCCCGGCCAGGATCCCGGCGGCGGGCGCGAGTCCGGCGGCCAGCGGTCCGGCCGCGCCGCGCACTGCACCCCCGCCCTCGACCGCGGGAGCCGCCCCGTCCGGCCGCGCGGCCGGCACCGGCGCGCCGCGCACCGCTGCGGACCCGACCTCCGCCGGGGAAGCCGACCCGTCCGACCGCGCGGCTTGCACCCGGGAAGCGGGCTCACCGGCGCCGGTCGCTCGCTCCCCCCGGTCGTCGACGGTCGGACGCGGCAGGATGATGCCCTCGATGAGCCCCGCGGGAGCCGGCGCCCCCGACCGCGGCGGAGCGGCGCCCAGGTCGACGTCCGCGGTCAACGCGCCGACGATGGGCTCCCGCAGGTCGATTCCGGCCGTCAGCTCGGCAACGATGCGATCCTGCAGCGCGAAAATCTCGTCCAGAGCGCCGTCCAGGCGCACCGACCGCGCGACCGCGCCGCTGTCCGCTGCCACCAGCCGCGCCGTGATGCGCAGGCGTTCCCCCAGCCGCTGGTAGCCGCCCGTCACCAGCCAACCCGCCCCGTTCGCCGTGCTGGCGGCGCGCGCGTCGACCACAACCAGACCCAACATGCCGAGATCGGCCGCGACGGTCTCGGCGATGCCCGCCCCCAGCCAGGCGTCCGCCGGATTCCGGGAGATGTTGGCGAAAGGCTCGACCGCGACCACGGCCGCCGCCGCGACGGGCGGGGCCTCTACTTGTGCGAACGGTGCGCTTCGAACCGTCCCGTCCAACGTCGCCCCAACGACACGGACCGCGCCGGAACCGCTCTGCTGCGCTCGCCCGCCGGCCGACACCCCGGCCTCGGCGGCGACCGCCAGGGCAAGCGGGATCGCGCAGCAGCCGAGCGCGACCGCCAGGGCCGGAACGGCCGGCCAGCGGCGGCCGACGCCGGGGCCGGCAGGTCTCTTCATGGTGGAGCGTCCAGTCGACTGCGAGGCGCCGAACCGGTGCGGGAAGACCGCCGGCGGCGTTGGCTGCCCGCGGAACGGCGCCGGGACTCGATGCCCTCGGTCAGGAAATCGTCGCCCAGCGGCTCCGCTTCCCGCCCCAACCAGGACCTCTCCAGGCATCTGCACCGTTCTACGGCACAGACTCCTGGTCGGACACGCGAACCGCGACCAGCGCCGACGTCCAGCAGCACTGGAAGCCGCTGCCCCCGACCCCGGTCTCGTCGAGCGCCTCGACGCGCAGGACGTAGTCGCCGGCCGCAGCGAAGGTGGCGGTGGTCGCCGGGTTCTGATCCGACGAATCGGCGAACTCCTGCACCGGCGCGGAGAACTCGACCTCACCCGGCCCGCGCACCACGTGCCAGCGGAGGATCAACGCCGGGCGCGGACGCCGGGACGCGGCCACGAGGTTGTCGGTCGGCTTCTCGTCGGACGTCCACACGGCCAGCTCCAGCGGCGCGCCCACGGTGGCGGTCAGCTCGCGCCCGATCCCGATCGGCGGTCCGGTGAACTCCTCGCCGGCCGGCGCGAAGCGGACCACGGGGGGCTTGTTGCCGTTGGCGGCGTCCTCGAACGGCTCGATGATCCACTGCGGATCGAGATGCATCGGGATCGACACGGTCTCGCCGTTCGCGGTCACATGCCAGATCACCCGCCGGTCCGGATCGTCACCGGGAATCCGCATGGTGAAGACGCCCCAGGAGCGCCCCGGCGCGAAACGGGTCGGCTGTCCCTGGTCCGCCGGCCCCGGCTCGATGTAGTTGCTTTCGCCCACCGGCACGTCGACGATCTCCGCGGTGTTGGCGTTGAAGTACCCGGCGAGCAGCGTGATGCTGCCGTCCGGATTCTCGTACCACCCCTCGTAGGCCGGGTAGACCGGCGCCCCGAACTCCTGCAGCGTGCCCGGCACCTGCGCGCCGGCCGCGCCCGCACCGAGCGCCAGGGCCAACAGCGCGGCGGTCGCCGCGGTGCGTCCCGTCGAAACCACTCCCCGCATGCCGTCAGTCTCCTCGTACGTCAGAGGAGCCGCCCCCGCGACGAGGGCGGCTCCCGGTCTCTTCTTCTGCCGGCCCGGCGGCCCGGCGAGCCGCTCGGAACCGCTCGCGAACAGCTAGTTGTCGTTCGTCGTCGCCAGCGCCTCGCGCTCGGCCAGCGCCGCGGCGAAGTCGTCATCGTCCAGGTAGGTCACGTTGACCCAGGCGTGGCCCATCTCGTCGACGGTCCGGTCTCCGTAGCCGACCCACTGGTTGGGATCGGGATTCGCCCGGTTGGCCGACGTGTTGTCGTACCACGACTTCAGGTGCAGCACCGTCCCCTTCGGCAGCAGCGGCGCCGCATGGTCGGCGTACACGTAGTTGAGGTGCCAGTTGAAATTGAAGTCGCTCACGCGGCTGAGGACCTCCGTCGTGCCGTCGGGCAGGATGGCCGTCATCTGCATCCCCTTGCCCCGCAGGTGCATGTGCGGCTGGTAGTTCTCCACGCGGCCGTTCTGCTTCAGGACGTGGAAGCGCTCGGTCACCGTCACCTGGTTGGGCGGAATCGACAGGTGGTCGCTGCCCCCCTCGATGGTGCTGAACGCCGAGAGCACCTGCCGGTGCTTCGGCTCCTCGCCCTTGGGATAGAGATACAGGCCGAGCTCCACCGTGTCGGTGATCTCCTCGCCGACCGCGTGGTAGTGGATGTCCCACACGATGCTCGAGCCGGCCTTGATCAGCTTGCCGCTGTTCGGGCGCATGATCTCGCCCTGCTTGCCGACCGCCCACTCCATCAGCAGGCCCGGACCGACGTCGGACGCCGCGCCGAGATCGCCGTCCTCCTCCTGCTGCAACCGCGCCAGGGCGTGGTGCGTGACGCGGCGGCCGTCGACGCTCGACGGGCGGATCTCGATGGCCCGGATCCAGCGGTCCTCGGTCAGCCCGGTCGACACTTCCGGCTTCCACCAGCGGTCCTGGGCCACGGCCGGCACCGTGTACGGCGCCGAGTGGATGATCAGGTCCGGCGGCCCGCCGAACAGGCCGGCGAAGTTCCAGACGTCGTCGTCGGCGAACTCCACCGGCGGCGGCATGTCCGCCGGGTTGCCGCGCGGCGCGCCGGCGTCCACCCAGCGGACGATGGTGTCGATCTCGGCGCCGGTCAGCGAACGGTCGTTCTCGAAGTCCTGGATGCCGACCGACTTGTCGATGTGCCACGGCGGCATCTGGCGCGTCTCGACGCGGGTCTTGATCGACCGCGCCCAGGGCCGCGATTCCGCGTAGGTCAGGAGCGACATCGGGGCGATGTAGCCCGGCCGATGGCAAGCCTGGCACTTCTGCTGAAAGATCGGCGCCACGTCCTTCGTGAACGTGGGTGTCGTGTCCTCGGCGCCGGCCGACGCCGCGCCGGGCAGGGCCAGCAGCGCTGCGGCCAGGGAAACCACCAGCAACCTCGTATCGCCTCGCATGAATCGTTCCTCCTGGAAATGCCCGCCTGCAACGGATCCGAGAAGACGGGAAGCGATTATTATACGCTGAACGCCCGTCGGACGACCCGGCCTGCAGTCGGCAGGGGGCGTCCTCAGCGTTCGGCGATACGGTAGACCGCCTCGGCGGTCCGGATGATCAGGCTGTCGTCGAGGATGGCCGGCGTCGCCATCGTGAACTCGTCGAGCGGGTTCTCGGCCAGAATGCGGAACTCGGGCCCCGCCTCGATGACGTAGGTCGTCCCCTGCTCGCTGAGGGCGAACACCTTGCCGTTGTAGGCCCAGGGCGAGGCGGTGAACGCCTGACCCACGTCGATTCGCTGCCGGCCGTAGACTTCCGCGCCGGTGCGGGCGTCGTGGCAGGTCATCAGCCCGCGGTCGAGCAGCGTGTAGTAGTGATCGCCGTAGACAAGAGGCGAGGGGTGGTACGAGCCCCCCTGCTCCAGCGACCACGCCACGTACCGGTTGGCGGTCTCGCCCTCGGCGAGCGAGATGTCGCCGGACGCGCCGGGGCGGATCGCGTAGACCGGCCGGAAGAAGTCGGCGATGTAGCCGGACTCCAGGTAGAGCAGGCCGTGGGCCGCGACGGGAGTCGGGATCACGATGGTCGACATGCCCGCCAGCTCCCACAGCGGCCGGCCGTCGAGGTCGTAGGACCGGACACGATCCGTGCCGGTGGTCACGATCTCCGTCCGCTCGGCGTTCTCCCAGACGTACGGCGTCGACCAGTTGGACCCCTCGTCGCGGTCCGTGCGCCACACCTCGGCGCCGGTCTCGGCGCTCAGAGCCGCGATGTAGGACTGCTCCTCGTTGTCGACGACCAGGTAGAGCCGGCCGTCGTGCAGCACCGGCGACGACGCCGTCCCCCAGCCGTTGCGGGTCTCGGCCGGCGGCAGCTCGCGCGACCAGAGCAGCGTCCCGTCGAAGCCGAGGGCATAGAGACCGACGTTGCCGAAAAGGACGTACAGCCGCTCGCCGTCGGTGACCGGGGTCTCCGACGCGAAGGTGTTCTTCATGTGGTGCGACGAGGCCGGCACCCCGCTGTGCAGCTCCCGGCGCCAGCGCACCTCCCCGGTCTGCAGGTCGAGCGCGTAGACCAGCCAGTGGTGCACGTCGTCGGGCGCGTCGCGCTCGCCGAAGCGGTACCAGCCGCTCTCCGGCGTCTCGACCTCGCCGTCGCTCACCACGGTGGTGAGGAACACCAGGCCGCCGGCGACGATGGGCGAGCTCCAGCCGAGACCCGGCAGCGGGGTACGCCAGGCGACGTTCTCGGTCGCGCTCCAGCGCTCCGGCAGCGCGGGGTTGTCGGCGGCGACGCCGGCCGCGCCCGGGCCCCGGAACTGCGCCCATTCCTGCGCGGATGCAGTTGCCGCCGCCGCGAGCATGAACCCGGCCCACAGCAGCGCCGTCCACGCGACGCGCGACCCGCAGCCCGCGGCTGGCGCCGACCCGCCCGGACGCCGCTGCCGAACACCGCCGCCCGCACTTCTCCCTTTAGTCGCCGCCTGCATCGCCGAACCACTCCTTCATTCTCTCTTCCGCCTGCCGTCGGTGTTCGGGCTTGATGTGCACCAACACAGTCGCGACTGCCGACACAAGTACGGCCAGGTCGTCAGTGTAGCCAGCGCCGGGCACGAAATCCGGAATGATGTCCGCCGGAAAGATGAAATAGCCCAGCGCGCCGACGATGACGGTCCGCGCCCACTTGGGGGTGTCCGCGTCCTGCAGACAGTAGTACAGGGTCAGCGCCAGCCGGATGACTTCACGCCCCGCCTTCAGCGCGAATGCGACGACCTTGGCCCAGAACGACTCGTCACTGTACTCCCCCGCATAGTCCCGCTCGGATGACTCCCCCGCATAGTCCCGCTCGGATCCCGCGCTGCCATCTTGAGCCACAACCATCAGCTCAGGATGACGGCCGACTTCGTCGGCAAGGATCTGTGGCTCGGGATCTGGGCTGGCAGTCTCCGTCGCGACGCGGCGCCGCGGGTTCCGACTGTCTGTATCGTCCATGATGCGTTCTTCATCTGCCCAGGATGATCACCGCCGCGCCGCTGGCCGCGAAGACCAGCTCCTCGTTGACCGCCACCGGCCCGGCCCGCCCGCCGAGCTCGTGGGTCCCGACGAGCGCGGGCCGGGCGGGATCGGCCAGATCGAACACCTGCAGCACCTCGTCGCCGGCCGCGTAGACGAATCGTTCCCACATCGCCGCGCCGGCAAGTGGGCCCGCAGTCGGGATAGGCGCCGTCACGACCGGAGCGGCCGGAGCGGAGATATCGACCGCCTGAAGCCCGACCCGCCCGCTGACGATGCAGATCAGGGCCGGCGCGGCGGCGCCGATCGAACGCGGGTCCGGCGCGAACACCTGCGTAATCGGATCGCGGCCCAGCGACAGGCTGCCGATCACGGCCGGGGCGGCGGGAGTCGACGCGTCCACCACGATCAGCCCGGCCGGCTGATCCGCCACGAAGGCCAGCGAGCCGGCCGCGGCGATGCCGCGCGGAAACCCGTCGCCCAGATACTCGCCGACGCGTTGGACGTCGCCGGCCACGTCCACGATGTCGAACCCGAGCGAGTTGTCGCCCACGAAGACGCGCGTGCCCACCGCAGCCGCGCCGACCGCCTGGCCGCGGGTCGCGGAGGTGCCGGTCAGCCGCGGCGCCGACTGATCGGACAGGTCCAGCCGGCGGAGGCCGTCGTGGCTGTTGGCCACGTAGACCGCGGCGCCGACGGCGGCCAGACCCAGCACCGGCTGCTCGAAGTCGTGGACGCCGACAGGCTCCGGCGACGCCGGACGCGACACGTCGATGACGTGCACGCGCGATCCGACTCCGACCACGAGGTAATCGTCACCGGCCGCCAGCGCCGTCGCGGGCGCTGCGGTCGGAACGAATCCGACCCTCGCCGGAGGCGGATCCTGCGCCTCCGCGACGGCGGCGAGCGGCACGGCGGCCAGGAAGACCGCCAGCACCAGAGGGAGGACGCGAAGAATGCTGCGCATGTGTGCTCGGGAACGTGTGTGCTCGGGAACGTGTTCACGACCGCCGCGAGTCCGGCAACAGCCGCCGCTCGAGCGCCTCGGCCTGCAGGGCCTCGACGTCGCTCGCGGTCAATGGGAAACGGCCGTAGTCGCGCAACGGCCGCTCGGTGTTGAAGCGCCGCTTGTAGGCGGCGATCCAGTCGCCCGCCAGCTCCTGCTGGGCCGTCGCCAGATCCACCACGCCCTGGCAGACGAGACGCCGCAGATGCCGCTCGAGCTCGTCCTTGACATAGGCATTCCAGACGACGCTGCGGTACGGCTGCGGCCACAGGTTGCTGGCGTCCGAGGCGCCGCCCAGCTCCGGCGTGATCAGGAAATCGAGCTCGTAGTCCCCGGCGCGCCGGTAGTCCACGCCGTAGGCCTCGAACACCTGGCGCGGTACCTGCGACGCCACGGCCGGGCCGCCCGCAAGTGCGTCGCCGCAGATGTCGGGGACAAGGACCGCCCTGACGCTGCCCGGGGTGAGATCGGGCCGCGGTAGCAACAAACCGAACGCCCCGCCCGCACCGTCCGCGGCCGGCGGCGCGCTCGACAACCCGGACGGGCGCCGGTCCACGACCGACCAGGACAGAATGACGGCGACAAGGGCCGCCGCGGCGCCCAGCGCCCCCGCGGCAAGGGGCGACCAGCCCGGCGCCGGACGCCACCGAGGGCGCACATCCATCGCCGAGCGCAGTCGGGCGCGCGCCACGTGCAGGGGCGCCATCGAGATCGACCGCTCCCGGCACACGTGTCCCACTTCGCTCGTCGCCGCGGCCAGCTCGTCGCGGCGACGAGCGCACCGCGGGCATTCGGCGACGTGCGCGAGCGCTCGCGATCGGCGCCGCGCCGAGAGCGCGCCTTCGTCTGCCAACAGCAGCAACTCGCCGTCCGACACGTGGTCGACCTTGCCCCACATGGCGTCACCTCTCGCCGGCGCGGCGAAGCCGCGCCAGCGCGCGTGCCAACGAGTTGGCCACGCTGCCCAGCGAGATGCCGAGCACGCGCGATATCTCACGATACCGCAGGCCCTCCGCCCGAAGCTGCAGACAACGCCGGTCGCGCGCCGGCAGCGCATCCACGACGGCCAGCAGCCGGGCCTGCCGCTGGCCGTTCAGGTAACGATCCTCGGGCGTCGGCGTCGAATCGAGGACGGAATGCGGATCGAGCAGCGTTCGCAGGCGCCGCCGCCGCGCCTCCCGCGCCCGATGCCGGAGTGCGAGATTGTGCGCCACCTTGAAGATCCAGCCGCGCAGGTTCGATCGGTCCCTCCCGCGGGCCACGTGATCGAACAGCGCGAGAAAGACCTCCTGGACGATGTCGTCGCCGTCCCGGTCGCTCACGCCGAGCGACAGCACGTAGCGATGCACCCCCCCGCGATGGACGTCGAACAGCGACAGCACGACCTCCCGGGCTTCGTCCCGCGTCGCCGGTGCAACCGCCTCCTCCACGCCGAGGGGCAGGCCGAGTGGGTGGTCCTGAACCGCGGGCGGCATGCGTTCTCGGGAGGCAGTCTACACCCGACGCGGGGAGCGGGTCGACGGGCCGTCGGCGGTTGGTCCGGTTCCGCTGTTCCGACCGGGAATGACCACTCCTCATGGCTTGCAAGTAGGTCGCTTCCGCCGGATACTGAAATCGACGGGGGGAACCCGTGGCGTGAGAGAAGGGTTCGGGACGATGAACGAGGGCAAGGCGACAGCGACCAAACCGGGGGCACTCTCGCCGGTGACGGCCGAACTGACACCGCTCAGGTTCACTGGGAAAGACTGGACCCCGGGCGCATACCCGAAGGCAGAGGCGGACCCGGGGCGTGCTCAATGAACGTAATGCAACAAGGGGGAGAAGTCAACGCTTGAGCACGTACGTCGAAGGGTGTGGCTCTTCTTCGTTGACCGGTTTTCACCCTGTTCATAGGCATTTTCGCCCGCGGACGGTTCCTTTCTGTTCATTTTCGCGGGGACAGAACTCCGGACAGCGTCCACCCGCCTCTTTCGGGCAGCCAGCCCGATCTGATCGCGGCGCCTGGCGCGTGGGTCGGTTCCCTCAGGCGCGCCTTCTCTGGACATTTGCGGGGCGTTTTGCTACGGTCTCGTGGGAAGGGAGACGCTGCTGTGACGACCGTGGCGACGACGCGATTCTCCGGCCGTGCGTTCAGCGTGCAGGAGCTGACGCTGATCCGGGAGGTCGTGCGGGAGTGTTCGGGTCTGAGCCGGATGGAGCTGGCGCGCACGGTGTGCGAGTTGTTGCGGTGGCGGCGGCCGAACGGGCGGCTGAAGGCGCGGGAGTGCCGGGAGTTCCTCGAGCGGCTCGACGCGGAGGATGCGCTGGAGCTGCCTGCCAAGCGCCGGGGCCGCGCGCTCGGTTCGGTCACCCGGGTTCCCCGGACGGCGGCCGGGGAGCCGGGGCTCCCGCTGGTCGGCAGCGTGCGCGATGTCGAGCCGCTGGCGGTCGAGTTGGTGCGCGAGCCTGCCCAGCGCCTGCTGTTCCGGGAGCTGGTGGGACGCTACCACTACCTTGGGCACACGGTTCCGTTCGGCGCTCACCTGCGCTATCTGGTGTTTGCGTCGCGGTCTCAGGGGGCGGTGGTCGGCTGCCTGCAGTTCTCCAGTCCGGCGTGGCGCATGGCGGTCCGGGACCGCTGGGTCGGCTGGGATGATCGGACTCGGGCGCGGAATCTGCAGCACGTGGTCAACAACAGCCGCTTCCTGTTGCTGCCGTGGGTCGGGGTGAAGAACCTGGCCAGCGCCGTTCTGGCGCGCGGTCTCTCGCAGTTGGCGGTGGACTGGCCGCGCCGTTACCACGTCGAGCCCTGGCTGGTGGAAACGCTGGTGGATGCGCGCCGCCACCACGGGGGTTGCTACCGCGCCGCCAACTTTGTCGCGTTGGGCTCGACCAGCGGTCGCGGTCGCATGGACCGGCACGGTCGCCGTGCCGGTGAGGCGCCCAAGACGGTCCTGGTTTATCCTGTGGTCCGGCATGCGCAGCAGCGGTTGCGGGAGAGCTGAGCGATGCGAGCCGTTGTCCCCACTCGCCCCGCCCCGGCGCCGTATGCGGCGGCCGAGGCCGCCTTCGCCGAGGCCAAAGCCTACCTTTCTTCGCGCGAAGCACAACAGATGAGCGAGAGCCACCTCGAACGGGAGTTGCAGCGGCGGGGGCAGGAGCTGATGCGCAAGCTCCTGCAGGGGCACCTCGAACAGCGCAGTCCGGGGGAGGCCGCCGGTCCGGTCACGGGGGCCGACGGTGTCGAGCGCTCGCAACGGCGCGTGCACGAACGCCGCATCGAGACGACCTTCGGCACCGTGGCGGTCGAGCGCGTGGGCTACGCGCGTCCCGGTCATGACAGTCTGCATCCGCTCGATGCCGCGCTGAACCTGCCGCCGGAGCGTTACTCGCTGGAGGTGCGCCGGCGGGTGGCCGAGGCGGCCGCCTCGCGGTCGTTCGACGAAGCGCTGTTGGATCTGTCTCGCAGTACCGGGGCCGAAGTGCCCAAGCGTCAGGCGGAACAGTTGGTGGCTCGTGCGGCCGAGGACTTCGACGCCTTCTACGAGGCGCGCCGCGCGGCGACGGGCGAGCCGCCCCCCGAGGGGTCGGTCGTCGTGCTCACCTTCGACGGCAAGGGTGTGGTGCTGCATCGCGACGACCTGCGCGAGGCGACGCGGCGGGCGGCCGAGAAGCGCCGGCAGCAACGGGAGCCGCTCTCCCTGTTCCAGCGCCTGAAGCCGGGCGAGAAGAAGAACGCCAAGCGCATGGCGACGGTGGCCGCCGTCTACACGACGGCGCCGTTGGTGCGCAGCCCCGAACAGTTCCTGCGGAGCCTGATGCCACGACAGCCGGGCGCGAAGCCCCTGCTCGTGCGGCCCCGCCCGGTGGCCAAGCGGGTCTGGGCGAGCCTCGAACGCGAGCCCTGGGAGGTGGTTGCCGAGGCGACGCTGGAAGCCGAGCGCCACGACCCCGAGCACGTCAAGAGCTGGGTCGTGCTCGTCGACGGCGCCGAGACGCAGCTCGACCTGGTGGAAGCGAGCGCCGCCGCCTACGGCGTGGACGTAACGGTGATACTCGACATCATCCACGTGGTCGAGTACGTCTGGAAGGCGGCACACGTGTTCCATCGCGAGGGGAGCCCCGATGCAGCGCATTGGGCCTGGACGCGCGTGCAGAGCATTCTCGAGGGCAAGGCCAGCCGGGTGGCGGCGGCGATGCGGCGTGCCGCGACCGTCGCCGGCCTGTCGAAGGACACCCGCAAGCCGGTCGATACGTGCGCCGACTACCTGCAGAAGTACGCGCCGTATCTGCACTACGACCGCTACCTCGCGGCGGGCTATCCCATCGCCACCGGCGTCATCGAAGGGGCGTGCCGGTACCTGGTCCGCGACCGGATGGATTTGACCGGTGCCCGCTGGCGCCTGGTGGGAGCCGAGGCGGTCCTGAAGCTGCGGGCGCTACGAGCCAGCGGCGACTTCGATCCGTACTGGGACTTCCACGAAGCGTGCGAATACGAACGGAATCACGCCCAGCGATACGCTGCGCGGACAGCCCCGCCGGTCAGCGAGCCGCCCCCGCCGCCCTCTCCACCACGCCTTCGACGCGTCAAGTAGCTCTTGCCATGCCGCTCGCAGAAGCCCCCCGGGCCGTCGACGAAGAAGAGCCACACCCTACGTCGAAGCGGCGCGGGGCGACCGGGCGAAAGCTCTCCACCTGTACAAGTGGAACACAGCGATAAGCGCGGCGTTCTACGGTCCGCTGCAGGGGCTGGAGATCGCACTGCGGAACGCCATGCACCGAAGGCTCACCGAGTGCTACGGCTCGGCCTGGTACGACAACCCTGCGACTGGACTCGACGCGGTATGTCGGGATCGCCTTGCCGACGCCAAGACGGAGGCGGCGCGCACCGGTCAAGCATCAGGTCCACCTCGAATCGTAGCCGGACTCTCCTTCGGTTTCTGGATTTCGTTGCTCGGTCCCGGAGGCCGCAGCGACCCGACTGGTCGGAAGGCGAACTATGAGATGACACTCTGGAGGCCAGCGCTGCGTCGGGCGTTCCCGCACCGCAGTCCGCTGACACGCAAGCAGGCCCATCGACCGCTCAACGGCTTGCGCAAGCTGCGAAATCGGATCGCCCATCACGAGCCAATCCTCGCGAGGGACCTGCTTGGGGATCACCAACGCATTCTCGATGTCACCGGGTGGATTTCACCCGTGGTACGGACGTGGATCGAGGGCCACAGTCGTGTTGCGGCCTTGCTCGCCGCCTTGAACTACGCGACGGACGTTCGCTTCTGAGGGTTGCCGACGACCGGGTAGCCAAGAGAGCGCGTGGATTCCGCTGAACGGATCGCTGGGCGAGGGAATGTACAGGCATGAGTTTTCTGCTCGCAGACCGTCCGCCCGTCGCCCACGCCGCTGCGCGAAGACGCCGCGCCTCCGGGAACACTCTCTGCCGGCTGGCCGTCATCGGAGCGGCCCTCTTCGGCCTCGGCGCCCCGGCCGGCGCGGCGGCGCAGACCGGGTCGCTTACCGGCACGGTCGCCGATGCGCAGGGAGCCGCGGCGCCGGGCGCCACGGTCACCGTGCAGCCGGCGGTCGGGCCGCCGGTCAGGGCAATCACCGACGCGGGCGGCGGGTACACGCTGGCCCTCGAGCCCGGGACATACACGGTCACCTTCGCGCTGAACGGCTTCGAGACGCAGCGCAGGGAGGGCGTACGGATCACGGCCGGCGAGGCAAGCGTCGTCGACGTGCTGCTGCCGCTGGCGGCGATAACCGAGCGGGTCGACGTGGTCGGGGTCACCCCGCTGCCGGGAGCAGGCGTCGATCCCGACCGCCTGGCTGCGGCCATAACCGTGATCGACGGCGGCGACGTCGCGGCGCGCGGCGCGGCCTCGATGGCCGACGCGCTGAACGAGCGCCTCGGGACGGTGACCCTCGAGGGCACGACCACGAACCCCTTCCAGCCGACGCTCCGCTTCCGCGGCTTCACCGCCTCGCCGCTGCTCGGCCTGCCGCAGGGCATCGCCGTGTACCAGAACGGCGTGCGCATCAACGAGCCGTTCGGCGACACGGTGCAGTTCGATCTCATGCCGCAGTTCGCCCTCGACCGGGTCCAGCTCAGCGCCGGATCCGACCCGGTCTACGGTCTGAACGCGCTGGGCGGCGCGCTCGCCCTCGGACTCAAGAACGGGTTCGACAACCGCGGGTTCGGCGGAGAGTTCTCCGCCGGCGCGTTCGGCCGGCTGCAGGCCACCGCCGAGTACGGCGCCGGCAGCGGACCGTGGGCGTTCTACGCGGGCGCGACGCACTTCACCGAGGAGGGGTGGCGCATGGAGTCCCCCTCGGAGGTGACGCAGGCCTTCGCGGACGTCGGCTACCGGGACGGGGGCGTCGACGCCGGCATCAGCTTCACCTACGCCGACACCTTTCTGACCGGCAACGCGCCGGCGCCGGTGGAGCTGCTCGAGGTCGACCGGTCGGCGGTGTTCACGTTCCCGGACGAGACCGAGAACCGGCTGGGCTTCGTGCAGGGCCGCGCCAACGTCGCCGCGTCCGACGTCTGGTCGGTACAGGTCACCGGCTACTACCGCGACCTCGACCGCCGCACGCTCAACGGCGACGAGGCGGAGTTCGGCGCCTGCGACGACGACGCGCTGCCCGCCGGGGCGCCGGAGGGAACCCTCTGCTTCGGCGCCGACGACGATGACGACGACGACAACGGGCACGACGACGACAACGGGCACGACGACGACGACAACGGGCACGATGACGACGACGACGACGACGGTCATCACCACGCGGACGACGACGATGACGACGACCACCACGCCGACGCCGACGACGATGACGACCACGGCCACGACGGCGATGACGATGACGACGACCACGACGGCGAAGAGGAAGAAGAAGCGACGCCGCTGGTCGACCTCGTCTCCGGCCGCTTCATCACCAGCTTCGACGCCGCCGGCGACGGCGCCTACAACCGCACCACGACCCTGGCGCAGGGGTACGGAGCCACGGTGCAGGCGACCGCGACGACCGGCGACGGCTCGCGCGAGAACGTGTTCGTCGTGGGCGTCTCGGCCGATCTGGCCGACGTCGCCTTCGAGTCGAGCAGCGAGCCGGGCTCGCTGACGGCGGATCGGGGCGTGTCGGGATCGGGCCTGCTGACGAGCCTGTACGGCCTCGGCGGCGACGACCTGTTCAACACGAAGCTGGAAACGGCGAACAGCGCGTTCGGGCTGTACATCAGCGACACGCTGTCGCTGTCCGAGCAGTTCCACGTCACCGTCTCGGGCCGCTACAACCGCGCGGGCATCGACATCGCGGACAAGCTGGGCACCTCGCTCGACGGCAGCCACACCTTCGGGCGCTTCAACCCGGCGGTGGGCGCCGTCTTCCAGGCCGACGGGAACACCTCGTTCTTCGCGCGGTACTCCGAGTCGAACCGCGCGCCGACCGCGGCCGAGCTGAGCTGCGCCGACCCGGCCGAGCCGTGCCGCGTGCCCAACGCCTTCGTCGCCGATCCGCCGCTCGAGCAGGCCGTGGCGCGTTCGTTCGACGTGGGGGTCCGGGGCGGCTGGCGGGCGGATGCCGGACGGGGCGAATGGTCGGTGGCGGCCTATCGCACCCGGATCGACGACGACATCCTCTTCATCGCCTCGCCGGAGCTGATCGGCACCGGCTACTTCCAGAACGCCGGCGCCACGGCGCGCTCGGGGCTCGACGTCGAGCTCAGCGGCGGCTTCGCAGGCACCGGCTGGTACCTGAGCTACGGATTGGTCGACGCGACGTTCGAGTCGCCGCTCCTGCTGCCGAGCGACGAGGAGGTCAACGACGCCGCCACCGACGAGGGCGTTGCCGTCGCGCCGGGCGACCGGCTGCCGGGCATCCCCCGCCACAGCCTGAAGGCCGGCGTGCGGCAGGATCTGACCGACGCCTGGGACCTCGCGCTGGAGGCGATCGTCTCGTCCAGCCGGTTCTTCCTCGGCGACGAGGGCAACGACCAGATCCCGCTGGAGGGGTACGGGGTCGTCAACCTGCGCTCCTCCTATCGCTTCGACAGCGGCGTCGAGCTGTTCGCGCGCATCGAGAACCTGCTCGACAGGAAATACGCGACCAGCGGCGTGCTGGCCGAGCTGGAGGTCTTCCTGCGCGAGGTGCCGGACGCCAGCGATCCGCGGTTCGTCGGACCCGGCATGCCGCGCAGCGCGTTCGGGGGCGTGCGCGTGCGTTTCTGAGGCTACGTCGCGGCGCCGGCTTCCTGCAGCAGCGCCGCCAGCGCCGCAGGGGCGATGTTGCCGCCGCTGAGGACCGCTACCGTCGCGCCGTCCGCGCCGGCGTTCGCGCGCCCGGAGAAGAGCACTGCCGCCACCGTGGCGGCGCCGCTCGGCTCGACGACGAGCTTCGCCCGCGTCGCGAGCCAGCGCACGGCGACCAGGATCGCGTCGTCCTCCACCATCACGATGTCGTCGACGAGCGCCGCCACGTGGGCGAACGTCAGGTCGCCCGGGCGCACGGGCAGCAGGCCGTCGGCGATGCTGGCCACGCTGTCCAGCGTCACCGGCGCCCCCGCCTCGACCGAACGGGCCATCGCCGCCGCACCGACCGGCTCGACGCCGATGATGCGGGCCGCCGGTCGCCGTTGCTTCACCGCGGCGGCCACGCCCGCGATGAGCCCGCCGCCGCCGATCGGCACGTAGACGGTGTCGACGGCCGGTGCGTCCTCCAGAATCTCGCGGCCGACCGTCCCCTGCCCGGCGATGATCTCGGGATGGTCGAACGGCGGCACCATGGTCAGGCCGCGCTCGGCCGCCAGGGCTTCCGCCCGGCGGCGCCGCTGGACCGAGGTGGTGCCCTCGAAGAAGACCTCCGCCCCGTAGGACCGCGTCCCCTCGACCTTGACGGCCGGCGCCGTCTCCGGCATCACGACCACCGCCGGCAGGCCGAGCCCGCGCGCGGCGCACGCCACCGCCTGCGCGTGGTTGCCCGACGAGTAGGTGATGACGCCGCGCACGCCGGAGCGGGACGCGATACGGGTGACCAGGTTGCACGCCCCCCGGAACTTGAACGCCCCCGCCACCTGCAGGTTCTCGCACTTGAGCCCCAGGGAACGGCCGGCAACGTCGGAGACGTCGACGAGCGGCGTGCGGCGGACGGCGCCCCGGATGCGCTCGGCGGCCGCTTCGATGGCGGGAAGCGCGACCAGGTCGGTCACCGGCTCACGACTCCCCGGCGCGGGCCGTATACTGAAGTGCGTGACCCGCGTGCGCCGGCCGGCCGCGCCGGCGACCCGCTGGCCCCGGCCACTCTCCATCCCGTCGTCGCCGACGCGCGCGATCCGCACGCGCCGGCCGGCCGCACCGGCCACCCGCTGGCTGTGTCTGCTGTCCGTCCTGTCATCGATGCTCGCAACCTCCCTGCCGGCCCGCGCGCAGCCGCCGGAGGAACCGATCGGCGGCTACGTGCTCGACGTGCGCGGCACCCTCGTTCCCTTCGTCCGCAACGCGCAACTGGCCGAGAATCGCGGTTTCCCCCCCCTCGACACGCCCGGGCGCGGGTTCGGCTACGACGTCGGCGCGCACGTGTACATCTTCCGCCTGCACACGATCACTTTCGGCCTGGGCGCGAGCTACCACGCCTCGCGCGCCGAGCAGCGGCCCGGGGAGCTGTCGGTCGACCCCGAAGGCCCGACGCTGGTCAAGCGCTTCTCCGCGCTGTCGTCGCAGCTCTCCTTCAACTTCGGCCACCGGAACGGCTGGAGCTACCTCAGCGGTGGGCTGGGGTCGTCGTCCCTCTCGCTCTTTTCGCGCGACGCAGAGGAACCCGCGCCGCGCTCCGCCAACACGCTGAACTACGGCGGCGGCATGCGCTGGTTCCTGAACGCGCGCCTCGCGTTCACGGTCGACGTCCGTCTCTACGCCATCAGTCCGCTGCCGGCGCTCGACGACGCCCCCGCCTCGCCCCGCATGACGCAGGTGGCCTTCAACGTCGGCGCCTCGTTCCGGTAGCGAACATAATTCCGTATGCCCCGGGACACGTTACTCGATTTCTTCGACGACCGCATCCGGTCGGACCGGCCGTTCCTGGTCTATGACGGGGGCTATCGGGCCTACGCCTGGTCGTATGCCGAAATCCGCGGCGCCGCCCTGGACTTCGCCGCACGCGTGCGGGCGCACGGACTCGCACCGGGCGACCGGGTGGTGCTGTGGGGCGAGAACCGGGCCGAGTGGGTCGTCGCCTTCTGGGGCTGCCTGCTCGCACGCGCCGTCGCCGTCCCGATCGACCTGCGCGCATCGCCCGAGCTCGTCGGGCGCGTCGTGCGGATCGTGTCCGCCCGACTGGTCGTCGCGGCCAGCGACCTGCGGGCCGCGGCGCCGGCAGGCGTCGAGACCTGGGTGCTGGAGGAGCTGCTCGTGGATACCGCCGCGGCCGGGCTCCGGCCGCCCGCGGCGCCCGTGCCGGACATCCCCGGCGGCAATCCGGATCCGGGCACGGGGGATCGCCCGGATCGCGAAGACCTGGCCGAGATCATCTTCACGTCCGGCGCCACGGCCGACCCGAAGGGGGTTCGCATCACCCACGCGAACGTGCTGGCGAACATCGTCCCCGTGGAGCGCGAGATCCGCAAGTACAGGAAGTACGGGCGCCCCTTCTTTCCCATCCGCTTCCTGAACCTGCTTCCGCTGAGTCACATGTTCGGGCAGGCCATGGCGACCTTCGTTCCGCCGATGCTGGAGGGAGTCACCGTCTTCATGCGCGGCTACAACCCGGCGGACATCGTCCGGCAGATCCGGACCCGCCGCGTGTCGGTGCTCGTCTGCGTACCGAAGATCCTCGACGTGCTGCGCGACTACGTCGTGCATCTCGCGCCCGAGACGGCTGCGCCGCCCGCGAAGCCGGAGCACGTCGCGCGGCGCTGGTGGCGCTACCGTCGGGTTCACAGGCTGTTCGGCTTCAAGTTCTGGTCTTTCGTCGTCGGCGCGGCGCCGCTGGACCCGGAAGTGGAGGCGTTCTGGTCACGACTCGGGTTCCTGGTCATCCAGGGCTACGGCCTGACCGAGACGGCGCCGATCGTCACCCTCAACCATCCGTTCCGGACCCGGCGGGGCTCGGTGGGCAAGCCCATCGCGGGCATCGAGGTCGCGATTGCCGGCGACGGTGAAATCCTCGTGCGCGGCGGCAACGTCACCGGCGGCTACTACAACGCTCCCAAGGCGACGGCCGCCGCGTTCCGGGACGGCTGGTTCCACACCGGCGACATCGGCGCCCTCGACGCGGACGGCCGGCTGACCGTCCACGGCCGCAAGAAGGAGATGATCGTCACGCCGGACGGCCTCAACGTGTTCCCGGACGACGTGGAGAGGGTGGTGCTCGAGATCGCCGGCGTGCGCGACGCCGCCGTCGTGGCCGGCGGCGCGGCGGGAAGCGAGCACGTGCACGCGGTGCTGCTGCTCGATTCGCAGGGCGACCCGGGGGCGGTCGTGCGGAACGCCAACGCGCGGTTGGAGGACCACCAGCGGATCCGCGCCTTCTCGGTGTGGCCCGGTTCCGCGCTGCCCCGTACGGACGGCACCCGGAAGCTGAAGCGCCGGGAGCTGAAGCACTGGGTGGACGGTGACGACCCGGCCGCCGCGAACGCCGGCCCGGTCGCCGGCGGCGGATCCGTCGAAGAGGCGCTGTCCCGCTTCGCACACGGCCGCCCGGTCAGCGGAGCGACCACGCTCGAGGAGCTCGGACTCAGCTCCCTGGAACGGATCGAGCTGGCCCTGGCGCTCGAACGGCAGTTCGACTGCACTCTCGACGAGACCGCCCTCGCCCGGCTCGTGACGGTGGACGACCTCCGGGCGCTGCTGGCCGGCGAGGACCACGCACCGGCGGGGCCGGCCGGGACGGCGGCGTCGCTCCCGGACGCCGGCACGGAAGCCGCGGCCGCGTTTCCCGCCTGGAGTCAGCTCCGGGCGTCGCGCGCGTTCCGCCGTCTGGCGCTGGCGGCGTTCCTGCTGCCGCTCACCCGCGTCTTCGCCTGGATCCGGGTCGAGGGCCTCGATCGGCTCGCTCATGCGCACGATCCCGTGCTGTACGCCGCCAACCACCAGAGCGTCATGGACGGCCCCGTCATCCTGGCCGCGCTGCCGGCGGAGCGGCGCTACCGGGTCGCCACCGCGGCGGCCCGCGAGTGGTTCGCACCGCACTTCCACCCGGAGCGCCACCCACGGAGCCGCCGGATCGCCACGAGCCTCGCGTACTACCTGGGTGTCCTCTGTTTCAACGTGGCGCCGCTGCCGCAGCGCGAGGTGGGGGCACGCGCCGCGATGCGCCACCTCGGCACCCTGCTCGGAGAGGGCTCGTCGGTGCTGATCTTTCCCGAAGGCAGGCGCCGGGAGACAGGCCGGATCGACACGTTCCAGCCGGGTGTCGGGATGCTGGCCGCGCGGATGCAGGTACCGGTCGTGCCGGTCCGCATCGACGGCGTCGACCGCATCCTGCCCATCGGCGCGCGTTGGGCCCGACCGGGCCGGGTGCGGGTCGCCTTCGGCAGCCCCCTGCGCGTCGAGGGCAGCGACTACGCGGAGATCGCGCGCCGGATCGAGAGCGCGGTGAGGGCGCTGTAGCCAGGGAATCGCCGCCTTGCGGCTCCGCTTTCCGCAGCAGGGGCGGACGGGCGGCGTTCGCTCCTATATAATCATCCACTTGGCCAAAGACGACCTGATTGACGTACAGGGCACGATTGTCGCGGTGCACAGCGGCGGCCTCTACCGCGTGCAGTGCGATTCCGGACACGAGGTGCTGGCCCAGTTGAGCGGCCGAATGCGCCGGTTCCGCATCAAGGTCGTGCCGGGAGACCGGGTCACCGTCGGCGTCTCCCCGTACGACCCGGCACGCGGCATCATCACGTTCCGTGCACGCTGAGCGACGTTTCCCGGCGGCTGCGCGCTGACTGACGGCTGACCAGGCGATGTTCGACGATTCAGGCGCAGAAGGGTCCGCGCAAGAACCGTCGCCCGCCCCGGACCCGGCGGTCGCCCGGTTCCGGGCGTGCCGCTGGCGCGAGGAAGTCGACGGCGGCACCGAGTACTGCCGGCACGGGGAGGTCCTGCCGTACGCCGGGCGGAACGGCTTCAAACCGCAGGCCTGGTGTCTGGAGTGCACTTTCTACAAGGCGCGCCGCAAGACCCGGAAGCCCGACGCCGCCGACCTTCGGGACTTCGATTTCTGAGCTCCCGGGCCTATTCGCTGAACTCGCGCGCCAGGTCGCTCCATTCGCCGTCCGGCGCCAGCGCCCGGTAGGTGCGCCAATGCGGCTTGGCCGCGGACGAGCGTCCCATCTTCTCCAGCGTCACCGCGAGATAGAAGTGCGCGTCGGCATAGCCGCCGTGCACGCGCAAGGCGTCGTGATAGCAGGCGACGGCGTCCCCGTACCGCCCGAGGTCGTGGTGAATGTTCCCGAGGTTGAACGCCGCCTCGAAGCAGTCGCCGTCGAGGGCGAGAGCGCGTTCGTACAGCGCCTGCGCCTCGACCAGGTTGTCTCGCGCGTAGTGGATGTTCGCGAGGTTGACCAACGCCGGGACGAGGGTGGGATCGAGAAGCAGCGCCTTGCGGTACGCGACCTGGGCCCGCTCCTGCCCCTCGCCCGGCTGCTCGTCGAGCTCGGAGCCCTCCCGGAAGAACCGCGCGGCGAGCGCCGCCCGCCGGGCTCCGTCGGGCGAGGCTGCAACCGCTGCTTCGCCCACCCGGTCGAGCGGCCGTCCGAGTGCGACGACCTTGGCCGGCTGCGCCTCGCCGTGCACCTCGCGAAAGTCGAGCGCCAACTGCCCGTCGCGCTCCGCCAGGAGCAGGCGGACCGCACCGCGAAACGTTCCGCCGCGGTTGATCTCCTCCTGAATCCGCTTGACGACCCCGACGTCTTGAAAGCCGTAGTACGTATCGGCGTTGGTTCGTACCACGGGCCGGACGAGCCCCCACTTCTCCAGGTGGCGGAGGCGCACCTCCCGAACGTCGGGATAGCGATCGCGCATCTGGCGGAGCCCGTGGTACAGCCGACGCAGGGCGTCGTCCGATTGGAGGCCGGCGAGACGGCAGAACTCCTGCTCGTCGACGACGGTCACCTGTCCCGGCGTGCGGGAGTTGATCTCCTCGGCCTTGCGCAGCTTGCCGCTCTTTCCCGGAACCGCTTCCGTGCCCGCCACGAGCATGGTCGTGCGCGCCGTGACCTCCTGCGCGGTATGCCCGCCGAGCCGCTCGACGATGCCGCTCGCCTCCCTCCGCCCCACCGAGGCGAGCCGCCCGGTGAAGGCGACGAGCTGGCCGGCGAAGGACTGGCCGGTCGAGGCCCCGACGGCTTGAGGAGGCTGCGTCATTGAGGTCGAAAACGGTTCCATCATAATGGCACCCGGCAGCTCGCCTGCCCGGTGAACGGATGGGAACCCTGCTCGCGGCCGACGTCGGCGGAACGAAGACGGTGTGCGGCCTTTTCGGCATGGACGGGCGACTTCCCGCCGCGCTCGCCGTCGAACGCTTCACGACGCTCGACTACGGCAGCCTGGAGGAGCTTCTGACGGTGTTCCTCGACCGCCGGGGGCCGGGGGCAACCGTGGACGCGGCCGTCCTCGGCGTGGCGGGTCCGGTGCGCGGCGGAGTCTCCGACCTGACCAACGTGCCGTGGCGGGTCGAAGCCGGGCGCGTCGCCGAGCGCTTCGCGATACCCGCGGTGCGCCTCCTCAACGACCTGGAGGCGATGGGCCACGTGGTCTCGGTGCTGGCGAACGACGAGCTGGCGCCGCTGCAGCCCGGAGAGCCGGCGCCGGACGGCAACGCGGCGCTCATCGCCCCCGGAACCGGCCTGGGAGAAACGTTGCTGCATCGCGTGGACGGACGCCTCGTGCCGGTGGCGGCCGAGCCGGGCCACACCGACTTCTCCGCGCGCACGCCCGTCGAGATCGACCTGCTGCGCGCCCTGACCGCCCGCTTCGGCCGGGTCTCCTGGGAGCACGTGCTCTCGGGGCCCGGACTCACCCATGTCCATGCCCACCTGCACGGCGGCCTGGCCTGCCCCGCCGTCGCCGACGGTGTCGACGACGACGACCTTCCCCGGCGGATCACAGCGGCCGCCCTCGCACGGCGCTGCCCGTGTTGCGTCGAGACGCTCGATCTCTTCACCGCCGCCCTCGGCGCCGAGGCCGGCAACCTGGCCCTGCGCACGCTGGCGACGGCCGGCGTGTACATCGGCGGCGGCATCGCCCCCGGCATCCTGCCGGCGCTCGCCTCGCCCCTGTTCCTGGACGCCTTCCGGGCCAAGGGGCCCATGGAGGGACTCATGAGGTCCATCCCCGTACGCGTCATTCGGGCCGCGAACCCCGCCCTGCTCGGTGCGGCCGTCGCCGCCCGCGATCTCGCTTCGGCGCGCACGTTGAGATGCCGACTGCAACGGGATCCGGTACGTCCGGCGCGCACGACCGTCCGGAAACGGCCGGGTCCTCGATGGTAGAGTGAACCTTCGGGAAAAAGGAGAATCGGATGGCAGGCCCCCGCCGCCAGGCACTCGCATGCGTGTTGCTCACCGCCGTCCTGCTGTCGGCCGGGCAGGAATTGCCGGAAGCCCAGTCGCTCGATCCCATCTCCTACACCGTCCGTTTCCCCGCGCCGGCAACCCACTACGCGGAGGTGGAGGCGGTCGTGCCGACGGACGGCCGGGCGAGCATCGAGCTGATGATGGCGGCCTGGACGCCCGGCTCCTATCTGATCCGCGAGTATGCGCGGCACGTCGAGGCAGTCCGCGCCGTCACGCCCGGCGGTCGGGCGGCCGCGGTCGTCAAGTCCGGCAAGAACCGCTGGCGCATCGAGACCGCGGGCATGGACCGGGTCGCCGTAACCTACCGGGTCTACTGCCGGGAGATGAGCGTCCGCACGAACTGGGTCGAGGCCGACTTCGCGATGCTCAACGGCGCTCCCACGTTCCTGACCCTGGCCGACGCCGCTGCCCGGCCCCACGACGTCCGCATCGAGCCGGCCCCCGGCTGGAGCGAGAGCGTGACCGCGCTGCCCCCGGCACCCGACACCCTTCCGCACAGCTACCGGGCAGCGGACTTCGACACGTTGGTCGATTCCCCAATCGTCGCCGGCAACCCGGCGACGTACGCCTTCACCGTGGAGGGCACGCCCCACGCGCTCGTCAACGTCGGCGAAGGCGGGGTCTGGGACGGCCCTCGGGCGGCCGCAGACGTCGAACGCATCGTGCGCGAGCAGCACCGGACCTGGGGTTTCTTCCCCTACGAGCGCTACTTCTTTCTGAACCTGCTGGTCGAGGCGGGCGGCGGACTCGAGCACAAGGACTCGACCCTGCTCATGACGAGCCGCTGGACCACCCGGGATCGGCGCCGGTACCTCCGCTGGTTGGGAACCGTCAGCCACGAGCTGTTTCATGCGTGGAACGTCAAGCAGTTGCGGCCGGCCGCGCTCGGGCCGTTCGACTACGAGCGCGAGGCGTTCACGCCGAGCCTCTGGATGGTGGAGGGCCTGACTTCCTACTACGGTCCTCTCGCCGTCCACCGGGCCGGGATCTCCACGCGGGAGGAGTTGCTCGATGCGCTCTCGGGCCAGATCGCGGCGTTGCAGTCGACGCCGGGCCGCCTGGTTCAATCGGTGGCCGAAGCATCGTACGACGCCTGGATCAAGTACTACCGGCGCAACGAGAACAGTCCGAACACCACGATCAGCTACTACACGAAGGGAGCGGTGATCGGCTTCCTGCTCGACGCCCGCGTGCGGGAGGAAACCGGCGGCCGACGGAGCCTCGACGACGTGCTCAAGGCGGCCTACGACCGCTACTCGGGGGATCGGGGATTCCGGCCCGGCGAGTTCGAAGCGGTGGCCTCCGAGATCGCCGGCGTCGACCTGGACGCATGGTTCGACCGGGCGGTCCGCTCGACGAACGAGCTCGACTACGTACCGGCGCTCGAGTGGTACGGGCTCGAGTTCGCGCCTGACGGGCGGACCGGGGAACACGCGGCGGAACCAGCCTGGCTCGGCCTCGACACGCGGGTCGAGCGCGGCCGGTTGGTAGTGGCGGCGGTGCGCCGCGGGACCCCCGGCTACGAGGCGGGGTTCAACGTGGGGGACGAGATCCTGGCGATCGACGACTACCGGGTCCGACCCGAGTCGTGGGCACGGCGGCTCGACCTCTACCGGGCGGGGGACGAGGTAGCCTTCCTCGTCGCCCGCCGGGAGCGGCTCACGCGGCTCGACGCCCGCTTCGGCGAACGCCCGCCGGATCGCTGGCGGCTGCAGGAGGTGGAGTCGCCGTCTCCGGCGCAGAAGGGCCGTCTCGATGCCTGGCTCGACCAGGCGTCTGCGCCGAATTAGCAGATGGTGCCGAAGACGAACCCCTGCGCCCGCAGTCGGGGTATCAGCAGGGCGGTCGCGTCGACCGCGTACCGGCGGTCCGCCACGGGATCCTCATGATGACCGTCATGCATGACGACGATGTCCCCGCCGGAAATGCGGCCGGCGAGGCGATCGGCGAGGCCGGCCGGATCGGGGCGGCGGTACCAGTTGAAGTCCCACAGGCTCCAGCCCCACCCGACGAGCGAATACCCGGCCCGGGCCAGCCCTTCGTACATCCGGCCGCTGCGGAACCCGGCGTGCGGGCGGAACGCGCGGCAGGGCGTGCCGCCGGTCAGGCGTTCGATCCGCTCGGCCGCCGCGCGCAGCCGGCGCGCCACTTCGTCGGGCGGCAGGACCATCCAATCGCGCGTATGCGTGTGGATGCCGACGGCATGCCCTTCCTCGAACATGCGCCGGACGATCGGCGCGGTGCGCTCCGTGATGTGTCTGTCGATGACGAAGAAGGTCGCGTGCGCTCCGTGCTCGGCGAGCACGTCGAGCAGCAGCGGGGTTGCGGTCGGATTGGGCCCGTCGTCGAAAGTCAGATAGACGGTCGGCGGGCCGTCTCCCTCCGGCATGCTCCAAACCGCGGGCGCGGGGGCGACCGCGTCGAGCAGGAACGGGAACGGAGCGACATGGGCAAGCGACAGCAGGCCGAAGCCGGCGGCAATCAACAGCCAGAACATCGTGTCGGCAGATGGCGGGTGCTGCTCGCCTGCGCGGGTGCGGTGCTAGGGTGCGCACTCGGGCCGGGCGAGTCTTCCAGCGTGGCCGAAGAGCGGTCCTCGCGTCAAGAGGACCGGTCCAGGGAGCGGCAGCAGATGGTGGAACGGCAGATTCGCGCGCGGGGCATCTCCGCCCCCGCCGTGCTGGAGGCGCTGGCCGCGGTACCACGGCACCGCTTCGTGCCCGAGTCGCTCGCGCCCCGCGCCTACGACGATACCCCTCTGCCGATCGGCTACGACCAGACGATATCGCAACCGTACGTCGTCGCCTACATGACCGAGGCCGCCGCGCTCACGCCCACCGCGAAGGTGCTGGAGATCGGTACCGGCTCGGGCTACCAGGCCGCCGTGCTCGCCGAGATCGCCAGCCGGGTCTACTCCATCGAGATCGTCCCGGAACTCGCCGAGCGTTCACGGACGCTGCTGGCCGGCCTCGGCTACGACAACCTCGAGGTCAGGACCGGCGACGGCTACCGGGGGTGGCCGGAAGAAGCGCCCTTCGACGCCATCGTGGTCACCGCCGCCCCGGACCACGTCCCCCCGGCACTGGTCGATCAGCTCGCGGTCGGTGCGCGAATGGTGATCCCGGTCGGCCGCTTCGTGCAGGAGATACTGATCGTGACGAAGACCGCAGGCGGATCGACCACCGAGGCCGTGCTGCCGGTCCGCTTCGTGCCGATGACCGGCGAGGCGCAACGGCCGCGCCGGTGACGCGCGGGCAGCGGTCAGCCGCGCACGGGACTCGGCCCGGCAGCCATGGGCGGCGCGGCCGGTTGGGGCGGCCGGAAACTCTGGATCGAGACCTGCGCCGCGGCGCGCTCGGCTATCCGGAGGAGAGCCTGGGCCGCGGGGGATTCCGGTTCGGCGCTCACGATCGGCGCCCCGGTGTCGCCTCCCACGCGGATGGGGGCGTAGAGCGGAATGCTTCCGAGGAAGGGAACCCCGAGCTCCTCGGCGACGCGCTCGCCGCCGCCGCGCCCGAACAGATCGCTCTCCTGCCCGCAGCCGGAGCAGGCGTAGTAGCTCATGTTCTCGACTATCCCGAGCGTCGGAACGTTCAGCTTGCGGTACATCCCGACGGCGCGGCGGCTGTCGGACAGCGAGACCACCTGGGGCGTCGTCACCACCACCGCGCCGGTGACCGGCACGGTCTGGCTCAGGCTGAGTGCGACGTCGCCGGTGCCGGGGGGCATATCCACCACGAGGTAGTCGAGCTCGTCCCACTTGACGTCCTGAAAAAACTGCCGGACGACACCGTGCAGCATCGGACCGCGCCAGATGATCGGCGCGGTGGCGTCGGTGAGAAAGCCCATCGACACGACGCGAATGCCGTACTTCTCCGCCGGCACGATCTTGCGGCCGTCCGACTCCAGCCTCGCGTCGAGGCCGAGCATGATCGGCACGTTCGGGCCGTAGACGTCGCCGTCTATGATCCCGACGCGCCCCCCGTAGCGGGCGAGCGCGACGGCCAGATTGACCGATACGGTCGTCTTGCCCACGCCGCCCTTCCCGGCGCCTACGGCGATGATGTTCCGGATGCCGGGGATGGGGGCCTGCTGCGTCTCGTGGACGGCGGAGCGCACGCTCGCGGTCATCTCGATGTCGACCGTATCGACACCGCCGAGCGCGGACACCGCCGCCCGCGCCTGCTCCCGCATCTGGTCCTTGACCGGACACGCGGGCGTCGTCAGCTCGATCGCGAACGAGACCCGGCCGCCGTCGATGGCCAGGTCCTTGATGAACCCGAGGCTGACGATGTCGCGCCCCAGGTCGGGGTCGTCGACCGCCTTGAGCGCATCCAGTACAGAAGCTTCCGACACGACAGGCATAACCTGTCTAGCTTACCGTCCGGCCCGCGGCCTGACAACCGATCCCCGAGCCCCGGCTCGATTCGGTCACTGCACGGCGATGCGAACCTCGATGTGGGTCTCGAAGGCGTGCGGAGGCGTGACCGAGTAGCGCAGTCGAGTCCCGTGCCGGACCCCGGGCGGAACCCGGAAGTGCATTCGGTGGGACAGGCGTCCGGCACCGCTGCCGTCACACAGGCCGCACGGGTCCGTCCACAGCTCTCCCCGCCCACCGCACGCGGGGCAGGTGTGCTCGACGGTGAGGTCCAGCGGAACGCGGACGCCCTGGTCGGCCTGCCGCGCGGTGAGCTCCACCTCGGCGCGTCGGGTCGTGACGCTCCGGTCGCCGGCCGCGGCGAAGAACGCTTCCCGCATGCGGGCCACGATCGGCGTCATCGACGGAAAGTCGATGGCGACTTCGTCCGCGAGTACGGACCCCGCCGAGTTCCCGCTGCGTGCGCCGACCGCCCGCGCCGGCGCGTCGCCCGCGCGGACCGCGGTGTCGTCGTGCGCGCGGCGGGCCAGCTCCCAGTACCTGCGGCGGGCTGAGTCGGCGTCGTGGAACGGCCCCGGCGGCGGTTCGGTGGGCACGGCCCGTACGATAGGAGTCGCCTCCGATGGTTGTCAAGGCAGCCGGTGGTGTTACGATCCGCGGCGGGAATCTTCAGCAAATGAGCGACTACACAATCCAGAGCGAAGCGCGCGGCGGGCACTGGGTGGCGTGGGCGGTGGCGCCCGGCGACTCCAAGCCGTCCGGCTCGGTCATCCTTTCCGGTCAGACCCGACAGGAAGCCGAGGCGAACGCGCGCGACTGGATCGAGCGCGTCAGCGCGGACCCGCAGCTCCTGCGGTCCTGGTGAGACGCCGGCGGATCCCGACGGGAATTCGCGGCGCCGGGTCAGGACGCCGTCGCTACGAGGTCGGGCCTACGACCTCGAGACGGTGCGCGCGCCCGCTGGCCGCGATCCAGTCGATCGCCCGTTCGGATGTTCCAGCGGCGCGACCCGCCGCGGCTGCGAAGCTGGCGGGCAACACCTCTCCCAGGCTTCCACGACTCGACTCGATCCCGCCGGCGCCGGCGACGGCCGAGAAGTAGAGACGGTCGCGGGCGCGCGTGACGGCCACGTAGAGCAGGCGCTTGCTCTCCTCGCGGTCGGCGAGGCGCCGGTCGTCGTCCGCCGCAGTCCGAAACGGCCAGACCGACACCGACGACTCTCCGTCGCCGGTTTCCATGGCCACCCGGACGGGCGGCGCCGCGGCTCCGGCCCCGCGGCCGATGTCGACGAGAAAGACCACCGGAAACTCCAACCCCTTGGCCGCGTGCACGGTCATGAGGTTGACGGCGGCAAAGGCGTCCACCAACGCATTCGACACGTCGCCCGACAACTGATCGATGTGGTCGGCCACCCGGAGCATGGTGGCGTAGCCGCGGTTCTGCACGCGCCGGACCAGGCCGCGGATCTTCTTGAGGTTCTCCCGCGCCTGCGCGGAATTGCCGCCGCCCAGCTCGACGTCGTAGGCCGACTCCGCCAGGATGCGGTCGAGCAGCTCGGACGGCGCCATTCTATCGACCAGGGCGACCCACCGCGGGACGGCTTCGCGGGCCAGGTACAGCAGCCGGCGATCGTCATCGGGCAGCCTCTTCAGCTCCGCGGGCGCGTGCCTGGACAGCAGCACGTCGGACAGACCGCCGGCCAGTTGGGCGAGGGCGCGATCCGAGATACCGACGACGCGTGATCGCAACAGGGCAGCCGCCCGCAGCTCCGACCACGGGCCGGCCAGGTACCGCAGCAAGGCTCGCACGTCCTGGATCTCGTCGGCGTCGAAGAAACCGAGCCCCTTGTACACACAGGTCGGGACCCCGCGCCCGTTCAGCGCCTCCTCGAAGTCGCGGTGGCTCCGGCGCGATCGGAACAGAAGCGCAATGTCGCCCGGTTCGGCGCCGCGGAGCAGGCCCGTGCTCCGGTCACGGACCTGACCTTCCGCGAGCAGGCGCACGACCTCGCCGGCCACCAGCGCTGCACACCGTTCCACGCACTCCCCGATCGCGACCCCGAGAGCCGGGGTCCCGTTCCCACCGGTCTCGGACGGCGGCGGGCCGACCGGGAACCGATCGCGCTCGTCGAACCGGAAGGCGTCGCGCCGGGCCGGCGCCTTGTCGACCGCCGCGAACAGGTCGTTGGCGAAGGCGAGCAGCTCCGGCACGGCGCGAAAGCTGTGCGAGATGCAGTGACGCACGCCTCGCGCCTGCTGCCCACGAAGGGCGGCGACGGCGATGCCCGCCTCCTCCAGCACGGAGACGTCGGCGTCCCGGAAGCGGTATATCGACTGCTTGCGATCGCCGACCACGAAGACGCTGGGCGGCAACGGCGCGTCGTGCACCAGCCCGCTGCCCTCTCCCCACGACTGCACGAGCAGGGAGATCAGCTCCCACTGCGCCCGGCTCGTGTCCTGGAACTCGTCGACGAGCACGTGGTGATACCGCGACTCGAGCCGGTAGCGGGAGCGGGCGAACTCGTCCATCCTGCGCAGCAGGTCGACGGCGCGCTCGAGCACGTCGGAAAAGTCCAGCAGCGCCCGCGATTCGAGCTCTCGGCGGTACTCGGCCACGCCGATGCGGAAGAGGCGCTGCACACCCCGCACGAGCGCTACGTTCACGTCGCGATCGAAACGGGCCAGCACTTCGTGGACGGCCGGCGCCAGCGCTGCGGCGGCCGCGCGGAAGCGCCGGGCCCGCGGCGAGCTGCCCCGCGAGCGGGGATCGGTGAACCGCTTGCGGGGTGCGCCCGCGTGTGTCAGGAAGTACGCCCTCAGCCGATCCAGCGCCGCGCGGATGCGGGCCGGCTCCTTGCCCGCCAGCCGTTCGAGATCGGCCAGGTCGCGGGCCACCACGGCGAAGGTCCCATCCTCCGCCGGTCCGTCCTCCAGCAGGCGCCGCAGACTGGCGCGCATGCCGTCGAGGCGCTCGGCAAGGCGCTTCAACGCTCCACGGCACGCGCCGGCCGCGCTCAGGCCGCGCGGCGTACCGCGCAGGACCCGTCCGAGCGCGGCACCCACCGTGGAACGGCGATGCAGCATGTCGGTCACCGCCGCGCGCACGCGCGACGGTCCCAGTTGCGCGAGGAGCATGGCGACATCGGGATCCTCGGCGGCGGCGGCGCTCGACACGACCAGCGTCCGTTCGACCGCCTGCCGGACGAGATGCGGAACCTCCGTCTCGTCGGCGATCGCAAAGCCCGGGTCGAGGTCCGCCTCGAGCGGAAACTCCCGCAGCAGGGACAGGCAGAAGGCATCGATGGTGCTGATGCCTATCTCGCCGAGCCGGTCGCGCAGCTCACGCCAGCGCAGCTCCCCGGCGCGAGATTGCGCGGCGTCCTGCTTCAGCTCCTGCACGATCCGTTCACGCATCTCGGCGGCGGCCTGCCGCGTAAAGGTGATCGCGAGAACGTTCAGCGGATCGATCCCGGCGCGCAACAGGTTCAGGTAGCGCGTCACGAGCACCGACGTCTTGCCGGTGCCGGCCGAGGCTTCCAGCACCACGTTGCGACGCGGATCCACCGCGGCCAGGCGAACCGCCTGGTCCCGGGGCACGACGAGGGGGCGCTGACTACGCGTCGTCGACATGGTCCTTGCGGCAGACCGTGGGAAAGGCGCAGGACGCGCACCGCGAGCGATCGAACGGGCGCGGCGGATACTCGCCCGCCTCGATGGCCTCCACCAGCTCCACGAGACGCGCCTCGCCGGCGGCGATCGCCCGGGCCACGTCTCCCCCGGGCACGGACACCTGCAGCCGGGGATCGCCGAAGGCGACGTAGACCGCCTCGGTCGCACGCCACTCCTGCCCTCGTTCGGCGCGCAACTGGCGCTCGGCGCAGTGCGCGTACACCGGAAGCTGCAGTGCGCGCGAAGGATGCGGAGGCCGGCTCGCCTTGTAGTCGATGAGCCGAAACGTACGATCCGCATGCAGGTCGATACGGTCGACCACGCCGCGGATCGCCACCGTGCGACGCGTCGGGGAAGGTCCGAGCTCGAACCGCCCGTCGATGCGGTACTCGAGCAGCCGTTCGACGACTCCGGTCTGGCTCTCGATCTCCGCCACGAACACCCGTTCGGCCAGGCCCGGAGCCGCCGCGGAGCCCAGCAGCCACTCGCGGGCCACGGCGCGGTCGACCGGCGACAGCCCGCCGATCGCGTCCTCCGCCGCTGCCGCGAAGCGCTCGAGCGCCGCGTCGAGGTTCGCCAGCGTCACGGCACCCTGGCCGGCTGCCTGCCAGTCCCGAAAGAACGCTTCGAAGACCCGATGCAGGAAGAGGCCGCGCTGCTCCGGGGTCATGGTCCGGTCGGCGAGGCGCTCCGGCTCGAGGCCGAGAGCGTGAGTCGCAAAATACTGAAACGGGCAGCCTGCATACCGCTCCAGCGAGCTCACGGTGTACGTCCGTTCCGGTTGGCGGCCGGCCGACCCGGCCGGTCGGGCTGCGTCCGCCCGTGACGCCCGTTCCTCGCGCAGCGCCCGCCAGCGGCGCGCACCGTCGGCCGCGTCGACCCGCACACCGAGTCCGTCCACCGACCCGCTGCCGGAGGCCGGGTCCGGTGCCGGCAGCCGATCGAGGCTCATGCCGTCGACGTCTTCGAGCAGGGTTGACGGGGTGACGATCGCATCGTCCTCCAGCTTGAAGGTCGAGAGCCAGACGCGCTCGGTGGCGAGGCCGAGCAGGTCGCGGAAGGCGGCACGCGAGGCCCGCTGACGATCGCGGTCCCGCGGCCAGCCGAGCCCCGCAAGCAGCCCACCCGGATAGAAGATGTCGCGGCCCGTGCGCTCGGGCCATTCGGAATCGACGAGTCCCGCGACGCACACGTCGTCGAAACGTCCATACGGCGCCGCGTGGACATCAATGAGATGGACGCCGTCATCCCGCGCCCGGGGCGGGAAGGTCTGGCTCTCGATCCACCTCCGCACGACCGACGCCACCTCGGCGGCATCGACGTCTCTGCCGGGATGGTTCAAGGATCGATCCGCCGTCTCGAGCGCTTCGAGCCCCTTCCGGACGCGCATGCGTCCCTCCGCGGAGCGCCCGTCGGCCTCGTCGGCATCGAGATCCGCTGCGCGGCGCTCCAGGAAGGCGCGCAGCGTCGCGAGCTGGACGGCGAGCGGCCGCGGCTCCTGCAACGGTCGCAGCTCGCCGGCCGCCGCCAGCAGACACCGCAGCGCGGCAAGGGCCGTGCGCTGGATCCCCTTCGCCTCCTGCCATTCCTCGGCGCGGCTGTTCAGCTCCTCCCACCCGCCGGTGAACCCGGTTTCGGACAGCGCACGGTCGAGCGCCCGGATCGCGCCGGCGGCAATCGCCGACCCGTCGGTGTCGAGCCGGAAGTGCGGTGATTGCAGAAGCTCCACCGCCGGCCCCGGTCCGAAACCGCTCGCCACGAACGTGAGGACCAGATCGACCGCTGCCGCGTACGGCTCGACCGCGAGCGGCAGGCCGTCGCCCGCTCGCAACGGGAGCGCGGCTTCATCGAACACGGAGGGCGCGAGATACAGGTACGGCAACGGGCGCTGCACCACCACCGCAGCGGTCGCGGGCGGACGCGCATCGACGGCGACCGCGCGGTTCACCTGCCGTGCGATCCCGCGCAACTCCTCCTCCCGGTCGCGCCAGACGAAGTACGCTCCAGCGGCCGCAGCGTCAGGAACGACGATGGCGGACGGACGGCCGGTGTCCGGCTGGACTCGATCTTCGGCGAGGCCCGGCAGCAGGTCGTCGAGCCGTTCCCGGTAGCCGCTGTCGAGCACCGCGTCGGTCGCGATCACGGTCACCCGAGCCAGCCGCGGGAGGCGAGTCAACAGATCGAAGTCCGCGGGATACAGCCCGGCCGCGTGCGCGACCTGATCCGGGACCGTCACCAGGATCTCGGCCACAGGCGGCGACGTGTTCGCCGCAAGCAGCCGCTCCCGCAGCCGGTGCTCGTCGAGGCCCGCAACGGCATCGAGACGGCGTTCGTAGGCACGGAAGGCGGCCACCAGAAAGCGTGTCTGAAGCAGCAGCCGCCGGGCGCCGCGATCGAGACCGGCGCTCGGCTCGAGCTCCTCGACCATGAGCCTCTCGAAAGCGTCGATCGTGCGCCCGTGGCGCAGAAGCCGATCGTAGAACGCCAGCAGCGCCGCGACGATGCCGGGACGCAGCCGGAAGGGCGGAGGGCAACCGGCGGCCACCGCATCCGCGGCCGCTGCGCCGGAGAGGATCTCCCGCTGCACCGGCGTCAACAGCGGCGGACACGAATCCGCCCGTTCGCGCAGCCAGGCGTACCACTCGTTCCGGGTGACCAGGACCGCCGGCCGGGAGTCCACCCCCTCGGCGGCGAACGTGCGGTGCAATTGCCGGGTCGCTTCCCGCGTCGGCGTCACCACCACTACCGGCGCCGGCGACGCGCCCGTCGATTCGGCGGCCGTCCGCGCAATCGCCCGCTGGAAGGCCCGGAGCGTAGGGACCCGCAGAAGGCGGGTATCGCGCGGCGTGATCACGGCGCGTTCTCCGTCCTTCCAATCCGCGCCCCTCGCTCACCAAAGCGCTCGACCACCCACTTGCGTACGCGCCCGGATGGGACCGGCGGAAATGCTGTGGACGACCTGTGCACATTCCGTGGATCTCCGGCAAGGGCGATCTCGTTTCGCGCCGACCTGCCGGCCGCCGGCAGCGGCGGCGACCTGTGGACGCGGCATTCGTGTTCGCCTTCGCTTGATCGATTCGGTCGGCTCACTAGAATTCCTGAGTTCGCGCTGGCGGGCAGCGCCATCAGACCGTGACCACTCACCGTTTCGAAGAAACCATCGGCGGCCAGCGGTACGTCGTTGAAGTGACACCCGCTCTGGGAGGGCGTTGGCGAGCCTGTCTCGCCCGCAACGCCGGCGTTCCGACCGCCCTGATGCCCTTCTACGGCGCCACCCCTCGCGAGGCGCTCGAAGCGCTCGTCGGCTGGCTCTCGCATGCGCATGGCGGCGCGGCGGATTCGGTATAGTAACCGTGGGTTGATTGCCATCGCCATGGGTGTCTCGCGCCCGCTGCTGGCGGCGGTCGGCATCTGGCTGGCCGCGGCGCCGGCGGCGGTCGAAGGCGGGCAGTTCCGTCCGCGTCCTACTGTCCGCATCGTCGCCACCGGCGGCACCATAGCCAATCACCCGGCCGGCCGTCTGACGGCCGACGAGTTGGCTGGACTGGTCCCGGCGGCCGCGCGCTACGCCGACATCGAGACCGAGCAGCTCGCCAACCTTCCCAGCAGCTCGCTCACGGTCGCGCACTGGCTCGAGCTGGCGCAGCGGCTCAACCAGCTCTATGAGACGCGTAGCGAGCTCGGCGGGGTGGTAGTCACCAGCGGGACCGACACGCTCGAAGAGACCGCCTACTTCCTGCACCTGACCGTCAGGACGAGCCGGCCGGTCGTCGTTGTCGGGGCGATGCGCGCGCCGGCGACGCCCGGATACGACGGCGCCGCCAATCTGCGGGATGCCATCCGCGTCGCCGCTGCCCCGGCCACCCGCGGCCGCGGCGTCGTGGTCGTCCTCAACGGGGAGATCCATGCGGCGCGGGACGTGCGCAAGGCGCATGCGCAGAGGCTGGACAGCTTCGACTCCGGCCGCCACGGCGTACTGGGCGTGGTCGATGCGGATCGCGTCGAGTACTTCCGGCGGCCGGTCCGCCGGCATACCCGCCGGACGGAGTTCGATGTCTCCGGCCTCGAACGGCTGCCGCGTGTGGTCCTGCTGTCGAGCTACGTCGGCGCATCCGGCGACCTGATTCGGGCGGCGCACCAACTCGGTGCCGAGGGGATCGTCATTGCCGCAGCCGGCGCGGGCGCGACGACCCCGGCCCAGGCCGAGGCGCTGGAGGAGGTTGCCGCTGAAGGCGTAGTCGTCGTGATCGCCACGAGAACCGGCGGCGGCCGTGTGCCGGCCCGTGGCCGGCGACTCGGCACGGCGCGGGCGCCGGGGGAATCGCGCAACCGACGGCAACACGTCTCCGGCGAGGATCTCTCCCCGGTCAAGGCCCGCGTCCTCCTGATGCTGGCGCTGACGATGACGCGTGACGGGGCCGCGGTGCAGCGGATATTCACCGTGTACTGACGCCGCGGCGCATCCCTGGAAGGCGATGGAGGGGCGGAGCGGCACTCACGCGACGGACCGTCCAACCGGCGTCAGGCGCCGCGGCCGGACGGAACCCGGGCGATGCGGGCGTGCAGAGACCGCATCCGGATCGGGTCTTCCGCCCACAGCCGGTCGACACAGTACTCCTTGACCAACGGGTGCAGGCAGCGCACGGTGCCGTCGTCGTCGACGGGCAACAGAAGACCTTCCAGCTCCGGTCGCGCCAACACCCGCAGGCGCGCATCGCTGGATCCCAGCACCTCGTCGACAAGGTCGGCGTCGATCCGTTCGAAGACCGCCAGATCGAGGAGGTCGGCACGGACCCCGGCGGGCACGTTGCGCAGCAGTTGCGCTTCCACGACGCCCCAGGAGAGCTTCGCATCGACCGCCCGGGCGCCCCGCGCCTCGCCGACGCCCACGCTGCGGCAGAGCATCAGCGCAACGGGCCATCCGAGCGTGCGGGCGTGAACCGCGGTCACCTCGCGCCGCGACAGCTTGCCGCGAAAGAAACGCGCGATTTCGGGCTTCGAGAAGCGGAACCGTTCCGCGCCGACGAAGCGTGCCGTCCCGTTCAGGACGTGCGTCGCGAACTCGAACCGTGGCGCGGAACGAAACGTCACCGCCACGTGCAGGTTCGCCGGACCGCGCGTTACCAGCCGGTCGACCAGTGCGACGCTCCGGTCCGGAAGCCGATCGAGGTCATCGAGAGCGAGCAGGCAAGCGGCCGCCTGGCGCTCGACCGCACCGGCCAGCATCGCCACCCAGGCCGCAACGGGGGATGCGGACCGGACATCGAGCTCGCGCGGCGCTGTCACATCGAGACCCGCGCGCTCCAACGTGCGGGCGATGCCGGCACCGAGCACACCGGGACTGTCGCGCTCGTCCAGCGACAGCCATCCGACCGCCACACCGTCGCGTTCCCTTCTCCGGCTGACATCGGCCAGCACCGTGGTCTTCCCGAACCCGGCCGGCGCCCGCAGTACGGTGAGGCGCCGCTCGAGGACGGCATCCACCTCACGAAGCAGCGATGCGCGGCGAACGTAGTGCGGTGCCGGCTCCGGTGCCGTCGACCTTGCCGTCCGGGGCCTGAACGGCGCGCCGTCGAAGCCGGAATCCGACGTCACGGCCCGCAGGCCTCCCGAACCGGCCAACGCCCGGTCCCCCGGACGCCAGTCGGCCGACTCCCTCGAAGATCAGGTGCTGCCGCACGCGGAGACGAGAAGGGACGACCGGAATCGGATCGAGAACGGAAGGGTACCGAGAAGAGCCTCACACAAGTATGGACGTCGGAGAACGGAGACAGGCCGTGTGGTGTCCACCGCAGGGGACCTGTCGCCTCCGGAGGCCCATGGAACGTGGCGAGACGCCCGCTCTCATCGAGCGGCCCGGTGGACGTGCGTAGCACGACAACTGCGAGCGCCCCGAGCGGCAACGGATTCACGGTGGCGAGCGTCCCGGCGAAGCGCATGCAGAAACCGCCGCTATCGCGCAGCGTATCTCACTAGAATGAACATAATCTGAATTCCATGGGTTGCCATATGATCTTTTGGAGACTACCGAGGGAAGCGCCCCGGGATGTTCCGGTCGGCGCCGCGCTGCCGGTCCGACGAGGGCGGCCATGACCGGCACCGCCGAGCTGCAGCGGGAGATCGAGGCGCTGCGCGACCGCAGCTCCCGGCTGAGCGCGGCCATTCTGCGCATCAGCGCCAGTCTCGACCCCAACACCGTCCTGCACGAGGTCGTCGAGAGCGCTCGCGAGCTGACCGGCGCCCGCTACGGTGCCATCACCACTACCGATGACGCGGGTCAGGTCCAGGAATTCGTCACCTCCGGCTTTACGTCCGAGCAACACCGGCACATCGCCGCCTGGTCCGACGGGCCGCGGCTCTTCACGCACCTGCGAGACGCTCCCGGACCGTTGAGACTGAAGGACTTCCCCGCCTACGCCCGTTCGCTCGGCTTCTCCGCCGACCTGCTCCCGAAGAACCTGCAGGGAACCCCGATGCGTCACCGGGGCGTTCACGTCGGCTACTTCTTTCTCGCCGAGAAGGAAGGCGACCGCGACTTCACGAGCGATGACGAAGAGATCCTGAGGTTGTTCGCCTCGCAGGCGGCGACGGCGATCGCCAACGCCCGCACGCACCGCGACGAGCAGCGGGCTCGGGCCGACCTGGAGGTCCTGGTCGAGACCTCGCCGGTCGGCGTGGCGGTCTTCGATGCCCGGACCGGCTATCCGGTGTCGTTCAATCGGGAGGCGAGACGGATCACCAACGGGCTGTGCGCGCCGGGCCGCTCCCCCCAGGAGCTGCTGAAGGTGGCCACCGTCCGGCGTGCGGATGGACGGGAGGTTTCCCTTGCCGAACTGCCCCTCGCGCAGCAGTTGACGAGCGCCGAGACGGTGCGCGCCGAGGAGATCGTGCTCTCGGTCCCCGACGGCCGCAGCATCAAGATGCTGGTCAACGCCACGCCGATCTGTTCCGCGGAAGGTGAGGTGGAGTCTCTGATCGTCGCCATGCAGGACCTGGCGCCCCTGGAGGAGCTGGAGCGGCTGCGGACGGAGTTCCTGGGGATGGTGAGCCACGAGCTGCGTGCTCCGCTGATCTCGATCAAGGGCTCGACGGCCACCGTGCTGGGCGCGTCGGCGGCTCCGGACCCTGCCGAGATGCTTCAGATCTTCCGGATCGTCGACGAGCAGGCCGACCACATGCGGGGCCTGATCAGCGACCTGCTGGACGCGGGCCGCATCGAGACCGGGACGCTCTCGGTCGCCCCCGAGCCGGCGGAGGTGGCCAGGCTCGTGGACCAGGCCCGGAACACGTTCCTCAGCGGCGGCGGCAGGCACGCCGTCCGCATCGACCTGCCGCCGGACCTGCCCCGCGTGATGGCCGACCGGCAGCGCATCGTCCAGGTGCTGAACAACCTCTTGTCCAACGCGTCGAGACACTCTCCCGAGTCGTCTCCGATCCGCATCGCCGCCGTGCGCGACGGGGTTCACGTCGCAATCTCGGTGTCCGACGAAGGGCGGGGCGTGCCGCCGGAGCAATTGCCGCATCTGTTCCGGAAGCACGCCGGCGTCGCCGGGGGCGGCCGGGGGAGCGGGGCAGGAGGCTACGGCCTGGGCCTGGCCATCTGCAAGGGGTTGGTGGAAGCGCACGGCGGCCGCATCCGGGCCGAGAGCGGCGGAGCGGGCCGCGGAACCCGGTTCACCTTCACCGTTCCCGTGGCCGAGGGGACCGGCGGCGCCGAGGGCGGCCTCGCACCGAGCCGCTCCCGCCCGACTCGTGAAGGGGCGGAGCGGACGCGCGTCCTCGTGGTGGACGACGACCCGCAGGCGCTGCGCTACGTGCGGGACGCTCTGTCGGCGGCCGGCTACGCCCCGCTGGTCACGGGCGACCCGCAGGAGCTCTCGAACCTCCTCGAGACGCACAAGCCCCAATTGGTCCTGCTGGACCTGATGCTGCCGGGAACCGACGGCATCGAGCTGCTGGAGCGCATCCCCGAGCTCGCCGATCTGCCGGTCATCTTCATCTCCGCCTACGGCAGGGACGAAACGATCGCCAGGGCCCTGCAGACCGGAGGCGCCGACTACATCGTCAAGCCCTTCTCACCGACGGAGCTGACGGCGAGAGTGCAGGTGGCCCTGCGCCGGCGCGCCGCGCCGGAACCGTTCGTGCTGGGGGACCTGACCATCCACTACGAGCAACGCCGGGTGACCGTGGCGGACCGACGGGTGCGGCTGACGGCCACCGAGTACGATCTGCTGCGCGTGCTCTCGGTCAACGCGGGACGCGTGTTGACCTACGAAGCACTGCTCCGGCAGGTGTGGGGCGGGCGGGACTCCGCCGACGCGAAGCTGGTACACGCCTTCATGAAGAGGCTCCGCCGAAAGCTGGGGGACGAGGCCACCAAGCCTGCCTACATCGTCACCGAGCGCAGGGTCGGTTACCGCGTGCCCGGACCGGAAGACATCTGACGGCGCTCGCCGGCGTCCGGGATTGGAGTGGTGGACCAGACGGGGTTCGAACCCGTGACCTCGTGAATGCCATTCACGCGCGCTCCCAACTGCGCCACTGGCCCATGCAGAACGGTTGTCCGCCTGGCTTCCATTCTAGGGAACCGCGCGCATCCGATCAACGCGTCGGTAGAATATCGGCCGGCAACGGACGGCCGAAGACGCGACTGTAGTCAGCCGGGGTATCGATGTCGAGGAACGCCCCGCGGTCGTCCACCGCCACGTCCTCTATCTCGGCGGCGCGCGCGTGGACGATCGGCTTGGCTCCTGCCGTCGGGTCGGCGCCGCGCAGGTCGTCGAACACCGACCGGTCGAAGATGACCGGATGCCCGTGCACGGAATCGGCCGGCCGCAACGGTCGAACGATAGGCGCGCGTGTCCGCGAGTACGTCGCGAGCAACGCGCGGACGGTGGAGACGCCGACCAGCGGGACGTCGACAAGGGTCATCAGCAGTGCGTCGACGTCAGGGCGGTCAATCGCCTGGAGCCCGGTGAGCAGCGACGAGAGCTGTCCGCGCGATGCGTCCCGGTTGAGTGCGATCCGCGGCTCGGGCGGCACCGCGGCCAGCGCGGAGCGGATGGCATCGACAGGACCGTCGACGGCTGCGACGACGACCACGTCTTCGACGCCTGCGTCGCGGAATGTGCGCACCAGCCGGCTGACGAAGGAATCCCGGGCGTCGACCGGCAGGAGCGCCTTCGGAAGCCCCATGCGCGACGACCGTCCGCCGGCCAGGATCACCCCCGCCACGCTCACCAGCCCGATCCTACCAGCCCGCGTCGGAAGGTCTCTCCGCCTTCGACCGGCAACGAACGGCCGGCGCGGTTGAAAAGCGGCCCGGCGGGGCACTAGAATCCTCGAATGAGCAACGGCGACGTGGACATCCGGATCCGCTGCCAGCGGTGCGGGCAACAGATGGAGCTTCGGGATCCGGCCCCCGGGCAGCCGTGGCCGCCCCAGCAGTTCTGGCAGTGCGCGGCCTGTGGAAGGAACTTCTGGACGACGTACCCACCGCCCAGGAAACCAAAGCCGGAGCCGGAGAAGGCAGCGGCGACAGCGGCGGACTAGTCCATGGTGATGGTGATCGTGCGCGCTGAATCTAGGTCTCATGACCGAGCCCGCGGCGGATCCAAAACCGGTTGACTTCTCGAAGCTACGTTACTAGACTGCCTGCTTCCGGTTACGCATTCGCGTCCGAGCCGTCGGGGAACGGCGACGCGATTGCAGGCGGCTCAGGGGAGCGTGGTGTCCGCCGATGCTTGGAGGGGCGCTCCCGCGGAGGAACGGCATGCCGAGCGGCACTATTGCACGTTTGTTGATTGACAAGGGGTTCGGGTTCATCCGCGACGAGGGAGGTATCGAGCACTTCTTCCATCGCAGCGCGGTGCGTAGCGCGGTGTTCGAGCTCCTGCGCGAGGGCCAGCGCGTCGAGTTCACTCCCGAGCAATCGGAGAAGGGACCGCGCGCCGGCGAGGTACGCCTGCTCGAAAGCTAGTCGGCGCATCCTGTCGTCCACCGACAGCGATTCGCCGTTCCCTACTCGCGTTCCTGGCCGACCCGTCACGTCCTGCTTCGTTCGGGAGGCACGTGCCTAGTGGTGTGTCGCGTGCCTCCGGGCGGGCGGCACACACTTGCCAGCCGTAAGCCAGCGCCCAATGTTCGCAGGGAAGCGAATGGGGCCCGGTGGCCCTCCCGGTCTTCAAAATCGGTCGCTCCCCGCTAACGCGGGGGGGCTGGGTTCGACTCCCAGGCGCTTCCGCCAGTTTCGGCCGCTCGAACCGCGGAGCGCGTTCAGCCCACGGCGTCGAGAAAGCGCTCCCGATCCGTCAGGTCCGGAAGCACGGCGTCGGCCCCGGCCCGCCGCAGCTCTTCTTTCGTGAACGACCCCGTCGCCACACAGACCGCCCGGGCACCCGCCGCGGCCGCGCACTGCACGTCGAGCGGCGTGTCCCCGATGACGACCGCCCCGCTCGCCGAGCACACGTCGATACCGGCGCGCCTGGCCCTACCCACGGCGATCGGCACGAGATCGTCACGCCTGGGCGCATCGTCCCCGTACGCGCCGCATGCGAAGTAGCGACCGACGGCGAAGTGCTCGAGCTTGATGCAGGCCGCGCGGGCGACGTTTCCGGTTACGAGGGCGCACGCCACGCCAGCCATTGCTTCCAGCCGGTCGAGCAGTTGGCGGACCCCGGGCATGAGCCCTTTCCGAGGCCCCGGATAGAGGATCTCCCGCTCGAAGTGCTCGCAATAGCGTGTGAGAAGCCGGGCGCGGACGGCGGCGTCAGCCTCGATCCCCGCACGTTCGAGCGCATCCCCCAGGATGAGGGGATCCGTCCGCCCGGCCACCGGAATGCCGTTGAACGCGTCGGCAACGCCGAACAGCTCCTCGAAGGTTCGGTTCAACGCGCGCGTACCGGCGCCGCCCGAGAGAAGCAGGGTCCCGTCGATGTCGAAGAGGAGAAGTCGCGTCAATCGAGCAACCGGTTGACTTCGGTTACGGAGTCCGCCGCGGCGGCCAGCGCGGTCAGCGCGGCGCGAAACGCCAGGACGTTGGTCACGAGTGCCGCCAGTGCCGGGATCGAGTGAACGGCCACGGGCAGAACATTCGTGTCGACGCCGCCTCCGAGGATGGCGGCGAGCATCGTGAGTCCCATGGCGAGGGTCCCGATCGAAAAAACGGGACGCCGCGCACGGGCCACCACCAGGTGGAGCTCGTCGGTCAGCCCCCCTTCGCTCACCGCCTCACGAATCGCCTTGCCCTTGCCGATGAGGTAGAACATCGTCATCGAGTGCGCCAGCAAGGTGATGAACGTGAAGAAAATTGCGAAGGTAACGTGGCGCGAGATCTGCTCCGGGGCCGACGCCAGGAAACCGAGAACGGTGCTGTAGCCGAGACCGCCGATCCCCAGCACCATCGCCGTCACCAGAGCGGCCGTCATGGCGTTGCCTGAGACTGCAGCGACTGTTCGTGCACGGCGGCGTGCGCCTCCAGGACTCGCGTGAACAGCGGCTTGAAGCGCTCGCGCGGCAGACCGACGCGCCCGAAACAACGAGCTCGCGGATGGTCGTCGCCGTGAAAATCCGACCCGCCGGACACGACTAGGCCATGCTGCGCCGCCACGCGCAGGTAGCGCGACCGGGCGCCCTCGTCGTGGTCGCTGTGGTAGACCTCGATCGCGCCGAGCCCCGCCGCTACGAGCTCGGGAATCAGTTCGTCCCGGCGGAGCAAGCCGGGATGCGCGAGCACCGGCAAGCCGCCGCACCGCGTTACGAGACGGACCACCTCGACCGGTGATGCGCCGGTGCGCGGCACGTAGGCAGGCCTGCCGTCGGCCAGCCAGCGGTCGAAGGCCTGTTGCAGACTCGTGACGTGCCCCGCGTCGAGCAACGCGCGGGCTACGGTCGGCCGGGCCACCGCCTTGCCGGCCGCTTCCGCGCCGGCGATGAGGCTCTCCAGGTCGATCGGCGCCCCGAGCGCGGCCAGCCGCACAGTCATCTCTCGTGCGCGCCGGGTGCGATCCCGACGCTGCCGCTCCAGGAAGGGCGCCAACCCTGGTGGATCCGGGTCGAGGAAGTAGGCCAGCATGTGCACGTCCCGACTCTTGTGGACGGCGGTGATCTCGATGCCTGGCAGCAACTCCATGCTGCGCGCGTCCGCCGCGGCGGACGCCTCCGAGACCCCGGCCAGGGTGTCGTGGTCCGTCACGCTGAGCGTGCGAATCCCCAGGCCGTGCGCACGCTCCACCAGTTCACGCGGCGTCAGCGCACCGTCCGAGGCGGTCGTATGCGTGTGAAGGTCGATCATGGGCCTGCCAGGTCGACGCAGGTATGCCGGCTGGGCACGAGGCCCGGAAACGGCAGCGTCAGGCACTCGCGCGTTGCGGCCGCTTGGGGCGAGGTTCCGACGAGGGCTCCGACTGCCGCGCGCGAAGCGCGCGGTACTCGCTCATCAGCAGCTCGAGATGCTCGCGCTCCTCCTCGGCGAACTCCAGGAAGATCCGCTTGCCCTCCGAGTCCTCGAACCGCTCCCCGTAGCGCTTGAAGAAGCGGTGCGATCCGCGCTCGCACCGAATGCCGATCTTGAGGGCGGCCCGGTCGTCGACGCCGCGCGACAGCTCTTCGGTCCCGGCCGCGAACAGCCCGCTCGCGGCGCCCTTGAAGAAAAGAAACGTCGGGTGCGATTCGAGCCTCGGATCCTGCTCGAGCAACTCCGCGTAGCGCGCCTCCAGCGTGGCGAGATGCTCTTTCTCCTCCTCGGCCAGCCTCCGGAACACCTGGCGCCCGCGGGCGTCCCGCGTCAGGCGAGCGGCGCGACGATAGAACTCGAGCCCGCTACGCTCGGTCGCGATGGCGATGCGCAGGGCGTCGCGCGCGAAAAGCAACTCGGTCGTCACCTTGTCGGCGGGCGCTCGACGGCCCGTTCGACAAGCCTCGCACGTGCCGTAGATCTGAACCACGCTCTTGCGCGCCTCGAACCCGCGTGCGGCGGCGATCTCCTCGATCAGTCCCTCGATGTCCGACGACAGGAACTCCGACGACTGGTTGCAGGCCTTGCAGACCAGGTGAAAATGCCGGGGATGGCGGTAGGAATGCTCGAACCGGAACCTGCCCTCGCCGAAATCGACCTTGCGGGCGATGCCGGCCTCGACCATCCATTGCAGCGTGCGATAGACGGTGGCGCGACTGATGTTCCGGCCGTCCCGGCGCACGACATCCACCAGGTCGTCGGCGCTCAGATGCCCGTCCTGCTGCAGGAAGACGGTGACGATCAAATCGCGCTTGCTCGATCGCCGGCCGCCGGGCGGACGAAGGCGGTCTACGTACTCTGACTGCGCGTCCATTTCACGAAATCAGCCGGCTGCGGCCCATCGCCGTGCCGGACCCGGATCCCGGACGAACCGTCCATCCGTCACGAATCGGCCGGCGCGAACCTGTCGAAACCAACGGCGGCTATACACCGAACGACTGGCCACACCCGCAGGTCGACTTGGCGTTCGGATTGCGGATGGTGAAACCGCCGCCCATGAGATTGTCGACGAAGTCGACCTCGGCCCCTGACAGGTAGCGCACGCTGATCGGATCCACGAACAGCTTGATTCCGTTCGACTCGAAGATCTTGTCCGATTCGGCATCGCCCGAACCCTCCTCGATCATCAGTCCGTACTGGAACCCGGAACAGCCGCCGCCCTGTACGAAGACGCGCAGCCCGGCGTCGCTCTTCTGCTCTTCGGCCAGCAGAGCGTGGATCTTCCCTGCCGCCGCATCGGTGACGGCAACCAGCCCACCTGCAACCGTAATCGTTTCTGGCACTTCCATTGTCTCCCCGATACTTCCCCTCAGTATAGCGCGCCTCGCCGCTCTCGGTGCCGGCGGGGTTCCACCACGGACTGCCAACCGTGCGATACTGCCGCCGCATGGCTGCCGACGACCCCCTGGACGATGCGGAACGACGCTGGCTGCGGCTCGTCGACCAGCGGCCCGACCTCTACGCCGCCGTCGACTTGCAGCGGGTGCTCGTGACGCGCAGCGTGGAGTTGATGGCGGAGACTGGCCGGATCGTCCGCGGGGCGAGCGCGGCGCCCGCCGATCTTCTGGAACGAATCGAGCGGCACCGGCCCCCGGTGCTGGATCTCGCGGTGGATCTCGACGTCGACCGGCTGCTGCCGTTCCTCCTGGGATTCTGCGACGACTTCATCGCCGGGGGCGCCGGGAGCCCCGCGCGGCGCGTACGCGCCGTCATCGAGCGGGGAGAAATCGAGCCGGGGTCCCTGCTGCGCGCGTCGCTCGCCCGCCGGCAGGAAGCGATCCGCCAGCGAGCGAACCATGTCGGTGTCGCCCCGGATCTGCTCTGGCTGGTCGCCGAGCTGGCCGTCGGCCCGGTGGCTCACCGGCTCCAGCAGGAAGCGCTCGTGACGTCGGCGACGGCGGCGGTGCGCGACGCTCTGCGCGGCTGGTTGCGCGGCGAGTGTCCCGCCTGCGGCTCCTGGCCCGCACTGGTCGAAGCGCGGGCCGGAGAACGCCACGCGCGCTGCTCGTTCTGCGGATCGGACTGGATTCCCAAAGCCGGCGCGTGTGTCTACTGCACGGAATCCGGGGACGCCTTCCTCACCGCGGCCGCCGGCGAAGCACCCGCCGGAAGGCGCATCGAATTCTGCCGTGCGTGCGGAGGCTACCTGAAGCAGATCGATCTGCCCGCCGCCACGGCGGTCGCGATCCTGCCGGTGCTGGATCTGGAGACGAGCGACCTGGACCTTGCCGCGGTCGGGCGCGGATACGCGCGTCCGTCGATGCGGCCCGCCGCCGAACCGGAAACGCCCTGCCCCTAGGCGTCCGTGTACGGGCTCCTCGTGTCAGGGCTCCCGGGACCGCGGAGCCGCTCGGGAGAGTAGGATGGAAGGATGGTGACGGCGACGAGTCGGACGACCGCAATTCCGGCCGCCGCGCTGATCGGCACGTTCCTGTTTTTGGGCTTCGCGGACGCCCGCGCGCAGTTGCGCCCCACCCATGGCCGGCTGTTTCCCCCGGAAGACCTCGGCCTGCTGGAAGGACCCGACCGGGACGCCTGGCAGGAGCCGGAGCTGATCATGGATGCGCTCAGCATCGCCGACGGCGCGGTGGTGGCGGACATCGGCGCGGGCGGCGGGTGGTTCACCGTGCGGCTGGCCCAGCGCGTCGGACCGAACGGGCTCGTCTACGCCGAGGACATTCAGCCGCAGATGATCGAGTCCATCAACCGGCGCGTCAGGCGTGCCGGACTGACCAACGTGCAGACGGTCATCGGCACTCCCACCAACCCGTTGCTGCCGGGACCGATCGACGCGCTCCTGATGGTCGAGGTGTACGGCCAGGTCGCCGACCCCGTCACGCTGCTGCGGAACGTGATGCCCCGGCTGAAGCCGGGGGGGCGTGTCGGCATCGTCGAATACAAGCTCGACGGCGGCGGCCCCGGCCCTCCGCTCGACGAGCGGGTCGAGCCCGAGACGGTGATCCGCGATGCCCGGGCCGCGGGATTCCGCCTGCTGGCCCGCGAAGACCGCTTTCGATACCAGTATCTGCTGGTCTTCGTCCGCAACGACGTGACCCCGCCGGCCGGGTAGCGCGCGTCACTTCGCCCGCCATGCATGCCGTCCTGACCATCGCCGGCAGCGACTCGGGGGGCGGCGCCGGCATCCAGGCCGATCTGAAGACGTTCGCGGCGTTCGGTGTCCACGGACTCTGCGCAGTGACCGCCGTTACCGCCCAGAACCCGGACGGGATCTCCCGCACTCATACGCTTCCGCCCGGCCTGGTTGCCGCGCAGATCGCGGCCGTCGCGGCCGGCTTCCCGGTTGCGGCGGCCAAGACCGGAATGCTCTCGACCGGCGCGATCGTCGACGCCGTATGCCGACAGCTCGAGGACCAGGCCATCCGGACGGTCGTCGATCCCGTGCTGGTGTCGACGAGCGGCCGCCGGCTGCTCGACGAAGAGGGAGTCCGGCGGCTGACGGCCAGGCTTCTGCCGCTGGCCGCGGTCGTGACTCCGAACCGGATGGAGGCGGAACGCCTGAGCGGCGTCGAGATCACGTCGCGCGCCGCCGCGCGCGACGCGGCGAGGCGCATCCGCGACCTCGGTGCGGCAGCGGTCATCGTCACCGGCGGACACCTGGACGAGGAAGAGACTACCGTCGTGGACGTGCTCGACGACGGCGCCGGCCCCGTCGAGCTCGCAACCGCGCGGGTAGGCGATCGCGGCGGCCGCCGCGCTCACGGAACCGGCTGCACGTTCAGCGCCGCACTGGCGGCCGGCCTCGCCGCGGGGCGCACGCTGCGCACCGCGGCGGAGGATGCGCAGCGGTACGTGGCCGCGGCGCTCCGGCGGGCGCAGCAGATCGGCTGCCGGAGCCGCGTGCTCGACCATGGACGTCCGGGCGCCGCGAGCGCGGGCGGGCCGGGATCGCGGGCCGACTGACCCTGCACCGGACGCCGGCCGCTCGCAGCGGCCGCCGGCACGGCCGGCGTCCGGACGGCTGCTATACTGCCGGGAAATGGGGGCGCCGGCCTTCCTGGTCACGACCGAGCCGCTGGACCTGGGACCAATCATCGATGCCGTCGCACGGAGGCTGTCGGCTGCGCCTGCGAGCGCCGGCGCGGTCACGTCGTTCCTGGGCACGGTGCGCAACGAGAATCAGGGTCGGCGCGTCGACCGGCTGGAGTACGAGGCGTACGAGCCGCTGGCGGTCAAGTCCTTCGAACGCATCGCGAGCGAGGCGTCCGCACGCTGGCCGGACACCCATGTCGCCGTGCATCATCGAATCGGGGCGCTGGCGATCGGCGAATCGAGCGTGGCCATCGCCGCCGCGTCCCCGCATCGAGCGGACGCCTTCGCGGCGTGCCGCTATGCAATCGAGCGCATCAAGCAGATCGCGCCGATCTGGAAGCACGAGTTCTTCGAGGGCGGGGACGTCTGGATAGAAGGCGCCACCGCGGACCCGGACGACGAGGAGGCCCGCGAACGGGCCCTGCGTGCGGCATGCGGGTGAACGTGCGGCTCTTCGCCCGGCTGCGCGACATCACGGGCGCCTCCGACTTGGCGCGCGAGCTGCCGGGCGGGGCCACCGCGGGCGCCGTCTGGAATCTGCTCGCGGACGAGCATCCCGAGCTCGACGCCTACCGGGGCGCGGTCTCCGTCGCGGTCAACGCGGAGTACGCGCGGATGGACGCTCCGATTGCCGACGGCGACGAGGTCGCGTTCCTGCCGCCCGTCTCGGGGGGCTGATCGGTCATGTTCGACAAGCTGCAGGGGATTGAAGAGCGGTACGACAAGCTGATGGCTCTCATCAGCGATCCGGCGGTGCAGGCGGACCAGGAGGAGTACCGCCGGCACACCCGGTCGCTGTCGGAGATCCAGCCGCTGGTCGAGCAGTTCCGCGAGTACAAGGCGACCGTGGAGGAGCTTGCGCAGACCCGCGAGCTCGCCGCCGGCGACGACGACGAGATGCGCGAGCTGGCCGAGCAGGAGCTGAGCATCCTCGAGGAGCGCCGGGACACGCTGCTGGACGAGATCAAGGTGTTGTTGCTCCCGAAGGACCCCAACGACGAGAAGAACGTCGTGCTGGAGATCCGGGCCGGCACCGGCGGCGACGAAGCGGGCCTGTTCGCCTCGGATCTCTTCCGCATGTACCAGCGGTTCGCCGAGGAGCAGGGCTGGCGCGTCGAGGTGCTCTCTTCCAACGAGACCGGCGTGGGCGCCATCAAGGAGGTCGTGGCGCTGATCGAAGGCAAGCGCGTCTACAGCCGTCTCAAGTACGAGAGCGGGGTCCATCGGGTGCAGCGGGTCCCCGCCACCGAGGCGAGCGGCCGCATTCACACCTCCACCGCTACCGTCGCGGTGCTGCCGGAAGCCGAAGAGGTCGATATCCGCATCGAACCGAAAGAGCTCCGGATCGATACGTTCTGCTCCAGCGGTCCCGGAGGTCAGAGCGTCAACACGACGTACTCGGCCGTCCGCATCACCCACCTGCCCACCGGGTTGGTCGTTTCGCAGCAGGACGAAAAGTCGCAGATCAAGAACAAGGCGAAGGCGATGAAGGTGCTGCGGTCGCGCCTGTACGAAATGGAGCTGCAGCGACAGCAGTCGGAGATCGCGAGCGACCGCCGCGGGCAGGTCGGCACCGGCGAGCGGTCCGAGAAGATCCGCACCTACAACTTCCCGCAGAATCGGATCACCGACCACCGCATAGGCTTTACCACCCACCGTCTGCCCGCGGTGCTGGCCGGCGAGCTCGGCGAAATCATCGAGACTGTCGTCACGTACTACCAGTCGGAGAGGCTCAAGGCGGAAGAAGAGGCCGCGACGGCGTGACGTCCCCGGCCGAGAGCGGCGGCGACCCACCCCTGGCCGACCGGGTCGCACAGGCGCGGGACTGTTTCGCGCGCGCCGGCGTGGCGCAGGTCGAGGCCGCGGCCGACGCCGAGGTCCTCGCCCGTCACGTGCTCGGCTGGGACCGCGCTACGTATCTCGCCCGCCGCCGCGATCCGGCGCCCCCGGGCTTCGAGATCGGCTACGCCCCGCTGGCCGCCCGCCGGGAAGACCGCGAGCCGGTATCCTGCATCACCGGGCGCCGCGAGTTCTGGGGCCTCAGCTTCGCGGTCGGGCCGGCGGTGCTGACACCGCGACCGGAAACGGAGCTGATCGTCGAGTGCGCGCTCGATCTGCTCGGGGATCGTCGAGATGGGCCGCTGGCCGTCGCCGACGTCGGAACCGGCTCCGGTTGTCTCGCGGTGACGCTCGCGCGCGAGCTTCCACGGGCGGCGGTGACCGCGGTCGACATCTCCCCCGCCGCGCTGGCCGTGGCCCGCCGGAACGCCGCGGCGCACGGCGTCGCCGACCGCGTCGCCTGCGTCGAGGCCTCGCTCACCGACTGGCTGTCAGCCTCGCCGACGGACCGCGGCGCTGACGGAATCGACCTGCTGGTGGCGAATCCGCCCTACGTCCCGACCGGCGAGCTGGTCTCGCTGCCGCCCGAGGTCCGGCTCCACGAACCCCGGATCGCACTGGACGGAGGACCCGACGGGCTCGGCCCGCTGCGCGAGCTGCTGCACGCCGCACCGCCCCGGCTGAGCCCGGACGCACACGTCGTCGTCGAGATCGGAATCGGTCAGGCCGACGGGCTCCACGCTCTGGTGGAAGCGGCTCCGGGGCTCCGCCTGGACGCCATCCGGCGCGACCTCCAGGACATCCCGCGCACGGCCGTCATCGCCGCCGCCCGATCCTGACAACCATTGTCGACTGACTGCGAGAACCACATGGCCGACTGTCTGTTCTGCAAGATCGCCGCCCGCGAGATCCCGGGGGACATCGTCCACGAGGACGAGCGCATCGTCGCGTTCAGCGACATCAACCCCCAGGCGCCCACCCATGTCCTGATCGTCCCGCGCCGCCATATCTCCACGCTCAACGACCTCTCGACCGGCGACACGGACCTCGTCGGCGCGATGGTGCGCCTGGCGAGCCGAATCGCGGCGGAGCGCGGACACGCGGAGGCGGGCTACCGGACCGTGTTCAACTGCAACGCGGCGGCGGGGCAGACGGTGTTCCACATCCACCTCCACCTGTTGGCGGGACGGGACATGACCTGGCCGCCCGGCTAGGAGCCTGCGCCGCAGAACGCAACGAAGTGAGTTCGGCGGCGCAAGCTCCTGGTGCGGTGGGGGCTGGGGCCAAGCACGGAGCCTAGCGACGGACTCGGCGGCGCTAGCGGGATCACCTGCGGCGCGGTTCAGGTTCAGTCCCCGGGCGTCTCGATCGGCAGGTCCTCGCGGTCGCCCCATTCCTTCCACGATCCGATGTAGTTCCGGACGCGCGGATAGCCGAGCAGCCGCAGGACGACGTAACCGTGGGCCGCGCGGTAGCCGCCCTGGCAGTAGGAGACGACCTCCTTGTCCGGGGTGACCCCGGCCGCCTCGTACATGGCCCGGAGATCGGCGGCCGGCTTGAACGCACCGGCCTCGTCCAGGTTGCGCGTCCACTCGATATGGACGGCGCCGGGAATGGCCCCGCCCCGTCTGGCGCGCACCAGCGTGCCGCGGTATTCGCCGTCGCTGCGGGTATCGAGGATCGCGACGTCCGCGCGACCCAGCCGCTCGGCGACCTGCCTCCAGGTCGCGAGACGCGCCGCGTCCCCCCCGACCTCCCAGGCCCCGCGCGCCGGCGCCGCCACCTCGCGGGTCGACGGGAGTCCCGCCCGCTCCCAGGCCCGGAAGCCGCCGTCGAGGAGCCGCGCGTCCGGGTGGCCGAAGAACTCCAGAAACCAGAAGGCGCGGGCGGCGCGGATGCCCGACTGCTCGTCGTAGACGACCACCGGTCGCGCCGCGTCGACGCCGCGCGAGGTGAACAGGTGGGCGATCATCCAGAGGAACGCCGAAAGCGGCGCCGGATCGGTATCGATCAGGCTCAGTCCGAAGAGGTCGAGGTGGGCGGCGCCGGGAATGTGACCGGCGGCGAACGCCTCGGCCGGACGCAGATCCAGCAGCACCGGGGCCTCGCCTGCGGCCGTCGGAGCGGTGCCCGCCGCCTCTCCCGGGTCGAGACGGCCGGCCAGCGCCGACGGCCCGATCAGCAACTCCGGATTGGCGTATCCCTTCGGGTTCTCCATGTCGATTCTCCCACCGCCGCCCGGCGCTCAGGCCGGCTCCCACTCCGCATCGTGCCGCCGGACGGCGCCCTCCGCTTCCAGCTTCCGCAGGTGAGCCAGCACGCTCTCTCCGGCCGCCTCCCGCAGCTCGGCGGCCAGCTCCGGATAGACCGCCCGAACGATCGCCGCCTGCGACGCATGGCCCCGGCGCAGGGCCGACAGGATCTCGTCGTCGCGGCGGCGCCGGTGGGCGACGTACTGGTCGATCAGCGCGGCCACGTCGTGGATCTCCGGTCCGTGGGCGGGCAGGACGCGCGCCGGCGCCAACGCGCGAACTCGCGCCAGCGCTGCGAGGTAGTCGGTCAGGCTGCCCCCGTAGCTGGCGGGCACGACCACCGTCCCGCCCTGAATGAGCAGGTCCCCCGAGAAGAGCGTGCCGTCCGTCTCGTCGAAGAAGCAGACGTGATCGGGCGCGTGACCCGGCGTGTGCAGCACCCGCAGGACGCCGTCCCCGGCGTCCACCAGGTCCCCTTCGGCGAGCGGCCGCCATTCGACCGGGTACTCGGCATCGCACTCCGGCCAGGGCATCTTGAAGAACGCCGCACCCCTGCATCGCACGGCCAGGCCGGGCGCGCCGGCCGCGTGGTCGGGATGGGCGTGCGTCACCAGCACGCGCGAGAGCGGCGAGCCGTCGAGCGCCTCGTCCAGCGCCGCCAAGTGACGCGGCTCCCCGGTGGCGGCGTCGATCAGCGCAGTCTCGCGGCCGGGCAGCAGCCAGGTGTTGTTGCCGGCCCCGGTATAGGGGCCCGGGTTGAAGCCGGGAATCAGCGTGACCTTCACGTCGCGACGACAGGCCCGGTCATCAGCGCCTCCAGCTTCGCGCGGAGACCGTCCGGGATGGGGGCGGTCCGACCGGCGTCGTAGTCGAACACCGCCTGCACCGCTCTTCCGACCGCCGCGACCGCGTCGTCCCGCACCCGGCGCAGCTCGAACTCGGAGGTGAAGCTGGTCCGGCCGAGCGCCACCATGCGCACCCCGACCTCGACCTGATCGCCGAAGACGACCTGCGCCTTGTAGTCACAGGACGCGTGGGCCAGGATGACGCCCAGCCCGGTCCGGGCCAGCTCGCGGCGCAGACCGAGCGTCTCCGCCATCACGGCGCGCGCCTGCTCGAAGTACGTGAAGTAGACGGCGTTGTTGACGTGCCCCATCGCGTCGCAATCTCGGAAACGAACCTCGATGCGATGGGTGAATGCCGAAGTCACGGCGTATCATACTGCGTTGCTCGACGCTCGCGAGCGCGGCCGGCTGACGTGGTGCCCTGGCGCTGATCAATCGGTTCGGCGTGAGGCGTGCCCCGGAGAATCACCCTCCCGACTCGCCGTCCTCGTGCCAGTAGCGGTCGTACTCGGCGAGGAACGTCAGGCTGTCGAACGCGCTCATGCGGTCGAAGAACAGCACGCCGTCGAGGTGGTCGGTCTCGTGCTGGATCACGCGTGCGGCGAAGCCGTTGGCGGTCATCCGCTGCGGCATGCCGTGGCGATCGAGCGACCGGACGCGAATTTCCATCGCGCGGGGCACGCGGCCCCGGATGTCCGGGATGCTCAGGCACCCTTCCCAGTCCTCTTCCTCGTCCGGGCCGAGGCGCTCGATTTCCGGATTGATCATCACGACCGGCGGAAGGCCTCCGTCCGGGTCGTCCACACCCGCCACGAACAGCCGCAGACTCCGGTGCACCTGCGGCGCGGCCAGGCCGATGCCGGCGTACTCGTTCATCGTCTCGAACATGTCGTCGATGAGCTGCTGGACGGCCGGGGAGTCGATGTCGGCGGGATCGAGAGGCGGCGTCCGCCGGCGGAGCACCGGGTGCCCCATGCGCGCCACCTTCAGAATGGACATCGATTCACATTATATTCGCCGGGTGAACCCCCCGCACGACCACGATTCCGCCCTCCGGTTCTGCTCGTCCTGCGGCGGCCCCCTCGCACCGCAGGTCCTCAAGGCGGGCGAGCCGGAGCGGCCCGTCTGCACCCGTTGCGGGCACGTCGTCTACCTCGATCCGAAGGTGGCCGTGGGAACCGTGATTACCGGCGGCGACGGTGACATCGCGCTCGTGCGGCGCTCCATCGAGCCGGGGTACGGCAAGTGGGTCTTCCCCGGCGGCTACGTGGACCGCGGGGAGGTTCCGGTGGTGGCGGCCGTCCGCGAGGCGCGGGAAGAGGCCAGCCTCGACATCCGGCTGGACGGCCTGATCAACATCTACGCGTACGCCGGGGCGGTCCCGATCGTGATCGTCTACAAGGCGTCGGTGGTGGGTGGAACCCTGGACGCGGCCGACGAGTCGCTGGAGGCGGCCTGGTTCGCACCGGACGATGTCCCGTGGGACGAGCTCGCCTTCCGCAGCACCCGCGAGGCGCTGCGCGACCACCGGCGGGGCCTGCTCCACCCGGACCTGATCTGACCCGGCGGCCCACTCCGATACGCCCGCACGAAAAATCGGAGCAGGCGACGATTGTCGCGCTAGCTAGGAGTCTGCGCCGCAGAACGCAACGGAGTGAGTTCTGCGGCACAAGCTCCTGGAGAGGTGGGGGCTGGGGCCAGACACGGAGCCTGCGCCGGGTTTGGCGGCGCTACCGGGGCCCGGTGCGCGCCTCCGCAAGGCCGGCGCCCGTTCCGGGGGCCGGCACGAGCGAGGCAGCAGCCGGCGACGGGAACACGAAGTCCTGCCGCTCGACCCCCGCCACCGCCTTGTCGACCAGCTCCGCGACCGGCAGGTTCCGCTCGGCGCGCTCGACCTGCTCGCGGCCGGCCCGCGTCGCCGGCCGGCGCGGCACGAACAGGGTGCAACAGTCCTGGTCGGGGATGATGGAGATTGGATAGGTGCCCAGGCGGCGCGCCTCCTGCGTAATCTCCTCCTTGTCGGAGCCGATCAGCGGGCGCAGAACGGGCAGGCCGGCGACCTCGTCGATCACCGCCAGGTTCTCGATGGTCTGCGACGCCACCTGCCCTACCGATTCGCCCGTGACGAGCGCCCTGGCGCCGCAGACGCCGGCCAGCCGCTCGGCGATCCGCATCATCATCCGCCGGTAGAGAACGACCCGCAGCCGGGGCGGCGCAGAGAGCACGATCGTCTGCTGAATCTCCCCGAAGCGGACCGAGTACAGCCGCGACTGCAGTTGGTGGCGCGTCAGCAGGTCGGCGATCTCCTGCGTCTTGTCGAGCGATGCCCGCGAGAGGATCGGGTACGCGTGGAAGTGGACGAACCGCACCCGGCAGCCCCGTTTCATCAAGCGGTAGGCGGCGACCGGCGAGTCGATGCCCCCTGACAGCAGGCAGAGCACGGCGCCGCTGGTGCCGGTGGGCAAACCGCCCCGGCCCGGCTCCCTGCCGAGCGCGTAGAACACGCGATCGGGGAGAATCTCGATGCTGATCGGGAGCTCGGGAGACCCGAGGTCGACGCGCCAGCCTGTAGCCGCCCTGATCCGGCCGCCGACCTCGCGCTCGACCTGCGGCGACGTCAGCGGATAGGTCTTGTCCGCCCGGGTGGCCCGCACCCGGAAGCTCGTCACGTGTCCTGCTGCGGTCGCGCCGGTCTCCTCGAGATGCCGGAGAATCGCGTCCGCGATCTCGTCGATTCCCCGGCCCGCGTCCCGGGAGCGCGCGAAGTTGGCCACGCCGAACACGCGGCCGACGCGCTCCCTGACCGTGGGCCATTCGGCCGCCGGTCCGAGCCCGATCTCGATCCGCCCCATGAGCGCGCGCACGTGCGTGACGTCGAGATCCGCCGTCGCTTCGCGCAGGCCGGACACGAGCCGGTCGATGAACCAGGGTCGATTGCGACCCTTGAGCGCGATCTCCTGGTAGTGAACGATGACCGACTCCATGCTGCCTCTGGCGCTGCCCACAGCCTCGATGGTACCCGGCAGGCGGCCCGCGGGCCAATCGCGGCCCCCCGCAAAGCGCTGGCGGCAGGCGTTACCATGGATGCATGCGTGACGCGCTGGCGGTCCTGGCCGCGATCCTGCTCGTCTTCCTCGCCCTGCGGCTCGCGACGGCGTTGACCCGTGACCAGCGGAAGCGCCGCGGGGAGCGCGAGGCGATAGCGGCAGGCGGACGCACGATCATCGCCGAGATACCGACGGAGGAGGGCCTGGTGTTCTTCAGCGAGGATGCCGGGACGTTCCACCTGGGCGACCGGCCGATTCCCAAGGCGGCGATCACGGCCGCGCGCGTCCTGATCAACGGCGCCCCGATCGCCGTCGCCGCCAAGCCCGAACACCGGTCCGCGGCGGCGATTTCGAGCGACCTCGTCCAGCAGCGGCCGGAGGGGCTCGCCCGCGACCAGTGGGACGTCGCCATCGACACCGCGGACGGCACCGTCGTCGTGCCCTGCGGGGCCATCCGCGAGCAGATCTCGCAGGAACTCGCCCGCAGCATCTTCGACGCGGTGAAGCGCATCATCGAGTAGACGCGCGCCGGCCGGTGCAGGCCCCCTGCGTCACCACTCTATCTCGGCCGCGCCGGAGCGGTGGTTGGCGGCACGAGCGAGGGCGAACAGCAGGTCCGACAGCCGGTTGACGTACCGCAGGAGCTCGGGCTCCACCGCCTCGAGGCCGAGCCCGACGATCCGCCGCTCGGCGCGCCGGCAGACCGCGCGGGCCTGATGCAACGCCGCACCGGACGGGCAGCCCCCCGGCAGGATAAAGCTGCGCAGCGGCGGCAATCCGCCGTCGATCCGGTCGATCCACGCCTCCAGACGCTCCACGTCGGCCTGGCCGATCTGCGCCTTGGTCACGCGGGCCGATATTCTCGACCGCGGGTCCGCCAGACGCGCGCCGATCGCGAACAGGTCGCGCTGCACCGCGACGAGCATCCCGTCGAGGTCGTCCGGCAGCCCCGCGGCAAGGACGAGGCCGACCGTCGCGTTCAACTCGTCGACATCGCCGTAGACGGCGACGCGCGGGTCGTCCTTCGGCACCGTGGTCCCGTCGAACAGCGCGGTGGTGCCCCGGTCGCCGACGCCGGTATAGAGAGGCATGGCCCGGAATTGTCACACGCCGGCGCGGGAAGGGCCAGGCGGCACGAACGGCAGCGCGGTGACGGCGGCCCGCGCGCGATCCATGCCGAGCGCGACCTCGACGTTCGTCCCGCCGGCCTCGGCCAGCTCGCGGCGGACGTAGCCGAGCGCGATCACCGCGCCGAGAGTCGGTGAGCGCACCGCGCTCGTTACGTGCCCGATCTCGTCGCCCCCGCCGAAGATCGCCGCGCCGCGGGACGGCAGCGGCGAATCCGGGGCCGCGGACTCCTCGAGGGTCAGTCCCGCCAGTCTGCGGGCCACACGCCCCTGTCCCCGGTGGAGGATGCGGACAATCACCTCCTGCCCGACGTAGCAGCCCTTGTCGAAGCTGATCGCGCGGTCGGCGATGCCGGCCTCGAGCGGGATGGTGTCCTGATCCATGTCGATCGGGAACACGGGACGGCCCGACTCCACGCGCACGGCTTCCGCGGCGGCCGGGTCGATGGCGACGGCGCCGGCATCCTCGAGCGCGCGCCGGAGCGCCGCCGCGGCCGGCCGCTCCACCACCAGGCGATAGCCTTCGATGCCCAGCTCGTCGGTACGGGCCAGCAGACCGGCGGCGGAATCGATCTCCAGGGCTCGATGCTCACAGACCCTCAGCGGGCCGGCCGGCGCGCCGGGCAGAGCCGCGGCCGCCTCTCGCGCGCCCGGTCCGTGCAGCCCGTACACCACCGATCCGGCGGTCAGGTTCTCGACGCGGACGTCCTCGGTGAAGACGAGACCGTCGAAGCGCTCCCGGAGCCGATCCGCCACGCCGCCGGCGACGTCCAGGAACAGCCGCTCGCGACCCGCGAAGACGTGCATGTCGGCGGTCATGCGCCCCTGCGGCGTCAGGCAGGCCGCGTAGCAGCCGCTTCCGGGCGACAGGGCGACGACGTCATTGCTCAGCAGGCCCTGCAGGAAGTCGGCGCGGTCGCGGCCGGCGATCGCGAGCCAGCCGCGGTCCGCCAACTCGATGAAGCCCGCGCCGGCGCGCAAAATCCGATAGTCGTCGATGTTCATGGCCAGCCGGTGGACGGGTGGATGATATGCTGATTCTCGTGCAGTTACGATGCCCCGCGACGGTGCGCTCGCTGCTCTGCCTTTTCGTGCTCTCCGCGACGGCGGGCGCCGGCTTCGCGCAGCCGGCGGTAGACCCGGGCAACGGCGAGGCCCTCTTCAACATCTTCGTCCGCTCGACCCCGGCCGGTTTCGAGCGCGTGCGCGTCATCCGGACCGACGACGGGTGGCTCCTGCAGGCGAGCGGCCAGATGACGGCGCCGGTGCCGATCGACACGCGGCTCTTCGAAGCCTCCTACGACCCGGAGTGGCACCCCCGGCGGCTTACGGTCGAAGGCTCCCAGGGGGGCATTCCCTTCCGCCTCGAGAGCACCTTCGCGGACGGCGCGGCGACGAACGCGCTCCAGGAGGGCGACCGGCAGACCACGATCGACGATCGTATCGATCCGGCCTCGGTCGTGCTGCCGAACTCCGTCTTCGCCGGCTACGAAGCGTTGGCCGCGCGTCTCGGCAGCTCGGAGCCGGGAGCGGAGCTGCCGATCTACGTACCGCCCCGCGGCTTCGTCTCGGCCCGGGTGGATGCGGTCGGAATCCAGCACATCGAGACGGCCGCGCGCACGATCACGGCGCGGACCTACCGCATCACGTTCGCCGACCCCACCCGCCCCCTCGAGGCGGAGTTGTGGATCGACGAGAACGACCGTCTGCTGCGGGTCAGCCTGCCCTACGCGGCGGTGGAGGTCGCCCGGCGCGACATCGCTTCGGTGTCGGCGCGGTTGACCACCGATCCCCCGCACCCGGGCAGCGAGCGCGTGCGCGTCCGGGCGGCCGGATTCAGTCTGGCGACCACGGTGACCGCTCCCGTCGACCTGACGCCCCCGGAAGACGGCCGCTGGCCGGCCGTGCTGCTGGTGCCCGGGACCGGTCCGCTCGACCGGGACGAGACCGTGTCGGGCGTACCCATCTTTCGCCAGCTCGCCTGGACCCTCACGGACCGCGGATTCATCGTCGCGCGATACGACAAGCGGGGCTTCGGGCAGAGCGGCGGGCGGGCGGAATCGGCGACGCTCACCGACTACGCAGAGGACGTCCGCGAGATGGTGCGGTACCTCCAACGGCGCGACGACGTCGATCGCGACCGCATCGTCGCCGTGGGGTACGGCGAAGGCGGCTGGATCGGTCTGCTGGCGGCGCGGCGCGAGAACCGGATCAACGGGCTCGCCCTCCTGGCCACGCCGGGCACCACCGGCGCGACGTTCGTGCTCGAACAGCAGCGGGACGAACTCCGGCGCACGGGCACGACAGGGGACGAACGTCAGGCGCGCATCGAGTTGCAGACGCGCATCCAGCGGGCCGTCCTGGGCGAGAGCGGCTGGGACGGCATCCCCGAGGACGTGCGCAGGCAGGCGGACACGCCCATGTTCCGCAGCTTCCTCGCTTTCGATCCGACGGAGGCAGTGCGCCGCGTGCGCCAGCCGCTGCTGCTGATTCAAGGCTCGCAGGACAGGCTCGTGCCCCCCTACCACGCCCAGCGGATCGAGAGCGTGGCGCGCCTGCGGGGACGACGTGAGTCGACGGTGGAACTCGCCCTGCTCGAGGGCATCGATCATCTGTTGCTGGCGCCCGGCGCTCCGGCGGACGGGGCAGCGCCGGAGAACCGGGAGATCAGCCCCCGGATCGCCGAGGTCCTGATCGACTGGATCGAGCGGACCGTGCCCGCCGAATAAGCCGGCCCGGCCGGCGCGCGTGTGCCGGCGCCGGTACCCTCAGACGCTCTCTTCCGCCGTTTCTTCTGCCGCTTCAGGCACCTCACGGCTGACGCGCAGCTCCAGTTGCCCCAGCCGCACCCGATCGCCGTCCCCCAACAACGCGACGCCGATGCGTTCGTCGTTGACGAAGGTGCCGTTCGTGCTCTTGAGATCCTCGATCTGCAATTGCTCGTCCGACGTGGTCAACCGGCAGTGAATGCGCGAGATGAGCGCGTCGGCGACTATGAAATCGGCGTGCGTGCCCCTGCCCAGCGTTCGGGCCGATCGCGGCGGCAGGCGGAAGACCCGCGTCTGCCCTTCGATCGTCGCGCGGATAATCCACATGGCGGTCCCAGCAGTTCCCGGCGCTCAGCTCTTCCGCGGTTGCGAGGGCCGAATCTCCACCCGGCTCGGCAGGCTGCGCGACTCGTGGCTCAGAAGATCGACGACTGCCTGCGCGACGTCGGACGCCGTCAGCTTCCAGGGCGCCGCGGCGTGCCGGTCGTCGCTGCCGGCGAACGCCGTCCCTACCGAGCCCGGCGCGACCGCGCTCACCCGGATGCCGTCGAAACGGACCTCCTGCATGAGAGCGGCGGTGAACGCGTCGAGACCCGCCTTCGAGGCGCAGTATGCGGCGCCCTTCGCGAACGGATAGCTCCCGGCCAGGCTGCTGATGTTGATGATCCAGCCGCCGCTCCGCCGCCGCAGGAGGGGAATCGCGGCCCGGCAACAGTAGAAGACCCCGCTGAGGTTGGTCTCGATCACCTGCTCCCAGTCGTCGATGGACTGCTCGGCGACCGCCTCGAAGTGCCCGACGCCGGCGTTGTTGATCAGCATGTCGACACCGCCGAAACGCTCCTCGGCGGCGGCCATCAGACGCTGCGCGTCGGCGGGGCGCCGCACGTCGGCCACAAGGGTCTCCAGCCGGCTGCCGCCGGCCGTCGCCGCTTCCTTCAGCCCGGCCGCCGCCTCGGCGAGCGCTCCGGCCGAGCGCCCCGAAACGAGAACGTCGGCACCGCACCGCAGCAGGCTCTCCGCCACCGCGCGGCCGATCCCGCGCGATCCCCCGGTCACGATGGCCACCGAGCCCGCGAACGGGAAGTCTCCGCTCCGGGCCTCCGTCCGGCTGTCGACCGTCATCACCACTAGAATACCGCGAGCCGCGCGGGAAGTACCGCGGGCGAGCCCTGGACATGTCGGTCATCGCCATCCTCGGCGCCGGAACCCTCGGCGGGGCGCTGGCGCACCTCACCGCTGCGCACGATCTCTACCGGGAAGTGCGGCTGATCGACGACGCGCGCGATGTGGCCACGGGCAAGGCGCTCGACATCCGGCAGGCGGCGCCGATACAGCGCTTCGGGACGGCAGTGGTTGGCGACAGCGGCCTCTCGGCGACCATCGGAGCGGACGTCGTCGCCCTCACCGGTCCGGCAGCGGCGCCCGATGCCGAGTGGGACGAGGAGTCCGGGCTGGAGCTGCTGCGCGCGATCTCCGCGTTCAGTCAGGACGCCGTCGTCGTCTGCGCCGGCGCCGGGCAGCGCAGTCTCGTCGAGCGGGGAGTGCGGGAAACGGGGCTCGATCGCCGGCGGCTGGTCGGCTCGGCGCCGGAAGCCCTGCGGGGCGCCCTGCGCGCGATCGTCGCGCTCGAGATCGGCTGCGAGGCGTCGGAAGTCGCCCTCACTCTGCTCGGCAGTCCTCCGCGGCACGTCGTGCCGTGGAGTCAGGCGACGGCCGGCGGGCTGTCGCTGGAGGCGATTCTCCCTGCCCCGCGGCACAGACGCCTGCGCGAGCGCGCGGACGCCCTGTGGCCACCGGGGCCGTACGCGCTCGCGGCGGCCGCCGGTCGGGTCGCCGCGTCCGTTGCGACCGGAAGCAGCCGCCAGACGGCGTGCTTCGTCGCGGTCGACGGGGAATTCGGCGTGCGCCGGCAGGCCCTGGCCGCCCCCGTCCGGTTCGGCGCAACCGGCGTGCGGCAGATCGTCGAGCCGATGCTGAACGCGGGAGAGCGCGCCGCGCTGGAAGCCGCCCGGGCCGGCTGATTCAACGCGACACGGACGGGTCCGCGCCGGCGCCGGCCGCGATCTCGCGCTCGAACACCTCGGCGAACCGTCTCGCCACGCTGTCGGCCACCGCCGCGTCTGAGATATCGGCGCCGGTCAGCCGGGCGAGCGAGGTCACGCCGCGATCCGCGAGGCCGCACGGCCGAATCAGCGCGAAATCGTCGAGATCGGTCGTCACATTGAGCGCGAACCCGTGGCTGGTGACCCAGCGCGACAGCCGTACGCCGATAGCGGCCAGCTTGTCGTTGCCGACCCAGATCCCGGTAAGCCCCGGAATACGCGCGGCGCGAACGCCGAACTCGGCCACGGCCCGAATCAGAACCTCCTCGAGATCGCGGACGTAGCGGTGCACGTCGCAGCGGTCGGGCTTCAGCAGCACGATGGGGTAGCCGACGAGCTGCCCCGGACCATGGTAGGTCACGTCCCCGCCGCGCCGTACGTCGTGGACCTCGACGCCGCGCCGGCGCAGCACGACCGGTGACGCCAGCACGTTGTCCGCGCCGGCCCGCACGCCGCGGGTGATGACAGGCGGGTGCTCGAGCAGCAGCAGGCGGTCGGTCGTCAAACCCCGCTGGCGTTCGGCCACCAGCCTCTGCTGCAGCTCGACAGCGTCACGGTACGGCACGCTGCCGAGCCGTAGGACTTCCAGCGGTGGACGCATCGCAAGCCCCGGGTGAGGCGTGAGGCGCTACAGCGCGCTCTCGTCGAACTGCTCCAGGCCCGACTTGACCCTGGCCATGAACCGATCCGCCAGCGCGCCGTCGATCAACCGGTGGTCGAATCCCAGGGTGAGATAGGCGCGTGGCCGCGCCGCGATAGTACCGGCGTCGTCGATCACCACCGGGCGGGGCTCGACCGTTCCCAGGCAGAGGATGGCCACCTGCGGCTGGTTGATGATCGGCATCCCGAGGATGGACCCGAACGCCCCCGGGTTGGTGATGGTGAACGTGCCGCCCTGCAGCTCGTCGGGTGCCAGATGCTTCGAGCGGGCACGCGTGGCCAGGTCGGCGATCGCGATGCTCAACTCGTGGACGCTCCTGCCGCCGGCTCCCCTTATCACGGGAACGAGCAGGCCGTCGTCGTCAAGGGCCACGGCGATGCCCAGATTCACGTCCGGTGCATGCACGACTCCGGCACCGTCGCTGGTAAGCGATGCATTGACCACCGGCAGCTCGACCAGCGCGTCGACGACCGCCTTGGCCACGAACGACAGGATGGTCAACCTGGCGCCGCGCTGCGCGAAAGCGTCCCGGTGAGCCGCCCGGAGCGCCGCGACGCGCGAAAAATCGACGTCGAAGACGGTGTGGACGTGCGCCGACGTGCGGCGGCTGCGGAGCATGTGCTCCGCGATCCCGCGCCGCATGACCGACAGCGGCTCGATCGGGCGGGTGTCGGCCCTGGAGACCGCGGCGCTGCCGCTCCCCGCCGACAGCGACTCGACGTGGCGCAGAATGTCGCTCTTCGTGACTCGCCCGCCCGCGCCGGTTCCCGCCACCTGGCCGGGATCGACCCCGTGCTCGCGGGCCAGCCTGCGAACGACCGGCGAGACGCGGCCCCTGCCGCGCGGCTCTACCGGAGGCCGGGCGGCAGCCGGAGACGGCAGCGGCTCCGATGCGTCCGGGGGCGTACCGCCGGTCTCTACGATCGGTTCGCCCGGCGCCCCGATGGTGGCGACCACGCTGTCCACCGGCACCGTCTCGCCCGCCTGCACACGCACCTCGGTGAGGATCCCCGCCGCCGGCGACGGCACCTCTGCATCCACCTTGTCGGTAGACACCTCGAAGAGCGGCTCGTCCCGGCCGACCCGCTCGCCGGCGCGCTTGTTCCAGCGCACGATCGTGCCCTCGGCGATGGATTCGCCGAGCTGCGGCATGAGCACGTCGGTTGCCATCGGTTCGTCGCAGACTGGCGAAGGAACGGGCGCGCGCCGCGTTGTGCGGGACATCGGGGCGGTACCGCCCCGGCCGGACGGTGTGGGAGACAGGGATGCCTTGACGACAGCGGCGTTCGCCGGTCACCGGCCGGGCCGGCGACCGGCACCACGCTAGCCGTCGGAGAGCACGGCGTCCTTGAGCTGCTTGGCGATGCGCGCCTTGACCACCTGCTTCGCAGGGATCTCGATGGCCTGCCCGGTCGCCGGGTTGCGGCCCATCCGCGCCTCGCGCTTCTGCAGGACGAGCTTCGCCACGCCGGGCAGCGTGAACTCGCCGTTGTCCTGAAGCTCCCGCTCGCACGTACGCTGCAACTCGTCGAAGAACTCGCGCACGTCCGCGCGCTTCAGCGGAACATCGAAGGCTTCCATGTGCTGGACGAAATGCGTGAACAACTCGGTCTTGCCCATCTTGCGGGCTGCGGCCATCGGCGCTCCCCCTGGTGCTTTGCGCGCTGTCTCGGACGCCGCGGCGACCGCGCGCGCTGGCGATCATCCGGACGAAAAGCCCAATAAAAGTGAGCAAATGCTAGCGTGAGCAACGCCGCGTGTCAATGCGCCGAGGTGCGCAACCGCGGGTCAGGCTAAACTCGTCAGATGCCGGACGCGCCGCTCGAGACGTTCCCCAACCCGAGACGCGAGCGCGACTACGAGATCGCCATCCGCTGTCCCGAGTTCACGTCGGTCTGTCCGAAGACCGGGCTCCCCGACTTCGGAGAGATCCGGATCACCTACGTGCCCGAAGATCGCTGCATCGAGCTCAAGGCGCTGAAGTACTACCTGGTCGGTTTCCGCGACCAGGGCATCTTCTACGAGGACGTCACGAACCGGATCCTCGACGACCTCGTCGCGGCGTGCCGGCCGCGGCGGATGACGGTGGTCGGCGACTTCTCCGCGCGCGGTGGCATCACCACGCAGGTGACGGCGACCTACGGGTCTGCGCCGTAGAACGGCGTAGCGATGAGCGACCATGAACCGCCACACAGAATACCCATCGAGGCGGAGCTGGATCTGCACACCTTCGCGCCGCGGGAAGTCCGATCCGTGGTCACGGAGTACGTGCGCACGGCAGCGGCGGCCGGGCTGCGGGAGGTGCGCATCGTGCACGGCCGCGGCTCCGGGGTCCAGCGGGGCAACGTGCAGGCCACGCTCGAGAGCCACCCTCTGGTCACCGCCTTCTGGGACTCTCCCGGATCCCACCTCGGCGCAACGGTCGCATCGATTCGGTCCGGCGAGCGGGACGACGACGGCTGACGCGGCCTGCGGCACGACCCGGCGCTCCGGATCCCATGCGCGGGCGCGTGCGGCGGCCAGCCTGGTCGGCTGCCTCACGCTGGCTTTCGCCGCGCCGTCGACCGCACAGCCGCGTCTGCCCGACATGGCGATCGAGGCGCCCGAGAGTCTGCGCGCCGTCGCACACCGGATCCAGCGCCTCGACGCCAGCCGCCTGCAAGCGGTGATGCGCCTGGTCGGCCTGAGCGATCCGGGAAACCGGATCCGGATCGTGCTGGTGACGGAGGACTCCCGCGTCGCGCGCGACACGGCGCCCTGGGTCGCGGCGTTCGCCGACCCGCCGCACGACCTGATCGTGCTGTTCCCCGACCGCATCGGAAGCTATCCGCACGACTCGCTGGAAGTGGTGCTCCATCACGAGGTCGCCCACATCCTGTCCGCACGGGCCGCGGGCGGCGGGCGCCTTCCGCGCTGGTTCAACGAAGGGCTGGCCAGCGTCGCCGAACGGAGCTGGGGCATCGGCAACCGGTCCCGGTTCCTGTGGGCCACCGCCGTCGCCGGCCAACCGACGGTCACCGCGCTCGAAGGCCTGTTCGCGGGGAGCGGCCGTGACGCGGCGCGCGCCTACATAATCTCGCACGCCATCGTGCGCGACGTCATCCGGCGGCACGGTGCCGCCGTCGTGCCCCGCATCCTGTCCGGCGTAGCGGCCGGAGCCACCTTCGACAGCGCCTTCATCGACGCCACCGGGACGACGGTGCGAGGTGCGGCGCGCCTGTTCTGGCGCAGCTCCGGCGGCTGGGAGGAGTGGATCACCTTTCTGGCCAGCCCCTTCACCCTCTGGACCCTCATCACGAGCCTGGCCCTGGCCGCCATCTGGCGGCACCGCCTGCGGCGCGCCGAGCGCCGGCGGCGCTGGGAGGCGGAGGAGGAGATCGAGGCGGACGCCTGGGAGGACCGCCGGAGCGACTACCGCCTGCACTGAAGCCGGCGGCGGCTCCGCTGACCGCGCCCGGCGTCGGCGGCGCCGAAACCGCCCGCGCACGCCCACTGAACGGCGCCGCACGCAGCGACGCCGCGGCGTCGCTGGGGCTCGCCGCCCACGATCGCCTACCCGTCGCCTACCAGGGATCGAGCCCGAGCAGGCGCGCCGGGTTCCTGCGGACCATGATGTCGATCTCCGCCTCGGTGATGCCGGCGTCCAGCATGGCGCGAATGTACGCGCGCAGGCCGTCGGCGTGCAGCGGATTGCCCGCCTGCCCGAGATCGGACGACATGAAGAACGCCTCCGCGCCCAGATCGCGGATCGCCGAGACGTAGTCCTCGATGGTCCGGCCTCCGCCGTATGCGGCCAGCCAGTCGATCTCCATGATGGCGTCCTCCTCGGCCATCCGCCGCATCTGCTCGCGGGTCGCGCCCTGGCTGAATACGTGCGTCACGAGAATCCGGGGTACCCCGAGACGCTTCGCTTCCGGGATCAGACGCAGCACCTCACCGGGCGCCGAATGCCCCATCGCCAGCGTCAGATCGTGCTCGGCAAGCAGCTCGAAGACCTCCAGCACCGCCGGCAGCGGCTCGCCGTCCTCCAGGATCGACACGTACGGCCCATCGCCGCCCGACGACGTGGCGGCGTACTCGGAATCGAAGGTGGGCAGCCACACGACCTTGCCGCGGCCGCCGGAGAAGGCGGCCATCTGCCGCACGGCCTCGGGGTTGATCCCGCCGACGGCGCGGTTGAGGACGAGCCCGCCGAAGATCTCCAGGCCGTCCACCTGACCCATCGCCAGGGCGGCCCGGTCGGCGGTCATCGTGAAGTGGTTCTTCAGCAGGATGGCGCGCATGCCGGCCGCCGCGGCCAGCCGCGACGCCTCGATGTCGTCCACCGACCGCGGGCGCGAATCGGGTCCGGTGTGGAAGTGCAGATCGACGACGCCCTCCAGGGAGATCTCCGCCTCCTGCCCCTCCGCCGGGACGATCGCGCCGGCGACCGCCATACCGGCGACGACGACCAAGAGCACGGAAACTCGCTTCATTCGCCCCATCGAAACCCTCCTGTCGCCACAACGGCCGGCCGGCAGCCCGGCCCCATCCCGAGCTGCACGGCACTATCATAGGGCCACCGGGCCGGAAGTCCGCCGCGGAGCCGCGACCATCCCGGCCATCCGGTTCCGGCGTCGGCCCGAGACGACATGCCGACCCCGCCCGAACGCACAACCGAGCCGCGGTCGCGCCCCTGGATCTGGGTCGTCTACGTGTTCCTCTTCGCCGTGTCGGTGCCGTGGTACCTCCCGGCCGGCAGCCCCGCGCGCCTCTGGCTCGGCCTGCCGCACTGGGTGGTCATCTCGCTGTCCGTCTACCTCGCGGTGGCCGTGTTCACGGCGTACGTCGTGGCGCGCTACTGGTCCGTGCCGCCCGACGGCGCAGACGCGGACGAGGGAGAAGACGCACCGTGAGCCCGTCGCTCGCAGTCGGCGCCGGCGCCGCCGTCGGCCTCTACCTAGTGGTGCTGATCTCGGTCGGGTACGCGACCCGCCGCCACGGCGCCCGAACCGGCCTCGGCGACTTCTACCTGGCCGGCCGCAACCTCGGCGGCTTCGTGCTGCTGCTAACGCTCTACGCGACGCAGTACAGCGGCAACACCCTGCTCGGCTATCCCGGCGAGGCGTTCCGCATCGGCTACGCGTGGGTGATGAGCGTCGGCTTCATGATGGCGATCATCGTCGTCTACCTCGTCTTCGCCCCGCGGCTGCAGCGCATTGCCCGCCGCCACGCCTTCGTCACTCCCGGGGACTGGATCACCCACCGCTTCCGATCGCCGTCCCTGACGCTGCTCGCGAACGTGCTGCTCGTCCTGGCGATCTCCAACTACCTGCTGGCGCAGCTCATGGCGATGGGCCACGTCACCGAGGGACTGTCGGGCGGCGCCGTGCCCTACTGGGTCGGCGTCGTGCTGCTGACGCTGGTCGTAATCGTCTACGAGACGGTCGGCGGGATGCGCGCCGTCGCCTGGACCGACTGCGTGCAGGGAATCATGCTGCTCGCAGGGCTGGCCGGCCTGCTGCTGGCCGTCGTCCCGACCCCGGCCCACCTCGCCGAGCTCACCACCGCGGTCGCGCTCGAAGCCCCCGAGAAGGTGGCCGTCCCGGCATGGGAGGTCTCGCGCAACTGGCTCAGCACGCTCCTGCTCATCGGCTTCTCCGGCGCCGTCTACCCCCACGCCATCCAGCGCATCTACGCCGCCCGCGACGCCGCGACGCTCAAGCGCGCCTTCAGCGTGATGGTCTTCCTGCCGCTCGTCACGACCGGCGTCATGTTCATGGTGGGCATCCTGGCCATCCGCGAGCTTTCCGCCGGCGGCGACGCCGACCAGGTGATGCCGGAACTGCTGACCGCCTGGAGCGGACAGTCCGTGCTGCTCTATACGCTCTGCGTCGTGGTCATCACCGCCGTGGTCGCCGCCGTGATGTCGACCGCCGACTCGGTGCTGCTGAGCCTGTCGTCGATCCTCGCCAAGGACGTCGTCGGCGCCACCCTGCTCGACGGCGCGCCGGAGGAACGGCTGACACGCATCGGCAAGCTGCTCTCGTGGGGGGTCGTCGGGGTGCTGGTGATCATCGCCCTGTCGCCGCGGGTGACGTTGTGGGGCCTGACCGAGATAAAGATGGAGATCCTGGCCCAGGTGGCGCCGCTGTTCGTGCTCGGCGTCACGTGGCGGCGCCTGACGACCACGGCGGCGTTCAGCGGGATGCTGGCCGGCTGCGCCACCTACGCCGGGCTGCTGCTCGCGGGCCGGCCGCAGGTGTGGGACGTCCACGCGGGTGTCGTCGGGCTCGGCGTCAACGTGGCGGCCTGCGTGGCCGTCACGCTGCTCGCGGCGCAGACCGCCGCGGCGCCGGACGGAGCGCGCGCGGCCGAGCGATGACGCGCCCGGTCCAAGGCGCGGAACTATAGTGTGTGGCTATAATGACGAATGGTCCAGGCCACGCCTGCCGCACGACCGGCGCACTCCACGAGCGACAGGAATGGGCCGGCCGCCGCCCCGGTCCGCTACCGCCGACCGCCGGACGGTCTGCAGTTCCCCGGATGCCGCCCGGTGCGCCTGCGCCGAGACCGCCTCGTCGACTTCGAAGGCCGATTGGAGTACTGGGAGGCGCGGACCGAGACCGCGTGGGTCCTCGCCGAGCCGGCCGGAGGCATCCACGAGTCGACTTCACGCCGCCTCCCGGAGTTGGCGCGACTGATCGCGACCGTGCGCGGCGCGCCGATTCGGGCGTTCGGAGCAGTCGACCTGCAGGTGAACGACGCCGCCGGCCGGGCCGAGCGGATCATGCAGGCCGACGAGACGCTCTACCTGCACCCGCGCCGGGCACGCACGCCGTCCGGACCGCTTGTCATCGGCCTCCATGCCCTGCCGGACGTCGTGCTGGAGGTGGACCACACCACCGACATCCGGCAGGGCAAGCTGCCGCTCTACGAAGCATGGGGTTTCCCGGAGCTGTGGATGCTGGTGCCGCCGGCCGGGGCGACCCGCCGGCGACCCGCCGGCGTGACGATCCATCGTCTCGAAGGCGGCCGCTACGAGGTCGTCGCCGAGAGCGCGGCGTTTCCGGGCTGGACGGCTTCCGAGATCCACGTGGCGCTGACCGAGCCGTTGACGACCGAGCGCACCTGCCGGATCCTGGAGCGCGTCGGCCGCGCGCTCGGGGCGCGGGCGGGAACCGGCCCGCAGGACGATCCGCTGCTGCGCGTGCTGGGCAATCGCGAGCGGGCCGAAGGCAAGGCTGCGGGGCGAGCCGAGGGGCAGGCCGAACTCGTTCGCGCGATGCTGCTGGAGCGCGGGATAGCGGTCTCCGAGGCGTTTACCGTCCGCGCGGCAGCGGTCGTCGTTACGCCCGGCGGCGCGCGGATGGCGGCCGCCGCGCTGGCCTGTATCGACGAGGAAGACTTCTGGCTGCGGCTCGATCGGCCCTCACGCTGACCGCGCGCGGATCGGGGATCCGCGAACAGCGCCACCTGCCCTGTTGGGAACGACGAGCACATCGTGCTGCAGGCGCGCGAGTACGTCCGGTGACCATCGCCCGGGCGCACGCTCGCGGGCAGGCGGCTGCCCCGCGGGGCTACCGCGGATTCACCCGCGTGCTCTGCGACGCCACGCACTGCCAGCGGCCGTCGCGCACGACCCAGACGTCCGTATAGCGCAGGGTTATCTCGGCTTCCCGGCCTCCCCGGATGCCCACCACGCGGAGCGTGAACCACACCACCGCGGCATCGTCGTAGACCTGCACGATGAAGTCCTCCTGCGTGGCCGAGATCACCCGCTGGTTGAACGACGCCGAGAGCTCGAGCTCGCGGGCCTTGTCGCCCCGGGCGCCGTCGTCGTAGGTCACGATGAAGTCGTCGGCGAGGATGCTCTCGAGGAACTCGACGTCCCGCGCGTAGAACGCCTCGTTCCAGCCCCGTTCGAGCGCGATGATCGCCTCCTCGGTCGAGACCTCGGGCAACTGGGACGCGAGGGCCGGCACGGTCCCGACGGACGCGAGCACGCACCACAGGAGACACCGCGGCCATCGTCTTCGCATTCGCAACCTCCCTGCTGCCGTGTCCCGAGAGCCTGCGCCGCAAGAAACCGACAAGGCGCAGACGACGCTGAGCTGGCCCATTATTCCACGCCGGCCGCGCCCAACCCGTGCGCTACAGTCGTCGACCAGGCGCGCGAGGCGATCGGCGGCTACCGCGACGACCGGCGCTGAGGTTCGTTGCGTGCGCGGCCGAGACCGGCGGGAACCGTCGCCGCGCAGGCCGGCACCGCCGCATGACAGGCGCGCCGCGGGTCGGCGACAATGGAACGGATGCGCTTCTTCAACACCGAGGGTCCGGTCCGACCGGACGATCACTACTGCATCCCGCCGCTCGAGCGCATCGATCTCGACGCCGTGCTCGGTCTCGTCCGCGACAAGAAGTACTTCGTGCTGCACGCGCCGCGCCAGACGGGCAAGACGTCGGCCCTGCTGGCGTTGCGTGACCTGCTGAACGACGGCGGCGACTACCGTTGCGTCTACGCGAACTTCGAGGTCGGGCAGGCCGCGCGCGAGGACACCTCCCGGGCGATGCGCGCCCTGCTCGGGGAACTGGCCCGCCGGGCGCGCTTCACGCTGGGCGACGGCACGCCGGACGCCCTGCGGGGCGCCGCGCTGGAAACCGAGGGCGCCGACGGCGCGCCGATCGCTCGCGGCCCATCACCGGCAACGACATCCTGGCGGCCCAGGAACGGTTTGATCCTGCGGCGCGACACGCATATCGACCAGTTGGCGCACAAGCTGCGCGAGGAGCGGGTGCGGCGGGTGATCGAGCCGATCCTGGCCAGCGGCGCGCACGGAAGGTCGAGCTGCGCGAAGCACTTGAAGTTGAGCAGGCCGATCCGCCGCAGCATCAGAGCATCGCCTCCGACAGATCACGCATCTTCAACGCGCTCCAAGGTCCGCAACGTCGTCCCGCGGCGACCTCGCCCGCCTAAGCCGCGCCGCTCATCGGGACCATAGGGACCACGAACGGCCGAGAGCCACCACACGGTCGGAGGAACTCGCCGCCGCCGAGCGCCGCGCTACGAGCGGAACACGCGCAGCAGCCGGCTCAGCGGGTCGTAGAGCTTGTCGACCACCCGCTCCTTGAGCGGGATGATGGCGTTGTCGGTGATCGTGATCTCCTCGGGGCAGACCTTGGTGCAGCACTTGGTGATGTTGCAGTAGCCGACCCCGAAGTCGTTCGCCAACTCCTCGGTGCGGTCCGCGGTGTCGAGGGGGTTCATCTCCAGCGCCGCGCTGTAGACGAAGAAGCGCGGGCCGATGAACTCGTGGTGCAGCCGGTGGTCGCGCAGCACGTGGCAGACGTCCTGGCAGAGGAAGCACTCGATGCACTTCCGGAACTCCTGAACCCGTTCGGCGTCGGACTGCTGCATGCGCCACGTGCCGTCCTCGGCGTCCGGCGGCCGCGGCTTGAACGGCTTGATCCGCTTCTTGACCTCGTAGTTCCAGGACACGTCGGTGACCAAGTCGCGGACCGTGGGGAACGCCTTCATCGGCTCGATGGTGACCGGCTCGTCGAGGTTCAGGCTGTTGAGCCGCGTCATGCACATCAGCTTCGGGTGGCCGTTCACCTCGGCGGAGCACGAGCCGCACTTGCCCGCCTTGCAGTTCCAGCGCACCGCGAGGTCGTTGGCCGACTCGGCCTGGACCTGGTGCACGGCGTCGAGCACCACCATCCCCTCGGTCACCTCGGTGGTGTAGTCCCGGTACTCGCCGCCCTCGTCGTTGCCGCGCCAGATCCTGAACGTCGCCCTCGCCATAGGTCTCCCCCGCTTCGTCAGCTCTTCTGGCTCTCTTCGATGATGCGCTGCAGGTCCTCGCGCGGCGGCGGGATGGTCTCGCGACGGAGCTCCATCGAACCGTCGGCCCCCTGCCGGATGACGAGCGTGGTCTTGCCCCACTCCTCGTCCTTGCCGAGGTGGTCCTCGCGGAAGTGGGCGCCGCGACTCTCCTGCCGCTCGATGGCCGCGCGCGTGACCGCCTCGGCCACCGGCATCAGGTTGCGGAGGTCTAGCGCGGTGTGCCAGCCGGCGTTGTACTCGCGGTTGCCCTGCGCCTCGACCCGCTTGACCCGCTCCTGCAGGCGCTGCAGCGAATCGAGCGCCTGCCGCAGCTCGGCGTCGTTGCGGACGATGCCCACCTGGCTCTGCATGAGGTCCTGCAGCTCGTACTGCAACTGATAGGGCGCCTCGCCGCTGCCCTGCCGGTCGAGCGGCTCGAGCGCCGTGCGTGCGACGGCCTCGACCTGCTCGTCATCGGTCGTGCCGGCTTGGTGGTCACGCGCGAACGCCGCGGCGTACTCCCCGGCCCGCTTGCCGAAGACGAGCAGGTCGGACAGCGAGTTGCCGCCGAGCCGGTTGGCGCCGTTCAGGCCGCCGGCCACCTCGCCCGCCGCGAACAGGCCGGGCACGGTGGACATCTGCGAGTCGGCGTCCACCCGCACGCCGCCCATGACGTAGTGGGTCGTGGGACCGACCTCCATCGGCGTCTCGGTGATGTCGATGCCGGCGAGCTGCTTGAACTGGTGGTACATGCTCGGCAGCTTCTTGCGGATGTGCTCGGCGCCGTTCGGCAGCTTGGACTTGATCCAGGAGATGTCGAGGAATACGCCGCCGTGCGGGCTGCCGCGGCCCTCCTTGATCTCGCGCACGATGCAACGCGCGACGTGGTCGCGGGTCAGCAGCTCCGGCGGCCGCCGCGCGTTCTTGTCGCCCTGCGTGTAGATCCAGCCCTCTTCCTCGCTGTCGGCGGTCTGGTGCTTGTAGAGATCGGGGATGTCGTCGAACATGAAGCGGCGCCCCTCGCTGTTGCGCAGCACGCCCCCCTCGCCCCGTACCCCCTCGGTGACCAGGATGCCCTTGACCGACGGCGGCCAGACCATCCCGGTCGGGTGGAACTGGATGAACTCCATGTCGATGAGCTCGGCGCCGGCGCGGTAGGCCAGGGCCTGCCCGTCGCCGGTGTACTCCCAACTGTTGCTGGTCACCTTGAACGCGCGCCCGATGCCGCCCGAGGCGAGAACCACCGCCTTCGCCTTGAAGAGCCGAAAGCGGCCCCGCTCGCGGTCGTAGCCGAAGGCGCCCACGACCCGCTCGCCGTCCTTCAGCAACTCGACGACCGTGCACTCCATGTGCACGTCGATGCCCTGGTGCACGCCGTGATCCTGCAGCGTGCGGATCATCTCCAGGCCCGTACGGTCGCCGACGTGGGCCAGCCGCGGATACTTGTGGCCGCCGAAGTTGCGCTGCAGGATGCGCCCGTCGCGGGTCCGATCGAAGACCGCGCCCCAGGCCTCGAGCTCGCGCACGCGGGCCGGCGCCTCCCTGGCGTGCAGCTCGGCCATGCGCCAGTTGTTGAGGTACTGGCCGCCGCGCATCGTGTCGGCGAAGTGGGTCTGCCAACTGTCGCGGTCGTCGACGTTGCCGAGCGCCGCCGCCATCCCGCCCTCGGCCATGACGGTGTGCGCCTTGCCGAGCAGCGACTTGCAGACCAGCCCGACCGAGACCCCGGCCGCCGAGGCTTCCACCGCGGCCCGCAGGCCCGCGCCGCCGGCGCCGATCACGAGAACGTCGTGTTCGTATGTCTGGTAATCCATCCTGCGCTTCGCTTGCTTCCTTCGCTTCCTTGCTTCGATGAGGCTACGGTCCTGCGGATGCTCCGCGTCGTCCGGCGGACCGCTCCGCGGCATCCCGCGGCAACTAGAGAATGCGGAAGTCGGCCCAGACCCCCATCGCGCAGAGCCGCACGTACACGTCGGAGAAACAGACCCAGACGAGGCTCAGCCAGGCGAAGAGCATGTGGCGGCGGTTCAGGCAGCTCACGCAGTCGTACGCGCGCTGCTGCATGGGGTTCGCCGAGATGCAGTCGTGCCGGCCGCCGACGAGGTGCCGCAACGAGTGGCAACTGAAAGTGTAGCTGCCCAGGAGCACGACGTTGAGAGCGAGCACCACTGTCCCGACGCCGATGCCGAACGAGACTTCACCCGCGGCATCCTCGAACCAGAGCGCGTTCCATACGTCGTAGCTCAGGAAGACGATGAAGCCGAGGGCGAGATACAGGAAGTAGCGGTGGACGTTCTGCAGGATCAGCGGGAACGAGTTCTCGCCACGGAAGACGTTGCGCGGCTCGCCGACCGCGCACGACGGCGGGTCGGCCCAGAACGCCTTGTAGTACGCTCCCCGGTAGTAGTAGCAGGTCACCCGGAATCCCGCCGGCGCCCACAGGATGAGGAACGCGGGCGAGAACGGCAGCCACGACGGCCACCACCCGGGCTGCGGCCCGAACAGGCTGTGCGACGAGTCGCCGAACAGCTCGGGCGAGTACAACGGCGACAAGTAACTGCCGTAGGCGTAGTGCTCACCCTGGAACGCTGCCCAGTTCAGGTAGAGGAGAGCACCCAGGAGACCGGCGAAGACGGCGGCCGGCTGCACCCACCAGGCATCGCGCCGGGACGTCTCACCGAACCCTCGCACCGGTATCGCAATCTGCACCCGATCCATACTCGCAGCTCCGTTCGACGACGGGAAAACGGGCCTGAACGCGACCCACGACCGCCGGATCCGCCTATAGGATATCATTTGGGCGGCGGCCGGACCGCCCCCCGAGGGAGAACGAAAGATGTCACTGCGAATCAACGACGTCGCGCCGAATTTCACGGCGGAGACGACCGCGGGCACGATCAGCTTCCACGACTGGATCGGCGACGGCTGGGCGATCCTGTTCTCGCATCCGAAGGACTTCACGCCGGTCTGCACGACGGAGCTGGGCACCGTGGCCGGGCTCGGACCGGAGTTCGCGAAGCGCAACTGCAAGGTGCTGGGCATCAGCGTCGACGGCGTCAGCGACCACCAGCGGTGGTCGCAGGACATCGAGGCGTCGCAGGGCCATGCGCTCAACTATCCGCTGATCGGCGACCCGGAGCTGAAGGTCGTCAAGGCCTACGACATGCTCCCGGCCGATGCCGGCGACACGTCGGCTGGGCGCACGCCGGCCGACAACGCCACGGCGCGGTCCGTGTTCTTGATCGGTCCGGACAAGCGCATCAAGGCGACGCTGACCTATCCGATGAGCACCGGCCGCAACTTCGACGAGATCCTGCGGCTGCTCGACTCGTGCCAGCTCACCGCGGCGAAGAAGGTGGCGACGCCGGCCAACTGGAGCCAGGGCGAGGACGTCATCATCCTGCCGGCGGTCTCCGACGCCGAGGCGCGCGAGAAGTACCCGGACGGCTGGCAGGCGCCGCTCCCCTACATCCGCATCGTCCCGCAGCCGAAGTAGCCGCGAGCGCGCGCGCCGGCTTCGCTCTCGACCGTGGGCGCGTATCCCGGCAATCGCCGGGTCGCGCCTACGTCCGGAAAATGCCGCCGCAAGGGGCGGAAGCGTCGGCGCAGACGACGCCGGGTCAGTGGATGACGGTGTCGTCGCCCATCTCGTCGAGCGGCTCGAGGTGCGGTATCTCCATTTCGCGCACGGCCTGAATGGCGGCGTCGAGCGCCTCCTCCGCGCTGCAGAGCTCAACCTCGTCCCGCAACCGCCTGCGCGTGTCGCGCAGCGTGCGGAGTACCTGAGCCCGATCGAACCGTTGACCTGCGCAGTGCTCGCAGAAGCTCATGATGCGTCTTCCTGCATGTGCGGGTAGCGGTAGTCGCGCGGGGGCAGGAAGTTCTCCTTCGTGGTCCGCGGACTGACCCAGCGGATCATGTTCAGCAGGCTGCCCGCCTTGTCGTTCGTGCCCGACGCGCGGGCGCCGCCGAACGGCTGCTGGCCGACCACCGCGCCGGTCGGCTTGTCGTTGATGTAGAAGTTCCCCGCCGCGTGCATGAGCTTGCGGTGGGCGAGATTGATCGCCTTGCGGTCGGTCCCGAAGATGCCGCCGGTCAGCGCGTAGGGCGACGTGGCGTCGCACAGCTCCAGGGTCTCCTCGTACGCGTCGTCGTCGTAGACGTAGACGGTCAGCACCGGCCCGAACAGCTCGACCTCCATCGTCCGGTAGTGCGGATCGTGGGCCCGGATGACCGTCGGCGCGACGAAGTAGCCCTTGCTGTCGTCGCAGTGGCCGCCGCAGATGACATCGGCGCCGGCGTCGGCGCGCGCGGCGTCTATCGCCGACTTCTGCGTGTTGTAGGACGCGCGATCGATGACCGCGCCCATGAAGTTCGTCAGGTCGGCGACGTCGCCGTACCGGATGCCCTCGATCCGGTGGCACCACTCGTCGCCGTACCGGTCCCAGAGGCTCTTCGGGATGTAGGCCCGGCTCGCCGCGCTGCACTTCTGACCCTGGTACTCGTAGGCGCCGCGGATCAGTCCCGTCGCCAGGGCGTCCGGGTCGGCCGAGGCGTGCGCGAAGACGAAGTCCTTGCCGCCGGTCTCGCCGACGATGCGCGGATAGCCGCGATAGCTCGCGATGTTCGCGCCGACAGTCTTCCACATCCCCTGGAAGACCGCGGTACTGCCGGTGAAGTGCACACCGCCGAGATCCGAGTGGTTCATCGCCGGGTCGCCGATCTGCCCGCCGCTGCCCGGCACCAGGTTGATGACGCCGTCGGGCAGCCCCGCCTCCTTGAACATCTCCATCAACCGGTAGGCGGAGAGAACGGCGGTCGACGCCGGCTTCCAGATGACGGTGTTGCCCATCATCGCCGGGCTGGTCGGCAGGTTGCCCGCAATCGACGTGAAGTTGAACGGCGTGACCGCCAGCACGAAGCCTTCCAGCGGCCGGTACTCGACGTAATCCCATATCGCCGGCCCGCTGGCGGGCTGCTCGGCGAATATCTGGGGCATGTACGAGACGTTGTAGCGAAGGAAGTCGATCAGCTCGCAGGCGGCGTCGATCTCGGCCTGGAAGACCGTCTTGCTCTGGTTCAGCATCGTCGCCGCGTTGATGATCGGCCGGTACTTGCCGGCGAGCAGCTCGGCCGCCCTCAGGAAGACGGAGGCGCGCGCCTCCCAGGGCATGGCCGCCCATTCCGGGCGCGCCGCAGCGGCAGCGGCCACGGCCTGCTGCACCGAGTCGGCGTTCCCCTTGTGAAAGGTCGCCAGTACCTGCCGGTGGTCGTGCGGCATGACGCACTGGCCGAGATCGCCGGTCCGGACATCGGCGCCGCCGATGATCAGCGGGATCTCGATCTGCTGTCCGGCGACCTCGGTGAGCTCCGCCGCCAGGTCGCGACGCTCCGGCGATCCGGGCGCGTAGCTCAGCACGGGCTCGTTGACGGGTGTGGGCACTTGAACGCGAGCGTTGATCATCGAGACGACTCCTTGGGTCTGCGACAGAGATTACTGCATCGGGCGACCTGGTCGCCCTGCCCGTCCCCTCAGCACGCGCCGAAGCGGGACGGACTCGTGATGTCCAGCGCCGCGTCGACCCGCTGGTCGATCACCAGATCGGCAACTACGGTGGCGGTCAACGGCGCCAGCAGGATGCCGTTGCGGAAGTGACCGCAGGCATACACGAGGCCGGGCACGGCAACCGACGGACCGATGACCGGCAGCTCGTCCGGCGTCGCCGGCCTGAGACCGACGCGGGCCTCCTTGAACGACGCGTTGCCGACCTCGGGCGCGACGCGCCGCGCCGCGTCCATCAGCTCCCGGACCCCGGCCACCGTGGCGCGCTCGTCGAAGCCGACCTCCTCGCAGGTGGCGCCGGCGAGCACCGAGCCGTCGCTCCACGGCACGAGGTAGCAGTCCGGCGCCCAGACCACGCGCCGGAGGGACGGCGCCGGCCACCCCAGGTGCAGGAGCTGCCCGCGCACCGGCCGGATCGGAACCGGCGCGGCACCGGCGATCTCCACGTGACCCGCCCAACTGCCCGCCGCCATGACCACCGATTCGCACGCGAACGCGTCGCCGGCGGTTTCGATGCGGATCCGTGCGCCGTTGCCCTCGATGCGCGTAGCCGCCGCCGACGTCTGGAAGGACACGCCGTGCGCCGCGGCGGCCCGCCGCAACGCAGCCGTCAACTCCGACGCACCGATGAAACCGTGGGACTCGACGACCAGTCCGCCCTGAACCGTCGCCGCCAGGTGCGGCTCGACCTGCCGCACCGCGTTCGCGTCGAGCAGCTCCGCACCGATGCCGCGCTCGACGCAGGCGGCACGAATGCCTTCGAGACGCCGCATGTCACCCTGCCCGGCTGCGATCTCGAGCGTGCCCGTGCGCACGTACTGCACCGCCACTCCCGAATCCTCGACGATGCCCGCCACGAACTCGTCGTAGAGGTCCAGACTGCGGGTGGTCAGGTCGAGGAGCGGACGGCGATCGTGAGCTTCTATGTACGGTGCAAGGACTCCGGCCGAGGCCTGCGTCGCGCCCTGTCCCACCTCGCGGCGATCGATGACGCGGACGTGTACGCCGCGCCGGGCGATCTCGTAGGCGATCGCGCACCCGACGATTCCGGCTCCGACGACGACGACCTGTGATGTCTGGTCCACTGCTTGGCGTCCGGCCCAACCGCTCAGTGTACTACGGTCGAGCCGCAAGCGTCCGGCGACGGGCTGCGGGCCTGAATCACTCGAACAGGCGTCCGATGGCGATGCACAGGGCGGGCAGACCGTAGAAGAGGAGGGCGACCCACACGACCGTCAGCTTGCGCCACCGCAGCGCGAGCCTCGTCACCTGCCGTGCCGCCTCCAGCGGCAGTCGGCGAATCGCCTTCACCGGGTAGATCAGCAGCAGGCCGCTCAGGTTGAAGAGCAGGTGCACCAGGGCGATCTCGAGGCCGGCCGCCGCGTTCGGTCCCGAGACCGCGAGGGCGGCGAGGAGCGCCGTCACCGTGGTGCCGATGTTGGCCCCGATGGTGACCGGGAACGCCTGCTCGAGCCGCAGCAGGCCGGCGCCGCCCAACGGCACGAGCAGCGATGTCGTTATCGAGCTCGACTGCACCATGACGGTCACGATCACGCCGACCAGCATGGCGACGACCGCGCTCGAGCTGAGCGCCCGGTCGATGATGCCTTCGACCCGCGAGGTCACTGCAGCCCGCATGACCTTCACGAGCAGGAACAGCGCGAAGAAGATGAACGCGCCGCTGATGCCGATGAGAAAGACGGCCTGCCCGCCCTCCGCCGCGAAGAGCGCCTCGGCCGTCGCAATGACCGGCGCGAATCCGACGCTGAGCGCGGTGCTCAGCGGACTCTCGTACTCGACCCCGCCCACCTGTCCCAGCGCCTCGGCCAGCATGCTGGCGGTGCGTCCGAGATACCCGGTGGCGATCTCTACCGGCAGCAGCACCAGCACCGCCAGATAGTTGAAGATGTCGTGGCAGATCGCGACCGGAAACGCGCGCTCGAACTCGTCCCGGCGTCCGATGTGGGCCAGCGAGACCAGGGTCGCGGTCACCGTGGTCCCGATGTTGGCCCCCATCACCATGGGAATCGCATTGGCCAGGGGCAGCGGATTCTCCGGCGCCGCGACCAGGGCGACGACCATGGACGTGGTCACCGAAGAGCTCTGCATGACCGTGGTCGCCAGCAGGCCGACGATGAGGCCGATGAAAGGATTGGAGGTTGCCGCGAAGAAGCTCTCGATGAAGTCCTGCCCGATCAGCTCGAAGCCGTCACCGAGTCCCTTGACGCCGAGGAGAAACACGAACAGCAGGACCATCACGCTCAGCGCGCGCTGGACGATGGCGGACCCGGAACGTTCAGGGCTGGGGGTTGTGGCGGGCAAAGCGATCCGGACGATGCTCGGTGTCCTGCCTTTCTTCAACCGAACTGCCGGGTCGGCCCCCAACCGATCCGGCGCAACATTTTACACGCGGGCCGACGCAGAATGCGAGCGCGGACCCATGCAGGGGACAGACGGTCCCCTCGCGGTGACACTCCCGCCGGGGCGTTCGGGCGCTGTCGAAGCATAATCCTCGTACCGATCCGGCACGGCTCTTGCTATTCTCTTGGCAGCGCAAGGGAGTCTTCCGCATGGGCATGACACGCGCAACCGTACTTGTCGCCGTCGCCATGGCCGCCGCACTGGTTGTCGCCGCAGCCGGCATCGGCGCCTACCTGGCGGTCCGCCAGAACGCACCGGCGCCGACCACGACGGTCGAGCAGCCTGCGCCGGAGGCGCGCATGGTCGCGGCGCTCCACGGCATCGACCCGCGAGCGGTCGCCGGCGAACCGAGCCGGGGACCGGGAACGGCCGTCGAGTCCACGGAGCAGGTCGTGGGGCCGGGTGCAGCCGCCGCAGCGGACCCGCCTGCAGTCGAGGCTTCTCGATCCCCGCGGCCGCCGGCGCCGGCTCGGCAGCCACCTCCGGCACCGGCTCGGCAGCGCACCGGAGCCCGGCCGGCGCCTCCTTCCCCTGCACCCGCGCAACCGCGCCGGGCGACACCCCGCGCGCCGGAAGACCTCGAGCGGTCCGCATCAGGATCCCTTCCGGCCGCCGTGGAGCCGCAACCGGAACCGGAGCCCGCCACGCCGGCGGTGCGCCGGCCGGCAGAGCGATCGAGACGCGACCTTCCCGTGGTCGAGGGCTGGAAGCCGGCGGAGCAGGTACCGTCGACCGCGGTCCGGAACACGAACAGGCGCGAGGAGGCGGACGACAGGGACCTGCCGCCGCTGGCATCGACGAGCCTGGATCCCCCGACTCCGGACACCGTCACCGCCCCTCGGCCGCCGCTGGCCGAGGAGCTGCTGATTCCGGTCGACTCGGTGATCGGACTGCAAATCGATACGTTCGTCACCACGGACCACGCCGAGGTGGAGGACGATGTGCAGGCGCGCGTCACGCGCGACGTGGTGGTGTCGCGCCGCGTCGCCATCCCCGCCGGCAGCCTGGTCCACGGATCGGTGGTCATGGTGGAGCGGGGCGGCAAGCTGAAGGGAACCGCCCGCCTCGGCGTCCGCTTCCATACCGTCGTCCTCGACGACGGTTCGGAAGTGCCGATCGTGACGGAGACCGTCTATCGCGAGGGCCGCTCGCGCGGGCGCGACAATGCGGCGAGGATAGGTGGCGGCGCTGTGGCCGGGGCCATCCTCGGAGCCATCTTCGGCGGTGGCCGCGGGGCGGCGATCGGCGGTGCCGCGGGGGCGGCGGGCGGCACCGCGGCGGCGGCCGCGGGCGACGCCGAACCGGCTACCCTGCCGGCGGGCACGACGTTGACGGTGCGCCTTTCGCGACCGGGCAGCGTGACCGTCGAGCGGTAGTTCCGCGCACCGGGGCACCCTCCGGCCCGTGCTATATTGCTGCACGTGGCGCAGGACGAGATCACGCAAGCCGTGCTCGCCCGCGACGAGGTCGTCCGGTATCTCGAAGGGCGCGGCGGGCGGACACGCGACCAGGCGCGCGCCGCCATCCACGGCTACCTGGACGAGTTGAGAACCACCCAGCGGTACCGGATGTACCGTGCACTGCAGCACCCGCTCTACCCCCTGCTCCGCAAGATCACTCGCATCAGCGAGGGAATGGACATCGTGCGCTCCGCGACGCGGTCCAACCGGGTCGTCTATGCCTCGAATCACAAGAGCCATGCGGACTGGATGGTGCAGCCGCTCGTGCTCGACGACAACGGCATCCGGCCGCCGGTCATCGCGGCGGGCAGCAACCTGTTCGGCGGCGCCCTCGGGCTGATCCAGAAGCACGTCACCGGCGCCGTACCCATTCGGCGGGACATGCGGGATCCGGCCTATCTCGTCACCCTCAAGGCGTACGTCGCCGAGTTGCTCCGCCGAACCGAGCTGCTCCTGTATCTGGAGGGCGGGCGCAGCTACAACGGAGAGCTCAAGCCGTTCAAGACCGGGCTGTTGCACGCCGCCGCCCAGGCGGACCGGAAGAACATGGTCATCGTTCCGACCGCCGTGGCGTACGACCTCGTCATCGAGGACTTCGTGCTCTCCCGACAGGGCACCAAGCGGGTGCAGCGCCCGTTCCACCAGGAGCTCGCGGAGATGCTCCGCTACACGGTCGGCTACCAGTCGCGCGCCATCGTCACGTTCGGACATCCGATTCGTTTCGACGACTACGACCCCGACGACCGCCGCGACATGGTTCGATTGAAGCGCCGCGTCCGCGACGCCATCGGCCGCCTGTACAAGGTGGTGCCGACGGCGCTGGTGGCCGCCGCCATCCGGCCGTCCATCGCCGGCGCGGAGCTGGAGGACAGAATCGACCAGCTCATCGGCATCCTCCGCTCCACCGGCGCGAACCTGGACGTCGCGACGGGGCGCGAAGCCGTCGAGGCGGCCCGTGAACCCCTGGCGGCCCGCGGCATCCTCGTGGTGGAGGGACAACGTTTCCGCGTCCGCGAACGGGTGGTCCTGCGCTACTATGCGCGGTCGCTCGATCACCTGCTTGCCCACCGTGGCGAATCGGCTCTGACGCACTAGTGAGTCTCACCCCCTCGACCGTGCTGGCCGCCTTCTCGCGACGCCTGTTCCTGGCGCTGGCCGGAAGCCGGACACTGAAGCGCATCGCCTCGCGGTACGGCATGCGCGGCCCCAGCGGAGCGGCGCGCCGTTTCATCGGCGGCCGGAACATCAGCGAGGCCATCGACGCCGCCCGCCAATTGGAGCACCGCGGCCTGCTTCACACGTTCAACTACCTGGGCGAGCACGTCCGCAGCCCGGAAGCGGCCGAGGCGGCCACCATCGCCTATCTGTGGGTGATCGAATCCGTCGGCCTCGCCGGCATGAACTGCAACCTGTCGGTGAAGCTCACGCAGCTCGGCCTGGAGCTCGATACGGGCCTGTGCCGCGACAACCTCAAGCGCATCCTCACCCATACAGACGCCCGGCGCTGCTTCGTGCGCGTCGACATGGAGGGCTCGCCGCTGGTCGACCGCACGCTCGACGTGGTGGCGGCGATGCGCGCTGCCGGGTACGAACACCTCGGCGTCGTCCTGCAGTCGGCTCTCCGCCGCACGCCGGACGACCTCGCCCGCGTCACCCGGCTCGGCCTGCCGGTCCGGCTGGTGAAGGGCGCCTACAAGGAACCGGCGGCGGTGGCGTACCCGGACAAGCGGGACGTCGACCGCGCATTCGTCCAGTTGGCGGAGACGCTGCTCGACACGGGGGTCCATCCCGCGTTCGCCACTCACGACCCGCGCATGATCCGCGCGGTGCGGGCCGCCGCCGATGCCCGCGGGCTCGGGCCCGAGAGGCTCGAGTTCCAGATGCTCTACGGAGTGCGGCGGGACCTGCAGGCCGCGCTCGAGGCGCGAGGCTACGCCGTCCGGATCTACCTGCCGTTCGGCGGCGACTGGTTCCCCTACTTCATGCGCCGGCTCGCGGAACGGCCGGCGAACGTGCTGTTCCTCGTGCGCAGCCTGCTGCACGAGCAGCTCGGACACCAGCGCGGCTTCGAGGAATAGGCACAGCCGGCAGGCGGCACCTCGATCGCGGCCCCGGGTTGGCCGTCAATCCACCCAGTCGGCGATGAAGATGTTCGTATCCCCCTCGGCCGCCGCGTCGCGGTTCGACGCGAAGATCAGCTTCGTGCCGTCGGGCGAGAACATCGGGAAGCCGTCGAACACGTCGGTGAACGTGATCTGCTCCAGGCCGGTGCCGTCGAGGTTGATCATGAACAGGTCGAAGTTGCGGCCGTCCGGGTTGTGGAGGTTCGACGAGAAGATGATTCGCTCGCCGTCGGGGTGCCAGTACGGGGCAAAGCTCGCCCCGCCGAAGTCGGTCACCTGCCGCAGGTTGCTCCCGTCGGCATCCATCACGAAGACCTCCACCGCGGTGGGGCGCCACAGCCCCTGGTCGAGCAGGCGCTTGAAGTCGTCGTACTCCGGGCCATCGGGGATCTCCCGGCCGCGGAAGATGATCTGCGATCCGTCGGGCGAGAAGAACGGCCCGCCGTCCGGCCCCTGCCGGTGGGTCAGCCGGCGCACGTCGGAGCCGTCGCCGTTCATGGAGTAGATCTCCATGTCGCCGTCGCGCACGCTGGTGAAGACGACGCGGCCGTCCGGCCCGATGGTCGCCTCGGCGTCGTAGCCCGGCTCGTCGGTGAGCCGCGTCAGGCCGCTGCCGTCCCGGTTCGCGCGGAAGATGTCGAAGCTGTCGTAGATGGCCCACACGTAGCCCATCCGGAAGCTCGGCGCCGGCGGGCACTCGGCGCCGCCGAGGTGCGTCGATGCATAGACGATCGAGTCGCCGTCCGGATAGAAGTAGCCGCAGGTGGTGCGCCCGTCGCTGGTGCTCACCATCCGCTGGTCCGAGCCGTCCAGGTTCATCGTGAAGATCTGGTCGCACGGCACCCCTTCGCGCGTCGACTGGAAGATGATCCGCTCCCCGTCGAACGAGAAGTAGGCCTCGGCGTTCTCGCCGCCGAAGGTGAGCTGGCGGATGTTGGCCAGGTGCACCTCGCCGCCCGAGCCCTCCGCCGCCTGCGGGGCGGGGCGCTCCGCGGCCGGCTCCCCGGCGGGGGCGCCGCCCGCGAGCGGGACTGCCAGGGCCGCCGCCAGCAGCAAGGCGATCAACAGCGAACGAACGTGGAGATGGTTCTGCACAACGCACTCTCCTGGATGGAACTACGCCGCTCCGGAACGCACCGGACGCGCGCTATTGCCGGCCCACGAGCTCCAGCAGCCCGAGGGTGAGCCATGGTACATAAGTGATGACGAGCACGCCAATGCCGAGGATGACGAGCAGCGGCACCGACGCGCGGTAGACCTCCAGCAGCGGGCGGTCGAAGCGGTACGACGCGAGGAACAGGTTCAGCCCGACCGGCGGGGTCAGGTAGCCCAGCTCCAGGTTGGCGATGAAGATGATGCCCAGGTGCACGGGGTCGATGCCGTAGGCCGCTCCGATGGTGCTGATCAGCGGCACCACGACCACGATGGCCGAGAAGATGTCCATCACGCAGCCGACGATCAGCAGGAAGACGTTCAGGGCGAGCAGGAACAGCAGCGGCGACTCGATGCGCGCCTGCGTCCACTCCAGCAGCCGGAACGGGATGTCGACGTCCACCATGTAGGCGGTGAACCCCTTGGCCACGCCCAGGATGATCAGCACGCCGCCGATCAGCACCACGCACTCCCGGAACGCCTGCTGCAGGCCCGGGCCGAGCCGGAAGTCGCGGTGCACGAGACCCGTGACGATCGCCGCGTAGAGGGCGGTGAGGGCTGCGGTCTCGACCAGGGTCGCGCGCCCGCTGAAGAGGGCGCCCAGCACGACCAGCGGCAGGGCCAGCTCCCACTTCGCCGCCCCGAGCGCGCCGCGCGCCTCCACGAGAGTAAAGGCGTGGCGGCCCGCTCCGGTGACGATACCCTCGCGCATGCCCCAGGCCGCCACCAGCGCAATGAGCAGCACGCCGGGAAGGATGCCGCCGATGAACAGGTTCTCCGGGGCGGTCTGCGCAACGATCGCGTAGAGGATGAGCGGCATCGCCGGCGGCAGCAGCAGCCCGAGCGATCCCGACGCGGTCAGCAGGCCGACCGAGAAGCGGTCGCGGTAGCCGTCCTTGAGCAGAGCGGGCAGCAGCAGCCCCCCGAGGGCCAGGATGGTCACCCCGGAGCCGCCGGTGAAGATGGTGAAGAACGCGCAGACGACGGCGCAGACCACCGCGGTCCCGCCCGGCATCCAGCCGACCAGGGCCCGGAACACGCGCAACAGCCGCTCTGACGACTGCCCTTGCGCCAGGATGAAGCCGGCCAGCGTGAACAGCGGGATCGCCGGCAGGTGCGGCTCGGTCGCCAGGTCGTAGGCGTAGAGCGGCACCGTCGCCGGGTCGAACGCGTCGACCAGGTAGAGGAAGACCGCAGCCCCCGCCAGCACCGTGAAGATCGGCGCGCCGGCCAGGGCCGAGAGCACTACGAGGAGCACCCAGGGCCAACCGGCGCCCCCCGCGAGCACGCACGCTGCATCGTCCATGTTCGCGCACGCCGCCCCGGTTCCACTCAGCCAGATGCCGATCAGAATGCCGGCCGCCGCAATGGCGCGGGCGCCCCACCCGCCGGCCCGCCAGCCCAGCCGCACGGCGATGACGCCGAAGGCGAACGGCAGCACCAACTGGAAGATCCACGATGGAATCCCGAGCGCTATCTCGCCGCCCACCTCCATCTCGATGACGACGACGTCGATCGCCGACCAGGCGAGCAGCGCGGAGACGGCCGCGCCCACCGTCGCGGCGAATCCCTGCGCGACCTGCCGCGCCGTCCCCTCCGGAATGAACGTGGCGGTGGCCAGTGCGATCAGCTTGTTCTGCCGCGCAGCGAGGCCGGCCCCCAGGAAGCCGACCCACAGCGTCAGGTGCTGGACGAAGGGAATGGACCCGGGAATGCCCCCGGTGACCAGCGGGCGGATGACGATCTCGGCCAGCGGCAGGAGCGCCATCGCCGCCAGGGCCCCGGCGGCGATCAGCTCTTCCGCGCGGTGGAGGACCCCGAGCAAGGGCGCCGCGCGGCGTGCAACGGCGGACAAAACGTTCATCCGAACCTCCTCCAACGAGCATTGAGCGACGGGCTGCCCGGCACCGAACGGGATCGGATGGTCGCAACCCGTGCCACGCCCTGAGTCACAGGTCCGCGGTTCGCCACTCGCTCAATCCGGCCACGATGCACTCCTCGAGCCACACCCGGAATCGATCCTCGATGGAGGCCTGGTCCTCTCGATAGTTGATCTGAAACACGGCCCGCGCCAGCGCCTTGGCGGGGCTGGACTCCCTGTCGTCTCTATCTGTCTGCACCCGCTGGAAAAAGACGGCACAGCACGCGAGCACCCCCCGGAACTCATGACCGATGCCGTGAAACGCAATCAGCAACTGGCTCTGGTTCGCATTGTGGATCACGAGCCGAACCCATCCGCGATAGGTCTCCATCTTGCCCGTCCGACCGGTCGGATTGTTCGGCCTCCGCTTGTAGACGCCCCTCTCAAGCGGAATCTGCGTCAGGAGCGCATGGAGTTCCTTGACGTAACTTGTCGACAATCGCCGCTCGTCCTTGACGAAGGCGAATACGTAGTCTATTGCCGCCTCGTGATCGCGGATCATGGATGCGACCGTTTCCGGCGTCGCACCCGCTCCATGGGGAATCAGCGCCGCATCGATGCCGTGCTCGATCAGGATTTCGGTAACGCCTCTATCGAACTCGTACACCCGCTCGATCAGGCCGGTCTCAATCGCCCATTCCCTGCGCAGCTTCTCGTTGAATGTCGGCAGCGCATCGGAATCCACGAGCCGCCCGCGCTCTCCCTCCCAAACGTTCGCCAGCGCCGCGAGCTCGCCCTGTTCCAGGGATGTCGGATCGACCTCGCAGTCGCGGATCGGATGCCACTTGTGCCCGCCGCTCATCTACTTCGATCCCCAAACCTGATCGATCGTTCAGTTCGCGCGGAACTCCGCGCGGGCGGCGACGGCCGCGTCGTAGATGTCCGCCGGCACCCGGCTGCCGCGCCAAGTCGCCGTCAGCCGGTCGGCCACGGCCCGGAACGCCGCGGCCTCGGTCTCGCTGACCGCCGACACGGTCAGGCCCCGCTTCTGCATCTCGGCCACCGCGTCCCGGTCCTGCCGCGGCACCTCGCCGAACAGGAAGTCCTGCATGGCCGCCGCGCCATCGAGCAACGCCTCGCGGTCGTCTTCGCCGATGCGGGCCCAGGCCCGCTCGGTCATCACGGTGGCGCCGAAGACGGGGGTGAGCGGGATGTCGAGCATGTGGGACGTCTGCCGGTACCACTGGAATACGAGCGCGCCGTACGGCGGGCTCGGGTAGGCGTCGATGAGCCCGGTGTTCAGCCCCATGAGGACGTCGGTCAGCTCCAGCGGCACCGGCTCGAAGCCGTTCTCCCGGTACCAGCGGACCATGTCGTCGTCCCCGGCCGTCGTGAAGAGCTTCGCGCCCTGCAGGTCGCTCATGTTGCGGATCGGCTGCGCCGAGAAGATGTGCGCCCAGCCGCCGTGGCCCCAGTTCAGCAGAACGAGGCCATTGTCCGCGAGCGCCTCGCGCAGGCGCGGGGTAAGCGCCTCGAGCACGTGCAGCGCCTCTTCGTCCGACTCGAAGAAGAACGGGATGCCGAACACGTTGAACGTCTCGTCGATCTCGGTCAGTCCGGGCAGGGTCAGCGCCGCCACCTGTGGGTTGTTCAGCCGCATCCGCCGGATGATGGTCGCCTCGTCGCCGGTGGTCCCACGCACCTGCAGGCGGACGCGGCCGTCGGTGGACCGCTGCCACGCCGACGCCATCTGCCGCAGCGAACGGTCCCAGACCGAGTTCGCCGGCAGGATCGTGCCGAGCCGGAGGTTGGCGCGCTGCGCCTCGAGCAGGGCGGGGCTCAGCAGCAGCAGGACGGCGACGGCAAGACGGAATGCTCTCATGGTCGGTTCTCCAACTCTTCGTCGAGCTCGTCGAACGGCTCGAAGAACAGATCGTCGATATGGTCCAACAGCACCCGGGCCCGCTTCTGCGCGACCAGGTTCAGCAGCCGGTTCGCCGGTGCCTCGTCCGGATCGATTGCGATCGCGGTCTCCAGCAGCTCCCGGAACTCTTCCCGGTTCTCCTCGGCAATCGAGACGCCGGTAGCCAGGGCGACGTACGGGCCGGCATCCTGTCCGTCCGACAGCTCGACGGCCCGGTCGAAGTGCTCCCGCGCCCGGGCGTACGAGCCGCCCATCGCCTCGCCCACCGATTCCAGCGTGACGAAGGCGGAGTGCAGCGCGCCCCGCTCGAAGGCCGCGTCGAGCTCGAGCGCGCGGTCGAGCAACGCCCGCGCCGCGGGCAGGTCGGCGATGAGCGCCGGCTGATCGAGGCCGAGCGAGATGGCGAGCATCCAGGCGCCGCCGAGGTAGTACAGACTCTCCACTTCCTCGCGCCCGAAGGCCGCCACCGCCGCCTCGGGGTCGGTCCGCAGGCGTGCGGTGATACCGGGGTGGTCGACCTCTACGTTGCGCAGCCCGTAGTCTCGCGCGCGCAGGTACATCCGGCGCGCCCGCTCGTTCAGCTCCAGGGCCAGGTCGTAGTCGTCCCACTCGGCGATGGCCGCGTCGGCCTGGAGAAAAGCGTTGGCGTAGAGCACGAACCCGGTGTTCGCGAACAGCAGCACATCCTGCCGCTCCGGATCGGCGTCGATGATCGACTCGATCGTCTTCAGCAGGAACGGCAGGGAGTCGCGAACCAGCTCCGGGTCCTCCTCGGAGAGATAGACAGCCGGGTTGACCAGCGTCGGCAGCACCGCGTTGACCGCCATGGTGCGCAGCGAGCAGCCTGCGAAGGCCGCGATAGCCGTGGCGATGAGAACGGTGCGAACGCCGAGTCCGGATGCTTGTCTGGTCACCTGCGAACGCTCAACCGAGGATCTTATCAGGCAGCTTGTCCGGACGCGCCGGCCGGGTGCGGTAGCGAGCGACCGCCCGGAACGGGCATCCGACCGGCCCGTCTGTCCCGTGTCATCATTTGCGTGTGAGCGCCTTCGAGTGCATTCCCGCCGGCTGGTTCGTCATGGGCAGCGCCGCCGGGCAACGGGACGAGGCGCCGGTGCACCGGGTCTGGGTCAACTCCTTCGAGCTGGCCGTCGATCCGGTGACGCGCGCCGAGTACGCCCGCTTCCGGGAGGCGACCGGCCGCGCCGCGCCGCGCGAGTGGGACGACCCGCGGTTCGCCGATCCCGGGCTGCCGGTGGTCGGCGTGAGCTGGAACGACGCCGTCGTCTACTGCATCTGGCGGTCGTCCCTGGGGGGGACTCCGGTGCGGCTTCCGACCGAGGCGGAGTGGGAGCGGGCAGCGCGGGGCGGGTGCGACGATCGGGAATATCCGTGGGGCGACGCGATCCCCGCCTGGATTCCGGACGGCGGCCGGGGGCCGCTCGACGGCCCGTGGCCGGTCGACCTCGGCCCGCCCAACGCCTTCGGCATCCGCGGCATCGCCGCCAACATCCACGAGTGGTGCGCCGACTGGCACGCGAGGGACTTCTACGCCAGCTCGCCGGCGCGCAACCCGGCGGGTCCTCCCGCCGGCCGGCGCCGCGCCTCGCGGGGCGGATCCTGGCGTCATGCGGTGACCATCAGCCGGGTGGCCGCGCGCAGCAAGCTCGACCCGTCGTTCCGCTACACCGACTACGGCTTCCGGGTCGCCCGCGATGTCTGAGGGGCTGGATCTCGCACATCGCGTGGCCCGCGCCGTCCGGGATGCGGGCGGACGGGCGCTCATCGTCGGCGGCTGGGTCCGTGACGACCTGCTGGGCACCGCGGCAGAGAGGGGCGAGCGGCAGGACATCGACGTCGAGGTCTTCGGCCTGCCCGCGGACCGGCTGCAGGCGGTTCTAGCGGGACTCGGTCAGGTCAACAGCGTCGGGGCCAGCTTCGCGGTCTTCAAGCTCGGCCCCCTGGACGTCTCGCTTCCCCGCACCGAATCGAAGGCGGGCCGCGGCCACCGCGGATTCGTCGTCACGGGCGATCCGAACCTGCCGCTGGAAGAGGCCGCGCGCCGCCGCGACTTCACCGTCAACGCCATCGCCTGGGACCCGCTGCGCGAGGAGCACCTCGATCCCCACGGCGGCCGCGACGACCTGCGCCGCAAGCGCCTGCGCATGGTCGACCCGGCCACCTTCGGCGACGACAGCCTGCGGGTGCTGCGCGCGGTCCAGCTCGCGGCGCGCCTCGAGTTCGAGGTCGACGAGCCGACGCGGATGGTCTGCCGCGCGATCGCGCTCGACGATCTGCCGGCGGAGCGGGTATGGGGCGAGATGGAGAAGCTACTCCTCCTGGCCGGCCGGCCGTCGCTAGGTTTCGGGCTTGCGCGAGAGCTGGGCGTCGTCGAGCGGCTGTTTCCCGAGCTCGCGGCCCTCATCGACTGTCCGCAGGAGCCGGAGTGGCACCCGGAGGGCGACGTCTGGATCCATACCCTGCTCGTGATCGACGAGGCCGCGCGGCGCCTCGCCGCCCTGCCGCGCCCGCAACAGCTCGCCGTGATGCTCGGCGCCGTCTGCCACGACTTCGGCAAGCCGGCGACGACCGCGTACATCGACGGCCGCATCCGGTCGCTGAACCACGAGGAGATGGGGGTGCCGCCCGCGACGGCATTCCTGGACCGGCTCAACGTCCATACCTTCGACGGCTACGACGTGCGGGGCCAGGTGCTCGGCCTGGTCGCGCATCACCTGAAGCCGGGGATGTGGCGGGCCGCGCCCAAGGTGGGCGACGGCGCGTTCCGGCGTCTGGCGCGGAAGGTGGACCTGGAGCTGCTGGCCCGGCTCGCGACGGCCGACTGCAAGGGGCGGACCGGCCGTTTCGACTGCTCGGCGATGGAGTGGTTCCTGGACCGGGCCCGGGCGCTCGGCGTCGAGCACGCGCCGCCGGCGCCGATTCTCATGGGCCGTCATCTGCTGGCCCTCGGCGTGCCGCCCGGCCCGGGCGTCGGGGCCATCCTGAAGCAGGTCTACGAGCGGCAGCTCGACGGCGCGATCTCGACGCTGGAGGAAGCGACGGCGGCGGCCGGAACGCTGCTGGAGGAGCAGCGGCGCTGACGCCGCTACCGGCTCTGGCGCAGCCGGCGCAACTGGATCTCGTTGGCCATGCGCTGCGCGGCGGGCGAGCCGGGATCCACCGCGATGAGTTGCCGGGCGTAATCCTGCGCCCGCTCCAGCTCCCCCTGCCGCAGCAGAATCCGGGCCAGTGCGAGCAGCACGTCCGGATCCTCCGCGTCGCGCCGGCTTGCCTCCAGGAACGCCGTCTCGGCCGCCGCGGGCCGTCCGAGGGTCTCGAGCGCCAGCCCGTGGTTGTAGGCGACGCGGACGCGGTCCGGGATCAACGCGACGGCCCGGCCGAGACTCTCGGCCGCCTCGTCCAGCCGCTGCTCCTCGGCGAGCAGCAACCCCAGCGAATAGTGCAGCTCGCCGTCGTCGGGCACGCGATCGATGCCGTCGCGCAGGACCGACTCCGCCTCGGCGTTCCGTCCCTGCCGGTTGAGGAGCGTGGCGAGATTGAAGCGGACCGGCAGGAAGAAGGGATCGAGCCGGAGCGCGGTCCGGTAGGCGGCCTCCGCAGCCTCCGAACGCCCCTCGCCCGCGGCCAGGATGCCGAGGTTGAGATGCGCCTCAGGCCGGTCCGCCGCCGCCGTCCGGGCGTCCACGAGCTCGGCCCGCGCCGCCTCGAACGCCGCCCGCCGTGCATCCGCGAGCATCGAACGCGGCACCGCGGCGAGCGCGCGGGCGGCCTCGATACGGACCGCCCGGATCGGATCGTCCAGCAGCGGCGCGAGGACCGCGGCCCTCCGCTGCGGCGGCAGCCGGCCGAGGCCGCCCGCGGCGGATGCCCGCACGAGCGGATCAGGATCGTCGGCCGCCGCCTCGACGGCCCGTAGCGCCTCCGGCCCGTACGCGCGCAACGCCTCAAGCGCCGTGGCGCGCACGATGGCCGGCAGGGCGCTGTCGCCGGCGACCGCCAGCAGGGGCGCCTCGGCCTCCCGCGACCCGGCCCACGCCGCCGCCAACGCCTCGGCGAAGTGCGGCTCCGGCCGCTTCCCCCACCATTCGGCGGCCTGGTCCGCCGCCCAGTCGGCCGGCCGATCGTCATGGCATTGCGTGCAGGCGTTCGGGGTGCCCAGCGCCACCGACAGGTCGGGGCGCGGAATGCGGAAGCCGTGATCGCGGCGCGGATCGACCTGCATGTAGGTCCGCGCGGGCATGTGGCAGCTCACGCAGCGCGCCCCGACCGAGTCCGGCGGGTGGAAGTGGTGGTCCGGCGTGGCGTAGCGGCCCGGCCGGAGCGTCGGAAAGCGCTCCACCGGCGTCTGCCGGTGGCATTGCAGACAGACCGCGTCGCCCTCGGCGCGCACGCCGAGCCGGTGGGGATCGTGACAGTCCGTGCAGCGTACCCCCGCCGCGTGCATCCGGCTCTGGACGAATGATCCCCAGACGTAGACCTCGTCCCGGATCTGTCCATCCGGAAAGTAGAGCTCTTCGTCGAGCCTCGCCGGCAGGAAGTCGTCGAGAAACGGACGCGCGTGACGATCGACTGCAGTGAGGCGCTGGCGCCGGGAGTGGCAGCCGGCGCAGGCCCGGAGCTCGGCATTCGCACTGGCGCCGAGATCGCTGCCGAGGCCGAGCGCGGCCCGGCGCGGAAGGTCGTCGGATACGGCGGATCGCGACGCGCCGGACGGCGGCGGCAGCGCGGCAATCTCCTGCGGGGCCGCTCGCGCCCAGTCCACATGTAAGGCGCCGGGCCCGTGACACGCCTGGCAGCCGATATCCATCGCGGCCCAGGTAGTGCGGTACGTATCGCTGTCCACGTCGTAGTTCGGGCGCAGGTGCGTCGAGTGGCACTCCGCGCACATCACGTTCCAGCGCTGGTAGCGACCGGTCCAGTGCAGCGGATCGCCCGGCGGAATCGGCTCGTCCGGGTACAGGTGGATCCACGCGCCACGCTCCGTGTCCCACGCGATGGTCAGGCTCTGGAGGCGGCCACCCGGAAACGGCGCCAGGTACTGCTGCAGCGGCTCGACGCCGAACGTGTAGGCCAGCTCGAAGTCCGCGAGCCGCCCGTCCGGGCCCTCGGTGTTGACGAGGAACCGTCCGTCGCGCATGAAGAACCGGGAGGTCACCCCGAAGTGCGTGAACGTCGCGTCGTCGAAGTCGCCCAGCACAGTCTCGACCGTGGCCTCCTGCATGGCGAGGTCGTGATGCGAGCCGGACCACGCCGCGTGCTCCGGAGCATGGCAGTCGGCGCACGTCGCATCGTCCACGTACGCGACGCCGTCTTCGCCGGCGCCGAGCTCCCGGCGCGGAGGCGTCCCGCCGTCTCCCGGCCAGAACGCGCAGGCGGCCGGCACGGCGGCGCAGGCGGCGAGCGACGCGACGAACAGGCTTCGGACACGGATCATGGCCGGGCGCTCCCGCGCGAGTCTGCCACAAAAAGAACCGGACGCCTCGCCACCGCAGCTGCGAGCGCCGGATTGCACGGGCGCTGTCGCTATAGTTACCGGGCGGAGCAACGATGGGAAAACGTGCAAGCCGGCGCCGCAGGGCACGCCAGGAACGGGTCGCACACGGCCCGGCGAGCCCCGGTTCGGCGCCCGGCGCGCGTCCGGCTGTCGGGACGCCGGCGCTGGCCGCCATCTTCGCCACCGCACTCATCGTCCGCCTGGTCCATGTGTGGCAACTGGGCGACTCGCCGTTCGCGGACCTCCTGCTCGGAGACTCCGCGGGATACGATCGCTGGGCGCGGGAGCTCGCCGCGGGCGACTGGCTCGGCTCGGAGGTCTTCTACCAGGCCCCGCTCTACCCCTACCTCCTCGGCGTGGTCTACGCCGTGCTCGGATCGGACGTCACCGTAGTACGCATCTGCCAGGCGGTGCTGGGCTCGGCATCCGCCGTCCTTCTCGCGGCGGCCGGCGGGTGGTTCTTCTCACCGCGGGTGGGCATTGCGGCCGGCGCGGTGCTGGCGCTCTATGCGCCCGCGATCTTCGTCGACGCGACGCTGCAGAAGTCGGTGATGGACGTCTTCCTGCTGGCGGGACTGCTGTGGCTGCTGAGCCGCACGCTGGACGCCGCGCCTCCCGCCCGTCGCTGGGTCGGCATCGGCGCACTGCTCGGCGCGCTCTGCCTGACCCGCGAGAACGCGCTGATCCTGGTGGCGGCCCTGGGAGCCTGGCTCTGGCTGGAACGGCGCGAGCGGCGCGACTGGCTGCGACACGCGGCACTGGTGGCGGCAGGCGTCGCGATAGTGCTGGCGCCGGTCGCGCTGCGCAACGGCGTGGTCGGCGGCGAGTGGCACCTGACTACCTCGCAGTTCGGGCCGAACTTCTACATCGGGAACGGCGCAGATGCCGACGGCGCCTACCGGCCGTTGCGCTACGGCCGGGGCGACGCGGCGTTCGAGCGCGACGACGCGACGGCGCTGGCCGAAGCGGCGCTGGGACGCGACCTGACGCCGGCCGCAGTGTCACGCTACTGGGTCGGGCGGGCGCTCGAGGACATCTCGGCCGCGCCGGGGCGCTGGTTGCGCCTGCTCATCCGCAAGGGGGCGCTCACCTTCAACGCGGTGGAAGCTGTCGATACCGAGAGCCAGTACGCCCACGAGGAGCACTCCCGCCCCCTGGCCGCGACCGGGTGGCTCACCCACTTCGGGATGCTCGTCCCCGTGGCCGCGATCGGCATCGCGGCCACCTGGCCGCAGCGCCGGCGCCTCCTGCCGTTGTACCTGATGCTCGGTCTGTACGCGGCGAGCGTCATCGGGTTCTACGTCTTCGCGCGCTACCGCTATCCCCTGGCGCCGTTCCTCGTGCTGTTTGCGGCGGCGGGGGGCGACCACCTGGTGCGGGTGGCGCGGCGCCGCGCCACCCTGGCCCGCGCTCCCCTGGTCGCCGCGGTGGTTCTCGCGTGCGCCGTCGGCGCCAACTGGCCGCTGCTGTCCAAGGACCACATGCGCGCGGCGTCCTACAACAACCTCGCCACCGCCTACCGCGAGCGGGGCGATCTGCCCCGGGCCATCTCACTCTACGAGACCGCCGTGGCCCTGGACGAGAGCTACCCGCAGGCGCACAGCAACCTCGGCAGCGCGCTGGCCGCCGACGGGGACCTGGAACGCGCCATCGAGCACTACCGGCAGGCCATCGCCGCCGACCCCGACACCGGCGACCTGCGGTTCAACTACGGCAACGCCCTGCTGAACGCAAACCTGTTCGGCGAGGCGGCCGAGCAGTTCCGGTTCGCGGTGGAAGCGTGGCCGGAGGACGCCGAGGCGTACAACAACCTCGGCATCGCCCTTGCCTCGGCGGGCCGCATGGCGGAAGCCGCTGAGGCCTTCCGGGAAGCGGTCGGACTCGATCCGACGGGCGCCCGCGCGCACCGCAACCTGGGAATCGCGCTCGAGGAGCTGGGAGACGCCGACGGGGCGCAACGCCACTACGCCGAGGCGCAACGCCTGGAGGCACTGGCCCCCGAGACGCCGTGATCCGGAACAAACGGGGCCCGCCCCGGAACAAACGGGGTCGCCCCACTACTCCTGGCCGTCCGTCACCGGAACCGCCGTCAGGTCCTGGCTGTCGATCGAGTACTTGATCCAGCCCTCGAACATCTCGTCCCAGCTCTGCTCGCCCCAGTACACTTCCTTCTGCGGCGCCGGGTTGTAGCGGTTGCGGTACGAGTTGTCGTAGTGGCCCTCGACGATCAGGGTACTCCCGCCGGGGATCCGCAGCGGCTCCACCAGCTCGAACTCGGTCTGCCAGTTGAAGTCGTAGCGCGGGACGTCGAGGAGCACCTGCTCGCGGCCGTCCGGCCACTGGAGGACGAACCGCATGTCCTTCCCCCGCAGGTGCATGTGCGGCGAGATCGCGTAGAAGGTAATCGGCTCCGCCACGTCCGTGCGCATGACGATCTCCCAGTCGTCGACATGAGGCGGAATCGGCGGCACCGCGCGCCGCGGCACCTCCCGGCCGTTGACGACGACCGGCAGCGTGCGCTCGGGCCTGGTCGGCAGGGGGCTCCCGATGGTCCGCGACAGGATCTCGTGCGTGACCCTGCCCTGCGCCTTCCAGATCCCGATGCGCGAGTGGTCGGTCTCGGGCTGCCCGGTCACGTTGTAGTGCAGGCTCCAGCGCAGGAACCTGCCGGCCGGGACCCGCTTGGCGACCCCGTCGTGGAACATCTCGAATCCGCGGCCGGGCACGAAGCAGATCAGCTTGGCGGCCCCGGCCCCGAGCACGTTCGAGTCGCGGTCGCTCGCCGAGCGGATCTCGTCCGCCGTCAGCGGGCGCCCGTCGAGCTGCGGCACGCCGCCTGCGATAGTCGTCCCCTCGGGCAGGGTCGTCACGTGCGCGCTCATGTGGTGGACCACCGAACGGTTGCCCGGCAGCATCTCGACCGCCTCGGCGAAGACGTCCTCCTCGAACGGGATCTCCGAGTAGATGTTGTAGTAGGGCAGCTCGCCGTCGGCCGGGATCTCCATGACCACCGGCAGATCCAGGACGATGTCCGGCGGACGGCCGCTCGGATGGTGCCACTCGTTCGCCGTGAAGACCGGCAGCGCCGGCAGGTCGGCCGGGTTTCCCAGCGGCGCGCCGGCGTCGGCCCAGGCCGCGACGGTATCGACCTCGGCCTGGCTGAGCGACCGGACGTTCCTGATGGGAACGCCGCCCGGCGCGGCGTGCCACGGCGGCATCTCGCGCGAGACCACCTTGTCCCGGATGGCGCGCGCCCACGGCCGCACCTCGCGGTAGGACAGGAAGGACATCGGAGCGATGTCGCCCGGCCGGTGGCAGCTCGCGCAGTGGTCGAAGACGATCGGGGCGACGTCGCGGGCGAACGTCGGCGCGGCGTCGCGCGGCACCGCAGCCTCCGGCGCCTGGGCCGCGACCGCGGCGGCCCCCATCATCATCACCGCCGCCAGCCCGGGAACGAGACGCACTCTGCGCATGTTCGATCTCTCCTCCAGGAAGCCGCGCGACGCGCGGGACCGGGTCATTCGCTCAGCTTGCCGTCCGCCGACACCACGTAGCGGAGCCCAAGGCGGAGGACGTCCACCTGAATCCGCCCCGGCGGAACGTCGCTCGGACGCTCGAAGCGAACGATATGCTGCCTCGACAGCTCGCGGTTCCGTCTCGCGATGCGACTCGCGATGTCGCCGAGCGGGTTCTCCAGGCGCGAGCCGAGAAAGATGGTCGCCTGGGACCCTCCGGTGAACTCTTCCAGATCGCGGCCGACCGCCTCGGCGACCGACAACCGCCGCTGCAGCGAGCCCGGCGCCGGCGGCAACATCAGCAGCGTGTGCGCGGTCACCCCCTGGCGCAGCAACCGCTCGACGGTGTCCAGGAATCTCTCGTTGCGGTCGTCGCTCCGGTCACGCCCCGACGACGCCACGAGAACGATCACGGGACGGTGCGGCCCAGCGTCTTCCGCTATCCAGTCGCCGGCCTCCGCCAGACCGTCGATGAGCCGCATCGACCGACCCCCGAGCTCCATCCGGCGCAGGCCGGCTTCGATCTCCTCCTGTCCGATGGCGCCCTGCACCAACCAGCGGGGCCGCGGCGACAGGGCCAGCAGCGACACCTCCTGGTTCGGCAGCCGGCCGAAGAAGCTCCGCAGTCCGTTGCGAACCCGATCGAACGCCCGCGCGGCGGTGCGGCTGTTGTCCACGAGGACCACCAGCTTGGTCGGCAGATTGGCCGGTCGCACATCGACGACCGGGAGGACGGCGCCGTCCTCGCGGACGATCACCTCCGGTATCGAGAGATCGGTGACGATGGCGCCGGTCCCCCGCTCGAACGCCTGCACGTAGAGGCGCCACTGGGCGTCGGCCGGCGCCGCGCGGAGCCCCCCGACCACGAGCACGGCGATCAGCACCGTGGCCCGGAGCATCCCGTGCCGTACGACACGCGCAGGATCGGAGCGCCGGTCCGTCGTCGGACCCATCGCACCCATCCTACTCTCATCGCGGGCCGCTGTCTCCACCTCGCCCGCGCGACGGGAACGGCCGCCGCCGTCCGGCTGCGGCGAGCGCTTCCGCCGTACCATCACCGCCCAGCTTCCCGGCTTCAGCACCTTCGAGCGGACCGACGCCAGCCGCAGGTGAGGCGGCTCCTCAGGCTGGACTCGAATCTTGCAGCCGCCGGCGCAACAGCCGAGCGACAGGCTGGGGAGGCGTTGCCCCCGACAGGGGGAAAATGGCTCCTCAGGCTGGACTCGAATCTTGCAGCCGCCGGCGCAACAGCCGAGCGACAGGCTGGGGAGGCGTTGCCCCCCGACAGGGGGGAAATGGCTCCTCAGGCTGGACTCGAACCAGCAACCCTCCGGTTAACAGCCGGATGCTCTGCCAATTGAGCTACTGAGGAACACGCAAGATCGGTGATCATACCATCAATCGTCGCCCGTCACCCGCCGCGAGGCGAGAAGCTGGACCACGGAACCCAGCAGGCCGAGCGAGAGCCAGCCCACCGCGAACGCCTCGTGCCCCGCGAGCGGGACCAGCGGAAACAACCCGGTGACGTCGCCCGCGGCGGCGGCCATCGCGGCCTCGTCCCGGGACAGCGCCAGCCCGCCGACGAGCGCCGTCCAGGTACCGGCGAACGCCGTCGCGATGATCACGACGTAGCGACGCACGATGAGCGCCGCCAGGGCGCCGAGCACACACGCGGCGACCAGGAGCCAGACGTCCGGGTCGCCTTCGATCGCCAGGTGCACGAGGAACGCCGCCACCCCGGCCCCGAGGAGCGCGACGGTCGCGAGGTACACGGCGAGGGCCACCGCCGCCCCGGCCAGTCCGCCGGCCAGTGTCGCTGCGATGAACCACCACCCGTCGAGCTGGTCGGCGAACGTCGGGGTGACGATGACGCCGGCGATGAAACCGTACAGCGCCAAGAGCGGCCGCAGCAGCGGATAGCCCGCGAAGCCGGCCACCAGTCCGCCACCGAGTAGAATGACGGCGACGGGAAACTGGAGGGAAACCGACTCCATTACCCGCCGATTATGGCAGCGAGCCGACGGTCTGTCCGCCGGCCGTCGCCCGGTCCCCATGCGCACGCGTTCCACTACAACCGGCGGGCGTACCGGAGCGGTCGGCCTGCTCGCCACCATCGGCGGACTGGCGCTGTTCGGGTACTACGTGCAGGAGGCCGGCGTGGCCGAGGTCGCCGACCGGATCCGCCAGCTCGGCTGGCTGTTCGGCCTCGTGCTCGTGCTGTCGGGCCTCCGCTTCACCGCGCGTTCGCTGGCCTGGCGAAGATGCCTGCCCCCCGGACACGGCCTGGGGCTGCGCGACGTGCTGGCCGCCTTCATCGCCGGCGATGCTGTCTCCAACCTCACCCCGCTGAGCATCGTCGCCGGCGAACCGGTCAAGGTCCTCTACCTGCGGAGGCGCGCACCCCTCGCCGGCACGGTGCCGGCCCTGGCCGTCGAGACGCTCTTCTACACCCTGTCGATGGTCGTGGTCATCGGCGCAGGCGCGGTCGCGTCCATCCTGCTGGTTCGGCGCCCGGCATCCGAGTGGCTCGTCGTCGGCCTGCCGCTGGCCACGCTCGCGGCGCTGGTCGCCGGCACGCACTGGCTCATATGGCACAGAGTCCGTGCCGCCAGCACCGCCCTCCGCCGGCTCGCGCAGCGCGGCCCGGCCGGGGCGTTCCTCGAACGGGCCGCCGAGCGCGTTCACGATGCGGAAACGCACGTCCACCTGAACTACCCGCGGACGTGGCGGCGCGTGCTGCCCGTCGCGGCGCTCGAGATGTCGTTCCACGTCCTCGCGGTCACCGAGGTGTTCGTCGTCCTGTCGGCCATCTCGGGGCGGACGCCGACGCTTCTGGAGGCCTTCGTCTTCGAAGCCGCGAACCGCATCGTCAACGTGGTCTTCAAGATAGTCCCGGTGCGGATCGGGGTCGACCAGGCGGGCACGGCCTGGGTCGCCGGGCTGCTCGGGTTCGGCGAGACGACCGGCGTGACGCTGGCTACCGCCCGCACGGCCCGCATGCTGTTCTGGGTTGCGGCCGGCATGACGGCACTGGTCCGGCGCGGGCTATCCCCGAGCAGGCTTTCCGCCGGGAGCAAGGGACCGTCGGCGGTGGCGATCATGGCCCGGTCGCCCGCCGGCGCCCGGGCGCCCAAGAGCCGCCTGCGGCAGGCGATTCCGAACGAGTCGGAGCGGAGGCGGCTCCATGCAGCCTTCCTTGCCGATACGATCGCGACCTGCCGCACGCTGTCCGGCATAGAGCTGCGCGTCGCCTATGCGCCCGACGGCGGGGCGGACGGGTTCACCCCGCTCGGCATCGACCTGGCGGACCTCCTGCCCCAGCGCGGCGACGACCTCGGCGCACGGGAGCGCCACCTGTTCGAGGACCTGTTCCAGGCCGGATTCACGAAGGTGGTGATCATCGGATCGGACCTGCCGACACTGCCGGCCGCGCATGTCGCCGAGGCGCTGGCCCGATTGCGCCCCGGGACGGCGACGCTCGGACCGGCCGCCGACGGGGGCTACTACCTGCTCGGCCTGACGGCACCGGAACCGGGCGGTGCGGTGCCGGATCTCTTCTCGGACATCCGCTGGGGCACGCCGGCGGCGTTCGACGACACGGTGCGTGCAGCGGCGCGGGCCGGCGTCCGGGTCGAGCGGGTCGCGGCCTGGTACGACGTCGACGACGCGGACGGCCTCGCCCGCCTGCGGCAGGACCTCGATGCGGCGGGCGACGAGAGGCGCGGGCGAACGACCGCGCGCGTGATGAGAACGCTGACCGCGCCGGGCAGGAGCAGCCGGGGCTGAGGACGGGGCCCTACAACTCGCGCCGGCCTTCCATCGCCTTGTGGATCGTCACGTCGTCGGCGTACTCGATGTCGCTCCCCACCGGCAGTCCCATCGCGATCCGCGATACGCGGACGCCGAGCGGCTTCAGCAGCTTCGCCAGGTAGATTGCCGTCGCCTCCCCCTCGACGTTGGGATTCGTCGCCAGAATGACCTCGGTCACTTCGCCGCCGCCGACGCGCTCGACGAGGCTCTTGATGCGCAGGTCGTCGGGACCGATCCCCTGCAACGGCGACAGCGCCCCCATCAACACGTGATAAGCGCCGTTGAACTCCTTCGTCCGTTCGACCGCGGCAACGTTGTGGGGATCCTCGACGACGCAGATGACGCTGTGGTCGCGGCCGGCGTGCGTGCAGTAATGGCAGGGATCGGTGTCCGTGATGTTGTGGCAGACCGAACAGTAGGTGATCCGCTCCTTGACGTCCCGAATGGCTGCGACCAGAGCCTCCACGTCGTCCCGCGGCTGCCGCAGGAGATGAAACGCGAGCCGCTGCGCCCCCTTGGAGCCGATGCCCGGCAGCCGCTGAAGCTGATCGACCAGCGCCTGCAGCGGTCCCAGTTCGGTCATCCGCCGAGTCCCGGAATCCGAAGGCCTCCCATCATGCCTCCCATCCTGCCCGCGACCTCCTCGTCGACCTTGCGCTGTGCGTCATTGACCGCCGCGACGATGAGGTCCTGCAGCATCTCGACGTCGTCCCTGGAGACGACCTCGGGATCGATCGTGATCGCGCGCACCTGCTTGACGCCGTTCATGACGACGGTCACCATGCCGCCGCCGGCCGTCGCCTCCACCTCGGTGGCAGCCAACTCGCGCTGCAGGCGTTCCTGCATCTCCTGCGCCTGCTTCATCATCTGTTGGATGTTCATCGAACGTTCTCTATGTCGGTGATCTCGACCGGAAACAGCTCCAGCATTGCTTTCACCATGGGATCGCCGAGCGCGCGCACCCGCAACGCCGCCGCCGGACCGTCCGCCGCCGGACCGTCGCCCGCAACCGGATCGCCCGCAACCTTCGACCCCGTGTCACTATCGCCGCCTGCCCCGGGACCGCCCGCCGCCGCGGACTCCCGCGGCTCCTCCGGCGCCCCCTGCTCCTGCTCCTGCACCGCCTCCACCGTCAGTCGCCGCCCGACGACCCTGGCGGCCAGCGTCTCGAGCCACTCCCGCCTCGCCTGCAGTCGATCCGCCGCCGTGCGCCGGTCCGCCGGAAAAGTGAACACCAGGCGATCGCCCTCCAGCTCGATCCGGCGCGCCTGCGCCACGACCATGCCGTGGAACAGCTTGCTGGCTTGACGGACCTCCGCCAGCAGCGCGTCCTTCCCGCCGTCCTCGGCCGCACCCGCGCCCGCGGCGGCGGTACTCGTGCCGGTGACCGCAGGAACGGCCGCTGGTGCGTCCGGCGAGGCCACGCCGGTAACCGGTCCCGGCCGGTCGGTGTCCCGCTGCGCGCCGGCCGGTGCGTCCTGCGCACGGCTCGGCGCCGTCCGCGGGCCGCTCTGCGCGGCCTCCCGATTGCGCGGCGCCGGCGCGGATGCCGGACGCGCAGTCGGCTCGCGCCGGTGTTCCCCGGACGAGGCGGCGGTAGGCCTCGGAGCCGGGGCGCCGCCGGCCTGCAGCAACTCGGTGAGCGGCACCAGCTTGCGGAGATGCATCCAGCGGATCAGCGCCATCTCCAGGTGATAGCGCGGCTGCGCCGCGCTCCTGATCTCGGTCTCGGCGCGCGTGATGGCGTCGAAAGCGCGCAGCAGGTCCTCACGAGAGAACCGGCGCGCGAGCTGAATCAGCCGGTCACGCTCCCCTTCGCCGGCGATCTCGGGATCGTCGGCCCGGGACGGATCTATCGCCAGGACCAGCAGATCGCGTATAGCGCGCGACAGCTCGCGGCACACGAGCCGCAGATCGTAGCCCGCCTCGACGAACCGCTCCGCCAAATCGAACACCGCGGCGGCATCCTCGTCCGCGACCGCGGCGACGGCATCGAGCACCGGATCGCGACCGATGAGGCCGAGCACGGTCGACACGTCGTCGACCCCGATCCTGCCGCCGGCGAACGCGATCACCTGATCGAGGGCGCTCTGGGCGTCGCGCAGGCTGCCGTCGGCGGCGCGCGCGACGAGTCCCAGCGCCGCGTCATCGATGGCGATAGACTCCGCGTCCGCGATCACGCGCAACTGGTCGGCTATCTGCTGCCGGCCGATCGTGCGCAGCTCGTAGACCTGCGACCGCGACAGAATCGTCTCCGGAATCTTCTCGATCTGCGTCGTCGCCATCATGAACATGACGTGCGGCGGCGGCTCCTCGATAGACTTGAGCAGTGCGTTGAACGAGTGGCCGGAGAGCTGGTGGACCTCGTCGATGATGTAGACCTTGTAGCGGTTCCGGACCGGCGCCATGGCCAGCCCCGCAATGATCACCTCGCGGATGTTCTCGACCTGCGTGTGGGTGGCGGCATCGATCTCCAGGACGTCGATGTCGCGCCCCTCGGCGATCTCGACGCAGGGGTCGCACGTCCCGCACGGATCGGGCGTCGGCCCTGCGGCGCAATTGAGGGCGCGAGCCAGAATGCGGGCGGTCGTCGTCTTCCCGACGCCGCGGGGACCGGCGAACACGAAGGCCTGCGCAAGCCGCCCCTGGGCCAGGGCATTGCGCAGCGTCCTTGTGGCCGCCTCCTGGCCGACCACGTCATCGAACCGCTGCGGGCGGTACTTGCGCGCGAGAACCTGGTAGGGCATCCGTCGCCAAGGCGCGTTTCGGCGTGGCGCCGCGTGCGCCGACAGCCCGTTGGCGCACGCACGGGCCCCACCGCGGCCCGGAAGCGCCTGCGGCACATGTCAGTGACTACTTAGCGCTGCTGCCTTCCGGCCCTGACGCGGTTCGTAGACTGAAATTGCACAGGTTCCGAGCCGCGGCGCGACCCGTCACCACGCGCGGACGGCTCAGTGTACGCCGGCCCCGGAATCCGATCAAGACGGGAAGGGCGGCGGAGCGAGGAATGCTCCCATGGATCCCGGGATTCGCGCCCGGGGCCGCGACAGCCGCGCAGCGCCCCGGTCCCACTGGGATTCGCGCCCAGGACCGCGACAGCCGCGCAGCGCCCCGGTCCCACTGGGATTCGCGCCCGGGGCCGCGACAGCCGCGCAGCGCCCCGGTCCCACTGGGATTCGCGCCCGGAGACGCGACAGCCGCCCCAGCGCCCCAGTCCCACTGGGATTCGCGCCCGGGCCCGCGACAGCCCGCGCAGCGCCCCGGTCCCCTGGGATTCGCGCCCGGAGCCGCGAGAGCGGCGCAGCGCCCGAATCCCACTCTCTCCGCCACTGGAGCGGAGCGAGAGTGGCGGAGAGAGTGGGATTCGAACCCACGGTAGGAGGATTACCCCTACACACGCTTTCCAAGCGTGCTCCTTCAACCCCTCGGACATCTCTCCGCGCAGCCGGCGCCCCGGTACGAACTCACAAGTCTACCAGCCCGCCGGGTCTCCGGCGGAACACTCCCCGATCGAGGTGCATGTCCGTTCAGAATGCCGCCAGGCGCGACGACACGACGACCTCCATCGCGCGGATGTCCTTCCGCGGCACGAGAAGCGCCTCGTACGAATGGTTGTACGACTGCAGCAGGCATCCGCCCGGTACCGACTGGGCCTGCCGAACCAGGCGTTCACCGGTCCCGAGCAGCACGTAGACGTCGTCGCCGTCGTTCATGCCGCGGCTTGGTGCGACAATCGCGATGGTGTTCGGCCGGTATGCCGGAATCATCGAGTCGCCGCGAATCCGAACCCCGTAGGCGTTCGGGTCGCGGAGATCGGCCGGGCGAGACACCCACTGCACGACGCCGGTGCGCTCTGCCTCCGGCGCATCGCTCGCGAGACCTTCCGGCAGCGTGTCACCCTCGACCACAACCGGGATGTCCGCGAACGTCCCGAACTTGGAATCGACACGAGCAGGTTCGCCACGAGCCTCCCGGACCCGGTCGTAGTCCGGATCCACGCCGGCCAGCAACGCGTCGACGGAACAGCGGAGTCCCTTCGCGATCTTCACGAGCGTCATCGTTTCGAGGATCGAGTAGCGGTCGTTCTCCCAGTTCGACACCTGCGGTTGCGGAACGTTCAGCAAGTCTGCCAACGCCTTCTGTGTCTGGAGCCCCGACCTCCGCCGCAGGCGCCTGATGTTCTCACCGAGCGACACGCCGACAGACTAGCGCACCTTGGGCGCACGTTCCTAAACTTACATCAATGACATCAACCCGTTTACCTCCAATTGCATCACTCCTGCACCTTGCGTCCTGCGCCGGCGGCCCCGCCCCGGTCCGCGTCGCGGCCGAGGGGCTCGCGGACAGCGCGGCCGGCAGACCCACGGCGGGCGCCTGAGCCTCCCGAGGCGCTGCTTCCGGTTGACGGCGGCAAGGGCGCGCACTCGTCGGCGTCTTCGGCGTCGAAGACCGTCGGCGCTGCGAAGACCCGTCACGGTCTACCGTCGTCGCCGGGCGGGAACAGATCCTCGATCGAGCAGCCGAAAAAAACTGCGAACTTTCTTGCATTCTCGACAGTAATAGTCTTATAGCGTTGTCGGGCGACGTCGCTGACGTACGGCTGCGGCAGGCCGAGAGCCTCCGCGACGGTAACCTGCGTGACACCCGCCAGAGCGATGGCTCTCGCCACGCGGTTGGTGCCGGGCTCGGCGCGGAGGGTGGCGAGTTGCTGCTTGGTGAGCATCGCGTTCTGACTATATGTTGTAGGGCGGAACGTGTAAAGACGACTTGCGCAGCAGCTAAGGTGTTGGCCGGACGTCGTTACGTTTATGCACGTCAGCCCTAACTGCGGTAACCTCTGTCGTGTCGCTGGGACAGAACATCAAGCGGTTGAGGTGGGAGGCGGGGCTCCAGACGCAGAAGGCGCTGGCCGACCTGCTGGGCGTCCCGCAGCCGCAGGTATCCGATTGGGAAAACGATCGTTACGCCGTGCTGGAGACCTTGACCCTCGTCAGGATCGCGAAGGGACTCCGCTGTTCCGTCGACGAGTTGCTGGCCGGTGTGGATCCGGACTACGACCGGGTCCGGGAGGAAGAGTGCGCGCCGGCCGTCGAACCGGCTCGTGTCGACGCGCCCGTCGAGACACCGGCTCAGATTCCAGTGATCGTAGAAGGCGCTGCATCCCCGGAGGGCGGCCACGACCGGCGAAAGGAACCGGCCGCCGCTGTTCAGTGGATATCCCGTCCCGGAGATCTGCAGGATCCGAACGCCTATGGGGTCCTGATCCGTGGTGACTCGATGGTCCCGGCGCATGGTCCGAACACGATTGCGCTCGTGTCTCCGGACAGCCGCGTGCAGGACGGCGACGAGGTCTACGTCCAGCTCGTGTCCGGCGAGTGCCTGGTCCGCCTGGTCCACACGGTCCAGGGCAGCTTCATGCTCCAGTCGTACAATCACGCGTACCCGGCGCGCTTCGTCAAGCCGAAGGGAGTCCGGGCGATGCACGCCATTCTGTACTCCCGCCGACGGGATTTCTGACGAACGACGACGACCCGTACGCTCAGGAACGATTCGCGCCCGAAGACGCGAGAGCGGCGGAGTGCCTGGAATCCCACCCTCGCCACCAAATCGGAGCGAAGGCGGTGATTTGGCGGAGAGCAATCAGCAGGGATTCGCGCCCGAAGACGCGAGAGCGGCGGAGTGCCTGGAATCCCACCCTCGCCACCAAATCGGAGCGAAGGCGGTGATTTGGCGGAGAGGGTGGGATTCGAACCCACGTGCCGGTTTCCCGACAAGACGCTTTCGAGGCGCCCCCGTTACGACCACTTCGGTACCTCTCCGCAACTCCTATTCTACGCCGGTCCCCACCCCGGCGTCAGCCCGCCGGCTCCCCCGCCTCACGCCGCCTGGCGCTGAAGAAGGCCTGCATCAAGGCGCCGCACTCGTCCGCGAGCACGCCGGCGATCACCGCGACGTGATGATTCAACGCCGGATGCTCGAGTGAGCGCGACACGGAACGCACGGCTCCAGCCTTCGGTTCGGGAGCGCCGTACACGAGCGTGCCGATACGCGCGTGGACCAGGGCGCCGGCGCACATCAGGCACGGCTCGACGGTCACGTACAGCGTCGCACCCGTCAGCCGGTAGTTGCCCGCGCGCCGCGCCGCGTCGCGCAGCGCCACGACCTCGGCGTGCGCGGTCGGATCGATCGCACCGATCGGGTGGTTGAAGCCGCGACCGATGATGCGACCCGTGCCGGGTGCGACCACGACGGCGCCCACCGGCACCTCGTCGGCCGACATCGCCCTGCAGGCTTCCGCCAGCGCCTCGCGCATGTACGCTTCGTGCTCGACCATCGAATCGCCGGGTCCGGGAGGTGCAGACACCGCGCGGTATGATTATCGTCCACCATGAAGGGACTCATCCTCAGCGGCGGCAAGGGTACGCGCCTGCGGCCGCTCACATTCACCAGCGCCAAGCAACTGGTCCCGGTAGCCAACAAACCGGTGCTGTTCTACGGTATCGAGACCTTGGCCGCGGCCGGGATCCGCGAGATCGGAATCGTCGTAGGCGACACGCAGGCGGAAATCGAGGCGGCGGTCGGAGACGGCTCGCGGTGGGGAGTGGCGGTCACCTACATTCCGCAGGACGCGCCACGCGGACTCGCGCACGCGGTGCTGATTGCCGAGCCCTTCATCGGAGACGATCCATTCGTGATGTATCTGGGCGACAACCTGCTCGCGAAAGGCATCGTCCCGTTCGTCGAGGAGTTCGCCGCGCTGCATCCGGCTGCCCAGATCCTGCTCACGCCGGTATCGCATCCGGAGCAGTACGGCGTGGCCGAGACGGACGGAGACAGAGTGGTCCGGCTGGTCGAAAAGCCGAAGGCTCCGAGGAGCAACCTGGCCCTGGTCGGCGTGTACATGTTCGGCAGCGCGATCTTCGAATCGGCCCGGCGCATCCGGCCGAGCTTCAGGAACGAGCTCGAGATCACCGACGCCATTCAGGATCTGATCGACCGCGGACTCGAGGTGCGCCGGCACATCGTGGACGGCTGGTGGAAGGACACGGGCCGCCTCGAGGACATGCTGGAAGCCAATCGGCTCATCCTCGACACCCTGACGCCGCGGGTCGACGGAACCGTGAACGACGGGTCGCGTCTCGAGGGCAAGGTCGTCGTCGAGTCGGGCGCCGTCATCTCGGGGTCGGTGGTCCGCGGTCCGGTCATCATCGGGCACGACGCGCACATTTCCGACGCCTACATCGGACCCTTCACCGCCATCATGCGCGACGTGGAGATCAGCGGAGCCGAGATCGAGCACAGCATCGTGATGGAGGGCAGCCGCATCGACGGCCTGACCGACCGGGTCACCGACAGCCTCATCGGCCGTAGCGTGACCATCGTCCGGCGGTCCGGAAAGCCGGCGGCGCTGCGCTTCATGCTCGGCGACCGCTCGGAAGTGGGCATTCGCTGACCAGCGCGCGAGGAAAGGAACGACCTGTGACCGATCCCGTCAAGTACGAGGCCGCGTCCGTCAATCGGGGGCCTATCGACGGCGTCCGGACGAAGGCGCTGCGCCTGATCCCGGACGAGCGCGGGTGGCTGATGGAGATCCTGCGCGCCGACGACGCACTCTTCGAGAAGTTCGGACAGGTCTACGTGTCCGGCACCTACCCCGGCGTGGTCAAGGCGTGGCACTACCACAGGCACCAGATCGATCATTTCGCCTGCGTGGCCGGCATGATCAAGCTGGTGCTCGTCGACACGCGCGAGGATTCGCCGACCCGGGGACACGTCAACGAGTTCTTTCTGGGCACGCAGAATCCGACCCTGGTGGAGATACCGAACCTCGTCTACCACGGCTGGAAGTGCATCAGCCGGGAGCCGTCGCTGGTGGTCAACGTGCCGTCGGAGCCGTACCGCTACGACGATCCCGACGAGTACCGCCTGGAGCCCCACGGCGCCCTGCCCTACGACTGGACGCGCAAGGATGGTTGAGGTACTCGTCACGGGCGGGGCCGGCTTCATCGGCAGCAACTTCGTCCACCACGCGCTCGACGCGCATCCCGACTGGCGCGTCACGACCCTGGACAAGCTGACCTACGCCGGCCGGCGGGAGAACCTGCAGGACCTCGAGGCGCATCCGCGGCACCGGTTCGTGCACGGCGACGTCGCCGATGTGTCCGTCGCCGCGCCCCTCGTGCGCGCCGCCGACATCGTGGTGCACTTCGCCGCCGAGACGCACGTCGACCGCTCCCTGATGAGCGCCGGGGAGTTCATTCGCACCGACGTGCACGGCACGTTCGTGCTCCTCGACGCGGCCCGGGAAGCGCCCCGCCTGCGCCGCTTCGTGCAGATCTCGACCGACGAGGTCTACGGCAGCGTCCCGGAAGGAGCCAGCCGGGAGACCGACGAGCTGCGGCCCCGCAACCCCTATGCGGCCAGCAAGGCGGGGGCGGACCGGCTCGCGTACAGCTACTGGGCCAGCTACCAGGTCCCGGTGGTGATCACGCGCGCCTCGAACAACTACGGACCCCGGCAGTACCCGGAGAAGATCATCCCCCTGTTCATCACCAACGCCATCGACGACCGGCCGCTGCCGCTGTACGGCGACGGCCTGAACGTCCGCGACTGGCTTCACGTCGACGACCACTGCCGGGCGCTCGATCTGCTGATCGAGCGGGGCCGGCCCGGAGAGACCTACAACATCGGCGGCGGCAACGAGGTAACGAACCTCGACCTGACGCATGGCATCCTGCGCCGGCTCGACCGACCCGACACGCTGATTCGACCGGTGGCCGACCGGCCGGGCCACGACCGCCGCTATTGCCTCGACACCGCGAAGCTGCGCGGGCTGGGCTGGGAGCCGCGGACCGCCTTCGAAGCCGGCCTGGGCGCGACGGTCGAGTGGTACGCGAAGAACGAAGGGTGGTGGCGCCCCATCAAGGAGGGCAGCGAGGCCTACCGCGAGTACTACGACCGCCAGTACGCCCGACGCGACTGAACGGCCCGGCTGCCGCCCGCGCCGCGGCGGGCCGGGTCACCGCTCCCCGGAAGGCTGCAGGTCGAGCACGTCGGGGCGCTTGGCTTCCTCGGTCGCGGCCGATTCCGGACCACCGACAACCGGAGGGCGCCGGATGAGGGGACGGGGCGATTCGGTTCCGGCGGCAGGAACCCTGGCCGCCAGATCTCTCCCGCGCATCACCAGCATGCCGTGCTGACCGGCCACCTCCTCGACGATCGCGCGCACCCCCGCATCGACCTGCGCGATCCGCCGGCACATGCCGCCGGCTGCCGCCAGGCCGCTCCCGAAGAACAGCCACGCCGTGAGGCCGGCGTCCAGCAGCAGGCTCGCCGCGAGACCCGCGCCGGCCAGCGTCCCCACCAGGACGCCGAAGGGGGCCAGCCGGTGGCGCGCGCTGACGCGGAAGAGACAGCGGCCCTCCCCGTGCTCCTCCAGGAGCGTCCGCAGGTCGAGCCAACCCCAGCGGCCTGTCGCCACCGCCAGATCGCGCTCCTGCTGCCAGGTGTCGTGCGCGTCGATCGCGCGCCCGACGGCGCGCGACTGGAGTCCGCGCGTGATGCGCGTCAGCAGACCGGCCCGATCGACCCAGCGCTCGCTCCAGAGTGCCATCCGGTCCTGCCGGCGGAACATCAGTCGGATTGCCCGGCCGAATTCGGGCCGCGCGCGGACCTCGCGCCCCGTCACCCGGGCGGAGGCGCGGCGGGCGCCGACGTCCGGGGGCCAGAGCTTGCCGCGCAGGCGACCCCAGCCGCGGGCGATCGGCTGCAGCAGGTGCAACCAGGCTATCGTCGTCCGATAGAGGAGCCGACTCGCCGCCGGACCGAACGGGCCGACGGCGGGCAGCTCGCGGACGTCGGTGCGCCGGCCGTAGCCGATGCACTTCAGCAACGTCGTCGCCAGCCCCGCTGACGAGCCCGCGCCGGCGACGACGGCCAGCGCGGGCTGGCCGACCCAGGCGCTCGCGACGGCTGCGCACGCCAGCAGGGCGGACCCGATTTGCCACTGCATCAGGTGCGGCACGTAGGTCATCGAGGGAATGTGCGCGCTGTAGACGGACGGGAAGGCCGCCGTGCCCCACACCCCCGCGTTCACCCGCACGCGGGAGATGGCGCGGACGAAGGGCAACTGGCTGTAGATGCGCCCCTTCCAGACGGCGTGGCCGTTCAGGAAGCGTTCCGGGTGGTTGTCCATCAATTGGGTCTCGGCTTCGCCGTAGCCCACCTGTTGCCGCCAGTAGCCCCGCATCGTCCTCCGATGGCGGTGCCAGACGAGGGCCGACGGCGCGAACCCGATCTGCTGGCCGCGGGCCTGCAGCCGCCAGCAGACGTCGACGTCGTCGCCCGCCGCGTGATAGGCAGGATCGAACCCGCCGATGGCCAGCAGCGCATCGCGGCGGTAGGCCATGTTGCAGCCCGGCACGTGCTCGGCGGCGCGGTCGTCGAGCAGTACGTGGGTCGGCGCGCCGGGCGAGCGCGCGACGCATTGCGCCATCCAGGGATCGTCCTCCGGCACGACGTTGGGTCCGCCCGCGCCGACCGCGTCGGACCGCAGGAACGGCTGCACGAGGTAGATCAGCCAGGCGGGATCGACGCGAACGTCGGCGTCGGTGTAGGCGACGATGGTGCCCGCGGCGCGCACCAGCGCCGCGTTGCGGGCCGCGCTCAATCCGCCGTGCGGGGTATCGATGACGGTCACACCGGCGTGACGCCGGGCGATTTCGCCGGTCGCGTCGGTCGAGCCGTCGTTGACGACGATGACCTCGTAGTCGGGGTAATCCAGCTCCGCGACCGAGCGCAGACACTCGTCGAGGGTCTCGGCGGCGTTGCGGGCACAGATCAGAACGGAGACCTTCGGCCACCCGCCGCGCAGCCCGGGCGGGAAGCCGGCGTTCGCGAACTCGAGGGCCGCGTCGGCCAGGGCCGGCTTGGGGCGGCGCTGTTCGTCGGTCAGCCCGAACCGCCAGTCGTCGACCGCGTGGCCCCCGCGCCACCAGTCGTCGGTCCACGAGAACGCGACCGCACCGCAGGCACCCCCCTCGAACGCGATGCGGATCTGCGCCGCGGTGAGCAGCGCCTGGCCCTCCTCGCCCTCGCGCAGGCTGTCGGCGCCCCCTTCGGCCAGCAGCAGCGGACGGTTGCCGGCCACGACCTGCAGGTGCGCGAGGTAGTCACGAAGGTCCTCGCCGCGGTGCAGGTAGACGTTGAATGCGCAGATGTCGAAGAACGGAAGATCGAGGTAGTCCGTCGGCGGGTAGTTGACGTAGGTGAGCAGCGCCTCGGGAGAGGCCTGCTTCACGTCGTCGTACACGTTCCGCAGGAACCGCTCGATTCGGGACGCGCCGTGCCAGCGAACGACACCGGCCGGGACCTCGTTGCCGATCGCGACGAGCAGGGTCGCCGGATGGCCGGCCAGCCGACGTACCTCCCGGACGATCTCCTTGCGCACCGTGCGGGCGAGCTTGCGATCGTCGAGAAACGCGACATGCTGCGCCCACGGAACGCCCGCCGCGACGTGCAGTCCCTGCTCCGCCGCCGTATCCAGCAACTCGTCCCGCGGCACGGTGTAGGTCCGTACCGTGTTGATGCCGGACCGGGTCATCAGCGCGAAGTCCTCGACGACCCGCGTCAGCGGCGGAAACTGATAGCCGTCCGCGTCGGGCGCGAACGTGCCGTACGCCACGCCCTTGATCAGGAAGCGCTCCGGCCCGACCTGGAGGAACTTGCCGACCACACGAGGTCGCGGCGCCGCGGCGTTCTTGGGTGACATGGTGGAACCTGTAATGGTACCAGCACCGGGCGAACCCTGCCCGGCGGCGGGCGTTCACCGGTCCGACGGCCGGCCGCGACGTTATAATCGGCCGCCCATGGCCCGTCCACGTCCCCGCGCGCCGCTGTCGGCAGCCGTTCTCCTCGTCCTGACCTGCCTGGCCCCGGGGCTTCCCGCGGCGGCCCAACAGCAGACGACGCTGCTGGCCGATCTGGCCCTCTACGGCGACAACACCGAGTTCTTCAACCCCTTCCGGGACGGGGAGACCCTGCTCGGGGCGGCGGGCACGGTGACGGTCGACGTCGAGATGAGCGACCGGGCGACCCTGCGGGGCGGGTTGTTCCTGAACCACCGGTACGGCTCGGCCCGCTTCGCCGAGCAGTGGCGTCCGGTCATCAGCCTGACCGTCGATAGCGGCGCGTCGCGCTTCGTCATGGGCACCCTGGATACCGTTCCGCACGACTTCGCGGCCGCCCCCGACCTGGGCGGGCCGCACGGCCTGCTTCCCCCGCTGCAGGTGGAGACGCTGGCGTTCACGCGTCCCCACGAGGGGGGCATCCAGTGGCAGGTGGCGGCGGACCGGCTCGCGCAGGACGCCTGGATCAACTGGCAGCGCCTGAACACGGCCGAGCATCGCGAACGCTTCGACGCCGGCGTGCGAGGGCGGCTGGACTTCGGCGCAGGCGCACCGGTCGCGCTCGGCTACCAGCTCCACGTCGTGCACGAGGGGGGGCAGCTCTTCGATCCCGGACCGGTCAACGACAGCGTCGCGGGGGGACCCGGGGTGGTGCTGGAGCCGCGGATCGACTTTCTCGACGCCGCATCCGTCGAGGCCTACGTGATGTGGTCGAAGCACGTCCCGGACCGGGCCGCCCCGGACCGGTCCGACCACGGCCACGGCTACTTCCTTCGCGCCGCCGCGTCCAAGCACGGCTGGCGCGGGCACGCCATCCTGTGGCGCGCCTGCCTCTGGCTGAAGGAGGAGGGCGACCTCAACTACGGGTCACGCCTCCAGGACGGCACGGTGTTCCGGCCGACCCGCCGCTACGGCGAGGTGGGGCTGTCGAAGGCGTTCTACGAAGCGGACGGGGTCATGCTCGCCGGGTCGCTGCGCCTGCACCGCGTCGAGCAGGCGACCAACTACTCGTTCCGAATCCTGGCGCATGTCGGCGTCGCGGTACCGCTATTCACGCGGTAAGGGAGGTGGCGCGCCCTGCAGGATTCGAACCTGCGGCCTCCTGGTTCGTAGCCAGACGCTCTATCCAGCTGAGCTAAGGGCGCGTTTCGTGCGTCGACCGAAACAAGGATTATAGCCGACTGGAGCCCCTCTCAGCGCCGGGCGGCGCGGGAACGAATCAACCCGTGCCCGGCCGGGAGCGACTCGTCGAGCGTCACGGGCAGCCGTCCACCGATCGGGATCTCGCCGGCGAGCGCCCTGACGGCGGTCACCTCGGAAAGCCCACGGTAGTCGTACGTGAGGAGCACGGAAGGCAGCTCGGGCAACGAGCGCGCCACGTACGGGTTGCCGAAGAGGACCACGACCAGCGGCTGCCCGCGGTCGGCGGCATCCACGGCCAGGTCCCGCAGGAACGCCACCAGGTCCTCGTCCAGGTCCATCCGGCCGCTGAACGAGGCGGCGCGCACGAAAACCCCGGCCACGACGGCGTCGAAGCCGCCGGCGGTCTCACGCACCAGCTCCAGGTCGGAAGCCGGCGTGCGGTCCGAGAGCTCGATCGCCGTCAGATCGGGCCAGCGTTCCCGGAGAGCGGGAATCGCCAGGCGGCTCGGCGCGCCGATGCCCCAACCGGACGGGTAGTCGAGCACGGAAAGGTAGAGGACCGTCCCGTCGCGTGGCGTGCGCAGCGGCACGTCGCCGGCCGCGTCCCGGATCAGCGTGATGGACCGCTCGCTGACCTCCCGGGCGACCGCCCGGTGGACCCGCGTTCCGACCATCGCCGGCACCGCATCCAGATCGACGCGAGCGCGGCGGTGCAGGCCGAGATGCGCCTTCGCCTTCAGGACGCGGCGCACCGACCGGTCGAGCTGCGGTATGCCGATCGTCCCGTCCGCGACCGCGGCCCGGACGCCGGCGAGGGCTGCCCGGTCGTCCGGCGAGTGGAGGACCACGTCGTGCCCCGCCGCCACCGCCCGCGCCGCCGCCGCGCCCGGCGGCAGCATGCGGGTGATGGCGCGCATGCGCATCGAGTCGGTGAAGACCAGGCCGTCGAATGCGAGCTCGTCCCGCAGCAGTCCGCTCGCTATGGGCCGACTGAACGTCGCCGGCCTGCCGACATCCGGATCGAGCGCGGGCAGCGCGACGTGCGCCGTCATCACGCCGCCCGCCCCTGCCGCCATGCCGGCTCGGAACGGAGGCAGCTCCAGCGACGCCAGGCGCTCGCGGGGGTGCCGGATGACCGGCAGGACGAGGTGCGAGTCAACGTCGGTGTCGCCGTGGCCCGGGAAGTGCTTGACCACGGCGATCATGCCGCCGGCGGCCAGCCCCTCGATGTACGCCGCGGCCAGCCGCCCTACCATCGCCGGATCCTCGCCGAAGGATCGGGTGTTGATCACCGGGTTGCGCGGGTTGTTGTTGACGTCGACGACCGGGGCGAAGTTGACGTGGATCCCGATGGCCCGCGCCTCGACCGCGGTGATGCGGCCGGCCTCGAAGGCCAGGCGGGAATCCCCCGCCGCCCCGAACGCCATCGCGCGCGGGAAGTTCGTGGCGCCGGCCAGGCGGAAGCCGACCCCGGTCTCGAAATCGGCGCTGACCAGCAGGGGAACGTCCGCCGCCGCCTGCAACCGGTTGAGGAGCGACGCCGAGGCCAGCGGCTGGCCGAGCGTCGTCCGCGAGTACGTCGGGTTCAGCAGAACGTCGGGCGCCGCCCGCCGCCCGCCGAACACCAGCATGCCGCCGACGCCGTGCTCCCGCACGAGCGCCGCCAGATCGTCGTAGACGGCGCTGTCGCTGCTGGTGTAGACGGAACGGAAAGAGGAGGTGACGAGCTGCCCGACCTTCTCGTCGAGGGTCAGCCGGCCGAGCGTCTCCTCCACCCACCGGCGCGCGGCCGGGTCGAAATCGTCCTGGGCCGGAAGCGCCGCGAGGCCGAGGGCCGCAAGCATGAGAACCGTCGCCGCCGGCGGCGCCCCCCGGGACCATCTCTGCGCGGATGCCCGTCGCATCAGCGGATCTTACAGCCGGCGACAAGCGGCCCCGTGCGTGATCCGGACCGTGGCCCCCCGGCCGGAACGGAGAACCGCAAGGCAACGGCTGCGCCCCGGTCCGAGCGCCGCGGGCGCCGGCACGAAGGCGGGGGCCGCTCCTCCGGCCGCCCGTCGCTATAATCGCCCGCGTGAGCCACGTTGCCCACCGCGCTACGGCACCGAAGACCACGCGCTGCCGCGTCGTCACGGTCAGCGACACCCGCACCGAGGAGACCGACCGCGGGGGCGGCACCATCATGGAGCTGCTCTCCGGGGCGGGCCACGACGTCGCCGGCAAGACCATCGTGCCGGACGATCCCGAGCGGGTGCGGGACGCGCTGCAGGCCGGTATCGAGGCCCCGGACGTCGATGTCGTCATCGCCACCGGAGGCACCGGCATCACGCGCCGCGACGGCACCTACGAGGTGGTCTCCGCCCTGCTCGACAAGCGCATCGACGGCTTCGGCGAGCTGTTCAGGGCCCTGAGCTACGAGGAGATCGGACCCGCCGCGATGCTGAGCCGCGCCTGCGCCGGCCTCGCCGGCGGCACCATCGTCATCAGCCTGCCCGGCTCCGAGAGCGCCGTGCGGCTGGCGATGACGAAGCTCATCCTGCCGGAGTTGGGCCACATGGTCCGCGAGGCGCACCGGTGACCGGCGACGGCCGCGGCACGAAGATGCGGCCCTTCCGGGAAACGATCCCTCTCGACGAGGCGCTGCGCATCGTCGACGAGGCCGCCCGGCCCCTCGACCGCACCGTGCGGGTCCGGCTGGCCGAGGCGAACCGCCGAGTGCTCGCGACCGGGGTCGTCGCCGACCGCGACGTGCCGCCGTTCGACCGCGCCGCGATGGACGGCTACGCGGTGGTGGCGGCGGACACCGCCGCCGCGGAACGGGAGCACCCCGCGCGGCTCCGCTGCGTCGCGACCGTGCACACCGGCGAGGTCGCATCCCGCGCGGTCGGCGACGGGGAGTGCATCCAGATCGCCACCGGAGCGCCGCTTCCCGCCGGTGCCGACGCCGTGGTGATGGTCGAGCAGACGGACCGCCGCGGCAACGAGGTCGAAGTCTTCACCGCGGTGCAGCCGCGCCAGCACATCGGCAGGCGGGGGGCCGACATCGCGGCCGGCCAGACCGTGCTCCGCCCCGGCGACGTCCTGACCCCGAGCCGGGTCGGCTCGATCGCCGCCCTCGGCGTCGCGGCGGTCGAGGTCTACGACCGGCCGCGGGTCGGCCTCGTTTCCACCGGCGACGAGATCGTCGAGCCCGGCCGCCCACTCGCTCCCGGCCAGATATACGACATCAACCGGTTCACCCTCGGCGCGGTCATCGCCGAGCACGGCGGGGTCCCAACCGCGCACCCGATCACGGGCGACTCCCTGGCGGCGCTCGGCGCCGCGGTGGACGCCATCATCGCGCAGGGAACCGACATTCTCGTGTTCTCGGGCGGCAGCTCCGTCGGCGAGCGCGACCTGACCCGCGACGTGCTCCGGCAAAAGGGCGACGTGGCGTTCCACGGCATCGCGGTCAAGCCGGGCAAGCCGACGGCGTTCGGTCACATCGGCTCGACGCCGGTGCTCGGCATGCCGGGCTACCCCACATCGTGCCTCTCGAACGCCTATCTGCTGCTGGTGCCGCTGCTGCGCCGCATGGCCCACCTGCCACCCCACCGCTCGCGGACCGTCACCGTGCCGGCGGCCCACCGTTTCGCCTCGGTCGGCGGCCGGCACCAGTTCTACTCGGTCCGGGTGGTCGACGGTGCGGCGGTCGGCGCGTTCAAGGCCTCGGGCGACATCACCAGCATGTCGCAGGCCGACGGCTACATCGAGATCCCGATGGGGGTCGATGCCGTCGAACAAGGCCGGCAGGTCGACGTCACGCTGTTCTGACCCGCCTGGCTACCGCTTGCCCATCCGCCGCGCCCAATCCAGCTCCAGAACGTCCGCCGTGTGGAGGTCGAAGACCTCGCCCGTCCGCCGGTGGTCGCCGCGGAACTCGGTGTGGCAGCGGTAGCAGACCTCCAGGTCGCGCAGCCGGCCGTAGACGATGAGATCGAGCAGCGCCGCGCCGCCGAGCACGCCGTAGGCCACCAGGTCCATCCCGAACCAGTAGAAGCCGGCGCTGATGAGCGCGCCGGTGATGATGACGCCCAGACCCAGCTTCGGGTCGAAGTCCTTCCGGACGTAGACCTCGCCCCCCTCACAGACCGGGCAGGCGTCGACCTCCTCGCCGGCGCGGACCTTGTTGCTCACCGCCAGCGCGATGGCGCGGTCGCACGCGCCGCACAGAACGGCGGTCGGCGCCTCGGCCGCCGCGAGGGGCAGGCGACTGGCGCACTCCGGACAGATGATGGTCAGGTGCACGGCGAGCGTACCTCGATCTCGGGTAATCCAGCCTCCGGACCTGTCGCGAATCCAGTCCCGGAGAACACCGCAGGCCTCCAGTCACATCCTACTCCGGCCGCACCGCCCCACGACGGTTCCGACGCGGTCAGCGGCCGGTTCGGTTCGCGGGCAGGGCCGGCGAGCCACCCGCCCCCGGTGTTCGTGCAGACGGATTTAATTCGTGTGGAGGCGAATAATCCAAACGAGGAGGTTGCAATGTGGCCTGTGTTCAGTCAACACTGTCTCGTTTGACTCGCCGCCTACGTGTGTGGCAAAATCACCCTGCCACACAGCGGTCGGATCGCGGCCCGGTGAATGGGGGTCCGTTCGTCTTGGCGGCGGTTTGCTCGGTGTTGATCGGGGGGGCTCGTCCTGCCGTATCGGCGAGCCGCCCCAACCTGCCCTGGGTCGCCCGCTGAATATGAGACCGGCCCGCCAGGGCAGGAAATAGGTGGGATCGATCCCCGTTCCGCAGACGGCGATCGCTGTGTGGCAACCGGCCCGGCCCTTCATGGGCCTCCAGGGGCCGAGAGGGAGATTGCCACACAGATTTGGGGCTCTGCCGGCTTTCGCGCTGATCGCACCGGTCATCGCGTCGACCCACGACCGGACGGCTCGCGCTTCCTCCCGTTCATGCCCCCGTCGCGCCGGCCCGACCGGCCGACCCCTTGCTCCGAAAAATGCAGATTGCAGTGGGGGACAGGGTCCGCGTGACCAAGCTCAACCTGACCGGGATCGTGGTCGAGATCCGCCGCGGAGTCTTCTTCGTCCGGATCGACGGTGAGCGGTGGCAGGGCGCCGCGCCTCTCCCCGCCGAGCAACACGAGCTCGAGGCCATCGAATAGGGTCGGAACCGCCCGCCTGCCGCAACGACGCACTGCTGCGTCACAGCGGGATCCGCTGCGAGATCAGCAGATACTTCGCCAGCACCTCGCCGACGATGACGGTGAAGAAATCGACGTAGAGGATGCCGGTGGCCGATTGCGTGGAGCGGATCTTGGCCGTCTCCCAGGTCAGGTACGAGAGGACGGCGGGCCCGAGCAGCCCGAACAGGATGCGCTGCCAGAGGAAGACCCCCTCGATCGACAGCGCGTAGCGGTCGAAGCCGGCCCCCGAGGGCGCCTGCCAGGTGGCCAGGGCCACCGCGATGACGACGCCGACCACCGCGACCCGCGCGACCGTCGAGCCGATGTGGAACTTCACGATCCGCTGCAGCAGGGAGACATCCATCGACGGCAGAACCAGGTACCAGTGGCCCAGGATCATCGCCGTGCAGCTTCCCCCCAACAACGCCGCCGACGAGAGGAAGCTGGCGGCGGTCAGCCAGGGGGATGCCCCCCCCTCGACCACCGACCAGCTCGCGGCTTGCGCAACGAGCGCTGCGCCGCCCCCCAGTGCTGCCGTCCGGAGCAGCGGCGCACGCAGGGATGCGAGCATGCGGCCGACCGTCGCCCAATAGAGAAGCAACGCAAGGGTCGCAACCAGGAGGGCGGCGAAACCGAAGCCGGCCGCCGGCGCGCCGGCCGGTGGATCGGGCCGAAACGCCAGCGCGATCAGCAGGAGGACCGCGGCGAGCCCGGCGTTGAACCGGAAGAACTTCACGCCGGCCGCCTGCCCCACCAGCAGCAGCGACGCGGCGATCCCGACCGCGAGGTGGGCGAGAAACAGAAAGAGCACCGAGGCCATGACGCGGCGATCTCCTCCTGTCCCGTGTTCTCGCGGATCGGTCGAGCGTCGCGTCGCGACCTTACCCGAGCCGCCGATTCACCTCGGCCCAGTCGATCGTGTCGAACCAGGCCGCGATGTAGTCGGGGCGCCGGTTCTGGTACTTCAGGTAGTAGGCGTGCTCCCAGACGTCGAGGCCGAGGATCGCGGTCTTGCCGTCCATGACCGGGCTGTCCTGGTTGGGAGAGCTCTCGATGCGCAATGTGCCGCCCGCGTTGACGAGCCAGACCCAACCGCTGCCGAAGCGTCCAGCCCCGGCCGCCGCGAACTGCTCCTTGAACGTGTCGAACCCACCGAACGCGGCGTCGATCGCGCCGGCCGCGTTGCCGGACGGTGCGCCGCCGCCGTTCGGGCCCATCACCTGCCAGAACAGCGTGTGGTTCGAGTGCCCGCCGCCGTTGTTGCGAACCGCGGTGCGAATCGCCTCCGGCACGCTGTCCAGATCGGCGATCAGCTCGTCCACGCCCTTGGCGGACAACGCCGGATGGCCCTCCAGCGCGCCGTTGAGCTTCGTCACGTAGGTCTGATGGTGCTTCGTATGGTGGATGCGCATCGTCTCCGCGTCGATGTACGGCTCCAGGGCGTCGTAATCGTACGGCAGCGCAGGCAGTTCGTGAGCCATCAGCGAGTCTCTCCTTGGGGATCGGATCGCCCGGCCGCTGTCGAGCACCGGGCGTTGCAGTGCAGCCAATGAGTGTAGCAGACGGTATGCGGAACGCTGGAAGCCAGGAGCCTGCGCCGCAGAACGGAGCGAAGCGAAGTGCTGAGCCGCAAGGTCATGGGGGGATGGGGCGAAACGCCGAGCCAGCGAGGCGTTTCGGGGCGCTAGTGGATCTCCAGCATGCGGTCGAGGGCTACCCGTGTCCAGCGCTTCTCGCGATCCGGGACGACGATGCGGTTGCGGACCACGCCGTCGCGCAGCGCGTCGAGCACCCACAGCAGGTGGTTCGGAGACACCCGGAACATCGTCGAGCAGAGGCACCCGATCGGGTCGAGGGTCAGGACGCTGCGCTCCGGAGCGAGCGCGGCCGCCAGCCGGCTGACGAGATGGATCTCGGTGCCGATCACCCACGTGGACCCGGGCGGGCTGCCGGTCACCTTGTCGATGATGTACTCCGTAGAACCGCTGTCGTCGGCGGCCTGCACCACCTCCCAGGTGCACTCCGGGTGCACGATCACCCGCGCGCCGGGATGCAGGCGCCGCACGTGCTCCACCTGCGGCACGGTGAACCGGGTGTGCACCGAGCAGTGCCCTTTCCACAGGATCATCCGGGCATCGTGCAGCGCGCCGGGATCTACCCCGCCGTTCGGCAGGTCGGGATCCCAGACCACCATCTCGTCGAGCGGGACGCCCATCCGCCAGGCGGTGTTGCGCCCCAGGTGCTGGTCCGGCAGGAACAGAATCTGCCGCCCGCGCGCCCACGCCCAGCGCAGCGTCGGCTCGGCGTTGCCGGAAGTGCAGACCACGCCGCGCCGTTCCCCGCAGAACGCCTTGATGGACGCCGCGGAATTGATGTAGGTCACCGGAACGATGTCCGTGGCGCCCAGCGCCTGCAGCTCCTCCCAGCAGACCTCGAGCTGATCGGCCGCCGCCATGTCCGCCATCGAGCAGCCGGCGGCCAGGTCCGGCAGAATCACCTGCTGGTGCGGCGCGCTCAGCACGTCGGCGCTCTCCGCCATGAAGTGGACGCCGCAGAACACGATGTAGTCGGCGTCGTGCCGGTCCGCCGCCTGTCTGGCCAGCTTGAACGAGTCGCCGGTGCAGTCGGCGAAGCGGATCACCTCGTCGCGCTGGTAGTGGTGTCCGAGGACCAACAGGCGCTCGCCCAGATCGGCGCGGGCCTGGGCGATCCGCTCGGCCATCTCGTCCTCGGACAGTCCCAGGTAGCGGTCCGGCAACGGCTGCCGCCCACCGAGCTGCGACATCTCGAACCGGGTCAGTTCCTCGACGTCCATCACCGTGCTCCGATCTGCTCCACCGGTCTGCGCGCGATCCGCGCCCCCGGCCTCTCCGCCACCCGTCCGGCCGGCCTCCGCCGAGCCCGCGTGCTCCGGCCCGTCCCCGCCGCGCGCTCCAGCTTGTGAAACTTTTCTCAAACGACCGGCGAGAAAAGGCGCCGACCCGTCCGGGAGTCGGCGCCAGCGCCATCCGAAAGGACGCCCGCCGCGTTGTTGGCTGTCAACGCCGCCACGCGGCGACCGTGAACTTTGTGAAAAGTTTCTCAAGCTGAGGTCATCAAAAAGGCCAGATCCCGAGCCGGAACCTGACGCTATTCTGGATCTTACCACGCGGCAACGACGCGCCCTCAAGCACCGTCGGTCCAGGCAGGCGGCGGCCACACGCCGACGTCAGGCTCCATTGCGCGGATCAGGTTCGCGAACGAATCCGCGAGCTTGCGGAACGATCGCGATCGGCGATAGGCGGCGGGCAACGAGATCAGCGCACTGAGCGCCGGCTGGTCCGTGGTTTCCAGGTAGGTCGCGCCGGGCTGCATCCGCGCTTCCAGTTGCTCCTTGGCGCCGCGAGGGCGCTCCGGATCCGGATGTGGTTCGACGTCGTTCCTGACCCCGCGGCGGCCCCGCAACGATTCGATCGCGGCCAGAAACCACGCCTCGTATTCCCGGTGCGCCAAGACGACGTGACATGGAGCGCCCTCGCCTGCCGCGGTCGCCCAGTTCTGCACGGTCGGTCCCAGGTCGGCGGGGCAGTCGTCGTCCCCGTCGAACAGAATCAGCACGGCGCCACAGTCCGGCTGCAGGAGCGCCAGTCGCACGGCCTGACTCACCCCCTCTTCTCTCACCAGCCGATGACGCGGCCGTCGGATTGGTGTCCCGATATCGACGTCCCAGATCTCGGCTTCGTCGCGAAAACGACGCAAGAGGACGGGAAGCGCCTTCACATCCCCATGGCCTTCCACGATCGGCTGGATCTTCACGCCTCTCTGGTCCCCCCGACCACCGATTGCTTCACTGAGAATCCGAGGCGGTCCCTTCATCGGAAGTCAGGGCATTCGAACGCAGCAGCTCGCCTGCGCCCATGAGGTGCTCTGCCAATGCCGTTCGCACCGCTTGCGAAACACGACCGATCCGAGTAGCCCCATGTTCCCAACTCAGGATCCGAAGGTGTCGATCTTCGATCCACTTGGCGTCGAGAATGTCCGGGCTGTGGGTCGTGACCACAACCTGCATGGAACGGCTGGCGAGCCGCAGGACATCGAGAATCGAACCGAGCGCTCCCGGATGCATCGACGCCTCCGGCTCCTCGACGACGAGGAGCGACGGCACCTGACGTTGGAACACCGCCGTGATCAGCCCCAGAACGCGGAGCGTGCCGTCGGACATGCTGAAGGCTTCGAACTTGATGGGCTCCGCCCCCGCCCGATTCTGTGTGAACTCCAGCGTCAACTTGTTGCCATGCTTCTTGGGTCGGACGCCGACGGTCCCCGGAACAACGCTCTCCAGCAGTTCACAGATCCGCGCCCAGTCGTCCCCGGATGACTTGCGCTGGATTTCACGCAGCACGCTGGCAGCATTCCTGCCGTCCGAGCGCAGCCCTGTACCATCGTCCGGATCCTGCATCGCCCGCAGTGCCGCCGGCTCGATCCGGTACGTCCGCATGCCCGACAGAAAACGCGAGACCACCCGAAAGCGCCTATCGCCGCCGACCAGCGGCAAGGCGAGCGCGTTCGGTTCGATGTCGGGAGAGAGAGACTCCGCTTCGCTGGGCCAGACGGTGGACCCCTTGACGGTTCTGCGATCGAACCACGCGTGCGAGCCATCGGACCGCATCACCGCGCACGTTTCTTGTGCGACCTCGAAGTCGTAGCCTTTCCGCGGGCGCAGATCGATGTAGTAGCGGGCCTCGGTCGTATCGCTATCCGGATTCTCCAACACCACACGCAGGGTCAGATTCGACGGTCGCCCCCTTGCCGAGCTGCGATGGGAAACGGCGGAAAATCCGCCACGCCGCTCGATAACCGCCTGCAGGGGGGAGGCCATGGCCTCGGATAGGAAGGCAAACGCGTCGACGACGTTGCTCTTGCCGGACCCGTTACGGCCGACGACGAAGGTCGGATTGTCGAAGTCCACGTCCTGAAACGAAATGCTGCGGAAGCCCATGACGCGCATCTGCCGTAGGGTGCAATCGACCATGCGTCACCTCGGCGCCGCGGGCCGCTCCTTCACGCCGGCTGCGAGACGACGTTGTAGAACGTGTCGCGCTCGATCGGCTCCCGGCCCGCGATGCGGATCAGGCGGGAGATCTCGGCCGGGGTCATCGCCTCGGGGGTCGGGGCGCCCGCCATGTGGTAGATGCGCTCCTCCTGCACGGTGCCGTCGAGGTCGTCGACCCCGAACCAGAGGGAGGTCTGGGCCACGCCCACGCCGGTGGCGATCCAGAACGCCTTCACGTGCGGGAAGTTGTCGAGCATCAGGCGGGCGACCGCGTGGACGCGCAGGGTGTCCGCCGCGGTGGGGGCCGGCAGCTTCTCCATCCGGTTGTTGTCGGGGTGGAACGCCAGCGGAATGAACGCCTGGAAGCCGCCGGTCTCGTCCTGCAGCGCGCGGGCGCGCAGCATGTGGTCGACGCGCTCCTCGTCGGTCTCGATGTGGCCGTAGAGCATCGTCACGTTCGAGCGCATGCCGAGCCGGTGGGCCAGCCGGTGGATCGCGAGGTAGCGGTCGGCGTCCGCCTTGTCGTGGCAGATCTTGCGGCGCACGCGTTCGGAGAAGACCTCGGCGCCGCCGCCCGGCAGGGAGTCGAGCCCCGCGTCCATCAGGTCGCGGAGCACCTGCTCGTCGGTCATCCCGTAGAGCTCGGCGAAGAACGCGATCTCGATCGCGGTGAAGCACTTCAGATGGATGTCGGGCCGGATGCGCTTGAAGCCGCGCAGCAGCTCCAGGTAGTAGTCCCAGGGCAGATCGGGGTGCAGTCCGTTGACCACGTGCACCTCGGTCAGCGGCTGGTCGGCCCGCTCGCGCAGCTTGTTCCAGGCCTGCTCCAGGGTCATCGTGTAGGCGCCGTCGTCGCCCGGCTGCAGGCGGGCGAAGGCGCAGAACAGGCAGCTCGCGACGCAGACGTTGGTCGCCTCGAGGCGGATGTTGTGGTTGAAGAACGTGCGGCCGCCGTGGCGCTTCTCGCGCTCCCGGTTGGCCAGCCAGCCGACCGCGAGCAGGTCCGGCGACGCGAACAGCCGTACCCCGTCCTCCAGGTCGAGCCGGATGCCCCCGTCCAGCTTGTCGGCGACGTCTCCCAGCCCCGCCGAGGCGATCCGCGCGTACATGGCTCCCTCCGCGCCCTCTGCCGTCAGTCGACGAACTCGACCGGCACCCGTGCCGGAATCAGCTTGCGGCCGTAGGCGTCGGCGAACAGCCGCTCCACCGCGGCGCGGCCGCGTTCCCCGTAGTCGAGGGTCAGGCCGTTCACGTACATGCCGACGAAGCGGTCGGTCCGCTCGACGTCGAGCCCCCGGCCGAAGTCGAGCGCGTACTCTATCGCGTCGTCGCGGTGGTCGAGGGCGTGCGCGATGCTGGCCCGCAGCAGGCGCGAGACCTCGCGCATCGTCCCCGCCCCGAGATCCCGCCGGATGACGTTGCAACCGAGCGGCAGCGGCAGGCCGCCGGTCCGATCCGCCCACCAGACGCCGAGGTCGACCAGGCACCGGAGCCCCTCGTCGCCGTAGGTCAACTGCCCTTCGTGAATCAGCAGTCCCGCCTCCACCGTGCCGTCGGCGACGGCGGGCTGAATCTCGTCGAACGGCATCACGCGGTACGCCACGCCCGGGTGGAAGAGCTGCAGCGCCAGGTAGGCGGTCGTCAGCTCCCCCGGAACGGCGACGGTGACGCCGTCGAGAGCGCGCGGACCGCCCGCCTGCGTCACCACGATCGGCCCGTAGCGGTCGCCCATGCTGGCGCCGTGGGGCAGCAGCGCGTAGCGGTCGAGAAGGTGCGCGTAGGCGTGGAACGAGACCGCCGTCACCTCGTAGCGTCCCTCGAAGGCCGCCCGGTTCAGGCTCTCGATGTCGGCCAGCACCTGGTCGATCTCGAACCCGTCGGCGGCCACCGCGCCGCAGGCGAAGCCGTAGAACATGAACGCGTCGTCGGAGTCCGGACTGTGGGCGACGGTGATGCGCATGAATGAAAGACTGGCGCCGCACGCCGAGGTCAGGCGTCGTCGTCCTCGGACACGGCGTAGGGGGTCGCAGCCTGCCGCACGACGATCGTCAGGCCGAACAGCACGATGACGCCGGCGGCCCCGAGCGCCAGGTAGCCGCCGGGAGCCATGGTCGGGTCGGGGAACGAGACGGCGGCGCGGCTGCCCTGCACGATGGCGCGCGCCTGCGACTGCGCCCAGACCTGATCGGCGGTGGTCCGCTCCATCCACTGCTCGCTGACCAGCACGATCCCGAACGCCGCCAAACCGACCAGCAGCAGCGGATGGCGGGAGTTCTTGCGAGTGATCACGCTCAGGATGGCCAGGACGGCGGCCAGAATCCCGAGCCCGAGGACCCACAGCCCGGCGATGCTCGGGAAGCCTCCGAGACCGCGCTCGCCGACGAGCATCCACGGCATGAAGGCGCTTCCCGCCAACACCAGTCCCGCGGTGAGCGGGAGATAGTACGCCCGCATGCTGTGGGAGAGAATGCCGTCCGCGACCATCCCGGCAGTCTAGGAGCTTGCGCCGAAGAATGCAACGGAGTGAGTTCTGCGGCGCACGCTCCTGGAGCGGGGGGGATGGGCCGAAACACCGAGCCAGCGAGGCGTTTCGGGGCGCTGGGAGCTTGCGCCGAAGAATGCAACGGAGTGAGTTCTGCGGCGCACGCTCCTGGCACGGCGCCGCCGCAACTCGTCCCGGGTATGAGGCGCCGCGCGGCCGGCGTCGTGCGCCGCCGGTCGGGCCGGCCCGGCTTCTACGACGGCTGCGTGCCCGGCGGAATCCGCACGCGGCTGACGCTCAGCCGTTCGCGTTCAACGGGGCGAACGCCCGGCACGGGCGGCAGCGCCCGCGGGTTGAGCTGCTCGAGCCCTTCGAGGATGTCGGACGCCCACCCGAAGATGTCGCGTCCGGCGACGATGCGCCGCATCGCGTGCATCCGTCGGCGACGCTCGTCGAGCGACATGTCGATCGCCTGTTCTATCGCCGAGGTGAAGCCCTCGACGTCGTAGGGGTTGATGAGCAGCGCGTCGTGGAGTTGCTGCGCGGCACCCGCCATCTCGCTCAGCACCAGGACCCCGTCCTCGTCCTCCCGCGCCGCGACGAACTCCTTGGCCACCAGGTTCATGCCGTCGTGCAGCGAGCTGACGATGCAGAAATTGGCGAGGCGGTAGAGCGCCACGAGGCGCTTGATCCGGAACGACGACTTCCGGTAGCGGATCGCCCGCCCCGAGCCGTGCCGGGCATTGATGTCGGCCACCCGGCGGTCGATGGCCTCGACGACGTCGACGTAGCTCGGCAGGCTCGACCGCGACGGCACCCCAATCTGCACGAACGTCAGCCGGTCGCGGACATCGGCGCGGCGCTCGAGGAGCAGCTCCAACGCATCGAGACGCTCGAGAACACCCTTCGTGTAGTCGAGGCGGTCCACCCCGATCCCGATCAGCGGCGTGTCGAGCCCGAGCTCCTGGCGCAGGCGCTCCTGCTCCGCCCGCAGGCCCGGGTCCCCCGTGATTCGCTGGATGCGATCGTAGTCGACGCCGATCGGCACCGCCTTGACCGCCACGATCCGGTTCCCCATGCGGACCGTGTTGCGCGTCACCTCCAGGCCGCTCTCGCGGGCCGCGGTCAGGAAGTTGCGGCGATCGCGATCGAGCTGAAAGGCGATCAAGTCGTTGCCGATCAGGCCTGCCAGCAGCTCGCGGCGCCAGGGGCAGATGCGGAGCCGATCCGGGCTCGGCCACGGAATGTGCCAGAAGATGGCCGTCTTCACCCCCGGCTGGCGCCGGCGCAGCCGCGCGGCGACGAGCGCGAGGTGATAATCCTGAATGAAGACCGGCGCCGACAGGTCCGGGAGCTCTCCCTCGATGACGTCGGCGAACCGGTCGTTGACCTGCTGATAGCGCTCCCAGTCCGGCTTGCGGAAGATCGGCCGTACGTGCGCCTCGTGACACAGCGGCCACAGCCCTTCGTTCGCGAAGCCCTCGTAGTACTGCTTCGCTTCCTCCTCCGTCAGCCAGAGCCGGCGCAGGGTGTATCCGGGACGGTCCGGCGGCACGATCACGCGGTCGTGTTCATCGACCACGTCTCGATCCGCGGCGCCGGACCCGTGGGCAATCCAGACCCCGCCGCGTTCGCGCATCAGGGCGTCGAGCGCCACCGCGACGCCGCCGGTCGTCGGCGACCACTGAATGCTCCCGTCGCGGGCGCGGGTGTGCTGGTAGGGCTCGCGGTTGGACACGACCACGAGCGGCCGGCGCGGGCGGATCTCGGGTGCGTCAGTGATGGCGGACATGAGCGCGCAACGGCGGTGGACATCGGCGTCGCGCCGGCGTCCGGACCCCGGCTACACGTCGAACGACAGTCCGCAACCGCACTCGCTCCTGGCGTTCGGGTTGCGGAAGATCAACGACTGCCCGAGCATGGACGCATCGCAGTCGAGGACGGTGCCGCGCAGGTACTTGTAGCTCTTCGGGTCGACGAAGATCCTCATGTCGTCGGCCTCGAAGACCTCGTCGTCCGGCCGGGGCTCCGTCTCCCACCGGAACACGTAGCTGAAGCCTGAGCACCCGCCCGCCTTGACGCCGACCCGCAGCCCACCGTCGGCCACGCCGTCGCTCGCCATCGCGTCGCGGATCCGCTTCGCCGCCGCTGCAGTAACCTCAATCATCGTCGGGCATTCCAGTGTACCCGATTGCCCGCCGACGCGTCAGCGCGCATGGCAAGTTCGGCCGGCTGCGCGCCGGCATCAGCGCGAATGCGGAGACAACTGCCGGAGGCGGGCGACGAGGCCGGCCACCTTGTCGACGGCGTAGTCGACGTCTTCCTGCGTCGTCGTGCGCCCGAGACCGAAGCGGAGGGAGGCGCGCGCCAGCTCGTCGCTGACCCCGATGGCCCTCAGGACGTGCGACGGCTCCGGGTTCACCGACGTACAGGCGGCCCCCGAGGAGACGGCGACGTCGTCGAGACCGACGAGCAACGACTCCCCCTCGATGCCTGCGAAGCTGACGTTGAGGTTGTGCGGCAGGCGTGCGGCCAGCGAGCCGTTGACGGTCACGCCGTCCAGCCGCTCGCACAGCCCCGCCAGGAGCCGGTCGCGAAGTCTTCGCACGCGGGCACCCTCCGCCTCCAGCTCCGCGCGGCAAATCGCGGCCGCGGCGCCGAAACCGACGATGCCCGGCACGTTGAGGGTGCCGGAGCGCAGTCCCTGCTCGTGTCCCCCACCGTCCACCAGCGGGTCTATCGCGAGGCGCGGGCGGCGGCGCCGGACGTACAGCGCGCCAATGCCTTTCGGGCCGCATATCTTGTGCGCCGTCAGCGACAGCAGATCGACCCCCAGCGCGTTCACATCGACCGGCACCTTGCCGACCGCCTGCGCCGCGTCGGTGTGCAGAACGATGCCGCGCGGCCGGGTCAGCTCGGCGATCCGGGCCACCGGCTGCAGGACGCCCAACTCGTTGTTGGCGGCCATCACCGACACGAGCCCGGTATGGGGCCTGAGCGCGCGCTCGATGTCGGCGACGTCGCACAGACCGTCCGGTCCGGGCGCCACTCGCGTCACCTCGACGCCCTCGCGCTCGAGCCGGCCGCACGGATCGAGCACCGCGTGATGCTCGGTCGTCATCGTGACGACGTGCAGCGGCCGGCGCGGGTCTGCCGCTACGACTCCCCGAACCGCCAGATTGTCCGACTCGGTCGCCCCGCTCGTGAAGCAGATCTCCCGCGGGTCGGCCCCGATCAGCTCGGCCACCTGCCTGCGGGCGGCGGCGACCGCGTCGCGGGCGGCCCACCCGAACGCGTGGTGGCGGCTCGATGCGTTGCCGAAGCGCTCGGTGAAGAACGGCAGCATCGCGTCGACCACCCGGGGGTCTACGGGTGTCGTGGCGTGATGGTCGAGGTAGACGGGCAACTCGGGCATGGCGCGCTCCGCCGGGGGCTTCACGAGGACCGGCGTTGCCCGGGGGCCGGTACGGCAGGGACTATCGAACCACCGATCGGTCGGGACCGGCTATCGATTGACCACCGACGGCGCGGAGAAGGCCGACTCGGCAGGCCGGCGCACCACGGTTATCGGCAGCGGCTCCGGCCCTTCGTCGCTGACCAGCTCGTTGACCGTGAAGGCGGCCAGCGACTGCACGATGCGATCCTTGAGCCGCCAGAGCGGATCGCGCACGTTGCACTTGGCGTACTGCTCGCAACTCTCGTCCTCGTCCGAACAGGCGGTCACCAGGACCGGACCGTCGATGGCCTGGATGACGTCCGCAACCGAGATCGAGTTCGCGTCGCGCGCAAGCTGGTAGCCGCCGCGGGTCCCCTGGTGCGAGGCGACGATCCCCATCCGGACGAGGCGTTGCAGCACCTTTGCCATCAACTCGACGGGAATGTCGTAGCGGCCGGCGATCTCCCGGGCGTTGGACGAGCTTCCGAGAGGACGCGACGCGAGATCCTTCAGTGCGATGAGCGCGTAGTCGGCCTTCTTCGAGAATCGCAGCATCGGGGCCCGCCGCGAACGGAAATCTACGTGACATTCTAGATCGCGTTGACCGGTGCGCCAAACGGATAGACTCGACAACTCCGCCATGCGCCGCCCGCCACCGGATGTCGACCGGCACCTTCTCGCATTGCGCCAGTCGGTCGCCGCGCTGCGCCGGCACGCCGGGTTGTCGCCCTGGAGGCTCCTGCTCGACGCCGGTCGCCGCAGATCCGTCCAACGCGGCCTGCAGCTCTACACCGGGAGCGTCATCGAGCTGACGCGCCGGATCGGGCCCGCCGCCCAGCGGAATCCCGCGGCCTACCCGTCGTCGATCGCGTGCCTCACCGCTGCGAAGGTGCTGCCCTCGGACCTGGGGGAGCGGTTCCGTGCCTTCGCCACCCTCGGGGACGCGCTCGGCAAGGGCACGACCAGGCTCGGGCGCAGGCAAATGGTCAGGGTGCTGAACGAGCACCTGGACGACTTCGACGAGCTGGCGGATCACGTGGAGCGCTGGCTCGCGGAGCGCCGCCCTCAGTGATCGTGCTGCCGCAGATAGGCCAGCAGGTCCGCGAGCCCGTCGGCATCGAGCCCCTGCTCGAGCCCGTCCGGCATCAGCGAGAGCCCCTCCGCCCGCAGCTCGCGGATGCGGACGCGCGTCACCGTGTCGGTCTCGCCGTTCGCCCGCGACAGGGTAACGGCGGCGTCGGTCTCGGCGGACAGGATGCCGTTGAGCAGCTCGCCGTCCACCGTCTCGACCAGGTAGTTGGCGTACTCGGGAGCGAACGCCGCGCTCGGGTCGAGGATCGACGTCAACAGATCCTCCTCCCCCCGGAAGAACGACATGTCCAGGCTCGGACCGACCGGATGGCCGGCCCCGCGGAATCGGTGACACTGGGCGCAGAGGCTCCGGAAGTGAACTTCCCCGCGCTCGGCTCGTCCCCGCCGACCAACGACCTGGGGCAACCACTCGTCCACCACCGCCTGCCGGTTGCCGAACTCGTGATCCGTGAAGAATGCGGCCGCCCGGGTCTGCACGTCTTCGGTCGAGCTGCGCAGGAGCCGGCGGCGCTGGCCGAAATCGAGATTCAGCTCGCCGGCGGTCAGGCCGCCGTTCTCCAGCGCCTCGATCAGAAGCACGTGGAACGGCTGGTTGCGCAGCAGCATGTCGAGCACGATGTCCCTGACCGCCGGCCCGTAGCTGCGCCAACGGGCAAGCGTCTCGGCCCCGCGCGCCGGGTCGTCCAGGCCGGCCACCGCGCTGGCCGCCTCGAGCTGGACGGCCGGCGGGACCTGCGGCTCCATCAGCGCCAGCAGCGTCTCGGCGACCTGCGCATAGGAGCCCAGGCCGAGCAGTTCGATCTCCGCGGTCCGGGCCTCGACCGCCAGCGCCTCATCCAGGGCGCGGACCCGGGCGCGCCCGAGCGCGCGGTCGACGGCGGCCAGGTCCATCGCCCCGGCGCCGGAGACGACCCGCAGAGCCGCCCGCACGGTACCGGGGTGGCTGGAATCCAGGAGCCCGGAGACGGTGCGCGAAGCTCGACCGGCCGCGGCCGGCAGCGGCTCACCCCGCTCCAGACCGTCGGCCAGGCCGTCGAGCAGCGCCGCCCGCGGCTCGTCCCCCAGGGTCGGCCGCACGGCCAGGTCGGACAGGCCCCGGATATCGTCCGCGCCGCTGGCGACCGCCATCGCCGCGAGGTGGCGCACGGAGTCGAGCAATCCGGCCGCCCGGTCGAGCCTGCCCCGGCCGCCATCCGCGTCGAGCAGGCCCCGGAGCATCTCCACGTGATCCTCCTCGATGGCGGCCAGCGCGGCATAGCGCGTCCAGTCGTGGTGCGCGTCCTCTTGCAGAACCCACAGCAGCGCCTCGCGCACCCGTCTCGTGTTCGTCCCGGCGAGCGTCAACACCGCCTGCATGCGGACGCGCGCGTCGTCGTCGCCGATCAGTTGCGCGATCAGCTCGACTGCGTTCGGATCGTCCAGGTAGTCCGCGGCCAGCACCGCGGCGCTCTCGCGCACGCCCGCCGGCCCGATCTGCACCGCCCGTCGCAGGTCGCTCACCTGCAGCGCGTCCAGTCCGCGCAGCGACCAGAGGGAGTGCAGCCGGGCGAGGGGGTCCTCGCTGTTGTCGAGCACGTAACGCAGCGGGGGCACGGCGGCCGCATCGTCTCGCTCCACCAGGAGGCGCTGGGCCGTGTCGCGCCACCACTTGTTGGGATGGGCCAGGCCGTCGATGAGCGCGGGCATGCCAGCCTCCGCCAGCTCCGGGCGCACCATCGGCAATCCTTCGCGGCGGACGATTCGGTAGATCCGCCCCTTGTCGTCGCCGGCCCGCAGATCGAGCGTCTCTTCGACCGTGTCCGGAATCCACTCCGGATGCTCGATGACCGCCCGGTGCATGTCGACGACGTAGAGCGCCCCTTCGGGTCCGGTCGCAACGGTGACAGGGCGGAACCAGTTGTCGCGCCCCGCCAGCAGCTCCACCCCCTCGGCCCGCCGGCTCGCCGTGAAGCTGGGGCCGGCCGGCGTCAGGACGTCCTGGTGCACGACGTTGACGACCACGTCGTTCACGAAGAGGCTGCCTTCGTAGGCTGCCGGCAGCGCGCCGCCGCCGTAGTACGCAATGCCCGAGCCGCCCGAGAAGTGACCGGACTGATCCGGGTTGTTGACACGGGTCTGGGCGTTCGACACCTGGAAGAGCTGCGCCGAGCGCCCGTGGTCCGAGATCATGTCGCGCGTCGTGGGCAGCACCAGCCGCGGGTTGTTCCGCAGACGGCGGATGGGAAACACCATGTGCTGGACGTGGTTGACGTTGTGGGTGCCGAACATCCGGCCCCAGGCGTCGAACGCGATCCCGTGCCCCCCGGTCGTCTCGTACGACGGCTCCAGCACGCCGGCGTCGGGCCGGAAGCGGAAATCCGTGCCGCGGATCGAAACCGCCGCCTCGGGCCGGCCGGCCGGGTGGCCGCTGCCGTGGTTGCCGCCGTTGGCGGCGTAGACCCGGTTGTCGACGCCCCAGGTGAGGCCGTTGATGTTGTGCTGCGTGTTCTCGACCGGGAAGCCGGTGAACAGGACGTCGCGGCTGTCGGCCACCCCGTCGCCGTCCGTGTCGCGCAGATGCACGATGTCGGGCGGCGCGGTCACCAGCACGCCGTCGCGCCACGGCACGATCGACGTCGGGTAGGGCAGCCCGTCGGCAAAGAGCGTCCAGGTCTCGTAGTAGCCGTCGAGGTCGGCGTCCACCAGCCGCTTGACCCGGCCGAGCGGAGGCGACCCCGCCGGCCGCGTCGGATAGCCGCCCATCTCGACCACGAACATCCGGCCGTCGGGGTCGAACGCGATGCCCACCGGATCGACGACCGCGGGCTCCTGCGCCGCCAACTCGATCCGGAGGTCGTCCGGAAGCTCCGCGGTGGCGATGAACTCCTCCGGATCGAGCGACGCGCCACGGTCGTCGCCGTGCACGCAGCCCGAGAGGACGATCACGAGCGCCAGCAGAATCCGCTTCCACATCGCTGCCTCCCTCACGCCTTCCAGGTCCCCCGCGCCACCGCCGGCACGAACGCGTCGAGTCCATCCGGACGGAACGGCAGAGTCCGCCCTTTCTCGGCGCTCATGTAGGCGGTCATCAGCAGCTCGACCACCTCGACTCCGTCGTCGAACGTCAGGTCCGGCGTCTCGCCCCGGAGGAACGCCCGGACCATGTGGCGGTTCTCCGCGGTATAGCCGTACTCGGCCGTCTCGTCGACCACTACCGGCATCGATCCGACCTCGGCGTTCTGCTTCTCGACCAGGTCCTCGCCCGCCGCGCCGCGCACCTCGCGGCTGAAGAACAGCTTCACGCCGCTGTCGAGCGAGTTGACGGCCAGCGAGTACTCGGGACCGAGCAGCTCCATGCTCAGCCGCAGCCCGGCGCCGACGTAGCTCCACGAGGTGCTGGCCTCGCCGATCAGCGGCGACCCGTCGTCCGCCTCGTACTCGACGGTGACGCCGGCGAAGTCCTCCGCGGGGCGCGCGGTGTAGTCGACGGCGGCACCCATCGTCCGCCGCAGGCGGTCGCTGTACTCCGGCCGGCTCCACTTCAGCGACGCGATCCGGCCGGTCACGCGCCGCGGCCGGATGGAAGCGCGGGGCGCGCCGGGCGCCGTCAGCAGGTACCGCACCACCTCGACCGAATGGCACGCCATGTCGTTCAGCACCCCGCCGCCCTGCAGATCGCCCCGCCAGAACCACGGGCTGTGGGGTCCGCTGTGCTCCTCGGCGGCGCGGGCCAGGTAGGGCCGGCCGGTCAGGGCGGCACCCCGCCGCCAGATCAGCTCCCGGCCGCGGGTCACCGGCGGCGCGAAGATCTGGTTCTCCAGGTAGCCGTGGCGGAGGCCGGCCTGCTCGACGAGCGCGCGCATGCGTTTCGCTTCGGCGACGGTGCGGGCCAAGGGCTTCTCGCAGGCGACGCCGCGCAACGTCGCTCCGGCCTTCACCGCGGCGCAGATCGCCTCCAGGTTCGCGACCCGCGCATGGTTCGGCCCGCACAACCAGACGGCGTCGACCGCGGGATCGGCCACCAGCTCCTCGATGGAGGGAAACGCGCGCGCCTCCCCCACGTCCAGCTCGCGCGCCAGCGCCGCCGCCGACCCGGCATGCTCCGCGTTCGGGCTCCAGCAACCGCGCACGTCGGCGTCGCGCACGCCGACCAGCGACCGGATGTGGAAGCGGGTGATGAACCCGCTGCCGATGAAGCCGATGCCGAGCCGGCGCGAGGTCACGTCGCGGACAGGCTAACATTCGCGCGCCGGGAGCGGATCGCGCATGGGCTGGGCCGCCGGGGTCGTCAGACCAGCTCGTCCCCCCAGAGCCGTTCGAGAAACACCCGCCACGGCAATACCTCGACCTCTCCGGCCAGCCGGGGAGCGGGGTCGTTGCTGACGACGACGGCCCGCCGCGGACGGTGCTCCTCGGCAAACGCGCGAATGCCCTTCAGGTCGTCCGGCCGAACACGCCCCGTTCCCTTGACCTCGATGGCGAGCTCGGGCTCGCGGCCCAGCACGAAGTCGGCCTCCAGCCCCGACTTCGTCCGCCAGTACCGGATCGAAAGGTCCCGCTCCCGGTAGCTTCGAAAGGCGAGAAGCTCCATCAGCACGTAGTGCTCCAGAGCCTGACCGAACTCCGGTCCCGCCGCCCGGTCGAGGCGGCGGCCGCGCAGGTAGCCGGCGACCCCGACGTCGAAGAGATAGAACTTCGGCGCGCGAACGATTACGGCACGCGCCCGCCGCCGGCTGAACGGCTCGACGAAGACCCCGAGCAGAGTATCGACGAGGATCTGGAAGTACTCCCGCACCGTCTTGGCATCCACGCCGCAGTCACGCGCGATGTTGCTGAAGTTCAGCACCTGCCCATGGCAGAACCCGAGCGCGTCGAAGAAGCGGGCGAAGGCCGAGGCGTTGCGCGTCAGCCCCTCGGCGAAGACCTCCTCCTTGAGGTAGTCGTCGACGTACCCCGCCAGCGCGCGGCGATGCTGCACGGCGTCGTAGTGCTGAGGCACGAGCCCGCGATTCAGCGCGCGCAGCAGATTCCGGAATGGTCTACACCTGCTTCTGACCGGACCAAGTCGAACGATGACGCCCGACCAGGGTCCGAGCGTGCTTCACCGGCCAGGCATCGCTCTCAGCAGGAACTGATCGAAGAGCGGAACGGTGAAGGCGGTGTCCCCGTGCGCCGGACTGTAGATCATCCCCTTGGCGATGAGACCCGACCTGCGAGGCGCGACAGACTCGACCCTCACCCCGAGTGCGGCGGCGATATCGCCGGAGCGGTGGCTGTCGGGTCCGAGAACGGCCATGGCTCGGAGGTAGTCCTTCTCCTTGGGAGTCAGCCGATCGAACCGAACGCGGAAGAAGTCGCGGTCGAGCGTGTCGATGACGCCAGATCGGGCCGACCGGACGTCGTCGCCGGTAATCGGACTCGCGGGCGCCGCATTCCAGACGTGGTAGCCCCATTCCTGGAGGAAGTACGGGTAGCCGCCGGACTCCGCCACGACACGGTCGACCGCCGCGGAAGCCAACTCGACCCCGAATTCGTGGGCCGGAACGACGATAGCGGCGGCGGCTTCCGCGGGCGGCAACGAGCTCACCACAGGGAATTCGAAGAGGCGCTCGGCATAGGACCTGGCCGCGCCGACCAGGGCCGGCAGTTGCGGCAGGCCGGCGCCGGTCAGGATGACCGGCAGACCGAGTTGCGTCGTCCGGTGAATGGCCGTCACCAGGGCGGCGAGCTCGTCGGTGGACAGGTACTGGACTTCGTCGACGACCACCATCAGCGCGGACTCGCAGGCGGCCGCGGCCTCGCCGGCCGCCACGAGTACATCGGTCAGGTCTTCCGCCAGAACGCCCGAATCCGCCCGGCCGGCAAGCGGGTCGACGCCAATGGAGATCGACGCTCCCACCGGCAACTTGAGCGTGAACGACTTGAGCACGCCCAGCGCGGTGGTGACCGCTCTGCGAACCAGGCCGTTCCACTCGAGCAGAATCCGCCGCAGCCGAACCGCCAGCAGCGTGCGAAAGTCACCGTTCTCGGACGCCTCGATGAACCCGACCTTCACCCCCTCGGCGCCCGCGATCTCGGCGAAACGGTTCAACAGGACGGTCTTGCCGACACCTCGCAGCCCGACGAGCATGCAGCTCTTGGCCGACCTGCCGCTCAACGTTCGTCGCAGAGTGACGCCAAACTCGTCAATCAGGTCGTCGCGACCGATCAAGGCCGGCGGACGTGTGCCCGCGCCCGGCTGGTAGGGGTTCTGGAGCCGGTCCATATTGACAAAACTTACCATGAATTATGTGTGTCATGGATGAGTCGCGATTGCGATATAAGATCCTCTACCCCGTTGGCCGGGAACCCACCCGCAACGACCCGCTCGTCGGCGGTCCCGGCACCGCCCGGGCCGCCTTGCACCGCTCCGCGTCGATACCGCATGATGCAGACATGGAACGAGGGCGGGTCGACCGGTCGCTCGTGGAGCGCCTGACGAGGGCGTTGGAACCCCGGACGGAGATCCTGGAAGCCTACCTGTTCGGTTCGCACGCCCGCGGGTACGCGCACCACCACAGCGACGTCGACGTCGCCGTGAATTCGTAGACCCTTCAGTACTTCGGCAGCGACGGATCGACCGCGTCGATCCAGCGCAGGATGCCGCCCTTCAGGTTCCTCGCCTGCGCGAAGCCGGCCTCGCGGAGCAGCTTGACGGCCTTGGCGCTGCGGGCGCCCGACTTGCAGTGGACGATCATCTCGCCGCGCCCCGCCAGCTCGTGGAGGCGGCTCGGGAGGTCGCCGAGCGGGATCAGCGTCGACCCGGGGATCGAGCAGATCTGGTACTCCTGCGGCTCGCGCACGTCGAGGACGAAAACGCCGTCGGCGCTGTCGATGCGCGCCTTGAGCTGCTCGACGGTCGCGTCGTCGCCGGCGGCGGCCGGCTCGGCAGCCGGGGCGGCCGGGGTGATGCCGCAGAACTGTTCGTAGTCGATCAGCTCGGTGACGGTGGGGTGGTCGCCGCAGACCGGGCAGTCCGGATCCTTGCGCAGTTTGAGCTCGCGGAAGCGCATCCGCAGCGCGTCGTAGACCAGGAAGCGCCCGACGAGCGGCTCGCCGACGCCCATGATCAGCTTGACCGCCTCGGTCGCCTGGATGGTACCGACCACGCCTGGGAGAATCCCCAGCACGCCGCCTTCGGCGCAGCTCGGCACCAGGCCCGGCGGCGGCGGCTCCGGATAGAGGCAGCGGTAGCACGGCCCGTCCTTGGCGGCGAAGACCGAGGCCTGCCCCTCGAAGCGGAAGATGCTGCCGTAGGCGTTCGGAATGCCGAGGATCACGCAGGCGTCGTTCACCAGGTAGCGGGTCGGGAAGTTGTCCGTGCCGTCGACGATCACGTCGTAGCCGCGCAGCACGTCGAGCGCGTTGCTCGACGAGAGCGCCACCTCGTGGAGCTCGATGTGCACCTGGGGGTTGATGGCGTTCAGCGTGTCGCGCGCCGACTCGAGCTTCGGCCGCCCGACGTCCGGCGTGCCGTGGATCACCTGCCGCTGCAGGTTGCTGTAGTCGACGACGTCGAAGTCGACGATTCCCAGCCGGCCGACGCCGGCCGCGGCCAGGTACATCGCCACCGGCGAGCCGAGGCCCCCGGCGCCGATGCAGAGGACGCTGGCCGCCTTCAGCTTCAACTGCCCGTCCATGCCGACCTCCGGCATGATCAGATGGCGGCTGTAGCGGGCGACCTCCTCGTTGCTGAGCGCCGGGGGCGCCGCGACGGTCACGACCCCACCCCGCCCGCCACCGACGGGATGATGCTGACGGTGTCGCCGTCCTTGACCGGCGTCGCCTCCTTCTCCAGGAAGCGGATGTCGTCGTCGTTGAGGTAGATGGCGACGAAGCTGCGCAGCTTGCCCTCCTCGTTGTAGAGGTGCTTGCGCAGGTCCGAGTACCGCGCCGTCATGTCGGCGAGCAGCTCGCCGACCGTCCCGCCCTCGGCCTCGACGACGTCCTGCTTGTCCGCGTAGACGCGCAACGGCGTCGGAATCAGAATCCTGGTTGGCATGATGTTCCCTCGATGGCGACCTGCTCTTCGTCGAACGCCGACCGGTCCTCGCGCAACCGCCACGAGGTCAGCGCCCCCGGCTCGCCCCCCGCGACCGAGACGATGACGTAGGCGAACACGGGCCAGGCGTGGTCCAGGTCGTACTGCGACGGGCGCGCCGGATGGTCCGGGTGCGAGTGATAGAAGCCCAGCAGATCGGCGCCCAGCGCGTCCGCCCGCCGCTCGGCCGCGCGGTAGTCGACCGGCCGCACGCGAAACCGGCGCCGCGACCCCTCCTCGGTCGTGTTGGGCAGGGCCAGCGCCTCGACCACCCGATCGTTGCAGCCGATGAGCGCCCCGCAGCACTCGTGCGGGTACGTCTCGCGGCCATGGCGCCGGATGCCGGCGTCGGCTTCGGCGCAGAGCGTGAGCATCGGTCGCCCCACGTCCGCTCAGTCCGACTCCGCCCCGGACTCGGTGGCGAAACCCTTGTCCCGCCACGCCAGCGTGCCGCCGGTGATGCTCCGCACGTTGCGATAGCCGAGCGACTTGAGGAACAGCAGCCCCGACAGCGAGGCGTTCCCGCGCTGGCAGACGCTGAGAATCGGCGCGCTGCGATCCTCCGGCAGCCCGGCGTGATTCTCCGGAAGCTCCGCGAGCGGCCGGTTGACGGCGCCCGGCACGTGCGCCTCCTGGTACTGCTTGCGCGGCCGGACGTCGAGCACGAACGGCTTGCCGTTCTGCAGTTGCGCGTGGGCGGACTCGACGTCGATGGTCAGGTCCGGATTGCCCCGCACGTTCTCCACCATCGTTTCGAGCAGCGGGTTGCGCGCCGGCGCGGCCGGCTTCGCCTCCTGCGCCACGAGCCCCGGCAGATGCTTGACCACCGACGAGGCGTACTTGAAGGCGTTGTCGGGAAAGATCACGACGACGACGTTGCCCGGCTCGTCCGCCACCAAGTCGAACGCCCCCTGCAGGGCCATGGCCGAGCTCGGTCCCGCGACGATGCTCTCCTCCCGGTTCAGCCGGAGGCACAGCTCGAACGCGGCCTGGTTCCCGACCTCCACCAGGCCGTCGTACTCGTCCGGGAAGAACAGCTTCGTCTGCTGGAGCTGCCGGAGGCTGCGGACGCCGGGGATGTCGTGCCCCTCGTTGGGATAGACCCCGAGCACCCGGATCCCCGACCCCTGGGCCTTCAGAAAGCGGCCCGTGCCGGTGATGGTGCCGCAGGTGCCGAGGCCGGCGACGAAATGCGTCACCCGGCCTCCGGTCTGCCGCCAGATCTCCGGGCCGGTCGTCTTGTAGTGCGCCTCCGGGTTGGCCTCGTTGACGTACTGGTTGAGCATGTGGAAATCGGGGCGCTCGCCGATCTCCATGGCCGTCGCGATGGCGCCTTCCGGCGCACCCGGAGCCGGGCACAGGGTGTCCGCCAGCTCCATCACGTCGGCGCCGAAGAACCGCAGCATGGTGCGCTTTTCGAGCGGGATCTCGCTCGACAGCGGCGTGGTGAGCGCGTAGCCCTTGGCGTTGGCGATCATCGCCAGCGCCATGCCGGTGTTCCCCGACGTCGGCTCCACCAGCTTCTGCTTCTCCTGCACGGTCCGCCGCGCCTCACCGTCGGCGATCAGGTTGGCCGCCACGCGATCCTTGACCGCCCCGAACGGGTTGTACCACTCGAGCTTGGCGTAGACCGCGGTGTGGCGGAACGGCGTCACGCGGTTCAGGCGGACCAGCGGGGTCGGGTTGTCGGCGCCGGAGAGCAGGCCGAGAATCGAGTCGTAGACGCGCAGCCCGTGGTCATCCATACCCTGTAGATCCTACCCGATCGCGACCCGTGCTCACCGCGTGGCGAAGGGCCTGCCGGGACGCGTCGCGGGTCGGCGAAACAGCCGCCCGCGCGCCTCTCCGGCGCTGCCCCGGACCCGCCCGGAGACGAGAATGGACCGCTGGCCGGGCGCAATCCCGGCAGTGCGAAACGGAGCGCGTTGGCGTATGGTAACGGGCAGACGGCCCGGGAGTCTGCGCCCCGGCACGGGGCGGACCAGGAGATGAACATGCCGAACCGATACCTGACGTTCGCGACCCTGCTTCTCGGCGTCGCGGTCCTGTCCTTCTCGCCCCCGCTCGGCGCGCAGGAGGGCGAGACGATCACGCGCGAGGTGCGGCCGTTCGTTCCGGTCACCGACGAGATGCTGCGCAACCCCGAACCCGGCGACTGGCTGATGACCCATCGGACGTACGACTTCCAGGCGTACAGCCCGCTGGACGAGATCGACCGGGACAACGTGCACACGCTCCAGGTGGCCTGGATGCGGGCGATGGACGAAGGCCCCCAGCAGACCCAGCCGCTCGTCTACGACGGCGTGATGTACCTCGCCAACAACGACGACCACATCCAGGCGCTCGACGCGACGACCGGCGACCTGCTCTGGGACTACCGGCGACAGCTTCCGGCCGATCTGCGCCAGTACGTCACGCTGGGCAACCGGACCCGGAACCTGGCGATCTACGGCAACCACATCTACCACTTGACCGCCGACGCGCACCTGCTGGCGCTCGACGCGCGCACCGGCGAGGTTGCCTTCGACACCGAGATGGCCGACTACCGCGCGGGGATCACCCACTCGACGGGCGCCATGATCATCGACGGCCGGGTGCTCGCCGGGCGGGCCTGCTTCCCCACCGACATCCCGGCGCGCTGCTTCATCTCGGCCCACGATGCGGACACCGGAGAGGAGCTCTGGCGGGTCTACACGGCGGCCGGCGCGGACGACCCCGGCGGGCAGACGTGGGGCAACGTGCCGACGTCGCAACGGAGCCACGTGTCGGCGTGGGGCGCCCCGGGCAGCTACGATCCGGAGCTCGGTCTCATCTACTGGGGCATAGCCGTCCCGATGCCCTATACCCGCATCATGCGCCGCGGCACGTGGGACGTCGGCGACCGCACGCCGTGCGAGCTGTACTCCAACTCCACGGTGGCCCTCGCGGTCGACACCGGCCAGATGGAGTGGTACTACCAGCACCTCCCCTGCGACGACTGGGACCAGGACTTCGTCCAGGAGCGCACCCTCATCGACACGGTGGTCGCCCCCGACCCCGAGGCGGTGATGTGGATCAACCCGCGCCTCGCCGGCACCGCCGGGCAGCGCAAGGTCGCCGTGACGATAGGCGAGCCGGGCGGCCTGTTCGTCCTCGACCGCGAGACCGGCGAGTTCCTGTGGGCCACGCCGCTGCCGTACACGAGCACCGAGCGGTTCGTCATCCGCGATATCGACCCGGAGACCGGACAGGTCTTCATCAACATGGACCTGGTGGCGCGCGAGATCGGCGACCAGTTCATCATCTGCGGGCACAACGTGAAGGGCTGGTGGTCGTGGTCGTACAGCCCGCGGACCGGACTGCTCTACATTCCGATCAATCGCTCGTGTCTCAACCAGACCGCCAACGATCGGACGGCCACGGGCACGAGCCCGCGGTTCACGCAGCCCGAGCCGGGCCTCGAGGAGGACGGCCACCTGACCGAGGTGCGCGCCGTCGACATCTCGACCGGCCGCGAGGCGTGGCGCTACACGCAGCGGGCGCCGAACGCCGGGTCGACGCTCGCCACCGCCGGCAACGTGGTCTTCCACGGCGACCTCAACCGCCGCTACCGCGCCTTCGACGCCGAGACCGGGGACGTGCTGTGGGAGACGATCCTGGGCAGCCAGATCACCGGCTTCCCGGTCACCTACGAGGCAGGCGGGAAGCAGTACCTGACCGTGCCGGTGGGCGGCGCGGCGATATTCCGAATGAGCAACTACGCGCCGGAGCTCGAGGCGCCGATGGGCAGCAACATGCTCGTCACGTTCACGCTGCCGCCGTCCTGAAAGGAGCGGGCCGCAAAGAGCTGCCGGAAGGAGCACGGCACGGCACTTCGCTGCCGATCGTGCAGGCCACGTGCCGGGGTTGCTCAGTCCGCTACGGCGGGGTGTCGCGCCAGCGGCACCAGGTTCTCGTAACCCATGCTGTCCAGGTACTCCCGGACCCGCTGCACGGCATCCGCCGGCGACGAGGCCGAGAGCGACGCCGTGACCGGCGGCGTGTCGTCGTCGAGCACCAGGAAGGCCTGCGCCTCGAACGCCTGTTGCGCGCCGCCCCGGGGCTGCGCGCAGCAGGCGATCTCTATGCGGTGCGGTCCCGACTTGTACCGTAGAAGGTCCATCCCTTCCCTCCAGATCACGGCCGCCGCCTCGGATGAGCGGAACGGTTTCCGTGACCGTCCTCCAGCGGCAGGCACGCCGCTGCCCTGATTGTCGTTATCGGGCAGAAGCGAACTTTCCAACACCCCCGGGCCGAACCGGCCGGTCCGGGACGATCCGATCACGTTGTACGATGGCTCGTGGACATCCAGAATACCGAGGCCGGGTCATGAGAATCCCTCCCTTCCAGCTCGAGCGATTCCAGTCCCTCCACGAGCACCAGGTCGAGATCAACCTGACGGAGAGCGGCGTGGAGCCGCTGGAAGTGGGTGAGCTCCTCGGCCCGGACGCCGCCGCCGAGTTGCTGGACCAGCCGCTCGCCTACACCCAGTCCAACGGCACGCCGGAGCTGCGCGCCGCCGTGGCGACCACCTTTTCCGGCGCCACCGAGAACCACGTGGTCGTCGCCAACGGCGGCGCCGAGGCCAACTTCGTCGCCTGCTGGCGCCTGATCGAGCCGGGCGACGAGGTGGTGGTGATGCAGCCGAACTACGGACAGGTGCAGGGGCTGGCCGAGGGGTTCGGCGCCCTCGTGCGACCCTGGCCGCTGCGCGAGGAGCGGGCCGCCCCGTCACCCCGCTGGGCGCCCGACGTCGACGAGCTGCGCGCGCTGGTGACCGATCGCACGAAGCTGGTCGCCATCTGCAATCCGAACAACCCGACCGGGGCGCGGCTGACCGAAGCCGAGGTGGCGGCGGTCTGCGGGATCGCGGAGCGGCACGGCGCATGGGTGCTGGCCGACGAGATCTACCGCGGCGCCGAGCACGACGGCGTGGAGACGCCGAGCGTGTGGGGGCGAACCGAGCGGGCGATCGTCACCGGGGGCCTGTCGAAGGTCTACGGACTGCCCGGACTGCGCATAGGCTGGGCGGTCGCCGCACCGGACATGACGTCCGAACTCTGGAGCCGCCGCGACTACACGACGATCGCACCGAGCGCGCTGAGCGACCGGCTCGCCCGCCACGCCCTGGCCCCGGAACGCCGGACGGCCCTGCGGGAGCGCGCCCGGCGGATGATCGCCGCCAACTTCCCGATCGTTGGCGCCTGGCTCGACGCGCACGCCGGGGAAATCGCGTGGGTCCCCCCCGAGGCCGGGGCGATAGGGTTCGTCCGGTACGGCCACGACATCGGCTCGACCGCGCTCGCCGACCGGCTCCGGCACACCGCAGGAGTGCTGGTCGTCCCCGGCGACCACTTCGGTCTCGACGGCCACCTGCGGATCGGATTCGGCGGCCACTCCGCGTCGCTGCAGGAAGGACTGGCCCGGCTCGACGCGGTGCTGGCCCCTCTGCCGCAAGCGGCCGCGCCGTTCCCCGCCGGCGCCTGAACGCGGGGAGTACAATCAACCGCACTGACACCAACCGCTGCTCCTTCGCCTCTCGGCGAGTGGAGCCGTTTCGGCTGCAGGCCAGCGCGGCGAGAGGCGCCTCGGCGCGCCGCAAGAGGGCCGCTCCGACCGGGAACCCGACGATGACCGATCCACAGACGACGACCGCTGCGCCCGGCGCCCTCGACGGCGTGACCGTGCTCGACCTGACCCGCGTGCTCTCCGGCCCCTACTGCACGATGATGCTCGCCGACATGGGCGCGCGGGTCATCAAGGTGGAGCAACCGGGCAAGGGCGACGACACCCGCGCCTGGGGGCCTCCGTTCCAGGACGGCGAGAGCGCGTACTTCATGAGCATCAACCGGAACAAGGAGAGCCTTACGCTCAACCTGAAGCATCCCGACGGGCGGCGGGTGCTGGATGCCCTGATCGAACGGACCGACGTCCTGGTCGAGAACTTCAGGCCCGGCACGCTGGACCGCATGGGGCTCGGCTTCGGCGATCTTTCGAAACGGCGCCCGGATCTCGTCTACTGCTCCATTTCCGGCTTCGGCCAGACCGGACCCCGGCGGCGCGAGCCGGGCTACGACGCGGTCATGCAGGGCGAGGGCGGCCTGATGAGCATCACCGGCGCGCCCGACGGCCCCGGCTACCGGCTCGGAGTGGCCATCGCCGACATCGCGTCGGGCATGTTCTCGGCCTACGGCGTCGCCGTCGCCCTGCTCGCCCGGCACCGCACCGGCCGCGGGCAGCTCGTCGACGTCGGCATGCTGGACTCGGTGGCGGCCCTGCTCACGTACCAGGCGGGGATCTACTTCGCCACCGGCACGCCGCCGGCACGCCTCGGCAACCTGCACCCGACGATAACGCCCTACGAGACCCTGGAGGCGGCCGACGGCGACCTGGTCGTCGCGGCCGGCAACGACCAGCTCTGGCGAACGTTCTGCGGCGTGATCGGCCTCGAGGCACTGGCCGACGACCCACGCTTCCGGACGAACAAGGACCGCGTCGGCGCCCGCGAGGCGTTGCGCCCGCTGCTGGTCGAGCGGCTGCGCACGCGGCCGGCCGCCGAGTGGCTCGCGGAGCTGAAGGCCGCCGGGGTTCCGTGCGGCGGCGTCCGCGATTTCGAGCAGGTGCTCACGGACCCGCAGATCGTCGAACGTGCGATGGTGATCGCACTCGAGCATCCGGTGGTCGGCGCCATCCGCCAGCTCGGCGTCCCGGTCAAGCTGGGCGAGACGCCCGGGGCGGTCCGCACGCCGCCGCCGGTGCTCGGCCAGCACACCGGCGCCATTCTCGCGGAACTCGGCCTTTCGGACGCGGAGGCGGAACGCCTGAAGAGCGCCGGCGCGGTCTGATCGCTACCGCAGGCGCCACGGCCGAGTCCGCCGGCACCCTACCGCTCCACCATCGGCGCCAGAGCCGACAGCACGAAGTCCAGCACGTCCTTCGCGGCGAGGTCCGCGAGCGCCGGGTGCTCGGCGACGACGCGCTCGTCGCTCAGCACGCGCCGGCCGCGTACGTACGCCGTCCTGCCCATCAGCGCGGGCGGCACGCGCGCGGTGTCCAGAGCCAGCTCGATGACGTCCTCGCTCGCGCCGCCGGGCGACAGGCGAACCGCACCCGCCGGCGTCTCCACCCCGAAGCGGTAGCCTTCCGCCTTCAGCGCGGAGGCCACGGTTCGAAACAGCGGCGTCGCCACCGCGCGCAGGACTCTGCTCCCCTCCGCCTCGGCTGCCGCCACCGCCTGGCGTCGCTCCCGTGCCCTCGCCCTCGCGTCGTCGATGGTGCGCCGCACGCGGCGCCGCACGTCCCCGGTCTCCATGTCACCCCAGTCAGTCCCGCGACCCGGCGCCCGCCTCGTAGATCCGCACCAGCTCGATCAACTTGTAGCCTCTCGTCTGGTAGGGAGGGATCACCCGTTGGGTGCGCAGGTACTGGATCATGCCGTCGTCGGCATAGTCCGGCGCTCCCAGCTCGGGGTCGTCCGCGAGAGCCCCCTCCAGCACCTCCATCGTCGACACCTTCTCCTCGACGGTCCGCCGGACCGGAACGATGCCCCACAGGCGGCGGCGCTCCTGCCGCTCGCGCGTGCGGAATTGGACGAAGATCTCGTTGCTGACGAAGTTGTACTCCACCTCGGCCCGGGTCGCCACCGCGTCCTCGACCCGCACGAACGCGACGTCGTCCCGCTCGGCGAGCCACGCCAGCAACTGCTCCGTGAAGTCTCCTTCACCTGACCACCGCTCCCGATCCATATCCATCCTTCGACCACCGCGAGCTCAATTCTCGAGCGCGACGAGCAACTTCGCCGCAGCCCGCATGCCGATCATGACCGGCCGGCCGGACGCGACGCACACCTGAACGTGGTCGGCCGCCTCGTCCCGCGCGGCGACACGGATCGCCTGTCCGGGTGTCAGGTCGTGGCTCTCCAGGAACCGCAGGAACGCCGCGTCCTGATCGGTGACCCGGGTCAACACCACCGGCACGTCCAACGGGCAGGTCAGCAGGCTCTGGTACCGGGGCCTGGCGATGGCGCCGTCCGGGTCCGGGATCGGGTCTCCGTGGGGATCGACCGCCGGCCGCCCGAGCATGGCGTCGATCCGGTCGATGAGGCGATCGGACGCCGCATGCTCCAGCCGCTCGGCCTCGTCGTGCACCTCCGCCCAGCTCATGTCGAGCACCTTCACCAGAAACAGCTCGATGAGCCGGTGGCGCCGCAGGACCAGCGCGGCCAGCTTCTGCCCCGCCGGCGTCAGCCGCACGCCGGCGTACGGCTCGTAGCGCACCAGACCGGAATCGGCCAGGGCCTTGACCATGGTCGTGGCCGTGCCGGGCACGACCTGGAGCGCGCTGGCGAGTCGCCCCATCGGCACCAGGGCATCATCCTCGCCCTGCGCCATTTCGGCCTGATAGATGGCCTTCACGTAGTTCTCGACGGTGCTGGACGGCGGCATGCGCGGCAGAAGCGTACCACGGCAACCGGCCTCCGGGCCGCGCGGGAATTCGCGATCCGTGTCGGTCGCGCAGCGAGCGGCCGAGCGCCGAGCGCGTGCGCTTCGTGTCCGAGCTGGAGGCCCGGTCCGGGACGTTCGCGGCGCCGCCCGGGCGCGGGAGACTGCTGCGCGGCAAAATACCGCATGGACGTGTCAAGCCGTCTCCAAAGCCCCGCGCGCCATGGGGAAGATTGACATTTCTGGGATACGAATCCATACTTTAAGTATGCGTATCGGCGAGCGGGGTCAGGTCACGATTCCCAAGACGCTTCGGGAAAAGTACGGCCTGGAGCCGCACGACGAAGTCACGTTCATCGAATCGAGAGGCGAACTCGTACTGCGCAAGGCGCGCGCGGCGGCAGTCCGGTCCGGCATTCGCAAATGGGTGGGACGCCTGTCGATGCCCGAGTCGGTCGACGAGTTCATCGACGACATCCGCGGATCATGATCACCGCGGTCGACACCAGCGTTCTGCTCGACGTGCTGCGCCCGAATGCGAACTTCGTCGACCGATCACTCGCATTGATCGAGACGAGCGCGACACTGGGACCGCTCGTCCTGTGCGACCTCGTGTACGCCGAGCTGGCGGCCAACTTCGAACGGATGCACGAGCTGGATACGTTTCTGGCGGACGCCCGGATCCGGCGCGAGTCCTTGAACACGAACGCGTTGTTCCTGTCAGGACGGATGTGGCGCGCGTACCGGTCCGCGGGAGGCAGCCGCGAACGCATCCTCTCCGACTTCGTGGTCGGCGCCCACGCCCGGGTGCAGGCCAGTCGTCTCGTCACCCGCGACCGCGGGTTCTACCGCCGCTACTTCGAGGACCTGGTCGTGGTCGAGCCCTGACCGGCGACGGCGGTCGAGACGGACATCACCCCTTCACGCAAACGACCTGCTTGAGGGTGTGGACCACGTCCACCAGGTCGGAGGAATTGGCCATCACCGTGTCGATGTCCTTGTAGGCGCCCGGGATCTCGTCGACGACGCCGGCGTCCTTGCGGCACTCGACGCCTGCCGTCTGGATCTCCAGATCGGCCGCGGTGTAGGTGGCTTTGGCCTGCGAGCGGCTCATTCGCCGGCCCGCCCCGTGGGCGCACGACTGCAGCGACTCCTCCGATCCGCGCCCGCGCACGATGTACGAGCGAGCCCCCATGCTGCCGGGGATGATGCCCGGCTCGCCGCGGCCGGCCCGGATCGCGCCCTTGCGGGTCACGTAGACCGGCTCGCCGAAGTGCTCCTCCTGCGCCACGTAGTTGTGGTGGCACTCCACCGCCGTCCCCTCCACCTCGAACGGCGGCAGCAACGCCCGCAGCGCAGCGAGGATGCGCGCCATCATCAGGCGCCGGTTCTCCAGCGCGTACCGCTGCGCCCAGGTGAGCGCGTCGGCGTAGTCGGCGAAGTGCTCCGCCCCTTCCTCCAGGTAGGCGAGGTCCTTTGCCGGCAGGCGGGCGAGGTGCCGCTCCATGTCCCGCTTGGCGAGCTGCGTGAAGTAGCGGCCGAGCACGTTGCCCACGCCGCGGCTCCCGGAATGGAGCATCACCCAGACCCGGTCCTCCTCGTCGAGGCACACCTCGATGAAGTGGTTGCCGCCGCCGAGCGTACCGAGCTGCCGCGGCCACTTCGCGCGCACGCCGCGGATCATCTTCTCGATGCGCGCGTGGCGTTCCAGGATTCGCTCGAGGCCGGGCCGCAACGGGTCCAGCACACCCGCCCCGGCGACCGGCTCCGCATGGGCGGCGAAGCCGACCGGCACCGCGTCCTCGATGGCCTCGCGGACCGGGCGCAGCGAGTCCGGGAGCCTGGACGCGTCGAGCGTGAGCCGCGCGGCGCTCATCCCGCAGCCGATGTCGACGCCGACCGCGGCCGGAATCAGCGCCCGCCGGGTCGGGATCACCGATCCGACCGTCGCCCCGATGCCCAGGTGCACGTCGGGCATCGCGGCCACGTGGCCGACCACGATCGGCAGCCGCGAAACCGCCGCGAGCTGCTGGATGGACGCCTGGTCGACGTCGTCGGTGAAGATCCTGACCGGGACGCCGCCCCGCTCGAGCACCTGCCGCACCGGCATTCTCAGCCCTCCTTCGTTCAGGCCAACTTTTCATTGTGACACGAAACCGGTTGGCCGCCGACGGCGAAAGGCACGCAGAGCGACGGGCGTTATGATGCCCTGTATGGACGATGGGGGGTGGGTGGCGCGCGGCGGCGGGGCGGCGACGGATGCCGGCGGGCAGGCGCCGGACTCGGGGCGGAGCCGTCCCGCGCCGGTGGACTACGCCTCGCGCTTCCCCGGGTGCCGCCCCGTGCGCCTGCTGACCGATCGGCTACCCGACTTCGAGAGCCGCCTCGAATACTGGGACGCCCGGACCGAGACCGCGTGGGTGGTGGCGGAGCCGACCGGCGGTATCCACGAGGGCACGTCGCGGCGGCTGATTCACCTGGCGGAGCGGATCGCGCTGGTGCGCGGCACCCCGATCGCCTCGTTCGGCTCCGTCGACCTGCTCGTTCGGGACGCCCGCGGCGCCCCCGAGCGGATGATGCAGGCCGACGAGACGCTGTACCTGCACCCCGGCCGGGCGCGGCTGCCGGCGGGATCGCTGGTCGTCGGCGAGCACGACCTGCCCGACGTGGTGCTGGAGGTGGACCACACGACGGACGTCCGCCCCGGCAAGCTGCCGCTGTACGAATCCTGGGGATTCCCGGAGCTGTGGGTCGTGGTGCCGCCGGCCGGGGCGCGCCGCCGGCGCCCGGCGGGCGTGACCATCCACCGATTGGAGGACGGACGGTATCGGTCCGCGACGGCGAGCCGCGCCTTCCCCGGCTGGACGGCGGCGGAAATCCACACGGCCCTGACCGAGCCGGCGACGACCACGCACACGTGGCGCGCGCTGGAGCGGGTCGGGCGGACGCTGGGCGCGCGGGAGGGGACCGGTCCCGACGACACGCCGCTGCTGCGCACGCTCAGCGAGCGGGCGCGCTCGGAGGGACACGCCACGGGGCGCGCCGAAGAGCCGGCCGCCCTCGTGCGCAGCACGCTCCGGGTGCGGGGGATTCCGGTGTCGGACCGGTTTCCGGACGCATCGGCCGCTCTCGCCGCCGTTCCGCGGGACGTGCTGATGGCCGCAGCGCTCGCGTGCGTGGACGAGCAGGACTTCCGGCGCCGCGCCGGACTGCCGGACTGATGCAGGGCGTCACGCCTGTGCGACGTCGGTGCGGGTGAAGTCGTTCCCCTTGAACAGGAGCGGCTCCCCGGTCGTTTCCGCCAGTGCGTAAGCGAAGCAGTCTCCGAAGTCCAATGCGGCCGGATGGTTGCCCTTGCCGAAGCGACGCCACGCCCGGCGGGCTGAATCCACCTGGTCTGCCGTCACTGGCATCAACTCGATCGCGCCTGCTTCGATGAAGAGATCGAGATCGACGTCCGTTGCGGCGTCCCGCCGCCCGACGACTATCGACGCTTCCAGCAGATTGGCAAGTGACAGCCGGCACGGCGAAGCGGTCGCGATCCTCCTCGCGTAGTGAGCCGCATCGGCCTCTCGAAACAGCACGGCCAGGACCGCGGAGGTGTCGACGATCACGTGGGCAGCCCCCGTTCATCATAGAGAAGATCGCCATGATCCGCGGCCGACGGCCCCGGAGCCAGCCGTTTGGCGCAGCGCTCGCCGATGGCGAGCAGCTTCTCGACGCGGACATCCACGTCCCGCTGGCGCCGCTCGCGCTCGAAACGTTCACGCAACGCCACGGTTATTGCTCCGGTCATGGTCTCGCCCGTGAGTCTGGCGAGCTCGCCAGCCAGCCGGCAGGTCTCTTCGTTCTTGATGTTGAGGCTCATCGTTTGCGTCCCACGGTAGATGAAGCAATCCGATTCTACCCTGCCAGTCGCCCCGGGAATCAGGCCACCGCCGACATGCGCCTGGGCCACGCCGCCGAGATTGCCTGTTCGTAGTGCGTCGCGTCCGATTCACCAAGGAGAATGGCCATGATCGCCGACGTGTCGATGATCACTTCGGCAGTCCTCGTTCGTCATAGAGCAGGTCGCCGTGGTCGACAGCCGAAGGCCCTGATCCCATCAGCTTGGCGCAGCGTTGTCCGATGGCATGGAGCTCCCGGGCCAGCGCCTCCGCATTGCGCAGGCGTTTCTCCCGCTCCAGACGGTCGCGCAGCGCGACGGTGATCGCGCCGGTCATCGTCTCGCCGGTCAGCCGGGCGAGCTCGCCAGCGAGCCGGCAGGTCTCCTCGTTCTTGATGTTGAGGCTCATCACAGTGTCCCTGGCAGAATGTCGAGCACTTTTTCTACCCGGATCTCATTCCAGGGCAGGCGACCGGGGATCCGCCGAACGACGGCCTGCGTGGCCACACAGGCGCTCCCGACCCGCCGGCTATGCGCGGAGACGACGGACATCAGCCGGCGCGTCGATCTGAATCTGCGGGATCAGGACCTGCGCCAGCCGCTCCGCCTTCTCGGTTCTGCGCAAGCCGCAGGCCGGCTGCAGACAGGACTCTACCCCTCGTCGGCGTCCGACTGGTAGGTCGCGAACGACGTCGGGGTCTCCCAGACCGTGACGCGCACCACCGGGAACCCGTGATCGCGGGTCTTGTCGAAGATGAGGCGGGCGATGTGCTCGACGGTGGGGTTCTCGTCGCTGACGAACACCGGCTCGCCGAGCTCGCGCAACGGTCCGATCAGCGGATCGTCGCGGTGGAGGATCATCTTGTGATCCAGTTCGCGGTCGATCCAGCCCTTGATGCTCCGCTTGATGTCGCTGAAGTCGCAGACCATGTGGCGATCGTCCAGCGACACGGTGCGTACCTCCACCTCGGCCACCGCGTTGTGCCCGTGGGGATGCTTGCAGACGCCGTCGTAGTTCAGCAGGCGGTGGCCGTAGCAGAAGTCGATGCGCTTGGTGACCGAGTACATGGCGGCGTCTTCGGGATTGATGGCTACGGAAGCAGGTCGGCCACCGCGATCACCGCCGCGGGTGCGGCCAGCGGGGTGACCGTCTGGCCGGGCCTGAGGATCGTGACCTCGCGGTAGTCGTCGCCGGCCGGATCGCGGCAGACCTCGAGGGTGGCTTCGGGAAGGGAAACGATGCAGTACTCCGGGATGCCGCCGTGCGCGTAGAGGCGTCGCTTGACGCTCCGGTCGCGCCGCAACGAGTCGTCCGCCACCTCGACCACGAGGAGCGCCGCCGACGGATGCGCGTCGCGGTAGTCCGCAATCTGCCCTTCCACCACCGCCAGGTCGGGTTCCGGTTCCGAGTCGTCGCCGATCGCGAGCGGCAACTGGCACTGCACGATGCAGTCCTCGCCGAACACACGCGTCAGCGCGCGGTTGACCAGTCGGATGGCGGTGGCGTGCCGGCTGCCGTGCGGCGTCATCATGACCAGCTCCCCCCCGATCAGCTCGATCCGGTCCTCCGGGCCGAACACGCCCGCTTCGACCGCGCGGTCGTAGACGCCGCGGCTCCAGCGATAGGTCTCGGCGGCAGGATCGGACACGGGGGTCACCGTAACGTCGGATCGTCAGACGCGGGGCGGCTGGTTCAGGATGGCGGCAAGCCAGTGCTCCAGCGCCACCGCTCCAGCATACCACCGGCGGCCGGGTTGCTTGAGGGCATCGGGTTACCGGGCGACGAGCAGGCGTCGCATCCGGGCGCCGCCGCTTCCACACCGGCGCTGAAGCGACTGGTAGTAGGATTCCAGCCGTGACGGACGACCTTCGGAAGGCGGGGGAACACGGCGGCGCGGCGTCGACCGGCGAGGACACGCCCGGTGCGGCGGCCGCCGGCGTGGCGATCTCCCGCACCGCGGTGCTCCTCTCGGCCGGCCTCGACAGCGCGGTGCTGCTGGCGAGCGAGCTGCAGGTCGCCATCGAGGCGGGTGACACGGCGCACGTGCAGCCGGTCTACGTGCGGAGCGGCCTCGCGTGGGAGACGGAAGAATGCCGGCTGGCGGAACGCCTGATTGCGGCGCCGCCGTTCGACGGGCGCGTCGCCCCACTCGCGACCCTGGATTGCCCCGTGACGGACACCTACCGGCCGAGCCACTGGGCCCTGGCCGGCACGCCGCCGGCCTACGCCACGGCGGACGAAGAGGTCTATCTGGTCGGGCGCAACGTGCTGCTGCTGGCCAAGGTCGCCACCTGGTGCGCCGTCACCCGCATCGGCCGCATCGCCCTCGGGCCGCTCGCCGGCAACCCGTTCCCCGATGCGACGCCCGCCTTCTTCGCGGCGATGCAGCGGGCACTGTCGCTCGGCCTGGATCACGATCTGGAGATCGTCACGCCGTTCCGGAACCTGTCGAAGGCGGCGGTGGTCGCCCGCGGACGCGCACTCGGGGTGCCGTTCGAGCTGACGCTGTCGTGCATGAACCCGGTGGACAGCCGGCACTGCGGACGCTGCAGCAAGTGCCGCGAGCGGCTGGAGGCGTTCGAGGCGGCTGGCATGGAGGACCCGGCGTCCTACGCCTTCAGGCCGGTCGACGTGGCGACCGGCGTCTGAGCGCCGCGTCGCCGGCACGGTCTCGACGCCGCCCGGCGCGCTCGCCGGTCGAGTGTGGCGCGATTCGGGCGGACTCTTCTGCACCCTGTCTACGGCGCAGACTCCGGGGAGGAGCCGGCGCCTCCGGCCCGTGCTTCCCGCGCCTGCCGCTCGAGCGCCTCGGCGAGCGCGTCGCGCCGGTGCAGCAGCCCCTTCCGCTCGCGGCGGCCCCGCTCGGAGCCGACCGCGTACTCGCAGAACAGCGGGAACGCGATGGTCGAATCGGCATAGACGACGACGGTATCCGGCAGCACGCCCGGGTTCACCTTGCCCCAGCTCACCGCCTCGGCCGGCGTGGCGCCGGACAGTCCACCCCAGACCACCTGGTCCGTGGTGATCTGAATGAAGTAGTCGTTGCCGCCCTTCGGGATCCCGTACACCTCCCACAGCGTCGGCTGGCCCTGCAGGTAGAAGTTCTTCGGCGAGCCGCCGCCCAGGATCACGCAACCGTTCTTCTCGGCGGCCAGGATGATGGCGCACACCTCGTTGACGTCCCGGCTCGGATCGAGGACGAGCCCGCTCCGCTCAATGAGCCGGTGGTAGGCGACGTTCATGCCGATGGAGCTGTCTCCCGGCGACGACGTGTAGATGGGCACGCCGGACGCCGCCGCCTTGGCGACCACCGAGTGGTCCTCGCACTCGGCGCGCCGCTCCAGCAGGTCCATCCCCAGCCGGTAGTGCAGCTCGGCGCTCGAGGTCGGGCCGTCGAGCCCGCAGCGGACGAGGAACTCGCGGATGTACGCGTCGGTCTCGAGCAGCACGGTGGCGGGAAACAGCACGTCGTAGATGCGGATGACGCCGTCCTCGTACAGCTCGACGTCGTCGAGGAACGGCGACCCCCGGTGCAGCGTGAAGTTCAGGGCGTAGTGCAGATCGTGATACAGGTTCGCCCCGGTGCTGATCACGAAATCGACGAGACCGCGGTCGAGCAGCTCGATGACGCAGCCGCCGAGCCCGGCCGGCGTCAGCGCGCCGGCCATCGTCAGGCCGATGGTGGCGTCGTGCGCCGGATCCAGCATCCGGTCGGTGAAGACGTGGCACGCCTCGGAGAGGCGTCCGGCGTTGAAGGCCTGGAACCCTTCGTCGATCAGCGTCCGCACGCCGGCGGCGCCGCGCGGGCGGTAGTAGCGAATCGGCTTGCCGCCGAGGTGGCGGGCTGCAGGGTTGCCCGTGGTTCCGGGTGAACGATGCGGCACGAGGCAGGATAGTACCACCGCACCAGGAGCTTGCGCCGCGACCGTAACAGCCCGTGGTGGAACCCCGCGTGGCGCCGAGAGCGACGAGGCGCCCGCGTGGCAGGGCGTCAGCAGGGCGGGTCGCGGTCACTCCACCCAGTCGGGACGCCGGCCGCCAAGGGCAATCAGGATGAGCGCCGTGCCGGTCGCGCCCGCCACCAGACCCAGGCCGTCCGACACCCAGCTCTCCCAGGGGGCGTCGACGATTGCGAGCCAGACGGCCCCGCCCGCGCAGCAGAGCCCGGCGACAAGGGCTGCGGGCCGATTGAAGGCGAGCCGGAGCAGCGCGCCGCGCAGCCTGCGGATCAGAAGCGGCACAGCGGGTTACCGGTCGCCACCGGGGCGGCGACGGTCCGAGTGCGGGCCGGGTGGAGCGGGATGTGCGGGCATTCGGCGGCTCGTTCGCGGCGGGCCGCGCTACATGCCCGTCGCGTGGTACCCGCCATCGACCATCAGCACCTCGCCGGTTACGCCGCGCCCGCCCGGACCGAGGAGAAAACGCGCAGCGGAGGCCACCTCGTCGGCGTCGACGGTGCGGCCGAGCGGCGCACTCTCCCGATAGTGCCGGAGGATACGGCTGAACTCGGGGATCCCGGACGCGGCCAGCGTCTTGATCGGCCCGGCGGAGATGGCGTTGACGCGGACGTTTCGCGGTCCGAGATCGCTCGCCAGGTAGCGCACGGTCGCCTCGAGCGCCGCCTTGGCGACGCCCATGACGTTGTAGTGCGGAAACACCCGCTCGCTGCCGAGGTAGGTGAGCGTCAGGATGCCGCCGCCGCCGCGGCGCTCCATGAGCGGCGCCGCCCCGCGGGCCAGGGCGATGAGCGAGTAGGCGCTGATATCGAGGGACTGCGCGAAGTCCGCGCGGCTGGTCTCGAGAAACGGCGCCGAGATCGCGTCTCGCGACGCGAACGCCACCGCGTGCACCAGGAAGTCGAGCCCGCCGTGGGTCTCGTCGACCTGCCGGCAGAGCCCCGCGATGGCCTCGTCGTCCGTCACGTCGCACGCCACGAGCTGCGGCGGCGTGGCGAGGGTATCGGCGAGCTTGCGCGCGTTGGACTCGAAGCGCTCGGTCGCGTAGCTGAGAGTCAGCCGGGCGCCCGCCTCGTCCGCGGCTCGGGCAATCGCCCAGGCGAGTGAGCGTTTGTTGGCGACGCCGACGATCAGACCGTTCTTCCCGGCGAGCTCATCCATGCGGCGCCATCACCGGGACCGGCCCCGTCCGCGGCGGGACGATCGCGACTTGGGGCCCTGGCGCCCGTCGGGCTGGGCCTGGTTGCCGGAGGAGCGACTGTCCCCCGGTGCAGCGCCGGCTTGCCGACGGTCGTTGAACGAGCGGGGCTGGCCGCTGCGCCCGCGCCCCGGCTTCCTGTTGGCCTGCGGAATCTCCCGGCCGTTGCCGTCCGTCTGCTGGTGCATCGTGAACACGGGCGGCTCGCGGGGCGGCGGCGGCGTGCCGTCCGGATGCTTCAGCGTGGCCCGGATCAACGGCCGGCGGACGGACCCTTCGCGCTCGGCGTCTCTCGTGTCGTCCCCGGCATCCGCAACTGCCTGCTTCACCACCTGGTCTTCGCGCGAACCGTTGTCCACAGTGTCGCCCTCGCGGACCTGCCGCTGCCCCATCTGGTTCCCCCGAGCAATCAGAACGCCGTTAGAAAAGGCGGGACCGTACAAAGCCGGCGCAGGTGGCCGAGTCTAGCAGAGCCGGCAAGGGCGGGCAAACCAACCTTGTTTGCGCAAGCCGCCGGCTACGGATCCCGGTGCCGACCGACCCAGGCTCGAACTGCGGCGAGCGCGTCCGCGACCGCGGCCGGGCTCGTCGACTGCGGCGTCCGCCGGGCCTCGACGGACGCACGGCTCGTTATGCGGGCGCCGGCATCGGTCCCGAAGCGGGCGTCGTAGCCCCGCCATTCCTCCGACGTCAGCGAATCGAAGTCGCGCCCCTGCTCCAGCAGGTCGCGCACGATGCCGCCCACGATCTCGTGGGCGCTCCGGAACGGCACGCCGCGCTCGACCAGGTAATCGGCCACGTCCGTCGCCAGCAGCATACCGCCGGCGCCGGCCTCGGAGCGGGCAGGCCGCGCCTCGAGGCTCGCCACCACGGCGGTCGTGGCCCGCAACGTTGCGAGCACCTGATCCTCGGCGTCGAACACCGCCTCCTTGTCCTCCTGCAAATCCTTGTTGTAGCCGCTCGGCAGCCCCTTCATCGTCGTGAGCCAGCCGGCCAGGCTCCCGATCACCCGGCCGCTCTTGCCCCGTGCCAGCTCCAGCGGATCGGGGTTCTTCTTCTGCGGCATCAGGCTGCTGCCGGTGGCCACCCGGTCGTGCAGCTCGAAGTAACCGAATTCCTCACCCGTGAAAATGATGAGATCCTCGGCCAGCCGGCTGACGTGCACCATGGTCAGTGCGCAGGCGTGCAGCGTGGACGCCACGAAGTCCCGGTCCGCCGCCGCGTCGATGCTGTTGGCCACCACGCGGGAGAAACCGAGGCGTCGGGCGAGCGCCGCCGTGTCGACCGCGTAGCTGGTGCCCGCCACCGCCCCGGACCCGAGCGGCATCGCATCGGCCTCCGCGCGCGCCGCGGCCAACCGCGCGTGGTCGCGCCGGAACGCCGCGGCGTGGGCGAGCAGGAAGTGGGCCACGAGAATCGGCTGCGCGCGCCGCAGATGCGTGTACGCCGGCATGATCGCCTGGCCCGCCGCCGCCGCGCGATCGGCCAGCGCGGCGACCAGCGCCACGACCTCACGCTGCAGCCCGGGCAGCCGCCGGCGCAGATACAGGCGCAGGTCCAGCGAGACCTGCTCGTTCCGTGACCGACCGGTGTGAAGCCGGCGCCCGACGTCTCCGAGACGGTCGACGAGCTGCCGCTCGACGAACGCGTGCACGTCCTCGTCGGGACCCGCGACGAAAGCGGGATCGTCCCGGCCGCGCCGCCGGATCTCGATCAGTGCGTCGCGAATCGCGCCGGCGTCGGGGGTCGAGAGGGCGCCGGCTTCGGCCAGCGCCTCCGCCCACGCCAGGCTCCCCTCCACGTCGTCGTCGAACAGGCGCCGGTCGAACCCGAACGAGGCCTGGAACCGGAAGACCTCCTCGTCCGGAGCGCTCTCGAACCGGCCGGACCACAGATGCGGCTCTTCGCTCATGTCACCGAAGGACCCGCCGGCTCCGGCGCCGCGGCGCCGGACGCCCGCCGCTTGCTCGCCGCATTGGCGACCGGCAGCCCCCAGATCTCGATGAAGCCCTCCGCCGCCTCGTGGTCGAACCTGTCACCCTCGTCGTAGGTAGCCAGCGCCGTGTCGTACAGGGAGGCGGGCGACTTGCGGCCCACGACCCGACAGTCGCCCTTCGACAGCTTCACGCGCACGGTCCCGGTGACGTATTGCTGCACGTTGGCAACGAACGCGTCGATGGCCTCGCGCGTCGGTGAGAACCAGAGGCCGTCGTAGACGAGGTCGGCGTAGGTGCGGGACAGGCCGGACTTGAGCCGTTCGAGGTCACGCGGAACGACCAGCGCCTCGAGCTCGCGATGGGCGACGTGCAGCACCGTCGCGGCGGGAGCCTCGTAGATCTCGCGCGACTTGATGCCGACAAGGCGGTTCTCGACCATGTCGATCCGCCCGACACCGTGCGCGCCGGCGATCGTCTCCAGGGAGTTGATCAGCTCGGTCAGGGGCATCGCCACGCCATTGACCTTGATCGGCACGCCGCGCTCGAACTCGACCTCCACGTAGGCCGGAGCGTCGGGAGCGCCGGCGGGCGACTTCGTCAGCGTGTAGATGTCCTCGGGCGGCTCCTGCCACGGGTCTTCCAGCACGCCGCACTCGATCGACTTGCCCCACAGGTTCGAGTCCGTGCTGTAGGGGCTCTCGACCGAGGCGGGAACGGGAATGCCGTGCTCGCGGGCGTAGGCAATCTCCTCGGGCCGGGTCATGCCCCAGACGCGGGCCGGCGCAACCACCTTGAGATCCGGATTCAGGGCGCGCGCCGACACGTCCATGCGCACCTGGTCGTTGCCCTTGCCGGTGCACCCGTGCGCGATCATGCCGGCGTCTTCCATTTCCGCGATCTCGACCAGCTTCTTCGCGATCAGCGGGCGGCCGAGCGCGGTCGCGAGCGGGTACCTGCCCTCGTAGATCGCCCCGGCCTGGAGCGCCGGCAGGATGTACTCCAGCGCGAACTCCTCGCGCGCGTCGACCACGTGGGCGCGCACCGCGCCGACCGCCAGGGCGCGCTCGCGCACGTCGTCGAGCTCCTTGCCCTGTCCGAGGTCGATGGTGGCCGCCACGATCTCCGCGTCGTAGCGGTCGGCGAGCCACTTGACCGCCACCGACGTGTCCAACCCGCCGGAGTACGCCAACACGATCCGTTCCATACCGTGCTCCCCCTCAGTCTGCAGTGGTCGACGTCCGCCTCGGATGCGAGCGGTCGTCCATGGCCCATCCTTCGAACAGCCGCGTCACCTCGCGGCCGGCCCGCGCGTGCCGGGTGATCACCAGTATCGTGTCGTCGCCGGCGACGGTGCCGACGACCTCGGGCAGCTCGGCCTTGTCTATCGCCAGCGCCAGCGGCTGCGCCAGCCCCGGATCGGTCCGCAACACGAGCAGTTGCTGCACGAGGTCGACTCGGCGCAGATACTCGACGATCGCCCGGCGCAGGGCCGCGTCGGCCAGCCCGCGTGCGCTTTCGGTCGAGCCCGGCCGTTCGTAGGCGCCGTCACTCGCGCGCTTGACGAGTTGCAGCTCCTTGATGTCGCGCGAGATCGTAGCCTGCGTGGCGTGGAAGCCGCGCTTGCGGAGCCGCCGCCCGAGCGCGTCTTGGCTGCAGATGGCTTCGCGCGAAACCAGATCGAGGATGGCCGACTGCCGGTAGCGCTTCATAAATATTCACGGAGACGAATCAGTATACACACCCGTGAATGGAGGCGCAACGCGGCTTCTCCCCGCCGTTGGCCGCCAAAACACCACAGCGGGCGCCCCCTCACGGTTGACGAGACCGGTCAAGGACACGTATGATTACCCTTTTGCATGCATATATATCCAGGACCGGGCCGAAGCCCGCGAAACGACCCATGTCCACCATCCGCATAGGCATCGCCGGCGCAACCGGCTACGGCGGGCAGGAGTTGCTGCGGCTGGCCGCGCGACACGCCGCGGTCGAAGTCACCGTCGCGATGAGCTCGGGGTCCGGCGAAGGCGTTCAGGGCCTGCCGGCGCTGGCGGGGATATGGGACGGATGCATCGAGCCGTTCTCGATTGACCTCCTGGCCGACCGGGCCGACGTCGTCTTCCTCGGCCTGCCGGACACGGTCAGCGCCGAGCTGGCTCCCGCCCTGCTGGCCCGCGGGCGGCGGGTCTTCGATCTCTCCGGCGCCTTTCGCCTGCGTGACGCCGGCGAACGGAAGCGCTGGTACCCCGCGACGCCCATGCTCGACTCGCCCGCCGCCTACGGGCTGACGGAATGGAACCGCGAGGTACTGCCCGCCGCGAAGCTGGTGGCCTGCCCCGGCTGCTATCCGACCGGGGCGCTCCTCTCCCTGAGGCCGCTCGTCGACGCCGGCCTGGTCGCCGACGACGCGGACGTCTGCATCGACGCCAAGTCCGGCGTCTCGGGAGCCGGCAAGAAGCCGAGTCCGCGCACGCACTTCTCGGAGGTGCACGGCAGCATCGCCGCGTACGGCATCTTCGCCCACCGGCACGGCGCCGAGATCGAGCAGGAGCTGGCGCGCCCGGTGACGTTCGTCCCCCACCTCGTGCCGCTCGACCGCGGCATCCTGGAGACGATCTACACCCGGCTGCGTCCGGGCGTGACCGCCGAAGTGGTCGGCGAGACGTACGCCCGAGCCTACGACGGATCCCCGTTCGTGAGGCTGACCGGCGCCCGGCCGCCCGAGATCAAGCACGTGGCGCACACGAACTTCTGCGACATCGGGTGGCGGGTCGACGGCAGGCGGCTGGTGCTGGTGTGCTGTCTCGACAACCTCGTCAAGGGAGCGGCCGGGCAGGCGCTCCAGAGCTTCAACGTCGCCTGCGGGCTGGACGAGCGCGAGGGGCTCAGGTGACTGCGCGGCCGACGGCGGTCATCAAGCTCGGGGGGGAGCTGCTCGAGGATCCGGCGCGGCTGCGCCGGATCGCCGGCGCACTGGCGGACTTGGCGAATCGCGAGTCGCTGGTGGTCGTGCACGGCGGCGGGGGCGAGGTCGACGCCGAGATGCGCCGGCTCGGCATCCCGAAGCGGGCCGTCGACGGACTGCGCATCACCGACGAGCCCACGCTGGACGTGGTGGCGGGCGTGCTGGCCGGACGTGTCAACACCCGGCTGGTGGCGGCGCTCGGTGCGGCGGGGGCCAGCGCCGTCGGCCTGACCGGCGCCGATGGAGGGTTGGCGCGGGTACGGCGGGAACGTCGGTACCGCGCGGCGGACGGGACGGAAGTCGATCTCGGATTCGTGGGCCGGCCGCTCGGAACGCGCCCGCCCGCGTTGCTGATCGACCTGCTGGCGGCCGGCCACCTCCCGGTCGTCGCCAGCCTCGGCGCCGGCGGGGGGGGACAGCTATTCAATGTCAACGCCGATACACTGGCCGGGTTCCTGGCGGCGCGGCTCGGGGCGCAGCGCCTGCTCATCGCCGGTGGCACGGCGGGCGTGCTGGACGCGGACGGCCGGACGATCCGGACAGTAGACGACCGCGCCATCGACACGCTGATCGCCGGCGGGCAGGCCAGCGCGGGCATGGTGGCCAAGCTGCTCGCCTGCCGGGCCGCCCTCGCGGGAGGCGCCGGCGAGGTCACCATCGTCGACGGACGGCGGGCGCGACGCGGGATGTTCGATCGCGCGGCCGGAGGGCCGGTTGCGGCCGGGACGACGGTGACCGCCGGTGCGCAGCCGCGGGCGCGGGCCACGGCGGCGCGCGGGAGAGGACGATGACGACCAGGGCAGAGGCGATCAAGGCGGTCGAGGCCACGCATGTGCTGCAGAACTACAAGCGGCACCCGGTGGTATTCGTGCGCGGCAGCGGATCCCGCCTGGTCGACACGGAGGGGCGCGAGTACCTCGATCTGCTCTCGGGCATCGGGGTCGCCTCGCTGGGCCACGCGCCTGCGGAGCTGGCGGACGCTCTGACCCTCCAGGCCCGTGAGCTGCTGCACACTTCCAACCTCTTCTTCCACCCGCTGCAGGGCGAGGTGGCCGGGCGCCTCGCGCGGCTGTCGGGGCTGCCGCGGGCGTTCTTCTGCAACAGTGGGACCGAGGCGGTCGAGGCATGCCTCAAGTTCGCCCGCCGCTATTGGCGGACGCAGGGCGCGGACGACCGCCACGAGATCGTCGCATTCGAGGGGGCCTTCCACGGCCGGACGTTCGGCGCGCTGTCGGTAACCGCGGGCGAGCCGTACCGCAAGCCGTTCGCGCCGCTGCTGCCCGGCGTCCGGTTCGTCTCCCCGACCGATGCGGACGGGGTGCGCCGGGCGGTAACCGGGCGGACCGCCGCCGTCATCGTCGAGCCGATTCAGGGTGAGGGCGGGGTACGACCGATTCCGCGTGCCACGGCCGCGGCCCTCGGCGAAGCGTGCACGGCCACGGGAACGTTGCTGATCGCCGACGAGATCCAGTGTGGCCTCGGCCGCACGGGGCGGCCGTTCCACAGCGCGGCCCTGGGGCTGACCCCCGACCTGATGCCGGTCGGCAAGTCGCTGGGAGGCGGCTTCCCGGTCGCCGCGGCGCTCATGAGCGAAGCGGTTGCCGCGGCGGTCGCTTTCGGCGACCACGGCACCACCTACGGCGGCAACCTGCTGGCATGCCGGGCCGCACTGACCTTTCTTCACGCGCTCGGCAACGGCCTCATCGAACGCGTGGCGTCCGCCGGCCGCCGCTTCCGGCTCGGACTCGACGCGCTGGTGACGGAAAGCAGGGCCCTCCACGAGGTGCGCGGGGAAGGACTCATGCTGGGCATCGAGGTCGACCCGGCGGTGGCGGATCAGGCGGTCGACTGCGCCCTCGCGCGCGGGCTGGTAATCAATCGTACCGCCGGCACCGTGGTCCGGATGCTGCCGCCGCTCAACATCTCCGACGACGATATCGACGAGGGGCTGCTGCGCCTGCGCCTCGCCCTCGACGACGCCGGCGCGGCGCTGCCCGCGATGTGACGCGACGGATACCGCGGACCATGGCCACCATGACCCGGATCGCAACCGCCGCCCTCCCGCCTCCGCCAGCCCGGGAGTTCGTGATCCGTCCCGCGCTGACCGGGGACGCCGGACGGGTGTACCAGCTCATCACGGAGAATCTCGTCGCCGGACACCTGCTCGCGCGCCCCCTCGGCGAGGTGGAGCTGCACGTGCCGCGGTTTCTCGTCGCGACGGACGGCGACCACGTCATCGGCTGCGGCGAGCTGGCTCGCCTGAGCCCCGCCGTGGCCGAGGTTCGGTCGCTCGTCGTCGACGGGCCGCGGCGCGGGACGGGGGTCGGGCGGCGCCTGCTCGAGGCGTTGATCGCCGCGGCGGCGTCGCAGCGGTTCCCCCGGCTGTGCGCCTTCACGCACCAGGCGCGTCCGTTCGTGCGCGCCGGATTCTCGATCGTTCCCCACCCTTGGGTGCCGGCCAAGATTGCCGCCGACTGCCAGCGGTGCGACCTCTTTCGCCGCTGCCGGCAGTACGCCGTCGTGCTCGACCTGAAGCGGGCGGCCGGAGCCTGTCGATGAGCCTCCCGGCCGTCGTCGCAGCGCGCGGAGGGATCACGGCCCCGGCCGGATTTCGGGCGGCCGGGGTCGCCTGCGGGCTCAAGCCGTCGGGGCTCGACCTCGCCCTCGTCGTCTCCGACGAGGTGGCGAGCGCCGCCGGCCTCTTCACCACGAACCTGGCCGTCGCCGCACCGGTCGTGGTGTCCCGCGAGCAGCTCGTGCGCTCCGGCGGGCACGCCCGGGCCATCGCCGTCAACAGCAAGTGCGCCAACGCCTGCACCGGCGCCGAGGGAATGGTGGCCGCGCGCGCGATGGCGGCCGCCGCCGCGGAAGCGGTCGGCTGCGATCCGGCGCACGTGCTCATCGCCTCGACCGGCGTCATCGGCATGCGGCTCGACCCCGACAGGGTGGCCGCCGGCATCGACGCGGCCGCGCGGCGCCTGAGCCGCGACGCGCACCTGGCCGCGGCCGAGGCGATCATGACGACCGACAACGCGCCCAAGGAGGCCGCGGTCCACGTCACGACGCCGTGGGGGGGCTTTACCATCGGCGGCATGGTGAAGGGCGCCGGGATGATCGAGCCGAACCTGGCGACGATGCTCGGGTTTCTGACCACCGACGCCGCCGTCGATCCCGAGACGCTCGAGCGCGCGCTGCGCGACGTGGCGCGCGACACGTTCAACGCGATCACCGTCGACGGCGAGCCGTCCACCAACGACACCGTCTTCATGCTGGCCAACGGGGCGAGCGGGGTCGGCATGGACGAGGCGACGTACCCTGCGTTCGTCGCCGGTCTCAACGAGCTTTGCGCCGGTCTCGCGCGAGAGATCGTGCGCGGCGGCGAGGGCGCCACGAAGCTCGTGACGGTGCGCGTCACCGGCGCCGCCTCCGGCGACGACGCGCGGCGGGCGGCGCGGCTGATCGCCAATTCGCCGCTCGTGAAGACGGCGCTCAACGGGGGCGACCCGAACTGGGGAAGGCTCGTGGCGGTCGCCGGGCGGGCCGGCGTCGGATTCGACCCGGACCGGACGGTGGTGAAAATCGGCGCGATCACGCTGTACGACGGCACGACGATCTTCGCCGACAGGGAGCCACAGGCGGCCGCTCATCTGAAGGGGCACGAAGTCGAGGTCGCCGTCGACCTCGGCGTCGGCGGCGCGGGCGCGGCCACGATGTGGACCTGCGATTTCAGCGCCGATTACGTGCACATCAACGCGGACTACCGCACCTGAGTCGGAACAGTGACCACCTACCACGCCGCGCCATCGTCCCCGTACACGCCGCACGGCGCGGGCGGTCTGGAGGGCCGCTGCTTCCTGTCGGTCCTCGACTTCGAGCCGGCCGACCTCGAGCACGGCCTGGCCCTGTCGGCCACCCTCAAGCGCGAGCGGCCGCTGGGCAAGGAAGCGCCGACCTCGGCGGCCCTCCAGGGCACCTACGTCGCGCTGCTCTTCGAGAAGCCGTCGCTGCGGACCCGCTCCACTTTCGAGATCGCCATCCGGGAGCTGGGCGGCAACTTCATCGTCCCGTCGGCGGACGTCGCCCTCGGGAAGCGGGAATCGCTCGCCGACGTGGGCCGCTGCCTCGAGCGATGGGTGGCCGGGGCGGTGGTCCGCACCTACGAGCAGTCGCGGCTGACGGACCTGGCGCTGGCCACCACGTCGTTCCGCGTCATCAACGCGCTCAGCAACGAGGAGCACCCGTGCCAGGCGCTGGCCGACTGCCTGACCCTGAAGGAACGCTGGGACGACCCGCGCGGGCGCACCGTGGCCTTCGTCGGCGACGGCAACAACGTGGCGACCTCGTTGGCGCAGGCTGCGGCCATGCTCGGAATCAACGTGCGCGTAGCCTCGCCGGACGGGTTCGACCTGCCGCCGGGCGTCGACCGTGACGTCGCGCGGATCGCGCAGCACGGCGCCGAGCTGACCCGGTTCCGCGACCCGGTGGCTGCGGTTCGCGGGGTCGACGCCGTCTACACCGACGTCTGGACCTCCATGGGCCGCGAGGCCGAGGTCGCCGAGCGCCGCCGCCTCTTCGCGCCGTATCAGGTGAACGACGCGCTCATGGCCCACGCCGGTCCGGACGCCTGCTTCCTCCACTGCCTGCCGGCCCATCGGGGCGAGGAAGTGACCGACTCGGTGCTGGACAGCCCGGCGTCCGCGGTCTTCGATCAGGCCGAGAACCGCCTGCACACGCAGAAGGCGCTGCTCGTGATGCTCTTCGAGGATTGAACCCCCATGGATCAGGACTCCCCTTCGCCTTCGAGCTCCGCCGCCGCGCGCTCGACCTTCTCGGCCAGGCCGGCCTTGTAGGCGGCCAGCTTCTCACTCACCCGACCATTCGAAAGCGCCAGGATCTGGGCGGCGAGCACCGCCGCATTGACCGCCCCGGCCGCGCCGACCGACACCGTGGCCACGGGCACGCCGGGGGGCATCTGGACGGTGGCCAGCAGTGCGTCCCACCCCTCCAGCGGCGACGAGTCGATCGGCACGCCGATGACCGGCAGCGTCGAATGGGCCGCGACCACTCCGGCGAGGTGGGCGGCGGCGCCGGCGCCGACGATGAAGACCTTGACGCCGCGCGCCGGCGCCTCTTCCACGATGCGCAGCACGCGAGCCGGCGAGCGATGCGCCGAGGCGACGGTCATGTGCGACGCGACGCCCAGCGTGTCGAGGACGCCGACCGCCTTGCGCATGATCGGCGCGTCCGAATTCGATCCCATCAGTATCTGCACGTCTCGTTCCGCCATCCGTAGCCTGCCCTCCTCGTCAGGCCCCGCCGCGACTCGCCGCCGCGATCAGCGCCCTCTGTCCGATGTCCGTCCGCACGTGGCTGCCCTCGAACGATATCCGCCCGACCGCGTCGTAGGCCCGCGCGATGGCCTCCTCGTAGGTCTCCCCGCGCGCCACCACGGTCAGCACGCGGCCTCCGCTGGTCACGACGCGGCCATCCTGCAACGCCGTTCCCGCATGCGTCACGTGCACGCCCGGCACCGCGCCGGCGTCCACGAGTCCGCCGATCGGCAATCCGGTCTCGTACTTTCCGGGATAACCGCCCGACGCCATCACCACGCCGACGTGCGGGTCCGCGCGAACGCGCCAGTCGGCCTCGCCGAGGTTCCCGCGCGCAGCGCCGAGCAGCACCGGCGCCAGCCCGCTCTCGATCATCGGGAGAATGACCTGCGCCTCCGGATCACCGAAACGCACGTTGAACTCGATTACCTGCGGGCCATCCTGCGTCAGCATCAGGCCAACGTAGAGCACGCCGCGGTACTCTCGGCCCTCCGCACGCAGGCCGTCGAGCGCGGGTGTGACGATCTCCCGCATGACGCGCGCCTCGAGATCGGGCCCGAAGAGCGGGCTCGGCCCGAACGCCCCCATTCCGCCGGTGTTCGGCCCCGCATCCCCGTCGAAGGCGCGCTTGTGGTCCTGGGCCGACGGCAGGGCCAGGCACCGCCGTCCGTCGGAGACGACGAAGCAGGAGACCTCGGACCCGGTCAGACACTCCTCGATCACCAGGGTCGCGCCGGCGTCCCCGAAGCGCCGCGCCACCATCGCCTCGCGCACCGCGGCTTCGGCGGCATCCCGATTCGCCGCCACCGTGACTCCCTTGCCGGCCGCGAGACCGTCCGCCTTGACGACGACCGGAAACCCGAACCGCTCGCCGCGGACCGCCGCGAGCGCCTGCCGTTCGTCCGTGCACACCTCGAACCGTGCCGTCGGAACACCGTGACGCGCCATGAAGGCCTTGGCGAACGCCTTGCTGGATTCGAGCGCCGACGCCGTCCGCGTCGGCCCGAACAACAGGCGGCCGGCGTCGGCAAAAACGTCGGCCACGCCCCGCGCGAGGGGCAGCTCGGGTCCGACGACGGTCAGGTCGACGGCTTCGTCCACGGCCAGCGTCAGCAGCGCCGCCGGATCCGCGACGTCCACCGGCGCCACGCGTGCCGCGGCCTCTCCCTCGATGCCCGCGTTGCCCGGCGCACAGACCACCTCGTCGACGGCGACGTCGGCGATCAACGCCCGCACGAGTGCGTGCTCGCGGGCGCCACTTCCGAGAACCAGTACTCTCACGCCTGCGACTCCCTGTACGCGGTCGCGCCCGCGAGCCCTCCCCTGATCGACCGACCCCGCAGCCGCCGGGTGGCAGTTGACGGCAACGAAGGATTCAACCTATCCTGTGCGTTTGCGAGTCGGCGCGTTGAGCCTAGCATACTGGTCCGGCTCGGCCACATCGCTCCGCATCGCCTGCGGACCGACGGAGGGGGTGAAATCGCACGTGGCAGAGGTTCGAGTTCAGGAAAACGAGTCGATTGAGAGCGCCCTTCGTCGCTTCAAGCGGAAGGTCCAGCAGGAAGACATCATCAAGGACATCAAGAAGCACTCCTTCTATCTGAAGCCGGGCGACAAGCGGCGCGCCAAGCAGGCGCTGGCGAGGAAGCGCTCGCGGAAGAAGATGCGGCGGGACGCGGATTGACGGCCCGGCGAGCCCTTTATGCGTGTCGTTGACAGTGACAGGGGTGCGTGATAGCGTTGCGGGTCTTTCGGGGCGTTCATCAGCCTTTCCGGTCGTCGTGGCTCCCCCGCACGGGGTAATCGTCCGGATGTCGGAGGCTTGGAGTCGGAGGTACAAGCAGCGATGCAAATCGAAGAGCGCCAGGCCGGCAACGTCATGATTCTGGATCTGGCGGGCAAGCTTACGATCGGGGAAGGCGACGAGCTGTTGAAGGACAAGATCAACAGCGTCCTCCACCAGGGTCACCGAAATCTTCTGCTCAACCTGGCGGGGGTACCGTACGTCGACAGCGCCGGTCTGGGCCAGATGGTCAGCACCCTGCACACCGTGAACCGCCAGGGCGGCAAGCTGAAGCTGCTGAACCTGACCAAGCGCATCGAAGACCTCCTGTCCATCACGAAGCTGCTGACCGTGTTCGACGCCTTCGACAACGAGCAGGAGGCGCTCGGCAGCTTCTCCTGATCGGCGAGTGCCCGCCGAGACGCACGAGCCTCACCCCAGGCCGGGACGCGGAGCCTCTCCGCTCCGCGGCATCCGGTCGCCCCGCAGGTTCGTTCATTCTTCGCTCCGATCCGGAGGGAATCGGCTTCAGCACCGGCCTCGACGGTCCGCCCGGAACAGGACCTCGGCCGACCCGCGGACAAGGTGACTGAGGGACAGATGGCCGAATTCAACATCCGGTCCGACGCGGTGGACGTCGAGAAGATCATGGAGCAGATCCGGGCCCGCGTGCGGGAGAAGCGGGGCGTGGACTACACCGAAGACCAGATCCGTGAGCTGGCGAACGTCAAGCTCGACCGTTTCCTCGACCCGAAGAACGTCCGCTCGGACCTCCTCGAGCACTTCCGAAGGCAGGACGACAGGTCGGCGGAGATCGCCGGCGTCCCGCCGTTCGCGCCCGATGACGTGTATCGATCGTCGCGCGGCGGCATCGGCCGCGTCCTGCACGCGATACGGCGCATGCTCAGGCCGATCCTGAAGCTGTTCATCAACCCCGGCCCGATGCTGGAGTCCGTACGGACCCTCTCCACCCATGCGAACCTGAACGCCGCAAGAAACCGGAGGCAGGCGGAGCTCGACGTACTGCTGTACGAGGTTCTGAACAACCTCGTCGTCGAAATGACCCGGTTGGCCATCGACCTGAAGAACCACAAGATGCGCGTCGAATCGGTCGCCGCGCGTCTCGACTTCGACGAGCGCCGCGCCCGGGCACTCGAGCAGATCGTACAGTTCAGGACGACCTCGGCGACCGACGAGACCGCTCCGGCGGGCGCTGCGGCCGCGGTTCCCGAAGGCGGCGACGGCGACAACGGTGGAACGGAGAAGCGCCGCCGGCGGCGGCGGCGCGGCCGGCGGCGTGCCGGGGGCGCGGCTCCAGCCGCGGAAGCGGCGGAGGCAACGACAGACCGGAGCGAACAGGTCGACGCCTCCTCGACGAGCAGTGGAAGCGAAGAGCCGGCAGCAGGCCCCGAACCGGATTCCGGCACGACACCCGAGCCGTCCGGCGACACCTCCGAACCGTGAAGCTAGCGGTGGTCGTGCAGCGTTACGGCGCCGATGTCAGCGGCGGAGCCGAGTTGCACGCGCGCTACGTCGCAGAGCGACTGTCCCGCCACGTCGACGTCGAGGTCTTGACCACCTGCGCGCGGGACTACATCACCTGGCGCAACGAGCTCGCGCCGGGCGCCGACGCCGTCAACGGCGTGCCCGTCCACCGGTTTCCGGTCCGGCAGGAGCGCGATCCGGCGGAATTCGGCCGGCTTTCGGACCATGTCTTCTGCCGACGGCATTCCATCCGCGACGAGCTGAAGTGGCTCGCGGCCGAGGGCCCGACGAGTCCGGCGCTGATCGCCCACCTGCGCCGCGTGGCCGCGAGCTACGACTTCATGGTGTTCTTCAGCTACCGCTACTACCACGCCTACCACGGGATCCTTGCGGCACCGTCACGGGCCGTGCTGGTCCCGACGGCCGAACGCGATCCGGCGCTCGGACTCGCCATCTCCGCCCGGACGTTCAGGAACGTGCGCGCGCTGATGTACAACTCCCACGAGGAGCGGGCTCTCATCCACGGTGCCGCGCGCAACGAGCATGTCCCGGGCGTGGTCGTGGGCGTCGGCTCGGAAGTCCCGAACGATGCGAGCGCCGCACGATTCCGGGCTCGAACAGGCCTCGACGGACCATTCGTTCTCTACGTGGGCCGCATCGACGAGAACAAGGGCTGCGCCGAGCTGTTCGACTACTTCGGGCGGTACTTCGGCGAGGTCTCGCAGCGGATGCACCTGGTGCTGGCGGGCACGCCGGTCATGCGGATACCGTCGCACCCACGCATTCGTCACCTCGGATTCGTGAGCGACGAGGAGAAGTACGATGCGCTGGCGGCTGCCGACGCCTTGCTGATGCCGTCCTACTACGAGAGCCTGTCGATGGTCACACTCGAGGCCTGGGCCATGCGGATACCGGTCCTCGTCAACGGCCGTTGCGACGTGCTGCGGGGCCAGGTCATCCGGGCGAACGCCGGCCTGTACTACGAGTCGTACGAGGAATTCGCCGAGGCGCTTCACCTCATCGAGACCGGGCGCGGCCTGCGGAACGCCCTTGGAAGAAACGGCCGCGCGTACTTCGAGCGCCACTACACATGGAGCGTCGTCGAGGGCAAGTACCTCAAGATGCTCGACCGCCTCGAGCGCGCGAACCGGGACGGCGACGGTACCCGTGCGGAACCGGAACCGGGCTGGCTTCGACGACGCCGGCGGCTGCAGGCCCCGGCGCGGGAAGTCGTCGATCGGCTTCCGACCGGACCTGCGGCGCAGACCTGGGACGCCGGCGCACCGGAGGCGGCGGACAGCAGGACCGGCACGGGCAACTCGCAATGACGACGCAAGGCACGGCGGTACATCAGGTGCTGGCGACGCTCGGCTACGGCGATGCCATCGGCAACGAAGCGCTCGGCATTCGGCGGGTCCTGCGTGACGCGGGCTTCGAATCCCGGATCTACGTGGAAACCGTGGACCCGCGACTGGAGGACGAGACGGAGGACTACCGGAACCTGATCGAGGACAGCCATCCGGACAACATCCTGGTCCATCACTTTTCGCTCGGGTCGCGTGCGTCGCGGGTCGCGTTCGCGGTACCGGACAGGATGATCCTGATCTACCACAACATCACGCCGGTCCGGTTCTTTCTCGACATCCGTTCTCCCGTCGTCGCGCAGTGTCACAGCGGCCGACGCGAGCTGGGCGCCTACGCCGCGCGCTGCGACCTCGCGCTCGGCGACTCCGCTTTCAACCGGGCCGAGCTCGACGCGCTCGGATTCCCGCATACCGGCGTATTGCCCGTCGTCCCGGATTTCGCCCATCTGAACGTCACGCCGCACCCGTGGCTCGCACGACAGTTCGATGACGACAAGACGAACATCCTGTTCGTCGGCCGCATCATCCCGAACAAGCGCATCGAGGATCTCGTCCGGTTCTTTCACGCCTACCGCCGGCGGTACAACCGGTCGTCACGGCTGCTGCTCGTCGGCACGCATGACCTGTTCGCCGATTACCACGCCTCCCTGACGGATCTCATCCGGCGCCTCGGCACCCCGGACGTGCACCTGACGGGCCACGTATCGAACGAGGAGCTGACCGCGCTCTACGACGTCGCCGACCTGTTCCTTTCGGCGAGCGAGCACGAAGGGTTCTGCGTCCCGTTGATCGAGGCCTTCCACAAGCGGATTCCGGTGATCGCCTTCGCGGCGGCGGCGGTTCCCGCCACCATGGACGGCGGCGGCGTGCTCTTCGAGCGGAAGGATCCCCGTCACGTAGCTTCCCTCATCAACGCCGTGCTGACGGATGCGGCGCTCGAAGACGAAATCCTCGAGGCGCAGGACGCAGCGCTCGCCCGACTGCGCGCCGGGGACTTCGCCGGTACGCTGCTCGGGTTCGTCGACCGGGTTCGCGCGGCGCCGCGCCGGTCCCCGTGCCGGGTGGCTTCCGGCTTCTGGAAGCGGATCGAGCGGATCGAGCGACTGGAAGAAATCCGGTCGTTCAGGCCATCGGCATTCAACGCGCTGCCCGCGCCGGCCGACGCCCCGCGCCGGCCGGCGCAGGGCGCCGACGCCGCAACGGACGCGAGAGCACAACCGGAACGTCGACTTTGACCATCAACCAGTGGCTGCCGGCGGCGCATCAGGGCGACGCGGTGGGCGACAGCGCCCGCCGCGTTCGAGACCTGTTGCGGGAAAAGGGCCACGAAGCGGACATCTTCGCCCTGTCGGTCGACGCCGGCCTGGCGGAAGAGATTCGGCCGTTCACCGACCCCGCGGCGCGCCGCGGCGACGTGACCGTGCTGCACTTCGCGGTCCCTTCCCCCATGACCGCGGCGCTGACGACCCTACGCGGACGGCGCGTTCTCCAGTACCACAACATCACGCCGGCGCACTTCTTCGCTCCGTTCGACGCGGGCATCTTTCGCATCGCGGCCCTGGGCCGGTCGGAGCTGAAGTCCCTGGTCGGCGGCGTCGACCTGGCCCTCGGCGATTCCGAGTACAACCGCGAGGAACTCGTGGCGCTGGGTTTTCCCGACACCGGCGTGATGCCGATCCTCGTCGACCCGGAACGGCTCGCGAGACATCCTCGCCAGCCGGTTCTCGAGCGCACGCTCGACGACGGTCCGGCCAATATCCTGTTCGTCGGCCGCGTCGCCCCGAACAAGAAGCTCGAAGACCATATCCGGCTGGCCGAGCACTACAAGCGCTACGTCGACACCGACTATCGATTCCTCTTCGTCGGCCGCACCAATGCCGTGCCGCGCTACTACGCGATGCTGCGGGCCCTCGTCTCCCGGTACGAGATGCCGCCCGAGCGGTTTCTCTTCACCGGGCCGGTGCCTGACGTCGAGCTGGCGGCGTATTACCGCACGGCGAGCGCCTACGTCTCGCTCAGCGAGCACGAGGGCTTCTGCGTACCGCTCGTCGAGGCGATGGCCGCCGGCGTGCCGATCCTGGCCTACGGTGCGGCAGCGGTGCCGGAGACCCTTGGCGGGGCCGGCATCTGCTTCACGCCCAAGGATCTGGAGCTCGCGGCCGAGACGCTCGGGCTCCTGGTGTACGATGACGAGTTGAGATCGGCGGTCATCGCCGGCCAGAGGCGGCGGCTGGCCGATTTCAGCAAGGCGCGTGCCACCGAGGCAATCGACGCCATGATCGAGTCCCTGACCGCGTGAAGATAGCTCTCATCGTTCAACGCTACGGCACCGAGATCATCGGGGGTTCCGAGTACCATTGCCGGCTCGTGGCCGAGCGCCTTGCCGCTCGTCACGATGTCGAGGTGCTGACCACCTGCGCCCGGGACTACATCACCTGGGCCAACGAGTATCCGGAGGGCTCCGACCGCATTCGTGGCGTGACGGTGCACCGCTTCGCCAACGATCGGACACGCAGCATCGAGAGCTTCAACGAGTACTCGGACTGGATCTTCGGCAACCCGCACACTGCCGACGACGAGCTGGAATGGCTCAAGCGACAGGGTCCGTGGTGCCCCGCGCTGCTCGAGCACCTCGAGCGCCGCCATACCGCCTACGACACGCTGATCTTCTTCACCTATCTCTACGCGCCGACCGTGCTCGGCCTGCGCATCGACCCGCAGCGGAGCATCCTGGTGCCGACCGCGCACGACGAGCCGGCGATCCGGCTCGGAATCTACCGCGACGTGTTCGGCGCGCCAGCCGGAATAGCCTACAACACGGGCGTGGAACGGGCGTTTCTGAAGGCTCGATTCCAGATGAGCGCCGCCGTGGAGCAGACGATCGGATGCGGAGTCGATCTTCCGGCGCGGTTCGCGGCCGCCGCACGGGATCACGACAACGGCGCTCCCGGCGGCCTCGATGAGAACTCGCAGCGCACGAGCGCCGCCGCCTTCCGCCGGCGGCATCGCCTCTACGAACCGTTCTTGCTGTACGGCGGACGCATCGACCCCGGCAAGGGCTGCGAGGAGTTGATCGAGCACTTCAGTGCTTACGCGGCCCGCCGGGGCGACGCCGTCCTCGCGTTGATGGGAGTCAAACTGATGCGGATCCCGGACGAACCGTTCATTCGGTTCGCCGGGTTGCTGCCGGAAGCCGAACGCCTGGAGGCGCTGCAGGCGGCAACGGCGGTTGTCGTCCCCTCGCCCTACGAGAGCCTCTCCCTGCTGGCCCTGGAGGCGTTCGCCGTCGGCACCCCGGTGCTGGCCAACGCCCGCAGCGAGGTCGTGCGCGAGCACTGTCAGCGCGGCAATGCGGGGCTCTACTACGCGGACCGCGACGAGTTCGTCGAGTGTCTCGAGCTGCTGATCGGAAACGAGGAGCTCCGGGAGGCGCTGGGCCGCAACGGTCAGGCCTATGTCCGCGCCAACTACGAGTGGGACGTGATCCTGCGGAAGTACGATCAGCTCATGGACGGAATAGCCGCGACCCGTCAGGCGCGCGCGCGCCGGCCCAGAAGCGCCCGGGGCGCCGGCCGTGGCCGGTCGCGTGGCGCACGAGGGCGGTAGGCGGAGGCCATGGCCGGACGCTCCGTCAATCGACGCGGGTCAGACGCCTGTCGAACTCTTCGACGAGGTCGGACACGAGTGGCGCCGCCGATCGCACGCCGGCTGCGCCCTGACCCGCCAGGGTCGTAGCGCCGGCCCGTCCGCGCGTGGACGCGCCTGTCCCCCCGCGAGAGCCCCGTGACCGGATCCCGTGGCGCTTGATCATCTCGTTGAGCGTGGTCGGCTTGACGTGCAGCAGCTCGGCGGCACGCTTCTGCACTCCGCCGGCCGCCTCCAGAGCGCGGACGATCAACCGGACCTCCATGCTGTCGATGATCTTCCTGAAGGGAATTCCGTCGGCCGGCATGTCGAAGTGCGGCAACCGGAACGAGGGCGACGCCTTGACGACGTCCGGAATCAACTCGGGGCCGATCTGCCGCTTTACCGTCAACACCGCCGCGCGCTCGATTACGTTCTCCAGCTCCCGCACGTTGCCCGGCCAGTGATAGGCCTCCAGGAGGTGCATCGCCTCCGGCGTCAACTCCAGATCGGGCTTGTTGTTCTCCTTCCCGTACTTGGTGAGGAAGCTGCGGGCCAGCAGGGGCACATCTTCCCGGCGCTCGCGCAGGGCCGGAAGCTCGATCGCAATCACGTGGAGCCGGTAGTACAGGTCTTCCCGAAACGATCCGTCCTCGACCATCTGCTGCAGATCCACATTCGTGGCGGCGACGATCCGGACGTCCACCTTGATGGTGTCGAGTCCTCCCAGGCGACGGAACTCCCGTTCCTGTATCACCCGCAACAGCTTGGCCTGCGTCTCGAGGGGCACCGTCCCGATCTCGTCGAAGAAGATGCTCCCGTGATCGGCCATCTCGAACAGGCCTTTCTTGGAGGTGACCGCGCCGGTAAACGCGCCCTTCACGTGACCGAAGAGATTCGATTCCAGCAGATCCGGAGGCAGGCTTCCCGAGTTGACCGTGACGAACGGCCGGCCGGCTCGCGGCGAGTTCGCGTGTATGGCGCGCGCCACGAGCTCCTTGCCGGTTCCGCTCTCGCCGGAGACGAGAATCGTCGCGCGGCTCGGCGCCGCCTGCGCGATGATCTCGAACACGCTGCGGATGCGAGGGCTGTGCCCGATTATGTTGCTGAAGCGGCTTGCCTGGGCCCGGAGGTTCTGCCGCAGCGCCCGGTTCTCGCTCAGCAGCCGCTGCTGCGCCACCGCGTTGCGCACGACGAGCAGGACGTCGTCGTTCTTGAACGGCTTCTCTATGAAGTCGAAAGCGCCGCGCTTGAACGCCTCGCGGGTGTTCCGCGACGTGCCGAACGCCGTGATCATGATCACCGGAGGGGCTTCGTCGAGCCGTGCGATCTCGTCGAGCGCCGCGAGCCCGTCCATGCCCGGCATCATCACGTCGAGCAGCATGGCGTCGAAGCTGCCCGTCCGCGCGAGCTCCACCCCTTCCTGGCCGGACGTGGCGAGCCGCACTCGACATCCCTGGCGTTCCAGCAGGGAGTTGAGGATCTCCCGCATGATCGGCTCGTCGTCGACGACCAGGAGCGAAGCTCCGTCCAGCATGTGCTGCGCCTCGCAATCAGCGAGCAGCCTCGGTGGCCGGGGTCCGGTCCGCGGCCGCCAGCGGCAGGGTCAGCGTGAATCGGGTCCCGTGGCCCCGCCCGCTCGTACACTCGATGGTCCCCTGATGTTCCTGCACGACACCGTAGGTGACCGACAGTCCGAGTCCGGTCCCCTGGCCTGCGGCCTTGGTCGTGAAGAACGGATCGTAGATCCGCGAGAGATGCTCCGGCAGGATGCCCGAGCCCGTATCGGACACCTCGACTACCGCGCTTCCGCCCTCCGAGCGGCTGCGCACCGTGAGCCATCCCCCGCTCGGCATGGCGTCCCGGGCGTTGAGGAACAGGTTGAGGAACACCTGCTGCATCTTGAACTCGATGCCCTGAACCACGACGCCGGGGTTCGCCAGCTCGCGGCGCACCTTGATGTTGCCCGCCTCGAGCTGATGCTCGAGCAGCACCAGCACGTCGGCAATCACGGTGTTGACGTCGACGGGACCGTTCGTATCCGTACGACCCGGCCGCGCGAGGTTCAGCAACCCGTTCACGATCCGCGCCGCCCGGAACGTCTGCCGCTCGATCTTCTCCAGCAACCGCGTCCTGGGATCCTCCTTGTCCGCATCCTCCAGCAGCATCTGGGTAAAGCTGGAGATGCCGGTCAACGGCGTGTTCACCTCGTGCGCGACCCCTGCCGCCAGCAACCCGATGGAAGCCATCTTCTCCGAGAGCTGCAACTGCTCTTCGAGCTGCACGCGGGCGGTGCCGTCGACGGCGATCATTATCGTGCCGCTGATCTGACCGGTCCGCGTCAGCAGCGGAGCCGTGGCGGCCTTCACTCGCAGCCGCCGCCGCTCTGCGTGCCGCGAGAGCAGCGGCACGCGATAGAGTTGCGCCCCGGCCGGTCGTTCTGCGCGCGCGGCGCTCAGCCGCTCGACGAAATCGCCGTCGAAGACCTCATCCAGAGAGCGGCCGATCGCCTCCGCCCGCGGGACGCCGTACAGGCGCTCGAATCCCGCGTTCCACCGGATTATGCGATCGTCGAGATCCAGCACGGCGAGGCCGTCGCCCAGTGACTCGATGATGTTCTCGCTGAACTGCCGCATGCTGTCGAGCTCACCCGCCTTCTGTTCGAGCCGGCGGTAGAGGCGCCCGTTCTCCAGTGCGGTGGCCGCCTGGCCCGCCACCGCTCCGAGCAGCGTCATGTCCTCGCTGCTCAGGGGGCCGCCGCTCTCCTTGCGGCCCAGCGCCATGACCGCTATCGCTCCCTCTTCCGAGACACAGGGCACGAAGTAGTACAGGCCGTGGGTGCGCCAGAATGCGACGTCGCCGGGAGCGCAATTGCGGCTGCCGATCGGATCGTCGAGCAGCACGGTCTGCCGTTCGAGCATCCGGTCACCGATGCTGGAGCCGCGGGGCAGCAGCGGCGGCGGCCCGTCGAACCCGACCCAACGAATGGGATGGAAATCGCCCACCTCGGGTTCCGCCTCGTCTGCGCTCGGATCCCGACCGAGCAGCAGAACCATCCGATCGATCCCGAGCGTCTCCGTTACCCGATTCACCAGGCGTTCGCCCAGACGGTCGAGATCCAGATCGGTGCTCAGATCCCGCGCAAACCGGGTCAGGGCGCGGCGGTAGTCGAACCGCTCGCGGTAGTAGGCCCGGTCGAGCATGGTCTGAACGGTGTTCTTGACCGGTCCCGCCAGGAGCACCACGACCGCCGTCGCCAGCAACGCGACGATGGAGCTGTGCCGATCCGACTCCTCGAGGAACACCGCGGTCGCGAAGCGTTCGAGGCCCAGGTAGATGAAGACCATCGCGCCCACGACCGCCGCATAGCCCACGCTCCGCTTGACGATTACCTCGACGTCGCGCAAACGGTAGCGGACGATGGCCGACGCGAACGCCGCCGGAATCAGGGCGACGGGCGCCGCGAACCCCGCCGCAGGCTCGAAACCGAGCCCCCATGGAATCAGATAGCCCAGTGCGAACGGCAGGCCGCCGAGCGCCGCCCCCGACACGACCCAGCGAAGCTGTCGCTGCGATGTACTCGACCGGACGCGGCGGAGCGCGATCACCATCGTGGCGCACCCGCCGAGGGTGCAGGCCGCCAGGTAGAGATGCTCCAGGCGCCAGACCCTCTCGACCGCCCGCGCGAAGCCGAGGCCGTCCTCCGGGCCGAGCACAACGGCCGCCTGCATCACCCCGAGAGCAACCGCCGGCGCGTAGATTGCCGGCAGCACCCACGATCCGAGCCGGTGGCGCAACCAGCCCGGCGGGCGCTCCGGAAAAACCAGGGCGAAGTGCATGAACAGGGGAGCCAGCAGCAGGGTGGCCACTTCGTCGGCCCAGAAGAAGATCCAATCGAGCCGGCCATGCCAACCGGTGTACGAGAAAGCGAACACGCCGAAGAAGGCGACCGTCAACCAGAAGAAATGAAGTGTCGCCTGGTATCCGGGCCGCTGCACCCGCACTGCGGCGCCGACGAGCAGTCCCAGCAGCCCCACCGCCGCGAACAGAAAGTACGTGGACAGCGCGGCGGCGGGGACCCGCGCGAGCGAAACGGTGTGCAGCCGCGCTTCGCTCAGGCGCAGAAGCGTGTAGTCGACCCGAGTACCTTCGGCAAGGGGACGCAGCAGACGCTGCAGGTCGGCGCGGCGCTCGACGGGCTCGCCCCCGAGGGCCAGCAACACGTCGCCTGTCTCGATCCCGGCCGCCGCCGCGGGGGAATCCGGCGCGACCGCCGCGACTGCCAGTCCGTCGGCGCTCTCACTCCAGAGCACGCCGTCTTCCACTCCGCTCCCGTTGGCGCGCACGACCGCGTTGGCTATCGCCAGACACAGGAGTGCCACGACGACACCGACCGCGAGCAGGGCTCGACCCCATTCGCCGCGATAGCGGCGGGAACTCACCGTGCGATCAGTGAGTTTCATGACGGCCACAGGTGATATAGATGCAAATCACACGCCATTCACGCTCCAGCCGCCTCCGCGAAGGGACCGAAAGAGCAGTTGGCCGAGTGGCGTCACGCGGAATGCAAGAAAATGGACTCCGGATCCAAGACGCTGGATCCGCTGAATCCGGAACTTGAGTTGTCGTTCGAGATCGCTCGCGGCTCGCATGCCCGCCGGCGCCGGCAAGCGTCGGCTAGAAATGAACGACGAGGCCGCCGACGAGTTGTCTCGGCGGATCGACCACGAGCAGCTCGTCGTAGACCGACGCCCCCTGGCTCGGCTCATGGAACATGCTCCGCAGGGCGACGAGCAACTCCCAACTGCTTCCCTCGAATGGCGCGAAGGGCAGGGTCTGGGTGACCTGCACGTCGAAACGGGTATCGAGGCCCGGGCCCAGGCCGCCGGGAGCCGCTCGGGCGAATCCCGTGCTCACCCGGCAGCGTGCGACGACGCGCGTCGACGTCTCGGGGATTTCCGCCTGAAGCGTCGCCGCCACGTCCTGGAAATGGTCCCGACCCCTCCGGAAACGCTCCGCGGCAGGCCCCCCGAACTCCCCGGAGCCCGCAGGAGTCCATTCCGACCGAACGATTCGGTAGTCGACCGTGCCGCGCAGCCGCTCTTCGAGCTCGTGCTCGAACGTCACTCCCCAACCGTCCACGTCGACGCCGCCGGCACCGGTCAGATAATAGTGGCCGCCGGACGCGGGCAGGGTTCCGGGCGGCGCGTGGACACCGGGCGCGAACATCGTCATGAGCTGGCCGTCGACCTCCTGGCTGAACCTGCGCAGGCCGATCACGGAACGTTCCCCGATGTCGTGCTCCAGGCCGACCTCGACGTGCCGGACCCGCTCCGCGTGCAGATCGTCGAAGCCGGAGAGCGAACTATAGGTCCGTTCCGGAGGCAGCCACACGCCGTCGAGAGGCGGGAGGAACTGCTCTCCGCCCGGCGCGGTCATGTTTCGCGACGCGGCCGCGCGCACCCGGGTCCCGACGGCCGGCGACACCGTAACGCTCGCCTGCGGGCTGAACAGCCGGCCGTCCTCGATATACCCGTACCGCGCAAGCTCCGCTCCATAGCCGACTTCCAGCGCCGACGAGACCGCCCACCGGTCGACCGCCTCCAGGCGACCGACCTCGCGGCTCGGCACGCCCGTATCGACCGGGCCCGCGCCGTCGAGCCGCAGATCGGCCGCGGCCGCGTGCGCCTGCCGGCTGTACGACACCGCCACTTGCATGTCGTGGTCCGCGCGCGGCTCCGCGGAGTACCAGCCGGCGACCGCCCACGAGGAGGTCTCGCCGGTCGTCATGTCGACGGTTCCGCGCAACGCCCAGTCGCCCGCTTCCGCCGGCGCCACGGACACGTACGCCACCTGTCCCGGCCAAGTCTCGGATGGCCAAAGGAAACCCTGTCCGGCCAACGTCGCCCGCGTCAGGAACTGGACCTGTCCGGAGATTGGGAGGCCCGCCAGCGGATGCTCCAGGGGCGTGAAGCCGGTCGCCGCCCACCGCTCTGCGACGCTGCCGGCCTCGCGGGAAGGCGCCTCGCCCCGCTGCACGAGGGACACCCCGGTCATGCGATCCTTGAGCACGCTCCGGCGCGCTCGACGCAGCCGCCACATCTTGGCGTCCTGCGACACGGGGCGGGCCGTGGTCGACTCGCCCGGCACCGCGTCGACGGCGGACTGCCCGCCAGCCGCCTCCTGCGGGTCTTGCGGGATCTGGCTGCCCGCCCCGGCACCCGGAACCGGGACGCCGCCGAACCCGAGAGTGCTCCCGGCGAGCAGGAGCTCCCGGTGCACCTCGCTGGACGCGTTGAGAACGATCGGCTCGAAGAGTGCCTGCCCGGACTCGATCTGCACGAACCGGCTGCTCGCTCCGGCTCTCGTCAGGTGCGTCCGGAGCAGATAGCGTCCTGCCGGCAGCCCGTCGAACCAGAAGCGGCCGGCGGAATCCGAAACGGCAAGCGACGACCCGCCCGGCCCGGCCAGCGAGATCAGCACCTCGCCGACCGGAGCGCCGTCCGGCGCGGTGACGATGCCGGAAAGCTCACCGGCGGCAACCGCCGTCCCGTCCGCATCGGCGGGCGACGCGCCGAGCTGCTCCTCGCCGGCCGCGACCGCCGGGGCCACACACCCGACCACCAGAACGACACCGGCGACGACGACGAACATGCGGGCCATGTGTCTTCGGAGCGCCCCGGCCACTGCCGCGTGGCGGGGCGCTGCCGGCGCCTCCTTACGACTCCAAGACGGTGAACATCACGTTCTCGATGATCTCCGCGGAATTCGTGTTGTCGGTGACCTTGATCTCCAACCGGTACTCACCGGCCGGAAAGAGGGACAGCGGCACGGTCTGCCCTGCCACGATCTGGTGACCGAGCGTCAGATCGAAGCCCGGCGGCAGCGTCTGGCCGTTGAACGCCTGCGGATTCGTCCGGTTGAAGTACTGCTCTCCGCCGTCCCTCCGCTGATGGAAGCTGTACTCGATCGTGATGTCCGGCTTCGATCCGTCGGCGAGACCCGGATTGTAGACGAGGAAGATCAACGACAGCTCGGCCTGCTTGCCGAAGTCCTCGTCGAACTTGGGCACGATCCGGGTGGTGCCGAGGCTGTACGGACTGAGAATCTGCTCGTCCGGGGTAAGCGGGGCCGAGAGCGGCTCGACGAGCTCGGGCACGATGATCGAGCTCAACTGGAGCTGGTTGTTCCAGAGGTCCGGCACGTCGACGCGAGCCCGCAGCATCATCATCGTCGCGCTTTCCTCGTCCGCGTCGTAGCTGAGGCGCGGACGTCGCTGCAGGCGATACGCCAGATACTCCTGCTCCTGGCACGCGAAACGACTGGTGAGGTCATCCGCAAACAGCCCGCCGCAATACTCGTCGATGCGCGCCCGATCCCGGTCGCCCGGCGGATCGCTCTCCGGGGCCAGATCGCGCGAGCTCTCCCGAAGCGCGACATAAACGTCGTACGCGCCGCCCGGAACGGCGAACGCCCGGCTGATGCGAATCGGCTCGGCGCCGCCCGATTCCACGTCGGCGAAGTACGCGTCCTCGAAGGCGGGGTCCGTGTCCCCGGCCGCGACCACGTACAGGTACATGGAGAGCGACGAGGTGTCGATCCCGGCCGGGTCTATCGACAACGTGAACGGCACATAGGCGTCGCCGTCGGTGCCCTTCAGGAAGTCCGGCCGGAACTCGAACGGATCGCCGACGGGGACGATCCGGCCCTCGATCGCGGCCTCGATGGCATCGAGCATCGAGCGCAGCTCCGCTCTCTGCCAATCCTCGAGGTCGTCCTGGGCGGCCGCGGGCGCGACGGCAAGCAGTGCGACGGCGGCGCAAGTCGTGAGCACTCCCGTGCGCCGGACAATGTCACTCATGAGGTATTGATCTCCTGCCGGATGAATTCACGGTCAACCTGCCCATCATAAGCGACCGCAGATGCGGAAGTCAAAATCGCCGAGACGGCCACAAAGCATTGACCTGACAGCAGTTACGGGTCGCATCGCCGATTTTTCGACGTGCTATCATGCGGTTGTCGCCCGCCGTCATCATGCCCGCCGCCCGTCACCCGCCGGTGGTCCTCGTCGTCCTCGACGGCTGGGGGATCGACTCCGATCGCGATCATAACGCCATCGCTCTGGCTGAAACCCCGACCTACACCGAACTCCTGGAGCGCTTTCCGCACGCATCGCTCGTCACGAGCGGTGAAGCGGTCGGACTGCCCGCGGGTCAGATGGGCAACTCCGAGGTCGGCCACATGAACCTCGGCGCGGGCCGCGTGGTCTACCAGGATCTGTCCCGGATCGACAAGAGCATCCGGGAGGGCGAGTTCTTCGCGAACCCGGCGCTGGTCGCGGCCATGAGGCGCTGTGCCGGCGACCGGCACGCGCTGCACCTGGTCGGGCTGGTCTCGCAGGGCGGAGTCCACAGCCACCTCCGGCATCTGGCGGCGCTCATCGAGCTGGCGCGGCGCGAGAGGGTCGCGCGTCTATTCGTCCACGCCCTCACCGACGGACGCGACACCGCACCCACCGCCGCGGCCGACGACATCGCGGCGGTCGAGCGCACGCTCGCCGACGCGCGGGTGGGACGGATCGCGACCGTGATCGGCCGGTACTACGCGATGGATCGCGACCGGCGCTGGGATCGAACCCGGCGCGCCTACGCGGCGATGACCGAGGGCGCCGGGACTACCGCCCCGGGCGCCGCCACCCTCGTGGCCCGAGCCTACGCGGCGGGCACCACCGACGAGTTCATCGAGCCGGGCGTGGTGGTGGACGCCGACGGCCGGCAGGCCGGCTCCCTGCGGGACGGCGACTCGGTCGTCCTCTTCAACTTCCGCGCGGACCGCGCACGGCAGTTGACCCGCGCCCTCGCATTCGACGAGACGGCGTTCGACGGGTTCGACCGCCCGCGGCGGCCGGCGCTGTCGGTCACGACGATGACCGAGTACGACGCGACCTACGGTCTGCCCATCGCCTTCGATCCGCCGTCCTTCTCCGGTAACGTGGCCGAGGTCCTGGCGGCGGCCGGCCGGACCAATCTGCGTCTGGCCGAGACGGAAAAGTACGCCCACGTAACCTACTTCTTCAACAGCGGCGAGGAACAGGCGTACGCCGGGGAGGATCGCATCCTCGTGCCGTCGCCGAAGGTGCCGACGTACGACCTGCAGCCGGAGATGAGCGCGGCCGGCATCACGGACACGCTGGTGGACGACGTCGCGAACGGTCGTCACGATGTGATCGTCTGCAACTTCGCCAATGCGGACATGGTGGGACACACCGGCAAGCTCGACGCGGCGGCCCGCGCCGTCGCAACGCTCGACGGTTGCCTGGACCGCATAATCGGCGCCGTCACCGGGGCAGGCGGCACCGTGATCGTGACGGCCGACCACGGCAACGCCGAACGGATGTGGGATGCGGAACGGAAGGGGCCGCACACCGCGCACACCAGCAACCCGGTGCCGGTGCTGCTCGTCAACAAGGAACTCTCGCGTGCGCGTCACACGCTGCGGGACGGATCGCTGCGCGACGTGGCGCCTACGCTGCTGACCATCGCCGGCGTCGACGTTCCGCGCGAGATGACCGGTCGCGACCTCCGCACGTGGGCGGGCTGACCGCCGCGTACGGCTCGTCCTGTCAGCCCCCGAGCTGACCCGGCCGATCGCCTGCGTCCGCCGCGATCCGGAGAGCGCGAAGGAACCGGCGGTCGTTGGGCGTCATCCCGTCCGGCACTACGTCGCCTCCGCTGTTCGACGAGGATTCGGCGCCGCCGGCGGTCGCGGCGGCACCCTCCCGGCTGCCGAAGCCGATCTCCGTCTCGAGCGACACGCGCATCTCGTAACCCGCCGCGCGGGCCTTCTCGCGGCATGCCTCCACCTGCGGGTCCTGGGCCACCGCGGCGCCGATCGCCTCGGCGAGCTCGCGCGCGAGACGGTTCACGACGTCGTTCATGCTGCCACCTCCGCCCCGCACGCGCCGGCTACGCGCGGGGCACCGCTGCCGAGAGAAATCCTGTAACGGGAAACCAGCCGGATGAGGACCATCAGCGGCATGGACAGGGGGTGCAACCACGACGATTCTAGAAGCGGCCCTGTGCCGTGTCAACCTGTGAACCACGGCATATGGAGGTTTTTCCCCGCGATCCCACTACATCCTGTAGCCGTTCGGTACGCGGAAACCGGCTCGCCCGGCGCTGGTAGAATCCCTCCACAATGCGTTCACGCGTCGACCGCCCGAGTCCGGACGCCGGAGGGAGCCCCGACCGGCTCGGCGCACCGGGCAGCTTTCCGTTTACGCGCGGCATCCACCCGACGATGTACCGGGGCCGGCTCTGGACGATGCGCCAGTATGCGGGCTTCGGCACCGCGGCGGAATCCAACCGCCGCTACCGCTACCTGCTGCAACAGGGCGTGACGGGCCTGAGCGTCGCCTTCGATCTGCCGACGCAGATCGGCTACGACTCGGACCATGCGCTGGCCGCCGGCGAGGTGGGCCGCGTCGGCGTGGCCATCGACTCGCTCGAGGACATGTCCCGGCTCTTCGACGGCATCCCGCTCGACCGCGTGTCGACCTCGATGACGATCAACGCGACGGCCATCATCCTGCTGGCGCTGTACGTCGCCGCGGGCAAGCGCCAGGGGGTCGATCCACGCGCTCTGGCGGGTACCGTGCAGAACGACATCCTGAAGGAGTACGTGGCGCGCGGCACCTACATCTACCCGCCCCGAGCCTCGTTGCGGGTCGTTACCGACGTCGTCGCCTTCTGCGAGCAGGAGCTCCCGCGCTGGCACCCGATCTCCATCAGCGGATACCACATCCGCGAAGCGGGATCGACGGCGGCACAGGAGATCGCGTTCACGTTCGCCCACGCCCTGGCTTACGTCCGGGCGGCGGTCGACCGCGGCCTGGAGGTCGATTCCTTCGGGAGCCGCCTCTCGTTCTTCTTCAACGCGCACAACGACTTCCTCGAGGAGATCGCCAAGTTCCGCGCCGCCCGACGGCTGTGGGCCACGCTGATGCGCGACCGCTTCGGCGCCGCCAGGCCCCGGGCACAGCAGTTGCGGTTCCACACGCAGACCGCCGGCAGCACGCTGACCGCGCAGCAGCCGGAGAACAACATCGTGCGCGTGGCGCTGCAGGCGCTGGCCGCGGTGCTCGGCGGGACCCAGTCGCTCCACTGCAACGGGCGCGACGAGGCGCTCGGGCTGCCGACCGAGGAGGCCGCGCAGATCGCGTTGCGAACGCAGCAGATCATCGCCGCCGAGATCGGCGTCGCGGACACCGTCGATCCCGTCGGCGGCGCGTGGACCGTCGAGGCGCTGACCAACCGCCTGGAAGCCGAGGCGCTGTCGCTGCTCGACCGCATCGACGAGCGGGGCGGCGTGCTTGCCGCGATCGAATCCGGCTTCATCCAGGCGGAGATCCAGGAAGCAGCCTACCGTGCGCAGCAGGCGGTCGACTCCGGCGAGGCCGTCGTGGTGGGTGTAAACCGTTTCAACGGCGACGAATCGACATCGATCGAGACGCACCGGATCGACCCGCAGATCGAGGCCGCCCAGGCGGCGCGCGTTGCCGCGCTGCGCGCCGCACGAGACCCCGCGGCACCGCTGCAGGCCCTCGCCGCGGTCGAACGGGCGGCGGGCGAGGGTACCAACCTGGTGCCGCCGATCATCGCAGCCGTCGAGGCCCTGGCGACGGTCGGGGAGATCGCCGATACGCTGCGGGGCGTCTTCGGCGAGTACCGGTCCGCCGATCCCTGAAGCCTCGGAGCCTGCGCCGTGCCTGGCAGCCCGGGCCTAGCAGCCCGTGGCGAAAGTCCCCGCTGCATTCGAGCGGCGATGCATCCCGCCTGACTGCGTTGTTCGTCGGTTACATATACCCAATATGCGCCCTTCTCACGCCTTGCCAGGCGGGCGCCTCGTCGCTCTCGGTGCCACGCGGGGTTCCACCACGGGCTGCTAGGGCGCGGACTCCTGCGCGATCGACCGCGAAGCCGTCGCGTCGTCGAGCGCTATCGCCCCATCCCTGATCTGAATGACCCGGTGAGCGTGCCGGGCGACGTCCGCCTCGTGGGTGATCAGCACGATCGTGTTGCCCCCACGGTGCAGTCCTTCGAGGACCGCCATGATCTCGATGCCGGTCTTCGAGTCGAGGTTTCCGGTGGGCTCGTCGGCCAGCACCAGGGAGGGGTTGTTCACCAGCGCGCGGGCGATCGCCACCCGCTGGCGCTGCCCTCCGGAGAGCTCGTTCGGGCGGTGACTCATCCGATCGTCGAGCTCCACCAGGCTCAACGCGGCCGTCGCCCGCTCGTGACGAACCGCCGCCGGCACCCCCGCGTAGATCAGAGGCAGCTCGACGTTGTGCAGCGCGGACGCCCGGGGCAGCAGGTTGAACGTCTGGAAGACGAACCCGATCTCCTGGTTCCGGATGCGCGCGAGGTCGTCGTCGTTCATCCGGCTGACGTCCTTGCCGTTCAGCAGATAGTCGCCGCGGGTGGGCGTATCCAGACAGCCGATGAGGTTCATCAGCGTCGACTTGCCGGAACCGGAAGGGCCCATGATGGCCACGAACTCGCCGCGCTCGATGTCGACCGAGACGCCGCGCAACGCGTGGACCGACTCGGTCCCCATCCGGTAGGTTTTCCAGAGATCGCGGGTGTGGATCAGCGGCATCGGCTCGTTCCGTCGCGCGCGGGGCTCGCCACCCGGCCCCGCCGTCGCGCTATTGCCACTGACGCAAGCCGGGACCCTCCGGTTCCCGGGGACCCTCTTCGCCGGTGTCAGGCGAACGGAGGAGGAGGAGGAGGAGGCACGATATCTCCGCCGCCCGGCGTCGCGGGCGGCGCCGCCCGGCGGAAGAAGAACGCGCCCAGCAGCCCGCCCAGGGTCGAGAATACCGCCCCCGCGATCAGCATGATGGCGGATCCGACCAGGACCCTCAACGCCACGCTGGACGCGAACGCCTCGATGAACTCGCGTATCTCGGGCGGCACGTCGAGGTCGCCGACCTCGAACATGCCCAGCGAGCCCATCAACATCTGGACCGGCAACGACACCACGGCATAGATGACGGCCCCGGTCAGACCCGCGAGCAGCCCTCCGAACGCCCCCTCCCCCAGCTCGAGGGGAGCGGCCTGCTCCCGCTGCAGCAGCCACGCGGTGACGACTCCGCCGCCGGTCACCCACAGGCAGCAGCAGTTGCCGACGTCGATGAGCGGCAGCGCCGACAACACGCCGTTGAACGCGCCGCCGATCAACACCGCCTGCATGCGGGTCAATCGTAGTACTCCAGCCCGAGATGGGTGATCAGCTCCTCGCCCCGCAGGTGCCGGAGCGTGTTCTTGAGCTTCATCAACTGGATGAACAGATCGTGCTCGGGATACAGATCGCGGCGGTGAATGGGGCTCTTGAAGTAGAACGACAGCCATTCCTGAATGCCGCTCATGCCGGCCCGCGTCGCCAGATCGAGAAAGAGGGCGACGTCGAGCACGATGGGGGCGGCCAGAATGCTGTCCCGGCAGAGGAAGTTGATCTTGAGCTGCATCGGGTAGTCGAGCCACCCGACGAGATCGATGTTGTCCCAGCCTTCCTTGTTGTCGCCGCGCGGCGGGTAGTAGTTGATGCGGACCACGTGGTGCAGGCCATCGTAGAGCGTCGGATACAGCTCCGGCTGCAGAATGTGGTCGAGCACCGACTTCTTGCTCTCCTCCTTCGTCTTGAAGGACTCCGGATCGTCGAGCACCTCGCCGTCTCGGTTTCCCAGGATGTTGGTGGAGTACCAGCCGGAGACCCCCAGCAGGCGGGCCTTCAGTCCGGGAGCGACCATCGTCTTCATCAACGTCTGGCCGGTCTTGAGATCCTTGCCCGCGAGCGGGGACCCGCTCTGCAGGGCCAGCTCCTCGAGCGCCGGCACGTCGGCGCTCAGGTTCGGGGCCGCGTTGGCGTAGGGAATCCCCTCCCGGAGAGCGGCGTAGGCATAGATCATGCTCGACGGAATCGCCGGATCCGACGCTTCGAGCCCGCGCTCGAACGCGTCGAGGGACTGATGGACCGGAGCCTCCTCCATGTACACTTCGGTGCTTCCGCACCAGATCAGGACCAGCCGATCGAGCCGTTGCGCGTCCCGGAACCGCCGGATGTCGGCCCGCAACTGCTCGGCCAGATCGCGCTTGCTGTCCCCGGTCTTGACGTTCGGACCGTCGAGCTTCTTGACGTAGGACTGATCGAAGACCGCGGGCCAGGGCTGCACCGCCTCGAGCTCCGGCCGCACCTGATCGAGCAGCCCGCGCCGCAGCACCTCGGCGTTGCACGCGGCCTGGTAGCAGTTGTCCTCGAAGATGTCCCAGCCGCCGAAGACCAGATCGTCGAGGGCCGCGAGCGGAACGAAGTCCCTGATCAGGGGCGAGCGACCGTCGGTCCGCTTGCCGAGTCGGATCGTGCCCATCTGCGTGAGCGACCCGGTCGGCGCGGCGAGTCCCTTGCGGATCGCGTGGACTCCGGCGATGAGGGTCGTGCTGACGGCGCCGAGACCGGCGAGCAGAATCCCGAGGCGCCCCGTGGCCGGAGCGATCTGGCGGGAGCCTTGCACAGGCGGAGACTATATCATGGTGATTTGGGGCCTGGTTCCTCGCCGCCCGCTGCCGCGGGGCGAGGGGCCGCCGTTGGAACCCGGCGCGATATCGGCGCCGCGCACGGATGGGCGAGGCCAGTGTTCAAGCTGAAGAAGAGCGGAGGTCCACGCGACCTCGAGGTGTCGATGGTCGGTCTCAAGCTCGGCGCGTCCGTGCTGCAGCTCGGCGGGCGGGACGGGCAGTTGATCGCCGAGCTGGCCAGGGTCGCAGGGATCAGCGGCGAAGCCTGCGCCGTGGCGGAGACGGACGCCGAGTGCGACGGCGCGCGGCGCGCCGCGAAACGGGCCGGGGTGCTCGTGGAGGTAAAGAAGGCCAGGCTCGGGGCGCTCCCCTTCGATCCCGAGTCGTTCGACGTGGTGGTGGCGCCCGACGTGATCGGAGGCCTGCGCATGAACGAACGCGTCCTCTATTTGCAGCAGGCACTCAAGGTGCTGCGCCCGAACGGGCGCTGCGTGGTGATCGAGGCGGCTCAGCGGGGCGGTCTCGGAAGCATCTTCTCGCAGCGGACGCTCGACCGCACCTACCTCATGAACGGCGGCGCCGCCGGGGCGCTCGAGGCCGAAGGCTTCCGGGCCGTGCGGCTGCTGGCCGAACGCGCGGGCAAGAGCTTCTTCGAAGGGACGAAATAGGGTGAGCGGCGATGTCCGTGCACCAGCCGGAACAAACCGGAGGAAATTCCCCTCCCCCCGCGCCTGAGGTCTATTCGGCCGACGAGGTCGCCCGTGCGGCCGGCGTCGACCGGGGACTGGTCCGCCGCCTGATCGCCGGCGGCGAGATCGCCACGGTCGACGGCCTGCTCGTCGCCGAGAGCGACGCGCTGCGGGCCGTACGGCGCCTGCGAAGCGGACCGATCCACCTGTGTCTCCCCGTCTTCGGCGGGGCCCTGCTGCAGCGGGACGTGGACGACTCGCGTTCCGCCGCCGTCTCGGCCGCGATATCGACCCTGGCCCACGGCGCGGTCATCCCGATCGTCATCCTGCTGACCGCGGTGCAGGCGACCACCGCCTCCGATCACCCCGACGCGGATCGCGCGCCCTTGTCGCGCCTCGTGTTCGTGGCCGAGCCCGGGCCCGGCGGCGGAGGGGGCGGTGGAGGGCTCCGCCAACCGATACTGCCGCCGCGGGCCGAGCGGCGCGGCAGCAGCCGCGTCAGCAGTCCGGTGCCGCCGCGCGAGGAGCCCGCCGTTGTCGAGCCGGTCGAGGCGCCGCCACCCGAACCGCTGGAGTCCGCAGCGCTGCCGCGCGTCGCCGCCCCGCTGATGGCGATGCGCGCGGACGGCCGGGACCTGCGCGGCCTGCTGGATCCCCCGCCGGCGGCGGGCCGCATGCCGTCGCGCGGGCCCGGCAGCGACGGCGGCGTCGGCGCGGGGGTCGGGCGCGGCGTCGGCTCCGGTTCCGGCGCCGGCGTCGGACCCGGCGCCGGCGGGGGCGCGGGGGGAGGGCCGTACCGCCCCGGAAGCGGCGTCTCCCCGCCTGCGATCGAGCGCGAGGTGAAGCCGGTCTACACGGTGGACGCGCTGCGCCGCGAGGTCGAAGGCGACGTGGTTCTGGAGGTCGTGGTCCTGTCCGACGGCTCGGTCGGCGAGATCCGGGTGGTCCGCGGCCTCGGCCACGGTCTCGACGAAGCGGCGGTGACCGCCATGCGCGGGTGGCGGTTCCATCCCGCCCGCCGGCAGGGCGTGGCGGTGGACGTCGTCGTCGAGGTGGCGATGGAGTTCAGGCTGCGCTAGCCTCGCTAGCCGGGAGGGACGACCGTGGAAATCACGCTGATCGCCGTGACGATGCTGTCGCTGTTCCTGGCCATCTCGATGGGGGTCGTGGCGTGGAGGCTGGTCCAGGAGGAACGGCGGCGCTCGGACGCGCGGCTCGCGGCGCTGGCGGCCGAGCTGCAGCGCGACGACGGTCCGTCCGCCCGCCGCGGACCCGACCCGTTCGTACCGGCGTTGCCGGCGGATTCCGGAGACGCGGGCGATCCGGCCTCCGCGGGCGGCGGACTGTTCTCGCCACCCGTCGAATCCGCGTGGACCGGCTGGACCCGGCTGGCCGCCATCGGGGGAACGGCGGCCGTGGCGATCACCGTCGCGGCGGCCCTGTTCCTGTTGTCCGGTTCCGGCGACGGCGACGCGGCCGCAACCGCGGAGAGCGTCCGACCGCCCCTCGATCTGATCGCGCTGCGGCACGTCGAGGAGGGTCCGTTCCTCGACATCAGCGGGTCGGTGCGCAATCCGGCGGCGGGAGCCGCGGTGGAGCGGCTGTCCGTCGTGGCGATCGCGTTCGACTCGTCCGGAACGCTGATCGCCACCCGGCGCATCCCCGTCGAGACCCCTGCCCTCTCGCCCGGCGCCGACTCGGCGTTCCTCATCCGCCTGCTGGCCGCCGGCATCGCCCGGTATCGGATCAGCTTCCTCCTGGACGACACGACCGTTCCGCACATGGATCTCCGTCCGGACATGCAACCGACAACCCCTGCGGGAGACTCGTCATGACCAGCGCGTGCGCCGGCAGCATCCGACCGATTCCAGCCCTCCTGTGCGCCATCGCGGTCGCGGCGCCCGCGGGGCTCGCCGCCCAGGACGCGGACCGCCCCGCGTTCCGGTTCCGCACCGGGGTCGACCTGATCAACGTCAGCGCCACGGTGACCGACCGGCGCGGACGCTTCGTGTCCGGCCTCGACATGGAGGACTTCCTCGTCTACGAGGACGGCGTCCCGCAGACGCTCACCCACTTCAGCCGCGAACGCGTGCCGGTCAGCCTCGGCATCGTGCTCGACACGAGCGGCAGCATGGAAGGGGAGCGGATGACCGCCGCGCGGAGCGCGCTCGACCGCTTTCTCTTCGACCTGCTCGGCGCCGAGGACGAGTTCTTCCTCTACCGGTTCGACTACCAGCCCCGTCTCGTGCACGACTGGACCAACGACCCCGAACGGGTAAGCCGCGCCCTCGGCGGCATCCGGCCGCTCGGGGGCACCGCGCTCTTCGACGCGGTGGCCGACGCCGTGGTGCTGGCCGAGCAGGGCCGGCACCGCAAGAAGGCGGTCGTCGTCATCTCGGACGGCAACGACACCAACAGCGAGATCCGCGTCCGGGACCTGCAGCGGCTGATTCGCGAGACCGAGGTCATGGTCTACGCCATCGGCATCGACGGTCCGGGACCGTCCCGGTACGGCGGCAGGCCGACGGGAAGACGCACCCCGCCGACGCGGATCCCCTTCCCGATTCCCGGCGGGGGAGGAGGGGGACGCCTGCCGTTCCCGCCGACGACCCGGCTGCCCGGGGGCGGAGCGGTGTTCGGCGCCGGCGACCGCGTGAACACCACCGCGCTGCGCGATCTGACCGACGACACCGGCGGCCGGACGGAAATCATCCGAGGGGCCGGCGACCTCGACGCCGCCACCGCCGGCATCGCCGACGAGCTCAGCCGGCAGTACTTCCTCGCCTATCCGGCGCCGGGCCACGCCGACGGCCGCTGGCATGAGATCGAGGTGGAGATCCGGGACTCGCGGTATCGCGTCCGGGCGCGCCGGGGATACATCGCGACACCGTAGCAGTACACTCCAACCCTCGATGGACGCCAGCAACACCGTCTTCCTGATCGACGGCAGCTCGCAGATGTACCGCGCGTTTCACGCGATACGCGGGCTCACCGCGCCCGACGGCCGTCCGTCGAACGCGGTGTTCGGCTTCGTCAACATGCTGCGGAAGCTGATCGAGGACCACCGGCCGGCGCTCGTCGCCGCCGCCTTCGACGTCCGGGGACCGACCTTCCGGAACGAACTCGCGACCGACTACAAGGCGAACCGGGCGCCAATGCCCCCCGACCTGCGCGAGCAGGTGCCGCACGTGCACGAGGCGTGCGAGGCGCTCGGCGTACCGGTGCTCACCTGCGAGACGTTCGAGGCGGACGACGTCATCGGGACGCTCGCGGCGCAAGCACGCGCGGCCGGCTTCGACGTGGCGATCGTCACCGGCGACAAGGACTTCTTCCAGCTCGTCGGCGACGGCGTGTCCGTCTTCAACCCGCGCGATCCCGGCACGTGGTACGACGCCGACGGCGTGCAGGAGAAGTTCGGCGTCCGGCCCGAGCAGGTAATCGACGTGCTCGCCCTGATGGGCGACTCGGTGGACAACGTCAAGGGCGTACCCGGCATCGGCGAGAAGGGGGCTCGCGAGCTGATCGCGGCGCACGGCTCCCTCGACACGTTGCTGGAGCACACCGCGGACGTCAAGAAGAAGCGGCAACGGACGGCGCTGGAGCAGCACGCGGACGACGCGCGGACGAGCCGCGAGCTGGTCACCATCCGGACGGACGTGCCGGTCCCGTTCGAGCCGGACACGCTGCGCTACCGCGGCCCGTCGCCCGAGCTCTGCTTCACGCTCTTCAGCTCGCTGGGCTTCCGGACCCTGATAGCCGAGTACGCGCCGACGGCGACGACGGTCGAGAAGGACTACGGCGTGGTGCGATCCGAGGAGGGGCTCGCCGAGCTGCTCGACGCCGTCGGGCGCGCCGGGCGGGTCGGCATCGCGGTGGTGGCCGGCGAGTCGGACGCGATGCGCGCCGACCTCGTCGGCATCGCACTGTCGGCAGGGCCCGGTCACGCCCGCTACGTGCCGCTCGGACACCGGACGCTGGAGGCGGACACCGGCATGGGGCGCGAGGCGTTGCTCGGCGCGCTGGCGAAACCGCTCGCCGACGCCGGCGTGGCGAAGGCCGGCCACGACCTGAAGCAGGCCGCTCTCGTCCTCGGCCGCCACGGCGTCCGGCTGGCGGGACTCGACGTCGACACGCTGCTCGCCAGCTATCTTCTCGACGCCACCCGGCCGGACCACGACCTCGGCGACCTCGCCCTGGAGAAGATCGGCTACAAGGCGATCGCGAGGGAGGAGGTCTTCGGCAAGGGCGCGAAGGCGCAGAACCCCGCCGACCTGCCGGTGGAGGCAGTGGTCGACTACGCCGGCGAGCGCAGCGACCTGGCGCTGCAGGTCGCGGACCATCTCGGCGCGCAGCTCGACCGCGACGGGCTCGATCCGCTCTACCGCGACCTCGAGCTGCCGCTCGTGCCGGTGCTGGTCGACCTGGAGCGGGCCGGCGTCCGACTCGACACCGAAGCGCTGGCCGCACAATCGGTCGCGATGGACACGCAGCTCTCGGCCCTGCAGAACGAGATCCACGCGCTGGCCGGGGAACCGTTCAACGTCAACTCGCCGCGCCAGCTCTCGACCATCCTCTTCGAGAAGCTGCAGCTTCCGTCCCGCAAGCGCACCGGCAAGACCAAGGCCGCCTCCACGTCGGTCGACGTGCTCGAGGAGCTCGCCCTCGTCCACGATCTCCCGCGCAAGGTGCTGGAGTGGCGCAGCCTCGCGAAGCTCAAGGGGACCTACATCGACGCGCTGCCGCAGCTCGTCAATCCCGAGACCGGGCGGCTGCACACGTCGTTCGCCCAGGCGGTAGCGGCGACCGGGCGGCTCAGCAGCCACGACCCGAACCTGCAGAACATCCCCATCCGCACCGCCGTCGGACGCGAGATCCGCGGCGCCTTCACCGCGCCGCCCGGCTCGGTCCTGATCTCGGCCGACTACTCGCAGATCGAGCTGCGGGTGCTGGCGCACCTCTCGGGCGACCCGAACCTCACCGGCGCCTTCGAGCGGGGCGAGGACATCCACGACCGGACCGCGTTCAAGGTGTTCGGGGCCGACAGCGGACTCGACCCGCACGAGCTGCGGCGAAGGGCCAAGATCATCAACTACGCGCTGCTGTACGGCAAGACGGCCTTCACCCTGTCGAAGGACATCGGGGTCGCCCCCAAGGCCGCGCAGACGTTCATCGACGCCTACTTCGAGGGCTTTCCCGCCGTCCGCGCCTACCTGGAGAAGACGCTGGACACGGCGCGCGAGACCGGCGTCGTGACCACGATGTTCGACCGCCGCCGGCGCGTGCCCGAGATCGCGAGCCGCAACGGCCAGCTCCGCAGCGCCGCCGAGCGGGTCGCGGTCAACATGCCGATCCAGGGCAGCGCCGCCGACATCCTCAAGCGCGCGATGCTCGACGTGCACGCCGCCCTGCCCGAGGACGCCCGGATGATCCTGACCGTCCACGACGAGCTGCTCTTCGAGGCCCCCGAGTCGCAGGCCCGGGAGATCGCCGATCTGGTCCGGACGAAGATGGAGTCCGCCGTCGAGCTGTCGGTCCCCCTGACCGTCGACGTCGGGATCGGCCGGAACTGGAAAGAGGCGAAGGGCTGACGCCTGGAACGGCATTTGCTTTCCAGGACGGGCATCATGGCCCGATTCCGACTCTTCGCTCTGCTGATCGTGCTCCTCCAGGCCGCGGCCGCGGCCGCGCCGCAACCGGGGTTGACTCTCGCCGGCGTCTATCGCCGCGGCATCGACGTCACGCGCTACTGGGTGAGCGAAAAGCTCGACGGCGTTCGCGCCCGGTGGGACGGTGCGGCGCTCTACTCCCGGCGCGGCAACCGCTTCAACGCGCCGCCCTGGTTCGTCGAGGGGTTTCCGAACGTGCCGCTCGACGGCGAATTGTGGGCCGGCCGCGGCACCTTCGAGATGCTCTCAGGCATCGTGCGCCGAAGGCGTCCGGATGAAGACGCGTGGCGCAGGGTCCGCTTCATGGTGTTCGATCTGCCCGCGGACCCCGCCGACTTCAACGGCCGGCTGCGGCGTCTCCGGGACCTGTTCGCCGGCCGCCGGTCTCCCCATATCGGTCTCGTCGAACAGTTCCGGGTCGCGGATCACGCAGAGTTGATGGCGGTCCTGGACCGTGTCGTGGCCGCCGGCGGCGAAGGGCTGATGCTGCACGACGGAAACGCGCGTTACCGGGCCGGACGGACAAGGACCTGCTGAAGCTCAAGCGCCACGACGACGCCGAGGCGGTGGTCGTCGCGCACCTGCCCGGCCGGGGGAAGTACGCCGGCCTGCTGGGCTCCCTGCTGGTGGAAACGCCGGACGGACGCCGCTTTCGGCTCGGCTCCGGTTTCTCGGACGAGGAACGGCGGCGCCCGCCGCCGATCGGGGCAACCGTCACCTACAAGTACTTCGGCCTCACGCGCAACGGCATCCCGCGGTTCGCCAGCTTCCTGCGGGTCCGGCCCGACCCGTGACGCGCGAACCGCCGCCGCGCGGCCGCAGACCGGGTCTCCGCGGCAACGGGCGGTTCGATGCTCGTTCTTACCTACTGGCGTGTGAAGCTCAGGGTGCCTTCATCCACGACCGGCGGCTGGCACATGGCGTTGGTCGCCCAGGTCGCCTCCAGCATGGTCGCGTCGAATGACGAGACCGACACGTCGATCGCGCACTCGGAGGTGTCCACGTATTGTGCGAACGCCTCGATCTCGAGGAACCCGAACGAGAGCTCGGCCGTCATGTCCGTGACCGTTCCCGAGACCGGCCCCTCCAGATCGAGCTCCGCCGGCGCACCGAAAGCGACGAGCGCCGCGGGCATCTGCATCGACCAGTCCCCGGTCACGTCCGATCCGGTCTGCGTGAGCGTCGCCATGGCGTCGCCGGTGACGAAGCCCCCTTCGGCCCTTCCCGACCATGTTCCCGTGAGCGTCACCGGCGGCGGCTCCACGGGGGTAGGCTCGGTCGGACCGTCGTCGCCGCACGCGGCGGCCACCAGCGCGATGCAGAAAACGAAGAGAAAGCAGGTGCTGTTGCTCCGCGGCACGATCGATCCGATTCCTTTCCGACAAACGGGCCGGCGCCCCTCCGGGGCGCCGGCCACACTGCCGCGGGCCGAACAGCGCGCGGCCGAATCCTAGTCCTTGTGCATGTCCAGCGTTCCCTCGTCGACGACGTGCGCCGGGCACGTATCTTCGGTGTGCCACGTGCCCTCCAGGTCGTCGTCCGAGAACTCCTCGACATCGAGGTGGAGGCCGCAGTCCTCCCCGAGATAGGCGTGGAACGCCTCCGCGAACCCGAGCTCGAGATCGCCGCCGGAACCCTCCACGGTGCCTTCCACGGGCCCCGAAAGAGGGACTTCGGCCGGCGCGCCGAGCGCCACGAGCGCCGCGGGCATGGGAGCCGACCAGTCGCCGGTCACGTCCATGCCGCTCTGCTCCAGCGTCATGAAAGCCTCGCCGTCGATCAGCATCCCTTCGAACGATCCGTGCCATTCGCCGGCAATCGACACCGGCTCCGGCTCCGGATCCGGCGCCGTCGGCTCCACGGGGGTCGGCGCCGTCGGGCTGGTGTCGTCGTCGTCGCCGCACCCGACGCCCAGCAGCGCAAAGCAGAGAATAACGGCCCAGATGGCACGGTTGCTCTTCAACATGAAAACGATCCTTTGCCTTTCCGCAAGCGCCCCGCCCTCCCTCGGAGACTTGCCGAGTTGGCGCCGCTCAGAGGCTGAGCGGCGCCGTGTTGAGTAATCCCGTGCTGTCGCCGAGCTTCTCGGCCGGCACGCCGGCCTTGTCGAGCACGGTCAACAGCAGGTTCGTGTAGGGCGTATCCGCCGCATAGGCGCGGTGCCGTCCGCCGTGGAGCCGCCCGCCGCCGCCGCCCGCCACGAGGCACGGCAGGTTCGTGTGCTCGTGGAGGTTTCCGTTCCCGATGCCGCCGCCGTAGACGATCATCGAGTGATCCAGGAGATTCCCGTCGCCGTCCGGCGTCTCGCGCAGCTTGCCGAGCAGGTACGACAGCACCTGGATGTGATACGTGTCGATCTTCGCCTTCTTGGCGATGTACTCCGGATCGTTGCGGTGATGCGACACGGTGTGGTGCTGGTCGGGCACCCCGATCTGCGGATACGGCCGCGGGCTCGCCTCGCGCGCCATCATCAGCGTGAAGACCCGGGTGACGTCGGCCTGGAACGCCAGCACCTGCAGATCGAACATCAGCTTCGCGTGATCCTCGAACGTCTCGGGGATGTCGACCGGCCGCTCCGGCAGCTCGACGAACGACTCGTCGCCGCGCGACTCCGACCGCTGCACCCGCTGCTCGACGTCGCGCACCGCGTCGAGATACTCGTCCAGCTTGTTGCGGTCGCTCGGGCCGAGCGTCCCGCCGAGGCGCGCCACCTCCGCGGTCACCGAGTCGAGGATGCTCCCGGTCTGACGGGCCACCGCGAGCCGGTCGGCGGCGCTGCCGCCCTCGCCGAACAGTCGCTCGAAAACGACGCGCGGGTGCGCCTCCATGTCGAGCGGAGTGGTCTCGTTGCGCCACGAGATGGTGTTCGAGTAGAAGCAGTCGCCGGTATCGCAGGCGATGGCGGTCGGCTGCTCCAGGGCCAGCTCCAGCGACGGCAGGGGCGTCTCCCTGCCGAACTCGCGCGCCGCGATCTGATCCGCGGTGATGCCCAGCTTGATCTCGGTCGGCCCCTGGCGCCCGCGGCGCTCCCAGGCGTGGACGCCGCTCAGCCAGGCGGCGGTGGCCCGCGGATGGTCGCCGTTGCCGTCGCCGAACGAGTCGGCCTGCCGGTGGGCCAGCCCGCTCAGGACCAGCACCTGGTCGCGGTACGGCTCGAGCGGGCTCAGGATCCGCGAGAACGCGAAGTCGCGTCCGGTCTGCGCGGGCACCCACTGCTCCTGGATGACGCCGTTCGGGATGTAGATGAACCCGAGCCGCCGGGCCGGCGCCGCCGCGGCGCGCGCTGCCGAGGACGCGGCCGGCACCATCGCGTCGAGGAACGGCAGGGCGAGCGTGGCGCCGACGCCGCGCAGGAACGTCCGCCGGGGCAGGGCTTTCTGCGTGATGATCATGATTGCGACATCCTCATCTGAAACGGCGTGCTCCGAACGATGCCCAGGACGATGGACGAGAAACGATAGTCGTTCTGCGCCGCCTCGCGCACGATGGCGCGGACGGCGGGCATGTCGTAGGACTCCACGTTGCGGCCGAGCGCGTAGGTCAGCAGCTTCTCGGTGACCGTGGCGACGAAGCGCTCCGGCTCGCGCAGCAGCGCCGCCCGCATCCCGTCCGGGCCTTCGAACGAGGTGCCGTCGGGCAGGATGCCGGAGGCGTCGATGGCGTCGTTCGACTCGCTGCGCACGCGCCAGCGGCCCACCGCGTCGAAGTTCTCGAGGGCGAAGCCGAGCGGGTCCATCTGGGCGTGGCAACTCGCGCAGGCCGGGTTGGCGCGATGCCGCTCCATCGCCGCGCGCATCGACAGCGCCGCGCCGTCGTCGGTCGTCTCCGCCAGGGCGGGAATATCCGGCGGCGGGGGCGGGGGCGGCGACGCCAGCAGGTTCTCCAGGATCCACTTGCCGCGCAGCACCGGCGAGGTGCGCGTGGCGTAGGAGGTCAGGGTCAGGATGCCGCCCTGCCCCAGCAGCCCGCGGCGCGCCGTGCCGTCCAGCGAGACGCGGCGGAAGTGGCTGCCGTAGACGTGCGGGATCCCGTAGTGCCTGGCGAGCCGCTCGTTGAGGAACGTGTAGTCGGCGGTCAGCAGCTCGCTGACGCCGCGGTCCTCGCGCAGCACGCTGTCCATGAACAGCTCGGTCTCGCGCGAGAACGCCTGGCGGAGGTTCTCGTCGAAGGCGGGGAAGAAGCCGGGGTCCGGCTCCTTGGCCTCGACATCGCGCAGGTAGAGCCACTGCTCGGCGAAGTTGTCGATGAGAGCGCGGGAGCGGCCGTCGGCGAGCATCCGCTGCACCTGCGCCTCGAGCACCGCCGGATCGCTCAGGGTGCCGTCGACGGCGCGGTCGAGGAGCTCGTCGTCGGGGATGCTGCTCCACAGGAAGAACGAGAGGCGCGAGGCGAGCTCCAGGTCGCTGACGCGGTACGGCGCGCCGGGGGCGACGTCTTCCGGATCGCGCTCGACGCGGAAGAGGAACTCGGGGCTGACGAGCATCCGTTCCAGAGCCCGCTGGACGCCGCGGTCGAATCCACCCTCCGCGCGGCCCTCCGCGTAGAACGGCAGCAGCAGGTCGAGGTCGGCCTCCGTGACCGGGCGCCGGTAGGCGCGGCGGGCCAGGGTCGAGAGAATCTCCCTCGCGCACGGCTCGGCCGCGGTGATGCTGCTGTCCGGACGGCAGGTGAAGATACGCTCCCGGCTCGGCGTGTCGCCGGCCCCGTCGACGCCGTAGGGGCCGCTGAGGGTCACCGTCGAGATGGCCGGCTCGCGCCGCTGTCCGCGCCGCGACGCCCGCACCAGGCTCTCGTGCCGCGCCCCGGTCTTCTGCAGGAAGGCCACCGCAACCTCGCGCGGCCCGGCCCCGAGCGGCACCCGGACGTCGACCGGCGGCTCGGCCTCGAACGCGAACACGCCGCTCGCCCCCCGCACCAGCGGACGGCCGCCGATGCCGAAGAGGCTGACGCGCTCGCCGTCGACGCTCACCTCGACCTGGTGCTCCTCGCGCGCCGCCTGGGCGAACTCCACGGTGAGCACGTACTCGCCGTCCGCCGGCAGATGGCTGCGGATCACCGTCCCGCCCCGCGTGCCGAGCGGCAGGCCGTCGAGGTGGCCGTCCTGGATCAGGTCGCGGTCGAGCTGGTAGCGGTCGACGATCGGCGGCATGCTCGTGTCGCCGATCGCGAGCCGGCTGATCTTGCGCGCCGCGGCCAGGTAGCGCTCCAGGGTCGACGGCGAGACGAACAGCAGCTCGGCGAGGTTGTCGAAGCCGCTGGTCACGTTGTCGGCCGGCAGCAGGGTCGAGACGTCGAACTCCTTGGGAAGATCGTCGAGCGCCAGCAGGTCGCGTACCGCGTTCCGGTACTCGGTGCGGCTGAGGCGGTGCAGCGCGGGGCGCCGGCCCGGATTGGGCGCATCGGCGGCGGCCCGGTCGAGCTCCTCCTCCAGCCACCCGATGACCTCGACGTAGGTCTCCTCATCGGGCCGGGGACGCCCGACCGGCGGCATCGTCCGCGCCTCCAGCTTGCGAATGACCCGTTCCCACGCGTCGGACTCTCCGCCCACGTGATTCGGATCGAGCGCATCGAGCGCGAGACCGGCCGTGCGCAACTGCGAGACCAGCATCGACGGGGCCGTCCCGCGGCCGTCGACGATGCGCTCGTTGTGGCAGGTCACGCAGTACCGATTGAGCGTCGCCTCCACGGACGCGGCGTTCGTCTCGCCCTCGGCGGCAGCCGGCGCGGACAGGGCCGGTGACGCCGCCGCAAGCAGGCAGCTCGACGCAGCCGCCAGCACGCCGGCGCGGATCGGCCGCAGAGCCGGGACGTCTCGCCGCGTCTTCATGACCTCACCTCTCGTCATCGACATCTACGTGCAAGGACGACTTCAGAACCGCGCGACAGTGACCCGGCCCGGATCCGGCCTGCGGCACGCACAGACCGTACCGGGGCGCACGAGCGGCAGGTCATGCGCCCGGAGTCACCTCAGGTAACGGACCTTTGTACGCTTCTCGCCGGGTGTTGTCAACGCCGACGCCACGCGTTAGCATCCGCTCTTACCTCGTACCGGTCCTCGAACATGCATTGGAGAGGTACGTCTCATGCGCGAAGAAGGGGGCTGCCGGCGGTCGATACTCGTCGCGGCCATACTGGTTGCCGGAGCGATCGGCCTGCCGTGGACCGCAACCGCGGCCGAGCCGCCGCTGATCGAAGCGGCCAAGTCGGGCGACGCGACGAGGGTAGCCGCGCTGCTGGACGCGGGCGCCGATGCGCGTGCCGCGGCGCCGGACGGCACCACCGCGCTGCACTGGGCGGCGCGCGCCGCGTCGGCGGACGCCGTCGAGCACCTGCTCGCGGCCGGGGCCGACGCCGATAGCGCCAACCGCTACGGCGTCACCCCGCTCGCCCTGGCCGCCGAGAGCGGCGAAGCGACAATCGTCGCCGCGTTGCTCGCGGCCGGAGCCGATCCGAGCACTTCAACCCCGGCGGGCGAGACGGTGCTGATGGTGGCCGCCCGGACCGGTCGGGTCCCGGTCCTCGACCACCTCCTCGCGGCCGGCGCGACCGTCGACGCCACCGAGAGCTGGCGCGGCCAGACCGCGCTGATGTGGGCCGCCGCCGAGAACAACGCCGACGCGGCCGAACGGTTGCTGGCGGCCGGAGCCGACGTCGAGGCGCGCTCAAGTACCGGGCTGACCCCGCTGCTGTTCGCCGTGCGCGAGGGACAGATTGAAGCGACGCAGGCGCTGCTGGACGCGGGCGCCGACGTCAACGCCGGCGTCAACAACACGACGGCGGGCACCGGCTCCTACACGCCGGCCGCGACCGGCCACACGTCGCCGCTCGCGCTCGCCATCATCAACGCGCACTACGAGCTGGCCGCGGCCCTGCTGGAAGCGGGGGCCGACCCGAACGGCTACGACGCACGCGGCTCGCTGCTGCACGCGCTGTCCTGGATCCGCCGCCCCGGCTCCGGCCGCCCGCCAGCGCAGACCGGCAATCTCGACAGCCTCGACCTGGCCCGGCGCCTGCTCGCGCAGGGCGCCAATCCGAACGTGCGGATCGGCTGGCGGGAGATCCCGTTCGAGGTCGACCTGGGCATCGTCAAGCCCCCGCCGAACATCTCGGTGGGCCGCAACTTCATCAGCTTCGTCGGCGCCACGCCGTTCTACCTGGCCGCCAAGCACGCGGATCTGGACCTGATGAAGCTGCTGGTCGACTACGGCGCCGACCCGCTGGTAGCGACCGACCAGGGCGTGACCCCGCTGATGGCGGCGGCCGGCCTCGGATTCTGGGACGGCGAGAGCCCGGGTCCCTTGAACGGCACCCCCGAGCGGGTGCGGCTCGAAGCGGTGAAGTTGACCCTCGCGCTGGGCAACCACCTGCACGCGGTCTCCGACTTCGGCGACACGGAGCTGGAAGGCGACGGGGTGGACCTGCTGCTGCGCCACCCCCTGAACCTGCTGGAGCTGGATCCGCAGCGTGACCGCGGCGACATGCGCTGGGGCGGATGCACGGCGCTGCACGGCGCCGCGATGATGGGCTCGAACCTGATCGTGCAGTACCTGATCGACCAGGGCGCGGACGTCAACGCCCGCAACGCGATCGGCTGGACGCCCCGGATGGTGGCCGAGGGCGTCTTCGTGGCGAACACCGAAAAGGCGTGGCCGGACACGGTGGCGCTGCTCAGGGAACTCGGCGGAGAAACGGTGGAACGACGATGACCATGACAAGACTGGGAAGCCTGACGGCCGCGCTCGCCTGCGCGGCGCTCGTCGCCGCCGCGGTGCCGGGAACGGCCGCGGTGGAGGCGGCGGACAACGACGGCATCATTCGCGGCACGGTCACCAGCGCCAACGGTGCCGAGGCGGGCGTCTGGGTGATCGCCGAGACCGACGACCTCGAGACGGTGTTCCGCAAGATCGTCGTCACCGGCGACGACGGGCGGTACGTGCTGCCGGAGCTCCCGGACGCGGCCTACGACGTCTGGGTCCGCGGCTACGGCCTCGTCGACTCCGAACCGGTGGCCGGCCGGCCCGACCAGGAGCTGGACCTGACCGCGGTGGTGGCGGCGACGCCGCAGGAAGCGGCGCAGGTGTACCCCTCCACCTACTGGCTGTCGCTGATCGACCTGCCCGGCGCGCACGAGTTCCCGGGCACCGGCCCCGAGGGCAACGGCATCAACCCGCTGATGGGCAGCCAGAGCGAGTGGATCAACAACCTGAAGGGCTGCCAGCGCTGCCACCAGGTGGGAAGCAAGCGTACCCGCGAGATCCCCGACCTCGAGGACTTCGACTCGGCCCGCTCGGCCTGGGACGACCGGGTGCAGCGCGGGCAGCGCGGCTCGCTGATGAACCGCTTCGTCACGGGGTTCGGCCGCGAGGCCGGTCTCGACATGCTGGTCGACTGGACCGACCGCATCGCCGCCGGCGAGGCGCCTCCGCCCCCGCCGCGGCCGCAGGGCATCGAGCGCAACGTCGTGCTGACGATGTGGAACTGGGGCGACAACGTCGCCTTCGTGCACGACGAGATCGCCACCGACAAGCGCAACCCGCGCGTCAACGCCAACGGCCCGCTCTACGGCGTCGACATCGGCAACGACTTCCTGCTGGTGACCGACACGGTCGAGCACAGCTCGAAGATGATCAAGATCCCGCTGCGCGAGAACGACCCGCCGGTCCCGTCGATGTTCCAGACCGAGGGCTTCAAGCCGTGGCGCGACTTCGGCGCGGAGGCGGTGTGGAACGATCCCGCCAACCCGCACAACCCGATGATCGACGCCACAGGGCGCGTCTGGCTGACGACGCGGGTCCGCCACCCGAACAACCCCGATTGGTGCCGTGAAGGGTCGGACAACGCCTACGCGCAGTATTTCCCGATCGATCGCGCCGGCCGCCACACCGGCTACTACGATCCCGAGACGGACGACTTCGTCCTCATCGGCACCTGCTACGGCACGCACCACCTGCAGTTCGCCGAGGACGCCAACGACACGCTGTACTTCAGCGGCGGCGGCCCCGTCATCGGCTGGCTCGACACGAAGCTCTACGACGAGACCGGCGACGAGCAGCTCGCGCAGGGCTGGTGCCCGACCGTCATCGACACCAACGGCGACGGCGTCATCACCAAGCCGTGGAACGAGCCGGCCCCGCGCGGCAGCCGCGAGGAGCCGCCGTTCGACCCGGCGCTGGACACGCGCGTCATGGTCGGCGCCTACGGCGTCATCGCCAACCCGCTCGACGACGCGGTCTGGATCGTCTCGGACGACTTCCCAGGCCGGATGCTGCGCCTCGAGCGCGGCGACAACCCGCCGGAGACCTGCATCAGCGAGCTCTACACTGTGCCGGTGGAGAAGGGCTACCGCACGCGCGGGCTCGACGTCGACCGCAACGGCGTCCTCTGGACCGCGCTGGCCGGCAGCAGCCACTTCGCCTCGTTCGACCGCGGCGCGTGCACCGTCTTCGGCGGACCCGAGGCACGCGACGGCCGGCAGTGCGACGAGGGCTGGTCCTTCTACAAGGCGCCCGGCCCGAACTTCCGGAACACCGACATCGGAACCGACTTCCACTATTACAACTGGGTCGACCAGTTCAACACGCTCGGCCTCGGCGAGAACATCCCCATCGCCAACGGGTCGAGCTCCGACTCGCTGCTGGCCCTCGACCCGGAGACCGGCCAGTGGACCATCCTGCGCGTCCCGTACCCGCAGGGCTTCCACAGCCGCGGGCTCGACGGCCGCATCGACGATCCGGACGCCGGCTGGAAGGGCCGCGGCGTCTACGCCACCTACGGCGCCGACGCCGCGTGGCACGTGGAGGGCGGCCCGGTGGAGCCGGGGAACCTCGTGAAGTTCCAGATCCGGCCGGACCCGCTGGCGCACTGAGCGGGGCTGCGCCGGTTTCTCGATTGGCCCGGCTGTCCGTTCCCTCCGGACGGCCGGGCTTCCTCGCCCCGGGGGCTCATCAGGTGTGGCTCGGCGGCTCCACATCGACGACCGTACGGGGCCTGTCACCAACAGGGCGCCGAGCATTGGATACTCAACTTCGCGACAGCCTCTTGCTTTCCATCCAGGGTGGCCGCTTCGCGCTGATATGCGGGGCGGGCTTGTCCATGTCTCCCCCAACCTGCGTTCCTTCCGCCGCAGACCTCGCGCGCACATGCGATGACCGCTACAGGACGATCACGCAAAACCAGCTTCCCGATGACGTCCGAGGCGACCTCGAGCGCGTGGTGGACTATTTTCTGGTTTTGGACCGATTCAGCGAGTTCCTTGACTTCGTTCCATGGGAGACCTTCTCCCATAGTCCCAATCGCGGGCACTCGACGATCGCTGATTTCCTGTGCTGTGGTGCATTGAACTTTGCGGCAACCACGAACTTCGACACTCATATCGAGGACGCCGCGTTCGAACTCGGCGAAAGTAGTTTCCAGTCAGCGCTAGACGGCGCCCAAGCGGCGCAATTGCCCGACACGCACCGTCCGCTTCTCAAGCTGCACGGATGCCACAGGCGGGATCCGTCCAACACGCTCTGGGCGCACTCGCAGATCGACCGGGACGGCCAGATTCCGACACGACTCGACAGCAGTGCAATGTGGCTGACTGGGCAGCTGCTTGGCAGGGATCTGGTGATAGTCGGCTTCTGGACAGATTGGGACTACCTCAACAACGTGCTTGCACGCGCACTACACGGCTCGACACCGCGGACGGTCGTGGTCGTAAATCCCGCAACGCGCCAAATCTTGCAGCAGAAGGCACCTGAGTTGTGGGCTTGGGCGAACCGACAGAGTTTCTACCATGTCCCCGAACCGGGAGACGCCTTTCTCGACGAACTGCGACTCGTGTTTTCTCGTGGTTTCGTCAAGCGCGCCATCGAGCGCGGCATTCCCCATTTCGGCGCGCTCTTCCCGCAACGACAGGCTGGCGGCACGGACTTCGTAGACCCCCTGAACAGCGACGAGCTGTACCTGTTGCGCAAGGACTTCTCCGGATCTTCCAGCAAGCGTCCATCGAGGCACAGAGAACCGGATGATACGATGTCCATGGTTGGCGCGTTCTTTCTTGCCATCATCGCCGCCGGCGGCTCCCTCGATGGCACACAACTGCGCCTGCAGGACCGAGGCATCCGCGTAATCAACTGCCCGAATCAACTTCTTTCACAGGTCAAGACGGACTTCCACGATGACCTCCGAGTATCGCGCGATTGCGACGCGGTAATATGCGTCGGCGCGACTGACGACGCCGCTCCAGCAGACTTGGTCCGCGCTGACGCGCGGCGGACCATTGTGCGGCAGGCCTGGGATGGAGAGTGGATGACTGACGAATCGGCGAGGGAGCGGCTGGGCCTATGACTATCCTCGACATGGTCGACAGGCGTCTATCGCTCGCCGGGTATGACGTCACGTTGACCAGCAGTCACGTTCGCTTCGAGGACGCGAGCGTACTGGGATTTGTCGCCGAGTTCGTGTCCGTAGCTGCGTTGCTCGACGACTGGAAGCATGCCGAGGAGAACTTCCTGCGTGAACATGCCGCCGAGCTTCGTCGAGACCGACGAAAGGCATGGAATGTCTATTCGATTCTCCTGACGCATGAACGAGCCTCCGCCGAACAGACCAAGCGCTTGATTGCCGTCGAAGAGAACTTCCGGGCGACCAGAAAGATCGCCCGCGACGGCGTCACCATCGAGCGGGACATCGACAACGCCCTTGGTGTTCTGCTGCCAATTCGACATCGTGTGAGCCTGAGCAGCGAAAATGCTCTGGACCTCCTGCGCAATCGGCTCTCCGCTCTGCCACCGGCCGCCGTTCACTCCATGCTCCTCGGTGGGAACGGGGAGGACATTGCGGACGCGTTGGTCCGTGAGGAGGAAACAGAGTGAAACTCAGCCAAGTGCGGGCTGCAGGTTTCCGCGGCATTCGATCGACGTTGCCGATATCCGTTCCCAACGGCTTTCTGATCGTTACAGGGCGGAACGGAAGCGGCAAGAGCACGCTACTTGACGCCATCGAATTCGGCCTGACCGGGCAAATTTCGAGACCGGCTCTGACTTCCGAGAATCGAGAAGATCTCGGCAACTATACCTGGTGGCGGGGGACCGGTGAGCCGTCTGAGCGGTTCGTGCGGCTCGTATTCGATCTGGAGGACGGAAGCAGTCTGGAGGTGGATCGGCGTCCTGAAGGAGTGGACTTTCACGTGCGCGATCGAGCAGGCGACGCGCGCAGTCTGGATGAATCCGAGTTGCATGCCTGTTTCGCGAGCGAGTTGGCTCCGAAGAGTCGGTTGCTTGCCAGACTTTGCGGCTCGACGATTGTTCGAGATGAGCAGATTACCGAACTCAGCGTCGACGCGGACGAACGGTCACGTTTTTCGCTCGTTCTCGACACTCTGGGATCCACACAGCTTCCGGATATCGAAAAGCGTCTCGACAACACGAAACATGTGATCGACCATCGCGTCAGACGGCTGCAGAACGCGTACGAGGCGGCGCGCGCCGATGTGAATCGACTGGTTGCGCAGATCAGCGAGTCCCGTTCCGAATTCAAAGCGGAACCGGATTCGGAAGCCGCGCGAAGAGATTTAGCGACCTCGCTCGGGATCGTCAAGGACAAGGATACCGATTCCCTGATGCGTCAGGCCCGCAGCCGGATCGCAAGTCTACGCAGCCACGTTTCGACGTTGTTGCGGTGTATTCCGCGCTTGTGGGAGATAGAGCGGCAACGCGCCATGATCGAGACCGAAGCATACGAGTCCACAAACCGCGAACTCAACGAGGTTCTCGAACGAGCTACCGATGCCTTGAGTGGTGCACAGCGCGCTCGACACTCGGCCGAGACGGCGACCAGCCTGCTCGAGGAACGCCGGCCGCATGTCCGATCCCTCGGAGAGTTGGTAGAGCACGGAAAGCGAGTCGGACTGGAAGATGGCCGGTGCCCACTTTGCGGATCAGAGGTAACCGAGGCGGCATTCGCGTCCCATCTGCACGAGACAGCGGGGAGAGTCGAGCACGAATCCGGAGGGCTGGCAGAAGCGCTGGCTCGAAGAGAAGAAGCACTGGGCGCCGAGACCGAAGCCGAGTCGAGGAAACGACAGGCGGAGGCTGCTTTTCGAGCACACAGGCGAGCAGGAGACGATCTGCGCGTGAAGTTCGACGAGATCATTCGCGAGATTGGCAAGATGGAGGGATTCGAGCCGCCGGCGACAGTGACCGCAACGGCTCTTGAAGCCGCTCTCAGTACCGTCAGACTATCTCTCGAACCGATCGAATCAGCGCTGGCGGCATTGGAGTCATCCGCCGTATACGCACGCCTGATCGAGCAGGAGAGAGCCCTTGCACAGGAACGTGAACGGCTTGTTTCCGTAGAGAACTCGCTGGAGGCGGCGCAGCGCGCCAGTTCACATCAAGCCGAAGCCAGTCGGGCGGTGAGAAGGGTGGCCGGAGAGCTTGTGGACGAGCGACTGGCGCAACTGGAACCTCTGCTGGTCGAGCTGTACGAACGCCTTCGACCCCACGTCCAATGGTCGACCGTCGGCTACAGAGTCCGCGGCGACGTCAGGCGGTTCATGCGCCTCACGGTCGGCGAAAGCGAACTCAACCCGCGGTTCATGTTCAGCAGCGGCCAGCGAAGAGCGCTCGGTCTTGCGTTCCTTCTTTCAGTGCACCTGTCTACGACGTGGAGCCGCTGGAACACGCTCATTCTGGACGATCCGATGCAACACGTCGATGACTACCGGGCGCTTCACCTTGCGGAGGTGCTCGGTTCGATCAGAAGAAGCGGCCGACAGATTCTGTGCGCGGTCGAGGATCGATCCCTGGCCGACCTTCTCGCAAGACGGCTGGCCACTTCCGAGTCGCAGAGCGGCGGCGTGCTGGAACTCAAGTACGAGCTCGGCGAAGGCTCGACGATTGCGTCGCTCGACACGCTCGAACCTCTGAAGCCACGACTGTTCACAGCCGCCTGAAGGGTTGATGTCGTGCAAGTGGTGGTTCGCCCGTACCAGACTGAAGCCAAAGGCGTGACGGTTACCGAGGGCACGCTGAGGGTCAAGCTCTCGGACGGACGCACCGTCTCCGTCCCACTGGCATGGTATCCATGGTATCCCCGGCTCGTCGACGCTGCCCAGGATGAGCGGGATGCTTGGGAATTGATCGACGAGGGGCAGGGAATTCGCTGGGCGGCTCTGGACGAAGACCTGAGTGTCGAGGGCCTGATTGCGGGCCGTCCGTCAGGCGAAAGCCAACGGTCCCTCAAGCGTTGGCTGCACGCCAGGCGTGAAAGGCGTAGCGTCGCGCTGTCCGATCTCACCAACGCCGAGCGACGCGCAGCGGAGGACTCCGGCACTTGAGGACTCGAGCTACTCCTCGGCCAGGGCGACGGCCGGCGCGATACGGGCGGCGCGCAACGCGGGCAGCAGGCCGGCGAGGATGGTGGCCAGCACGATGGCCGCCGTCACCGCCACGAACGTCAGCGGATCGCGCGGCGCCACACCGAACAGGAACTGCTCGACGAGGCCGGTGAACGCAAGGGCGGCGACGAGGCCGGCCGCGATTCCGACACTCGCGTAGAGCAGCGTTCTCGACAACACCGTTCCGACGATCGCCGGGACGCCCGCCCCGAGAGCGATTCTGACGCCGATCTCCCGCGTGCGCCTGGCCACGCCGTAGGCGACCGAACCGTAGACACCGAGGATGGCCAACACCAGCGCCAGCCCGCTCAGGCCGCCCAGCAGCAACGCGCCCATCCGCTGCGGCATCGCCAGTCCCGCGATGCGGTCCTCGAGCGTGGACGCCTCGGAGATCGGCAGGTCGGCATCGAACCCACGCACCTGCTGTTCGAGCAGCGGGACGAGAGGGCCGGCGTCGCGGGCCGCACGGCCGATGATGGCGCCGCTCGAGTCGGCGAGCCCGCGATGCTGCGCCAGGGGCAGGTAGACGGCGAACTCCCCGGCGTCGCGAAGCCCGCGGTACTTTCCGTCGCGCACGATCCCGACCACCTGCACCTCCGCCGTCAACGGGTTGAACGTAAAGCGCTGGCCGAGGGCGCTGCGACCCGGCCAGAGATGCCGGGCCAGCGACTCGTTGACCAGCGCCACCGCCTCCGATCCCTCCATGTCCCGCGGACCGATGTCCCGCCCCGACTGCAGCGCCAGCCCGACGGTTCTCGCGTACCCCGGGCCGCCCATGAAGATCCACGCCAGTTGCGGGAGTCGCCGCGTGCGACCGTTCAGCGTGACCTCCGGCACACCGGCGACGAAGTTGACCAGGGGAAGGTGACCGAAGGTGACCCGCTCGACGCCCGGCATACCGCGCAACCGGGCGCCGACGCGGTCGTAGAAGTCGGCGACGCGTACCTCGTCGTAGCTCGCGAAGGGGAACCAGACGGACGCGTAGAAGATGCGGTCGGCGTCGGCGCCGACGTCCGTCGTGACCGCGGCGCGCAGGCTGCGGAGGAACAGCGCCGCCCCGATCACCAGCAGGACGGTCATCGCGACCTGTCCCGCCAGGAGCGCGCCGCGCGTCCGCCACGCACCGCCGCGACCGCCGGTCCGATGTCCCTGCAACACCGGCAGCGCCTCCATGCTCAGGACCTGCAGCGCCGGCATGACCCCGCACAGGAGCACCGTCACGCAGGCCGCGACCAGACCGAATGCCGCCAGGGACCCGGTCCACCCGAAGTCCAGCGCGCCAATCGCGACGCCGCCGGGAAGCACGAAGCGGCTCAGAGCCTTCAGCATCCAGAGCGAGACCAGCAGCCCGGCGAGTGCACCGCCGCCCGCCAGCAGGAGGGTCTCGGTGAGAAAGAGCCGCAGCAGGCGCAGCCGGCTCACGCCGAGGGCCACCCGCAGCGCCGCTTCCCCGCGCCGCTCCTCGTTCCGCGCCAGCATCAGGCCCGCGAGATTCGCGCACCCCACCAGGAGGATCAGGCCGACGACGACGACGAGCAGGCCGACGAAGCGTTCCGTCTCCGTCCGGGTCCAAAACGGCAGGGCCGCCGAGGCAGTTGGCACGAGGGTCACGGGTTCCGGCGCCGCGACGACCGGGCGCGCGCCGGTCATCGTGGCAAGCGCGGTCTCAGCGCGGGTGGGACTCACCTCCGGTCTCAGCTTCCCGGTGATGGAAATCCAGTTCTGCGGCGAGAACCCCAACCCGTCGATCGTGACGACGGTATCGGCAAGGTAGTTGTTCGGCGGCAGGACCAGAGGCGCCGCGCGAAGGGGCATGAAGAGGTCGGTCGGACGATTCAGGTACAGGCCGCGAAAGCCACGCGGCAGGACGCCGGCCACGGTCACGTCGCGGTCACCGGTTCGCAGGCGGATACCGAGCACGCCCAGGTCGGCGCCGAGTTGCGAACGCCAGAACGCATCGGTCAGAATGGCGACGGGATCCGCGCCGGCTCGGTGTTCAGGCGTCGTAAGAACGCGGCCCAGCGCCGGCCGGACGCCCACCACGTCGAAGTACCGTTCCGTCACAAAAGTGACGAAGACGGTCCGGGCGCCGGCGGGCGTCGTCACGCGCATACCGCTGCTGCCGCTCCCGGCCACGACCTCGAACAGCTCCCCCGACGCTCCGCGAATTCGCTCGAACTCCGGAAACACGAATCCGCGGGACAATTCGCCTTCGACACGTCTGTGCAGCGTGACGGTCCGATCCGGATCGCTCAGCGGCAACGGCCGCAGCAGCACGGCGTCCAGCAGGGCCAGGACCGCTATGGTCGCCCCGGCGCCCAGGCCGAGCGTGAGCACGTTCGCCGCGGTGAACCCGGGGCTCCGCAGCAACGACCGGCAGCCGTAGCGGAGATCAGCCAGCATGGGGACCTGCACCCGACACCGGGAACGGGGTGTGGACCATCGACGCCGTCATCGGCCAGAGACTAACCCACCCGCGGGCATGTCAGATCGAGCACGGCCGGCACAGCCGACACGCCCGCCGGGCAGAGGCTGACTCGGCCGCCGTTGTTCCCACGGCAGGCACGGCTCTTCCGACACCCTCGCGGCGACGGCTGTCCGGGCGCGCCCGCCGCCGACGCCGGCCGGCCTATAATCGTCATTCCCCCATCGCAACGGACACACCGAACACGGTTCAACCGGAGGCAACGATGCTGAAGTGGCGCATTCTCGCGATCGTCGGGTTCACGTTCGGGATCGTCGGCAGCGGCTGGGCGATCGCCGAGCAGCAGCGCGCGGCCTCCCAGGTCTACGAGCTGCGCGTCTACAAGACGACGCCGGGCAACCGGGAGGCGCTGGCGAACCGCTTCCGCGACCACACGGCGGCGATGTTCGAGCGGGCGGGCATGACGAACGTCGGCTACTGGAACGCGGTGACCGGCGGCGACGTCGAGGACACGTTCATCTACATGCTCGCGTATCCGTCGCGCGAGGCGCGCGACGAGATGTGGCAGGAGCTCGGCACCTACGAGGACTTCCAGGAGATCATCATCTCGGCGGAGCGGGACGAGAGCCGCGCGCTAGTCGACAGCATCGACGCGCGGATCCTGGAGCCGACGTCGTACTCCGCGCTGAAGTAGCCGGACCGGCCGCCCAGCAGACCCGCTACGTCATGGGAGTCTGCGCTGCGGCAACAGCCCAGGCCCAGACGACGCTGGACTGGGAGTCTGCGCCGCGGAGAGCTTCCGCGGACGACGCTGGACCAGAGAGTCTACCCCGCAGGAACCGCCCGGCGCGGACGGTGCCGAGCAGGTGACGGTGCCGCATGGTAACCTTGCAATTATGGACATTCGATCCGGAATTGCAAGGTGATTGCCAGATCCCTCGGAGAGATCGTCACCGCTCGCCTCCGGCAGTTTCCCGCCGTCGCCCTGATCGGGCCGCGGCAGGTCGGCAAGACGACCTTGGCGCGGGGGCTGGCCGGCGTCGGCGACAGCGTGTATCTCGATCTCGAGGATCCCTCCGATCTGTCGAAGCTGGACGACGCGGCCGGCTATCTGCGCACCTTCCGCCGCCGGCTCGTCGTGATCGATGAGGTGCAGCGCGCACCCGGACTGTTCCAACTGCTGCGTGTGCTCGTCGACGAACGGATCCGAGCCTGTGAATCGGCCGGACAGTTCCTGCTGCTCGGACCGGCCGCTCCCGATCTGCTGCGGCAGTCCGGCGAAAGCCTGGCGGGACGTGTCGCATATCTCGAACTCTCGCCGCTGGACGTCCGCGAAACCGGCGGCGACCACGTTTCGCGGTTGTGGGTCCGCGGCGGATTTCCGCCGAGCTTTCTGGCGGAGAGCGACTGGCAGAGTGCCGAGTGGCGGGAGCAGTTCATTCGAACCTACCTGGAGCGGGACGTGCCGCAGTTGGGCCCGCGCGTGCCGGCCGAGACGTTACGGCGGCTCTGGACCATGCTCGCGCACGGCCAGGGCAGCCTGCTGAACATGGCCACGCTGGCGCGCTCGCTGGCCATCGACGGCAAGACCGTGGCGCGATACGTCGACCTGCTGGCCGACCTGTTCCTGGTGCGCCGGCTGACGCCCTTCCACGCCAACGTGCGCAAGCGGCTCGTCAAGTCGCCGAAGGTCTACGTGCGCGACAGCGGGCTCGTGCATGCGCTGCTGCGGCTCGACGACGAGGACAGCGTGCTCGGTCATCCGGTCGCCGGCGCGAGCTGGGAGGGTTTCGTGCTGGAGACGCTCATCCGGGCGGCCCCCGATCGGGCGCGGGCCAGCTTCTATCTCACGGTGACGGGCGTCGAGATCGATCTGCTGCTCGAGCTGCCGGACAACCGGCTCTGGGCGATCGAGATCAAGAGGAGGTCCGCCCCCAGGGTCGCGAAGGGACTGCGAATCGCCATGGATGACCTCCAGCCGGACAGGACGTTCCTCGTCTATCCCGGCGCCGAGCGCTACCCGCTGAGCGGCGGAATCGAGGCGATCGGCCTCACGGCCATGGCGGACGCCCTGGCGGCACTGGAACCGACGCGGGACACATGAGGAAACGCGCGGCGCGTTCACCGGTCCGTCGGCGCGTTCTCGACGCAGCCGCCGGAATTCACCGTGGGGTCTTTCTACTCGGGCGGCGCAGCTAGTCGAGATTCCGTCGGCCGGCAATCGAATACGGCACGCGAACACCGGGGTCGTCGGCCGGAAAGTCCTTCGTGTTGCGGGTGACCAGAACCCCGCCGATGCGGCGGGCGCTGGCCCAGATGATGGCATCGGGCAGCCGGATCCGGTGCTCACGCCGGATTGCAACGGCCAGTTCGCTCACCTCGTCGTCGATAGGGACGCGCGTGAAGCCGGCGAGGAACCACCTCAGGTGTGTCGCCTCCCGGTCATCCGCGGCACCGACCATTACCTCCATCCATGTGATCGCACTTATCGCCGCGTCGTCGTGCCGCGAGAGCTCGTCACGAGCCGCATCGATGCCGCCGAGATAGTCGATCAGGATGTTCGTGTCGAGGAGGGCGCGCATTCCTCACGACCACTCGTCCCGGAGGCGGCGCTCGTACCGCAGGCCGTCCATGCTGCGGTCGCGCCAGATCCCGAACGCGTCTTCACGATCGCCCGCATGCCGCGCATCCAGGTAGCTCGCGATTGCGCGCCGGATGACCTCGGCGCGCGACACGTTCTCGCGCCGACAGACGTCAGCCAGTTGGCGCACTTGCTCTTCGGGAAGCTCTATGATGGTCCGCATCGGCATGATGACGACATCTGATGACTATCCTACTCGCTGACGGTGCGGGACGGCAAGCCCCGGACGGCGCTCGCGAACAGAGCCGCGCCTATAATGTGAAGCCCGTTGTGGGGCGGCTCGCTGCACCAACCCGGTGCGGCATGCCCGCGCGCCGGGTGGAGGTGGCTCATGGGCGCGGAGCGACTGGCGGTGACGGACCGCAGGCCTGGAGGGTGTGGCTCCGGACGATCCTCGGAGCGGTGGCGGCCAACCTCGTCCTGCGCGCGGCGGCGCTTGTCGTCTTCGATATTCCGCCCGAGTTCGAGCCGCTGGCGACCGCCGGGCCGACGGTATTTCTGACGGTGGTGGGCGTCGGCGCCGGGCTGGGAGTCGCGTTTGCCGTCGACAAGCGGTCCGAGAGTCCGGTCCCCCTGTTCCAGCGGATCGTTCTCGTCGCCCTGCTGCTCTCGCTCGTCCCGGATCTCTGGATGCTCACCGAGGGCGGCAGCGCAGCGTTTCCTGGCGCCACCGGCCCCGCCGTAGTGACCCTGATGGCGCAGCACGTGGCCGCCGCCGCCGTCGTGCTGTGGAGCGTGACGAATCCCATCGACAGAACGCCGGCCTGAACGGGCCCATGCACTCGGAGACGAAGGAATGGCAGACAGCAGAATGGCACCCATTTCCCGCTGGCGGCACCTCGGCGCTCTCGTTCTCGTCACGGTGCTGGCCAGTTTCGGCACGGCGGCGGCCCAGCAGGGCGTGAGCGGCGAGTGGCGCGTCCACGGCGGCGACGCCGGCTACACGCGCTACGCGGCGCTGGATCAGATCGACGCGGAGACGGTGGGCGACCTGCAGATCGTGTGGCGGCGCGAAGCGGTCGATGCGTCGCTCCGCGAGCGCTGGCCCGAGCTGCGCTACTCGAACCAGCTCCGCTCGACGCCGATCATGGTCGACGGCGTGCTCTATGCCTCGAACGGCATTGGCCTGGTGGAGGCCTTCGACCCGGGCACGGGCGAAACGCTCTGGGTGCAGGACGCGGCCTTCCTGGGCGACGAGACGCCGCGCGGCGCGCCCAACCGGGGCGTCGCCTGGTGGGAGTCGGAAGACGAACGACGGATCCTCGCGATTCGCCCGCCCTACCTGATGGCGGTCGACGCCGGGACGGGCCGGCTCATCGACTCCTTCGGCGACGCGGGCCTGGTCGACCTGAGCTACGACGCCGAGACGGGCTACTCGGGCACCTCGCCGCCGATGGTGGTCAAGGACGTCGTGATCCTCGGCAGCGCGATGGCGGACCATCCGTTCACGATGGAGCAGCACCCGGGCGACGTCCGCGCCTACGACGTGCGCACCGGCGCGCTGCGCTGGACGTGGAGCCCCATCCCGCGGGCCGGGGAGCCGGGGGTCGAGACGTGGCTCGACGATTCCTGGGAATACTCCGGGATGTCGAACGTCTGGACGATGTTCAGCGCCGACCTCGATCTCGGCTACGTGTATCTGCCGACCGGCGCCCCCACCAACGACATGTACGGCGGGCATCGGCCCGGCAACAACCTCTACGCGAACAGCCTGGTCTGCGTCGACGCCGAGACCGGCGAGCGGGTCTGGCACTTCCAGATGGTGCACCACGACCTGTGGGACTACGACAACAACGTCGCGCCGATCCTGATGGACATCACCGTCGACGGCCGCGAGATCAAGGCGGTGGTCCAGCTCACCAAGCAGGCCATGGCCTACACCTTCGATCGGGTCACCGGCGAGCCGGTCTGGCCGATCGTCGAGCGCGAGGTGCCCGGCTCGAACACCCCGGGCGAGTGGATCTCGCCGACGCAGCCGTTCCCGACGAAGCCGCTGCCGTTCGACCGCCACGGCATCGGCATCGACGACCTGATCGACTTCACGCCGGAGCTGCGCGCCGAGGCCGTCGCGATCGTCGAGCCGTACATCCTGGGCGAGATCTTCACGCCGCCGTCGATCCGCGGCGACGATGCGACCGACACGAAGGGGACGCTGCAGCTACCCGGCTCGGTCGGCGGGGCCGAGTGGGGCGGGGCCGGCTTCGACCCCGAGACCGGCATGCTCTACGTGCCGTCGGTGACCGGCGCGTTCGCGGCCGACCTGACGCCCGGCAACCCCGACCGCATGAACGTGCGTTACACGCGCGGCACCCGCGCCTTCCCCAACGGGCCGCAGGGGCTGCCGCTCACCAGGCCTCCCTACGGCCGGATCACCGCCATCGACATGAACACCGGCGAGCACGTCTGGATGGTCCCCAACGGAGACGGGCCGCGGAACCACCCGGCCATCGCGCACCTCGATCTGCCGCCGCTCGGCCAGCCGGGCCGCTCGATGACCCTGCTGACCACGACCCTGCTCTTCGTCAGCGAGGGCGACCCGATCATGGTCCGCACCCCGCCGGGCGCCGGACCCGACGCCGGGCGCAAGCTCCGGGCGTTCGACAAGGAGTCGGGCGAGGTGGTCTGGGAGACCGAGTTCCCGGCCGGCACCAACGGCTCGCCCATCACGTACATGCACGAGGGCAAGCAGTACATCGTGATGCCGATCGGGTCGCTGCGGCACCCGGGCGAGTGGGTCGCGCTGGCGTTGCCGTAGTTGGGAGCAACGGTTCATGAACTCGAGCGCGGTTTCGTCCGCCTCCACTCGCGACAACCGGCCGTGATCTATAGGGTCAACCCTGTGCACAGGGACGGAGCACGAGGGAAATCCCAGTGGCGAATATCCCGTGACGACGAGACGGGCTGCTTCGACCGCGCGCGTGCCAATCGCTGGCTCGTCGAGGTCGAGAGAGTCGGCTGGGGGCTTCATCTGCCCGCCGGCAAACCCGACTACCTCGGAGTGGCACGCGATCACGAAACCAAGGTATTCGTGGCGAAATTCACGGAGGATCAGGACGTGTGGCACGGGTATCCCGCCGACCACCGTCGAAATCACCGCGACATTCCCGTCGACGATGTGCTCGCTGGCTGGATGCGCGAAGGCCTGCTGAAACCCGCGAAGATCCGGAAGATTGGCCGAGGACAGCCGTGCCGCCTCTGAAACTGATCATTCCAGGCCGGTACTGGGACTCGCAGATCTACCGGGGCAGACTCCACCTGTTCGGGATGGACGGCGACATTCTGACACTGGACTGGGACAGGTTGATCGAGAATCTGCAGGTTCGCGATGAACTGCGGATCGCGGTACGGAGCGCCTTCCAACGCAGTGACTTTCTCTATGGCGTGGCGGCAACGGGAATTTTCCATGACGCGGAAGTCAGGGAGATCATCAGCCGCCGCTTCCACGACCTCTCGCAGGCGCCGCTCGAACTGAGCCGACAGGAAATGAACCGGACGGCGGTGGGGCAACAGGACAACCTGTTTCCGTTTCCCCACGCGGATTCGGAAATCTACAGTCGCCGACTGTACGTCTCGTCGAGAGCGGGGGTATTCGCGGCAAACTGCGGAGGCACGACGAAACACGCCGTCAGCACCCGCATCGCGCCACTCTCCGAAATGCCGGTATCCGCCGTGCGCGCTTCCTACCGCTCGTTGGCTCTGGCCGCGGGTGAGGAAGGCTTGTGGCAGTACGACCTCGACGATTTTCGAGATGGTTCTCGGACCGAGCGCGTTGCAGGTCAGCATTGCAGCGAATGCCAATGGGCGTTCCACAGCATTTACGGTTCCTCGTCTACGGGAGCAGGTGTCCTGGCGTCCTATCGGAAGCGCCGGGAGTCGTCCGCATGGTCGGGGCGTGAGGAGTGGCGCAGAGATCTGGATCGCGTGATACCGGACAGCGAGATCTTTGCGGACTTCGAACATCTCGAAGGCGAGTACTCCTGGGCTGCCCAGGACAAGATCTGTCAGGCGGCCAACGGTTCGATACGAGTGGCAAGGTACGAACCCTGGAACGAAAAGAGTCCCCTCAGGCGACTCGGTGTCCTACCTCTCGCCCGTCAGGGCGAAGCAGTCGTATCCGCGAAAGTCGCGTTGTTCGGCACCGTCGTCGAGCTCGACTCCGGCTTGATCGTCATCTGCAGCGACGAGACGATTCTCGACGTCGGCGGCGAACCGGTGTCCTGGAGAGTCTTTCCACGCTCCCGGCACTACGAGAACCACCTGCACGTGATCCATGACGACCACCTCGAGGTGCTGTCGTTCAACCACGACTACCTGGTCGACCAGCAGACGAAAGTGTCAGGCATCTCGTTGGGGAAGGGCAGAGTCTCCGGTGCCGCGTACCCGGAGACAGGACGCGGAAGCATCGCATCGCAACGCGTGGCCGAGCGAGGCAGGCAGTGGGGACCTGCCGACTGACCGGTTTGACCATCACGCGTCGTACAGGCAAAACCGGCCGACGTGAAGTGGCGGTCGAACGCGAGAATGCTTCGTCGCTCAGGCGCTGGCCAGTGCGAATACGGCCGACGTATCGATGAAGATCATGCCTCGTCAGACTCATCCCAGCGACTGGCAATAGCCTCGGCAAGCCACTTGTCGTGATCGACCGACACCGGGACGTCCTCTGGCGGGTGCGGGTCGACCCCCATCCCGACGAACGTGAAGTCGTCGATGCTCCTCTTGCGGCCCTGCGACCGGTCAGCGGTTAGGTGAGCCTGAGACACGCGGGCACCCGATGTGCCGACAACGGCGCCATGGCCGGCTACTGCTCGGCTACCGGCTCCCGCGCACCGAGGGCGCGCAGCAGCTCCGCCGTGCTCTCGGAGGGCGCGTTGGCGTTGCCGTACTCCACCAGGTAGAGCGGCGTACGGCCGCGGTTGTCCTCGGCGTTGACGTCTGCGCCGTGGTCGACGAGGACCTGGATGACCCCGTCCTCCCACATCGCGGCCGCCCCGTGCAGGGCGGTGCTGCCGGCCGGCGTCGTGGCCGTGACGTCAGCGCCCAGCTCGATCAGCAGCGACACGGCCTCGACGACCCGGTGATCGGCCGGACGGCGCGCGTCGTTCTCCCCAAGGCCCGAGGCGACCATGAGCGGTGTGGTCCCGAACGCGTTCGGGAGAAACGGATCGGCTCCGGCGTCGAGCAGCAGGCGCATCATCTCCAGGTTGGCGGCGCGGGCGGCGAGCCAGAACGGGGTGGCTCCCTTGTAGGGCCTGCGCGAGATGTAGTCTCCGCGCAGCGCCGCCACGGGATTGGAGAACCGCGCGTCGATGCCGGCGCCCGCCTCGATCACGGCGGTCGCCAGACTCGGCCGATTGGTCTCGACCGCCGCGTGCAGCGCTGTGCGGCCGAGCCGGTCCGCAGCGTTCACATCCGCCCCCCGCTCGATGAGGTAGAACGCCGTTTCCTCGTGGCCGCTGGCATAGGGGATGATGCGCCAGTCGATGCCGGCCAGCGCATCCGTGCTGCGGCTGGCGACGAGCAGCGGCGTGCTGCCGTCTATGGCCCGCGCTTCGAGATCGGCGCCCGCCTCGAGTAGAAGCTGCACGGTCTCGAGGTCACCGGCGCGCGCCGCGAACATCAGCGCCGTGAACCGGCGGGTGGTACGGGCGCGAACACCGCCGCCGGATTCCAGCAACCGGCGCGCCACGTCGGCATGACCGCCCGCGGCGGCCCACATCAGCGCGGTCTGGCCTCGCTCGTGCTCGGCGAGCCGCGCGTCGGCGCCACGCTCCAGCAGCCGGGCGACGATCGTCGCCAGCCCGTGCTGCGCCGCGGTCATGAGCATCGTCTCGCCGGTAGTCAGCCGCGCGTTCGGATCGGCGCCGGCCTCGATCAGCCACAGCGCGACGTCGACGTTCGCGCTGTCGAGCGCGATCCAGAGGGGCGGGACGCCCAAATCGTTGACGGCGTCCACATCGGCACCGGCAGAGATCAGTCGGCCGGCCGTCTCGCCGTCGTTCCAGTGCGCGGCCCAGTGCAGCGCCGTGGCCCCGTCCGGCTGCGTCGCCGTGACGTCCGCACTCTCGTCGACCAGCGCGCGCACCGCCTCCCAGTCCTGGCGCTCGGCCGCCTCGACGACCCGGAGGTCATCGTCGGCGCCCGCCGCCGGCGCCGAGACCCCGAAGACTGCAAGAAGGAAGAGGACGGCCAGGAATCCGGTCCCGACGTGGCTGCGCATCAGATTTGTCTCCGTTTCCACGTACGGGCCCCCACGACCAGGAACCAGACGGACGCGAACGCGACCATCAGCCACTCCCGCACGAAACTCGGCTCAACGCCGGTCGTGATGTCTTCGAGGGCCAGCACCACGAGCAGCGCCAAGAGACACGTGACGATTAAACGCCGGACAGCTCCTTCAGCTCCCCGGTGCTGTCGCCGATCGTCTCCGGATGGACTCCCAGCTTGCCGAGCAGACTCATGAACAGGTTCGTCACCGGCGGATCGTCGTCGTAGCTGAAGTGCCGATCTCCCTTGAGCGTCCCCGAGCCGCCGCCCGCGACGACAATCGGCAGCTTGTGGTGGTTGTGCACGTTGCCGTTGCTCATCCCGGCGCCGTACAGGACCATCGCGTGGTCGAGCAGCGAGCCGTCGCCGTCCTCGGTCGCGTCGAGGCGGTCGAGGTAGTACGCGAACTGCTCGACGTGATAGGCGTTGACCCTGATCAGCTTCTCGACCTTCTCCTGGTCGCCGCCGTGGTGCGACAGCGGGTGGTGTGCATCCGAGACGTCGATCTCCGGGTAGGCCCGGTTGCTCGTCTCGTGGGCCACCATGAAGGTGATTATCCGGGTCAGGTCGGCCTGGTAGGCCAGCACCTGCAGGTCGTACATCAGCTTCGCGTGCTCGCTGAACGCGCCCGGAATCCCGGCCGGCTGCTCCATCGCCACCGACAGGTCGGTCAGCCCCTGCTGCTCGGCCATCCGGATGCGGCGCTCGACGTCGCGGATCGCTTCCGTGTACTCGTCGAGCTTGCCGCGGTCGCGGGCGCCGAGCGACTTGCGCAGCCGCGCCAGCTTGTCGGCGACGGCGTCCAGAATCGTGCCGTCCTCCTCCATCCGCGCCAGCCGCGCCGCGGCGTCCGTGGTGCCGCTGCCGCCGAACAGCCGCTCGAAGACCACCCGCGGGTTGTTCTCCATCGGCAGCGGGGTCGTCTCGCCCAGCCAGTTGAGGGTGTTGGCGTAGACGCAGCTATAGCCGGGGTCGCAGGCTCCGAGCGGCTCCTTCGAGTCGAGCGACAGCTCGAGCGAGGCGAGCTGCGTCTCCTTCTCGAGCACGCGCGCGGCGATCTGGTCCATCGAGATGCCGGCGCGGATGTCGGCCCCCGCGGTCTTCTTGGGATGGACGCCGGTCAGGAACGCGCCGGCCGCGCGGGCGTGGTCGCCGGCGCCTTCGCCGGGCAGCGCGTCGCCGTGCTTGTTGGCGAGGCCGCTGAGCACGGTCAGGCGATCCCGGTACGGCGCGAGCGACCGCATCGCCGGCTTGATCTCGAACCCCTTGCCGGTCGCATCGGGCGTCCACTGCTCCATGACGATGCCATTCGGCACGTAGACCACGCCGAGCCGCTTGACCGGCGCGGCGGCCGACAGCCGCAGCGGCGTGAACGCCGGGACCATGCCGTCGAGCAACGGCAGCGCCAGCGTCGCGCCGACACCGCGGAGGAACGTCCGTCGTGGCAGGTGCGTCTTCGTGATGATCATTGCTCTCGCGCCTTCCTCATCTGAAACGGCGTGCTTTCGACGATGCCGAGGATCAGCGACGACCAGCGATAGTCGTCCGCCTCGGCCTGCCGCACGATGCGCCGGATCCATGGGAGATCGTAGTACTCCACCCCGCGGCCGAGCCCGTAGGTCAGCAGCTTCTCGGTAACGGTGCCGACGAACTCCTCGCGGTTGGCGAGCAGCATCTCACGCACGCTCGCCGGTCCATTCAGCTCCCGCCCGCTGGGCAGGGTGCCGGAGGTCTGCTCCACCGGCAGCTCCCGGTAGCCGCCGATGGCGTCGAAGCTCTCGAGCGCGAAGCCGAGCGGGTCCATGCGGACGTGGCAGCTCGCGCAGACCGGGTCGGTCCGGTGCCTTTCCATGCGCTCGCGGACCGAGCGCGGACGGCTCTCGGGATTCGACGGATCGGCCACCGAATCCGAATCCTCGAGTCCCGGCACGTCGGCCGGCGGCGGCGGCGGCGGTGCCCCGAGCAGGTTCTCCAGCACCCAGACGCCCCGTTTCACCGGCGAGGTCCGGTTGGCATAGGAGGTCGCGGTCAGCACGCTCCCCTGGCCCAGGATGCCGCGGCGCCGCTCGTCCGGCAGCATCACGCGCCGGAAGTGATTGCCCGCGACGCCGGAGATGCCGTAGTGCTTCGCGAGCCGCTCGTTGGCGTAGGTATAGTCGGAGGTCAGCACCTCGATGACGCTGCGGTCCTCCTTGATCTGGCTCTCGAACCAGAGCTCGGTCTCGCGCGTGAACGCCTCGCGCAGGTTGCCGTCGAACTCCGGGAACGCGACCGGGTCGGGCTTGACCGACCGCATGTTGCGCAGGAAGAGCCACTGGCCGGCGAAGTTGTCGACCAGGGCCTCCGCCTTCGGATCGGCCAGCATCCGCCGCACCTGGGCGCCGAGCACGCCTTCGTCGCGCAACGACCCGCTCGCGGCCACGCCCAGCAGATCGTCGTCCGGAATGCTGCTCCAGAGGAAGAACGACAGGCGCGACGCCAGCTCCAGATCGGAGATGCGGTACGGCTCACCCGGCGCGGCAGCGGCCGGATCCTGCTCGATGCGGAACAGGAACTCCGGATCGACCAGGATGGCGCGCAACGCGAACTCGACGCCCGACTCGAAGCCGCCCTTCGCGTGCCCTACGTCGTAAAACGCCATCAGGGCGGCCACGTCGTCGTCGGTGACCGGGCGCCGGAACGCGCGCCGGGCGAGCGTGCCCAGTATCTCCTCCGCGCAGGCCGGCTCGGCCGCCGGGCCGTCCGGAAGACAGGTAAAGATCCGCTCGCGGCTTGGTGTGGCGGCGTCCGCTGTCGCCGTGGCGCCGTTGAACGGCCCCTCGATCTCGACGATCCAGACCGCCATCGGCGCGTCCCGATCGCCCGCGTAGTGGTAGGTCTCGGCCGCACTGATCGGCTCGAGCACGCCTTCGGGCAACGCGCTCCGGCGCAGGAACGACAACGCGACCTCGCGCATCCCCGCCTGCACCGGCATGCGGAAGCGCAGATCGGAATCGGCGTTGCGCTCGTAGGGAGTCAGGTTGAAGACCGCGTTCCAGGCCTCGCGCTGCCCGTCGGCGCCGATCTCGAAGCGGGCGACGCGGGCGCGGTCGAGCCGCACCTCCAGCGTGTTGCGGCGCTGCAACCCCTTGATGGCGTCGCCGTGCGTCCGCTCCAGGGTGACCTTGAACTCGTACTCCCCGTCGACCGGAAAGTAGTGCCGGGTCGCGAACCCGCCGCGGCTGCCGAACGGGTGCAGCTCGCTCATCCGCGCGTGCTGCATCAGCACGGGCGATGTCGTGTACACCTCCGTGGTGGGCCGGATCGACGGATCGCCGACCGCCATCTCGGCAATCTTGCCCGCCGCCAGCATGTAGCGTTCGAGCAGCGCAGGCGACAGCGACAGGACGTCGGCGATGTTGTCGAAACCGTAGCTCAGGTCGTCGGCCGGCAGCAGCTCGCGGCCGTCGATCTCCAGGGCCAGCAGGTCCCGGATCGCGTTCGTGTACTCGGTCCGGTTGAGCCGGTGCACCGTCTCCGTGCCCGGGTTGACTTCGGCGACGGCGGCGCGGTCGAGCCCGGTCTCGATCCAGTCGACGAGCGCCCCGTACGTCGCGTCGTCCGGGCGCGGACGGCGCGGCGGCGGCATCTCGCGCGCGCGAAGCTTGCGGATGACCTTCTCCCAGGTCTCCGCGCCTGCGCCCACGTGCACCATGTCGAGCGACTCGAGGGTCAGCCCGGCCGTCTGCAGGCGATCGTTGTGGCAGGTGGTGCAGTAGCGGTCCAGAACGGCCCGGTACTCGGCGCTCTCGGAGGTAGCCGCCGTGGACGCTTCGGCGTGGGCCGCGGGCTCCTGGCCGGCGGCGTGGGCCGCGGCCGGTGCGACGAACAGGACGGCCAGCGCGATGACCGCCGCCGATACGGACGAACGTCGGAATATCGCGAACACTGGACGCCTCACTCTCGGGATGGCGGCGAGATCAACTCTACGCTATCGGAGCATTATCCGAATCGGCGGCCGGGGGTGTCAAGGATTCGCGCCGGCCCGGCGGCCCGTCACGGTCGTGGCCACACGCCTCCCCGCGGACGACCCGGTCACTGCCAGGCCCGCAACGAGGCCTCGCGACCTCGGACTTTCACGGGCGGGCCGCGGCCTCGGCCTGAGCACCGGCGAGGATGTTGTACAGGCCGTAGTTGCCCTCGTGGCACGCATACTCGTACAGCCGGCCGTCGGACCTCGTCATCGTCATCTCGACGGTCCAGGTACTGGTGAACGCGGTCCGATCGTCGACCGTGAAGCGATAGAGCAGCGTGTCGGCGTCGAGCAGGCTGAAACGTTCGAACAGATGGAGATCCGATCCCAGGGCCTCGAGGAGCTCCATGTTGGGCGCAGGGTGTGCGGTGCCGAGATCCCTGAAGTTCGCGGTCTCGACGACGAGCGTGTCGCCTTCCCAGCGGCCTCGCGAGTCGCCCCTCCACTGGCGTACCTCGCTGGGCAGGCGCGGCTGCCCGCCCAGCGGGACGAGCCGCACGTCGTTCACCATTTCGTTGAGAATCGCGACCTGTTCCGGCGTCTGGAACAACTGCACGAAGTTGTTGTACGCGCCGGGCAGCATCGGGGGCCCGGAATTGAAGCCGAGGATGCACCGCTCGTCCACGTCGCGGTCCTCCGGACCGGCGTTCCTGCCGCGCGCCTCCTCGCGGGCGGCCATCCGCGCCCGGCCCTCGGGCAGGTAGGAAGGCAGGCGCCCGTCCGGCGGGTCGACGATGAGCGACGTGCGGCGGGTCCCGACGACCGTGTTGCCGTCCGCGAACCAGAACCGGTTGTAGCTGCCGGGGTCGCCCGGGCGCGGCGCCGTGTCCACCCGCGCGGCGGCCCGTGCCTCGAGCGCCGACACGTCCTCGTCGGTCAGGAACTCCCTGCCGGCCAGATCGGCGGGTCGTTGAAGCGGCGTCAGGGAGCTGAAGTCCCACACGCCCTGCAGGTCGGGCCGACCGTCCGGCGTGCGCGGCACGGACGCCTCGGCGGACGATGCCGGCTGCGCGGCGACGGACGCCGGCGCCAGCGACCCCGACGCGATCACGACGAGGAAAAACCGCACCACAACGGCAAGACGCAACTTCATCTGGATCTCCCCTTTCGCCGCCCCGATCCGCCGCTCCAGAGAACAGCCTAACAGGAACCGCCGCCCCGCGGAGCACAATCCCCGCCGACCGTCCGGGGCCGGCTCACGCAAGGGTCGCAGCCACGGGGGAGTGCTCGCCCTTCTCCGTTGTCTAGAGCGGGCGCTCCGTATCGTCTCGTGGTTGAGCGGCCGGACGGCGGCGGACTATAATCCTGCTGAAATGCGCCCGTTCACGGTGGTTGTCGGCATGCTGGCCGTCCTGATCGCGACGCCGTTCGTCGCCGACGCGCAGTCGCGCGACGCCCCGATCCCGCACGACGTCGGCCAGAGCGCCAGTCCGTCGTTCGAGGGCTGGTATCCCAACGAGGACGGCACGTTCTCGCTGTCGTTCGGCTACTTCAACCGCAACTACGAGCAGACGCTCGACATACCCATCGGCCCGGACAACCACTTCACGCCAGGACCCGAGGACCGGGGGCAGCCGGCGCACCTGCTGCCGCGGCGGCAGACCGGCGTGTTCACGGTGGTCGTCCCCGCCGACTTCGGCGACCGGACGCTGACCTGGTCGTTGACCGCCGGCGGCGAGACGTTCGCCGTGCCCGGGCACCTGCGCGCGGAGTGGCGGATCGACGCGCTGGAGGAAGTCACCAGCGGCAACCGCCCCCCGGAGCTGTCGTTCGACGTGCAGGGAGGCGAGCCGCGCATCGGCCAGGGTCCCGGCGGCGTGCGGCAGTCGCTGACCGCGACGGCCGGTGCGCCGATGACGCTCACGATCCGGGTGCGGGACGACCGGGTCCAGAAGCAGAGCCTGCAGGGACGCCCCACCCGCATGGGCCTCGTCTGGAGCAAGTACCGCGGTCCGGGAGCGGTCGAGATCGCGGATTCGACCCCCGCCATCCCGGAGAACGGGCTGGCCACGACCAGCGTCACCTTCAGCGAGCCGGGCTTCTACGTCCTGCGCGCGCTGGCCTGGGACGACTCGGGCGGACCGGGAGCGATCATGGCCGGCGGCTTCCAGTGCTGCTGGACCAACGCGTACGTCGACGTTCGTGTAGAGTGAGCGATTCCGGCCGCGCGGGCGGCCACGACCGGCCGCAGACGCGGCTGCAGCGACGCGTGACAAGCGGAGAGACAGTCATGAAGACCCACAGGCTCGTGCTCGCGGCAGTTGCCTTGATTCTGGCCGGCGCCGCCCTGCCGGCGGCGGCGCAGACGACGGACACGGACGGCGTGACGTTCGCCCGCGACATCGCACCCATCCTCCAGCGGAGCTGCCAGGCGTGCCATCGCAGCGGCAGCATGGCGCCGATGTCGCTGGTGACCTACCAGGAAGTGCGGCCGTGGGCCCGCGCGATCCGCGAGAAGGTCTCCGAACGCAGCATGCCGCCGTGGCACATCGACAAGACGGTCGGCATCCGCGACTTCGCCAACGACATCTCGCTGAGCGACGGCGAGATCGACGCGGTCGTGCGTTGGGTCGACGCCGGCGCGCCGCTCGGCAATCCGGCCGACATGCCGCCGCCGATCGAGTGGCCCGCGGACGACATCTGGCGCCTCGCGAACAAGTACGAGGAGCTCGGCGAGCCGGATCTGGTCGTCCGCTCGACCCCCTGGACGCAGCCCGCCGAGGGCCAGGACCAGTGGTACCAGCCGGTCGTCGAGACCGGGCTGACCGAGGATCGCTGGGTCAGGGCGCTCGAGGTCCGGCCGTCGTTGCGGGGCCGGCCCATCGTGCATCACGCCGTCACCTACCTGATGCAGGAGGAGAGCCCCGAGGACTTCGAGGCGGCCGTCGACGTCCCGGGCACCGGCTCCTACTTCACCGAGTTCGCGGTCGGCAAGATCGGCGACGTCTTCCGCGAGAACACCGGCAAGCTGCTCAAGGCCGGCTCGCGGATCCGCTACGACCTGCACTACCACTCGGTCGGCGAGGAGATCAGCGACTCGACCGAGCTCGGCATCTGGCTCTATCCGCGGGGCTACGTGCCGAAGTACCGCGTCTACGCGCAGGCGATGGGCGTGCGGCAGGCGATGCAGACCCTCGACATCCCGCCCGGCCAGGTGACCGAGCACGAGGCCTTCGTCCCGCTGCGGTTCCCGGCCCGGCTCGAGAACTTCCAGCCGCACATGCACATTCGCGGCAAGTCGATGGCGATGGAGGCGATCTACCCGAACGGCCGGACGGAGATGCTCAACTACGTCGACAAGTTCGACTTCAACTGGCACGTCAACTACGTCTACGCCGACCACTCCGCCCCGGTGCTGCCCGCCGGCACGGTCATCAAGATCACCGCGTGGCACGACAACTCGCCGGGCAACCGGGCGAACCCGGATCCGACGCAGTGGGTCGGCTGGGGCCAGCGCAGCTACGACGACATGTACCACGCACACGTGAACGTCGTGTACCTCACCGACGACGATTACGAGCAGATCGTCGCCGAGCGCGCCGCGGCGACCGACAACGACGAGTAGCCGAGCACTACCGGAGGACGCCGCTCCCCTGGTGGGCGGCGTCCCTCGATCTACGTCACGGCCGGGACGGCGCGCGACAGGGTGACGAGGGAGCCTGCCGACATGCCCATGACCGTCATCCGCTGCCTTCCGCTGCTCGCCGCGTGTGCCCTGCTGCTGTTCACCACCAGCCTCCCTGTCGAGGAAACGGCGGCCGCGGAGATGACCGGTTCCTACCAGCCGCCTTCGGCGCCGGCATTCACGGTCGACCCGTTCTGGCCACGTGAGCTGCCCGGCGACTGGCTGCTCGGGAACGTCGTCGGCGTGGCGACCGACTCGAGCGACAACGTCTGGATCATTCACCGGCCCAACAGCCAGCGGGGCGGCGAGAACACGCCGCCGGTAGTGGCCTTCGATCCCGACGGCGCCGTCGTCCATGCCTGGGGCGGCCCCGGCGAGGGCTACGACTGGGGGACCCAGACGCACGGCATCCATGTCGATCACGAGGACAACGTCTGGGTCGGCTTCGGCGGCGGGCTCCCCTACGACCTGTCGAGCCGCGCCACGACCGACAACGCGCACGTCCTGAAGTTCACGCCGGAGGGCGGGTTCCTGCTGCAGATCGGCGACTTCGGGCGGGGCACCGAGGGCAGCGGCAGCACCGAGTTCCTGGGCCAGCCGACCGACGTCTTCGTCGACCCCGCGAGCGACGAGGTCTACATCAGCGACGGCTACACGAACCGGCGGGTGATCGTCTTCGACGCGAGCACCGGAGAGTACAGGCGGCACTGGAGCGCGTACGGCAACCCGCCGGACGATGCGCCGCAGCCTCCCTTCACGCGGGACGGATCGCTGCCGCAGCAGTTCAACACCCCGCACTGCGTGGGCCGCGCGGCCGACGGCCGGGTCTACGTCTGCGACCGCGGGAACCAGCGGCTGCAGGTGTTCGAGCCGGACGGCACATTCGCGAGAGAAGCGCTGATCGGGGCGGAGTTGCGCAACGGAACCGTCGGCGGCACGCCGTGGGACCTGGCGTTCTCACGCGATCCGGAACAGCGCTTCATCTTCGTCGCCGACGGCGGCAACCACGCCGTACACACGCTGTCGCGGGAGACGCTCGAGGTCGTGGCCACCTTCGGACGCCGCGGACGGTGGGCCGGGCAGTTCGAATCGCCCCACAGCCTGGCCGTCGATTCCCGGGGCAACCTGTTCGTCGGCGAGACGCTCGACGGCCGCCGCGTCCAGAAGTTCCTGCCGACCGACTGAATCGCCACACGCCGAAACTTGCACCTCGGACCGGCGCCAAAGCCGATATCGACTCCGCGGATCCGTTGGGGGGGCTTCGAGTTCACGCTCGCGATTCGCCGGACGCACAGTTCGCCGGTCAGCCGGACTTGCGACCCACAACCACCGTCATGCCCACCTCGCGCCAGACGCACTCGGCGTCGAAGCCGGCCGATGCGACGGCGGCCAGCTCATCCTCCAGCGGGAAGTAGGTGTCCTCGTCGGACCACTCCTCGAAGTGCTCGAACGCCCGCTCCCGGGTGATGCCCTCGCTGACCATGTGGTCGGCCCAAGCGCTCCAGGTCGCGTCTCGAGCCGTGGGCTCCGCCGGCATCGTGGCGTCGGCGTTGACGAAGACGCCCCCGGGGTCGAGCGCCTCGTGAACGCGCCGGTAGAGGGTCCGCTTGGCGTCCAGCGTCGGCACGTGATGCAGCGCCAGCGACGCCGCGGCACCGCTGCAGCGCGGCAACGCGCCAAGGAAAGACCCCTCGGTGAAGCGTACGCGTCCGCCAAACCGTCCCAGCCGTGTCCGGGCCTGCGCGAGCATCTCCCGGTCCACGTCGATCAGCTCGACCGTCCCGCTATCTCCGGACCGGAGAATCGCTTCGGCGAGAGCGCCGGTCCCTCCGCCCAGGTCAATCACCAGACCCGAGGCCACCGGCGCCAGCTCGCGCGCGGCGACGCCGAGCAACTCCTCGTAGCCGGGAATGAAACGACGGATCGTCGCGTCGTAGGCGTCGATTGCAACGCGCAGGTGACGACGCACCGAATGGGAGATATCGTCCGTCATGCTCGATGGCCGGCCGCCAGAAGCTCCTCGGCCGCAGTTACGGCGTGAGCCCGAAGATGTCGGCAACGGGGAGACGGAAACCTGGAAACAGCGGCTCGCCATCCAGCACGTCGGATCCGTCGAGTCGCCGCAGCGTGCCGTCCGGCGCATGGATCTCGACCACGACTCGCTTCGGGTCCACTACCCAGACGAGGCGCGTGCCGGCGGCGCGCCACGCTGCCACCTTGTCCGCTGCTTCGCGGCGGGTATCGCCGGGCGAGGTGACCTCCACCGCGAGATCCGGCGGACCCTCCCAGAAGGTCGCCGGGAGACCGGATGCCTCAATCCGCTCGCGCCGGACGAACGCGACGTCCGGGGCGAGCACGGTATCGGGATCACGCTCCAGGACGAAGCCGGTCTCGGCGCCGCACACTACCCCCAGCCCGCGCGCCTTGACCTGCTGGCTCAGCGGCCCGGCCACGTGCATGATGACCGCGCCGTGCCGGAATCCCGCCGCCGCCATCCGCTGCAACTCCCCTCTGACCAGCGCATGCCGGCAGTTGTCGTCCGGCAGACGGAAGAGCTCCTCCGCCGTCATGGGCCGGTCCTGCCGCGACGCCGGCAGGCGTTGGCCGGGGACCGGCAACGGCGATGCCGACGCACTGGGGTTCATGGAGTGACGCGGGCGCTCACGGGATGACCGTAACGGTGACGTCGGCGGTCGTGGCCAAGCCTCCGTCGTGTGCGATGGCGCGCAGCACGTAGTCGCCCGGCTCGGCGAACGTGGCCTCGGCAACCCAGCGGCCGTCCTCGGGCGGCTCGGGCGTCTTCCACCCGGGCGACCAGGGAGAATCGACGTTGTCGCGGGTGTCTTCCCAGACCTTGATCTGCGGCGGGTCGAAGGTCACCTGCCCGGCGCCCCGGTAGACGAACCACGAAAGCCGGTGGCCGGTGGCGGTATCGGTGGTGATGGGACGGGGATAGCGCGGATTCGAGGTGATGGACCGGGCCCTCGGCTTGCCGTCGTCGGTCGACAGCGCCACGAGCGACAGCGGCTCGCCGGCGCGCACGGTGCGCTCGCGCTCGCCGTCGATCTCCAGCGTCGGCGGCTGGTTGTCGGGCAGCTCCGGCGTCGACCCGGCGGCCCCGCCCGCGCCGTAGTTGGCCTGAATGACCAGATCGTCGATGAAGTAGTCACGCTTCAACGTGGCGTAGGCGCGCTCGGTCTCGCCCTGGGTCGTCAGGGTCCAGACGAGCTCCTTGTCGCCGAAGTCGGCCGGGACCCGGATACGGAAGACGAACCGGTTGCGCCGCGGGTGGAAGCGGGTCGGCTGTCCCTGGTCCGGACCGCCCGGCTCGATGCTGTTGTCGGGGCCGATCGGGACGTCGAGCTCCTCCTCCCAGTTCCGGTTCATGTACCCGAAGACCAGGTTGAACGACCCGTCGTCGTTGCGCTCCCAGCCCTCGTAGGCGGGCGCGATGGTCTGGCCCGTCGCGTACAGCTCCTGGGCGAACCCGAACGAGGGAGCCGCGAGCAGCGCTGCCGCCGCCACCACGAAGCCGAAACGAACGGTACCGTACATGACGCGCCTCTCAGTTGCCGCCGCCGGCCACGTCCGACCCGTCATCCGAATTGCAGGTGATGCAGCCGATGTCGCCGGCGACGTCACCGGCGTCGAGCATCGCCTCGCGCTCTGCCACCGCCTGCGCGAACTCCTCTTCGTCCAGGTAAATGGCCTGCATCAGGTTGATGAACATGTTGTCCACGGAGCGATGGCCCGAACCGGACCAGTTGCGCGGATCCGGCACGTTCGCATTCGCCGGTGAATTGTCGAAGTACCCCGTCAGGTGGAGCACCGTGCCCTTCGGCAGCAGCGGCGCCGCATCGTCCTCGTACTTGTAGACGCGCACCCAGTTGTGGTCGTAGCCCGCGCAGTTGAGCGTCCGCACGGTCGAGCCCAGGATCGCGTCGAGACACATCCGGACACCGGGCGCGTGCATGTGCGGCTCGAAAACGCTGATCTTGGCGTTCTCCGGCATGGTGAAGTACGCGTCCGCGCGCTGATTGGACTCCATCGCACGGATATCGAGGTCCGGGCCGTTGCCGAAGAAGAGGAGCTGCATCTCCTTGTCGGGCTCGTAGCCCCGCGGATGGAACTTGAACCCGACCTCGAGGCGTGCGGTCGTATCGGTCCCGTTCGCGTGCAGGTGCGTCGACGGGAACAGCACCGTCGTGCCGGCCTCGATCAGCCGGCCGGCTTGCGCGTCGAACACATCGGCGTTACGCCCTACCTCGTGCACGGGCCAGCTCACGACGTCGCTCGGCTCGTCGTCCGGTCCGAGGGTGTAGAGCGCCGAGTGATGCACGACGAACAGCCCCCCCACGGTGTCCGACCGCACGCCGCGCTGCAAGTCGTTGCGCTCCTTGTACTCGATCGCCGCGACGTAGCGGTCCTCGGCCAGTCCGCTCTCGACCTCGCCGAGACTGCCCCACCAGTCTGGCGCGTCACCCTCGACCTCGAAGGGCGGAGACGAGATGACGAGGTCCGGCTGACCGATCTCCCATTCGTCCACGTCGATGAACGGCGGCGGCTCCGGCATGTCGGCCGGGTCACCCTGCGGCGCCCCGTTGTCGGCCCAGCGGGCGATCGTGGCGATCTGGTCGTCGCTCAGCGACCAGTCTTCCTTGAACCGCTGAATGCCGATGTTCCTCTCGATGTACCACGGCGGCATGACGCCCGGCTTGTCGCGCAGCCCCGTGCGGAACTTGATGGCCCGCGCCCACGGCCGCACCTCCTCGTACGAGATGAGCGACATCGGCGCGAGGGAATTCGGCCGGTGGCACTTCTGGCAGCTCCGCTGCAGGATCGGCGCGATGTCCCGGCTGAACGTCGGGTCGTCGGGCACCTCCCCGGCGGACGCGGGAAGCGGTGTCGCGAGCGCGATGACCGCGGCAAGGCTGCAGAAACCGACCAGCTTCGAAGTCGTCATGGCACGAATCCTCACACGTTTCCGGGGACTGAATACCAACAGGTATTGTATCGCACGCGGAGCGTACTGCGACAGCCGGCGGGGCGGCGGCGCCCCGGGTCGCCGGGTTCCGGGAGCAGCCGGAACGCGGCGGGCGGCCCCGGCTGGGACTTGCGTCCGGGGTGCGTTGGCGCCGCCAAACCCGTCGCAGCGCTCCGTGTTCGGCCCCAGCCCCCACCGCCCCGGGACCTTGCGCCCCGGAACTCACTGCGTTGCGTTCTGCGGCGCAATCTCCTAGCGCCCCGAGACGCCTCGCTGGCTCGGCGTTTCGGCCCATCCCCCCCGCTCCAGGAGCTTGCGCCTCGGAACTCACTGCGTTGCGTTCTGCGGCGCAATCTCCTAGCATGCCAGGCACATCATGGACATGCGGCTCCACGCGCTGGCGCCGGCAATCTGCGTGGTGGCGACAGCGGCCGCAGGAGCGGTGTCGTCCGTGGGCCTCGCCCGCGTGCCGCCGGGCGGAATGCGAGCCCCGGCCGGCCTGTCGGCGCTTCACGCTGCAGTCGGCAACGTACCGGCCGATCGGCAGCTCCCCGACGCCGTGCAGCGCCGGGACATCGATACGGTGCGGTCGTTACTCGACGCAGGAGCCGACGTCGACGCGCCGCAGGCCGACGGAGCGACCGCGCTGGCATGGGCGGTCCACTGGGACGACCTCGCCACGGTCGACCTGCTCCTGGACGCCGGCGCCGATGCGAACGCCGCGAACGACCTGGGCGTGACGCCGCTGATGCTCGCCAGCCGGAACGGCAGCGCGACGATGGTGGAGCGGCTTCTCCAGGCCGGGGCGGATCCGAATGCGGCCCGGCCCGCGGGCGGGACCGCGCTCATGATGGCCGCGCGCTCGGGCAACGCGACCGTGCTGCGGCGCCTGATCGCGGCGGGAGCCGATGTCGACGCGGTGACGGGCGGCGGGCACACGGCCCTGATGTGGGCGGTGGCGGAACGCCACGTGCGGGCAGTGAACCTGCTTGCGGAAGTCGGGGCCGACGTTCATGCGCGCACCGCGGCCTACACACCGCCCGCCCGCACGATCATGCGCGAGGCGAAGGTGTTGAGCCGTTTCGAAGCGGTCAATCCGGCCGTGCTGCCGCGGGACGGGGATCGCGATCCGCCACGCTCCGAGGGCGGATTCACGCCGCTGCTCTACGCAGTCCTGGCCGGGGACGCGCGGATCGTCCGCGTGTTGGCGGCCGCCGGCGCCGACGTGGACGACACCGGCCCCGACGGCGTCACCGCCCTGATGCTGGCGTTGATAAAGCGCCACGAGGGAATCGCCCTCCTGCTCCTCGACGCAGGGGCGGATCCGAGCCCGGCCGATGCGGGGTTCACGGCGCTGCATCTGGCGAGCGCCACGGGCAGCCACGCCGTGGCCGAGGCGCTGCTGGCCCGCGGCGCGGACCCCGATATCCGCCTCGAGCGCCCGCAACGCCTGACGAACTCCTTCGAGATCGGCGTCTTCACGTCTCCCGGCTCGGGCCGCCTGACCCAGATCGGCTCGACGCCTTTCATCGTCGCCGCCAAGTCCGCGGACGCCCGGATGATGCGGCTGCTGGCGAAGGCGGGAGCCGATCCGCACCGCACGACCGACGACGGCACCACCGCCCTGATGCTCGCGGCCGGGCTCGGCAAGCGCGCCGCCACCGACATCACCTACTACGCATGGACCGAGGAGAAGGCGGTGGAGGCGCTCGCGGCCGGGCTGGAGCTCGGCCTCGACATCAATGCGGCCAACGAGCATGGCGAGACCGCCCTGCACGCGGCCGCCTACCACAACGCCGGTCCGGTCATCGACTTCCTCGTCGCCAACGGCGCGCACCTCGACGCGCTCAACGCCGCCGAGCAGACGCCGCTGCGCCTTGCGGAGGGACACCTCATCTGCTGCACCACCTTCGTCCGGCACGCCGAGGCGGCGGCCCGGCTGCGAGAGCTCGGGGCCGACCCCGAGGCCGGCATCCGGTTGACGTTCGGACTGACGAACTACGGCGATCAGGATCGGGCCGCGCCCGCTGCACCGCGGCCCTGAAGGCCGAACGGGACAATGAAGACGATGGCGCTGACGAAGCGGACGGGAGTGGTGGTCGCCGCGAGCGTCGCCGGTGCGCTGGGCATCGCCGCCGCGAGTCCCGCGCGGGCGCAGCATGAGCTGGAGGTCCCGGCGGCAGCCGCCGCGGCACGCGCCGCGCTCGATCGCTACTGCGTCACCTGCCACAACGAGAGGCTGCGCACGGGTGGGCTGACCCTCGACACGGTCGATCCGGCACAGGTCGGCGACGCCCCCGAGACCTGGGAGAAAGTGGTGCGGAAGCTCCGCACCGGCATGATGCCGCCCGCGCCGCGGGCGCGGCCGGACGCGGACACCTATTCCACGGTCGTCAGCTACCTGGAGGCTGCCCTCGACCGCGCCGCGGACGCCAGTCCCGACCCGGGGCGGCCCGCGGTGCAGCGGCTCAACCGCACCGAGTACGCGAACGCGATCCGCGACCTGCTGGCGCTCGAGGTCGACGGTCGGGCCCTGCTGCCCGCGGACGAATCGGGCTACGGCTTCGACAACATCGGCGACGTGCTGTCCGTCTCCCCGGGGCTGCTCGAACGCTACCTGCTGGCCGCCGCGAAGATCAGCCGCCGGGCGGTCGGCGACCCGACGCTCCGGCCGGACACGGCCGTCTACAAGACGTCGCCGCTGCTCGCCCAGGACGGCCGGGTCAGCGAGGATCTGCCGTTCGGCTCCCGCGGCGGGCTCGCGGCGCGCCATCACTTCCCCCTCGACGCGGAGTACGAGCTCCGGGTGGCCCTGCGGGGCCGGGCGCGCGCCGGACACCGGCTCGAGGTGCGTCTGGATCGCGAGCGCGTCGCGTCCTTCGACCTGGGACTCAGAACCCCGCTGGCCGTACGGATCGCTGTCGCGGCGGGCACGCGACTGCTCGGCGCCTCCTTCATCGAGGAGATCGGCCGCTCGCTGCCGGTCGACGGACGCCCCGCGCCACCCCCGATCACGAGCTTCGCCTTCACGCTGTACCCGAACGCGCCGTCCGTGGAGCGCATCGAGGTGGTGGGCCCCTTCGACGGGCGGGCGCCGGCCGACACACCGAGCAGGAAGGCCATCTTCGCCTGCACCCCGGACGGTATCGCCGAGGAGCGGCCGTGCGCCGAGCGGATCGTCGCGTCGCTCGCGCGCCGCGCGTACCGGCGGCCGGTGACCGCGGCCGACACCGGCCCGCTCCTCGCCGCCTACGAGGTGGGCCGCGACGAGGGCGGCGGCTTCGACGACGGCATCCGGTGGGCCATCGAGGCGCTGCTGGTGTCGCCGAAGTTCCTTTTCCGATTGGAGCGCGACGCGGTGGACGCGATCCCCGGCCGGCCGTATCGAGTCGCCGACCTCGATCTGGCCTCCCGCCTGTCGTTCTTTCTGTGGAGCACCCTCCCGGATGACGAGCTCGTGGACCTCGCTACCCGCGGGGAACTGAACGACCCGGCCGTGCTCGAACGGCAAGTGCGGCGGATGCTCGCCGATTCCCGCTCGCAGGCGCTTGTGGAGAACTTCGCCGGCCAGTGGCTCTATCTGCGCAACCTGCGCAGCGTGACGCCCGACACCACGCGTTTTCCCGAGTTCGACGACAACCTGCGAGAGGCGCTGCGCCAGGAAACGGAGCTGCTCTTCGGGACCCAGCTCCGGGAGGACCGCAGCGTGCACGACCTGCTGCGCGCGGACTACACCTTCGTCAACGAGCGGCTGGCACGGCACTACGGCATCCCCAACGTCTACGGAAACCACTTCCGCCGCGTCCGGCACGGCGACAACCGGCGTCCGGGCCTGCTGGGGCACGGGAGCATCCTTACGGTAACCTCCTACCCGCACCGCACGTCCCCGGTGCTGCGCGGCAAGTGGCTGCTCGAGAACCTGCTGGGCGCGCCGCCGCCGCCACCGCCTCCGGACATCCCGGAGCTCGGGGAAGACGACACCGCCGCGGCGCCGGCGACGATGCGCGAGCGGATGGCGCAGCATCGGGCCAGCCCCGCATGCTCCACGTGTCACGCCAAGATCGACCCGCTGGGATTCGCCCTCGAGAACTTCGACGCGGTCGGACGCTGGCGGACGGGCGAGACCGGCGCGGCCGGCGCCATCGACGCTTCCGGCACGCTGCCCGACGGCGCCCCGTTCAACGGCCCCGCCGCGTTCCGCGACGCGCTGCTGCGCGAGCCCTGGGCCACCGAGTTCGCTACCACCGTCACCGAGAAGCTGATGACCTACGCGCTCGGCCGCGGGCTGGACCATCGTGACGCGCCGGCCGTTCGCCGGATCCTGCGCAGCGCCCGGGACGACGACTACCGCTGGTCCTCGTTGATCCTCGGCATCGTCGAGAGCACCCCGTTTCAGATGCGGAGAGCGTCGGACGCCGGCGTCGCCGCGGCACCTCGGGAGGCTGCGCCATAGAGCGGTGCGGGCAGTGGGTTCCGGACAAGCGATCGAAGGGGATACGAAGATGACGATCATGAAGAGAACCCTCCCGCGCCGGACGGTTCTGCGCGGTCTCGGCGCCTCGCTGGCCCTGCCGCTGCTCGACGGCATGGTCCCGGCCTTCGCGGCAACCCGCAACTCGGCCGCCGACCCCGTGCGCCGCTTCGGGGCCGTCTACGTGCCGAACGGGGTGGAGATGCGCGCGTGGACGCCGCCGGGAACAGGCCAGGCGCTGGAGCTAACCCCCATCCTAGAGCCGCTGGCACCCGTGCGGGAGCGGCTCAACGTGCTGAGCGGACTGGCCGACAAGGTCGCCATACCGCGCGAAGGCGAAGGCGTGGGAGACCATGCGCGGGCCGCATCCACCTGGCTGACCGGCGTGCACGTCAAGAAGACCGAGGGCCCCGACATCCGGGCAGGCGTCTCCGTCGATCAGATCGCCGCCCGCGCGTTCGGCAACGAGACCCAGCTCGCGTCGCTCGAGCTGGCCATCGATTCGGTCGAGGTGCTCGGGGCCTGCGACCAGGGCTACAGTTGCGCCTACACCAACACCATCGCCTGGCGCACGCCGACCACGCCGCTGCCGATGGAGAACAACCCGCGCGCGGTGTTCGAGCGCCTCTTCGGCGCCACCGACAGCACGGACGTCGAAGCGCGGCTGGCCCGGCTCCGCCAGGACCGCAGCATTCTCGATTTCGTGACCGACGAGGCCGACTCGATCCGCCGCACCCTCGGCAGCGGCGACCAGCTCAAGCTGGCCCAGTATCTGGACGCGGTACGCGACGTCGAGCGGCGCATCCAGATGGCCGAACGGCAGAGCGACCGCGAGATCCCGGTCGTCGAGCAGCCGGCCGGCATTCCGGACACGTTCGAGGAGCACTGCCGGCTGATGTTCGACCTGCTGATTCTCGCGTATCAGACCGATCTGACGCGCGTCAGCACATTCATGTTCGGCAAGGAGGTCAGCGGCCGGTCGTTCCCCGAGATCGGCGTGCCGGGCGGCCACCACGGCTACTCGCACCACCAGAACGACCCCGAGAACCTGGCGATGCTCGCGCGGATCAACACGCATCACATCCGGCAGTTCGGCTATTTCCTGGAGAAGATGCAGTCGATCCCGGACGGCGACGGCTCGCTGCTCGACCACTCGCTGTTCGTCTACGGCGCGGGCATCAGCGACGGCAACCTGCACTTCCACCTCGACCTGCCGGCGCTGCTGGCCGGCGGCGCGGCCGGGCGGGTCAAGGGCGGTCGCCATCTGCGCTACGACCACGACACCCCGCTGTCGAACCTGCACGTGGCGGTGCTCGAGAAGCTGGGGCTGCCGGTGGAGACCTTCGGGGACAGCACGGGCAGGCTGCAGTATCTGACGGGCATCTAGATCTCCCGCGGTCGGGTCGTCGTGTGCGACATGCGCACCCGCGCGCGGCAGACGCGGCCCCACTCCCCGCCTTGCTCGGGGAATGCGCGCACCCGGCGATCCGAATCTCCGGGATTTCGGCATGGCCCATGCCCGCGCAATGCCTGGAGTCGAGATGAAGAAGAGTGATTTCACCTGCGTCGCCGCCATCGCCACCGTGGCTCTCGGCCTGATTCTCGCCGCGACCCCGGCGCGCTCCCAGACCCGGCCGCCGACCGAGGGACCGGCCGTCGACGGGTCGCCGGCGTGGTTCCTGCAGGGGTCGTTTCCCGATCCGGGCGGACGCACGATCGTCGGTCCGGACGGACACGTCGCGACGGTCCCGCGCAACGAAGGCGGGGACTACAGCACCTCTCTCGGAACGACGCCGGGTTGCAGCGGCTCGCCGATTTGCGCCAGGGGGGGCGGCCGCACCCGCCAGTCGCTGCAGCGGGTGCAGTGGGAACAGACGCTGGGCTACACCTTCACGTATCCCTACGTGTTGCCGCCAGGCTTCGGCGGCGTCTCGGCGGTGGCCCTCGACTCGAAGAACGACCTCTGGGTCCTGCAGCGCGCGCCGGCCGGCAAGCCGCAACTGTTCAAGTTCGATGCGGAGTACAACCTCGTCCTCGAGGTCGCCCCGGACGTGACCGGCTACCAGGACAAGGCGCACGGCATGGCCGTGGATGCGCAGGACAACGTCTGGATCACCGCCACGAACGGCGCCACCGTAATGAAGCTCGGGCTCGAGGGCGAACTGCTCCTGACGCTCGGCGAGTCCGGACGCCGGGGCGACTGGGACGAGGCCCGGGGGCAGAGGCTGCTATGGCAACCGGTCATGGTCGCCTTCGGACCGAACGGCGACGTCTATGTCGCTCAGGGGCATGGCAACGAGAGCCCCAACGACACCGACAGCGACGATCCGGCCAACAACATCGGTGCCTCGCGGATCCTGCACGTCGACAGCGACGGCAACTACATCAACCAGTGGTTCGGCAACGAGACCGGTCCGGGGAAGTTCAACTCCGCCCATGGGCTCGCCGTCGATCCCACCAATGGTGATGTCTGGATCGGCGACCGCGAGGACTACCGCATCGTGATCTATTCGGCCGACGGCAGGTTCCTCAGGACGCTGCAGATGAGAAACCTGGTGTGCGCCCTCTATTTCGACGCGGAAGGCCGGCCATGGATGGCGAGCGGTCAGGACGGGCAGTTCCTCAAGTTGGACAGGACCGGCAAGGTGCTGGGCGCGATCGGCAACGGCATGGGGATAGGCACCGGCCAGTTCATCGAGGCCAGCTACTGGGTCATGGACGGGCACCACAACCTGTACGCCGGGGACACCAGCGTCGGCCGCATCACCCGAATGGTCGCGCCCAGGTAGAAGCGACGGCGCCGGCGGGCCGATTATCTGCCCCTCCGACGTGCAACGCGCCGGCCGTTCCGCGCGAGTCGGCGGCTTCAGCAGAACGCAACGGAATGGGTTCTGCGGCGCAGATCCCTGCGGCGGTGGAGACTGGGGCCGGGCGCCCCATCCGCAAGCTGGTCGTCAGCCGCCGCCGGGCCGCCTGGACGTCTGGTCGGCCATCCATCGGGTGAGGACCGTGGTGAACCGCTCCGGCTCCTCGAAGAACGGCTGGTGCCCGCTCTGCTCGAAGATCTGGAACGTGGCGTTCGGCAGCGTTGGGGGGATGCCGTCCCAGACGACGTAGGGCACCGTGTAATCGTAGCGACCGTGGGCGAGGAGCAGCGGCACCTGCAGCGAGTCCGGGTCGGCATCGATGCGCCATGCCGGCAACAACGTTCCCATGATGTGCATCGGCAGCTCGGGTCTCGACACGGCGCCTTCGAACAACGGCGCCGCGTCGATGTCCGCATCGTGGAAGCGCAACGGCGTCTGGGCCAGCAAGGTCTGCCCCATCGAAGGCTCCGGGGGGAGGCTCGCTACGTTGTCCCGCAGGCGCTGTTTGCGGGCGTCCGAGGCGTCCTCCTCGAAGAACGACCTGCAGCGCGCCGCCAACGCCTCCAGGTCCCCGGTAGGCGGGGTGCCTACCGCGATCGCGTGGGACACGCTCGTCGGACGGCGCCGGCCGTACTCTACCGCCAGCGCCCCGAGGATGGAGTGTCCCAGCACGGCGACGCGATCCAGTCCGAGCGCGCCCCGCACGGCATCGAGATCGTCTGCAAGCTGGTCGAAGGTGAGATCCGCGGCGACACCGGTCGACTGCCCGCCGCCCCGCAGGTCGACATGGACCAGCGTCAGATGGTCGGTCAGCGGGGGCGGCATCTGGCGCACGTAGGGCTCCGTGCCGATCGCGCTCACGACCATGCACGCCGGCCCGCTGCCACGCGTGATGTAGGAGAGATCAGCTCCATTCACCGATACCGTCATCCGTTCTCCTCCATGTTCGAGCCGGGACCGGGCCGGCCGGGTGGTCGATGCGAGCGACAACCCGCACGCAGGGCGACAAGGGCGTCGGCCGCGTCCCCTGAAGATGGTCGAGCCCGGTAGAATTCTGCCATGACGTGCCTGCGCCCGCCGATTGTCGTCGCGCCCGCGCTGGTTGCCGCCTTCGTCCTCCTTTCAGGGTTGGTTCTGGCCGGGCAGGGCGCCGCGACCGATCCGGACGGCGCGACCGGACGCGTTACGCTCTCCATCGTCGGCACCACCGACCTGCACGGCCGCGTCTTCCCGAACGACGGACGGGGAGGCCTTGCGCTGCTGGGCGGGTACCTGCGCAACCTGCGCGCGGCGAGAGCGGCCGACGGCGGCGCCGTCCTGCTGCTGGACGCGGGCGACGCCTTCGAGGGCGGCATCGCCTCCAACATCTCGGAAGGGGCCCTGGTCGTCGACGCCTACAACGCGCTCGGCTACGACGCGCTCGCCATCGGCAACCACGAGTTCGACTACGGGGCGGTCGACGACGCGACCGGGAAGAGCGCGGCGCCCCCGGAGGGCCGCACGCCCGACATGCGCGGCGCGCTCAAGGCCGCGGCCGCGCGGGCCCGGTTTCCGTTTCTCGCGGCGAACCTGATCGACGCGGCGACGGAACGCCCGGTGGAGTGGCCGAACATCCGGCCGTCCACGCTCGTCGACGCCGCTGGCGTTCGGGTGGGCATCGTCGGGGTCATGACCCGCTACGGGCTCACGAGGACGCTCGCCTCGAACGTCCAGGGGCTCGACACGACGGCGCTCGCACCCGCCGTCGAGCGCGAGGCGCGACGCCTGCGCCGCCGCGGCGCCGACCTGGTGCTGGTGCTCGCGCACGCCGGCGGTGCGTGCTTTCGGTTCGACGATCCCACGGATCTGTCGTCGTGCGACGACGACGCCGAGATCTTCCAGCTTGCCCGGCGGCTGCCGCCCGGTCTCGTCGATGCGATCGTCGCCGGCCACACCCACCGGGCGGTGGCGCACGAAGTGGCGGGCGTGCCGATCGTCCAGGCCTATTCGCGGGGGAGCGCGTTCGCCCGCGTCGATCTGACCGTCGAGCGCGGCGTCGGGGTCGTGTCCGCCCGGCTCTTTCCGCCCCGGGCGGTCTGCGCCGCCGTCGCCCCGGACGGGTGGTCCTGCGCAACCGAAACCGGCGGTGGCGCGCCCGCGACCTACGAGGGCGCGCCCGTCCGGCCCGACGAATCGATCGTCGCCGCGATGCAGCCGACACTCGACCGAGTGAACCGCTGGCGCGCCGAGCCGCTCGGCGTCACCCTGGAGACACCGCTCCCGCGGAACCCCGACGGCATGGAATCGCCGCTCGCCAACCTCTTCGCGGATGCGCTCCTGGCCGCCGCGCCGGGCGCGGATCTCGCGATCGGCATGGGCGGCAGGCGGGCGGGGCTGCGCCGGGATCTGCCGGCCGGCCCGCTCACCCGCGGGCCTCTCTACGACGTGTTCGCCTTCGACAACCGCATCGTCGAGCTGGTGATGACCGGGGCGCAGGTGCAGCGGGCCCTGGATCGCGACTTGACGCGCGAGCTGGCCCGCAGCCTGCGAGGCATCCCGAGCCTGTCGGGTATCCGCGTGCGGGTGACCTGCGAAGGGGACCGGCGGGAGCTGGAGATCGTCCGGCCGTCGGGAGCACCGATCGGCCCGGACGAAACGCTCGTCGTAGTCACCACGGACTTCTTCGCCCGGCGCGCCGCACGCGACGCCATCAGCGTCCAGCCGGCGGCGGCGCTCTCGTCTGCGCCGCTGGTCCGGGAAGCGGTCGCCGACTGGCTCACCGCCCGCGGCGGACGGCTCGGCGCGGCCGACCTCGTGACGCCGCCGCGCTGGGAAACGCCCGACGGCGGGGCCTGCCTCGCTGCCGCCCGATGAAGCAGAAGCGCCAGTCCCGGGCTTCACGGAAGTCCTGCAGACCGGCCGCGACCCGGATCAGCTCAAGCACGGCGGGATGCCGCCCGCATGAACCAGCGCTGCTGCTCGATCAGGCCCGACGTCGGCCGCGGAGCACGCGGGGGTCGCTTGCCCGCGGCGATCTGCTCGGGGCTCCAGCCCGCGAGGGGCTCGTTCTTCACCTCGCCATTGCAGTCACAAGCCCCGAGGCGGACCCGTGGGGGGCCGCTTGAACCACGGCGCGCCGTCGCCGTTCACGCGGCTCCTGCGCCGCTACCTGCGCATCGCGTTGCTGTCGCTGGTCACCGGCGCCTTCTTCGCCATCCTGTGGGCGGTCTTCGCGCTGCTCCTGCCGGCACCGCGCCTGCGACGGCATGCGCGCAATGCGATCTTCCGCGTCTGGGCGCGCGTCTGCCTGCGTGTCATCGGCGGCCGGGTGCGGGTGGAGGGGCCTCCCCCGCAGGCTCCCTTCCTGCTCGTCTGCAATCACCTGGGCTACGTCGACATTCCGGTCCTGGCAGCGTGCACCGACGCCTGGTTCGTCGCCAAGATGGAAATGCGTTCCTGGCCGCTCGTCGGCATCCTCTGCCGTTCGGTGGGCACCATCTTCATAAACCGGAAGACGGGCCGTGACGTGCTGCGGGTCAATCGGCTCATCGAGGACGTGCTTCGGCTCGGCTACGGCGTTGTCGTCTTCCCCGAAGGAACGAGCACGCAGGGCTTCGAGGTCCGCCGCTTCCGCACCTCGCTGCTCGACCATCCGGCGCGCGACGGCATGCCGGTCCATGCGGCGGCGCTCACCTACCGCACGCCGCCGGGGGAGCCGCCGGCGCACCTGTCGGTCTGCTGGTGGGGCGACGCGCCCCTCTTCTCTCACGCGCAGCGGCTCTTCGAGCTCCGGCGCTTCGACGTAGTCGTTCGCTTCAGTCCTCACGCACTCGGAGATAGCGACCGCAAGGAGCTGGCCGCGCGCCTGCACCGCGAAGTAGAACGCATCTTCGAGCCGGTGGTCGCACCGGACGAGCGCGCTTTCGAGACCGGCTTCTGAGATCGAAACGCGCGCAGTGAACCAGACGTTCCCCCGGGATCTTCTCCGCAACCATCAAACCGACGCCGACATCGCGTGGTCGTCCGGGCCGACGCTCCGCAAGTACACGACTACGTGCATCGCCTCGATCTCTCCTTGCTCTACCAACCGCACGTGGTGGACCGGATTGTACGGCTGGAGAATGTAACCGTTCCTGGACGCGTGCAGCAGCCTGACCAGGCATTCGCCAGACGCGAGTTGAACGTAGACCTCGTCGCCGTCGCGCGCCTCCAACTCAGGCGACACGATCGCGATCTGGTTCGGTCGAAACGCCGGAAGCATCGAGTCGCCGCGAATCCGGATCCCGTAGGCACTCGGATCACCAAGGTCTCCGGGGCGGGACAACCACCCCGATACCGCCGGCCGCTGCTGCTCGCATTCATCCCACGTAGTTCCATTCAGAAGCGCATCACCCTCTGCAACGACCGCGATAGCGGGCCCGGTTCCGGCCGGGGCCGCGCCAACCGCGCCGCCCGCCTGGATCCGGTCGTAGTCCGGGTCGACACCGACGAGCAACTCGTCCACTGAGCAATGGAGCGCCTTGGCGAGCCTGATGAGGCTGTAGACTTCGAGGACGGGGTAGCGGTCGTTTTCCCAGTCCGACACCTGCGGCTGCGGGACGCCGAGCAGTTCGGCGAACCCCTTCTGCGTCCGGATCCCAGCCAGCGCCCGCAATCGCTTGATGTTCTTCCCCAGCGACACGGCCAAACCCTTCCGACCGGGCAATCGCGTCTCTGAAGCCTCGGAAGGCGCCGTTCCTGCACCCAGCGCTGCAGGAACATGACGCTTCGTCCTCGTTATCGCACGCCGCGCTTGCGCTCCAGATAGTCGACTACCGCCCGCATCTCGTCAGCGTCCCATGCCGTCCAGTCGTCGGTCGCAGGCAGTCCCGCGGCCCCGGCGTTCCGGCCCGAAGCGACCACTCTTACCGCCAGACGCTCCGAGCCGTAGTCCTGGCAAGTGGCCAGGAATCGCTTCGTCAGGGCAACCGAGGGAAGCTCGTTCATCCGTCCATGCAGCCCACGCCGACGGCGTTCTGAACATGCGTGTTGTAGCCGGCGATGTCCGCCGCCGACGGTCCACGCGGCCGGCTAGTGCACGAACGGACGACCCGGAGCTCGGCGTACACCGCGCCAGGGCTGAACCCAGCAGCCCGTGGCGAAAGTCCCCGCTGCATTCGAGCGGCGATGCATCCCGCCTGACTGCGTTGTTCGGCGGTTACATATGCCCAATATGCGCCCTTCTGACGCCTTGCCAGACGGGCGCCTCGCCGCTCTCGGTGCCACGCGGGGTTCCACCACGGGCTGCTAGAGGCGAGCGTCGCGCTGCCCACTCCCGGGAGCCTCGCCCAACGGGTCACGCGCCGATTCTCCGGTTGCGTCCGCCCACCGCCCGCCCCTCTCAACGGTCTCGCCCCCCTATGTGCCCATCTCTCATTTTCGATATGGCATGGTTGACTATTGATATATACTCACTACAGAAATGCTATCGGACTAAGATCTTGTCAGTCAATGCTTTACAGTCATAACTTTGTCGCTATACCGACATGCGGTAAACGATATGGGCGCAAGTAGACCGTCCGGCATTCCAGGGGCCGGAGCCCTGATCGCCTTCGAGAGCGCGGGCCGGTTGGGCAGCCTCTCGCGCGCGGCCAAGGAACTCGGGACCTCGCAGCCTGCCATCAGCCACAAGGTGGCCAACCTCGAAAAGCACCTCGCCACCCGGCTGCTCGAACGGTCCCGGACCGGCGTGACCCTGACCGATGCCGGCAAGCGCTTCCATGAGAACGTCAGCACGGGTCTGGGCATCATCCGGGCGGCGGTCGCCGAGCTCGCCGCCTGGCCGGGCGGAGAACAGGTCGTGATTGCCTGCTCGCACGACTCGTCGCACTTCTGGTTGCTGCCGCGGTACCAGTCGCTGCGCGAAGCGCTTGGCGAACAGATCAGCATCCGCATTCTGACCTTCCACTACGACATGCGGAACCTGCCTCCCGCGCCGACCGCAGACGTGCTGATGGAGTGGGAAGCGAAACTCGCAGCGCAGGACCGCGTGGTGATCCAGGACGAAGCGGTGAGGCCGGTCTGCTCGCCCGGCTATGCCGCAACCCACGCCGAGGTTCTCCGCGGACCGGCCACCGGCTGGGGTGGGCTCACCTTTCTCAAGCTCACGCGGCCCGACCAAGCCTGGGTGACGTGGGACGACTGGTTCGGGACCGCCGGACATCCGGTGCGCGCACCCCGCTACCTCGGTTTCGACAGCTACGTCTACACGCTCGATGCGGCCGCGGCCGGGCAAGGGATCGCCTTGGGATGGCGCGGCTTTTATGAGCGCTACCTCGAGACCGGTGCGCTGGTCGAACTGGGCGACGGCTTCCTGGAACCCGGCAACCACTATTGCTGCGTGCTCACCGAGAAGGGGCGAAGGAGCCCCATCGCGCACAAGTGCCTGGAGTTCTTTGGGCGGTCGGCGAACCGCTCGCCCGCGGAGACGGTCCCGACCTCCTGCCGTCAGCGGCAGCAGCCCTGATCGGCCACGATTCTGCTTCGGTCAGAAGTCGACGTACATCGACAGGCGCACCGTCCGGCCGCGCAGAAACCCGGTCGGTTCGCCGAACAGCGGCGAGGACAACACCCCGCTGTACCCGCGCACGTTCGTGATGTTGAACACGTTGTAGAACCGCGCCTGGAAGCGGACCAGCCGCTCCGCGCCCCGGGCGCCGCCCGTCCGGGCGAGATCCGTCGCCCGCGGCCGGAACTCCTTCGTGAACGTCATGTCGAGATTGATGCGCGCGGGGCCGGTCTCGGTGTTGCGGGCGACGCCGGGAGGCCGGTCGCGGGTCGACTGATCGCCGTTCAGGTCGCGTCCGCTGCGGATGCTGTACGGCCGGCCCGAGTTGGCGCGCAGATTGAAGTTGAACGCCGTCCCCTCGTAGGTGGCGCGGGCGAGGGCCCTCAGGAACGGGTGCCGCAGTCCGGCATCGCGCGGAAGTCGGACGCGGAACTGCGACTGCACCCGGTGCCCCCGGCGGGCGAGCCCCCAGGCCGGCAGGTACGGATTGTTGAAGTCGTCGTCGTCCTCGCCGGCGCGGTAGCTGTAATTGAGGCTCCCCGACAGGCCCATCCCCGCCACCTGCAGACTCCGGCGCCGCTCGAGCCGGACCCGCAGGCGCCGGCCCACCGACCTCCCCGTCGACTCGATCCGGTAGATGTTGCCGACGTTGGGGTAGAACGGCCGCATCCGGTCCACGGTCTCCTGCCGGACGTCGCGCGGCAGCATCAGAATCTCCGGCGGCAGGGGCGTGCCCGGAAACGGCGCGTTGACGTTGCGGATGCGCTGCTGGCGGTACCCGTGGCTCAGGCGGTAGGACACCGACAGGCGCAACCCGCCGGCCAGTTGCTGCGTCAGGTTGAGCTGCGGATCGACGCTGTAGGGAGACCGGTAGTCGGGATCGAGGCGATAGAGGGACGTGCGCCGTTCGCCGATGACGGCCCGGCCCCCCAGGAACGGATCCGGGAACGACGGCGACGAGATGGAGAGCTGCTTCTGGTACGTCGACCCGTCGTTGCGGATCAGCCGCACATGATCCCGGAAGTCCCGGAACCGCACCCGCGACCCGACGCTGACGATGGTGTCGTCGAAGAGCCGGTACTGGAGATTGACGGTCGGATCGAGGCGCAGATAGTCGACCGAGTAGTTGGTCGCCTCGTAGCGCAGCCCCAGCCGCAGGCTCGCCCGCTCGCCGAACTCCCGGTCCGCCTGGACGTAGCTCTCGACGCCCAGCTCGGTGATGTCCAGCTCGCCGTTGCCCGACGTCAGCGTGAAGGTGGTCGGCAGGCCGGTGATCTCGACCGTCTCGCCGCGGCCGTTCCGATAGGTCGGGGCAACGCCGCGGCCGAGCGCCTCCTCGACGATGCGCCGCGTCGGATCGCAGTTGACGCCGGCGAAGCCGGTCGCGCCGCAGTAGTCGTGCAGGCTGGCGAAGTCGAACGTGCCGTTGTAGTTGTCCTCCGACAGGCTGTAGTTCCGGTCGTAGCGCGCCTCGAAGCCGGCCTGGAAGCTCCAGCCGCGCCGCTGCCAGCGCAGCCGGTCCTCCACCTGCAGGCGGGTCTCCCGGTCCAGGTTCCGCCGGGTTCCCCCGCCGCGGTTGAAGGCGTCCGCGACGTCGATCGCCACCCCTTCGGACACCGGCGCCGCGCTCGATCCCCGGCGTCTCATCCGCACCCGCAGGTCGTTGACGAAGGCTTCTCCCAGCCGTCGCTCGCTGACCTGGAGCGACCAGTCGCGCCGCGTGTCGTTAGTGCCCCGTTCGGCCAGGGTGAAGCCGCCCACGCCGCTGTTCTCGGTGCGGCGGGTCTCGTAGTCGAATCGGACCCCCAGGCTGCGGTTGGAGGCGACCTCGATGTCGGCATCGAGCTCCAGCTCGTGCTCGCGCCGCGGGCGGACGACGCCGTCGAACACGTTGCCGCCCGGCGTGATGGCCCGCAGCGAGTCGGCCGCGCGCTGCTGCCGGTTGGTCGACGCTTCGACGTCCACGGCGAGGCGGCCGGGGAGGACCGGTCCGCGCAGGTCGAGGTCGACGTTGCGCGTCTGCCGCGCCGGCTTCGTCCGCTCGCCCGGCGTCGTCGCGTCGAGCACCTCGTCCGAGAAGTCGAAGCTCGCCGATCGCCGCCAGCGGCCCGTCCCCGGGCGCGTGATGATCTCGATGCGCGGTCCCTCGCCGCCGCCGTCGGCCCGGAGCGGCGTGGGGTCGATGATGATCTGCGCGATCTCTTCGGGCCGCGGCAGCCGGCCCTCGTCGAAGCCGTCGATGAGGAAGCCGGATACGTCGTCCTCCAGATCGCCGGTGGAATCCTCGCCGGCCAGCAGCAGCAGGTAGAGCGCCAGGTCCTCCTCGTCGGCCGGCAGCCCCAGCAGCTCGTCGCCGGAGAGCGTCGTCGCCGTCAGGCTCGACAGCGCGTCGACGGAGAACTCCCCCGCCCGGTCGACGACATCGACGCTCTCCTCCAGCCCCTCCAGGGCCAGGGTCACCGCCAGCGGCTCCAGGCCGGGAACGGCGTCGACCAGGCGGTCGACGGCCCGGAACGCCGGCGCCGACACCTGTATGCGATACGAGCCGGCGGGCACCTCCACGCTGAAGCGGCCGCTGCGATCCGTCGTCGTCTCCCGCACCGGCTCCGCGGACCCGGCGGCGAAAACCCGCACGGCGACAGCCCACATCACGCCGCCGGTCTCGTCGGAAACGGTGCCGGCTACGCGGACCGGCGGCTCCCTGGGACCCAGCGCGGTCTGCAGGGCAGCGGCAGGCTGGACGCCTGCGAGCAGGAGTGCGAGCGCCGCCACAGCCCGAGCCATCATCGGTACTGCTTGTGATGACGACGCCGGCAGCTCGGCTGCTTACGCGTTGCCCGCCCGCCGGACGACCGAGCCTGTTTCCACGGCGCCGGGGCGCGGGAACTTCAGCGCAGGCTCCGCAGGTAGTTCACGAGGTTCCAGATGTCCGGCTCGGCGAGCCGGCCGCCGAAGGCGTCCATGGCATAGTCCGGGCCGATCCCGTCGCGGATGACGGCGAAGATCTCTGTGTCGCTGCCGCCGTGTTGCCAGGTCGGGTCGGCGAGGTTCGACGGGCGGGCGCCGTAGGCGGCGGTGGCGGCGGCGAGCCTGCCGTCCCCGCGTCCGGTCGGACCGTGGCACGTCGCGCAATGCGCAGCGTAGGCCTCGGCGCCGGCGGCGACCGAGTCCGGCGTGGCCGTCACCGGGTTCCTCACGGCCGGCGCCTCCCGGCCTTCGTGCGGCCGGGCCGGGTGCGCGATGTCCCTTCCGGCGTCGTCCGGCGCCTTCGCTTCCGACAGCGATCGGAGGAGCGCCGCGGTGTCCTCGCGCACGAAGCGATCGCCGCCGATGCCCTCCGAGTAGACGGCCAGCGCCAACGGCGTCTCGCCGCGCCGGTTCTCCGCGTTCGGGTCGGCGCCGCGTGACGCCAACAGCTCGATGACGCTGTTCATCCCGTGCGAGGCCGCGGCGTGCAGCGCGGTGTCGCCGGCATCGTTGGCGGCGTCGGCGGCGGCGCCCAGCTCCAGCGCGACCGCGACGGCCTCCCTCGCCAGGCGCTCCTCCCCGGCCGGGATCGTCGAGCCGAGCGCGGCCGACTCCACCGGGTTGTAGGAGGAGAAATCGCGCCGGTTCCGGATGAACGCGCTGCCGCCGCCCCGGTTGTAGCCCTGTCCCGCCGCCGCCATCAACGGCGTGGTGCCGTCACGGCTCGGCAGACCGGGATCGGCGCCGGCGGCGGCGAGGACCCGCATCATTTCCATCTCCAGGAAACGTGCGGCCAGCCAGAACGGGGTGGCCCCGACCCAACGATCCAGGAAGGCGAAATCGTGGCTCCAGCGCCGGACCGGCGTTCCCTTGGTCAGGCGCGCGTCGGGATCGGCCCCGTGGTCGAGAAGCGCACGCACGAGGGGTACCCCGGCGCCCCGATCGGCGTTCGGTACCCCGCGGTCGCGCAGCGCCCCCCGGAGCACCGCTGCGTGAAGCGCCGTGTAGCCGAGCGGCGCCGCGTTCGGATCGGCCCCCTCGTCGAGCAGGAACGCGGCCAGCGACCCGTGACCGCTGTGCGCGGCGATGTTGAGCACCGTGTTCCCGTCGGCCGCCGTGTCGTGCACGTCCGCACCGGCAGCGATCAGGAGACGGGCCGACGCCAGGTCACCCGACCGCGCGGCGAACAACAGCGCCGTGCTGCCCCCCTCCGCGACCTCCTCGAGGGCGATGCCGCGCGAGGCCGACCCGGCGGAGCGGCTGCCCCCCATGTTGTAGACGCGGTGTCGGGTCCGAGTGCGGGCGTGGACATCCGCGCCGTGCTCGATGAGCAGCCGCGTGATGACCGGATGCCGGTTCGCGACGGCCCACATCAAGGCCGACTGGCCGCGCGTAGTCTCGGTGGCGTTCACGCGCGCACCGGCATCCAGCAGGGCGTTCACCGCCCCCAGGCTCCCCGCGCGCGCCGCCTCCATCAAGGCCGTCTCGCCGCCGGCGAGCGCCCCGTTCGGGTCCGCGCCGGCCGCGAGCAGGCGCGCCACGAGCGCGCCGTGGCCGCGGGCGCTCGCCATCAGGAGCGGGGTGACACCCAGATCGTTCGCGGCGTCCACGTCCGCGCCCGCGTCGATCAGCAGGCCGGCGATCTCGACGTGCTCCCGGTGCACCGCCCAGTGGAGCGCCGTCGCACCATCCGGCTGCGGGACGTCGACATCGGCCGATGCGGCCAGCAACCCCCGCACGGCAGCCGGATCCGCGGCCCGCGCGGCGGAGACCAGGGGTGGCGCACCCGCGGCGAGCCCACCGGGGGCGGCGCCCGTCTGGGCCCCGGCGCCGGCCGGCGTGGCGAGCAGAAACACGGCGAGCAACCGCGCGGCCACGGCCGGCGAGCGGTCCGCGCGCCGTGCCGCGCAGCCCACCGAAACGCTCCGGATCCGGCCGCCCGGCGGCACGATCGCCGGCTGCGCCATTCCGCTACAGCTCCAGCCGCCCGGTGCTGTCGTGGATGGAGTCGAGGCGCATGCCCAGCTTCTCCGCCACGGTCAGGTGCAGGTTGGCCAGCGGCGTGCCGCCGGCGACCGAACGGCCGCCGCCGGTGCCGCCGTCGTAGCGCAGGTGCCGGCCGCCCTTCAGGCGTCCCCCACCGCCGCCGGCCAGCACCAGCGGCAGGTTCCAGGGCTGGTGGTCGCCCTCGGACATGCCCGCCCCGTAGTAGAGGACGACGTGGTCCAGGAGCGAGCCGTCGCCGTCGGGGGTGGCGGCGAGGCGGCCCAGATAGTAGGCGAATTGCGCCGCGTGGTGCGTGTTGATGCGGATCAACTGCCCGCGGCTGATCGAGCTGTCCTCGTGCGACAGCGGATGGTGCCCCCCGGGGGCGCCGATCTCGGGATAGGTGCGGCTGCTGAACTCCCGTCCCACCATGAACGTGATGACCCGGGTCAGGTCGCTCTGGTAGGCGAGCACCTGCAGGTCGAACATCAGCCGCGCGTGGTCCGCGAAGCTCGCGGGCACGCCGGCCGGCTGGTCGAGCGACGGCAGCTCCCGCGCCGCCTGCGCCTCCATCCGCTGTATCCGCCGCTCGATGTCCCGCACGGCATCGAGATACTCGGTGAGCTTCGCGGCGTCGCTCGGGCCGAGGCCGCGTGCGAGATCGGCCGCCTTCTCGCCCACCGAATCGAGCAGGCTGCGGTTCTGCGCCAGCCGCGCCTGCCGGACCGCCGGGTCGGTGCTGCCGCCGTCGCCGAACATTCGCTCGAAGACCACGCGAGGGTTGTGCTCCATCGGAAGCGGGGTGCGCGGCCCGCGCCAGGTGATGGTGTGGCTGTAGGTGCAACTGTAGCCGCCGTCGCAGGTCCCGGCGCCCTTGTCGCCCGACTCCAGCGACAGCTCCAGCGATCCGAGGGCCGTGTCCTGTCCGATCTCCCGCGCGAGGAGCTGGTCGAGGGAGACGCCAGCGAGGAAGTCGTTGCCCTCCTGGCCGAACGGGCGCGGGATGGCCCCCGTCAGGTACTTGGTCGCGCAACGGCCGTGGACGGCGCCGCTGCGAGCGGTCAACCCGTTGACGTTCTGCGTCAGCCCGGTCAGCACCAGCAGCCGGTCGCGGAACGGCTCGAGCGGCTTCAGGATGGGAGCGAGCTCGAATCCGGCGCCGGTGGCGGCGGGGGTCCACTCGTCAATCACGACGCCGTTCGGCACGTAGACCACGCCGAACCGGCGAACCGGCCGGGCCGCGCTGCGGGCGAGCGCCGTCAGCGCCGGCGCCATCCCGTCGAGCAGCGGCAGCGCCACCGCCGCGCCGAGGCCGCGCAGCACCGTCCGGCGGGGAAGGGCCTTCCTGGTGATGATCATGACTCCGACCTCCGCATCCGGAACGGCGTGCTCTCGACGATGCCCAGGATCAGCGACGACCAGCGGTAGTCGTCCTCCGCGGCGGCGCGAGTGATTGCGCGGATCACCGGGCGGTCGTAGTGCTCCATTCCACGGCCGAGGGCGTACGTGAGGAGCTTCTCGGTGAGCGTCTCGACGAACTGCTCCGAGCGGTCCAGCAGCACCCGCCGGAGCCCGGCGGGGCCGTCGAAGGCCGTGGTCCCATCGGCGAGGACGGCCGAGGCGTCGACCGGCAGGCCGGCGTCGCGAGTGCGCCAGGCCCCGACCGCGTCGAAGTTCTCGAGCGCGAAGCCGAGCGGGTCCATCGGCGCGTGGCAGATGGCGCAGGCCGCGTTGCGCCGGTGCCGGGCGAGGCGTTCGCGCACGGTACGGGGCTCGCCCGCCTCCCCTCGTGCCGGCAGCGGCGGGATGTCCGGCGGCGGCGGCGGCGGCGGCGTCCCGAGGACGTTCTCCAGAAGCCACTTCGCCCGCAGCACCGGGGACGTGCGGTTGCCGTACGACGTCGCTGCCAGAATGCTGCCGTGTCCGAGCAGGCCGCCGCGCCGGTCGTCCGGCAGCTTCACGCGCCGGTAGTGGCTGCCGGAGACACCGGATATCCCGTAGTGCCGGGCCAGCCGCTCGTTGAGGAACGAGTAGTCTGCGCGCAGCAGGTCGACGACGCTGCGGTCCTCGCGCAGGTGGCTCTCCACGAACCGCTCGGTCTCCTGCCGGAACGCCTCGCGGAGGTTCTCGTCGAAGTCGGGAAACCGGTTCGGATCGGGTGCGATGCCCTCGACGCTGCGCAGCGACAGCCACTGTCCGGCGAAGTTGTCGACGAGCGCGCGCGAGCGCGCGTCGGCGAGCATGCGCCGCACCTGGCGCTCGATCTCCGCCGGGTCGGACAGGCGGCCGCGGACGGCGGCTTCGAGGAGCTCGTCGTCCGGGATGCTGCTCCAGAGGAAGAAGGAGAGCCGCGAGGCGAGCTCCAGGTCGGCGAGCCGGTACGGGGCGCCCGGCGCGACGTCCTCCGGATCGCGCTCGATGCGGAACAGGAACTCCGGATCGATCAGAAGACGCTCGATCGCCATGCGGATGCCCGCCTCGAAGCCCTCCGCCTGCCTGCCGGTCCGGTAGAACGCGAGCAGCGGCTCGATGTCGTCGTGGTCGACGGGACGGCGGTACGCCCGGCGGGCCAGCGCGGCCAGAATCTCCCGGGCGCAGGCCTCCTCCGCCGGGCGAGCACTCTGCCCACGCCGCGCGATCGTGTCCGCAAGGCCTGCCGGCGCCGCCTCCGGCGCTTCCACGCCGGTGCCGGAGCCGCGGTCGGGCCGGCAAACGAAGATGCGGGCGCGGCTGGCGGTCTCCCCCGGTCCGGCGGCGCCGTACGGCCCGTCGATGGCGACGCTCTCCACCCCCGGCCCTTCCGGACGCGGCGACGTATCGGTGGTCTCGGTCACCGTGGCGCCGTACTCCCGCAACGGCGGTTGCAGCACGCCCTCCTGCTCCCACGACCTGCCGACGAACGACACCCCGACCACCCGCGTGCCGGCGCGCACCGGAACGCGCACGACGAGGTCCGCGTCGGCCCCGGTCCGGTAGTCGTCCCACTCCTGGCTCGGATACTCCGCTTCGCCCGCGGCCATGAAGGTGCCGGAGAAGGTGACCGGCGCCGGCTTCCCCGGCGCGTCGCCGCCGACCGTGAAGCGCGCCACGCGCCGGCCGTCGATCCGCAGATCGAGGTCGTGCACCTCGTCGAGGTTCACGATGTACTCGTAGACGCTCCGCTTCAGGCGGATCGTGACGAGGTACTCGCCGTCGAGCGGAAAGCGGTGGCGGACCGCAAGGCCGGCGCGCGAGCCGAACGGCAGGTCCTCGCTCATCCGGTCGTTCTGGGTCATGTTGATCGGGACGCCGTAGGCCTGCGATGTGAAGCCCGGCCCGATCGCCGGGTCGCCGACCGCGAGGCGGCTGATGCGGCGCGCCGCCGACAGGTAGCGCTCCATCAGCACCGGCGAGAGCGCGAGCGTGCCGGCGAGGTTGTCGAAGCCGTGGCCGGTGTCGTCGGCCGGCAGCAGAGCGGCGGCGTCGACCTCGAGGGCCAGCAGGTCGCGGATGGCGTTCGCGTACTCGGCGCGGTTCAACCGGTGCGCCGGCACCCGGCCCGGCTCCGGCCGCGACGCGGCGGCGCGGTCGAGCTCGGCCTCGAGCCACGCCCGGAAGCCGTCGTAGTCTTGCCGGTCGGGGCGGGGGCGGCCGGCAGGGGGCATCATGCCGCCGCGCAGCTTCAAGACGACCTGCTCCCAGATCGCCGGCGCTTCGCCCACGCGGGAAACGTCCAGCGTGTCGAGCGCGAGCCCGCCGGTCCGCAGCCGTTCGTTGTGGCAGGTCACGCAGTAGCGATCGACCAGCGCGCGTTGGGACGCAGGCGCCGCGCGCCGGAGCGCCGGCGCGGAGGCAGGTTGCTGCACCGGTGGCGTCCGGACCTCCGCGGCAGCCTCGGGGCGCGGCCCGGCCGCCTGGGCGTCGAGGTACCCGGCCCCGGCGAGAGCCACGACTACGCAGAGTGCGGCTGCGCGCCTCATGGCCGCCATCTTACACCCCCGTCGCGGCGGCCCGGCAGGGCGTGCACCGACCCCATCCGCCGGGTCCCGGCGCCGAAGGGACTCGGTAGCGGTGGCTGGACGGCAATGTCAGGCGCGATACGCATCCGGTGCCGGCCGACCATAGAATGGGATTGATATGCCCACCCTCTGCCTTCGTGCCGGACCCGCCGCGCTGGCCCTTCTCCTCACCGCATCGCTCGCCGCCCAGGATCGCGGTGCTGTCCCCCAGGTGGCCCCCAGCGGCCGGGTGACGACGAGCGTGACGTTCGACGGCCGCGTGCTGCCCGACGGCGGGTGGTTCACCTACACCCCGTCCCACTCGGGCCCGTCTCGCATCACCATCGACTACGGCCAGCCGCACGCACGGGGCCGCGAGATACTCGGCGGGCTGGTCCCGTACGGCGAGGTGTGGCGCCTGGGAGCGAACTGGGCCACGCGGCTGACCCTCGACTTCGACGTCCGCATCGGTGAGCTCGACGTGCCGCGCGGCGAGTACACGCTGTTCATGCTCCCGCGCGAGCACGGCGGCGAACTGATCGTCAGCCGCCAGACCCGGCAGTGGGGCACGGACTACGACCCTTCATTCGACTTCGGCAGGACGCCCATCGATCGGCGGCCGCTGGAAGGGGCGGTCCGCAGCCTGTCGGTCACGCTGGAGCCGGACCTGCCGGCGGAAGGAGGAGCCGTTCCCTCCGGGATGCTCCGCATTGCATGGGGCGAAGCGGAGTACTTCACCGCCTGGCGGATGCTCTGGCCTTGAGTACCGAGGCCGGGCGGCGGTGCAGGTTGCCCACGGCGGATGCCGCTTGACAGCCCGTGGTGGAACCCCGCGTGGCACCGAGAGCGGCGAGGCGCCCGTCTGGCAAGGCGTGAGAAGGGCGCATATTGGGCATATGTAACCGCCGAACAACGCAGTCAGGCGGGATGCATCGCCGCTCGAATGCAGCGGGGACTTTCGCCACGGGCTGTTGAGCATCGAGTCGAAGTGCACTACGCTGCCCCTCACAGACACGCGGCCCAACAGGGGGAGGTCCCATGCGTATCGAGGTGACGGCTCGGCATCGAACCGGCTTGGCGGTGGTGACGATCGCGGTGGCCCTGCTCGTCGGTGCAGGCACGCTTCCCGGCAGCCTCGCGCTCGCCCAGGACGATGGCGCAACCGGCGTGATCGCCGGCAGCGTGACGGCCGACCACGGCGAGGTGCGCGCCCTGCGCGTCAAGGCGCACGACACCGCCCATCGCATCGCCTACACCGTCTACACGCAGGACGGACGCTACCGGATCTTCAACCTGCCGCCGAGCACCTACGACGTCAGCGTCGTCGAGGAGGCGTTCGAGTCGCCTGCCGCGACGGTCGAGGTGCGCGCGGGTGCGACCACGACGGTCGATATCGCGCTGAGGGCGCTCGGCGCCGGACCCGAGCAGGGAGCGGCGGCGCGCGGCGCGTCTGCCCAGCGCAACTACGGCGGCGGTGCGGATGATCGAGCGGCGGAGATCGTCGACTTCGACACGCTCTACCCGCCCCACCCGGCCCGCGACGTCATGCTGCGCTCCTGCTTCGGCTGCCACGGCCCGGCCGGCTTCCACCGCCGCGGGCCGCGCAACGAGCGCGGCTGGCGCCGGGCGGTCGACCGCATGTTCGATATCGACGGCCGCGTGGCGAACATGGCCCCCGGCGTCCCGCAGATTACGCACGACCTGGTGTCGGTCGACGAGAAGGAGCTGATCATCCAGTACCTGACCGCCAACTTCGGACCGGGATCGGAGCCCCGCGACCTCGATCTCGACCCGCTCGTCCGCGACGAGGAGGCGCTCTCCGAGGCGGTCTACATCGAGTACGAGCTGAACCGCGGACCCCGGCGCCTGCCCTCGAACGGCGCGCCCACGCGCGGCAGCATTCACAGCGTCTTCGCCAGCCGGGCCGAGCCGGGCGTCATCTGGGTATCCGGCAACGGCTCCAACTCGATCATCCGCATGGACAGCCGGGACGCCGACTTCGAGACCCGCACACAGGAGCTCTGGATCGAGAACCCGGAGGACATCAACGTCACGCCGCACGGCATCGTCGAGTACCGCGGCCGCGTCTATTGGGTCGAGCTGACCGGCGATCACTTCGGCGAGCTCGATCCGGCCACAGGCGAGATGAAGCGCTACCCCATGCCGACAAAGGGCGCCGGTCCGCACAGCGTCTGGGTCGATTCCCGCGGCAGCTTCTGGTACACCTACTTCGCCTCGGCCGGCCGGATCGGCCGTTTCGACCTCGAAGCGGAGGACTTCACCGAGTGGGAGCCGCTGTCCGGTTTCAGCGGCTACGGCATCGTCGTCGACCGGCAGGACCGCGTCTGGGCGGTCGGCCTGCACACGCCGGCCATCTACATGTACAACCAGGAGACGGCCGCGTGGCGGTCGTACCCGCTGGCCAACCCGGCGCGGCGCCCCGCCATCGACGCCAACGGCAAGATCTGGGCGGCGCACTACTTCGGGAACGCGATCTCGAAAATCGACCCGGTCACGTCGGCGGTCACCGAATACGTGCTGCCGCTCAAGGACGGAAATCCGTACGACGTCTGGCCGGACGACGACGACAACCTCTGGGTCGAGAACGGCATCTACAACTCGCTGGTCCGCTTCGACCAGGAGACCAACGAGTTCACCTACTTCCCGTTCCCGGAGCTGCGGGCGCACACACCGAAGCTCGACCGCGACGCGGAAGGCACGCTCTGGTTCACCCTGCGGGGACCGTCCGGACCGGGGGTGGCGGCGCTGAAGCCGCACGGCAACGTACCGGCGGAAACTAACGCCGACCAGTAGCTAATCCGCCACATCATGGCTGGAAATCGTCCACTTCGTGGTTGATTTCCAGCCACGTGGTGGACGATTTCCGGCAAGAAGCGGGACGATCGCAGGCTCGAAGAGACGCGCTGGCCGAGAGCCCGTTCATGCCCGGAACCTCTCGCCGCCCATCGTAGTTCCGGCCTGATCCGGACTTCCGCGGATGTAGACTCCCATCGTGGCGCAAGGCTCCCGGCCCGTCGTCGATCCGGTCATCGAGGTTTACAAGAAGGACATCGACCGGACGTTGCTGCGCGAGAACCTGAAGCTCAGCGTCGAGGAGCGACTGCGCCAGTTGATGGAGCTTCAGCGGTTCGCCGAAGAGCTGCAGCGCGCCGGACGTGCGGCGCGGCACGCATCGTGACCGATTTCGCGACCCTGCTCCGCGTCCTCGCCGACCAGGATGTCGCGTACATCCTCGTCGGCGGAGCCGCCGCCACCGTGCACGGGTCGGCCCGGCTGACTTTGGACGTCGACGTCGTCTACCAGCGGACGCCCGACAACCTGGCGCGGCTCGTGAACGCGCTGGCTCCCTACGCGCCAAGTCTGCGCGGCGCCCCCGCCGGCCTCCCCTTCCAGTGGGATGCCGAGACGCTCGGCCGCGGGCTCAACTTCACGCTGACGACGACGGTCGGCGCCATCGACCTGCTCGGAGAGATCGCCGGCGGCGGCACCTACGAACGACTCCTCCCGGATACCGATGAGGTGACTGCATTCGGCGTCACGTGCCGGTGCGTGACGCTCGATCGCCTGATCCATCTCAAGCGATCCGCCGGCCGCGTCAAGGACTTCGAAGCAATCGCTGAGCTCGAGGCGCTACGGAACGAGCGCGGCTCCGGCTGATCATCGTTGTCTTCTGCTACTTCGTCACGCCGGACTGCGCCCTGAACTCCGCCTCGAGCGCGGCCTCCCACGCGACACGGTCCTCGATCTGGTCGCGGCGGGTCTGCAGACAATCGAAGCAGAGGGTGCCGGGGATGGCGTGGCCCTCGCCGTCGGCGGAGATGCCGAGCTCCTCCATGATCCCGCGGAGCAGGACCGCGGTGTGCTTCTGCGCCTTGTAGAAGTCCGAGTAGCTGAAGCCGTCGGCGATGGCGAGCGGCGAGTAGCCGAGATCGGTGCGGGCGTCCAGGTCGGCGCCCTGCTCCACGAGGTATTCCGCGACGTTGTTCGCGCCGCGGAAGGCGGCGCCGTGCAGGGCGGTCATGCCGCGGTAGTTGGCGGCATTGATGTCGTTGCCGTGCTCGAGGCACAGCTTGACGGCCTCCAGGACCTCGTCCTCCTGGCCCGGCAGCGACCCGCCGTCCTCTCCCGGGTTCCAGATGGCGACCCCGGACGCAACCATCAGCGGCGTCGTGCCGTCGGCGCTCGGTACCGTCGCGTCGGCGCCCGCGTCCAGCAGCACCCGCATCGCCTCGGTGTCGGTCACCTTGGCGGCCAGGAAGAAGGGGGTGGCGCCCAGGCGGTTGAGGCGGTTGCGCTGGCCGTCCTTCATGCCGTTGACGGTCATCCGCGCGTTGACGTCGCCGCCGACGGCGATCATCTTCTTCAGCACGTCGATGCTGTCGACGCTGCCGCTCGGGATGGGACCCGGAAACCCGAAACCGGTGTTCATCCGGCGGGTGCGCAGAAGCTGGTGCAGTGCGTTCCAGCCGGCCCCGGCCAGGTTCGGGTCGGCGCCGCGGTCGAGCAGGTAGTCGGCCAGCTCCCAGTTGGCGTTGGCCACCGCGACGACCAGCGCGCTCTGCCCGTCCGACAGCGTGTCGTTCATGTCGGCACCGGCCGCCAGCAGCACCTGCACCGCGTCGATGTGCCCGCTGCGGACCGCGAACAGCAGGGCCGTGAAACCGGTGGGCGGGGGCGCGTAGAACAGGCGGTTGCCGTTCGGCGGCCGCTCGACCGTCTCGGTCTTCGCATGGACGTCGGCGCCCAGCTCGGCCAGCGCGTGCACGGCGTCCGCGTTGTTGCGGGCGGCGGCCCACATCAGCGCCGTCTGGCCGCGGAAGCCGTCGCGCAGGTTCGGGTCGGCGCCGCGCACGAGCAGCACCCGAATGCCCCCCGCGTTGCCCGTGCGCGCGGCGGTCATCAGGACGGTCTCGCCCTCGGGAAGCGCGGCGTTCGCGTCGGCCCCGGCATCGAGCAGCGCCTCCAGGATCTCGGCGTTGCCGTTCTCGGCCGCCAGCGAAATGGGCTGCACGCCGTAGCGGTTGACCGCCGAGACTTCGGCCCCGGCGTCGAGCAGCAGGCCTACCAACCCGGCATCGTTCCTGTGCACCGCCCAGTGCAGCGCGGTGGCGCCGTCCGGCGCGGCCTGGTTGACGTCGACGCCCTGATCGACCACCAACGAGCGCACCGTGTCGACATCGACCGCCTTGACCGCCGCGATCAGCGGTGCGTCCCGCCGGACCGCAGCCTCGACCGTGAGGGTGTTGGCCAAGCCTGCGACGAACACGGCCAAGACGACCAGCAAGGTCGGGATGTACGAACTCTTCCTGCTGTTGGCATGCATGGCAACCACCTCGCACCTCGTCCCGGACGCCCATCCTAGCACGGCGGGCTCCGCCACCGGCGGTCAGGGACCGCCGGGTAGAATGACGGCCATGGAGAAGCGCAAGCTTCCCGTCGGCATCCAGACCTTCCGCCAGATTCGAGAGGAAGGCTACTACTATGTCGACAAGACCGCCTACGCCCGGCGACTCGGGAACGAAGCCGGCAAGCATTACTTTCTGTCGCGCCCGCGGCGGTTCGGCAAGAGCCTGTTCCTGGACACGCTCAAGGAGCTGTACGAGGGCAGCGAACCGCTGTTCCGCGGCCTGGCCGTCCACGACGGCTGGGACTGTCGAAGCACCACCCGGTAGTGCGGCTGAGCTTCGGCAGCGGCAACTTCAAGCGGCCCGGCGTCCTCGAGGAGATTGCAGCGGCGCAGCTCGAGGACATCGGCAGGCGGGCCGGCGTCGACCCGCGCGGCGGCAGCGCGCCGGTGCTCTTCCGCCGCCTGATCGAGACGCTGAGCGAGCGGGCGGGGCGGCGGGTGGTCGTGCTGGTGGACGAGTACGACAAGCCGATTCTGGACGCGCTGGATGCGCCGGAGACCGCGAGAGCCAACCGCGACGACCTGCGCGGGCTGTACGGCACGATCAAGGACTGCGACGCGCACGTCGAGCTCACCTTCATCACCGGTGTCAGCAGGTTCAGCAGGGTGAGCCTGTTCTCCGGACTGAGCAACCTCACCGACCTCACCCTGAACCCGCACTACTCGGCGATCTGCGGTTACACCGACACGGACCTCGACACGGTGTTCGCGCCGGAGCTGCCGGGCCTGGAGCGCAACGAGATCCGCGCCTGGTACAACGGCTACGCTTGGCGGGGAAACGAGAACGTCTACAACCCCTACGCCATCCTCCATCTCTTCGCCAGCCGCGAGTTCGAGGCGCATTGGTTCGAGACCGCAACGCCGCGCTTCCTGATCGACACGCTGCTCCGGCGCGGCTTCGCGGCCCCGGACCTCGAGAACGTCCACGCCGACGCCCCGCTGCTGTCGACCTTCGACGTGGATGCCATGCCCGCGGAGGCGCTGCTGTTCCAGACCGGCTACCTGACCATCGTGGACGAGGAGCGGCGCAACGGGAGAACGCTGTACCGGCTCGCGTACCCGAACCGGGAGGTGCGGCGGGGCCTGAGCGAGAGCCTGCTGGACGCGCTGGCGCCGAACTGGCGGTCGGCGGGGGACGCCGGCTCGCTGCGGCAGCTGCTCGCGGCACAGGACTGGGCGGGCGTCGAGGCGCTGTTCCGGAAGCTGCTGGCCGGCATCCCGCACGATTGGCACCGAAGAAACGACATCGCCCGCTACGAGGGGTACTGGTCGAGCGTGTTCTACGCCTGGTTCCGGGCCTCGCTGGACGACCTGGCCGTGGAGGACGCCACCAGCCGCGGCCGGCTGGACCTGGCGGTGCGGCTGGAGAACAGCGCGTACCTGTTCGAGTTCAAGGTGGCCGAGCGTTCGGAGCAGGGCGCGGCGCTGGCGCAGTTGCAGGCGCGGCGCTACGCGGACAAGTACCGCGCGCCGGGCCGTACGGTCCACCTGATCGGCGTGGAAGTCAGCGCCGAGACACGCGACGTCACCGCGTTCGACGTGGAACGCGCGTGAGCCCCCGGCAGGCCGTTCACGGTCGCCTGCCGCGACAGCCGGCGCCCCGGTGCCTCCAGCAGACGCCTCAACCGCGCCGTTCGATGCGAACCGGGGCAACCGGGACGGACGGATAGAATGCGCTGGTGGATCGACGCAGACTCCCCGTCGGCATCCAGACCTTCCGCCGCATCCGCGAGGAAGGCTACTACTACGTCGACAAGACCGGCTACGCCCGCCGGATCGTGGAGGACGCCGGCGCCCACTACTTCCTGTCGCGCCCGCGGCGGTTCGGCAAGAGCCTGTTCGTGGACACGCTCAAGGAGCTGTACGAGGGCAGCGAGCCGCTGTTCCGCGGTCTGGCCGTCCACGACGCCTGGGACTGGTCGAAGCGCCGCCCCGTCGTTCGGCTGAGCTTCGCCGGCGGCAACTTCAGGAGGCCCGGTGAGCTGCAGGCCAGCGCCATGCAGCAGATCGCCGCAGCCGAGCGCCGGGCCGGGCTGCCGGCCTCCGACGTTCCCACGCCCCCGGGACGCTTCGCGGACCTTCTGGAGGCGCTGCACGAACGTGCCGGCGAGCGTGTCGTCGTCCTGGTGGACGAGTACGACAAGCCGATCCTGAACGCGCTGGAAGGTCCGGCCCCAGGGGAGCGCGGCGAAGCGCCCGCCGCGGTCAACGCGCAGGCGACCGCCAACCGCGACGACCTGCGCGGGCTCTACGGCACGCTCAAGGACTGCGACGCCCACGTCGAGCTCTCCTTCATCACCGGCGTGAGCAAGTTCAGCAAGGTCAGCCTCTTCTCCGACCTCAACTTTCTCACCGACCTCACCCTGAATCCGCATTACGCCGCAATCTGCGGCTACACCGAGGCCGATCTCGACGCCGTGTTCGCCCCCGAGCTCCCCGGCCTCGACCGCGACCAGATCCGCGCCTGGTACAACGGCTACGACTGGCGCGGGAACGAGAGCGTCTACAACCCCTGGGCCATCCTCCATCTGTTCGCCAGCCGCGAGTTCAAGGCCCACTGGTTCGAGACCGCGACGCCGCGCTTCCTCATCGACACGCTCGTGCGGCGCGGCTTCTCCGCGCCCGCCCTCGAGAGCCTGCACGCCGACGACGACCTGCTGTCAGCCTTCGACGTCACGGCAGTGGCGACCGAGGCGCTGTTGTTCCAGACCGGCTACCTGACCATCGTGGCGGAGGAGCAGGACCCGGACGGCGTACCCCTGTACCAACTCGGTTATCCGAACCGGGAAGTACGGCGGGGGCTGAACCGCGGCCTGCTCGACGCCCTGGCGCCGAACTGGCGGTCGACAGGCAGCGGCATCGCGCTCCGCCGGGTGCTGGCGGCCGAGGACTGGAACGCTCTGGAAGCGTTGTTCCGCAAGCTGCTGGCCGGCATCCCGCACGACTGGCACCGAAGAAACGACATCGCCCGCTACGAGGGCTACTGGTCGAGCGTCTTCTACGCCTGGTTCCAGGCGTCGATGGACGGCGTGGCGGTGGAGGACGCCACCAGCCGCGGCCGCCTGGACCTGGCGGTGCAACTGGAGAACAGCGCGTACCTGTTCGAGTTCAAGGTGGCCGAGCGTTCGGAGCAGGGCGCGGCGCTGGCGCAGTTGCAGGCGCGGCGCTACGCGGACAAGTACCGCGCGCCGGGCCGCATGGTCCACCTGATCGGCGTGGAAGTCAGCGCCGAGACACGCGACGTCACCGCGTTCGACGTGGAACGCGCGTGAGCCCCGAAGGCCGTTCACTGTCGCCTGCCGCGACGGCCGGCGCCCGAGTGCCTCCAGCAGACGCCCCAGCCGCGCCGTTCGATGCGAACCGGGCAACCGGGACGGACGGATAGAATGCCCTGGTGGATCGACGCAGGCTCCCCGTCGGCATCCAGACCTTCCGCCGCATCCGGGAAGAAGGCTACTACTACGTCGACAAGACCGCCTTCGCCCAGCGGATTGCGCAGGACGCCGGCACGCACTACTTTCTCTCGCGCCCCCGAAGGTTCGGCAAGAGCCTGTTCGTGGACACCCTCAAGGAGCTGTACGAAGGCAGCGAGCCGCTGTTCCGCGGCCTGGCGGTCCATGACGTCTGGGACTGGTCGAAGCGCCGCCCCGTCGTACGCCTGAGCTTCGCCGGCGGCAACTTCAGGAGACCCGGCGAGCTGACCGAGAGTACGGCCGCGCAAATCGAGGACATCGCGAAGCGGGAGGGCGTCGATTGCGGCGCCGGCAGCTCTTCCGTGCGCTTCCGGCGATTGATCGAGGCGCTGCACGAGCAGACCGGCGAGCGTGTCGTCGTCCTGGTGGACGAGTACGACAAGCCGATCCTGAACGCGCTGGAAGGTCCGGCCCTGGAAGGTCCGGCCCCAGGGGTGCGCGGCGAAGCGCCCGCCGCCGCCAACGCGCAGGCGACCGCCAACCGCGACGACCTGCGCGGGCTCTACGGCACGCTCAAGGACTGCGACGCCCACGTCGAGCTCTCCTTCATCACCGGCGTGAGCAAGTTCAGCAAGGTCAGCCTCTTCTCCGACCTCAACTTTCTCACCGACCTCACCCTGGACCCGCGCTACGCCGCAATCTGCGGCTACACCGAGGCCGATCTCGACACCGTGTTCGCACCCGAGCTCCCCGGCCTCGACCGCGACCAGATCCGCGCCTGGTACAACGGCTACGACTGGCGCGGGAACGAGAGCGTCTACAACCCCTGGGCCATCCTCCATCTGTTCGCCAGCCGCGAGTTCAAGGCCCACTGGTTCGAGACCGCGACGCCGCGCTTCCTCATCGACACGCTGGTGCGGCGCGGCTTCTCCGCGCCCGCCCTCGAGAGCCTCCACGCCGACGACGACCTGCTGTCAGCCTTCGACGTCACGGCAGTGGCGACCGAGGCGCTGCTGTTCCAGACCGGCTACCTGACCATCGTGGCGGAGGAGCAGGACCCGGACGGCGTGCCCCTGTACCAACTCGGTTATCCGAACCGGGAAGTGCGGCGCGGATTGAACCGCGGCCTGCTCGACGCCCTCGCCCCGAACTGGCGGTCGGCAGGCAGCGGCATCGCGCTCCGCCGGGTGCTGGCGGCCGAGGACTGGAACGCTCTGGAAGCGTTGTTCCGCAAGCTGCTGGCCGGCATCCCGCACGACTGGCACCGAAGAAACGACATCGCCCACTACGAGGGCTACTGGTCCAGCATTTTCTACGCCTGGTTCCAGGCGTCGATGGACGGCGTGGCGGTGGAGGACGCCACCAGCCGCGGCCGCCTGGACATGGCGGTGGTGCTGGACGGCAGCGCGTGCCTGTTCGAGTTCAAGGTGGCCGAGCGTTCGGAGCAGGGCGCGGCGCTGGCGCAGTTGCAGGCGCGGCGCTACGCGGACAAGTACCGTGCGCCGGGCCGTACGGTCCACCTGATCGGCGTGGAAGTCAGCGCCGAGACACGGGACGTCACCGCGTTCGACGTGGAACGCGCGTGAGCGCCGGCCGGAACGACACACTCCCACCAAGTCCCGCACGCTCGCGCCGGGTTGCCGGCCATCGAGCAGCGCCGCCCGACCGCGACTCCTACACCCCCGTCAGCGGCCCGGTGCTGTCGGAGATCCTGTCCACCTTCACGCCGACCTTCTCGAGCAGGGTCAGCCCCAGGTTCATGAACGGGGTGTGCATCTCGTAGACGAGGTGCCGGTTGCCGGCGAGCTGCCCGCAGCCGCCGCCCATCAGGGTGATCGGCAGGTTGTAGGGCGTGTGCTGGTCGCCGTCGCCCATGCCGGCCCCGTGCAGCAGGATGGCCTGATCGAGCAGCGTGCCGTCGCCGTCCGGGGTGTTCTTCATCTTCTCGACGAGCCTGGCGAAGAGGCTCATCTGGTACTGGCTGATCTTCGTGTACTGCGCGAGGTTGTGCGGGTCCTGCTGGTGGTGCGACACCGTGTGGTGCGCCTCCGGCACGCCGATGTTCGGATAGGTGCGCCCGCTCGTCTCGCGCGCCATCTGCATGCAGCTCACGCGGGTGATGTCGGCCTGGAAGGCGAGCACCAGCATGTCCTGCAGCAGCCCGACGTGCTCCTCGTAGTCGTCGGGCACGCCGGCGGGCTGGTCGACGGCCGGCAGCGGCGTCGTGGTGTTGGTCTCCTCGGTGCGCTGGATGCGCCGCTCGATGGCGCGGATCGACTGCAGGTACTCGTCGACGGCGGCGCGGTCCTGCCCGCCGACCTTCCGCTCCAGGCGGTGGATGCTGTCGGTCACCGAGTCGAGGATGCTGCGGTCGGTCTTCATCTGCGCGAGGCGCGCCTCGACGCTGCCGCCGTCACCGAACAGGCGCTGGAAGACGACGCGCGGGTCGCGCTCGTGCGGCAGCGGGGTCGTGGACGTGAGCCACGAGGTGGAGTTGCGGTAGGCGCAACTGTAGCCGTTCTCGCAGTTGCCGACCTGGTAGTTCGACTCGGTGGTCAGCTCCAGCGAGCGCAGCGCCGTGTCCGCCCCCAGCTTGTCCGCCGCGTGCTGGTCGACGGTCTTGCCGGCGCGGATGTCGGCTCCTTCGGTCCGCTTCGGCAGGATCCCGTTGAGCCAGCCGCCGTGCGCCCGGGTGTGGACGCCGCCCCCCTCGTTGGGGCTCACGACGCCGGAGTTGCTCAGGCCGGTCACCACCGTCATGCGATCCCGGTATTGCGCGAGCGGGCTCAGCACCGGAGTCAAATCGAAGTCGGATCCGCCGTTTCCCTGCGGATGGAAGTTGTGCGGCAGCATCCCGTTCGGCACGTAGAAGAACGCAAGTCGCGGCACGGGCGCCGTCACCGACCGGGCGGCGGCAGAGAGCGCCGGCACCATGGCGTCGAGCAGCGGCAAGGCGACGGTGGCGCCGAGGCCGCGCAGCACGGTCCGGCGAGACAGCGATTTCTGGGTGACGATCATGACTGCGCTCTCCTCATCAGGAACGGGTCACTCTTGACGATGCCGAGAATGACGGTCTGGAACCGGTAGTCGTCGGCCGCCGCCTCCCGCACGATGCGGCGCAACGTCGGCATGTCGTAGGCCTCGAGCCCGCGGCCGAGGGCATAGGTCATCAGCTTCTCGGTCACGGTGGTGACGAACTGCCCGGCGTTGTCCGCCAGCGCCTGCCGCATCTGGGCGACATCGCCGAAGGTCCGGCCGTCGGGCAGCACACCGGACGGGTCGATCGCGTTGAACGACTCGTCGACGACGCGCCAGCGCCCGATGGCGTCGAAGTTCTCCAGCGCGAATCCGGTCGGGTCGATCATCGAGTGGCAGGCCGAGCAGGCCGGGTTGTTGCGGTGCGCCTCCATGCGCGCGCGCAGCGTCGGCCGCTTCGCCTGGGTTCTCTGGTCGTTCAGGGCCGGGATGTTCGGCGGCGGATCCGGCGGGGGCGTACCGAGCAGATTGTCCAGAATCCACTTGCCGCGCAGCACCGGCGACGTGCGGATGGCGTGCGACGTCAGGGTCAGGATGCTGCCGTGCCCGAGAATGCCGCGCCGGTTGCCGTCGGCCGAAAGATCGACGCGGCGGAAGTGGCTGCCCGTCACCCCCGGGATCCCGTAGTGCTCGGCGAGCCGCTCGTTGAGGAAGGTGTAGTCCGCGGTCAGCAGCTCGACCATGCCGCGGTCGTCGCGCACGATGCGGTCGACGAAGAGCTCGGTCTCGCGCAGCATGCTCTGGCGCAGCGACTCGTCGAAGGCGACCGAGAACGGGTCGCCCGGCCGCACCGTCGTCTCCAGGTTGCGAAGCTGCAGCCACTGCGCGGCGAAATTGGTGGTCAGCGTCTCCGAGCGCGGGTCGGCCACCATCCGGCGCACCTGCCGCTCCAACTCGTCCGGGTCGCCCAGCCGGCCCTGCTCGGCCGCGTCGAGCAGCTCGTCGTCCGGGATGCTGCTCCACAGGAAGAACGACAACCGCGAGGCGAGCTCCAGGTCGGGGACGCGGTACGGCTTGCCCGGCGCCGCACGGACCGGGTCGGACTCGATGCGGTAGAGGAACTCGGGGCTCACGAGCAGGCGCCGAATGGCCAGCTCGACGCCGTCCTCGAAGCTGCCGCCGCGGCGGCCCTGCGCGTAGAAGTCCAGCAGCACTTGCATCTCGCCGGCGGTGACCGGGCGCCGGTAGGCGCGCCGCGCCAGCCCCGACAGAATCTGATGGGCGCACGACGCCTCTGCAGCGGTATCCGCCGGGCGGCAGGCGAAGATCCGCTCGCGCGACGGCGTCTCCGTCACCCCGGAGCCTCCGTAGGGGCCGGTAATGGTCACGCTGCGCACGAACGGCTGCTGCCCGGCCAGGCCGCCGGGGTTGCCGGCCACGCGCGGGTTCGGAAACGGCTCGCGCACCTGCTCGACCAGGGCGGACGGCTTCTTGAAGAAGGTGACGCCCACCTCGCGCGGACCGGCCGCCACGGGCATCCGGAAGTCCACGGTCGAGGCCTGCGCGTAGGGGTTGTCGGGAGCGCCGTCCCGCTGCGGGCCGAGCGTGATCAGCTTCACCGGCTCGCCGTCCAGCGTCACCTCGAGGTCGTGGTTCTCGCGCAGGCGCCGCGTGCCGGTCAGCTCCACCCGCACGTCGTACTCGGCGTCGCGCGGAAACAGGTGCTCGATGTAGAGGCCGCCGCGCGTGCCGAACGGCAGCGCCTCGACGCGCCCGTGCTGCGGCAGGTCCTGCGCCGCCTCGTAGGTGTCGGCCGACATCGCCGGCGGCGCGCTGCCGACGGCCAGGCGGCTGATGGTCCGCGCCGCGGCCAGGTAGCGCTCCATCAGCGACTGCGACATCCTCAGGATGCCGCCGATGTTGTCGAACCCGAAGCTGGCGTCGTCGGCCGGCAGGAACTCGTCCGCGTCGATCTCCACCGCCAGCAGATCGCGGATGGCATTGGTGTACTCGGTGCGGTTCAGGCGGTGGAAGGTCGCCGTCCGGCCCGGATCGCGGGTCTCGGCCCAGGCACTGTCGAGCTCGCCTTCGAGCCAGGTCAGGAACGCCTCGAGCTCGTCCGCGGGGGGGCGCGGGCGGCCGGCCGGCGGCATCACCCCGCCGCGCAGCTTGCGGACCACCTTCTCCCAGCGGTCCGCGTGGCTGCCCACCTCGGCGAGATCGAGCGTGTCGAGGGTGAGCCCGACGGCGCGAAGCTGGCCCACCAGCGGCGAGGCGGCGCGGCCGCGGCCGTTCACCATCCGCTCGTTGTGGCAGGTGACGCAGTAGCGGTCGAGCAGTGCGCGGTGGGCGGCGCTGTCGGACGCCGCGGCGGCCTCCCCCGGCCCCGGCGCAGCCGATGCCGGGGACTCGGCGACGCCGTCGGCCGACGGCTCCTGCGCCGCCGACGCCACCGAAATCACCCCGCCGACCGCAAGCGCGGCCACCGACAAGCGCAACGCCACACTGGTCTTCGTCACGAAGGCGCACCTCACCCGCTGGGTTCTCGAATCTCGCATGCTATTGGTTGACGGCAGACGTGTCAACGACTACCAGATCTCGTGCAACTCCAGGCGGAACCCCGCCATCGGGAGCTCGGCCGACACGTGCTCGGGCGCACGCAGGCACTCGACCGAACCGTCCGGCCGGTAGACGAAGACCTCCCTGCGCAGCGGATCGATCAGCCAGCCGAGGCCGGCTCCGTTGTCCATGTACTCGCGCATCTTGTCCTGGAGGGGCGCCAGACTGTCGGTCGGCGAACGCAGCTCCACGACGAAGTCGGGGCACAGCGGCAGAAAACGGCTGCGCTGCAGTTCCGTCAGGGTATTCAGGCGCTCGCGGAGAACCCAGGATGCGTCGGGAGAGCGAATCGCGCCGTTCGGGAGCACGAAGCCGCATGAGGAATCGAAGCAGGTGCCGGTTCCAGTGCGGGCGGCCCAATTCCCCAGTTGCCTGGCGATCTCCGCGTTCCTGCGGCTCGTGTCGCCTCCGGCCGGCGGCATGATGGACAGCCCTCCCCCGGCCGCGCGCTCGATGCGCAACTCGCGGTTCAACCGGCACAACTCGTAGAACTGCTCGTCGTCGAGCTGAACGACCGGCGGGAGCGTCAGAAACAGACCACCGGCGTCCCTGCCTTCGTCGAGATCCGCGGGCCGGGAGGGCAGTGTCATCTTCGCCGGCTCTTCCGGTTGGCCGGATCCAGCGTACTACACCCGGCGTCACCGGAGACTCGGATGCGCGTCCGGTCAGTCCGCAAGCACACCGGATTGACAGGGCCTGGCTGGAGTCATACAAGTAAACAACACAACACAACTCTCCGTCCCGAGGCACCGCGAACCGGGTCGAGGCCTCCTCAGGGCGTTGATTCGCGACGCCGGCCTGACGCGGGAGGAATTCCTCGAGCTCCTCCGCTGACCGTTGGGCCGGCGCAAGGAACGCGGCCCGTGGGTCGCGGTGGGGATCAGCTCCGAACTGTCCGGTGATACGCTCGTACCGAACATGGCGCTGACACGACGATCGGTGATCAAGGGCGCCGGCGCGGCCGGCTCGCTGCTGCTCGCCGGGCGCCTCCCGATGTGGGCCGGAGCGGAGCAACCGGACATTCCGCCGGCGCCGCGCCACTATGTCGGCCTGTCGTCCGCGCTGCTCGGCGTCGAGCCGGCCGTTCTGGAGCCGGCGCCCCGGCGCGGCATGGCGCCGCTCGCCGATACGTTCCATGCGCTATGCGACGAGGCCGCCCCCGACGCGCTCGCTGCGTTGCTGGCCGAGTACGGCCGGGCCGCAACCGCCGGCACCGCTCTACCGCAGGTCGCGCAACGCCTGCTGGAGAACGAACGGAACCCGCGGCCCGACGGCGTGGGCGCACTGGCCCGCCTGACGATGCTGATGTGGCTCTACGGCATCTGGTACGGCGGGATGGAGACGACCCGGATGCCGGGCTCGGCCGCCTTGCTGGTTCCCGATCACCGAGCCGACGTCGTCGTTTCCGTCCACGCCTACCGGAACGCCTGGATCTGGCGCTTCGCGCAGACGACCCCGGCCGGGGTCGCGGGAGCGCCCGGCAACTGGTCGGAGCCGCCTCCCGATCTCGCGGAGTTCCTGCGCGAGGCCTGATTCCCCGGCCGAAGCACACGCCGCCCACCTTGCCCATGCGCACGACACGACAGAAACGCTACGACGCCGTCATCGTCGGCTCCGGCTTCGCCGGCGCCAACATGGCGTGGCTGCTGGCCCGGGCCGGCAAGCGCGTCCTGATCCTGGAGGCGGGACCGGGACTCGAGACGACGCACGGCGATCTGCTCGAGCGCTACCTGCTGGCCACGATCAAGACGCCGACGGCTCCCTATCCGCCGGACGCCGGCGCCCTCGATCCGAGCCGCACCAACGCACCCCGTCCGACCACCGAAGCGCTGATATTCGCCTGGAACGACCCCGCCCGTTCCTACCTCGAGCACGCGCCCGGCTCGCTGCCCTTCGGGAGCACCTCCGAACGCCTCGCCGGCGGGACCGGAAACCACTGGATGGGCACCGCGATCCGGATGGACGGCACCGACTTCTCGCTCCGCTCCACCTACGGACACGGCCTCGACTGGCCGCTCGGCTACGACGATCTGGAGCCGTACTACCGGCAGGCGGAGCAGCTCATCGGCGTCGCCGGCGACCGGGCCGAGCAGGAGGGGGTCAACGGCATCCCCTACGGCGCGGGCTACGACTACCCCCAGGGACCGATTCCGCCTTCCCACGGAGATCGGATCTTCCGGGCGCGGGTGGACGGCGCGGCGATCGCCCCCGACTCTCCGGCGGCGGCGCGCACGACATCGACCCCGGCGGGCCGCAACGCGGGACCCTTCATGAACCGGAGCCCCTGCCGCGGCAGCACGAGCTGCACGCCGATCTGCCCTGTGCGCGCGAAGTACGACCCGCGCGCGACGCTGCGGACGGCGCTCGACACCGGCCGCGTCGAGCTGCTGCCGAAAACGGTGGTCGACGCCGTGCACGTCGACGAGGGCGGCGCCGTGACCGGCCTCCACTACCTGACCTACGACGACGTCTCGGTCCCGGCCGCCACCGGCCGCACCGGCGAGGGTGTCGTGACCGGCGACGTCTACGTGCTGGCCGCCCACGCCATCGAGAACGCGCGCATCCTGTTGAACACCGAGCGCATCACCGGCCGGCCCGTCGCCAACTCCTCCGGGCTGGTGGGGCGGCACCTGATGGACCATCCGGTGTACCTGGCCTGGGGCCTGATGCCCCCCGAGGCGCCCTTCCACGGCTACCGCGGGCCGCAGTCGACCTCCGGGATTGAAACATTCCGGGACGGTTCGTTCCGCCGCCGCCGGGCCGCCTGGCGCATAGAGATCGGCAACGGCGGCTGGACTTGGCCCATCGGCGATCCCTACGTGACCGGCGCGGACTTCGTCTACGGCCGCAACGACAGCGGCGTCAACCCGGAGCGGCGCATCCTCGCGAACCGGGAATACGCGGCGGCGGTCAACGGCATCCTGACGCGGCAGCTCCGGCTCGCCTTCCTCGTCGAGCAGGAGGCGGACCCGTCCAACCGGGTCGCGCTGTCCGACACCTGGACGGACAACCTGGGCATCCCCCGCCCGCGCATCAGCTACGGCGTCTCGGACTACGTGCGGTCCGGCTTCGCCTCGGCGCGCGCCGCCACGGCCCGGATCATGGACCTGCTCGGCGCGACGGACCACACGGCGACGAACCCGGCCGCGCCGGCCGCCTTCCGCCACGACGATGAGGACTACAACTACCGCGGCGCCGGCCACATGTGCGGCACGCACGTCATGGGCAACGCGCGCGCCAATTCCGTGGTGAACGCGGAGCAGCGGACCTGGGACCACCCCAACCTGTATCTGGCCGGCTGCGGATCGATGCCGAGCGTCGGCACGCAGAACCCAACGCTCACGATGCTCGCGCTGGCCTGCCGCACCGTGGACGACATCCTGGCCGGGCTGGCGTAGGAGCCTCCCCCGCACGGCTGCCCGGACAGCGGAGCGCGAGGCGACGGTATCCGGGCTACGATGGATTTGTCATGGGTGCGTTCAAGGTCGACTGCGAGCTTCAGGAGCTCACGGGGAAGCAGCCGCCGGTGAACGTTGCCGGCGTGATGGTGGACACCGGCTCCGAATACACCTGGCTCCCGGAGAATCTGCTGGTGCAGGCGGGAGTCGGGGTGAGCAAGAGGGATCTCGCCTTCGTCATGGCCAACGGCACCCGGATCACGCGCGACGTCGGCTACGCGTACCTGCGCAGCAGCGGCTTCGAGACCGTCGACGAAGTGGTGTTCGCGCGGCCGGGCGATCTGCGCCTGCTCGGTGCACGCACCATCGAGGGTTTCGCCGCCCGATCCGGCCCGGACGGGCGGCTCGTCACATCCCCCAGACCGTGACGGGCGCGCCGCCGTCGGTTTCATTGCGACGAAACAGCTTCTCGTCCCACGGCTTGTCCTCGCTGCGGTCGAAGATCACCAGATGCCCCTCCACCGCGGCGCAGCGGTCCATGTAGTCGCGCGTCTGCTGCAGGCCCTCGCGGAGCGTCCGTTCAGCGCCCCGGTGCAGCAACTTGCATTCGACCACCACCGTCTGCGTCTTCGCGCCGGTCCCGCCGGGCGCTTCCGCGGCTCGCCCGCCAACCGGCCAGACGATCAGCAGATCCGTGCGCATCCGACCCAGGCCGTACTCCCGCTCGATGCGGCCGCCGCCGTTGACGATGCGCTGCAGAAACGCCTGCAGCAGCAATTGCGGGCCGGCCTCCCGGTACTGGAACCGCTCCACCCAATGCTCGGAATGCTCCCGGAAGAACGTCTGGAACGCGGCCAACAGCTCGCCTACCCGCAACCCACCCTCCTCATCGACATACCAGGCCGGGTCATGGTGAAACGACATCTCCTGCGTGGTGTAGGTGAGGTCGCGCGGGATGACCTCCCGGTAGATCGGGTTGGCAACGGCGACCGGGCCCACCCGCGTCACGAGTCCCAGGTCGCGCACGTACTCCAGGTCGTCGGCGGCGAACGCCTCGGCGGCGGCGCCGCCGCTCAGGAGCGGCTCGACCACCCGCCGCACCCGCTCCTCCTGGAGCTTGTCGGCGAGCTGGTCCAGATGCGTATCGCGGCGCAGGATCAACTGCTCGCGGGCGTTCTGCATGGCGGCGGCGCTGATTGGACGGCGGCGGTCCCGCCCGGCCTCGTCCTCGAAGCAGGCCTCGTACGCCAGCGCGTTCACCAGCCACGGCTGCCCGCGGGTCAACTCCCAGAGCTGGAGCTTCGCCTCCGGCGAGAAACCCTGACCCGTCTCGCCCGTGTGCTGGGCCAGCAGATGCTCGACCTCGGGATGCGAGAAGTCGCCGAGCCGCAGGGACTGCGCCCGGACGTTGAAGGCGCTGCCGCCGGCGATGACGGCGTTCTCCCGGGTGGAGCGAATGCGGTAGTCGCGCACGTCGCGCACGCCGCACAGAATCACGCTCTGGGGAAAGTGACGCGGGCGTCCCGGGTAACCGGCCCGCAGTTGGCGCAGCACGGCCAGCAGGGTATCGCCGATCAGCGCGTCGATCTCGTCGATCAGAAGCACCAGCGGTCTTGCGTCCGACCCGCTCCAGCGGGCCAGCGTTTCCCGCAGCGCATCGTGGGGACCGGCGTCGTGCAGCACGGCAGGCCACGCGTCGTCCAGGAACCGGTCATCGAGGGCGTAGCGCGCTTCCGAAGCCAGTGCGCTGAGAATGGCGCGCACCGCCGCCCCCACGTCCTCCCGCGCGGACTGGCCGACCTCGACGTTGACGTACACGCAGCGGAAATCGCCGCCCGCGTTCAGCTCGTCCCGCAACGCCAGCAACGCCGACGTCTTGCCCGTCTGGCGGGGCGCGTGCAGCACGAAGTACTTCCGCTGCCGCATGAGCAGCAGGAGATCGTCGGCGTCGAGCCGCGCCAGCGGCGGCACGTGGTAGTGGATCTCCGGCTGTACCGGACCGGCGGTGTTGAAGAAGCGCATGCCCGGAGTCATGCCCTGGAGTATTGCACTTCGGCCGGTCTGAACCGACCGGTGCGCAGTCTCGATCGCTCAACGAAGGCCGGAGCCGCAAACCCCCGGCGACACACGGCCAACGCGTCAGAAGTCTTCATCGCCGCTGCGAGCAACGAAGGCCGAGGCACGCACCCCGGCGACACGTCGGCCGTCATCGACCGGAGGCGCGGCGGCGGAGCCGGTCGCGAAGCTGGCGCAACTCCGGTAGCGCTACCCGGTCGGGTTCCCGGTTCAGCGTCTCCTTCGCCTCGATGATGTCGTCGAGATCGGCGACCAGAATCGTCATGCCGAACGCACGCCGCGCGAGCGGGGGGCATCGGGATCACCCACTGCGAAGCTCGGCGGCAAACCTCGTGAACGCGTCGTTCGTTCGCAGGCGACCCTCGACGCTGCGCGCGAGGGCGGCCTCGGCCGCCGACCGTCGCTGCGGGCTCGTCTCCACCAACTCGACCCGCAGCTCGAAGCCGCATGCCTCGACGCAGCGTTGCGCGGTCTCGAGTCGAGGCCTGCCGATGTGCAATTTGAAGATTCAATCGTCATTATGTACATTGCATCGTGATTCCGCGCCATCTCGCGGCAACGGTGGAGCGCGCGGCGGCGCAGTACCCGGTCGTGTCGGTGAACGGCCCCCGGCAGTCCGGGAAGACGACGCTGCTGCGCAACACCTTCCCAGACCACCGCTACGTCTCGCTCGAATCGCCCGACGAGCGCACGTTCGCCCTGGAGGATCCGCGCGGATTCCTGGGCCGATTCAACCGACCGGTGATACTGGACGAGGCGCAGCGGGCCCCGGACCTGTTCTCCTACATCCAGACGATCGTCGACGAAGATCCGGCGCCCGGCCGCTTCCTGCTCTCCGGGTCGCGCAACTTCCTCTTGATGCGGGGAATCTCGCAGTCGCTGGCGGGACGCGTGCGCCTGACCTCCCTGCTGCCCTTCTCGCTGGCCGAGCTGGCGCTACGGGACGCGCCCGCGATGGATGATCTGCTGGCCGGCGGCAAACGCCATCCGGCGCCCGCCGGGGCCTGGACGGACCACGCGCTGCGGGGCTTCTACCCGCGTATCCACGACCTCGGGCTCGATGCGGGCGAATGGCTGGCGCAGTACTTCCAGACCTACCTGGAGCGCGACGTGCGCGACCTGACGCAGGTCGGCGACCTGGAGGCCTTCGGCCGCTTCGTCCGGCTGTGCGCGGGCCGGGCCGGCGGGCTGCTGAACCTGTCGAGCCTCGGCAACGACTGCGGCATCAGCCACGACACGGCCCGCCGCTGGCTGTCGGTGCTCGAAGCCAGCTTCGTGACGTTTCGGCTGCAGCCCTACTACCGGAGCTTCAACAAGCGGCTCACCCGGCGGGCCAAGCTCTACTTCGTCGACACGGGGCTGCTGTGCCGGCTGCTGCGCATTCGGGACGCCGAGCAACTCGCGGGCCACGCCGCGCGCGGAGCGGTGTTCGAGAACCTGGTGATCGCCGAGGCGCTGAAGGTCGGCTGCAACGCCGGGGAACCGCCTGACCTGTTCCACTGGCGCGACCACCGGGGCAACGAGGTCGACCTGATCGTGGAAACGCCGTCCGGCCCCCACCCGGTGGAGATCAAGTCCGGTGCGACCGTGGCCGGCGACTTCTTCAAGGGGCTCGGCCACTGGGGTTCCCTGACGGGGCAGCCGAATCCGGCCACGCTCGTCTACGGCGGCGACGAGAGCTACGTCCGGAACGGTGTCGACGTCCGCGCATGGCGCGATTGGGTGTGAGTGACCACTCACGGAAGCCGCTGTCTATCGGGCAACCGTGACAAGCGGTCGGCCAACGAATTCAGAAGGATGTGTGGAAACTGATCTGGATCTGCCCCTTCGAGCCATCCGGCACGGTCTGGATCATGTAGCCGGCCTGGACCTGGGACCGGTCGCTGACTCCGAAGCCAAGTGCGGTGTAGAACCGGTTGCGGTCGAAGCGCTCTGCAGTCCTGCCCCGCCCGATTTCGAGCTCCCCGTTTATGAAGACCTCGTTGTACAGCGCCAGGTAAATGGAACCGTTTCCGGTTCCTCGTCCATTCAGCGCGACATTGCCGAACAGGGCGTAGCGAAACCGTGTCCGGAAGTCCTGGCCGTCGACCCAACGCTGTTCGTACCGGTAGCGGTGGCGCAGAGAAACGACCGGTCCCAAAGACTGGCGAATCAAGGCCTCCTGATACAGGCGTCGCTCCGCGCTGGTCTCGTCGCTGTCGCCGAAGGCGCCGCTCGTGATGTGCGCCACGCCACCGGTTACCAGTACCGGGGACCCGGGCAGGGCGTAGGTCAGGCCACCCCGGATCAGCAACTGCTCCAGGTCGGTTCCCGCATCCCAGTTGCGGTGCTGCACGTCACCCTGCAATCCCACCGACGAGTCGTCGAAGCGAGTCGACCAGAACAGCATGTACCAGGCGCCGAGCTGGTCCCAATCGACCGGCGTCTGCGCCCGGGCCGCACCGGGCGACAGCATCGCGGCGGCGAGAACGAGGGCGCCGATGAACACGCGCAGCATGGAGTCAGATGAAGCGCACGACGCCGGTGGAGACGTCATACATCGCGCCCACGATTCGGATCTCTCGCTCCTCCTCCATCGTGGCCAGTACGGAGCTCTCCCGGCGAATCTCCGCCATCACCATGCGCACGTTCTCTTCGGCAACCCCGTCGACGTAGTCGGCGTTGTCGACATCGCGCTCGCCTTCGATCGCCTCCACGGCTGGGTCGATCTTCTGCACGAGCTGCGTGAGATTGCCGAGCCGGGCGCTGCTGATGGCCCCCTTCACGGCGCCGCACGAGGTGTGTCCGAGGACGACCACGAGCTTCGACCCGGCGAGTCGACAGGCGAATTCCATGCTGCCGAGCAGCTCGGTGTTCACGATGTTGCCGGCGACCCTGGCCGCGAAGATGTCCCCGATCCCCTGATCGAAGACCGTCTCGATGGGGACTCGAGAATCGATGCACGCGAGCACGACAGCGAACGGGTACTGCCCGGCCGCGGTCGCTCGAATCTGAGCGCTGTAGTCGCGGCGGGCAGGAGTCCCGGCGACGAATCTCGCGTTGCCGTCGGTAAGGAGCGCGAGGGCGGCGTCAGGAGTGACGGCAGCCTGTGACGCAGCATCCTGGGCCGGCACGAACCCCGGGTCGACTGCCGCCTCGGCGGGCGTCGAGTCGGCCGGGGGCTCGGACGCGGAACATCCCCCCAGGGCCAGTCCGGCGGCCGATAGACCAAGATGTCGTCCAAAGGCTCGGCGCGATGTTGTTGGCAGTGTGCTTGAGGTGCCGGCAGCGGGCACGGGGGTGAGCCTATCGAACATCTCGTTTTCTCCTCGTTCGGTCGTATGGGCAACGTGTCAGCCACAACGGGAACCAGTGCCTGAACGTCACACGTTACCACAGACGGTTCTGTTCCCGGATCTGTTCGACAAGCCCCTCGTCGCCCCGTTCAACCAGGGATCACACTGCCCGAAGATGCTCGACCGCACGGTCGACGACAATCCTCCGCTACAGCTCGGGCTGCCGGCCGCAACGCGCCGCCATCTCCCAGTCGCCGCTCTCGGCCTGCCGCCAGTAGCGGATCGCCGGCAGCATCGGCGTGTCGTCGTAGGGATCGATCTGCACGAAGCCATAGCAGGGCGCGAGGTGCTCGGGCCGCAGGGTGCTCAGCAGCTCGGCGTCGGAGAGGCCGTGCTCGTCCTGCAGGCGCCCGAACTGCACCGGCGTGATCGTCCGCTGCCACGGGCCGCCGTTGATGACGACCGGCGAGAGCGAGTTGCGCACGGGCGAGAAGCCGTGGACGATGACGGTGCGGCCGAGCCGGGTCAGCTCCAGAACGCTCTGCCGCCAGTCGACCAGGTGCGTGTGGTTGTGGACGAACACGGCGATGGGCCCGCCGGCGGCCGGCGCGCCGTCCTGTGCCGCTTCCAGACGCCCGCCGTAGATCAAGTCCCGGGTCCGCCAGAAGTAGTCGAACAGCCCGCCCCGGCTGTCGGGCAGGCGCGGACATTCGCGCACCGGCGGGCCCTGCGGATCGAACTGCGTGAGCGGCCGTTCGAAGCGCCGGCGAGCCCGCCGCGCCGCCGCGCGGTAGTCGCAGAGGGCGATGAGCTCGTCGTCGCGCAGATCGTCCATCGGCGCCGCCAGCAGACCCGCCTCGAAGGCCCGTTGCGCGAGCGGCTTGAAGCGATCGTCGTTCGGAAGGGAATCCACCAGAAAGGCCGGCCCCTGCGCCCGTACCGCGTCCAGGTCCCAGGCCGGAGGCTGCACGTCGCCGGCGTCGAGGTCCACCCGGAACTGCTGCCACGGCATCCGGAAGAGGACGTAGCGCAGCAGCTCCGGCGCAGCCTCGCCGAGATCGGCGGTCCCCTCGGCGGCCAGCCCATGCGTCAGCCCGGCGCTCTCGTCGGCGAAGTTGTCGATGACCGGATAGCGCGCCTCGTGATCGTCGAGGAACGTGTCGACGGCATGTGCCCGCGGCGGACGTGTCAGGTGCAGGCGGCCGTCCTGCTCGACGAACGGTTCGGGCCACGACTCGAAGTGATCGACCCGCCAACCGATCTGGTGGCCGTGCTCGACGTATATCTGCCTGTCTTCCGAGCGCCAGAATCCGGCGGCCGCCACGGCAACCCGGCTTCCGGGCGCCCCGAGCGCCTGCTGCACACGCTGCGCCACGGAAGGAAAGAGCAACGCCGCGTCGTGCTCGCCCGGCACGAAGAAGACCCGGTTCGATCCCGAACGGGCGAACGCGACGAGGGCGTCCACCGTGTCCGCATGCGCCGCGAGCACGCGCTCGACCCGGGCGAGCGCCTCGGACTCGCTGCAGCCGAGCGCAGGATCGTCCGCCGCGCACGCGCCGTCAGCGAGCCGGTCGAGCTCGAAGGTGTCGCCGTTCAGGACGAGGTCGGTCGCGCCACCGCCCTGCGCGTCGATCGCCTCCAGAAAGAGCGCGAACTCATCGCCCCAACGGAAATCCTCCTCGACACGCCACTCCCCGGCCTCGTCCCGACCGAGCCCCATGTGCAGGTCGGCGACGACCGCAACGAGCCGGGGCGAGCCTCCCTCCTGAGCAGCGGAGAGCGCCAGGCCCGCAGGCGCGGCCGACCACCACAGCGGCGCGGTCACTGCCACGCAGGCCGCTGCAACCGCCGCGCAGACGGCCAGCGCCGTCCCCGCGGGAAGCAGGGCCGGACCCGCCGGCGAGGCGCCGGGCGCCCGTCCGCTACGGCGCCGCAGCGAGCGAGAAGCGTGCGATTTCTTCATCGTTGCGTGCAATGACGTGCCGGTTCGCGTAGGCCGGATGCGACCAGTTGACGTACGGTCCCTGTGCCCGGCGCCGCACGTAGGGACTGGTCGGCTCGATCAGGCGGGTGCGGCTGATCTCGTCGTAGCCCTCCGGCGAGAACCTGGCTATCACCAGGTCGCCGCCGTCGGTGTTGATGAAGTAGCGGTCGCCGTGGCGGACGAAGAACGCGGTGGCCCAGCGCGCCGGATCGCGGATCAGCTCGGCGGTCTCCCACACCCGCCGGCCGGTGCGCAGCTCCAGGCAGCGCAGGTTCCCCTCGCCGTCGACCCCGTAGACGTAGTCGCCCTGGATGACCGGGGTGCTGATCACCGAGTCGAGCGTGTTGTGGTCGCGTCCGTACTCCGGATCGCTCTCGCCGACCCCCTGCCAGATCAGCGTGGCGTCGGGATGGCTCTCGGCCAGCCGCAGCATGCGCGCCCCGCCCCACTGCGAGGTGACGAACAGGTACGGCTCGGCGTGGACCGGGGTCGGCACGCTCATCCCCATGTCGACGATGTGCGGCACCTCCCAGTAGACGGCGCCGGTCTCGGGATCGAGCGCGCTGATCGCCCGCGGATGCCAGATGATGAGCTGCGGCACGCCCGCCGCGTCGATCAGGAACGGGGCCGAGTAGCCCGGCTCCCAGTCGGATGAGAGCGCCTCCCACAACACCTCGCCGGTGTGCTTGTCGAAGGCGATGACCTTGGCCTCCGGCTCGCCCCCCACCAGGCAGATGAGCCGGTCGCCGTCCACCAGCGGCGCGCCGCTGATGCCCCACGACGGGACCGAGGCGTAGAAGTCCTGGACGTAGTCCTTCTGCCACAGGACCCGGCCGTCGGCAACGTCCAGAGCCAGCAGGTTTCCCATCGCCCCGAGCGCGTAGACCCGGTCGCCGTCGACGGTAGGCGTCGCCCGCGGCCCGATCGCGTAGGCGAGCTGGAGCCCGGCGTAGTTGGTCTCCCACTCGTGCGTCCAGAGAACGGCCCCGGTCTCCTCGTCCAGCGCCAGGATGCGCTCGACGGCCGCGGTGCTGTTGAGGTCGGGACGCCGCGCGTCGGTGACGAAGACCCGTCCGTCGGCCACCGCCGGCCCGGCGTAGCCGCCGTGGATCGGCGTCCGCCAGGAGGCGGTGAGGCCATCTTCCGGGAACGTCTCGAGGATGCCGGTCTCCGTCCAGACCCCCAGCCGGCCGACCCCGCGCCACTCCGGCCAGTCGGCGGCGCGAAGCGGTCCGGCGGCCGCAGCGGCGACAATAATCGCGACGATGGTCTTCACCGTGTCACGCATCGGCTCATCGTCTCACAGTCGGCTCCGGCAGTCGTCATGATTCGCTCGGCATTACTATGGACGGTGTTTCACTCAGGAGCAACATGAGCGACAGACGGATTCGGATTCGGGCCGGCGCGGTGACCGTGTCGGCGGCGCTCGACGACTCGCCCACTGCCGACGCGGTGTGGAATGGGCTGCCGATCACCGGACAGGTCCAGACGTGGGGCGACGAGATCTACTTCCCGATCCCGATCGAGGCGGCGGAGGCGGAAGATGCCCAGGCGACGGTCGACAAGGGCGCGGTGGCGTACTGGCCGCCGGGCAGCGCCCTCTGCCTCTTCTGGGGGCCGACACCGATGAGCCGCGGCAACGAGATCCGCCCGGCGAGCCCGGTCAACGTCCTCGGCGCGATCGACGGCGACCCGACCGTGCTGCGCCGGGCCGCGAACGGCGCGGAGATCGTGGTCGAGCGCGCGGAGTAGCGCCCACGCCGGTTCACGACCCGCGCGTCACGCCGGCAGCCGGAACGCGATGAGCTCCCCCGAGTAGCCGGCGCCGCTGACGGCGACCACCAGGTACTGCATGCCGTCGAGCAGGTAGGTCATCGGCGACCCGGACTGCTGCGCCGGCAGGAAGACCGTGCCCACCTCTTCCCCGGTCGTCTTGTCGTAGGCGCGGAGCATGGCGCCGCGCTCGCCCGACGGCAGGGTGTGGGTCCCCGGATCGCCCGCGATGAGCAGCGTGCTCGTGACCAGCGTGCCGACGCTGCCGCGCTGGCCGGTGCGGGGGATGTCGAGCCCCTGCAACGCCGGGTGGTTGCGGACGTTGTCCGGCGTCTCGCCGTGCGGAATCTGCCACAGGATCTCGCCGCGGCTCATGTCGATGGCCGCGATGATGCCGTACGGCGGCTTGAGCAGCGGCAACCCCTGGATGGTGAGCCGCGCGCGCTGGCGTTGCTCGGCGGTCAGCCGCGGGCGTGGCGGCACCTCGAACTCGGTGCGCCCGCCGCCGGCGCTCGAGCCCGCCCCGCCGGAGGTCCGCGGTCCGGCCACCGCGTTGCCCTGGATGTAGTCCATGTCGGACTGCCCCGGATAGGGCGGCACGATGGACAGCAGGCCGAGCGAGCTGTTGGACGACACGTACAGAATGCCGGTCTCCGGGTCGTAGGAGCCGCCGGGCCAGTTGGTGCCGCCGCCCTGGGCAGGGGCCATCAGGGTGCCGACCGGTCCGTCGAGCCGACTCACCACCGGCGGCGTGAAGATCGGTCCGAGCTTGAAGAAGGAGGCCCGCTCGACCGCGGCGGCCCGCAGCTCCGGCGTGAAGTCGATCAGATCGTCCAGCGTGACGCCCTGCCGGTCGTAGCCGGGCGGCTTCGTCGGGAACGGCTGCGTGGGCGAGTACCACTCGCCGGGAACGTCGCCCGCCTCGACCGGCCGCTCCTCGATCGGCCAGATCGGTTCGCCCGTCTCGCGGTTGAAGACGTACAGGAACGCCTGCTTGGTGGGCTGGGCCACCGCCTTCACCAGCTCGCCGTCGATCATCAGGTCGAGCAGGATCGGCGCGCACGGAATGTCGTGGTCCCAGATGCCGTGGTGCACGAGCTGGAAGTGCCACCGCCGCTCGCCGGTGTACAGGTCCACCGCCACCAGGCTCTCGGCGAACAGGTTGTCGCCCGGGCGGTAGCCGCCGTAGTAGTCGCCGGTGGACGCCTCGACCGGCAGGTAGACCATGCCGAGCTCCACGTCCACCGAGATCTGGCCCCATACCCCCGTGTTGCCGGTATAGACGGCCGAGTCGCCGAGCCATGTCTCGCGGCCGAACTGGCCCGGCCGGGGGATGGTGTGGAAGATCCAGAGCCGCTCGCCGGTGCGGGCGTCGTAGCCGCGGACGTAGCCCTTCACGTTGGCGCGGCTGCGCGGATTGCCACCGGTGCGGTGGGCGGCGCCGACGATGATGACGTCGCCGGCCACGATCGGCGTCGCGTGCAGGCCGATCTCGCCCGTCACCGGATCGATGGGCTGGTCGGCCTCCTGCTTCAGATCGACCATGCCGTCCGTCCCGAAATCGGGCACCGGCCGGCCGGTGGCGGCGTCGAGGGCAATGAGCCGGTAGCCGGGGGTGACATAGACGACCCGCGCGGGCTCGCCTTCGGCCTCCCAGTAGGCCAGCCCGCGGCCGGACAACTGCCGCGGCGCGGCGGCACCGCGAGGTCCTTCGTCGAGGCTGTACATCCAGCGCATCTCGCCGGTCGCCGCGTCGAGCGACACGACCGCCTTGCGCGACCCGGCGGTCGTGTACATCACGCCGTCGACCACCAGCGGCGTCGACTGGAACCGGAACTCCGGCACCGGACCCAGGTTGTCGGTCTTGAACTGCCACGCCACTTCGAGATCGCCGAAGTTGCCGGCGTCGATCTGTTCCAGGGACGCGTAGCGGGTATGGCCGAGATCGCCGCCGTAGGTGCGCCATTCGCCGCCGGCCGCGCCGGTCTGCGCCGACGCCGTCGCCACTGCCGCCAGACAGACCGCCCACTGAGCGAGAACCCGGATCATCTTGGACATGGCGCCAGTATACGCGGGAAGACCGACACCGCCGGATGGTGGACCGATCACCGCCGGATCGAGCATGAGACCCGCGCGGGCTGAAGCAGCCGCGACGGAATTGACGGTGCCCCTTGCATGTGTCACATTGGTGCACATGCAACAGATCCGAATCCGGGATCTCCACATGAAGACCGGTGAGTGGGTACGGCGGGCGGCGCGCGGAGAAGGTGTGGTCATTACAGAACGGGGACGTCCGGTGGCCTCGCTGATCCCGTTCAGCGAGAACGATCTGGGCTGTCCATTCCGCGATCGCCGCCTGCTCCCGGAGTTCGAAGCGCTGCCTGCCGTCTCCGGCGACGCCACCGCCGACGTGTCGGCCGACCGGGATCGCGGATGACCTGTTTCGACACGGCGTACGTGGTGAAGTGCTACGTGAAGGAACACGGCTGGCAACAGGTGCGAGCTCTCGCCCGCAGCAGCGAACGTCTTGCGTGCTCCGCCTTCGGCCGCCTGGAATTCCATGCCGCGTTGCACCGCAAGCTGCGGGAAGGAACGCTCAACGAACCGCAACTCGACGTTATCCTGCGCCAACTGAACGTGGACGAGGCGGCGCGGCTATGGTCGTGGATTCCGTTGTCGACCGCAATCATGAACGCGGTCACCGGCACGTTCGCGCGCCTGCCCGGCCACGCATACCTGCGGACTGCCGACGCCGTGCACCTGCTCTCCGCCAGGGCGTGCGGCTGCACGGAGATCTACAGCAACGACAGGCACCTGCTGCAGGCCGCCCGACACGTCGGAATGACGGGCCGAGACGTGATCGACCCGCCCGCGATCCCGCCTTCGTGACCGGTGACCTGCTATCTGATGGAACAACAGCCGGACTGGTTCGCAAGGGACAGCGCATCCCGTTCCGGCGCGGGCGCCGGATGCACTACGCGCTCTGGTTGAAACGCGGCGCCGGAGACCGGGTCGACGGGGCGGCAATCATCGCGCCGGAAAGGATATTCCCCGCTCCCAGCCCGGGTTGAGACGTTCGATTGGTCCTGGCCGGACGCAGCAAGGCGGGACGGTCAACGCGCGTCGGCACGTCGCGCGTTGCGCGGGTGTCGGCACGCGGGAACGCGTCGACCGGCTTCCGAGGTCAGCCTGCAGTCCGCGCCAGCGCCCCTTCGAGCGCCCGCCGCGTGAAGACGCGGATCATGGCGCGACGGTACTCGGCGCTGGCATGGATGTCGTCGTTCAGGTCTTCGATGCCGTCGCCAGCGACCTCGGCCACGGCGGAGACGGTGTCGGAGCTGGCCTGCCTTCCCACCAGGGCCTCCTCCACATCGCGCAGCCGGGACGGCGACGACGACGCGCCGGTCAGGCCGACGCGGGCCGACGCGAGGGTGCCGTCGCGCACGTCGAGGGCCGCCGCCACACCGACGATGGCGAAGCGCGACGCGCGCTGGTGCAGCTTGGCGTAGGCCGCGGTCCGCACCGGCGCGAACGTCACCTTCGCGAGGATCTCGTCCGGGGCGAGATCGACGGTCAACATCCCCTGGAAGAAGTCCCGGGCCTCGACCGCGCGCCAGCCGCCGGGCCCCTTCAAGTGAAACGTCGCGTCGACGGCCAGCATCACGGCCGGATAGTCGGCGGCCGGGTCGGCGTGCGCGAGGCTGCCGCCCAGCGTGCCCCGGTTGCGGACCTGCTGATCGCCGATCGTCGCGGCGGCCTCGGCCGCCACCGGGCAGCGATCGCGCAGCAGCGTCGAGGTCGCCACGTCGTGATGCGTGGTTCCGGCACCGATCTCGATCAGTCCGTCGGCCTCGCGGATGCCTGCGAAGTCGGGAACGTGCGCGATGTCGATCAGCACGGTCGGCTCGCTCAGGCGCAGCTTCATCAGCGGCACCAGGCTGTGGCCGCCCGCGATCAGCTTGCCCGCGCCGCCGGCCGCGGCCAGCTTCGCCAGCGCGTCGTCGAGCGAGGTGGCGCGTTCGTACTCGAAAGCGGTCGGGATCATGCGTCGGAGCTCCTCGCTGACTCGTGCTCTTGAATGATGCGCCAGAGCTTCTCGGGCCGCAGCATCATGTCGAGGTGCCGCACGCCGAAGCCGCTGAGCGCGTCCACCGCGGCGGCGACGATGCAGGGCGTCGAGCCGATGGTCCCCGCCTCGCCGACCCCCTTGGCCCCCAGCGGATTGACCGGGGTCGGGGTGACGGTGTTGTCGAGCTCGAAGCGCGGGAAGTCGCTCGCCCGCGGCAGCGCATAGTCCATGAACGAGGCGGTGAGCGGCTGCCCGTCGGCGCCGTAGGCCATCTCCTCGATCATCGCCTGCCCGATGCCCTGCGCGAGCCCGCCGTGGATCTGCCCCTCGACGATGAGCGGATTGATCAGGTTGCCGGCGTCGTCGACCGCCACCATCTTCAGCAGCCGCGGCTCGCCGGTCTCCCGGTCGACCTCCATCATCGCGATGTGGCAGCCGAACGGATAGGTGTTGTTCGACGGCTCGAAGAACGCCTCGTCGCTCAGTCCCGGGGTCAGCCCCTCGGGCAGCCTGATCGGCCGGTAGGCGTAGGCCGCCACCTCGGCGAAGCGCTTGGCCGACGCCGGCGCCCCCTTGACGGCGATGGTCCCGTTCTCGAAGACCAGATCGCTCTCGTGCGCCTCGAGCAGGGCCGCGGCGAACTTCGCCATCTTGGCCTTCACCTTCGTGCCCGCGTCGTGCAGGGCCGCCCCGCCGACCGCCTGCGAGCGGCTGCCGAAGGTGCCGATGCCCTGCTTGACCACCGCGGTGTCCCCGTGATGGATCGTCACGTGATCGAGCGGCACGCCGAACTGGTCGGCCAGCATCTGCGCGAAGGTGGTCTCGTTGCCCTGTCCATGCGGCGACACCCCGGTCGTCGCGCTGATCCGCCCATCCCGCTCGACGGTGACCTGCGAGTGCTCCCAGCCGCCCGGCGGCAACGTGGAGGACGGGCCCATGCCGCAGATCTCGACGTACATCGACAGTCCGAGACCGACGAGCCGGCCGTCGGCGCGCGCCGCGTCCCGCTCGGCCTTGAGCGCTTCCCAGCCGGAAACGTGCAGGGCGTGGTCGAGCGCCTTCTCGTAGTCGCCCGAGTCGTAGATCGCCCCCATATGGGTCTTGTAGGGGAACTGATCCGGCTGGATGAAGTTCTTCCGCCGCAGCTCGGCCGGATCCATCTCCAGCTCGCGGGCCAGCATGTCCATCGCGCGCTCGACGAAGTAGGCCGCCTCGGGCCGTCCCGCGCCGCGATACGCGTCGGTCGGGGTCTTGTTGGTGAAGACCTCGGTCAGCGTCGCGCGGATGGCGGGAAACGCGTAGGTCGCGTTGGCCATCGTCATGCTGTTGGTCGGCACGCCGGCGGTCAACAGCATGTTGTAGGCGCCGATGTCGGCGATGATGCGCATCCGCAGCCCGAGCACGCTGCCGTCCCGCCTGGCCGCCAGCTCGACGTAGGCGATCAGGTCGCGGCCGTGCACGGTGGCGAGGAACGCCTCGGAGCGGTCCTCGATCCACTTGATCGGCAGGCCGAGGCGCTTCGAGAGCGCCGCCGCCACGTACTCCTCGCCGTAGATGTTGATCTTGGCGCCGAAGCCGCCGCCCACCTCCGGGGCGATGGCCCGCACGCGGTCCTCTCCCAGGTCGAGCATCCGCGCCACGAAGCTGCGCAGGATGTGCGGGTTCTGGCTCGACGACCAGATGGTCAGCGCCTCCCGTCCCGGCTCGTAGTGCGCGACCACGCCGCGCGCCTCGATGGAGCTGGGGGCCAGCCGCTGGTTCACCATCCGCTGCGCGATGACCACGTCCGCCGCCTCGAACGCCCCGTCGACGGCGGTATCGTCCACCGCTCCCTTGCGGCCCACTCCGGTGCCGCTCGGCAGCGGACCGAGCGCGACGTTGTTCGGGAAGTCGGCGTGCAGCGCCGCCGCCTGGTCCGTCATCGCCGCCTCGGGATCCACGACCGCCGGCAGCGGATCGCAATCGACCACGACGGCGTCGGCCGCATCGCGCGCCGCGTAGCGGTCGCTCGCCACCACCACCGCCACCGGATCGCCGACGAAGCGTACGGTGTCGACCGCCACCGCGCGGTGCTCGGGCGACGGGAACGGCGTACCGATCGGCATCGGATCCAGGAACTCGGCGATCTGCGCACCGGTGAAGACCGCCTCCACGCCTTCCATCGCCTCGGCCGCACTGGTGTCGATGGACCGGATCCGGCCATGGGCGACGTCGCTCCGCTTGAACGCGAGGTGCTGCATGCCGGCAATCTTCACGTCGTCGACGTAGGTGCCGCGCCCCTGGATCAGGCGCGGGTCCTCGCGCCGCTTGACGCGCTGGCCGACGAGCTTGGGCAGAACGGGGGCTGCAACCATGGTCTATCTCCGATCCGCGCCGTCCGGAGCGCGGCTGGTCATCGCGACGCAGGGCAGGCGACGATTGTCGGGCTAGCGGCTAGCGTAACGGGCATGGACTCGGCGCGACAAGGCGGGCCGGTGGGCGCAGGTGCGCTTCGCCCATTGTAGACGCGAGAAGCTGCACGCAATTCACGATGAAAACATCGGGCATGCGAGAAATCAAGAACCGCCTGAGCGCTGGGCGCCCCCAACCGGCCGGACGTCTACCCTCGTCCGGCGCGCGGACTACCCGCCGGCGTCGTGCGGGAGCTTCTCGACGACGTTCGGGGCGAACGGTGAATCTGTACGCGGCCGGGTAATGCCGCGCCCGAGATTGAGACCAGCCAATCCTGCTCGACGCGCCGTACATTCGCCCGCACGCCGTAGACCTCGGCGAGCCGCGCCGCCGTCAGCGTCGCTTCCGGTGGACCGTCCGCCACGATCCGGCCGTCCGCCATCCAGAGCAGCCGGTCCGCGGTGCGCGCGGCGAGCGCCGCATCGTGCATCACCACCAGGACGCCGCGGCCGGCGTCGGCGCCGGCGCGCAGGAGCTGCATCACCTGGAACTGATGCAGCGGGTCGAGCGAAGCGGTCGGCTCGTCGGCCAGCAGGAGCGGCGCCTCGGCGGCCAACGTCCGCGCCACGTGCACGCGCGCCAGCTCGCCGCCGGACAGCGTCGAGCAGGATCGCTCCACGAGGGGCTCCAGGTCGCACGCCCGGAGGGCCCGCTCCACCGCGTCCGCGTCGGCGCCGTCCAGCCGGCTCAGGGTCGCGCCGTGGGCAAAGCGCCCCAGCGCCACGACGTCGCGCACCCGCACGGGCCAGGCCAGGGGTCGTATCTGCGGCAGGTACGCGATGCGCCGCGCACGCGTGGACGGCGGCATCCGGGCCGGATCGTCACCCTCGACGCGGACCACGCCGCCCACGCGCGGGGTCAGCCCCAGCACGGCCCGCAGCGCGGTGGTCTTGCCCGCACCGTTCGCCCCCAGCAACGCCACCAGCTCGCCGCCGGCAAGCCGCCAGCTAGCCTCGCGCACAACGGCGCGCCCGTCCAGAGCCACCGACAGTCCGTCGACCGCGAGCTCAGCCACCGTGCACCCGCCTGCGCGCCGCAATCCAGATGAAGACCGGCGCCCCAATCAGTGCCGCGACCACCCCGAGGCGCAGCTCGGTATCCGTCGGAGCCAGTCGCACGCCGATGTCCGCCAGCACCAGGATCGCCCCCGCCAACAGGGCCGACGGCACCAGGGTCCGGGCCGGATCGTGGTCGACCAGCGGCCGCACCAGGTGCGGCCCGACGATGCCGACGAAGCCGATCGCACCGGCGATGGAGACCGCCGCTCCGGTCGCCAGGCCTGCGCCTATGACCACCAGCCGGCGCGCGCGGGGCAGGTCGACGCCGACGCCGGCCGCCGCCTCCTCGCCCAGCGTCAGGGCGGAAAGGCCGCGCCGCGCAGTCAGCAGCAAACCCAGCCCGGCCGCCAGGAACGGTGCCGCCAGGACCAGATCGTCGAAGCTCCGGTTGGCCACGGTGCCCAGGGTCCAGTTGAGCATGTCGGCGAGCGAGAAGGGGTTCGGGGCCAGGTTCATCAGCAGCGCCATCATCGCGCCGGCGAAGCTCGACAGCCCCACGCCGACCAGAATCAGCGTCACCACCGACCCGACCCGCGCCGCCGCCACGGTCAGCAGCCCGGTGGCGCCCAGCGCGCCGGCGATGGCGGCGACCGGCAGCGCGAACGCGCCCACCCCGACCAGCCCGTAGTAGATGACGAAGGTGGCCGCGAGGGACGCGGTCGCCGAGACCCCCAGCACTCCCGGCTCGGCCAGCGGATTGCGCAGCAGCCCCTGCAGCGCGGCGCCGGAAGCGCCGAGTGCGGCGCCGGTCCCGAAGGCGGCCAGCGCACGCGGCAGGCGGATCTCCCACACCACGATCAGGTCGCCGGGAGTCCCGACGCCGAGCAGCGCCCCCAGCACCCGTCCGACCCCGAGCGGCGTCGTCCCCAGCAGGCAGGCGGCGGCGGCGGCGGCCAGCCCGACCGCCGCCAGCAACCCGATCAGGATCCCGTCGCGAGACCGCGACCCAACGGCCATCGGCCTGGCTCAGCCCCCGAGATGGAAGCGCCCGCCCGCGACCACCGCCCGCGGCAGGCCCGGATACCCCAGCGCGCTGTCGTACGCGGTGTCGGCGGCATTGTCGATCCGCAGGAACAGCGTGAGGCCGTCGCGGACGCGCACCTGTCCGCCGAGGGTGAGGAGCGTGTAGCCGGGGTTCACGGTGATGTCGACGCCGCGCCCGTCCGACACCCGCTGCAGGCCGAGGAACGCGCTGTCGTGCCGGTCGCCCGTCACCAGCAGATTCAGGTGCAGGCCGGCCCGCCCCCGCGTGTAGTAGAGGCGCAGGTGGCCGCTGTGACGCGGCCGGCGCAGCAGCGGCTGCCCCGGCTGAAACTGCTCGCTCGTGCCGGCGTTGGACACCACCTCGGTGTCGACCAGCGCGTAGGAAGCGCTTGCGGTCAGCCCGCCGACCGGACGCTGGAGGCCGACCTCCAGCTCCAGCCCGCCCGCCCGTGAGCCGTCGATGTTGACGTAGTCGGCGACGCCGTCGCCGCCGCCCCCGAGCGACGGCGCGTAGGCAATCTGCCCGGTGTATTCGTTGCGGAACCAGGTGGCCCGCGCCAGCCACCGCTGATCGGCGAAGGTGAGCTCGGCGCCGATATCGGCCGTCACCGCCTGCTCGGGCTGCAGCGACAGGTCGCCGTCCACCCACTGCGAGCCGTACAACTGGGAGAAGGTGGGGTTCTTGATGCCGCTCCCGACGTTGGCCGACACCTTGACGGACGAGAGCGCGCCGGCCCGGACCGGCAGCGGATAGCCCCCGGCGGAGAGCTTCGGGTTGACCGCCGTCCCGTAGTGGGCGTTGTCGTCGACCCGCGCCCCGCCGGTGACGAACCACGCGTCGGCAAGGGCGAGCTGCTGCTGCACGAACCAGGAGTGGTTCTCCACCTGCTGCGCGCCGTCGAGGGCGTTGGTCTCGCGGTAGTAGTCGTAGCCGGCGCTCAGAACCTGCTGGTCGAGCCAGGTTGCGTTGAGCTGGTAGCGCGCGGCCGGCCGCCGGAGCTGCGCCTCGAAGGTAAACGGGTAGTCGTAGCCGCTGTACGGACCGCTCTGCGCGAGGAATCGGCCGGCGCCGAGGCCGGTCGGATGGGCCGCGAGCGCGTCGAACTCCGGCTGGTCGAGCAGCCGCACGAGCCGCGGTCCGGCCGGATAGAACGCCCCGGGCCGCCCTTCGAGCACCGCCCGCACCACATGCCGCGGATCGGCGATCCCGTCGTCCGACTGGCGGCCCGCGCGGAAGTAGCTCGCCGTGAAGGCGTGGTCGACGCGCGAGCCCAGGCGCTGGTCGACGTCCAGGTGCCAAGTCAGCGCATCGGTGTCGTAGCGGGTGCCGGTATCGCCCGGCGCGTAGCTGATCGGCCCGACCGAGTTGGCCCGGCCGCTGCTGTAGCGGAGACCGGACCGCAGCCGCGTGTGGTCGCCCACGAGCGCCCCGGCGTTGCCGTCTATCACCTGCTGATCGAAGCGGTCCGGCTCCGGCAGGCGGTCCCGGAACGCGCCGTCCGTGGAACGATGGGTGACGCCGAGCGCGTAGTCGATCCGCCGCCGGGCGCCGCCGAGCAACCGCAGGTCGCCGCGCGACGTGCCGAACGAGCCGCCCTCGAGGGAACCGGACAGGCGCGGGCCGCGGTCCGGCGTCCCGCGTTTCGTGAAGATCTGGATGACCGAGCCGATCGCGTCCGAGCCGTAGAGGGCCGACTGCGCGCCGCGCACCACCTCGACCCGCTCGATCTCGCCGGCCGCCAGGCGACCGAAGTCGTAGTCGCCGCCGTCGGCATTCACCCGCACGCCGTCGATCAGCACCTGGTTGTAGTCCGCTTCGCCGCCGCGCGCGTAGACCGCGGAGATCGAGCCCTCCCGGCCCGTCGACTGCACGCTGAAAGCGGGCACCTGCCCGAGCACGTCCGCCACCGAGTGGCTGCCGAGCCGCTCGATGTCCTCGGCGGTGAAGACCGCGAGCGACTCGGTGACCGCTACGCGGCGCTCGGACGTGCGCGAGGCGGTGACGACGACCATGTCCTGCAGCGGCGCGAGGTCGAGCCGGAAGTCTACGGTGGCGGTGCCGGCGTCGACGGCGCCTGCAGTCACGGTGATGCCGGCGGGCGCAAACCCGGCGAGCCGGGCCACCAGACGATCGGCGCCCTCCGGGGGAAGATCCAGGCGGTAGCGTCCGTCCACGCCGGTGGTGGCGACGGCCAGTACGCGCAACCCGCGGCGCGCCTCGATCGTGGCGCCGGGCAGCACCCCGCCGGACGGATCGGTCACGAGGCCGGTCACGACGACCGGCGCCTGAGCGGCGGCCGGCGCGACAGCCGCCGCACTCAGGACGAACAGGAACAGGAAGAAGGGTCGGAACGAAGCACGGAAGGGACGAACGAACGGCGGGGCGCAATCGGCCACGGTTCCTCCTTTGCTTCCCCATCGGAAGCGGGGTAAGGCGTGGCCAAGCCGGTCTCCTGGCTTGCAGGGTCGCGCCTACTCTCCGCGCCTTCCCGTCCTCAAAGGACAGTGGCTGTCGTGCGGATTTCGTACCTGCTCACAGTTGCGAGGGCAGCGTCGGCATCGCACCGACTTCCCGAGCACCTGACCACGGACAGTGAAGTGGGGATCATAACAGACCGGCCAGCAGTCTCAGAACTCCGCTTCGCTGCGTTCCGGGGCGCAAGCGCCTAGAATGCGCGGGTGGCGGAAAAAAAGAAGAAGGGCCTGGTGGTCGTCAACACCGGCAACGGCAAGGGCAAGACGACGGCAGCGCTCGGCGTCGTGTTCCGCGCCTGGGGCCGCGGCATGCGCGTGCGGGTGTTCCAGTTCCTGAAGCACACCGGAGCGCGCTTCGGCGAGAGCCGCGCGGCCGAGAAGCTGGACATTCCCTGGTCGGCGCTCGGCGACGGGTTCACGTGGCTGTCGAAGGATCTGGAGCGCACCGCGGCCCTCGCGCGCGAGCAGTGGGAGCACGTCGAGGCGGCGATCCGGGCCGACGAGCACGACGTGATCGTCCTCGACGAGTTCACCTATCCCCTGCACTACGGCTGGATTCCCGTGGACGACGTGCTCGCCGTCCTGCGCGGGAAGCCGCACATGCTGCACGTCATCATCACCGGCCGCAATGCGCCCGAGGCGCTGGTGGACTTCGCGGACCTGGTGACGGAAATGCGCGAGGTCAAGCATCCCTACAAGGAGCAGGGGATCAGCGCGCAGCCGGGTCTGGAGTTCTAGGAGCTTGCGCCGCAGAACGCAGCGAAGCGAAGTGCTGCGGCGTAAGGGCATAGAGCGGGGGGGATGGGCCGAAACGCCGAGCCTGCGAGGCGTTTCGGGGCGCTAGCCAGGAGTCGCGGCGCCCGCCGCCAGCGCCTCGACTGCGTCGGCCAGGAACCAGGCGCCGCAGGAAGTGGTCGCCCCGTCGATCGGAATCGCGGGGCCGGCCTGGACGCGGCGCACGGCCACCGGATGCCGGAACGGCGTCCACACCACGTTGTGATTCGTCTTGTCGAACCCGGGCACGGCATAGACATCCGGCGTCTCGTACGCGAGCCGCTCGAGCGGGATCGAGCGCCAGCCCATCTCGTCGCTGAAGTTGCCCAGCCCGGCGGCGGCGATCAGGTGATCCACGAACGTGCCGGAACCGGCGGCGACACCCGACGGCGCGAGGTACAGCGTGTCGGCACGCGGCGCCCCGGCGCGCGCGCGCGCCAGGCGGGCGTCCATCTCATCAATCAACGCTTCTCCACGGTCAGATACCCCCAACGCCAGGGCGGCCTGCCGGATCCGGTCGCGAACCGCGTCGATATCGGGTGCGAAATCGATCTGCAGCACCGGCACGCCGGCCCGCTCGAAGAAGACAACCGCGCGCGGCCCGCCCCCGTAGCTCCGCACCACCAGGTCCGGCCGCAGGGCCAGGACGTCCTCGGCCCGCGGACGGACCGCCGGCAGTCCCGCCGCGTCGTCCCGGAGGTACGAGAAGTCCTTCCCCGCGTCGGGCGAGAGGGCGAGAATGCGCTCCCGATCGGCGAGGCCGAGAACGTACTGATCCGCGCAGTAGTCCAGACTCACGATGCCGCTGGCGAACGGCTCCGGCGGGGGCTGCGGCGCTGCCGCCCCACAGGCGCCTGCCAGCCCGGCGATCAATATCGGCAGCACGCAACGCGCCGGGGCCGGAGCGTGAACGGGACCACGAAACACCATCGGAACTCCCCCGCCGGGTGGCGGCGGGCCGCTCCCGGGCCGGCTCTCACCGGCCCCGGAGCGCAGATCTCACATCCCGGATACGCGGCCGGCGATGCGGTAGCAGTGGAAGATGATGTGCCACCCCAGGACCACGGCCGCGAGCCAGACCAACCAGTAGAGGTCGCTCGGGATCCCGAAGTTGCCGCCGAAGAAGGGCGTCGCGTGCTGGTTGGCCATCGCCCACAGCAGCGGGAGCGACATGTAGGTGTTGTGCTTCGAGCGCAGCCCGGCCAGGGCCGGGTCGGCCGCCTCCGGAGCCTTGCCGGCCTTCACCGCGGCGATGATCCGCTGCTGCGCCGGCCAGATCCGGAACCACACGTTGAACGCCATGATCGTGCCGAACATGGCGCCGGTGTGAATCAGGACCGATCGCGGCGGGAATCCGCCGACCTCCACGAACATCCAGACGACGACGGCCAGCAGCACGAAAGAGACGATCGTGGCGGCGCGGACGTTCGACTTGAGGCCGCTGTTCCAGAGCGCGTCGTAGACGAATACCGCCAGGAAGGTCACCGCGATCATCGCGATGGCGGCCGCCCCCCAGCTTGCGTCGGTCTCTATCGCCAGCCCGCCGTGGTAAAAGACGAGCAGCAGCAGCAGGATCCCGGTGATCCAGGTCCAGGCGGCGCCCCACCGGAACCAGAACAGAGCCCGCGGCATGAGCTCCGGAACCACCTTCTGCTTCGTCGGCCCGTCGAGCTTCGCGGCCAGCGGAGCGTTCACGAAGTTGAAGAAGTACAGGTGCCCGATCCAGATGATCCCCACGAACACGTGGAGCCATCGAAAAATGAACTGCATGCCTTCCATCATGGTGCGTTTCCTCCGTTTCCGGGCGGATGCCCGTACCGCGATTGTACTGCGCGGCCGGGCGAATCGAACCGCAAAATGATCGCGCGCCGGACGCACCGGGTCCGCCGGCAGCGCCGCATCGCCCCCCGGGCGATGCGGGAGCCCAGCCGCAAGGGCTCTCACCACGGGCTTCGCGCCCAGACCAGCAGTCCCGCAACGCTCCCGGCGGCGAGTGTCGCGGCCAGCAAGACCGTCCCGCGCGCCCGCCGGTAATCCTCCGCCGAACCGCCGGCGGCGGTCGCCGGGTCGCCGATCCAGACGTCGGTCACGAGCCGGCCCTGCAACCGGATCGGGCCCGCCAGGCGGCGCCGGATCGCGCCGGCCAGAGCGGTCTCGCTCCAGCCGGCGTTCGGCCCCGGCACCACTGCGTGCTGCCGCCAGCCCCAGCGCAGGGCTTCCCGACCCGAGGCTCCCGGAATCAGCACGGCGGCGGCGGCGATGAGCAGCCACGTCACCCGCGCCGGCACCAGGTTCAGCAGATCGTCGAGACGGGCGCCGCACCAGCCGAAATCGCGGTACCGTGCGGACTTGTAGCCGACCATCGAGTCCATCGTGCTGACCACCTTGAACAGCACGATCCCCGGCACGCCCGCCGCCGCGTACCAGAAGATCGGCGAGACCACCCCGTCGACCAGGCTCTCGCCCAGGCTCTCGATGGCGCTCCGACGGCAGGCGGCGCCGTCCATCGGCTCGGTGTCGCGCCCGACCAGACGCCCGGCCGCCGCCCGCGCGGCCGGGAGATCGCCGGCGCTGACCGCCGCGTCCACGTCGCCCGCATGCTTCAGCAGGTCCCCGAGCGCGATGAGGCTGTAGAGCACCAGGAGATGCGCCGCACCGGCCACCGTGGGATGCAATCCCGCCGCGCCGGCCACCAGCGCCGCAGCGCCCCCGCACCAGATGAGCGCCAGCACCGCGAAGAGCACGCACCCGCCGCTGCGGCCGTCGGCTCCGGCGGCGCGCAGCCGCATTTCGATCCAGGTCAGGGAGCTGCCAATCAAGCGGATCGGATGCCAGCGGTATACGGGATCCCCGAAGACGAGGTCCAGCACCACCGCCGCCGCCAGCAGGTCCGCGCGGGGAGCCAGGCTGCTCAGGTCCACTACGGCCGCCCGCTGGTCACGGCTGCGGAAACTGTCGTCGAGCCGCCGAGGACGGGCCGGTCGTCGCCGCGCCAGCCTCCCGCGGACGGACCGCGGTGGTCGTCCGCAAAGGCCGGTTCGACGGAGCTCAGGCCCACTTCGCCTGCCACCCGGCCGCGATCGCCCGCAGGACCAGCTCGATGGGATCGCCGGACGCCTCCATCAGCTCGGTGCGGAACGCCGGCCAGCGGTCCGGCCGGCCGGCCAGGGCGCAAGCGATGCAGGCGGCCTGACAACGCAGCGCCTCTTGCACCAACCCCTCGGGGATCGTGCCGCACGCCACCCTGTCCAGGACCGCGGCCAGCGCGTAGGCCGCCGCGCCGACGCCGGGCTCGAAGAAAACCGCCTTCCGGTTCTTGTCGAGCAGCTCGAAACGCGACGCGGGCAGCAGCTCCGCGAGACGCTCCATGGCCCGCGCCTCGGTAAGACCGAAGCGGCCGAGTGCGTGGAAGAGCCCGCGCGTGTAGGACGCCTCCAGGCCGTTCTGCCAGCGCAACGCTTCGGCGACCGATTCCTTCACCGCTACGCCGATGAGCTCGCCCAGCTTCACGTGCGGGCTCGTCGACTCCTTCGGCCGTCGTTCGGGGTCGAGCGGTGCAGCGAGGCAGAACTGATCGGTGCCGGTCCCGGTGGCGATGGTCGGGGAATAGCGGCTGGGCACGGCCAGGTCGGCGAGCGCGGCCGACTTCGCCTCGGTCATCGTCACCACGGCGCGGGCCTGGGCGGCGGGCGTGACGGGACAATCGATCAGCAGGATCGTGTTGATGGTGCCCGGCGGCGGCGACACCCGGCGCCAGCCCTCGCCGGTCTCCGTCCAGGCTGCCGGATCCCCCGCCCGCGCGGCGTTGCCGGCCACGCCGGCCGTCGTGAACGCATCCACCCGCAGGCCGTCGAAGGCCGCCGTGCGGTGGGCGGCGTAGACCATGTTGGCCGCGGTGCCCAGGACCGCGGTCTCGCCCGGACTCAGCCCCAGCTCGGCGCACACCCGGTGGTGATAGGCAACCTGCCCCGCGGCGGCGATCAGGTCGTGGCGTTCCCGATCGCCCGTCGCTTCGCAGCTCTGGTGGTTGACGAGATAGCGCAGGTCCCCGCGCTGCCCGCCCACGTGGGCGGAGTTGCTCAGCACGCGGTGCGGCGCCAGCAATTCTGCGACCAGATAGCGGCCGGCGCGATGCGCGGCGAAGCACCGCTCCCGGCACAGCAGCTCGGCCGACGCCGGCGGAAACGCCGGGGTCATCGACGCGGCGACGCGGCGGCGTCCGATCGCCCCATCCGCCCGGCCGCGTTCTGAATGGCGTTGACGATGTGCTGGTAGCCGGTGCAGCGGCAGAGGTTGCCGTCGAGGCCGTCGCGGATCTCCTGCTCGGTCGGCGCCGGGTTGTCTTCCAGCAGGTTCACGGCCGACAGGATCATCCCGGGCGTGCAGTAGCCGCACTGCAGCCCGTGCTCCTCCCAGAACCCCTCCTGCAGCGGGTGCAGGCGGTCGCCGTCGGCCAGCCCCTCGATGGTCGTCACCTCCGACCCGTCGGCCTGCACGGCGAAAATCGTGCACGACTTGGCGCTCCGCCCGTCGACCAGCACCGTGCAGGCGCCGCACTGGCTCGTGTCGCAGCCGACGTGCGCGCCGGTCAGATTGAGATTCTCGCGCAGGAAGTGGACCAGCAGCAGGCGCGGCTCCACGTCGGCGGTGCGCCGCCTGCCGTTGACGGTGATCGAGACTCGGGCCATCGGGTACCTCCGAAGTAGGCCAATAGCGTACCGGTGCAGGACCGCGTCGGACAAGTCGGCGGCGCACATGATTATCTCTTTCTGATAACCTTATTCGTGTCCGGACCGTCGCGAGACCCGAGCCTGGACACACTGCTGGACCTGGATGGTCAAGTGCTGGTGATTGACGCGACAGGCGACCATTGGGTGCGCTTCGACGTCAAGCGTGTGCCGCCGACGCCGGAGCGACCGCACGGGATCGACTACTCGCTGACGCTTCACGGTCCTGACGGGAAGCGCCTGATCGGTTACGACAACGCGCATGTCGTGCGGCCAACCACCGGCCCGAGCGGCCGGAGCCGGAGCCGCCAGGACCACCGCCACCGCCATGGCCGCATTCGGCCGTACGCCTACGAGGACGCGGCCACGTTGCTCGCGGACTTCTGGCGAGACGTCGACGCCGTTCTCGAAGAACGAGGAGTCGAGACGTGAAGTCACTCAAGGTCGGCATCGCCAGCTTCGCGAATATGAAGGCACGGACGCTGGCGATCGCCCGCGGACAGTTGAAGCCGTCGCCCGGGGAACCCGAGGTGTGGTTCACCTCCATCGAGAGCTTCGCCAAGGTGCTCTCCGACCGCAACCGTGCTCTTCTGAACCTGATTGTCGAAGAGCAGCCGGAATCCCTGACCGAACTGGCCAGAATCTCGGGCCGCGCCAAGTCGAACCTCTCTCGGACTCTCCACACCCTGGCAGGGTACCGTCTCGTGCACCTCGAGAAGGGCTCGCGGGGCCGGCTTCTGCTTCGCGTTCCGTATTCGCGCGTCGTGTTGGAGACACCCATCGCTACACGAGTCGGCGCTACATCCTCCCTACATCCTCCCCGCCGTCAGGCCGGTCGGTGCAAAGGCGGGTGGAAGCCTGATCCGTGAGCAAAGCAACGCGGCGAGATTTCGATTCCCCCCTCTGTGCGTATGCCAACATGAGCGGGAGACCGTCCCCGTGCGTTCGCTGAGGTTATCGACGAATCTCCAGAAATCGGATTGCCCCTCCGGTCTGACGGCGTATACGAACAACGCCGTGATCCCCGGTTTCCTGCTCTTGACGTACCGAGCAAGGGTGTCCGACAAGAGATCCATATCAGCTCGATGGAGCTGGTCGTCGTCAGCTTCGCCCCCTTCGATGTACGTCATTGGATCCATCGAAAACAGCCAGGGAACCTGGAGGTCATTCGGGCAGGCAAGTACCCCGTCGGCCTCAACCTGATCACGCCATGATGAACAAGACGGGACAATACTTGAATGCGCCCAAGCCTGGGCGAGGCGAGCGCATTTCTCGCGATCGATTTCAGTAATCCCGCCGGACAGCTTGCTCGCCCCAATAGCGGACCTCAACAACTCCGCCGAATTGGGGTAGCGGCCCTTCGACGCACAGGTCTTTCGATAGGCTGCCACAAGCGCCGACTCGCCCGGACGCGGTGGTTCGCGTGACCCCCTCAACGCAGCATCAAAGCGCCCACGAACTTGGCCCTTTCCCGCCTCAAGAGGTTCGAAGGGTGCCATCCCATGCGTCAGCACGACATGCAATCGTCCATCGGGGTCCGTCCTGGCGAGCCGCAGCGCAGCCTCGATTTCGACGCTATGCTGCAGGTAGTTCCCGTCGTTGCCCTTCACCATGTTCGCCGCCACAAGGAAAAGGCCCGGCATTGCTGCCGGGCCTCAAAGTTCCGCCGCGCTCCGCCTTCTGCTAGCTGACGGTCAGCAGATTCAGCGGGCCGGTGCTGTCGGCGATGCGCTCGACCGGCACGCCCATCTTGTCGAGGATGGTCAGGTGCAGGTTGGTGGCCGGCGTCTTCTCCTTGTACACGAGGTGACGCCCGCCCGGCCGGAGCTGGCCCGAAGCGCCGCCCACGACGACGATCGGCAGCCCCTTGTTGTCGTGCAGGTTGCTGTCCGACATCCCGGCGCCGTAGAGCAGCATCATGTGGTCGAGCAGATTGCCGTCGCCGTCCGGCGTGGCCCGCGCCTTCTCGAGGAAGGACCCGAAGAGCGAGATGTGGAACTCGTTGATCTTCGCGATCTTCTCGTAGAGCGTCGGGTCGTTGCGGTGATGCGACGTCGGGTGGTGCGAGTCCGGCACGCCGATCTCGGGATACGTCCGGCCGCTGATCTCGCGCGCCATCATGTAGGTGCTGACGCGGGTCAGGTCGGTCTGGTAGGCCAGGAGCATCAGGTCGAACATCAGCGTGGCGTGCTCGGCGTAGGTCGCCGGAATGCCGGCCGGCTGGTCGACCTCGGGCAGCTCGCGGTCGCTCTGCTCCTCCGCCCGCTGGATGCGCCGCTCGATGTCGCGCACCGCCTCCAGGTACTCGTTGACGCGGACGCGGTCGTTGGGGCCGAGGCCGCGCTGCAGCGCGTCGACCTTCTCGGTCACCGAGTCGAGGATGCTGCGGTCCTTCCGGATCCGGGCCATGCGCGCCGCCGTGTCGGTCGTGCCGGCGTCGCCGAAGAGCCGCTCGAAGACCGCGCGCGGGTTGTTCTCGCCCGAAAGCGGCGTCGTCTCGCTGCGCCAGGCGATGGTGTTCGTGTAGGTGCAACTGAAGCCGACATCGCACGACCCCGACACGTCGCGGCTGTCGAGGGCGATCTCGAGCGACGCGAGCTGCGTGTGCTGCTCGAAGCTGCGCGCGACGAGCTGGTCGACCGAGACGCCCGCCTGCAGGTTCGACTCGGTCCGCGCCGGCGTCACGCCGGTCAGGAATCGGGTGGCGGCGCTGGCGTGCACCCCCGCGTTGCTGGGCACCGCGTTCAGGCCGGTCAGCACGTGCATCTGATCCTTGAACGCCTCGATGGGCTTCAGGATGCGGGTGGTCGCGAACCCTTCCCCGTCGGTGGCCGGCGTGAAGTGCTTCATCGCCATGCCGTTCGGCACGTAGACGACGCCGAAGCGCCGGACCGGACGGGCCGCCGAGTTGCGGATGGCGGCGAACGCCGGCACCATGCCGTCGAGCAGCGGCAGCGCGAGCGATGCGCCGATGCCGCGCAGGACGGTGCGCCGGGGGATGGATTTCTGAGTGACGATCATGAGTCTGACCTCCGCATCTGGAACGGGGTGCTGTTGACGATGCCGAGAATGATAGACGACCAGCGATAGTCCTCGCCAGCGGCGTCCCGCACGATCCTGCGCACGGTCGGAGCGTCGTAGTACTCCACCCCGCGCCCGAGCGCGTACATCAGCAGCTTCTCGGTCACGGTGCCGACGAAGTCGTCCGGGCGATCGAGGAGCAGGTCGCGCAGCCCGGCGCGGCCCTCGAACCGCACGCCGTCCGGCAGCACGCCGGAGGCGTCGACGGGCGTGCCTCCCTCGTTGTCGTCGCGCCAGCCGCCGATGGCGTCGTAGTTCTGCAGGGAGAAGCCGATCGGATCCATCGGCGCGTGGCACACCGAGCAGGCCGGGTTCTCGCGGTGCTGCACCATCGCTTCGCGCATCGACACCGGCTCGCCGTCCTCGTTCTGCTCCTCGAGAGCCGGGATGTCGGGCGGCGGCTCCGGCGGCGGCGCCCCGAGCAGGTTCTCGAGCACCCACTTGCCGCGCAGCACCGGCGAGGTGCGGTTCGGGTACGAGGTGACGGTCATGACGCTGCCGTGGCCCAGGAGGCCGCCGCGCCGCGTGCCGTCGAGCCTCACCTGCCGAAACCGGTTCCCGTAGATGTTCGGGATGCCGTAGTGCTCGGCGAGCCGCTGGTTGACGTAGGTGTAGTCGGCCGACAGCAGCTCGAGCACGCTGGCGTCGGATCGCAACTGGTTGCCGATGAACAGCTCGGTCTCGCGCGTGAACGCCTCGCGCAGGTTCTCGTCGAACTCCGGGAAGATGTTCGGGTCGGGATAGACGCCGCCCATGTTGCGCAGGTAGAGCCACTGGCCGGCGAAGTTGTCGACCATCGCCTGCGAGCGCGGGTCGGCCATCATCCGGCGGACCTGCGACTCCAGAACCGCCGGGTCGCTGAGGATCCCGTTCTCCGCGGCGGCGAGCAGCTCGTCGTCGGGGATGCTGCTCCACAGGAAGAAGGACAGCCGGGACGCGAGCTCCAGGTCGGTGACCGGGTAGCTGGCGCCGCGGGCAACGTCCACCGGATCCCGCTCGACGCGATAGAGGAAATCGGGATCGGCCAGCAGCCGCTCGAGCGCGAACTGAATGCCCTTCTCGAAGCCGCCGTCGGCCCGGCCCCACTCGTAGAACTCGAGCAGCGTCGCCACGTCGGTCTCGTCCACCGGGCGGCGGTACGCGCGCCGGGCGAGGGCGCCCAAAATCTGCCGGGCGCAGGCCTCCTGCTCCGCCTCGGGAGCCGCGGCCTCCGGCAGGCAGGTGAAGATGCGGCGCCGGGTGGGCGTGTCGCCCGGCCCGTCCACGCTGAGCGGCCCGGTGATCTGCACGCTGGACAGGGCCGGATTGCCGTCCGGCATCTCGTTGATGGCCAGGGCGAAACCGGTCTGTCGCGGTTGCAGCACGCCCTCCTCTTCCCACGTCTCGCGCGGGAAGGAAACGCCGACGGTGTGCGGGCCCGCCGCGACCGAGACGGTCACCTCCAGCGGATCGTCGGCGTGCAGCACGTAGTGCTCCCAGTCGTCCGTCCCGCGGATGTTGCCGGCGAAGCTGATCGGCGCAGGCATCCCCGGCGCCTCGCCGCCGAACCGGAACTGCTCGACGCGGCGGCCGTCGAGCCGGAACTCGATCTCGTGCGCCGCGTCGATGCCCCGCACGTAGCCGACGTAGTTGGTCTGCAGGCGCACCTTGATCCGGTATTCGCCGTCCACCGGGAAGTGGTGGCGGATCGCGGCCCCGCCGCGCGAACCGAACGGCAGGTCCTCGCTCTGCTGATCGCTCTGGATCAGGTTCAGCGGGATGTCGTAGGTCGCGATCTCGGCGCCGCCGGCCGGCTCCTCGCCGATCGCCAGGCGGCCGATCTTCTTGGCGGCCGACACGTAGCGCTCGAACAGGGCCGGCGACAGCGAGAGCGAGGTGGCGATGTTGTCGAAGCCGTTGCGGTCCGGCGCGTCGGCCGGAATGAGCGCGCCGACGTCGATCTCCAGGTCGAGCAGGTCGCGGACGACGTTGCGGTACTCCGTCTGGTTCAGGCGGTGAAAGGCCTGGGTCCGGCCGGGATTCGGACGCGCCTCCGCAACGCGGTCCAGCTCGTCCTCGAGCCAGCGGCGGAAGCCGTCGTAAGTCTCCTTGTCGGGGCGGGACCGGGGCTGCGGGGGCATCGCGCCGACGCGCAGCTTGCGGACCACCTTCTCCCACAGCTCGGGGTCCTCGGCCACGTCGTCGACGTCGGCGGCGTCGAGGGCCAGACCGACGAGGCGCAACTGCTCGGCCATCATGCCGGTGCCGTTGCCGGCTACCACGCGTTCGTTGTGGCAGGTGACGCAGTAGCGATCGAGAAGCGCGCGCTGCGGAGAGACGGACGCGGCGCCGGGCTCCTCGGCCTGCGCGAACGCCGTCCCGACCGCCGCGGCCGGCAGCATGAGGACGGCGGCGACACCCGCGGCGAACCAGCTCTTGCGCACCGATGGCCCCTTTCGGATCGGATGGAGAGGTAACGAGATCCGCTAGTTTGAACGCACCGGTCCTGCGTTGTCAATCGTCTCCCGCTGCGGTAGCATGGGCCGCGGATCGGCTCGACCCTGGGCACGAGCGCGCTCTCGCACGCGAACCAGGAACGGACCCGGGCGGCGGAGCGCCGCGCCCCGGTTGCGCAGGAGGCGAAGTGGACATGCAGGCGACGCGGATCGGGAACGACTGGAGGCTCCTGGCGCTGCTCCCGGCGGTGGTGGCGGCGCTCCTGGCCGGCGGCCCGAGAGCGGCGGCCAACGGCATCGATGCGCCCGTGATCGTCGAGGCGGCGCGCGCGCAGGACGCGGACACCGTCCGCGCTCTCCTCGCCGAGGGAGTCGACGTCGACGCCGCCCAGCCCGACGGCGCCACGGCCCTGCACTGGGCGGCCTACCGGAACGACCCGGCAATGGCCGCACTCCTGCTCGACGCCGGCGCGGACGTCGACGCCGCCAACGAGCTCGGCGCGACGCCGGTCTGGCTGGCCGCCGACAACGGCAGCGCCGCGATGGTCGAGCGGCTGCTCGATGCGGGCGCCGACCCGGACATCGCGCTGCTCAACGGCGAGACGCCGGTCATGACCGCTTCGCGCACCGGGAACGCCGACGCCGTGCGGCTGCTCGTGACACGCGGCGCCGACGTCGACGCGAAGGAACGCTCGCGCGGGCAGACCGCGCTGATGTGGGCCGTGGCCCAGGGCCACCACGGAATCATCGACGTGCTGCTGGCGCACGGGGCCGACGTCCACGCCCGTTCCCGCATACGACCCCGCATGATGCACGCCGACTCCACCAACGGGTCGCAGTACGACCAGGGCCTCGTCTGGATCCGGGGCGGCTACACGCCGCTGCTCTTCGCGGCTCGCCACGGTGACGTCGAAGCGGGCCGGCGGCTCGTCGCCGCCGGCGCCGCCGTCGACGACAGAGCGCCCACCGGCGCCAGCGCGCTGGTCGTGGCGGCGCACAGCGGCCACCTCGACTTCGCACGGTTCGCACTCGCGGCGGGCACCGATCCCAACGACATCGGGGCGGGATACACGGCGCTGCACGCGGCGATTCTGCGCGGAAACCCGGAGCTGACGACGGCTCTCCTGGCCGCCGGAGCGGATCCGAACATCCGGCTGGAGAAGGGGACGCCGCTGCGCCGCGCGGGCCAGGACTGGGCCATCGCGCCGCAGCTCGTCAGCGCCACGCCCTACTGGCTCGCCGCCTACTACCAGGAGGCGGATCTCATGCGGACGCTGGCCGCCTGGGGCGCGGACCCGAGCCTGACCACGCTCGAGCGCTGGGCGTACGTCTTCGAGCGGGCCGGCGGGGTCGGGCCGCCGCACATCGCGGGCGGCTTCCAGACGCCGCTGCTGGCCGCGGTCAGCGGTGCGCACAATCGGGGGCGGACCTTCAACAGCTCGCTGCGGAACCCCGACCGCGAGGAGCGGGCCGCGTACGAAGCAGCGAAGGCGGCCATCGAGCACGGGGCCGACGTCAACCGGATCGACCACGCGGGCACCGCCCCGCTGCACAGCGCCGCGCAGCGCAACTACGCCACGGTCGTCGAGCTGCTCGCCGCCAACGGCGCCGACCTCGACGTGAAGAACGGCAGCGGGACGACGGCCCTGACCCTGGCCGAGCGCGCCGAGGCGCGGCGCCTCGAGCGGCCCGACATCACCCGCTACCCGAGCGGCAACTCGGCGCAGGCGTTGCGCGACCTCGGGGCGGGCCGCGATACGGAAGAGACGAAGGTCGCCGAGGAGTAGCGGCCGGAATAGCGCGCCCTGACAGCGGCGGCGCGACCTGACTCGTCGCGTCGGGAGTTTCGCTGGCGAACCCCTGCCGCACAAGCTCATAGCGCTTCGTCAGTCGGCGACCGAACTCGGGGAGCCGCGCAGTCACCGTGCCGCGCGGCTCCTTTTCGTTGTGGACCTCGCATGGAAGCAACAGACGCGAGCGACGCCGGCTCCTCGAACGCAACCCAATAGACCGCACGCCGGTGAACCCGCGCCGGATACACGCTACGGGCGCCGGGTGAACACCAGGAGGACTGCAGTGACTCGTTACGCCCAAGACTACTCGCCCCCTCGCTCCGTCACCCGATTCCGGCGGTCACCGTTCCTTGCCGCCGTCGTCGCCGCGTACGCGATGTTCTCCGGCGCGGCCGCCCCGGCCGCCGCGCAGCACGGCGCCCCCGACGGCGAGTGGCCCTCCTACGGCGGCGACCTCGGCGGCACCAAGTACTCGGGCCTCGATCAGATCGACGCCGGCAACTTCAACGATCTGGAGATCGCCTGGCGCTGGCGCTCGGCCGACGAGACGCTCGACCTCGACGCCCTGCGCGAGATTCACGAGGACCTGAGCATCCTCAACATGAAGGTCACCCCGCTGATGGTCGGCGGGACCGTCTACATCGTCACGCCCCTCCGGCTCGCCGTCGCGCTCGACGCCGGGACCGGTGCCGTCGAGTGGATCCACGACCCGGACGTGGTCCGCGGCACGCGGTTCGCGATCAACACCAGCGGCTACAGCACGCGCGGTCTGGCCTACTGGACGGACGGCGACGAGGCGCGCATCTTCTACGGCACGCCGGACGGGTACCTGCTGGCCGTCGATGCGGAGACCGGCGAGCCGGCCCGCGGTTTCGGCGACAACGGCCGCATCGACATCGCGGAGGGGATCCCGCGCAACGGCCGGGGCACGGTCGACAACCAGGGCCATCCCTGGATCAGCCTCAACTCGCCCCCGATCGTCGCGCACGACGTGGTCGTAACCCCGATGTCCATCTCCGATCAACCGATCGCGCGCGAGCAGGCGCCGGGCTGGGTCAAGGGCATCGACGCCCGCACCGGCGACACGCGGTGGACGTTCCGCACCGTCCCGCAGGCCGACGACTTGGGGGTCGATACCTGGCTGAACGACTCGTGGCGCTACACCGGCGGCACCAACGTCTGGTCGGCCTTCAGCGTCGACGACGAGCTCGGCTACATCTACCTGCCGACCGGCACCCCGACGAACGACTACTACGGCGGGCACCGCCTCGGGGACAACCTCTTCGCCGAGAGCCTCGTCGCCCTCGACATCCGGACCGGCGAGCGGATCTGGCACTTCCAGACCGTGCACCACGGCGTCTGGGACTACGACTTCCCCACCCACCCGAACCTGGTCGACGTCACCGTCGACGGCCGCGAGGTGAAGGCCCTCGCCCAGGTCAGCAAGCAGGGCTACGCCTACGTCTTCGACCGCGTCACCGGCGAGCCGGTCTGGCCCATCGAGGAGCGTGCGGTGGAGACCGACACCGACCTGCCCGGCGAGGTGCTGTCGCCGACCCAGCCGTTCCCGACGAAGCCGCTGCCCTTCGAGGATCTGGGCTCGTCCATCGAGCAGCTCGTCGACTTCACGCCGGAGATCCGCGCCCTGGCGGTCGAGGCGGTGCGCAACCACCGGCTCGGCGGGCTGTTCTCGCCGCCGATGCTCTCGGTCGAAGGCGGCCTGCAGGGAACGATCCAGCGCCCCGCCATCGGCGGGGGCGCCAACTGGATGGGGGCCGCGGTGGACCCGGAGACCGGCATTCTCTACGTCCCGTCGGAGAACGCCTACTCCATCATGAAGTACATCACCCCGGACGCCGAGGGCGCCAACCTCGAGCTCACCCAGGGAGGCTTCGCCACGCCGTCGCTGATGCCGCAGGGCCTGCCGCTGTTCAAGCCGCCCTACTCGCGCATCACCGCCATCGACCTCAACACCGGCGAGCACGCCTGGATGCAGCCCAACGGCGACGGGAACCGCTTCCGCAACCACCCGAGGCTGCGCGACCTGAACCTGCCGCCCGTCGGCGGCGACGGCCGCGGCGGGCCCGTGTTGACGAAGACGCTGCTCGTGAGCGCCCTGACCGCCGGCGGGCAGGCCAACGACGACGGCCCGCGGCTAGTGGCCCGCGACAAGGCGACCGGCGAGATCGTCGGCTCGGTCGATCTACCCGGCGGCGCCATCGGGACGCCGATGACCTATCTGCACGAGGGGCGGCAGTTCATCGCCCTCACCGTGGGCGGCGAGGTGCCGGAGCTGGTGGCGTTCGCGTTGCCGGAGTGAAGGCCGTCGGAAATGACGACCGTTGCGCCCGATCGGACACTCTCTGACGTTTTCCGCGATGCGCTCGCGAGCGTGTACGACCCGGCCGTTCTGTCCTTTGCCCTCGCTTGCGGTTTCATTGCGCTGGTCATCTGCGTCCTCGATTGGGTGGGTACGCTTCTACTGGGCCGTTCCAGTCTCCTGGGAGTCGGCTTCGGCGGCTGGCGGCGCACGCTGCAGTCGATGCTGCTGTGGGGCTTCGGAGCGGTCCTGGGGGCATACCTCGGAGGTCTCGTGCAACTGTTCGATATCGAAAGCGTCAACGCGCGGGTTATAGTTGGAGTCGGCTGGCCGACCGTGCTTCCGCGGCTGCTCGCGATGGCTTCGGGAAGCACGCCGGAGGAGGAGCAGGACGAAGAGGAGGACATGCCATGAGTCTGGTAGAGACCTTGCTCGGATATCGGAGTTTCGCAAGCGAGCCGGAGATCCGAAGGAGCATCGAGCAGTCGAAGTACTACGATGCATCGAAGGAGTCCCCGGAAGGGGCCGGCAGTCTTCTGATCTTCGACACCTCCAGACAGCACACCTGGCTTGTCGCCACCGGAGAACGGTTGTACTTCATCCTGGACGACGTTCGTCAACCAGCCCTGAGAATCCGACGTTCGGTACCTAGAAGCGAACTGAGGGTGCAGCCCGACGGAGGCGTCGCAGTCGTCACACAGCCGAAGTCAGTCCATACAGGACTCCTCGATATCGGCCTCCGAAGGCGCGGGTGGCTCTACAGCAAGAACCTCTTTCCTTCCGAGCGGCCGATCGAGCGAGCAGTGAACGATCTCCTCGCGCCCGCGGACGGCCGTACAATCGGGAACAGAGACCTTCACGATGCAGACGTCGGCTATGCGAGTAGCAGGAGTCAGTCGTCTCGGCATCCAACAGCATGAGTACCATACTGGAAGGCGAATTCCACGACGCCATGCTGGCCATTTACGTCACGGCAAAGCGCGAAGCCGGTTACAACGCGACTCGCTTCCTCAGCATGCTCAACGACCACGGCGGTGTGATGACAGCACGTCTGCTGCTTGACGCACCGACCGTCTCGGATGGGTACACGGCACTGTGGGAACGCCGACGGCTGGATCTCACCGTCGAGGCGGTAATACTCGACAACGAGCGCTTCCATTCTCTCTTTTCCAGAGAGCAACTGAAAACGTGCCAGGCGCGACTGGACCAGTACGGATACTCCAGGCCACAACGCTGACGTCCGAGCTCAACGTCGTCACTCAGGCTCGTTCGATGGTTGCGGCGCGTCAATGAGCCGGCCGTCTTCGTCAACCCACGGAAAGGCGACTCCTTCCCATGTGTCCGACGACCAACGAAGAGCATCGAGATCTGCATTGAACGCAATCCACAAGAAAATGAACTTTTCATCGTACAGGCACTAGTGTCCCAAGAAACTCGGGACAGCCACCCGTAAGTCCCAGAGCATAAAAGAGATACAGCGATTTGGAGCTGTCATCGACTTGAACTCGCCCCCGCTTTGAGACGATGCTCGTGCCCGTTTCCGAGGAGATGGGAGCATGTACTCAGGCAAGCTGGTCTTCGCGCAGGTGATGGATCACCTGCCGATGCACACCTTCCGTCGCGCCGTGAGCCGATATGGCGGCAACCGTTACGTTAAATCCTTCCCGTGCCACAGCCAGTTTCTGTGCATGGCGTTCGCCCAACTTACGTATCGGGAGAGTTTGCGTGATATCGAGGTCTGCCTGCGTGCGCAGCGGCAGAAGCTCTATCACCTGGGCATTCGCAGCCCGGTTTCGCGCAACACCTTGGCCAATGCGAACAAGCAACGCGACTGGCGAATCTACGCCGAGGTGGCGCAAGCGTTGATCGGCATCGCCAGACCGATGTACGCCAGTGAAGACCTGGGTCTGGACCTCGATAACACCGTGTTCGCCCTCGACGCATCGACCATCGACCTGTGCCTGTCTATGTTTCCGTGGGCGCCGTTCCAGTCCACGAAAGCAGCGGTCAAGCTGCACACGCTGCTCGACCTGCGCGGCCCGATTCCGACGTTCCTGCATGTCTCCGACGGCAAAATGGCCGACGTTCACGCGCTCGACCGCTTCGCCCCCGAACCTGGCGCCTTCTACGTGATGGATCGTGCCTACCTCGACTTCGAGCGCCTGTACGCCCTGGCGGCGTTCGGCGCGTTCTTCGTCATCCGCGCAAAGTCCAACACGCGGTACCAACGTCGGTACTCTCGGCCGGTCGACAAGACGACCGGTCTTCGTTGTGATCAGACCATCGTGCTCACGGCCGCGGATTCCGCGTCCCGGTATACGCAGCCGCTCCGCCGCGTGAAGTACTGGGATGAATCCACGGACAAGACGTTCAACTTCCTGACCAACAACTTTGCGATCCCTGCGCTCACAGTCGCCGAGCTGTACCGGTACCGCTGGCAAGTCGAGCTGTTCTTCAAGTGGATCAAGCAGCATCTGCGGATCAGGTCGTTCTTTGGGACCTCGGAGAACGCCGTCAAAAGCCAAATCTGGATCGCGGTGTCGGTGTACGTGCTCGTGGCCATCATCAAGAAACGGCTGGATCTCCCAGTAAGTCTCTACACAATTCTACAGACACTGAGCTTGACGGTGTTCGAGAAAACCCCGCTTTTGCGGCTATTCTCTGAGACCGATTACACTTCTCATAGTGGCGGCACCCGTAACTTGTTGAATCTATTGGAGTAATTCCTGGGACACTACTGTCGTACAGGCTCTGCATAAGTCCCTTATCGCACCAACTATCTGCACGACGTATTCGGTCCTTGTTCTGCTGTATTTGGGACATTGACTGTATCTCCTCAGCCTCACATGCCCCATACGTGGACATCCACCCCGCCGGCCGACTCGCACCGGCGGAACACCTTGTCGTCCCACGCCCGGTCACCGCGGTCGAAGATAACGAGGTGTCCCGCCTCGGCGGCGCAACGGTCCATGCAGGCCGCGGTCTGCTCCAGGCCGTCCCGGATGGTGCGCTCGAGGCTCTTGTGCAGGACCTTGCACTCGATCACGAACTTGCGTGTTCGCCGGCCCGCCGTTCCGGCGGCGCCTGAACCGGCCGGCGGCTCCGGCCACACGATCAGCAGGTCCGTACGCCCCCGCCCGAGGCCGTACTCCCGCTCGATGCGCCCGCCGCCGTTCACCACGCGCTGCAGGAACGCCTGCAGGAGAAGTTGCGGCCCGGCCTCCTGGTAGTCGAAGCGCGCGACCCAGTGCTCGGCGTGCTCGCGGAAGAACGCCTGGAAGGCGCCGAGCAGCTTGATGACGTCCAGGCCGCCGTCGGCGTCGACGTACCAGGCCAGCTCCTGGACCAGCCCCTCCTGGGCCGCCGCGGTCAGCTCGCGCGGCACGACCTCCGCGTAGATGGGATTGGCGATGCGCAGCGGCGGGTCGCTGGCGACAAGCCCGAGATCTCGGACGTACTCGATGTCGCGGGCGGAGAAATCGCGTTCGTCGCCGCCGCTCAGCAGGGGCTGGACGACCCGCCGCACCCGTTCCTCCTGCAGCTTGTCCACCAACTGGTCGAGATGGGTCTCGCGGCGCTGGATGATCCGCTCCTGCGCACCCCAGACGTCGTCCGCGGTGATCGCGCGGCTGCGGTTCCGCCCGGATTCGACCCGGAAGCAGGTCTCGTCCGCCAGGGCGTTCACCAGCCACGGCTGCCCCTGGGTTCGCTCCCAGATCGTCTCGAGGGCCTCCCGTTCGAACACCTGTCCCGTCTCCCCGGTGTGCTGCGCGAGGAGCGCCGTCACGTCATCGCGTGACAAGTCGCCCAGACGCAACGACCGCGCCTTGACGTTGAAGGCGCTGCGCCCGGCGATCACCGCCTTCTCCGTTCCGGAATGTATGCGGTAGTCTCGTACGTCGCGCACGCCGCACAGGATCACGCTCTGCGGGAATCCGGCGGGGCGCAGGTCGTATCCCGCCCGCAACTGGCGCAGGGCCGACAGCAGCGTGTCGCCGACGAGAGCGTCGATCTCGTCCACCAGCAACACCAGCGGTTGCGCGTCGGCCTCGGACCAGCGAGACAACGCCTCGCGCAGCGCGCCCGCCGGACCGTGCTTCGCCAGGATGCCGGGCCAGGCCTCGTCCAGGAAGCCGTCGCCCGACGTCGTCCGCGCCCGGGAAGCCAGCTCGCCCAGGATCGCCCGCATGGCCGCCTCGACGTCCTCGCGCATCGCCTGCGCGGGCTCGACATTGACGTAGACGCACCGGTAGTCGCCCTCCCCGCCGCCGTTGAGCAGGTCGCGCAGGGCCAGCAGGGCGGACGTCTTGCCCGTCTGCCGCGGCGCGTGGAGCACGAAGTAGCGCTCGGTGCGGATCAGATCGAGGACGTCGCGCAGGTCCAGACGTTCCAGGGGCGGGATGCAGTAGTGCTTCGCGGAGACGACGGGACCGGCCGTGTTAAAGAAGCGGCGCACTGCGCCAGTATCGCACGCGCCCGGGCCGGGCTGCCCGTGGACGGACCGCCCGCGCTTGCGTCGTCGGACGAGACCACCTTCGCCGCGTTCCGGATACTGCTCACGTAGCGATGGCCTCGAAGGACAGACGTGCTGCGCGCCGGAGGCTGTCTACGTTGAAGCCTCTTGGATCGAGGGCTGCTCGGACGTCATCGTTGTACGGCATGGATCTGCCGCACTGGCCAGGCGCGGAAAGTCACTCAACGTGTAGAGCGGGATGTAGGGATCGACTTCACTGCGGATACGGGCCGCCCCGTCTCGTTCCTCCCGATCGACGAGAGCCAGCACGCCGATGACCTTGCATCCGGCCTCACGGGCTTCCTCCACGGCCTGCAGCAGAGACCGACCGGTCGTGACGACGTCGTCGACAATCACGACCCTGGTTCCCGGCGCCGGCGGGTTTTCAATGCGGCGCCTGGTACCGTGCTGCTTGGCTTCTTTTCGAACGTAGAACCCTTCAATCGGACATTCCCGGACGTGCGACAGCACGACCATTGCGCTGACGATCGGATCTGCGCCATGCGTCAAGCCCCCGACGGCCTCGGGTCGCTCGGGGAGTTGCTCCAGTGCGTCGAGGAAGGCCGTCCCAACCAGGTAGGCTCCGTCCGCGCTCAGCGTCACCGGTTTGCAGTCGAAGTAGAAGTTCGATTTCGTGCCGGTGCTGAGCGTGATCTCACCTGTTCGCGCGGCTCGGCTGTCCAGGAGATCCCGGAGGTTTCGGCGTGTGTCGGTTGGGGTATTCGTCATTGCTCTGAATTCAAATAACTCCCGCTTTTACCGTGGATTATACTGCTCCTGTCAAGCTGGTTCACGACTCGATCTCGACACCGTCCGGAGTCGTCGCGGCACGGGCGTTGCGCTCCATGTCTGGCAGTTCCCCGTCGGTCAGGGTGCTCCCCCACCGCCCCAGGAACTTGCACCCGCAGAACTCACTCCGTTGCTTTCTGCGGCGCAAGCTCCTGGCACGGTGCAATCTGCCGATGTACAATCGGCAAATGCTGCACGACCAACGCATGGAGCACACGGCCTTCCAGTTGGCGGAAGCCACCGCCGAACAGCTCGGCGGATTGGACATTCTAGGCTGCCGAGTGCTGTCGGACGCCGACATGGCCAGGGCCGTGGAGCTCGGTTTCCCCGTAGACGCAATCGATGAGCTCCGCCGGACGGGTGTGACGGACCGGGAGATCGGCAACCTGATCATCAAGCCCCGCACGCTGTCGCATCGGCGGGCGAAGCGATCCAGGCTGACGGTGGAAGAGTCCGATCGCGCCGCGAGAGTCGCCCGGATCCTGGCGCTGGCCAGAAAGACGTTCGCCAACAGGGACAAGGCCGACCGCTGGCTCCACAAGGAGTTGAGCGCGCTGGACGGCAGGCGGCCGATGGATCTGATCCGCACGCACGCCGGCGCCCGGATCGTCGAGGACCTGCTGACCGGCATTGCCTGGGGCGCCGCCGCCTGATGGAGCTCTGGCGGCTGTCGGACGCCGACTACGCAGAACGCTTCGACGGGGGATACGGGCTGGTGTGCGAGGGTCGCTGGAACGGACGGGGTCGCCCGGTCACCTACTGTTCGACCGGCCCCGCGCTCTGCGTGCTGGAGAAGCTGGTCCACATCGACAACCCGGCGCTGCTGCCCGACGAGATGATGCTCGTATGCTACGACGCGCCGGACGAACTGGACGTGGAAGAAGTCCCCGTTCACCGTCTGCCGGGACTCTGGCACACGGAAAGAGCGGCGACCATGGGGATCGGGAACGCCTGGCTGGACGGCATCTCGACGTGCCTTCTCCGCGTACCGTCGGTCGTCGTGCCGGTTCGCGACACGCGGGACAGGAACGTGCTCGTCAACCACCGCCACGATGCCGCGGCCCGGATCACGATCTCCCGGATCGAGAGGTTCACGTACGATCCCCGACTGCTGGCGTTCGGATAGCTCAGGTCGCTCTCTGCTCCACGGACCGCACGCGTGCACATCGAACGCCACCCGCGGATTCGCCGCGGTGAAGACACTCCACCCTATATGCGGTGACAGCATTCCCGATCGGGAAATCCTGGAGCTCGGAGAGTCGTCCGAACACGAATTTTCCCGTTCGGGGCATTCCAGCTTGTCAACCGCCAGGCTCCCCCTTATATTTCCCGTACGGGAAACCCCAATGGTGACACCGGGCGAAGTCGGGCGGATCGTTCGTGAAACGCGGCGCGCCCAGGGTCTCCGTCAGGATCAGTTGGCGGGCGCCGCGGGTGTGGGGGTGCGGTTCCTGGTGGAGCTGGAGGCCGGGAAGGCGACCGCCCAGATCGGCAAGGCGCTCGCGGTGCTCGCCGCGCTCGGCTGCAGGCTGCGCATCGAGCCGCCAGGGATGGAGCCGCCGCCGGGCGCGGCCGGCCACGAGTCGCGAAGATGACGCGGGCGCTCACCGTCTGGTGGGAAGGCGCGGTCGTCGGCTCGCTGACCGCGGACCGGCACGGCGCGATGCGGTTCACGTACGACGGGAACTGGCTCGCGGACCCGGACGCTGCGGCCCTGTCGTTCTCGCTGCCCAGACGCCCGGAGCCCTATCCGCCCCGGCAGTGCCGGCCGTTCTTCGAGGGCCTCCTGCCGGAGGGCGCGCAACGCGACGCGGTGGCGTCCGCCCTGCGGGTATCGCGGGCCAACGAGTTCAGGCTGCTCGAACGGCTGGGCGGCGAGGTGGCGGGGGCGCTCGCTTTGTACCCGGAGGGCGAAACCCCGCCTCGATCCGAGACGACGGAACCAGCCGTCGCCCTCGCCGACGCGGAACTCGCCGGCCTCCTCCCAAGTCTCGAAACGCGGCCCTTCCTGGCGGGCACGCGGGGCCTGCGCCTGTCGCTCGCGGGGGCGCAGTCGAAGTTGCCGGTCGTCCTGATCGACGGGCGCATCGGACTGCCCGCGCCGGGACAGCCGACCACGCACATCCTCAAGCCGCCGATCGCCCGTTTTCCGGCAACGACCGAGAACGAGGCCTTCGCCATGCGCCTCGCCGCCGGGCTCGGACTCGACGCGGCGCCAGCCGAACCGTACGTGGCCTCCGGCCGGCCCTGCCTCCTGGTTACCCGCTACGACCGCGAGCCGGAAACGGACGGCGCCGTCCACCGCCTGCACCAGGAGGACTTCTGCCAGGCGCTCGGGATCGTCGCCGACCGGAAGTACGCCGCGGACGGCGGCCCCGGTTTCCGGCAGTGCTTCGAGCTGGTCCGGCGCGCCTGCTCGCGGCCGGCCGTCGAGGTGCTCAAGCTGCTCGACGCGGCCATCGTCCAGGTGCTGCTCGGAAACACCGACGCGCACGGCAAGAACTACAGCCTGCTGCATCGGGACGGACGCGTCGAGCTGGCGCCCCTGTACGACCTGCTCTCGACGGTGGACTATCCCGACCTGTCCCCCCGCTTCGCCATGCGGGTCGCGCGGCGCGCCACCCTCGAAGAAATGCGGCGGGGCGACTGGGACCGGTTCGCGGGCAGCGCCGGACTCGGTCCGCCTCTCGTCCGGCGGCGGGTCCGCGAGCTGGCCGATGCCGCGCTCGTCCGGGCCGCGGCGGTCGCCGGCGAGCTGGCCGGCCCGGAACTCGACGAGACCGTTCTGGCCCGCTGCGCCGAGCGCGTCACCGACCGCGCCCGGCGCCTCGCGTTGACGGTCTGACTCCCCCGCTACTGCTGTGCGGCCTCCTCGGCGCGGGCCCCGCTCAGGATGTTCAGCAGGCCATAGTTGCCTTCGTGGCAGGCGTACTCGAACACCGGCTCGTCGTTCCGCCTCATCGGGACCGCCACGGTGAACGGCTGCGTGAAGATGGCCGGGTCGTCGACGGTGTACTCGTAGAGCAGGGTGTCCGCGTCCACCCGGCGGAACCGCTCCGTGAGGGTGACGGTCAGGCCGGTGCCGATGGCCTGCATGGCGGACGGATCGAAGCTGCCGGTGAGCTCGCTCAGGTTGGTGGTCTCGACGACCAGGGTGTCCCCCTCCCAGCGCCCGCGGGAGTCGCCCATCCACTGCCGCACGCTGCCCGGCAGGTGCGGTCGGCCGTCGAGCGGAATGATCCGGGCGTCGTGCACCATCTCGTTGAGGATGACGACGTGGTCCGGAGTCTGGAAGAGCTGCATGTTGTTGTTGTAGCCGCTCGGCATCATCGGCGGGCCGCTGTTGAACCCGAGCAGGCAGCGTTCGGCGAGGCCGCGGTCTTCGGGGTGGTCGGCGCCGGTGCCGGCGCTTCGGACACGAACGGGACTCGGGATCGGCAGATCCTCGGCGAGCGAGCCGACCTGGCGCAGGCGCTCGCCTTCCGGCGTCAGCGCCGGCAGCCGGCCGTCGGGCGGATCTACGATGAGTGACGTCCGTCGGTCCTCGATGATGTTCGTGCCGTAATCGAGCCAGAAGTCGTTGTAGCCGCCCACGCGCCGGCCCCGTTCCGCACCCGTTCCGCCCGCCGGCAGCAGCTCGGTCCGCACCTCGCTCGGCTCGAGCAGCGCCTCACGGCGCGCGCTGGCGGCCGCCTCGGCCGCCGCCGCCTCCTCTTCGGTAAGGAAGGCCCGTTCCTGGTCCTCCGGCCGCTGCAGCGGCGTCATGGTCCGGAAGTCCCAGACGCCCTGCAGGTCCGGCTGACCGTCCGGCGTCCGGAACCCGGTCTGGCCGGCCGCCGCCGTCGTGAACGCGATCAGAACCACCGCCGCCAGCGCCGCCGCCCGAAGTCGCATCTGCATGTCGAAATCTCCTGTCGCCCCGGCCCGGTCGGGTCAGTTCCCATCCGGCATCCGACGAACAACCGATTATGGTACCACCCGCGTCGCAGTTCGATCCGGGGACACCCCATGCGCGCCGTCGACTTGCGACGCGGCACCCGTGGGAGGCGACGCGCTCCCGGCCCCGTTTCCACAAGAATGTCGCTGCCTGGACATGCGACGACAAATCCGTTGTGACGACTGCCAATCTTGTCGCCCGTTGCCGTCCTTGTGGTCTGTCGCCGACTCCTGCGACGACTCGGCCCCCCCGTGAGAGCCACGACTCGGCCCCTTGTGGAAGCCCCGTCCGCCCGAGCGAAGGCAACCCCGACAACAGACGCGATTCCACAAAAGGGTAGGCCGAGGTTGACGGTTCTGACAAAAACGTCGCAGATCGCAGGGCGCCGACGGCCGTCTCCCCTGCGGGCGTATCGCCAAATTTGCTGTGGCGTTCCTGCCGTTCCTGTTGCACGAAATCCACCGCGCGGGCACGCCGGGGCTCGGCCTCCCGGCGATGGCACCTTCCTTGCAGGATACCCAGCCCATGACACCTGTCTCGGCGGCAAGTCGCCCGTGCCCGGCTCCCCGGGTTCCGCATGCGCAACGGAGAAGGAGAAATCTCGTGCCCTGTCACAGACATCGGAGCAACCACGCCACATGCGGCTGGCGCCTCGGATCGGCGGCGGCGCTGGTGGCGGCTCTGGCCCCCTGGGCCGGCGGCGCCACCCTTCACGCCCAGGACGACCTGGACGCCGGGGAAGTGGAGATTCGCGAAGCAGAGACCCGCGACGCGGCGGAGACCGCCGGCGCCGAAGCCCGCGACGCGGTGGCGGCAGTCGGTGGGACCGCGCGTGTCGAAGCCCGCGAAGCGGCGGAAGCCCCGGCGGGGGAAGCCCAGGATCAGGACGTCGAGGCCACGGAAGTCCAGGAACCACAGTCGCTGCCCCCGATCACGGTGGGGGGCGGGATGCAGTCCAGCTTCCTGCACCACCGCTCGAACGAGGCGGACGCCTCCGATCACCTCCGGGTCAACAGCCTGCGCCTCTACCTGAACGGCGCCGCCACCAACAACATCAAGTTCATGGTGAACACGGACATCGACTACGGCGGCTCGCTGGGCGCCCCGAACCCCGGCCAGAACACGCGGTTCAAGATCCTCGACGCGGTCGCCCAGTTCGAGATGTCCGACACGTTCAACGTGTGGGTGGGGAGGTTCCTGCCGCCGAGCGACCGGGCCAACCTGTATGGCCCGTTCTACGCGCACCACTGGGGGGTCTACGCCGACGGCGTTCAGGACGGCTATCCGTTCATCTTCCAGGGCCGCGCCAACGGCGCCGCCTACTGGGGCCAGTTCGACAAGGTCAAGGTGTCCGCGGGCGCCTTCGACGGCCATTCGACGACCGGCATCTCGTCGCTCATCGGCGCCGGCCGCGTGCAGGTGAACTTCTGGGACCAGGAGCCCGGCTACTACCTGAACAGCACCTACTACGGCGAGAAGAACATCCTCGCGATCGGCCTCGCCGGGCAGACGCAGGCCGAGTCCGGCAACGCCTACAGCGCCGACTTCCTCATGGAGCGCAAGGTTCCGGGCGGCGGCGCGGTGACCTTCGAGGCCGAATGGGCCCGTTACGACGGCCTCGGCGGCTACGACCCGCGCTACGTGATGAACGACGGCGGCTACCTGCTGGCCGCCTATCTGTTTCCGAAACGCGTCGGTCCCGGCCAGTTCGAGATTCTCGGCAAGTACGCCCGCGCCCGGTTCCGCGAGGGAGTCACGGCGAACTACGACCAGAAGACGACCGAGGTCGATCTCAATTACATCATCCGGCAGTTCAACGCGCGCCTGATGATCTTCTTCAAGGACACCGGCTATACCGCGGTCCAGACCGACGACTTTCAGGTCGGGGTCGGACTGCAGATCCAGATGTAGCGATCCGTTCAAACACGAGGAGCCAGCTTCCATGAAACGCATCCATGCATTTCTCGTCATCCTCGCCGTCGCCCTGGCCGGCTGCGGCGGGTCCGGGGACGCGCCGGAGCCTTCCGCGGAGGGTCCGACCGGCGATCCCATCAAGGTCGGCGTCCTGCATTCGCTGTCGGGCACGATGGCCATCAGCGAGACCACTCTCAAGGACACCGTCCTGATGATGGTCGACGAGCAGAACGCCAGGGGCGGCCTGCTCGGCCGGCCCGTCGAGGCGGTAGTGGTCGATCCGGCGTCCGACTGGCCGCTGTTCGCCGAGCGCGCGCGCGAGCTGCTCGAGTCCGAGCAGGTCGACGTCGTGTTCGGCTGCTGGACGTCCGTCTCCAGAAAATCGGTGCTTCCGGTGTTCGAGGAGAACAACGGACTCCTCTTCTACCCCGTCCAGTACGAGGGCGAGGAGTCGTCGAAGAACGTCATCTATACCGGCGCCGCCCCGAACCAGCAGGCGATTCCGGCCATCGACTACCTGATGAACGAGGTCGGCATCGAGCGCTGGGTGCTCGAGGGCACCGACTACGTCTATCCCCGCACGACCAACCGCATCCTCGAGGCCTATCTGCAGCAGAAGGGGGTAGCGGAGGAGGACATCTCGATCAACTACACCCCGTTCGGGCACTCGGACTGGCAGACGCGCGTGTCCGCCATCCGCCGCTTCGGCTCGGCCGGCAAGCCCACGGCCGTGGTCTCCACCATCAACGGCGACGCCAACGTGCCCTTCTACCTGGAGCTCGCCAACCAGGAGGTCTCGGCGGACGAGATCCCGGTCGTCGCGTTCTCGGTGGGCGAGGAGGAGCTGTCCGGTCTCGATACCACGCCCCTGGTCGGTCACCTCGCCGCCTGGAACTACTTCCAGAGCGTGGACTCGCCGGCGAACGCGGAATTCATAGCGAAGTGGAAGGCGTTCGTGGGCGACGCCGAGCGGACGACCAACGATCCGATGGAGGCGCACTATGTGGGCTTCAACCTCTGGGCCAAGGCGGTCGAGAAGGCCGGCTCGACCGACGTCGACGCGGTGCTCGCCGCCCTGCCGGGAACGACGACGCCGAACCTGACCGGCGGTGTCGCGGAAGTGCTGCCGAATCACCACATCACCAAGCCGGTGTACATCGGCGAGGTGCAGGCGAACGGGCAGTTCGACGTGGTCTGGCAGACCGACGGCACGGTTCCGGGAGACGCCTGGTCGGACTTTCTGCCGGGCAGCGAGGACACGGAAGCGGACTGGGTGACGCTGAATTGCGGCAACTACAACACCGAGACGCAGATGTGCTCCGGACAGAACTACGAGTAGCCGACGCGGGGAGCCCGTGGCAAGCCTCACGGGCTCCCCGGCCGGGCGGGTTCCCGGTCTGTCTGCTCCTTGCCTGGTGCCTCCTGGCCTGTCCGGTTTCGACAGCGGCGGAGACCGGCGACGACGCGTTCCGGACGCTGGTCGCCGAGTTCGCCGACGCCAACTTCCGCGAGAAGGAGGCGCTGGCCGAGCGGATGCTCGACACCGGACACGCCGGCGTGCGCGACGTGCTGGTCGCGCTGCTCGAGGACCGCCTGTTCGAGCGCGAGCGCGACGGGCGGATCTATGTCGTCGAGTCGAACGACGACCGCCTCACCGAGTTCCAGTTGCTCGACCCCGCCTCGCTGGACCGAGTGGAGGCAGTGGCGCCCGACCTGCTGCGGCGCATCATCACCAACAACCGGCTCCGCAGGTTCCTGCGGGGCACGATCGCGCGTTTCAGCCTGTCGAGCACAGACTCCGGCGTGCGCCTCGAAGCCGCGCGGGAGCTGTTGCGCGATCTCGACGAAGAGACCATCGATCTCCTGCGCCGGCGGGCGCAGGTGGAGACCGATCCCGACGTCGCGTACGAGCTCGAGACGGCGCTGGCTCTCGAAGCGCTCGATCACGGCTACCCCGCAGTACGCATCGCAGCCGTCGAGACGCTCTCGGGCCGGCTCAACCCGGTGGTGCACAACCGCCTGTCGGCGCTGGTGGCGACCACCGATGACGGCGGCCACCTCGAGCGCGACGCGGACGTGCGCGCCGCGGCAACCGACGCCCTGTGGCAGATCGACTCGCTGCGCAACGTGTACTCGGTGCTCGAGACGATGGCCTTCGGGCTGAGCCTCGGGTCCGTGCTCGTGCTCGTCGCCATCGGGTTGGCGATTACGTTCGGTGTCATGGGCGTCATCAACATGGCCCACGGGGAGCTGATGATGCTCGGCGCCTACACGACCTACGTCGTGCAGCTCTGGATGCCCGACCTCATCGGCGTCTCGCTGCTCGTGGCGGTGCCCGCCGCCTTCGTCGTCGCCGGCGGCGTCGGCGTGCTCATCGAGCGCAGCGTCATCCGGTTCCTGTACGGCAGGCCGCTCGAGACCCTGCTCGCCACGTTCGGCGTGAGCCTCGTCCTGCAGCAGCTCGTGCGGTCGCTGTTCTCCGCGAACAACCGCGCGGTGGTCACCCCGGCGTGGATGAGCGGAGCGCTGCAGTTCAACGAGGCGTTCTCGCTCACCTGGAACCGGATGTACATCGTCCTGTTCGCCCTGCTCGTGTTCACGCTGGTGCTGGCGGTGCTGAAGCGCACGAGCCTGGGTCTGGACATCCGCGCCGTCTCCCAGAACCGCGCAATGGCGCGGGCCATGGGCGTGCGGACCGAGTGGGTCGACGTCATGACGTTCGGGCTCGGCGCCGGCATCGCCGGGGTGGCGGGCGTGGCCCTGACCCAGCTCACGAACGTGGGACCCAACCTCGGCCAGTCCTACATCGTCGACTCGTTCATGGTCGTGGTGTTCGGCGGCGTCGGCAACCTCTGGGGCACGCTCATCGGCGGCATGTCGCTCGGCATCGTCAACAAGCTGCTCGAGCCGTTCGCCGGAGCCGTGCTCGGGAAGATTCTGGTCCTGGTCGCGCTGATCCTCTTCATTCAGCACCGCCCCCGCGGCCTGTTTCCGCAGACGGGGCGCGCCGCGGAGGGAACGTGACCGCCGCGGCGAAGTACCTGCCCCCGGCAATCGCGGATCGCGCCAGCGTGGTGTTCCTGACGGTGCTGGCGGCCGTCGCGCTGGCCGCGCCGATCCTGAACCTGGCCGTGCCGGAGTCCTCGCCGCTGCACCTGTCGAGCTATGCGGTCGGCCTGATCGGCAAGTACCTGTGCTACGCGCTGCTCGCGCTCGCGGTCGACTTCATCTGGGGCTACTGCGGCATCCTGAGCCTGGGGCACGCGGCGTTCTTCTCGCTCGGCGGCTACGCGATGGGGATGTACCTCATGCGCCAGATCGGCACCCGGGGCGTGTACGGCCATCCGACCCTGCCCGACTTCATGGTGTTCCTGAACTGGACCGAGCTGCCGTGGTTCTGGTACGGCTTCGACCGGTTCTGGTTCGCGATGGCGATGGTGGCGCTGGCCCCCGGGGCGCTGGCGTTCGCGTTCGGCTGGCTGGCGTTCCGGTCGCGGGTCACCGGCGTCTACCTGTCGATCATGACGCAGGCGCTCACCTACGCCCTGATGCTCGCGTTCTTCCGCAACGACATGGGGTTCGGAGGCAACAACGGGTTCACCGACTTCAAGGACCTGCTCGGCTTCGACCTGCAGAGCGACGCCACCCGCACCGCGCTGCTGGCGGCGACGGCGGCGGCGCTCGGGGCCGGTTACTGGATCTGCCGGACGGTGCTCGGGTCGCGCGCCGGCCGCGTGCTGCGCGCCATCCGGGACGCCGAGAACCGTACCCGCTTCCTCGGGTATCGCGTCGACACCTTCAAGCTCTGGGTGTTCGTGCTGTCGGCGGTGCTCGCCGGTGTGGCCGGCGCGCTGTACGTGCCGCAGGTGGGCATCATCAATCCCGGCGAGTTCGAGCCGATCAACTCCATCGAGGTCGTGATCTGGGTGGCGGTCGGGGGACGCGGCACGCTCTGGGGCGCCGTCGCCGGGGCGGTGCTCGTGAACTACGCGAAGACCTGGTTCACCGGCGCGCTGCCCGAGCTGTGGCTCTACGCGCTCGGCGCGCTGTTCGTGGGCGTCACGCTCTTCCTGCCCCGCGGGCTGGCCGGCGTCCTTCCGGCGGCGAGGCGGGACGCATGACGGCCGGGCTCCGCCCCGGCGACGCCGCGAGCAGACGCGACTCCTGGCGCGGGAAGCGCGAGGCCGCGCTGCGGCGGCAGCCGTCCCCGCTGAGCGGCGGCGTGCTGTACCTGCAGCACGTGACGGTCAGCTTCGACGGCTTCAAGGCGCTGGACGACCTCACGCTGCACGTCGACCCGGGCGAGCTGCTGTGCGTCATCGGACCGAACGGGGCCGGCAAGACCACGATGATGGACGTCATCACCGGCAAGACGCGGCCGGACGAGGGCACGGTGTGGTTCGGGACCCAGATCAACCTGCTGGCGTTGAGCGAGCCCGAGATCGCGCAGGTCGGGATAGGCCGCAAGTTCCAGAAGCCCACCGTCTTCGACTTCCTGACGGTGTTCGAGAACCTGGAGCTGGCCCTGGCCGGGGAGAAGTCGTTCTGGCGCACCTTCGTCGCCCGCCTGACCCGTGCGGACCGCGAGCGCATCGACGCCGTTCTCGAGACGACGGGGCTGCAGGCGAAGCGCGATGCGCCGGCCGGCGCCCTGGCCCACGGACAGAAGCAATGGCTGGAGATCGGCATGCTGCTGATGCAGGAGCCGAAGCTGCTGCTCGTGGACGAGCCGGTCGCCGGAATGACGCCGCAGGAGACCGAGCGCACCGGAGAGCTGCTGCTGTCGCTCGCGGGGCGGCACTCGGTGGTCGTCGTCGAGCACGACATGGAGTTCGTGCGCTCGATTGCCAACCGGGTGGCGGTCCTGCACGAGGGACGGGTGTTGGCCGAGGGCAACATGGACGATGTGCAGATGGACCCGCAGGTCATCGAGGTGTACCTCGGCGCATGAGCCTGCTTCGAATCCGTGGCCTGAACCAGTCGTACGGGGGCAGCCGTACGCTCTGGGATATCGACCTCGACGTGGCGGCGGGGACGCGGCTGTGCCTGATGGGGCGCAACGGCGTGGGCAAGACCACCCTGCTCAAGTGCGTGATGGGCCTGGTGCCGGTGGCGGCGGGCAGCATCACGTTCGACGACGCGGACCTGCTCGCGCGCTCCCCGGAGAGCCGCGCACGGATGGGCATCGGCTACGTGCCGCAGGGGCGCGAGATCTTCCCGCAGCTCACCGTCGAGGAGAACCTCCGCATCGGCCTGGCGGCCCGGCGCGACGCGGTCCGGAGCATCCCGAAACGGGTGTTCGAGCTGTTTCCGGTGCTCGAGCAGATGCTCCAGCGCCGGGGCGGAGACCTGTCGGGCGGCCAGCAGCAGCAACTGGCGATAGGCAGGGCCCTGGTGCTCGAGCCGCGGCTGCTGATCCTGGACGAGCCGACGGAGGGGATCCAGCCGAACATCGTCCACGAGATCGGCGATATCATCCTCAGGCTCAACGACGAGGCCGGCGTCACCGTTCTGCTCGTCGAGCAGAAGCTGCCGTTCGCCCGCCGCGTGGCGAGCGAGTTCCGCATCCTGGACAAGGGACGCGCCGTGGCCGGCGGCGCCATCGACGAGTTGAGCGACGATGACATCCGCGACTACCTCACGGTGTGATCCGCGGCCGGAGGCCCTGCCGGCGGATGTCCGGCCACTGCAAGCAGGAAGCGAGGCCGCCGCGGGTCTCGGTCCGCTGCCGCCGGGAACCGAGGCCGCCGCGAGGCGGTTCGGGCCGCCGCAACCGGCGAGGGCCGCGCAGGCGGGCCGCGGGCGGTTCGCGGTGGAGCGGGCGCGTGGGCGGAGCGTCGTGTCCCGGGTGTTCGCGACCAGCCCGTTGCGGCTGCTGACGCCTCGGAACCATGGCCATGCCGCCTGGATCTACACGTCGAGTCACGGCGGGGGACTGGTGGATGGCGACGACATCGCACTGCAGGGGTCGGTCGGCGCCGGCGCCACCGCGTTCCTGTCGACGCAATCGGCCACCAAGGTCTACCGGTCGCCGCGCGGCACGCGGGCAGCGCTGGACGTCGACGTCGGCGAGAACGCCCTGCTCGTCGTCGCTCCGGACGCCGTGATCTGCTTCGCGGGCTCCCGCTATCGCCAGACGCAGCGTGTCACCCTCGGCACCGGAAGCGGACTCGTGCTCGTCGATTCGGTGACGTCCGGGCGGCGGGAGTCCGGTGAGCGCTGGGCCTTCGACGAGTATGTCAGCCGCACCGTCGTCCACCTCGATGAGCGCCTGGTCGTTCACGACGCGCTCGCGCTACGAGCGTCCGACGGGCGAATGGCCGCCCGTTTCGGCACCTACGACGTCCTGGCCGCCGCGCTGTTGGTCGGCCGCGGGCTCGCGGAGGAGATCGACCGGATCGACGCCCGCGTGCGCGCCGAGCCGGTGAAACGCCTCGCCGATCGTCTCGTCGCCGCCGCCCCGGCAGGCGATGCCGGCTGCGTCGTGCGGATCGCGGGCCGCACGGTGGAGGACGTCGACGACACGCTGCGGGACCTTCTCGGCTTTGTGCCCCGGCTGCTGGGCGACAGCCCGTGGGCGCGGAAATGGTAGCGCCATGCACCTGACACCTCGCGAGGTCGACAAGCTGATCCTGCACCAGGCCGGGTTCCTGGCGCAGAAGCGGCTTGCCCGCGGCCTCAGGCTCAACTACGTGGAAGCCGTCGCGCTGATCGCGACGCAACTGCTGGAGTTCATCCGCGACGGCCGCTCGGTGGCCGAGCTGATGGACCTCGGGCGCCGCTTCCTGGGAACCGGCGACGTACTCGACGGCATCGCGGACATGGTGGACGAGGTGCAGGTCGAAGGCACGTTCCCCGACGGCACGAAGCTGGTGACCGTGCACCACCCCATCGTGGCGGAGCACGGCGACCGCGAGCTGGCGCTCTACGGGAGCTTCCTCGCTCCCCGGGCACCCGAACGGGCGCCCGGTCCGCTGGCGGCGCCGCTGGCGGGAGCGCCCGGCGAGGTGCTGGCCGCCGCCGGCTCCATCACGCTGAACGAGGGCCGCGACGCGGTCAGCCTCAGCGTCGCGAACACCGGCGACCGGCCCATCCAGGTCGGCAGCCACTATCACTTCTTCGAGACCAACCGCGCGCTCGTCTTCAACCGCAGGGCGGCCTACGGACGCCGGCTGGACATACCCGCGGGCACCGCGGTCCGTTTCGAGCCCGGCGAGACCAGGACGGCCGCGCTGGTGCCCATCGCGGGTGCGCGGGTCGTGCGCGGCGGCAACGCCTGGGCGAGCGGGCCGGTGGACGAATCACGCGACCTGGAGAACCTGGAGTAGGCCATGCCGCACCAGATAGACCGGCGGCACTACGCCGACCTGTACGGACCCACCCGCGGCGACCGGGTGCGCCTGGGCGACACCGGCCTGGTGGCGCAAGTGGAGGACGACGCGACCGTCTACGGCGACGAGTGCAAGTTCGGCGGCGGCAAGGTCCTGCGCGACGGCATGGGACAGGCGGCCGGCGTATCGGACGAGCGGGCCCTGGACTGCGTGATCACCAACGCCCTGATCGTCGACTGGACCGGCATCCGCAAGGCGGACGTGGGCATCAAGAACGGCCGCATCGCGGGCATCGGCAAGGCGGGCAACCCGGACGTCATGGCCGGCGTCGGCGAGGACCTCGTCGTCGGGGTGACCACCGAGGCCATTGCGGGTGAAGGACTCGTCCTGACCGCCGGGGCCATCGACGCCCACGTCCACTTCATCTCGCCGCAGCAGGTGTTCGAGGCGGTGGCCAGCGGCGTCACGACGTTCATCGGGGGCGGGACCGGACCGGCGACCGGCACCAAGGCGACGACTTGCACGCCGGGCAGCCGCCACGTCGAGCTGATGCTGCAGGCGAACGATCCGCTGCCGATGAACTTCGGCTTCCTGGGCAAGGGCAACACGTCGCTGCCGGACGGCATCGAGGAACAGATCCGGAGCGGCGCGCTCGGGCTGAAGCTGCACGAGGACTGGGGCTCGACGCCGGCCACCATCGACTGCTGCCTGACCGAGGCGGACCGCTTCGACGTCCAGGTCGCCATCCACACCGACACGCTCAACGAGTCGGGTTTCGTCGATTCCTCCATCGCGGCGTTCAAGGGCCGCACGATCCACACCTACCATACCGAGGGGGCCGGCGGCGGCCACGCCCCGGACATCATCCGCGTCTGCGGCGAGCCCAACGTGCTGCCGAGCTCGACCAACCCGACGCGCCCCTACACCGTCAACACGCTCGACGAGCATCTCGACATGCTCATGGTCTGCCACCACCTCGACAAGAACACGCCGGAGGACGTGGCCTTCGCGGAGAGCCGCATCCGCGGGCAGACCATAGCGGCCGAGGACGTGCTGCACGACCTGGGGGCCATCAGCATCATGGCGAGCGACAGCCAGGCCATGGGGCGCGTGGGAGAGGTCGTCACCCGCACCTGGCAGACGGCCGACAAGATGCGGGCCGAGCGCGGCCGGCTGGACGGCGAGCAGGGCGACAACGACAACCTCCGCATTCGCCGCTACGTCGCCAAGTACACCGTGAACCCGGCGATCGCGCACGGCATCGCGCACGACGTGGGCTCGGTCGAGGTGGGCAAGCTCGCCGACCTGGTGCTGTGGAAGCCGGCGTTCTTCGGGATCAAGCCCGAGCTGGTCCTCAAGGGAGGGTTCATCGCCTGGGCCCAGATGGGCGACGCCAACGCGTCGATTCCGACCCCGCAGCCGCAGTTGATGCGCCCGATGTTCGGCGCCTTCGGGCGGGCCGCCGGGGCGACGTCGCTGGCGTTCGTCTCCGGTCTCTCGCTGGAGGCGGGAACGGTCGAGCGCTACGGACTTACGAAGGAATTGTCGGCCGTGCGCGGGTGCCGCACGATCGGGAAGCGGGACATGAAGCTCAACGACGCGCTGCCGCGCATCGAGGTCGACCCGGAGACCTACGTCGTCACCGCCGACGGCGAGACGCTGACGGCCGAAGCGGCCGCGGTGCTGCCGCTCGCGCAGCGGTACTGCCTCTTCTGAGATGTCCGACTGGCTGGCGTGGCAGGTCGTCGACTCGGCGTTCCCGGTGGGCGTGTTCGCCCACTCCTGGGGGCTGGAGGCGGCGTGGCAGGCCGGGCACGTGGAGGACGGAGCGGCGTTGCGGCGGTTCCTGGCCGAGACGATTCAGCAGACGGGCTGGGGCGCCCTGCCGCTCATGAACGCCGCGTACGGGCGTCCGGAACGGCTGGAAGAGCTGGACGAGCTGAATCACGCCTTCCTCACCAACGGCGTGGCCAACCGCGCCAGCCGGGTGCAGGGGCGGACCCTGGCCGCCACCGCCGCGCGGGTCTGGCCCTCTCCCGCCATGAGCGACCTGCAGGGCCGGGTCCAGGGCGGACGGGCGCACGTGGCCCCGCTGTCGGGCGTCGTCTTCCGCACCATCGCGTTGCCGCAGGAGACGGCGTGCCGCGTGGTCCTCTTCGGCGCCGCCCGCGGCGTTCTGTCCGCGGCGGTCCGCCTGGGCATCGTCGGCAGCTACGGCGCGCAGCAGATGCAGCATGCCGCCGGCACGCAGCTCGATGCGACCCTGGAACGGTGTCGCGGGCTGGCCGCCGAGGAGATCTGCCAGACGGCGCCGATCGTCGACGTCCTGCAGGGGGCGCACGACCGCCTGTACTCGAGACTCTTCCAGTCCTGAACACCGAGTGTCCACGACGAATCCCCGCACCGTGAGTGCCCCGTCGAAAAGGTGAAGCCGCCATGCACGACATGCCGAACCACCCGTTCTACCACCACGACCCGTCCGGGCATGATCCAGCCGAGCCCGGCCTCTTCGAGCAACGCGACGCGCCGCACGTCCGCGACTACCGACAGCGCGCGTTCACGGTCGGCATCGGCGGACCCGTCGGCAGCGGCAAGACCGCGCTGCTCCTCGCACTGTGCCGCAGGCTCCGCGACCGCTACGGTCTCGCCGTCGTGACGAACGACATCTTCACGAAGGAGGACGGCGAGTTCCTGGTGCGCCACGAGGCGCTGGAGACGCGCCGCATCACCGCCGTCGAGACCGGCGGCTGCCCGCACACCGCGGTCCGCGACGACGTCAGCCAGAACCTCGACGCGCTGGCGCAACTGATGGTGAAGGTGGAGCCCGAGCTGCTGTTCGTCGAGAGCGGCGGGGACAACCTGGCCGCCCAGTTCAGCCGCGACCTGGCCGACTTCACGATCTACGTCATCGACGTGTCCGGCGGCGACAAGATCCCCCGCAAGGGGGGGCCGGGCATCACCCAGTCCGACCTGCTCGTGATCAACAAGACCGACCTCGCCGCGCTCATCGGGGCCGACCTCGACGTCATGGCCCGGGACTCGCAACGGATGCGGGGCGACGGGCCCTTCGTCTTCGCGCAGGTGACCAACGGGGTGGGCGTGGACACGATCGCCGACGCCGTCGTCGCGGGCCTCGAGGCGACGCGCGCCGGATCGTCCTGATTCCGGGCGGGCGCGTTCGTCCGCCGCCGGTCGGCCGGCCGACGCCGCGGGCCGCCATCGCTGCCGCACCGATCACCGCGCAGGGGGCATCGGCCCGATCGAGAATCGCGGCGACGCGTTCCGCCAGGCTCACCCGATGAGCCGCTCGAGGCATGCGCTCGGCTGGCGGGTCGCCTGTCGCCGCCGCTCCAGCAGTCGAGTCGCGGTCCGCCTGTCGAGACCGTGCGTGGCCCGAAAGGACTCGAGGTCCTCGTCGCCCAGGCGGAATGCAAGATCCAGCCGCTCGGCCGGCGACATGTCCTGAACGGCACGAACGTCACGGAGCCGAAGATCCGAGGCCACGGACTTCACGGTACGAGTGTAGCAGCGCCGCTGGTCGCCGGGCCGCCACCACCCCCGATTCGACCCGGTTGCATGCCGAGGACGCCGACGACGGGCCGACGGCAGCGACCCGCGGCACGGCCGCGGGCGCTTGCCGAACGTCCAAATGAAGTGAGGAGGCGCCAAGTGGACGACGAGCTTCCCTCGGTCGCCATGACCATGAGATTCCTGGCCCTGTGCGAACTCTTCGGATCGCAGCGAGCGGCGGTCGGGGCGATTGCCACAGGCCGGAAGAACGGGTTGGCCGGTTTGCCGCAACAGGATGACTGGATGGCGTGGAACGCCGACGAGATGGGCGCGGCCGTGAAGTACCTCGAGAATTCGCGCTACGCGAGCGCTCACTCACCAGGCATGGATCCGGAGAGCGTCGACTGAACGGTCTCGTTGGTCCGGCTGGCCGGACCGGTTATTGCCTCGCGGCGTCTCAGCGACAGGGTTCGCCTCTGCATTGCCTTTCTCAAACCACTCTCGTGCCACCGTCATTGCTCCTCCCGCGATTCCCGGAGACTCGCATGCTCCCCGAGTATCAGCCTGGCCTGCCGCGCGGCATTTAGCGCAGGCCCCCGCCGCGCCATACCCGCGGCCAGTGCGGCGCCCAGTGCCGTCCATAGCAACACGATCGCCCATTCCTCCGGCCAAACGAGCGCCGACGGGCTCCCCGGGAGATAGAGCAGGATGAAGAACACCGTGGCCGCCACCGCGAGCCACCCGACCAGCGACGGGGCCGCGACGCGGTAGGGACGGGGCAGGTCCGGATGCCGGCGCCGGATGACGAGGAAGGACACCGCCACCAGCAGGTACGCCACGACCGTCGCGAGAGAGCCCGCGTCGACCAGCCACACCAGCGCCGGGCGGCCGAAGAACGGTGCGACGACGGTGATCCCGCTGAGCACGACGACCACCGCCACCGGCGAGCCGTAGCGCGGGTGCAGGCGGGCGAACACCGCCGGCAGCATTCCGCCGCGGGCCATCGCGAACAGCAGCCGGGAGGCTCCGAGAAAGAACGCGTTCCAGCTCGTGAGGATGCCGAACGCGCCACCGATGACAAGCACACGCCCCGCCCACGGGCTGCCGTAGACGGCGCTCATCGCGTCGGCGGTCGGCAGCGCCCGGCCGGGCAGCGTGGCCGGGTCGAGCGAGAGGCCCACCGTCCACTGGACGAGCCCGTACCAGCCGAGCGCCATCACAATCGAGAGCACGATGATGCGGCCGATGGTCCGGAACGGGACGTCGATCTCCTCGGCGAGCTGCGGGATGACGTCGAACCCCACGTAGAGGAACGGCGTCATGATGACGACCCGCAGCACCCCCTCCCACCCGGTGATCCAGGGGACCAGATTCGCGGTGTCGCCGCGCACCGCGCCCGGCAGGAAGAACGCCAGCCCCACCAGCAACAGGCTGCCCACGGCGAGGCGCTGCGCGAACGCGGCGAAGCGGATGCCGCGGTAGTTGACCACGCCGATGACGAGTGCGCCGGCCACGCCGGCCAGCACCCAGCTCGCGTGCACCTGCCAGCCGGCCACCGTATAGAGAGGGCCGGCCTCGAAGCCGGGCGCGAGGTAGCTGAGAACGGTGGGGAGGGCGACCGCCTCGAAGGCGCAGACGGCGACGTAGGCGAGCACCAGCGTCCATCCGCAGACGAACGCGCCGCCCGGCCCCATGGCAACGAAGGTGAAGCTGATCTCGCCGCCGGCGCGGGAGAGAGCCGACGACAGCTCGGCGTAGGTGAGCCCGACCAGCCAGACCATCACCGCGCCGGCGCCGAACGCCAGGATCGAGCCGACCGCGCCGGCTCGGACGATCATCTCCCCGGCCAGGACCACCCAGCTCCAGCCCACCATCGCGCCGAAGGCGATGGCCAGCACGTCGCCGCGGCCGAGCAGCTTGCGGAGATTGAGAGGAACTTCAGCCATGGCGGCGGGCGCCTTCGCGGTCTCGGCTCGCTTCCGCAGCCGAGCGCTGCGGGGGTCGTGATGCGGCGCGAGGGCTCTCCATCACCGGCTATCGCTCGTGGACGACCCGGCCGCCGAGCACGGTCAGGTCGACCTCGGTGTCCATGGTCCGCGCCGGATCGATGGTCAGCAGGTCCTGGGACAGGACCACCAGGTCGGCCAGCTTCCCGACCTCCAGGCTGCCCTTCTCGTCCTCCTCGAAGGTCAGGTGGGCCGCCAGCCGGGTGTAGCCGACGATGGCCTCGGGCATGGTCAGCGCCTCGCCCGGACCGACCACCGCGCCGCTCATCCCCAGCCGGGTGACGGCGGCCTGCAGGCCCACCATCGGTCCGATGGGCAGGATGTCGCTGCCCAGCGCAACGAACACCCCGTGACTCATCGGCGACCGCAGCGGGTTGTTGGTCGCGTAACGCTCGCCGTCCAGGTGCTCGGCGTAGCGGCCCTCGAGCGTGTAGGTGAAGTTGGGCTGCTGCGCGACATGGATGTTCCAGGTGGCCATCTTCCGCATCGTCTCGGCCGGCGGCCGGACGGTGAAGTGGTTCAGGAAGTGGCGGTGGTCGGCGCGGGGCGAGTCCTGCAGCATGCGCGCCCAGGCGTCGACGGTCATGGCGATGGCCGCGTCGCCGATGGTGTGGAAACCCATCTGCCAGCGACCGGCTCCTGCGCCTGCGCGGGCGCCGCCTGCAGCCCGACGATCCACGCCGGCACCACCCGCGCCGCGATCTCGATTCGTATCGTCTCGTGCATCCGGGCAATATACGATAGCCGCATGCAGCGCTGGCGGATCCTGGTCGGCGCCTGCGTCGCCTGCGATCGGTAGCCTGGCAGCGCGGCCCGCGCGGTTCTTGATTGGAGGATCCCATGTCCGCTCGATACGCAGGTCTCTTCACGGTCGCCATCGCCGTCGCGCTCGTCCTGGCAGCCCGGCCCGCCGCCGCGCAGTACGGCGCCGTCGACGGCGAGTGGCGCAGCTACGCCGGCGACAACGGCAGCACCAAGTACTCCCCGCTGGACCAGATCGACGCGGGCAACTTCAGCGACCTGCGCATCGCCTGGCGCTGGCAGTCCGTGGACGGCAACGTGGACCTGGAGGCGCTGCGGGAGAGCGAGGACGACCGGCCGATCTCCATCCGCGGCCTGCAGGCCACGCCGCTGATGATCGACGGCGTGCTCTACCTGACCACCGCGCTCTACCAGGCGGCGGCGGTCGACGCCGGCACCGGTGAGACCCTCTGGGTGCACGACCCGCAGGCCTACCTGGCCGGCGATCCGACGCACGCCTACCGCTCGCGCGGCCTCGCCTACTGGAGCGACGGCGACGACGCCCGCATCTTCTGGGGCACGAGCGAGGCGTATCTGATCGCGGTCGACGCCCGCACCGGCATGCCGGTTCGCGACTTCGGCGACAACGGCCGGGTCGACCTGGTGGAGGGGTTGCCGCGGGCCGATCGCGGCGCGACGAACTACCAGGGGCGCAACCTGGTGGGGGTCGCCTCGCCGCCGGTCATCACCCGCGACGTGGTCGTCACGCCGACCATCATCTCGGACTTCGTCATTCGCAGGGAGGCGCCGCCCGGCTGGGTCAAGGGGGTCGACGCGCGGACCGGCGACGTGCGGTGGACGTTCCGCGCCATCCCGCAGGCGGACGACTTCGGCGCCGACACCTGGCTGAACGAGTCGTGGCGCTACTCGGGCAACGCCAACATCTGGCCGCCGCTGACCGCCGACGACGAGCTCGGCTACGTCTACCTCCCGACCGGAACACCGACCAGCGACTACTACGGCGGCCACCGCCTCGGCGACAACCTCTTCGCCGAGAGCATCGTCGCCGTCGACGCCGAGACCGGGCAGCGGGCCTGGCACTTCCAGGCCGTCCACCACGGGGTCTGGGACTACGACTTCCCCGCCGCCCCGACCCTGATCGACATCGAGGTCGACGGCCGACCGATCAAGGCGCTGGCGCAGGTCAGCAAGCAGGGCTTCACCTACGTCTTCGACCGCGCCACCGGCGAGCCGGTCTGGCCCATCGAGGAGCGCGAGGTGGAGACCGACACCGACCTCGAGGGCGAGGTGCTGTCGCCGACCCAGCCCTTCCCGACGAAGCCGCCGCCGTTCGAGTACCAGGGGATCGGCATCGACGACCTGGTCGACTTCACCCCCGAGATCCGCGAGATGGCGGTCGAGGCGGTCCGCAATTTCCGGCTCGGGCCGCTCTTCACCCCGCCGATGCTGAGCGTGGAGGGCGGGCTGCAGGGCACCATCCAGCGCCCGCACATCGCCGGCGGCGCCACCTGGGGCGGCGCGGCGGCCGATCCGGAGACCGGCCTGCTCTACGTGCCGTCGAGAAACTCGTTCTCGGTCATCAAGTACTACACGCCGGACCCGGCCGAGGGCGGCAACCTGCGCTACACGCAGGCGGACTTCGACAGCGGGACCCAGCCGACGATGCCGCAGGGCCTGCCGCTGCTCAAGCCGCCCTATTCGCGGACAACGGCCATCGATCTCAACGCAGGCGAGCACGCCTGGATGCAGCCCAACGGCGACGGGGATCGCTACCGCAACCACCCGCTGCTGCGCGACCTCGACCTGCCCCCCCTCGGCGGCGAGGGGCGCGGCGGCCCCGTGCTGACGAAGACGCTGCTCATCAGCGCGCTCTCGGCCGGCGGCTCCGACGGCGGCCCGCGCCTGGTGGCGCGCGACAAGATGACGGGCGCGATCGTCGGCTCCGTCGACCTGCCGTCGGGCGCCATCGGCACGCCGATGACCTACCTGTACGAGGGGCAGCAGTACATAGCGCTGACCATCGGCGGGGACGTGCCGGAGCTGATCGCGCTGGCGCTGCCGTAGGGCGATCCGACCTCGACCTCTACTGACATGGCTCTCGGAGGACTCCAATTGGATCTGCCGCAGTACGGCTACCATCGAACGCCTCAGCAGCTACAAGTGATGCAGCCCCACGAGGGTGAATGCGGCGCGCATCGGGCCGAATGCCGGCGCGCGACATGACCGGAACGGGAGGGACGACATGGCTTCTTCGCGAAGGCGATTTCTGATGCACGCGGCGGCGATGGGCGGTACTGCCCTGGCGCAACCCGGCCGAACCTGGGCCGCGGCCGGCGCACCGGCGGAAGCCGGAACCGGCGCCACGCCCGAGACGTTCTCTCCCCCGGAGCTGCTCGCCCGGCAGGCGGCCCGCGCCCGGAGAGCCGCGGCGGCGACGGCGGCCAACCCGGCGGCGGAGCCGACGGTGACCGCGGCGCAGTCGAGCGGCGGGACCGACTACGCAGCCATGTACCGCGACCGGCGCAACTGGGGACGCTGGGGCGACGGCGACCAGGTTGGCGCCATCAACCTCATCACGCCCGAGAAGCGCGCCACTGCGGCCGGGCTCGTGCGCACCGGCAGGACCGTCTCGCTGAGCCGGGTCTTCGAGCCGCCGCAGCACTTCATCCAGAAGAGCTCGCTCGGCCCCGGCGGCGGCTACGTGATGGACTACCTCGGCTTCATCTACCACGGCTCCACGGTGACGCACGTCGACGCCCTGTGCCATATCTGGGACGACGACGGCATGTGGCAGGGGCACGATCCGGACGTCGAGATCACGACCCAGGGCGCGCAGTTCGGCGACATCACGCACTGGAGCGGCGGCATCATCACCAAGGGCGTGCTGATCGACGTCCCGCGCCACCGCGGCGCGCCGCACGTCGGCATCGACGAGCCGGTGCGGGGAGAGGAGATCGAGGCGATTGCCCGCGCCCAGGGCGTCACCGTCGAGCCGGGAGACGCGCTGCTGGTCCACAGCGGCTGGGGCGCCTACATGGCGAGCGGCGACGACGGCAGCCGCGGGCGGCCGGGGCTGCATCCAAGTTGCGCGGAGTTCATCCGCGACCACGACGTGGCGCTGCTGGGCTGGGACCTGATGGACGCCCGTGCGTCGAGCGACCTGCCGTGGCCGGTGCATGGCGTGCTGTTCCACTTCGGGGTGGCGCTGCTCGACAACGCGCTGCTCGAGCCGGTAGCCGCGGCGTGCGCCGAGGAGGGGCGCTGGGAGTTCATGTTCCAGGCGCTGCCGCTGCGGGTGGCGCGCGGAACGGGCAGCCCGGTCAACCCGATCGCGATGTTCTGACCGCCTTCCCACACTCGCTTGCGGGGCTGCCGGACCCGGACCGAGCCGGATGTGCCGGAAGCCAGCGAATGAAGCCCCTTGCGGATGGATAACCCAATGGGTTATATTCGGGGCGATGCAAGCGGTCGCGGAAACTCCGACGTTCTCCCGTCAGACCGACAGGATCTTCAGCGAGGACGAAAAGCGCGAAGTGATCGGTTTTCTCTCGGAGAATCCTCTGGCGGGCGACGAGATTCCCGGCACGGGCGGTGTTCGGAAACTGCGCGTCGCTGCCTCCGGACGCGGTAAAAGCGGGGGCGCACGGATAATCTACCTGTACCTGGGCAAGGCCATGCCGATCTACGCCCTGCTGGCCTACCCCAAGAGTCGGCAGGCGGACCTGACGCCGGACGAGAGGCAGGCGGTCAAGGCCCTTGCTACGGGGCTCAAGCGACAGCTCCGGCAGCGCCCGTACGATCTCGGACAGCATTCGCCCGACATCACGCAGCGGGCATCATTTTCGGGGAGGGCACTGGGTACTCGTTGGTCTCCAAGAGCCGATCGTCCGCCGTGAACGTGACCTTGGAGATGAGAATGAGCACGTTCGGCAACGATTTGATCCAGTCCCTCAACGAAGCCCTCGCCCATGCCAAGGGCGAGGGCCACGCGGTCGTCCACGCTCCCGTGACGCCCCGCGAGGTTCGGAAGCAGGCAAAGCTCACGCAGGCGCAGATGGCGCCACTGATGGGCATGAGCCTTTCCGGCTACCGGAAATGGGAACAGGGAACCCGCCGGGTCAGCGGCCCTGCTGCCACCCTTCTGCGTGTGGTCGAACGGGAGCCGGAAGCTGTGAAGCGCGCACTGCTGACCGATCGAACGTGAAGCTGTCCGGTTAACCTCAATGACCCGCTTGCAGCCGGTCCACCCCGGCGAGGTCCTGAAGCACGACTTCATGGAGCCGTTCGGGTTGTCGGCGACCGCGCTCGCGAAGGCAACCGGCGTGACACCGGCGCGCATCAACGAGATCGTGCGCGGTCGGCGCGGCATTACCGCGGGGACGGCGTTGCGGCTGGCGAAGTACTTCGGCACCGACGCCCGGAGCTGGATGAACCTCCAGACTCACTACGAGCTCGCCTTGGCGGAAACGGCCGCCGCGGGAGACCTGCGGGCCATCCGCCCAATCGAAGCGGCTGCGCCGTGAGACGGCGCGGGGCACGGGGAGCCCGGTCAACCCGATCCAACCTTGGAGATGAGATGAGCACGCTCGGCAACGACTTGATCCAGTCCCTCAGCGAAGCCCTCGCCCATGCCAGGGCGAGGGCCCCGCGATCGTCCACGCTCCCGTGGCACCCCGCGAGGTTCGGAAGCGGGCTCGCCGGAAATAGCTGTCGATCCGGCGCCGCATGGTGCTATCGTTACGGTTTGTCTGAGGACACCCCATCAGGAGGGATCGCATGCGGCGGGCGTGCTCGATGACGGCAGTGGCGCTGGCGCTCGGCGTGGCGCTGATTCCGGGGTTGCCGGCGGCAGCGGCGACGCAATCCGCGGCCGCCGAGAACCCGGAGACCGCAGCGGCTGACTGGAACATTCCCCGCACCCCATGGGGCGCGCCCGACCTGCAGGGCGTCTGGGACTACCGGACGATGACCCCGCTGCAGCGCCCCCGCGAGCTGGCCGGCAAGGAGACGCTGACCGCCGAGGAGGCGGCGGCGTACGAGCAGCGGGAGAACGAGCGGCTGGACGACTACGACCGCTCCCCCAGCGTGCACGCCAAGTGGTGGCTCGACTACGGGCGCGCGCTGACCGGGGACCGCCGGACGGCGCTGATCGTGGATCCGCCCGACGGCCGGCTCCCCGCCGCGACCGAGGACGCGCGGGAGCGTGCCGCGGCGCGGTCCGAGCGGCGTCGCCTGTACGGCGGGGACGCGGTCGAGTACCGCGGGCTGACCGAGCGCTGCATCACGTTCGGCATGCCGCGGCTGCCAGGCGCCTACAACAACAACTTCCAGATCCTGCAGACGCCGACCCACGTGGCAATCGTCTCGGAGATGATCCACGACGCGCGCATCGTCCCGCTGGACGGCCGGCCGCATCTGTCGGCGGACCTGCCGCAGTGGCACGGCGACTCGCGCGGGTACTACGAGGGCGACACCCTGGTGGTGGAGACGGTCAACTTCTCGCCGAAGAGCGCCTTCCGGGGCTCCACCGGGAAGTTGCGGCTGGTGGAGCGGTTCACACGCATCGGCCCGGACACGGCCCACTACGAGGTCACGATGTCGGATCCGGCCACCTGGACGAGCTCGTGGACCGCGCTGGTCCCGATGACGAAGACCGACCCCCACCAGGTGCTCTACGAGTACGCCTGCCACGAGGGCAACCTCGGGCTGCGGAACATCCTGCACAACGCGCGGTACGAGGAAGATCCCGATTACGCGGACAAGCTGCCGGCGCCCGGGCAGAACTGACGGGCCGCGGCAGAACCAACGGAGCGACGACACGATGCGCAGCGCAAGACCATCCGTCCTGTTCGGCGTGACACTCGCGGCCGTCGTGGGTCTGGCGGCAACCGCCGGCGCCCAGAGCGAGCCGATCAACTTCACCGACCACATCCGCCCGATCATGGAGCGGGCCTGCTGGAACTGCCACGGCGAGGCGGCCCAGCTCTCCGACCTGGATCTGAGCAGCCGCGAGGGCGCGCTGGAGGGCGGCACCAAGGGCCCCGCCATCGTGCCCGGCCGGGCCGAGGACAGCCGCCTGTTCCGGATGGTGGCCGGCCTCGACCAGCCGGTCATGCCGATGAGCGGCGATCCGTTGAGCGACGCGGAGCTCGCCGCGGTCCGCACCTGGATCGACGAGGGCGCCCACTGGGACGCCGGCGAGGTGACGGCCGCCGCCGACGCGCTGGCCGCGCTCGAGAACGACGAGCTGCCGCCGGGCGCCCGCGACTACTGGGCGTTCCGGCATCCACAGCAGGCGCCGGTGCCGGCCTCGCGGGAGTTCGACCACCCGGTCGACCGCTTCCTGGAGGCGTCGCGCAAGGACGCCGGCCTGACCGCCGCGCCGCGGGCCGACCGCCTGACGCTGCTGCGGCGCGCCTACCTCGACCTGATCGGCCTGCCGCCCACCCTCGAGCAGGTGGAGGAGTTCCTGGCTGACACCGGGCGGGGCGCCTGGGAGCGGCTCATCGACAAGCTTCTCGATTCGCCCCACTACGGCGAGCGCTGGGGTCGCCACTGGCTGGACGTGGCGCGTTACGCCGACACCGACGGGTTCGAGCAGGACTACGTCCGCCTGAACATGTGGCGCTACCGCGACTACGTCATCGACGCGTTCAACGACGACAAGCCCTACAACCAGTTCCTGCGCGAGCAGATCGCGGGCGACGAGCTCGATTACGTGACGGACGAGACGCGCATCGCCACCGGCTTCCTGCGGTCCGGCCCGCGAGTCAACTTCCGCGAGAAGGACAACCCGGAGCGCCGGCACGACTACCTGGACGACATGCTGGCGACGGTCGGCCGCGGCGTGCTCGGCATGACCGTCCACTGCGCCCGCTGCCACGACCACAAGTTCGACCCGATCCTGCAGAAGGACTACTACAGCATGCAGGCGTCGATCTATGGCTACGTGGAGATCGACTACCCGCTGCTCGACCAGGACGAGGCGGACGCCTACTTCGCCGCGATGCGGGACGTCGACGATCGGCAGCAGCCGCTGCGCGACGAGGTGGACGCGATCGAGACGCCGTACCGCGAGGAGCTCCGCGCGCAGATGATCCGGGAGCGGTTCCCGGCGAACGTGCAGGCGGCGGCCTTCAAGCCGGAAGCCGAGCGGACCCCGGGCGAGCAACTTCTCGCCACGCAGGTGCTTACCATCAACCCGCCGCGTGCGCAGGTCGCCGCCGCGCTGACCCCGGAGGACAAGGCGCGGGTGGACGAGCTGAACGCGGAGATCGCCGCGCTCGAGGACGAGCGGCCGCCCACCCCGGCGATGGCGCACATCGTCACCGACGGCGACTACCGCTTCGCGCCGGACGGCCCGGGCGACCAGGTGATCGGCTGTCCGGAATGCCGGACGCCGCCCGAGGTCGACGGCACCTACCTGTACGAGGAAGGGGGACCCGCCTACAAGGCGCCGCCCAACTACTTCCTGATCCGCGGCGACCCGTTCAGCCCCGGCTCGCCGATGTCGCCCGGCTTCCTGACCGCCGCCACCTACGGCGATCCGCCGACCGAGATCCCACGGCCCGACGGCCGCACCTCCGGCCGGCGCCTGGCGCTGGCCGAGTGGATCGCGTCGCGCGACAACCCGCTGACGGCGCGGGTCATGGCAAACCGGATCTGGCACCACCACTTCGGGCGGGGAATCGTCCGCACGCTGGACAACCTGGGCCGGATGGGCGACGAGCCGACGCATCCGGAGCTGCTCGACTGGCTGGCCGTGGAGTTCATGGACCGCGGCTGGAGCATCAAGGAGATGCACCGGCTGCTGATGACCTCCGAAGCCTACCGCATGGCGTCCTCCTTCAGGCACGAGGCGAGCGCGGACGCCGACCCGGAGAACAACCTGCTCTGGCACTACCGCGGGCAACGGCTCGAGGCCGAGATCCTGCGCGACGCCATCATGACGGTCAGCGGCGGCATCGACCTGACCGTGGGCGGGCCGGCGATCTTCCCGCACATTCCGTCGGACATCCTGTTCCAGTCGGACGGCAAGGGATTCTGGTGCGGCAGTCCGCCGCCGGGACGGCGGATCACGGCGCCGTCCACCGGCATCTGGTGCGAGGAGCCGGACCGCCCGGAGGTATGGCGCCGCAGCGTCTACGTCTTCCGGCGCCGGTCGCTCGGCTTCCCCTTCTTCGACACGTTCGACCTGCCGGACCAGAACCAGACGGCGGCGGCGCGCAACGTCTCCACCGTCTCGACGCAGGCGCTGACGCTGATGAACAACCCGTTCGTGCTGAACCAGGCCGAGCTGTTCGCCGAGCGGATCGAGCGCGAGGCGCCGGGCGATCTGGACGCCCAGATCGATCTCGCTTATCTGATCGCGCTGACCCGCAAGCCGACCGACATGGAGCGCGAGGTCGCCCGCAGTCTGGCCATGGAGCAGTCACTGGTCGACTTCACGCACGTGATGATGAACCTGAACGAGTTCCTGTACCTGCGGTAACGGGACAGGCACGGAATCGCGGACGAACAGCAGCAGACCGAGACACAGGGGACACGACGATGCACGACGATCACCATCACCACTGCCGGAAGAAGACGTTCTGGTCGCGGCGCGACTTCCTGTTCCAGTCGGGCGGCGGCATCGCGGGCCTCGCACTGGCCGACATGCTCGATCGGCAGGGCCTGCTGGCGGCGGAGGCCGCGCAGTCCGACACGTGCGAGCTGCCCATTCCGGGCAACCCGTTCGCGCCCAGGCAGCCGCACTTCGAGCCGCGCGCCAAGGCGGTCATCTCGCTCTTCATGAGCGGCGGCGTCAGCCAGGTCGACACCTTCGACCCGAAGCCGGCGCTGACGAAGTACGCCGGCCAGCCGATGGCCGAGTCGGTGGTCGTCCGCCAGGGACACCCCGGCCCGCTCATGCCGAGCCCGTTCGAGTTCCAGCGGCACGGCGAGAGCGGCATCGAGGTCTCGGAGATCTTCCCGCACCTGGGCGGCAAGGTCGACGAGATGGCGTTCATCCGGTCGCTGTACGGCCGGTCGAACGACCACATCCAGGCCACCTACGAGATGCAGTCGGGCCAGATCCGCATGGGCTTCCCCAGCGTCGGGTCGTGGGTCACCTACGGCCTCGGCTCCGAGGCGGCCAGCCTGCCGGCCTACGTCGTGATGAACGACCACCGCGGCGGCCCGCTCGGCGGCCCCAACGACTGGAGCGCCGGGTTCATGCCGGCCACCTACCAGGGAACGCTGTTCCGCGCGGTCGGCGACCCGATCGTCGACCTGGCGCCGCCCGAGGGGATGACCGAGGCGCAGCAGCGCGCCCGCCTCGACACGTTGGCGAAGCTCAACGACATCGACCTGTCGAACAACCCGGGCAACTCCGAGCTGGCCGCCCGCATCTCGTCCTACGAGTTGGCCTACCGGATGCAGGGCTGCGCGCCCGAGGCGGTCGACGTGTCGGCCGAGTCGGAGGCGACCAGGAAGCTCTACGGCCTGGACAACCCGATCACCGAGCCCTTCGGGCGGCAGTGCCTGATGGCCCGGCGCCTGGTCGAGCGCGGCGTCCGCTTTGTGCAGCTCTTCCACGGCGGCATCGGCCAGCAGAACACCGACACGTGGGACGCGCACAGCAATCTCATCGAGAACCACACGCTGCACGCGGCCGAGACCGACCTGCCGATCGCCGGCCTGATGACCGACCTGAAGGCCCGCGGCATGCTCGACGAGACGCTGCTGGTGTGGCACGCCGAGTTCGGCCGGATGCCGATCTCGCAGCGCGGCGTCGGCCGCGACCACAACCCGGGCACGATGACCGGCTGGATGGCCGGGGCCGGAATCCAGGGCGGCCAGGTCATCGGCGCCAGCGACGAGTTCGGCTACAAGGCGGCCGAGCAGCGGGTGTCGCCGCACGACCTGCACGCCACCATCCTGCACCTGCTGGGCATCGACCACGAGAAGCTGACGTACCGCTACAACGGCCGCGACATGCGGCTGACCGACGTCCACGGGGTGCCGATCCCGCAGATCATCGCGTAGCGGGTCGATTCACAGGGGTGGCCTGCCGTCACCCGAGAGCCTGATTCGGGGCGTCTGCCGAGCGAGGCGGGCGCCCCGTTTTTGTGTCTCGCGCCTCACGACGTGAGCTGATTCCTGCGCCGTTCACGCACTACCCCCAGTGACGCCGCCCACGATGCCATCGAACGCCGCGAAGATGGCCGTGGTGACGGTGACCGTCTCCGACATCCGGCGCGTACCGGCCCTCCCCCTCCGGCAATGCCGCGCGGTACGCGTCCTCGCCGGGTTCCTGCTCGGGTTGCTCACCGCGGGCGGCGCCGCGTCCCAGTCGGCGACAACCGACCGGGACGCGCTCATGGCGCTGTACGACGCCACAACGGCCCGAACTGGGCACGCAACAGGTACTGGGGAAGCGACCGAATGGGACGGGGTCGGCACGGACCAGAGCGGCCGCGTCTCTTCGCTGTTTCTGGCGGCCAACGGTGTGCGAGGACCGCTCCCGGCGGCGTTGGGAAACCTGACGAGACTCAGCAACCTGAATCTCACCCGAAACGGGTTGACGGGTACCGATCCCGCCCGAGCTGGACAACCTGATCAACCTCGGTGCGCTCGGGCTCGGCCCGGTGCGGTGGACCGATCAGGTGATCGTGCGCGGCGTGACGCCGGTGCGTGCGGTACACCTGACGGAGCTGCGCACGGCCCTCGGCGAAGCATCCCTGGCGTGCGGCCGAACGCCGCCGACGTTCACCAGCCCGGCCCCGGCGCGGGGAGCGCCGATTCGGGCCGTGCATTTGGCCGAGCTCCGCGCCGCGGTCCTTCGAGAGTTGCAGCAACGTGCAGGCCGCATGCCGTTCCTCGGAACCACAGCCTCACTTCAGCAAGAGGCAACCACCCGCGCGATTCGAGAAGGCGGCAGGTTTGCGGTAAGCTGGGTCTGATGATGCGCCGGGCGCGCCTCCGGCCACCGTGGCTCGACTGGTTCCCGGCCCGACGCCGGCTGTGTCAGTATCACGGCAGTGAAGCTGTCTGGCCGTTCTTCGCACGTCGCGCGGCGGCGGGCGTCAAGACGCTCTCAGCAATCTCGAGAGCGTGGAGGGGACCCCGGATGACGCGTTTCCATGCCGCACTGCTTGCTCTGGTGGCGATCGCCGGCCTGCTTGTCTCTGTGGAAGACGTCCACGCGCAGGGCAGCGAAGCCTCGGACCGGGAGGCGCTGGAGGCGCTGTATCGAGCGACGAACGGCCCGCACTGGACGGACAGCACGAACTGGCTGACCGAGGCGCCGCTCTCGGAATGGTTCGGAGTGTTCACGCAGAACACTCGGGTCACGGTATTGACTCTGGAAGCTAACGGGTTGAGCGGGCCGATCCCGAGCGCACTGGGCAATCTCGCCAATCTCGAAGAGCTGGATCTCTTGGACAATGCATTGAGCGGACCGATCCCGAGCGCACTGGGCAACCTCGCCAATCTCCAACTCCTGTGGCTCGGAGGCAACGAGCTGAGCGGGCCGATACCAATCCAACTGGGCAACCTCGCCAACCTGCAAAGGCTGAGTCTCGGGGACAACGAACTGAGCGGGCCGATACCAACCCAACTGGGCAACCTCGCCAACCTGCAAAGGCTGAGTCTCGGCCGCAACGCGTTGAGCGGGCCGATACCAATCGAGTTGGGCAACCTCACCAACCTGCAACAGCTGTGGCTCTGGGGCAACGAGCTCAGCGGGCCGATACCAACCCAACTTCTGGGCAACCTCGCCAACCTGCAAGACCTGCGTCTCTCCGACAACCCGTTGAGCGGACCGATCCCGAGCGCACTGGGCAACCTCGCCAACCTGAAGAGGCTGGAGCTCGACGGCAACGAACTGACCGGACCGATCCCGACGCAACTGGGCAACCTCGCCAGCCTGGAATGGCTGAGTCTCGGCTTCAACGCGTTGAGCGGGCCGATCCCGACCGAACTGGGCAACCTCGCCAACTTGGATTGGCTGAGTCTCTGGCGAAACGAACTGAGCGGGCCGATCCCGACCGAACTGGGCAACCTCGTCACACTCCAACATCTAGCTCTCAGGGACAACGAACTGAGCGGGCCGATCCCGACCGGACTGGGCAACCTCGCCAACCTCGAATGGCTGTATCTCTTCAACAACCTGTTGAGCGGGCCTATCCCCGCCGATCTCGGCAAATTGACCAAACTGGCGCAACTGACTATCGACAGCGACACGGGACTCTGTCTGCACATGAGCTTCCCCCTGGCCATGCCGTTCGCGCAGCAAGCACAGGCAGCCGGCATCCCGATCTGCGGTGCACCCGGCACAGGACATCCCATCAGGCCCGGAACGCCGCTGAAGACGGCACACTTTCGAGAGCTCCGGGCGCGCATTGCGGCCTTGCGGGCGCGTGTTGGCCAGCCGGCGATGCAGTGGACGGATCGAACGCTCAGAGCCGGCGTCACGACGGTCAAGCGTATCCACCTGACCGAACTGCGGGATGCGCTCGACGCGGTGTACGACACGCTGGAGCAAACGCGACCCAACTACACGGACGCGGAGGTAACGGCCGGAATGACCGCCATCAAGGCCGTACACCTCTTGGAGTTGAGGGCGGCGGTAGCAGCCTTGGAGTAGCACGACCGGCACCGGCCGGCGGGCAGGCGGCCTGATCGAGAATCGACGTGAGGGAGGCGCGTCTTTCGCGCGTACGGCCCGCAGAAACCCGAACGACGTTCCCGCCACGCCGCCGATTCGGGCCCGAGGTCGGTCCACGGGAAGCCCGGTCGCTCGTCACTCTCCAGAAGGGCGTCCATCCGCTGCCGCAACTCGAGGATATGCGCCGCCTGGAGCGTCATGCCGGGCACGATCGGATCGTCCCACGACCTGCACGCGACCATCCTGCACCTGCTGGGCATCGACCACGAGAAGCTGACGTACCGCTACAACGGCCGCGACATGCGGCTGACCGACGTCCACGGGGTGCCGATCCCGCAGATCATCGCGTAGCGAGGGGTGATTCAAGAGGTGGCCGCGCGGTCGCCCAGGAGCCTGACACGGGGGCGTCCGTCATCAAGGCGGGCGCCCCGTTTCTGTTTGCGGCAAACGCCAGCCGGTGGCCTTCGCCTCGAAGTCGCTCGGAATCCACCAGGCACCGGGCGCCGATTTCGTCCGCGCCCGGCACATGGTAATCTGCCAACATGTTCGACACGCTCGCCGGCGCGCAGCAACTCGCCGCCGGCGGCGTCGATCGCGACCACGCCGAAGTCATCGCCAAGGCGATCCACGACGGCCTCGAGCACGGCAACCACGTCACCTCCGACCAGTTCAAGGCCGGCCTCGCCGAGGTGCGGGCCGAGATCGCTGGTCTCGATACTCGACTCTCGACGGAGATCGCCGGCGTGCGGACCGAGATCGCCGCACTCGACACAAGACTCTCGACGCAGGTCGGCGACGTCCGTACCGAGATCGCGAGCCTTGAGACCAGACTCATCCGCTGGATGGTCGGCACCGTCATCGCCACCGCCACGTTGACCGTCGGAATCCTGCGCCTCATCGGATAGAGGCGACAGCTCCCCGGCCAGGTGAACCGGGAGTCCAAGCGACCGGCCGGCGGCGGAGTACGTGCTCAACCTTGGCGTAGATTTCATTCCCTCCCGCGAACAACCGGTCCAGAAACACGCCGACGCGCATAACCGTATGGTGCGCACTACTCGGCCTCTGACCCGCTTCAACCGCCATCCTCGCGATTCGAGAAGGCGGCAGAACTCCCTTCCGCTGAGGACCCTCACACGGCAATCTCGATGACCCTGTCCGTCTCCGAAACGGAAACATCCTGGACGTCCACGGAGAGACACCCTTCGACGGCTTCATAGATGTTGCTGAGCAACTCCTCGAACGTCTCTCCTTGGGTCGCACATCCGGGGATGGACGGTACCTCTGCCCAGTACCCGCCCTCCTCCGCTTCATGAACCACGACCTTCAGCTTCATGATTCCTTCACCCGCAGCGCCAGGACCACGTGGCCCTCGAACGAAATCCCCATCCCTACTACGATCGTCTCGCTACGGTACCACGTCGCGTGTCGGCAAGTGCGTGGCGGGTGGCCGATTCGCTGAGTCTGCGGTCGTTCCTGGACCTGGAATTGAAGGTGGTGGAGCGAACTTTCGCGCCCTTGTAGGCCACCAACTCTTCGACCCCCGACTACCCGACGGGACAGCCGGTGACGGCGGAACAGATGGAGAGTCTTTCGCTCAAGCGGGACAAGTTTCACGGCGACTGGAACTACAGTCTTAGCAGCCTGTGGCAAAAGTCGCGGATCCAGCCTGGCCCCGGGGCGATAGAACCCGTACACTGAACGACCATGGCAATGGGCAAGAGACCGGCGGCGCGTCAGGCGTCGCCGATGTGGGTGGACACGTTGGACCTCCCGACGAGGTAGGGGCGGCGGAAGCAGCGTTGGACGCCGCGCGGACGCGGTTGCGCGAGAAATGCGCCGGGCTCTGAACGCCACGGGACTTGCCGGTGGACTTGCCGGGATGGCTGTGATCGTCCGTACTCTCCTCATGATCGCCGCGATCGGCCTCGCGTGCGCCGCCGCCGCGTGTTCGCAGAACGGGTTCGCGCAGGTGTCCATCCGCGTCGAGCGGCACGTCGAGGGCGCCCCCCTGACGTTCGGCATCCCGTTCCCCAAGGGCGCGCTGTACTCGCCGGACGAAGTGCGCGTCGTCACCCTCGACGGCCACGAGGTGCCGTCGCAGATTACCGAGGTCAGCACGTGGGCGCCCGCGGACGACAGCATCAAGTGGATATGGGTCTTCTTCTTCGCGCAGGAAACGGACCGCTACCTGCTCGAGTACGGGACCGACGTGCGCCGGCAGGCGGCGGCCGGAACACGGATCAGCATTCGCAACAACCAGCGGGCGAACGGAATGACCGAGGTGTCGACCGGACCGCTGCGTTTCATCGTTCCGCGGGGAGAGGGCGGCTTCCTGAGCGAGGCCGCCCTGGACCTCGACGGCGACGGCCCCGGCCCGGCCGTGGTCGTCGCTGGAGACATCGGCGGACGCGGGTCCTTCCTGGACCTGGTCGACGAGGCGGGAATCGACCGTTCGCGTGCGTTCGTTCGGCGGGCCGTCATCGAGAAGGGCTCGGGGCCGCTGCACGCCATCGTCCGGATCGAGGGCGAGTACCGCTACAACCGGCCGGACAACCGGCCCGCGCCGTTCGTCACCCGGATCCATGCGTACGCCGGGCGGAGCTACGTGCGGGTGCAACACACCTTCGTCTACACCGGCATCCCCGACCGGCACCGCGCACAGCACGGTGACTATCCCCACGTGGCGACGGAGGACGAGCAACTCATCGCGGTGGATCCGTCCGATACGGGGTGGACGGTTCCGGAGGATCGAATCGCAGCGGCCGGCCTGTCGGTCGGCATGCGTCAGTCGGGTGACCGCCGCCTCACCACCCGGTTGCGCGAGGGCGCCTGGTGGAGCGAAGGTACGCCGCGAACGGAGGTCCACGACATCGGCGGCGCGGGAGAGGCCTCGCTGTTGCAGACGGGGCCGGAACCGTTGCGGATGCCGCCGGTGCGGAGTTCGTCCACCGCTGAACGCATGGACGGCTTCTCGACGCGGCTCGACGCCGGCGGGCGGACGCTCGCCGAGGCGCAGCGCGCCGACGGTTGGGCCGCCCTCTCCGACGGCCGGTACGGCGTCGCCATCGGCATCCGGCATTTTCTGGAGGAGTATCCGAAGGAAATCCGGTTCGGTGCCTCGAACGGGATGGAAGATGAGGCCACCGCGCATCTTTGGTCGCCGGAGGCCGAGCCGATGAGCTTCGCCCGGTTCTCGAACGAGGTCGGGCCCGAGAACGCGGTGGAGAACTGGGCGGCCGGGCTGGCCAAGACGAGCGAGGTCGTCTTCGATTTCCATCCGGCCGGCACGTCCGACACGGACCTCGCGCGCACGATGTCCGCCGTGGTCGGTCCGCCCGTGGCCCACGCCGACCCAGAGTGGTACGGCGGCAGCGGTGTCTACGGCCGCTTCGCCCCGAGCACGGGGAGCTTCCCCCACTTCGAGCGGGCGCTCGACTACAAGTTCGACTGGGTCCTGTTCAACCAGCGGTGGGAGCCGTGGTTCGGGATGTTCGACCACGGCGATCTGCGGAACTCCTTCGACGGCACGGAGTGGTCGCAGTGGGGCCACGGCGAACCGGCGCAGGACTACATGCTCTGGCTCCAGTTCATGCGGACGGGCAAGCCGGAACTGTTCGACGCTGCGCAGGCCGCCAGCCGGCACCTGATGGATGTCGACAATACGCACTGGCCGCGCGGACCGGTCTACTACGGCGACACGAATCAGTCTGTTGACTACTGGCGCTCCCAGGACGCCCCGCCCGCCTCGAAGTACCTGGGCATCGGCCGGCGGCATGCAGAGCAGCATTGGCTCCACGTGCTGAGCGCGCACGTCTGGGTTCAGGGGTGGCTGGCCGACTACTATCTGGCCGCGGACCACCGGGGCCTCGAAGTCGCCGTCCAGACGGCCGAACTGCACCTGCGCCGCATCTGGGGCGAACACGGGCTCACCGGGCGGCGCCTGTATCTGTCTGTCTGGAACCTCGTCGAGGTCTGGGACGCCACCAAGGACGAGCGCTACCGGCGCGAGCTCGAGGACCGGGTGCGTCGGATGCTGCGCTTCCAGGAACGGGAGCAGGGTGGCAGCCTGGTGATGGACCGCTACGGATACACGCACGTCTACGTCGCGCACGGGCTGTGGCGCTATCTCGACCTGACGGGTGACGACGCGGTGCGTACGGCCCTGATCCGCTCGGCGCGCCGGGCGAGGGACGTTCCGCCGCTCGATCACACCGTGGAATCACTGCTCTCGAGTGTGAGCACCCTTGCCTTCGGCTACGCGCTGTCGGAAGAGCGGAGCCTGCTGGACGAGATGAAGTCGCGTATCGAAGTGCTACGGATGGAGCCGCTCCCCCGCCCCATCGATGAATCATGGACGCAGGGCGAGCTGTTCGAGGCGCTGGACGCCCTGGACGGACTGCCGCAACGCTCCGGCGTACCTCCGGGCGGCGCCGGACCCCAGCGTGGCGGTGGACCTCCACGAGGTGGAGGGCCGCGACGCGCCGGATGGAGCTACACGAACGGCCTGCGGGTGTTCGGGTGGACGCACGCCTACAGCCTGCCCTACGTGCTCGACCTGCTGCGTAGAGACACGCCTGAGACCGCGCCGCCGACCGGCGCGAGGTAGCTACTCTGTCAGCCAGATCGGCTGCACGAACGCGCCGTTGCCAGCCGAATCCCATGCCGCGAACCGCACCCACGACTTGCCCGCCGCGTCGAACGGGATCGAGAACTGCCGTGAGCCGAACGCGCTCGAGTCAGTGGCCGGGATGATTTCGCGTTCGATGTTCTCCCCGTCTCCCCAGACGACCTCGACGAACTCCAGCGGGAACGTCCATTCGAGATCGGCGATGATGGTCCGCGCGTCGCCGGATCCCTGCACTGCGTAGTCGGTGATCAGGACCTGGCCGGTCGTGACGAAGAAATCGCCGCCCCGCAGAGCGTCCAGGATCGGCGTCCAGTCCTCGTCGGGTCCCGGCACCCGGTCGAGCCTGAGGTAGTTCACGGGGACGTTCGGATAGATGTCGTCGCCCGGGAACTTGTGGTACGTGTCGCAGTCCGCGATGAGGTACTTCGGCTGAAGATCCGATCCGGTGAAGTGGTTGTTCAGCGTGTCGATCGCGTCGAAGCAGCGGTACTCGCACATCCGTTCCGTGGACAGGTCGGCGCCCATTCCCGGCTTGAAAGCCACGCCGAGGTAGCGGTCGCTGCCGATCCACGGCCTCGGTGGGCGCCCAAATCCGGCCATTAGTGGGCGGCTGAAAACCGGCCATTTCCGATAGCGGCCCGAGACGTTGACGCCGGCCTGGAACACGACGTTCCTGCTGGCATGAGCAACGTCTTGAAGGAAGAGAAACGACAACAGGTTCTCGCGCTGGGGCGCCTCGGCTGGTCGCTGCGGCGGATCGAAGAGGCCACCGGGGTCCGGCGCGAGACCGCCAGCAGCTACCTGAAGGCAGCCGGCCTGACCGTGCGGGGTCGTGGCCGGCCTCCCGCTCGCCCGGCAAAACCGGCCATTTCGCCGGAGGCGCCCACCGACTCTTTGCCGGTCACGGCCGCCGGCAAGGGCGCCGACGCCGACGCGCCCGTCCCCGCGCAGCGGCCCAGTCGAGCGCCACAGGCGAGCGCGTGCGAGCCGTACCGCGAGCTGATCGTCGACGCGCTCAGCCGCGGCCGCAACGCCATGGCCGTCTGGCAGGACCTGGTCGACGACCACGGTTTCCCGGCGAGCTATACGAGCGTGCGGCGCTTCGTCTCGACCGTCCGGCAGCAGCCCGCCGTCGAGGCCCGGGCGGTCATCACCACGGACCGCGGAGAAGAAGCACAGGTTGACTACGGGGAGGGGCCGATGGTCCGTGACCCGGACACCGGCAAGTACCGCCGGACACGGCTCTTCGTCCTCGCCCTGGGCTACTCGCGCAAGGCCGTCCGGCTGCTGGTTCACCGTTCCAGCGCACAGGTCTGGGCCGAGCTGCACGAGCGCGCGTTCCGTCGCCTGGGGGGCACCGTACGCGTCGTCGTCCTCGACAACCTCAAGGAGGGCGTCCTCACCCCGGACATCTACGACCCGACGCTGAATCCGCTCTATCGCGACGTGCTCGCCCACTACGGCGTCGTCGCCCTGCCGTGCCGCGTCCGCGATCCCGATCGGAAGGGCAAAGTCGAAGCCAGCGTCGGTCACGCCCAGAAAACGCCGCTGCGCGGTCTCCGCTTCGAGCATCTCGACGACGGCCAGGCGTACCTGGACCGCTGGGAGCAGCGCTGGGCCGACACCCGCATCCACGGTACGACCAAGCGCCAGGTCGCCGCCATGTTCGAGGAAGAACGCCCCGCGCTCGGCCCGTTGCCCCTCGAGCCGTTCCGCTACTACCAGTACGGCCGCCGCAGTGTGCATCTGGACGGTTGCGTCGAGGTAGCTTCGGCCTACTACTCGGCGCCGCCCGGCTGGATCGGTCGACGTGTCGACGTGCAGTGGGACGACATCCACGTCCGCCTCCTCGACCCGAGCAACGGCCAACTGCTGCGCGAGCACCTGCGCACGCAGCGCGGCTGGCATCGCATCGCCGACGACGACCGGCCCACCCGCACCCCGCCGAAGACCCTGGCCCTGCTCGCCGCCGCCAAGCGGGCCGGTCCCGCCATCTCCGCCGTCTGCGACCACATCCACCGCCATGAGGGCGCCGCCGGCGTCCGCCGCATCCTCGGCGTCCTCTCGCTCGCCAGGAAGCACAGTCCCGCCGTCGTCGAACACGCCGCCACCGCCGCGCTCGAACTCGGCGTGCCCACCTACCGCTTCCTGAAGCGCTACCTCGACCGCTACCCCGGCGCGCCGCCGCTGTCGTTGCGCCAAGTCGACCCGCTCATCCGCGAACTGACCGTCTACCGCGATCTGATCGACCGCAGAACAGGAGACCCTTCATGAATCTCGTCGAACTCGACAAGGCGCTGCGCAAGCTGCGCCTCTCCGGCATGGCAAACGTCCTCGAGACGCGCCTGCTCCAGGCCCAGACCGAGCAGCTCGCCCCCATCGACCTGCTCGCCGCGCTCGTCTCCGACGAGCTCCAGCGCCGCGAGGACCGCCTGCTCGCCCGCCGGCACAAGCAGGCCCGATTCCGGGACCCGGACCGCTCGCTCGACAGCTTCGACTTCGACTTCAACAAGAAGATCAACCGCGCGCTCGTCTTCGAGCTCGCCACCGCACGCTTCATCGCAAAGCGCGAGGACGTCCTCCTGATCGGCCAACCCGGTACCGGGAAGAGTCACCTTGCCCAGGCCATCGGACGCGCCGCGATCCAGCAGGGCTATCGCGTCCTCTACCGGGAAACGCACGCCTTCCTCGAAGAACTCGCCGAGGCGACGCTGGCCGAGACCCGCAAGGAATACCTCGCCGAGCTGGCCCGTGCGCACCTGCTCATCATCGACGACCTCGGCATGCGCAAGCTGCCCCACACCGCCGCCGAGGACCTGCTCGAGCTCATCATGCGCCGCTACGAGCGGGCCTCGACGATGCTCACCTCCAACCGCCCGGTCGACGAGTGGGGGAAGCTGCTCGGCGACACCGCCGCGGTCACCGCGCTGCTCGACCGGCTCCTGCATCACGCGCACGTGCTCAAGTGCGGGCCGCGCAGCTGGCGCACCCGCGTGCGGACCACCTTGGTAGAGTCGACGGGAGGTGCGTAACCGGTGGGGAGTCGGTGGCGCATCCGGCGCTTTCGCACCGGGCCGCAGTCCGAACACAGCGGAGCGGAGGATTCGCGCGCGGCCGAGCGTCAACGCCCATCCGGACGTGGTCCGCGCGCGCGAGAGCGCCGCCTCCAGGCTCGCCTGGCGCAACAACCGCCAGCGATCGTTTCCACGGGCACCGCGTGCGCCAGACGAGCCTTCCGCGACACTCGAGTGGTCGCTCGACGGAACGCCCTTTTCCCGCTCGTCGTCGTCGACCACACCCTCCGGCCCAGCCCGGCCGTTCCGTCTCGCGAGGGTAACCCGGCCGGGCATGACCAACACCGACGTCCGGCTCGGAACCTCTACCCGGGAGACCAGACCAGACAAGGCCCTCCCTCCGCTCGGAGCATTACCTCGCGCACGCTGTCGCGGACCAACGCGCACGCATACACCGATGCCGATGACAACCGAGCGGTGGGTCTGTCGCCACGCTTGCGCCTCGAACGCTCGGCCGACCGCCTCCTCCTCGCTCCGTTACGTAACGGTGCAGGATGGTCGTGTGGCGTTGACGAACGCGGAACGGCAGGCACGTTATCGGGAGCGGCGCAAGGCCGGCGAATCCCGGATCCGGTACCGTCGGCCAGCGGACCGGAGTCGCGGCCACAGCAGTGGAACGACGCCGTGCAGACGCTCCTGGAGTTGCAGGAACAGTACCGGGAGTGGCGGGACGCGTTGCCGGAATCGCTGGCCGGCTCCGCGACTGCGGAGTTGCCCGAGCAGGTCTGCGATCTGGATCTGTCGGTACTGGAGGGGCTGTCGAGCTGCCCAGAGGCTTCGGGCGTGACGGCTAGCGCGCCGGCAAACACCTTGCCAACAGAGGACGCCGTGAAGTAGATCTCGACTCCAGTCTCGGGCCGTCGGAAATGGCCGGTTTTGAGGCGCCCATAAATGGCCGGTTTTGACCCGCTCATTGAGGCCCACGGCGTGTCGATCTCCGCGTCGGGATGGCCGGTCGAGCCCTTTGTGCGTGGATGGGCGTGGAACCAGTAGCCGTCCTCTTCCTCCAGCACCTGCAGCAGCTCCTCGGAGCTCCGGGTGCGGTATACCGTGCCGTAGGTGGGATCTTCCTCGGAGAACGGCTGATCCGGCTCGCGCGTCCGGGTGAAGTAGACGTTCTTCGGGAACAGCGTGTTGTAGTGCCCGCCGAAATGGGCGTTGGGCTCTTCCCATGGCGTGACCAGGAAGCCGTCGTCGGAGGCCCTCCGCGATGCCTCGTAGTAGTCCAACTGATCCTTGAACCTGGCGGCGCCGCTGTCGCCGGCGGCGAGCTGGTCCGCGTGGAAGTCGCTCAGCCCGATGATGTCGAGGCCGAGCGCCTTGAGCGCCTGCACGTCGGGAATCGGCGTGTCGAGCGAGCCGGAAGCCCGCAGGCGGTCAAGGAAGCGGATGTGGAAGTGGTTGACGAAGGTCTTGTAGCCGGGGACTGGCTTGAAGGTGTCCTCGTGCGTGAAGGCGAGCACCGAGTCGCGCGTCGGCTCCGCCGCCGCCGGGTTCGCATAGAAGTAGACGGCCATGCGCTGCTGCGTCCCCGGCGGGGCGTTGTAGAGGGCGAAGTTCTCGAAGAACCGGCCCATGACGGCGGTAGTCTCGTCGGTGCGCGGGACGGCGCCGTAGGGCGCGAGCGCCTGGCCCTCCAGAGCCGTCTCACCGTCGCCCTGGCGGACGCCCATGGCGAACGATCCGTCGCCGTCGTTCCGGTACCAGTTGTAACCGTGGTTCGTCTCCACCTCCCGCGTGAAGAAGAAGGTGACGGGCGGCGGGAAGGCGGCGACGGAACCGGCCTCGCCCTCGGCGATCACGACCCGGTTGTGCGCACGCAGCGGGACCGCGTCGTCGTTGGTCGGTCCTCCGAACCGGTAGTCCAGCGGGCTGCCGCTGATATCACGCCAGGTGACGCGCGAGGTGTGTTCCGTCGAGAACCCCTGCAGGCCACCCCGGTACTTGTAGGCGACCGACGGCTCGTCGGTGGAGGCAACCGCCTCGAGGCGGACCAGGTTCGTTCCCTCGTAGACCGTGAACCGCAAGTCGCCGCTGAAGATGCCCATGGAGAGGCCATCGAACGTGACCTCGAGGCGCGATCCGTCGGTTGCGACGCTGCAGGACGTCGTGTTGAACGTGGCGTTGGCCTCGCGAATCTCGTCAGGCGACCGCGGCAGCCCGGGGTTCGTGCCGCGGCCCTCGCCTTCGCGTATGCCGGGAACCAGCAGCGGGGCATCCCAGAATACGTACCACTTCTCCCGGTCCATTACTTCTTCGGTGATTTCGACGCCGAGATCACTCAGCGGGTTGAGCTGCTGGTAGCTGATCCGGCGCACCCCGGAGGTCACGCGAAAATCGGGCGCCAGATCCCGTCCGAGCGTGCCCCAGGCGCCGGCCGGTGGACGGACGGCGAGATCCCGGACGATGGGAGCCGCGTCTTCAAGGCCGAGCCGCAGGCGCAGGTCCGCGCCGGCATCGCCGGCCCAGGTGACGAGCAGGGTGTTCTGCTCCATGGTCGCGGCCGGGCCGCTGCCCGACGCGTACCCTGCGAGATCGCAGGTGAGAGGATCGCCCGTGTCGAACAGGGCGGGATCACTTCCGGCTGCCGCCGTACGCTCGGTGCCGGCACCGCCGCAGGCAACGAACGCCGCCGGGACCGAAGCCGCAACGATGGCGTTTACGAGTAGTCTCATGTCACCCTCCCCTCGTACGTCTGATCTACGATTTGACTGCACAAACTCGTCGAAGTCGAAGCGTGCCTCCCCGCTCCCCGCACTGCAGGATTGGCTTTCGGCAGCCCGCCCCCTACAATCAAGTTGAGGCGCCAGACGAGGAGTTCGCGATGATCCGCGTGCCCTTTCCGCTCGTCGCCGTGATCGCCCTGGCCGTGATGGGCATCGCCGTCGCGGCTGACGCGTCCGGCCGGCAAACTGCTCCGGCGGACGCCGAGATCGAACGACTGCTCAGCGCCAGGCTCGCCGGCGAGGACGAACTGCGCTCGATCCGGGCAACGGCGCAGGCGGGCGTCGTGACCCTGCAGGGCGAGGTTCCGAGCGCAGGGGCCAGGACGGAAGCCGCCAACCTGGCGGCGGATCTCGACGGCGTGCGCTCCATCGTCGACGAGATGACCGTCGCCTCGGTCGAGGACGATCGGCTCACGGCCGCGCGGGTGGCGGAGCAGGTTCGCGACTACCCGCGGTTCACCATCTTCGATCATGCCGATATCCACGTCGACGGCGGGGTGGTCACACTGTTCGGCAAGGTAACCGAGCCGACCAAGGCAACGGAGCTGGTCCGCCGCGCCGCTCGCGTCCTCGGCGTGCAGGAATTGAGGAACCACATCGAAACCCTGCCCGCGTCGACCAGTGACGACGGCCTTCGCGCCGAACTGGCGGATCGCATCTACCGGCATCCCTTCCTCGAACAGTACGGCCGTCTCCGGCATCCGCCCATCCACATCATCGTGGAGCGCGGACACGTGACGCTGACGGGGGCGGTCAGCTCGCAGAACGACCGGCAGATCGTGGGCTCCATCGTCAATGGCACTTTCGGCGTGCTGTCAGTCGAGAACCGGCTGTTCGTGGCCGGACGCTAAACCAGGCAAGCTCGCGGCCGGCGCTGATTCACCCCGTCCTAGGCCCTCCCGGCGTCCCTGGCCGACCAGAAAAAACGGAGCGCCCGCCTGTGACGGCGGGCGCCCCATGCCCGTTCCCGGCGAACCGGACCCGCGTGCGGGCGTGCCGTCCGTCAGAACCGGTAGTCGAAGCTCAGGCGCGCGATGCGCGGCGCCAGGATCTCGTCCACCTCGTAGTACGTCGCGCCGGAGCGGTAGTCCCGCGCGACGGCCGCGTTTGAGTTGAACAGGTTGAAGACATCGAAGTTGACGGCCGCCCGGCCATTCAGAATGTTGAGCGCCTTGCTGAGGCGGACGCTCACGACGTTCATCGTCTGGCTCCGTGTCTCGCCATTGACGCCGCCGAAGGGCTCGACCGGCACGTCGATGCTGCTGAGGCCCACCAGGCCATGCGCGCGGGTGAACCGGGACGTCCGCTGGCCCCAGACACCAGAGCGGCTCTGCAGGTTGAGGGACGCCGTCGTGTCGGCCGGCAGGTTGTACACGAGGCTGGCGGTTGCGTTCCAGCTCGTCGTCTCGTTCCGGTTGAACAGGTCCCGCAGGTTCGGGTTGACCGGCGGCCGGCTGATCAGCGCGTCGGTCCAGGTGTACCAGAACGACCCGACCGCACTCCACCGAGACGAGGCGCGCCGTGTGAGCGTCACCTCGAACGTGTGGAACTTGTCGGCCTCCATCGAGTTCATCCGGAGCTGCCTCGTGAGCGTGCGGGCCTCCGAGGGGTAGTCCCAGATCCGGAGCATGTCGCCGTCATCGCCGGTTCCCAGCATGCCGTCGACGCCCGGATCCTGCACCGCAATCTGACGGTCGTAGGCAGCGAACTGATCCACCCGCACGTTGTTGAAGAAGCCCTGGAGGTTCTTGTAGACATACTGGAACCGCGCCGCCAGGCCGGGCACCAGCTCCCGCTCCAGAGCGAGGGTCGACTCGTAGATCTTCGGCTGCTCCAGATCGGGGTTGACCTGGTTGGTGCTCGCGCCGGTCCGGGTGATGAAATCGGGATTGCGCGCGCAGAGGTCCGCCGACACCGCGCAACCCACCCCGGTCGCGCCCGTTCCCGCCCCCGTCACCGCGTTGTGGGTCAGGTCTGACTCGCCCGGGTCGAACATGTTGTTCCCGTTCAGGTCGTTCCAGGCGAACCGCGCCCTTGACAGGGAGTTGGCGTTGTACGCGCCGGCGAACGATTCGCCGATGGTGTAGTTGAACATCCCCAACGTCCCCTTCAGGACCGTCCGGCCGTCACCGGACAGGTCGTATGCGAAGCCGGCCCGCGGAACCATACGCGTCCACTGGTTGATGTCCTGCGCCGGAAAGTCCAGGGCCGGGAACACCTCGGGGTAGTACGGCGATCCGGGGTAGGACTGCGCTTCCAGGAACGACTGCGGCCGGTCCCACCGGATGCCCAGGTTCGCAGTGAACCGGTCCGACATCCGCCAACTGTCCTTGAAGTAGAACGACTGCGTCCGCGACAAGTTGTCCGGGTCGACCGGGTTGTTCCACACTTCGATCTCATCAGGAGTGCAGTTGCTCATGTCCGGCAGGATGCCTGCACCGCTGCAGCCGTCGTACCAGAGGACGTAGTTGCCGCTCGGGTTGTCGAGGATGCCGGTCGAGTGCTTCTCCCAGTAGAAGGTGACGCCCAGCTTCATCTCGTGCGAGCCGGCGGCATCCGGCGGCAGGAAGGTGAGCGACGAGTCGGACTGGAGCCGGCCGCGCGGCCGCTGATCCGATCGCTCATAAGGACCGGTCCTGAAGCGGGTCGCCTGGTCGTAGCGGCTTATTTTGCCGGGCGCGTCCAGTGCCGGTTCCGGGCTGCGTCCGGCATCGTAGTTGGCGAAGTAGCCGGCCCAACCGTAGTTCGACTCGAAGACGACACGGCTGCTCGGCACGCTCTGAAAGCCCAGCTTCCACAGCTTCGTCTCGTCGCGGTAGTCGCGCGTGGCCTCCAGCGGGCGGAGCCGTCCGCCACCGTTCTGCGGCTGCAGCTTGTCGCCCGACTGGTACAGGGCGCTCACCCGGTTCGCCGTGCTGAGCTGGCCCGTCAACTTCAGCGTGAACGTGTTCAGCTCGGCGTTGTAGTCGCCCTGCACGTCATCGCTCGTCCGGAAGTAGCCATCCAACCCGGTCGACTCGGCGAACCCGAACCGGTTGTCGACGCGAACCTGCCGGTCCATGCCGGTGTAGAACCAGACCCGGTCTCGCGCGATCCGGCCGCCCAGATCGAAGCCGTACTCCTCGTAGCGCCGGAGCGGGGCGCTGTCGGAGATGCCCTGCGCGGCCAGCTCGGTGTCGATGTTGTTCGCCTGGAAGTTGGGCCGCTGGAAACCGAAGTTGCCCGACCCGCTGAAGTCGTTCCCGCCCGACTTGATGACGGCGGTCATCGCGATGCCGGGCGTCATCACCTCGGCGTCGTTGCCCGACGCGCGAACTTCCAGCTCCTCGTAGGAGAGGAAGCTGACGTACACGCCCGAATTCGCGTCGGGACCGGTCGTGATGTTGATCCCCTCCACCATCAGCTTCGGCTGCCCGCGGACACCGTAGTTGATGATCGACTTGCGGGCGACGAAGTTGCTGTCGCCCACCTGCGGCGCGCCCGACGTAATGACGCCGGGGGTCATGACGTAGGCGTCCATCAGGCCGCGACCGCGCGGCACCGCCTCGAGCACCTCGTTGGTGAGCGCTATGCTCGTGGCGGTCTGCTGGACGTCCACGACCGGGCTCTCGCCGGTCACCGTCACTGTTTCCTGCAGGGCGCTGACGGCCATCGTCACGGCGATCTCGGCGGTGAAACCGACAGTGAGACGCTGCGCCTCACGCACGACGGTCTGGAAGCCGGGCAGTTCGAACCGGAGCTGGTAGAGTCCTGGCGGGAGGTTCGGGAGGCGATAGCCTCCGTCGCCGCCGCTCACCACGATAGCCTGTCCTCCGATAAGAGCGTCACTCGCAAGGGTTACCGTGACGCCGGGCAGCACCCCGCCCGTGTTGTCCGAGATGGTGCCCTGAAAGGACGCCGTGTTCTGAGCTGCGGCCGGCACGGCAACGGCGAGAGCCGTTATCAGCAGCAGGGCACAGATAGGACACCTCAGCCCTCGGCTGGGTCGGAGTCGGTGGGCAAAGAACGATGCGTACATGGCTGACCCTCCTTTTCCGATGAACCCGAAATGAGTCTTGAGAACTTCGATGGCGGGGGAGGCGCAGGAGTAGTCGAACTGCAAGGCTGCAACGCCCACGAACGTGGCTGTCACTTCAGGGACTCCTGCCCGTCAACTTTGCACAATATCACAGACCAGTCGATGGTGCTCCCGGCTGGCACCCGCCTGGGGGTGCACGTCAGGAAAGTGAGGGGATTCGTTCCGGGGTATAGGACAAGGCTTGATCGGCCGATATCTGGCCGTGGATGGACTGTCAGCAAGAGGACCCGATCAGCGACAGGACCGGGCCCGTGCCCGGGGTCGCCTGGCTTGGCGCTACGGCAGCCGGCAGATGGCGCGCCACCTGGGACGTGAGGGCGTGTCGGTGGGGCGGCGCCGGGTCCGCCGGCTGATGCGTCTGATGGGGCTGGAAGCGGTCTACCGCAAGCCGCGCACGAGCGCCGCGCAGCCGGGTCACCGCATCTATCCGTATCTGCTTCGAGAGCTGACGAGATAGAGCGCGCGGACCAAGTCTGGTGCGCCGACATCACCTACATCCCGGTGACGGCGGGCTTCCTGTAACTGGTCGCGGTCATGGACTGGGCCAGCCGTCACGTGCTGGCTTGGCGGCTGTCGAACACGATGGACACCGGCTTCTGCATCGAGGCGCTGGAAGCGGCGCTTCGGACGGGCACGCCGGAGATCTTCAACACGGATCAAGGGGCGCAGTTTACGAGCACGACGTTCACCGAGCGGGTGCTGGCGGCGGGCGCGCAATGCTCGATGGACGGCCGCGGGCGGTGCCTGGACAACGTCTTCATCGAGCGGCTGTGGCGGTCGCTGAAGTACGAAGCAGTGTATCTGCACGAGTTGGTCGATGGGTTCGAGGCCGAGCGGGTGATCGGGAGCTGGATGACGTTCTGCAGCGACGTGCGTCCGCACTCGGCGCTCGGGGGTCGCACGCCGGCCGAGGCCTACGGCGAGGAGCGGGCAGCGTGACGGCATCAACCTCGTCTACGCCGCGACCCACCACTTCGGGGACCCTCCTCGCGGGATTCCCGCGCGGCCGTTTCTCAGCGTCTCCAGGGACGCGCGTGCTGTCATTTCTCCAGAGCATCGTCGACCACCTCGCCCGCTGACGCGCTTCGCGGATCCGGCCCGCTCGGCGCGCGCGAGGACGCGGGAGACGTCGCCGCCGGCCGCATCGAGCGCTCGGCGCGCCCACTCCCAGTCGCCGGCGCAGGCCTTGACCAGGCGGCGCAACGCCTCGTCTGTGGCGCAGCGCCGCGCGCGGTCCTCTACGGCCACCTGATCGCACGTCAGGCAGATCGACGGTCGACGTGGCAGACGGGACAGGTCCGGCGTCGTCCAGGACGCCATACCTGGCCGCAGAGCAGGCAGGCCCGCAGGTGCAAGGGCGGCGGCGCGGCGCGGCGCGGCGTGGAGACGCATACGCTGATCGCGCACGTCATCTACGCAGCGATTGCGACACAGGACGCCACTGCTGCGGAAGGCGAGACGAAGCACTGATGGCCGACGCGAGCAGCCTCGACGCCCGCGTCGCGCGGCGTCGCCGGCATCCGCATCGCAGACCACTGCCTGCCCCTTGATAGTCCACGATCTCCACGTCGTGCGGACCATCGGTCGTCCACCGGAAGCGGCAAATGAAAGGGACCCTGTGGCCATTCCTGCCGACATTCACATGCCCCAGACGGTGACCCCGCCACCGGCGTCAGCCGGCGCTTCGCGGCGGAAGATCTTCTCCTGCCACGTTCGGTCCGGCGCGCGGTCGAAGACGATCAGGTGGCCCGCCTCTGCGCCGCACCGGTCCATGTAGCCGCGCGTCTGGGCCAGTCCCTCTTCGACGGTGCGCTCCAGATCCTTGTGCAGCACCTTGCACTCGACCACGAACCTGCGGGTGCGGTCCCCTTGCGGCCACACGATCAGCAGGTCCACGCGTCCGCTGCCCAGGGCGTACTCCCGCTCGATGCGGCCGCCGCCGTTGACCACCTTCTGCAGATACGCCTGCAGCAGCAGTTGCGGGCCTGCCTCCTGATACCGTTCGAAGCGCTGCGTCCAGTGCTCCGAGTGCTCGCGGAAGAACTGCTGGAACGCCGCCAGCAGCTTGTCCACGTCCAGGCCGCCGCCGGCGTCCACGTACCAGGCCGTATCCACCTCGACGTCGTCCTGCGCCACCCACGTCAGCTCGCGCGGAATCACCTCCGCGTAGATCGGGTTGGCGATGCGCTTGGCGTCGTGCTGCGCCAGCAGGCCCAGGTCTCGGGCGTACTCCACGTCGCGGTTCCGGTCCGCGTAGCTGCCCCGGTCTGCGCCGCCGGTCAGCATTGGGGCTACCACCCGCCGCACCCGGTCCTCGCGCAGCTTGTCGGCCAAGTCGTCCAGGTGCGTCACGCGGGCCAGGATCAGCCGCTCCTGGGCATCGAGAATGTCGCCTGCGGTAATCGCGCGGGAGCGGTCCCGGCCCGCCTGGTTCTCGAAGCACGCCTCCTGACACAGCGCGTTCACCAGCCAGGGCTGGCCGGCCGTGCGCGTCCAGACCGCCGCCCGCGCGTCGGCGGTGAACGCCTGTCCCGTCTCTTCCGTGTGCTGCGCCAACAGCGCCCGCGTCTCCGCCTCGGTGAAGTCGCCCAGCCGCAACGACTTCGACTTGATGTTGAACGCGCTGCCGCCAAGGACCAGGGCGTTGCGCGCCGTGGAATGGATGCGGTAGTCGCGCACGTCCCGCACGCCGCACAGGATCACGCTGTGCGGGAAGCGTCCGGGGCGGTCCGGGTAGCCGGCGCGCAACTGCCGCAGCACGGACAGCAGCGTGTCGCCGACCAGCGTGTCGATCTCGTCGATCAGCAGCACCAGCGGCTGCGGGTCGGTCATGCACCAGCGGGCCAGCGACGCCCGCAGCGCCCCCAGCGGCCCGGCCCGCTCCAACGCACCCGGCCAGATGTCCGCCAGTGTGTTCCTGCCCAGCGTCGCCTGCTCTTCCGACTCCAACTCGTAGAGAATGACGCGCATGGCGTCCGCGACGTTCTCCCGCGCCGCCTGCCCGGCCTCCACCGTTACGTAAACGCAGCGGTAGTCGCTGCCGGCGTTCAGCAGGTCGCGCAACGAAAGCAGCGCCGACGTCTTGCCGGTCTGCCGCGGGGCGTGGAGCACGAAGTAACGCTCGTCGCGGACGAGTGCGAGCAGGTCGTCGAGGTTCACGCGTTCGAGCGGCGGGATGTGGTAGTGCCGGTCCCGGCGGATGGGGCCTTCGGTGTTGAAGAATCGCATGATCGGATTCGCAGAGACCATCGTATCCGGTTCCCGGCAACGGGTTGTTTGCGGGGGGGGACGAATCCGCTTCATGAACCACGAACCTTCAGCTTCATGATTTCTTCACCCGCAACGCCAGAACCACGCCGCGAAGGCGTTGTCGGCTGCCGGCGCGAGTGCGGAAACGCGCCGAAGCTGTCGTTGACGTTGCCCGCGACGCAGCACGGACCCGTGGCGCGAACTGGCGACGAAGGCAGATCTCGTCGCGCTCGAAGCGCGACGGGCTCACTCGTCGGAATTGCCGGCGTCACTCCAGGAGCTCGAGTGCGCGCCGCAACTCGTTGAAGTGCACCGCCTTGACCGCGGTGACGCCCGCCTGCACCACCGTGTCAGTGAAACTGGGCAGCGGCCTTCGGGCGACCGTGAACGCCTGATTCAGCGCTGCCCGGAGCTCCAGCAGATGTACCGCCTTCGGGATTGCACCGGGCTCGAGGTCGGTCCACGGGAAGCCCGGTCGCTCGTCACTCTCCAGAAGGGCGTCCATCCGCTGCCGCAACTCAAGGACATGCGCCGCCTTGACCGTCATGCCGGGCACGATCGGATCGTCCGTGAACGGCGGCGACGTGAGCGGCCCCGCGCTCAGCGTCAGCGTGAAGGCTCCCAGCAGGCCCGGCCTCAATGTCCTGACCTCCACGGTGTACGGGCCCGCCGGCAATTTGATGAGGACGCAACGGGTAGCACCCTGGTCGCAGTTCACGTCTACCGCCAGAATTGCGCCGCCCGGCCCGTCGCCTTCGCGCAGCAACAGCCACGCGTCGAGCTCCGATCGCCGGTCCAGCCGTACTCGTGTGGGCCGCTCGAGCATGAAAGAGTAGAAGCGCGCGTACCAGGGGCGGCTGGGACGGCTGCTGGTAGCGTGACAATCGGTGGTCCAGAACCCGTCCCTGGCAATGGTGACCGACGCCGACAAAGTACCCAGCGTCTCGACACACCGGTTCGGGAGGGCCTGGATGGGAAACGTATAGGTTCGCAGAACCGACCCGTCGACAACGCGCTCCAGGCGCACCGTGCCCTCGCCGGGAACGCAGCCGGCCAGATAGATGGTCTGGCCGCTGCCCCGTTCGAACATGTCGTTCGGTTCGGGCGGGCAGAAGTTGGATTCACTTTGTTCAGACGTTATCTCGACACGCCCGAGCGTTCCCCCCGGGTTCACGACGACGCGGACGGGATCGGTGGATGTGACGGTGAACGGATGCCAGGCGCCGTCGTTCGCGAACGGCACGGTGGCCGGGTCGGGGGTCAGCGAGGCGCTGCTGCCCCCGGCGTTGACGATGGGCAGGGTATAGCTCCGAATGGGTGCATCGTCGGCCGCGCGTACCAGGGTGACGACGCCTACACCGCTACGGCACGCTGCCAGGTAGACGGTCTCGCCGTCGCCGCGCTCCACGGCTTCGTCAATACTGGGAGAACAGGAACCGGGCGATGCGCCCGCGCCGATCCCGACGCGCGGGGACGGGGACCGGTATGCGGGGTTGGCGACGACCCGGATCGGCTCCGCCGCGTGCACGGTGAACCGCCGCCAGACGCCGTCGCTCCGGTACGGCACGGCGCGCGGATCGGGCGACAGCCAAGCCGTTGTCCGCGCGCGGAACCGCGCGATGGCCGACCGGGTCGCGTCGAGCACGCGCCGCGCATTGCTTGCGCCCGCCACGCCCTGCGGGTCGCCGTCCCAGCTCTGTTCCGGATTCGAGAAGCGCTGCAACCGGAAGCAACTGAGGCCCCCTTCCGCGCGGCACTGCGTCTCGAGGGCCATGATGGTGCGCCAGCGGGCCGCTTCGGGAGCGCCTTCGACGAACGCCCGCTGGTTCACGTAGCCGTGGTTGTCCGGGTAGGGCGTGACCTTGGGGTCCGCGTAGACGTCGTGCCGCAGGCCCATGTTGTGGCCCAGCTCGTGGGCGAAGGTGTAGTTCGGGGACAGGCAACTGACGGCCGTGATACTGAAGCCCCTGTCGGGCGTCTCCGGCCCGATGGCGGTCACCCTGCCGCACCAGACTCTCGAGACGCCGGTGATCAACGCCACGAGATCGGCCTGGTGATCGTCGCGCAGGGTATGGACAGCGTCCAGGACGCCGTCCCGGGGATGTCTCAATTGAGCGACGTCGTCGGCTTCCGACCGTTCCACGTGGACGATCTCCTCCCTGTGGACCAGTCTGATCCGCTGGATCACGTTGCTGTCCGCGTAGGCCTGGTTGGCCTCCGCGACGGCGAGGTCGATCAGCGCCTCGATCTCGGCCGTGCCGCCCGCGTACCACGTGGCGGCCGGCGTATGGACGACCAGCACGTCGATGACCGACCCGTCGTCGCCGCGGGCTCGCGGCGGGTCGGCGATCGAGCCGGGGATGGCCGCCGGATCTCCCGCGGCGACCGGCGCGGGACCGCCGGTCGCCGGCTCCGCGATGTCCAGCGGTTCCGCCTCCGGCGGAAGGGTCGACAGATCGACCTCCCGAATGACGTGCACGCCGCCGCCGGCCGAGCGGATCGTGTAGGTGTCCGGCGGGGCCTGCACGGTGCCTGCCACGATGTCGCCGTTCACCACCAGCACAAGCGAGCCGAACTCCACCCCTTCGAGCCGGCCCGTCAGCGAGTAGCCGCCCGACGCGGTGGGCGCCGTCCCGGTGACGGAGGCCGGGAAGACGGCGTCGTCGAAGAGGTTCAGCACCAGAGGCGCGAGGGGTGGCGCGGCTCCTCCCGCCGCGTTCACCAGCGCGGCGGCGAGCCTGTCCATGTCGATACGCACATTGCGGCTGCGCAGCGTCGTAACGTCGCCCGTGACCGTATCCGGCGGTTCCGGGGCGCGGCGGGGAATCGCAGCGGCGGAATCGACCGCGGTGAACAGATCGCCGACCTGTGCGCGGGCGTCGGCCACCGGGACGCACACGCAAATGATCGCCAGCGACAGACCCGTCACCCATCTCTCCACCAGGACCGTGTGCGTCGACGTCAACAAAGGCACCCTCCAACCACCCCTCGGGTTGCCCGAACCGGGCATTCCCACGCTTCATGACGCTTTGCCTCCTCGTCGCGCCCCGCAAGACCATCACGTGACAAGAGTGGGTCCGCTTTGGGTGCGCAGCGGAGCGCGGCGGGTCGGTCCGTTCGATCCGGGCATCCGGTTGCCTCGGAGTACTTCGCCTCGAACCCGGCAATGGGACTCCATGCTAGCGAGACGAGTGTGAACCGTGTGTTAGATACGAGGTAGGCAAGGTGCCTCTTGTGTGACAATCGCCATGGGGCGCGGCGGCGAACCGGGAAGATCGGCAAGTGTGACGGTCCGGGTCGAGCTTGCCGCCGGCCCGAGAAAGAGTGGCCGATGAAGAGTCCGCGGAACCGTATCTCGCAACTGGTCGCGGCCATTCTGCGCATCAGCGGGAGCCTCGACCTCGACACCGTCCTGCGGGAGGTCGTCGAGAGCGCCCGCGGGCTGACCTCGGCCCGCCGCGGCGGGATCGTCACCGTCGACCGGGCCGGCGGGGTCCGGGACCTCATCATCTCCGGGATCACGCCCGACGAGCACCGCCGGCTCGTCGACTGGCCGGACGGCCCGCGGCTCTTCGAACACCTTCGGGACCAGCCGGGTCCGCTGCGACTGCCCGACCTGCCCGCCTACCTCCGGTCGCTCGGAATCTCCGCCGAGCTGCTGCCGACGAAGGTCTTGCTGTGGACCCCGATCCGCCACCGCGGCGTGCACGTCGGCAACTTCTTCCTCGGCGACAAGGAAGGCGGACGCAGGTTTACGGCCCAGGACGAGGAGGTGCTCAGGTTGTTCGCCTCGCAGGCGGCGACGGCGATCGCCAACGCCCGCACCCACCGCGACGAACAGCGCGCCCGGGCCGACCTGGAAGCACTGATCGAGACCTCGCCGATAGGCGTTCTGGTCGTGAACGCCAGAACCGGCGAGGCGGTGTCGTTCAATCAGGAGGCGCGGCGGATCGTCGAGGGCCTGCGCTCGCCGGGCCGCCCGACCGAGGACCTGCTGAAGGTGGTGACGTGCCGACGGGCGGATGGACGGGTGTTGGCTCTCGACGAGTTGCCGCTGGCCCGCCAACTGGAGGCCCCCGAAACCGTGCGCGCCGAGGAGATCGTGCTGTCGGTCCCGGACGGCAGGAGCGTCCGGACGCTGATCAACGCCACGCCGATCCATTCCGCCGACGGGGTCGAGTCGCTCGTCGTCACCATGCAGGACCTGGCGCCGCTCGAGGAGCTCGAGCGCCTGCGGACCGAGTTCTTGGCCCTGGTGAGCCACGAGCTGCGGGCGCCGCTGACCTCCATCATCGGCTCGGTGACCGCCCTGCAGCGCGCCTCCCCGGGACTGGATCCCGCCGAGATGCACGAGTTCTTCCGTATCATCGACGCACAGGCCAACCATATGCGGGTCCTGATCAGCGACCTGCTCGACGCCGGCCGCATCGAGACCGGAACCCTGTCGGTCGCTCCCGAGCCGACCGAGGTGTCCCGCCTCGTCGACCAGGCCAGGAACACCTTTCTGAGCGGCGGGGGCCGGCAGGCCGTACTGATCGACCTTCCGCCGGACCTGACCCGGGTGATGGCCGACCGGCAGCGCATCGTCCAGGTATTGAACAACCTCCTCTCCAACGCGGCGCGCCACGCGCCCGAGTCTGCCTCGATCCGCGTCGCCGTCGTTCGGGAAGGCGTCCACGTCGCGGTCTCGGTGTCCGACGAGGGTCCGGGCGTGCCCCCGGACCGGTTGCCGCACCTGTTCCGGAAGCACGCCGGCGTCTTCGCCCGCGGCCGGGAGGGCGGGGCGGCCGGGACCGGCCTGGGCCTGGCCATCTGCAAGGGGCTGGTGGAGGCGCACGGGGGACGCATCCGGGCCGAGAGCGGCGAGCAAGGGCACGGAACGCGATTCACCTTCACGCTTCCCGTGGCCGACGAGACCGCCGGCGGCGTCGCGGACCCCCTCGTCGTGGGCCGTTCCCGCTCGTCTCGGCCGGGGCGGAAGCAGGGGCGCATCCTGGTGGTGGATGACGACCCGCAACTGCTCCACTACGCTCGGGACGCGCTCACCGCGGCCGGCTACACCCCGGTCGTCACCGGCGACACGCGCGATCTGCCCCAACTCATCGCGACCCACCAACCCGACCTCGTCCTGCTGGACCTGCTGTTGCCGGGGCCCGACGGCATCGAGCTGATGCAGCAGGTCCCCGAGCTGGCCGACCTGCCGGTCATCTTCATCTCCGGCTACGGCCGCGACGAAACGATTGCCCGGGCGCTGGAGACGGGCGCCGTCGACTACATCGTCAAGCCGTTCTCGACGACGGAGCTGACGGCGAGGATCCGTGCGGCCCTGCGCCGGCGGGCCGAGCCCGAACTCTTCGTGCTGGGGGAACTGGTCATCGACTACGACCGCCGCCGGGTGAGCGTGGCGAACCGCCCGGTGGAGCTGACGGCCACCGAGTACGAGTTGCTGCGCGTGCTGTCGGCCAACGCGGGACGCGTGGCGACCCACGATCTGCTGCTGCGCCAGGTCTGGCGCACCCGGGGCAAGGTCGACACGAAGCGCCTGCGAGCCGCGATCAAGAATCTCCGGGCCAAGCTGGACGATGACGCAGCGATGCCCACCTACATCTTCAACGAGCGCGGCGTCGGCTACCGCATGCCCCAACCGGGCGGACCGCGGCCGCTCGACCCGGTCGCCGTTCCCTAGGTCAGCGACGTGGAGGTGCTACAGGAGATCCTGCATCGCTACGTCGCAATCGACCGGCGCGACGCGATTCAGCCAGCGTTCGACGCTCTCCTCGGCGTCGTCGACCTCGTTCGACCGCGGCTTCGACGATATTCCCGGAATCCGCCGCCTCGGCGTCTGACCACGGACAGCCTGGCAGCTCCGGTGACCGTCAGCAGCTCAGGCAGCGGTGGTTGTTCACCGCGCCGAGGCTCTCGAGCAGCGCGATCGTCTCCGGGAACGGCTGGATGCGCTGGACCGGGCCGTTGGCCATGTCGGCGGTGGTCTGCCCCATCCGGCTGACCTCGGTGACGTCGACGCCCCGCGCGACCAGGTAGCGGATCAGCGCGTCGTCCCCGCGGGCCGCGGCGTGGTGGACGGCGTTGTAGCCGTTGTGGTCGCGGGCGTGCACGTCGGCGCCGACCTCCTCCACCAGGAAGCGCACGGCGGGCAGCCAGCCGTCCGGGACATGGCGGTGCGAGTTCCCGGCGAAGCCCTGGCCGTAGCCCACGCCGGAGGCGGCCAGCAGCGGCGGCACGCCCGGACCGCCGTAGGGCACCGCCGGCAGGCCCGACGGATCGGGGTCGAGCGGACGGCGCCGCGAGGGGACCTTGATCGTGGGCAGGTGCGGGTCGGCGCCGTGGGCCAGCAACAGGCGCATGGCGTTGAGGTCGAGCGCGTGGGCGGCGCGCCAGAACAGCGTGGCGCCGGCGCGGTCGACCCCGAGCAGATCGCGGTTGTAGGTGGTGTACCACAGCGAGCGCTTCAGGCGGGCGTTGACGTCGGCCCCGGCGTCGATCAGCGCCTGCATCAACTCCAGGTACGAGGTGGACTGCTGCAGGTAGTCGGTCGGCTGCGGGTGCCGCGCCTTCGGCGCCCAGTGCATGTTGAGCGCCCCGTAGAGCGGCGTGGCCCCGGCGTCGCTCGCCAGCGTCGGATCCGCGCCCCGCTCCAGCAGGCGCAGCGCGAGGTCGAAGTGCCCGTTGATCGAAGCGATGAGCAGCGCGCTCGTCCCGTCGGCGGCGCTCACCCGGTTGACGTCGGCGCCGCCCTCGAGCAGGGCCGACGCCGCGTCGGCATGGCCTTCGCGAGCCGCGAGCAGCAGCGCCGTGAGCCCGCCGTGGGTGCCGACCAGGTCGGCGAAGCCGAGCGGCTCCGGCTCTTCCTGCAGATCCGCCTCGATGGCCGCGGCCTCGGCCTCCGCGGCGGCGGCACGGGCCTCGGGAGAGAGCGGTCGGGAGGACGTCCATCCGGCCGGAGCCGCGGCGCCGGCGGCGCCGGCCTCGGCGGAAGGCGAGGAGGTGGGCGGCGCGGCGCCTGCCCTCGGCGCGCCGGGCGCACCGGCTGCGGAAGGAGCCGCCGTCGCGTTCGGCCGCGCCGCGGACCGTTCCGACGCGAGCGCCGAGCGCAGGGCCGCCATGCGCTCCCGCCGGCGGCGGCTATCCTCCCGGTCGGCCTCGTTGCGCGCGGCGACGTCCACGACCGTCCCAGCCAACTCCGGATCGGCGCCCCGCGCGAGCAGCACCGCGAGGGCCTCGGTCCGCGCCCGGGCGGCCGCGAACATCAGCGGCGTCTGGCCCCACACCGGCTCGCGCGCGTCGGGGTCCGCGCCGTGGTCCAGCAGCGCGGCGACCGCCCCGGCTGCGCCGGAGCCGGCAGCGAAGTGCAGCGCGGTGGCGCCGGTGGTCGTGACGGCGTTCGGGTCGGCGCCGCCCTCGAGCAGCGCCGTCGCCGCGCCCTCCTGCGCGCTCCGGCTCGCCACGTGCAGCGGCGTGTGTCCGCCCAGGCGCGTCCGCGTCTCGGCATCAGCGCCCGCGCCGAGCAGCAGCGCTACGAGCCCGACGTCGCCGTGTCGGGCGGCCCAGTGCAGCGCCGTCATGCCGTCGCCGTGGGCTGCGTCGGGATCCGCTCCCCGGGCAAGCAGCCCACGGACCGCATCGACGTCCTGACGCACCGCGGCATCGGCGACCGGCGCGTCGACCGCGGCGGAGATCGGCGCCGAGGCCAGCGCCAGCAGCACCGCCAGGCTCACGGTGCCGGCCAGGGCACGGATTCGAGGTCGGCTCGCGGACTTCCGGTCGGCGTCTTCGGACGTGAAGCGGTTTGCGGCCTGCGCCGCCATTCGGATCGGATGCATCGTTGGCTCCACTGTCTCCCCGGGCCCTGCTTGCCGGGCTCACGCTACCTGGGTCACACGGACAGCGAGAACGTCCCGGTGCTGTCGCCGAAGCGCTCGATATCGTCGACGCCGAGCCGGTGCAGCAGGTCGAGCATGACGTTGGCCATCGGGGTGCCCGGCGCGGCCCGCCGGTGCAGGTTGCCGGGCAGCTTCCCGTTGGCGCCGCCGGCGACGAAGAGCGGGCAGCGCTTGTGGTTGTGCACGTTCGGATTGCCCATCGGCGATCCGTAGACGACCAGCGCCTTGTCGAGCAGGGTCGAGTTCCCCTCGTCGATGCTCCGCAGCTTCTCGAGGAAGTACGGGACGAGGCTCACGTGGTAGCGGTTGAGCCGCGCGAACTCCTCGATCCGGGCCTGCCGCTCGCCGTGGTGCGAGGCGGGGTGGAACCCGCGGTCGACGCCGCTCTCCGGGTAGACGCGGCCGGTGGCGTCGCGCGACAGCTTGAACGAGAAGACGCGCGTCATGTCGGCCTCGAACGCCAGGGCCTGCAGGTCGAACATCAGCTTGACGTGCTCGTCGAACGAGTCGGGCACGCCCGCCGGCGCCCCCGGCAGCAGCAGCGCCTCGCCGCCGGTGTTGCGCTCCTCCACCCGCTGGATGCGCCGCTCGATCTCGCGCACGTCGTCGAGATAGCGATCCATTCGGCCCCGGTCGGCGGGGTCGAGGTCGCGCTTGAGAGTGGCCACCTCGGCGGTGATGAAGTCGAGCACGCTGCGCCGCTCGCGCCGCCGCGCGGTGCGCTGCTCGGCGGTGCCGCCGGCCCCGAACAGCAGATCGAAGGCCAGCCGCGGGTCCCGGATCATCGGCAGCGGCTCGGTCGGCGACGCCCAACTGATCGTGTCGGTGTAGACGCAGGAGTAGCCGTAGGCGCAGCCGCCGGCCTGGTCGACGTTCTCGATGCAGAGCTGCATCGAGGGGATCGGGGTGTCCTGGCCGAAGCGCTCCGCGTAGAGCTGATCCAGCGAGATGCCGGCCCGCACGTCGGAGCTCTCGGTCTGCTTCGGATGCGACTGCGTCAGAAACGTGGCGCTCGAGCGGAAGTGGTCGCCGCCGATCTCCGGCGGGGTCACGGCTTCGGCCGGCGCCACGTCGGTGTCGCTGACGATGGTCAGCACGTCGCGGAACGGCTCCAGCGGGCTCAGCGCGCTCGGCGTCAGGTCGAACTCCCGCCCCACCGCGGCGGGAGACCACAGGTGCCGCGACGCCCCGTAGGCGGTGCTGCCGGCGGCCCCGTGCACGTTCTCGATGCAGACCAGCCGCGTCGGATCGGCGGCGGACCGCGCGGCCGCGGCGCGCGAGCGGCTCAGGCCGGCCGGCACGAACGCGTCCAGGAACGGAAGCGCCACGCTCACGCCCACGCCGCGCAGGAACGTGCGCCGGGGAAGATGCTTGCCGGTGATCAGGGTCATGGAATGCTCTCCTCCGCCATGCCGCCCTTCATCCGGAACGCCGGCGTGCGCACGACGCCGAGGATGAAGGCGGAGAGGCGGTTGTCGGCGGCCGCGGCGGCGCGGGCGACCTCGCGCACGGCGGGCATGTCGTAGTGCTCCACACGCCGGCCCAGCGCGTAGGCCATCAGGTTCTCGACGAAGGTCCGCACGATAGGCTCGGGGCGCCGCAGCAGGGCCTCGCGCAGATCGGCGGCGCTGCCGATGGGCGTGCCGTCGTAGAGCTCGCCCGTCGCGTCTATCCGCGAGCCGTTGTCCCACAGGCGGCGGGCCCCGGTGACGTCGTAGCGCTCCAGGGCCAGCCCGATCGGGTCCATCATGCGGTGGCACGAGGCGCACGCCGGGCTCGCGCGGTGCCGTTCCAGCCGCTCGCGCACCGAGAGCAGCCGGCCGTCCTCGGCGACCACCGTCTGCTCCAGGTCCGGCACGTCGGGCGGCGGCGGCGGCGGCGGGCTGCCCAGCAGCACCTCCATCGCCCACTTGCCGCGCAGCACCGGCGACGTCCGGTCGGCGTAGGAGGTCAGGGCCAGCACGCTGCCGTGCCCGAGCACCCCGCGCCGGGGCTCGCCGGCCGGATACGTCACGCGGCGGAACCGGGGGCCGACGACGCCGGGAATCCCGTAGTGCCTCGCGAGCCGCTCGTTGACGAAGGTGTAGTCGGCGTCGAGCAGCTCCAGCACGTTCCGATCCTCGCGGAGCAGGTGCAGGAAGAAGAGCTCGGTCTCGCGCTGCAGCGCCCACTTGAGCTGCTCGTCGAAGTCGGGGTAGACCCGCACGTCCGGCTGCAGCGCCTCCAGGTCCGGCAGCCGCAGCCACTGGGCCGCGAAGCGCGTGGCGAGCGCCTCCGCACGAGGATCGGCCAGCATCCGCCGCACCTGCCCCGCGAGCACGTCCGGTTCCGACAGGCGCTGCGCCGTGGCCAGCTCGAGAAGCTCGGCATCGGGCGCGGACGACCAGAGGAAGAAAGACAGCCGCGACGCCAGGTCGTGGTCCGAGATCGGGAAGCCGGCGGTAACGGGCACGTCGACCGGAGGCTCCTCGAAGCGGAACACGAAGTGCGGGCTGGCCAGCATTCCCTCGATGGCCATCCGCACGCCCGCCTCGAAGCCGCCGTCTTCGCTGCCGGCGTCGTAGAGCGCCATCAGCGCCGCGTGGTTCGCCGCCGTGAGCGGACGCCGGTAGGCCGCCGCGCCCAGCCGGCCGACGATCGCGCTCGCGCAGCCGCGCGCCTCGCCCGGCGCGTCGGGCCGGCACGTGAAGATGCGGGCCCGGCTGGGGGTGTCCGAGACGCCGGTCACGGTCTCCGGCCCCCGAATCGCGAGGTCGCGCAGGTGCGGCAGGCTCGTGAACCCGTACGCGTTGGCGATGCTGGTGCTCGCCAGCGACCAGTCGTGCGGCGAGATCAGGTCCTGGACGGGGCCGTCGAACTGCGGAACGAAGACGGCCGACAACCGGTGCGGACCGGCGGCTACGTGTATCGGATCGGTCCAGAGGTTGACGCCGTTGGGATCGGAGACGTGCATCCAGCGGTCGAGCTCGAAGACGGCGGCCCGCTCGCCGTCGATCGCGATCTCGATCTGCTCGCGCCGCTCCGTCGTGTGCAGCGCGCCGCGCCCGCTGCCGAAGAGCTCGCCGGTCGTCTCGTGATGGAACGAGACCCGGAAACGGTACTCCCCGTCGGCCGGAAAGGTGTGCGTCACCGACACGCCGCCCCGCGAGCCGTAGGGCGCGCCTTCGACCTGCTCGCGCTGCGACACCCAGCGCGGCACCTTGTAGACCGCCTCGACCGGGCCGGCGGCGGCGTCGCCCACCGCGAGCCGGCTGATCTCGCTGGCGGCGCGCAGGTAGCCGTTCATGAGCGTCGGCGACAGCATCTGCACGTCGGCGATGTTGTCGAAGTTGGCGCTCTTGGTGTCGAGCGGCAGGTAGTCGCCCGCGTCGACGTCGAGCCCCAGCAGATCGCGGACCGACCGGGCGTACTCGGCGCGGTTCAGGCGCTGGAAGCCGCGCCGCCCCGGATTCGGATTCGCCTCCGCCGCGGCGTCGAGCCGGGTCTCCAGCTCGGCGGCGAGCCCGAGCAGGGCCGATTCGGCCGGGCGCCGGACGCCGGCCGGCGGCATCAGGCCGGCGCGCAGCTTGCGGATCATCCGCTCCGCCGCGCCGGCCTGCTCTACCGCACTCGCCACCTCGAACGCCGCGAGCGACAGGTTGCCGGACCGGAGCCGGTCGTTGTGGCAGCGGCGGCAGGTGCCCTCGACGACGGCCTGCGCCGCGTCGGCCGCGCCGGGCAGGTTCGCGCGCGGCGCCGGGAAGGCGACCACGGTCCGGGTCGCGCCGGTCGCACCGGCCGTCTGCCCGGGCTCGGTCGCACCGGGCGCCTGCCGGGGCGCCGCCTGGGCGGCCGCGGCACCGGCCACGAGCGCGACGATCCCGAACACGCTCCGCATTCTCTTCAGCATGGACGAATCAGGCGGTCGGCCGGAGAGCCGTGCCGGCCAGTCCAGTCTATCCCGCCGGCACCGGATGTTCCACTGTGATTTTCACGCCGGCAGACCATAAAGGTCCCGTCCTGCACGTCCGATACACCTGGTTGTCCTCCGTTGGTGGGGACGGTATCCGTCCTCGCGGGGCGCGGCGCGGGCTTGGTACACCCGCGCCGCCGTTCCACCCGCGCTCCTCCGGTCAGCTCACGTCCCCGCATCGCCCCGGGGTTCCTGTCGAGACTGCTGCCTCACTCCGGTCAGCGCACGGTCCTGCACCGCCCGCGGTTCGCATGCTCCTCCTCCCTCGACCGACGCCGGTTGACAGGCTCCGGCGCCGGAAGTACAAGGGTTGTCCTCAACGCCGGAGCTTCCGGCCGGGCCGGATCGCCGCAACGCGATCGGGCTTTGTCCCGTCCGACTCTGTTTCGACGAACGGAGCAACAGCCGCCATGGCAGCCACCCCCTTATCGGCAACACCCGACCGGATGTCTTCGTACCGCGCGGCGCTGCTTCGCCTGACCCGCCTCGCTACGGTCGTCGCCGCCCTCGCGGTGGTGGCCGCCGAGGCGGCGCGCGACTGGAACGCCGCGGCTCAGCAGGGAGGCTACCCGGCGTTCGAGCTGGAGACGACGATCGGCGACGGCTTCACGATCGCGTCGGTGGGCGACCTGATCATGGCGTTCCCCGCCTCGAAGCTGGCCGACCCGGCACATCAGGCGGCGTTCGACCTGATCCGGAACGCCGACGTCGGCTACGCCAACATGGAATCGACCATCCTGGACGGCTCGAGGTGGCAGGGGGAATCGGCCGGGCCGTTCCTCGGCACGCCCGACGTCGCGGAGGACGTCAAGGCGCTCGGCTTCGATATCGTGGCGCGCTCGAACAACCACAGCGGCGAGTTCGGCCTCGCGGGACTGCTGGAGACGAACGACCGGCTGGAGGCCGCCGGCGTGGTCTCCGCCGGATCCGGCACCACCTACTGGGGGGCGCGCGCGCCCCGGTTCGTCACGACGCCGAAGGGACGCGTCGGACTGGTCGCGACCGCGTCGAGCTTCTCCGCGCGCGTCGTCGCCGACCGGGGCCGCGGGGAGTGGAAGGGCCGGGGCGGGGCCAGCGCGCTCCGCACGACGCGCTGGTGGCTGATGCCGCCGGCGCAGTGGGACGCGGTGACGACGATCCGCGAGGCGTTCCCGACCGGCGGTGCGCTCTACGCCCCGGAGGGCGAGACGGAGGACGAGATCACCATCCTGCGCCAGCGGTTCCGGCAGGCGGACGTCGACAGCCCCCGGTGGTCGTACGAGATCAACGAGGAGGACCTGCGCGACATCCTGGCGATGGTGAGCGAGGGCAAGGTGAAGTCGGACTTCATGGCGGTCGGGATCCACTCGCACGAGACGCAGGGCGCCGACGGCGTCTGGCCGGAGATCGATCCGGTCCCGGGCGACTTCCTCCCCGTCTTCGCCAGAGCGACGATCGACGCGGGCGCCGACGCCTTCTTCGGCAGCGGCGTGCACGTGCTGCGCGGGATCGAGATCTACAAGGGCCGCCCGATCTTCTACGGTCTGGGCGAGTTCTTTCGCCAGATGGACATCGTCGGTCCGGCGGCGTGGGGCGGCCGAGGACAGGGCGGCACCTTCCGGGGCGGGCGGAACAGCAACCCGCTCAAGTACGAGAGCATCGTCGCGGTGAGCGAGTTCGCCGGCGGCAGGCTGCAGGAGGTCCGGCTGTACCCGACCGACCTGGGTCACGCTGCCCGGATGGCGCACCGGGGCGTGCCCCGCCTGGCGTCGCCGGAGGTGGCCGACCGCGTGCTCGAGCGGCTGCAGAAGCTCTCAGAGCCCTACGGCACCACGATCGAGGTCGACGGCCACGTCGGCGTGATCCGGCTGCGGTAACGGTGCGGCACGCGCGCTGTTTCTCCGGGAATCGGCGTAGAATGCAGGTCTCGCGACTATCGATCATCGAAGGAGCAGACCATGATGCTTTCGAAAACGCGTAGTCGGTCTCGCGCCCGGCTGTCCGCCGTTGCGGCGTGCGCAGCGGTCCTGGCCCTGACCGGGATCGGCGTGCAGGCGGAGGTGCCCGGCACGGCGACCGCGTCGGGGACCGTGACGGCCTCCGAGCCGTTCACGGCGGCGCAGGTCTACCTGCGCAACGTCGACCGGGACATGGTGTACATGGTGTACACCAACCAGGGACGCTTCCGGGCCGTCGCCCTGTTCCCCGGCACCTACGAGGTGAGCGCGAGCACGAAGCACCTCGAGTCGGACGTCCGGACCGTGACGCTGGGCGCCGGCGACGCGGGGGAGATCGACCTCACCCTGGGCGACCTCGCCGGCGATGCGCCGCCGCTCGTCATCCCGGCCGGCCGGACCGCGATGGAGAGCGGCGCGTCCGGGGCGTTCGAGTACGCGAGCTACGACGAGATCTATCCGCCGGGGCCGGGCAAGGCGGTCGCCGAGCAGGTCTGCATGCTGTGTCACGGCGAGAACTTCTTCCCGACGCGGCCGGGGACCGAGCGGCAGTGGATGTCCTGGATCGACCACATGGTCGGCAGCACGCTCGGGGAGCAGGATCCCACCCGCTACGGGCAGGGGCTGCTGTCGTTCCGGGCGTCGACGTTCCGCTTCGGCCGGCAGGACCGGGACGACCTGCTGGCATACGTCGTCGAGAACTTCGGGCCCGACAGCAAGCGCCGGCGCGTGCGCATCGAGCAGCAGACGCCGGTCGACGAGGAGGCCCTCGGCAAGGCGATGTACATCGAGTACTACCTGGCCAAGGACGAACCCGGCGAGGGCGTCAACGCCGAACCGTGGGCCCGGGACCGGGTCGGGCGCTACGGGCAGGACCCGCGCTTCGATGCCGACGGCAACGTCTGGCTGGTGGATCGCGGCGTGCCGCACCGGCTGGTGAAGCTCGATCCGCGCACCGGCGAGCAGTGGGAGTACCTCTATCCCGATCCGCGCAACGGCAACCACGAGATCCTCATCGATCCGTCCGGCCTGATCTGGCTGCCGGAGCACCGCGGCCGCACCGGGGCCAAGGAGAAGCGGCTGCTGGGGTTCAACCCGGCGACGGAGGAATTCGAGTACCAGATCCCGATGGACCCGGACGACGTGGTGCGCAATCCGACCAAGTTCCTGCAGTCGCTGGCGATGGACTCGAAGGGCAACATCTACATCGGGTGGATCATGGGCGGCGCGCTGAGCAAGTGGGACCGGGCCACGGGCGAGGTGTCGGTGTTTCGCATTCCGACCCCGCACGCCATCCCCTACGGCGTCATCGCCGACCGCAACGACAACATCTGGATCGCGCTCTGGAGCGGCGGCAAGATCGTCAAGTTCGACACGTCGAACAACTCGTGGACCGAGTTCACCGCGCCCACCTACCCGGGGCACACGCGGCGCCTGAACGTCGATTCGCAGAACAACATCTGGTGGGGCATCTACTCGGCCGGCAAGCGGCCGGGCAAGCTGGTCAAGCTCGACCAGTCCACGGGCAAGATGACCGAGTGGACGATCCCGCAGCAGAACGCGGAGCCGTACGACGTGGCCGCCGACCCGGAGGACAACATCTGGGCCCCCGACGTCGGCCAGCGGACCGACGGCGAGTACGGGGCCACGCTGTGGAAGTTCGATCCGCGCAGCGAGGAGTTCACGTTCTATCCGAAGCCGCAGCGGCACGCCGACTCGCCGAAGATCCAGATCACCCGCGACGGCGCCGTCTGGTACTCGCCGCGCGGCAGCCGCGAGGCGCCAGCCTTCGGGGTGCTGTATCCGGACATGGACGAGATCGACGACCTGGGCGCGTACTACACGTACGGGCCGCCCGGGTATCCGTTCCCGGGGCCGTCCACCGAGACGAATTCCGGCGGGCAGTAGCATCGGGACCACCGGCCAGCCGGCGGGAGCAGTGGGGAGAGCGTCACGCTCTCCCCACTTTTTTCGGCGCCGCGCGCCGTAGCCTTCGGGACGGCATCGTCCGACTGCCGCAGAGAACAGGAGCACTACATGTCGACACGGATGACCCGGTGTGCGTGGAGCGGTCCGGCCATTGTCGCCATCCTGCTCGCCACCAGCGTCAGCGCCCCGGCGCAACAGGGAGCCCGGGACGGGGAGTGGCGGTACTACGGCGCCGATTCGGGCAGCACCAAGTACTCGGCGCTCGACCAGATCGACCGCGGCAACGTGGCCGACCTGCAGATCGCGTGGCGCTGGCGGACGGACAACTTCGGCCCGCGGGTCGACTTCAACTACCAGGCGACGCCGTTGATGGTCGGCGGGGTGCTGTACACCTCCGCCGGCTGGCGGCGCAACGTCGTGGCCATCGACGGGGCCACCGGCGAGACGCTGTGGATGTACCGCCTCGACGAAGGCGAGCGGGGCGATGTCTCACCCGTGCGGGCCAGCTCCGGCCGCGGTGTCGCGTACTGGACGGACGGGCAGGACGACGCGCGGATCATCCACGTCACGCGGGGCTATCGCCTCGTGGCCCTGGACGCGGCCACCGGGCTGCCGGTTCCCACCTTCGGCGAGCAGGGCGCCGTCGATCTGTTCCAGGGGATCAACGACGGGACCGACCGACCGCCGGTCGAGCCCGGCCAGATCGGCCTGAACTCGCCGGCGCTGGTCGTCGGCGACGTGATCGTGGTCGGGGCGGCGTTGCGCGCCACCGCCCCGTCTCCCGACTTCACGGCCGGGTTCGTGCGCGGGTTCGACGCGCGCACCGGCGAGCAGTTGTGGATCTTCCACACCATCCCCCAGCCGGGCGAGTTCGGCAACGACACCTGGGAGAACGACTCCTGGCGCTTCAGCGGCAACACCGGCGTGTGGGCCCCGATGTCGGCCGATCCCGAGCTCGGCTACGTGTACCTGCCGGTAGAGACCCCCACGAACGACCTCTACGGCGGCCATCGGCCCGGCGACAACCTGTTCGCCGAAAGCCTGGTGTGCCTGGACGCCCGAACCGGCGAGCGGGTCTGGCACTACCAGCTCATCCACCATGGCATCTGGGACTACGACATCCCGACCCCGCCCGCGCTGATCGACATCACCGTCGACGGCCGGGAGATCAAGGCCGTGGCGCAGGTGACCAAGCAGGCGTTCACCTACGTTTTCGACCGGGTCACCGGCGAGCCTGTCTGGCCGATCGAGGAGCGTCCGGTGCCCGCCTCGACCGTGCCCGGCGAGCAGGCAGCGCCGACGCAGCCGTTTCCCACCCGGCCCGCCCCGTTCGACCGCCAGGGCGTGTCGAACGACGACCTCATCGACTTCACGCCGGAGCTGGCCGCCGAGGCGCGCCGCATCGCGTCCGAGTACCAACTCGGCCCGATCTACACGCCTCCGATTCTGGCGGGCCAGGACGGTCTGCGCGCACTGCTGATGCTGCCGCAGATGACCGGCGGCGCGAACTGGCAGGGCGGAGCGGTGGACGCCGAGACGGGCATCCTCTACGTGGCCTCGGTCACCGCCCCGACCGTCGCGGGACTCGTCAACGACCCGGGCCGCTCGACCATGGACTACGTGGGCGGAGGCGGCAGGCGGCGCGGAGCCGCCGCGCGGCAGGGGTGCGGCGAGATCGGACCGCTGGGCCTGCCCCTCGTCAAGCCGCCGTGGGGACGCATCACGGCCATCGATCTGAACACCGGCGAGCATCTCTGGATGATCCCGAACGGCGACACGCCGGATTGCGTCAGGAACCACCCGGCCCTGAGCGGCGTCGACATCCCGCGCACCGGCAAGCCGGAACGCAGCGGCATCCTCGTCACGAAGACGCTGGTCTTCGCCGGTGAAGGCGGCGGGCTGTTCGCCACGCCCACCTGGGCCGGCGGCGAGATGTTCTACGCCTACGACAAGCAGACCGGGGAGACGATCTGGGAGTTCGAGCTGCCCAAGCGCCAGAGCGGCGTGCCGATGACCTACCTGATCGACGGCAAGCAGTACATCGTGATGGCGATGAGCGCCCGCGGCGAGCCGGCGGAGCTGGTGGCCCTGACGCTTCCATAGCAGCCCGTGGTTCTGGAGGTCGGCATGAGTGGATTGACTTCGACCGGGAAGCGACGGCACCACGTGTCGGCAGGCGCGTTCGATGAGGCCGGGTCCCTCCCCGGGCGAACGCAGCGGGAGCTCCGCCGCGGGCTCCTGGCGGCCGGGGCGTTGCTCCTGCTGCTGCCGCCAATCGCCGCCGCACAGACGGAAGCGAGCCGGTCCGACTCGTTCCACCTCGAGGAAGCGACCATCGACGGGATTCACCGGGCCATCCACGACGGCGAGGTCAGTTGTGAAGGACTGGTGCGGGCCTACGTCGAGCGCGCCAGGGCCTACAACGGCGCCTGCACGCAACTGGTCACCCTCGACGGGGCGCCCGTCGCGCCGGCGAGCGGCCCGGTTCGCGCCGGCGCACCGGTCCGCTATCCCACGTCCACCGTCCCGGTCTCGAGCATCCTTCCGGAGTTCGACCGGTATGCCGGCATGCCGCTGGACCTGGGGAGGATGGAGCCCACGGCCTCCGACCCGGCCGTGCAGGCGCAGTACGGCATGGTCGCCGGCGTCCCGAACGCGGGGCAGGTGAACGCGCTCAGCACGCTCAATCTGCGCGGCGAGCGCTCGGTGACCTGCAGCGCCGGTTGTGACGCGCATCCCTCGACCGGCGAGCTGCCTGCGAACTGCCCCGCGGTCTGCGAGGCGTTCCGGCAGCAGCCCGACGCGCTCGAGCGGGCGGTCGAGCTGGACGCGCAATACGGCGTCGACCCCGATCTGGCTCAGCTCCCGATGTACTGCATTCCCCTGGCCTTCAAGGACGTCTACGACACGCGCGACATGCGGACCACGACGGCGGCGGACATCGACTTCGCCATGGACGCGCCCCCCGCCGACGCGACCATCGTCGAGCGGCTGCGGGAGAAGGGCGCCATCATCTACGCCAAGGCCAACGCCACCGAGTTCAACGGCGGCATCGGGAATCCCGGCGGGCCGGCCGCCTCGACGGCCCGGTACCTGGGATACTCGGAGCGGAGCACGTGGGGCGGCCAGGCCTGCAATCCCTACGACACGGAGCGCTCGCCGCGGGGCTCGAGCTCCGGGTCCGGCGTAGCCGTATCGGCGAACCTGGTCACCTGCGCCTTCTGCGAGCAGACGGGGGGATCGTGCAAGGGACCGGCGTCGCGCAACGGCGTGGTCAGCCTGCTGACGACCAAGGGGCTGATTCCCTACGGGGGAGCCGTCGGATCGAACCCGCTGGTGGACCGGGCGGGCCTGAACTGCCGCACGGTCGAGGACGCGGCACTCGTTCTGGATGCTCTCCGCGATTCGGAGCGCGGCTACTACGATCCCCGCGACATCTACGCGGCGGTGCCGGAGGCGCTGGTCTCCACCGAACCCTACGCCGACTCCGTCGTCGAGAACGTGCCGGAAGAGGGGGATGACGACCAGGGCGAGAAGCCGCTGAACGGCATGCGCATCGGCATCGTCCGCGAGTACATGGTCGAGCACACGCTGAACGACGCGGCGATCAGCGACCGGATCGACGCCGAGATCAAGAGCGTGCTCCGGGACCGGCTCGGAGCGACTCTGGTCGAATCGGTCGACCCGCTCCATCCCGACGATCCCGCCGTGCCCGACATGGAGTACACGTTCCGGGATGCGTTGGCCGAGATCCTGCCGATCCACATGCCGGAGTACTTCTCGAAGACGACCGACGACGGTGAGCTGGAGTTCGCCGTCCCGGGCCACGACGTGACGTCGACGCGGTACCTGGTCCAGTTGGCGGAGGGCAACGCGCCGCTTTCGCCCCGGATCAATCTGCGCCGCGTCGTGCTCTCGCCCCCGTCGCGCAGCTTCGCCTTCCACATCGACCAGTACCTGGCCCGGCGCGGCGACGAGCGGGTCGCCAACATGGCGAGCCTGGACGCCAACACGAAGTACTTCTCCGCCGCGGCCGAGGCGGGCTCGGCGAACTGGGCCGTGCTCGACGACATCCGCGCGGAGGGGAACACCGAGCGGATGCAGATGCGCGCGGTGCTGCAGCTCGTGCTGGCCAGGGTGATGCGCGAGAACCGCCTCGACGTGCTGGTGAATCCCGAGAACACGCTGCCGCACCAGAGGGTCGGCGGCCCCAGCGAGCCGAGCGTCAACGGCCGCGGCGCGTCCGGGTCGACCCAGACCATCACCGCGCTCATCGGCGTTCCCGAGATCGTCGTGCCCGCCGGGTTCAACGATGTCGTCTACGAGCCGCGGTTCGTCCTGAACGCGGCCGGCGACCGCTACGACGCGGTTCCCGGCTACGAGAGATCGGTGCTGGACACGCCGCTGCCCATCAGCATGATGTTCTGGACCGGCCTCGGCGAGGAGGCCGCGGTGCTGAAGGCGGCCTCGGCCTACGAGGCGGCCACCCGGCACCGGGCGCCGCCGCCCGACTTCGGCCCGCTGCCCGACGAGCCGTAGAACGTGGCCTTGTCCGGGCTATCCGACCGCGCCGCCTCGGGTCCTTGGCGCGTGCAAGGCAGCCTTGACACACGATCCAGGTTTTTCTTAATCTTAAGTCAACGAATTGGTGAATCTGAATTGAGGAGAATGACGATGATGAACTGCATGATTATGACCGTATCCGGCCGCCTCCGGATATCCGAGGCGGCCACGCAAGGTGGATCATGGATCGGCCCGCGGCACTCACGCGCATCGAAGCGTTCGAGGCAATTCAGCGTCTGCTGGAGCCTGGGCTGGGCGCTATCAGCTTCGTCCAGCACGCTCGTGAGCAGGCTCTCGAGCGGAACTTCAACATCCGGGACGTCGAACACGTTCTGAGAACCGGCCATGTCGGTACGCCCTCCTGGGACGAACATTTCCGGAACTGGAAGTATCCAGTGAGTGGAACTGATCTGGACGGCGAAGAGCTGACCGTGATCGTAGCGCTCGATCCGGCGTGGGCGCGGATAACCATCATCACAGGATTCTGAGAGATGCGAAGCGGACGGCCGCCTCGACGGTGCACCGAGTGCGGGGCGCCGCAACGGTTGATCCACACGACGACGGACTACCGGGAGTCGGGGTTGGACAACGTTCAACTCGTTGACGCGCCAGTCTGGGAGTGCGGAAACGGGCATCAGGAGGTCGAGATTCCGAACGCAGAGCAACTCCACCGACTTCTCACGAATCTGCTGATCAGGAAGCCGACGGCGCTGAGGGGAACCGAGATCAGGTTTCTGCGAAAAGAGCTCGGACTGAGCGGAAAGGGGTTTGCCCAGCGACTGGGTATAACGCCGGAGCATCTCTCTCGACTTGAGAACGGGGGGCGAGACATTACCTCGACGATCGATCTGCTGGTACGTCTTGCGGTGGCTTGGGAGTTGACCAGGCGGCAACAGATCGAGTTTCCATCCGACGTCGAACCGTTCGTCACTCGACTCGAGGCTGTGCCGGACGCGGGGAGTCACCGAGTGCAACACTGCGACGGTGCTCCTCTCGATCGGCAATGGGTGTCTGTATCCCCATGAGTGTCCGCCGGGTGCAGGGCTCCTGAGGATGGGCCACACGCGGGATCAACTCAGCCCCTCACGACCGCTCGGAGAATGCCGTTGATGAACCTCAGCGGCATTCGACGACGTTGTCACCACGCATCGAAAGTCTGCCTCTCCGTCGCGCTGGCCGCCTCGACCCTGACCGGCGTCCCCGCTGCAGCGGAGGCCCCGCCGCAGCCGGCCCCGGCCCCGGAGGCGGCCCTGCCGCAGCGGCCCACCGGGCAGACCGACCGGCCAGCCTCCGACGCGCCTCCCGAGCGACCGGTGGCGCTCGCCCACCGGGTCGAGCAGGCGCCGGCGATCGACGGCGCCGTGCTGGACGAGGCAGTCTGGGCGGCCGCGAGCCCGCAGACGGATCGTCTACGACGACATCGAGGGCTTCGACCGATTCCATCCGCCCGGCGCCGGGCGGAGCCTGACGGTGAAGTACAGCCACCTGTTCGATCTGCTGAATTGAGTCGGCGCGGCGGGAACCGGACGGCGGGGAAGAGACGACGAGGGTCGCGCCGCCGCCGCGATGGTGGTATAAGGGCGGGGCGGGCGGCCACGCGGGTTGCAGGCGCCGCCCAACGCACCGAGGAGCGAATCATGTCGAAGGCAACTTGTGTCGGCGTCGGCGCGGTGGTCCGGATGTGGGCGGTCGGACTGATCGGCGTGGGTTTGGCTGCCGCGCCGGGCGTGGCGACGGCACAGGCCCCGGTGGGCGACGGGGCCTTCACCATCGACCAGGCGGCCGACGGCTGGTCGGTCTACGGCGTGCAGTGCGGCCAGTGTCACGGGCCGAACCTGGAGGGCATGATCCACGCGCCGCCGCTGTCGGGCGTGGACTTCCTGAGCAGTTGGCTGGGGCAGACCACCGACGACATGTTCGCCTACCTGCGCGACGAGATGCCGCCGGGGCAGGCCGGCGTGATCAGCGATCAGGCCTACATCGACCTGGTTGCGTACCTGCTGGAGGCGAACGGCGCCGTGCCCGGCGACCGGACCCTGACGGCGGATGCGGGCGTGCCGATCGGCGATGCGGCGGACATGGAAGAGGCGCGCCGCGCGGCCGGGGCGGGCGAGCGGCCGCGGCGGCGCTCGACGCGGTTCGTCAACCAGGTCGTGCCGCACGAGCTGAGCCCGGTGACCGACCAGATGCTCGCCGATCCGCCGCCGGGCGACTGGCTGAGCTGGCGCCGGACGCGCAACAGCCACGGCTACAGCACGCTCGATCAGGTGACGCGCGGCAACGTCGCCGACCTGAAGCTGGCATGGTCCATCTCGGTGCGGCCGGGCAACCACCAGACGACGCCGCTGGTGCATGAGGGCATCATGTTCCTCGCGCATCCGGGGAACGTCGTCCAGGCGCTCGACGCGGCGACCGGCGACGTGATCTGGGTGTACCGCCACCGGCTGCCGGAGGACGCGCGCGCCGGGGCCACCCGCACGCTGGCGCTCTACGGCGACAAGCTGTTTCTCGCCACGGCCGACGCGAACCTCGTCGCCCTCGACGCGCGGACCGGCGAGGAGGTGTGGAAGACGGTCAAGACCGACTACACGCAGGGCTTCCGCCAGAACGCCGGCCCGGTGATCGCCAACGGGGTCGTCATCACCGGCACCAACGGCTGCGACCGGTATACGGAGCAGAGCTGCTTCATCACCGGCCACGATCCGGACACCGGCGAGGAGCTGTGGCGCACGTCGACGATCGCACTGCCGGGCGATCCGAACGACGCGTCGTGGGGCGACACGCCCCCGTATCTGCGCGCGGGCGGCGACGCCTGGATCCCGGGGAGCTACGACCCGGAGCTCGGCCTCTTCTACATCGGCACGGCGCAGGCGAAGCCGTGGGTCGCCTCGAGCCGCGGCATGACGACGCGGCAGGACGCGCTCTACACCAACTCGACGCTGGCGCTCGACCCGAGCACCGGGCAGGTGCACTGGTACTTCCAGCATGCGCCGGGCGAGACGCTCGACCTCGACATCGTCTACGAGCGGGTGCTGGTGGACGCCGACGACGAGAAGTGGCTCTTCACCATCGGCAAGGACGGCATCCTCTGGAAGCTCGACCGGCGGACCGGCGCGTTCGTCGACCTGCGCGAGACGGTGCACCAGGACATCTTCGGGTCGATCGACAAGACCACCGGCGAGCTGACCTACCGGGAGGACCTGCAGAACATCGCGATCGGCGAGCGCGTGTTCGCCTGTCCGAGCCTGCTGGGGGGCCACAACTGGCAGGCGTCCGCGTACCATCCGGGGGCCGGGGCGCTGGTCATCCCGCTGCATCAGGCGTGCATGCACCTGACCGGCCGCGCGGTGGAGTACATCGAGGGGGGCGGCGGGACGGCCGGCCGCTACGAGCTGCTCGACATGCCGGGCAGCGACGGCAACGTCGGCAAGCTGGCCGCCTACGACGTGCGGACGATGGAGGAGCTCTGGAGCCACGAGCAGCGCGCCGCCTTCCTGACGTCGACGCTGACGACGGCCGGCGGCCTCGTCTTCGCGGGCGACGGCGACCGCTACTACCGGGCGTTCGACGTCGAGACGGGGGAGATCCTCTGGGAGACGCGCCTCATGGCCGCGGCGCACGGCTACCCCATCACCTACGAGGCGGGCGGACGGCAGTTCCTCGCGGTGCCGGCCTCGCTGGGGGGCGCGTTCCGGACCCTGACCGCGCAGCTCAGCCCGGAGATCTACCAGCCGGAGGGAGGGAACGCGCTCTACGTCTTCGCGCTGCCGGAGAGGTGAGTAGCGTCTGGTAGCTGGGCCACGGGGCGGGTACCGGCGTTCGCGCTGTCCGAACCGGACGCTGTTCCGTGGTCCCCTGCTCGGCCTCGACCCCGCGAGGCGCCGTCCGCCCAGAGCATCCCTTCGGACCGCGCCAGCAGCCTGCGCAGGCCGGTGCGGCGGAGCGCGGACACCGCGACGCCGCCGTGCCGGCGCGCCAGCGCCTCGCCTTCGCCGTCCCCCAGACGGTCGATCTGGTTGAAGACGAGCAGCTCCGGCGCCTCGATGCCGATGTCGTGCAGCACGCGGCGGACGGCCTCGATGCGCCGCTCGCAGCCGGCCGCCGCGGCGTCGACGACGTGGAGCAGCAGCGACGCGTCGGCCAGCTCCTCGAGGGTGGCGCGAAAGGCGGTGACCAGGTCCGAAGGCAGGTCGCGGATGAACCCCACCGTGTCGGTGACGATGACCTCGCGCTCGCGCGGGAAGCGCAGGCGCCGCGACGTGGGATCCAGGGTCGCGAACATCTGGTCGGCGACGTGCACCTCGGTGCGCGTCAGGGCCCGCAGCAGCGTGCTCTTGCCCGCGTTCGTATAGCCGACGATGGACAGGACCGGGACCGCGCGGCGGCCCCGCCGCTGCCGCCGGTTCTCGCGTTGGCCGGCCAGCTTCTTCAGCTCGCGCTCGAGCCGGATCACCCGATCCCGGGTACGCCGGCGGTCGACCTCGAGCTGCGTCTCGCCGGGTCCGCGTCCTCCGATGCCGCCGGCGAGCCGCGAAAGCGAGACCTCGGCGCGCTGCGCGAGCCGCGGGAGCAGGTACTTGAGCTGCGCCAGCTCCACCTGCAGCTTGCCGTCGCGCGTGGTCGCATGTTGCGCGAAGATGTCGAGGATGAGCTGCGTGCGGTCTATCACCCGCAGCTCCATGCGCTCGCCCAGGTTGCGCGCCTGCGTCGGGGTCAGGTCCTGGTCGACGATCACCAGATCGACGTCGTTCTGGAACGCGCGGATGACCAGATCGTCCAGCTTGCCGGAGCCGAGCACGGTCCTGGGGTCGACCCGGGACCGGTTCTGCGTCACGACGTCGACGATGCCGACCCCCGCCGAGTGGGCCAGCTCGCGCAGCTCGGCGATATGGACCTCCAGGTCCCCGGCGCTGCGCCCGGCCGTCACCGAGACCAGGATGGCGCGCTCGCGGTGGCCGATGCGCTCGCTGCCGGTGCGGCGCGCGAAGGCGGCCTCGCGGTCGCGGATCCAGTCCTGGAAGTCGAAGGCGAGCCGTGCCGGCGGCTGCGGGTCGAGGCATTCGATGCCGGCGTCGCGGTCGTCCGGGCTGCGATCGCCGGTGGGTGCGAGCGCCGCGGTATGGGCGAGGGCGGGCAGGCCGTCGCCGTCCATGCCCACGGTCACCATGGCGTCGAGGCGCAGCAGCAGCAGGTCGGTCCGGTCGTCGCGCGTCAGCCCCTCGTTTCCCAGGTGGGTGTGGACACAGCGCAGGCCGCGCAGCCGCCCGCGGCCGGCCCGCAGGCGGCCCCAGTCGGGCAGGGCAATCGAGTGGCCGTCGCCCACCATCACGTGCTGGACCAGCCCGCGGCGATCGAGCAGCACGCCGACCTGGCGCCGAATCTCGTGGCTGACCTCGGTCAGGTGCCGGGCGAGCTCCTGCGTGATCAGCCGATCGGCCGGCACGCGGCGCCGGAAGAGGCGCTCGAGCCGGCGCGTCTGACCGGCCTTCAGGCCGTGCGTGTCACCGAAGACCTGGATGGGAGGTGCCTCCAGTCGCGGGCGCGGGCTGGCCGACGATCATCGGTCACGGAAGCCCTCGCCGTCCAGGACGACCTTGGGGTTCATCACCGCTCCGGCCATGCGCGACGCTTCGTGCGGACATCCGGCCGAGGGTGAGATCACCGGCGGCCAGACCGGTCATGCTGCGGACGGCGAAGGGCATGGTGACGATTCCCTCGTCGAGCACGAACTGGCGGAGCGAACAGGAGCTTGTCGGCGCCCCCGCGGATGGCCAGCATCTCCATGGTCTCGACGTCGAGCCGGCGGACGATCTCGGGGTCGCGGAACCGTTCGAGCAGCTCCTCGCGGCCGCCGTTCGAGGCCCAGCGCGGTATCGTGTACGCGGCCAGGCTCGATTGGGTCGCCGTGCCGGCGCACTGGCGTACAGGCTGGATTCGCAACCCCGTCGACGGTACCTGGCGGGATCCCATGCCGGCCGACTTCGGAGCCATCGAAGAGCTGAGGGCCGCTACCCATTCCACTCTCGGCCATCTACGTCAACGAGTCCTGGAGATTCGCGCGCTCCAGGACTCGTTCGGCTCGGCCGATGTCGCCCTTGCCGTCAACCCTGATGGCCTACGCACCACGCGGGATCCGCGGCGTCGTCATCTCCACCGCCTGGACGCAGGCAGAGAAGCTGACGTTCCTGACGGCCACTGCCCTCGGCCGCTCGGATGTCACCGACAGCGGACAGTTCCTGTCGTTGATCGAGACTGGAGCGAAACGCCCTACGAACCCGGCGACCCGAACGGATCGCCGGGTTCTGTTCGTCAATCCTGACACCGGCACCCGCGTCGTCCTTGGCGACTGGGATGCGGATACGGTCGACACAATGCCCGCCGGAGGCACAGAGACCGTCCTGGCCCGCATGGCAGCGGAGACAACAGACCTGTCCATCTACAACGGCGACAAGTGGGTCGAGGACGAGATCGCCTAGTTGACATCCAAGTTCTCGCAAAAGCTGGCGGCGTGGCTGTTGAACACCCGCAGCGAGATCGCGTCAGGGGGCGCCCAGAGCACACGAACCTCGTGGCTTCGCAGCACGTACCTGTCGGCAGGCTGTAGAGGATACGGCGTTCCGTGCCCGGGCAGACAGTCCTCTACCGGGTAGTACTCGTACTTGAGCAGCGGGAGCCCGCCGAAGCTGTTCGGAGGATCCCAGCTAATGAGCCCATCGTTCCACGACAGGTTCGTCGGGCGGCTCGGCCTCCGCCCTCCGCTCACCTCGACGCTGAACCGTCGCACGGCCCGACGCCCCCAACCGCGGTTGTTCCGAGTGCGGACCGTGAACGTCCAGTCGCCTTCCGTAATGAGGGCCACCTGCCCTTGCGCTGTGTTCGCCACTCCATTCAGGTCTATCCCGGCGGCATCGAACTCCGTGATGGTGGTGGTCTCCTGTCGAGCGCCCCGGACCCAGTACTCGAACCGGAACTTGTCCACGAAATCGCTCGGGTCTACCGTGAAGGACGTGTGGAAGCTTGCGGCCCTCCAGGTTCGTTCCGCGAAACTCCAGTTCGCGTCGCCGCTTCCCCTGTCCAAGTGGAGGCCGGCTGGCGGTCCCGGTTTGTCCGTCGACCCTCCCACGAAGATCCGTCCCGCGTCGTACGGTGGCCCGCAACCCTCCGTATTGCACAGCGCGAGGTGGAACCGGCCTTCTGCCGCTTCCAGCCATGCGGTGGCGGGCGACTGGCCGCCACCGCCGACACTGGACAGGACGTCGCCGTTCCGGGCTCTCACCGTCCAGACTGATCCGGAGATGTCGGTCGAACCCCAGGTCGGTGGGTCCCACGTTGCCGAAAGCTCGTACTCCAACCCGTTCACGCCGCTTCCGACTCGGCCGGTCTGCCACACCCTCACGTTCCTCGGTGATCCAGGCGCGTCGGGGTTGTACGTGTAGCTTGACGTACTGACGCCGTCCGGCGACCAGTTATCGTCGTTCGACCAGTCGCTCGTGGCGTTGACGTTCTGTGGTGCCTGTGCTGTCGGGTCCGTTGACAGGTCGACCGTCGTCGTCGCCTCCCCGATCAGCGCTGAGGGTGCGGTCGGTGTGCTGTCGTCGCTGCAGCTGGTGATCATGAGCGCGGCGATCAGTGCCGCCGCCAGGGTCGTAGTCTTCATCGTGAGAGTTCTCTTGGGAGTACGGCGCGCGGGCGTGGCCAAGGACCACGCCCGTGCCGAGCGCCGAGACTAGTTCTGTGACACAGCGTACTGCTTGTGCTGACAAGGTTGGCAGTATCCGGCATGGTCGTGGGACAGTGGCCTCTCGATGGCCACCGCGTAGGTGCCGGTGCCGAACCCGTGAGAATGAAATTCTGTTGACTGCTCGCGCTTGTCGACACGACGACGAAATAGCTCGTGCCCTTCGTCAGCGTGAGCGTGGCGCCGGAGGCGGCCGTGAAGGTCCGGTTTCCGCTGCCGGTGCTGCTCGGGCGCTCGAGCGAATAGAGGGCGGTGCTCGCCGGATTGTTCGTGTTGCCGGTGTCCGCCTCGTGGATCGCCACATCTATGTGGCTCCCTCCAGTGCTGCGATTGACCGTCACCGACGTCAGCGTGTAGTCGTTGTCGGGTTCGACCGTGAACTTCGTGGCGAGCCGGCTGTCAGAGAGAATGAAATCCGCGACATGTTGACTGAGTTGCCCGAGGGTGCTGACCAGGACGATGTCGGTCTGCGCCCGGGCGCCGGCCGCGAACAGGGCGGTGAACGCCACGAGGAACGCCGTCAGCCCGTAAGTGCGCATCCCGTCAGTGCTCCTCCGCACATGGATGCCGTGCAGCTCGGGATCGAGCAGCGTGCCGGCGGCCGTCGAGCTGCCCTCGATGCCTCCGGCTGCGCATGGGATGGACCGTCCTCGGAGAGAGGGCGCTGCCGTCGCCGACGTTTCGTCGAGCCGCCAGTACACGAGGGACACCTGCCCGGCCAAACGCGCCGGCTTCGGCGCCCGGCCGGCTTTCATCGGAGCAGACGATGCTACTGGAACCCGCCGGACGGCACAAGCTGCCGGAAGGAACAAAATCGGGTAGTGCTGTTATGCGTCCCAGTGCGTCTCCATTTTGTGCGGGTAGTGGCACATTTCGACCCCTTCCGGATCAAACTACCCACGTTTCGCGATACAACTACCATCCTACCGACGCCCGGGCGAGCAGACCGTTGGAGGCACCGCCCGCCAGCGGGCTCTCGCGGCGCCGCGCGTCCACGCCGAGCTCGAGGTTCATGCGCTCGCCGTGCAGCACGCCGAGGCCGTAGCCCAGCCGGTAGTCGCGGCCGTAATCCGACGCGCCGAAGCCGACCCGCGGCGTGCCCACGAAGCGGCTGCCCACCGGCAGCCCGTAGCCGACCTCGGCGTCCATCCGGTTGCCCTGCGCGACGGCCCCGTGCGCCATGCCCGCCATCGTGTCGCGGCCCCACAGCGCCTCGGCCCCGCTCGCCGCCTGCCCGCCCCACGACGGCGCCACCCGCGCGTTGAACCCCAGCGGCGTCGACGGCGTCGGGTCGTAGCTCAGGGACAGCGCGACGCCCCGCTCCCGGAACCCCGCGTCCTCGTGCACCAGCAGCGTCCGCACCCGCAGGTCGACCGCCAGACCGGTCGACGCGTCCGAGACGACAGGCCGACCCCCAGGTCCAGGCCCGCGCCCGTCTCGGCGTCCCCGGCGTCGTGCCGCAACCCCACCTCGACGCTCGGCCGCAGCGACCGCCCCGCCAGCGCTAACCCGCGCGAGCCCTCCTGCACCGTCCGCACCCGGCTCACCGACGCCGCGGTCGCGGCCAGCCGGCCGCCGGGGCCGTCGACGCCCTCGCTGGCCGTGCCCATCCTGCGCCACGCCGCCGTTCGCGTGCCGGGGCGGCGGAGCCGGGGCCTTCCTGATGCTGGCAACTCAGACCTCGCCTGACTGGGTTTCGTGACTGTCTCAGTCGCGCTCCTGCCCCTTGCCCTTGTCTTGGGTCTTGCTGTATGCGCCGCGCCTCCGCAGCACGGCTGCGACCTGGCGCCAGGTGAAGGCGCCTTGCAGGTACGCCAGCGCCAGCGTGTCGTTCGATGCCTCCCCCACTAGCGTTCCTGCGACGACATCTTGTCGTTCCGTTGGGGCTGTCGTCCGCATCGCTTCGTAGAACTCCGCGCTCGTGGGTGGCTCCTCCCACCCGCTGCCCCCTGTCCGCGATCGGGGGCAGCGCCCAACGTCAACAAGGAGTCAATTCTTATGTCGAACGACAGGTATGGGAACTCATCGTCGAATCAGGGCGAGATGGAGTCCGAGACGACCGATGAATGTGCCATCTGCTGGAGCAAGCGTCCGGTACATACGATCCTATCCATAGGTCTGTGCAGGGCTTGCGACTTGACCTTCGACTACATCCTGAACGCTGTCGTCGAGCGGTTCTACACCGGCGCATCGCCCTCACGGCCGCTGGTGGCCCAGCTATGCAAGGAACAGAAGGGCGTGTGCGGAATCTGCAAGAAGCGGATCGAGCCGTGGGAGCCGATGCACCTCGACCACATCGTGCCGAAGTCCAGGGGCGGGTCCAATGAATGGCGCGCTCGCGGTGACCGATGCGCTCGCTGCCGGTGCGGCGCGCGAAGGCGGCCTCGCGGTCGCGGATCATCTGTCGCGGAAGCCCTCGCCGTCCAGGACGACCTTGGGGTTCATCACCGCTCCGGCCATGCGCGACGCTTCGTGCGGACCTCCGGCCGAGGGTGAGATCACCGGCCGGGAGCGCTCTCGCGGGTCCCCGCCGGCCGGCGAACGGGCCGGCCGGCCAGCGCGCCGGTCGCCTCGCCGTCCCGTATCGCGAAACGACCGTTGACGAGCACGTGCACCGTCCCCTCGGACGGCTGCCGCGGCTGCTCGTAGGTGGCGCGATCGCGGATGCGGTCGCCGTCGAACACGGCGATGTCGGCGACGGCGCCCGCCCGCAGGTACCCGCGATCGTCCAGGCGCAGGAAATCGGCGGCCAGACCGGTCATGCTGCGGACGGCGAAGGGCATGGTGACGATTCCCTCGTCGAGCACGAACTGGCGGAGCTTGCGCGTGAAGGCGCCGAATACGCGCGGGTGCGTGACGTTCTGCGCGGGAGACGGGGTGCGCCCGTCGGTGCAGGTCATCATCCACGGCTGCCGCGCGAGATAGCGCGTGTTCTCGATGTCGTAGAGGTCGAGGTTCATCACCGCCGCGTTGCCCGCGGTAAGGATGCGCCGCACTGCCGCGGGTACCGGCAGCTCCCGCTCGGCCGCCACTTCGGCGAGCGTCCGGCCGTTCAGCTCGGGCCGCGGGTCGGCGAACAGGAGCTTGTCGGCGCCCCCGCGGATGGCCAGCATCTCCATGGTCTCGACGTCGAGCCGGCGGACGGTCTCGGGGTCGCGGAACCGTTCGAGCAGCTCCTCGCGGCCGCCGTTCGAGGCCCAGCGCGGTATCGTGTACGCGGCCAGGCTCGATTGGGTCGCCGTGTAGACGTGCTGCGCCGCCGCCACCTCCACGCCCCGCGCCCGCGCCTCCTCGATCAGGCGGGCCCCCTCGGGCGCGCGGCCGTAGTTGGCGGCGCCCTGCGCGTTGAAGTGACTGAAGATGACGCGCGCCCCTGCGGCCTCGCCGATCCGGATCGCCTCGCGGATCGAGTTGAGATAGCCGACGCCCCGGTAGCTGGCGCCGAGGTCGCGATCGTGCGTGTCGTAGATGCCGTCGAACGCCGCGGCGACCCGCGCCAGCTCGATGACCTCCCCGGTGGTCGCGTAGTAGCCCGGCACGTAGAAGAGCCCGGTCGACAGACCGAACGCCCCCTCGTTCATGCCCTGCCGGACCAGCGCGCGCATCTCGTTCAGCTCGGCAGCCGTCGGCGCGCGGTCGTCATCGCCGATCACCCGTCTCCGGATCTCGCCGTGACCCACGTAGGCGAACGCGTTCACCCCGATGCGGCCTTCGATACCGGCGAACAGCGCGGCGACGTCGGGCGTGCCCCCGCCGTCCACCCCGATCGCCACCGTGGTGATGCCCTGCTGCAGGAACGGCAGCGCGTCCCGGCCGTAGTCCTCCGTCAGCTCGGCGTGCGAGTGCATGTCGATGAAGCCCGGCGTGACCAGCAGCCCGTCGACATCCACGACCACGGCAGCGTCGAGGCCCGCCGCCGCCGCGTCGCCGACGAAGCTGATCCGCTCCCCCGCCACGCCGATGTCCTGCCGGCTCGGCGGCTGCCCGGAGCCGTCGTGGACGAGACCGCCGACCAGCAGCAGGTCCGCAGCCGGCTGGGAGCGCAGGTCGCCGACCCACAACGCGGCCACCGCCGCGGCAGCCAGGAGGGGCCGGTACCGCCAGCGTCTGTCACAGTCCGTCTTGATGGACATGACGGAATTACGGCTGGTCGTCCGCGGCGTCGACCGGGATGTCGCGCAGCCGTTCCTGGACCGTGCCGGGGATCCCCAGCTCGGTGTTGGCCCCGAGCCGGGCGAGGAGCGCAGCCGTCTCGGGCCAGCTCTGGAACTGGAACGACTGCTTCGAGCCCTCGGCCATGCGGTAGGCGGTGCGGCCGCGGAAGTCCCGCGCGTCGATGTCCGCGCCGTTCTCCACCAGGAACTCGATGACCTCGTTCATCCCCCGGAACGCCGCGCCGTGCAGCGCCGTGAAGTTGGCCTCGTTGGTGGCGTTGATGTCCGCCCCGGCCTGGTGCAGGAACTCGACCGCGCGCTCCGAGCTGCGGGCGCGAACGCCGCGGGGCTCGCGCGGCGTGTAGGTGGCGGGACCCAGGCCGGCCGCCGCCATCAGCGGGGTCGTCCCGTCGCTGGTGGTCAGGTGCAGGTCGGCGCCGGCGGCGAGCAGCGCCCGAATCACCGCGGCGCCGGTCGTCGTGGCGCTCGGCATCACCGCGAAGACGTGGGCCTGCCCGCGCGCGCCGTTCATGTCGTAGGCCGCCACCCAGAGCGGGGTCGCGCCGCGCAGGTCGCCGGTGCCGCACGCGAACGGCTCGAACGCCCCCTTCCGCGGGTAGCCGATGTAGTTCATGATCATCGCCCACGCCGTGATCCGGCCGTTCGGATCGGCCCCGCGCGCGAGCAGCGCCTCGACCAGCGCCAACCGGCGAGCCTCGCCGAGCCGGGCGCCCCCGAGGCCGGCATAGAGACGGTTGCGGCCGTGCCGGCGATACCACTCGAGAAGCCAGGGGCTGACGTTGCCGGCGGCCGCGTGCAGGGCGGAGACGCCCCCCATCTCCCCGTTGGGGTCGGCCCCCTGATCGAGCAGGTACAGGGCGAAGGTGTCCTGGCCGCTCACGATCGAGAACGGCAGCACGTGCGTGCCGTCGGCGCTCGGCTCGTTGACATCGCTGCCGGCTGCGACGAGCGCCGCCGCGGTAGCGATGTCGCCGTTACGGGCCGCGTACATCAGCGGCGTGAACCCCTTGCGCGTCGAGGCGCGCGGATCGGCGCCGGCGGCGAGCAACGCTTCCACGATCTCCGGATGCCGTTCCGAGACCGCCCACATCAGCGCCGTGCTCCCGGTTGCCGTCACCGCGGCGTTGGCGTCGGCCCCGCCCGCGATGAGCCGCCGGACCACATCGACGCTGCCGGTCCGCGCGGCGGTCATCAGCGAGGTGAGCCCGCTGGTCTGCGCCGCGTCGACGGCAGCGCCCGCCGCCAGCAGCGTCTCGACCATCCCCACGCTCGCGTTCTCGGCCGCCCGCTCGAGCGCGGTCACGCCGTGGTCGTCGGCCGCGTTCACGTCGGCCCCGGCGTCGAGCAGCCGCTCCGCCAGCTCGACGTCGTCCCAGTGCGCCGACCACAGCAGGGCCGTCGCGCCGTCCGGCCGGGCGGCGTTGACGTCGACATGTTCCTCGATGAGGGCGAGCACCGCCTCCCGGTCCTGGTCCGCGGCGGCGGTCACGATTCGCAGGTCCTGAGCGGAGGCCGCGGCGGCCCCGAGCGCCCAGAATGCTACGAGAACGACGAAACAGCGCAGCGTGGGAGTCGTCATGGTCATCGCCCCAATTATGCATCAGCCGTGCGTTCGTTCACGGGTTCTCGGACGGCTCGCGGCCACCTGTCCGCGTTGCGGGCGCCGGCGCCGAGTGAAGCCGAGCAGTTGCCCCATCGCGTCACCGCGTCCAGGGTCGTTGTCGCCGTCAGGAAGAGCGCATCGACCGCCAGGGCGAAGGGTTGCGGAACTTGACGACCCGCTTCGTCGACGTCTACAACAGCTACCATAACGCTGTGGGGGGGAATCCACTGCCGGGCCAACGTCGAGCGTGCGGGTCAGGAGAGGTGGGGGCGGGGGTTAGCAGCCCGTGGCGAAAGTCCCCGCTGCATTCGAGCGGCGATGCATCCCGCCCGACTGCGTTGTTCGTCGGTTACATATGCCCAATATGCGCCCTTCTCACGCCTTGCCGGACGGGCGCCTCGCCGCTCTCGGTGCGACGCGGGGTTCCACCACGGGCTGCTAGACGCGGAGCCTTGCGACGGGTTTGGCGGCGCTCGACCACCGGGTGGTGGGTCGGCACCGAAGGGGAGGATTCGAAGTGAGGGCTTGCGCATCGCTGCTGGCCGCCGCGCTCTGGGTTCTGTCGGCCGCGGCACTGGCGGCCCAGGCGCCGCCGGTGGCGGCGGCCATCGAACGCCTGCTCGACGAGAGCGGCCGCGCCTACGTGGTGGCGCGCGAGGCGCTGCTGGAGCGACCGGACGTCGTCGACGCGGCGCGGGCCGTTCTGGAAACCACAGCCCACGGACCTGCCACCTGGCGGTCGCGGGTCCTGGCCGAAGCGCTGATCCTGCACGTGAGCCATCCCGAGGAAGCCGAGAGGCTGCAGAACCTGCAGGGGCTCGACAGCGACCACTACCTGCTGCGCAGGAGACCGGTGCCCTCGGCGGCGCGCGAGTTGAGGGGATTGCGGCACGTCGCGCCGCTGATGATCGAGCTCTTTCTGAAGGGCGTGGAGAGCTATCGGTGGTCGAGTCCCGCCACCGCGCAGGCGGAAGCGGCAGCGCTGCGGCGGGACCTGCTCGCGGCTATCGGTAGATCGGACCACCCGGCGAGTGTCCACTTCCTGACGGATGTCATCGCCGGCGGATGCGCCTGTTGCGAGTCCTGCAACGCCGCGGTCGTCGCGCTCGGCGATACGGGGTCGGTGCAGGCACTCCCGGTGGTGCTCGAAGTGCTGGATCGGGCGCGTCGAGAGCAGGACGCGGAAGGCTACACGGCGGGGGTCGCAGCGCTGGGCAGGATGCGTCACGTCGAGGTGTGGCCTCACCTGCAGGCCGAATTGAGAAGCCCGGACCCCCGGATACGGGAGGCGGCCATTCGCAGCGCGGCGGCGTACGGCAGCCGCTGGTACTGGACCGCCGACCCGATCGAGGGCGCCAGGGTCCGCGCGGCCATCGGGTCTTCCCTGTTGGACGTGCTCGCCGAGACGGAAGACGAAGGGGTCGTTCTGGCCGTGCTGGAGTCGCTCGGCAGCGTGGCGACGCCACAGCTTCGGAACACGCTCGAACGACGCCGGACCGCACGTGCCTCCTCTCTGCGGTCACTGGGTCCGGCCACGGGGCGCGCGGCCACCGCCGGAGACCGGCTGCAGCGGGCACTGGAGCGGATCGACAGGAGTCTGGCGAGGCGCCAACGGAACAGGAACTAGCCCGACAATCGTCGCCTGCGGCTCCGATTGCCGCCCAACCGGGCCTGACTAGGAGTCTACGCCGTTCCTGCGGCGCAGACTCCTAGCGCCGCCAAACCTCCGCTTGTCGCCCAACCGGGCGGCACACGCCCCGGACAATCGAAGAGCCGGCCGGCGCCAACACGCTGCGCCGCCGACCGGCTCGCCGTGAAGGGTTTGCGGCGGCGCGCTACACGCCGGAGAGCGGCTCCAGCGGCAGCCTCCCCGTGGCGTCGCCGAACTTGTCCGTATGCACGCCGGACCGCTCCAGCATCGCCAGCAGCAGGTTGTTCATCGGCGTGTCCTTCGAGTGGCGCAGGATCTTGCCGCCCTTGACGCCGCCCGCGCCACCGACGAGGACCAGCGGCAGATCGATGTGCGAGTGCTCGTTCGCATCGCTGATGCCGCCGCCGTGGAGCACGAGCGAGTGGTCCAGCAGGTTGCCGTCGCCGTCGGGCGTCGCCTTCAGCGCCTTCAGGAAGTGCGCGGTCAGGCCGATGTGGTACTGGTTGATCTTGTGCCCCTGCTCGAACTTCAGCGGATCGTGCTGGTGGTGCGACACGGCGTGGTGGGCGCCGTTGACGCCCAGCTCGGGATAGGCGCGGTTGGTCTGCTCCTTGCCGAGGGTGAGGACGAAGACGCGGGTGATGTCGGCCTGGAACGCCAGGGCCACCAGATCGAACATCAGCCGGGCGTGCGCGTCGTACGATTCCGGCGCCCCGACCGGCCGATCGGGAAGCTCCAGCACCGACTCGCGCCCCTGCCGTTCGGCCACCTGCAGCCGCCGCTCGACCTCGCGCACCGAGTCGAGGTACTCGTTCACGCTACGGCGGTCCGACGGGCCGAGCTTCTTCTGCAGATGCGCGATGTCGGCCGTCACCCAGTCGAGGATGCTGCGGTCCTCCTGCACCTGCGCCAGCCGCTCCTCCGGCGATCCGCCGTCACCGAACATCCGCTGGAAGACGATGCGCGGGTTCGTCTCGTGCGGGTTGGGCGTGGTCGCGGTGCGCCACGAAATGCTGTTCGTGTAGACGCAACTGTAGCCGTTGTCGCAGTTGCCTATGAGGTAGGTCTGCTCCATCGCCAGCTCGAGCGACCGCAGCGGCGTGTCGCCGCCGATGTGCTGCGCGGCGATCTGGTCCGCCGTGATGCCGTTGCGGACGTCGGCGCCCTCGGTCTCCTTGGGGTGGACGCCGCTCAGCCACACGGTCCCGGCGCGGGAGTGCTCGCCGTTGCCGTCGCCGAGGGCCTCGGCCTGCTTCTGGCTCAGGCCGATGGGAACGATGACCTGGTCCTGGAACGGCGCGAGCGGGCTCAGCGTGGGCGACAGCTCCTCGAGCGCACCGTCGCCGGCGGGCTGCCAGTGCGTCATCACCGCCCCGTTCGGGATGTACACGAAGCCGAGCCGCCGGACCGGCCTCGCGGCCGTGTTCGCGAGCGCCGAGGCGGCCGGCACCATCGCGTCCAACAACGGCAGGCCGAGGGTGACACCCATCCCGCGGAGGAACGTCCGACGAGGCAACGCCGTCTTCGTGATGAACATGACAGCTACTCCTGCTCAGCGATGTTCTTCTCTACTGCGTTCAGTCGGCAACCGCGCCGGTCCTGGCCAGCCGCATCTGGAACGGCGTGCTCTCCACGACGCCGACGATGAGCGACGCCAGACCGTAGTCGTGCTCGGCCGCGGCACGGGTGATCTCCCGGACGGCCGGCGCGTCGTAGTACTCGACGCCGCGGCCGAGCGCGTAGGTCAGCAGCTTCTCGGTCACGACGGTGACGAACTGCTCCGGGCTCCGGACGAGCAACCCGCGCAGATCGGCCGGACCGTCGAACGGCGTGCCGTCGGGCATCGCGCCGGATGCGTCGATGGCGATTCCGCCCGGCATGTGTCCGCGCCAGCGGCCCACCGCGTCGAAGTTCTCCAGCGCCAGCCCCAGCGGGTCCATCAGGCGGTGGCAACTCGCGCAGACCGGGTTCGCGCGATGCTGCTCCATGCGCTCGCGCATCGCCAGCACCCTGCCCGAATCCTCGGCCGGCTCCAGCTCCGGCACGTTCGGCGGCGGCGGCGGCGGCGGCGTCCCGAGAACGTTCTCCAGCACCCACTTGCCGCGCCCGACCGGCGACGTCCGGTCGGAGTAGGAGGTCACGGTCAGGATGCTGCCCTGGCCCAGCAGGCCGCGCCGGTTCGGGTCGGCCAGGCTCACGCGCCGGAAATCGCTGCCGTAGACCCCCGTCACGCCGTAGTGCCGGGCCAGCCGCTCGTTGAGGAACGTGTAGTCGGCGGTCAGCAGCTCGGTGACGCTCCGGTCCTCGCGCATGACGCTGTCGAAGAACAGCTCGGTCTCCCGCACGAAGTCCTGCCGCAGGCTCTCGCCGAAGTCGGGGAAGAGCACGTCCGACGGGAGGGCGCCCGAAATGTTGCGCAGGCGCAGCCACTGGCCGGCGAAGTTCTGCGCCAGCGCCTCCGACCGCGGGTCGGCCAGCATCCGCCGCACCTGCCGTTCCAGGACGCCGGGATCCCGCAGCCGCCCCTCGGCGGCGACGTCCAGCAACTCGTCGTCCGGAACGCTGCTCCAGAGGAAGAACGAGATGCGCGACGCCAGCTCCAGGTCGCTCAACCGGTAAGGGGCCCCGGGTGCGGTCCCGGGCGGATCCGATACGACGCGAAACAGGAAATCGGGGCTCACGAGGAGCGCGCGGACCGCCCGCTCGATGCCGGCCTCGAAGCCGCCCGCCGCCCGGCCTTCTTCGTAGAAGACGAGCAGGGCGTCGACGTCCGCGGCGGTCACCGGCCGCCGGTAGGCGCGGCGCGCCAGGGTCTCGATGATCTCCCGGGCGCACGGCGTCTCGGCCGCCCCGTCCTCCGGCCGGCAGACGAAGATGCGGCTTCGCGACGGCGTGTCGCCCGCGCCGAGCGCATGGAACGGACCGGAGATGGTCAGCGTGCCCAGATGCGGTTGGTACAGCAGATAGTCGCCTTCGCCGTGCGGCCGGTCGAACGGCTGCCGGACGCTCTCGGCGAGCGCGCTGGTCTTCTTGATGAACGCCGCTGTCACCACGCGCGGGCCGGCCCCGACCTGCACGCGGGCCTGGAGCGAGTCCGGGCCGCGGTTGTAGGCCGCGCCCTGATCGCGATCCGGGTCGGGCGGGGTCAGGTGAAAGATGGCGACCCGCTCGCCGTCGACGCTCAGCTCGAGCTGGTGCGGCTCGCGGATGGGCGCGCCGGCGAAGAGGTCGAGCAGCTCCAGCTCGATCTCGTACTCGGCGTCGCGCGGGAAGTTGTACTCGACGGACATGCCCCCGCGCGTCCCGAACGGCAGGCCGTCCCGATGCTGATACTGGGACAGGTCCGAGACGATGCGGAACGTCTCCCCCGCCGGCGCCAGCGGCGACGCCCCGACGGCCAGACGGCTGATCGTGCGCGCCGCGTTCATGTACCGCTCGAGCAGCGTCGGCGACACCTTCAAAACCCCGGCGATGTTGTCGAACCCGTAGCTCTGGTCGTCGGCCGGAACCAGCGCCGCCGCGTCGACGTCGAGCGCCAGCAGATCGCGGATGACGTTCTGGTATTCGGTGCGGTTGAGCCGATGCAGCGGTTCCGTCCGCCCCGGATTGGGATGCGCGGCCGCAACGCGGTCGATCTCCGTCTCCAGCCAGGCCGCGAACCCGTCGCTGGCCGCCACGTCGGGACGCGGCCTGCCGACAGGCGGCATCGAGCCGGTCCGGAGCTTGCGGATCACCTTTTCCCACACTTCCGCGGTGCCCGGCACGTCGGCCAGATCGGCGGTCCGCAGCACGATCGGCACCGTGCCGCGGGCGGCGAGCCGTTCGTTGTGGCAGGTGAGACAGTAGCGCTGGAGCAGCGCCTCGTGCGCGGCGACCGGTGACTCCGGCGCCGTTGCCTCCGCCTCCTGAGCCGGGCCGGCCAGCGCGGCGGGGGCGAGGCACAGCGCCCAAGCCGCCATCCATACGCCGAACAGCACGAATGCGCGTCGCGTCATCGGCTTTTTCCTGTCGCCGCGACCGATCCCCGACCGGTACCTGGACACCCCCCCAACCTGCTAGATCCTACGTCGTTCGAACGTGTTGTCAACGAGAATCGACGGTGGAGGCGCACGGTGATCTGCGATACGATGGGGGGGAATGGAGCGCGCGAGCAGGCTTACGACACTCGTCGCCGCCGGCGCCCTTGCCGGCTCCATCTCCATAGGTACCTGCTCCACGAGTCGTGACATCGACCGCCTGGCCGGCGCCGGCGAGACCTTGCGCACCGACGTGCGCACGAACTTTCGCCGACGTGCGCGCCGATATCCAACGCCTGGATGATCGCCTGCGAGCTGTCGAGATTGCGATCGCCGGTACGGCTTCGGATCAGGGCGACTAGACGGAGTCCGGCCACCTTGCACGGGAGCAGCAAGAATAGCGCGGTATCGGGGAGAAACCGACAATGCGGATAGAGAACAGAGCGGCGGCGTCCACATTACGCGTCGTCCTCCTCGCCATGTGCGCGATCTTCGTGATGGCGGCCGGCACGGCGGCCGCGCCCGCGCGTGATCTGCCGCTGGTGGAGGCGGCCCGGGCCGCCGACGCCGACGCCGTCCGAGCCCTGCTGGAGAGGAACGCCGACGTCGACACCGCGGAGACCGACGGCACGACCGCCCTGCACTGGGCCGCCTACAAGGGTCACGTCGAGACCGCGCGGCTCCTGCTCGGCGCGGGCGCCGACGCCGAGGCGGCCAACCGCTACGGCGTCACCCCGCTCGCGCTGGCCGCCGGACGCGGCAGCATCGCCATCGTCGAGGCCCTCCTGGACGCCGGCGCCGACCCGAACGCGACGCTTCCGGAAGGCGAGACGGTACTGATGACGGCGGCGCGCACCGGCAACGTGGACCTGCTGCGCCTGCTGCTGAACCGCGGCGCCGACCTGCGCGCCCGCGAGAGCTGGCGCGGCCAGACCGCGCTGCACTGGGCCGCCGCGGAGAACCATCCGGCCGCGGTCCATACGCTGATCGAACTCGGCGCGGACGTCGACGAGCGTTCTTCCGCCGGCTGGTCGGCGCTGCTGTACGCGGCCCGCGCCGGCAAGGCCGACGCTGTCGCCGCGCTCCTCGAGGCGGGCGCCGACGTGAACGACACCATCCGGCCGATCGCATCGGAGGACGACGCTCCGGAAGACGTCCGGCGCGACCCGACCGTCGGCACCAGCGCCCTGGTGCTCGCGGTGATGAACGGCCACTTCTCGCTGGCGCAATACCTGGTCGAGCGCGGCGCCGATCCGAACGCGGCCGACCAGGGCTGGACCGCGTTGCACCAGTTGGCCTACACCCGCCGCCCGAACTCGGGCAAGGGCATGCCTCCCGTCGTGCTGCTGGACCGGGTCGACACGCTGGCGTTGGCGCGCTTCCTGCTCGACAACGGCGCGAACCCGAACGCGCGCCAGAGCGTGCGGTTCAACAACCGCGAGCGGAACAACCTGAACCGCGTCGGGGCCACGCCGTACCTGCTGGCCGCCAAGCATGCCGACCCGCCGCTGATGCGCCTGCTGGCGGAGTACGGCGCCGACACGCGGCTGCCGACCGCGGGCAACGCGTCGCCGCTGATGGTGGCGGCCGGCGTCGGCATCTTCAACCTGGGTGAGAGCGCCGGGACCAACGAGGAGGCGTACGAGGCCGTGCAGCTCGCCTGGGATCTCGGCGACCGCGATGTCAACCGGGTCGACGACCGCGGGTACACCGCGCTGCACGGGGCAGCGCTCCGGGGCGCCAACCCGATCGTCGAGTTCCTGGCCGAGCGGGACGCCGACCTGCTCGCGGAGAGCAACGAGGGCTGGACGCCGTTGCGCATCGCCGACGGCGTGCACTACACCGGCACGGTCAAGCGCGCGGACCACACCGCCGATCTCCTGCGGGAGATCATGAAGGACCGCGGAGTCTACGACGCCGCGAAGCACCGGAAGGACGTCAACAGCGTCGCGGTGGTGAAGCCGGCCGGCCAGTAGGCGCAGGGCCGGAGACCGCCGAGCAGGCCGCCGGTCCGACACGTACGGTCGTCGCGCGCCGAGCCGACGACTCGCCGATCACGATGTCGGCCGGCACCGAGCGCCGGCTTCTACGGGCCGCAGGCGTCGGCGACCATGCCGAGCGAGCTGACGTTGATCCGATCGCCGTTCGGATCCCGGATGAGAAAGCCCTTGACCGCCATCCGGTGCCCGGCATGGTCGGCCGGGTTCGGGTAGACGTTCATCAGACCGAAGATCCGCGTGCCCACCGGACGCGAGCCGAGGGCGGCCAGCTCGTCCTCGGTCGAGGCGGACGGATCGCGGGTGCGAACGGCCCGCGTGCTGTCGGTCAGGAGCCAGCCGCCGGCATCCTCGGTCAGGCAGCCGACCACCTGGACCAGCGCGAAGCTCGGTACCTCGGCCGGCCCCTCCCGGCCCTCGATGCGGATGTCCGCCAGACCGTCCGGCGTCAGCTCGCGGTCGCCGGGCGGGAAGCCGTTGAACTCCAGGATGTAGGCGACGCTGTCCAGGTAGGCGTCCTCGCCGAGGGTGGCGGGCTCGTCGAACGGCATCAGGTTGCGGATGCGCACGAACAGGGTGTGCAGCGTGTCCTCGCGCCAGTCCTGCATGAACCGGTCGCCGGCGAGCGGGCGCGCCTCGTCCGAGCCGCTCATGTCGGGCAGGTGGCACGCGCCGCAACTCGTGTCGTAGACGGCCTTGCCGCGCGCCGCCTGCTCGGCGGTGTAAACGCCGTCCCACACCGTTCGCCCGTCCTGGCCCGCCTGCGCCTCGAGCACGCCGCCGGACAAGGTGGTCACCGCCAGCAGCACGACGGCCGCAGCCGGTGCCGACACGCGAAGAAGCTCTTGGCGCACGACTGTCGATCCTGTCTGCATGGTCCTGTGGCCCGGCCCCGGAATCAGGGCGTGACGGTGACGGTGACGTCGGCCGCCGAGTAGAGGTAGCCGTCGTCGGCCATCCCGCGGATGACGTAGGTCCCCGGCTCGCTGAACCGCGCCGTCGTGACGATGCGCCCGTCAGCGGGCAGCGGCGGCGGCGTCCAGCCCGGGGTGTGGTCCTCCATCGGCGCGCTCCACGGATCGAAGTCCACGATCCCCGGCCCCCGGTAATGAATCCACGCCAGGCGCAGGCCGAGGGCGTTGCGCCGCCCCGGAGGGCGGCTCTGGCGGGCAGGGCGCATCTCCGGGATGCCATCGTCGCGGATGATCGCGGTCAGGGTCAGCGGCTCGCCCGCCTCGACCGTCCGCTCCGTGCTCTCCACGAGCACGATGGACGGGGCCGCGTTGACGATGTCCGGCGCGCCGCCGCCGCTCCGGTTCATCGCGACCACCTGGTCGTCGATGATCTGCTCGGGCACCAGCCAGCCGACCGCCCGATCGCTCCGGCCGTGGGCGGTGACCGTCCAGACGAGCTCCTTGTCCCCCCAGTCGGCCGGCACCCGGACGCGGAAGATGACCCGCTGCCGACGGGGATAGAAGAACGTCGGCTGGCCCTGGTCGGCGCCGCCCGGCTCGAAGTAGTTGTCGGGCCCGACCGGAATGTTCAGATGCTCCTCGTAGTTCCGGTTCAGGTACCCGAACACGAAGTTGAAGCTGCCGTCGCCGTTCTGCTCCCAGCCCTCGAAGACCGGCTGCAGGTTCTGGCCGCTGTGGTAGGTCTGGGCGGACGCCGCCGGCGCGCCGGCGAGCAGCAGCGCGCCGGCCAGGAGCGCGACGTTGCGGAACGGGCATCCCCTCGACGTCATCGTCGGCTCCGCGTCAGTCGTTGGTCGACCGCGCCCGCTCCTCGAGCTTGCGCTCGTACTCGTCCTGCGGCATGTGGTAGAAGCTCATCCAGGCGAAGCTCATGTCGTCTATCGAGCGGTTGCCGAAACCGACCCAGTTCTTCGGGTCGGGGTTGTAGCGGTTCGACGCGGTGTTGTCGTGCCAGCCGATCACGTGCAGGATGGTGCCGGCCGGCAGCAGCGGCGCCTCGTGGTCGGCGTAGTTGTAGACGATGTGCCAGCCGAAGTTGTGCCCCGTGCAGCTCAGCGTCTCGATCCGGCCGCTCGGATGGATCGCCTCGACGCACATCCGGTTGCCGCGAATGTGCATGTGCGGCTGGAAGCCGGTGACCTGGGTCGGCTCGGGCAGCACGTAGTATCCGTCGCTGCGCGCATTGTCCTCGCCGGCCCGGATGTCGAGCGTGTCGAAGCTGTCGCCGACATGCCGCGAGATGAGAACGCGCTCCGGAACCTGGCCGGCCGGATAGAACTGGAAGCCGACGCGCGTCCGGTCCTTGATCTCCTCGCCGACCGAGCTGTAATGCATGTTGAACCGGATCTGCGTGCCGGCCCGGATCAGCCGGCCGGTACCCTCGGGGAAGATGTCGCCGTTCTTGCCCATGGCGTACTCGTTGAGGAAGCCGCCGCCCTCCTCGCCGTTCTCGTCCTCCCAGACCATCGACGTCGCCACGTGGTGCACGACCGGGTAGGCGCCCGGCGAGGGCTTCGTCTCCACGGCCTTGATGTAGCGGTCTTCGGTCAGGCGCGAGTCGGCCCAGATGTTGAGCCAGCGGTCGGCGTCCACCGCGCCGATGGTCTGTTCATCGGGAATCTCGACGATCCACTCGGGCGTCCCGATGCGCCAGTCGTCGAGCGCGGCGAGCTCGATCGGCGGCGGCGCGTCCGCCGGGTTGCCCCGCGGCGCCCCCGCTTCGACCCAGCGCCCGATGGTGGCGATCTCCACGTCCGACAGCGACGGGTCTTCCTTGAACGCGCGCACCCCGACGTTGCGCTCGATGTACCAGGGCGGCATCTCGCGCTGCGCGGTCTTGTCGCGGATGGCGCGCGCCCACGGGCGGACCTCCGCATAGGTCAGGAGCGACATCGGCGCCACCGAGCCGGGGCGGTGGCACTGCTGGCAGGCGCGCTGCAGGATCGGCAGCACGTCCTTCGTGAACGTCGTCTCGGTCGCGGTCGTCTGGGCGCCGGCCAGGCTGACCGCCGCAAACAGCACCACTCCCACGATGGCGGCGACGATTCCCGCGCGAACGGCGAAGCGCATGTAGCTGCAGCAGTACATCCCGTCCATCGTCCCAGTCCTCCAGTTGCTCCCGTTCATCCGGGGGGCGACTCCGGCCTCCGCCGCACGCGGCGCCCGTCAACGTTATACCATGCTACGAGCCTCTGGCGTGCGTCGAGAGGGCGGAACGCTCGCGCCAACCGGCGCAACGCCGCCCGTGCCCCCTGCTTCCCGCACCGGACCGCCGGTGTAGCATTGACAAGCAAACATCATGAACGTCAAGTGGGATCGGAAAGACGATACCGCGGTCGCCCGGGTGGAGGGCCGCATCGACGGCGCCAGCTACGCGGAGTTCCAGCGTGTTCTGGAGACGGGGATCGGCCCCGACGCCCAGACCATCGTCGTGGACTTCGAGGAGGTCGCCTTCATCAGCAGCGCAGGACTGCGCGTCGTGCTGATGCTCAGCAAGCAGCTCCGGAAACGGGGCGCGCAGCTCGTCCTCTGTTCGCTCAGGAACCCGATTCGCGAGATTTTCTCGGTCAGCGAGATCGACAGGATCGTACCGATTCACGCCTCCGAAACCGAGGCCCTCGACGCCCTCTCGGTCGATCCGGCCGAGGAAGAGGAAGCGGCGGGAACGCTGAGGAACGAGATCGATTTCGATATCGTCGGCGACAACCTGAAGGACATCGCCGGATTCACAATCGAGAAGTACGAGTACGTCAACGACTGCACGCTTCCCCAGGGAACCCGCGAGCAGGCGCTGGCGCGAATGAACGACGCGCTCTGGCAGTGCGTCGAGCAGTCGAAGCGCGAACGGATGACCGTCCTGCAGAGGATGTTCCTGGCCGCCTCGAACGCGCTCGACGACGTGGTCCGCAGCGACAACTGACGCAGCGGGCAACACGGAGCCTGCGACGGGTTTGGCGGCGTTACCGGTCCGCCGCCACCTCATCGTAGAACGCCTGCAGCGCGGCCGGGCTGAACGGCCAGTCGAGGTCGGCGGTCGGCACCTGGTCCGGCACGTCGTCGCGGCTGACCCCCGCCTCTATCGCCGCCCGCATCCGGTCCTGCAACGTCTGCATCCGCTCCCGGAAGGTACGCACCTCGTCCTTCGTGAGGACGGGCCCGTGGCCCGGAATCACCGTGTCGAAGTCGAGCTCGAGCACGCCGTCGAGCGTCGCCGTCCACGCCAGGCCGCTGCCGCCGTTGTTGTAGTCCATGAAGGGCGACAAGGTGCTGCCGTCCGACCGCTGTCCCCAGATGAAGAGGTCCCCGGTGTGAATGGTCTTGAGGTCCGGGAAGTAGATGACGGCGTCCCCGTTCGTGTGGCCGCGCCCGAAGTGATGCGCCCGGGTCTCGACGCCGCCCAGGAATACCGAGGTCTCGTCGCGGAAGACGATGCGCGGCGCCCCCGGCTGGTTGTTCCGCACCATGTTCCCGCGCGCGTTCTTGTGCGAAATGACCTCGCCGGCCGCCATGAAGTCGGCGTTGCTGCCGGCGTGGTCGCCGTGGTGGTGGGTGTCGAGGACGTACCTGATCGGCAGCGACGTCACCTTTCGGACCTCGGCCGTGATCATCCCGAAGCTGTGCGGAAACTTGTTGTCGACCAGGATGACGCCGTCGTTGGTCACCCGGACCGCCACGTTGCCCCCGGTCACGCCGCCGTCGTAGCCCGGGATGACGTACAGCCCGTTCTTGCCCGGCACCGGCCGGATCGCGGTCAGCTCCGCGAGCTCTTCCGCCGTGAGCGCCTGCTCGGCCGCGGGACGTGCCGCCGCCGTCAGCCCCGCCGCCACGAGCACGACCGCCGACATCGCTGCAATCATCTTCAGTTCACGCATCGTTTCCCTCCGGGCTCCATCTTAGTCGAGCCTCTCGAGCGAGAGATACCGATGATCCGGAAAGAGCACCCGCACGAGCGTGTTCTTTCCCGACTGGCGGGGACCGGTGAGCGTAACAACCGGAATCCCTGCCGGATCAATCGCGGCCGACGCCACACTTGTCGACTATCGCCCGCGCCAGCTTCTCGAAATCCCGGTAGCAGTCCTGTACCGCGTAGATGTGACCGCCGAGCGCGCCGTCCGCTGCCTTGAGATGGAACATCGGCTTGCGGGCTTCATGAGCCATGGCCATCAGGCTGCGATAGTGCTTCAGCGTGGACAGACATTCGGAGTCGTCGTCCGTCGAGGATACCTTGCCGCCGACCGGTTCAAGAGCCTCCTTGCGATAGACGTGCGGAATCCTCTTGATCCATTTCTGGTATGCCTGAACGGGACGACCCGCACGAACCGAGCGCTGCATCACGATGTAGCCGGCCGGCACGATATCGGCCGACGGCAGCTCCAGATCCTGCACGGCGGGACGGCGTTCCAGGCGATCCTGCCAATCGCTACGCCACTCGCGGAGCGTCGGTCCAACGTTGCGGAGCGCCTGCAGGGAGAACAGATCGGGAGCAAGCGGAAAGACGACGAAGTTCGCCGCAATAATCGCCGCCCGATTGATGGCGCCCAGATTCGGACCGACGTCGATCAACGCCAAGTCGGCATTCTGTTGGTCGGCGGCGTTGAGAATCGTTCTATGAAACGCCGACTCGGTGCGAAACGCCGACTCGTCACGGCCCAGACATTCCGGCCACGCCGAAGACAGCTTCGCCTCGAAGCTGGACAACCCCAAGTCGCCGACGACCAACCCGAGGTTGGCCGCAATCTGCTCGACGTGTGGCTCCCGGATGTCGCCGAGACCTCTCAGAATCGGTGATACGGCACCGAGAATGCTGTCGGGATGATCGTCGTCAGGCCACAACCCCTCCAGCCGGTCTTCGCGGAGGAACACGGCACTCAGGTTCGCCTGCGGGTCGAGATCCGCGGCCACCACGGAGAACCCGAGCTCCGCGTACATCCAGGCCAAGTGGTAGACCAGCGTGGTCTTCCCAACGCCCCCCTTGTTGTTGAAAAAGGCGATCGTCTTCACGCCACGCTCCGGATGGTCGCCAGCACATGGGAAGTCTCGAAGGTGAACTCCGCCTCCGGATTCCCATTCTTTCGCAATGCCTCCTGCGCTCGGATGACGCCGCGCCCGAACGCGTTGACGTAGCCGAGGGTCGCCAGGGCCTCGGAGAGGACGGGATTGCGATAGTCCGTCTGTCGCGGGAAGTTCTCCGGCGATGCCATGCCGTACAGCCCTCCCGGGTTCTGGATCTCTATGCGGTCGTCGTACCAATAGAACCGGGCGGGTGCATTCGACTCGTAGGACCGGTGCATGATCGCGTTCAACAGCAACTCGCGGATCGCCACCGCCGGGTAGTCGACGACCGTTCGCTCGCGAAGAGCCGATTCCGCCACGGGATGCGCTTGCGCCGGAAGCGAAACGAACGCCTCGATCTCCCTCAGAACCGTAATGAGATCACCGCTGAATCGTCTCTCCGCGATCGGGTCGTCCGCCATCGTCCTTCCCGCCCAGCGGACGAACTGAATCCAGGCGCCGGGCAGCCAGCGCAGGGGATCCCTGCCGAACAACAGCGCCCCCGCGTTGGTCGGACAGTCGGCGGCCAGGTCGTAGAAGCGCAGGGAGGCCATCTGTTCTTCGTCGGCACGGTTGTTCTCCTCGATGACGGAACGCTCCACGGCAGCCGGCAAATAGGTGACCAGAAACAGATCGGGAATGAGGTCGTTCATCGTGCAGCCCCTGCACGGGCGCACATCGAAGGTCCGCTGCAGGGCGGCCCGCTTCTCTATCAGGATCCGTTCTTCCTGCTGATTGGCGCCGCGACGCGACGGCCCCACACGAATCCATACGCGGCCCTTGTAGCGCACGGGCGGCAGGTCCGACGGCAGCACTTCGACCACCGCCACCTCACCCTCCGGCAGCGTGTACTTCTGCACGGTCATGGCCGGGAGCGGCTCGATGTTGACGTTGGAACGCAACGCTCCGAGATTCCTCAGCAGCTCGTCGCCGACGGTCAGGCCGCTGAGCCTCGCCTTGTCGTCCACGCCGATGATGAGGTAGCCGGGCTGCCTGTGGTTGGGAAAATCGTTGGCGAAGGCGCAGACCGCCTCCCCGAACTTGTCTGCTTTCGTCGTCGAAACGGTGAGCTCCACGCGGTCGGACTCGTGGTCCGCGATCAGCGCGCGCAATTCGCCCGTCGTCAGCATGATCCTGTTCGGGGTCCAGCGTACATCAGGGAATCCGGCGAACGACGGCCGCCGCGCGCCCTTCCACGGGAGTCTCCCGGCCAGTCCGGATGTTCGCCGGCAAGGGCCGTGCTCAGGAACCGGCCTCGATCAACTCCAGCGCCAAGCCGTCGAGGTCCTCGATGAGCACGGCGCGGCACGTCGACCACCCCGGTGCTGTCGGAGGGCTATCCATCGGCCTCGATTCCTTCCCGCGTTTCCGCGACCACCAGGTCGACCACGGCCCGCAGCGCCTCCTCCTCGGTGTCGCCCTCCAGCCGGCGGAGGCGGAAGAGGTCGATCTGCCGGTCGGCGCCGCTGCCTTCCCGAATGATGGTGAGCACGTGGCGCAGCTCCCGCTCGCAGCCGAGCGCACGGGCATCGTCCGCCAGATCATCGACGAGCCGCGCGGCGTAGTCCCCGATGTCCACGCGTCCGCCGTCGCCGCGGGCGTCGCCCAGGAACGCCAGAACGCCGTAGCGCTGGGCGAGCCAGCGGTTCTCGGCGATGATCTCGGTCGGCGGATCGGGCGGCAGCAGTCCCTGGCTGTCCAGGCGCAGCAGCCTCCGGACCAGCGAGGCATAGAGCGCAACGATGCCCGCCACGTCGTCGAGACGCGGGCAGACGTCGCAGATCCGCATCTCCACCGTCGGGAAGCAATGCGACGGGCGGATGTCCCACCACAGCTCGCTGCCGTTCTGGATGAAGTTCATGCGCTGGTAGGCCGCCACGAGTTGGTCGTAGTCCGCCCAGGACGACAGCGGCCCCGGCAGGTTCGTGCGCGGCAACGCTCCCATGATGGTCAGCCGGTAGGACTTGAATCCGGTCTCGCGCCCGGCGCGGAACGGCGACGACGCCGAAAGCGCGTGGAGCAACGGCAGGTACCGCCGCAGCGCCGTCATCACCCGGATCCGCGAATCGGGGTCTCCGAAACCGGCATGAATGTGCATGCCGCCGACCAGAAGCTGCCGCACGCTGTCCTGGAACGTGACCGCGAATCGCTCGTAACGCTCCTTCGGCGTGATCAGTTGCGACCGCCACTCCGCGAACGGGTGGCTCGACGCCGCCATCACCGCCACCCCGTGCTGCCCGGCCGACTCGACGACCAGCCGGCGGGTCTCCCGGACCGCCTCGCGTGCTTCGGCCACCGAGCCGCAGACCTTCGTGCTGGACTCGATCTGCGTCCGCAGCACCTCGTGCGCGATCGTGTGCGGCCCGCTGCCACGCTCGCACGCCTCGAAGATGCCCGGGGCCGGATCGGACTCCAGGTCGCGCGTCTCGGGGTCGACGAGGAAGAACTCCTCCTCGACGCCGAGCTTGATGGTGAGATCCGCTTCGCTCATGGCCCTTCCTACGTCATCAGCCCCTCCTACGTCATCAGCCCCGCTGCAGTCTAGCAGCGAACCGGGTCGGGACGGTCAGAGGGAGAGCACGCTCATTCCTTATGTTCATGTCGACCTTCCCTGCCGAGCAAGGCGAACAACGTCCAGCCCGAGCCGAAGGTCGATTCCCTTCTCTATGCGTCGCGTCGATTTCGTGGCGTGTGCCGTCAGCCAAACGGACTTCCCTCGTGCGGTACCGAATGGGTCGAGATGTGGACGTGCATACCCGCCCGGCGCATGCTCGAGAGGCGGCGCTCCCGGTACCCGTGCCACCGTGGGTTCTTGTCCGCCGACGGGGTGCCAGTGTAGAACCGTACGCCGTGACACCGCCAACCATTCTCACGACACACCGCCACACTGAGCAGGTTCGGATCGTAGTTCGGATGCTGGTACCCGAACGCGGCCTTGGCATGCCAGAAAAGGTTCTGGCCGTCGAAGAACGAGACGACACGCTTCGTGGGAGATTCTGGCGCCACGGGCAGGGCAAAAAATAACCCCGTCGGGGCCATCTCCGATTCCCGCAAAACGCAGGTCGGATTCGGCAAGTCCGACGGGGAGTAAATGTCTCCCTACTCTAGACTGTCGTCCAGACGAACGTCAAGATCGTCCGTCACTCCGCGGGCACGATGGCGATGCCCCATGGGCGCTCGCCGGCCGGTATCCTCGCGACCACCTCCAGCGTCTCGGTATCCACGACGCTGACGTCGTGCGACGGGCCGTTCGCGGTGTAGAGGTAGCGACCGTCGGGGGTAACGCCGATGCCCCAGGGCCGGTCGCCCACCTCGACCTCCGCCACCGCCTCGTTGGTGGCCGCGTCAATGACCACCACGTCGCGCCCGCGCCCGTTCGTCACGTACACGCGCGACCCGTCGGGCGACGTGACGACGCCCATCGGCCGCATCAGCTCGCCGGTGAGCTGGATGGTCTCGAGAACTTCGTGGGTCGACGTGTCGACGACATGGACCGTGCCGCTGTTCTCCGCAGTCACGTAGGCACGGCTCCCGTCCGGCGAGAACCCCGTCGCGCGCGGGCGGGCGCCGACCTCGAACACCGCGACGACCTCGTTGGTAGCGGTATCGATGACCGAGACCTGGTTGTCCTCCTCCGAGGTGACGTAGACCACGCTGCCGTCGGGACTGATCCGGACGCCCTCGGGCTCGCCGCCGACCGGGAGCCGGGCCAGGATCTCGCCGCTGGCGATGTCGACCACGCTCGCCTCGCCGGCGTCCTCGTTGGCGACGTAGAGCCGCGTGCCGTCCGTGCTGAGCGCGAGCTGCTCGGGGTCGGTGCCGGCGTTGATGACGTTCACCACCTCGCCGGCCGCGATGTCGACCACGCCGATGCCGTCCGCCGAGCGGTCGGGCGGCGGCAGGGTGCTCTCGTCGATGCCGGGCGGCGCGGGCGGCGACCCGCTCAACGCCACGAACAACTGGGTGCGGTCCGGCGATACCTTGATGCCGCGCGGCCGCTTGCCGAGCGGAACGGTGGCGACGACTTCGTTCGTACCGCCGGCGATGACCGTCAGGTCGCCGGAGTACTCGTTCGTGACGAAGACGTGGTACGGAGGTGGCGGGGGCGGCGGCACCGCATCGGCGAGGGTCGCCAGGGACGCCCCCTGAGTGCTCAACTCGCCTTCGAGGGCCGACAGGCGCTCGGCGAACTCGCCTTCGAGGGTCGACAGGCGCTCCTCGAAGCCGTCCATCCGCATCGTCATGACGTTTCTCAGGTCTGCGATGCTGGCGTTCGTCGCGCAGGATCCGCCCACGACGGTGACCGCGATCGCTGTGGCGCCGAGCAGGATCGCCGTGTTCTGACTCATGCCGTTCGCTCCTTTCCGGATGGCTGCCGACAGGTCGCCGATGGTCTTCTCGAACGTCCCGAGCCCGTCTCCCCATGGCGACACGGCAATCCGCCCCCTGCCCGGGTGCTCCTCGCAGTGAGAGGCGAAATGTCGAACGCCGGAGACAAAAACGAAGGGGACAGGCGCCAACGGCCTGCCCCCTTCGAACCGAAGCTGCGATTACGTCCGACCTACTTCGCGAGCGGGTCGGGCCGGAGCTGGAAGTGCACCATCTTGCTCTTGGTGCCCTTGCCGCCCTCGGTGTGCCAGACGTAGTTCGAGCCGTAGTTGGCCCACAGGCCGCGGCCCTTCCACCCGGTCGTCGGATCGTCGATCCGGCCGTCGAGCCCCCGCGAGTAGAACGCCATCGGGTACGGCACCCGCAGCGTGGTCCACTCACCGGTCTCCGGATCGAGGGCCAGCAGCGAATCCGAGCCGGAGCCGTTGGCGATCGGGATGTTCTCGCCCAGCCCGAGGGTGTTGTACTGGTCGACCCAACTGTAGTAGTGGAAGTCGGCGCTGCCCGGCGTCTCCACGCCCTTCATCTGCGGGCCGGGGACGTTGTACAGCGTCCAACCCTCGGGGCAGTGCTGGCCAGTCGCATCCGGACCGCCCGTGACGGCGCACTTCGAGCGGTCGAAGCTGGCCATCTGGCTGCTGCCGGAGAGGGCCGTCCAGACGACGCCGTCGCGGTCGATGTCGATGCCGCGCGGCGCGAAGCCGGTCTGCGACGCGTCGACGTTCGGGTTCTCGATGGACGGCGGCTCGTAGACCTCCGCGATGCAGGTCTCGGGCGGGTTGTCCCCGCGGTCGAGACGCACCAGCCGGCCCGGGAACGGACCCGTGCGGCTGATCCAGACCGAATCGTCGATCGAGCTGGCGATGATGCCATACCCGAACCCGACGGTGCGGGTGTCGAGCGCCGGGTCGATCTCGACCTCGCCGCCGCGGTTCGGCTCGTTCCACGGCTTGGTGATCACGCCGTCGCCGTTGGTGTCGATGACGGTCGGGCACCAGCCCTGCGACGCGATCTCGTCGCCGCTGAGGTCGTAGGCCTTCGTGTCGATCCAGCCGATCGATTGGCTGTCGCCGCTGAACCAGAGGGTGTCGTTCTTGTCCTCGCCGAACTGGAGGTGGTGCGTCCCGAAACAGGTGTCGATCAGGACGAACTCTTCGCTCTCCGGGTCGTAGTAGGACGCCTGCCGTCCGCTCGCCGACAGAGGCAGGTACTGCGCGAACTTGTTGTCCGAGCCTTCCCGGCACCAGTCGGGGTTCGGACGGGCGCGAATCGTGGACGTCATCCAGACACGGCCGTCCTGGTCCATCATCGGGTTGTGCGGATCGGACGAGTTCTCACGCCCGTCGGGACCGCCGCGGCCCCACAGCAACTGGTCGCCCCAGTAGTAGGACGGCTGGAGCTGCATCTGCGGGAAGCGCGAGGGCACCGAGTCGGGATCCTCCGGCCGCACCGGAATCTTCAACTCGACGGCGGTGTTGGCGACCGGGTCGACCACCGTCAGCGTGCCGTGGCCCGCCGACACGCCGTAGACCGGCCCGCCGCCGTTGACGCTCGGGTTCCGCTTGTCGGTGGTGATCTCGTCGTGGATGAACGAGCTGTCCACGCCCCAGTCCCACAGCGTCACCACCACGTTTCGCTCGACGCCGGACGGGCGCGCCGGGCGCGGCGGCGTCTCGCCGTTGGCGATGCGGTCCGTCCAGTCGGCGAACATCTCCAGGGCGCGCTCCCGGCCGAAACGGCTCATCGCGGCGCTCATCTGGTTGCCGCGCTGCCCGGTCTGGACCCGGTGATCCCAGGCCGCCACGGTCGAGTCGAAGTCGTCGCGGTTCTGCACGACGCGCGTCGCCGTGTTGCCGAGCTGGTGGCAGAGCTGGCAGCCCTGCTTCATGATGTCGACCCAGGCGGCCTGGCTCTGCAGGTTCGGCGAGATGCCGTTGCCGTCGGGGCCGGTGCCGGGGAACTCGCTCGCGGCCGGCGGCTCGATCAGCGAGTACCAGTAGTTGCCGGGGTAGTACTCCGCCGCGGCCTGCTCGTCCGGCGCGATGACGGCGGTCAGGCTGACCTCCTCGCGCGTCGGCGCGAGCCGCACCTTCTCGGAGTCCACCAGGCCGTAGCCGCGGACCCACACGTCGTAGGTCGCGTCCGGCATCTGCGGCAGCACGAAGCGGCCTTCGCTGTCGGTGACAACGATCTTGGCGAACTTCGTCTCCAGCTCCTCGGTCTCGGCGATGACCCAGACGCCCGCTTCGGCGCCGTGGGCGCTCTCGACCACGCCGCTGATGTAGCCCTCGGCCATCTCCTGGGCGTTCGACACCGCCCCGACGGCCGCGATTACGGCGCCGATAGCCGCGCTCACGACGGCGAGACGCGCCATGCGCCATGACGTTCTTGTCCGCGCGCTCATGTTGTCTCCTCCTGGATCCTCGTCATCCATGTACGTATCGACGATACGTCGCTCGGTCATTCCACATACGTCGCTCGGTCACTCACCTGTGTTCGTCGCCCGCCGCCGCCGGGCCGAGCCCGGCGCCGCGTCACTGATCCTGCTGCTGCGCCAGCGCCAGGCGCTCCGCCGGGGACAGGTCCTCCGGCCGGCGCGAGCCGGCGTCGGGGTCCGCCCCGAGGTCGAGCAGCAGCGCCACCAGCTCCGGATGCCGGTTGAACGTGTTCGGATAGAACACGCCCTGGGCCACCGACAGCGCCGACCAGCCCTTCCCGTTCACGGCGTCGATGTCGGCGCCCTTCTCCACCAGGAACCGGACGATGTTGCCGGCGCCGCGGTGAATCGCCCCGTGGAGCGCCGTGTCGCCATTGGTATCGGCCGCATTGACGTCGTTGCCCAGCTCCCACGCGAGCTCGACCGCCTGCAGCGCCTCGTCGTTGGTCCCGGGGTTCTCGCCGATCTTCCAGATGCCTACGCCGGCCGCCGCCATCAGCGGCGTCACCCCCTCCTCGGTAGTGATCGAAGGATCGGCCCCGAGGTCCACCAGGAGCTGCATCATCTCCGCGTTGGCCACCTTGGCCGCCTGCAGGAACGGCGTCGACCCTATGCGATTGAGCATGTTGCGGTTGCCGTCGCGCGGCTCTCCGGTCTGGCGGGCGTCGAGGTCGGCGCCGGCCGCGGCCAGGGCGCGCACCAGATCGAACGCGTCGAGCTCGCCGAGCGGTACGGGGAACGGGGGGTTCCGGCCGAGGTTGGGCCGATTCGTCCAGACCGCCTGGTGCAGCGCCGTCCAGCCGTTGCCGGCCGCGTCGGGGGCGGCCCCCAGATCCAGCAGCGCCTTCGCGAAGTCGTACTGCGCGTTGTAGACGGCCAGGACGAGCGCGCTCATGCCGTTCGACGGCAGCACGTCGTCGACGTCGGCACCGGCGCGGACGAGCGCTTCGAGCACGTCGGCGTGCCCCTCGCGCGCCGCGAACAGCAGCGGCGTGAAACCCCGCCCGGAGCGGGCGTTCGGGTCGGCACCGGCCGCGAGCAGCGCCTCCGCCGCGGTCACCTGGTTCTGCGCGGTCGCCCACATCAGCGCCGTCTGTCCGCGCCAACCCTCCACCGCGTCCACCTCGGCGCCGTGCGTGAGCAGCGTCTCGATGGACCCGGCGTTGCCGGTGCGGGCCGCCGTCATCAGCGGCGTCTCGCCCTCCGGATTCGGCAGGTTGGGGTCGGCCCCGGCTTCGAGCAGCCGCGCGATCATCGGCGTGCTGCCGTTGACCGAGGCGAGCGCGAGCGGAGTGACGCCGTAGCGGTTGGCCGCGTCGACCGCGGCGCCGACGTCCAGCAGCAGGCCCGCGAGCTCCAGGCGGTCGTGGTGCGCCGCCCAGTGCAGGGCCGTGGTCCCGTCCACCTCGGCGGTCCTCGCGCTGACGCCGTCCGCCAGCAGCGTCCGCACCGCGGCGGCATCTCCCGCCTTCACCGCGTCGACCAGCGGTGCGTCGGCAGCACCGGCTGCCGCGACACTGGCGAGCAGGACCGCCGACACGCCAGCCATGATGCGCCACATGCTCTTCATCTCGCCTGGTCCCTCGTACCGCCTCGACCCACGCCAGCCCGGCGTCATCTGCGTCGGCACCATCCTCTGCGGCGCAGATCTGCGGCGCAAGCTCCTAGACGCCGCTCAGCGTCTCCATCGGCAGCCGCCCGGTGCTGTCGCCCAGCTCGTCGACGGGGACGCCCGCCTTGTCGAGCATGCTGACGAGCAGGTTCGTCATCGGCGTCTCGCCCTCGTACTTCAGGTGGCGCCCGCCCTGCAGCGAGCCGGCGCCGCCGCCGGCCAGGATCAGCGGCAGATCCAGATGTGAATGCTGGTCGCCGTCGCTGATGCCGCCGCCGTAGAGGATCATCGACTGGTCGAGCAGCGTCCCGTCCCCGTCCGGCGTCGCCTGCAGCTTCTCGAGGAAGCCCGCGAGCAGGCTCACCTCGTAGGTGTTGATCATGGCGTACTTCTCGAGCCGCTCCGCGTCCAACTGGTGGTGCGACATGGCGTGGTGCGGGTCGGGAACACCGATCTCCGGGAAGCTCTGCGCGGTCTGCTCGCGGCCGACGAGGAAGGTGAAGACGCGGGTGATGTCGGCCTGGAAGGCGAGCGCCTGCAGGTCGAACATCAGCTTCGCGTGCTCGTCGAACGACTCGGGGATACCGACCGGCCGCTCCAGCACCTCCGGGAGCGCCGCGTCGGACTGTGCTTCCGAGCGCCGGATGCGCCGCTCGATCTCGCGGACCGCGTCCAGGTACTGCTTCACGCGCGAGCGGTCCGAGGCGCCGAGAGTCCGGTCCAGGCGCGCCATGTCCTCGCGCACCGCATCGAGGATGCTGCGATCGTCCTGCAGCCGGGCGACCCGCTGCTCCTCGGTGCCTCCCTCGCCGAACAGCCGCTCGAAAACGACACGCGGGTTGTGCTCCATCGGCAACGGCGTCGTCGGGGTGCGCCAGGCGAACGTGTTGGTGTAGACGCAGCTATAGCCGTTGTCGCAGTTGCCGACGACGAAGCTGTTCTCCAGGGCCAGCTCCAGCGAGGGCAGCGGCGTATCCTGGCCGAGCGCGGCGGCGGCAATCTGGTCGGCGGTGGTGCCGGCCTGCACGTCGGCCCCCTCGGTCCGCTTCGGGTGCACGCCATTCAGCCAGACGGCGCTCGCCCGCGAGTGCTCGCCGTTGCCGTCGCCCCACGCCTCGGCCTGCCTGTGATCCAGTCCGGTCGGGATCACCACGTGGCTGCGCACCTTCTCCAGCGGCTTCAGGCTGCGCGACAACTCCAGCGGCCCGCCGTCGCCCGCCGGGGTCCACTGCGCCATGTTCGCGCCGTTCGGAATGTAGATGAAGCCGAGCCGGGGCGAGGGCTTGGCGGCGGTCTTCGCCAGCGCGGTCGCCGCCGGAACCATCGCATCGAGCAGCGGCAACGCCAGCGTGGCGCCCATCCCGCGCAGGAAGGTCCGCCGGGGCAGTGACGTTCTGGTGATGATCATGACGGCGATCTCCTCATCTGAAACGGTGCGCTCCGGACGACGCCCTTGACGAGCGACGACAGCCGGTACCCGTCGCCGGCCGCGTCGCGGACGATGGCGCGCACCGCCGGTGCATCGTAGTACTCGATGCCCCGGCCGAGCGCGTAGGTCAGCAGCTTTTCGGTCACGGTGGTGACGAACCGATCCGGGTGGCGGAGCAGGGCCGCCTTCAGGCCGCCCGGCCCGTCGAACGGCGTCCCGTCGGGCAGCTCGCCGGTCGCATCGATGCTTCCGCGGGTCTCGCTCCGGTCGCGCCAGCGGCCGATCGCATCGAAGTTCTCCAGCGAAAGGCCAAGCGGGTCCATCAGGCGGTGGCAACTCGCGCAGACCGGGTTGGCGCGATGCTGCTCCATCGCCTCGCGCATCGACAGCGCATCCCCGCCCGCGGCCGTCTCCAGGTCCGGCACGTCCGGCGGCGGGGGCGGCGGGGGCGTCCCGAGGATGTTCTCCAGGACCCACTTGCCGCGGTTCACCGGCGACGTCCGATTGGCGTACGACGTCACGGTCAGGATGCTGCCGTGGCCGAGCAGGCCGCCGCGCGCTTCATCGTCCAGCGCCACGCGGCGGAAGTGGCTGCCGCGCACGTTGGGGATGCCGTAGTGCTGCGCCAGCCGCTCGTTGACGAACGTGTAGTCGGCATCCAGCAGGTCGAGGGTGCTGCGGTCCTCGCGCAGCACGCTGCCGAACAGCAGTTCCGTCTCCTGCCGGAAGGCCTGCCGGAGCCCCTCGCCGAAGTCGGGGAACTCGTCCTCGTCCGGCTGCACCGCCGCGGCGTTGCGCAGCGTGAGCCACTGGCCGGCGAAGTTGCCGACCAGGGCCTCCGACCGCGGGTCGGCGAGCATGCGCTCGACCTGCGCCTCGAAGACCTCCGGGACGCTCAGCTCCCGGCGCTCGGCCACGTCGAGCAACTCGGCATCCGGAATGCTGCTCCAGAGGAAGAACGACAGGCGGGAAGCCAGCTCCAGATCGCTGACCCGGTAGCTCTCCCCGGCCTCGACCCCTGCCGGATCGCGCTCGACGCGGAACAGGAACTCCGGACTGACGAGCAGCCGGCGGAGCGCCATCTCGATACCGGTGTCGAAGCTGCCCCCGGAGCGGCCCCGGTCGTAGAAGGTCAGAAGCCGCTCGACGTCGTCGCCGGTCACCGGCCGGCGGTAGGCCCGCCGGGCGATGGTCGAAAGGATCTCGCCCGCGCACGCGGTCTCTTCGTCAGCGGTCGCGCCGGACCCCGGACGGCAGAGGAAGATGCGTTCCCGGCTCGGCGTCCCTTCGACCGGCCGGGCGCCGCTCGACTCGTACGGACCGGCAATGGTCAGACTCTCGACGTAGGGCTGGTAGCGCGAATCGCCTCCCGAACCCTCACCGGTGAACGGCCGCAGGTAGAGCTTGCGGATCCCCTCCGGCTCGGCCGAGGTCTTGCGCAGGAAGGCAACGCCCACCTCGTGGGGACCCGCGGTGACCGGGGTCCGCACTTCGAGGGTCTCGATCTGCGGCGTGTAGAGCCCGCGCGGATCGTTCGGGTCGGGCGCCTTGCCGACGGTCAGCAGTGCGATCCGCTCGCCGTCGATGGTGACCTCCAGGTCGTGCGGCTCGATGCGCAACGGACCGTCGGGCAGGATTTCGAAGACGTACTCCGCGTCCTCGGGGAAGATGTAGTCGACGACCGTGCCGCCGCGGGTGCCGAAAGGCAGCCGCTCCATCCTGCTGTCCTGCCCGAGATCGGAGGCGATCCGGAACGTCTCCGCGGTCGGCGACGGGACGGGCGAGGCGACCGCGAGACGGCTGATCTTGCGCGCGGCCGACAGATACCGCTCCATCAGGGTCGGCGACACGCCGAGCACCCCGGCGATGTTGTCGAATCCGTAGCTCGTATCGTCCGCCGGGAGCAGGTCGTCGACGCTGACGTCCAGTGCGAGCAGATCGCGGACCGCGTTGCGGTACTCGGTGCGGCTCAGACGGTGGAATGTCTCGGTACGGCCGGGATTCACATCGGCCGCGGCGGCGTCGAGCTCCCCTTCGAGCCAAGCACGGAAGTCGTCGTAGGTCTCCTGGTCGGGGCGGGGACGCGGACGGGGCGGCATGGCCCCGGCGCGCAGCTTGCGCACCACCTTCTCCCACGCCTCGGGATGGGCCGCCACTGCCGCGACGTCGAGCGGCTCGAACGAGAAGCCCCCGGTCTCGAGACGGTCGTTGTGGCAGGTGACGCAGTAGCGGTCGATGAGCGCCTGTCCATCGACCCCGGCACCGGCCGCCGGCTGTCCGGCCGCGGGGGCGGCGGCAACCGTGGCGACAACGCCGACGACCAGCAAAGCGAGCGCGAAAAGCGGAACTCTCGGCATCTGTGGCCTCGGGCGGGGTCCGGCGACGCTGGCCGCCGGGAGACAGGCACCCCGCAATCGGTGAGAAGCAGCCTAGTTTGAACGAACGAAACGCGGCGTGTCAATCGGCATGCGGCTGCGGTAGCATTGACGGTCTCCGGTTTCCCGGGAGTCCGCACCGCGGCAAACAGCGCCGGCCCGGACGACGCTGGAGCCTGTCGCGGACTGGTGGCGACGCACAGAGCGAGCGCACGGAGCGGCGCAAGAAAGGACGGCAAGAGCATGGCCTCTTCACGACGACGGTTTCTGACGACGATCGGCGCGGCGGCGGCCGGTGCGGGAACCGCGGGGGCCGCGCGCGGATCCACCGCGAGCGGTGCGCACCCCGGCAACGCGGTGCCGCGCGACGCGTTCTCGCCCTCGGAGCTCCTCGAACGCCACGCCCGGCAGTCGGCCGCGGCCGGTACGCCGGCGGCCGGGACGGCGGCCGGCGGTCAAACGGACCCCCGCATGCCGTCCCAGGCCGAGGTGGAGTCGTGGTACACCGACCTCCGCAACTGGGGCCGCTGGGGCGAGGACGACCAGAAGGGCGCCGTCAACCTCGTCACGCCGGAGAAGAGCGCAGCGGCGGCCCGCCTGGTCCGCAACGGCCGCAGGGTCTCGATGAGCCGGGTGTTCGAGCCGGAGCAGCACTTCATCCGCAAGAGCCCGCGCCCCAACGGCGCCGGCGCCTGCGTCGACTACGTCGGCTTCATCTACCACGGCCAGACCGTCACGCACATCGACGCCCTGTGCCACATGTGGGACGTCGACGGGATGTGGGGGGGCCGCGACCCGGACACCGGCGTGACCACGCAGGGAGCCGCCTGGGGCGCCATCGACGCCTGGAGCGACGGCATCGTCACCAAGGGCGTCCTCCTGGACGTGCCGCGCCACCGCGGCGAGCCGCACGTGACGCCCGACCGGCCGGTGCACGGCTGGGAGCTGGAAGAAATAGCGGAAGCCCAGGGCGTGACCGTCGAGCCCGGCGACGCGCTGCTGGTCTACAGCGGCAAGGATCCCTACGTCCGCGCGGGCGGCGAGTACGGCGGCGGCGACCGCCCCGGGCTCAGCGCCACCTGCGCGAAGTTCGTTCGCGACCACGACATCTCGCTCCTGGGTTGGGACATGATGGACGCGCGTCCCGACCCCTACAACCTGGCGTTCCCCATGCACGGCGTGCTGTTCAACTTCGGCGTCGCCCTGCTCGACAACGCGCTGCTCGAGCCGCTCGCCGGCGCCTGCGCCGAGGAGGGCCGATACGAGTTCATGTTCATGGGGCTGCCGCTCAACGTCGCGCGCGGCACCGGGAGCCCCGCGAACCCGATTGCGATGTTCTAGTCGTGTGCTCGGCGAGTCAGTGATCCGGTCGGCCGTACGTCGGGCCGGACGATGAGAAGAGGAAAGGAAGGCAGAACATGAAGCGCGTGATTGCCGCTACCGCCAGCGTCGGCATCGCCGTCATCGGCATCGTTTTCTTTACGCCGGGGACCAGCCAGGAGGTCGTCGCGGCGCAGGCCGCTCAGGCCGCCGCGTGCGACCGCGTGATGGCGCTCTCCCTGCCCAACACCACCATCACCGGCGCGGAGCTGGTCGCCGCGGGCGGGTTCACCCCGCCGGGCGGCGGGCGTCCCCCGTCCGCCGCGCAAATGCGCGTCTATGCCGATCTCCCGGCCTTCTGCCGCGTCTCGGCCACGCTGACGCCGTCCGACGACTCCGACATCAAGGTCGAGGTCTGGCTGCCGGCCGAGGGCTGGAACGGGAAGTACCAGGCGGTGGGCAACGGCGCGTTCACCGGCTCGATCCGCCACGGGAACATGGCCGCGGCCGTCTCGCTCGGCTACGCCAGCAGCTCCACCGACACCGGCCACGTCGGCAACACCGCCAGCTTCGGCCTCGGCCACCCCGAGAAGGTCATCGACTTCGGCTACCGCTCGATCCACGAGATGACCGTCGTCGCCAAGGCCGCCATCGAGGCGCACTACAGCGAGGCGCCGCGCTACTCCTACTGGAACGGCTGCTCGGCCGGCGGCCGGCAGGCGATGAAGGCGGCCCAGCGCTTCCCGGACGTTTTCGACGGCATCATCGCCGGCGCGCCGGGCCTCGACTGGACCGGCCGCGCGGGAGGCTCCCTGCGCGTGGCGAAGCCGCTGGAGGCCGACGAGTCGATGCGGCTCCTGGCCGCCGACCGGCAGCTCGTGCACGACGCGGTGCTCGCCGCCTGCGACGCCACCGACGGAGTCGAGGACGGCGTGGTAGGCGATCCCGAGAGCTGCGGCTTCGATCCGGGCACGCTGCTCTGCGAGAACGCCGGCGACGAGTCGTGCCTCTCCGCGGCCCAGGTCAGCACCGTTCGCATGCTCTACTCGTCACCCGAGAACCCCAGGACCGGGCGGCCGATCACCGGCCTGCTTCCCGGCAGCGAGCTCGGCTGGACCGACTTCGGCTGGACCAACTCGGCGCGGTCGACCGGGGTGGAACAGTTCCGCTACCTGACCTTCGCCGATCCGGAGTGGACCGTCGACCAGTTCAACTTCGAGACCGACATCGTGCTCGCCGAGGACCGCGACAACGACACCCTCAACGCGCTCGACCCGAACCTGAAGCCGTTCTTCGAGAGCGGCGGCAAGCTGCTCTCGTACCACGGCTGGAGCGACCCGCAGATCTCGCCCGCCAACGTGACGCAGTACTACAACCGCGTCATCGATGCGGTCGGCAGCCGCGAGGAGGTCCACGACTCCTTCCGCCTCTTCATGGCGCCGGGCATGGGCCACTGCGGCGGCGGCGCGGGCCCGAGCCGCTTCGACATGCTGACCGCGCTCGAGCGCTGGGTCGAGGAGGGCGAGGCGCCCGACCAGATCACCGCGGCCCGGGTGCGGGACGGCGAGGTGGATCGGACCCGGCCGCTCTGCCCGTATCCCGCGCAGGCGGTCTACACCGGCAGCGGCAGCACGGACGAGGCGGAGAACTTCGCCTGCCGCATGCCGTAGAGCGACTGGTTCCTCGTTAGAGATGGATGCTCCTGCCCCGGGGAACCGGGGCAGGAGCAATTCCGGCGACAATGCCCACCCGGGACATGATCACGCGCGGCATCCATGCTTTCATGGCGCGCGACTGGCAAGGGGCACGCGACGCCAAGGATGCCTACTGGGCCGAGCGGGTCCGGCGGCTCGGTCCTCGCGAAGCGCTGCGGATTGCCGACGAGTTGCGACGGCAGGCGCTGCTGCAGCATCCCGATTGGCCTGACGCCGCCAGCCGCCGCGACGACCTGCGCCATCACCTCCGCATGACCAAGCTGTTCGCCCTTTGCCCATGTCGCCACCGGCATGCCGCTCTGGTATCGGGCTTCGAGGCAATCACGACGAAGCACCGGCACGACTGAGTGGCAACCGCGCGGCGGTCGACAGCCCGCGGTCCGGCTCATCCGACATGCTATAGACTAGTCTGCGTACGGTCTGTTCAGCCAGTCGTTCGTGGAGGAGTCGCCCATGTCCGAGATCGGCGCGTTCGAAGCGAAGACGCATCTACCGAAGCTGCTCAAGCGCGTGCAGCAGGGCGAACGGTTCGTGATCACCAGACACAACCATCCCGTCGCCGAGTTGATCCCGTTCCGGCAGCGGGACACGGCCAGAATCCGTGCGGCCATCGACGGCCTGAAGGCGTTTCAGCGGACTCACAGCCTGGGAGGGCTGTCGGTGCGGCAGATGATCGAGGAAGGGCGGCGTTACTGATGGCGTTCGTGCTCGACTGCTCGGTCACCATGGCGTGGGTCTTCCCCGACGAGGCGACCGCCGCAACGGACCGGTTGCGGGACGCGCTGCTGGAGACGCGTGCATTCGTTCCGGCGCTGTGGCCGATCGAGACGGCGAACGTACTGCTCGTCGCGACCCGGCGCGGGCGGGTCGCGCAGGATGAGTGGCCCGGCATCCTCGCGCATCTCGACGCGCTGCCCATCGACATCGACCCGATATCCACGACTCGCACGTGGGGCAAGGCACTCGACATGGCGAGAGCACACGGAATCTCCGCCTACGACGCGATGTACCTGGAGCTCGCCATGCGGATGCGGATCCCGCTCGTCACGCTGGATCGGGCTCTCCGCGCCGCCGGACAGTCGGCAGGCGCCGACCTCCTGGACATCGACCGAGCCTGAACCGATCGTCCGCATGGCAGCAGCTCGCCCCGGCGAAGCTGGAAGCGATCTCCCATCGAAGAACACCGCCGCACATGAGCCGTAGACGACCATGCGCACGACTGCGCCGGGATGCCGTTCGTCGATCGCGCGCCGGTACCACCCCAGGAGCCAAGCTAACGGACGCTGTGCGCCCGGCCCCGCCGACTGGCCGTGTCAGCGCACGTCCGGCACGACCGCGTCGTCGATGGTCCAGTCGGAGATGGTGTTGTCCGCGCCGGTGGCGCTGGACGGGTCGGCACCGAGTTCGAGCAGCAGCGTCTCCATCTCGGCCCAGCGCTTGCCGGTGTTCGAGTAGAAGACGCCTTTGGCGATGCGGTACGGCGTCCAGCCCTTCTCGTTGGTCGCCTCGATGTCGGCGCCCTGGTCGAGCAGGAAGCGGACCAGCGGCTCCGAGCCGCGGATGATGGCGCCGTGCAGCGCCGTGTCGCCGTTGTCGTCAACGGTGGTGACGTCGCCGCCGAGATCGAGCGCGTACCGGACCGCTTCGAGCGCCTCCTCGTTGGTGCCGGGGCTCTCGCCCACCGCCCAGATGCCGACGCCGGCCGCCACCATCAGCGGTGTGGTGCCGTCCTCGTTGGGCAGCAGCGGGTCGGCGCGGAGCTCGACGAGCAGGCGCATCATCTCGACGTCGGCCGCCTTGGCGGCGAGCAGGAACGGCGTGGAGCCGATCCGGTTGAGGACGTTGCGGTAGCGGTTGTTCGGCTCCTTCGCCATCCGGGCGTCCAGGTCGGCGCCGTGCTCGGCCAGCTTGCGGATGAAGTCCAGATCGGTCATCGAGCCGGTGACGATGGGCGGCGGGTTGTTGAAGCCCAGATTCGGCCGGCGCGTCCACTTGATCTCGTGCAGCGCGGTCCAGCCCTGGTCGTCGGCGTTCGGGTCGGCGCCGGTGTCCAGCAGGTACGCGCCGAGCTCGTAGTGGCCGTTCTTGGTGGCCAGCACCAGCGCGCTGGTGCCGTCGAACAACGTTTCCTCCGGGCTCGCGCCGGCCCCCACGAGCAGTCGCGTCATGTCCCGGTAGCCGGCCCGTACCGCGAACATCAGCGGGCTGAAGCCGCCGGTGGAGCGCGCATGGACGTCGGCCCCGCCGGCGAGCAGCGCCTCCGCCGCGACCAGGTTGTTCTCGGCCGACGCCCACATCAGCGCGGTCTGGCCGCGCCAGCCTTCCGCCCGGTTCGGGTCCGCCCCGCGGGCGAGCAGAAGCTTTACCGCATCCGTGCGGCCGGTGCGGGACACCGTCATCAGGGCTGTCTCGCCCTCCGGCGTCGCCGCGTCGGGATCCGCGCCCGCGTCCAGCAGCAGCGAGAGGAATGCGGCGCTGCCGTTCTCGGCGGCGAGCGCCAGCGGCGTGGCGTCGAAGCGATTCGCCGCCTCGACCCGGGCGCCGGCCGCGATCAGCGCCCTGGCTGTCTCGACGTCGTCGTTGAGCGCGGCCCAGTGCAACGCCATCGTGCCGTCGCCGTCGGACGAGTCGACATCGACGCCGTCCGCGATCAGTGCGCGGGCGCGTTCGACGTCGCCGGCCCGCACCGCGTCGACGAGCGGTAGATCGACGGCCGCGGCCCCGGCCCCGGCCGCTGCACCGGTCAGGAACACCACGGCAACCGCCGAACAAGTCGCTCCGCGCAAAGCACGACGTACTGCTGCACTCTTCATGACCGCCTCGACTGTGGCGCGCGCCGCGCACGATCGACGCAGGCCGGAAGCCTGAAGCCCATCGCATCGTGCGCGCCCGCCGCATCACCACGCGGAAAGTTGAAACCGACGTAGGCCCCCCATGCCACAACGAACGCCGTCAGCACTCCACACGCCAGGATGGAAAGGGTCTTCGGACTCCTCGGACTACACGTCGGTCAGCGCCTTCAGCCGCCCGGTGCTGTCGCCGAGCTTCTCCGCCGGCACCCCTGCCTTGTACAGCATGCTGACCAGCAGGTTCGTCATCGGCGTGTCCTTCGGGTATTGCAGGTGCCGGCCGCCGCGCATGCCGGCCGCCTTGCCGCCGACGGTCAGCACCGGCAGGTCGTAGTGCAGGTGGTCGTTGCTGTCGCCGAGACCGGCGCCGTAGAGCACCATCGAGCTGTCGAGCAGCGTGTTGTCGCCGTCCGGCGCGTCCTGCAGCCGTCCGAGCAGGTAGGTGAACAGCTCCACGTGGTGCAGGTTGATCTTCGAGAGCTTGGCGAGCTTCTCCGGGTCGTTGCGGTGATGCGAAATCCCGTGGTGCGGGTCGGGCACGCCGATCTGCGGGTAGGTCCGGCCGCCGAGCTCGCGGCCCACCATGAAGGTAAAGACCCGGGTGATGTCGGCCTGGAACGCGAGCGCGATCAGGTCGTACATCAGCTTGACGTGGTCCTCGTACGAATCGGGGATGCCGGCCGGCCGGTCGAGATCGTCCGGCAGCGCGTTGGCTCCCTGCGCCTCCGACAACTGGATCCGCCGCTCCACCGCACGCACGGCGTCGAGATACTGGTCGAGCCGCCGGCGGTCGGCGGTCCCCAGATCGCGCTCCAGGTACGCGAGGTCGTCGGTCACCGAATCGAGGATGCTGCGGTCCTTGCGCAGCTCGTTCAACCGCTCGTCGCGCGTGCCGCCGTCGCCGAAGAGGCGCTCGAAGACGACGCGCGGGTTGTTCTCCATCGGCAGCGGCGTCGTCGCGGTGCGCCATGCCACCGTGTTCATGTAGACGCAGCTATAGCCGTTCTCGCAGTTGCCGACCAGGAAGTCGAGGTCGATCGCCAGCTCCAGCGACGGCAGCGGCGTGTCGGCGCCGATGCTGGCCGCGGCCACCTGGTCGACGGTGACGCCGGCCTCTACGTCGGCCCCCTCGGTGTGCTTCGGGTGCACCCCGTTCAGCCAGACCGAGCTGGCCCGCGAGTGCTCGCCGTTGCCGTCGCCGAGCGGCTCGGCCTGCCCGTGGGCGAGGCGCGTGTAGACCAGCGTCTGATCGTGGAACGGCGACAGCGGGCTGAGGGTCGGCGACAGCTTCAGGTCGCTCCCCGCGCCCTTCGGCGTCCACGTCTGCAGCACCGCCCCGTTGGGCAGGTAGATGAAGCCGAGGCGCTTGACCGGCGCGGCGGCCGTCTTCGAGATCGCCGACAGCGCCGGCACCATCGCGTCGAGCAGCGGCAGCGCCACGGTGGCGCCGAGCCCGCGGAGGAACGTGCGGCGCGGCAGCGCCATCTTCGTGATGATCATGATGCGGATCTCCTCATCTGGAAGGGCACGCTCTCGACGATGCCCAGGATGATCGACGAGAACCGGGAGTCGTCCCGTTCGGCGTCGCGGACGATGGCGCGAATGGCCGGTGCGTCGTAATGCTCGACGCCGCGGCCGAGGGCGTAGGTCAGCAGCTTCTCGGTCAACGTGGTAACGAACAGGTCGGGCCGCCGCAGGAGCGCGTCGCGCAGCCCCGCCGCACCCTCGAACACCGTGCCGTCCGGCAGGATCCCGGACGCGTCGATCGGGGCGCCGGCCTCGTTGTCCGTCCGGTACTTGCCGACGGCGTCGAACTGCTCAAGCGCGAAGCCCGGCGGGTCCATCAGCCGGTGGCAGCTCGAGCACACCGGGTTGGCGCGGTGCTGCTCCATCGCCTCCCGCATGGAGAGCGCGCGGCCCTCGCCGGTCGTCTCCTCCAGCGACGGCACGTCGGGGGGCGGCAGCGGCGGCGGCGTGCCGAGCAGGTTCTCCAACACCCACTTGCCGCGCAGGACCGGCGACGTCCGGGTCGGATAGGCGGTGGCGGCGAGGATGCTCCCGTGCCCCAGCAGCCCGCGCCGCGTGGCGTCGGGCAGCGTGACGCGGCGGAAGTGGCTGCCGTAGACGCTCGGGATGTCGTAGTGGCGCGCCAGCCGCTCGTTGACGAAGGTGTAGTCGGCGGTCAGCAGGTCGAGGACGCTCCGGTCCTCCCGCATCACGCTCTCGACGAAGAGCTCGGTCTCGCGCTGCATCGCCCGCCGCAGCGCCTCGCCGAAGTCGGGGAAACGGTTCTCGTCCGGGGCCAGCGCGGGGACGTTGCGCAGGTAGAGCCACTGCCCGGCGAAGTTCTCGACGAGGGCGGCGGCGCGCTCGTCGGCGAGCATGCGCCGGACCTGCTCCCGCAGCACCTCGGGCTCGTGCAGCCGGCCGGCCACCGCCGCGTCGAGCAGCTCGTCGTCGGGGATGCTGCTCCAGAGGAAGAACGAGAGCCGCGACGCCAGCTCGAGGTCGGTGAGCCGGTAGCTGGCGCCGGGAGCGGCGTCCGCCGGGTCGCGCACTACCCGGAACAGGAACTCGGGTCCGGCCAGCAAGCGCCGCAGCGCCAGCTCGATGCCCGCCTCGAAGCCGCCGTCGCGCAGCCCGTCGTCGTAGAACGACAGCAGCACGTCGAGGTCGCGCTCGACGACCGGTCGCCGGTAGGCTCGGCGGGCCAGCGTCGACAGAATCTCGCGGGCGCACGCGCGTCCAGCCGCCGCGTCCCCCGCTTCCGGCCGGCAGGTGAAGATGCGGGCGCGGCTCGGCGTCTCGACGGTCGGCGGGGCCCCGCTCGCTTCGTACGGCCCGGTGATGACGACGCTCTCCAGGTACGGCTGGTAGCGCGTGTCGCCGCCGGTGGTATTCGTGTACGGCCGCAGGTACGGCTGCCGCAGCGTCTCGGCGTAGGCCGCGGTCTTCTTGCGGAACGCCACGCGCAAGGTCCGCGGGCCGGCCGGCACCGGCACCCTCAGCACCCAGTTCTCGTCGACGCGCCGCTGCCGGGTGCGCCACTCGAGGTACTCGGGGCTGTTTCGTGCCGCCCCCTCCGGCGCCGGCTCGCCGACCGTGAACGTCCGCAGGTGCTCGCCGTCCAGGCTGACGTCGAGCTCGTGCCGGTCCGTGAACGGCGCCAGGTTGTCGGCGGTGTCGCGGCTGAGCCGAACCCGGATCCGGTACTCGGCGTCAACCGGGAAGTTGTAGGGAATCGCCATCCCGCCGCGGGTGCCGAACGGCAGGCCCGCCAGGCGGGCGTCCTGCGCGTCGTCGGCCGAGCGGCGGAACGTCAGCGCGGTCGGCGGCAACTCCGGACTGCCGACGGCCAGCCGGCTCACCTGCTTCGCCGCGGACAGGTAGCGTTCGAGCAGCGTCGGCGAGACGCCGAGAACGCCCGCGATGTTGTCGAAGCCGTAGCTGCCGTCGTCGGCCGGCAGCAGCTCCGCCACATCGATGTCGAGGGCCAGCAGGTCGCGGATGACGTTGCGGTACTCGGCGCGGTTCAATCGATGGAACGCTTCCGTGCGGCCCGGGTTCGGATCGGCCGCCGACGCCGCATCGAGCTCGGTCTCGAGCCGCTCTATGAACCGGGCGTAGGTCGCCTCGTCGGGCCGCGGCCGCGGCGCCGGCGGCATCGCACCGGCGCGCAGCTTCCGGATCACCTTTTCCCACAGGCCGGGATCGGCAGAAACGTCGGTTACATCCGCGCCGTCGAGCTCCAGCCCCGCCGTCTGCAGGCGCTCGTTGTGGCAGGTGACGCAGTAACGGTCCAGCAGCGCCCGCTCCGGCGCGGCGGTCGCTTTCGCGGACTCCGCCTGCTCCGCGCCGGCAAGCCCCGCGGTAGCCGCCAGCACCACGAGCACGGCCGCGGACGACAAGAAGAAACCTCGGCGCTTCGTCATGAACGGCACCCTCGTCCGTCGACGCGACAGGGACACTGCACCCGACCGTAAACGCACATTATTTACCGGCCACGCCGATTGCACAACACGGAAATGCAGAGTCTGCGCCGTTCGTCGGCGCCCTTCGGAAGGCTGGAGGTCGACCGCGGCGCAAGCCGGCGCCAACGAAGGGAAGCGGCGCCGGACGGAGTAAGGTCAACGCCGGTTTGCGGAGGAGCGCTTCCAACTCGGCGACTCGTGCTTCGGCGGCCGCGGCGCGCTCTTCGGCGATCAGGCGGCCCTCGTCTTCCTCGTGATGACTGCGCAGACCGCGACCGGCCGCCGGATCCAGAAAACGCATCTCCCGCCCCGGCGCCGCCCGCAACTCCACGTCCGCACGTCCGTGACGCGCAAGGGAAGCATGCGTCTTGCCCGAGAATCGTCCGGGTTCAACCCGAGCACGATCCGCGGCGGCCCTGGCCGCGAACCAGATTCCCGTCCGCGTCGAAGCACATCAGGTCCTGCGGGGACCGATCGTTGCTGTTCTTGGCGTCCAGCCTGGCCCCGTGCTCGATCAGGAGATCGACGACCGCCGGGTACCCGAGCACCACCGCGGCGTGCAGCGCCGTGTTGCCGTCGGGATCGGTCGCGTGCACGTCGCCGCCCAGCTCGAGCGCCAGCCGCGTGGCTTCCAACGTCGACTGCTCGCCGGACTGCACCAGCAGCAGCGCCGCGTCGACGCCGATGCCCTGGCCGCGGCGATTGCTCGCTCTCGTCGCCCACCCTTCGCCCGCGGCGGCCATCAACGGGGTGATCCCGTTGTCCGGCATCAGCAGCGGATCGGCGCCGCAGTCGGCCAGCGCGCGCATGATCTCGACCTCGGCGTACTTGGACGCCAGCCAGAACGGCGTCGCCCCCGCCAATTGCGCGGAAAGGCCGTAGAAGTTGAGGTTGCGCTGCTGCAGGCTCCCGTTCGTCAGGCGGGCGTTCGGATCCGCGCCGTGCGCGCACAATGCCTTCACCAGCTCCGCATCGCCCCGCGACACGGCCGTGTGCAGGGCGGTGTACCCGGCGTCGGCCGCCATCGGATCGGCGCCGCGCTCCAGCAGAAGCGCCGCCACCTTGCCCTGGTCGCTGAAGCCGGCCAGCACCAGCGCGGACTCGCCGTTGGGCGCTTTCACGTTCACGTCCGCCCCGGCGTCGAGCAGAAGCCGGGCGTTCTCGCTACGGCCGTTGCGGGCCGCGAACAGCAGCGGCGTGGACCCACGCTGCGGTTGCAGCACGTAGTCCTCGAAGGGGTTGCCGTTGCCCAGGTTGACCGGCAACAGGTGGGTGTCCGAGCGCGCGCCGACGTCGGCGCCGTGCTCCAGCAGCACCCGTACCGCGTCCGGGTTCTCCTGGGTCGCCGCCCACATCAGCGCCGTCTGTCCGTGCGACGCTTCCCTGGCGTCCACCTTGGCGCCGTGGTCGAGCAGCGCCTCCAGCGCATCCGCCGTGCCGGTCTTCGCGCACGACATGAGCGGCGTCTCGCCCATCTCGGTCGCCGCGTTCGGATCGGCTCCCGCGTCCAGAAGCTTGCCGACCAGCCCCGCGTTGCGGTTGGTGCAGGCCAGCAGGAGCGGCGTCACGCCGTAGTCGTTGGCGGCGTTCGCGTCGGCGCCGGCGCCGAGCAGCGCCTCGACCACCTCGACGTCGTCGCGCACGACCGCCCAGTGCAGCGCCGTCGCGCCGTCCCCCTCGGCGGCGTTGACGTCGACCTTCCCCTCCAGCAAGGCGCGCACGGCCTCGTGGTCCTGGCCCTGAAGCGCCTCGATCAGCCGGAGATCGTCGTTCCCCGCCGCAACGACCGCGACCCCGAGCCACGCAATCGCCGCCACGGCCATCCACTTGCTGCTCAGGCGCATGCGAACCTCCCTCCGTCCCGCATCTTCCGACGCGTAACCCCGGCCTGCGACAGGGGCCCGCTAAACGAGGGGCGCCGCCATACGGACGGCGCCCCCGGTGACCAGCGCAAGACGACGCCCGGACTAGGTGAGCCCCGAGAGCTCGTGGATCTGGTCCATGCTCCCGCCGAACTCCTCCGCGGGGACGCCCAGCTTCCGCAGCATCGTGTACTGCAGATCGGTCAGCGGCGTGTGCTCGGGACAGACCACGTGGCGCCCGCCCTTGATCTCGCCGCAGCCGCCGCCGGTGACCAGGATCGGCAGATTCTCGGTCGTGTGGCGGTTCGAGTTCCGGATCGCGCCGCCGTACATGATCATGGCGTGGTCCAGCAACGACCCGTCGCCGTCCGGCGTGGACTGCATCTTGACCAGGAAGTCGCTGAACAGTTGCATGTGATACGCGTTGATCTTCCCGAGCTTCGCGATCTTCTCCGGGATGTCCCGGTGGTGGCTGAGCGGGTGGTGCGGCTCGGTGACCCCGATCTGCGGGTACGTCGCGCCGCTCTCCTCGCGGGCCATCATCATCGTGATCACGCGCGTCATGTCGGTCTGATAGGCCAGCACCATCAGGTCGAACATCAGCCTCACGTGCTCTTCGTAGCCCACCGGGATCCCGGCCGGGGACGACACCTCCGGCAACTGCCGGTCGGCCTGCTGCTCGGCGAGCTGGATGCGCCGCTCGATGCCGCGGACCGCCTCCAGGTACTCGTCGAGCTTCTGCACGTCGTACGGCGCCAGACCCACCTTGAGGTCGGCGGCCTTGTCCAGCACCCGGTCGAGAATGCTCCGCTGCCGCTTCACGCTCGCCAGGCGCGCGTCGACGCTCGTGTTCCCCACGTCCCCGAACAGGCGCTCGAAGACGATGCGCGGGTTCGTCTCGCGCGGCATCGGCGTCGTGCGGTTGGCCCACGAGTTGTTCAGGTAGGCGCAACTGAAGCCGCCGTCGCAGGTGGCCACGCCGTAGACGGTGTCGCCGCCCTCTATCGACAGCTCCAGCGAGGGAAGCTGCGTCTCGCGCCCGATGCCCGGCGCATTGGCCGCGACCTGGTCCATCGAGATGCCCAGCTCGAGCTGCGCCCCGGTCGTGCGCTTCGGACGCGCGCCGGTCAGCAACGCGGACGCCGCCTGGGAGTGGGTGGTGCCGCGGCCCCGCTCCGCCCCCACGCTGTCGAGGTTCGTCATCACCAGCACGTGCTCGCGAACCGGCGCGAGCGGCTTCAGGGTCGGGGTCCACTCGAACGCGGCCCCCGCCGCCTCCGGCTGCCAGTACTCCACCGGACAGCCGTTCGGCACGGTGACGATGCCCAGGCGTCTGGCCGGGGCCGCCGCCGTCTTCGTCAGCGCCGTCAACGCCGGCACCATTCCGTCGAGAAGCGGCAACGCCAGCGCCGCTCCAACGCCACGCAGCACCGTACGACGCGGGATCACCGTCTTGGTCACGATCATCAGCCTATCCTCCTCGTCTGGAATGGTGCGCTCTTCACGATTGCAAGAACCAGGGCCGACCAGCGGGACTCGTCCGCCGCGGCCTCCCGCAGGATCCGCCGGACCGCGGGCATGTCGGCCGCTTCCAGCCGGCGCCCCACGGCAAAGGTCAGCAGTCTCTCGGTCGCCGTCGCGATGAACTCGCCCTGGCTCGCCAGGATGTGCCGGAAGCCGCTCGCACCCTGGAAGGCGCTGCCGTCCGGCGCCACGCCCGACGGATCGATGGGCGGTCCGACCTCACCCGGCACCCCCGTGTCCTCGTTGGTGCGCCAGCGCCCGATCGCGTCGAAGTTCTCCAGCGAGAACCCCAGCGGATCCATGTTGCGGTGGCACGTGGCGCAGGCCGGGTTCCGCCGGTGGACCTCCATCAGCTCGCGCACCGACGTCGGCGGCGCCCCCTCCTCGCGGCTCCCCAGGTCCGGCACGTCGGCCGGCGGCTCTGCCGGCGGCGCCCCGAGCAGGTTCTCGAGCACCCACTTGCCGCGCGACACCGGGGACGTGCGGTTCGCGTACGACGTCAGCGTCAGGATGCCCGCCTGGCCCAGGATGCCCGCGCGCCGGTCGTCGGCCCACGTCACCCGCCGGAAGTGGTTCCCGTGGATATCGGGGATCCCGTAATGCTCGGCCAGGCGCTCGTTCACGAAGGTATAGTCGGCCGTCACCAGCTCCGCCAGCGGGCGATCCTCGCGCAATTGCGACTCCAGGAACAGTTGCGTCTCCCGCTGCATCGCGACCCGCAGGTTCTCGTCGAACTCCGGGAACGCGGTCGGGTCCGGCAACGCGTTGCGCAGCCTGTTGAGCCCGAGCCACTGCCCGGCGAAGCTCTCGGCCAGCGTGCTCCGCGCGCGGGGCTGGGCCAGCATCCGGCGCACCTGCCGCTCCAGCACGTCCGGCTCCGACAGCCTCCCCTCGACGGCCAGGTCGAGCAACTCGTCGTCCGGGATGCTCCCCCAGAGGAAGAACGACAGCCGCGAGGCGAGCTCCAGGTCGCCCACCGGATAGGCGATCCCCGGCTCGGCGTCCACCGGCGCGCGCTCGGTGCGGAACACGAACTCCGGATCGGTCAGCAGGAACTCCAGCGCCGCCTGGATGCCTGTCTCGAACTCGCCCTCGCGACGCCCCGCTTCGTAGAAGCTCAGCAGCGCCGTCACGTCGCGGGGCGTTACGGGACGCCTGTACGCACGCCGCGCCAGGTCGCCGAGGATCTCCTCGGCGCACGCCGCCTCGTCGCCGGGGTCGTCCGGCCGGCAGGAGAAGATCTTCTGGCGGCTCGCGGTCTCCAGCGGCTTGTTGCCGTTGAACGGCCCGGTAACCGTCAGCCTGGCCACGTCGGGATTCCCGTCCTGCCGGTCGTTGGTGCTGAACCCGAACGTCGCCGGGCTCGGCCGCGGCTGCAGGACGCCTTCGTCCAGCGCCGGCCGCCGCAGGAACGACACGCCGACCAGCCGCGTCCCGGCCTGCACCGGCATCCGGAACCGCAGGTACTCGTCCTCGTGGACGGAGTACGCGCCCCACTCCGGGAAGCCGCCGCTGCCGGAGCCGCAGTAGCTCCACGCGCACCGCTCGCCCTCGAACGACCCGCCGACCAGGAACGTCTTGGCCAGGGCCTTGTCGATCCGCAGATCGAGCCGGTGGCGCGCGTTCCCGAGGCCGCGGATGTAGTTGTAGAAGTTGCGGTGCAGATCGACCTTGAACTCGTACTCCCCGTCGAGCGGGAAATAGTGCTCCGCCGACACGCCGCCGCGCGACCCGAAGGGCAGGTCCTCGCTGGTGCGATCGTCCTGCACCTCGAGCTGCGGCACGGGGTAGGACACGGACCGCGAGCTCAGGGCCGGGTCGCCGACCGCGAGCTGGCTGATCCGCCGCGCCGCCGTCAGGTAGCGCTCCATCAGGGTCGTCGAGACCGTCAGGACCTCGGCGTTGTTGTCGAAACCCTCCGCGTCGGCGTCGTCGGGCGGCAGCAGCTCCTCGATGTCCACGTCGAGCCCGATCAGATCGCGCACGGCATTGCGGTACTCGGAGCGGTTGAGGCGGTGCACCGTCATCGGCCGCCCGAGCGGGGGATTCGCGGCCGCCGTGCGGTCGAGCTCGGTCTCCAGCCAGGTGACCAGGGCGCTCATCGCGGCTTCGTCCGGCCGCCGCGCCGTCGGCGGCGGCATCATCCCGCTGCGCACCTTCCGCAGCACCCGTTCCCACTCATCGGCGTGGGCGCCGAGATCGTCCGTGTCGAGCCCCTGCAGCGATATCGGCACCGTGCCGCGCTCGAAGCCGCGGTCGCTGTGGCAGGCGAGGCAGTACTGATTGACGAAGGCGCGCGCCGATGCCCCGTCGGACACGGCCTGGGCATGGCTCGCGGGGGGTGCGAGGGCGCCCAGCGCCACCACGACCGCCGCTGCGGTCGCTACCTTGAACAGCCACGACATGGTCACCACCCTCCCGTTTTCAAGAGCGTGCCGAACGAACGAGGCCCGTGACGGACGACTGTGAGCGAAGCTCCGACGCGGACGGACGGAGAGATGCAGGCCGGCGTAGTCGCGGAAGCCATGTTTTCCGACCCGCTTCGCGACGCGACGGAGGCGAAAGAAACCCGATCGATTCTTGACTCGCCTGTAAGCTCGCACCGTACGACGACCCGCGGCGATTGTCAAGGACGTCAACCGCCGTCGACCGCGTGGCGCCGCACCTCGCATCGAGCTCCCCGAGCACGGTTGCATGCATGCATGCATGCGGTCAACCGCTTCGGACCTGCATACGAGCCGACAAGAAGCCGGGCGCTGGTCCGTGGCCGTGAGACAGCATCGATCCAGGCACCGTCGTACCCGCATCGCGGACTCGGAGACGCCGGGTGAACCCTCATGCGCTCGCCTCCTCGATCCCCTCCACCGGCGGCCCGACCGTCTCGCGCAACGGAATCTCCTGGAGGAACCAGGAGAGGGCGAAGCCGAGCACCAGGAGGGGCACCGCCGACAGGAACACCGCCTGGAGGGCCACTTCCACCGATCCGGTCACCGCCGCCGCGGTCTCCACGGGAAGCGCCCGAATGGCGGCCGGGCTGTTCAGCAGCTCGGAGACCTGTCCGCCGACCGACGCGAGCGCCTCCGGGGAGAGCCGCGCCGGCAGCTCGGACGCCAGCCGCGCGTTCATGATGGCCCCGAAGACGGCCACGCCGAACGAGCCGCCCATCGACCGGAAGAACTGCGCGGATGCGGTGGCGACACCGAGGTCGCGGTGCTCGACCGCGTTCTGCACGGCGAGCAGCGACACCTGCATGACCATGCCGACGCCGAGGCCGAGCAGCGCCATGAAGGCCGAGACCACCAGATGCGGCGTGCCGGCGTGCATCCGGCTCAGGAGGTACATCCCGCCCACGGCGCAGGCGCTGCCGGCGATCGGGTAGATGCGGTAGCGGCCGGTGCGCGACGTCAGCCGCCCCGACCCGACCGAGCCGACGAGGACGCCCGCCGTCAGCGGAGCAGCAGCAGGCCGGAGTTGGTGGCCGACAGGCCGGCGACGACCTGCAGGAACAGCGGCAGGAAGATGACGGCGCCGAACAGCGCGCAGCCGATGAGCAGCGCCAGCCCCGACCCGATCGAGAAGATGCGGTTGCCGAACAGGCGCAGCGGCAGCAGCGGGTGCTCGACGTGCGCCTCCCAGCGAATGAACCCCGCGATCAACGCCATCCCGGCCGCCGTCAGCCCTCCGGTCGCCGCCCCCAGGGCCCCGGCCCCGCCCTCCTGCACCCGCACGATGGCCAGCAGCAGCAGGCTGACGCCGGCCATCAGCAGCGCCGCCCCGAGAAAGTCGATCCGCGCCGGCCGGTGGACCGGCGGGAGCCGCAGCACGACCCAGATCACCGCGAGCGCCGCGCCGCCGACCGGGAGGTTGATCAGGAACACCCAGCGCCAACTGGCGTGGTCGACGATGAAGCCGCCGAGCAGCGGACCGACGATGCTGGCGAACATCCATACGCCCGCCAGGTAGCCGATGTAGCGGCCCCGCTGCCGGGGCGAGACGATGTCCCCGATGACGGCGAACGTCAGACCCATCACGCCGCCGGCCCCGACGCCCTGCACGCCGCGCGACAGCACCAGGGCGAGCATGCCCGGCGCGAGCCCCGCCAGCACGGACCCGAGCAGGAAGATCAGGATGGCGGCCTGGAACGTGACGCGCCGGCCGTAGATGTCGCTGAGCTTGCCGTAGAGCGGGGTGCAGACGGTGGCGCACAGCAGGTAGGCGGTCACCACCCACGAGTAATAGTCGAGCCCCCCGAGCTCGCCGACGATTGTCGGCAGCGCCGTGGCGACGATCGTCTGGTCGAGCGCCGCGAGGAACAACCCGGCCATCAGGCCGGAGAGGATGATGACGATCTCCCGGTGCGTGAACGGTTCGGGCGCAGGTGCCGGCGTCACCGGGGACGGTCCATGGTCATCGAGAGGGAGGCCGCCGGGAAGGCTGGAAGGTGAAGACCGGGGACCGAAGCCTCAGCTCCGGCGCCCGGCCTGGTGTTCAACGAGTCGCCGAGACGTCGTGGTGGGCACCTGCGCCGCTTCCGCCGCGCGGACTCCTTGTCGACGTGCTCCGCGCCAGCGTCCGCTGCGCAGCGCGGACCACTAGTTCGCCAGCTCGACCGGAACGGTCGCCAACTGGTTGTCCCAGAGGAAGTACATCGCGCCGCCCTGCAAGGTCATGTCGACGAAGCCGACCTGCAACTGATCCATCGAGTAGCCGACGTTCTCCACCGACATGGTCGTCCGCATGACGTCCTTGCTGTCGTCGTAGCCGTAGGCGCCCCACAGGGCGTTCGGGTTGTCTTCCGTGAAGGTCTGCTTGACGCCCCAGGTGCTGAAGATCAGCGTCCACGCCGTCGGGTCCGCGAGGTCGGCGAACATGGTGTACTCGCCGGCGTTCAGCCGCTGCCCGCCGATGAGCAGATCCGCCTCGGTGGTGAAGGTGGTCGTCTGGTCCGCGCCGACCCTCCACAGCGGGGCCCCGGCGTAGATGCGCTGGCCGAACTCCTCACCCTCGCCGAAGATGCCCTGCCGGCCGCGCAGGATCGGACGACCGTAGTGGATGTCGATCCAGGAGCCGCCCTCGTAGCGGCCCTCTTCGTTGTAGCTCCCACCGATCTGCGTCGCCGTGTGCCCGCGGGTGCTGAGCGGGCGGCTCTGCGCCGCGACATCGCTCACCAAGACGCCTGCCGCCGCGACCACCGCGGCGACACCGAGGAACGGAATTCCCTGCCACTTCACCACCGAACGCATGACTGACCTCCTTCGAGTGTTTCGAACCGCCGTCCGTCAGTTGCCGAGATCGAGATCGTCGATGTGCATGTTGAGCAGATGCGTGACCCGCAGCCCCGTGATCCCGTCGGTGTCCACGTCCGAGCGCGCCTGCGACGAGACCTCGGTGCCGTTGACGAGGAAGCGCACCGTGTCGCCGGTGGCCTCCACCGTGAGCGTGTTGGTCGACGATCCCTGGTCGTTCAGGTCGTTGACCGCGTCGTGGGCGGTCCAGTCGACCAGCGTCGGCAGGTCCTCGCCCATCCGCTTCTTGATCAGATACTCGCCGCCCTGCCGAAGCATGAAGTACGTGTACTGCTGGTTCGGCCCCTGCAGGTCCGAGCCGCCGAGGAACATGCCGTAGGCGTTCGCATGCCCCGAGCGTTCCATCTGCGTGAACGTGGCGCTGATGGAGAAGTCGCCCTCCGCCGTGCTCTCCGGCTGCCAGAAGATGGCGAAGCCGGCGCCGGTCGTCGTCACGTGCACGCCGCTGCCCATGTTCATGAAGCCGAGCACGCTGTCGATGTCCGCCTCGAAGTCGAGCCGCGCCTCCCAACCGTCGGCCTGCACGCCCTGGGCGCCGGCGACGAGGGGAAACGCCAGTACCGCCACCGCCGCCGCAATCAGCATCTTTCGCATCGTTCCCTCCTCCGATGGTCCTGTAATCCGAGTGTCCGACCCATCAGCATGGATCGAACCGCACCCGCCCGGCAATCGTCGCTCCGGCTCCACTTGCCGCCCGACCAATCGGGATGGGCCGAAACTCCGAGCCTGCGAGGCGTCTGGGGGCGCTACGTCGCAGTCTCCTGGCGGATCAATGTGGCCGGCTTCGCGGCCAGCAACTCCGCGAAGAAGTCGTTTCCCTTGTCGTCGACGACGATGAACGCCGGGAAGTCCTCGACCTCGATCTTCCAGATCGCCTCCATCCCGAGCTCGGGATACTCCAGCACGTCGACCTTGCGGATGCTGTGGTCGGCGAGCCGCGCCGCCGGCCCCCCGATGGAGCCGAGATAGAAGCCGCCGTGCCGCTTGCACGCCTCGGTCACCTGCGCCGAGCGGTTCCCCTTCGCCAGCATCACCATGCTGCCGCCGTGCGACTGGAAGAGATCGACGTAGGAGTCCATGCGGCCCGCGGTGGTCGGGCCGAACGAGCCCGACGCGCGCCCCTCCGGTCGCTTGGCCGGGCCGGCGTAGTAGACCATGTGGTCCCGCGCGTAGGCCGGCAGCTCCCCACCGGCGTCGAGCCGCTCCTTCAGCTTCGCGTGGGCGATGTCGCGCGCCACGATCATGGGCCCGGACAGCGACAGCCGGGTGGCGACCGGGTACCGGGTCAGCTCGCCGAGAATCTCCGGCATGGGCCGGTTGAGGTCGATGCGGACGACGTCGCCCGGCAGCTCCCCTTCGGCGACGTCGGGCAGGAACCGGGCCGGGTTCTCCTCGAGCTGCTCCAGGAAGACGCCGTCGCGGGTGATCTTCGCCAGCGCCTGCCGATCCGCCGAGCACGAGACGCCCAGGCCGACCGGACACGACGCGCCGTGCCGGGGCAGGCGGACGACGCGGACGTCGTGCGCGAAGTACTTCCCGCCGAACTGCGCGCCGACCCCGATCTGCCGCGCGAGCTCGAAGATCTCCGCCTCGAGGTCGTGGTCGCGGAACGCGCGGCCGTGCTCGTTGCCGGTCGAAGGCAGCCGGTCGAGGTACTTCGTGGTCGCCAGCTTCAGCGTCTTCAGGGTGAACTCGGCCGAGGTGCCGCCGACCACCAGCGCGAGATGGTAGGGCGGGCACGCCGCCGTCCCGATCGTCTTCAGCTTCTCCTCGACGAAGCCGAGCAGCGAGGCGGGGTTCAGCAGCGCCTTCGTCTCCTGGTAGAGGAAGCTCTTGTTGGCCGACCCGCCGCCCTTGGCGACGAACAGCAGCTCGTACTCCTCCCCCGGCTCGGCGTAGATCTCGATCTGCGCCGGCAGGTTCGAGCCGGTGTTCCTCTCGGTGTACATGTCGAGCGGCGCCATCTGCGAGTAGCGCAGGTTGCGCTGCTCGTAGGCGTCGAAGACCCCGCGCGACAGCGGCACGTGGTCGTTCCCGAAGGTCAGGACGCGCTCGCCCTTGTGCCCCATGACGATCGCGGTGCCGGTGTCCTGGCAGCCGGGCAGGACGCGGCCGGCGGCGATGCAGGCGTTGCGCAGCAGCTCGAGCGCCACGAAGCGGTCGTTCTGCGACGACTCCGGGTCGTCGATGACCTTCCGGAGCTGGGCCAGGTGGCCGGAGCGCAGCAGGTGCGCGACGTCGTCGAACGCGACGCGCGCGACCTCGCGCAGCACCTCCGGCTCGACCTTCAGCATCTCGGCGCCGTCGACGCGGATCGTCGAGACGCCCTCCGACGCCAGCTTCCGGTAGGGGGTCGCGTCCGGGCCGAACTCGAAAATCGGTTGATAATGGAAGTCAGCCATCGCGGGTGAATCTTACCCGGAACGACGGCCCGCTTCGCGAAGGCCGAGGACACCCCCATGAACACGTTCGCCATCGTCATCCTCGTCGCGCTCGCCGGGGAGTACCTGCTGCATCTCGTGTCCGGCGCGCTCAACGTGCGCGCGTTCAGCCCGGCCCTGCCGGCCGAGTTCGCCGGCGTCTTCGACGACGAGAAGTACGCCCGGGCCCAGCGCTACACGGCGACGCGCACCCGCTTCGGATTGATCCGCGGCGCGTTCGACCTGGCCGTCGTCCTCGCCTTCTGGTTCGCTGGCGGCTTCGCCTGGCTCGACACGCTGCTGCGCGAGTTCGGCCACGGTCCCGTCGTCACCGGCCTGCTCTACATCGGCGCGCTCGGGCTCGCCTCGATCCTGCTCGGCCTGCCGTTCCGCGCGTACTCGACCTTCGTCGTCGAGGCGCGCTACGGGTTCAACCGCACGACCGCCGCCACGTTCGCCGCCGACACCCTGAAGAGCCTGGCTCTGGGTGCACTCCTCGGCGGCCTGCTGCTGGCCGTCATCCTGGCGTTCTTCGAGTGGGCAGGACCGCTGGCGTGGCTCTGGTGCTGGATCGCGGCCACCGTGTTCTCGCTCGCCGTCCAGTTCATCGCGCCGACCTGGATCATGCCGCTCTTCAACAAGTTCACCCCGCTCGACAACGGCGACCTGCACGACGCCATCCTGGCGTACGCACGCAAGGCGCGCTTTCCGCTGCGCGGCCTCTTCGTCGTCGACGGCTCGCGCCGCTCGTCGAAGGCCAACGCCTTTTTTACCGGCTTCGGCAAGAACAAGCGCATCGGCCTGTTCGACACGCTGGTCGAGGACTACACCGTCCCGGAGCTGGTCGCGGTGGTGGCCCACGAGGTCGGCCACTACAAGCGGCGGCACATCTGGCAGCGCATGGCGCTCTCCATCGGCCATCTCGGCGCGATGCTCTGGATCCTGTCGCTCTTCCTCGGGCAGGAGGGGTTGTTCGCGGCCTTCTACGTCAGCGAGCCCTCGGTCTACGCCGGCCTGGTCTTCTTCGGCCTGCTGTTCACCCCGGTGGAGCTGGTCCTGTCGATCCTCGTCAACCTGTTCTCCCGCCGGAACGAGTTCGAGGCCGACCGCTTCGCGGCCGAGACCACCGGCAGCGGCGAGCCGCTGATCGCGGCGCTCAAGAAGCTGTCCGCCGACAACCTGTCGAACCTGACGCCGCACCCGCTGGCGGTCTTCCTCGACTACTCGCACCCGCCGGTGCTGCAGCGGATAGCCGCGCTGCGGCAGACGGCGACGGGGTGACCGAATCGAGGGCGGTTTACCGCTATCGACCGCCGCGAGTGACCGAAGTCCACGCTTGCCCGCCACATTGTCTGCGCATTGTTTTCCGGCAAGACTACGTTTGCGGTGGTGCGACTGCCCACTCGGCTTGGCGGGCGAACCACCTCCGCGTGGATTTCGGCTTCGGCCCACAGACCTTGGCGTGCGACGGTTCCTCGGGAATCGGATCCGCGTGGACCGTCTGGTCTCGGGAACGCACCTGACCGGCCGAGATCGCCGCCAGACCGTAGCCTTCGTGATTCGCCAGCACCCGGCCCGGCTCGCCGCCCTCTTCCTCGAGCACGTCCTGGCGATAGACGGACATGGGATCGCCGTCCTCGTCATCCTCGAACGCCGCTGATGAAGGCCGGAAACAACCGCCGTTCTCGTCAAGAACGAAATGCCACGGGGGAATTCTCCGCAGAAGACGAACCTCATCGACAATCTGCGGATCGTCGGGGAACTGTCTCCTGCACTCTTCCGGGGACGTCACGAGCTCAGTCCGATGCCCTTCTGAGCCACGCTCGGACCGTTCCTTCGTGACCGGTCAGGACCGCTTCATCCTCCTGACCCGACCGCCGGTCTTCCGCACACCACGACACGGATCCGTCAGGACCGACTTCAACTTCGATGTCCACTGCCCTCCGGTGCCATTCGAGCTGCAGCCCCCCCCGCACCGTGGGCACGAGCACGGGGCCGGCAATGCCCCGAACCACGTATGCCGTCAGAAACTCGATTGTCTGCCTGAAGGCAGCATCCGAGACCGGCTCGGCGCCGTACGAATTCCAACCCCTCGGGAGCTGCTGCAGTTCGCAGGCCCGATCGAGAGCGCGCAGGAGCTCCCGAGGCAGATCACGCCTGGGCGCTCGAATCGCGATCCTTCGGGCCGGCGGCCACGGCAGTTCCTGTGGCGTGGCTCGGACGAGCGGATCCGCCAAGGCGTAGGTAGCCGCGACTGTCTCCGCCGTTGACAAACGACCCAGCAGCGAGCTCTCCGCCAGCACCCCCGGACCCGCTTCAACCGCATCAACCAGACCAGGCATCCGTTCTCTCCCAGCAGCGTTGCATGGAGTCGGTGGTCAGATCCGCAAACCCTCGCACCACCCACTCCCGCCCCAGATCGAAGAACTCGAACGCTCCGTCGATTCCAGTTCCGATCGGGGCTCCCCGCGCCATCAGATTCATGACCCAGACCGGGCTCCCATCGGCCGTGGTCCAGGAGGGCTGGGCCGTCACGTACAATCTGCCGACCGGTCCATCAGTGCCCGGGATGCGATACCGCCACCGCAGCACGGCATCCTCCGGGACGGGCAGGAATGCATTGGCAGGCAACGGCGCCCAGTTCCTCAGGAGCTTCTCGACCTCTCCATGGTGCTCCCATCTTCCAGCGCGCTCGATGTGATTGACGTACGTCACCTCGCACTGGTTGACCGCCAGCTCACCAAGACCCTCGTCCTGCAGAAACTCCTCGAACTCCGACACTTCATCCCGGAATCGCTCCCGGATCCGTTCGTACCGCGGATAGGCATCACCCCGGCCGACCTTGCGCCAATTGTGAATGAGACGATCCTGCTGCACCTGCACGAGTTCGGTCTTCGCCTCGTTCACGAACCAGACACGCGGAGCTGGCGGCTTGTCCTCGAAGGCGACCTCCACCCGCGGCGGTGACGGCGGATCGAAGCTCTCCAAGGCTGGCGTCAGCGGCGGGTGCTCCTCGATCAGCGGCAACCGATCGCGGTACCTCCGCCAGAGCAAGCCGACGTGAGCGGTCGTCAGGCTGGACAGTGCGCCGAACTGGAGGGACAGGACAACTTCCGCTACGGGTGGCTTCGTGAAATCGGGCAGGTCCAGAGGCCGGCTTGAACTCACAGAGTCGTCTTGATTCATCAGTGTACCGACAATCGTCACCAGGTGCAACGCACGGGATACTGCGTGATCAGCCGATCCGGGGTGACCAGCGTCAGTCCGTGCTCGATCCCCTGACACACCAGCATGCGGTCGAACGGGTCGCCGTGCAACGGCGGCAGGCGCCCCAGATGCAGCGTGCTGGCTTCGTCCACCGGAAGGCTGGCGAACCGATGGCGCTCGCGCTCGCGCGGCACGAATCGCTCCGGCGGTTCCGGCAGCGGCATCCGGCCGAGGGCGTGCTTCACCGCGATCTCCCAGGACGAGACCGCGCTCAGCCACACCTGGTTCGCGGGGTCCGCGATCAGGGTCCGAACCCGCTCCGGCACCTGCCCGGAGCCCTGCGCCCACCAGAGAAACGTACAGGTGTCGAGCAGCAGTCTCACCGCGGACCGCCCTCGAATCCCTCGACGATGTCGTCAGGCAGCGGTTCGAAGAACGAGTCCGGCACGGAGAACGTTCCGCGGGCCAACCCGAAGGGGCGCGGGGCAGATTCGGTGCGCGGCAGCGGCCGAATCTCGGCGATCGGTTCGTTGCGGCGGCACAGCACGATGGTCTCGCCGGCCTCCAGCCGGGCGAGGTAGCGGGAAAGGTGCGTCTTGGCCTCGTGAATGTTCAGGCGAATCATGCACTCGATCATGCCTCACAAGTAAACTAGGTTCCAACTCTACTCTGCAATCCAGTTATGGTCAGCCGTTTCCGCCGGCGATGCTCGACTGGCGAATCGGCAGGGCGCCGGGCCCGGCCTGCGCATTCCTGTTGCCCTCCCGGGCTCCGTGACCGGCCGAACGGCACCCGCGCCGCAAGGTTTTTCTTGCACAGCACGGGCCGGAGTCATACCATGCTTTTTTGAGGATATGCCCATGAGGAAGACACGATTCGGCGCACTGATTCCGCTCGCCGTGCTCGCGGTCGGGCTCGGCGGAAACCTCGGGACCGCGGCGGCGCAGGAGCCGGCCGAGCATCTCGAGTTCAACCGTGACATCCGGCCGATTCTCGCCGAGTCGTGCCTGCTGTGCCACGGGCCCAACGACGCCATCCGGCAGGCAGACCTGCGGTTCGACACCGACGAGTTCCTCGACAGGGTCGTCGTGCCGGGCGACGCGGAAGCCAGCCCGCTGTACGAGCGGCTGACCACGGAGGACCCGATCAGGAAGATGCCGCCGGCCGGTCTGTCGCTGAGCGACGAGCAGATCGACCTCGTCCGCCGGTGGATCGACGGCGGCGCGGAAATGGGGACGGCGCTGGCCGACGCCGACGTGCCGGCCATCCCGGAGCGGACCGTGGACTTCGCCCGCGAGGTCCGGCCGATCCTCTCCGAGAACTGCTTCACGTGCCACGGGCCGGACGCGGAGGCGCGCCAGCGCGGCCTGCGGCTGGACGTGGCGGAAGGACCCTTCTCGGATCGCGGCGAGTTCGGCGGGCCGGTCATCACGCCCGGCAACGCCGACGAGAGCCTGCTGATCCACCGGGTCAGCGCCAGCGACGCCCGCGTCCGAATGCCCTACCGGCTGGGCCTGAACACCCCGGTCATGCCGGGCACCGACGAGGACGCCCTCGACCTCGGCGAGATCGAGACCCTGCGGCTGTGGATCGATCAGGGGGCCGAGTGGCAGTCGCACTGGGCGTTCATCCCGCCCGAGCGGCCGGCGGTGCCGCCGGTGGCCGGCGCCGAGTGGGTCCGCAACCCGATCGACAACTTCGTCAAGGCCCGGCTCGAGCAGGACGGCAGGGAACCCTCTCCCGAGGCCGACATCCTCACGCTGCTCCGCCGCGTCACGTTCGATCTGACCGGGCTGCCCCCGACGGACGGCGATATTGCCGCCGTCCTCAGCGACGACTCGCCCGACGCCTTCGAGCGGCACGTCGACCGCATGCTCGAGTCGGCCGGATACGGCGAGCGGATGGCCGCCGAGTGGCTGGACGGCGCCCGCTACGCCGACTCCAGCGGGTACCAGACCGACGCTCCGCGCCAGATGTGGCGCTACCGCGACTGGGTGATCAACGCCTACAACGAGAACATGCCGTTCGATCAGTTCACCATCGAGCAGATCGCCGGCGACATGCTCCCCGACGCCACGCTCGAGCAGAGAATCGCCACCGCCTTCAACCGCAACCACGGCCAGAACGGCGAGGGCGGCATCGTCCCCGAGGAGTTCCTGGTCGAGAACGTGGTCGATCGCGTGTCGACGACGGGCACGGTGTGGATGGGGCTGACCCTGGGGTGCGCGCGCTGCCACGACCACAAGTTCGACCCGATCTCGCAGAAGGAGTTCTACGAGATCTACGCCTACTTCAACAACATCCCCGAGCGCGGCAACCTGCGCGGCCTCGGCGCGAAGGCGTTCAAGTACTTCAACTCGCCGCCGCTCGTCACCGCGCCGACCGATGCGGACTTCGCCCAACTGGCCGAGCTCGACGAGAAGCTCGAGAAGGCCCGGGAGGAGTTCGCGAGCCTGGAGGCCGAGTCGGCCGACGCGCGGGCCGAGTGGGAGAACGCGCTGCGAAACGCCTGGCCGGTCGATTGGGTCCTGCGCGACAAGCTTCTGGTCCATCACCCGCTCGACGGCGACATCGGCGGCACCTACAGCGGCGAGCCGGTGTTCCCGCACCAGGGGGTGACCTCCCACCTGCGGACCCCCAGGGAGCCGGTGACCTACAAGTTCCCGATCAACGTGACGCTGGAGGACGGCCTGCCGAGCTTCGCCCCCGGCCGGGTGGGCGAGGCGATGAGCTTCGACGGCAAGCGGTTCATCAACGCCGGCGACATCGCCAACTTCACCTACGCCGAGCCGTTCTCGCTGGCGGCGTGGATCTATCCGACCGCTCCCGACGGCGTGATCGTGTCGCGCGCGCTGGCCGGCGACCAGGGCGAGCAGGGCTGGGGCCTGTATCTGCTGGAAGGCAAGCTGCAGGTCAACCTGTCGCAGCGTTACGCGGACGACGGGCTGCGTATCGAGTCCGTGGACACCCTGCCGCTCAACGAATGGCAGCACGTGCTGGTGACCTACGACGGGAACCTGGTGCCCGAGAGCTTCCGGATCTACGTCAACGGCGAGTCGCGGGAGATCAACCCGCTGCTCGACGGGATCAACAACCCGATGCGGACGCGCGAACCGCTACGCATCGGAGCCAGCGGATCCGCCCCGGAGAACTCCGGAAGCACTGATTCGAGGCCTCGGTTCCAGGGGATGATCGATGACGTACGCATCTACATGGAGGCCCTGACGCCGGAGCAGGCGGCCGTCGTGGCGACCGGGGAGACGTTGACCGAGATCGCCCGGATCGCGCCGGCCAGCCGGACGGCCGGACAGGCCGAGAAGCTGCGGCTCGCCTTCCTCGACCAGTACGCCGTGCCGGAAGTGCGGGAGGCGTGGCAGAACGTCAAGGACATGGAGCGCGAGCGCGCGGCGCTCTGGGACAGCTTCCCCACCGTCATGGTGATGGACGAGATGGAGCCTCGGCGCGACACGTTCCGACTGATTCGCGGCGCCTACGACGTGCCGGGCGAGCGGGTGGATCCCGGCGTGCCGGCGATACTGCCGCCGATGCCGGACGATGTGTCGAACGACCGTCTGGGGTTCGCCCGCTGGCTCGTGCAGCCCGACCACCCGCTCACCGCCCGCGTGGCCGTGAACCGTTTCTGGCAGATGTACTTCGGGACCGGTCTGGTCAAGACGTCGGAGAACTTCGGGCTGCAGGGGGAGTACCCCAGCCATCCCGAGCTGCTGGACTGGCTGGCGACGACGTTCATCGATTCCGGCTGGGACGTCAAGGCGTTGCAGCGGGCCATCGTGACCAGCTCGACCTACCGCCAGGCGTCGAATCTGACGCCGGAGGCGATCGAGGAGGACCCGGAGAACCGGCTCCTGGCGCGCGGACCGCGCCAGCGCATGACGGCGCAGATGGTCCGCGACCAGGCGCTCTCGATCGCCGATCTGCTCGCGCCCAGGCTCGGCGGGCCGTCGGTCAGGCCGTACCAGCCCGAGGGCCTGTGGGAGGAGCAGAGCAGCCAGGAGTACAGGCAGTCCACGGGCGACGACCTGTACCGCCGCAGCCTGTACACCTTCTGGAAGCGGACGCTCGCCCCGCCGTCGATGCTGGCGTTCGACTCGTCGACGCGCGAGACCTGCATCGTCCGTCTCAGCCGGACGAATACGCCGCTGCAGGCCCTGAACCTGATGAACGACGTCACCTACGTGGAGGCGGCGCGCAGGCTGGGCGAGCGGATGATCGCCGAGGGCGGCACGACGCCGGACGACCGAATCGCCTACGCCTACCGCCTGGCGACGGGGCATCGGCCCTCGGCGGACGCCGGGGCGGTCCTGCGCGAGACCTTCGACGACTTCCTGGACGAATACCAGGCCGATCGGTCGGCGGCGCTCGAGTTCGTCGACGCGGGAGAGACGCCCCGCGACGAGACTCTCGACGTTGCGGAGCTGGCTTCCTACCAGATGGTGGCCAGCATGATCCTGAACCTCGACCGGACGATCACAAAGGACTAGACCGATGAAACCGCAAACCGACATGCAGACGCTGCTCTCTCGCCGGCGGTTTCTCAAGCGCTCCAGCACCGGGCTCGGCGCGGCCGCGCTGGCGACGCTGTTCCAACAGGACCTCCTGGCCCGGGCGGCCGGCGCCGCTCCCGAGGCGGTCGGCGGGCTGCCGGGGCTGCCGCATTTCGCACCCAAGGCCAAGCGCGTCATCTACCTGTTCCAGGGCGGCGCGCCGTCGCAGCACGAGCTGTGGGACTACAAGCCGAAGCTGGCGGAGCTGTACGGCACCGACCTGCCGGATTCGGTCCGCCAGGGACAGCGCCTGACCCCGATGACGGCGTCGCAGGCGGGCTTCCCCATCGTCCCGTCCAAGTTCAAGTTCGCCCGGCACGGCAATTCGGGAGCGTGGATCAGCGAGTTGATGCCGCATACCGCCAAGGTGGCCGATGAGCTCTGCTTCATCAAGACCATGCACACCGAGGCGATCAACCACGACCCGGGCATGACCTTCTTCCAGACCGGCGCGCAGTTGGCGGGCCGGCCCAGCGTCGGCGCCTGGCTGTCGTACGGCCTCGGCAGCATGAACCAGGACCTGCCCACCTTCGTCGTCATGGTCTCGAGCCGCGGCGGCAACCAGGTGTACGACCGGCTGTGGGGCAGCGGGTTCCTCCCCTCCGAATACCAGGGGGTCAAGTTCCTGTCCACCGGCGACCCGGTCCTTTACCTGTCGAATCCCGGGGGCGTCGACCGCAGCGCGCGGCGCCGCTTCCTCGACGCGCTGGGCAAACTCAACCGGCAGGACCAGGAGGAGTTCGGCGATCCGGAGACCGCCACCCGCATCTCCCAGTACGAGATGGCCTACCGCATGCAGGCCTCCGTGCCGGAGCTGACCGACCTGTCCGACGAGCCGGAATCGGTCTTCGAGCGCTACGGGCCCGATTCCAAGACGCCCGGGACGTTCGCGGCCAACTGCCTGCTCGCCCGGCGGCTCGCGGAGCGCGACGTGCGCTTCATCGAGGTCTTCCACCGGGGTTGGGACATGCACACCCAGCTCCCGCGGCGGATCCAGACCCAGGCCAAGGACGTCGACCAGCCGCAGGCGGCGCTGATCCAGGACCTGAAGCAGCGCGGGATGCTGGACGACACGCTCGTCGTCTGGGGCGGCGAGTTCGGCCGCACCGTGTTCTGCCAGGGCCGGCTCACCGAGGAGACCTACGGGCGCGACCACCATCCGCGGGCGTTCACGATCTGGATGGCTGGCGGCGGCGTCAAGCCGGGCACGACCTATGGCGAGACCGACGACTTCGCCTTCAACATCGCCAAGGACCCGGTGCACATCCACGACCTGCACGCGACGATGCTGCACCTTCTCGGCGTCGACCACACGCGGCTGACCTACCCGTACCAGGGCCGGAACTTCCGGCTGACGGACGTCCACGGGGAGATCGTCGACGGCGTGGTGGCGTAGGCGAGACGCGACGGCTGCTTCAAGGACGGCGGCATCGGGGCTACCCCGGTGCCGCCGTTCGTTTCTCCCCCCTCCCTGCCCAACTGGTTGCCCGCATGCGCTGACCGGCCGCATCAACGGCTCTCGCGCTTGGCGTTCCCTCCCCCGTTCCACCTTGAACGGCGCGCGTGGAACCGTCGATAATTCAACGTGCGGAGCAAACCATGAAGCCGCTCGGCATCTTCATCAGCAGCGTTCAACGTGAGTTCGCCGAGGAACGCGCCGCGTTGCGCGACTACTTGCGGGGCGATCCGCTGATGCGGCGGTTCTTCGATCCGTTCCTGTTCGAAGACGTGCCGGCGACGGATCGCCGCCCTGACGATCTCTACCTGGACGAGGTCGAACGGTGCGACCTCTACGTGGGGTTGTTCGGGCGCGATTACGGAACCGAGGACGACGAAGGCGTCTCTCCGACGGAGAGGGAGTTCGACCACGCGACGGCACTGGGCAAGCAGCGTCTGATCTTCCTGAAGGCGGCCGGCGGCACCAACCGCCATCCGAAGATGCAGGCGCTCATCGGCCAGGCGCAGGCCGGACTGATTCGAAAGCGATTCAGCACCACGGCCGAGCTCTTGTCCGGGCTCTACGCAGCGGCAGTGGACTACCTCGCCCGCACGGATCTGATTCGGCAGGGACCGTTTGACGCATCGCCGTGCTTGGGAGCGGAGTTGGAAGATCTCGACGACGAACGAATGACGACCTTCATCCGCACGGCGCGCGGGACCAGACAGTTTCCCCTACCCGAGAATACGGCCGCCGTCAATCTGCTGAAGCACCTGAACCTGCTGAACGAGGGGCGACCCACGAACGCGGCGATCCTGCTGTTCGGGAGGGCTCCGCAGCGCTTTCTCATCTCCTCCGAGATCAAGTGCGCCCACTTTCACGGAACGCAAGTGGCCAAGCCAATCCCGTCCCACCAGGTGTACACGGGCACGGTGTTCGAGCTGGTGGATCACGCGGTGGACTTCGTGCTCAGCAAGATCGCATTGTCCGTGGGCACTCGGGCGGAGAGCATTCAGGCACCCGTGGCGTACGAGATTCCGAAGGAGGTCATCACCGAAGCCATCGTCAATGCCGTTGTGCATCGGGACTATGCGAGCGGCGGCAGCGTTCAGGTCATGCTGTTCGCGGACCGGCTGGAGGTCTGGAACCCCGGCCGTTTGCCGCCGCCTCTGACTATCGAAAAGTTGCGCGTGCCGCACGAGTCGATTCCGGGCAACCCGCTGTTGGCGCGCGCCATGTACCTGGTCAAGTACATCGAGCAGATGGGGACGGGCACGCTGGACATGATCGAGCGTTGCGGGACCGCCGGCCTGCAGGAACCCGAGTTCGAGGCCGTCGGCGAGTTCGTGATCCGGATCCGACGGGCGGCGCTCGCCGGACAGCCGGTGGTGTTCACGGACCGAGCCGAGGTGGAAAGAAACTCCAGCGACACTACCCAAGAAACCCGCGGCACTACCCAAGAATGCACCCGAGAAACCCGCGGCACTACCCAGGAAACGCGCACCACCCGGGAACGGATCCTGGCCCTCCTCAGTACAGAGCCCGAGATCACGCGGCGCAGGCTTGCCGAACGCATCGGCATCACAGCCGATGGGGTCAAGTACCACCTGACCAGGCTCCGCGCAGCCGGAGTGATCCAGCATGTCGGAGCGACCAAGGCAGGCCGTTGGGAAGTGCTGAAGTGAGTGCCTGTCTACCTCACGGCATCGGCAGCAGCGGCTCCACCCCCTCCGGCAGGTGCTGGTCGAACGCGATCAGCAGGACGGTGTCGGAGACGTGCTGCGCCATCAGGTCCACCAGATCGACCAGGTTGGTCGACCCCCCGACCGCCTCCAGAGCGCTGGCATAGGTCTCCGGGGTCACGGTGTGGGGACCGAAGAGCTGGCGGCCGAACTCGATAAGTGCCGCCTCCTTCTCGCCCAGTCCCGCGACCGAGCCGCCGCTGCGCACGACGTCGATGACGGCGGGGTCCAGGCCATTCTCGACCGCCACAGGCTCAGTGAGGGTCCACGTGTACTGATCGTCGTAGGCGCGGGCGGTCACCAGGATCGCCAAGTCGAGGAGCGGCCGCGCCACGTTGGCTTCCAGCGACTCGCGCCCCGCGCCGTGGCCGCGGATCTGGCCCGGTCCCGTCCCCTGGGGTGAGAGCGTCCGACCGTAGAGGCTGGGGGTGGAACGTAGCGTCTGGGCCGGGGCCGGCAGCGGCGAGAGGCGGCTGCGCGATTGCGGGTCCACATCGTCCGGCTGCGTGAACGGCAACGGCAGGAACTGCGGCCATCCGGGAGGCATATGCTGGTTGAACGCGGCCAGCCGCCCCGCGGTGCCGGCGTAGCGCGCCATCAGGTCGACGACGTCGACGAAGTTGGCCTCGCCGAACAGATCCACGGCGCGCCGGTAGGTTTCCGCGCTGAGGTGGTGCTCACCGTACATCTCGCGGCCCGCCTGGATGATGACCGCCTCCCGGTCGCCAAGTCCGGACAGCGCCTCGCGGTTGCGTACGACGTCGATGACGTCCGGGTCGAGGCCGACCGCCACCGCTTCCATCTCGTGCAGCGACCACTCGAACGGCGCGTCGTGCTCGCGCGCGGTGATCAGGATGGCGAGCTCCAGCAAGGGACGGCCGACCGGAGACTCCCAGCGCGCGTTCAGACCCGTTCCGGCGCCGCGTATCGCGTTCGCCGCCGCCGACGGCCCGCCGGCCGGGTCGGGGGCTGGAGTGGAGAGCCGGCTGCGGGACTCCGCGTCGACATCCGGCGGGAGCGAGGTCTCGTTCTGTGCGCTCGCCGCGCCGGGCGCGCCGGGAGAAGGCGTCGCGCCCGCCGGAACGAACGTCAGCGCCAGGCAGAGGGAGGCACCGGAAATAAGAACGAACGGCAGTCTCGTGAACGCATGCATCGGTCGACTCTCCCCATGAAAGGCCGGAATTCCGTCACATCCCCGCCGGCATGAACTTCTGCACGCGGCGGCCGTTGAGGGTCTCGCCCACGTACACGTTGCCGTCGGAATCGACCGCCACCGAGTGCGTCGCCTCGAACTGGCCCGCCATCCGGCCGCGGCGCCCGGTGGTCCCGAGCGTCTCGAGCGACTCGTGCCGCACGGTCCAGAGCAGGTGGTTGCCTCCGTCGGCATTGTAGATGTACGTCTGGTCCGGGTCGGTCGAGAACGCGATGTCCCACGCCGAGGCGCCGGCGGTCTCCTTGCCGACGAACCCTTCGCGCACGAACGTGCCGTCCTTCTCGAAGATCTGGAGCCGATGGTTCATCCGGTCGCAGACGTAGACGAGCCCCTCGTTCGAGAGTTGCACGCAGTGGACGGTGTCGCCGAAGATCGGCGAGGCGTCCGCCTGCTGATCGTACGGCGCCAGCTCGCCGTCGACGGGAGGCCGGCCGTACGCGCCCCAGTGCCGCTTGTACTCGCCGGTATCGGCATCGAACACGATGACGCGCCGATTGCCGTAACCGTCGGCCACGTAGACCTCGTTGGCCTCGGGGTCGACGCCGATGTCGGCCGCACGCCCCAGCCGCGTCGTGTCGTGGCTTCCGCTGAGCGGCCCGGCGCTGCCGATCTGCAGCAGGAACGTGCCGTCGCGCGAGAACTTCAGCACCTGGCCGTCGCCCTGCCCGTTGCCGCCGATCCAGACGTTGTCCAGGTGGTCGACGAAGATGCCGTGCTCCTCGTTGGGCCACTCGTAGCCGTCCCCGGGCCCGCCCCACGCCTGAACGACGTTGCCCTCCTGGTCGAACTCGATCACCGCGGGGGCCGGCACGCAGCACTCGGAGGTCGGCGGCTCGACCGCCGCGCCGCGCTCGCTGTCGGTCAGCGACCGGGGCCGCTGCAGCACCCAGATGTGGTCCCGCGAGTCGACCGCGACGCCGATGACGTGGCCGAGCAGCCACTTGTTCGGCAGCGGCTGCGGCCAGAACGGATCCACTTCCAGCACGGCTCCCGGCACGTCGCCCTGCGCCGCGCCGGCTCCGTCGAGCGCGCTCTGCCCGAGGCCGAACGCCACGCCCAGAGCGATGACGGCCGCCCCCATCCACGCCATGTGTTTCTGCTGCATCGGTCCCCCCTCGCTGACGTGACCGTCACCGTCCGCTGACGCCTAGCAGCCCGTGGCGAAAGGCCCCGCTGCATTCGAGCGGCGATGCATCCCGCCTGACTGCGTTGTTCGTCGGTTACATATGCCCAATATGCGCCCTTCTCACGCCTTGCCAGACGGGCGCCTCGCCGCTCTCGGTGCCACGCGGGGTTCCACCACGGCCTGCTAGTCCTGCGGCGGTCCAAGGCAGGCCGCGCACTCGTCTTCGGACATCTCCGCCGTACAGAGCACACGCAGAGACTCGAGCGGCACGCCCGGCCGGCTGCCGAGGAAGCGCTCGCAGGCCGGGCTCCGCGCCTCGGCCGGCGGCTGCGCCGGCGCGTAGGCCGCGAGCGGGTACTGACAGCTCAGCTCCACGGCCTGGACCGCCGCCGCCAGGGTGCGGAAGAGGGAGCTGGCCCGGTCCATCTCCGAGTTGTACCGCCTCTCGGTCGTCCGGTACGCCTGCACCTGCTGGTTGCACTCGTCCCGCTGGACGGCGGCGCGGATCGGGCTCGTATCGCGATCGATCCGGAAGACGTCGAGATCCTGCCGGCACCGCGTGTACGAGTCGCGGGTCTCGAGCAGAGACGCTTCGAGCGAGGCGACGGTGCCGGTCGCTTCGTGCACTTCCTCGGCCGCCGCGCGCAACGCGTCGAGATTGGCGGCGCACTGCGGCCACTGCGCCTCCGCGGGCACTGCCGGCAACGGAAGCAATGCAGCAGCCACTGTGACGATGCGCCAGCGGAGAGTCATCGTTCAGTTACACCCCAATCGATGGATCCTGTCAAGCGCGATTCGGCGATCCGGGGGATCGAGCCCCGACGAATCGACGCTTCGCGGATTGCTGTAGAAGCTGCCTGCGGTGCGGTCGAACTCATGCGCTACTCGACGGCTCCGCCCGCTCGATCTCCTCGACCACGGCACGGAGAAACCGCGCCGCCTCGGCGCCGGTCACCGCCCGGTGGTCGAAGGTCAGCGACAGCGGGAGGATGCGGTGGACGGCCGCCGCCCCGTCCGCGGCGACGACCTGCTCGGTCATCCGGCCGACGCCGAGTATGCCGACCTGCGGCGGCACCACCACCAGCTCGGCGTGCTGGCCGCCGACGGTCCCGAAGTTCGACAACGTGAACGTCTGTCCGCGCATCTCGCCGAGCGGGATCGTCCGCCGGCGAACATCCGCCTTGAGCCGCTCGAGGCCGCGTTTCAGATCCGCGGGGCCGCGCCGGCCGACGTCCCGGAGCACCGGGACGAACAGGCCGTCGTCATCCAGGTCCACCGCGATCCCGAGATCGATCCGCTCGTGCAGCCGGCGGGACATCGTCTCCGGCTCGAACCAGGCGTTGAGGGCGGGCGCGGCGGCGCAGCCGGCCGCGACCGCACGAATCAGCCGCAGGGTCACTTCCGCGCCCACCGGCCACGCCTCGACGTCGGCCTGGTCGGTCACCGTCGCCGGCACGACCTCGGCGTGGGCCTTCGCCATGCGCTCGGCCATCGCGCGCCGGGGGCCGCGGAGCGGCTCGGCGGGCGCCGCCGCGGCCAGCGCCTGCGCCGCGCGCTCCATGTCGGTCGTCGTGATCGCACCCGCCGGTCCCGTCCCCTGCACCATCGCCGGGTCGATGCCGAGCTTGCGGGCCAGCGCGCGGACCGCCGGGGTCATCCTGCCGCCGGCGGCCCTGGGCGGGGCGGCGCGCGGCGTCTCCGCGGTCGGGGCCGCGTCGATCGTCCCGACCACCGTCCCCGCGTCCGCCTGCGCGCCGGCGGACTCGAACTCCACCAGCGGATCGCCCACCGTGACCCGGTCGCCGGCGCCACCGTGCAGCCTGACGACGCGCGCCGACCGCGGCGAAGGGATCTCGACCACGGCCTTGTCCGTTTCGACCGCCACGAGCGGCTGGTCCGTGACCACGTGGTCGCCTTCCGTCACGTGCCACGAGACGATCTCCGCTTCGTGGAGTCCCTCGCCGAGGTCGGGAAGCGTGAACGTGTCCGTCGTGGTTGCGCCCAACCGCTGACTCCCTCCTACGAATAGGCGAGCGTTTCGCGCGCCGCCGCCAGCACGCGCGCGGTCGACGGCATGTAGAGGTGCTCCAGGCGCGGCAGCGGCGGCACGGTGTCGTAGCCGGTGACCCGCTTGACCGGCGCCCGCAGCGACAGCAGCCCGTGCTCGACCAGCCGCGCCGCGATCTCCGCCCCGAAGCCGGCGGTCAACGGCGCCTCGTGCACGATGACGCAGCGTCCCGTCTTCTCCACCGAACGCAGAATCGTCCCCATGTCGAGCGGCGACAGGGTGGCGACGTCGAGCACGTCGGCGGTCACGCCTTCCGCCGCCAGCCGCTCGGCGGCCGCCAGCGTCTCCACGAGCATGGCGCCCCAGGCCACCAGCGTCAGGTCGTCCCCGTCGCGGAGCTGGAAGCAGGAATCGAGGGGCGCGGCCGCGCCGTTGTCCGGCACCTCTTCCTTGAGCGCGCGATAGATCCGCTTCGGCTCGAGGAAGAGCACGGGGTCCGGATCGCGGATCGCCGCGAGCAGCAGCCCGTACGCGCGGGCGGGCGACGACGGGATGACGACACGCAGGCCCGGGACGTGAGCGAACATCGCTTCGGTGCTCTCGGAGTGGTGCTCGATGGCATGAATGCCGCCGCCGTACGGCGCGCGGACCACCAGCGGACAAGTCAGCCGCCCCCGCGTGCGCCACCGCAGCCGGGACGCGTGGCAGACGAGCTGGTCGACCGCGGAGTGAATGAACCCCATGAACTGGATCTCGGCGACCGGGCGGAACCCCTGCGCCGCGACGCCCACCGACAACCCCGCAATGGCGGTCTCGGCGAGCGGCGTGTCCCGCACGCGGCCGGCCCCGAAGCGATCCAGCAGGCCGTCGGTCACCCGGAAGACGCCGCCGTCGATGCCGACGTCCTCGCCGAGGACGAGCACGCGCTCGTCCTCGGCCATTGCGCGCGCGAGCGCGGCGTTGAGCGCCTGCACCATCGTCCGCTCTACCCGCTCAGCCATCGTCGGATCGCGCCGCCGCGGCCTGTGCCTCCGCGGCCGCCGCGCGCTGCCCGGCCAGGTCGGCCGGGAGACTCTCGTACAGGTAATCGAAGACCGCCTCGGGCGGCTGGGGCGGCGTCGCCAGATACTCCTCCGCCGCGCGCTCCACCTCGGCGGCGCACGACGCCAGCGTCGCCTCTTCTTCATCCTTCGTCCAGCCGTGCGCGGCGGTCAGGTGGGCGCGCAGCCGCGCGATCGGGTCCTCCCGCCAGTGGCCTCCGACCGATTCGTCGTCGCGGTAGCGGCTCGCGTTGTCCGCCGTGGTGTGGTCGGACAGCCGGTACGTGAGCGCCTCGATCAGGTGCGGTCCGGCGCCGTCGCGGGCGTGCGACAGCGCGCGGTGCACCGCGTCGCGCACGGCGATCACGTCGTTCCCGTCGACCTGCCCGCCCGCGAACCCGGCCGCTATCGCCTTCTGGGCCAGCGTGGCCGCCGCCGTCTGGGCGGAACGCGGCAGCGAGATCGCCCACTGGTTGTTGGTCACGACGAACACCACCGGCAGCCGCCAGGCGCCCGCGACGTTCAGCGCCTCGTAGAAGTCGCCCTTCGAGGTGGCGCCGTCGCCCGACACGCACACCGCGACCCGGCGCTCGTTCCGAAGCTGGAACGCGAGGGCGACGCCGACCGCGTGCGGGGCATGGCTGGCGACCGGCACGCAGATCGGGAAGTCCTCGCGCGCACGGCGGAAGTCGCTGCCCCGCTCGTCGCCGCCCCAGTAGAGGAACAGCTCGGTCAGCGCGACCCCGCGCAGGAACTGCGCGCCCTGCTCGCGGGCGTAGGGCAGGAGCACGTCGTCCGGCGCCATGGCGTCCCCGAGCCCCACCGCAACCGCCTCCTGGCCCAGGCAGGACGGGTAGGTGCCGAGGCGGCCGGTGCGCTGCAGCGCGATCGCCTTCGCGTCGAAGGCGCGGGTCAGCACCAGCGCACGGTACAGCGACACCAGCGCGTCGCGATCGCGGGCGAAGGCCGGCAGCGAGCGTTCCGGACGACCGGACGGATCGAGGTAGCGCCGGTACTCGATCTCGAACGACGCGACGGTAGTCACTGCTACCACCATGCCACGACTCGCTGCGCGGCAACAACCATCCCGGACTCTGGCTTGCGGGGAGCGCGTGAGTTCGCCCAGCATGGACCTTCCCGTGGCCCATCGGTACACTACGCCGATGAAGACAACGCACGTCCCGTCTCGGCCGGCGTCCCGTCTCCGCGCCGCCGCCGCGGCGCTTGCGCTGTTCCTGCTCGCCGCGCTTCCGCTGCACGCGCAGCAGTCGCTCGCCGACGATCCCGGCGTCGCCGAAGCCCTGCACCTGCTCGATGTCTGGATGGATGCGGCGCAGGCCTACGGGAGCATTCCCGGCGCCTCCCTCTCGGTGGTGCACGATCAGGAGCTCGTGTGGGCGAAGGGCTACGGGTACGCGCACGTGGAGCGGGAGGAGCGGGCGACCCCGTCGACGATGTACTCCATCTGCTCCATCTCCAAGCTCTTCACCGCGGTCGGCGTGCTGCAACTGCGCGACCAGGGCAAGGTCGGGCTGAACGATCCCGTGGCGAAGCACCTGGAGTGGTTCCGGATCCAGGACGAGGACCCCGAGGCGGGTCCGGTCACCGTCGAGGGGCTGCTCACCCACACCTCGGGGCTGCCGCGCGAAGCGGGCGCGCCGTACTGGACCGGCCCCGACTATCCCTTCCCGACCCACGAGGAGATCGTCGGCACGCTGCCCTCCCAGTCGATGCTGTATCCCCCGCGCACCTACTACCAGTACTCCAACCTGGGGCTCACCCTGGCCGGCGAGATCGTGGCGGCGGCGTCCGGGCGGGCCTACGACGACTACATCCGCGCGCACATCCTGGACCCGCTGGGGATGTCCAGCACCTTTACGGATCTGGACGACCGCTTACGGGGCAACCGGCTGGCGAGCGGCTACACCGCGCGCGGGCGGGACGGCGAGCGCCAACTCGTTCCCGACTATCGGGTGCGCGGCATCAGCCCCGCGGCCGGGTTCATCTCGACGGTGGAGGACCTGGGGCGCTTCGCCGCGTGGCAGTTCCGGGTGCTCGACGGAGACGACGCGCTGCTCGACCGCAACACGCTGCGCGAGATGCACCGGGTGCACTGGCTCGAGCCCGACGGCGACACCACCTACGGGCTGGGCTTCTCGGTGTGGAAGTCGGACGGCGATACGTTCGTGGGCCACGGCGGCTCCTGCCCGGGCTACCGCAGCCACCTTCTGCTGCGCCCGCAGGACCAGGTCGCCACGGCGTTCATGACCAACGGCCAGGGCGTCAATTCCCGCCGGTTCGCACAGACCGCCTACGACATCGTCGCGCCCGCCCTGCGCAAGGCCGCCGGGAAGCCGGACGGCGAAGCCCCCGCCGAGCAGGCCCCCGCGGACACCGAAGACGGCGCCGCGACGGCACCGGAGACCCTCATGCGCTTCACCGGCACCTACCAGCGGCCGCTCGGGGGAGAGAGCGCGGTGCTGGTGCGGGACGGCGACCTGCACGTGCTGCCGCTCCCGACCGACGATCCGCTGGACTCGCTGACCCGGCTCCGCCACATCGACGACGGCACCTTCCGGCGGGTGCGCGACAACGGCGACCTGGGCGAGGAGTTCCTCTTCGAGGAGATGCCCGACGGACGGATGCTGATGTGGCGCAACGACAACTACAGCATCCGCCCGGCGGGCATGTGACGGACCGTCGGTTCCGGGTGTCCGCGCGCCGGCGCCGGGGAGGCCGCGACTTCCGGAATGGAGGCTTGAAGGATTGACTGCCATGCCTAAGCAGGGCGCCACATCTCCGCGTCTCGTCCGGTCCTGCGTGCTGTGCGCCGCGGCCGCCCTCGCCTTCGCAGCCCCCCCGGCCGAGCGCGAATGGCTGGCCGGCGACTCGCACATCCACAGCCACTGGAGCACGGGCTACGACTACCGCTCCGTCCCGCCGACCCCCATCAAGGGACGCGACGCGCTCTACTCGACGCCGCGCAACGCGGCGATGGCGCGGGAGTTCGGTCTGCGCTGGATGGTGACGACCGACCACGGCGGCCCGTACCACTCCAAGGTGAACCTGGAGCAGGCGCACCGCGAGCTGACCCTGTCGCGCGAGCTGGTTCCCGAGGTGCTGCAGTTCTACGGCATGGAGCTGAACATGCCGGGCATGGACCACCACACGCTGATCATCCCCCGTGCCGGGGACGAGGCGTCGGTGCTGCACGAGATCGAGAGCCGTTTCGACGCCAACGAGGACTGGGCCCTGCCGCCCGACCCGCGCCGGCAGTCGGCGGCGCTGAGGCGACAGGCGCTCGCGCACATGCAGGGGCTCGACCGGCTGCCGATCCTGTTCGCGAACCATCCCTCCCGGTCGGCGGCGGCGATCGGGCGCTACGGCCGCGACGAGCCCTGGGAGCTCCGCGAGAACAACGACCTCGCGCCGGACGTGTACCGCGGGATGGAGGGCGCGCCCGGCCACCAGGCCGCCACCCTCACGGACGAGAACAGCAGCGAGTACCGCGGTTCGTACCGGACCCCCGGGGCGCAGACCCTGGGGGGCTTCGACCAGATGACCGCCATCGTCGGCGGCCTGTGGGACGCCCTGCTCGGGGAGGGGCGCCGGTTCTGGATCGTGGCCACGTCCGACTCGCATTTCCACTACACCGAGCCGGTGAGAGCCGGGAGCGACTTCTGGCCCGGCGAGTTCCACAAGACCTGGGTCCACGCGCGCCCGACCTACGCGGACGTCCTCGACGGTCTTCGGCAGGGCCGCATGTTCGCGGTGGCCGGGGACCTCGTGACCGAGCTCGAGGTCGGCCTGGCGAGCGGGAGGCGCGAGGCCGGGCTCGGGGGCACGCTGCGGGTCCCGCCGGGGGCGCAGGTCACCGCGACCGTCCGGTTCCGCGACCCCGAGACCGAGAACGGGGCGGGCGAGAACCCCAGCGTCCGGCGGGTCGACGTGATCGTGGGCGAGGTGCGGGGACCGACCTCCGATCCGGCGAACGACCGCAACCCCACGACGCGGGTCCTCGCCCGGTTCACGCGCGACGCGCTGACCCGCGACGGCGACCGCTATGCCGTCCAGGCAGTGTTGCCCCCGGTGGACCGCGATCTCTACCTGCGGGTACGCGGGACCAGCTCCGAAGACCTCGAGCCTCCGGTGGACGGCGCCGGGGAGAACCCCTGGCACGACCTCTGGTTCTACTCGAACCCCATCTTCATCGAGGTCGAGTAGGAGGCGCCGAGTGGTCCGCGCCCCCGGCGGCCGCGGACGGGAGGATTCGACATGGCGAGCCGCCCGGCCCTGTGCGACGACCCCGCCACGATTGAGGCAACAGCGCCGAGCGTCTTCGCCGTCGACATCGAGCCCGCGATGGTCGATGAAGTCGATCAGGCCGCAACTACCGCAGCCCGCCGACCCCCTCGGGCACGCAGACCGCGCCCGAGTCCTCCCACTTGTTGTCGGTGAGCTGGCGGATGTCGGTGCCGTCGGCGCGCATCGCGAAGATCTCGCCGTAGGGCTGCGGCACCGAGTCGTAGAGGGCCATCTCGTCCTTGAAGCCCGTGCGCGAGCTGCTGAAGACGACCCACGCGCCGCCCGCGCACCAGGCCGAATGCGCGTCGTTGCCGGGCGCGTGGGTGAGCTGGCGGAGATCGGTGCCGTCGGGCCGCACCGTGTACAGGTCGAAGTCGCCCCCGAGGTTCGACGTGAACATGATTTGCTCCCCGTCGGGCGACCATTGCGGGAAGTTGCTGTAGTGGCCGGGACCGGTCAGTGCCACGCGGGGACCGCCGGCCGCGGGGACGACGTAGAGCCGGCGCCCGCCCTTGAACACCAGGTGCTCGCCGTCCGGCGACCAGCTCGGGAACCCGTTGTTCACCTCGTCGTCCACCACCAGCCGCAGGTCCGACCCGTCCGGGTCGATGACTCCGATCGGCGCCGACGGCAGGCCGGCGGGCCGGAAGTAGCGCCCGAACGACAGGGCGATCGCGTCGCCGGCGGGCGACCAGACGGGGGAGAAGGCGCTCGCCCCCTCGCGGTGGAAGAGCGTCCGCTGCTCCGTGCCGTCGACCGCCATGACCTCGACGCTGGAGTCCATCGGGTTCGACGACGCGAGCCCGGTGGCGTCCGACACCCGCTCGCCGTACTGGCTGAAGATCATCCGCGTGCCGTCCGGCGAGAACGACACGAACGGCTCGTGCAGGAAGAGCTCGAACTCGGGGTCGGGGCTGAAGGCGGGGACGAGGTGCTGCGTGGTGCCGAGCCGCTCGATGCGCTCGTACGCCACCTGCCGGCCGTCCGGCGACCAGCTCGGGCCGCGCACCGCGCCCGCGATGACCGTCTCCACCCGCCGGTCGGGATGCCGGATTCGCAGGCCGCCCCGGTCTCCGCCGGCGCGGCTGACGTAGCCGATGCGCCCGCCCGACAGCCAGGCGGGCGAGAGCTTCGTCTCCTGCGACGCGGTGTGCTGGATGCGTTCGCCGGTGGCGACGTCGACCGAGACCAGCTCGGTGCGGGACCGGCCGCTCTTCGCCAGGTAGGCGCCGACCGGGTCGGTCTCGTAGAACAGCAGGCGCCGGCCGTCGGCCGACCACGACGGGCTCCCCGCCACCCCGCCCGGCCCCGTCAGGCGGCGCAGCCCGGTGCCGTCGGGCCGCACGAGATAGACCCCGGTGGACTGCAGATGCTCCCACTGGCCGGGCTGGTCCCCGGGCTCGGCGTCCCGGTCCGACGTGAACGCGATCCACGCCCCGTCGGGCGACCAGCGGGGCCGGAAGTTGCCCGACGCGTGGTCGGTGAGATTCGAGGCGCTCTTCGACGCCAGGTCCAGCAGCCAGACGTCGGCGGTCCCCCGCGCGCGCGTGGACACGAAGGCCAGGGTCCGGCCGTCCGGCGACAGCGCCCCCTGGTCGTCGAACGCGGGGTGCTCGGTGAGCCGCTCGATCCCGGTGCCGTCCGGACGGATCCGATAGAGGTCCGCCTGCCCGTCCGGCTCCGCGGTGAAGACGACCCACTGCCCGTCGGGAGAGAAGGACGGGGAGTACTCCAGCCCTCGGTCCGGGACCAGGGCCCGCGCGTCGGCGCCGTCGGCGTCGGCGATGAACACGGTCATCACCGGGGTCTGGTACCGGTTGAACAGCACCTGGTGCCGGGCCTGCGCCTCGTCGGCCGCCGGGCCGGACTGCGCAACGGGAACGGCGCCGGTCTCGGAGACGGACTGCGCGCTCGCCGGCGGACCGAAGCCCAGGATCATCGCCACGCCCATCGCCAACGTCTTGGTCATCTTGCGTCTCCATGCACCGTCACCCACGTCTCGCCTTCCGACGCCATGATGGCATGATAGCGGGCGATACCTGCGACTCGCCGACCTCGGCGATGCGATTGGCAACCGCCCCCTGCGGCAACCTCGCCACTTGAGACACGATGTTCGTGTCGAGCAGGAACCGGGCCGCCACGTTCACAGATCCACGTCGTCGAGCGGCGCGAGCGTGGCGTCGACCTCGGGAAACGCTTGCCTTCCCCGGTCAAGATACCTGACGGGCCGCGTACTCGCAGGTCAACTTTCGCCCGACGCGCAGGCGAGCTTGGGCGCCGAGGTGGTTGATGGCGCATCACGTGTCGAAGGGATTCAGCACGGGGACGCCGAGACCCTCGACGTTCGGGGTGTTGCGGGTGACGAGGGTCATGTCGTGCACACGGGCGGTCGCGGCCAGAAGCCCGTCGATGACGGGAACCGGGCGCACGGCGCCCAGGCGGCCCCAGGCGTCGGCGACGCGGCCGTCAATCGGGAGGACACGGTCGGCGTACGACGTCACGACATCCTCCAGCCAGCGTTCGAGGATCTCCGCCTGGCGGGAGTCGCGCTGGCGGAGGCGCTCGATACCTTGCCGGATCTCACCGGTCACGACGACGCTGATGAACAGATGGGCATCGCTCACGCCAGCGAACCATCTGGCCAGGCCGGCGTTGCATCGGTCTGCCTTGCGCACCTCCGAGATGACGTTGGTGTCGAGGAGAAACATCAGATCTCGATATCGCGGCCGAGGTCGCGGGGCCGATCGATGTCGAGATCGACCGGACACGAGGCGAGCAGCTCCTTGAAGCCGCGCGGGCGAGGGTCGCCCAGGCGGTCGCGCAGCAGCGCGCGCGTGGCGGCGTGGCGGTCCGGATCGCGCAGCGCGGTGGCTACAGTGCGAATGAGCTCGACGTCGTCGTGGCGCACCTTGACCTCGCAACGGACCCATCCGCCTCGCTTCAACCGGTCCCGATAGCCGCGCACGGCCAGCGTCTGCCTGTTCGTCACGCCTCCTCCTTTCCGGTAATGATACCGGAAATCGGTCAGGCGCCGAAGACTCCAGCGCGCCGTAGGCACAGTCCTCTCGAATCGTCCGCGACGTGCAGTCGAGTTGGGCTGTTGGACCGTTATGCTTGACGTAACGTGGATACGTGCCGCTACGGCGGGCACGGTGCGATGGCCGCGGGAACCGAAGCGTCGTGATCGTCATGCGCGTCGACTGCACCTCGAGACGCTCGGCGATCTTCGGCTCGTTGCCGATGAGGCGCTTGAGGCGCATTCGTAGCGCAGCGGCCAGCGCATCGCGTGCGCGCAGACCAGCTCCGCAACGCTCACGGCTCGAACCGCGCCCTGAACTCCGCGTAGCCTTCCTCGAACGTACACGGATAGCCCTGGAGCGCATGCGCCATCGTCTCCAGTGCCGTCTGGCGGAAGTACAACCTCGCCCGCCGCAACGTGCCTTCATCCTTCGGCCCGCGGTACCGCTCAAGAACGCGTGCGGCGTACTCGTGCCCGTACCCCATCAATCCGGCGAAGTCGAGGGCGGGGTCGCCGATGGAGCGGTCGCTGAAGTCGATGATGTTGACCTGCGCGTGCTCCGCGTCCCAGAGGATGTGCTCGCCGCCCAGGTCGCCGTGGACGAGGGCGGTCGGATGGGCGGATGCCAGCTCGGCCAGTTCGGTCAGGAACGCTCGGACGACGTGAACTTCGGGCGGTGAGAGGCGCGGGAGGACGAGCGCCTCGATGTCACGCACGAGGTCGGCGGAATCCTTCTCGGGTTCCTGCTCGGACACGCCGTACGCTCGAGCGACCGACTTCGGGGTTTCGTGCAACGCGGTGAGAAACGCGGCGAGCTTATCGGCGACGTGCGACCGTTCGGTTCCCGACAACTGGTGGAACGCCCCGACGTCAAGCTCCCGGCCGGCGAGGAACGGGTAGCCGGCGAACGAGCCGTCGGCGGACTTGTAGGTGTAGTCCGGAATGCCGACCTTCACTCTCGGAAGAAGATGGCGGAGCAGCCTGGCCTCCTGTGCGAGCGCGCCCCGGTAGGCCGGGGCCTTGGGAGCGCGGAAGACGAGTGCGTCGTCGACGATCAGGGCGGCGTGGTCCCAGCCGTGCGTCAGGTACCGGTGCGATGTCCACGTGATGTCGGGAAACTCCTCTCGAATTCTCCGCAGGAACAGTCCTTCTTCCATCGCGTCCCCTCGCCCTTGATCGCGTTCACGTGGACCTTCCGGAAGCGCGCGGACCGTCTCGCAGCCGGCGTCTGGAGCGAACGCCATCATCTGGGCCAGAAGCGAAGCAGAGCAAGAACCACGGCCAACACTATTCCTGCAATCCAGCGTTGATCCTCAACTCGGTCTCGACCGTTGTGAGGCGCACCCGGATCCGGGTGCTGGCTTCGGCTTCGTCCAGAGTGAGTTGCTCGGCGCCCTGGTTCGCCGCTGCACGCTGAACCTCCCTGGCGACCGCCTTCCGGACCAGTGACGTCAGCTCGTCGCGTTGCTGGCTATCCATGCCGGCCGCGGCCCGATCTCGCCAAGAAGTTCTCGATAGTGCTCCAGGATGAGCTCGTTCGGAATGATGACGCCAATGCCGTACTTGCGCCGGGTCGTATCCCAGGGCGTATTGGCCTGATGCGTAAGGCTGGACAGCTCGAGCGCCGAATAGTCACGGTATACGTCTTCGACAATCTCGACAAACGCCCGCTGCTGCTCGTCCAGCACCGCCGACTCATCGTTGGGCACCGCCGTGATGGGGTTTCGAGCGAAGGACTTGTAGCGTCGATACACGCTCGGCACGACCGGGCCATATTGCCAAGCCTCGACCGGCTCGTCGATAAGCGCCTGGTCCGTCAATCCCAATACCCAACCGTGACAGAGGTAGACGAGCTTGAGCACATGCATCGGCGTCGTCTCGATGTCGCGCCGGAGCCAGAGGATTTGCTCGGCGACGACCCGTGGTGGTCGACTCAACGCAGTGCTTACAGTGGCCCCTTTCATGCCCGCCTCCCGATCCTCATCTTCTGGAATTGTCCATCGCCGGCGGAGGGCCGTCAAGTGTCCGTCCGCTCGGGCCGGGCTTGGACACGGGTGCCGGTGACCCCTCTCGAGCACCATCGGTCAGCTCCGGGGCGGAGGCAAGGGCATCGAGACGGGCGCGGGCCGCTGCCGGATCGCCGCCTGCGGCCTCCTGAAGAACAAGATCCGAGACAACCAGCTCGAATCTCCGGGGCGCGGTCACCCACCAGTCCCGCGTGCTCTGCTGCCGTCCCGCAATGACGATGTCGCGCGCAGGCAGTGCGGTCAGATAGCTGACGATGCTGGTCTCGACGTAGACACGCGGCTTCATGACCACCCGTCCTCACACCCGATACACCTTCATCACCTCGTCGCCGAGGTGGTTGATGACCTTGACGGCGATGCGGCCCGACTCGGAGCGGTCGAACGAGTGCGAGATGTCGCTGTGGAGCGACGCCCACGCGTCGGCGTCGATCTCGGCCTTCAGCGTCGTCTTCAGCGCCTTTGTAGGGGTCGTTCGCGCCGAGGAAATAGGCGTGCCGGACGAAGAAGCTCTCCTCGTTGTAGTCGGTGTCGATGAACCAGCAGGCGATGCCGCCGGCGCCGTCGCTGCGGACCTCGCCGGTGGTCGGGTGGAAGACGTCCACGCCGTTGATCCGCACCTGGATCCGATTGCCGTCGGCGTCTTCTCCGCCGGCCGGGAGGATGTCGATGTCCGGGTTCGGGATCGGCGTGATGAACGCGACCTTGCGGCGCTCGGGGAGGATCCGGTTCGTCGGCTGGCCGCTGGCGTCGAGCTCCCAGTGCCGGGACGGGTACTCGTACGGCGAGTTCAGGATCGGTTGCTCGAAGAATGCAGCCGTCGTCGCCATGGCCGGTCGAAGTCGAGCGGCGCTCGTCGCGGATCTTGTTCGTGGGCTGGCCGCTTGGGTCGAGCTCCCAGTGCCGGGACGGGTACTCGTACGGCGAGTTCAGGATCGGATGGCTCGAAGAAGCAGCCGTTGTCGCAATGGCCGGTCGAAGTCGAGCGCACGCGCCAGGAATGCCCGGCGACGGCTGGCCCGTTATGCTTGACGTAACGTGGATGCGTGCCGCTTGCGGGGGACACGGCGCGGTGGCGGCGGGAACCGAAGCGTCGTGATCGTCTGACTCGCCGAGCGGAGGACCGAGGAGGCACAGGCCCATGCGCGAGCCCATTCACCCCGGCGAGACGCTCCGCGAGGACCTCGACGCGCTCGGCATGAGCGCGGCGGAGCTTGCGCGGCGCATCCAGGTACCGGTGAACCGCATCACCCGGATTCTCAACGGCCGGCGCGCGGTCACCGGCGATACGGCGCTACGCCTCGGGCGCTTCTTCGGCACCTCGGGCGAGTTCTGGCTCAACCTCCAGAAGCTCTACGAGCTGCGACTTGCCGAGCGCGAGAACGGCGCCGCGATCGCCCGGCTGCCCACCCTGGACAGAGCTCGGCGGCGAGCAGCGAAGACGGCAGCTCGCCACGAACGTGGCTCTCCGAAAATGGCCCGAGCGGTCCAAGGAGACCACCTGATCGACGGCGACGCAATAGCGAACCTCGGCTGGCGCCAGGGGTCATCGTTCTGCCTCCGGCGGGAACCAAGCGCGCAGCGTTCGGGTGAGGTCGACGAAGGCCGGGTCGTCACAATCAGTGAAATCCACCGTTGCCGCGAGATCGTGAAACCTGCTCGAAGACCGCCGAGCCTTCTTCGGGAGTCTCGCCTCTTCCATTGCCCTCCGCATCGCGTCCTTCGGGTCCTGCGGTTTACATCGATGAGGAGCCCACAGATCCTCCGATTCCAACCATCGTCGAAGGGCCTCGAAATCGGTATCCCACCCCAGAACCTCCGCTACTATTGGAGAGCGACTCCATACCCAAGCCTCAAGCTCGGGATCGATAACGATGGCCTTGGACCTGCCTTCCCAACCGTTGCGTGTCAGCCCGATCTCGACTTCTTCCTGGATCTCCTCACGCGTCCCCCGACTTCCACAACCGTGACGGTCGAATACAACCAGTGCGTGACGATACGCCCTCGAATACGGCCGCAGGAAATTGGCGGCGTTGGTCCTGCATCCGCTATCCCTGTTGACGTGTCTCCGGATTTCGAAGTCCATGGGTGCGATGTCGATGCTGCCAGTGCGGACGAGGAGGCCCTTCATTGCCTGCTCGATATCTGCGTCGGGGACGAGCACAAGTAGATCCTTCATCTGGAGGCCACGATTACCCGATCACGCCCGTGGCGAAAAGAAGGTTCATGTCCGCAGTTCCGTGCCAGTCCTTCAGGTGGGGATGCTCGGTTCCCCGGACGACGTCGATGGCGCCGTCGGTCGTCCTGGCAAAGCAGAGAGCCTCTTCCGGCCTGGCCAGTCCCAGGAGCGTCGGCGAATGCGTGGTGGCGAGAACCTGCCCGTCATATACCGAGGCCAACGAATCGTAGATGGCATCGAGCGCCAGCGGGTGAACGCCGTCTTCCGGCTCCTCGATCAGAATGACCTCGTGAAGGAACCGGCGGTCGCTGGGGTACGACTCCGCCACGGGCAGATAGGCGAACAGCGTCAGGGCAAGGAGCTTGAGAGTGCCGTCAGAAGTCATCCAGGAAGGAATTTCCACTCCGTTTGCGTAACGGAGCATGAGGTATGCGTGGCGGTCGTCCTCGCGCTCGACCACACGAATGTCCTCGAGCTCCGGCAGCACCGTCTGCACGTGCCGGATCCACTCCCGGTACTCGTCCTCATGGATTTCCCGGAGGTATCGTACGTTCCACGGCAGGCTCGCACCGTCGCGCGTGAACGCCCGGTCGCAATCGAGAGGGCTGGCGCGTCGCAGGCACGGTCCATCGAGGACGACGCGATCGACGAAGCCGCTGAGCATGTACAGGACGTGAGAGGCCGCCGGATACAGTGCGCTGGTTATGTTGCCGGGTGACGCCGCCAGTCCGGACGGTCCCAAAGGAATTCCTGTCACCGAGCTGACTTGCGCTCGTGGGGTGACTTCCGGGCGGAACACACGCCTGTCCTGCCTATCCCGGCTGAACACTGTTCGTGATCCGCGGCTTCTGGCGCGGTTCGTTATCCCCACGGGAGCTCCCGAGCTCACGGGAAACAAGCCTTGCCGCTTGACCTTCCGGGTTGGGTCGCGTACGAGGAGTCCACGTTCATTCGTGACGTGCACCTCGCCGCCACGTTCCTTGATCGCTATCTCGTAGCGGAAAGCCTGAAAATCGTCTCTTCCTGGTCCCTTGGGAAGTTGTTTTCTCACCGGCTCCGGAATCGTCACCTCCACTGCCAGTTCGAATCCCGGAGCAACTCTCGGACGTCCCCAGGACAGGTCCTGGAAGTTGCGAGTGCGGTTGTCGATCGCTGCGTGAAGTCCGTCGCGGATCATGTCGCCGAGGAAAGAGACGACGTCGAACAGAGTGCTCTTGCCGCTTGCATTGGGGCCGACCAGCACGTGGAAGCGGTCGAGGGAGACGTCGACGTATCTGAAGCAGCGGTAGTTCAGCGCCTGGATGCGACGGATCATCGGAAGGCCAGTTTACAGGGAGCGACGGGTGCTGTCAGGAATGCAATACGAACGCCCTCACATGCTGGCATCGTCGGTCCTCCCACAGCGAGCGGTCACTCCCCCCGCCCGCAGGTCGTCGAGGAACTCCGAGCCGGGGTCGACGCCGGTCACCAGCAGCCGGTCGCGCGCGCGGGTGCAGGCGACATAGAGCAGGTGCCGCTCGGTACCGTAGACCTCCTCCAGATCGGCGTCATCTCCAACGCGCTCGATCCGGGTCTGCAGCGGAATGACCTCCTCGTCGCAGGCGGCCACCGCGACCGCCCGGAACTCCAGCCCCTTGGCGAGGTGCATGGTACCGACCGCAACCGACCCGGACACGCCGCCGGACCCGTCGTCTATCTGCACGGGTCGCATGCCCGCCGCCTGCACCGCCGACAGCGCCCGCTCGATCTGCTCCGGCGACCTGACGAACACACCGATTGCCTGCGGCGCGTAGCCCTCGCGCTGGCGCGCTCGAAGCCAGTCCGCGATGGCCTCCGTCTCGTCCTCGGGCGTATCGAACGTCCGCACCTCGGGCGCCGGTCCGTTGAACACCGATACCGTCGCACCTCGCCGCTCCGCGTTGCCGTCGACGTCGGCCAGCTCGGCCGGCAGGAGCCGGTCGGCCTGCCGCCGGATCTGATGCGACGTCCGGTAGTTGATCCGCAGCGTGTGGGATCGCCCGCGCACGTCGACGCCGAGTGTCCGCCAGGAGAAGGGCGTCTGGAAGATCCGCTGGCCGAGATCCCCGGCGAAGAACAGGCTGTTCGGCCGGCCCCCGCCGACGGCCGCCAGAAACCGCAGCTCCGCAACGCCGATGTCCTGGGCCTCGTCGATCACGCAGAAGTCGAACGGCGGATGCGGCGCCTCCGCCATCTTCGCCGCCACCCGCGCGAACATGCCGGGCTCGGTCAGCTTCCCCTGTTCGCCGAGCGCAGACCGGACCTGCGAGAAGATCGACCAGAGCAGCTCCCGCTGCTTCTCGGCCAAGCGGGTCTTGCGGCCGAGCCGCTGCACATCGCGGTAGTCCTCCCAGCTCGCGAGCTGCCAGGCGTCGACCACCGTGCTCCATTCCGTCCGGAGGAAGTGCGCACCGAAACGGTGGCCTTCGACATCGGCCGCCGCCTGCCGGAGCAGTTCCCGGATGTCTTCGTTCGTCGCCAGGTCGAGGCGGCCGACGTTCGCCGCGTAGAGGCGCCGCCCGATGCCGTTCATCGAATGCACCTCGAGACGCTCGGCGATCTTCGGCTCGTTGCCGATGAGGCGCTTGAGGCGCATTCGCAGCGCGGCGGCCAGCGCATCGGAGAACGTTGCGAGCAGCACGCGGCTCTCCGAATGCGCGCGCGCCAGATGCACCGCCCTGTGAAGCGCCACGATGGTCTTGCCGGTGCCGGCCGAGCCCGCGACACGCGCCGGGCCGCGGTACTCCCGTTCGACGAGTTGCCGTTGGGCCGGATGCAGGAAGACGGTCCACTTCTCCCACGGGTAGTCCAGCGCTCGTTCCAGCGCCTCCACGTCCGCCATGACCCGGAAGCGGCGCTGGGCGTCCGGATGCGCGAACGGATCGGTGCCCGCCACGGCAGGCGCCGGGCGGTCAGGCGCACCCCCGGTCGCAAGCTGCAGCAGCGCCTCGGCGGCCTCGCCCGGCAGGTGATCGGCGAGGTCGAGCAGCGTGTCCTCCGTCGCCGCCCGCACGTCGTCCAGCCACTCGACCGGCACGCCGTAGCCCAGCAGGTCGTCATCCGACGCGTCGGCGAAGATGGCTGTCCGCGACGTCGCGGGTCCGCCAGCCGAGGCGCCTGGGGTCGACGCCGGGACGTCCACCTCCACATACCGCGGCACCCGAATCTCGCGGACCGTCTCGCGGATCTCGACGAGCTGCGCGGCTCCCGTCGTCGGGTGCCGTTCCAGCCGCCGGCGCTCGGCCCACTGGTACGCCGCGTCGTGATGATCGACGTAGCAGAGCAGGAAGCTGGAAGCGGTGCGGTGGACGATCAGCCGTATGTCGCGACTGACCCGAACGGACCAGAAGTCCTTGTCCTTCGCCCGGTCGACCTGGTGCAACTTCAAGCCCGGATGCGCCGGGTTCATCTGCAGGTCGAAGGCTGCGGTCTTCACCGCCTTCTGCTCGTCGCCGGTCAGCTTGGCCAGGCCGTCGGTGAAGGTGTCGGCGATGCGGAACTGCATTCCTACCGGGGATTCCGACAATCGAGCCGGGGCCGCTCAATCGGCACTCGGTGTCCCGCTCAAGCTTCATCGGGCTCGTGTCCATCTGCGCGCGCCTCATGACTCATCCGCACTGCGTCCCTCGGCCGGTGCGCACTATCCGTCGCGGCATTCATCGCGGCGATACTGCTCTGTGGAGGCTGCACGTACGTGCGGCCCGATGCGGCTTCCACACTCTGGATGTGCCGGACGATGGCGTCGATGTCATAGTCGAAACGCGCCGCGAGCCTGTCGCGCACGGCGCGCACCTCGGCCACGATCGGATCAGGTTTCATCGTCGTCCTCGGCTACAACAAGTTGCTCCGGCGTGCACAGGAGCGGCGGATCGATCCCGGCGTCTCGACAGACCGCCTCGATCCGTGGCCGCGCCACAGCATTCGCGATGTGTCGGAAATTCCATGTCACGAGGAAGGGTACACGGTGCACGGCGGCGATCGCGATGTGCACGGCATCCTGCCCAGCCCGCTCCGGAACGGCCTTGGCGTCGACCAGTGCTCGCGCCAGTCGTGCGACTTCCGGCGTGGCGCCGATCACGGGAAGCGGCGAGATCGCCGCCAGCCGCAATTGCGCGGCATCGCGATCTCCCACCGCCGCCTCTTCCCGAACCAGCTCCGAAATCACCAACTCGAACCGCTCCTTCGTGCCCGCCCACCAATCCCACGTGCTCTGCTGCCGCCCAGCGAACACTATGTCACGCGCGCGCCGGGCCGTCAGATAACTGACGACGCTGGTCTCGACGTAGACGCGCGGCTTCTTCATGACCAAGCCGTCCTCACACCTGGAACGCCTTCATCACCTCGTCGCCGAGACGGTTGATGACCTTGACGGCGATGCGGCCGGACTCGGGGCGGTCGAACGGACGCGAGATGGCCGAGGCGGTGAACTCGGACGCGTGCGCCTCAGAAATCGCGTGCGTGGGTGATCTCCGCGCCGGTCGCTGGACGCACCTGCGCCGACGACACGGTGGCCAACGCCGCCGTGTGGCCATCCAGAGTCAGGAACTCCACCTCGAGGGCTCCGCCGTCGCGATGGATGTGCACGACCGTTCCGACATCCCCGGGCTTCAGGGCCGGGTCGGCAACGTCGTCCGTGAGCACGATGCGATCATGTTCTTCCAGCATCCTGCCTCCTCAACGGATGCGCCGTACTCGTCGATGAGCCACACGGCTCGTAGTCGAGCGTTGCGGCCATCCGGGGTCTCGATGACGCCGTCCACACTGTATCGCATCCGCGTCCGATCAGCTTAGCTTCAACCCGGGATCCGCCGGGTTCATCTGCGGGTCGAACGCCCCGGTTTAGCCGCCTTCTGTTCGTCACCGGTCAGCTTCGCAAGGCTGTCGGTGAAGGTGTCGGCGATGCGGAACTGCATCAGGTCTCTATCTCGACCGGCACACCGATCTGGTTCGCGACCGGGGTCCGGAGATCCACGTCGACCTCCGGCGCCTTGATGCTGACGACGAGCGCATAGCGTGCGGCGCGGTTGTATCTCGCGAGCGCTTGGCGGGTCTTCCACCAACCCACCACAGGGTAAACGGCGAGGCAACCCCGGCTCGCGAGGTCGGCCGCGCCACCGCGCCAGATGTCCCCGTGCAGTGAACCTCGGTGGCGAGTCTGCGTTCCAATCAACCAGTCGGGATCTTTGCCTTGCCTGTCATGGGTCCCCTCATCCTCGTCCCGTGCGGCCGCATTGATCCGCGTCCGGAAGTCATCGACCGATTCGTGCGGGCGCTTGACGTCGAACCGCAGACCATGGGACTCGTATCGGTACTTCGAACGGAACCCGCGCCGCGACGGGTTCGGCTCGATGAAGTAGGACAGTGTGACTCGCATCTCGACCTGCGTTTCGCCCAGGCCCTCCAACTCTTCGCGTGGCCAGGGCAGGTTGTGGAGATGCATGTCCCGAAGCTTCGGCGGATTCGATCCCTCCTGCTGGAAGGGATGCAGGCGTGCCTCGATCACCATCGTCAACGAGTTGTCGACAGTCCAGAGCGCGCGATCGAGGTCCGGCACGCCGAACCCGCAACGCTGCACCAGACGTCCGTAGGCCGTTTTCGTGGCCGTACCGGTTGTGGGCAACGAGGCACGTCGCATGGCCTCGGTCCACTCAGCCGAATGCACGATGAGGGCACGAACAGTCTCCGGCCACAATGCCGGATAGACGACCATGATTCGCGCCGCGAGCCGCGCAGCCAGCGCCATCGCCGCACTGGTCGCGTTCGTGGTGGTGAAGATCCGTTCCGTAGTACGGTGATGCGTCGTCAACAGGCTGAGGCTGTCCGCGGTCACCGCCGAAATCAAGTCCTTCGCCGCGTTGCCGCCTTCGAGCACCACGTCGGGCTTCAGCGGCCAGTACTTCTCCCATGTCAGGGAAGTCGTGCTGAACGGGCTCAGACCTCCGCGTGGAGCGATCGGTGCGTAGTCTTCCGTGTCGGGCCCGGTGATCTGCACTTGTTCCGTGAAGGCGCCCACCGTCACTGCATTCCAGGCCTGCGCGGGATCGTGCACGCCGTCGGTGTCATTGGAATGCGGGTAGTTGAACCATGCATTGGAATCCTGAATGTTCCCGGCCGACAGGATCAGCAAACGCGGATGCTCGCCCGCCGCTTCCGCATCGGCCGCGAGCGAGTCTACAGCGGCCGACCACGCCGACGGGCGGCCTCGGTCTCGGTCGTCCTGGGCTGTGACGGCCATACCGAATACCCGAAGGCTCCGCGGAGCGGTGATCTCCGGACGGGCCACGGCCTCTATCGTCACCAACCCATGGTGCCGCGAGTCTCCCTCACCGCCGGGCCCCTGAAGCAGCTTGACCGATTCCAGGCGGTGGTCGAGCGCGACCGGATCGGTGCCGTCGACAAGCGGCGTCAGGTCGCCGGCAAGTGCTACGCCAGCCATCTGTGTACCGTGGCCGTGCGCATCGTCGGTGCCCCAGCCGGGCTCAACGGTATGCAGATCATCGGCAGCGAGCGCTGGACCCAGCAGCGGATGGCCGCGATTGACTCCTGTGTCGAGCAGACAGACGTACGGAACCCCATCAGCCTCGGCAGGAAACTCGGTTCGCTCCAGTAGTTCGTCGAGCCATTCCTGCTGCTCGTCCGGCCGCAGGGAGTCAAAGAACTCGGCCGTCTCCTTCGCACGTCGAACCTCCGCGATGCTGTTGAGCGTCAGCATCGAATGCTGCATCTGCTCCAGTGATGCGGATACCAGTAGCACGGTGCGCTCGGGAAAGGCCAAGTTGCCGCGCGCAACGCGCATCCCCTGGAACTCGGCTCTCTCCCGAAAGGACGCGATGACCGCCTGTCGGTCCTTCCGGACCGGCAACCACACTTCCCACCAGAGCGCGCCTTCTTCCTCCGTCGGGAACCCGCATCCTCATCGGTCCAGAGCGCACGCAGACTCGCGGCACGGATCCGTCGAATGGAATCAACGAGTTTTCTGTGGTCGAGAGCTCGCCCCCTCCTGTCCCTTCTCTCCTCCAGGTAGTCCCGGATGAGCCGCTCGAAGTGATTGAGCCTTCCGTCGGGCACGAAGACGGTTGCGAGTGTTCGACTACCGTCCGGTCGGACGTTCAGCAACTCTATACCGGACCGCTCCCGCGCCAGACTCTCGAAGGCCAACGCGATGTCAGGAAAGCTCTCGAACTCGACGCGCAGGCCCAGATCGTCAAGGCCGGCAGCCTGCTGAGCCTCCCGAGCGGCGTCAGCCTCGCGCCGTACCGCTTCCACTTGGCGCTGCAACGCACCGGCGTGGCGGGCACGGTTGCGCTGGGGCACGACAGCAGAACTTCCGAACTGCTGTGGCGACCGATACGTCTGCGTTTCCGCGAACCCCTCGATGATGAAGTGTCGACTTCTTCGGTCCGTCCCGTTCGCCATGCTGCGCCTTGCCGCTACACTCCTCTCGCAGCCAGCTTATCGGCGATGGTCTGGCGCTCCTCCAGCATCGTTCGGATGTCCTCTTCGCGAACCAGAGTCCGCTCGTGAATCAGGGCATCCTTCAGCACCTCGTCGGCAGCGCGAACGACCTCCGCGTAGCTCAGGCCCACCGCCAGGTCTGCGAGGGTGGGCCAGCGGATCCGCTTCACGGTCTCCGAAGCGAGCCGCGTCCTGAGGAGCTGCGCAATCTGCGCCTTGTCGGGCAACTCGTAGTGCAGGATGTCGTCGAAGCGACGGAAGAGCGCAGGGTCGAGAATGCCTGGATGGTTGGTCGCGGCGATGACGAGGCTGTGGGAGCGATCCTGCTCGATCATCTGCAGAAAGCTGTTGAGAACACGTCGGATCTCGCCGACGTCGTTCGCGAGTCCGCGCTGCGAGCCGATGGCGTCGAACTCGTCGAAGAAATAGACCCCCCGGGTTCGTCCTGTCGCCTCGAAGATCTGCCGCAGCTTGGCCGCGGTCTCGCCCATGAACTTGGTGATGAGCCCGTCAAGGCGCACCTGAAGGAGTGGAAGCCCCAGCTCGCCGGCCAGCACCGACGCCGTCATCGTCTTGCCGGTTCCGGGCGGCCCCGTCAACAACAACTTGCGCCGCGGCGCGAGACCTCGCTCCAGGATGCGTCCCGCATGGCGCTGCTCCCGAATCACGCGTTGAATCTGGTCCCCGAGCGCCTTGCCCAGCACCATTTGTCCCAATCGCTCGCTCGGCCAGGACGCTTCCAGCAGGTTGGCCAGTTCGCCGCGCGGCCGCCCGATCGGGATCGGTGCCCCGGCCCCTGGTTGGCTCTTGGCGCGATCTATCAGTGTGCGCAGCTCCTCGGCGAGTCTGCCATGCCCACGCCGCGCCTCGTGGGCGGCCACCTGCATGGCGACGGAGAAGAAGCGGTCGTCATCGCCCTCCGCGTGCGACTTCAGCAGCGCCTTGAGCTGTTCACCGCTGGCCATCAGGCATTCTCCCACGTGGGTTCGCGGCGATTCACACCCGATACACCTTCATCACCTCGTCGCCGAGGTGGTTGATGACCTTCACGGCGATGCGGCCCGACTCGGGGCGGTCGAACGGGCGCGAGATGTCGCTGCGGAGCGTCGCCCACGCGTCGGCGTCGATCTCGGCCTTCAGCGTCGTCTTGAGCGCCTTGTAGGGGTCGTTCGCGCCGAGGAAGTAGGCGTGGCGGACGAAGAAGCTCTCCTCGTTGTAGTCGGTGTCGATGAACCAGCAGGCGATGCCGTCGGCGCCGTCGCTGCGGACCTCGCCGGTGGTCGGGTGGAAGACGTCCACGCCGTTGATCTTCACCTGGATCCGGGTGCCGTCGGCGGCTTCTTCGCCGGCCGGGAGGATGTCGATGTCCGGCTCGCCGAAGATGACGAACAGGTTGCCCTTGCCGGTGTTCTTCAGCTCGTCCGCCATGTGGAGGTCGGCGTTCATGCGCGCCTTCAGCACCGGGATGCGGCCGAGGCGGTTGAACTCGGACGCGTGCGCCTCGTAGTTGAACGCGCAGGCGATCAGGACGTCGAAGCCGGCGTCGCCCGCCTCCCGCGCGGCCGCCACCAGATCCGGACGGGACACCGTGCCGAACTCGGGGCCGACGAAGATCCCGGCGCGCTTCTCCGGGCCGGCATCGTCATCGCCCTCGCGGTAGCGTCCCTCCGCGCAGATGTAGCCGCCCGGCCAGGGCGTGACGGCGGCGAAGGCGATGCGATCCTCCTTGTGCGCCTGCTGCACGCCGGCGGTCGCGAGCTGCTCCAGGATCATGCCCGCGAAGTCCTGTTGAGGTCCGTAGTCGGGCCTCTTCTCCGCCGCGCGGTCAATGAGCTCGTCCTCCTCGTCGACCGCCAGCACGCGGTGCGGCGACAGGCTCTCCACCGTGAACGGTCCCGCCACCCGGACCTTCCGGTTGTCCTCGTAGGGCTTGTCGTAGAGGTACTCGTAGTCGGCCCGGGCCGCGACGGAGGCGTCGATCTCCTGCTGCCGGGCGATGCGCGCCTCCCACCACAGTCGATGCGCCTCGACCGCCTCCGCCGGCCAATCTTCGGACGCCTCGCGGGGAATCTGCCACTCCTCCCAGTCGCCATCGAGCCTGGCGTTCAGGTCGTCGCGCAACGGCTCCAGCGTCTCCTGCCAGCGCTCCCATATGACGTCGATCTCGGCGTTGTTGGCGATCGACTTGAGCGTGATGTGCGGGACGCGCTCGTCGACGAAGCCCTGCCGGACGTCGCCGCGCGTCGGTGCGTCTGATGGCGCCTTGCGGGTGATCTCGGCTTCCTTGCGCTGCCCCTCCGGACTGTCGGCGAGGAGGTAGTACGGGTAGCGCGCGCCCATGATGCGGGCTCGGGCGAGCGCCAGCGCTACCCGGGACGTGTCGATGGTGATCCAGCGGCGGCCCCATTGCTCTCCCGTGTAGGCTGTTGTACCCGAACCGCACGTAGGATCGAGAACCAGGTCCCCAGGGTCGGTGGTCATGAGGATGCAGCGCTTGATGACCTCTACAGAGGTCTGAACCACATAGACCCTTTCAGTTCCGATTTGCGTCGAGTCCCATCGATCGGTTAGCGGTATCATGGGAACGTCGCCCACGAATCTCTTGTATTCAATGGTTGTTCGACCTGCTTCAATTCGGTCGGCCTTCGATATACGGTGTAAGCCTATCTGTGTAGTCTTCCAGTGCGTGCCATTGCGAATATTGAAAATGCGCTCCCGAAAACAGTACTGGCGTGATGCATGCTCCGACGCACCCTCCGAGTACAAGGGAAACAGACGGTACCGGTTGAACAACACAACTTCCGAATCCTCAGACTTTTCCGCCTTCGTGAGCCGCCTGCGAACGAACTCCGACTCCTGGTACTGATCATAACGATCGAGCGAGGTATGCCCAGCACGACGGGGCAGTTTCAATTGTCGAAACTTGCCCTTCGATCTATCCTTCGCAAACCAAATGATGAAATCGGCCGTATTGGATATGTAGTTTCCCTCGATTCCTCCTGTCTTCTGGAAGTTGATTAACACTACAAAGTTATCTTCCCCAAACACCTCATCCATCAACGCTCGCACACGATGAACATTCTCATCTCCGATCTGCACGAAGATCGAACCGCTCTCCGCCAACAATTCCCGCGCCACCGTCAGCCGGTCACGGAGATACGTCAGGTACGAATGAACCCCGTCTCTCCACGTATCGCGGAACGCCTTGACCTGCTCCGGCTCACGGCTGATGTGCTCCGCCTTGCCGTCCTTGACGTCGCGGCTGGTCGTCGACCACTGGAAGTTCGAATTGAACTTGATGCCGTAGGGCGGGTCGAGGTAGATGCACTGCACTTGGCCGCGCAGCCCTTCACGCTCGGCAAGCGACGCCATCACCTGCAGGCTGTCGCCAAGGATCATCCGGTTCGACCAGTTGGCGTCGTGCTGGTAGAACTCGGTCCGGGCCTCATCGTTCGGAAGCCCGTTGAAGTCGGCGAACAGATCCGGCTGGGCCTCCGTGCCGTCACGGTCCTGCCCAGCTTGGCCGTTCTTGCGCTGGCGGCGCAGGTCGTCGACGAGCACTTTCGGGTGGACCTTCTCCTGGATGAAAAGCGGCGGCGCCTGCACGACGAGGTCGGACCAGTCCTGCGCATCCTTACCGCGCCAGACGAACTGCGGGTCGATGTCGCGGTTGCGCCGCTCGTAGGCGACCTGAATCGGGCTCTGGTCAGCCTTCTCCATCACGGTCCGGCACTCGGCCGTCGGAATGTTCTTCCTGGAGAGCCGCTTGCGAAACTCCTGGGGCTTGCGGCTTGGCGCAGTCTCAATGCTCCTGGTGGACGCCCATTTTGCCCTGGGTCGCCGCCTGGATGCCTGATCTGGAGGACCGGTGGCACGCCGAGGGGTGGCAGTCGGATGTTTCGACGTGTTCTCGGCCGCGCGTGGGGACACCGGTGGATGACTGACGCCGGTCGGGCGCCGAGGGGCGTTGCCGGCGGTGGGCTGGTTATGTCACCAGGCGCACGAGCTGGTCAGCGGTGAGTGCGAGCACGGCGAACATGCAGTGGCACATCACTTTCGCGGCGCCGCGGACTCGGACATGGCGACCGCCGAACTCGTCCTTCAGGCGGCCATTGACGCGCTCACCCGCGGTACGCTCGTTGTAGCGAACCTGCTCGGCAAGCTGGAAGCCGAGATTCTTCAGGCGCCGGGCTTCGGTTCGCAGCTCCTCCGCCAGCGCCTTGTCGCGGCGGGGGTTGGTGTCAATCAACGGGACGTGGCCGAGTGAGCGGCTGTGCTGACGGATCGGTTCCGCGTCGTAGGCGGCGTCCATCACGTCATACAGATTGGTCGTCCGCTCGGCCGACAAGGTCGCCAGCGGAATGGCGGCCTGGCTGTCGTGCAACGAGGCGGACGTGAGCAGGCAACTGATGGGAATCTGGCCGTCGGCCACGTCGATGTGCAGCTTGTAGCCGACCCAGGTGGACTTGTAGCCCTTGCTGTCCTTCTTCATGCCCACGTCACACGCGGTCGGCAGGTCGTCGAGCATCGCCGGCAGAGTCATGGTCGCCTGCCGGTCGAGGCGTTTGAGGACCTTCGGTCGTTCCTCACCCTTCTTCGGCCGTCCCCGCTTGCGCTTGGGCGGCGGGGGCGTCTTTTCCTTCGCGGCCGGCTTCTCGCGCGCCTCGATGGCCGTCGAGTCGCGTGAGAGGTGGCCCACCAACCGGTCGTGGTGGGTGTTGCGGATCAGTGCTTCGTGCACGCGCTGGGGCAACTGCGTGTCGGAGAACTCGGCGAAGGCGCGCGAGAAGACCGACTCGCTCGGCACTGCGCTCTTCTGCTCCCAGCCGCAGATCCGCCGCAGTGCCACGTCGGTGTCCAAGCGGTCCAGCAGCACGCGCGTGGTCGGCATGTCGTAGACCGCCTTGGCCACGAAGGCCCGCGCCATCGCCGCGCGGTCCTTGGGCGGGCGCCCCGGCATCCGGAAGCGCCGGGAAATCATCTGCTCTATGCGGATGACCTCGAGGGTCTGCACCAACTGCTGCTGTTTCCCGGTCAGTGGACCCAACACGCGCTCCAAGTGGGGGAACAGCGCACGCTGGATCGACTGCCAGTAGGGGCCAAGGCGCGCAGGGAATTCATCGCTTGTGGACCGCTCCTTGTCTGCGGTAGAATAGATGATAGAAGAGGATGGCAAGCAAATCGATGGACTACAGCGCGGCGCTACGCCGCTACGAGGAGCAATACGACGCGCTCAAGGTACAACTGCAAGCGGTCGGGTTCATCGGCCAGGGCAGCATTCAGACACGTCACCTGAAGTGTGGCAAGCCCACCTGTCGCTGCTACGACGACCCGGACGCGCGTCACGGCCCCTACCACTACTGGACGCGCAAGGTCGGCGGAAAGGCCGTCGGCTTGAACCTCACCGAAGACGAACTCGTCGTCTACAGGGAGTGGATCGAGAACAACCGTGAGCTGGAACGGCTCGTCAAGGAAATGCGCCACATCTCGTCGAGTGTGCTTGCCCTCATAACCGGCAGGAGGGCCTCATGAATCCTCGCGACTCTGGCGCCGCGGCGGTGACGGCCACTACCGTCCTGCGAACGCTGCATCCCGCCCGCTGACCATCCCTCGCCCCGTTGCCTCGGGAAAAAGACTCGGCCGAACACGCTTTTCGCAAGAGGCTCTGGAGGCATCGGCGTGCGTAAGTGCAGCCACCGACTTGAGCGTCTTGCGTTTCTTCATTTCGATAGCCGAGGATCTACGTAACTCTCGCCCATTGGCGCAGTACCTGTTCAAGATTACGAACAAATCGTTCTGTGCTGTCAGGAACGACCGGCGAAACCTCAAAGTAGACCCCTGGCCTACCCCTCTTTGAAAAGTACGCCGCCAAGTTCCGGCTCCGACCATTTGTCAAGAAGTCGCAAGCTCTCAAACTACCGCAGTCCGATACTAGACCAACAAACGCGCGGCCGAGATCCATATCCAGACTACTGTCGTAGCACTTACACTCGAACGCTCCGTGAAGGTGACGAGTGCTCGGGAACCGTGTCCGGTCATAACGAACTGAGGTGGCCGCCCCTCCATCGTAAATGGACACATCCACCTCATGCGTGGCTCCGGACGTGCTCATGTAGATGACACCCACATGAATTTCGAACTCGATTCCATTCAGAGCGCACCTAGCGAAGCAGAAATCCTGGTGAGTCGAACCCATGTATCCGGGCGACCCTCGAAACACCACTGGATCCGGGTTCACTCCGGTTTGCGAACCCCATATCTCTGCGGAGCCTCCGGCTTGTCGAACAGCCCGCACAGCCAGAGCGAAAACGTACGCCTCGAACGCCCTTGCCTTCGTATTACTATTCAATTGCAGAATGTCACCAACGTGTGGCAGAGAAAGAACGTCCACAACCGCGGCGCGCAGGTCCTCCAGAGTGACTTCCACTATTCGGCTCCCTTCTCGAGTTCCTCTTCGAATTCTCGCAGAACGCGAGCCAATCTTTCGACTCGTTGACGAGTCTTCGAAAGACCGTCAGCCAAGAGCGGCGGGATAGGCTCAATATTTGCGAGTCGCGCAGGAGCGATTTCCAATACCTCTTCCAGATGGGTTAGCGTCCCTCGATCGAAACTCCAGACGATCTTACGCTCCTCCGCATTCTGGCTTTCAGATGGTACATGGAGTTCGCGCTGAACCTCTGACAGTTGAAAGATGACATCGAGTGCAGAAAGTAACGTTCGGAGCGCTATCACTAAGGCATCTCGGCTCGAAGCCGGCACGAAATCTCTGAATTCGGAGTTGATCTCTTCGCCAAAAAGAGCGCCTCTTTTGGTGTTAGCCGCACCACGAAGAGCACTCCGGAACACGCTGACTTCAATGTCCCGAGCTAAGGCATCTCCGACCTTCGCTAGGACCTCTCTATACAGATCTCGTGCTTCTACTTCACTAAGCATGCCTATTACTCCTAGGCAAGCGCAGCTCCCGAATATTTGGCGCCGTCGATGAGCGCCTTCGGGTGGATCTTCTCCTGGATGAAGAGCGGCGGGGGGTCTGCACGACCAGGCCGAACCAGTTCTGGTCGTCCGCGACGCGCCAGACGAGCTGCGGGTCGAGGTCGCGGTTGCGGCGCTGGTAGGCGAGCTGGACCGGGCTCTGTTCGGACCGGTCCATCACGGACCGGAACTCTGCCGTGGGGATGTTCTTCCGCGACGAGTCGCCGTGGGTCAGCGTCTCGACCGTCTTGCGGGATGGCCTCTTGGGCATGGGGGCAGAACCACGGACGCTCAAACGGCCTTGTACGACCGCACGGGCAGGGCTTCGGTTTCGAGCGTGGCCAGATCGAGCCTTGCGGAGGCGTGGTCGATATCGAGCCCGACTGCGTTGCCGGCCGCGTCGAGATCGACGTTGATCCCGCTGGATACTTCGCGGGTTTCCACGCCCGGTCCGGCCTTGAGCTCGACGTACAGCCTGTCAGTCTCAGGGTAGTAGTGCAGCTTCATGACGCATCCCTTCGAAAGCCACGATCGAAGAACGCATTGTGGATTGTCTCACCGTCGTCCAGCGTCACTACGCGGAGAACGCGCGGGTCCGTCTCGCCAGCGGGAGTGACCTCGCCCCAGAAGCGGGACGCGGCCGTCCGGCTGGGTCTCGCGCCGGAGCGGTGCGGCGATCACGTCGACGCACCACGCAGGATCGATGTACGGACGCTTGCGGAGCACCTGCTCAGTGAAGTAACGGGTCGTCTTCATCGAGATTCCGCGAGTCGCTCCTGCCGTCGACGCCGGACCACGGTCACGAAACCGCCCGCTCGACCAGCGCGTGGAACTGCGCCTTCAGGGCGTCCTCGAAGTCGTCCTCCATCGCGTAGACGTCGGTCAGCTCGGCGAAGGCCCACCGGCCGTAGGCGCCGAGGTTGTTGACGCCCGGAACCCAGTAGGTGTCCATCTCGTCTTCTTGTCCTTGGCGTCCTCGCCCCGGTATCCCTTCACCTCGACGACGAGGCGGAGCAGGTCATCGTCGCCGCGGCGGTCGTCCACGAGCACCACGAAATCGGGGAGGTAGCGGCGCGGCTGGGAACCGTAGCGGTACGGCACCTCCAACCCGAGGCTGTGGTTCTTGACGTAGGCGCGCACCCGCGGATGCGATTCGACCACGAGGCAGAACTGCGCCTCCCAGTTGCTGTCGCACACGACCCAGTTGATGTGGCAGCGGCCGGGGTCGGTCTTCCAGCGGAGCTTCTTCGACGTCGTGAAGCGCACGTGCCGCGTCGAGCCGTCCGGGTTGTAGGGGTCCAGCACCGCCTTGATCGGGCGCTCGCCCAGCAGGTTGGAGACGATGCCGGCCGTGATCCGCTCGCAGGCCATATCCGCCAGCTCCTGGTACATGAGCTGCGCCGGATACGTGCCGCCCTTGCAGACGAGGTGCTCGTCGAGCCACTGGCGGGTGATCCGCTTGAGCTGGCCGAACAGATGCAGCTTGGGCTCCTCACCCGGATCGCGCCACTTCGTCTCCAGCAGCCGCTTCGTCAGGTGGAAGAGCAGCGTCGACTTCCGCAGGTCGCGCGTGTGGATCAGGTTCATGTCGACGCCTTCGCCGATGATCCCTTCGCTGCGCGTGATCGAGGGGCCGACCAGATCGGGGTTCAGCTCCAGCGTCGCGTCGTCTGCGAACTTGGCCGTGAGACGCTCTTCCGGCAGCTCGACGCGGTAGCCCTCCACCCGGGGAAAGCGGATCTCGCAGGCATCCCGCTCCGGGGTGATCGCCTTGACCAGCACCGTCTCGCGCGGCTTCTGCGGCTTGACCGGCACCGGCTCGGCGGTGAAGTCGAACGGGATGCCGAAGACGTCGGCGTACTCGACATCGAAGAGGCCATCGTCGTTCGGGTCGTACGACTGGCGGCGCAGCGCGCGGCCGATGACCTGCTCGCAGAGGAGCTGCGTGCCGAAGGCGCGGACTCCGAGCACGTGCGTGACGGTCCGGGCGTCCCAGCCCTCGGTGAGCATCGAGACGGAGACGACGCAGCGAATCGCCCCGCCCAACGTGCCCGGCTTCCCGACGGTGTTCATCACCTCGCGGAGCAGGTCCTGGTCCGACAGGTGCTCGGCCTGTTGGCGATCACCCGTCCGGGCGACGATCTCCCGGCGGAAGCGTTCGATCTCGTCGCCGGCGGCGGCGCGGAAATTCTTGTCGAGCGCCTCGCCGGAGTCGAGCTGTTCGCTGTCGATGAGCAGCGTGCGCGGGCGCGCGAGCGGATTGCCGTGCTCGTCGAAGTTGCGAAACAGCGCCAGGCGCCCGTTCACCAGCGTGGTGGAGCCATCCTCGTTCTCGCGGGAGAAGCCGGCGATGAAGTCGTGGACCAGCTTCGACGTCGACGTGTTGTTGCAGACGACGATGAAGCAGGGCGGCACCTCGATGCCTTCGTTCCGCCAACTCTCGAAGATCTTCTCGTAGTGCCCGTACAGCGCCTCGAGCGCAGTCTGCAGCTCGACCGGCAGGCTGAGCGGATCGAGCCCGCCCGCCTTGCCGCGGCCGCGCTTCGGCATCTTCGGGCGGATGTGCTCCCACAGGTTCCGGAACTTCGGCATCTCGCCGCCGGGGATGTTGTCGGCCACCGGCACGCGCGGCAGCTTCACGATGCCGCACTCGATGGCGTCCATCAGCGAGAAGTCGCTCGCCGTCCAGGGGAACAGCGTCCCCTCGGCATAGCCCGACCCGCGCAGGAAGAACGGCGTGGCCGACAGGTCGATCACGCGCTGCAGGCCGAGCTTGCGCTGCACCGCCTCGAGCCCGGAGATCCAGACCCGTGCCGCCTCCCGGTTCCGTTCGGCCTCCTTCCGATCATCGCCCTTGAGCGGGCCTTCATCGCCCTCCTCGGCCGGCTTCTCGCGGTAGCAGTGGTGCGCCTCGTCGTTCAGGGCCAGGATCCGCTTCATCCCCATCAGGCCCGGCATGACGCGCTGCAGCATCTGCCCTTCGGTCTCCTTCGTCCGCAGCTCCGGCCCCGGCCCCTGCAGCAGGGCGCGGCCGCCCTTCGACAGCGGAAGCGTCTCGCGCCGCAGGAACGCGTGGTAGTTGGTGACGACGATCTTCGCCCGCTCCAGGTCGCGGAGCATGTCGTTCGGCACCAGCTCGCGGCTCGCGTAATAGCTGTCCGGATCGTTCGGCTGGAGCACCCGCAGCCGGTCCCGGATCGTCACGCCCGGAGTCACCACCAGGAAGCCGCGCGTGAACTTCCGACTGCCCGGCCGGCGCACCGCGTTGATCGTCTGCCAGGCGATGATCATCGCCATCACGGTGGTCTTTCCGGCGCCGGTGGCGAGCTTCAGCGCCAGCCGCGCGAGGCCTGGATTGGCCCCTTCGCTGGCGGCGTCGATCTGATCGAGAAACCGGCGGCCCTCCTTGCCGAGGGTCGGCGCCACCTCGGTCAGCCAGATCGCGGTCTCCACCGCCTCGACCTGGCAGAAGAACGGCCGGATGTCGCCGAACCGATGGCTGCGCCAGTGCGTCAGGAGCCGCGCCGTCTCCGGCGTCACGCCCCAGGCGTTCGGATCCGGCAGCTCCCGCCAGCGATCCACGCGCTGCCGGACGCCGCCGATGAACGCGGACAGGTCGTACTGCTGCGCCTCGGTCCCGAGCGCCTGCGCCGCCGCGTCGAAGAGGATCTTCTCCTGCTGGACGCCCGTCTGCTTCTTCGGCTTCGGGATCGGCGTGATGAAGGCGACCTTGCGGCGCTCGGGAAGGATCCGGTTCGTCGGCTGGCCGCTGGCGTCGAGCTCCCAGTGGCGGGACGGGTACTCGTACGGCGAGTTCAGGATCGGTTGCTCGAAGAATGCAGCCGTCGTCGCCATGGCCGGTCGAAGTCTAGCGCACGCGCCAGGAATCCCGCGCATTCGCACACGATCGAGCCGCAAGTCAGGCGAGTGGACGCAACGGCAGTCGTCGCGTGCGGCGTCAGGGTTGGCGGTGCGGTGAAATGGACGCTACCCGCCCATCTGCGCGATGCGGCGCGCCATCCATCCGACATAAGCGGTGCGGGTCATTCCGCGTCGAGCCGCCTCGGCGTCGATGAAGGCCGCGACTTCCTCGTCCAGGAACAGGTTCGCGCGAACGCGGCGCCCTGACAAACGGATCAGCGGGATGGACACGAGCGCCTGCCCGGCCGGAACCTCGACCTGTTCCAGTGGGGTCGGCATCGTCAGTTCGTCTCCGTCCTTCGCCGTTTCCGCCGCGTAGTCCTGCAGCGCTTCCTCAGCATGCGCCAGCGCGTCGTCGATCGTCTTTCCCATGGCGACCACGCCAGGCAGGTCGGGAAAGGTGACGCCGTAGGCGCCGTGGGCGCCATCGATGAGCGCAGCATATCGAGTCATCAGCCTGTGCTCCTACTCCGGCCACCCGGCTTTCCTGGCGATTGACCGGGCAACTCCCGGCGTCACCGTGCGATGCCGGCGCAGCGTGATGATGCCCTTGATGCGCGGGTGCCGGTACACGTCATGGTTGGTGCCGTGGCGTAACAACACCCATCCGTCCTGCTTTCAGTCAGCGCTTGATCTGGCGGTCTTCGTGTCCATCGCGCCATCGCGTATGTGCATATATTGACACGTCTGGCGCACTGTGTCGAAGGGGTCCTCCAGCGTCGCGTCGTCGTCGAGAGCCCGCCCGCCTTGCCGCGGCCCGCTTCGGCATCTTCGGGCGGATGGGCTCCCACAGGTTTACGGAACTTCGGCATCTCGCCGCCGGGGATAGAGCCCGCCCGCCTTGCCGCGGCCCGCTTCGGCATCTTCGAGCGGATGTGCTCCCACAGGTTCCGGAACTTCGGCATCTCGCCGCCGGGGATGTTGTCGGCCACCGGCACGCCTTCGACAGCGGCAGCGTCTCGCGCCACAGGAACGCGTGGTAGTTGGTGACGACGATCTTCGCCCGTTCCAGGTCGCGGAGCATGTCGTTGGGCACCAGCTCGCGGCTCGCGTAGTAGCTGTCCGGATCGTTCGGCTGGAGCACCCGCAGCCGGTCCCGGATCGTCACGCCAGGGGTCACCACCAGGAAGCTGGGCTGGCTCCCGTCGACGCGCAGTTGGAACCGACCGGGCAGTTCCGCGCGCCCGATACCGACCAGCTTCGCCATTCCTGCCACGGACATGCGTTGCGGTACGCGCGGCTCGACGGACCGTCGGCCCGCGGCAGTGTCGGTGATATGGCGGAGCACCTGGAACTCTCCCGCCGTCGTGCTTTCCGCCGTGGCCGCGTCGCGCAGCAGCGAGTCGGATCAGTTTTCGCGCATGCGCGTCCCCGAGGTCGATCGGCATGCGCGATCGCCACTCGGGTGTCTGCCTGTCCAGCACGGCAACCGGATCGTCCTGCTGCGATCCGACGCCCCGCAACTCCCAGATCTGATCCATGACCTCGGCGCAGAGACGGTAGACCGGCTCTTGGCGCAACGAGCGCGGCAGGTACGAACGGAGCGGCTCCGCGAGCGTGTAGCCATCGTCGACCACTCGACGGAAGGTGCGGTACTCCCGAAGCAACGCCCGCAGAAAACGGCGTACGTTGGAGTGCGGACTCGATACGAAGTGGAGCGGAAGTCCACCCTGACAGGCACAAGTGCCGAGGTAACGCACGCTCGCACCGAGAACGACGGGCCTGACACCGGCCTGACACCCCACCAGCACCAAGCGTTTCGCAGCCGCTCGTAGAGTGCCGGAAACGCCGCCTCGCAGCGGATGGAGTCGTGCAAAGGCTGCCATGCCCAGGGACCGCCGTCGTAGTTCCGTTGCCACCACTCCGCGGCATAGACAGCAAAGACCCGACCGCCCGCGCCGGGGTCACGCTGGGGTCTCCACCCGGCGAGCACGTCACGCGCCTCCTCGAAGCTGTGGATGTGACAAGCATGCTCCTCCCCAGTCTCGCAGTGGGACCGCGAGCATCCCGCGGTCCGAGCTGCTCCCACCGCCGGCACCGCTCCGCGACATCGAGATTGCCACCCACGTCAGTCAGCTTCCGTCGAGGCCGGCTGACGCGACGTGCGGGCTGATTGCGGGCCACGGTCATGTCACGCCGGCCGCTGTTGTTCGACCAGCAGCCTCCGGGCCACGACAGGCCGATGATGCCCGGGAAGGTTGTCGAATCGGCGGACGGCTATTGAAGTTCCCTATTGCGCCTCAAGATTGAGCGCCTGCCGCACTATCGCGATGGTACTGTCTACCTGACCCTCGCTCCCAACATCCACAAGAAGGTTCCAATTGGGAAAGGCGGCATTCGGTATAAACTTCCAGTCGTTCGCGTCTCTCGCGAGGTCCTCGGGATCGTCTACTTCTGCAAATTCGATGTCTAGCAATAGCCTAACTCCCCACTTTTGCGGTAACATCTCTAGCATCAGATTCGACCCCACGTAGTAGCATGCTGACTTCCGTTCAACCGTGACAATGAGTTCCCCGAGTCCGCGGACTCTCTCGTCTAGCTGCCGAAAAATCCGTCGCCCATCGCTACTCATGTTCAGGCTATCGGGACCGCGCACGGCGGCGCGTTCTCGCAAGGCCCGAACCTCCGCTGCCTCAACAAGCCTGGGATCGACGTCGACGCGTGGCCAGATCTTGATCGCGCGATCGGCTAGCTGTTTACCCCGACGGCTCATCTGCTCGACGGTCCATTCGCGTTGCTCTCGCACGAAACGATTCAAGCGGACCGCGCTATCGCTGAATCCACCTGCCATGTTTTTCTTCTCTTCAAATGGTCTGTTCGAGTAGCTGCTGTTGTACGCCGTCAGCGTCAGATTCCCCAGACGATGCAGCCACTCTTCGTGGACATGTCTCCACTCGACTCCGAGCATGTTCTTCCATCCTCGTGATAGGCTTTGTGGCATGATGTGCTCTATCGTATATTCATCTACTGGACTTGCTTCCAGTTGACCCCAGTAGTGTCCCAGGAATTACTCCAATAGATTCAACAAGTTACGGGTGCCGCCACTATGAGAAGTGTAATCGGTCTCAGAGAATAGCCGCAAAAGCGGGGTTTTCTCGAACACCGTCAAGCTCAGTGTCTGTAGAATTGTGTAGAGACTTACTGGGAGATCCAGCCGTTTCTTGATGATGGCCACGAGCACGTACACCGACACCGCGATCCAGATTTGGCTTTTGACGGCGTTCTCCGAGGTCCCAAAGAACGACCTGATCCGCAGATGCTGCTTGATCCACTTGAAGAACAGCTCGACTTGCCAGCGGTACCGGTACAGCTCGGCGACTGTGAGCGCAGGGATCGCAAAGTTGTTGGTCAGGAAGTTGAACGTCTTGTCCGTGGATTCATCCCAGTACTTCACGCGGCGGAGCGGCTGCGTATACCGGGACGCGGAATCCGCGGCCGTGAGCACGATGGTCTGATCACAACGAAGACCGGTCGTCTTGTCGACCGGCCGAGAGTACCGACGTTGGTACCGCGTGTTGGACTTTGCGCGGATGACGAAGAACGCGCCGAACGCCGCCAGGGCGTACAGGCGCTCGAAGTCGAGGTAGGCACGATCCATCACGTAGAAGGCGCCAGGTTCGGGGGCGAAGCGGTCGAGCGCGTGAACGTCGGCCATTTTGCCGTCGGAGACATGCAGGAACGTCGGAATCGGGCCGCGCAGGTCGAGCAGCGTGTGCAGCTTGACCGCTGCTTTCGTGGACTGGAACGGCGCCCACGGAAACATAGACAGGCACAGGTCGATGGTCGATGCGTCGAGGGCGAACACGGTGTTATCGAGGTCCAGACCCAGGTCTTCACTGGCGTACATCGGTCTGGCGATGCCGATCAACGCTTGCGCCACCTCGGCGTAGATTCGCCAGTCGCGTTGCTTGTTCGCATTGGCCAAGGTGTTGCGCGAAACCGGGCTGCGAATGCCCAGGTGATAGAGCTTCTGCCGCTGCGCACGCAGGCAGACCTCGATATCACGCAAACTCTCCCGATACGTAAGTTGGGCGAACGCCATGCACAGAAACTGGCTGTGGCACGGGAAGGATTTAACGTAACGGTTGCCGCCATATCGGCTCACGGCGCGACGGAAGGTGTGCATCGGCAGGTGATCCATCACCTGCGCGAAGACCAGCTTGCCTGAGTACATGCTCCCATCTCCTCGGAAACGGGCACGAGCATCGTCTCAAAGCGGGGGCGAGTTCAAGTCGATGACAGCTCCAAATCGCTGTATCTCTTTTATGCTCTGGGACTTACGGGTGGCTGTCCCGAGTTTCTTGGGACACTAGTGAGTTGACCCGAATTCTCTAGACACTTTAGCAAGTAAAGGCAGATTCGGCGATGATAAAGATCTTCCTCAAGAAGCGCGCGCCTGAAGGCGCTATCTGACGGAAACTCGTACGCATCCTGCTTTGCGAGTGCCACCTTCAAGTCAGAAAGCGGAGAATCCTCAGTGAGCTTGAAGGCAATTCCAGCGAAGACTGACCAGTAGTTCCGGGTCTGGAGACCGCATACAGCGCGACGAACAAGATAACTCTCGAGGATTAGAAGACTCTCAAGGAATCCGGCCGCCGAGAGAATTTCCTTTTCGTGACAATCATAGATACGCATGACAAGAAGCGCAGCGGCGTCGCCGTGCTGGCGCAAGCGTCTCAGTGCGTCCGAGAACGGACCGTCTTCCTTCGGCCGCACGTAGAACGCGGCGTAATGCCTAGCAGTGCGAGCCAAGTCTGCGATTCGGAGTGCGACATCGTCATGTTCGTGAGAGAACCGAAATGTCTCCTTGAACCTAGCGTAGATCCTGTCGTAGCGAATCTGCCGTGTCGTGCGTGTTTCGAGAGCCGTATAGTCTCTCAAGAACGCATCTGCACCCCAGTCGGAGCCTCGAAAGCACCTCTCTACGTCACTCCAGTACTTCTCATATAAGCGGGTCTGGTCAGATTCCGAAAGACGCATGAGCAAGTAGTTGCGAATGAGGTCACTCTGGCCAAGGTCGAGCCCCGTGGAATTCAAGCTTTCAAATACGAGTTGTGGATCATCATAACGAGGGTCCAACGTGACATCTACAACGTTCAGGCGGGCAACTTCACGATACACCAAGGCAGGGTCACAGTTTTCCACTAGATTGATGAAGTGGTCGTACGCTTCGACAACCAATGCTGAGTGTGGCTCGGGGAGCGAAGTGCCGTCAACAAGCGCGCGTAGTGTCGCATCATCAGTGCGACGCAGCAGCAGTTTGTACCTCCGTTCGCCCGTCTGGTGCATATTCCTAATGAAATATGCGTCGATGCGTTCAGCGGTGGGGCTGTCTTCATCCTTGCCTTCCCAACCTGTCTGCGAAATATGGTCACGAAGAGCTATCATCAAGAGAGTCAGGGACGTCAGTCGCTGTTGACCGTCCACTACAAGCCAACGGCTGAATGCGGCGCCTGCTTCTCCCGCAATGTACACGATCGCACCGATGAAGTGGCCGCGGTCAGTCGACAAACCGGGGTTACGGGTTATGTCATTCCACAGTTGCGAACACTGGGCGGTCGTCCACCGATAGTCGCGCTGAAAGACGGGTATCTTGAATTGTTTATTCCCTTCAATGATTTGAGAGAATGCTTGGTCGGTAGCCTTCATTAGCGCGCTCCTGCAAGAGTCGTGGCCCTATTCATCGGTTGTCGCAACCGCCGGGGAGTGGGAGCGTAGGTCGCCGCTTTGGTCTTCGCTCCGTAGACGCAGCCGATCTGACTGTCGTCCCACGCAGCGATCAGCGACGCACATTCCCTGACGTACGCCAAGTAGTCCGTGGGACGTCGGAACCGCAGTGCGGGTTTGGCGCGAGCACAAGGTTTTGGCACGCGATTTGCGCATGCGACAGGTGTCGGCGATGGGGACCCGGCAGGCCGAAGTCGCAACAGCATGGCGCATGATTCTAGAGGATTGGGCTGACTTCTGTCGCGGCGGGGCTTCGGTGGCTCGGAGGCGAAGGGCTCTTCATCAGACCGCTGAGGAGCCGCATGACCGCTTGCGTTGCCCCGAGGCTACGGCACCGGAGCTCCGGTTATCACCTGACGGACTCGCAAGCCCCCGGCCATCCCTGCCGACAAGCCCGCGCGTTCAGCGCCGCCGGCTCCCGATCGGTGATCTCCCCCTTGCTCCCCCGGAGCACTATCGGATAGTCCTCGACGGTCGGCGGCGCCCGATCGAGCGAACTACCGCCGTCGAGCGTCGCCCGATAGTTCCCGCACGCCGGCTCGAACCCCAGCTCACACCCCCGCTGGAACGCGAAGATCGCCTCGACCTGCCCGTCTCCCTCGCGATCCGCCCCAACCCCTGCAGCACCGTCGAGCCCAGCCTGCAGAGCCCCCGCCTCGTTACACGCCCATCCGGAACCCATGTTGCACAGCCCAGACTGCTTCGCGGCCAGGAATCCGCACGCGTGCGGCCGCCCTTCCTCACAGGCCTGCTGCCAGAACGGCACCCACTGCCCCGGATGCCGGTCCCCGACCCCGCCGGCCGCGCTCATCGCCACGAACACAACAGCCCACACCCCCATGTACGCCAGATGCCGCCGCCGCGGCGCCAGCGACCGCCCGAGCGCCGCCGGATCGAACCGCCGCAACACCTCCGAGCGCGCCGCCCGGTCGATCATGATCACCGACAGGTTCAGCAACGGCACCTGCAGCAGCTTGTCGTAGAAAGTCGGCGCCCCGACCCGGCCCAGCACCACGTACAGCACGACCGTGCTCAGCCCATACAGCACCCCGAACGCGATACGCCCCAGCTCCGTGCGCGGCGACGTCGACGGATCCGTGAACAACAGGTGCATCCCGAGAAACACCGCAATCGGGATGTACGAGTCGTAGAAGAAGTAGACCCCCGTCACCGCAAAGTAGGCGAGTCCGAACAGATACGTCGAGACCACCGCCGCCATCGTCATTGTCGTCACGCCGAAGAGGTACTGGCCGGGCAGCGCGATCAGGAAGATCCACAGGTACATCTGCGGCGGATAGAACTGCGAGATGGCGATGTCCTGCGCCCGCGTGACGTCGCTCATCCCGGTGACGATGAGCGCGAGCCCGAAGACGGCGAGCGGGAACGACGCGGGGTTGAAGATGTGGACGAGGCGGCCGTCCCGCTCCCAGCGGATCAGCTCCTTGGCCGCGAAGCCGATCGCCACCAGCAGGAACTGGAAGTGGAACCAGTCGTCGGTGAACCAGAGGAACAGGTTGATGCTGAAGATGACGGGGACGGGGCCGAAGCCGAGCCGGTGGTTGTCGCGCCGCGACCAGCCGAGCAGCAGGTCGAACCCGTAGGCGAAGGCGAGCTGGCCGGCGATGAGGGGAATCGTGGCGTAGACGGGCGCCCAGTGCCAGCCCCAGTAGAGGAGGACGGACGCCTGCGCGCAGGCCTGGACGTAGTGCTGCGGGCGGAGGGCTATCTCCAGCGTCCGGCGCCGGCCGCCGCGCAGCGCCGCAGCGAGCAGCACGACGTTCCACCCGGCGAGCACGAGCGCGGCGCCGAGGAACGCGCGGACGAGCGCCGGGTTGTCGTGGACGCGGTCGACGAGAACGAACGCCGCCAGGGCGAGCGCGGGAACCAGCGCCGCCCCGAAGGCGCCGGCCGGCGAGAGGGAGATTGCGCGTCCCACGACGGACAGTCTGCCCTCCCGTCAGCCGTTGCCGCAACCGGGCTACCGGCCGGGCTGGTCCGGCCGCGCACCGCCCGCGTGTCGACCGGCGCTGGACGGCGCGCCCGCACGGCCGCGGCTCACTTGCGATACCAGTCGTAGAACGCGTCCCCCGGCGGCACCTTCCGCCGGATGTCGACGATGATCGTCTCCCCCTCCCAGGTGGTGACGAGCTGCTCCTTGCGCACGTGCCCGTAGAGGAACTCCTCGACGAACTCGATGCAGCGGTACTCCAGGAGCTGCATGTTCTCGTCCAGCCGGCGGTAGAGCGGCATGGAGATGGTCCACGGCTCGGTGAAGGTGTTCGGATCCGTAATCGTCACCTCGTAGTGGATGGCGTCGGGCGAGATCGGCGTGAAGCGCTCCTCCAGCCGCAGCGCGTCGCTGTGGAAGTTGCCGGCCCGGTCGAACCAGTTCCTGCCGTTGAACTCGGTGACGTCGACCACCAGCGTGTCGCCCTCCCAGCGGCCGACCGAGTGCCCCATGTAGGTCCAGTCGGGCGGCAGCTCCACGTCGTCCAGGTGGATGGTGCGCGCCGTGCTGGTGAACGCGAACGCCATCTGGATCTTGTTCGTGCTCTGCACGATCTGGAACGGGTAGGGCATGTACATCGCCCGCGGGACCCCCGGCAGGTAGCACTTGAGCTCGGGGTCGCGGTCGATCCAGTTGGCCGCGTTCTCGTCCTTGATCGCCCGCGCCTCCGGCGTGTACGGGATCCGGCCGTCGCCCTCGACGACGCCGAGCGAGGCGGGGACGCCGCCGGCCGCGCCCAGGGCGAGCACCGGCGCCGCCGGGACCTGGACGAAGTCGAACGGATACGCGCCCTGCTGGGTCACCATGCCCGCACGCGCGGCGTGGGCCTCCAGGTCCCAGTGCGCCTCGTTGTTCGCCTGCCAGATGCCGCTGAAGTCGGGCCGGCCGTCGACGGTGCGGACCGCGTCGGCCGCCTCCTGCCCCTGACCGGACGCGCCGGTCATCGACGCGGTGATGACGGCGGTCACGGCCGCCGTCACGAGCACCGCGGTGACTATCGAGCCGCCGTATATCATTCGGTTTCGCACGTTGAACCCCCTGTCACCGCCGCAGCGGATTGACCTCGTCGCCCGAGTCGGCGAAGCCGGCGGCGAACCCGCCGCACCCGGCGCTGCACAGCGTGGCCGGATCGGGGCCGGTGCCGTCGGCGAACGCCTGCTCCTCGGCGCGCGAGCCTCGCAGCAGGGCGGGCATGCCGTAGTTGCCCTCGTGGCAGCGGGGCTCCTTGTAGATGCGGTTGAGCTGGTCGCTCTGCCGGCTCAGCTCCAGCGCGACGGTCCAGGGCGCGGTCCACGTCGTCGGGTCGTTCATCGTGACGACGTACTCCAGCGTCTCGGCGTCGACGCGGCGCCAGCGCTCCACCAGGTGCAGGTTCTCGCGCGAGCCCTGGTAGTCGGTCTTGGGACTGAAGTTGGTGACGTCGACCACCAGCGTGTCGCCCTCCCAGCGGCCGCGCGAATCGCCCCACCACTGCCGGACGTGCGGCGGCAGGTGCGGGCGGTCGGTCACCGGGATGACCCGCTGCCAGCCCTGGCCCTGCCCGGTGTCGTAGAAGATCGACACGGTCTGCGGCGACTGCACGACCTGCAGGAAGTACCCGGCCGCGCCCCCGAAGTCGGGCAGCCTGGCCGACATGCAGCGCTCGCCGAGGCCGCGATCCTCCGGGCCGTCGGACCGGTTGAACGAGCCGCCCGCCGCAGCGCCCGTGGCCGGATAGAACGGCGGCGGCTCGTTGCGGCGCGGCGACGGCGGCCCGTACTGGCCGCCCGCGCAGGACGGCAGGTTGTCGCGGCAGACCGCAGTGGCCTGCAGCAGCGCGAGCTGGTACTCCCGGATGGCGTCGCGGCGCTCCTGCGCCTCGGGCGTCAACGGCGGGATCCGGCCGTCGGGCGGATCGATGATCAGCGACGTCCGCCGGCCCATGTACTTGTGCGACAGGTAGATCGCGGCGCTGTAGGCGCCGCCCACGTCCTGCTCGCTGCCGCGGTCGGCGTACCGGGTGTCCTGGTAGATGATGCGCGCCCGCTCCTGGTCGATCTCGGCCCGCTGCTCGTCGGTCAGGAACTCCTGATCGGCGAAGCGGGCGGGCCGCTCCAGGGGGATCTCGTACTGGGTGGTCCAGATGCCCTGCAGGTCCGGCTCGCCCCACGGGGTGGGGGTGGCCGGCATGGCGTCCGACCCGGCGGACGTCTCCTGCGCCTGCCCCTCGACCGGCACCGGCGCCAACTGCAGCAGCACCGCCACGCCGGCGACCGCCGCCGCCACGCCGAACAGTTCCAGCACGCGTCGTCTCATGTCAACCTCCCGTCCCGTTGCGGGAGCCCGGCCCGCGGACTCCCATCCGCCGTCGTTCAGTTCCGGCCGCTACTTGCGATACCGCTCGTAGAGTGCGGCATCGCGATCCGCCGCGGCCAGCGCTTCGCCCGCCTCGACGCGCGTGCCGAGGCGCATCACATCCAAGTGCCGCGGCGGTTCACTTCGCCCAGGCGACCCCTTCCGTCCGGGGATCGACGCCGGCCGCCAGCACGCCGTGCTCGTGGTCCACGACGATCGCGGCGTTCGAGCCCATCGACCATTCCGGCCGCACCCGCAGCGCGTGGCCCTTCGCCTCGAGCACCGCGCGCACCTCGGCCGAGATGCCCCGCTCCACCGACAGGTCGCCCGGATACATGGTGTGCGGGAACGGCGAGGCCGGGAAGCTGCGCGTCGACCAGCGCGGCGCCTCTATCGCCTGCTGCACGTTCATGTTGAACTCCACCATGTTCAGCAGGGTCTGCATGGTCCGCATGATCTGGTCGTCCCCGCCGGGGCTGCCCAGGATGCCCCACGGCGCGCCGTCCTTCATCACCAGCGTGCTCTGCAGCGTGCTGCGCGGCCGCTTGCCCGGCGCCAGGGCGTTGGCCTCGCCGTGGACCAGCGAGTAGTAGTCGCCCCGGCAGGTGAAGCTGAACCCGAGGTCGCCGACCACCACCCCGGTCCCGAAGCCGCTGTGCAGGCTGGGCTCGAAGCTCACCATGTTGCGGTCGCCGTCGACCACCGCGATGTAGCTGGTATCGCCCTCGTGATCGGCGTCCCCCGCGAAAGTGACGCGCGGGTCGGCAGGAGTCGGCGGCGGGTTCTGCATGAACCGCTCGGGAGTACCCGGCCGGAACTCCAGCGACGCGCTGTCCGGGTCGACCAGCGCGCGGCGCTCGGCCGCGTAGTCCTTCGACAGCAGCCCCTCGTAGGGAATGGGGACGACGTCCTGGTCGCCGAGGTACTTGTCGCGGTCGGCGAAGGCCAGCTTCAGCGCCTCGGCGCTCGTGTGGACGTAGTCGGCGCTGTTGTGGCGCATGGCCGCGAGGTCGAAGCCCTCCAGGATGTTCAGGGTGAACAGCTCGGCCGGCCCCTGGCTTGCCGACGGGTTCTTGTAGACCTCGTAGCCGCGGTAGTTGGTCGAGACCGGCGTCTCCACCTTTGCGCTGTAGGCGGCGAAGTCCTCGTAGCGGTAGAGGCCGCCGTGCTCCTCGAAGAACCTGCCCATGTCCCGGGCGATGTCGCCCTTGTAGAAGCGGTCGCGGCCCGCCTTGAGCGCCGCCGAGCGGCCCAGATGGGCGTTCTCGCGTTCCGCCTCCACGATCTTCTCCAGCACGCGGGCGGCGTCGGGATTGCGGAAGATCTCGCCCGGCACCGGCGCGCGCCCGTCCGGGAAGTAGACCTTCATGGTCGTCGGGTACTGCCGGATCTTGGACGAGTTGGCGATGGTGCGGCTGAGCCCCTCGCTGACCGGGAACCCGTCGGCCGCGACCGAGATGGCACGCCGCAGCGTCTGCTCGAAGGTCATCGTTCCCCAGCGGTCGAGCAGGATGTACCAGGCGTCGACCACGCCGGGAGTGGACGCGGCCAGCAGCCCGTCGCTGCGCGGCAGCTCGGCGTTGTTGTGCTCTTCGTACCACTCGATGGTGGCGAGCTCCGGCGCCATCCCCTCCGCGTTGATCGAGTAGACCTGCTTCGCCTCCGCGTCGTAGACCAGCAGCACCGCGTCGGCCCCGATGCCGTTCATCGCCGGGTCGACCAGGGCCAGCACCGCCTGCCCCGCCACCGCGGCGTCGAAGGCGTTGCCTCCCGCGTCGAGAATCTCGACCGCGGCAGCCGTCGCCTGCGCCTTCATGGAGCTGACCGCGTAGTCCTGCCCGCGGATGACCGGACGGACCGTGCGGAAGTCCGGCGCCGCACGCATCGCCGCCGAGCCGGCGCCCTCCTGTGCGGCAAGCTGGAGCGGAAGGCCGAACGCGATGAGAGCCATGAGGAACGTCACGCCGAACAGGATGCGGGTTGCAGCCATCGCTGCCTCCTTCCGATCCGGGCGCCCTTGAGAGACGCGGCTACCGAAACCGGCACGGGCCTGCGGTTGGCGCGCCGAAGACGCCGGCACCGTGCAATCAGCCCAAGTCTACTCCCGCTCAACCCCGGTGCGTGCGTCAATCGACGGCGTCCCCGACCCGGCGCTCCGGCAGGACGGCGGCCGGAGCGAAGTCGCGCCCGCCGGCATGGTCGATGGAGCTGCGCGCAAACATCCGACCCGGCGCCTGCCTGGCGTCGACTGCGCGGTTTCCGCGCCGCGGACTCCTGGAATGCGACAATAGAGGTTGCGACAGGATGCGATCGCGATCCGGGTGCGTTCCATGACTCGACGCAAGCTGCCCATCGGCGTGCAGACCTTCCGAACGGTCCGCGAGGACCACTGCTACTACGTGGACAAGACCGCCTACATTCGGCGGTTGCTCGACGAGGGCACTCACTACTTCCTGTCGCGTCCGCGGCGCTTCGGCAAGAGCCTGTTTCTCGACACCTGCAAGGAGCTGTTCGAGGGCAACGAGCCGCTGTTCGAGGGGCTCGCCATCCACGACCGGTGGGACTGGTCGGTGCGCCATCCCGTGCTGCGCCTCAGCTTCGGCAGCGGCAACTTCAAGGAACCGGGCTACCTGCACACCAACCTGATGGCCCAGCTCGACGTCCTGGAGGAGCAGCTCGGCGTCGCGTCCCGCTACGACACCGCCGCGGAGCGATTCGGACATCTGGTCCGGACGTCGAGCGCGCAGGCCGGGCAGTGGGCCGTCGTCCTGGTCGACGAGTACGACAAGCCGATTCTGGACGCGCTGGACGCGCCGGAGGTCGCCCGCGCCAACCGCGACTTCCTGCGCGGCCTCTACGCGGTCATCAAGGACAGCGACGCGCACATCCGCTTCAGCTTCATCACCGGCGTGAGCAAGTTCTCCAAGGTGAGCCTGTTCTCCGGCCTCAACAACCTCAAGGACATCACGCTGCACCCGCCCTACTCGGCCCTCTGCGGCTACACCGAGGCGGACCTCGACGCCGTTTTCGCGCCGGAGCTCGCCGGCCTCGACCGGGACCAGGTCCGCGACTGGTACAACGGCTACAGTTGGCGCGGCGAGGCGAAGGTCTACAACCCGTACGACATCCTGCTGCTGTTCGACACACGCGAGTTCGCGGCCCACTGGTTCGAGACCGGCACGCCGACGTTTCTGGTGGACACGCTGTTCGACCGGCGCGTGAGCTCGCTGGCGCTCGACGGCATGCTCGGCAGCGCCGAGCTGCTGTCCACCTTCGACGTCGACGACATGCCGACCGAGGCGCTGCTGTTCCAGACCGGCTATCTGACCATCCTGCGCCCCGAGCCGCGGGGCGGAGAAATGTTCTACCGGCTGGCGTATCCGAACCGGGAGGTGCGGCAGAGCCTGAACCGGAGCCTGCTGAGCCGCATGACGGGGGACGCGTCCCGGCGGGCCGCGCACAGCGCGCGGCTCTACGACCTGCTGCTGGTCAACGACTTCACGGGTCTGGCGGCGCTGTTCGAGGCGTTCTTCGCCAGCATTCCCCACCAGTGGTACACGAACAACGACATCGCCGGCTACGAGGGCTTCTACGCCAGCGTGTTCTACTCGTACTTCGCGGGGTTGGGCCTGGACGTCGCGGTGGAGGACAGCAGCAGCCACGGCCGGCTGGACATGGCGGTGCGCTTCAACGGCCAGGTGTACCTGTTCGAGTTCAAGGTGGTGGAGCTGGCGCCCGAAGGCGCCGCGATGGCGCAGTTGAAGGCGAAGGGCTACGCGGACAAGTACCGCGACCGGGGCGAGCCGATCCACCTGATCGCGGTGGAGTTCAGCAGGGAAGCCCGCAACCTCGCGGCGTTCGACGTAGAGCAGGCCTGATCGGTCTCGACCCCGCCGGGGCGGGCCGGAGAGTCGCCGGGGAATCCGTGCCGCAGAATGGCGCAGACGAGACCCCCCAGCGAACACGCACGGCGTGCGACGGCTGGAAGTCCCCGCCGGCGCACCCCCTGCCCGCAAGACCCGGGAGGCGGCTATCGACGGCTCTCACCTCGAGCCGCCGTCCGCCTACTGCTCCGTGGCGCGCGCGCCGACGAGTATGTTCTCGAGGCCGTAGTTCCCCTCGTGACACGCGTACTCGTAGAGCAACCCGTCGAGGCTCGTCATCGGGATCGACGCGGTCCACGGTCGCGTGTACTCGATGGGATCGCTCAGGGTGAACTCGTAGTCGATGGTGTCGTCGTCGGTCCGCGTGAAGCGTTCGACGAGCAGCGTGGTCTCGTTGGCGCCGAAGACGGTCAGCGCGCGTCCTTTCACCGGGATGAAGTTGGTGGTCTCGACCACCAGCGTGTCGCCTTCCCACCGGCCGCGCGAGTCTCCCAGCCACTGGCGAATCCCCTCGTCCACATGCGGACGCCCGTCCAGCGGGATGATGCGGGCGTCGTGGATCATCTCGACCAGGACCACGACGTAGCCCGGCGCCTGGAGGATCTGGTAGTTGTGGTTGTAGAAGCCGGGCATCATCGTGCCCGGCATCCCCCGCGAGATGCAGCGCTCGTACAGGTTGCGGTCTTCCGGGCCGGCCGGCACCTGGGTCCGATAGCTCTCGCGCGCCGGCCGACGTGCGGCTTCGAAGGGCGTGAACGGCGGCAGCCTGCCGTCCGGCGGGTCGACGATCAGCGACGTGCGCGCCATCCGGACGCCGCGCTCGACCCAGAAGTTGTTGTACGACCCGGTCTCCCCGGTTCCCGCGGCGATGCCCCGCTGCTCCCGGGCCACGTCCCCGGCCTCGTCGAGGGCCGCTCGCTCCTCTTCCGACAGGAGCTCGCGTCCCGCCAGATCGGCGGGCCTTTCCAGCGGCGTCGTCGTGCTGTTCGTCCAGCGTCCCTGCAGGTCCGGGTCGCCCCAGCCGGTGCGGGGTGACGTCCAACCGGCGGTCTCCTCCGCCTGCGTCTGGGCATCGATGCCGACCGGCGCCAGCGCGGCTACCGCCATCACCGCAATCGCCGCCGCAAGATATCGATGGGTCATTTTCTCCCTCCCCGCTCTCGGCATCCGGCACCCGACGCTCGGGTCTGTCGCCTCGGCCGGCGTTCGTCCCGGCATCCGCATGATGAATCAGGACTAAGCCGCGTGCAACAAGACTCTTGACCGATGGCTCTTGGGGTGCACGACACGAGAATGAGGATTTGCGTGGGCCGCGCCTCGTCGCGCCTTGGCGCGCGGGCGCCTCGCAGCCTCCTGACCGACTTCGAGTTGATGATCCTGCTCGCGATCCTCAGGGTCGGCGATGACGCGTACGGCGTGCTCATCGCTCGCGAGATCGAGCGCACGGGCGGACGGCGCGCCGTGCTGGGAGCGGTGTACGCGGCGCTCGATCGCCTGGAGCGGAACGGGTTCGTGGCCTCGTCGATGGGCGATCCCACGCCGCAGCGCGGTGGCCGCGCCAAGCGCTTCTTCGAGGTGACCCCCACCGGGGTCAGCGCGGTCAAGAGCACCCAGCGCGCCCTCGTCTCGTTGTGGACCGGCATTCCGGAACTGAAAGGAGCAGCGTCATGACCCGCTCCCGGCCCCCACGGCTCGCCCTGGTCGTCCTGCGCGCCTTTCGCGTGGAGGACGAAACGCTGGTTGGCGACATCGTTGAGGAATTCGGTGCCCGACGCTCTCGCCTGTGGCTGTGGCGTCAGGTGCTGGACGCGATTCTCGCCGGTCCGGCGCGGCGGCAGACGGGTCCGCTGGGCCTCTGCGACGCCCGTTTCGCCCAGTCCGTCCTCCGCCCGACCCCGCGCCGGGAGCCTCGGATCAACCTGAGCGGAGGACCCGTTCCCGGCATCGGAGGACTGAGCATCGTCGCGCTCGTATTCCACGTCGCGCTGGCGAGTCCGCAGCTTCTGTGGCTGCCGGTGTTCGGCCTGACCGCGGGGAGCCTGGTGGCGGTGGCGCTCTTCGTTCGCCGCCGGCCGGCCCACGCATGAAGCTCTTCCTGAAGGTCGCGCTGTTCACGGTCGTGATGCCCGGCACGAGAGGCCCCTCACCGGTCGTCCGCCAGGTGAGACTTCATGAACGCCAGGACCTGCCTGATGACATCGCGCGTGGCGGGGCTGTCGTCCGCGACATCGAAGGCGTGCGGCCCGTTCGCATGATTGACGAAGGTCACCGGCCGATTGTCACGGACGGCCCGCGCCAGGAACGCATCGAGCGCGGTGTTCAGCCCCCGAAACTCGTCCCGGCCCGCACGAGCCACGAGCAAGGGAACATCCTCCGGCAGGTCCTCGAACGTGCGGTTCGAGCACGGATTCGCAAAGCCGTACTGTCTCGAGGCGTCCGCGACCGCGGTGGAGCCATCGAGGTCGAGCATGAAGCCGTAACACAATGCCGCGCACTTCAGGTAGCCCCGTTCCGGATGAGCCAGAAGCGACAGCGCGTTGGGAACATGGCCGGAGCACGCCCAGAGCCCCATTCGCTCGCCGTCGACTCCCAACGATGCGGCGTGCTCGCGAACGTAGCCGAGCACGGCCTCCATGTCAGCCACCGGGTCCTTCAGTCGCGCACGTGATGGCGACCAGTCCCGAAGCGGCCATCAACTCGGCCCAGGAGACGAACGAGCCGATGCGCTTCACGGCGCCGGGAAACCCCGGGACCAGAACCACGACCGGGGTCGGGCCGGATGCACTCCGACCAGGCGGAGAGTACACGTCCATCGTCAACTCGGCGTCCCGGGGTGTCGTGTAGGCAATGTCGCGCCGGACCGTGACTGCGTCCATGCCGGGAAGCCTGTAGAGCACTCGTCTTGAGAGCAGCTCGCTCGCCGCGGGTTGCTGATCCACATCTACCTTCGCAACGTGAATCGGTTCGCTCTACGCGCCCACGATCTGAACCGGTATCCCCTCCGGATCCCACACGTAGAAGCCGTAGTCCAGGTTCTGGGCCGGCGTCAGCCCGCGCTGCTCGAGGGCGCGGGTAGCTCCGATCCGGGGTATACTGCCTGAGCACTGCTTTTCTGAGATCTGCCGTCGGCGTTCTGCCGAGGCCGAAAGCCCCAGCCCTCACCAAAGCCGAACTCGGTGGGCGAACGTGTCAGTGCACGTTCCGCCGGTGCGGAGTCGGCGTCACTGCAGCAGCCGCCGCCGTCGGTCCGGCGACCGAGACGGGGAACCTGTCCGTCACCGGTCAACCGACCCGCACATCTTCAGGCCGCGGAGCTCGCGGCCGTCTGGAGGACCACATGTCGACACGATCCGGTTGCCGGATGGCTCTCGCCACGCGGCTCATGCTGACGGTGACCGCCTGGATCCTCCTCGTACCCGGTCAGGTCTCGGTCGAAAACTGGGTTGGGCTGAACGCCGGAGCCATCGCCCTGGCGGTGACCCTCATCGTGTGTCTCGATCTGCTGCAGCCGACGGGAACGACGTCGCAGGTGCTGGCCGAGGCGACCGACCGGACGGGCCTTTGATAGTCGCGAATCGCCGGAATCCACCGAGCCCGCCAACCTCGCCGACGACGCACCGCCCGGCCGGGACGGAACGGGACGCATCGGCCATCGTCTACTGCGAGGGCAACTTCGGGGACGCCGACGGCAAGACCGCGAACGGGCTGGTCCGGCACTCGGAGCGCTACGAGATTCTCGCGGTCATCGACAGCGGCAAGGCCGGCCTCGATGCCGGCGTGGTGCTCGGCGACGGACCGAACGGCATTCCCATCCGGCGCGACCTCGCCGACGCGCTGGCGCATGCCGGCTGCACGCCGGACTACTTCATCATCGGGATCGCGCCGGCCACCGGTCTGCTCTCCCCGCACGAGCGCAGGGTGGTCCTGGAGGCGATGGCGCTGGGGATGAACGTCGTCAACGGCCTGCACGAGTTTCTTCAGGACGACCCGGAGTTCCTCGCGATGAGCCGCGCGAAGAACGTGGCGATCCTCGACGTCCGCCGGCCGCGCGCCAAGAAGGACCTGCGCATCTTCAGTGGCCGCCTCGCCGAGGTGACCTGCCCGCGCATCGCCGTGCTGGGCACCGACTGCGCCATCGGCAAACGGACCACGGCCACCATTCTGACCCGCGCCCTCAACGAGCGGGGCGTCAAGGCGGTGATGATCGGCACCGGCCAGACCTGCCTGATCCAGGGCGCCCGCTACGGTGTCGCGCTCGACGCGATTCCCTCGCAGTTCTGCTCGGGTGAGCTGGAGGCCACGATCGTGGACGCCTTCGAGTCCGAGCGGCCCGACGTGATCGTCATCGAAGGCCAGGGCGCGCTCGGGCACCCCGCGTTCTCGACGTCGAGCCTCATTCTCCGCGGCTGCCATCCGCACGGGGTGGTGCTGCAGCACGCCCCGGGACGTCCCCACCGTTGCGACTACGAACAGATGCCGATGCCTACCGCCGCCGCCGAGATCAACCTCATCCAGACCTTCGCGGACACGACCGTCATCGGCCTCACGATCAATCACGAGCACATGACCGAGGCCGAGGTCTCCGCCGCCATCGTCAGCTACGAGCGCGAGCTCGGCATCCCGGCCACCGATGCGCTGACCCGGTCGCCCGAGCGCCTGGCGGACATGGTGTGCTCGGCGTTCCCACAACTGGAGAGGACGCCGGTCGCAGGCGTGCGATGAGCGCGCCGCGACTCGAGATCGACCTCGACAAGATCCGCCACAACGCGCGCACCCTGGTCGCCCGGCTGGCCGGCCGGGGCATCTGGGTGACCGGCGTCACCAAGGCGACCCTCGGCTCGCCGGCCGTGGCCCGCGCCCTGCTGAGCGCCGGGGTGACGGTGCTCGGCGACTCCCGCATCGAGAACATCGAGGCGCTGCGCCGCGCGCGGGTGCCGGCGTCGATGGTCCTTCTGCGCGCGCCGATGCTCAGCCAGGCGACCCGCGTCGTCGCGCACGCCGACATGAGCTTCAACACGGAGATCGACGTCATCCGGGCGCTCTCGTCCGCCGCGCAGGCCTCGGGACGCCGTCACGGGGTCGTGCTGATGGTCGAGCTCGGCGATCTCCGCGAAGGCATCATGCCCGGCGACCTCGAACACGCCGCGCGTGAAACGCTGGGCCTCCCGAACATCGCGCTCCGGGGCATCGGCGCGAACCTCGCCTGCCGCAGCGGCGTGTCGCCCGACGCCAGGAACATGGCCGAGCTGTCCGCCCTCGCGGACTCGCTCGATGCGGCGCTCGGCCAGCGGGTCGGCATCGTCTCCGGAGGCAACTCCGCCAACCTCGACTGGGCCCTCGGCGCCGCGGACACCGGGCGGATCAACAACCTCCGCCTGGGCGAATCGATTCTGCTCGGTCGCGAGCCGTTGCGACGCAGCCCCATCGACGGGCTGCACTGCGACGCCATCAGCCTCGTGGCCGAAGTGATCGAGTCGAGCACCAAGCCGTCGCGGCCCTGGGGCACGCTCGCCGAGTCGGCGTTCGGGACCCCGCCGCCGAGCGCGGACCGCGGCGACGCCTCCCAGGTGATCTTCGCGCTCGGGCGTCAGGACACCGACCCCGACGGGCTCCACGCGCCGCCGGGCATCGCGATCCTTGGAGCGAGCAGCGACCATCTCGTCGCGGACTCCGGCCGCGACCGGCTGTCGGTCGGCGCCGAAATGCGGTTCCAGCTCGACTACAGCGCGCTGCTGCACGCCATGACCTCCCCGTTTGTCGCCAAGATCATGCGGACCCCGGCACACGCCGAGCCGCACGACCGTCCTCGGCGTGATCTGCCGCGCGGAGTCCTGCCACGGGCTGGTAGGATCGGCGCACCTCGTTCGGTGGTGTCGCGCCCGCACGTGTGAAACGCGCCCTCGCCACCGAGAGTCTTCGGCACCATAAAGGAGGGAACCCTTATGACGCATCGCTCTTCGACCCGCCGCGGACGCACCGTCCTGCTTGCCGCCCTCGCCGCCCTGCTGCTGGCCGGCGCGCCGGCCGCGCAGGCCCAGGACCTGACCCCGGAATCGGCCGCCGCGGTGAAGGCCGCGTACCTCGCCGACATGGACGTGATGCGCGGGAAGTTCCTCGGGCTCGCCGACGCGTTCCCCGAGGACCTCTACACGTGGCGTCCGATGGAAGGCGTCCGCTCGGTCTCGGAAGTGCTGATGCTGATCGCCAGCGAGGGCTACGGCTTCGCGCCGATGGCGCTCGGCGCCCCGACCGCGATGAGCCGCGAAGAATCGCAGGGGCTGTCGGAGATCACCGACAAGGCCGCCGTCATCGACCACCTGACCAGGGGCTTCGCGTACGCGCAGGAGACGATCGAGGCCATCGACCCGTCGACCCTGACCGGGTCGCGCTCGCTGTTCGGGCGCGAGCGGTCCTCGCCGGAGCTGATGCTGTTCGTGGCCGGCGACATGCACGAGCATCTCGGCCAGCTCATCGCCTACGCGCGGACGAACGAAATCGTGCCGCCGTGGAGCCGGTAGAGACCATTCCGACAGCAGCCGGCGGGTGTCCCGCTCGCAGGGCATCCGCCGGGGTTCCACCCGTCGTCTCCGCGACGCCGCCCGGCCGCGGGGGCGCGGTACCGACTGTCGGCGGACGCGACACATGCTTCGCACCCAGACCTGCGCCCGGCTCGTCGGCGCCATCGCCCCGCTGGCTCTCCTTGCCGTCGAACCGGCGGCCGTCGAGCAATCGGGCGTCTTCCACCAGGTCGATCGCGCGCTGTCCGGGCCCCGTGAAGCTGGAACGGAGGAAGCTGGACCGGATAGTGCCGGTACCTTCCGAGACCGGCCGGTGCGGATCGATTTCAGCCGACTCGCCGACGCGCGAGCGAACGTCCTTCGCGGAGCGACCGATTCCCTGACGTTGAATCTGTTCGACGATATCGCGTTCCCGGCGACGGTACAGCGCATTGCGCCGACGTCGTCCGGGGGGTACGCGCTGTTCGGCCGCCTCGACGGAGTGGAGTTCGGCACGGTGACGCTGGTGGTGAACGGCGACGTGCTGGCGGGCGCCGTCCACACGCCGCTCGCGACCTACGCGATCAGGCCGGCTGCCGGCGGCGTGCACGTCGTCAGTCACGTCGATCGGTCAAAGATACGCTGCCTCGCTCCGACCGGCGGGCCCGCGACGCACCCCGTCGACTCCGGCGCACCCATCGGCGGCTCCGATGAACCGAACCCCACGGCGCCCGGCGACGACCCGGACGCAGCCCGCGGGGCAACCAGGGCCGACGACGGATCGGTCGTCGACATTCTCTTCGTGTACACGCCGGCCGCAAGACAGGACGCGCGCGGCACGGCCGCCATCGAGGCGCACATCGACCTGCTGATCGCCGAGGCGAATCGGACGTTCGCCGACAGCGGCGTGATTCAGCGGCTCAATCTCGTGCACAGGGAAGAGGTCGCCTACACCGAATCGGAATCGATGTCGACGGACGCCTTTCTTCTCGAGGACCCGACGGACGGCCACCTGGACGAGGTGCTCGTCCTTCGCGACCGCATCGCCGCGGATCTCGTGCACCTGATCCGGGCCGGCCCCGGCGGGGGCTGGGGACAGATACTGTCCTACACCAGCGTCAGCCACCACGACAGCGGCCCTTCACTCTTCGCTCACGAGATCGGCCACAACATGGGGCTGCGGCACGACAGGTACAACGACAGATCGAATCACCCGTTCCCGTTCAGCCACGGCTACGTGAACCAGGCCGCGTTCGAGCCGGGCGCGCCGGCGTCCAGCCGTTTCGCCACGATCATGGCCTACAACGCACAATGCGGGGATGCAGGCTTCTTCTGCCCGTGGCTGAACCGTTTCTCGAGCCCGGACCTCCTCTACAACGGTCATCCGGCAGGCGTTCCCGGCGACAACTGGTCGCAGGCGGCTTCCGGCCCGGCCGACGCCCGCCGGAGCCTCAACATTCTCGGGACGGCGGTCGCGAACTTCAGGGTCCGCGACCCCCGGAGCGCAGCGTGCGTGATCGAGCCGCTGGGAGTCCCTTCCGGCCGCGTGGTGCGCCACGGAGCCTGGGACCCGACCTGCCGGTCGAGCCAGCTCGAGGACCACCACGCGAGGTACTACACCTTCCGCCTGGAGCAGGAGCGCCCGCTGCGGATAGACCTGACGACGCCCTACAACAACTGGATCTACCTCAGGCCGCGCCTGGTGCTGCGAGCGGGCACGGGAACCGGCGGCGCGGTCGTGGCGTCCGACGAGAGCCGCCTGGGAAACGCCCACCTCGCCGCCGTCCTGCCGGCGGGCACCTACACGGCCGAGGCCGCGCAGCGGGCGTGGAATCCCGGAGAGGGGGGCAGCAACGAGCCATTCACCCTGACCCTGACCGGCGCGGGGCTGGAATTCGCGGACGATCCGATCGTGGCCGGCGTCACCTCGGTGAGGGCGGTACACGTCACCGAGCTCCGGAGGCGGATCGACGCGCTGCGACGCGCGAACGGCCTGGCGGCTTATCCGTGGACGGATCGATCGATAACCCGCGGCCGCACCCCCGTCAGGGGCGTGCACGTCGCCGAACTCCGCGCGGCGCTCGACGAGGTGTACGACGCGGTGGACGACACGGGCCGGCACAACCCGATCTACACGGAAGCCGAAACAACGATTGGGGCTCCGATCAAGGCCGCGCACCTCAACGAGCTGCGTCGCGCAGTCGTGTTCCTGGGCGGATAGACGGCCCGCCGTAACGAGCTGCGTCGCGCAGTCGTGCCGCCCTTGCATGCCCCTCGTACAGCGAGTTGGCTGCCGCGGCCAGCGCGCGCGGGTCGGCCTGCTTGGCGGCAACGAAGTCGAAGACGTCGCGGACGGTCGCGAGCTCGTCGCTGAAGGCCTCCGGCGGGCCCAGGCTGCAGAACATCGGCCGGTCTTCGAGCAGCTTGCGATGCTGCCGTACCGCGATGGCCGTTTCAATCAGACTCGGCATGGAATGGAGCGATCGTCTACAGACTCAGAGTGCGGCGCAGAGCGACATCGACATCGTCCATTGGAAGGAAACCGATCACACGATCGATAGCCACATCGGCAATGGTCGCCAGATTGTCCGTCATTACGATGGAGTCTCCCAGCAGCCCTGATTCTCGGCCCGCGGGGCTCGACTGCCTGACGAAGACCCGACTCGGGTGGCCGGCCCGAAACGACCGGCTGGTGATCATCGCGACGATGACCTGGCGTAGTCCGGTGTCCAGCTCGTCAGCCTGAACGACGAGAGCCGGGCGCGTCTTGGCGGTGCGCAGGTCCGAGTTCGGAAACAGCACCAATACCACGTCCCCGCGCTTACAGGGCGTCTCTGGCGGCATCGTAGTCGTCGTAGCTCGCCATCTCCGGGCTGTTCCACTCGTCGGCGAAAGCCTTCATTTGCGTCCGGAGTCGTGCCGCCTGCCTCTCGTCGATCCCCCGTGCGCGAAGGTCGACCTGCCCGCTATCGAGGAACGTGACGATCACCCGCGCGTCCTCGGCGACGCTCCTGGGAATCTCGAACAGCTCGACTTTCCCGCCACGATAGACGCCTTCGATTGTCTTGAGCATGGGTCTTGCCAGCGTACCGCAAGGGGGCGCCGGGAGTCTAAATGCACCGGTCGCGCGAAGGTGACCGTTGTGTCCGCACCTGATTCGGGCGCGTGTTCGGGGCGCCTACCGCACGCCCTCCATGAACTTCGCCCGCAACGCCCCCCGGTCCACCGGCTCGCCGCGCAGGTAGACGCCGTCGATACGGCGCGTGTTCTCGATGTCGTCCAACGGGTCCGCATCGAGCACCACGAACGACGCACTCTTGCCCTCGGTCACCGTGCCGAGGTCGTCCAGCCCCAGGACCTCCGCGTTGATCCGCGTCGCGGACTCGAGCGCCTCCATCGGCGTGAGCCCGCAGCCGGCCATGTCGCGGATCTCGGTGTGGGTGGTCCAGGCGACGCTGACGCCCGAGTCGGTGCCCATGCCGATGATCATCCCCGCCTCGCGGTTGCGGGCCAGGTTGCGGCACTGCAGCTCGAACGACTCGCCCGGCCCCTCCGCCGCCAGGCGCTCGGCCTGCGCGCGCAGGTTCTCGATCTCGAACGGCGGGAGCGTCTCGCTCAGCCACGGCAGGTCGTCGAGCGTCACCGGCGAGCCCGGCAGGTTCGGGATGGTCCAGACGTCGGGATGCTCGCGGACCAGTGTCATGTACTCGTCGTCGATGTCGCGGTCGCGGACGGTGTGCGCGAAGCCGTCGATGCCCGCCCGGATCAGGTCCTTCGCGTCGGCCAGCCCGCTGGTCGAGCCGAGGTGCGACGCCACCCGCATGCCGCGCGCGTGCGCCTCGTCGACGATCGACCGGTAGACCGTCGGCTCCAGCTTCGGGACCGTGCCGCCCCGGTCGTCGACCCAGATCTTGATGATGTCGACCCCGTGACCGTCCAGCTCCGCGACCGCCGCGCGCCCCTCCGCCTCCGTCTGCGCCCCGCGCGGTATGCCCAGCCGGTACGCCTGCTGCGGGCCGGCCGTCGGCGTGGCGGCTATGCCCCTACCCGACGTCAGGAAGCGCGCCGCGCCGGGAAACACTTCGTTCCGCAGCTCGAAGGCCAGCGCCTCGTCGAACTCCAGCCCCAGGCTCATCGTGGCCGCTACGCCGTGGTAGGCGGATCGTTCGAGGTGCTCGACCAGGTTGGCCAGCGTGTAGTTGTCCTTGCTGTGCGTGCCGTCCTTCACGTTGGTCAGCCCGATGTGCTGGTGCGCGTCGATCAGGGCCGGGATGACGGTCTTGCCGGACAGGTCCACGCGCGCGGCGCCGTCGGGGGCCTCCCTCTCCCCCTGCCGGCCGACCCAGGCGAAGACGCCGTCCTCGACCAGGAACGCGGACGTCTCGACGGGCGCGCCGCCGCTGCCGTCGACGAGCCGGGCCCCCTCGAACCAGGTGACATCCCGTGCCGCGGTCTGTTCCTGCGCGGCGACGCACCCGACGCTGAGCACGGAGGACGCGCAGACGTCGCAGTCCCAACACGCCCTCGCCGCGCAGCCCAGGCTGGTGACCGCGAGAACGCAGAGGGCCAGCCAACCCGGAAGGGCGAGGCGCCATGGTGTCCCGGCTGACGATTCCAAATCCGGCATCGGTGTACCTCCATCCGACGGAGCCTCGGGCACGAACACCCGCGTGACGGCGCTGGCACGACGCTGTCCCCATGGTATCCGCAGCGGCCCGTTTCTCGGTGTCGAAGTGATGGAACGTGCAGTGCTGTAAGATGGCCCGATGGACCACCTTCATGCACGTGCCGCCCCCGGCGCCGGCAGGACGGCTGGCACCGCGGGGCGGGATGCGCCACTCGGCGAGTCTCTGCGCACCGAGGCGTTGCGCTTTCCCGGCTGCCGCCGCATCTCCCTGTCGCGCGACGAGTTCGAGGACTTCGACGACCGGATCGAGTACTGGGACGCCCGTACGGAGACCGCCTGGGTGGTCGCCGACAAGCACGGGGTCCACGAGGGAACGTCGCGGCGGCTGCCGCACCTGGCCGAGCGGATCGCCTCGGTGCGCGGGACGCCCATCGTCTCGTACGGCTCGGTGACCCTGCTCGTGCGGGACGAAGCCGGCGAGCCCCGGCGGGCCATGGAGGCGGACGAGACGCTGTACCTGCATCCGACCCGCTCCGCGACGCCGAAGAAGTCCTTGATCATCGGTGAGAACGACTTCCCCGACGTGGTACTCGAAGTCGACTACACGACCGACGTGCGGCCCGGGAAGCTGCTGCTCTACGAAGCGTGGGGGTTTCCGGAGCTCTGGGTGATCGTGCCGCCGGAAGGGGGCTCGCCGCGGCGTCCGGCGGGGGTGACGATTCACCGGCTGGAGGACGGCAGGTACCGGTCGGCGCCGGCGAGCGGGGCGTTTCCCGGCTGGACGGCGGGGGAGATCTACGACGGGATGACCGAGCCGACGCCGACGGACGCGACCTGCCGGGTCCTGGAGCGCATCGGGCGAACACTCGGCGCGCGGGAAGGGACCGGCCCTGCCGACGACCCGCTGTCACGTGTGCTGCTCGCTGAGGGGCACTCGGAGGGTCGTGCGCGGGAACTCGCCGCGGCGGTGCAGAGCCTGCTGCAGGTGCGCGGGCTCGCGGTCTCATCTGCGTTTCCGGAGCGCGCCGCGGCTTTCGCCGCCGTACCGCGCGACACCGTGATGGCCACGGCCTACGCCTGCGCAGACGAAGCAGACTTCTGGCGCCGCCTTTCTGCTTAGATTCTCCAGCCGTACCTGCCCTCGTCGCTGCTCCTGCAGCGCGTCGCGCGACATCGGGAGGGCGTGCCGGTTGCCGTCCGGTGCGCCGCCTTGGTTCAAGCGGATATGTTGTGCGCTCCGGCCTACTACCCTTTACTACCCTTTACTACCCTTTACTACCCTTTACTACCCTCTACGCTCTACTACCCATTCCTGTTGAATTGGATCCTCATAACTGCATCCCCTCTACCTCTTGTTTTTTCGACCCGGGTGGCCTATGAATGGAGACGGACGACACAAGTGTGCTTCAACTCACATGCCAGGCGGGGATGAACCCGCAACCTCGGTCGCGAAGCCGCCGGAGAGCCTGGCACTCGGCGGCGGCAACCATCGTCTTGTTGGTCCCGGCGGAAGCGGCCGAGATGCAGTCGACGATCGACGCCAGGCAGTTGTGCGAGCGGACGCCCAGGGTGCGCGACGCGATCGTCGAGGCGATACCCGGGGCGACGGTGACCTGCGTCGACGCCCAACCGGACGCCATGCCGCCGGTGACCGCGCACTACGAGACCAACATTGCGCCGAGCCAGCTCGCCGGCATCAGGTACCTGGACCTGATACGACGACGGCCTGAGCCGCACCTTATCTTGGACGACTTCAGACCGGGCGACTTCGACGGCTTGAGCGGAGTGCGGGAGCTGAGGTTGCTCGAGGCGTTCCTGCCGAGCAGGCACCTCGGCCTGGCGGCGGCCGGCATACCGGCCGACGTGCTCGGCCGCCTCGAGCTGCTCGTATTCGCGAACTGCGACGTCAGCCGGATCGAATCGGTCGACTTCTTCGAGGGGCTGACGAACTTGCGGGAGCTGCTGCTTCTGTACAACAATCTGACGCACGAGCTGCCGGGCAACCCGAACCGGCCGGAGCCGGGAACCACGATTGCCCAGATCGACCCCGCAGTGTGGCAGCACCTGCCGAACCTGCGGAAGCTCCAGATCGGAAGCAACCGGATACTGACGCTGCCACGAGGGTTCTTCGAGCACCTGACGAAGCTCGAGGAGCTGGACATGTACGACATGTGGTACGAGTACCACCCGTACGGATTCGGCTCCCAGGCGCTGCCGGGCGGCATCTTCGAGGGGCTCTCCAACCTGCGGCGGCTGGACCTCGGCTACAACGCAATCGGCCAGACCGAGGTCGACGACGGCCTGTTCGACGGGCTCACGTCGCTCGAGCACCTCAATCTGCGCGACAACCCGTTGCTGACGGTCCTGCCGCGAAGCGTCCTGAACCTGCCCGCCGGGGTGACGGTCCGGACCGACCCGGGCGTGGAATGGCCCACGCGGAACAACCGGCCGGCCACCGGTTCGCCCACCATCCGCGGAACGGCCCGGGTGGGCGAGACGCTGACGGCCATCGCCACGGGCATCGAGGACGAGGACGGGCTGGACAACGTCCGCTACGAGTACCATTGGCTCGCCGACGATACGGCCATCAGCGGCGCAAACGGCGCGACCTACATCCCGGCCGACAGCGACGAAGGCAAGACCATCCGGGTCCGGGTCTCCTTCACCGACGACGAAGGCAACGACGAGTCGCTGACCAGCGCGGCGACGGCGGCGGTAACGGCGGCGAACCGTTCTCCGGAGGCGGTGGGAAGTCTGCCGGCGCTGGTGCTGCGGGACGAAGGTGCGGAGACGATGGAGGTGGAGTCGGGGTTCCGGGACCCGGACGGGGATGCGCTGACCTACGCAGCGGAATCGTCGGACCGGTCGGTGGCGAGGGTGTCGGTGTCGGGCTCGATGGTGACGGTGACGCCGTCGTCTCGGGGGCTTGCGACCGTGCGGGTGACGGCGACCGATGTCGACGGCTCGAACCGGTCGGCGGAGCAGACGTTCGCGGTGACGGTGGGCTACGACGTGGATGGGGACGGCCTGATCGGGATCCACACGCTGGCGCAGCTCGACGCCGTGCGTCACGACCTGGACGGCGACGGGGCGCCGGCGGCGTCGGGAGCGGCGGGCTATGGGGCCGCGTTCGGGCTGGCGGGCGGCAGGACGCTGTCGTGCGCTGCGGCCGGCGGCTGCCGCGGCTACGAGCTGCGCGCCGACCTGGATTTCGACACCAACGCCAGCGGCGGTCCCGACGCCGGTGACAGTTTCTGGAACGGCGGGGCGGGCTGGTCGCCGCTCGGGACGTCGGACGAACCGTTCGCGGCGGTTTTCGAGGGCAACGGGCGGGTGATTCGGCACCTGTTCATCGACGGCGGCAACGGGGCAGGCCTGTTCGGGGCGACCGGGTCGGCGGGCGTCATCCGTCACGTGGGGCTGGCCGCGGTGGACGTGGCCGGCGCCGACGGGGTGGGAGGGCTCGCGGGCGCCAACGCCGGTCTGGTGACGGGCAGCTACGCCACCGGACGCGTGTCGGCGGCCGCGGCGGCGGGCGGCCTGGTCGGGACCAACGCCGGCCGGATCGCCCAGAGCTACGCGGCCGTGCGGGTGACGGCCGGGAGCGCGGCGGGCGGCCTGGCCGGGGTCAACGAAGGCGTTCTCGCGGGCGTGTACGCGACGGGCCGCGTGTCGGCGACGCGCGCCGCGGGCGGCCTGGTGGGGACCAACCGCGGAACGCTGACCGCCGGCTACGCGACGGGCCGCGTGGCCGGGGGCGCCGAGGCAGGGGGGCTGATCGGGGTCGCCGAGCCGTCGGGCACGGTGAACACGGCTTACTGGGACACCGACACATCGGGTCACCCGGCGGGCGCCCCGAGCGCCGCGGCAGGCGCGGGCCGGTCGACCGCGGCACTGCAGGAGCAGACCGCGTACGCCGGCCCCTATGCGGCGTGGGACGTCGACGTGGACGGCGACGGCGCGGCCGACGCTCCCTGGCACTTCGGGACCGCCGCGCAGTACCCGGCCCTGTCGCCGGACGCGGACGGCGACGGCCGGTCGACGTGGCAGGAGATGGGCCGGCAGCTCCGGGCGGGACCCGCGGCGACCGCGACGCCAACGGTCGATCCGGTGCAGGTGGTGCTGACCTGGACGGGCGTCGAGACCAGCGCCTGGACGCCGGCCCCGGAGCTGGCCTACACGGTCTACCGCGAGGCGGGCGGCACGATCGAGACGATCGCGTCGGGGGTGCGCGGGCTGCGGTACGCGGACGCCGGCGGGACCCCCGGTTCCACCTACGCCTACCAGGTGGCGGCAGTGGCCGGCGGCGGGGAGGCCGTGCGCAGCGCCCTGGTGACCGCCGTGCTGCCCTGCACCTACGCGGTGACCCCGCTGCACCGCGACGTGCTGTGGACGGCGGACACAGGCGCGGTCGAGGTGACGACAGGACCCGCCTGCACCTGGGCCGCGGCGAGCGAGGCCGACTTCCTGGCGGTGACGGGCGGCGCGGACGGCGCCGGCTCGGGAACGGTGACCTACACGGTGGCGCCCAACGCCAGCGGCCCGCGGACGGGCGCCCTCCCGGTGGCGGGCCGGCGGGTGACGGTGTTCCAGGCGTCGGCGACGCAGTTCGCCGACCATCCCATCCGCAGCGGGGTGACACCGGTCAGGGCGATTCACTTCCAGGAGCTGCGGGCGCGGATCGACGCCCTGCGCACCGGCGCGAACCTGACGCCGTTCCGCTGGACCGACCCGGCGCTGACTCCCGGCGTCACCCCGATAGGGCGCGTGCACGTGGCCGAGCTGCGAACGGCGCTCGCGCAGGCCTACGCCGCCGCGGGGCGACCGGCCCCCGCCTACACGGACGCGAACGTGACCGCCGGGGCGACCGCCGTCCGGGCCGTCCACCTCATGGAGCTGCGGAACGCGGTGCTCACGCTGGAGTAGGCCGGTCCGGCGGCCCCTTGCTCGCCGGGCCTCGCCGGCGGCGCGGCCGGACCTGCCTCAGAGCGCATCGCGCGACATCAGGAAGGCGTGCACCTGCCGGACCTCGTCGCGCGAGAGCAGCTCCTCGAACGCGGGCATGTTCGTGCCCTCGCGTCCTCCGTTCACCGTGTCCAGGAACCGGCCGAGCGGGAGACTGTTCCTGAACAGGCTCGCACCGGCGCCGCCGCCGGTGCGGTGACACACGGCGCAGCGCGCGCGGTAGATCCGTTCCCCGGCGCCGATCGCCGCCGCGTCGCCCAGCAGCGGATTGGCCGCGCCGCTCGCATCCGGCGCGGACGGCGCGGACGGTGCGGACGGTCCGGGCGCCACGGACGGAGTGCCCGGTGCGATCGGCTCGCTCCCCTCGGTGGGCTCGAAACCGTATCCCGGCAGCACCCGGCCGCCCAGGGTGTGGCCCGGCTCGCCGACGCGCGGCAGGCCGCCCGGCAGCGGCGTCAGGTTCGTGCCCGCCTGCACCTCCCGGGGACCGCCGTCGAGCGCGAACACCCAGAGGTTCCCGGCCTTCGGCTCGGTGTAGTAGAACGTCATGTCCCCGCCGATGCCGCCGGACGGCACCGCCACGTACTGCGTCCCGTCGAGCTCGTAGGTGATGGGGCTGCCGATGATGCCCGAGCCGGTCTGGAACTGCCACAGCACGTGGCCGCTGCGGGCGTCGAGGGCCATGAAGTAGCCGCGCATGTCGCCGGTGAACACCAGCCCGCTGGAGGTGGCCACCGCACCCGCCCAGAACGGCGCCGGGCTCACCACGCGCCACATGACCTTCTGCTCGACTACGTCGAAGCCGACGAAGTTGCCGGGGTTGTCGCTGGTCAGGTACTGCTGGTAGTCGCCGCCGAGATACGCCTCGCCGTTGGTCGGCGGCTCGAACTGGTCCTCGGCCCAGAAGCGGTAGCCCATCGCCCACTGGTTGGACATGAAGTACAGCGCGCCCAGGCCGGGGTTGAAGGCGAGCGGCTGCCAGTCGATGGCCCCCTCCAGGCTGGGAATGATCGGACCCACCTCGGGGCCGCCCGACTGCGCCAGCATGTCGGGATTGATCTCCGGGCGCCCGGTCTCCGGATCGAGGCCGAAGGCCCAGTTGATGCCCGGCACGATCGGCTCGCCGTACAGGAAGCGGCCGTCGGTGCGGTCGAGGGCGTAGAAGAAGCCGTTCTTGTCGTGGTGGAACAGCGCCTTGACCGGCCCGTGGTCGCGCAGGGTCACGTCGGCCAGCACCGGCGTGCTGACCGCGTCGTAGTCCCAGCAGTCCCACGGCGTGTACTGGAATCCCCAGCGGATCTCGCCGTTGTCGGCGTCGATGGCGACGGTCGCGGCCGACCACTGGTTGTCGCCCTTGCGGACGTGACAGTTCCAGGGCGCGGCGTTGCCGGTGTTCCAGTAGACCAGGTTCAGCTCGGGATCGAAGACGCCCGTCGTCCACGTGGGGGCGCCGCCGTTCTTCCAGGTATCGCCCGGCCACGTCTCGTTGCCCGGCTCCCCCGGACCCGGGATGGTGTAGGTGGTCCAGCGCGGCTCGCCGGTCAGCGCGTCGTAAGCCTTGACGAAGCCGCGGATGCCGTACTCCCCGCCGGCCACGCCGGTCAGGACCATGCCGTTGACCACCAGCGGCGCGCCGGTGATGCTGTAGCCCTGCCGCCAGTCGACGACCACGCTCTCCCACACCACGGCGCCGGTGTCCTTGTGCAGCGCGATCAGCCGCGCGTCCATCGTCCCGACGTAGACCAGCTCGCCGAACAGCGCCACGCCGCGGTTGTTCGACCCGCAGCAGTAGACCCGCTCGACCTCGTCCGACATCTCCGGCTCGAAGCCCCACTTCTTCGCCCCGGTGCGCGCGTCGAGGGCGAACACCCGCGACTCGTCGGCCGACAGGTAGATGACGCCCTCGTGCACCAGCGGCGTCGCCTCCAGGCCACGGTTCTCGCCGCCGGTGGCGAAGACCCAGGCGGGCTGGAGGCGGTTCACGTTCTCCGGCGTGATTTCGTCCAGCTCCACGAAGCGCTGGCCGTGGTAGTCGCGGCCGTACATCAGCCACGACGAGGTGTCCGAAGCCGCCTGCTCCAGGTCGGAGGTGGTGACCTCCTGCGCCTGCGCCGCCGGCCAGGACAGGCCGGCCGCGGTGGCGAGAACTGCTACGAGCGATGCCAGAGAACGTGGAGACCGCATCTGCATCTTCCTCCCTCGACCCGCGCACGTACAGCCGGGCGGCCGTGGACTTGTTACGGCAGGATCCGTACAAGGTAGACGGTCCGGTGCATCCAGTCGATGCCGGCTCCGTTGAATCAGCGTACCTCAGAGCAGCTTGCGGAACTGCTCCTCGCTCAGGCCGGCGTCGCGGACGATGCCGCCCATGGTGTACGCGTTGACAGGGTTGTGCCTGGGAATCGTCAGGATCCGGCTGCCATCCGTCATGACGACGTGCTTGCCCTGGCGAACGACGCGAAAGCCTGCCTTCTCGAGTGCGCGAACCGCATCCTGGTGGTTTACCCCCGGGATCTTCGGCATCGCTCAAACGGCAACTTCAATCTCCCGGATGGTGGTGCCCTGGAGCAGTTCATCGCGAGCCGCCAGATACTCCTGGATCGCTATCCGGATGCTCTGCACGGCCTCCTGTTCCGTCGCTCCCTGGGACCAACAGCCGGGAAGCCCCGGAACCGACACGCTGTACCCCTCATCGCTCCGCAGGAGCGCGATCCGGTACTTCATCGTTCTCGATGGACTCCCGGCTGGAAGGCTACTGCCCACTGGCCTACTCCGGCAGCGCGAACACCCAGATCACGCCGCTGCCCTGCGGCAGGGTGATGCCGGTCAGCCGCGCGTAGGAGGTGGTCTGGCCGATGCGCCCGCCGGCGCCGACCGCGAGGTACTGGCGGCCGTCGACCTCGAAGGTGACCGGGGCGCCCGAGATGTCGCCGTTCAGGCGCGTCTCCCAGAGCAGGTCGCCGTCCTCGGCGTCGAGGGCGAAGAGCCGCCGGTCGGCCGTGCCGCCGAAGACGAGGCCGCCGCCGGTGGCGAGCGCCGCGGCGGTCATCGGGGCGCCGCTCTCGGGGCGGTACTCCCACGCGCGCTCGCCGCTGACCGGGTTGAACGCCACGAACTCGCCGATGTAGTCGTAGCCCGGCACCATCTTCACGCGGCTGCCCATGCCCCGGAAGACGCGGCCGGGCACGTACTCCTCGGAGACGAACGTGACGTCCATGCAGGCGTTGTTGATGCCGACGTAGTAGAGGCCGGTCTCGGGGCTGTAGCTCGCCGAGTTGAGGTTGCGCGCGCCGTGCAGGTGCGGGCACACCTCGAAGATCTTGTCCGAGTCGACATCCTCCAGCGTGGGGATCTGGTCCGGGTTGTAGATGGGGCTGCCGGTGTCGGTCCAGCCGGTGATGATGTTGTCGTAGCCGGTCCGGAACGCGTCGATGAAGCGGCCGGTCTCGCGGTCGAGCACGATGCCCCAGCCGATCTTGCTGGTCTCGATGAGCGCCTTGTGCTCGACGCCGCCGATGACCAGGTCGACCAGCATGCTCTCGGCGGTGGCGTCCAGATCCCAGTTGTCGGCCGGCACCACCTGGAAGTACCACTCGATCTCGCCGGTGTCGATGTTCAGGGCCAGGATGCAGTTGGTGTAGAGCGCATCGCCCGGGCCACGCAGCGTGGACGCCCAGGGCGTCGGCTGCCCGGTGCCCATGTAGACGAGGCCCAGCTCCGGGTCGTAGCTGATGGTGCTCCAGGCCAGCCCGCCCAGCGGCGGGATCTCGCGCTCGGTCCAGGTCTCGTAGCCCGGCTCGCCGGCCCGCGGCACGGTGTAGGTGGTCCAGATGTGCTCGCCCGTCTCGGCGTCGTGCGCCACGATCGTGCCGCGTCCGCTCCGGTCGCCGCCGGCGAACCCCAGCACGACCTTCCCGTCGGCGATCAGCGGCGGATGGCTGTGGCCGAGGCCGGTGGTGTAGTCGCCGGTGCTCACCTCCCAGCGCTGCTCGCCGGTCCGTGCGTCGAGGGCGACCAGCACCGCGTCGGCCGCGCCGAAGTAGACCGTGTCGCCGAGGACCGAGACGCCCCGGTGCCGGCCGAGCGCCTGCGACTTCTCGATGTCCTCGGGGTAGCTGCGCGTGTAGGCCCAGGCGACGTCTCCCGTCAGCACGTCGAAGGCGGTGACCCGGCCGCTCCCCTCGGAGACGTACATCAACCCGTTGGCCACGATCGGGGTGGGCACCCAGCGGCTGTTGTCGCGCATCGAGAAGGACCAGACGAGGCGCAGGTCGGAGACGTTGCCGCGGTCGATCTGGTCGAGGGGACTGAACCCGGTGACGTCGTAGGTCCGCCGGTAGCTCATCCAGTCGCCGTCCTGCGGATCGAGCAGCCGCTCCTCGGTGATCGGCTCCCACTCGGCGTCGTCGGACTGCCCGAGCGCGGCGCCGGCCTGCAGCATCACGAAGGCGGTCAGGCACACCAGCACGAATCGGCCGCTTCCATGGTCTCGCATCGCTTGTCTCCTCGTCTCGATCCTGAACCCTCGCGCATCATCGCCCATGCGGGCGAGCGGCGCAACAGCCGGATACGGCTCGGGACGCCGGTGGACGGCGCTAGCGCGAGCCCGCAACCTTCACGGTGACGATCTCGATGCCGTGGTACTGGCGGTGACGCACGGACGAGGCGTAGTGGCGCAGCAGGCGGAACGACAGCTCGCTCTCCTCCGGCGTCTCCGCGCGCTCGCTCAGGTAGGTCAGGTGGTCCTCGATGTTCTCCCGTTCGGAGACGACCAGAAACTCCATCTCCGCGAACTCGCGACCGAGGCGCGCGAAGAGAATCAGGCGCGGCGTCCTGTCTTCCGCATCGTCGCCGCGTAGCTGCAACAGGCACTCGAGCGCTTCCTCGCCGGCGCCGCGCAGCCGCTCCCTGGAAGCGGCGTTCCAACCGCTGCGGCCCGCAAGCTCGCGCAGGAAGGCATCGATCCCCGCCGCCGCCGAGGCTTCCAGCTCCACGTCCAGCCGCCGGCGCCGCGGGCTGGTCAACTCCAGGAATCCGGTCAGCAGGACCGTGGCCAGCACCCCGATCGTCATGCCGTTGCCGAGCGACGCGCTCCACGTCGCTCCCAGCACGCCCTCGAAGACACTGCCGCTCTCGAGCCCCACGCCGAGCGCCAGGGCCACGCCCACCACGAGGCCCTTCTGCGGATCGAGGCCGTCCTGGAACACCGTCCGGATGCCCTCCACGAAGAGCAGTCCCATGATGATCAGCAGGAAGGCCCCCATGACGGGGCTCGGCACCGAGAGCAGCACGGCCGTCAGCTTGGGCAGGAACGCCAGCGCGAACAGGATGCCCCCGATGGCGTACCCGACGCCGCGCGCCGCCACGCCGGTGAGGTTGATGAGCGAGACGCTGGACGGCAGGTAGATGATGACGGGCGGCGTAACCGCGATCCCGGACAGCAGGATGCCCACCCCGCTCGCGTTGAGCGCGCCCTGCACCAGGCGGAAATCGGTGGCGCGCGGCTTGCGCGCGGAGGCCTGCTGAATGACCGCGCCGTCGCTGCTGGTCTTGATGGCGGCCACCACGGACACGATCACGAACACCGGCAGCAACGCCCAGAACCGCGCGTCCGGGATCAGGTCGACGCCGGGCCACGCCGCGACGTCCGGCAGGTCGAACCAGGACGCCTCGGCCAGCGGCCGCAAGTCGTAGAGCCCCAGGAACAGGGCCGCGGCGCAGCCGGCCAGGATGCCGCTGAGCGGCGCCCACAGCCGCCAGACGCCCGCGGCGCGCAGCACCATGGCGGTGGTGACGGCCAGCGTCACGCCGGCCGCGATCAGCCCGCCCCCCGCCGCCGCGCCCGCCGGCACGTCCGTCAGCCGGCCGACCGCTATCGGCATCACGGCGACGGCGATCAGCATGAGCGCCGTGCCGGCCACGATCGGCGTGACGATTCGCCGCAGGAACGGGAGCCACGCGGCCATGGCGAACTGGAACAGCGACGACACCACGACGAGGCTCGCCAACGTCGCGAGGTCCGCCTCCGTCAGGGCGACGACCGAGATCGCGATGAAGTGGGGGCCGGCCCCCGTCATCAGGACGTGCGCGGCGCCGACGCGCCCGACGTGCGCCGCCTGCAGGGCGGTGGTGACCCCGGCGATGACGAGCGCGGCGAAGACCGCCCAACCCAGGTACACCTCGCCCTCCCCGGCCGCCCGGACGATGATGGTCACCATCAGGACCGTGTTGGCGAGGATGAGGACGACGCCCTGGAAGGCGACGCCGAGCGTCACCAGAGGCGGGCACGGATCGTCCGGCTCGTAGCGGATGTGCCGGTTGAGACGGGCCTTGGTCACGGAGCGAACCGTTCGCCGGACCGTGCGAGGTCGAGCACGAGCCGCAGTCCATGGGTTCGTTTCGCACGATACGTCGAGAACCCGCGCCGGTCGAGCGTCAGCACGTCGAACACATCGATAGTTTCGGCAAGTCGGACGAGGGTGCCGTCGGCGTAGTCCATCGGCGTGTCGCGATATCGCTCCATCAGCGTCACGACCTCATCGAGCACGGGTGGCTTGCTCAGGTCGTACACGACCGTCCCCGTCGCGTGAAGCAGATCGGCGAGCATGCGCGGCCCGGCGGGTGCTGCACTGACGAAGTGCATGGCCTCGGTGACGACCGCGCTCGTCGTCGCAAGCTGCCCGGCGAAGCCGTCCAGACACGCCGACACCTGCTCGTGCGCCCGGTCCCGTGCGTCCAGGTACGCCACGAGGGGACCGGTATCGATGAGCCACGTGGTCACGGTCGCCAGTTTCGGTCCCGCAGACGATTCCGCCACGCGTCATCCGCGGTGCCGGACAGATCGAGAGCGCCCCGCAGGTGCCCCGCGCGCGACTCCAGCGGACGAGCCTCGACCGCCCGCTCCAGCACTTCCCGCACGAACGCGGAGATCGTCTTGCCCTGCGCGGCGGCCCGCTCGGCGATGGCGTCCCGCAGAGCCGCATCCGCGCGGATCGCTATTGTCTGACGCACGTAAACAGCGTACTACGGCCGAGACCCGGCCACAACCCGCGACCGCATGGCCATCTCACAAGCTGCTATGCCATCATGATTCGCACGCAGAGTCGGCCGGAGGCGCTGCGGTCGGAGGGCCTGTTCTGGCAGTCGAGCACCGTCCAGATACCCCGTCGACCGCGCACCCCGTGACGACTGCCACCGCCGTATCGCCGCACGCGTCCGGGACCGAACAGTCCCGCCGGTATACATCCCGACCGCTTGTGCCGATACTACGGTTGGACCTAAAATTGGCCTGCGATATGCGCCCCGGCTGGATCATCAACCTTCTCGCGCTCCTCGTCGTCGTCCTTCCGGCCTGCAACAACTCCAGTCCCGCAGCACCAACGCCGGCGATACCCGATGTCGCCGGCACCTACTCGGGGCCGCTCGTCTTCACGGTGGCGGTCGACCCTGACAACACGCAGACACTCAACGGGACCATGCGGCTCGTCGCCACACAATCCGGGTCGCAGGTGACGCTGAACGGCGCGATCACGCTCTTCGGCGCCGCCGAAGAGCTTCCCCCGACAGTGGGCATGATCAACGAGGACGGCGAGTTCACATTCGCCGACGACGACTTCGAAGGCGTGATGACCGACCCCGAGTGCGGGGAGAGCAGGCTCACCCGCATGACGCTCGTGTTCATGGACGGCACGGCGGTATTCGAGCAGGTAATCGAAACCACCGACTGCGGAACCTTCACCGTTGCTGCGACGATGGCGAGGGAGTGAGCTTGCCCTCACCACGGGGAACAGTCCGACGAGGTGCAGCGGGCCTGGCGGGCATCCAGCCGATCCGATGTGCGGGGACATCGTCGCCACGAACCGGCGGTTGAGATCCACGGGTATCGACCACACGACGGGCGCATATCGCCCACGGCGTGGGCGATATGCAGACCCGCCGTAGCCCAGCCGATGCTGTCCGCGAACCCGCGTTCGAACGCTCAGGGCGTCGGCAGCCGCAGCGCCGCCAGCGACCCGGGCAGGCCCGGCCCCGCCACCTGCACCACGATGTACTGCCGGCCCTCGTGCAGGTAGCCCATCATCCCGTACTGCCCCGAGGCGGGCAGCGCCACGGTGCCGAGCCGCTCGCCGGTCCGCTTGTCGAGCGCGTGCAGGCGCGGCAGCCCGGCCGTGCCCTCGGCGGTGATCAGCAGCGTCTTCGTGACCATGGTGACCGGGTGCGCCGGGACGCCGGTGTTCGGCAGCTCCACGCCCTGCAGGGCCGGGTGGTTGCGGATGCGCTCGGGGGTGTCGCCGTTGGGCGTCTCCCAGAGGTGCTCGCCGGTGTTCATGTCGATGGCGACGATGCGGCTGTAGGGCGGCTTGTAGATGGGGAGCCCCTGCGGCCCGCGGAAGTCGCCGCGGTTCACGACGGCGAATTGGGAGAAGGTGCGGCCGGTGGTCTTGATGTCGTTCGGGGCGTCGATGAGCTCGCCCGGCACGATGTTCTCGGAGCGGCAGCCGCGCCGCGTTCCGACGTAGATGATGCCGGTCTCCGGGTCCGCCGACGTGGGCCCGTGGATGTTCGACGCGCCGCTCGGGCAGCTCACGAACGAGCGCAGCCCGGACGGGTGCCCGCGCTGGATCGGCGGATTGAAGATCGGCCCGATCCGGTAGTTCCGGATGATCTCGAGCGCCTCGGCCCGCAACTCCGGCGTGAAGTCGATCAGGTCGTCCTCGGTCAGCCCCTGCATCTCGTAGGCGGCCGGCCGGGTGGGCATCGGCTGGGTCGGCGAGAGCTGCTCGCCCGGCACCTCGGACTGCGGCACCGGCCGCTCCTCGATCGGCCAGATCGGCTCGCCGGTCACCCGATCGAACGTGTACGCCCAGCCCTGCTTGGTCGCCTGGACCACGATCTGCCGCGGGCGCCCGTCCACGTTGACGTCGAGGGCCACGGGCGCGGTCGGGTTGTCGAAGTTCCAAATGTCGTGGTGCACGGTCTGGAAGTGCCAGACCCGCTCGCCGGTCTCGACGTCGAGCGCGATGACGCTGGTCCCGAACAGCCCGTCGCCGGGCCGGAAACCGCCGTAGAAGTCGATGGTCGGCGGATTGGTCGGCACGTAGACCAGCCCCCGCTCGGCGTCGGCCGACAGCGGCGCCCACGACGAGACGTCGCCCGTCCACTCCCACGCGTCGTTCTCCCACGTCTCGTGCCCGAACTCGCCGGGGCGCGGGATGACGTGGAACTTCCACTTGTGCTCGCCGGTGCGGGCGTCGTAGCCGAGGATGTCGCCCGGCACGTTCTCGACGCGGGTCTGGTTGTAGCCCTGCTCGGCCGAGTTGCCGACCACCACCACCCCGTTGACCACGATCGGCGGCGACGAGCTGGTGATGTAGCCCAGCTCGCGGGGGATGCCGAAGTCCGGGTCGTAGGCGCCGTCCCAGCTCTGCCAGGGACCCCAGTCGGCGATCAGGTCGGGCAGCATGTCGACCACCCCGGTCTGCGGGAAGCCGGGCAGCGGCACCGCGTTGCCCCAGTTCTCCAGCGGCCGGCCCGTCTTCGCGTCGAGCGCGTGGAGGAAGAAGGCGGGGCTGATGATGTAGATGACCCCGCGGTCGTCCACCTCGGCGTAAGCCACGCCCTTGCCGTAGCCCTGGCGCATCCCGCGGTCGAAGCGGGTGGTGTGCGGCTCGCGGAAGGTCCAGAGCGTCTCGCCGGTCGCCGGATCCATGGCCACCACGGTGCGGCGCTCGCCGGCCACGGTGTAGAGCACGCCGTCGACGTAGATCGGCGTCGACCGCGACACGCCGAGCGCGGACGACCCGAAGTTGTCGCCGCGCCAGACCCACGCCAGCTCCAGGTCCTCGAAGTTGTCGGCGGTGATCTGATCGAGGCCCGAGTAGCGGGTGTGCCCGGCGTCGCCGCCGATGTAGCGCCACTCGCCGGCCGGCGTCGTGGTCTCCTGGGCGACGGCCGAAACGGGAGCCAACAGGACGCCGCCGACGGCGCCTGCCACGACCCCGACCACAAGGAATGCGCCGAGCGAGGTCCGGATTGCGAACCGTGTCATCGAGCCCTGCATGGGTCTGGTCCTTCCCTTCCGTTGCCTGCGCGCGACGGCGACGGGATTGCCTGCCCGAGAGACGAGATTGCCTGCCTCGGAAGTGGGGGTAAACGGCCCGTGCAGCGACATGCACCGGCGGGCCGCCGGCTCCCCTACGGCGCCTCCACGATCTCCATGGTCCGCAGCGCCGACAGACTCGTCGGCAGCGCCGACTCGCCGGCCGGGTAGCCGTTCACCTGCAGCAGGTAGGCCACGACCCCCGCGTACTGCGCGGGCGTGAGGCTCCCCGGATCCCCTTCCGGCATCAGCGTCGCGATCGTGTCGTAGAGGTCGGCGGCGCTCTGGCCGACCCAGGTCAGCCTGAACCGGCCGCCCGAGAACTCGTTGGTGTCGTGGCAGGCGGAGCAGACCCGCCGGAACGTCGCCTCGCCGCGCGTCGCCTGGGCCTCCGTGAAGACGCCGTCGGCCACCGAGCCGCCCGACTGTGCGCCCGCGACTCGGTATGGAGCGGGCTCCGTCGAATGCGCTCCCGGCTCGGCGCCGGGTACCGACACCCATCCCGCCCAGACCAAGCCGACTATCAACGCAGCCTCGACGACCGCGAAGCGGCGCCTCGCGCGAATCCGACTCCTGTGCTTTACGCTCATGCTACTTCTCCGCTCGCGACTCAGCCTCCGGCCCCCGGACAGCCGAAACCCCGCATCATCGCCCATGCGAGCGCGTGGTGCAATCCATGGCTACCGCGACGGGAAGCGCCCTATCCGGTCCCCCTCGGCGACCTGGCCCACCCAGATCTCGTCGCCCACGTCGATGGCGGCGGTGCCGAGAATCAGCAGATCGTTCGCCGGGTAGTTGACGACCTCCTCGGCGGTCAGGGTGTCGAGATCGATGCGCGTGACGCGGGAGCTGACGCCGTCGCAGTTGCCCTCGCGGATGCACTCGCCGATGGAGGCGCGGGTCGGGCCGATGTGGCCGGCCGCGAGCAGCGTATTGCCCGCGCCCCAGCGCACGTTGTCGATGTAGTGGTCGACGGATATCGGGTGCAGCTCGGGCGGGGTGCGGTTGCGCGACAGGCGGATGAGCGCCTGCGCCGCGTAGCCGCCCACGTAGTACCACTCGCCGTCGCGGGACAGCTCGATGCCGTTGGGCCCGATGTCCTCGCTGCCGGGAACGCGGCTCCAGCCGGCGCCGGACTGCCACTCCCAGATGTCGAGCGTGGCGGGACTCGTGGCCGTGAAGCCGCCCTCGGGAAGCGCGACGACCGAGTTGAGCCCGATCCCCTCGGGCGCGACCGCGCAGCCGACCCAGGTGAGCGCCGGCTGCGATCCGGTCGCATCCAGCTCGAACACCTCGATCGATTCGCGCGCGCCATGGCCGACGACCAACAGCGTATGGGGGCCGCCGTCGCCGGGACGCAGGTACAACCCGTGCGGCCGGATATTCGACGTCACCGGACCGGGACAGTCGCCGTACGTCGCCTGGTCGTGCCGCGCGCCGGCCGTGGCCGGGAAGATGGTGACCACGCTGTTGTCGCGGGTGTCGACCGCCTGAATCGGCCCGTTGTCCACCATGTTGGGGACGACGACCCAGGGGGAATCGGGCACCTGCGCGAAGTCCTCCGGACTGACCGGGCCACAGATGAACTGCACGTCGCCGTCCGGCGCGCACTCCTCCTGCGCCGTGGCGGGGGCCGGGGCGCCGATGAACAACAAGCCGATGACGGCCGCGCCGAGAATCGTGAGTCTGGTCATTGGTCTCTTCTCTTCTCTATTTTCGGGTTTCCCTGCATGTCCGGTCGTCCGCTCGGCAGGACAGCGAGCGATATGGACTTGCCGATCCTCTATTCCGGCAAAGCAAAGACGAACAGGTTGTTGTTGCTGCTCGGACGCAGCTCCGGCGTCAGCTCCAGAAAGCGGCCGTAGCCGGTGCTGATGGCCACGTACTGGCGGCCGTCGACCGCGTAGGTGATCGGGAAGCCGGAGACGGGCGAGCCGAGATTGATCTCCCACAGGATCTCCCCCGTGGTGTCGTCGAAGGCCCGGAAGCGGCCGTTGACGTCGCCGCCGAACACCAGCCCGCCCCCGGTGGCGGCCAGGGCCATGGTGGCGGCCCGCTGCTGGTAGTTCCAGGTCACCTGGCCGGTCTCGGCCGAGATGGCCTGCACGCTCCCCACGTCGTCGTAGCCCGGCGCGAGCTCGGGGCGCCAGGCGATGGCGTAGAGCCGGCGCGCCTCGTCCTGCTCGTCGGGCGCGGCCATGGCCATCATCCGCGAGCAGACGTTGCGCAGCGGCATGTACATCGTGTTGGTCAGCGGCGAGTAGGCGCCCGCCTCCCAGTCCTTGCCGCCGCTCGCGTGCGGGCAGGCCAGCACCGTCTGTCCCGCGGCGGTGAAGATGAGCTCCGCGTTCTCGGTCACCACGCCGGTGGCCCCGTCGATGCCGCTGACCACGTTCTGGACGATGGTCGGCGTGGCCCACAGGAACTCGCCGGTCTCCCGGTCCAGGGTATAGACGATGCCGGTCTTGCCCGGAATGCCGGTCACCACCCGGCGTACTTCGCCGGCGTTCAGCCGCGGATTGATCCAGCTCACCGCGGACGGGTCGGGCCGCACCGCGGTGTCGACCAGCAGGCGCTCGAACGGGTGGTCGAGGTCCCAGTGGTCGTTCATGTGCTGGTAGTGCCAGACGATCTCGCCGGTGTCGCCGTCCAGCGCCAGCGTCGAGTTGTGGTAGAGGTGCGTCAGGTCGGTGCCACCGAGCATGTACTTCGGCGCCGGCGAGGTGACCGACGTGCCGACGTACACCATGTTCAGCTCGGGGTCGTAGCTCGGCACCATCCACGAGCCGACGTGCGTGCGCTCCTCGAACGGCACGTCGCCCCACGTCTCGTCGCCCGGCTCGCCGGGGGCGGGGATGAGGCGCGTCCGCCACAGCTCCTCGCCGGTCGCGGCGTCGTGCGCCGTGATGACACAGCCGTTCGGCCCGCCGCGCGGGTCGCAGCTCCGCCCGGAGTACACCTTCCCGCCGGCGACGATCGGGCCCGAGGTCTGGTTGGCGGGGTTCACCCGGTAGTCGAGAATCTCGGTGTCCCAGACCACCTCGCCGGTCTCCGCGTTCAGCGCGAAGATGTGGTCGTCCATGCTCGTGTCGATGATCAGCTCGTCGTGGATGGCGATGTTCCGGTTGGTGTCGATCAGGGTGCCGATCATGTAGTCGGCGAGGTCGTCCGGGCGGTCCCGCCGGTGCTCCCAGATCAGGTCGCCGGTCACCGCGTCGAGGGCCTGGATGATGTCGCGCGGGTTCGGCATGAACAGCACGCCGTTGCGAACCAGCGGGGTCCCCTGCTGGCGGCCCGGCGTCAGCGCGCGCGACCAGACCAGCCGCAGGTCGCCGACGTTGCCGCGATCGATCTGGTCGAGGGGGCTGTAGCCCCAGCCGTCCAGCGTCCGGCGCCACATCAGCCACTCGTCGGGGCTCGGGTCCGCCAGCTCGGCGTCGGTGACCGGGCGGATGCGATCCGCTTCCTGCGCGAGGACCGGTGAGACGGTCATGAAGCCCAGGACGGCCACCAGACCGCACGCCATGAACGCCGAACGGAACGGGAACCACGGCCAGCCGGATGCGAGCATGACGCCTCCTGTCGGGTTTCGAGATCCTGGCCGATTATGTCACCGGCGCTGGTCGGGCGCATCCGCGGTAATGGCGCGCGAGTTCTAGCCGGAGTGGCGCGCGAGCATGGGAGGAGGACGCCGAACGCGGAGCGGCAGGAGGACGAGCTTCAAGGCGGTCGTCAACGACTGCCTGCGCCGAGGGCTCGAGGCGCCGTCGGAGGCGGAGCTTGCTGCACCCTTCTCGGTCGAGCCGCGGCCGATGGGTCTCAGAGCCGGTCTCGACCTCGACGACATCGGCGGACTGCTCGAGCTCCTCGACGGACCGGTGCGGCCATGACGCTTGTCGACGCCAACGTGCTGCTCTACGCCTACGACTCCGAGAGCCCTCATCACGCGACGGCGCGCCAGTGGCTTGCGGCCGAGTTGTCCTCGGGCCGGACGTGAACCTGCTCGTGCACGCGCACGACAGCGACTCCGCCGTCCCGCCGCTGAAACCTCTTGGCTACTCGGGAATCGCGAACACGAACAGGTTGTTGCCGCTGCTCGGGCGCAGCTCCGGCGTCAGGTCCAGGAAGCGGCCGGTGCCGACGCTGATGGCCACGTACTGCCGGCCGTCCACCGCGTAGGTGATCGGGAAGCCCGAGACCGGCGAGCCGAGGTTGATCTCCCAGAGGATCTCCCCCGTGGTGTCGTCGAAGGCGCGAAAGCGGCCGTTGACGTCCCCGCCGAAGACCAGCCCGCCGCCGGTGGCGGCCAGCGCCATGGTGGCGGCCCGCTGCTCGTACATCCAGGTGGTCGCCCCGGTCTCGGCGGAGATCGCGTGCACGGCGCCGACCTGATCGGTCCCCGGCGCGAGCTGGCTGCGCCACGCGATCGCGTAGAGCTGGCTGGCCTGCTCGTCGTCGAAGGTGCTCGCCCGCATCCGCGCGCAGACGTTCCGCAACGGCATGTACATGGTGTTGGTCAGGGGACTGTAGGCGCCGGCCTCCCAGTCCTTCCCGCCGCTGGCGTGCGGGCAGGCCAGCACCGTCTGGCCCTGCGCGGTGAAGACCAGCTCGGCGTTCTCCGTCACGGCTCCGGTCGCCCCGTCGATGCCGCTGATCACGTTCTGGGTGATGGTCGGCGTGGCCCACAGGAACTCCCCGGTCTCCCGGTCGAGGGTGTAGACGACGCCCGTCTTGCCCGGAATCCCGGTCAGCACCCGGCGCTCCTCGCCCGGGTTCAGCCGCGGGTTGATCCAGCTCACCGCGGACGGATCCGGCCGCACCGCCGTATCGACGAGCAGCCGTTCGAAGGGGTGGTCGAGGTCCCAACTGTCGTTCAGGTGCTGGTAGTACCAGATTATCTCGCCGGTGTCGGCGTGCAGGGCCAGCGTCGAGTTGTGGTACAGGTGCGTCTTGTCGACCCCGCCCAGCATGAACTTCGGCGCGGGAGACGTGACCGACGTGCCGACGTAGACCAGGTTCAGCTCGGGATCGACGCTCGGCACCATCCACGAGCCGACGTGCCCGCGCTGCTCGAACGGCACGTCGCCCCACGTCTCGTCGCCGAACTCGCCCGGCCCCGGAATCAGCCGCCGGCGCCACAGCTCCTCGCCGGTCGCCGCGTCGTGCGCGGTGATGACGCAGGCGTGGGGCCCGCCGCGCGGATCGCAACTGCGCCCCGAGAACACCTTCCCGCCGGCGACGATCGGCCCCGATGTCTGGTTGGCCGGGTTCACCCGGTAGTCGAGGATCTCGGTGTCCCACACCACCTCGCCCGTCTCCGCGTGCAGGGCGACGATGTGGTCGTCCATCGTGGTGTCGATGATCAGCTCGCCGTGGATGGCGATGTTGCGGTTGGTCTCGATCAGGCTGCCGATCATGTACTCGCCCAGATCGTCCGGCCGGTCGCGGCGGTACTCCCAGATCAGGTCCCCGGTCACCGCGTCGATGGCCTGGATGACGTCCTGCGGGTTGGGCATGAACAGCACGCCGTCGCGGACCAGCGGCGTCCCCTGCTGGCGCCCCGGCCCGAGCGCCCGCGACCAGACCATCTGCAGATCGGCGACGTTGTCGCGGTCGACCTGGTCGAGCGGGCTGTAGCCCCAGCCGTTGAGCGTGCGGCGCCACATCAGCCACTCGCCGGGGCTCGGGTCTTCCAGCTCCGCGTCGGTGACCGGACGGATGCGATCCGCTTCCTGAGCAAGGACCGGGGGCGCCGCGAAGACCACGAGGACGGCAACGACGCCGCACGCGAGGAACGCCGGGCGGAACCGGAACGACGGCCAGCCGGATGCGGGCATGACGCCTCCTCTTGCGTAACGAGATCCTGGCCGATTATGTCACCAGCGGGGGGCGGCTGAAGCTTGCTCGGGCGCGGGCTCGTGCCTTCACGCGCGCCGCGCTCAACCGGCCGGGAGCGCCGACCGCCCAGAGCAGAAGCACGCGCGTCGAGAATGTCGAGAATGGTCAGGCCGCGGATCCGACTGCTGCCGCGTCGGATGAGCCACTGCGTCGCGTTCGTGCGGATCGAAGCCCTTGCAGCCCGTGGCGAAAGTCCCCGCTGCATTCGAGCGGCGATGCATCCCGCCCGACTGCGTTGTTCGTCGGTTACATATGCCCAATATGCGCCCTTCTCACGCCTTGCCGGACGGGCGCCTCGCCGCTCTCGGTGCCACGCGGGGTTCCACCACGGGCTGCTTGGCTCCCACCGGACGAAGTCCGCCGAAACCCGACGTGCTTGCAGGTGCCGGGTTCGATAGGAATGCTCTCGACGTTCGGTCGTCATGCGTGCTCTCCGGCGGTCGCCAGCGCAATCGCCAATTCAGCGCCAGCAACTTCCGGGGAGCGCTCGAGCGCACGCCCGGTCCCCGGCTGCTTGTCACCGCAGTACGGGTTTGTCCAGCGCGTCCCACCCGTAGGCGCGCTGCACTCGCGCCAGCACCTCCCGGTACACGACCCCGCCGCCGGAAGAGTTGGTCATCACGGCGAGGCCGTAGCCCTTCACCTTGTGCGCGATCAGGTAGCAGACGAAGCCCCAGTTGCCCCCCGAGTGGCTGAAGTACCACCCTTCGCCCATCCGTTCGACCTGGAACCCGACCGCGAACGGTCCAACCCCGACCGGACTCAGCATCTCCGCCGCCGATGAGGCGGTGAGCACCCTTTCCGGGTCGCCCCGGGCCGATCGCTGGACCTCGATTGCGAAGCGCGCCAGGTCCCTCGCGTTGGTCCAGAGACCAGCGGCCGCCATGGCGGAGTAGACGCGCCACTTGACGTCGCCCATGGGCTGCCCGTTGCCGCGGTGACCGCGGGCCGCGTTCTCGTCCAGGGCCGGAGGCAGCGGCTGAGAGAAAGTGCTGTGGGACATGCCGGCCGGCTCGAGCACGCTCGTTCTCATGATCTCCGGGAACGGTTCGCCGAAGACGTCGGTCAGCGCGAGCTGCATGATCGTGGTGCCGCCGCCGGAATAGTGCATGGCCGTGAGGGGCGTCCGCACCATCGTCACCGGACCCACGTTGGAAGGGGCATCGCCCCGCAGGATCTGCACCGGGGCAGGACGGAGTGCATCCGGTTCGTAGCCCGGAAAACCATGTCCGTCGCCCAGGCCGGCGGTGTGGCTGAACAGCAGGCGCGGCGTCACCGGACGCGCTGCGGTGAAGCCGTTCCCGGGGAGCTGCCAGGACGTGAGAATCGCATTGATGTCGTCGTCCAGCGAGAATCGGCCGTCCTCGACCGCCGCCAGCGCCGCCATGGCCGTAACCGGCTTGCTGATCGAAGCGGCCTGGAAGAGGGTCTCGTCGTCGACGGGCATACCGGTCTCGACGTCGGCGATCCCATATCCCTTGGCCCAATGCACCTCGAAATCGCGGATCACCGCAACGCTCACTCCGGGGACGCCGAACCGCTCCATCACCTCTTCGATCGTAAGAACGTCCAGGCCCTGGCGACTCGGGTGCTGCACCCCTTCGATGCGTTCCTGGAAGTAGGCGGGGCTCTCCGCCTCACCGTGCGCGGCCGGCTGTCCCGCCGCCGGGCCGCTGGCCGTCCCGGCGGCGGACATCAGCACGACGGCCGCGATGCTCGCGAACCGGAACCGGGAAACGGAGGATCGGCGTTCGTTCGTCACGTTGCCCCCAACTCTCGCCGCCCTGTCTCCGGACGCTACGGCAACGCGAAGACGAACAGGTTGTTGCCGCTGCTCGGCCGCAGCTCCGGCGTCAGGTCCAGGAAGCGGCCCGTCCCGACGCTGATCGCCACGTACTGCCGGCCGTCGACCGCGAAGGTGACCGGGAAGCCCGAGACCGGCGAGCCGAGGTTGATCTCCCAGAGGATCTCCCCCGTGGTGTCGTCGAAGGCCCGGAAGCGCCCGTTGACGTCGCCGCCGAACACCAGCCCGCCGCCGGTCGCGGCCAGGGCCATGGTGGCTGCCCGCTGCTGGTAGTTCCAGATGGTCTCGCCCGTCTCGGCCGAGATCGCGTGCACGCTTCCCACGTCGTCGTAGCCGGGGGCGAGCTCCGCCCGCCACGCGATGGCGTAGAGCCGGTTGGTCCGGTTGTCGGGGTCTTCGGCCATCATCCGGGCGCAGACGTTGCGCAGCGGCATGTACATCGTGTTGGTGCGCGGCGAGTAGGCGCCCGCCTCCCAGTCCTTGCCCCCGGTCGCGTGCGGGCAGGCCAGCACCTGCTGCCCGGCCGCGGTGAAGATGAGCTCGGCGTTCTCGGTCACCTGGCCGGTGGCGCCGTCGATGCCGCTCACCACGTTCTGGGTGATGGTCGGCGTGGCCCACAGGAACTCGCCGGTCTCGCGGTCGAGCGTGTAGACGATGCCCGTCTTGCCGGGGATGCCGGTCAGCACCCTCCGCTCCTCGCCCGGCTCGATGCGCGGGTTGATCCAGCTCACCGCCGCGGGGTTCGGGCGGACCGCGGTGTCGACCAGGAGCCGCTCGAACGGATGGTCCAGGTCCCAGTGGTCGTTCATGTGCTGGTAGTGCCACACGATCTCGCCGGTGTCGCCGTGCAGGGCCAGCGTCGAGTTGTGGTAGAGGTGCGTCAGGTCGGCCCCGCCCAGCATGAACTTCGGCGCGGGCGAGGTGACCGACGTGCCGACGTAGACCAGGTTCAGCTCGGGGTCGACGCTCGGCACCATCCAGGAGCCGACGTGCCCGCGCTCCTCGAACGGAACGTCGCCCCAGGTCTCGTCGCCCGGCTCCCCCGGCCCCGGAATCAACCGCCGCCGCCACAGCTCCTCGCCGGTCGCCGCGTCGTGGGCGGTGATGACGCAGCCGTGCGGCCCGCCCCGCGGATCGCAGCTCCGGCCGGAGTACACCTTGCCGTTGGCGACGATCGGCCCCGAGGTCTGGTTGGCCGGGTTCACCGTGTAGTCGAGGATCTCGGTGTCCCACACCACCTCGCCCGTCTCCGCGTGGAGGGCGACGAGGTGGTCGTCCATCGAGGTGTGGAAGATCAGCTCGCCGTGGATGGCGATGTTGCGGTTGGTGTCGATCAGGCTGCCGATCATGTAGTCGCCCAGGTCGTCCGGCCGGTCGCGGCGGTACTCCCAGATCAGATCGCCGGTCACCGCGTCGATGGCCTGGATGGTGTCCTGCGGGTTCGGCATGAACATCACCCCGTTGCGGACCAGCGGCGTCCCCTGCTGGCGGCCGTCGGTCGCCAGGGCGCGGCTCCAGACCAGGCGGAGGCTGCCGACGGTGTCGCGGTTGACCTGATCGAGCGGGCTGTAGCCCCAGCCGTTGAGCGTGCGCCGCCACATCAGCCACTCGTCGGGGCTCGGGTCCAGCAGCTCGGCGTCGGTGACGGGGCGGATGCGGTCCGGCTCCTGGGCGCGGGCCGGGGCCGCGGCAACGGCCGCGAGGGCGGCGGTGATGACGACGCAAGCGATGAGAGCCGAATGGAACCGGAACGACGGCCAGCGGGATGCGAGCATGACGCCTCCTCGGGGTTCGAGTTCTGGCCGATTATGTCACCGGGCGGTCGGCCGGAAGGCGGGAAATTCCGAACCGAGGCCGTAGCAGCGGCGGGTATCCCGTCGTGCCGGCGCCGGCGCGGCCTCCAACTAACGGCCCGCTTCCCTCCGCAGCGCGGGCGTCACACCGCCCGTGAACAGGCGCGCTCCCTGCTCGATGCGCTCCATCATGTTGGCCGTGCTCGTCATCGCGACGGGGAGGCCGAACTCCTTCCCGGCGGCGAGCACGGTATCGATGGCTTGCGCCACCGCCTCCAGGCTGCCTCCGTGCGTATTCAGCATGTCGCCGCCGGTCTCGGAACCGGCGAACAGCACCGCGCCGATGTTCCGCTCGCTGAGCTGGCGGGCGATCTCGCGCACGTTGGCCACCCCGAGCGGGCTCTCGATGAGGATCCAGGGCAGCAGGTTGCCGTTCGGCGGATCCAGCCGCCAGACGTCCGCCCGCTCGATGTAGTCCGGAACCGACAGGCCCCAGTAGCGCGCCGCGAGCCGGGGATTGGTGCCCCGCAACCCCGCCGGCTCCCGGTCCGGCGCACCCAGCCTCTGCGGGTAGCGCATGGCCCGGATGGCCATCAGCGCCTGCTCCGGGGTCTCGACCGTCGGGAAGATGATGCCGTGCGCCCCCACGTCGAGCACCTGCTTGACCATCCAGATGTTCTGGTCGAGCTCGCGGCCGGTCGCGGGAATCCGCACGATGACGGCCTTGCCCGCCAGCGCGTCGCCCGCCGCGGCGATCGCGGCAGGATTCACAAGCCACTGCATCCACGTCCGCAACGCGCTGACGTCGTAGGGCCCGTGCTCCATGTCGAAGAAGACGAAGTCGATATCGTCGTTTGCCGAGAGAGCAACGGGGTCCGCGCGCGCGTCGACCGTGACGCCGAAGGCCACCTTGTCCTCGTCGAGCAGCCTGACGAGGCCGGCCCGGGGCGTCGCCTCCGGATTCTGCTGTCCGTGCACGACGAGCGCGGGCGACGCCATGGCGAGGACCACGATGAGTGCAAGCCGGGAGGGAATGGTTCGCATGGGTTCTCCTTCACCAGTGCGATTATCGTGCACACCTCGTTCGCGTCGGCGCCCGAAGACGAATTCGTTGCAGATCCACCTGCACGTCGAACCGTCCGGCACCCGCCACTGGGTGCAGCGGCTCGTCATCCACGGCAAGGCGCACGCGCTCGGCCTCGGCAGCTTCCACTTCGTCCCGCTGGCCGAGGCCCGTGAGCAGGCCCTCGCCAACCGCCGGGTAGCCCGCGCGGGCGGCGATCCCCGGGCGGCCAGCCGTCGCGCCGACGGCATGCCGACCTTCGAGGAGGCCGCCGCCAAGGTCATCGCCATTAACGGCGCCGCGTGGAGGGCCGGAAGCGGGAACGCGCACCGCTGGCGACCGGTTCCGACCGAGCACCGGCGGGCGTTACCACATGCCGAGGTCGCCGGGGTCGCCGGTGCGGTTGCGGCGGTGTGCGCCTCGACGGCGTGGACCGGCGTGAAGCTGGCCTTCGAGTTTCTCGTGTTGACCGCGGCGCGGTCGGCGGAGGTGGGTCTGGTGACGTGGGAAGAGATCGACCTGGACAGCCTGGTCTGGGCGATTCCGGCCTCGCGGATGAAGACCGCACGCGAGCACCGGTACCGCTTTGCAGCCGCGCGGTCGAGGTTCTGCAGCAGGCGCGGCGGCTCCGCGTCGACTCGACCGCCGCTGCGCCGCCCGACGTAGTGTTTCCGAGCCGGCGCGGCAAGGCACTGCGCGGCCAGTCTCTGTCGGGGCTGATGCCGACGCTGGGCATCGCTGCCGTGCCGCACGGTTTCCGGTCCAGCTTCCGGGATTGGGCGTCGGAGCGGACGGACCACCCGCGGGAGGTGATCGAGGCGGCGCTAGCGCACGTGGTGCGCAACCGGACCGAAGCGGCTTACGCGCGGTCGGACCTGTTCGAGCGCCGCCGCCGGCTGATGGACGACTGGATGCGCTATCTGAACGGCCAGCGGGCCCACGGTTCGCCTTCCGGCCTTTCTTGACCCGGAACTCTGCCGAGCGTTTCGAGAGGCCTTGGCGACAGACCGACAGCACACATCCACTTCTGATCCGGGGTGATGGCGCCCCCGGCGTCTCGACGCGGTGCCAGCGGGCGGCGTCACCGGCGTCGTCCGAGTAGACGCGGAACTGATCGGGAACAGCGACGACTTGGTAGTCGACCGCGCGGACGATCTCTTCGGTCTCCGGATTCACGGTCGTGAAGTCACCGTCTCTTCCCGGCCCGGTCGCCGCTGCCGCGCGGACGCGTCTCGATATAGTTCTGCACCTCGTCCTCGTACCAGCCCGTGGCCTTGGGGGCTTTGGGTCCGATCTTGATCGACTGCGGGAAGATGCCTCGTTGCTGCAGCGCGAAGATGGTCGAGCGCGACAGTCCGGTCTGCGCCAGTACCTGCTTGAGCCGAAGAACACGCCTGGTCATCGAACCACCTCCTCTGACGCCGCCAGCCCATTCAGTTCGGCGGGAGAGGAAGTATGCAGACCGGCGGTCGATCGATCGCCGGTCCCAATGGGTCCGACTTTGCTCGGTCACGACCGTCATCGAGGGAATACGGCCTTCCGGCCCCGGATCGCGGTCGCCAGTCCGGCATCGCCCGCTACCGTCGTTGACCAAGACGAGTGGCTCACGACCGCAGACGCTTGCCCAGCCGCCGTGCGCCGTCGAACCGGCGACTTCGCGGCTGGTCTGCTCAAGGATTCACCCTCCGCAGACCCAGGCGGTTCAGGCCCAACAGTCATGCGAACATGAAGACCGTGGCAACTGCACCCCAGCACCGTCGCCAGCGGAGTAGTGACCGAGCTGCGAGCGTCAACGCCACCACCTTGAAGACGATCTACGATGTTGGGCTCGCCGCCATGACGGTCGCGGTCATCGACGAGCTCTTCGTTCGCATCCGGTCCACCGGCTTCTTCCTGCGCTTCACCCTCTTCACGCGGATTCTGCTGGCCGCCGGATTCGTCCCCACGGGTATGGTCAAGCTGCTCGGGCAGCGGTTCACGACCCTGCCGGATACGACTCCGATCGGGGCGTTCTTCGAGTCGATGTACCAGACCGGACTGTTCTGGAACTTCATCGGAGCGGTGCAGGTGGTCGCCGGCGTGCTCCTGCTCACGCCGCGCCACGCTCACCTGGGGGCCTTGTTGTTTCTTCCCGTCATTGCATCCATCAACGTCATCAACGTCGCGCTGGGCTTCGGCCTGACTACCGTCATCACCGCCCTCATGCTGCTGGCGGCGTTGTACCTGTGCATCTGGGACTACGACCGCTTCCGCAGCCTGTTCACGACCCGCCCGTTCGAGCCGCGCCACAGAATCCCGACCCTGACGCTCGACCGATGGGAGCGCCTGGGATTCTTCGTCTTCTCGATGGCGCTTCTGGCGTTCTTCGGCTCGACCCGCGGCCTCATTCCCGGGCCGGCGGCGAGATTGGCGATTGCGACAGGTGTGGCCGCGGGCCTGTTCACGCTGCTTCGATTCAGCGTGGTTGTCCGACGGCGCCGGTGAGCGGCGCGCCGCGGCGGCAGGGCCGAAACCCGAAGATCAGCCCGAGCGCCGGGCGGTCGCCCGCGGCGACGCGGCCGGCTGTCCCTTCGTGGACAGGACCGCGCCAGGAAACGGCCATACCCACCGCGACCCCGGGGACGATGACGGTCCGCCCCGCGCGCACCCGGTCATCCGGCTGGAGAGCTTCGTAGCGCGTCCTCTCGCGCCCTGACCCGTTCACTGTGTCGCGGTACAAACCGCTTCGCGGATCGCCCGCTCGACCAGCTCACACCACGCAACGAGCTTCTCGACCTCCTCGTCTGTAAACCCCCGGTCGATGAGGCACTTCAAGTCTCGGCCCGCAGGCGCGAATAGCCCGGTCGCCTCGACCGAACCCCGCAGTCGCTCGACGCTCTCCGCAGTGGCCCCTGTCTTCTGGATACCGGCACGGTCCCGTAGCGCCGTATACAGCGACTGCCTGAAAACGCTCCCCGGCGGGTAGGCGTAGCAGACGACCACCCGGGTTCCATCAGCATCGACCCCCATCGAGAAACCCCGGGTCCCCAATGAATCGACAGCGACTTGCGCCGCGCCAGATCGAGGATCCTGGAGAAGACGGCCCTCCGTGCTCGTCGCAGGACTGCAGGAACTCACCCTCCGACACGGCGGGCAGCGAGCCGGAAACCACGCGGCGCGGCTTGGCATGTTCTCCGCCGACCACAATGTCTTGCGACAGTAGCCGCCCACCCCCGGCGGCCTCGAAAAACGCGAAGCCGACGCAGGTGATGTCGATCCCCTTCGATCTGAGGAACAATGCCGTCTGCTTGATTTCCGGCGTCACCCGCTGGCCGACGATCACGATGCGCTGATCCTTGTTGAAGGCGATGGCCTCGGATTCGTCGACGTCGAAGTACTCTCGATGATGGTCGCCCAGGCCGAGCGCCCCGTCCTGTTCATGCACGCGGAGAATGCCTTCGAGTGCGTCGACGTCGAGCCGCGCGGCGAACGCGGCGTATTCCAGCGCTTGCGCCACGACGTCCCGCGGTGTGCGGTCTCGCTTCAACTCGACGACAACTACGTTCCCCTGGCGATCTACGCCCAGCAGATCGATGCCCCCGCCAAGGTCGGTACGGACCCTGACGGCCAATGATCAGAACCCGCCCGTCTGCGAGGATCCCGTCGGGGTTGGTCTCCAGCCACTTCTCGAGGACGGATTCCTCGTAATCGATCTCGAACGGCGACTGCGCGTACTCCGTAAATCCGCCGTCCGCCCCGACGCTGAACACTCTCATCTCTGCGGCCGGTTCCTGTCAGCCTTGCACGGACTCGTTCAGGGTAGCGGATCAGCCCCTGACCGGCCACGCCTTCCGAACCGCCGAACGAGGCACGATGGCGTCCCGCTGATGCTACCGCGCCCCGGAGCGTCTTCCCGGACGGCACACCCGGCCAGCGTCCCATCGGCCGTATCGCGCTCCACCAGGGCCTCCGGCCCGCTCGACCACCTCGCCGCGACAAGCGGAGCTGAGCGCAACGACCAGCGCCTTTGCCCGAGGCCCGATATGTGTCTGCGGTGGTAGCGGCAGCCGCTCCCGACGGACGCCTCGACAGCTTCCCGCCGGGCCGGGACGGCAACCCGTTCTTCACCAACAACACCGCGCATGGCAATGACGCCGGTGTGTTGGAACGACCATAAGGCCGACGACACCTTCGCCGGGATTTCGCCGGAACGCGTTCCGGTACGTGAAGTCACCTTGCGCCTTGATCCCCGCCTCGAGACGGTCACGGGGCCCCGGTTGCAAGCGCCCCGGTCCGCCTCCCGCTGCTTCCGTTCCCGAGCCTCGAGCCAGACCTTTGTCTGGCCTCTGGCGCGCGCCCCGTACACTCCCCGCCCGCGCCAGAGACGATGGGAGCCAGATTCGGTTTTCCGCTGCGCGGAACCGGCTGCGCCTAACCAATCTGGGGCGAGGCGACGGAACGCGCATGGCCCAGCCCACACGCAATCGCGGCGGCCGGCCGCCGCTGGCCGCCGAGCGGCAGCGCATCCACGCGGTCAGCGTGCGGTTCGCCGCCGCCGAGGCCGGTGCGCTGAAGCGCCGCGCCGCCGCGCGCCATTGCGCCGTCGCCGCGCTCGTCCGCGAGGACCTCGCCCGCGTGCCCGACGCCGCCGCGGCGCCGACCGCCAGCGCGGAAGCCGTCGCCCGACGCGTCGAGCTGCGCCGCGTCGGCCGCCTGCTCAACGACGCCACGCGCGCACTGCACGCCGCCGGCGGGTGCCCATATGCACAGACCCTCGACGCGTTACGCGAGGCGGCCGAGGCCGTCGCCCGCCAGCTCGGGAGATGGCCGTGATCTGTCGCATCATCGGCTCTGGCCGCGGCATCGCCGGCATGGCCGCCTACATCACCCACGACCAGACGTCGGCCGCCAACCGTCGGCCGACGAAGTCGGACCGCGTCGCCTGGACCGCCTGCCTCGGCATCCCGACCGAGGACACCGAGCTGATGGTGCGCGCGATGCAGGGGCTGACCGCCGACGCCCCGGTGCTGAAGACTATGGCCGGCATCAGCGCCCGCGGGCGCAAGCTGAAGAAACCATACACCCACGTCGTGCTGAGTTGGCCGGAGGGAGCCGAGGCCCCGCCGAAGCAGGAGATGCTGTCGGCCGTCGCCGGTGCGCTCGACAGCCTCGGTCTCGACCATCGCCACTACGCGGTCTGCGCCGCCTACACCGACACCCCGCGCCACGCGCCGGCCCCGGCGGCCGGCACGGCCGAGAAGGCGCAGCAGCAGCGGCAGCCCGGACACGACCGCTAGAGAATCGCCCGCAGCCGAGCCGAGATGAGGTAGAGTCCGACGACAAAGGGCGGCCCGAGGAGTGTTCACATGACCACCGTGGTGTGTTGGAACATGGCGTACAGGCGCGAGTCCTGGCGAGAGCTGGTCCGGATGGAAGCGGACATCGCGTTGTTGCAGGAACCCTGCAGGGCGCCGGACGAAGTAGCCGATCGCGTGAACATCGGGCCGCCGGACGACGATGCCTGGGATACGCGCTTGTGGCAGAAGCCGACTCGCAAGGACGAGCCGCGGCGCCACCACCAGCGGTGGCCGAAGATCGCGAGGTTGTCCGACCGCGTACAGGTGAAGTGGTTCAAACCCGTCCTTCCGATTGATCGGATGTCCGACGACAAGCTCAACGTCAGTGACGTCCAGATCATGGCCGCCGCCGAAGTCACCCCGAACGACGGCGATTCGAAGCCGTTCATCGTCGTGTCGATGTACGCGACCTTCAGATGGCCGCACCCAAGCACCGGGAGCGAGGACGCCCACGCGGACGCTTCGGCGCACCGGATCATTTCCGACCTGACGCATTTTGTCGCGAATGCGGACCGGAGGCCGCACCGCATCCTGGCAGCAGGCGACCTCAATATGGAATATGGCGTGGACTATGGCTGGAGAGAACGTAGTAAACACCGGCTCTGGTACGCACGCGCCCGTACCGTTTGGGACCGCATGGAGGCGCTCGACTTCGTGTACATGGGGCCGCGGTATCCGAACGGCCGGCGAGCGGATCCCCAGCCGGAGTACGTGCCCGCAGATACGAAGAACGTCGCGACGTACCACTTGAGGCAGAGCTCTCCTGCCGGCGCGCACCTGCAGTACGATCACGTCTTCGCCTCGCGAGGATTCCACGAGACCATTCGGACACGCGCCATGAACCGTGTCGACGAATGGGGATCCAGCGACCACTGCCGGCTGCTGATCGAGGTTGGAACGTAGTGCCGTCGGCTCCATCTTGCCGCTCCAGCTTCTGCACGGCCGGACGTCAGCTACGACGGCGCCGCGCGCCACGTCGACGGGCTGGTCTCACGAGATCCGGCGGCTGTGACCGCGACGAGTTGACCGGCCGCTTGCGCGGCGGGGTGTCTCCCGACACCGGCTCGCGCAACGCTGCAGGCGTGGTTGCCGACCGGGATGCCCTTCGAGAACGACGCCGAGTTGGAGACGCTCTACGCGGACACTGGCAACGGCCTCGGGTGAGGCTCTCGCAGCCGAGCGCTAGCTAGCGGCGCGGTACGATAGGATCGGCCCAGTGAGCAGCGACACGAAATGGTTCATCGGTGCCGTCCTCATGCTGGCTGGCGCGGTCGCGGGCTGCGATATCGGTGCATCGCGGCGCGCCATCGAAGCCTCGCGGCAAAATGCGCCCGAAGCGCGCAGCGTTTGGGAGGAGTCGCGGCAGCGCCAGTGGGAGGAAGGCGCACCAGCGCAAGGCGCCGTGGATGCGTGCGTGTTGGCGGCCATGAAGCGCTTCGATGCGTTCGTTCATGGCCAATACCCCAAGGTCGAGCGTAGCCTCGCCTCGGGCGAGGTTGTCGTGTTCGCCGCTAGCATTCCAGAGAACCCGATTACGAGTCGTCGCGAGCAGGAACCAGTGTGGTGGATCTGCCGGGCAAGGCCGACCCCGAACAGCGATTACTCGGTCGTGAGTTGGAACTTCTACAGCCCGTCCACGGAACGGTGACTGCAACCCCGCAGCTCCTTCCCAGGGCGCCGCGGATCGCCGACATCACGCCAATGGAGAAGAGAACCATCAAGCTCTTGCCTCAACTCTGGAGGCGGCTGGAACAGGCGGCGGCACGGCACGACTACACCATCTAACCGTTCCCGGCCTCGCGTATCGCGTCCATGCTCCAGATCCGCCGCCCGAGTTCCTGGTAGAGCTCCTCGCGGGCCTCGATGTTCGCCATCTTGAAGTCGTCGGTGGGCTCGAGCGGGAGACCGGACTCCCGGGCGAACTCCCGGAAACCGGGAATGTCGGCGGGCGGCGTCACCAAGCTCCGCGCCAGAAGGTTCCTCGGGGACTCCTCGTTGGGACATGTCGTTTCTTCGGCGTATGCGTCACGCTTCTCGGCGAATGTCCTGTCGCTCAACCATCTGTTGACCGTGCTCGGCAGCAGGATCAACGCTCCCATCCGGTTCCTGTTGCGGTCGAACTCCTTCTCCTGGGGAGACTCGTCTCTGAACCGCTCGTAGTGATTCGCCCAGACGTGCTCCACGTCGTAGCCGGCCCCGCCGGGCTGCACCAGTTCCTCGTACCGGGACGCAAGGCCGGACTTCACTTCGACGTACTCGGTCATGCGAGCGAGCAGCCGATGCGTAGGACGCCGGACTCCTGACCAGCCACTGGCTCCTGGCGGTTCCCCGAAGGGATCTTTGAACCACCACTCCTCGTTCTCGGCGTTCTCCAAGATCCCCATCATCTCGTCGACCGACTTGCGGCGGATCTTCACGATCATGTTCTGCATCGCGTTGTACATCGCGCCGTAGTTGACGAGCCAACCTCTCCAGCACACCCGCGCAACTACGACCTCGACGAACGCGGCCACGGTCCGCGTCTTACGCCTCGTGGTGTCGTCATCCTCGTCCGGAACCAGGCTGGCGAGGTACAGATCGTTCCGGTCTCGCAGGCGACTCCGTTCGTTGCGGTACACGGACTCGAGACCCTCGGTCCACGTCCACGCCGCCCGCTGCAGCTTCGCGTACTCGCTCGTGTAGAACACGAAGTCGCGCTCGATGAACCGACAGAAGTCGGCGCTGGTGCGCAGCTTCAGGCGTTCGGCGGCGTTGGTTCCGACCCAACGAGTAGAGTCGACGACTGGCGCGGTGGCGGTAGGCGGATGGGGGTAGCTGGTTCCGGCGGCTTTCGCAATGCCGGTGCCTCACTCCCCGCCGTGGCTCCGTTTCCAGTCGCCGCTCATCGAACCGGACGGGCGGTTTTCCCGCATCCGGCTCTCGGACGAGATCATGCCTTCGCCCACGGAAAGCTCGTCGTACGCGGTTTAAGGTGCGTTAGTGTAGCAGACCTGCTCTCGAGCTTGTTCGACTACTTGTTGGGGTCGGATATCTCTGCCGGCAGCACCCCGAGAGCATCCCCTGTCAGCACGCGGCTCTCCTAGTGGTGCGTGGCGCGCGCGCGCCGAATCTGGTGGTGCCAGCTTTCTACAAGCGCGCCTGACAATGCGGTACAAATTCGCTCCACCATTCCGGCGACGTCAGCAGCACCGCCCTTTGCCGCCCTGTTGGAAGCAGTCGCCATCGTCCACACCATAATGCTTGTGGCGGTCGTTTCGGCGCGCCGCCCTCGCCTACGGCGAATCTGTAGTGCTGGGAACTCACCTGTTAGTGCTCCGTTCGAACGCTTCGATTAGCATCTTCTGGATAGCACGAGCGAAGTAGTAGATGTCATCACTCCCACGGTGCACGTCCCGCATACTTGGATGACTGATGAGAAAATCCAGGATGTGTGCGAACTGCTGTATCGCTTCTCGTTTCTCACTGACTTTTCTACCGGACGATTGTAGAATGTTAATTGTTTCAATTCCAACATCGCAAATCCACGGGTACTGGCTCCTAATGAATCCCAAGGCCGCTCGAACCCCAACGTAGCCGCGAGTGCTAAAAACGGAGGCGCTCATCATATCCTTCAGCATTGCGGAGCTGTGCCGAGCAAGTCGGCGAGCACTCATGGTGTCGCCAGTATCGCCAGACGTCCCGATGCGCTTAACGAGCAAATCGACGTGTCTACTCATTTGTTCAAAGTCGATCCCTGTCGCAAGTTCCGGACTCCGTAACAGCTTTTGGTTCACTCTAGTGAGTTCGAGAACCTCTTCAAGGATCTCCTGCGTCTTCGGTGTTTGGACGTCGGTGGCATCGTCGGCCTCTTGAGCGTCCGGCTGAACATCTCTTAGTTTCTCTAGCTTCGATTCAAGGTTCGGATACCAAACTTCAAATGTCTCCTGTAGACGATCAAGCGTCAGACCGTCTTTTTCGCAGGCTTTGTTAAGCGTCTCTACGAGTTTCTTGAGGTCGTCCTTCTCGAAGACCGTCGACTGAAACTGGAGAATGGGGCCATCCACCTCAGACCTTTTGATGTCAAAAAGAAAGGGGCTGACGAAGGCCTTGTCCATCGTCTTGGACAGAGCGCCGGCTTCAAAACGTGAGCCAAGGTGCGCTTAGGTTGTCGCGAGTGACGCAGACGATGCCGAACGTGGAGTCGGAAAGCTCCTTTGCAATGTCCGTACTCCAGCGCGCCCCCTTGTCAATATCCTCCGACGAAACATATGGCACGATCTGCTGAATGACGGAAGGCAGCCAATCGCGAAATACAAGCGCTACCTTGTGGCTCCGCGTTCCTGACCAACTTAAGAATACTTTCATGTCCGTCCTCGAACATCGTCTAGCGAGAAGAGTCGTGAACCGCTCCATCAGTACGGTGGCGGGTACATTGGCGGCTGTACAGCCACCGTGCACAAGACGGAACGACAGCGGCCAGTGCGGCGCACATCGGGACCATTGCGGTCGGGACTGAGGTTCTCGTTGAATCGGTCACAGAATCGTGAGTATAGATCGCTGGGGGGCGGCCGACGACCAGGGAGGAATCGCCACGGGCGATGGCCGGTCATCGTGACGGATGGCGCGACGTCAACGACGGCCCGGTCGAGCAGTTCATGCGATCTCATGCGAACCGGTGACAACGTCCCAGACAGCGCCGTCAACGGTTACGCCGCCCAACCGGCGGAGAGGGCTTCAGCCTGCTCCAGCACCGTGCGGGTCGCCGACTCCTGCTTGTCCGGCGGGTAGCCGTGCTTGCGCAGCACGCGCTTCACGAGGCGGCGCAGGTTGGCCCGGACATTCTCACGGAGCGTCCAGTCGATGGTCACGTTGCCGCGAACGGTCTCGACGAGCTCGCGGGCGATGCCGCAGAGAGTCTTGTCCCCGAGAACCCGCACGGCGCTTTCGTTGACGCCGAGCGGGTCGTAAAAACGCAAGTTCGTCGTCCGAGAGCCCGAGCCTCTCGCCGCGGGCGTTCGCCTCGCGCATCTCGCGGGCGAGGCCGATCAGTTCATCGATCACTTGCGCCGCCTCGACCGCGCGGTTCTGGTAGCGGCGGATCGTCTGCTCGAGCATCTCGGCGAACGAGCGTGCTTGCACCACGTTCTTCCGCTTCCGAGTCGCCAACTCGTCCTTCAACAACCGCTCCAGCAGCTCGACGGCGAGGTTCCTGCGGCGCATGCCGCGCACTTCGTGGAGGAATTCCTCGGACAGGATCGACACGTCCGGCTTCTTCAGGCCGGCCGCGGCGAAGATGTCCACGACGCCGTCGGGGGCCACGGCCCGCGAGACGATCTGGCGGACCGCATGATCCAGCTCCTCGTCGGACTTCACGCTGGGGTCGGTTTGCTTCGACAGCGCCGCCCGGACATGCTGGAACAGCGATACGTCGTCACGGATGCGGATCGTTTCCGGGTGCGGCACGGCCAGCGCGAACGCCTGCGACAGCTCCCGGACAGACCGCAGGCAGCGGGCCTTGCCGTCCTCATGCGCGAGAACGTGCTCCATCGCCGCGGGCAGCAGTTGGAGCCGCTCGGCCGGCGAGCCGTCCGCCCACGCGGACCGGTCGAAGCCGTGGAACAGGCCGCAGCAGACCTCGTACTTCTCCAGCATCGCCCGTACCGCCTGCTCCTTGTCGAGCGCGGTCTCGCCCGTGCCGCCGCTCTCGGTGTAAGTGGCGAGCGCCCGCTTCAGCTCGTGGGCGAGGCCCAGGTAGTCGACGACGAGGCCGCCCGGCTTGTCCCGGAACACCCGGTTGACCCGCGCGATGGCCTGCATCAGCCCGTGGCCGCGCATCGGCTTGTCCACGTACATCGTGTGCAGGCTCGGGGCGTCGAAGCCGGTGAGCCACCTGTCGCGCACGAGCACCATGCGGAGCGGATCGGCCGGGTCGCGGAACCGTTTGGCCAGCGCCTCGGGACGGGCCTTGTTGCCGATGTGCCGCTGCCAGTCGGGCGGGTCGGACGCCTTGCCGGTCATCACGACCTTCAGCGCGCCGCGGCTGTCTTTGTCGTCGCGCCATGCCGGGCGCAGGCGGACCAACTCGCGGTACAGGTCGATGCAGATCCGCCGGCTCATGCAGACCACCAGCCTTGCCGTCCATCGCCTCCCGGCGGCGCTCGAAGTGCTCCACGATGTCGCGCGCGACGAGCGCGACGCGCTTCTCCGCGCCAACAACCGCTTCGAGTTGCGCCCATTTCGTCTTCAGCTTCTCGCGGCGGTCGACCTCCTCGCCCTCGGTCACTTCCTCGAAGCCGGCATCGATCGCCGGTCTCTCGGCCTCGTCGAGAGCCAGCTTCGCCAGACGGCTCTCCGTAGTAGATCGGCACGGTCGCCCCGTCCTCGACCGCCCGCTGGATGTCATAGACGCTGATGTGGTCGCCGAACACGGCGCGCGTGCTGGCGTCGGCGAGCTCGATGGGCGTCCCGGTGAAGCCAATGAAGGAAGCGTTGGGCAGTGCGTCCCGCATGTGGCGGGCGTAGCCGTCGATGAAGTCGTACTGACTGCGGTGCGCCTCGTCGGCGATCACCACGACGTTGCGCCGGCTCGACAGCAGCGGATGCCGATCGCCCGGCTGTTTCCTCGGAGGGGTCGCCCCTGGGGTCGCCCCCTCGCGCTCCCCGGGCGCCGGCGCGTCGGGAAAGAACTTCTGGATCGTCGTGAACACCACGCCGCCCGATTCGACCGCGAGTTTCGCCCGCAGGTCGGCGCGGCTCCCCGCCTGGACCGGCGGCAGCCCGAGCAGGTCGGCGCAGCGCGAGAAGGTGGTGAACAACTGATCGTCGAGATCGTTGCGATCAGTCAGCACGACGACGGTGGGATTCGCCATCGCCAGGTCGTGCATGATGCAGCCGGCGTAGAACGCCATCGTCAGGCTTTTGCCCGACCCCTGGGTATGCCAGACCACGCCGATCCGCCGGTCGCCGCGGGCGCCGCCCGGCTTGCGGCCCGACTCGTAGCGGCCCCGCGGGTCGCGGTCCGCGACCGCGTGTTGCAGCGCCGCCGCGCGCAGCGTCTCGGCGACGGCGGTCCGCACCGCGTGGAACTGGTGGTACCCGGCCATCTTCTTGACCAGGGCGCCGCTGCCGTCGTCCTGGAACACGATGAAGTCCCGGACCAGCGCCAGCAGCCGGCGCCGGTTGAAGGCACCTTCGAGCAGCACCCGGAGTTGCGGCAGGCTCGGGTCGGCCAGCGTCTCGCCCGCTATCGTGCGCCACGGCTTGAACCACTCCTGCCCGGCCGTCAGCGCGCCGATGCGCGCTTCGAGTCCGTCCGATACGACGAGGGTGGCGTTGAACGTGAACAGCGACGGGATCTCCGCCTTGTAGGTCTGAAGCTGCTGGAAGGCCGACCAGATGGTGGCGTTCTCGTCGGCCGGGTTCTTCAGTTCGATGACGCCCAGCGGCAGGCCGTTGACGAACAGCACGACGTCGGGCCGCCGTTCGTGCTTGTTCTCGACCACCGTGAACTGGTTGACCGCGAGCCAGTCGTTGCTCGCCGGCTCGCCGAAGTCGAGCACGCGAACCTGCGCACCGCGAACCCGCCCGTCCGTGTCGACGTGCTCCACCGTCACGCCGGCGACGAGCATCCGATGGAAGTCGCGGTTCCGGGCCTCCAGCGTCGCGCCGGCCGGACGCGTAAGCCGGCGCAGGACGTCTTCGACCGCGTCGTCGGGGACACTGGGATTGAGCCGAACGAGCGCGGACCGCAAGCGGTTTGTAAGGACGACCTCGCCATAGTCGGCACGTTCCGCAGCCCGTGTGTCGGGCGCAATGTCGGGGCCGTGCAGGACGGTCCAGCCGAGCGACGCCAGCCAGTCGATAGCGACGGCTTCGACGGTGGACTCCGATACGCCAGATGGTCGCATCTCTCCTTCAAGCGTCTCCCGATTCCTGTCCATCGTCGCGGATAACGTCCGTCAGGCGCGGGCTCAGCAACCGCCACCGTTGGCCGATCCGATCGAGGTCGCCCGACAGCACAACCGGCGTCCGGTCGCCGTGAGCCTGAACCGCCTTCTCGTAGTCTGCGCGCTCCAGAACCGCCGTGACCGAGTGTCTTTGGCCGTCGATCTTGGCCCGCAGACTGATGGTTCCGTCGTCGCCCGTCTCTCTGCGCTTCAGGCGTCGAACGAAGCCGTAGAGACGCACGTCCGGCCGCGGCGCGCGGTCACGGAGCGAGCGCGCCGCTTCGCGCAGGTAGGCTACATCCGCCCGACCGAACCGAGCGGCGGTCGCCGGCACTGCCACCGGCCGAGTCCGAGCCCAGGAAACGCTGATGTCCAGCGTCGGGAACGGGTCAATGAGCCGCACCAAGGCCTCGCACAGATTGGCGCTCACTCCGTCGGCCACCGCGTCTCCGAAGGCCGCTGTCTCGCCGGCAGCCGTGCGTTCGGCGGCCTCACGGACCGCGGCGAGCGCCCCCACGAGTCGCCTCGTCATCCGACGTTGGATCGGCGCGTTCCGATCATCCGGGTCCGGAAGCAACACCGGCAGCGGTGCCGGCACGACCGGCGTCAGCAACGTCACTACGAAGCTACCCTGGTCGGTCTGTCCCAGGCGCAAGTGACTCACCAGTTCGACCGCCTCCCGATTCGCGCCGGCCCGATAGACCGGCTGCGACTCCCGAAGCGAACACGCTGCCGACAGCAGCATGTCGCGGGCGCCGCTGACGAGATCCACACCGGCGTTCAACGTCACGCTCCCGTCGTCGCTCTCCGCGGCTCGGACGCGGACTGTGTCCCGGTCCGCCGTCACCAGCGAGCGATAGACGGTCAATTCGTCCTGCCCACCAACTCTTGCGAACGTGTCGATCAGCGTCGCCACGACGCTCGCGTAGTCGCCGAGGCGCTCCGTGCGCGGGACGATGATTTCGGGCCGCGACTCACCAACGTAGATCGCTCCATGAGGGTCTGGAGAGCTCCGATATCGAACAAGTTGTCCTCTGGAATGTGAATCGTGGCGGTCTCCTGTCCCACGATCTCTTCATGTCCTTCCTGCAAGCTCGCCCAGTAGGCTCGACGTCGCAGAACGAGTTCCTCCGAGGTGAGGGTCATCCACTGCGATTCGTCCTGCGGCAGCTCCAGCACCACGAGCAGCCGGGGCGTCTGCGTCTCGACGCGAAGATCGTTGTAGTTCTTGATGGTCAATCGAAACCGGCGAAAGCCGGCTTGCGGTTCGGCGAGAGCGGCCGTGGCCTTCAGTGGCAGGTCGAGGGCCGGACGACGCGGCCCACCCGCCATGATCCGCAGATCGACGCTGTCTCGGTCCGGCTCTGGCACCGACGTCAAGAAACCCGCGCGAGCCGCCAGTGCCTTGACGTACGCCAGAGACAACCCTTCCTTCTGGTCGGGGCCGCTGAGCACCGTGCCCGTCATGCTGTTGCTCCGACGAGCTTCTCGGCGTCGCGCACTTGTATCTCTCCGGAGACCAGTTTCGGCAAGAGTGCTTCCCGAAGGTCTGTCAGGGCCCGGGACTCGCGCACGATCTGCTCACGCCGATGCTCAGAGCATGAAACTACGACTTCGAAGGTCTCGACGAGAGCCTGCGGGGGCACCACGATGGACGGCCGTTGCACCCAGTCAATCGGCAGCATGTTGACCGTCGTACCGTTCGCGTAGCCACTCACCAAGTCGTGCATGCGGGCGGAGTTCAGCAGGAAGAGCAGGAATCGGGTCGTGAGCCAGCTCGCTGATCGCGGTCGAAGACGATAGATGTGATGACTTGCGATTCCATCGGTGCCGAAGAGTCCCGGCACGATGGCCGCGTATCCGATGAGCAGTCGATCGTGTCCTTGCTCCGTGTTGGCGACGATCACATCGCCAGGACGAACACGGTGGCGCTCCGCGTACTCGCCGGAATAGAACTTGATGCCTTCGTACTTGTATCCGCCGCCTTCATGGATTGAGTTCAGGTTGTGCAGCGGCGCTCCGTCGCCACCAGCCAGGCCAGAGCCCTTGTAGCTCACGCCCTTCATCGCGTCGAAATGATCTGCAAGGCTCTCGACCGGCCACCGCAGCGGTATCGCACCCAGCTCTGAATCCACCAACTGGTCGGGGAACAGGTCGGCAATGTCCTTCGGCAGCCCGGTATCACGGCCTTCCACCTTCGCGCGTACCGGGTCGAACTCGACGAACCAAGACCGGAACAGCGTCCGCGCCATCGCCTCCAGCGTCGCGTTCAGCCGACGGTTCAGGTCGATCTTGTTGTCCAGCGTGCCGAGGATGTGCGCGATGCCCCGTTGCTCACGGATGACAGGAACCCGCACGCGAATGCGGTTCATGTTGTCCTGCGTGAGTTTCGGCATCGTTGAACCGGTGACGTAACCACTGATGTCCAATTGTGACAGCGCGTACATCAGAAATCTTGTGTCGGCCCTGCGATTGGCTCGGATAACATGAGCGCGGTTATTGACCCAGAACTTCCCGTTGGCGAGAAATGCGATCGGTGTGTTCCGCGTTCGAAGGTTCTCTCCGTCCTCTGCCACAAGCAGGTACTCGCCATCAAAGAGATAGCCAGCAACGTGATCAACGATACCTGACGCACCGTAATACGGATACGGTCCCGGCGCTCGGTCAGCCCGTTTCACAGGCACGCGAATGGAATCAAAGTTCTCGGTTAGTTCTCCGAGCCGGCACTCATCCCACTTCTCGTTGGCGCCTCGGTACTCGTGCCGTTCTGGAGCACGCGGTTTCGTGACTACCACGTGGTTGTCCTTGATCCGATCTCGAAACGACTCTGGCACGTCATCCCAAACGAACAGATCGACTCGGAACGGCAGATTGCTCTCTTCAAACGCCTCCCGAAGATCGCCGACTTGCCGCCCCTGCTCCGGTGTTGCGAAGACGACGAGATCGAGATCGGATTGCGGCCGGGACGTCCACTTCACACGCGATCCGTACACCCAAGCAGCTGTGTCGGGCAGGTGCCGCTCGAGCAACTCCAGAACCGTCTTACGGTGCTCGGCCGTGAGGTCGATGGCCTGGTCTACTCCCATGCCGCACTACTCATGGTCTGATAGAGCCCGATGGCGTCGTCGATGAAGTCCGGTACCAGGGCCAAGCAGGCCTTCGCCTTCTCGCCGTCGTAGTCATGTGCTGTGGCTCCCCGAGCGTCGGTGTAGCCAAGCCACTGCTCCAGCGGCGAGCTGAGCAGATCGTTTTCGTCGGCAAGCCGGAAGACGGGCTTGGGGCTGTTTCGATCCACAGCAACGCCCAGCTCCTCGATCAGGTACCGCTTCAGCACCTTCCACAGGCAGTCGTAGCAGGTCTCGAACCGCTGGATGACCGACTCCGCAATGGCGTCGCGCATTAAGTCCGACAGATCCGGATCCGGTTGCCGGTAGTTCTCGTGCTGTTCCTCCAAGCGTTTCAGCGACAGCCGGAACTTGCCGTAGTCGATCATGTCGTGCTCGTGGCGAGACCGTCAGTTGGACGAGCGGCGCAGGACGAGCGCGTCGACGATCTTCGCGGGCTCAGATGCATCGGCGGGGACGTCGTCAGCCTCGCCGTGTTGTCCCTCCCAGTCCTCAACGCCGGTGTTCAGCGCAATGCGCCGCACGGAGATCTGGCCGGGCGACAAACCGTCGTAGCCTTCCTCGTACCCGTTGACGACAACCCGCAGGTCACCGGGGTGAGCCTTGAGCGTCTCGATCAGCTCGCTGACGGTCATCGGTCCTCCTCGCGGGGAAGGAAACCGAGCATCTGCAGATTCTCGGCGATAGCGGCATCGAGCCGAGTTCCCTCGGCCTGCTGCGCCTGCAGCTCCGCGACCAAGCGCGGCATCTTCTCCTCGAACGGCTCCCCGTCGTCGGGCTGGGGCTCCGCGCCGACGTAGCGCCCCGGCGTCAGCACGTGGCCGTGCCGGCGGACCTCGTCGAGCGGGGCGCTCTTGCAGAAGCCAGGCAGGTCTTCGTAGGCGTCTGCGCCGCTGCGCCAGGCGTGGTAAGCCCCGGCGATACGGGCGATGTCGTCGTCGGTCAGCTCGCGGTGCGTGCGGTCGACCATGCGGCCCAGCTTGCGGGCGTCGATGAAGAGGACCTCGCCGCGGCGCGACCGCCGGCGGGCGAGAAACCACAGACAGGCCGGAATCTGCGTCGAGTAGAAGAGCTGTCCCGGCAGCGCGACCATGCAGTCCACGAAGTCGGCCTCGATCAGGTTCTTCCGGATCGTCCCCTCGCCGGACTGGCTGGACGACATCGACCCGTTGGCGAGTACGAACCCCGCGACGCCGGCCGGGGCCAGGTGGTGGACCATGTGCTGCACCCAGGCGAAGTTGGCATTGCCCTTCGGCGGCACGCCGTAGCGCCAGCGCTTGTCCTCGGTCAGCCGCTCGCCGCCCCAGTCCGAGACGTTGAACGGCGGATTGGCGAGGATGAAGTCGGCCTTCAGGTCCGGGTGGCGGTCGTTGTGGAAGCTGTCGCCGTGGGCGATCTGGCCCTCGATGCCGCGGATGGCGAGGTTCATCTTCGCGAGCCGCCACGTCGTGTAGTTCGACTCCTGGCCGTAGATGCTGATGTCCGCCCTGGCCCTGCCGCCGTTCCCGTTGCCGCTGGTGTGGGCGCGGATGAACGCGACCGACTGGACGAACATGCCCGACGAGCCGCAGCACGGGTCGTAGACGCGGCCGCGGTACGGCTCGAGCATCTCGACCAGCACCTTGACGACGCAGCGCGGCGTGTAGAACTCGCCGCCCTTCTTGCCCTCGGCGCTCGCGAACTGCGAGAGGAAGTACTCGTAGACCCGGCCGAGCACGTCGCGGGAGCGGGCGTCCTCGTCGCCCACCCGGATGTTGCTGATCAGGTCGATCAACTGGCCGAGCCGGCGCTTGTCCAGCGCGGGCCGGGCATAGTCACGCGGCAGCACGTCCTCGAGCGCGGGGTTGTCGCGCTCGATCGCCGCCATCGCCTGATCGACGGTCAGGCCGATGGTCGACTGTCTCGCCTGCGCCTTCAGGTGCGTCCAACGGGCCTCTGTCGGCACCCAGAAGATGTTCTCGGCCGTGTACTCGTCGCGGTCCTCGGCGGCGTCTTCCCCGAACTCCGCCAGCACGGCGGCGTGGCGCTCCTCGAAGGCGTCGGAGATGTACTTCAGGAAGATCAGGCCGAGCACGACGTGCTTGTACTCGGCGGCATCCATCGAGCCCCGCAGGGCGTCGGCCATCGCCCACAGCTCGGCTTCATGGCCGATAGTGGCCCCGCCGTTCGGGGTACCCCCCGCGTCGCCTGCCCGCTTCCCCGACCGCCGTCGCGCCATGTCGTGACCTCCGTCGCACGAACCCAGACAGCAAGCCGCTTAATCCGGTCCCGTCACGCGATAGCGTACAACCCGCCAGCGGCCGGCCTCAACGGCGTCATCGGATGAAGCCGGCAAGAGGGGGCCGACGTCCTCGCCGCGCGGTTGCAGATGGTGGGCCGGTTTCAGCCCGCTTCGGCGAACCATTAGCCTAGTCGGGCAAGGCGAAGACAAACAGGTTGTTGCCCATGCTCGGGCGCAGCTCGGGCGTCAGAGGCGCGAAGTACACGACGGTGCGCGAGCTGCCGGTGCTGACCGCAACATATTGCCGGCCGTCGACTGCGAACGTGATGGGAAACCCGGTGATCGGCGAGCCCAGGTTCACCTCCCACAGCACGTCCCCGGTTTCCGCGTCCAGAGCGCGGAACCGGCCGTTGAGGTCGCCGCCGAACACGAGGCCGCCGCCGGTCGCGACGAGCGAGGTGGTGGCGGCCCGTTGCTCGTATTTCCAGATGAGCGCTCCGGTCTCCGGCGAGATCGCCTGGACGGTGCCGAGCTGGTCCGTGCCGGGCGCAAGCTCGCTCCGCACGGCGAGCGCATAGAGCGAAGTGGCAACGCTGTCGCTGCCGGCCGTGGCCATCATCCGCGCACAGGCGTTGCGCAGCGGAAAGTACATCAGCCTCGTCTGCGGACTGTAGGCCCCCGCCTCCCAGTCCTTGCCGCCCACCAGCGTCGGGCAGGCCAGCACCGTCTGTCCGTTGCCCGTGAAGACGACCTCGGGGTTCTCGGTGACCGCGCCGGTGGCGCCGTCGATGCCGCTGATCACGTTCTGCGTGACCGTCGGCCTCGCCCACAGGAACTCGCCGGTCTCGCGGTCGAGGGTGTAGACGACACCGGTCTTGCCGGGTATGCCGGTGACGACCTTGCGAACCTCGCCGTGCCGCAGCCGCGGATTGATCCAGGGCACGGCCGCCGGATCCGGCGCGACGGCCGTGTCGAGCAACAGGCGTTCGAACGGGTGATCGAGATCCCAGTGGTCGTTGAGGTGCTGGTAGTACCAGGCGATCTCGCCCGTGTCGGCGTCGAGGGCCAGCGTCGAGTTGTGGTACAGGTGCTTCTTGTCGGTCCCGCCGAGCATGAACTTCGGGGCGGGCGACGTCACCGACGTGCCGATGTAGATGAGGTTCAAGGCCGGGTCGTAGCTGGGCACCATCCAGGCGCCCACGTGCTTGCGCTCCTCGTAGGGCACGTCGCCCCAGCTCTCGTCGCCCGGTTCGCCGGGCGCGGGAATGGTGCGCGTCCGCCACAGCTCCTCACCGGTCCGGGCGTCGTGCGCCGTGATGACGCACGCGTCCGGTCCACCCTGCGGGGTGCAGCTCCGCCCCGAGATCACCTTGCCCCCGGCGATGATCGGTCCCGAGGTCTGATTGGCGGGATGCGTCCGGTAGTCGAGAATCTGCGTCTCCCAGGCCAGCCGGCCGGTCGCCGCATCGAGGGCGAAGACGTAGTCGTCGACGCTGGTGTCGATGATCAGATTGTCGTAGATGGCGAGATTGCGGTTGATCTCGGCGAGGACGGTGATGAGGAACTCGTCCACGTCCTCAGGGAGCGTCCGCCGGTATTCCCACAGGAGATCGCCGCTGGCGCCGTCGATCGCCTGGATGACGTCCCGCGGGTTGGGCATGTAGAGGACGCCGTCATGGACGAGCGGCGTTCCCTGCTGGAGGCCTGGCCCAAGGGCTCGCGACCACACCATGCGCAGGTCGCCCACGTTGTCGCGATCGATTTGATCCAGCGGGCTGTAGCCCCATCCGTCGAGCGTCCGCCGCCACATGAGCCAGTCGGCGGGGTCGGGATCCTGCAGCACCTCGTCCGTCACCGGGGCGAAGCGACTGCTCGACTGCGCCGGCGCCTGGCCCGCAGTCATCACGAGACACACTACGACTGCCCAACGGATCGCAAACATACGCCCTCCACGCCCCACTCTACACGCGTGCCTGCGGATGGGTAAACCGGCCTGCTTCCTCCGTCGGACGGCAACCCTCGAGGGCGACCGGGCGGGCCGGTGGAGCGTCCGCGTACGGCGCGTGGGCGCACTGCGCGCCTGATCCGAATCATCGGCCGATGGCCGCCGTCAACCGGCCGATGATCCAGTACCGGAGGCGAGCTCCGCCACGATTCCGACTCTCATGCGAAACCCCTATTCATCGAGGAGGGCCTCGATCGCGGAACGAGATCGCCGGTCTGGCGGAAGGTGATTTCCCGCACGGTACCCCGCAGGTCGACGATGACGGTCGACGGGGTGCCGTGCAACGCGTACCGATCGAACGTCGTCGGCGCGTACTCGCGGGACTTCAGGTACGTAGTCACGCGGTCGATCAAGTGGCTCTTGTGCGCATCGGGAAGCGTGTCGAAGACGGGGACCTGGGGGCGAATGGCGTTCAAGGCCTGTTCCCGCGTAGGGTCACCGGTGACCGGAATCAGTTCGTCCATGGCGAGCGGGAACGGAATGCGATAGCGAAGCTTGCCGTCGTCGAGTAGTCCGGCCCGATCCAGCATCCGCCGGGTCTCGCCAATCACTTCGCCGGTCTCTGCGAGCCGCCGCAGGTTGTCGAGGGTGTTCTTGTCCCAGTCCTCGAAAGCGGTGGCGATGCCGAGAACGGTGACCGGCTGGCCGGCGAAGCGGTCGTTGACCTTGATCGCTTCGGGAATGGCGCTGAAGAAACAGCCGGGGCAGTTGACCTGGAAGACCTCGATCAAGACCACGTTGCCGCGCTGTCGATCCAGGTTCGTGGCGGCGCCCTGCACCCAGGCGGAAACGCTGAGGTTTGGGGGCGAGCTGACCGTCGGAAATGGGCATGGCGTCGAAGGAATGGAGGGTATCACGCGGGACCGGCGGTGCTTGGACGGTTGGCAGGTCAAGACCGCACACCGCGGCCGAACGGGTCGGGGACGTATTGCACGCGTGATCCGGATCGCGCCGGCCCGAGGGCGAATCGCGCTCCCGCGGTCAGCGACGGCGCGGCGCCCCCATCACGCGCACGCCCGTCACGAACCGCCGGTAGTTCGAGATCTCGTGGGTGATGAACTGCCGCGCGACGCCCGCGTTGCGCCAGATCGTCATCGACTCGCTCGATGCGGGCAGCAGCAACGTTTCGTCCGGATCGGAGAACGCCACCCGGCGATACCGGACCGTGCTGCTGGAGCTTTCGATAGCCATCGTCCGCCGCATGCCGCGGCGCCGCTGCTCGCGCGGCACCGGGAATTCGTACATGCCGCTCAGGCGCTCGTCCACGCGCAGCACGTCTCCGGTTTCCGCATCGGCCCAGACCCTGCCTCGCGTGTGTCCCGGCAGATCGATGCTGACGCAGAGCCCGTCCCACTCGATGGTCGGATCTTCGTCGTGCCGCAGCCGGTAATCAAGGACGTCCGTCTCCCGGCCCGCCTCGCGCTCGCGCCCTGACCAGGTGAACACGTAGTCCCGCCGCTTCGCCGGCAGAAAGATCGCCAGCGGCTCCTCGGAGAACGGCTCCGGATCGGCGCACACGGGCTCGTCTTCCGGCGCCGCCTGCCGGCCATTGGCTTCCAGAAGCGTGCGCATCACGACGGGCTCGGGCGCCGTCGTGTCCGTGTCCGTCCCCTCCGCCCACTCGACCCGCATCTCGTACAGGAGGTTTCTTCCTCGACCGGTGGAGCGAAAGTCCCTCCCCATCGGACGCACCCGGACGCGAACGTCGGCCATCACGTGCTGGGCCCGCGAATAGAAGCGCTCGACGGAGACCTGGATGCGCTGCAGCACCGCCTCCACGTCGCCCTCGCCCGCACGCTGCGCGGAGACCGGTGCGCCGGCGATCAGGCAGGTCGCCAGCACGAACGCCCAGCAGGCTCGAAACCAGCGCATCCCGAGACAATAGCCAGCACGTCAGCCAGCACGTCGCGATCTCGCAACGAGGTCCCGCGAATTGGTGTTCAGACACTCAGAGATCCCGTTCAGACAGCAGGTCGAAGCCGCGGCTCTCCTCCGTCGGTTGATGGAGAGTCGCACGCCCAGCCTCGCCGCCGTCGTCGACGGCCTGATCGAGATCATCGGATAGCCTCCCTCAGCTTGAATGCCGCCGACGAACAGGCTGCCCTTCCACGCGGGGAACGTGTCGCCCGTATAGAGGGCAAACATGGGCTAACGGGGAGCTAACGGCCCGCTTCCCTCCGCAGCGCGGGCGTCACACCGCCCGTGAACAGGCGCGCTCCCTGCTCGATGCGCTCCATCATGTTGGCCGTGCTCGTCATCGCGACGGGGAGGCCGAACTCCTTCCCGGCGGCGAGCACGGTATCGATGGCTTGCGCCACCGCCTCCAGGCTGCCTCCGTGCGTATTCAGCATGTCGCCGCCGGTCTCGGAACCGGCGAACAGCACCGCGCCGATGTTCCGCTCGCTGAGCTGGCGGGCGATCTCGCGCACGTTGGCCACCCCGAGCGGGCTCTCGATGAGGATCCAGGGCAGCAGGTTGCCGTTCGGCGGATCCAGCCGCCAGACGTCCGCCCGCTCGATGTAGTCCGGAACCGACAGGCCCCAGTAGCGCGCCGCGAGCCGGGGATTGGTGCCCCGCAACCCCGCCGGCTCCCGGTCCGGCGCACCCAGCCGCTGCGGGTAGCGCATGGCCCGGATGGCCATCAGCGCCTGCTCCGGGGTCTCGACCGTCGGGAAGATGATGCCGTGCGCCCCCACGTCGAGCACCTGCTTGACCATCCAGATGTTCTGGTCGAGCTCGCGGCCGGTCGCGGGAATCCGCACTATGACGGCCTTGCCCGCCAGCGCGTCGCCCGTCGCGGCGATCGCGGCAGGATTCACAAGCCACTGCATCCACGTCCGCAACGCGCTGACGTCGTAGGGCCCGTGCTCCATGTCGAAGAAGACGAAGTCGATATCGTCGTTTGCCGAGAGAGCAACGGGGTCCGCGCGCGCGTCGACCGTGACGCCGAAGGCCACCTTGTCCTCGTCGAGCAGCCTGACGAGGCCGGCCCGGGGCGTCGCCTCCGGATTCTGCTGTCCGTGCACGACGAGCGCGGGCGACGCCATGGCGAGGACCACGATGAGTGCAAGCCGGGAGGGAATGGTTCGCATGGGTTCTCCTTCACCAGTGCGATTATCGTGCACACCTCGTTCGCGTCGGCGCCCGAAGACGAATTCGTTGCAGATCCATAACGGACGGCCGGAAGGGCCGGAAGTCGGGCCGGCGCGTGCCGGCGCGGCGACTGCCGTGCGACGCCGAGAAGCGTGGAGTTCGGTGCGGAAGCCACGCATGGTGGCATCAGGCTTCATCCAGGCCCGCAATTCTTGGCGGACGGCATCGTCCAGGGCATGGTCGTACCCCAGGGCGCTGGCCCTCGGCGCCGACGTGCTGCTCGGGATGGCTGGTCTGTTGCGCTCGGCCCCAACGCTGCCGCCCTACGGCGCGAGCTCCCGCACCGTATCGCCGTTCTCGTCCAGGAACCGGATGCGGGCCTGACCCTCGGGTGTGACCGCCAGTACCAGTCGGTCACGGCCCTCGGCGTCCTTCATGTCGATGGTCGCGTTCCCGTCCATGCTGCGGCCTGCGAACATGCGGTTCGCCGTGCCAGGCTGGCGCGCCATGATCTCCTGCCGCAGACGCGCTCGCTCGGTCTCCGACGCGGCTTCGTCGAGACGGACCAGGAGGTCGGCGATTGCCGTCAAGGGTTGCTCGGAACGGTCCGTGACCGTCAGGCCGGACCAGTAGCGGCCGTTGCGTTCGGAATATCGGAGAACGACGGTCTGGTCCTGCTTCCACCGGTCGAACGTCAACGAGACCAGTGCACTGTGTCCATCACTCGTCTCCGCGCCCCTGAAGATCAGCCCGCCGACCTCGTCGCCCACCTCGTTGAAGAAGATCATGCCGGCAGGACGCTCTCTGTCCGGTCCCAGTTGTTGACCGTCTGCGGTAACCTGCGCCTGCCGTTCACCGTTCGAAAGAACCAGCCGCGTTCTGCCGTCCGCTTCGACTATGTTGAGACGTTGCACGGTGATCTCGTCGAACTCGGTCACGGGCGGTGTCGCCTGGCGAAAGGCCGCCACGCTGACCACCACGAGCGCGAGTGAACTGACGGCTGCGTAGCTCTTCAGGAGCCCGATGTCACGACGTAGTTTGCTCCGCATGTTGCCTCCTCGTTCCAGTATGGCATGGCGGGGCGATGTCCGGTCGCACTCCATTCCGTGTGCAATTCGTGCGCGGATTGCCTCGGACTACGGCGACAGGTTCGGTCATCGCAAAGAACCGCGGAGCGGACCGGGTCGTATACGAGTCACCGCTTCCCCCCCCGAATCCGCGGCGGGCCGAACGGCAGCCGGGGCTGCGTGCCCGGAGCCTCGATGTCGGCGCGGGCGAGCACGTCGTCGCCGCAGTCCGGACACTTCGCCGGCAGCGGCAACCGCACATCGATGGCGAACCGCGTCCGGCAGCCCAGGCACTGCCCCGACACCGTCTCCCGACGTTGCGGAGACGCCGCCGGCAGACGCGCCCCCAGCAGCCGTCGCGAGCTCACGTCTCCACCGTCAGGCGCACGGCGTGATGGAGTGCACGAGCACTCGCAGGCCGCGCAGGGGTCATCAGGGCCCCTCTGCGGGCGGAGCGGCATCGCGCCCGCCCTCGAGGTACTCGACCGCCGCCCGCATCTGCGCGCCGTTCCATCGCGCCCAGTCGTCGTCGCCGGGTGCGGTAGCGGGAGCTGTTCCGGGCGGCGGACTACCCGGCGACACCATCGCGCCGGCGACCAACAGTCGGCGAAGATCGCGCTGACCCATCTTCGATATCCTCCCAGCTTCGGCTTCCCGCCGGTCGAGCTCTGCCGGGGTACAAGACCCAACCAGGCTGCGAAGTCCGACCGTGCGGTCGGCCTCCGGCAGGATGTGCTCGTCCAGTAGCGCAAACAGCTGCTCACGCAACGCCTCGTCGCACCGGATGTGCTGAAGCCCCCTCAACACCGCGGGAATGTCATCCCGCGATTTCGGGTTTATCCAAGTTTATCCAGATCTCCTCAATGGGCACCTGGCCGAGTTGAAACTGTGACCTGTGCACTTCTCTCATGATGAATGTCGCGAAGATACGGCCGAAATGGGCCGATTCCTCATAGATCGCCCCCCCAAGCATACGACGGTGCGGACGCCGCACGTGTCGAGCAACCTCGCCCTCCAGTACCGCTGGATCCAGCAGGCCATTGTGCGGGCAGAAGCCCATCTCGCTCTGGTGGTCTCGGATCTGCGGGATCGGTTGTTGCCAACGCTATGCGGAACTCTGGTCTTCAACGAGGGCGGCCGTTGGGATCAGTCTCGTCGTCGAGCCGCGCTCGGGCAGGAAACGTCCGATGAAGCAGATCACCGAGGATGGTGTACTGGACCCGGCGCTTGTTCGGCGAGTCCGATGTGCGGCGGCCCACGCGCAGCAGTCCCTGCGTCACCGGGCTGCGGGAGTGACGGTCGACAGAGCACGGGGGCGGTGGGTCAGGTCATCCACTTGGTCAACGGGCCATGCGAATGAGGTGTTCCATGGAGAAGTGTCCGTTCTGTGCTGGGGACGTCCCAGAAGAGGCGGTCGTGTGCGTGCACTGCCAGCGAGCGCTGACGAAGGCGTCGGCGGGGTTGCCTGAAGCTGCTGTCGAGTCAGTGTCGGCACCGCCCGCGTCGGCTGACGCCTCTTCACGGAGACGTCGATGGGTCGGAGTCGGACTCGTCCTGGCGGGCATTGGCGCGGGATTCCTCGGCTGCTGGATTCTGACGTTCCTCCTCGGGTGGATCGGCTTCGCGATGATGATCAACGCGTCGCTGGTCATCCGGATCGGCATCGGCCTCATTCTGGGGCAGTTCTTGATGATTCCGTTCCTGCCGTAGTCGCTCTGGGCCACGTCTCGAGTGCTCCACCTCGACTATGGCGTATCGAGCGCCGCGCGTTTCCTGCGCCGTATCCAGCGCTCACGAAGCCCCCACAGGAAGAGGAGTGGACCAAGCGTGATCACGGCCCACGCCGCGACGCCGGGGCGGTGCGAGAGGTCCCGCAGCACGTTGTTGCCGAGGAACTGATCGTTCACTAGATAGGTCCAGGTCGACGAGGGGCCGAGCAGCCCGTCCTGATCCCAGTCGACGCCGTCGGCCGTGACCTCGATCTGCTCGAAGGTCCTGACTGCCTGGTCTTCGACTCGGGATGGGAGCCGGCCGAACTCGTCGCCGGCCTCGCGAAAGAACTCCGCCAGCGGATTCTTGCCGACCAGGCCGATCAGCGCCAGGCGGTCCCGGTTCCAGCGCATCTGGGCCAGGTGGTTGCTCCAGTGGCGGTCGAGAGCGAGCAGCGTCACTCGCTGCTCGACACGGCGAAGGATGTCGTCACCGGCCACGGTGCGAGCTTGCGCGTAGCGGGTGGGGCTTCGCTCGGCCAGCAGAGTGAGGGGCGGCTCGGCGCGCAGTATCTCGTGGCGCCAGGCCTGGATCCACTGTCGTTGCGTTTCCACGACCTCGGAGTAGTCCCACAGCCGGCGACGAATGTTCAGATTCTCGCCCTCGATGATGCGCTGCGCGCGTCGGATCTCGCGCCGCAATACCGGGTTGGTCGTCGGTTCATCGCTGATCGAAAGGCCGGGGACCGTCATCAGACGGCGGATCCCGTACCGCGCGATGATCGGATCCTCCACGCTGACGAAGAACCGCGACGACCCGGGGTCACCCTGTCGTCCGCTGCGGCCCCGGAGTTGCTGATCGACACGGAGGCTCTCGTGACGGTTGGTGCCGATGACGTAGAGACCGCCGCGTGCAACCACCGCCGCGTGCTCGCGGCCGTCGCGGCCGCCCAGCCTGATGTCTGTGCCGCGACCGGCCATGTTGGTGGAGATCGTCACCGCGCCGAGCGATCCCGCCTCGGCCACGACCTCGGCCTCGGCCTCGTCTTGCTTGGCGTTGAGGATGCGGCACTCCACGCCGGCCTCCTGGAGCGCGGCAGCCAGTTGTTCCGACTCGACGACGCTTGCGGTACCGACCAGTATCGGCCGACCCGTTTGCTGAACTCGGGCGATCTCGGTCACGAGAGCTTGCTGTTTCGTCGCGCGGTTGGCGAAGATGACGTCCTCGTCGTCACGGCGCAGGCACTGGGTGTGGGTCGGGATCACGACCACATCGAGTCCGTAGAATTCCTTGAGCTCTTCCGCCGCCGGCTGTGCCGTGGCGGTCATGCCGCACAACCGCGGATAGTTGCGCAGGAAGTGCTGTACCGTGATCGAGCCGAGGATCCGTCCCTCGCGCTGGATTTCGAGACCCTCCTTGCATTCGATGGCAGCCTGCAGCCCGTCCGGCCACCGCCGTCTGTCGGCCACCCGCCCCGTGAAGTCGTCGACCAGCTCCACCTTGGCGCCGCGGACGATGTAGTCGACGTCGCGGTCAAGGAGGCACTCGGCATGCAGGGCGTTCTGGAGCGCAATCAGGAGATGCAGGCTCTCGGGATCGTAGAGGCTGCCGCGGTCGAACAGGTGCTCGACCCGGTCGACGCCGCGGTCCGTTAGGAAGACGTTGCGGCGATGCTCGTCGGTGGTGAAATCCGTCTCGGGAGTCAGCCGGCGCGCGACCCCCGCCACCTGCCGCAGACCGATGCCGGACTCGTCGACGTGCCCCGCAATCACGAGGGGGATCCGCGCCTCGTCGATCAGGATCGAGTCGGCCTCATCGACCAGCGCGAACTGGAAGGGACGGTGCACGAGACCCGCCGGGCTCAGGCACAGGCCGTCACGTAACAGATCGAAGCCCGCCTCCCTGGCCGTCACGTACGTGACGTCGCATCCGTAGGCCGCCCTGCGCTCGGCCGGAGGCATGCCCTCCTGGACGCAGCCGACGGTCAAACAGAGCATACGGTAGACGGGGCCCATCCAGGCGGCGTCTCGGCGCGCGAGGTAATCGTTGAACGTCAGGACGTGCACACCGCGGCCCGCGAGCGCATTGAGGGCCACGGGCGCCACCGCGGCCAGCGTCTTGCCCTCGCCTGTCTGCATCTCGGCGATCCTGCCCTGATGCATGGCGAGACCGCCGACGATCTGCTCGTCGAACGGACGGGTTCCCAACACCCGTTCCGATGCCTCACGGACCAGCGCGAACAGCTCGTCCAGCGCCTGGTCGAGCGATACCCCCTCACCGACGCGCGTCTTGAGCCTGCGTGCCCATGCGGTGAGCCCGGCATCGTCGGTCGCAGCCACCTCGGTCGCCAGGCGATCGATCCGCGCATGTCGCGCCATGTACGGCGCGAGATCGAACTCGACCGACGAGCCGAGAAACCGCCGGAACCGGCGCTTCAGCGTGAGTCCGTCGAGCGGCATCGATGTCACCGCAGGCCCGTGTCCGTGCCGCTGGTCGTGTGCAAGAGCGGCAACCGCAGGGCGTCCTGTCACTCCGCCCGCAAGGTCGAGGCCGGGTCGATCCGTACTGCCCGCCAGGCAGGCACCGCACAGGCGAGCAGTGCCGCCGCGACGAGCAGCACCGGCGCGCCGACGAGCAGAACCCGATCCCCGACATAGGCACCCAGGACCCGCGCGAGACCGGGGTCCAGGGCGGACAGCGCACGAGAGAGCGCGAACGCCCCCGCGGCACCGAGGACCGCGCCCGTGACGACCAGGAACGTGCCTTCCCGGAGGACGAGCCACAAGACATGGGGGCGCTCGGCGCCGAGCGCCAGCCGGATCCCGATCTCGCGGCGCCTGCGGGCGACCGCATAGGACGTGACGCCGGTCAGGCCGATGGTAGCGAGCACGAGACCGAACAGACTCAGACCGGCGAGCGGGCTGACGGCGAGCCGGATCGAGCGCTCGAATCGCTCGAGATGTTCGTCCATCGTACGAGCGTCGAAGACAGTGAGCCGCGGGTCGGTCCGCCTCAACTCGTCGCGGACGGCGGCCATCGCGCCCCGATCGGAGGTGCCGCGGACCAGCACGGTCGTCCCCTGGATCGAGGCGCTGCGGAAGCGCGCGACGGGGATCGGCACGAACGCCGTCGCCATCGGGCGCGCGGCGAGCAACGAGGGCCTGACGTCGGGGACCACGCCGACCACGATGTAGCTTCGGCCGGCGTGGTCCGCCCGCAACCGGCGTCCGATCGCCGTGCCGGCTCCGAAGATTCGCTGCTCTGCCGTCTGATTGATGACCACCGGTGTCTCGGGTTCGCGCGTGTCCTCCACGCCGCCGCCGGTGACGTCGCGCTCCGTGAACGTGCGGCCCCGGACGAGCGGGACGCCGAGCGTCTCGAAGTAGCGCCCGCCGACATGCTCCAACGCGATCGAATGGAACGTGCGCTGACCGTCGCCCTCCCCGGTCGAAGTCGAGACGCGGACGCCGGACCTGGTGCCGGGGGCTGCCGGGGCCGCCAACGGGGGGCGCTCGGCCACCGCCGCCGAGCGCAGCTCGGGGAGAGCGGCGAGCAGGTCCGGCAACTCGTCGAGCAGCGCCGCCGATTGCGCCGCGGTGTAGCCGTCACGCCCCGGATCCATGGCGAACAGCGTCAAGCCGGCGGTGTCGAACCCGGGGTCGATGCCGCTGAACCGCTGGTAACCGACGGCCAACTGGCCGATGGTGAGCAGCAGCATGAGGGCCACAGCCACCTGGTACGTGACGAACAGGTTCCTGACACCGAACCGGCGATAGCGGAGCAACGCCGTCGGTCTTCCCTGCACGGACCGGACAATACCGTCGCGCGCCCCGCGGGTCGCCGCGAAGGCCGGCGCCAGTCCGAGCCCTATCCCGGCCGCTACGGCGATCGCCGCCGCGAAGAGCCAGACTATCGGACCGAGGCTGACGTTCATCTCTACAGGGAACGGGCTCGCCGGGCTGATCGATTCGGTGACGCGCAGCAGCCAGTGGGAGAAGAAGAACCCCGCCGCGCCGCCGCCCAGAGCCAGCAGCACGCTCTCGGTCAGCAACTGCCGGACCAGCCGCCAACGGCCGGCGCCCAGCGCGAAGCGAACCGCCATCTCGCGGCGCCGCTCGCCGGCACGCGCCAACAGCAGTCCGGCCAGGTTCGCGCAGGCCAGCGTCAGCACGAGCCCGACGAGCAGCCCGGTGAGACCGAGCATGAGCCGCAACTGCGCCGGTTCGATGCGAACGACGCGGCCCGCCGGGAACAGCCGCACCTGCCGGCCCTCGCGGCGGCGCTCGCCGACATCGGGCCGCGGCACGTCCCGCGCCCGCGCCGCCGTGTCGAGCGCCGCTTCGGCCGTCTGCATCGACACCCCGCGCGCCAGCCGCGCGACCACCTGGAACCGCTCGGCCCCTTCGTCCGACAGAGTGTCCCCCTCCAGCTCCGGCGCGAGCGCGGCGCCGGCGGTTACCGGTACGAAGATCTCCGCCGGACTCGCCGGGAAGACGCCTCGGAATCCCCCTGCGGCTATGCCGGCGAGCGTCGCGCTCCGGCCGTTCACCTGCAGCGTGCTCCCCACGGCGCGCGGATCGGCATCGAGTCGGCGCCTCCAGAACCGTTCGCTGACGACGACTGCCGGCTCCGAGCCCGCCCGTTCGGTCCCGGGGGAGAGGAGGCGGCCGGCGGCCGGCGCGACGCCAAGTGCCTCGAAGTACTCCGGAGAGACCAGATGGCCGAAGACGCGCTCGGCGCCTTGCCCGCCGTCGACGGCGACGCTGAACGGCGCAGGGCCCAGGTACGCCGTCGCCGCTTCGAGGACGTCGTCCAGCTCGCGGATACGCTCGAAAGCCGGATACGACAACCGCGCGTCGACGGCAACCAGCGAATCCGCATCCCGGGCTCCCGGGAGCGGCGCCAGATAATCGGCGTGGACCCGCGAGAAGGAATAGATGCAGACAGCCATGCCCAAAGCCAGCGACGCAACGCCGATCGCCGTGATGCCGGGATGGGCGCGCAGCACGCGGAAGCCATAGCGGAGATCCTGCCGGAGCACCTCCAGCCACCGGCCAAGCCTGACGTCCCGCACCTCTTCCTTGATGCGCTCGGCGCTCCCCAGCTCGATCCGCGCCTTCCGGCGCGCCGCCGACGGCGACAGCCCCCGCCGCTCCCACTCCGCGGCACGCGACTCGATGTGGAACGCCAGCTCGTCGGCCAACTCGTGCTCGAACCGCGTGCGCCTGAAAAGCGCGGCGAACCGGAGGCGCAGGTACGTCCACATGTCGTCACACCTCTCCCGGCCGCGTGTCGAGCGCTGCCGCCATCGCATCGGCCAGACGCTGCCAGTCCGCCCGCTGCTCCTGCAACCGGCGGCGGCCTGCCGGAGTCAGCCGGTAGAACTTGGCCCGGCGGTTGTTGTCCGACACGCCCCACTCTGTGGACAGCAACCCTTGCTGCTCGAGGCGGTAGAGCGCCGGATACAGCGCGCCCTGCTCGACGACGAGCGCACCCTTCGTGATCTGCTCGATGCGCAGCAGAACACCATAGCCGTGCAGGGGCCCGAGGGAGACGGCCTTGAGAACCAGGACGTCGAGCGTCCCGGGCAGCAATGTGGCGCGTGGGGGCACTTGCGTTTTCTCCTAAACCAGTCAGGAAAGCGTAGCATGCACTCTCCTAAGCTGGCAAGGAAAAGGTTCGGAGCCTTCATCGACAGCGACTCGACCAATCGGTGCCGCGATATAATCCGGCCGTCCGCCAGATCCTCCAGGAGGTTCCAGATGAGCCCAGTCAAGACGTCGCTTCGGTGGGTCGTCTCGCTGTCGCTCGCGGTGATCGTCACCGTGCTCGGCATCGCCCACGCCCAGCCGCAGTCGCCCGAGCGGCTCCTTGTCCTGCTCAGGGATGCCAGCGCTCTCGCGATCGTCGACCCGGCGAGCGGAACCGTTCTTGCGCGAGTGCCGACCGGCAGGGATCCGCACGAGGTCACCGCGTCGGCGGACGGGCGGCTGGCGTTCGTGGCGAGCATGGTCGATGGGATTTCGGTCATCGACATCGCGGCCCGGGAGGAGATCCGGCGGGTCGACCCCGGCCCGGGCAGTCAGACGCACGACGTGTTGTTTGCCGCCGGAAAGTTGTACTTCACCATCGAGGGCTACAAGTCCATCGGCCGCTACGATCCGTCGACGAACCGGATCGACTGGACGCTCGGGATCGGTCAGGACGGCACGCATATGCTCGTGCTGGATCAGGGCAGGGACATGATGTTCCTGCCGAACACCGGCTCGAACAGCGTGACGATGGTCGAGGGCGTGATGGCGGGTCCGGCTCGAGCGACGCTCACCGATATTCCCGTACCGGGCGAGAGGCCCGAGGGCATCGACCTGTCGCCGGACGGCCGGGAGCTTTGGACGGCGACCCGCGGCGATGGGGGCGTGTCGATCATCGACGTGGCGAGCCGACGCGTCGTCGAGACGCTCGACCTGGGCTTGCAGGATGCCAATCGCCTGAAATTCACCCCGGACGGCCGAGTGCTGATCATCGACGGCGAAGCAGCATCCCTCGTGGTCATGGACGCCGCTTCCCGGGCGGTCGTCGAGCGAGTGACACTGGACTCGACGGACACGGGCGACGGCGCCGTCCTGGTGGCGCCCGACGGCGCACGCGCCTATCTGGGGTTGAGAGCCGCCGACCGTGTCGCGGTCGTGGATTTGAACACGCTCGAGGTCATCCTCGAGATGCCGATGGGCGACGGCGCCGGTCCCGGCTGCATGTACTGGATCGGCGCAACGTAGCTGACAGCCGTCGAAGCGGAACGGCTCGCCGGAGAACCCGCAAAGGAACGGGGCACGACCGTGACCCGCGCCGTCATCGCTGCCCTTGACGAAGCGCTCCGGCGTGCGTGCGGCCGTAGGGTCGCACCTTCGACACGGGATGCGATGCTGGAGATCTCCGGGAAATGTCATGAACTGTCAGAGCCGTGGCATGGGTTCGTCGGAGCCGCGACGGCGATCGGATGAGCTCGTAGACAGTTGCGAAGCGCGGAAAACCCGGACGCGGTCGGCACGCTGGGCGTCGAGGCTTTCGACGCCGCCTACGGAGCGGGATTCCAGGCGGATGACGACTCGCCGCACGCCCTCGAATGCGAGCTGGTCGAGGATGCCGGAGCGATCGAGGCCCACCGCCCGCCCGCGGGGGGGCGCCCGCAACGCATCGCATTCGTGGACGGGACGATGCGGACCGAAGCTCGGCTGACCTACACCGGCCCGGAGGGCGCCCTGAGCACGGGGCTCGCCGGAAGCTGGGCGGCCGGCGCGGTACTCGTCACCGAGGACGCACCGGCGCGTTTCGACCGGGTGGCGGTAGGGCGCACGGCCATCTTCGCGGGCGGACACGCCGTCCCGCTCCCCGACCACCGGGACGGATGGCGGTGGGAACCGTACGCGGTCGACGGCGCCGACATCGAGAACGCCCGGCAACAGCTCCAGCGCCTGATGCGCGACGCCGAGTCGGACATCGCCGAGCAGCTCTGCGCCGACAGGTGGCTGACGGTGCTCGACGGCCCGCTGCACGGCATCCGCCATCGCCGCGGCCTGCCCGTCATGGGCTACGTCAAGACCCACCACCGCCGTATGCTTGCGCACGAGCACTGGACCCGGGTGCCGCGACTGGCGGTGCGGGAGCGGTCCGGCCTCTTCGCGATGGGTGATGATCTCTACGGCTGCTACCTGCGGGTGGGCGATCCCGGACCGTGGGCGGGTCCCTGGGCAGGCATGGCCCGCATCGAGATGCCGGCCGGCATCGGTTTGGCCGCCGCAGTGGATGCCGCGAATCGGGCCGCGGGCTGGCTGCCGGACTTTGCGTCGGCGCTCCATCGGGACGCGCGGGCCCCGGTCAACCTGACCCCGATCGCGGGCCTGGAGCGGCACCTGCACCATCTACAGGGCGACCCGCGCCTGGCCCTGCGCGCCGTGCGCGAGGCCGTTCTGCAACGCAACCGCGAGGGTCGAAGCGAATGAGCATGCCGCCGCTGCCAACGGCTGGCCCGTCGCCCGACGATGGGCGCATTGGACTCGTCGACGGATCGGTCGACAGCGACTCGCGCACCTTCCACGTCGTGCTCGACCCGGAGGTGGTGATCCAACTCGACGAGCTGATCGCCGTCACGACCGATCTCCCGGGCGGTGAACAGGTGACGCACTACGGCATCGTGACCGAGCTGCGATCGCGGTTCGAGGGCGCGGACCTGCCCTCCGACACCGGCCGGGTGGTCGACCGGACGCTGCCGGCCGAGCATGTCCGGCGGGCGGAGGTCCGCGTTTTGCGGGTGGTTCCCGAGCTCTTCGTCTCCCCCCACGCCGGGGCCATCGCCGAGCGGGCCGTCGGCGAGCACCGCACGGCGGCCCTGTTCGAGGACGAGATGACGCGCGGCAAGCTGCCGGTGGGCCTGGACCTGGGCGGCTCTCCGGTTTACGCCGACATGCGCTTCGTGGACGGCCGCTCCGGAGGCCACGTGTCGATCTCCGGCATCTCCGGGGTCGCCACCAAGACCTCCTACGCGCTGTTCCTGCTCTACCAGCTCCTGGAGACGGAGCAGGGCATGGACCTGCTGGGCGGCCGGGCCGGGCGCGAGAGCGTGCGGGCGCTGGTCTTCAACACGAAGGGCGAGGACCTGCTGCACGTCGACCGCCCCAACGCCGAGTTCGCCGGCAGGCGGGACGCGATCGAGAAGTGGCGCGCCCTCGGCATCGAGAATCCGGGACCGTTTCGATCCATCCGGCTCTACGCGCCGCGCCGGTCCGGCGTGCAGACCAACGTCGCCGACGTCAAGACCCGCAAGACCGCCGACGTGAACGCCTACGGCTGGACCCCGGAGCAGTTCATCCGCGAGCAGCTCCTGCAGTTCTGCTTCACCGCCGACGACGAGCGCTCGACCCAGGTGGGCTTCGTGGAGCAGCAGGTCCGGATCCAGCTCCTGCGGCGCCTGCGCCGGCTCGAAGGAGACCTGTCCGGCGCGGTGGTTGTCGCGGAGCTCGTGCCTCCCAACACGGGTTTCAACCCCGACCGGCTGGCCGAGCGCGAGCCCGACGAGGCGCCGGCCGGCGCGGGCCACCTGATGCGCGACTTCGGCGACCTCATCGACCTGCTCGAAGGCATCGTCTCCACGGACGACGAGGGCCTGATGAACGAGTGGTTCGGCCGGGCGCAGTCCGGCACGCGGCAGGCGTTTCTCCGCCGGCTGCTGAAGCTGCGACGCCACATCGGCCCGCTGATCGGCTGCGGCCTCGAGCCGGTCTCCGCCGAGAACGCCAAGCTGCACGTGGTCGACATCTCCACGCTGCACGACGATGCCCAGCGCTTCGTGGTCGGCGCCCTGCTCGACCGCGTCTGGCGAGAGAAGCAGGGAACGGGACGCACCCCGCTGCGCTTCGTGGTGCTCGACGAGCTGAACAAGTACGCCCCGGCCCACGGCTTCTCCCCGCTCAGGGACCTGCTGGTGGACATCGCCGAGCGCGGCCGGTCGCTGGGCGTGCTGCTCATCGGCGCGCAGCAGGCCGCCTCCGCGGTGGCGCAGGCGCTGCCGCGCAACGCCTCGCTGAAGGTAGCCGGGCGCCTGGACGCCAGCGAGTCCGACGCCTACCGCTTCCTGACCCCGGCCCTGCGGGAACGCGCGACCCGCTTCATGCCGGGCACCATGGTCGTCTCGCAGCCAATCGTGCCCGAGCCGATTCCCGTCCGGTTTCCCTTCCCGCCGTTCGCGACCAACCCGGACGAGGCGGCGGCGGACGCGGCGGAGGACAAGCAGAAGACCGACCGGATCCTGAGCACGATGGGCGCCCTGGCCGGCCCCGAGGTCGACCTGTGAGGCTGCTCCACACCTCCGACTGGCACCTGGGAGCGAAGCTCGGCCGGCACGATCGCGCGCCCGACCACCTGGAGGCAATCAGGGGGCTGCTGGAGATCGCCGAGTCGGCCCGCCCCGATCTCATCCTGCACACGGGCGACCTCTTCGACGCGTCCCGGCCGCCGTACGAGGCCTTGCAGCTCGGCGTGCGCGCGCTGGGACGGCTCGCCAAGGCGGCGCCGACCGTGGTGATCGCCGGGAACCACGACTCGTCGATGCTGCTGCGCGTGATCGACGACCTGGCCGGCGCCGCCACCCCGCGCCGGCTGTGGCTGGTGACCACGCCGCAGGTCCTGTCGTTTCCGCAGATCGCCGACGATCCGGTCGCCGTGGCGTGCGTGCCGTTCATTCCGCCGGGGGCGATAGCGCACTACGCGACGGACGATCCGTCCCGGTTCGAGGGCAACTATGCGGACGGCGTCAAGACCCTGAACCAGCGCCTGCTCGACGAGGCGCACGAGGAGGCGGGGACCCGCGGCATCGTGCTCTACGCCGCGCACCTGCACGTGCAGGGCGCCCGTCCGGGCAAGTCGGAGCGCCGGATCACGGTCGGCGAGGATTACGCCACCCACGTCGAAGGACTCCAGCGCGCCTTGTATTGCGCCTTCGGCCACATCCACGACCCGCAGCTCCTGCCGGGCGGCACGGCGCAGGGACGCTATGCCGGCTCGCTGATCCCGCTCGACTTCGGCGAGCGCCGGCAGGCGAAGCAGGCGGTGCTGGTCACCATCGGGGACGGCGTCCGGGTGGACACCCATGACCTGCCGGGCGGCCGGCCGCTCACCGAGTTCGCCGGAACGCTGGAGAAGCTCGAGACCCGCGCCGCGAACGGCGGGCTCGACGGCTGCATCCTGAAGGCGCGGGTGGTCTCCGACGATCCCATCCCCGACCTCGCGGACCAACTAGCGGCATGGTCTCCCGAGTGCGTGGTGTTCGAGCTCATCAACACCATCACGAACCAGCCGGTCAAGGCGATAGATCCCGCCAGCGAAGGAGACGCGGAACCGGGGCTCGACGAGCTGTTCAGGGAGTGGCGCACGACGGCGGCACGCGCGCCCAAGGCGTCGCACGAAGCGGTCGGCGCGCTCTTCGCGCAGGCCCTGGGCAGCGCCGGCCAGCAAGCGACAGCCGACTTCGGTCTGACCGCGCTCAAGTTCGGCGCGCAGGAGACACTCGACCTGCTAGCGTCGAAACGGAACGGGAAGGGGAGCTGACATGCGCCCCATCCATCTCACCATCGAAGGGCTGAGGTCGTTCCGGACACCCGCGGGGCAGGAGGGCGGCGGCACTCGCCCACCGACCATCGACTTCACCGGCCGCGACCATGTCGCCATCGTCGGCGACACCGGCGCCGGCAAGTCCTCCATCCTGGAGGCGGTCACTTACGCCCTGTACGGACAGACGACGTTTTCGGCGCGCGCGAACCAGGAGTTGATGAACGACACGTCGATGCACCTGCGCGTCGTGCTCCGGTTCCGGGTGTCCGGCGAGACCTGGGAGGTCACCCGGACCCTGCGCCGCGGCGGCCAGGGCGACGTGGGTCAGGTGCGCGCGCTGCTGCGCCGGATCGGCGACGACGAAGAAACGGTCGAGCAGGTCGAGCAGGTCCGGCGCGTCAACGAGCGCATCGAGGAACTCCTGGGACTCGACAGCGACGCGTTCCTGCGCACCGTCGTCCTTCCGCAAGGCCGTTTCGCGCGCCTGCTGGTGGAGGACGAGCCCCGCGACCGGAGCCGGATCCTGCGGCAGGTGTGGCGCACCGACGAGTTGGAGGAGGCGGGAGAGCTGGCCGGCGAGGCGCGGCGAGAGACCGAGACGCTGCGGGTTCAACTGGAGCAGGCCGCGTGGGAATACCCGGAGGATCCAGCGGCGCACCTGGAGCAGCTCCAGGAGGCCCTCGACAAGGCCCGCGAGCAAGCCGCTGCGGCGACCGCGGACGAGACCGCAGCATCCGCCAGCCGTGAGACCGTGCTCGCGGCCGAGAAGGCGCAGCAGACGGCGGCGGCGGTCATCGAACGGCTGCGTGCTTTGGATGCCGCCCGGACGGCAAGGAAGCTGGCCCCGATCGCGGCCGTCGAACGCCAGCTCGCCGAAGAGGAAGCCGCCCTGAAGAAGAGGCAGACCGACCTGGAGGAGGCCCTTTCTCGCATCCCGACCGACGACGGCCCCACGGGCGAGCAGGTCGCGGCGGCCCTGACCACGCTGGAGAGTCTTCCCGCCCTCGCGACCGCCACGGAGGAAGCGGCCGCCGCCCTCCGCGCCAGCGTCGAAGACGCCTCGAAGAAGCACATGGAAGCCGAGCGCCTCGCGGAGAGCACCGCTGCCGCCGGAAAGCAACTCGCAGACCACGCAGCGAAGCACCCACTGCTGGACGAAGCGGCGCGGACGGCGGAGTCCCGCCGGGACACGGTCGCCCGGCAGCACTCCCGGTGCGTGGAGCTTGGGAATATGCGCGACGAAACCCGCCAGCAGCTCGAAGCCCTCCGAATCGAGGAAACGGAGAGCGCGCAACGGCTCAAGTCCGCGCGGGAGGTGGAGCGCCGCGCGGCCGAGGAGACGGCCAGCGCCGACGAGCACCTGACCGCCGCGCAGCGCGCGGAGTCGGCGGCGACCGCCGCCCACGACCTGCATCCGGGAGACGCCTGTCCCATCTGCCGCCGCGATCTCCCCGCGGACTGGGAAGCCCCCGACGGCAGCGGACTCGTCGGCGCGAAGCAGGTGGCCGACGCGGCGCGCAAGACTGCGAAGGAAGCCGCCGCCGGGGTCACGGCGGTCGAGACGGAGCGCAAGGGCATTCGGCACCGGGTCGCCGCCACCGAGGCCGAGCTCCTCACATCGGAGGCGAGGTCCCGGGAAGCCCGGCAGGAACTCTCTCGGGAAGTCGAACTCGACGTGGACACCGCGCTCCCCGAACGAGACGAGTTGCTCGCCCCCCTGGCGGCAATGTGCACGGAGACGGCGGAGCGCCTGGCGGAGCACGATCGCGTTGCCGAGGACCTGCGAGGGGAAGCGGCCCTGAAGGACAAAGCGGCCGGCATCGCCCGGGAAGCCGCCGCCAACGCCGACATGCTGACAGACCGGTCACGCAGCAGCACCGCCCAGGCGGTGCAACGCCTGGCGGCCGCGGTTCGCACGATTCCGGATCCCTTTCGGCCAACCCTGGAGCTGCCGGCCGACGTTGCCGAACTGCACGCGGTCGACACCAGCCCGGTCGAAGCACAGGCCAGGTCGGCACGGGAGCGCACGCAGGTTCTGGAGAAGCGAGCCGCCGAACGCGACCGGCTGCGGCACGAGATCGACGGCGCACGCGCGGCTCGCTCGGCCCTGGCCGCGCGCCGGGCCGACGAGGTCGATGCGCCCGTCGAAGCGCTGGTCAGAGACCTCAATGACCAACGCGACGTGCTGCTCGACTCCGTCGGCCGGCTGGGCCTCGGCACGACGGTTCCCGCAGCCGTCTCCACCCGTGACGTCGGCACGCTGGAATCGCGCATCGGCGAGCTTCGAACCAGCACCGTAGAGATATCGCGTGCCGCCGACGAGCATTCGCGCGAGGCGTCCGGCAGGGCGGATACGGGCCGCGCGGCGCTCACGGCTATCGGAGAGCGGCTCGACGCAGCGTTCGACCTCCGCGACCTCGACGCCGTAGTGGCCGGGGCGCGCGCCAGCGCCGAACAGGCCCGCTTCGGGGAGCGTCGCGCCAAGGAATCCGCGGAGGGCTTCGCCGCCATCATCGACCACGTCCGGCGTCTCCGCGCGATCCTCCAGGAGGTCCGGGGCAAGGAGCGGGCGCTCGCGGATCTCGAGGACGCCCTGAAGCCCGGGGCCTTCCTGAAATGGCTGACGCTGCGGCGCTCGCGACGCCTCCTGATTCACGCCTCCCGCATGCTCGGCGAGATGAGCGGCGGCAAGTACGCGTTCGTGGACCCCGGCGACGCCGAAGAGCAGTGGCTGGTGCTGGACGCCGACTCCGGCCAGGCCCGCTCCCCCGCCAGCCTGTCCGGCGGCGAGCAGTTCATCGCTTCCCTGTCACTCGCGCTCGGCATGGTCGAGATGATGGCGCGCAGCGGCGGCCGGCTCGAATCGCTGTTCCTGGACGAAGGCTTCGGCTCCCTCGACCGCAACAACCTCGACGCCGCCGTTCAGGCCCTGGGAACCGTAGCCGCAGGCGGGCGCATGGTGGGCGTGATCTCCCACGTCCGCGCCGTGGCGGAACAGATCGAGCACGTGCTCGCCGTAACTCGCAGCACCACCGGCAGCAAGGCGGAGTGGCTCACGAGCCGGCAACGCCAGCACCTCTCGGAGTCGGACACCGGGCTGGAGGCAGCGTCCGCACTGGCCGGCTTGCTGGAGTGACGCACCGACTCCACACATCGGCTCATTTCTGAGGTTTCGTCTTCAGTCAGTCCACATGGGCTACGGAGGTTCGCGGCAGGGCCTCAACGTCGCCACCTCCCGCGCCCGCTGCGTGGCGGCCATCGTCGCCAGTCCCGCCCTCCTCACGCCGGACTGCCGCACGCCGGAGCAGATGCGCCAAGCCAACCCCTTCTGCCGCTTCCTGGAGTTGGCGGAAACCACACCCTCAGAGCCTTGATCGACGCACACAGACCTGTTTCCACACTTTCCACGGCGCCCGTAAACGCCTGACTCCACTCAGGTTCCGCCCACCCACGCAGCTAATTGACCGGGCCGCGGCAGTCCGGCAAGGGCGGCGACGGACATCAGGAACGCAGCATCGGTGCTGCGGTGCCAATCGCCGAACTGGGGCCTTCTCGATCGGTTCGGATGGCCGGTCTCCCCTCACCCTCAGTGCTACGATGGGGAATGCCCCAGACGGACCTGCCGCCGCTGTCCGCGCGCGGCGACGAGAGCTCGGAAACACCGGACGCAACGGCCTCCGAGGCGCCGCTCGGCGAGTCCGTAGACTACGAGGCGCTGCGCTTCCCCGGCTGCCAGCCGATTCCGCTCACGCGCGACGAGTTCGCGGACTACGACGACCGGATCGAGTACTGGGACGCCCGGACCGCAACCGCCTGGGTGGTCGCCGACAAGTACGGTGTTCACGAAGGGACCTCCCGGCGGCTGCCCCACCTGGCGGAACGGATCGCCTCGGTGCGCGGGACCCCGATCGTCTCGTACGGATCGGTCACTCTGCTGGTGCGGGACGCCGACGGCCGGGCCATGCGGGCGATGGAGGCCGACGAGACGCTCTACCTGCACCCGACGCGCGCCGCGACGCCCGTGAAGTCGCTGATCATCGGCGAGAACGACTTTCCGGACGTCGTGCTCGAGGTGGACCATACGACCGACGTGCGACCCGGCAAGCTGATCCTGTACGAGGCGTGGGGCTTCCCCGAGCTGTGGGTGGTCGTGCCCCCGGGGGCTACCCGGCGGCGTCCCGCCGGGGTGACGATCCAGCGGCTGGTGAATGGCCGGTACCGGTCGGCACGGGCGAGCGGGGCGTTTCCGGGCTGGACGGCGAAGGAAATCCACGCGGCGCTGACCGAGCCGGTGTCCTCGGCCGCGACCTACCGGGTGCTGGAGCGCGTGGGGCGGACGCTCGGGGAGCGGGAAGGAACGGGCCCCGACGACGATCCGCTGTCGCGCGTGCTGGGCGAGCGCAAGCTGGCGGAAGGCGTCGCACAGGGTCGCGCCGAAGGCGTCGCACAGGGTCGCGCCGAAGGCGTCGCACAGGGTCGCGCCGAAGGCGTCGCACAGGGTCGCGCCGAAGGCCGCGCACAAGAACTGGCGGCGACCGTGCGGAGCCTGCTGCGAGCGCGCGAAAAGCAGGTGTCCGACACCTTCATCGAACGCGCACCGATCCTCGTCGACGCACCGCGGGACGCGGTAACGGCGGCAGCGCTGGTGGCGGCCGACGAAGCGGATTTCTGGCGCCGCCTCAGAGACAAGGTCCACTGAGGCGCTGCATCGCGCCGCCGCGACGCGCCCGATCTGACCGGTCCTCGGCCTCGTCAGAACCCGACGTGCGCCTTCGGTCTCATCCAGCAGACATGGTTCAACTCGACCGCGAATCCGCACGGTCTCGTCTCGGCGAGGTCGATGTCGCCCCTTGCCCTTGCCGTGAAAACCGTCCCTACCGCGGCCGCTGTGCCTCCCTGATCGCCCGGAACTCGCTCGTCTCGCTCCACGCCGGCCACTCGTCGCCGGCCGCGAGCCGGGCGCCCATGTGGTACATGAAAGTCAGGTCCTCGAGCGCCCCGGACAGATCCCAGTCCGGCTTCACCTCGTCCGACACCTTGTGGTAGTCGTTCGCGGTGTACTCCGTGCGCTTCTCGATGCCGTAGCCCTCCGGCTTGTCGATGTACTCGACGCCCGGGTCGGCGTAGAAGGCCGGGATGCCCGCCTTGGCGAACGAGAAGTGGTCCGAGCGGTAGTAGAAGCCCTTCTCCGGCTCCGGGTCCGGGGCCAGGGTGCGTCCGAGCTGCGCGGCGACGCCGGCGGCGACGTCGTCCAGCTCGGACTGCCCCATCCCGACGATGGTCATGTCCCGCGTCCGGCCCCACTGGTTGAGAACGTCCATGTTGAGAGCCGCGACGGTCTGCGCGGCCGGGTAGAGCGGGTTCTCGCCGTAGTGCCGTGAACCGAGCAGGCCCTGCTCCTCGGCCGTCACCGCCAGGAAGAGGATCGACCGGCGTGGCGGCTCCTCCGCATGGATGAACGCACGGGCGATCTCGATGAGCCCGGCCGTGCCGGTAGCGTTGTCGGCCGCCCCGTTGAAGATCTGGTCGCCGTCCAGGTTCGGGTCGACGCCCATGTGGTCCCAATGGGCGACGTACATGACGACCTCGTCGGGAGCCCCGCTCCCTTCGATTTTCGCAACTACGTTCTGCGAGTCGATGCGCCGCAGCTCGTTCCGGACGCGGAGCGACCCGGTCACGCCGAGGGGGATCGGCTCGAACGTGCGATCGGCGGCCTGCTGCTTCGCTTCCTCGAAATCGAGTCCGCCCATCTCGAAGAGCGCCTCCGCGGTGGCCCGCTGCACCCAGCCCTCGACCGTGGCGCGGCTCAGGTTGTCGTCGGCCGCGACGAGGTCGAACGCCTCGGCGTACGGCGTGCTGCCGACCACCTCCCACGGGTAGCCGGCGGGACCGGTCTCGTGAATCACCATCGAGCCCGCCGCGCCCAGCTCCGCCGCGATCTCGTGCTTGTAGGTCCAGCGCCCGTAGTAGGTCATGGCCGGCCCGCCGAAGATATCGTCGAGCGGCGGGTCGTTGACCAGGAACAGCAGGATCTTGCCGCTCACGTCGGTGTCCCCGAAGTCGTCCCAGTCGTACTCCGGCGCCCGCGCGCCGTAGCCGACGAAGACGAACTCGGCGTCCGACACCTCGACCTCGTCGACGACGTGCTTCGTCGCCGCGACGTAGTCCACGGCCGGCTCGAGCGTTCGGCTCTCGGCGCCCGCCGTCACCACCAGGTTGTCGCCCGGCAACGGCGTGATGCCGACCAGCGGCACGTCCTGCACCCACGTCCCGTCCGGGTTGCCGGGCGTCAGACCGAGCGCCGAGAATTGCTCGGTCAGAAACGCGACCGTCTTCGTCTCGCCCTCGGACCCGGGCGCGCGCCCCTCGAACTCGTCCGAGGCCAGCGTCTCGGTCGCGGCCAGCAGCGTGTCGGCGCTGATCCCGGTCGCGATTCCCGGCGTTTCCTCCGACGTAGCGCCGCCCGTGCAGGCGACGGCCCCGCACAGGCACGCCAACGTCACGATTCCATTCATCTTCCGCACGGCCGACCTCCCGTTCTCTCTGTGTCGATGGATGATGCCCCGTGCCTGCACAAACTCGCCCGTGGCCCTGGCCCGCGAACCGCCCGGCCGAAGCTCCAGGTCGGCGTCCCGCGTGACGGTCGTCACTCCCGCCCCACCTGCCACAGCAGGAAGCTCACCGTATCCACCATCTCGTCGATCTGCTGGCTGACCGGTTGGCCGCCCGAGTGGCCCGCCTGCGTGTGGTAGCGCAGCAGGATGGGGTTGTCGGAGCCGTTCCTCGCCTGCATCAGCGCCGCCATCTTGCGGGCGTGCAGCGGCGCCACCCGCGTGTCGCCGTCGCCCGACAGGTACAGCGTCGCCGGGTAGTCGCCGCCGTCGATCACGTTGTGGTAGGGCGAGTAGGCGTGGATGTAGGCGAACTGCTCGGGGTCGTCGCTCGATCCGTACTCCGGCACCCAGAAGCTGGCGACGAGGAACTGGTGGTAGCGGACCATATCGAGCAGCGGGTAGGTGCAGACGACCGCCCCGAACAGATCCGGCCGCTGGTTCGACACCGCGCCGACGAGCAGGCCCCCGTTGCTGCCGCCGCGGATCGCCAGGTGCTCGCTGCTGGTGTAGCTCTCGGCGATGAGGTGCTCGGCCGCGGCGATGAAGTCGTCGAAGACGTTCTGCTTGCTCTCGAGCATGCCCGCCCGGTGCCACTCCTCGCCGAACTCGCCGCCGCCGCGCATGTTCGCGAGGGCGAAGACGCCGCCCGACTCCAGCCACGTCGTCGCCAGGGCCGAGAACGCCGGGGTCATGCTGTTGTTGAAGCCGCCGTAGCCGGTCAGCAGCGTCGGGTTGGTGCCGTCGAGCACGACGTCGGGCCGGTGGACGACGAACATCGGCACCTCGGTGCCGTCCTTCGACGTGAACCGGCGCTGGGTCACCGCGTAGGCCGCCGCGTCGACCGGCGATTCCGGCGCGGCCCAGACCGACTGCTCGCCGGTCTCGAGGTCGTAGCGGTAGATGGTGCTCGGCACGTGGAACGTCTGGAACGTGAAGAAGGCCTCGTCGCTGGTCCAGCGGCCGGCACCGCCCCCGACCGAGCCGAGGGTGTCGAAGCCGATGTCGCGGACGTGCGTCCCGTCGAGCTCGTGGATGGCGACCCGCGGCAGCACGTCCTGCAGGTACGACACGGCCAGCTTCCCGCCGAGGGCCGCGGCCGCCTCGACGACGACGTCGTCGCGTTCCGGAACGACCTCGCGCCATTTCTCGAAGCCGGGATCCGCGGGGTCGGCCAGCACCACCCGCTTGTTCGGCGCGTCCAGGTTGGTGACGATGAACAGCTCGCCGCCCGCGAATCCGGCCCACGATTCGGAGACGCCGTCGGCGATGGCGGTCACGAACGGCGTGTCGCGCTGCAGGTCCTTGACGTGGATCGCGGTCGGCCCCGACGACCCCTCGATGACGTGCACCACCATCCAGCGCCCGTCGTCCGAGATCACCGTGACCGGAATCTGGTAGCGCTCGTACCCCTCGCCGAAGAGCTGCACGTCGTCCGCCAGCGGAGTGCCGAAGGCGTGGTACATCACGCGCGGCGTCACGTCGCCGTAGCGCTCGTAGTAGAGCCCGCCGCCGTCCGCGGCCAGCGTCACCTCGCCGTAGCGGGCCGGCGGCAGGGCGTCGGCGAGGTCCTCGCCGGTATCGACGTCGCGAACGCGAATCTCGACCTCGTCGACGCCTCCTTCCCGAACCCCGTAGACCACCCGCGCGCCGTCGTCCGAGATGTCGCGCAACGCGACGCTGGTCGTGTTGTCCGGGCTCATCGGATGCGGATCGATCAGCACCCGGTCCTCTCCGTCGAGCCCCTCGCGCACGTAGATCACCGCCAGGTCCTGGTCGGCGCGCCGCTTGCTGTAGAAGTAGCGTCCCCCGCGCTCGCTGGGCAGGCCGATCGCGTCCCGCTCCAGCACCGACGCCGCCACCGCCCGCAATTCCCCGCGGCCGGGCAACGCGTCGAGCACCGTGTCCGTGTAGGCGTTCTGCGCGTCGATCCAGGCCCGCGTCTCCGGGGCCTCCTGGTCCTCGAGCCAGCGGTACGGGTCGGGCACCTCCACGCCGTGCAGCGTGTCGACGACTTCCCGGACTTCCGTGGGCGGGGGCGGCGGCACGTCGATTTCCGGCTCCTCGGCGGCGCAGGCCGCCAGCAGCGCCGCACCGGCGATTCCTGCGATTCGTCGCGATCCGGCCATGTTCTCCTCCCGAACGTCAGAAGCCATCAGCCTAGCCCGACAATCGTCGCCTGCGGCTCCGATTGCCGCCCAACCGGGCCTGACCAGGAGTCTACGCCGTTTCTGCGGCGCAGACTCCTAGTGGTCCGTCACGTCATAATCTTCGGATAGACGGACTTGAGTTTACAGCGCGCATCGTCGACCTTCATCTGCCAGTCGACACCGCGCTGCATGCCGTTGACGTCGGCCGACCACGCCGATACTTCGGCTTGCAGCGTCTCCAGGTCGCCGATGCGGCGCCCGTGCAGGCATTGGCGCGTCATCGAACTGAGTTCGTTCTCCGCGATGTTCAGCCAGCTCCCGTGTTTCGGCGTGTAGCAGAACTCGATGCGACGGACCAGTTCCCGTGCCCGGGTCGGCTCGAACACCTCGTAGAAGGCACCCTTGGTGTGCGTGTTGAGGTTGTCGCACACCAAGGTGACCTTCTCGCAGTCGGCGTAGCGTCCTTCCAACAGGCCGGCGACCTCTATCGCCCAGTCCGCCTTCGTACGCCGGGCCCGGGCCGTCGCCTGCCGCCAACCGGCCAGCGGCTCGCAGAACAGGAAGACCGAGGCCGTGCCGGCCCGTTCGTACTCGTAGTCGACACGCTGGGGATGCTTCTTCGTGGCCGCCATCGGCGGACGGGTTTCCTTGACCAACTGCACCGGCTGCTCATCCATGCACACGACGGGACGATCCGCAGCGTAGGGTTTCTGATACACGTCGATGACCTGTTCCATGTTCGCCACGTACTCGGCATCGGCTTGCGGCGGGATCACCCAGTACTGGATTCTCCGCTGCGTCATCTCGTTTTTTTTAGCGTCCGCCGGATGGTTTCGTGGCTGACCGACTCGACGAGCCCCAACTCGACGACCCGCCGCGCCAACAGCCGCAACGACCAGTTGGCGTACCCCTCCGGGGGCGGCCCCAGACGCAGCGCGATGACCTGCGCCTCCTGTTCGCCGTCGAGCAGTTTGGGGACCGGCGGCGACGCCCTTTGTTTGCGTTCCAGCGCCCGCTCGAAGCCTTCCAGCACGCAGCGTTGGCGAATGTTCTCGACCGTCTTGGTGCGGCACGAAAAGGCGTCGGCGATCCGCTCGTCGGTCCACGCCGGTCCGTCCGCATCGGCCTTCAGGAGAATCTGCGCGCGGCGCACCTTCTCGCCGCTCCCCTTGAGCTTGCCGACCGTCTGTTGACAGACCTCGCGTTCCTGAGCGGTGAGTCGAACGATGTACTTCTTCTCCGGCATGAGAACTCTCTCGGCTCGAGACGAGTTCCCCGACAGTCCTAAGTTTTACACGTGGCACAGCACTAGCGCATTTCAACGGCTATTCGTGCGCGGCGCGGCATGGCAGGCAACCTCTACGCCTCGTCCATCGACATCTCCGCCAGATCCACCAAGTCGATTTCCCTGAACCGTCTGAAGTCACCCGGGTTGCCGGTCACCAGGCGGGTGAGTCCATGTTCCTGCATCGTCGCCACGATGTTGGCATCGTGAAGCTGCTTGCCCCCGCAGGCCGCCGTACGGGCGATGGCGAGAAGTCGAACGGGCACGTGTCGGTTCTCCTCGAGGACCGTGCTGCGCTCGATGATCGCCTCGGCGTTGCGCACTGCCTCCCGCGGCGACAGCCCAAGCCCGTTCGCATCCGCGGGGCGCGTACAGACCACCAGGAACTCGCGCACGATCTGACCACTGACACACAAGGCGACCCCTCGATTGGGCAGCGCGTTCAGCACAAGAAGCGCCTGCGCGTGCAGCTTGCGCCTGCGATCGACGGCGCTCACCAACACGTTCGTGTCGCAGAACAACCGTTCACCGGCCGTCATCGCCGTAGATTTCCTCACGCGTCCAGAGACGGTCACCTCCGATATCCACGTGGCAGAGCCGGATCGGAGGATAGCCTCCTTCCGGGGGTGCCGCCCGCGCCGCCTCGGCGAGAATCTCCCGCACTTCCCCTTGCACGGAACGATGATGCGCACGCGCTCGCCGCTTCAGCGCCCGCACAGTCTCCTCGGACAGATCGCGCACGTGAATGCCGGCCATGCTGTCATTATGCTACCATATCGAATCGGGCGCACCAGCGAGGGGAAACATCATGGAGAATCCGCAGCACTACACCCGTCGTGAATGGCTGACCACCGTCGGCACGGCCAGCGGCGCCCTGGCGCTCGCGCCGTACCTCCCGTTGCGGGCGGCCGAGGCCAGGCCGATGCGCGGCGCGTTCATCATCATGAGCACGCCCTACACGAAAGCGAACGAGGTGGACTACGAGGATCTCGCCAACCAGGTCGATTTCCTCGACCGCTGCGGCATCCACGGACTGGTCTGGCCGCAGAACTCCAGCGAGCAGCGCTACCTCTCGAAGGCAGAGCGCCTGCGCGGCTTCGACGTCCTCGCACGGGCCGCGAAGGGCAGGCGGCCGGCGCTGGTCCTCGGCGTCCAGGGCGACGACACGAAGGGGATGCTGGAGTACGCCCGCCACGCCGAGGCGCTGGCACCGGACGGCATGATCGCCATCCCCCCGACCGAGGCGACGACGCTGCAGGAGTTCCGCGACTACTACGCCGCGCTGTGCGACGTGACCGACCGGCCGATCTTCTTCCAGACCAGTGGCGGCGCGCCCGACGTGGTCCCGACCGTCGATTTCATGGTCGACATGGCCCGCGAGTTCCCCAACCTGGCCTACGTCAAGGAGGAGCGCCCGCCGGTCCACGAGCGGATGCTCGCCCTCAGAGAGCACCGCCCCGATCCCGTCAAGTCGATCTTCGGCGCGGCCTTCGGCCGGCAGTGGCTCTACGAGATGCGCCTCGGCATGGACGGCGTGATGACCGGCGGCGCGATGTACGCCGACATCTACGCGCAGCTCTGGGAGCTCCATGTCGCCGGCAAGCAGGACGAGCTGCGGGACCTGTTCGGCAGGCTGCTGCTGATGCTGAACCTCGACCGCACGATCCCCGGCATCCGGCTCTACGTCCTCAAGAAGCGGGGCATCTTCAAGACGTCGAAGTCGCGGCGCGGCGACTACTCGTTCACGCCCGACCAGGTCGCCGAGATCGAGTACCGGCTCGACGCGATCCGGCCGTACTTCCGCGCTTAGACAGACAGGCGGTGGTCCGGTCTCGCGATGCGCCCGTGAGCCCGAGCCGCGACCTGGTCGGCTTGGTCGGCTCAGTCGAGCAAGTCGGCCAGCCAGTTGCCGATGTCGCGCACCTCCTCGTAGCAGACCGTGTGCGGCATCGGATACTCGTGGAAGTCGACCTCGTAGCCGGCCTGCTCCAGGCCCTCCCGGGTACCCTGACCGAGCGCCAGCGGCACCATCGGGTCCGCGGTGCCGTGCGCCTGGAAGATCGGCACGGAACGGTTGGCGTCGGACGCCTCCGCCTCCAGCGCATCGGGAAGCAGCAGATACCCGGACAGGCACATGACGCCGGCCAGCGCCTCCGGGTGCCGGAGGCCCGCGAAGAGCGCCATCGCGCCCCCCTGCGAGAAGCCGCCGAGCACGACGCGCTTCGGCGGCACGCCGCGCTCCGCTTCGCGTGCGATCAACTCGTCGATCCACTCGGCGGCCCGCCGAATGCCCTGTTCGTCCTGGTCGCGGGCCCCGAAGCCCGCCACGTCGTACCACGCCCGCATGATCAGGCCCTGGTTGATGGTCACCGGCATGCGCGGCGCGTTGGGGAAGACGTAGCGCACCTGCAGGTCGGCCGGCAGCCCGAGCTCGGGCGGGATCGCGTAGAAGTCGTTCGCGTCTGCGCCAAGTCCGTGCATCCAGATCACGGATGCCGCGGCAGGTCCGTCCGGTTCGATTTCGAGCGTCTCGAGATACGGCGTGGTGGGCAGGAGTTCCGTCCGGTCAATTCGTCATGGCGTGCACGACGGTGTTGATGCCGACGGCGTACGCGCGGACCGAGAAGCGGTAGAAGAACTCGTAGTCCTCGCCCTCGCGCTCCCACCCGTCGGCGATGTCGGTGTTGTGGCTCATCAGCACCAGCAGGCGTCCGCTGTCGTCAGCGATGCCGCGGAAGTGCACCTCGTCGCTGCGCCGGCCGCGCTCCGAGGTCGTGAAGCCGCCGCTCCGGCGCCAGTGCTGGATGGAGGGAATCTGCGGGATCTCCTCCACCTCGTACTGGATGCGCCGGATCGGATGCTCTTCCGGAATGTCGAAGATGGGGTACGCGGCCGGTGGGAGCACCCGGGAGATCTCGCCGATCCACTGCTCCCAGGCCCAAGGGCCCCAGAAGTCGTCCACCCAGAGGAAGCCGCCCTTCTCCAGGTATTCGCGCAACCGCACCGCCTCGACGTCGCTCAGGCGCAGGGTGCCGACGTCGGACATGAAGATGAACGGATAGTCGAACAGCGCGTCGTCGGTGAGGCGGACGACGACGTGGTCGGGCTCGTCGTAGCGGTCGAACCCGACGTCGGTGGTCGTCATCTCCGACAGGCGGATCATCAGGTTCTGGTCGGCCGTCGGGTAGTCGGTGTACCAGCCCTGACCACCCGCCTCGCGGCGGTCGCTGTCGTAGAGGACGCGCGAGAAGGTGAAGGCACGGTGGGTCGGCGACTCGACCGGGAACTTGGGCGGCATCCGGTACCAGCCGCCCCGCCAGCCGCGCTGCGCCAGCGCCGCCGTTCCGCCGGCCATCGCCAGGACAACCACTACTGCAGTCAGCCTGCCGCGCACGTCGCCCTCCTGCCTGCGCCGGACGCCGCCGGCGCCGAGGGGGCCGACGACCCCACCGGGCCGCCGGCCTGCCGTGAAGATCGGACGCCTACTGGTCCTGCGACAGCGAGCGGAAGTACTCCTCCACCAAGTCCCGGAACTCGTCCGGCATCTCCTCGTTGCCCGCGAGGAACAGGTCCTCGTTTTCCTCGGTGATCTCCCGCCGCAACCGGTACTCGAAGCGCTTCAGCTCCTCGAGGACGAACGACTGCAGCCGGGCGATCTCCTCCGCGTCCTGGTACCGGCGCAGGTCGTCCAGCTCGCGCATGCGCTGGATGATCGAGTCGAGGTCACCCACCTCGAACTCCTGCTCGTTCAACAGGCGCCGCAGCTCCTGCGCCTCGCCTGCGCGCTGCTCGTACTCGCGGCTCCACTGCCGGATGTCGCCCGGCTCCCAGACGGTCGTCCCCGGCCGCCGGTCGCCCCATCCGCCGCCCCACTCCCGGCCGAAGTTGCTGGCGTCGCCGCCACGCCAGCCGTCGGCGCCGCCGAGCTGGCCGCCGGCCTGACCCTCCTGACCCGGCTGGCCGCCCTGGCCTTGCTGGCCCTGTTGACCTTCCTGACCACCCTGGCCCTGCTGACCTTGCTGGCCTTCCTGACCCTCCTGGCCCTGCTGACCCTGCTGGCCTTCCTGACCCTCCTGGCCCTGCTCACCGTCCTCGCCCTGCCGGCCCTGCTGCCACATGCGGTGGTCGAGCGACTCCAGGCTCCGCATGAGATCCCGCGTCCGGTCGAGCGCCTGCGCCATGCGGTCGCCCTCGGACTTGCCGACGGCCGCCGCCGCCTCGGCCAGCTCCTCGGCGAGCTGCTCGATGTTCTCGCCGATCTGTTCCTCGAACGCATTCGCGGTCGGACCCGGACGGCTCCGGATCAGCCCGCGCGTGTAGCGGATCTTCTCCTTGAGCTTGTTGTCGCGGATCCCGCCGGCGGCCTCCTGCAGCTCGCGCGACGCGTCGCGCTCGTCGCGCCGGAACTCGGCCGAGGTGGAGTCGATCTGCCGCTCCAGGTCGGCGACCTCCTCTTCCATCTGGCCTTTCTGCTCCAGCAGGCGGCGCAACGCGGCGAAACGCTCCTCGTCCTGCAGGCCGGGGAGCTCCTCCACCTCGGCGCGCATCTCGCGCTGCTGGTCGGCCAGCCGGTTGGCCCGCCGCAACTGATCGGCAATGTCGCGCTCCAGCCGCCCGCGCTGCTCTCCGCTCAGCCGCTCCTGCACCTCCCGCAGCCGGTCGAGGGCGGTCCCGGCCTCGGCGAAGCCGAGGTTGTCGTCGTTGGCGGCGGCCCGCCGCATGGCGTCGGCCGCTTCCTGCAGGCGGCGCGCCGTGTCCATCATCTGCGGGGAATTCTGCTCGCGCGCCAGACGCTCGAGACGCCGCGCGGCCTCTTCCGCCTCCTCGGCCAGCGCCCGCTGTCCGGCGCCGCCGCCCTGCGTCGACTGCTGGCCGCGGGCACGCCGCCGCTGCCGCTCCGCCTCGCGCTCCTGCCGGCGGGCCAGCTCGCGCAGCCGCTCCATCAGCTCGTCGATGGTCTCGTCGGCCCGCTCCTGCCCCGCCCGCTCCAGCGTCTCGTACTGGTTGCGCATCTTGTCGAGCTCGAGCTCGAACAGGTCGGCGAGGTCCTCGGCCGCCTGACGGCCTCCTCCTCCTCCGCCGCCTCCGCCGCCGCCCATGGTGACCATCACCTCTTCGTAGGCTTCCTCGGCGCGTTGGAGATGCTGCAGCGCACGCTGCTCGGGCGGCAGGGCTCCGTCGGCATCCTGCTCCTGCAGCTCGTTCTCGGCCTCGCGCATCGCCTCCGCCGCCCGCGGCAGGATCTCCTGGATGCTGCGGAAGGCGGGGTCGGCCGGCATCACGCGGCTGTTCATGCGCCGCACCAGCGTCTCCACCTGCTCGCGCAGCCGGCCCTGGGCGAGGGTCAGGAAGACGACGTTCTCCTCGAACTCCTCGGCGTCGTACTGCTCCTGGTCGCGGACCAGGTTGAACGTGGCGGAGATGATCTCGCGCTGTGCCTTCGAGAGCTCGCGCGCGTCGGCCCCGCCGCCCATGCCTCCGCCGCCCCCGCCGCCCTGCGACGCCTGCATCCGGTAGTCCTGGCTGTAGCGGCGGATCTGGATGAAGTAGAGGTCGCTCTTGACGTCGGCCTCCTGCTGCAGCAGGTTGCGGTCTGTCGCCCGCGCGTAGTACGAGAGGAAGTCGCCCGGCTCGAGCTCCAGCTCCTCGAAGAAGAACGTGTGGCCCGCCGAGACCTCCCGGAGGGCGTTCCCTCCCCCGTCGAAAAGGGTCACGGACTCTTCCGGCCCGCCGTTGACCGAGTAGACGAGGTCGAGCGAATGCAGTCCGAAATCGTCGTCGGCGCGCGCCTCGACGAAGACCTCCTCGATCGCACTGGCGGTGGTGTCGCGCCCGGGCCGGATGAACATCGCGGAAGGCGGCTGATCGGTCAGCACGTCGATCGTGTACTGCGGCGACGCGGTCACGAGCTGGCCGGCCGGCGCCACGAGGTCCACGCGGTAGAAGCCTTCTTCCTCGACCATGAAGCTGGCCGTCAACGTGCCGTCGTCCTCGAGCGCGAGGTCTACCCGCTGGTCGTCGTCGTCGTCGAAGACGAGCTGGCCGCCGGTCGTGCCCATCGTCGGGACGGCGCGCAGCCGCACCTCGGTGCCCTGCAGCACCGCGATGTCGCCGCCGTCATCCACCGTCCGCGGCTCCAGCCCGGTGTACTCGGGGAAGTGGTACTCGAGCTCGATGCGCTCGGCGTACGGCAGCTCGATCACGTCCAGCCGGTAGGTGGCCGACTCGACCCCGATGGATTCCACGAAGTAGTCCACCGGCTCCTGCAGATCGAACAGCAGCACCTCGAACTGTCCCGCTTCGATCGCGCCGTCCTCGGTCAGGACGGGAATCAGCGGCAGCCGATCGAACGAGTCGCCGCTGCCCTGCATCAGCAGGTTGACCTCCTCCGCCTCGAAGCCGACGAGGCGGGCCGTGATCGCCTGGTCGGCGCCGCGCGCCACCGTCGCGTCGCCCGGCAGCACCTCGATCTGGTACGGGCTGGCCGCCTCGACGTTGCCCATCGGGGTGAGCAGCGCGCTGATGCCGTGCCGCAGGTAGGCCGGACCGAAGGTGAACAGCAGCGCCGCCGCGGCGGCGGCCGCCGCCAGCAGGCCCGTCGAGCGCCAGAGCTGACCCGTCTCGACGCGGCGGCCCATGTCGATATCGCGGATCTGCTTCACCGCCGACTCGATGAGCCGGCGCACCAACTCGGGCGAGTGGTCCGCCGCGCGCTCACGCCTGCCCTTGCGGCTCTCCTCGACCGCGCTCAGCACGGTCGCCTGCAGCTCCGGCGCGTGCTCCTCGATGTAGAGCGCGACTCGCTCGTCGGAGACGCGGCGCGAGATCGGCCGAATGAAGAGCCACCAGCCGAAGGCGAGCAGCGCCACGTAGGTGAAGACGCGGAACGCGACGATGGCCCCCGGATCGAACTTGAACAGCTCGAGCCCGAAGGACGACGCCAGCAGCGTCCCGAACGCCGCCGCCACGAGGACGGCCACGCCCCGCAGGCCCAGCCGCAGGCGCCAGCGGTTCCGGACGTGACGGATGGCACGGAGGACTTCGTTTCGATCGCCGGTCAGCAGTGGCTCGTCGCGCATGGGTCGGCCTCGATTCGGCATCGCGTGTTTCAAGGTGTTCACACTCTTTTAGCACGCCCGGCACCTGACGCCAAGCCCGCGAGCCCCGCCCGCCGGCGTGAAGGAGACATCAGCGTCGCGCCCTATCGTCCGCATGAGGCGCGAACGTGAGCACGCTGGCTCACGAGATGCCGTCGTTCACCCACCAACGGCTGCGGCCCGCCAGAGCCTATTCCGTGCTCAGCACCGTGCGCGAGAGCCGGTTCGACACCAGCGTCTCGGCCACGAAGAGCAGCGCCGCCGCGACCAGCAGGTACCACCAGACCGACTGCCGCCGCTCCAGGTCCTCGGCCGGAATCACGCGCGCCGGCCCTCCTGCGGCCGTGCGGTCCCCGCCGGCCCGCCCGGTGACCATGCTGGCCAGCTCCTCCGGATCGACCGCCGACAGATCCGCCTCGGCCAGGTCGACGTTGACGGCCAGGAGCAGCGGAAGCTCCTCCGCCGCATTGGCGTCGTGCACCTCGTAGACACCCTGCTCGGTGAGGTCCAGGAAGCCCGCCCGCTCGCCGACCGCGACCGGGAGGCGTGCCCCCGTCGGCGACATCACCACGTATTCGGCGGCGGCGGTCCCGCCCTCTCCGAGCGATACCTCCTGCTCGGCCAGATCGAGCACCTGCCCCGCCAGGAACCACGGCGTCGGCGGCGCGTAGTCCGCCAGGTGCTCGACCATCCGGTGGACGAACGGCAGGTAGACCGGCTTCTTCGCGAAGTCATTCCAGAACGTATCGATGGTCGATGCCCAGAGCAGCACCCGGCCGGCGCCGATCCGCCGCTCGATCAGGGCCGGGTTGCCGTCGTCGAAACGCGCCACCACCGTCGCCTCCGGTGTCGCCTCCACCGGCCGGAAGCGGAAGAAACGGACGGTCGTGACGTCGCCGCTGCGCGGCGCGCTGAACACCTCGAACACCGGATGGCTGTAGTCGACGAAGCCGAGCGACCCGCCGCGGCCGTCGCGGTCCGCCGGCGCCGCCACCCGGCCGGGCAGCAGGCCCGGATCGTCCTGCGGCCACGCGGTCCGTTCCCCCGCCACGACCAGCAGGCCGCCGCCCGCCTCTACGAACGCGGCCAGCGCCTCGCCGGCAGCGCCCGCCGGGGGCCGGGTGTCGTTCAGCACCACCACCTGCCGGTCCGCGAGGTCCGCCGCGGAGAAGCCCTCCAGCGTCGTCGCACGCACGTCGAACGCCGGCTCCGAGCCGATGCCGAGCGCGCGCGTCAGGAAGAGGTTGGCGTCGTCCGGCGCGGACGCGCTGCCGACGACCAGCACGGTCACCACCTGCCCCGGCGAGACGACGAAGTGGAAGATATCGTCGGCCGGCAGGGTATCCGGCGCGATGCGCACGGCTCCGAACATCTGTGCATCGCCGAGGGTCACCGCCGCGAAATCCACCGTCGTCGAGCCGGCCGGCGGCAGGTCGGCGGTGAGCGTCTCGACCTCGCGGCCCTCCATGTCCAGCGCCACGTCGAGGCCGGTGATCGCGGCCCCGCCCCGGTTGGTGAGCCGCGCCGACACCTGGATCCGCTCGCGCCCCGAGAAGTACTCGCGCTCGAAGAGCACCCCGGCCACGCTGACGTTGGCCGAGATCGCGTCGTCCTCCCCTACCGGTACCGGCGTCAGCACCGTCCCCTGCGGGAACCGGACCCCGACCGCGCTCTCCACTCCCGCGCGCTGGAAGTCGCTGATCAGCACCGCCTCGAGGCGCGGCAGGTCCGAGCTCTCGAAGATCCCCTCGGCGAGCTTCAGGGCCGGCCCGTAGCGCGTCACGCCGGACCCGACCTCCGCGTTCTCGACCAGACCGCGCAGGCTGGCGCGGTCTGTCGTCGAGCGCGGCCCGGTCTCGGCCCCGCCGTCGAACAGGATCACCGTCGCCCGGTCGCCGGGGTCCAGCGCGGCGATGGTGTCGGTCGCCAGCGTCTGCGCCTCCTCCCAGCGGTCGCCGAAGCTCATGCTGTAGGAGCGGTCGAGCAGGACCACCACCTCGCGCGCGCCGTCGGTCACGGCCGCCAGCGCCGCGGCGCGGATGAAGGGGCGCGCGAAGGCGAACAGCAGCAGAAGCAGCGCGGCGCAGCGCAGCAGAAGCAGGAACCAGTGCCGGATGCGCTGGCGGCGGAAGGAGCGGTAGGGGACCTTCCGAAGGAACATCAGCGAGGGGAACTCCACCTCGTCCTTCCGCTCGCGCTGGATCATGTGGAGGATGACCGGCACGGCGATGGTCGCGAGTCCGAGCAGGAACAACGGCGCCAGCAATCCCATCAGCGCACCCGATTCAGCTTCTCGCGCATCGCCAGGAACCGGAAGAGCCCGTGGTCCATCGGCTGCGCGGTGTTGAAGAACGCGTAATCGATCCGGTTCTCGGCGCAGAGCTTCGACAGCCGCTCGATGTGCTCGGCGATGAGCGCGCGGTACTGCTCGCGCAGCTTCTCGGGCACCACCGGCATCCGCTGGCCGGTCTCCAGGTCCCGGAAGTTGCCCGCCTCGGCGTACGGAAAGTCGACCTCGGCCGGATCGAGCACGTGGAACACGATGAGGTCGTTACCGCCATAGCTGAGCGGCTTCAACTGGTTGACGATAGTCTCGGGCTCGTCGTAGAGGTCCGAGATGAGCAGCAGGATGCCGCGCCGCTTGAAGAACTCGGTCATGCGGAAGAGCGGCTTCTGGAACGATCCGGGCCGCCCCGCCTCGATGCGGTCGAGCGTGTGCAGAACGACGTCGAGGTGCTTGGCCGAGGGCGGTACGCGGGTCACGATGTCGTCGTCGAAGGTCACGATGCCGACCCGGTCGCGCTGCGTGGTGGCGAAGTAGGTCAGGCACCCGGCCAGGTAGCGCCCGTAGTCCAGCTTGGAGATCCCGCGGCTGGCGAAGCTCATCGAGCGCGAGATGTCGAACAGCACGGAGAAGTTGGCGTTCGTATCCGCCTCGAACTGCTTGACGTAGAAGCGGTCCGTGCGCGCGAACACGCGCCAGTCGATGAACCGGATGTCGTCGCCCGGCATGTAGCCGCGGTGCTCGGCGAAGTCCACCGACACGCCGAGGTAGGGCGCCTTGTGGAGCCCGTTGATGAAGCCGTCGACGACGTTGCGCGCCAGCAGCTTCAGGTTCCCGATGCGCCCAAGGACCTGCGGATCGACGAACCGGGCGCCGGCCGTGGAGGGAGGAGGATCCGCCACGTCACATCTGCGACGCCGGGACCGGCACCGCCTCCAGGAGCTGATCGACGATCTGGTCGGACGTGATGCCCTCGGACTCGGCGTGGAAATTGAGCAGCACGCGGTGCCGCAGCACCGGCCGCGAGAGGGCGTGGATGTCGTCGAAGTTGACGTGATACCGCCCCTGGGTGAGCGCCCGCGCCTTGCTCCCCAGGACCAGGTACTGCGCCGCGCGCACGCTCGCGCCGTACTGCACCCACTTCTTGACGAAGTCCGGGCCGTCACCGTCCTTGTCGTTCCGCCGGCTCGTCCGGACCAGCTCCAGGGTGTAGCGCATCACCGCCTCGGACACCGGCACCTTGCGCACCAGCTCCTGGAACGCGACGAGGTCGTCCCCGGTCACCGCGTGCTTGAAGTCGGGGTTGTTCGTGATCGTCGTCGTGCGCACGACCTCGAGCTCCTCGTGCTCCGGCGGGTGCTCGATGACGATGTGGAACATGAAGCGGTCGAGCTGCGCCTCCGGCAGCGGGTAGGTGCCCTCGAGCTCGATCGGATTCTGCGTCGCGAAGACGAAGAACGGCTCGTCGAGCTCGTAGGTGCGCCCCTGCACCGTCACGCGGTGCTCCTGCATCGCCTCGAGCAGGGCCGACTGCGTCTTGGGCGGCGTGCGGTTGATCTCGTCCGCCAGCAGGATGTTGGTGAACACCGGGCCCGGCGCGAACACCATCTTGCGCCCGCCCGTCTCGGGATCGTCCTGGATGATGTCCGTCCCGGTGATGTCGGACGGCATCAGGTCGGGGGTGAACTGAATCCGGGCGAACTTCAGGTCGAGGACCTGCGCCATCGTCTGGATCAGCAGCGTCTTGGCGAGCCCCGGGACGCCGACGATCAGGCTGTTGCCGCCGACGAAGAGGGTCTGCAGCACCTGCTCGATGATCTCGTCCTGCCCGATGATCTTCTTGTGCAGCTCCGATAGGATCTGCTCGCGGCCGGCCTTCATCTTGTCGGCCAGCGCGATGTCGTCGGCGGATTCGAGCTCGGTCGGCTGCGCCGCGACGACAGCCGGCGCGACGGCCTCGGTCGACTCCGCATCTTCCGCTGCACCCTCGGTCGGTGCCGCTGCGTCGTCAGTCGCCTGCACCGCCACGGCCGCTTCCGTCGCTTCCGTCGCCGCCGCGTCGCCGGTCGGTTCCACCACGTCGGTCGGCTCGGTGGCCTGAGTATCTGAATCCACGAAGTGCTCCTCGAGTCTGCGGCCGTCCCGCACTGTATGGAGACGCCCGCCGTTTGTGTTCTCGTTTCAGTGCGTCAACGCATACATCACGTAGTTCACGCCGAACTTGTACGCCTCGTTGGTCACGTCGACCGCGTACCAACCGGTGTCGGAGTACTCCCAGTACTCCCCGATGTCGTTCTCGTAGTTCGCGATGCCGTACATCCGGCCCGCCGGATCGTTGTCCTCGAAGAGGCCCCAGAAGGTCGGGGGCGGCCCGTACATCGGCGCCATCTCCAGCGTCTCGATCTCGAAGAACGAATGGAAGATCGGGTGCGAGATGTCGAGCTCGATCGGCCGGATGCCGGGCAGTGCGCGCGCCATCTGGGCGGTGAAGTTCTCAAAGTGCCAGCCGGTGAAATCGTCGAAGATGACGAAGCCGCCCTTGAGCAGGTAGTTGCGCAGGCCCTCGATCTCCTCGTCGGTCGGCTGCCAGAAGCCCGGCTCGGCCATGTAGGCCACGGGAAAGCGGGTGAGCTCGGGATCGTCGAGCGGGAGCACGTTGCCCCCATTGGGCGCGAGGTAGATGTCGAGGTCGCTGATCTCCTCGACGATTCTCCCGAAGTTGCGCTCGGCGCGCGGGTAGTCGTGGGCCCACTTGATGTCGCGCCGGAACAGGCCGCTCCGCAGGCCCCAGTTCATGTCGTAGCGCAGGCGCACGAACGTGAACCGGCCGTCGTAGGCGACGTTGCCCGGCAGGACGTCGGCGCCGGCGATACCGGCGGTCGCGGCCAGGGCGGCGAGCACCAGCGCGCAGGCTGCCGCAACGGCCAACCGCGTCCGCGAGAACCGGCGGCGTTTCGTCATCGCGGATCCGGCGCTCCCCTCGCCGCCTCCAACTGCCGGATCTGCCGGCTCTTGAGAGCGAGCTCGATCAGCAGCCGCTCGAGCTCCGATTCGTACTGCTCCTGGTCCGCGCCGCCGCGCAGCACACGCAGCTCGTCCACCCGCGCCTCGATCCCGGCCCGCTCCAGGTACAGCGGCCGCAGCTCCGGATCGTCGGGGAACGCCATCCGCGCGGTCGCGAGATCCTCGCCGGCGCTGAGGAACGCGGTCCGGGCCACCATGCCGTCGCCGGCCAGCGGATCGGGCGCATCCGTTCCCACGCCGTCGCCGTTGTCGTCGAGCAGCGCGTGCTCGGTCAACAGGGTTCCCTCCGACTCGAAGGCGGCCACCACCCGCTGGCGCGCGTAGACGAACGCCTCGAGCATCGAGACCCGCTCGTTGCGGTCCTGGTCGGCCTCTCCCTCGCCGTCGGCGAACGCCTCGACGAAGTAGCCTCCGAAAAGAGTGGCGTTCCACTCGCGGCCGTTCCGCGTCGCGGTCATCACGACCCGGTTCTCGCCCGAGAGCGCCTCGAGGAAGGGGCCGCTCGCGCTGGCGGTGTTCACGAACGTCACCCGCCGGCGGCCCAGCCGGTCGAGCAGCGGGGCGAAGTCCTCCGCAGACGGGTCGCGGCGCGGCAGGTTGATGCGGGCGCGGTCGGTGAAGCTGCCGTGCCCGAAGATGACGATGGCGACGTGGTCGGCCGGGTCCGCGCCCTCGGCGATCGCCTCAATGGCGGCGGTCACGTTCTCCATCGTCGACCGGTCCGCGATCGTCTCCGGATCGAGGTCGGTCCTCTCGCCCAGGTAGGTGACGTTCTCGACCGGCAGGCCGTAACGCTCGATGGCCGCGGTCACCAGGGTCGTCGCCCAGGCGTGGAACTGCTCGGTGTAGACGGGGTCGCCGCCGAGACCGGTGATGACCAGCAAGTGCGTCTGCTGCGCATGCGCCGGGGCCGCCGCGGCCAGCGCCGCCGCCAGGAACAGTCCTCTCGACAGTCCGCCACGGGCTGTCATGCCAGCCCCCGGAACCGGCGGAAGCTCCACTCGCCGAGCACGAGACCGGCCAGCAGCATCAACAGGATCGGCATGTCCCAGAGGTCGTGCTCCTCGACCACCGTCACGCCCCCACCGACGTACTGGATCTCGTCCGCCAGCGCGGAGGCCGTCTCCGCGGTATAGAAGCGGCCGCCGGTCTCCACCGCGATCCGTTCCAGCAGCGAGGCGCGCATCGTCGAGTCGTGGAACTCGGCGTCGCTCGGGGCCACCTGCAGGTAGGTGACGTCCTCGCCGAGCAGCTCGTCGCCGGCCAGGGCCTCGACCCGCACTTCGTAGAACCCCTCCGTCGACGGCGTGAAGGTTGCGCGGTACTCGCCGTCACGCTGCGCCGTCCATTCCATCGGCAGGTCCGTGAACTCGCCGTTCGGATGCGTCACCGACGCCACCACGAGGCTGTTGTTGAGTTCCTCGAAGTTCGCGTCGCCCACCGAGGCGAGTATGGTCGCCGGCTCGCCCGGCTGGACGCGGTCCTGCGGCAGCTCGGTGACCACCTGATCCGGCACCCCGTCGACCAGCCAGCGGAGCAGCCGCCGCCAGTAGGTCTCGTGGGTCATGTCGTCGACGGCGATCTCGGCGTGCATCTGCCACGTCCAGGAGTCCTGCACCGGGAACGCCATGGCCTTGCCGGCGCCGTAGCGCTGGAACGCCAGCACGACCAGATCGCTGTCGGCGCCGGTCAGCAGCGTCGTCGCGCCCGGCTTCACCTCGGTGACCGGGTTGACGATGGTGATCGGCGGCAGCTCCCGCCAGCGGGCGGCCGAACGCTCCTCGGTGTCGGCGATCTGCGTCGAGGCGTGCGTGGCCCCCGCGCGGGTGGGCTCCACCGCGACCTCGACGAAGAAGGTCTCCTCGCCGTCGCCCCGCGGCTCGCCGACCACCACCGGCAGCACGTCCGCCACCGGGGTCCCGGCGTAGCCGCCCTCGGCGAACGAGCGGCGGCTGCCGAGCATCAGCAGGCCCCCGCCGCGGTGGTTGACGAAGTCCGAGATCATGCGAAGCTGGTCGGGCGTGAAGTAGTTCGCCTCGATGCTGCCGAGGACCAGGCCGCGGTACTGGAACAGCTCGGCGCGGGTACGCGGAAAGCCGCCGGCCAGGTCGTCCGGCCCGTCCACGTTGAACCGCATGAACTTGTTCTCGGCAGTCCGCTGCAGGATGGCGACCTGCAGGTTCTCGTCGTCCTCGACCGCGCGCCGCAGGAACTTGACCTCGAAGCGGGGCTCGCCCTCGAAGTACAGCACCTTGTCACGACGGTCGTCGACGGCGATCAGCGTCTCGCGGACGTTGTTCTGCGTCACCATCTCGCCCTGCTGCGGCGAGACCCGGAAGGTGAAGAGGCGCGGTCCCGCCTCGCCCGCGGTGAAGCGCAGACGCACGGTCTGCAGCTCGCCGTCGCGCAGCAGCGTGACGTTCTCGGACCCGACGATGCGTCCCTCGTCCTCCACCTGGATGGTCACCGGCCGGCCGGCGTAGCCGCGGTGGGTCACCACGACGTCGGTGACGAGAGACGCGCCCCGCAGCACGCGGCGCGGGGTCTCCACCCGGCCGAGCTCGATGTCCCGTTCGTACGACTCGCGGCCGAGGCCGACCGTGAAGATCGGGACGCCGGCCGCCTGAATCGGGAGCAGCGACTCCTCGAGCTCGCCGCCGGCGTTGTCGGCGCCGTCGCTCACCACCACGAGCCCGGACAGCGGCACGTCCGACAGCTCGTCGTGGGCGCGGGCGAGCGCCTGCCCGAGGTGGGTCCGCGTGCCGTCGAACTCGAGCCCGTCGACGACGTCGAGCCGGTCCGTCTCGGACGAGAAGCCGAAGAAGCGGAGCGCGAAACGCTCGTTGAGCGCGGCCCGGATATCGCCCTCCGGCGTCGCGAGCTGCTCCTGCACGAACTGCAGGCGCGGGGTCTCGTCGCGGTCGGCGATCCGCATGCTGCGGGAATCGTCGATCAGCACGCCGAGAAAGTTCTGCTGCGGGACGACGGACGACAGCACGAGGACCGGCCGCATCAGGCAGAAGGCGAGCAGCGCGAACGCGCCCAGGCGCACGGCGGCGAGCACGGCCCGGTCGAGGGGCCTGCTGGTGCCGCGAACCTGCGCGTAGGAGCGCCACGTCACGACGCCGGCCGCCACCGCCGCCGCCACCGCGAGCCCGCCGGTCCACGGGGAGCGGAACGCGAAGTCCGCCTGCTCGAAGATCAGCGGCCGATACTTGAAGAGGAACTCGAACAGGGATTCCAGCATCTCGACAGTCGCTCTGTTCCAAAAAGCGGGAACCGGCGCCCTCCACGCCGGACGCCGCAACGGGCATCGGTGTCCGGCGTGGCGATCAGTGACTCATCGCGTACACGATGAAGTTGATGCCCATCTCCACGGCGAACGTGGAGAACCTCAGCGGGTACTCCGGACGCTCGGCCCACTCCCAGGCATCGCCCAGGTCCGTGTTCCAGTTGATCAGCACCATCAGGCGGCCCTTGTCGTCGAAGATGCCGCGCACGTGCGCCTCGTAGCCGTCGCGTTCCCACGTCCGGCCACCGTAGTAGTTGCCTATCGCCGGCACCTGCATGACTTCGTCGATCCGGTAGACGGCGTTGAACACCGGATGGTCGAGCGGCACCTCCACGATCGGATGCTCCGGGAACACCTGGCGGATCTGCTGCTCGAAGGCGGCCCACTCCCACGTCCCCCAGAAGTCGTCGATGACCAGGAAGCCGCCGGCGAGCAGGTAATTGCGCAGGCCCTCGATCTCGGCCTGGCTCAGGGAGATGTCGCCCACCTCGAGGGCGTAGAGGAACGGGAAGTCGCGGATCCTCGGATCGTCGAGGCGCACCGCGTTCTCGTACGGCGAGCCGTCGATGTCTATCAGCCGGTTGACGACGGTCATGAACTGCCGGTCCGCCTTGGGGTAGTCTGTCGCCCACCGCGACCATCCCCAGCCGCTGCTGTAGATGGCACGGGTGAAGTAGAACTCGTGGGGGCCGGACGGCTGCTGCAGCGTACCCCGCCGGCGGCCGCGGAGCATCTCGCGCGGATCGAACCCCTGCCGGCCGCGTCTCACCTGCTCGGCCATGACACCCTGGTCCGGCGGAGCGACCGGCGGTGGTTCCGGAGCGGAGGGCGCCCCCAGGCGGACCGCGAGGGCGGCGCCGGACAGCACCAACGTCACGAGAGCGATCCGCGCAAGGCCTGACGACCGCATCGGCTGCTCCAGGAAGTCGGCCCGAAACCTTCGGGTCGAGGTTTTTCGCAGCATAGAGCGGCTCGGCACCGGCAGGCAAGTGCGGCGGTCCGCCGATGCGATTTTGGATGCCGGACGAGGAGGTCTGCCGCAAGCCCGAGGACCCGGCCCCGGCGTCGGCTGGCCGCGCCGCAACCGCGGGATGTCCGCGCGGCGTGACAGCGTCCGGTTTGTCGGACAGGAGACGACCGCCCCGGCACAGCCCTGCACCCTTGACATGCGCCGGTGAGACTGGCACGGATTGTGCGAAGATGGGGAAACGATGGCTCTCAACCTGCACTTGCAGCGCCGCACCCGCACCTGTACTCGCACCCTCGCGTGGGGACTTGCCGCCGCGCTGACGGTGCCCGCGGCGGCGTGGGCGACCGACGGCGAGCCGGCGACCGGGCCGGACGCTGCAGCAGCCGACGGAGCGGCGCACCTGGAGACCGCCCCTTCCGCGGCATCCGGGACCGCGACGCCGGCAGCGGTTACCGGGATCGTTCCGGCGATCGGCACCGCGCCGGCACCGGCCGTTCCGGCCGACCTCCGGCTTCGAAGCGCCACATCCGCGACGCGGACGGCACGTGCCGTGCCGATGCCCGCCGGGCGCAGCGCCCAGCGCCGGGCTCCGCCCCCCGAACCCGACTTCCTGTTCGGCCGGCCGCGCATTTCGGTCGGCATCCGGGGGCTGTTGCATCGGGCGCGCGCCGGCAGCGACTTCTACGACTTCGTGAACGGCGAGCTGTTCGTGCCACGGAGCGCGGACGACGACCACGAGAACCCGGACCACGGACTTCTGAACTTCAACGCGCCGGGGATCGCCTTCGACTTCGGGTTCGGGATCACCTCGCGGCTGGACGTGCGCGTGGCCGTCGACTACGCCGCGTCCCTGAACGAGTCGGAGCTCCGAAACTTCATCGGCGAGGACGGCCTGCCGTTCACGCAGCGCACGGAGCTGTCGCAGACGGATCTCCGGGGTGAGCTGGTGTTTGCGCTGGCGCCGCGGGGCCGGGCGGTTGGGCAGTACGCCTGGATCCCGAGCCGCGCCGTCCCGTACGTGGGGGCAGGGCTGGGCTTCGTGCGGTACGACCTGCAGCAGGTCGGGGAGTTCGTGGACGACATCGGCTACTTCGAGGATGCTTTCGGGTCGAACGGCTGGGGCCCGACAGTCCATCTGTTCGCCGGCGTGGACATCCGCATCACCCGGCACGTCTACTTCAACTGGGAGACACGCCACGTCGAGGCCAGCGCCGGGCTCGGCGGGGACTTCAGCCGCTTCGAGTCGCTGGATCTCGGTGGTCTGCGGATCAGCGCTGGCGTTCGGTTCGTGTTCTGACGCATAGTTATGAGAAACGTGCGGCGAACGGGACGATACAGTCGTCGGATGCTGAGGGATGGAACGATGCGAAACATGCAGCGGGCTCCGTACGTGGTTCTCGGCGTGCTGCTCGCCCTGGCGCTGCCGGCCGCGGCGCAGGAAGCGGGCAGTCAGGCAACGACAGCCGCCTCGGCGGATCTGGATGACGCGCGCTGGCTTCCCTGGATGGGCTGCTGGCAGCTCTGGGAGGAGCAGATAGAACGCACGGCGGCCGAAGACGGGGCGGAGTTCCCCGAGCGGACCGTCGTCTGCATCACCCCGGCCGATGACGGGAGCGGAGCGAGGCTGACGGCCCGCTCCGACAGCGACGTCCTCGTGGAACGCACGCTCGCCGCCGACGGCCTCCGGCACAGCCTGACCGAGGGCGATTGCGGCGGCTGGGAACGCCGCGAGTGGTCGGACGACGGCCGCCGCCTCTACACGCGCGGAGAGATCCGGTGCGGAACCGACGAGCCGCGCCGCATGAGCGGCATCAGCCTGCTCTCCAACCGCTCCACATGGGTGGACATCCAGAGCGTGTCCGTGGGAGACCGGGGACACATCGAGATACGTCGTTACAACCCGGCGCGCGACGCCGAGGCGGCCGACGACGTCCGGCTGCCTGCGACGCCCGCCGCGATTCGCGACGCCCGGCAGACCATCGCTGCCCCGCTCACCCTGACGGGCGTGCGGGAGGCTGCCGCGAAGGCGGATTCGCCCGTGGTCGAGGCGTTGCTCACCGAGACCCAGCCCCGGCTCGCCCTGGACAGCGCGACGCTCATCGACCTCGACGACGCCGGAGTCGACGGCAGGGTAATCGACGTTCTGGTAGCGCTCGCGTACCTGGATCGCTTCGTGGTCGAACGCCGCTCCGGCCGCCGTGGCGGCGGCGGCGGCGTCGGCTGGGGCGGCGGCGGATTCGATCCCTGGATTCCCGCCTCCGTCGGCAGCTCCTGGGCGCCGTTCGGCTACTCGTACCTGGGGATGCACGGATACAACACCTGGCGCAACGCGTACTGGTACGACCCGTACTACTACAACGGGTGGGGCCGCCCGGGCGGCCTGATCGGCGACGTGGGCGCCGACGCCGAAGTCGGAGCACGGGCCGTCAACGGCGTCGGCTACACCCGCGTGCGCGAGCGGGACCCCGTTTCCCGGGACGGCGGCGGAGCCAGTGCCGCGTCGGGCAGCGGAAGGACCGCGAGCGGCCGAGGCGGCTCAGGCGGACGCGTGACCAGCGGCGGCTATTCCCGCGGCGGGGGCGGCAGCAGCAGTGGCGGGGGCGGCAGCAGCAGTGGCGGCAGCAGCAGCGGCGGGAGCAGCAGCGGCGGGAGCAGCAGCAGCGGCGGAGGGGGCGGCCGCACGGCCGTCCCGCGGTAGCCCGACAAATCGTCGCCTGGTGGTCCGATTGCCGCCCAACCAGGCCCGCCCGGGAGTCTGCCCGTCCTTGCGGCGCAAGCTCCCGGGCGCTACTCGAACGTCACCTCGAACATCTTCGGCCAGAGCTTGCCGGTGATGTAGAAGGTCTCGGCGCCGGGGTTGAACGCGATGCCGTTGAGCACGTCGACCCCGCGCGCCTCCTCCCGCGTCAGCAGTCCCGCCGCATTGATGTAGTGCGTAACCCGTCCGGTCTCCGGGTCGATGCGGACCAGGTAATCCGTCTGGTAGACGTTGGCGTAGACCGCGTCGCCGACGCATTCGAGCTCGTTGATCTGCGTGAGCGGGAAGCCGCGCAGCGTGACGGCGACCTCCCCGAGCACCTCGAACGAATCGAGGTCACGGAACGTCAGGCGGTCGGAGCCGTTGCTCATGACGAGGCGGCTGCCATCGTTGCACAGGCCCCAACCCTCCCCGTCGTACCGGAACGTCCGCTGCTCGTCGAAGCGCTCGAGGCCGAAGACGAACGCCCGCTGCGCCTTCCACGTCAGCATGATCAAGCGATCGTCGACCCGCGCGAGCCCCTCGCCGAAGTAGGCGGGCGAGATGTCGATCCGCTGCTCGACCGCGCCGGTTTCCGGATCGAGCCGGCGCAGATCCGAGCGGCCGTACTGGCCGGTGCTCTCGTAGAGCCTGCCCTCCCACCAGAGCAGCCCCTGGGTGTAGGCGCCGGTGTCGTGCGGCAACGTCCGGTGGACCCTGACCGAGAGCGACTGGACCACCGTCGCCGGCTGCGCGGCCGTCGTCTCGCCCGGCCCGGAGGACAGCAACGCCCAGCCCCCGGCCGCCAGGACGGCGAGACCGAGCGCCAGAACCAGTGACCGGAGCGTCCGCCCCGAGGCCCGGCCGCCGACCGCGGCCGTCCCCGGCACCCGGGCCGAACGGCCACGCGCCGCTCGCTTCTTCGCGTTGGGACTCACCGGCTTCCTCCCGCCGCCAATTCTGTCACACGCCTCATACCTGCATCAGCACGGCGCGGGCCGGCTCGCCGGTGGCGCGAGTGATCATCTCGGCGTAGAGGGCAACCTGCCGGCGGTAGACATCGATGGCGCCGCCCGCCTCCTCCAGGTCGCGATCCGTCTTGTAGTCGACGACGGTCCAGACGCCGTCCTCCCGAAAGGCCACGTCGACCACCCCCTCGACGAGAACGCCGTCGTCCGCCCGCATGCTGACCGGCGCTTCCCGGCGGCAGTCGCCGCGCCGCGCCGCCGCCCGTGCCCGCGCCAGGAGCGGATGCGCCAGAACGCGTGCCACGACGTCGACCGCGGCCGCGACCTCCGCATCGGTCGCTCCGAACACCCTGCCGTGAAGCCTCGCCACCTCCTCCACCGGCGCATGCGGGGCGTCGGACGCATCGAAGGGCACGGTCGCGAGCACGGCGTGGACGATGGTCCCGAAGCGCGCCCCGGCCGGCCGGTCGGCCGCGCGCTCGACCTCCACAACGGTAACCATGTTCCGCCCCCCGTCCGATGCTCCGGCGCAACGCTCCGCGTTGCCGCCGCCGGCGGACTCTCCACCCGCGGCCGACTCACCTGCCCCGGCCCGGGCCCGCTCGGTCGCCGTAGCCACCACGAGGCTCGGGCGGGCGGCCCGCTCGACGGTTGCGTCGTGCCGCCGGCGCCACGTCCGGAAGCGTTCGAGATCCTCCTCCTCCACCGTGTCGGGAGCCTCTTTCGACAGCAACTCCTGCCGGCGAATGCCGACCAGCGCTCCGGTGCCCAGCGCGAGCCGGTGCGGATCCCACCAGACGACCGGGTACTCGGCGTCGTCGGACGATTCCGCGCCGGAGTTCGACGGGCTGCGGAACGGCACGACGTTGCTCGTTGCCTGACCGGCGTCCCCCGCCTCTTCGGTCCCGCCGGAGGCCGCTTCCCGGAACCGGTGCAGGCCCGGCGCCACGGTATCGCTGCCGGCGGGGTCACCGTCCGATCGATCCACGACCGAGTCGCGGCCGAAGCGCGGGCACCCCGGCGCGGTGCGTGGACGTCGCCGGCCCTGCAGCGCCGGATAGATGGCCGGATAGAGCGGACTCGCCCAGCCGCCTCGCAGCGGATGCCGGGAACCTCCGCCCGGCTCGCCGTCCGGATCGATCCACTCGTCCGCGTGCGGCGCATCGCCCACCGCCGGCACGACCAGCAGATCGCGGGCGCGGGTGGCCGCCACGTAGGCCAGCCGTACGCCCTCCTCGCGGTCGCGCTCGACCTCCTCCTGCTGGTGGTCGAGCAGATCGAGCGGCGACCACCCGGCAAGGCGCAGCGCGCACAGCCCGTTCGCCGAGTCGATGAAGCGGTTGGCCGTCGTCCGGTAGAGCCCCGCCGTAGGGTCGCCGAGGATGACCACCGGGAACTCCAGCCCCTTGGCCCCGTGCACGGTCATGATCCGCACGCCGGCACTGTCCTCTTCGAGGATCGGCGCCTCGCCCGCCTGGCGTTCGGCCGCCTCGTCGCGCAGATGCTCGATGAACCCCCGGAACGAGAGTCCGCCGCGCGCCTCGTACTCGCGGGCCATCTCGCCAATCTGCAGCACGTTGGCGAGCACCTGCTCGCCGGCCCGTTGCATCACCAACGCGGCATGCGCCCGCGTCTCCTCGAGAAGCTGTCCGATGGTCCGCGCGATCGGAACGTCGTTGCGCCGGCGATGGAGCCGCCTCAGCAGTTCCAGGGCGTCGGTGATCGGCAGGAAGCGGTCGGTGTCGTCGGCCTCGCCTGCGGCGACCTCGGTCGGGATGCGGAACGGATGCAGACGCCGGAACCGGTGCCGGTACGCGAAGAGCGCCTCGTCGTCAACCGCGAAGAGCGGGCCGCGAAGCGTCGCGAAGACGGACAGCTCGTCGTCGGGCCACTCGATGGCGGCCAGACCCGCGCGCACCGCTCCCACCTCTTCGCGGTCGTGAAACGATCGGCCGCCGACCAGCAGATGCCGGATTCCGCGCGCCTCCAGCGCGTCCACGTACGGCCGCGTCGCGTCGGCGCCCCAGCTCTCGAAGCGCCGGAACAGGACGGCAATGTGCCGTGCATCGACCGGCACGCGCTCGTTGCCGGCGGCGCCCGCGGCGGACTCGGCCCTCCGCTCCGTCACGGTCCAGCCGCTCTCGCGCACCAGCCATTCGACGAAGGCGCCGACCGCGTCCGGGAGGGACGCCTCGACGGCCCGCTTGGTCATGCGTCCCCGGTAGCCGTACGGACTCGGAACCGGCAGCGCCACGACCGCCGGCTGCGACGCCTCGTCCGCACGATGAGGGGCCAACGGCACGTAGCCGGGGCGCGGCGCGCCGGCGCCTCGTTTCCGTTCCTGCCTCCCGCCGGCGGCGTCCTCGGGCGCTCCCATCAGCGGTGCGAACGCGCGGTTGACCAGACGCTGAATCGCCGGCACGGAACGGAAGCTGGTGGATAGCGCGATGCTCGCCACGCCGCGGCGCACGAGCTGGTCCGTGACCCGCCGGTAGACCCCCACGTCCGCGCGCCGGAAGCGATAGATGGACTGCTTGGGGTCTCCGACGAGAAAGAGCTTGCCCGCGCCGGGAACGACCTTGCGCCAGTCGCGCTCGGCCGGATCGCCCGACGCCAGCAGCAGCAGAATCTCCGCCTGCAGCGGATCGGTGTCCTGAAACTCGTCCACGAAGATGCGTGCGTAGCGCTGTTGCGCGTCGTGACGGACCTCCTGGTGGTCCCGGATGAGATCCCGCGCCTTGAGCAGAAGATCGACGAAGTCGAGACGGCCCGCCTCCACTTTCAACCGGTCGTAGCGCTCGATCGGAGCGCGCAGCTCCTCCTGCAGGGACGCCGCCAGATCCGCGTCCGCCACCTGCGCGAACCGCTGCAGCACGTCCACGATCTTCTTGTGTTGCTCCCGGACGTGAGCGCGGGTGACGCCGCCGGCGTACTGCGTCCCGGCGCCCCGCCGTGGATTCGTGAAATCCCGATTCACGGCCAGTTCGACGAGCTGCGCCTCGATGCCGTCGTAGTCGCGGCGGCGCGGCCGGACGGCGTCGGTGGCCCGGATCGTCTGCGCGAGCGCGCGCGCCGGTTGCATGGCGAGAAACAGGCGGTCGGTGCGGCGGTCGGCAGCCTTGTCCGTCAACTCGGCGAACTCGTTGAGGTGAGCCACCACCTGGTCGATGACGGCCTCGCGCGGGAAGCTCTCGCGCCGCCAGGGCCGGGTGAAGTCGCGCCACTCCGCGAGCTGCCAGGCGGCGCGGCGCAACCGTTCGGTGGGCCCGCCGTTGCTGGACGGGATCTCCTCGAGGCGCGGGAACGTGGGCCGGCGGCGGAGCGCGCGGCGCACCCCCGGCGGCGGATCGTCGAGGGCGCCGTGGAGCCATGCCTCGAACGCCTGGCGGAAAATGCGCTGGGCGGCTGGCTCGTCCAGCACCTCGAACCGGGGATCGACGCCCGCCTCCACCGGCCGCTCGCGCAGCAGATCCGCACAGAATCCGTGGATGGTGCTGACCTGCGCCTCTTCGAGGTGCGCGATCGCGTGGTCGAGATGCTGCATCCGCGCAACGCCCGGCGCCACCCCCTCTGCCGCGGGAACGGCGTTCTCCTCGCTGGTACCTGCCTGCCGTGCGCGCTCGAGTCCCTCGCGTAGCCGGAGCTTCAGCTCGCCGGCCGCCTTCTCGGTGAAGGTGACGGCCAGGATGCCATCGACGGCGGCGTCTCCGCGGGCAAGAACCTCGACGATGCGGGCCACGAGCTCGCTCGTCTTGCCGGTGCCGGCGGCGGCCTCGACGACGATGGACTCGCCGAGCGACTCCCGGATCCGCTTCCGGGCGTCCGCGTCGGCCAGGGGCGGCCCGCTCACCGCGCCTGCCTCCTTCCGCCGGCGAACCGTGTCCGGCCGGCGGCGACGTCCCGGCAGGTCACGGCAACCTCCGCAACGCTGCCAGATCCGCCAGTCGCGCCGGGTCCTTGCGCGCCGTCCGCTGCTCTTCCCACGGTCCGCAGACGATCCGGAAGTCGCACCACCGGCAGGCGCCCTCGCGCGGCGCGGGCAGCAGCGAGCCGGTCTCGATCGCCCGGTCGATGATCTCCAGCACTTCGGCGCCCCGCCGGCGTGCGTTCTCGTCGAGCGTGACCGCCCGCTGCTCGTAGCGGCCTGCCGCCGTGCAGAACGAGAGCCTCGATTCGTGGACGGGCCGGCCCACGGTCTGCTCGATGGCCAGCCCGTAGAGGACCGGCTGCAACGTCTCGCCGCCGCCGACCACCATCCCTTCCCTGGTACGGTTGCGGCCGGTCTTGTGATCGGTCACGCGCAGCTCCCCGCGGGCGGTCGGTCCCGCCCTGGCTTCGACCAGATCGACCACCCCCCGCAACAACCAGCGCCCATCCACCGTGACCGGCTCCGGTACGCTCCGGGGATCGCGCCCGTCGCCCGGCGGCAAACCGAAGCCGAGCTCCGCGTGCATCGGAATCCACTCGCCGTCCTCGTTCGCGACTTGGCGCAGCCAGCCCTTGAGATCGCTCCGCATCCCTTCGATCTCGTCCCGCCACACGCCCTCTATCGCCGGCACGAGCCGGTCGGCATAGTCGGCGGCCACGCGATCCAGGACCTCGTCGATGACCGCCTCCGCGGTGGGAATCCGCGCCGGCGTGACCGGCAGCTTCGCCTGTCGCTCGAGCGTCCTGACCAGATCCGCCTGGACCTGGTGGAACAGGCTGCCGCGGGTCAGCGGGTCCATCTTCTCGAGCGGCGGCTCGATCTCCTCTCGCGGCCGCAGACGATGCACCGAGGCCAGCAGGAACTTGTACGGACAGGTGGCGAAGTGCTGCAGGGAAGAGGGCGAGTACGGCCGGGCCGACAGCCGGTGCCCGGCCAGCATGGACTTCGTTGCATCGTCCAACTGGCACAGTCCGTCGTGGCTCGACCAGCCGGGCTTGCCGCGGGCCCAGCGCGCGACCAGAGCGCGCCGCAGCCCATGGTTGAGGCGAAACAGGTAACGCGCCCGCCCGACGACCTCGCCCTTCGGGCGCTCCGGCGCGAACAGCTCCGCGAGAACCGCGAGATCGTGCTCCGCGTCGTCGATGGCATGATCCGGATCCGACGGCGCGGGCCAGGCCAGGCGCGCGTCCCCCTGCCGGGCCGCCCGCTGCTGCACCTCGCGGAAGTCCGGCACACGGCCCGTACGAGCCCGCTCGACGTCGAGCGCATAGAACGACGGCACTCGCGGCCGGGCCTTGCTCAGCTCCAGCCGGGGATACGAGAAATGGATGCGCTCGGTCGCAGCGCCTACCACGAGGCGCAGGAGCAGCTTCTCCCGGTTGGCGAGATCGTGCCGGTCCGGCAGCCCGAGCCGCTGCGCACCATCCGTCGACGCGTTCAGCGCCGCCCGGAGGCCGTCGAGGAGCAACGGATCCTGGCGCTGCTTCTGGGGGAAGACCCGTTCCGCCAGACCGGGGACGAACACGACCGCGAAGCGCCTCCCGCGTACCTGCTCGGGAGTGCCCACGAAGACGCGGCCGAACCGCCGCGCCGGCGGCTCGGCACGCAGCTCGGTCAGCCGCTCCTGAAGCACGTCCCGGACGTCGGCCAGCGGCGCCGGCCCGACCTGCTCCATCGGCCGCAGATCGCCCAGCACCGCCAGTACGCGGTCGGGATTGGCCAGCACCATGGGCGCGAGCTCTTCGAGATGGTCGAGCCATTCGCCCCAGAGTGCTTCCGCGGGAAGGGCGGCCAGGCGGTCGATGACCGGCAGCGCGAAGCGCCGCAGATGCTCCAGATTGACCCGATCGCGCTCGAGGCCGGCCACGCGCGGCGACTCGGGATCGTCGGCCCGGACCTCCGCCGCCTTGACCTTCAGCTCCTGCGCCAGCCCCTGCAGGCGCCGCTCCCAGCGATCCCGGCCGTCCCGGCGGTCCCGGCCCCCTACGACCGCCGACTCGACCAGCAGCCGTTCCCAACGACCGGGCGCGCGAAGGCTCCCGCACAACACCGGCTGGTCGTCGCCGTCGGCCGGCTCCTCCTTGCGCGATGCGTCCGTGTCGCCGGCGCCGGCAAGGAGATCGAGGAGCGACGCCTGCACCGGCGCCGGCGCCACCTCGGGAGCGCTGTCAGGCGCCACCCAGCGGGCGCGGTCGTCCGGCGGCCTACCGTCGGTACCGAGCCGCGGCACCTGACCGAGAGAGAGGTACTCCGAGAAGCGCCGGGCCGAGAGCTGTTCCGCGGCACACGCGAGCAGCGACAGGAACGCGCGGCCGGCTGGATCGGGAACGCGGGTCCCCCTGGCGAACCACGTTCCGATGCCGGCGCGATCAAGCGCGGTCTCGAGCAGACCGGCGTAGATGCCGGGCGTTCGGAGCATTACGGCCATCCGGTCGAGGGGTACGCCCCGAGCCGCCTCGGCGGCGATGGCGCGGGCTATCTCGACCGCCTCGCGACCCTCGCCGGGCGCGGAGAAGAGAGTCGATGCCAGTGGGTCTTCCGCGTCGGCGGCCGGCAGCGGATCTTCGGTCTCGAACAGGAAACGGCGAATGCGGGTCAGCGGATTCGACGTCCGCCCCTCCGGCTTCGCGGGGGTTTCCGCCGCCCCGGGCAGACGCCGGACCGCGGCCAGGGTCCGGTCGTCCCCTGCCGGCACCGTCGCCAGGGTCTCGGCCGCGCGCCCGGCCAGCGCCGCCACGACGTCGAGCGTGGCGTCATCGACCACGACGACATCGAGCAGGACCAGCAGCCCGTCGAGCGGCACGGCTTCCATGCCGCCGTCGCGCACGACCCGCGCGGCCGCACGATAGAGCGCCGCATCGTCGACGAGCCCGGCGTCGTCCAGGAGCTGTGCGTAGCGCCGGGCGAGCCGCGCCACGTCGGGCCCGCTTCCGTCGAGCTCCCGGGCGTGCTCGACGTCCACCTCGGCGTGGCGCAGATCGCGAAGGGTCGCCGCAAGCGTCCGGCCGAAGGAGCGGAATCCCGCGATCGGCTGCAGGTAGTGGAGCGTCTTCCGTTTCCGCTCCTCGAATGCGGCGTGCGTGGCGACCGCTTCCGCCGCCAGACCGCTCGCCGGGGCGAGTCCGCGGCGGGCGAGGTCGACCGTCGCGATGCTCCAAGCGAGCTGTCGCAGGCTGAAGCGATGGAGCCCGAACGTCGCGCCGAGGTCGGACGTGATCTCGCGCGCGAGATCGTCAGCCGCTTCCCGCGTTTCGCCGACGAGCAACACTTCCCCGCGACCGAGGCCGCGCCGAAGCACTTCGGCAGCGGCTCCGATGCGAGTCTCCGCCGACGGGGCCGTCAGGATCGAAACGCGCGGGGACGGCGGCAAGCGATCAGCATCCTGACTGGGGGAAACCTGGCTAGACCATGGGATCCCGAGTGGCGTCGCGCAGCGCGCGCCGGCATCGGGAGCACAGATCGTGGTGCCGCTTCAGATTGACCCGCCGTTTCCGCTTGTACCGGGAGCACAGCGCCTTGCGCTTGCCACAGCGGCGGCACAGCGTCTCCGACCGTGTCGTTCGTCCCCTCGTTCCCTTCCGTCGATCGACGTGTTCCGACAGGTCCAGATTCACCATCCGAGCACCTCCACACGACGTGCGTTCCTCCGACAGGCCTTATCGGCCGGACCGCACTCAACCTGCTCCGAGCGCGACGCGGGCGGCCTTCTGCGCACGGCGGCGCGACCTCGACAAGCGGCGGTGCATGGCGTCGGCCGAGAGGCCACTCTCCCGCGGCACGATCAGGCCGCCGTTCGACCGATCCCGCTCGGCCGGATCGAGTCCGGCGCGCGCCATCCGCCGCTGCCGCACTACGGCATGGTGACAGCGGAGGCAAAGCCGCGCCGGCTTGTGTCCCGGCTCGCGCTCGATCGTCAGATGCGCCGGTACCCGCCCGCAGACCACGCAGAGTCGGGCGGGGCGGCACCGAGGCTTCGCGAGCGGCCTGACCGCCACGGACCATGAGCCATCATAGGTCAAGTCGAGCTGTACGGGCGTCCCTTCCTGATGTTGCGCCATCCTCTTGCCCTTTCACGCCGTCACCGCGATGCGGGGGTCGTCCCGACGCACCACCAGCCTAGTCGGGGCATGTGACAGGGGAGGTCATACCCTCGAACTTTTTTCGCCCCCTTATGATTGATACGGCGCCGGGGAGGACAGGGTTGCCGCGCAACGCCGAAGTCATTCGTCAGTGGGCCATCCTGCGAGAGCTCGAGGCGTCGCACGGCGCCACCATCCGCCGTCTCGCCGAGACGACCGGGGTGACGACCCGTACCATCCGCCGCGACCTGGAGGCCCTGCAGGAGGCGGGCTTCCCGATCTACGACGTCGCGGACGACGTGGCGAAGCGGTGGAGACTGGACACCCGCCCGTTCAGGCGGCTGGACGACACCGCGTTCACGCTCGCGGAGCTGTCGGCGCTCTACTTCAGCCGGACCCTCGTCGAGTGCTTCGCCGTCCCGCCGTTCGGCGAGGACCTGCGGAGCGCGTTCACCAAGCTGGAAGCGGCGCTCGGCCCCCGCATGCGGCAGTTTCTCGATCGCCTCCCGGACGTGATCCGGGCCAAGGCACCGCCCGCCCGCCGGCTCGACTACCGGCAGCAGCGCGATACGATCGGCCGGCTGCTCGACTCCCTGTTGCACCAGCGGCGGCTCGACATGCGGTACGACTCGCGCTCCAGCCGGCGCGAGAAGTCGTACCGCATAGACCCGTACCGCCTGGTGTACGCCGAGGGCGGGCTGTACCTGTTCGCCTTCGTGCCGCGGTACGGGCAGGTGCGCACGTTCGCGGTCGAGCGGATCCGCCGGCTGAGCCCGCTGGACGAGACCTTCGAGCCGATGGAGGAGCTCGGGGACGCCGCCTTCCCCCACTCGCTCGGCATTCACCAGGGGACGCCGGAACAGGTCGCTCTGGAGTTCGCACCCGAGCTGGCTCCCTACGTCCAGGAACGGATCTGGCACCCTTCGCAGGCTGTCGAGGCGCACGCGGACGGATCGGTCGCGGTCACGATGAACGTCTGCAACGACGGCGCGCTCCGGAGCTGGATCCTGAGCTTCGGGCCCGGCGTGCGGGTGACGGCGCCGGCATCGCTCGCGCAGCAGATCGCCGACGACCTGGAGCAGGCCCGTGCCCGCTACCGCGGACGGGAGCCCTGACGTCCGATGCCGCGTCCAGCCGTTGTCGGTCTCGTGACGCTGGCCGCCCTGGGCGGCGCGTCCCTCGGTGGCTTCGTGGCGTTGCGCCTGCCCGACCCGCCGCCGGATCCGCCTCCCAGGGAAGCGCTGACCATCACCGTGCCCCCCGGCCGCGAGCTGCTGGACCTTGCGGTCTCCCGCGACGCCGGCCGCATTGCCTACACCGCCGTCGAGAACGGCCGTTCGCGACTGTACTTGCGCCGGCTGGATCGGTTCGAAACCGAGGAGGTACCCGGGACGGAGGGCGCGACGCAGCCCTTCTTCGCACCCGACGGCACGGCGATCGGTTTCTTCGCGGAGGGCTGGCTGCGGACGGTGTCGCTCGACGGCGCCCGCGACGCCCCCGGCGACATGCAGGGCCGGGTGACCGACATCCGCCGTCTGACCGGACTGCCGGCCGGCGGGACCTGGGACGCGAGCGGCCGCATCGTCTTCGGCGGACCGGGCCGGTCGGGCCTCCGGCAGGTTTCGGCGGAAGGCGGTGAGCCGGTCGCGCTGACCGCCGTCGACGTGGAGAACGGCGAGACCGCCCACGGCTGGCCGCATGCAATCGGCGAGCGCTGGATCCTGTTCACCACGGGGCGGCGCGGGCGGGACCCCCGGTTGAGCGTCCTCGACCGCCAGACCGGCGAGACGCAGTCCCTGCTTCTCGCCGATGGGGGCGGCGCGTTCGTCGAGCCGTCGACCGTGGTTTTCGCAAGACGCGGCGAGATCTTCGCGGCCAGCCTCGATCTCGACTCCGGCGGCGAGACGCGGGGCGCTCCATCGCCGCGCCCGGTGCTCCGGGGCGCCGCGGGCAGCGCCGTCGGCAATCGCGGGCTGGGACGGTCACGTTTCGCGGCCGCGCGGGACGGCACGCTGTTCTTCGCGCCCCCTCCCGCGACGGGAGGGAACAACCGGCTGGCCTGGGTCGACCGGATCGGCCGTTCCGAGCCGCTCGACGGTGTCGCGGCCCGGCACCAGACGCCGCGCATCTCACCCGACGGGCGCCGGGTTGCCGTGGGCGCCGTCACCGCGGTCCTGCGCCGGGATCTCTGGCTGCTCGACCTCGCGACGAATAGACGGCGACAACTGACCGCCGAGGCCGGCGACAACCACTCGCCCCTCTGGTCACCGGACGGTGCGACCCTGACCTTCGCCTCGTCACGGACCGGCCTGCAACGGCTGTACCGCCTGCGCGTGCGCGACCTCGACGTCGCCGGCCCCCTGCTCGGCGGCGATCAGCGCACGCCGGGATCGTGGTCGCCCGACGGACGGCGGCTCGCCTTCCACGAGCTGCGGCCGGATCGGCTGCGCGACATCTGGACGTGGCGCGACGGCTCGGCTGACGCGGCGACCACCTGGCTTGCGACCGGCGCCAACGAGCGGGCCCCGGCGTTCTCTCCCGACGGCCGGTGGATCGCCTACGTTTCCGATATCGACGCCCACGCCGGCGACCAGGTGTACCTGCGCGCCGCGGACGGGGCGCCGGACGCGCCGCCGATCCGGGTCACGCCCAGCGGCGGGACGGAGCCGGTCTGGGAACCTTCCGGCGACGCACTCTTCTTCCGCCGTGGACGGAGCCTGTACCGCGTGGAGATCGATGCCGGCGGGACGCTTCGCTCCGCACCGGAACACCTTTTCGACGGGGCGCAGCTCAGCGATCCGCTGGGGAATCTGCCCGCCTACGACGCGGCGCGCGACCGCAACCGCTTCCTGATGCTGGAGCTCACCGGCCGGGTGGGCGTCGTCCACCTGCTGCGCGGTTGGCGAGCGGCGGTCTTTCCGCCCGGACCGGATTGACCGCGCGGAGATCGGAGCCGCAGGCGACGATTCCCGGGCCAGGGAACCCGCGCCTGACGGCTGCGTATCTCCCTGTACCGCGGACGGACGGCGAGGAGCCCCGGGCGCCGCCGCAACCCGCGGGCGTGACGTAACCGCAAGAGAGGTTGAGATGACCTGCACGCAATGCCAGCGCGAGATCCCCGACGAGGCGGCCTTCTGCCTGTTCTGCGGCCGGCGTCAGGGAGTGTCAGCCACGATCTTTCCCAAACCGCTGCGCCGTTCCCGGGTCGACAGCCGGCTCGCCGGCATCTGCGGCGGCATCGCGCGGTACCTCGACACCGATCCGGTCTTCATCCGGGTGGCGTGGATCATCCTGTCCGTCGTGCCGGGCACCATCCTGCTCGGGGTGCTCGCCTACGTCGTGGCCTGGATCATCGTGCCGGAAGCGGAGCCGGGAACGGAGCCGACCGTCGTGGGGGCCAAACGGCTGCGGCGTTCCTCCGGCAACGTCACCGTGGCCGGCGTGTGCGGCGGCCTTGCGGAGTACTTCGCGGTCGACGTCACGGCGGTGCGCGTGCTGTGGGTCCTGCTCTCGATCTTCCCGGGCGTCGTGATCTTCGGGATCTTCGCCTACGCGGCGGCCTGGTTCATCATGCCGGAACCGACGGTGATTCCAGCCGCCGCGACGCCCCCGAAACCGCCGCCCGCGCCGGCAACCGACACCGAGCCGGCCACCACCTCGGAGTAGGCCCGCTTCCGGAGCGGCTCGCGGGCGCCACGCGAGCCGCTCCGGCCGGCACCGGGAAGCCTGCCGCTCCGGCCGGCACCGGCGGCCTTCCCCCGGCACCTGGACGCCGGTCCCGCGGTATGCTCCCCGGCAACATGACCGGCTCCGTGGACGCCATCCCGCTCTCCAACCTCAGTCTCTCGCTGCTTCCCGCGCTGGTGGTGCTCGCGATCCTCCAGCGCTGGTCGGCCGGCGCCGGCGCCGCGCTCCACGGCGTCGGACGCATGGTGGCGCAGCTCGCCCTGGTCGGCTACGTGCTGACGTTCATCTTCGGCACCGGGCACCCGGCCGTCGTCCTCGGCACGCTGACGGTGATGCTCGCCGCGGCAGGCTGGATTTCTCTCAGGCCGCTGGCCCGCAGCCGCAGGGCGGTCTACCCGCAGGCCCTCGGCGCGATCTGCGCAGGCGGGCTGTCGACGCTGGCCCTCGTCACGCAGGGCGTCCTGGCCGCCGACCCCTGGCACGACCCGACGGTGCTCATCCCGCTGGGCGGCATGGTGTTCGCGGCTTCGATGAACGCGGTCAGCCTGTCCGCGGAACGGCTCGAGGCCGAGCTCGCCCGGGGGGCGCCCTATCCGGATGCACGCCCCATCGCCCTGCGCTCGGCGCTGATCCCGCAGGTCAACACGCTGTTCGCGGTCGGCCTCGTCTCGCTGCCGGGGATGATGACCGGCCAGATCCTGTCCGGAATCTCGCCGCTGATCGCGGCGCGCTACCAGATCATGGTGATGTGCATGCTGTTCGGCGCGGCCGGCATGTCGGCGGCCTTCTTCCTGGTGCTGCAGCGTCCGCGGCGCGACGCCGAACCAGCACCGGCGACCGACGCCGCCCGAGATCTGCCGGCCCGCTAACTAAGGGACGCACTCGATCCCGGGCCTGAGCGCGAACGCCGTGTCGCAAGTCAGCGCCATCTTCACACCCCGGCGCTCCATGACAGCCAAGTGAAGGCAGTCGCGCGCCGAGAGCGCGTGCTGCTCGTTGGCGATCGTGTGTGCGACCGAGACGTCTTCGCGGGCGATCGGAAACACCGAGGTCACAAGGTCGTCGAGCAACCGAAATGCATCGGCAATGGCGCCGCGGCGATCGACGGCGACATAGCGGTGCACGATCTCCTGGTACACCTCCGCACTCGTGACGCAGTCGACGGCGGCATGTGCCCTCAGAAACTCTGCGATCCGGTCCCGGTTCGGGTGGGGCGCACCCACCAGATACATCGGCACGTTGGAGTCAACGAAGATCACGGCCGCGCTCGATGTCGGAGAGCATCTCGTCGATGTCGCTGGTTGGATGATTGCAGCGCAGGGCGCGATCGAGCGCCTCCAGCCGGCGGGCCGGGCTCGGACCAGCCTGAGTGTCCCTCGCCGCACGCAGCGCTCGCCGCGCCCATTCGCTCACGGTCAACCCGGCACGGCGCGCGACTTGGCGCAACGAGGCCACCTCGGCTTCGGACATGACGATCTGCAAGCGGGTACTCATACTGTTGAGTATACTGATAATTCCCCATCCGCAACGACTGCGCGCACGCCGCTCCCTGTATGTGCGGCGCGCCACCGGGACCGACCACGACCCGAAGAGCGGCGGGGATTGAGCCGCTCAAGCAGGTGTGCAATTTCCTGCGGCAGCGCTTCTCCGGCACGAGATGAATCGAGCAGCGGCGCGGGAGCGGCATTCGATCACGCCTGTACGCGGGCGCCGGCGGTGTTGACCCGGCCGACGTAACGATCGCTCGCGAGACCGGCCGCCGCGAACGCCGCCTGCATCGCGTCGGCCACGGCGGCAGCCGAGACGTCCGCGTCGGCGAACGCGAGCAGGCTGGGCCCCGAGCCGGAGATCGAGCAGCCCAGGGCGCCGGCGTCGAGCGCGGCCTGCTTGACCTCGGCGAACCCGGGGACGAGGGGCGCCCGGACCGGCTCCACCAGCGCGTCCTGGATGCTGCGGCCCAGCAGGGCGAGGTCGCCGCCGTGGAGCGCCGTGACCAGCGCCGCGACGTTGCCCAGGTTGGCGACCGCCTGCCCGATGGTGAACCGCCGCTCGGCCACCAGCCGCCGCGCCTCGGCGGTGAGCACCTGCGCGTGTGGATGGACCAGCACGACGCGCAGCGCGTCGGGCACCGGCAGCCGGATCAGGTCGAGCGGGTCGGACGCGCGGATCAGGACGATGCCGCCGAGCACGCTCGGCGCTACGTTGTCGGCGTGCGCGGTTCCGGACGCCGCGGCCTCGCCGCGCAGGGCGCAGGCGACCAGGTCGTCCGACGAGAGCGCCCCCCCGAAGAGCGCGTTGACCGCGACGGCGCCGCCCACGCTGCTGGCGGCCGAGCTGCCGAGGCCGCTGCCGAGCGGCATCTGCTTGTGCAGCCACAGCCGGACGCCGCGGCCGACACTCGGCAGCCGTTCGAGCGCGGCAGTGGCGGCGATGCCCACCACGTTCTCCCGCGGATTGGTGTTGAGCGAGGCGGCGCCGGTCACCTCGACGATCTCAACGCCCGGCTCGTCGCGGAGCTCGGCCTCCACGAGGTCGCCCGGACGTTCGAGAGCCAGGCCCAGCACGTCGAATCCGGGGCCGAGATTGGAAGCGGTGGCCGGAGCGAAGACGCGTACGCGATCGGGCACCCGGTGATTATGGACGATGGCGCAATCGGTTCGTCCGTTGCCGGCGGCGAGGACCATTCGAGGCCCAACACTCCAAACCGCGTGGTACGCTGAGGCATATGAGTACCAGAACCGACGCGGCGATAGTCCTCGTCGCGCTGGTCGCCTGCTCCACCGCGATAGCGGCAGAGATGGAACCGACGGCACCTCCACCGCAGGCAAGTGGGGCGGAGCAGACCGAACAGCTTCAGCGACAACTCCAGGAAACCCGCACGCGGCTCAACCTGACCGATGCCCAGGCCGAACAGGTCAGACCGATCCTCCAGGCCGCGTTGGAGGCCCGGCTCGAGGTGCTCCGCGAATACGGGTTCGACCTCCGGGACGATTCGGGATCCGCCGGCCGACTCGGGTTTTTCCAGGCCCGCCGGCTGCGTCGAGATCTCGATAGCGTGCAGGAGCGGACGATAGACGAACTCGACGACGTGCTGACCGACACGCAGCTCGCGGCGTACGAGGAGCTCCAGGAGGAGAGGCGGGAAACAGTGCGGGAACGCCTCCGACAGCGGCGCTGAACATCCTGGATGCTCATGAGCATCACGATCCGGAGCGCCGGCGTCGACGACGCCGAGGCCATCGCCGCCGTGCACACCGCCAGCCTGCAGGCTTCCTATCGCCCCTTGATTCCCGGTCGAATCGCCCATTCGGTTCTGGACCCGCCGGAGGTGGAGCCTCGCATTCCCGGCTGGCGGCGATGCCTCGAGCGACCCCGGGTCAGTACCACCCTCGTGGCTTGCGACAACCTCACGGTCGTGGGGTTCTGCACACTGCGTTCGGCGCCCGGCAGCCACGCCGCGGGGGCGATCGGGGAAATCTGGGCGCTGTTCGTACGACCCTCGCACTGGCGTCGCGGCATCGGCCGTCTGCTGTGCGAGCGGGCGCTGGCGGACGCCCGGGCGCGAGGCTTTGCCGGCGTGAATCTCTGGGAGCTGGAGTCGAACGAGCGAGCGCGGCGCTTCTTCTGCTCGCTGGGCTTGCGTGCCGACGGCGAGTCGCGTCTCTTCCTGGAGCGCGCCGGCGTCTCGCTGCGCGAGCTGCGTTACCGGCGAACGATGCCCACCGCGCCCGGAGACTGCGCCGTTCCCGTGGCGCAGCCTCCGGGCGAGGCCCCGTTTGGGCGGCAATCGGAGCCGCGGGCGCCGAATGTCGGGCTAGACTGTCCGGAAGACCCGATGAACGGGTCAGACTGAAGGAAGATGCCATGCACGCACGTTACGCCGTAGCCGGAGTGCTCGCCGCCGCCATCACCGTATCGGCAGCCTGCGGGGGAGCCGCCGCGCCCGACCCGAATCTGCCCGCCATCGTGGCGCAGTCCATCGCCTATCACGGCGGCGCGCTCTACGAGAGCTCCAGGATGACGATGACGATCACGTCGCTGTCCGGCAGTTTCGATATCGAGGCGACCCGCAGCGGCGGCGATTTCGAGTTCATCGTGACCGACCCGCCCCGGGGCGACCGGCCCGAGCGCCGCGTCCGCCTGAACAACGACGGCGTCACCGAGTGGCGCGGCGGCGAACAGGTCGAGCTGGACGCCGAGGGCGAGCGGCGTGCGACCGCGTTCGCCAACGCCCGTGTCTTCTTCCCCCTGCTGCCCTACACGTTGAAGGGCGGCGACATCCACTTCGAGGACCAGGGCCTCGACCGCTGGAACGGCCGCGACCTGCACCGCATGAAGGTGTCCTTCACTCCCGGCACGAGCAACGACGCCGACGACGCCTACACCTTCTGGTTCGATCCGGAGACCGGCCGCATCGAGCAGTTCGGCTACGACTTCGACAACGGCCTGCGGTTCCGGCGGGCGACGTCGTTCGAGCGGGTCGGCGGCGTGCTCTTCTCCGACCAGGACAACTATGCCGTCGACGGCGGGAAGGTGCCGGTCGATACGCTGACGCCCGACTACGTGGTCAACAGCATGCGGTTGCTCTCGCACGTGGCGATCAGCGACGTGACGGTGGAGCCGCTCTGAGACCGCCTGCCGCCGCGTCTTGAAGCCGCCGGGTCACGGGTCGTTCTCCAAGGCGACGCGTTCAGGCCGCTCGCCGCGCCTGCCGCCCCAGCGGCGTAAGGCGGTACATCTGATTTCGGGCGTTGGGCGCGTCGGGACGGGTCATCTCCACGTATCCGCCCTGCATCGCGGGCAACAGGTATCGCTGCCGCAGCGACTTGCGGTCGCGAAGCCCGAGCGCGTGCAGGACTTCCCGCAGCGACATCTCGGCATCCAGCACGGACAGCAGGCGCGCAACTTGGGGGGTAACCTGGGGGGTAACCTGGGGGGTCCGCACGGCTGCAAGAATCGTTGCCAGCATGAAGGCAACGAAAGCCGTGCCCTCACCTGCCGCCGAGCTCCACCGGATGGCCTCGTAGTACTCGCCCTGGCGGGCACGAACGAGGCTCTCGACGGGCACATGGGCGAACAGGGACTTCCAGCGGGTCAGGATCAGCGTCTGCCAGAGCCGGCCCAGGCGTCCGTTGCCGTCCTCGAAGGGATGGATGAACTCGAACTCGTAGTGAAAGACCGAGCTCGTCACGAGCGGATGGTCGGCGGTGCTTCCGATCCACGAGAGAAGGTCGGCCATGAGCCGCGGCACCTGCCCGGCGGGCGGGCCGACGTGATGGACCCGGTCCTGCCCCATCACGGCCACACCGCCGCGGCGATAGCGGCCCGGCGCATCCAGCAGGCCCCTCATGAGGATCTCGTGGGCGTTGAGGAGATCGGATTCGCTGGCCGGGTTCCACTGTTCGTATCGATCGTAGGCCTGGATGGCGTTCCGGGCCTCCTGAACGTCCCGCAAGGGAGCAACGACCGGCTTGCCGTCGAGAATGGTCGAGATCTGCTCCTCGCTGAGAATGTTGCCTTCGATGGCGAGCGATCCCTGAATCGTGCGGATGCGGTTGATGCGGCGCAGACGCAGGTCCCGCGAGAGGCCGGCCGCCTCCGCGCGTCCGACGGAAGACCTCGACAACGGCCCTTGTCCAGGTCCGGCTTCTTCAGCAGGTCGAAGATCGCCAGTGACTCCTCGTCCACGGTGTGCTTGAGTGTCGCCGCGGGCGTCGTAGTGGAGCGGCACCGTGGCCTCTCGCGCACCGCGTCCACGGCGCGATTCACGCCGAGAAACTGATGGTTGCAGGCCAGGATCTTCCGCGTCTCGCCGGAGGAGTCGTCGAACAGGATGACCGATTCCCAGCCGAGCTGCTGTTCCAGGTAGTCGGCGGTGGTCTGCTGGACGAGCGTGTCCTCGGTGTAGGGAGAGGGGGTCATCGGGTCACGTCGGAACCGCTTCGCTTCACTACGCCGCCATCGTACGGATGCCGTAGAGCGGAATCCGGGCATCGCGGGTGACGAGAACCAGTCCTTCGATCTGCGCCTGAGCGATCAGGAATCGATCGAATGGGTCACGATGATGCAACGGAAGGCTGCCCGCCTGCTCCGCGTGGTGGAAGTTCAGAGGTAGATGCGTGAACCCCCTTTGCTCGAGGACCTCCGAGAGGTTGTCGGGGGCGGTCAGGCGCCCCTTTGCCCGCTTGACCGAGATCTCCCACGCAGTGACCGCGCTTACGAAGACGTCGTTGTAGGCGTCCTCCAGCGCTTCGCGGGCGCGGGTGCTCAGCTTCGACGGTTCAGCGAGCGACCACAACAGCACGTGGGTATCCAGCAGCAGGCGCGCCACCGCTACTCTTCGTCCGGAAAGATGTTCGACTGCTCGATCAGAGCCATCAACTCCTCGTCCGGCTCGTCGAAGTCCGGAGCAATCCGGATCTGGCCTTCCAACCCCCCGAGCTTGCGCTTGCCCTTCTTTTCGCGGTACGGCAACAGGCGCAGATACGGCTCGCCGGCGCGGGCGATCACGACATCCTCGCCTTCCCAGGCCGCCTTCCCGAGCCGCGAGAGCTGCGACTTCGCCTCGTGCATGTTCACCTTCATCGGGCCGTCTCCGCCATTGATTAGCTAACCGGGCCAAGCGTTTCACACCGGCCACGCCTCGTCAACTCTGCCCCGGCGAGGCGGGGCTCAACGGATCCGGGGATACGGATGCCCGAAGACGGAGCCGTTCACGTTGGCGCCGCCGGCACCGCTTGATCTCGGCGAAGGCGGTCGCATAATCCGGCGGCAGCATGCCGCTCGACGGTGCGGCAGGAAAGGACGCTCCCCGGCGCTGCCGGCCTCGGGAACGCCGTTCTTCGGCGCCGCCTGCCCGCGAATCAGTCGAAGTCCTCTTCCTCTTCCTCGGGGGCGACGCCGACGTAGCGGCCGGGCGTGAGACTCCAGTCGTTGGCCTCGATTTCGGCGTGGTCGACCAGCTTGACCAGCCCCGCCACGTCGAGCAGCTCGCAGGCGGGGAAGCGCTCGGTCAGCCAGTGGGCCTGGCGCCAGAAGTAGCGCACCTCGATCTCGTCCCTGACGGCCAGGTAGCGGCTGTAGGCGTGGCGCAGGACACGAGACCCATGACCGGCAGGAAGTACTCGTTGCTGGCGTACTTCGAGTTGGCGCGCAGCGTGTCGGCGGCGCTCCAGAGACGCCGCTCGATGGCGTCGATGTGCTCGATCTGCGGCATGCGTGCTGCGAGTGTACGCCAAGGAATCGCGCGCGCGTGACGGGTCCCGTCGCCTCGCGTTGCGCACTCGTTCCGCCGATGGGCGCGTCGTCCGGGAAACGGACGGCGAAGGAGCCTGGCCGTCAACCGGACTGCTTGCGCAGGAGCCCTTCCAGTGCAGCCACCCGCGCCTCGGCGTCCGCGGCGCGGGCCTCGGCGGCCGCGGCGCGCGTCTCGGCGGCTGCCGCGCGCGTTTCGGCGCCGAGGCGGGCCGTGGCTTCCTCGTCGTGGCTGCGCAGATCGCGGCCGGTGGCCGGATCCCGGAAGCGCAGCTCGCGCCCCGGCACCGCCCGCAGGTCCAGGCCCAACGTTTCGCTGCGCAGCGTCAGGGCCCCGTCCGGCGCTGTCTCCACCGGTTGACGCACGTATCCCGACCGTGTCAGCCGCTCTCCCTGCAAACGCGCCGGTAGATGCTCCCCCGCCGGGTCGTACTGCCAGTACTCGCGCACCCCCAGTTGCGCATACACCAACCGCTTCCATTCGACGTCATCCCGCCAGGTGCTCGGCGAGGCCACCTCCAGCACGAACGCCGGCGCGCGCCCCTCCTCCCACAGCTTGTAGTTCGGGCGCTCGCGCTTCTCCACGCCGAATACCACGAAGACGTCCGGCGCAATCGACACCCTCGGATTGCCCTTCTCGTAATAGATGAGAAGGTCTCCGGAAACGTATACGTCCCGGCGGTCCTTGAAGTGGCGGGTCAGGGCGCTGATGCCGTACAGGATGGCATTGCGCTGGGCGTCGTTCTCCGCCATCGGCAGGCCGTCCGAGCTCGGGTAGTCGATCTCCACGGCGGCAGGGGCAGGTCGGATCATCGCGGGGGCCTCCAGGCGGTGCGGCCACATGTCGCAACGGTGCGCACAATCTCCCCAAGCTACCACACGCTGCGACGCCGTTTCACATGTCGGGGGCGCCTGCGCGCAAGCCAAAGCACGCATCATGCCAACCGCCGGTCCGCCGAACCGGCAGCCGTCGCCCGGCAGGCGCTCTCGGACTGCCGCCACGTCGTCGTAGAAAGGCGACGGCACGGTGGGGTAGTGCGCAACGGATTGCGGGCCAGCAGGCGCCGGAGTCGCTTCCACGGTGTGCTTGAGCGCCTGCACCGCGGTCTGTTGGGAACCGCTGCGTTCGAACCGTCAAGGAACAACCGGGCCATCATCTCCGAGCGTCGCGTCCACCGTGTGCCTGTCGCCCCGTCGCCGCTCGACCAGGGTGTGCAGCACAGCGCCTTCGATGGCGTCGATGTGCTCGAGCTGAGGCATGCCGTCCGCAAGTCTATTCCGCCGCGTCGACCTCCGAAGCGGTCACCGCCGCCCGCAACGCGGCGAGGTCCGGCGCGCAGGCCGCGGCCTGCTCGCCGCCGGGCGCCGCCTCGATCAGCCCCTGCATGCACGACACGTCCTCGGCGTATTCGGCCAGCCGCCGCTTGTGGCTCGCGCGGGTCTTGGTGCACACGAGCGTGAACGGCCGGCCGTGGCGTTCGGTCACGTGCTCGATATCGAGTTGCTGGTTGTCGATGATCTGATGCAGGTGCGCGCGCAGGTCCTTGCGCAGCGGGAAGCGCGCCGTGCGGACCGCCGGGTCCCTGCAGAAGTCCCGCAGCCGGTCGCAATGCTCGCAGCGGCAGCCGTCGTTGGCGGCGATGGTCCAGTCGGCCGGCGGCGTCGGTGGGTCCGCGCTGCGCGCCAGCAGCGCGTCGGCCGCGTGCCGCCACAGCCGCGCGAAGGCCGCGCTGCCTGCCGCCCCCGCCTCGGCATGCAGCTTCGCCAGCACCGCCGGCAGCGTGCGTTCCGGCGCGACGATCCGCGGCTCGGCGGCGACGGCGCCGGCCGCCGCGGCCGCCCCGTCCGGCAACCCCAGCCGCCAGGCCAACCCGAACAGGTGGTAGACGGCCGTCTCGCTGAATCGCGTCGGACGCCGGGAGGCCGTCCACGGGAGGTCCTTCTCGGGTTCCGGCGGCAGCGCGGCGGGCAGCGCCTCGAGGACTGCGCGCACCGTTTCCCGAAGGACGACGTCCCAGTCCAAGTCGGCAGCCGCGCGGTGCGCCTCATCGAGGCGCCACAGCAGACCGAGCACGGCCGCGGGACGCCGCCGGAGATGCGCGCCAATCATGTCGAGCAGGAAGTACTCCCCGCCGGGCGGTCCCAGCATGCCCAGCACGGCGGCCAGCGCTTCGTTCTCGCTCCCGTCGTAGCGGGCCACGATCACGTCCCGCAGGAAGCGCGCCGCACTCCCTTCGTCGCGCGTATCGCACAGCAGCCGCAGCATGCTCGCGCGGCCCGCCGCATCGGACTCGTCGAAGTCGTCGCGGCCGGGCGGCCAGATGTCGATCAGCCCCGCCGTGAGCGCCCGGATACGCTCGTCCGCGTCGCCTCCGCAGCGGTAGAGCTGTTCCGCCACCCAGGCGACGGCCCCGTCGATGCCGTTGTCCGCAACGACGGTGAGCGTCCTCGACTCCGGCCACAGGACCAGCGCGGCGCGGCGGTACGTGCGCTCGACGGTCGCGCCCGCGTTGCCGGTAGCTTCCTCGACATGCTGTTCGTCCGGCTCGACACCATCGAGCGCGCCGCGCGGCAGCCGCTCCTCGGGCGACAGGTCGATCTCTCCGAACGGCGGACGATCGCCGTCAGGGCCGACCCAGCCGTCCAGCCACTGGCGATAGTCTTCCACCTCCTCCATCTCCACGTCTTCGTCGTCTTCCGATCCATCCCAGCCCCAGTCCGCGAAGCCGCTCGAATAAGAAGCGGCCCCCCATTCTTCGAGATGCAGAATGGCCGCGTGCAGCGCGCAGTCGGCTCGCCCGGCGGCCGCCGCCAGAATGCGGGCCAGAGCGGCGTCCCGGTTCTTCAGCGCGTCGAAGGACAGGCCCGCCTCGCTGTATTCGTGCTCCAGCACCCAGGCGAGCTTCTCGACCCCGTCCGACCCGCGCCGCCACGCGCCCAGGCGCCTGGCGAGCCGGTCGACCTGCTGCGCGTAGTCGGGCGCCGTGCGGGGCGTATCGGTGTCGCCGGCGCGCAGGCACAGACTGAACACGAGCGACAGGCGCCAGCCCTCGGTGACCGGCCTGACCTCGTGTTCGCAGTCGGCGTAGAACGCAGCGAACGCCAGCTCGGACGGCTCGGCGGCGGTCATGTCGATGGTGCGCTCGCGTCCGCGGTGACGGACGACGATCTCGCCTCCGGCGCCCGCGACGGGCAGCGATATCGACAGCGTGGCGATCATGCCGTCGGCCTTCTCGGTGTCGCGGTGGGAGGCGAAGAAGCCGCCCGGCTCGTAGATCAACAGCTTGTAGAGCTGGGCGTCCAGCCGGTCCGGGGGGCAGCCGAGGCCATCGGCCGCCGCGGTCAGGATCCTGCCGAACGTGTCACGCCACCCCGCTCCCGCCAGACGAATGCGCGCGGCGTCTATCTGCCGGCAGTCGCGCACGTTCGGGTCGACCACCGTCGCCGGCCCCTTGCCGTACGGCGCGCGTTCCGCGACCGCGATCAGCGCCTGGATCTGCGCTTCCGGCACCGGAAACGACAGGGCGCCGGCACCCTTCGCCTCCAGCACCGGCATGGGCGCCAGCAACCGGCCGTGGGCGCAGAAATCGCCCGGGCGGTCGACCGCCAGGAGCAACTCCTCGATCGCCTGTTCCAGCTTGCCTCGCGCCACGTCCCCCCCCGGTCCTTCGACTGCCACCGCCCATCCCGACCGCGGGGGCGTGTGGACAATCTCGTACTTGATGCCCTCGAGATCCTTGAAGAACAGCGCATAGTATCCCGGTGGCGTGTACTCCGGGTACTCTCGCGGCGGGCTCGCGATCGTGTTGCCGATCTTCGTCAACTCGAGATGCAGCCGGTCGACCTCGGCGCGGGACCCGCGGGCTGGCGGCAGAGTGATGTAAGCTCTTCCGAACCGGAGCTTTCCAGGCTCTCATGACCCGATCCGCAGGGACCTGCCCCTTCCTCGATACACACGAGGCACGAGACCGACGATGCACAGAAACGCCTTCGCCGCCTTCTGCACGCTGATCCTCCTCCTCGCGCTGACCGCACCGGCCGCAGTAGCGCAGACGGCCGAGCGGACCATGCCGATGCGCACGCCGGACGGGCAGCCGGACGTCTCCGGCATCTTCACGTTCCGGACGCTGACGCCGCTGGAGCGGCCGCAGCAGTTCGAGGGCGTGGAGACGCTCGCGGCGGAGGAGGCGGCCGCCTTCGAGGCGTCCGAGCGCATCCGGCGCAACCGCGACCTGTTCGATCCGGAGAGGGGCGCGCTCTTCTACCGGCCGCGGTCCGAGGGGGGCGTGCTCTCGTACAACGAGTTCTGGTACGAGCGGGGGATCGAGCTGACCTCCGACAAGCGGACCTCGCTGATCGTCGACCCGCCCAACGGGCGCCGGCCGCCCCGCACGCCGGAAGCCATCGCCAGCGGCCGGGAGCGGGCGGCATACCGGCGCGAGCACATGTACGACTCCTACGAGAACCGCAGCATGTTCGACCGCTGCATCATGGGCTTCAACGCGGGCCCGCCGATGACGTCGGGCACCTACAACAACAACGTGATGATCTTCCAGGCGCCCGGCTACGTGGCGATCCTGAACGAGATGGTGCACAACGCCCGGATCATCCCCATCGACGACACCGCGAAACAGCCGTTCGCGCAGCGCAGCGGGGTCTCCCGCGCACACTGGGAGGGCGAGACCCTCGTGATCGAGACCGCCCGGTTCGCCGGCGGGAGCAGCAGCCTGTCGTCGACCAACATGCACCTGATCGAGCGCCTGACACGGATCGATCCCGACACGGTGGCCTACGAGTACACGGTGACCGACCCGACGGTCTACACCGCGCCCTACACGGTGATGATGCCGTTCCGGCGTACCGACGGGCCGCTCTTCGAGTACGCCTGCCACGAGGGAAACTACGGGCTGCACGGCATCCTGGCCGGGGCGCGCAGGCTGGAGCGGCTGGGCCGGGAGCTGCGTCCATAGAGCGTTGCCGGATGCCATGCCATCCACTTGAGTCACTCCGGATGCGTTCTTCGGAGAGAGACGGACCGATGCGATCAATGAAGAACCGATGGGTGCGCCTGGCGGTGGCGGCATTCGCCGCGGCCGCGATCGGCAACGCGGGCGCGAACGCCGGACAGCAGGGCAGCACGACCCGCACGGGACCGCCGCCCGTGATCACCGGCAGCGGCCAGACCAACTGGGCCAGCCACAACCTGGACCTCTACAACCAGCGGTTCTCGGAGCTCGACCAGATCGACGCCGAGACCGTCGATCGGCTCCAGCGCCGCTGGTCGTACGTGGCGGCGCCCGGCCTCAACGTCGGCCAGACCACGCCGCTGGTCGTCGACGGCGTGATGTACTTCCACGCTGGCGCGACGGTGCTCGCCGTCAACGCGGTGACCGGCGCCGAGATCTGGAAGCTGGAGATCGACGGCGTCAGCGGCGGCCCGGTGCGCGGCCCGCTCTACGTCAACGGCACGCTCTACTCGTACCACGGCGACAAGCTGGCGGCGGTGGACGCCGAGACGGGCGAGCTCGTCGAGACCTTCGGCAAGGGCGGCGTCCTGCCGGTCTTCGGCCTGGCCCTGGCCCACAAGTACCCGGACAGCTATCCGCCCGGCTTCGACGCGTCGACGCTCAACTACCGCATCAACAGCTCGCCGGCGTACCACGACAACACGCTGTACATCGCCTCGGCGATCTCCGAGGGCAACATCCCCGGGGGACTCGTGGTGGCCGCCGACGCCGCCACCGGCGCCATCAAGTGGGTGTTCAACACCATCCCGCAACGCCCGCAGGACGAGGGCTGGGAGATCGCCGAGTCGACCTGGGGCGAGGGCAAGCGGGTAGGGGCCGGCGTCTGGACCCAGCCGGCGATCGATATCGAGCTCGGACTGGTCTACTTCAACACCGCCAATCCGAACCCGCCGTACGACGGCTCCGCTCGGCCCGGCGCGAACCTGTTCACCAATTCCACCGTCGCCCTCGACCTGGAGTCCGGCGAGCTGCGCTGGTACTTCCAGACCATCCACCACGACCTGTGGGACTGGGACAACGTGACCGGACCGGTCCTCTTCGACGTCACCCGCAACGGCGAGCTCATCAAGGGGATCGCGGCGGCGGGCAAGAACTGTCTGCTGTACATGTGGCGCCGCGACACCGGCGAGCCGATCAACCCGATGGTCGAGACCCCGGTCCCGACCGAAACGAACGTGCCGGGCGAGGTCGTCTACCCGACGCAGCCGATCCCGCACAACGCCCGCGGCGTCCCGCTGACCCCGTTCTGCGCGACCTACCTGGATCTGGGCGACCCCGAGCTGCAGGCGCAGGCACGCCAGATGTACACGCCCTACTCGACCGACGAGCACTACATCGTGGCGCACGGCGGATCGAGCTTCGGATCGCCGTCGTTCAGCCCGCGCACGGGCCTGCTCTACATCACCGGCAAGAACGCCGGCGTGTCGCTGCTCGTCCGGCCGCTCGGCGACAGCCTGGAGCTGGGCCAGGGGGGCGGCCACCAGCGGAACCTCACCGAGATCAGCCGCATCCCCGAGTACCCGCCGACGATGACGGTGACGGCCTACGAGCCGGCCAGCGGCGAGGACGTGTGGCAGCAGGTGCTGCCGGCGCTCACCTTCGGCGCCTCGAGCGGCAGCGTGGCGACGGCCGGCGACCTCGTCTTCCAGGGCACCGAGGACGGCGGCTTCTACGCGTTCCACGCGGCCACCGGGGAGCAGCTCTTCCACTACGACGCGGGCCGCACGATCCGGTCCAGCCCACTAACCTACGAGGTCAACGGCACGCAGTACGTCGCGGTGATAGCCAGCAACACCGTGCTGGCGTTCGCGCTGCCTTGATCATCTCGAGGCGGCCGGATCGAGGCGGTCCCGCTCGGCCCGAAGCCGGAAGCAGTGGCGGCCCGCCTCGTGTCTCGAGAACCGCCGCCCCCTGCGCAACTCGCGCTCCGCGGTGGCGGTAGCCAGCTCGAAGATCGCGCACAGCTCGTACGCGGTTCCCTCCCCTGTCTCGTAGCCGTACGGGTCGAGCGTCACCGGGTCCGCGATGGCTACCTGGATGTCGGAGCCGCGCTGCAACTCGTCGAGCGTCGCGGGCAGCCGCTCGTGCGTCGCCTCGTAGCGGTCTATGGCCCGAGCGATCACCTGCAGGTCCTGGGCGCGGCGCGCGTCCAGCCGCTCGCGGCGCTGGCCGGCCGGCGAGCCCAGCGCCACCAACCCGGAAACTACCGCGACGGCCACCGTCGCAGCACAGATCGCGGGAAGGGGGTCGCGACGGCGCGGAGCCGGTGTGTCGCGGGGATCCCGCTCCGCCTCGCGCAGGTCGCGGAGGTAGTAGCCGAACGCCCCGCCCGCGATCGCGGTCACGGTCAACGCCTTCAGCACGAATCGCGCCGTCAGCTCGCCGCCCAGGAAGCTGTAGAGGAGGGCGGTGACCGCGCCCACCAGCACACAGGAGGCGACGAAGAGCGTCAAGTAGGTGAGCTGCAGGCGGATCCGCGACGTGCGGGCGCTCGGCTGCGCCTCGACGCCGCGCCGCACGACGCGAGTGACATAGGCGAACACCGGACTCGCCACGACGAGCGCCGACACCGACAACCGGAGCGCCGCGCGGATTGCCTCGGGCGGCACGCCGGCGGGATCGGGCAGAGCCAGATCGACCAGTGCAAACAGCACCACCCCCAGGTTGAAGGCGCTGACGAACAGCGCCATGAACATCAGGACGTACAAGAAGGCCTCGCGCGGCCGCGTCGAGACGGCGGGTCGCGGAACCGGGATCGGAGACTCGACGTCGGCGAATCCGGCCAGCGACCGCCGGACCTGATCCGCCGGCCAGCCCGCGCGGACGAGAATGTCCTCGATCTCGCCGCGCGAGAGTCCCCGCCCCAAGCCTTCCTTGACGAAGCTGACCAGGTCCGGACTGAGCATCACCGCATCCCTCCTTCCGCAATCGTTGCACGCGCCTCCCGCCCCGAGACAGCGTCTGCGCGTCTGCACCTTCAAGCCCGCCAATGGCGGGCGCGACTCAGATGCCGAGGACAAACCCTACCGCAATCGGGATGCCATCGCTCCGGGAGGCCGAGCCCGGCACCGTACGCGGTTGTGCTTGCAGGGTTGACGGAGAGGACGCGGGCAGCGTCGTGACCGGAGGCGCGTCAATCGGCGCGTGTCGCGGTCCACAGCACCGTACATACTGTGCGCATGGAATGACATGAAATGTCCTGCCCGGCCGGCGAGTGCGGCGTGCCCATCATCTTCTCGTCGACCTGACGGTCTGCAGCCCGCGCACTTGCAGACCATCCACGAAATGGCATCGTTCGTGCTCCTGGTCGGGACGGGCGCCGGCGCGCGAGACGGCTGCGACAGCCGGCAGGAGGGAAGGTGAGCATGTTGTTGCGGAACTGCTCGCGATTCGTCCGCATCCTGTCGGCGGTCCTGTTCTGCCTCGGGTGCGCTGTCGAGGGGAGCGCGCAGACGGCCAGGACGCAAGGGTGGACACTGGGTCTGGATTCCGGAGCGACGACCGTCTCCTTCGGAAGCGATCCGGGCGACGGAGCAGTACTCGTCGGCGTCCGGATCGGCCATGGCCTCAACCGGATCGTCACCCCGTACCTCGGCATGGGGTACGGGACCCTCGACAGCCGCGGGATCGAGGCATTCGACAAGGTGAAGCTCGGCCATGTCGACCTCGGTACGCGGCTGCACCTGGCCGCTGGCCGCCGCCGGTGGATCCCCTATGGCGATCTGGCGCTGACCCTCTGGCTGGTGACCGACGTCCTCGAGAACGGCGAATGGACGAGTACCGACTTCACGAGCAGGCCGGCCCTCAGCGTGGGCGGCGGACTCGCCGTCTACCTGTCCGAGGCGTGGGCCCTCGATGTGAACATCAAGGCGGGCAAGGGCAGGTTCCAGGATGTTCCCGTGGACAACATCCCGACGGGCGGGACGAGCGGACACCCGGGCACCCTGCCCGACCTCGACGCAGCGTCGGTCCGTTTCGGCGTCGGTGTCTCGTGGTGGTGGTGACGAGCGAAGCGATCAGACTCTCTCGAAGAGCCGAGCGGGAGGCTGTCCGCTGCTCACATCCTCGGCGGCAGCCAGCAGCAGATCACGATCCACGGCGCTCTTCTCGGCCATGGCACGGAGGAAGTCAACGACGGCGGCCTGCTCCCCGGCTTCCACCAGTTGGCGCACGACCCTCCACGCGGCTACTCCTCGGCCATAGGCCAGCCCCTCAGCGGAAGGCGCCAGGGACGCCTGCCGTAGCGACTCGACCGCTCCGTCGGTGTCTCCGTCCAGCATCTCCAGCGAGGCGAGCGTCATGTGCGCCCGGTAGACGAACAGCCCGGCGTCGGACATATCCGGGAGGCTCGGCGAAAGGGCGAGCACTTCCTGCGCAAAGCGCCTGGCATTGTCCGCCTTCACCTCGACATACCGGGCCATGTTGCGATCGTTCGTCCTCGCGGCGCCGCGGACTGCAACCAGCGCATCGACCGCCGCCTGAGCCATCGTTTCGAAGCGCTCCGCCGCGGGCAACGCAGCCAGTGCCTCGTACTGGGCCACCGGACCCACTCCGCGAAGCAGTGCCAAAGTGGCGAGCCAGCGCTCCCTCGACACGACCGCCGCGAGCATCGTCCGGGTACGTACCGACGCCGCATCCAGCCGGGCAGCGCGTTCGAGACAGTCCTTCGCCAGAACGTCATCCTGCGAGGAGTAGCCGGGGCGGAACCGCGGCGCGTGAAGCATGTACTCGCCGGCGGCAGCCAGCAGGACGGGATCGCTCGACTCGGCCAAACGGGTGCGCGCATGTGCGGCGAAGGAGCTGTCCGGATCCAGGTCGGTCATCTCCCGCAGTGGACCCTCGTCGGTGATCCGCACGTAGTAGCCGACGATGCTGGCGGCGTAGAACCGGCCCAGTCGCGCGGACCACGGGCCGGTCGGGTCTTCCGTGCGGCGTTGCAGGAGGATCTCTTCGGCGCGGGGCCGGTCACGCTGCGCGACCGCAACTTCGGTGTCGGGATACAGATCGATGAGCGAATCCACGGGCCAGCTTGCGGACGTCCGTTCGATGAGCGGTTCGGTCTCCGGTCGCGTTCCTTCCGCCAGCTCGTCGACAGGACGACATGTTGCGACGGCGATTGCGATCAGGCAGCAGCAGGCCACCATGGCGAACCGGGAGGAAGGCGACGCGGCCCGCCTCCGCCCGATACGTCGGATGTGCGCGATTCGCCGAGCGAGCAACGGACTCCCGTTGATGCCGACACCCTCCCACAGATAGCGACCGCCGCGTTTGCGGACGGCGAGCGCCATCGACCTGAGTACGTCGATGTAGGCCCGCGGTGCGCCCACCGTGCGCAGGGCCGCTTCGTCGCATACCTGCTCCGCCGTCAGAACCAGCGTGCGCCGGAGCCACCAGGCAAGCGGATGAAACCAGGAAAGGCAGAGATTGAGAGAGGCCAGCCCCGCGACGAGAGGGTCACGCCTCGCGGCATGCGCCTCCTCATGGGCGAGCACTGCCAGGAGCGTGGAATCGGACCACCGTCTCCAACCGGACGGCAGCACGATGGTCGTCTTGAAGAAGCCGACCGTAACCGGCACCGTGACGCGGCAGGACTCGCGGATCGCAACGGGAACGGCGCGGAGCCTGCGGTCCGTTGACGCGCCGACCGGCCGTCCGCCGAGCGCAAGCCACTGCGCGGCCCACAGACCGACCCCGAATCGCAGCAGCATCACCACGGCACCGGCGAGGTACGCCCCGAGCGCCACTGCCGCCCACGACCGCTCTTCTTGTCGCGACGATTCCGCCGGCGCCGGTTCGACGGAGATATTTGCCAGGGCGGTCCGACGAGCCGGCACGGTCAGCGGGGACCCGAGCGGCTGCGAACTCCCGCCGATCCGGGGCGTGGGCGAAGGCATTGCCGGCACGGTGACGATGCCGCGTGCGGCTGCCGGAAGGGGCACCCCGACGTTCGGAACGAGTCGGGAAAGCGCCGGCATGAGCAGCATCGCAACGAGCACGATCGTCCAGGCCGCGTGCCGGGTCGTGCTGTCCCGCACTCGAAATAGGACCAGCGCCGTTGCAACAAACGTCGCCACCACCGCCACCCGCACGGACGAGTCGAAGAGCACATTCAACACCATGTCGCTCATGAGGCTCCTTCCCGTCCGGCCTTGCCCTTGGCCTGCCGCGCAAGGCGTTCGAGGTCCTCCACCGAGAGCACCTCTTCATCTACCATTCCGACGAGAAACCGCTCCGTCGAGCCTGCCCAGAACCGGTCGATGATGCGTCGCACGGCGGACGCGGCGATGCTCGCCGGCGGCTGCTCGGCCCGGTAGACGAAGGTCTTTCCCTCGACGCGGTGGCTCAGGTAGCCACGCGCCTCGAGGCGCCTCAGGACCGTGCGGACACTGGAGTCCTTGAGCGGGCGCGTGGGCAAGAGACCTTCGCGCACTTGTTCGGCGGTGGCCTCGCCGCCAGCCCAGATCACCTCCAGGACGGCTTGCTGCAGGTCGGTCAACTGTGCGTTACGAAACGTCACGTTACACAATGTAACATTTAATGGCTCCCGCCGGCACCCCCCCAGGTGCGGCAGCATCACGATTCCGCTTCACCCTCGCACGCGCACCACAAGACGCGCTGGGCGACCGGCGAAGCGTGACGGAGGCGCTTCTCAAGAGTCGGACAGACCGGCCAGATCCTCGGGCCGGAGGCGGCAACGGATGACGTTGCCTTCGTGCAGGCCGCGGATCTCGTTCCCGACGTGTCGACGACCCCCTGGCGCTCCGCGCAGTCCCTGCATGTACTGGAAGATCGTTTCATCTGTTGTGAAACGACGTCAACGACCAGCGGCTCCGGCTACCCGATCTGGTCGAGAAACTCGGCCACAGTCTGGATACAGATGCCTGCCGTCTGCTCCGGCCTGTTCATGAAGCGGCCGAAGTCCTTCAGATCGCCGGTCAGCAAATGGGTGGCTCCGCAGGCGAGCGCGGCCTGAAAGATGGGCTGGTCCTTCCGTGCGAGCCCCTCGGGAAAGTAGAGATCGACCCGATGCTCAACCAGCCGGACGCCTCGCAGGATTGTCCTCAGAACATGGAGGCACTGTGGAAACTTCCGTGCGATGTTGCGGCGCGCTTCCTCCGCGGTGAGACGACTGGAGTACACAGCCCAGTGCCCGCTACCGCCCAGTTCGATGATCAGTGCGGCCTTGCCTCTCGGATTGTGCGCGGCGGTGAAGAGAACGTTGGCATCCAGGAACAGCCTCATGTCGTCTTCGATGTCGGCAGTTTGTCCAGAATGCGCGTGCGCTCCGCATCCGACAGCGTGTCCTCGGCGCACCAGTGGGCGACCTGCTCGTCGCTATAGAGCTGAAGTGCGACGACGACGCCCGGCTTGAGCACGATCTCATCACCGCGATCCTCGAGAATCATGACATCGCCGCCCTTGATCCCGAGGCGCTTGCGCAAAGCGGCCGGCAGGGTCACCTGACCGCGGTTGGAGACGACGAGTGTCTCATTCATCTGACGGACCTCATACCACACTGCCCCGACTTGGCCGAGTTTCAGAATATCAGACAATCGGATCTCTGGAGAAATCTACGGCTTCGAGCCGAAGTCGGGCAGCGACTGCCCGAGGTGATGGCGGAGGTGGATCAGATACCCGTCCACGATCTCGCCGAGCGTCAGGACGCACTCGGCCCCGATGCGGCAGCGTCTGCTCGGGGCGGCGTAGCGCCGCGCAGCCCCTTCCAGATGCTCCAGCACATGCCGAGCAGCACCAGCGCGAAGGGGAAGCCGGTAAGCAGAGAGGCCGTCTGCAACGCCACCAGCCCGCCGCTGACCAGCAGGGTGATGGCGACGATGCCTTCGAACGCGCACCAGAAGACGCGCTGGGCGACCGGCGCATCGAGCTTGCCGCCGGCGGTTATGGTGTCGATGACGAGCGATCCGGAATCGGAGGAGGTCACGAAGAAGACGATTATCAGGACGATGCCGATCGCCGACGTGACGCCGGAGAGCGGCAGCGCCTCCAGCATCCGGAACAGGGCCATCTCCGGTTGCCCGGCCTGCACCGCCTCGACCACCGCGGTATCGCCTCCGTCGAGATGGTGCGACAGCGCCGTCGCCCCGAACGCGTGCATCCAGAGCGCCGAGAGCGACACGGGCAGAACCAGCATGCAGCCGACGAGCTGGCGCACCGTGCGGCCGCGCGAGACGCGCGCGATGAACATGCCGACGAAGGGCGACCACGAGAGCCACCACGCCCAGAAGAAGGTGGTCCACCCGTGCAGGAAATCGAAGTCGTCCCGCCCCACCCAGTTGCTGAGCGGTCCGATCGCAGCGAGATAGTGGCCGATGCTGCCGGCGAAGCCGGCGAAGAGGTCGAGGGTCGGCCCCATCGCCAGCACGAACACGAGCAGCAGCAGGGCCAGGAGCAGGTTGGCCTGGCTCAGGCGCTTGACGCCCTTGTCCAACCCGGCGACCACCGACGCCAGCGCGATGGACGTGATGCCGGCGATGATCAGCACCTTGGTCGCGTCGGTGTCCGGCACGCCGAACAGATGCGCCAACCCCGCCGCCGTCTGCTCGGCGCCCAGGCCGAGCGAGGTGGCCAGGCCGAAGAGCGCGGCGAACACGGCGAGGACGTCGATGAGATGGCCGAACCGGCCCCACACTCTCTCGCCGAGGACCGGATAGAAGGCCGACCGCAGCGTCAGCGGCAACCCCAGGTTGTAGGCGGCGAAGGCGAGTGCGAGCGCGACGACCGCGAACATCGCCCACGGGTGCACGCCCCAGTGATAGATGGCCGAGGCGATGGCGAGACGGTGGGCGGCGGCCTGGTCCGCGGCGTCGACCCCGAGCGGCGGATTCCGGAAGTGGTCGACCGGCTCCGCCACGCCGAAGAACATCAGGCCGATGCCGATGCCGGCAGCGAACAGCATGGCGAACCAGGACCAGCCGGAGTAGTCGGGCCTGGCGTCCGGACCGCCCAGGCGCACGCGGCCGACCGGTGTCACCAGCAACAGCAGGCAGAACAGGACCAGAACGTTGCCCGCGCCCATGAACACCCAGTCGAACGTCGACGTGAGCCAGGCGTACAGCGCGTCGAAGACGCCCGCGGCGACGTCCCGGAACGCCAGCACGCCGGTCACGAACGCGATAATCGTGAGGCTGGAGACGGCGAAGACCGGATTGTGGACGTCGAGGCCGAGAAACCGAATGTTGTCCCGGCCGATCTCGTAGTCGGTCTCGATGGCGATGGCCATGCTGGCAGTCTGACTACCAGTATGACGGAACGAGACGACCGGGGATCGCCCGCACCGGCGTCACTCCCGTCTCGATCGGCAGATCCGCGAACCGCCGGCGGCGCCTGGAACACCGTCACCCGCTGCCGCGCCGCCACCGGCGACCCGTCTATCTCGGTCTCGCGGACCCCGGATCGGCATCCGGAGGCGGCAGCACGTCGTCTTCCATCGGGAACCTCGACAGGTCGATCTCGCTGATGGCGTACAGTCGCTCGCCCGCCGACCGGATCCGATAGGTCCCCCCCGACGTCCGCACCGTGCCGGCCACCGTCTCTCCGTTGACCACCACCGTCATGGTCCCGAACGGCTCGCCGGCGATTCGACCCGAAACCGCGTAGCCACCGGAAAAGGTCGGCTCCGTGCGGTCGACGATCCCCGTGAGCACCAAGTCGTCGAACAGGTTCAACATCAGGGTCGCAGGAGCCGTCGTCCCCGCCGCCGCCGACGCCCGGGCGCCGGCCAGCATCCCCAGGTCCATCGTCACGACGCGACTGCGCAGGGTGATGTCGTCGGCGAGCGCCCCGGACGCCGGGGACAGGGTCTCCACCTCCGCGGCCCGCGCCGCCGCAGGCTCGACCGCTCCGAAGAGTTCGCGCCCCTGCCCCTCGACCGCTGGAGCGAAGAGCTCCGCGAGCAGCAGCACGGCAACCGCCGCGCTGCACCGTAGGCTCATGGTCGACATGTCACGTTCCTCCAGCAGTTCTTACCGCAGCAACGCGACGGCCGCCCGCAGCTCCATCAGGTGCGCCGCCCGGATCCCGGTGTCACCGCCCGCAATCGCCGCGTCCGTCCAGGCGGGCGCGGGGCGCTCCCCGGCGACGTACGCCTCGGCCAGCGCCGTTCGCAGCTCCGACAGGTGCACGACCTTCACCGGCGTCACGCCGGGGATCGGAGCGGGGTCCGTCCACGCGAACGCGGACAGGCCCGCGCCCGCGCGCAGCGCATCGATGCGCGCCCGCAGCTCCACGAAGTGAATGGCCCTGACCGGCGTCACACCGCGCTCGATCGGATGGTCGGTGAACTGCGTCGCCGACGCCTGGAACACCGTCACCCGCCGCCCCGCGACCAGCACGGAACCCGTCCGCGGGTTGCCCGCGTTCGCCGCCACCGCGTAGGCCACCGTCCCTGGTCCCGTGCCGGCGGCCCCCGCCGTCACCGCCAGGAATGCCGACTCGCTCGCCGCCGTCCACGCGCACGTGGGACCCGTCGCCACCGCCACGTCGCCCGTGCCGGCCGGCCACAGCACGTCCCGGCGCAGCGGCGTCACCGTGTACGCGCAAGGGAGCTCCACCGGCGTGAGCCCGCTCCGCACAGACTCGCCGCCGTCGACCGCCGCCGCTACCTGGTACGTATAGAGGCGCCGCCCGGCTCCACGCCACCGCCCCTGTACCGCAGGCCGCGTACGCCTGAAGCGACCGTCTCCATCGTATCGCCCGCCGCGCGGTAGATGGTGTAGGTCACCGCCGGCGACGGTGACCAGGCGCCGGCCCCGGCCGCCGTCCACGTCAGAACGACCTGCGCCGAGTCGGCCGCCGGCGCCGCGGCAAGCGCCGGACCGGCACGCAGTTGACGCCCCATCTCCTGCCAGGTTGCACGACCGTCGCCGTCCGCATCCAGCGACAGCGCCGGATACTGCGCGTCCGTGCCGAAATGCCACGGGGCGTCCGCAGTCCCGTCGCTGTCCAGGTCCACGCTCCAGCCGGCATACGGGCCGGCGTAGTCCATCGGCGCCTGCAGAGCCGTCGACGGCCTGCCCTGACCGGCTGAACCGGCCGTGCCGCCCGTCGGCGACGCGGCGCGGCCCGACGTGTCCGTGTCCCAATAGCTCGCCGTCACCGTCCCGGGCGGCTCGCTGGTTCCGGCAAGACCGCCCACCTCCAGAGCGCCCGACACGGGCCCGGTGGCGTAGGCCGCCTCCAGCGCGCCCCGGTTGTAGCCGACCAGGCCGCCTACCCGGCGCGTCCCGGTCACCCGGCCCGTCGCGTAGCCGGCCGCAAGACGGCCGTCGTTGAGGCCCACCAGGCCGCCCACCCACGTCTCTCCCGACACCCGCGCCGTCGCGTAGCTGGCGGCGACGGACCCCGGATTGACCCCACCAGGCCGCCCGCCGCCTCGGCCCCCGACACCCGCCCCGTCGCATAGCTCCCCGTCACCACGCCGCCATTGAGGCCCACCAGCGCACCGACCGCGTTCGCCCCCGACACCCGCGCCGCGACCACCCCCACGTGACGGACGACGCTCGCCGGAGCCGTCGCCCCGAACAACCCGACTCCGTCGCCCCCATCGATGAACAGGTGGCGGACGACCCGCCCGTTGCCCTCGAACGTGGCCGCGAACGGCGCCGCCGCCGAACCCAGCGGCAGCCACCCCGCACCGCCGTACCAGTAGGCGTCCCCCGCGTCCGGACCGCCGCTGCCGTTCGTGTCCAGGTCCACGTCCGACCCCAGCTCGTAGCCGGCGCACCCGCCCGCCGCCGCGCACGTCCGCGTCTCGCCGGACGCCAGCCCGAACGCCGCCCCATAGCGCGCCGCCCCCGCCGCCGTCGGCGCACCGTCACCGTCCAGGTCGTGGCGCACCGCGTCGAGCTGCGCCGCCGTGTGAACGCCGAGCAGCCCGTCGCCGTCGGCGTCGTGGACCACCGTCACGACGAACGCATGCCCCGCCGCCCGGTTCGACCCCGCCGCGTCGGTCGCCGTCAGCGTCACTTCCGCCTCCCCGGCCGACGACGCCGTCACTGTCACCACGCCGCCCGCCACCGACACCGCGGCCACCTCAGGCGCCGACGATCCGGCCCCATACGTCAGCGCGTCGCCGTCCCGATCCAGGAACGCGGCCGACAAGTCCAGCCGCAGCACCTCGCCCACCTCCAGCAGCCGGTCTTCGAGCGTCCCCACCGCCTCCGGGCCCCGGTTGCCGGCACCGCCGCCTCCGCCGCCGCCACCACCAACACCGCCGCCGCCGCCGTCCACGCTCACGCCGAACCGCTGCGTCCCCGGCGTGTTCGAGCCGTCCACGTCGGTCGCCGTCACGGTCACCGTCGAGAAGCCCCGCGTCAGCGGCGTCACCGTCACACTCGAGCCCGACACCGACACCACCGCCACCGTCACCGCCGACGACGACGCCCCGTAGGTCAACGCATCCCCGTCCGGGTCCGAGAACGCACCCGACACCTCAACCGTCACCGCGCCCACCGCCGTCTCCAGCGACAGCGCAGGCAGCGTCCCCACCGCCATCGGCGGCCGGTTGCCGACCACGGTCACCGACTGCGGCGCGCTGTGCGTCGCCAGGCCGCCGCCGGCCGTCGCCGACACCCGGTACGTGAAGCTGCCGCCGGCGGTCAGGCCCGTATCGGTGACGCTCGTCCCGGTGAGCCCCTCGCCGACCACGGTGACCGTCCCGCCGCCGGCGCGGGTCGCGGTGTAGGTGACCTCGGGCTCCGGGCTCCAGTGGCTCGTGTCCACCGCGGTCCAGGTCAGAGCCGCCCGCCCCGACAGGGCCGTCGCCGTCAGACGCGGGCCCTCCCTGAGCTGGCGGCCGAACCCCTGCCACGTCGCCGAGCCACGGCCGTCGAAGTCCACCCTCAGCACGGGATACTGCGCATTCGTTCCGAAGTCCCAGGGGGAGTCGCCGGCACCGTCGCCGTCCAGGTCCACGTTCCAGTCCGCATAAATGCCGCTGTAGCCCGTGGGAGCCTGCAATTGCCCGGTAGTCCGGCCGGTCCCGTTGGACCCACCGCTCCAGCCCGAGGTGCGCGTATCCCAGTAGCTGTCGGTGATCGGGTCGTTGCCGTCGTTTCCGGCCAGCCCGCCGACCAGACCGCCGACCTCCCCCGAATCGTTCGACACCGGTCCGGTGGCGTAGCTGGCCGTGATCGTGCCGGACGGACCGTAGTGGCTGCCAACCAGCCCACCGACCTCCCCCGTACGGCCCGTCACCGGTCCGGTGGCGTAGCTGGCCGTGATCGCGCCGCCGCTGCTGCTTCCGGCCAGCCCACCGACCCTGCGCGTGCCGGACACGGAGCCGGTCGCGTAGCTGGCCGTGATGTCACCGGCATTTGCCCCGACCAGGCCGCCGACCCGGTTGTCGCCGGACACGGAGCCGGCCGCGTAGCTGGCCGTGATGTCGCTCGAGAGGCTGTACCCCACCAGACCGCCGACGTAGACCGTCCCTGTCACGTCGACGTCGACCAGGCCGACGTTGCGGAGCGAGGCATCAAGAGTCGTGCCGAACAAACCGGCCCTGTCCGACCGGCGGATGAACAGGTGGCGGATGGCATGTCCATTGCCCTCGAACGTTGCCTCGAACGGTTCGTCCGCCGAACCGACAGGCAGCCAACCGGCGCCGCCGTTCCAGTAGCCGTCGTCCGCATCGACCCGGCCGTCCCCGTCCGTGTCGAAGTCCAGGCTTTCGCTCAGCTCGTACCCGATGCAATCGGCGCCGCAGAGAACCCGTCCATCCGAAGCGGGGAACGCCAGCCCGTAGGCTGCCGCTCCGGCACTGCCGGGGACGCCGTTGCCGTCCGGGTCGTGCCGGACCGCGGCGAGCTGCGCGAGGGTCTCGATTTCAATCAATCCATCGACGTCCGTATCGTAGGGTGGCAACGCCGAGGCATTCGTCACCGCCCGCGACGAGAGCGACGCCGCGGGATTGCCGGCCGCATCCCGGATCGGCCGCGATCCCGGCGTGTAGCTCACCGCGACGTTCGTGTCGCCGTGCACGACCGGTGGGTGCACGTGTATCCGCACGGCGCTCCCGCTGACCGCCGCGCGGAGCACCAGGCGCTCCTCGGCGCCGACCGTTACCCTGAACGCCTCCAATTCCGGCGCCGACGTCTCGTCGAGGGCTTCGTCGTAGGTCAGTGCCAGCACCTCGCGGTCCACCTCCGCGTCCTGCAGGACCGGCATGACGCCGTCGACCCGATGGGCCGGGTCGTCAGCCACCCCGTCGTGAGTCGGCACCGCGGCCCGGCCGTCACGGTCCTCGATCGTGGCGCCGCCCGGCGACAGACTGTCGGCGCCGACGCTCACTCCGCCGGCGTCGCTCTCGCCCGCCGCCACCGTGTAGGCGAACGCCAGCACCTCGCCCGCCGCGCCCGCATACACGGTCTCCCGTGCAGTGTCCCCGACCGTCAACGCGAGCTGCGGCGTCCCCGTCACGGTCACCGGCTTGTCGAACCGCACGCCGACCTCGATCACCTCGCCTGCCGCATACCCCGCCCCCGGATCGGACATAAGCGCGACCATCAGGACGCGCGGCGCGGTGGTCACCGCCGCGTCGTCGTCCGCGAGCGTGACGGTGGCCGTGGCCGGGCTGCCTGCCCTGACCCCCGGCGGCAGCGCCCCGAACCCGAACGTGACCGTCTCGCCGTCGTCGTCGGCCGCGTCGTCGACCGCGGTGACGCCGAAGGTGTGCGCAGCCGCGTCGGCGGCGAAGTCCACGCTCCGCGGCGCGTCGTAGTCGAGCGCGGTGCCCCCGCCGGCTCCCCTCGACACCAGCGGGATGGAGAGCGGGCGCTGCGGCGCCGCGCTCAGGCGCACCGTCACGGCGGCGGCGGCGCCGCCCTCGGTCGCCGTGTCGTTCCCCACCTCGAAGGACACCGTGACATCGGAGCTCCTGAACCTCGACACGACGTCGCGCGCCCGGTTCAGCGCCCGGACGGCATTGGAAGGGCCCGTCACCTCAGCCGACGGCGCGAAGCCGGGGGCGCCCAGGGGGTCGCCGCCGTGGGTCTGGCCCGGATTGGAGAAACGAAGCAGGCTCACACAGTCCACGTTCTCCTCTTCGCACTGCCCGTTGAGCGACATGACCGTCCTCCATCTCGCAGAAGTCGGGGCGCCCGGCTCGAACCCCCGCTGGTTCACATAGCCGTAGCCGTACGGCAACGCCGGGCTGTCGCAGGTCTTGCCGCACTCCTCGTAGCGGTCATGGAGAAGACCCATGACGTGTCCCAGCTCGTGCGCGAAGACGCCCGGGCTAGAGTCGGCCCCGACGACGGCGAGGGCCCGGTCCTCGAAATCGGTCGACACTTCCCGCATGGCGAATGCGATGCCACCACGTGTCAGGGTGACGAGCACGACGATGTCCGCGCCGACCCGGTCGCGTACGGCGTGCACCCCGTCCAGGTAGCCGTCGTCCCTGAAGAAGAGATGGCGGAGATCGGCGCTGAGAAACCTCTCTCTGTAGCTCACTTCCTCGACCGCTACGAGCGCGACGCGCACTCTCGCGCCGCTGTCGAGGAAGGCCTGGTTGGCTTCCGCGGCCATGAGATCGATCAGCGCCTCGGCCGGATCGGTCCCCCCGGCGTCTTCCCGGACGGCCGGCGTGTAGAACACCGCCACGTCGACCACCGACTGCCCGGCCGGCGGACAGGTCAGCCCGCTGAAGGAGATAGTCTCCAGCCACGCCTGGAAGGCGGCATCTCTCGGCGCGCACAGCTCGGTGTCCTGAATCGCCACCTCCGCGAGATCCGCCAGCGCACCGAGCCCGGCGGGAAGCATCCCCTCCAAGGCCCAGTTCCGGTCGAGCAGCAGCGCTTCGAGGTTCGCCGGATCCGCCAGCGCGGCCGGCAGCGCGCCGCTCAGGCGGTTGCCTCGCAGGTTCAGTCGCTCGAGATTGCCCACGTCGCCGATCGCGGCGGGGATGGTCCCGTTCAGGCCGTTGTCCGAGAGGTCCAGCTCCGTGACGCGGCCGTCGCCGTCCACCGTCACGCCGTACCACGCCGACAGAGGCTCGGCGCTCTTCCAGTTCGTGCCGTCCGTCCAGTTCACGCCGTCCGTCGCGTCGTACAGCGCCTCCAGGGCGGTCCGGTCGGCCGCCACGCTCCCCATCTGCGCCGCGGCGTCGTCCATCGCCCACGGGAGCACGAAGGCCGCCACCGCCAGCAGCGGCAACGCATGAGTAGAGGACAAGAAGGAATGCGCCAATCGCGGCATGAACAACGAAGCGGAATTGTCTCAAGAATGAACCGCGGCACGCAAGGAAGGGGAGAAACGAGAACAGGTAGTTTTCCTTACTGGTGACGCATAAGGCCACTACCTCTGCGCGCCGAGCTTACTACCTTCCGGGTAGTTCCAGTCGTGCGCGGATACTACCCTCCAAATGGCAATTGGACGACCCGCAGTCCAATGGTGGAACGCCGCCATATCGCGGCGGCCATCCCATCGCCACCGACGTCATCGAAGGGGCCTGCCGGTACCTGGTCCGCGACCGCAGAAACCCCCGGGGCTGGCGACGAAGAAGCGCGGCAGCCCCAGGCGGTTCAGTCGAAGATCCCTAGCTGCAGCTTCGCCGCGTCGGACATCCGGTCCTTGTCCCACGGCGGCTCCCAGACCAGGTCGACGCGGGCGTCGCTGACGCCGTCGACCCCCTTGACCTTGCCCTGCACTTCGGCCGGCAGGGTGACCGCCGCCGGACAGCCGGGCGCGGTCAGGGTCATCTGGATGACGGCCAGGCCCTGCTTGTCGACTGCAATGTCGTAGATGAGACCGAGCTCGTAGATGTTGACCGGGATCTCGGGATCGAACACGGTCGAGAGCTGCTCGACGATCGGCGGCTTGAGCTCCAGCGTCCTGACAGGGTCGGGCTCAATCGGCGGCGCGGGATCCGCCGACGAGGCGGCGCCCTGTGCGGCCGACCCCTCCGGATCGGGACCGGTCAGCGCACTGGTGTCGAACAGGGACGACCCCGGCGGCCCGTCGGGCGCCGGCTGCGGCGGTACGGACGGGGCCTGGGGCGGTGGCGCGGACCCGTCGACGTGCGGCGGGATGACCGGCGGACTCCCCGGCGACACGGCGCCGGCGGCGGCCCCTCCCGCGGCAGTGGTGGATGCCCCGGCGGCGCCGGCGGTCGCCTGGCCGAATCCGGTCGAACCGGCACCCGCGACTCCCCCGGCCCCCGTCGTCCCGTCATCATCTCTGCCGCCCGCGCCGAGCGGCGGCGGCACGTCGTCGATCTTCAGGATTCCCATTTCGCGCACTCCTTACGTAACCGCGATCCTCCTCCTCCGTCCACGGAAAGATCGCAAGTCGCGCAACCACCATATCACGCACGCTTCGGTCAAGGCGCCGGTGCCAGCGTGCGACGGGCGTCAGTCGTTGTTCGTCGACACCTCCACCGACGCCGTTTTTGCCATCGCCTTCAGGATAAGTGGCGCACTCACTCCTATGTTCATTGCCACCAGAGGACCAATCGGCTCGCCGATGTACCAATACACCCAGGCTAACAACGCCGCCTATCACCGGCCTCGCGAAGAAATCGAACCAGTATGCGACGTTCGCTCTGGATCCTTGTGCGTAGATCGCCTCGGTCAGGGATGAAGTCATCGATCGCATCAACGGCTACTGTAAGCCGTTCGAGCGATATTTCAAGATCCATTTCGAAGTGTCAGCCTGACGCGCCAGCATGACCGTGGCTGAGCCGTGAGTGACGGTGCCCGTGCCGTGCTCTACTCCGTCGACACCAGCTCGTGGCGATCCTCGACGGCCGCCCGCAGCGTGTGCCAGGCAAGGCTGGCGCACTTTACCCGGGTCGGATAGTCGCGCACGCCCGCGAAGACTGCCAGCTTGCCCACCAGTGCGTCGTCGACCACCGCGGCGTCGCCGGTGACCAGCGCCAGAAACTGCTCGAAGAGCAGGCGCGCCTCGCCCAGCGTCCTGCCCTTGACCGCGTCGGTCATCAGCGACGCGGAAGCCTTCGAGATGGCGCAACCCGAGCCGAGGAAGCTGACCTCGGAGATCCGGTCGCCGTCGAGATTGACGTAGACGGCCAGCTTGTCGCCGCACAGCGGGTTGTAGCCGTCGGCGTGCCGGTCGGCGCCGTCGAGCTCCCCGAAGTTGTGCGGGCGCCGGTTGTGGTCGAGGATGACCTCCTGGTAGAGCTCGCGCAGGTCGCTCATAGTGGAAACATCTCCCGCACGCGCTCGAGGGCGCGCACCAGCGCGTCGATCTCCCCGCGCGTGTTGTACATGGCCACCGAGGCGCGGGCGGTGGCCGGCACCCCGAAACGGTCCATGATCGGCTGCGTGCAGTGGTGGCCCGTCCGGACTGCGACCCCCTCGGTGTCCACGATGGTGCCGACGTCGTGCGGGTGCGCCTTCTTCATGACGAAGGCGAGGATGCTCGCCTTCTCCTTCGCCGTGCCGATCAGCCGCAGCCCCTTGACCTCGGAGAGCGCCGCCGTCCCGTAGGCCAGCAGGTCCGCCTCGTGCGGGGCGATCGCCGCGAAGCCGACCCCCTGCAGGTAGTCTATGGCCGCGCCGAGGCCGACCACCCCGGCGATGTGCGGCGTGCCCGCCTCGAACTTGTGCGGCAGGTCGGCGTAGGTGGTCTTCTCGAACGTGACCGAGCGGATCATGTCGCCGCCCCCCTGGTAGGGCGGCATCCGCTCCAGCCACTCCTCGCGACCCCACAGGACGCCTATTCCGGTCGGGCCGTAGAGCTTGTGGCCGGTGAAGGCGTAGAAGTCGCAGTCGAGCGCCTGCACGTCGACCGGCATGTGGTAGACGGCCTGCGAGCCGTCGATGAGCACCGGCACGTCGCAGCGCTTGGCCATCCGCACGATCTCGCGCACCGGGTTGATCGTGCCCAGCGAGTTCGACAGGTGCACCACCGACACCAGCTTGGTGCGCGGCCCGAGCAGCCGCTCGAACTCGTCGAGCTGCAGCGTGCCGCTGTCGTCGATCGGCGCCACGCGGAGTTGCGCCCCGACCTGCTCGCACAGAAGCTGCCACGGAACGATGTTCGAGTGGTGCTCCATGTGGGTGATGAGGATCTCGTCGCCCGGACCGACCTGCCGGCGGCCGAAGCTGTGCGCCACCAGGTTGATGCTCTCGGTCGAGTTGCGCGTGAAGACGATCTCGCGCGACGCGCGGGCGTTGACGAACCGCTGCACCTTGACGCGGGCGGCATCGTAGGCGGCGGTCGCCTCCTCGCTCAGCGTGTAGACGCCCCGGTGGATGTTGGCGTTGCCGTCGCTGTAGTAGCGCGCGAGCGTGTCGAGCACCTGCCGCGGCTTCTGGGTGGTGGCCGCGTTGTCGAGGTAGACGAGCGGATGCTCGCGGATCCGGCGCGCCAGAATCGGAAAGTCCTGCCGGATGCGCTCGACCTCGAGGGCCGGCGGGGAGGCGATGACGGCTTCGGCTGTAACGCTCATGCCAGACACCTTTCACCCGTCCACATGGAACGACCCTCCGCCCGATCCGGGCAACTGCGCCAGCAGGAGCTCGTCGAGCTGATCGCGGATCGGCTCGATGGCGATGTGGTTCAGCAGGTCGCCGGCGAAGGCGTGGATGAGGACGCTGCGCGCCTGCTCCAGACCGAGCCCCCGGGCGCGCAGGTAGAACAGTGCATCCTCGTCGAGCTGCCCCACCGTGGCGCCGTGCGTGCACTTGACGTCGTCCGCGAAGATCTCGAGTTCAGGCTTCGTGTTGATCTGCGCGTCCTCGGAGAGCAGCAGCGCCTTGTTGGTCTGCTTGGCATCGGTCTTCTGGGCGTCGATGGCGACGATGATCTTGCCGTTGAAGACGGCGTGGGCCTCTCCGTCCAGGATCCCCTTGTACAGCTCGTGGCTCGAGCAGTGCGGCTGCGCGTGGTGGATGGTCGTGTGGTTGTCGACCAGCCGGCGCCCGTTCGCCAAGTAGAGGCCGTTGAGCGTGCACTCGCCCCCTTCGCCGTCCAGCACCGCCTGCGCGTCGTTGCGCACGATGGCGCCGCCCAACGTCACCGCGTGCGACGAGAAGTTGGCCGCGCGGCCGAGCCGGACGTGCATGGAGCCGATGTGGAACGCCCCGGGGCTCTCGCGCACCAGCTTGTAGTGGTCGACCACCGCGCCCGGCCCGGCGATGACTTCCGCTACGGTGTTGGTCAGGTACGGCGACTGCCCGCCGCCGCCGTAGCTCTCCACCACCCGCACCTGTGCGTTCTCGCCGACGACGAGCAGCACGCGCGGATGGGTCATCACCGGTTCGCCGCCGGGGGGCGGCGACGTGACGAACAGCAACTGGATCGGCTCCTCGACCACCGTGTTGGCCGGCACGCGCACGACCGCGCCGTCGTGAAGGAGCGCGGTGTTGAGCGCGGTGAACGCCTCGTTCTCGATGCCGGCGCCGGAAGCGAGGTGCGACTCGACCGCCGCCCGGGTATCGTTCGCGTCCGCCGCCAGCACATCCGCCAGGCTCAGCACTTCGACGCCGGCCGGCAGCGCGGAAACGTCCGAGGCCGGGGCCACGTGGCGACCGTTGATGAACGTCAGCCCGGCCCCGACGCCCGGCAGGGCGTGCGGCGCGGTATCGGCCTTGGCGGCCTCGCGCTCGGCCGGCGCGGCCAACGCGAACGCGGTATTGGCGATCGGCGCGACGTTGGTGAAGCGCCACGCCTCGAGGCGCGTGGTCGGCATCCCGAGCGCAGTGAAGCGCTCGTGGGCGCGCCGCCGCAGATCGACGACCGCGTCGGGCGCGGGCGCCGTACGGCGAACCGCCTCGAAGGCGTCGGCGTAGGCTTCGGCGGGAGCGAGCGTCGTCATCGCCACCCCGCTACGCCCCGACCTGCTCGGCGACGCCCTCGATCCAGCCGTAGCCCTTCTCCTCGAGCTCCAGGGCCAGGTCCTTGCCGCCCGACTTGACGATGCGGCCGTCCGACAGGACGTGCACCATGTCCGGCACGATGTAGTTCAGCAGCCGCTGGTAGTGGGTTACCACCAGGATCGCCCGCTCCGCGCTGCGCATCGCGTTGACGCCGGCCGAGACGGTCCGCAGCGCGTCGATGTCGAGCCCCGAGTCGGTCTCGTCCATGATCGCCAGCTTCGGCTCCAGAACCGCCATCTGGAAGATCTCGTTGCGCTTCTTCTCGCCGCCGGAGAACCCCTCGTTGACCGGGCGCTTCAGCAGGTCCTGGTCGATGTGGAGCACGTTCATGCGCTCCTTGACCAGGGCCATGAAATCCATCGCGTCCAGCTCGGGCTCGCCGCGGTGCTTGCGCACCTCGTTGAGCGCCGCCTTCAGCAGATAGGCGTTGTTGACGCCGGGGATCTCCACCGGATACTGAAACGCGAGGAAGACGCCTTCCCGCGCGCGCTCCTCCGGTTCCATCTCCAGCAGATCGTGACCGTCGTAGGTCACCGACCCGGCCGTCACCTTGTACTCCTCGCGGCCGGCCAGCACCGCAGCGAGCGTGCTCTTGCCGGAGCCGTTCGGCCCCATGATGGCGTGCACCTCGCCCGCCTTCACCGACAGGTCGATGCCCCTCAGAATGCCCCGGCCGGCGACCGAGGCGTGCAGATTCGTTACTTCGAGCATGCTGTCTTGACGTTCCCTTCCTGCGCGGCCGGCGCGATCCCTCTCCGCGCCTTGCCAAGCGGGCGCCGCGCCGCTCCCGGTGCCGCGCGGCTTCCACCGCGGACGCTATCCGACGCTGCCCTCGAGGCTGACGCCGAGCAGCTTCTGCGCCTCTACCGCGAACTCCATCGGCAACTCGCGGAAGACCTCCTTGCAGAACCCGTTGACGATCATGTTGACCGCGTCCTCGGTCGACAGGCCGCGCTGGCGGCAGTAGAAGATCTGGTCCTCGCCGATCTTCGAGGTCGACGCCTCGTGCTCGACCTGTGACGACGTGTTGCGCACCTCCAGGTAGGGAAAGGTGTGCGCGCCGCACTTGTCCCCGATCAACAGCGAGTCGCACTGCGAGAAGTTCCGGGCTCCCTTGGCGTTCTTGCCGATCCGCACGAGGCCGCGGTAGGTGTTCTGGCCCTTGCCGGCCGAGATGCCCTTCGAGACGATGGTGCTGCGGGTGTTCCTCCCGAGGTGCAGCATCTTGGTCCCGGTGTCGGCCTGCTGGTGGTTGTTGGTGACGGCGACGGAGTAGAACTCGCCGACCGAGTTGTCCCCCTGCAGGATGCAGCTCGGGTACTTCCAGGTGATGGCCGAGCCGGTCTCCACCTGCGTCCAGGTGATCTTCGCGTTCGTCGACGCCTTCCCGCGCTTGGTGACGAAGTTGTAGATGCCGCCCTTGCCGTCCTTGTCGCCGGGATACCAGTTCTGGACGGTGGAGTACTTGATGGTCGCGTCGTCGAGGGCCACCAGCTCGACCACCGCCGCGTGAAGCTGGTTCTCGTCGCGCATCGGGGCCGTGCAGCCCTCGAGATAGCTCACCGTCGCGCCCTCGTCGGCCACCAGCAGCGTCCGCTCGAACTGGCCGGTCTGCGCCGCATTGATGCGGAAGTAGGTGGACAGCTCCATCGGGCACTTCACGCCCTTCGGGATGTAGGCGAACGAACCGTCGGAGAAGACCGCCGAGTTGAGCGCGGCGTAGAAGTTGTCGGACGCCGGCACCACCGAGCCGAGGTACTTCCGCACGAGGTCCGGATGGTCCCGCACCGCCTCGGAGAACGAGCAGAAGACGATCCCGAGCTCGGCCAGCTTGTCCTTGAAGGTGGTCGCGACCGACACCGAGTCGAACACCGCGTCGACCGCCACCCCGGCCATCACCCTCTGCTCCTCGATCGGCACGCCGAGCTTGTCGAAGGTCGCCTTGATCTCCGGATCGAGGTCGTCGAGGCTCTCCAGCTTCGGCTTCTGCTTGGGGGCCGAGTAGTAGATGATGTCCTGGAAGTCGACCGCCGGGAAGTGCACGTTGTGCCACTGCGGCGCGGTCATCGTCTGCCAGAAGCGGAACGCTTTCAGCCGCCACTCGAGCAGCCACTCCGGCTCGCCCTTCTTGGCCGAGATGATCCGGATGATCTCCTCGTTCAGCCCCGGCGCGACCGCCTCGGCGTCGATGTCGGTGACGAAGCCGTACTTGTAGTCCTGATTCGCAAGCTGCTCGATGTTGTCGGTCGAGGTCGCCATGGCGCCTGCTCCCGGTCTAGGCGACACCCCGGGCCGCATGGGCCTCGGAGAGCCGCGGTCGATGATCGATCCGCATTCCCGACCAGAATGGTCGGATATCCGATTCTACCGAATCGGCGGGTCAGGGCGCAACCACTGCACCCGGCGCCGGGTGCGGGAACCAACCACGGCGAACCTGCCGCGCCCGACCGATCCCGCCGCGGTCGACCGGTCCGGGCTGCCGCTCTCGATGCGGAACGCGGGCCGTCATCCGGCAGTCGCCGCGTACGGCGTGTCGCCTTCGCGCACGCGCACGCTCGCACGCCGGCGACCCACGATGCGGGCCACTGCTTCCCTGCATTCGTCGAGCGTTGCGCTGACCCGCACGCGGTCCACCGTCTCGCAGACGTCACCGGGGGTGAGGCCTTCGAGAACCCGTGAGACAGCGAGCCGGTGCGGCGACGCCCCGGGACGCAGGGCGAGGAAATCCGCCCGCAGGTCTCGCGTCCCCGGTCGACCGTGCAACCGCCAGAGCTCGCGCACCCCCAGGTCCGCGTAGCGCTCGATCTTCCCTTCGTCGGCGCTCGTGATCTCGACCTCGACCACCAGGTCGAGCGGGGTACGTTCGAAGAAAGCGTCGGCGGCGGCCTCCCCCTTCGCGAGGGCCGCGCAATAGGCTCTCGCGCGCTCTCCCAGGTAGAACGCACAGTCCGCCTCCATTCCCGTGCCCGGGGGATCTTCTCGTCCGCGGAGGCGGGTGGCGCGGAGATCCTTCGCGGCGCCGGCGATGGCGTTGCCCGCGGCGTGCACGATTTGGGCCAGAGTCTCTGCGAGATCCTCGTGCAGGCGCGAGGGTGTCATCAGGGTGATGAGCCCGCGCACCGGGTCGCAGCAGACCCGGCTGAACGAGCGGCTCCAATCGACGGCCGCCAACGCCGTGACAGTCGCGGCGTCGACTCGCAACGCATGAACCGTCGACCCGAGCGGGCCGGTCGACATCGTCGGCCGCCAGCCGGGTCGCTCGCTCATGCCTCACGATAGCACGCCCCTGGCGACGTCGGACCGACACGGACTCGACGACGCGGCGCCGGTTCAGCGGCGGGCCGCTCGTATGGTTTCCAACTCTCGAACAAACCGTGCCTCGGCCGGCAAGTGCTCGATCGCCTTGCTATAGGCATCCTCGACTTCCCGGAACGGCGCCCGCAGCCAGTTGAGCGTGCGCGCCAGCTCCCGCCAGGCCCAGGCGTGGCGAGTCGGCGATGCATCGAGCTGGACGACCCGCTCCAGCAAGGTCCGGGCTTCGGTCAGAAAACGGCGATTCGATTCGCGATGGCGTCGCCGGTAGGCTTCGGTCGCCAGCCAGAGCTTGGTCTGTGCGAACTCGTGCAGTGCGCGCGGGTCGGCGTAGATGGCGTCTCCGGCGCGCTCGAAGTAACGGTGCGCGGTGTGGGAGTCCCTCAGTCGCCGGGCCAGTATCGCCGCATCGATGGCGTCCTGACCGAACATCATGGGACGGTCTCGCTTGAGCAGTTCCTGCGCCTTCCGCTCTTCGCCGGCCTCCAGCAGGACGTCGACCAGCGTGTTCGCGACATGGGAGGCCGCGCTCGCGGGGCCTTGGGCCTCGAATGTCTTGAGGACGTCCTCGGCGCGCCCAATCTCGCTCCGCTGCCCGTACGAGCGGATCATCTCCCGCGCGAGGATCGCCGAGGCCGGACTCGACGCCCACGCCGTCTCGATGCGCCGGACGGCTTCTTCCTGGTCACCCAGGGCCCGCAGGTGGCCTGCGTCTCGCAACGCCGACAACGCCCCGTACTCCGGGTGCGCGGGCAACGTAGCCTGAAAAAACGTCCGCTGCTCGTCGAAGTCGAAACTTGGGACCGGAGATCCGTTCTCCTCCATCGCCCGGAACACCTTCGGCAACCCGGAGAGCCTTCCTTCCGCAAGTCCGAGCTCCTTCAGGAACTCGCCGATGCGACGATTGCGGGCAGGCGCGGCTCGAACTTGCGCGTTCGCGACCAGATGCCGGTGCTCGATGCCGGGAACCGGCCCGGGATAGCTGATGACCTCGACCCGGCTCGGATAGAGATAGACCTTGGTCGGCTCGGGTTGATCGACATCGTATCCACGGTGATACACCGCGTTGACGAGGGTCTCCCGCAGGGCCGGCAACGGGTAACTGACCCAGCCGCGAACCTGGCTGCGGTCCGGCTGTTTCTGCAAATGAGACGTCGAGAGATTCTCGAGGTGATTCAGGCAGCCGCGAATCTGATCCGCGAGGGCTCCCCCGAAGACGCGCTCCTCCTGCACGTCTCCAGCCCGGTCCGCGGCGAACTGCACGACCTCGATCCGGGCGCCCCGAAACCACTGCACCGGCTCGCTGGAGAAGAACAGGAGACCCGCGTTCCGGGGCACCTCGTGATCGTTGACCCGCGCGGTGATCCGCATGCGCCGATACACATCGCGAGCGTCCGGTTCGTCGAGCAACCCGCTGTCTACGTCGCGCAGGTACTCGCGGACCTTGGCCTCGCGAAGGTCCTCGACGCGGGCGTCCGACGCCCGGCGATCGTCCCAGGGAACGCGGGCCGTTTGCTGAACGAGCCGCCGGAGCATGTCGCCGCGCTGCTCCGCGTCGACGGTAGAGGAGCCGACCCGGACCCAGTACCGGCCAGGCCCCCCACCGTCGCCGGGTGCGCGATGCGGTCGCATCTCGCTGGCGGGGGCCCAAACGACCAGGAGGAGCCGGTCGCCCACCGTTTCGGGCGACAGGATCGGAGGATAGTGCGGGTCCAGGCGGTTGCAGTGGCCGCGGATCCACTGCTGCGCCGCCTCTACCTCCTCGGCGGAGAGGCCGGCTGGCGGAAGCACCGCCCGTCCGTCCCGCTCCCCCACACCGATAACGATGTAGCCGCCGTTCAGGTTGTGGTAATCGTTCGCGAACGCACAGATCGTCCGCAGCACCTGAACGCCGGTGGTGTCCGGATCCCACGACGCCTTGAACTCGACGCGCTCCGATTCCACGCCGCGGCAATGCAGGAGTGCGTCGAGATTGATAGGGAGGATCGTGCTCACTGCTGCAATTATCGGTCACCGACGCCCTTCCCGAGATCCGAGAGCGCCGACCGGAGTCGTCGGCTATGCGCCCCGCCGGCCGAACGTGCTCACCCAGCCGATCAGGCAGACCGCGGCGACGCCGACCAGGTTGTGCCACATGAAGGACACGTCGGTGAGCGTCGCCACCAGCGCGACCGACGCCATGCCACCGATCAGGCCCCAGAACGCGCCGCCCGCGGTGGAGCGGCGCATGCCGACGGCGAGGACGAAGACCCCGAGGAGGGAACCGTAGAAGAACGAGCCGAAGCGGTTGACCACCTCGATCAGCGAGCCGAGGTTGGCGGCGTAGAGGGCCGTGATCGCGGCGAAGATCCCCCAGAAGCCAGTGGCCGCCTTCGACACCAGCAGGTAGTGCGCGTCGGACGCCCCCGGGCGGAAGTGGCGGCGGTAGAAGTCGATGGTGCTGGCCGCCGACAGCGCGTTGAGCTCGGCCGCGATGCTCGACATCGCTGCCGCGAAGATGGCCGCGATCAGCAATCCGACGAGCCCGACCGGGAGGTGGGTCGTGATGAACGTCGGGAAGACGTAGTTGACGTCGCTGTAGGCGGCGTCGCCCGTCACGTCGCGCACCAGGTCTCTCGCGCGCTCCCGGACATCGCCCACGCGCCGATCGCTCTCCACGAACGCCGCGGTGGCCGACCGTGCGCCGTCGGTGTCGCCCGCCTCCCGCGCCGCCGCCACCGCCGCCGCATCCGCACGCCGGTCGGCATGGGCGGTCCGGAACTCGTCGTCCAGCGCCCGGTACTCGCCCGCCCGCGCGCTCGCGTCGACCGTCGCCTGATGCGACGTGTTGAAGAGCATCGGCGGCTCGGTGAACAGGTAGAAGCAGAAGACGAGCACCCCCATCGTCAGGATGAGCACCTGCAGCGGGATCTTGGCGAACGCGCTCATCAGCAGCGACTGCCGCCCCGCATCGACCGACTTCGCGGTCAGGTAGCGCTGCACCTGGCTCTGGTCGCAGCCGAAGTAGCCGAGCATCAGGAACAGCCCGCCGATGAGCCCCGACCAGAACGTGTAGGTTTCGTTCAGGTCGAAGGTGAAGTCGATCGCCTGCAGCCGGCCGGTGGCGCCGGCGACGTGCAGCACCGGCTCGAGACTGACGTCGTCAGGCAGGCCGGCGATGAGCGCGCTCACCGCCGCCGTCACCCCGACCATGATCACCACCATCTGCTTGACGTCGGCCCAGGTCACCGCCTGCACGCCGCCCAGCATCGTGTAGAGCGTCGTCGGGATGCCGATGGCCAGGATGGTCAGCGGCAGGCTCCAGCCAAGCACGATGGAGAGGATGACGGCCGGGGCCGCGATGATCACCCCCGCGCCGAGGCCGCGCGACACCAGGAACAGCAGGCTCGTCAGCGCCCGCGTCCGCGCGTCGAAGCGGCGTTCCAGGTACTCGTAGGCGGTGAACACCCGCGCCCGGTGGAAGAAGGGCACGAGCGTCACCGACAGGATGATCATCGCCACGGGCAGCCCGAAGTAGAACTGCACGAAGCGGATGCCGTCGTCGTAGCCCTGCCCGGTGGTGCCGACCAGCGTGATCGCGCTCATCTGGGTCGCCATCACCGACAGACCGACCGCCCACCAGGGGAGCGAGCGCGACGCCAGGAAGTAGCCGTCGACGGCGCCGGTCCCTCGCGCCCGCTTCACGCCGTCGTAGAGGACCCAGGCGAGGTAGGCGACGATGATCGTCCAGTCGATGAAGTGCATCTGACGGGCCCCGAAACCGCGCTCACGCGGCGAAGTGCCGCGAGAGGAGCCACAGCGCCGCGAGCACGATGACCTCCACGACGACGACCGCGACGTAGGTGCGGGTCACCGGGCGAGTATAGCGGGGGAACGCGGGACCGGATGCCCCAAGCCGCAGTGCTCGCCACGGAAGGCGGACCGCTCGGCTCCTGGCGATCATAGCCAACCATCGGTGTTGCACCGCCAATTCGGCGTCCCTGCCTTGACGATGGGAAAGGTCCAGTCTAGACTAGACTAGACTTTTCGCCGAAGTTCGTTGGCGAGGGAGAACACCAATCGTCACGTACGAACGCAAGTCGGCGCGTACCTGGACCGTCGCCGAGGCCAAGGCCCGCCTGTCCGAGGTGCTGCGCCGGGCCGAGGACGAGGGGCCGCAGCGGATCGGGACACGCAAGGAGTTCGTTGTCGTCCCGGCCAGCGTCTGGGACGAGAGAAACGAACCGGCGCAGCCACTCGGGCAGTGGTTGATCGAGAACATGCCGGAATTCGGCGAGGTCGAGGTTCCCCCCCGTCACGGAGGACGGGAGCGCCCAGCACCGTTCGCCGACTGGACGGAGGAGGACTGGAAGGCCTTCGACCGGAAGCACGCGAGTCAGGACGCCGACGAATGAAGGGCTTCCTCCTGGACACCAACGTCGTGTCGGAAGCGGGCAAGCCGGCCCCGGATCCGAGAGTGCTTGCCTTCCTGGCCGATCGGATCGATCTCTGGCTGTCCGTGATCGTGCTCTACGAGTTGGAGTACGGCGTGAGGCTGATGCCGTCCGGACGGCGGCGGGACGCACGGCAGGCCACGTTGATGGATCTGACTGCGCGCTTTCACCGCCGCGTGCTGCCGGTCGGGCGTCACGAGGCAGGACACGCCGCGCGGCTGTGTGCACGCGCCCGCCGTACCGGCCGGACCGTACACATGGGCGACGCGCTGATCGCCGGAACGGCGGCCGCGAACGACCTCGTCGTCGTGACCCGCGACGCCGACGACTTCGCCCCCTTCGACGTCGAGGTCCTGAACCCGTGGATCGGAACAGTTCAGCGGTGAGAGAGTGTCTCGCGGTCAGCGCTGGCTCGGCGTCGTCTGCGACGGCACCGCTCGAAGCAGACTAGGTCAGCACTCGATGACGTTGACCGGCACGTGCACCACGTGCGCCGCGAGGCCGCCGCGCGAGGTCTCCTTGTACTTCTCCTGCATGTCGCGGCCGGTGTCGCGCATCGTCCGGATGACCTTGTCGAGCGAGACCACGTGCTCGCCGCTGCCGCGCAGCGCCAGGCGCGACGCGTTGATCGCCTTGACGGCGGCCATGGCGTTGCGCTCGATGCAGGGAATCTGCACCAGCCCGCCGATGGGGTCGCAGGTGAGGCCCAGGTTGTGCTCCATGGCGATCTCGGCCGCGTTCTCCACCTGCGCCGGCGAGCCGCCGAGCACCTCCGTCAGGCCGCCCGCGGCCATCGAGCAGGCCGACCCCACCTCGCCCTGGCAGCCCACCTCGGCGCCGCTGATCGACGCATTCACCTTGAACAGCAGGCCGATCGCGCCGGCGGTCAGCAGAAAGCGGACCACGCCGTCGTCGTCCGCGCCGGGGCAGAACCGCGCGTAGTAGTGCAGCACCGCCGGAACGATGCCCGCGGCCCCGTTGGTCGGAGCGGTCACCACCCGGCCGCCCACCGCGTTCTCCTCGTTCACGGCCAGGGCGTAGAGGTTGACCCAGTCCATGATGGTCAGCGGATCGCGCAGGGATCGCTCGGGCTGGCCGGCCAACTGCCGGTAGAGCTTCGCCGCCCGCCGCGGCACCCGGAGTCCCGGCAGCTCGCCCTCCCGCTCGCAGCCGCGGCGGACGCACTGCTGCATCGCCTGCCAGATTCGCAGCAGGCCCGCGCGCACCCCGGCTTCCCGGCGCCACGCGCACTCGTTCCGGAGCATCACCGCGCTGATCGCCAGATCGTGGCCCACGCACAGCGCCAGCAGCTCCTCCGCAGTGGAGAACGGCAGGGGAAGCAGCGTGTCGCGCTCGAAGACTACCGGTCGTCCCCCTTCGTCGGCGCCCGCCACGAAGCCGCCGCCCACGGAGTAGTAGATGCGTTCCTCGAGCACGGCGCCACCGCCGTCCCGCGCAATGAACCGCATGCCGTTCGGGTGGCCGGGCAGTTGCCCGCGGCGCTCGAAGACCAGGTCGGTGTCGGGATCGAACGGGATGACGCGGCTGCCCGCCAGCTTCAGCCGGCGCGCCTCGGCGATTGCGGCGACCCGCTCCGGGATGCGGTCGACGTCGACCTCCTCGGCAATCTCCCCCTCCAGACCGAGCATCAGGGCCCGATGCGTGCCGTGGCCGCGGCCGGTCGCCGCCAGCGAGCCGTACAGATGGACGCGGACCCCACCCACACGATCGAGGTCCCCGCACGCCTGAAGCCCCTGCACGAACTGCCGGGCCGCCCGCATGGGACCGACCGTGTGGGAGCTCGACGGGCCGATGCCGACGGTGAACAGATCGAAGACGCTGACGGCCATGTGCTCTCTACGTTCAGACGGATCCGGACGCCGCCCGGCCGGATCCCCGCGTGCCGGTGGCGCGGGCCGGCGGCGGGCAACGCCTGCTCCTGCGCGCCGACGATTGCGCGTGGAAGGAGGGCAGATGGTACGATCCCCTGAGCAATGAGCACCGCAGACCGGACTCCCGCGAACCAGCCCCCTGCGGATCGGACTCCCGGGCGCCTGCCGATCGCCCGCGTCCTGGTGGGGGTGGTCGCCATCATCGCGCTGATCTCGCTCGGCCGGGGGCTGAGCGGCCTTCTGGAGGGGTTCGTCGAGTGGGTCGAGGGTCTCGGCGCCCTGGGTCCCATCGTCTTCATTCTCGGCTACGTGGCCGCGACCGTGGCGTTCATCCCGGGGTCCGTGCTGACGCTGGCCGCGGGCGCCATCTTCGGGCTCGGGCAGGGCGTGATCTACGTGATGATCGGGGCCACGGCCGGCGCCTCGCTCGCGTTCCTGCTGGCACGTTTCGTCGCCCGCGAGGCGATTTCGCAGCGAGTGGCCGGAAGTCCCCGCTTCGCCGCGATCGATCGCGCCGTCGGCCGCGAAGGGTTCAAGATCGTCGTCCTGCTCCGCCTGTCGCCGGTCTTCCCGTTCAACATGCTGAACTACGGCCTCGGCCTGACGAACGTCCGCTTCGTCGACTACGTGGCGGCCTCGATCGGGATGCTGCCCGGCTCGCTCCTCTATACCTACTCCGGCTTCGTGGCGGGCGACATCGTCCGCCTGGTCGGCAACACCGCGCCCGAACGCGGACCCGGATACTACGCCGTGGTCGCCCTCGGCCTGGCCGCCACGATCGCGGTGACGACCATCGTCACGCGCACGGCCCGGCGCGCCATCCGGGAAGCCACGGGCGAGACCGAACCCGCGGCCTAGCAGCTAGTCTAGGAGTCTCCGCCGTAGAAACGGTGCAGACTCCTACTACCGGAAGGCGAAGCGAAGCCGAACGCCGGCCCGGCGCGGGGCGAGGACGTTGGCGAAGTAGCGGCGCGAGCGGAAGCCGTCTTCCGTGAGGCCGATGAGGTCGGGCGTCTGGCGCACGCCGGTCACCGCGTACTCGTCGAGCAGGTTCTCGGCGTAGAAGGTGAGCGTCCAGGCGTCCTTCGAGACCGACGCGGACAGGTTGTGCAGGTCGTAGGCGGGCAGCGCCTCGCCGCCGGCGCGCATCCCGATGCGCGTGAGCACGTCGCCGACGAAGCTGTAGCCGTACTGCACGTCGAACGCGACGTCGTCGCCGAGCAGCGTCCCGTAGGAGGCGAGCAGGCTGCCCTGCTGCCGCGGCGCGCCCGAGAGGCGGTCGCCCGCGAAGGCGTCCGCCCCGCTGTCGAGCAGGCCGGGGGAGTCCTGGCTGAGTTCCGCACGCGTGTACGACCACGACCCGCGGAGGCGCAAGGCGTTGGTCACGCCGACCGACGACGACAGCTCGAACCCGCGGCTGACGGCGCCGCCGCCGTTGAGCGTGATCGGCTCGGAGCTGAACGGGGTGAGCCCGGCGACCTGGATGTCGGTCCAGTCGACGTGGAACAGGGTGCCGCTGAGAGTGACCCGTTCGTCGTCCCACGAGCGCCGCAGCCCCACCTCGTAGTTGGTCGTGGTGTCCGGACGGACGAGCACCTGGTCGGCGTGGATGCAGCCCGACTGCGGCGGGTCGTTGGCGGGGTCGGCGTCGGTGAGCAGGGCGATCTCCTCGTCGGTGCAGACGCGGTAGTTGTTGCCGCCGCCGATGCGGTAGCCCTCGGACCGCGTGAAGTACACGTTCGTCTCGTCGTCGAGCCGGTAGGCGACGCTCCCCTTGAACAGGACACCGCGGTCGTCGGACGCGTGGTCGGTGAAGGGCGAGTTGTACATCGGCGTGTACGGGAACTCGGACAGGCTGCCGGTCGCGATGCGGTAGCCGAACCAGCGCCCGCCGCCGGTCAGCCGCCAGCGCTCGCCGAGCTCGCGCGAGATCTCGCCGAACAGCGCGCGCTCCTCCACCGCCTGCGTGCCGAGGCTGTAGTACTCGACCGGCTCGGGGACCGGGCTGCCGCTCAGGATCGGCGTCAGGCCGGAGAACGCCGACAGCCCGGGCGCGTACTCGAAGCTCGTGCCGCTGCTGTCGTAGCGGTTGAAGAACACGCCGCCGACCCAGCCCCACGGCCCGTCGCCGGTGGAGACCAGGCGCGTCTCCCAGTTGACCCGCTCCTCGCGCGAGTCTTCCCGCGTGTAGGCCGAGAACGTGCGGAACCGCGACGTCAGCTCGGCGACGGAGATGCCGGGATCGAGCGCCCGCGCGCGCTCCAGCCCCGGGAACGTGCCGGGCAGCAGCCCCCCTATGCCGAACGCCTGGATCAGCAGGTCGGTCTGGTCGCGCCGCCCCTGCGCGGAGAAGCGGGAGTACCCGGCCGCCGAGGTCAGCTCCACCGCCCCCGGCGCCCAGGTCAGCTCCAGGCTCGCCAGCTCGTTCTTCCGCTCGTTCGGCTCCAGGTAGCGGTGCGCGGAGACGTAGCGGCCGGTGTCGAACGACCGCGCGTGGTTGACCTGCCGCGCCCCCACCCGCTGGTCCTGCAGGTGGTAGGCGAAGAGCGCCGACAGGCTCGGGGCGGCGTTCCACAGCAGGGAGAGGCGCGCGGAGAGCGTGTCCTCCGTGTTGGCGTCCGGCTCCGAGCGCAGGTTCGCCGCCACCGCCTCGGGATCGGAAGGGTCCGGCTCGGGCTCGGAGACGCCCGGCGTGCGCAGCAGGTAGTCGTAGTCGATGAACCCCGGATCCGCGAAGCGGTCGACGCTGCCGCGCAGCGCGAGCCTGCGCGCGACGAGCGGCAGGTTGAAGGTGAGCCCGGCGTCCGACCCGGGAGCGCCGCCGTGGGCCAGCGCGAACAGGTCGCCGCGGACTTCGAGCGTGCGGCGTTCGGTGTCCGGGCGGCGCGGCAGGTAGCGCACCGCCCCGGCGAGGGTGCCGGCGCCGTACAGCGTCCCCTGCGGTCCGAGCAGCACCTCCACCCGCTCGATGTCCTGCAGCCGGAGGTCGACCGCCAGCGGAATGTCGCCGAGGTAGGTGGCGACGCCGTTGTTGTAGTTGTTGCCGGTGAACTCCGATCCGTTCAGCGAGTCGGTGTTGAGGCCGCGGACGATGACGACGTTGCTGCCCCGCGCACCCTGATCGACCACCGTGAGGCCGGGCGTCCAGCGCGCCAGCTCCGTAAGATTGTCGATGGCCCGCCGCTCGATGTCCGCCCCGGTGACCGCCGAGATGCTCATCGGCACCCGCTGCAGCGGCTCCTCGATGCGGGTCGCGGTCACGACGACCGCCTCGTCGAAGGCGGCGAGTCTCAGGGCGATGTCCGGCAGTCGCACCGGATCGGCGGCAACCTCGACGCCGTCCATGATCACCTCTCCGAATCCGCCGAGGAAGACGGTCACCGTGTAGATGCCGGGAGCAATACCGGAGAACGTGAACCGGCCCCCGGCGCCGGACACCGTGGACCGCGGACCCGCCGGGTCGCCGGTCAGCGTGACCGTGGCCCCCGGCAGCACGCCGCCGGTCGCATCGACGACGACGCCGGTGACCTGTCCGCCCTGCGCCTCGGCCGTCGGCACGCCGATCGTGCCGGGAAACACGAGTACGAGCGCTACCCAACACCTCATCATCGGACCGGTCATCGAACGCCATCGGCGCGCCGGGCGGCGGCATCCCGCACGCCGGCGGGACCATGGATCCATGGTCCCGCCGAGCGGTACCGGCGCCGGCCGTTCTCGATCACCATCAGGCGCAGACCCTCGTGGGTGAGGATACGATCACCCCACGCAGGATCTCGAAGATCTACACCGCGGTGGCGAACGCTCACGGCGGTCCGTACCGTGCCGGCGAGCCGCAGGTTGCGCCGGCCGGACCCGCCGACATAGAATTCTGCCGGCGCGGGCCGTCCCCGACGCGAGGGGGAGTGTCGCCCGCATGGGATACGGAAACACGACTCGAATCGCCCCGCACGGATTCCCCACGGAACACGCAGCGGGTCAGAGACAGCGTGACGCTGCACGAAAGGAGTCACGACGTTGGCTGACGTGACGACCACCGAGCAAGCCGCCCCGGCGGCGGATGCGCACGGGCACGACGAGCACGCCCACGACGAGCACGGCCATCACGACCTCGGCTTCTGGCAGACCTACGTCTTCTCCGTCGATCACAAGGTGATCGGCATCCAGTACGCCGTGACCGGGCTGCTCTTCCTGCTGTTCGGCTTCCTGCTGATGATGCTGATGCGCTGGCAGATCGCCTACCCCGGGGAGCCGATTCCCCTGATCGGCGAGTGGCTGGGCGACGAGCGGGCGCCGGGCGGCATCATGCTGCCGGAGTTCTACAACCAGCTCGGGGCCATGCACGGCACCATCATGGTGTTCCTCGGGGTCGTGCCGCTCGCGGTCGGCGGCTTCGGCAACTTCGTGCTGCCGCTGCAGATCGGCGCGCCGGACATGGCGTTCCCGAAGCTGAACATGGCCAGCTACTGGTCGTTCTTCGTGGGCGGCGTGGTGATGTTCGCCAGCTTCTTCGTGCCCGGCGGGGCGGCGAACTCGGGCTGGACCTCCTACGCGCCGCTGTCGGTCTTCGCGACCACCGGGCAGACGATGTGGCTCATCGGCATGATCTTCCTGATCACGTCGTCGCTGCTCGGCTCGGTCAACTTCATCGTCACCACCATCCAGTTGCGCGCGCCGGGCCTGAGCTTCATGCGCCTGCCGTTCTTCGTCTGGGCGCAGCTCGTCACCGCGTTCCTCCTGCTGCTCGCCTTCCCGCCGCTCGAGGCGGCCGGCGTGATGCAGTTGATGGACCGCGTGGCGGGCACCAGCTTCTTCCTGCCGGCCGGCCTGGTCTACGCCGACGCGGCGTGGGAGGCGAGCGGCGGCGGCAGCGTGCTGCTCTGGCAGCACCTGTTCTGGTTCCTCGCCCACCCCGAGGTGTACGTCCTGATCCTGCCGGCGCTGGGCATCGTCGGCGAGATCATCGCCAACAACACGCGCAAGCCGGTCTGGGGCTACCGCGTGCTCGTCTACTCGGTGGTGGCCCTCGGCTTCCTGTCCTTCATCGTCTGGGCGCACCACATGTTCCTGACGGGCATGGGGACGACGATGAGCTCGTTCTTCCAGACGACGACGATGATCATCTCGATTCCGTCGGTCGTCATCCTGTCGGCGCTGTTCATCACGCTCTACGGCGGGTCGATCCGCTTCACCGTACCGATGCTCTTCGCCCTGGCCTTCCTGCCGATGTTCGGCATCGGCGGGCTGACCGGTCTGCCGCTGGGGCTTTCGGCGCCCGACATCCACCTGCACGACACCTACTACGTCATCGGCCACTTCCACTACGTGGTCGCCCCGGGCACGCTGATGGCGCTGTTCGGCGGCATCTACTACTGGTTCCCGAAGGCGACCGGGCGGAAGATGAACGACTTCCTCGGCCGGGTCCATTTCTGGGGGTCGTTCATCTCGATCAACGTCGTCTTCATGCCGATGCTCATCCAGGGGCTGGCGGGCATGAACCGCCGGATGTACGACGGGGGCGAGCAGTACCTGATGAACGCGGACGTGCTGTGGCTGAACGAGGTGATCAGCATCGCGGCGTGGGTGCTCGGCCTGTTCCAGTTGCCGTTCATCTACAACTTCTTCCGCAGCATCAAGCACGGCGACAAGGTGGGCGACAACCCGTGGCAGGCCACGACGATCGAGTGGCAGGCGCCGTCGCCGCCGCCCCACGGCAACTTCTCGACGCCGCCGGCGGCGTACCGCGGGCCGTACGAGTACAGCGTGCCGGGCGCGGCCCGCGACTTCCTGATGCAGGGTGAACCCGATACGGCGGCCGAGCCGGCCAAGGTGTAGCGAACGTCATGGACATTCCGTACATCGTCGAAGAACGGGCCGATACCGGGCTGAACAACGTCAAGCTCGGCATCTGGCTCTTCCTGGCGTCCGAGGTCATGCTCTTCGGCGCGCTCTTCTCGTCCTACGTGCTGCTGCGGCTGATGGCGACCGAGTGGCCGTTCGGGGTGGACGTGCTGAACGTGCCGCTGGGCACCCTCAACACCGCCGTGCTGATCGGGTCGAGCGTCACGATGGTCATGGCCTACGCGTCGCTCAAGATGGACGACTTCGGCCGCTTCAGGATGTGGCTGGCGGCGACGATCGGCCTGTCGCTGCTCTTCATGGTGGTCAAGGGGTTCGAGTACAACCACGAGTTCGACATCGGCAACTTCCCGTCGACGAGCACCTACCTGGCGATCTACTTCACGATGACCGGCCTGCACGCGCTGCACATCATCGGCGGCGTCGTCGTGAACACGTACCTGCTGCTGCCGGGCTCGAAGATGTGGAAGACGAACAAGGCGCAGTTCACCAACCGGGTCGAGGCGGCCGGCCTCTACTGGCACTTCGTCGACCTGGTGTGGATCTTCCTGTTCCCGGTGCTCTACCTGCTGTAGGGCGAAGGCGTGGAACGCAGAGCAGAATTGTCGAGAGCATCATGAGCGAAGACGTTCAGGCGCACATCAAGACGTACATGAAGGTGGGCGGCGCGCTGGCGGTGCTGACCGTGCTCACCGTGGCGGTGTCGTACATCGATTTCTGGGGCGTGCCGTTCGCGGTGTTCGTGGCCCTCGTGATCGCGGCGACCAAGGGCTCGCTGGTGGTCAGCTTCTTCATGCACCTCATCGAGGAGAAGAAGATGATCCTGGCGACGCTCGTGCTCACCGTGTTCTTCTTCATCGTGCTGATCTTCCTGCCGCTCCTGGGGCACGCGGACAAGCACGGCGAGTACTACACGCTGCCGAACGCCAATGCGCCGGCCGCGGCCGCGGCGGCGGGTCACTAGCCGGATTGGGACGGGAGCCGCGCCATGTCGCTCCGGGCCATTCACCTCGTGTTCATCGCCGCGTCCATCCTGCTGGCGGCGTTCATGGCCTTCTGGGGCGTGGCGATGTTCCTGACCGAGCGCGGCGTGGCCTGGCACCTGGCGTTCGCGGCCGGATCGTTCTGCGCGGTCGTCGGGATGGGGATCTACGCGGTGAAGTTCGTCCGCAAGACGCGCGAGATCGGGATGCACTGATCGCGGCGCTCGGGGAGAGAAGGGAGCAGGCCGATGACAGGAACCGGAGCGAGAGCCGCGCGGGTGGTTGCGCTGGCGGCGATGCTGTTCATTCTCGCGCCCGCTATCGCGTGGGCGTGCCCGATCTGCTTCGGGGCCGACCCCGACTCGTCGATGGGACGCAGCCTCAACTGGGCCGTCTTCACGCTGCTCGGGGTCACCGGCGGGGTGCTGAGCGGCTTCGTCGGTTTCATTTTTCATCTGTTGAAGCGTTCCCGGCAGGCGCTGGGGAACGATGCGGCGTTCGAGACCGCCGTGCGGCGCGGTCAGCCCGGAGGGGAATCGTAGATGGGTGAACTACTGGGATTGCCGATCCAGGCGTCGGAGCACGCCCCCGAGATCGACGAGATGATCATTCTGATCCACTGGCTGATGGCCGTGCTGTTCGTCGGCTGGGGAGCGTTCTACGTCTACACGCTGATCCGGTTCCGGGAAAGCGTCAATCCGAAGGCGAGCTACACGGGCGTCACCAGCCACACGTCCAGCTACCTGGAAATCGGCGTGGCGGTCATCGAGGCGGTGCTGCTGATCGGCTTCGCCATCCCCGCCTGGGCCCACCGGGTGAACGACATTCCGCCGGAGGAAGAGGCGACCGTCCTCAACATGATCGGCAAGCAGTTCGAGTGGATCTCGCACTATCCGGGAGCGGACGGCCGGTTCGGGCGCCGCGACATCAGCCTGATCACGCCGACCAACAACATCGGGCTCGACCGCAGCGACCCGGCCGGCGCCGACGACATCGTGTCGATCAACCAGATGAACCTGCCGGTGAACAAGCCGGTCATCGTCTACCTGTCGTCGCAGGACGTCATCCACAGCATGGGCATCGCCGAGATGCGCGTGAAGCAGGACGCCGTGCCCGGCATCCAGATCCCGGTCTGGTGGGTGCCGAACGAGCTGGGCCAGTTCGAGGTCAACTGCTCGCAGCTCTGCGGCCTCGGCCACTACCGGATGCGCGGCTTCGTCACGGTCATGACGCAGGAAGACTACGACGCCTGGCTCGCGGAGGAGGCGTCCTTCCTCACCGGCAACTAGCGTCGGCGCGACTGCTTCAACTCGCGGCTTTCCGTGTACGGCTCTCGCGCTCCAGCGCCCGCTGGAAGCTGACGAGACGGCGAAGGAGACCGTTGTAGCGGGAGTGCGCGTCACGCGGATGAGCGGCGCCGACAGCCGAGTACAACGCCAGCTCGGGCGAAATCGACAGCTCCGGAGTCCGTGGAACGCTCAGACCGGCGGAGCGCAGCCGGTGCGCCCCAACAGCGACGAGCAACGCCTCAACCGTCACTTGGCCGCGCCGGAGCGCTTCGATACCGGACGCCACGAGGTCCGCACCGGGCAAGTCCATCGGCACCTCGCTCACCGGTTCATCGCCGCTGCCGCGGCCGCCACCCTGTCGCGAAACGACGCCGGTTCAATCGCCGGATAGCGGATCAACGCCGGTTCGATCTCGCTGAAGAGCGCCGTCAGGCGATCGGGCTCGATCAACCCCTGCCGGTGCATCGCGTCGATGTCGAGCAGATCCCGCTCATGGCCGCGCTCGACCTTCGCGAGCGCCTGAGCATAGAAGTCGTAGTGGAAGAAATCGACCGAACCATGCCGATCGATGAACAGGCTCCGCTCGCGCCAGCCTGGCAGCGCGGGCATGAAGTCGTCGGGCGCCGCCAGCTCCACGTTGATGTTGAGCGCGTTCTTGGCGCGAGCGACCGCCTCGAAGACGCCGGCCGGCTCCGGATCGAGCTTGAGATCGACGTCCACGGTGGCGGCTCGCCACCCCAGCAGGACCGCCGACGCGCCGCCGACGAGATAGATGCGACCCGGGCCGCGGGACTCGGCACCCAGGCGCTTCATCAGATCGGTTACCCGCGCAGCCTCGGTCGGTTCACGCATGCTGTTCACGGGTCGGGCCGATACTCCCCAAATCGCCCTGGCGGCAGTGGTCGGCCTCAACGGCCGGCGGCGGCAATCGCCTCCCGGAGATCGGCGATGATGACCTCCATGCGGTCCGCTGCCTCCACCACGTCGTCCAAAGCGATTCTCGCCGCCGCGTCTATGCGCTCCTGAAACGGTCCTATGGGTAGCGCCAGCCGCGCCGCCTCGATCATCGCCCGCAGGGTCTCGAGGCGCAACTGCTGGTAGCGCTGATGCTCGGGGGTACTCAGCTCCAACGGGAGGGCGGGTGACTGCGGGAGCGGAAATTCCGGGGCCGGCGCCACCCCGGCCGGCGCCGCTCCCACCGCGGGATCGCCGGTCGGCGCGACGCCGGCGGGCGGATTGGCAGACTCCGGTTCAGCGACCTGCGACGCCGCATCGTCCGTAGCGACGGCCGGGTCGACCCTTGCGGCCGGGGCCTCGGCTCGCCCGCAGCCAAGCGCGCCGGCACAGACCGCTGCCGCGACGACGACGCCCAACCCCGCCCGCATCGCGGGGTGCGCCCCATGCCCCACCGGGATTACACCGTGAATCGCGGACCGCGCCGGAGCGTCCTCCACCACTCGCATCCTCGCCGCTCTCACCACTAACGCACGGCCGCAGCCAGCTCCTCGCGGATGATCTCGACGAACGTCCCGTAGGGCGCCGCGCCCAGAACGGCCCGCCCGTTCAGGAACAGGGTCGGCGTCGACGTGACGCCGTAGCTCATGCCGATGCGCATGTCACGATCGACCGTCGCGGCGTGACGGCCGCTGTCCAGGCACTCGTTGAACGTGTCCGGATCGAGCCCCAGATCCGCCGCGTAGCCCTTGAGCGCGTCGACGTCGAGAGACCCCTGGCTGGCGAACATCGTGTCGTGCAGCTCCCAGAACCGGTCCTGCTCGTGCGCGCAGTTCCCCGCCTCGGCCGCCTTGAACGCGTTGGGATGACTCGGCAGCGGGTAGTCCTTGTAGACGAACCGGATCTGACCCTCGAACTGCTCCATCAACCGCTCCACCGTCTCGGTGGCCCGCTTGCAGTAGGGGCAGTCGAAGTCCGAGAACTCGATGAGCTCGATCGGCGCCGACTCCGGTCCCCGCACCGGATCCTCGGCCAGCGCCTCGACGCCATGCCGCGGCGCCTCCAGAGTCACCGAAACGTCGTCGGCCGTCGCCCGCAGCTCGTTCATGTAGGCCTGCAGCGCCTGCATCGGACGCTGCTGATCGAGCACGGCACGGATCTCCGGCCGCATCTCGTCGAGGGTGCGCCCGGGGAAACGGCCCCTGTTGCGCTCCCAGATCAGATCGATCTCCGCGTCGGTCACCTCGATGATCCGCTCCGGCAGCTCGGCCTCCAGCAACTCGTCGCGCGTCATCCCGCGCGCGGCCGCTTCCCGTTCCACCAGCCGCTCGCCCACGAGCACGTCGAGCGCGCGCCGCCGGGTGTCGTACAGATCCTGGAGCATCCGGAGCCGCGAAGACGCGTCGTTGCGCCGCCAGGCGTCCTCGAGCTCGGCGGAAGTCACCGCGACGTCCCCGATGCGGGCCACTACCGTATCGTCCTGCTGCTGCGCGCCGGCGGGCGCCGCCAGGAACAGGCCGAGGACCGCCGCCGTCAACAGGCAAGTCGTTCTTGAAGACATAAGGAGTGCACTGTAGCATCGTTTCCGCCCAGGTTCGCACCCCGCGGGAAACCGCGCCGGCCGCGCAACCTCCGACCCCTCCGTTGGTCCGCGCCGGCACCGTTTCCCGCGCGCGGGCGCCTGGCCGGCGCACCTCCGTGCGGCGCACCTCCGTATAATGCCGCCCCGATGCCCTCGCACCGAATCGCGGCGCGCGCGCCCCGCGGCCGCATCGTCGACGCCGATGTGCGGACGGACCCGGACAGCATTTCCGGGGTCCTGGAGGACGCGGCCCACTATCCGGGCGGACACGCGGGCGGGGTGGCCCGGCCGGCGACCGAGGCGGATGTCGCGGCGCTGATCGCGAGCGCGTCCCACGTGCTGCCCATTGGCGCGCAGTCGTCGCTGACCGGCGGGGCGACGCCGATGGGCGACCTCGTGCTCGACCTGCAGCGCTTCGACCGCATCGTCTCCATCCGCGCGGACGAGGTCGTGGTCCAGCCCGGCGTGCCGATCGGGGTGCTGCAGGCGGCCCTCGCGCGCGACGACCGCTTCTACCCGCCGGCCCCCACCTTCGACGGCGCTTGCGCGGGCGGCGTGGTCGCCACGAATGCGGCCGGTGCCGCCACGTTCAAGTACGGCACGACGCGCGACTGGGTGCGGCGTCTCACCGTGGTTCTCGCAACGGGCGACGTCCTCGATCTGACGCGCGGCGAGACGATCGCGAGTCCCGACGGCTGCTTCGAGGTGGTCACCGGGGAAGGGGCGATTCGCGTTCCGGTGCCCACCTACCGCATGCCGGACGTGCCCAAGTGCTCGGCCGGCTACTTCGCGGCGCCGGGCATGGACCTGATCGACCTGTTCGTCGGCTCCGAGGGGACGCTCGGAATCGTCACCGGGGTGACCTTCGCGGTCGTCGCGCCCGCACCGCGGGTGGCGATGGTCTGGATTCCGCTGCCCACCGAACGCGCCGCGACCGCGCTGACCGTGAGGCTCCGAGCCGCAGCCCGCGACGCCTGGCGGTACGGCGCGGGGCGGGGCGTCGACGTGGCCGCCATCGAGCACCTCGACGCCCGGAGCCTGGCCATCGTGCGGGACGACAAAGCGGCGCGGCGGCACGGGGTAACGGCGCCGGACGACGCGCAGGCGGCCCTGCTCGCGCAGATCGAGCTCCCCGCCGCTGCGGCGACGACCCCCGAGGCGGCCTACCGCGAGATCGGAAACGCGCTCTCCGACGAGGCGCCCGATACGCCCCTCGTGCGGCTCTGCCGGCTGCTGGCCGGGGCCGGCGCCCTGGATCGGGCCGAGATCGCGCTGCCCGGCGACCGCCGGCAGGCGCACCTGCTCGCCGTGCGCGAAGCGGTGCCGGAGGGCGTCAACCGCCGGGTCGGCGAAGCCGCGCGCCGGCAGGCTGCGCCCATCGGGAAGACCGCGGCCGACATGATCGTGCCGTTCGCACGGTTCGACGAGAGCCTCGCGCTGTTTCACCGCGCGTTCGATTCACGCAGTCTCGACTACGCGATCTGGGGCCACATCTCGGACGGCAACGTTCACCCCAACGTGATTCCCGCTACGATGGAAGATGTCGTGCTGGGCAGGCAGGCCATCCTGGAGTGCGGGGGGGAGATCGTCCGGCTCGGCGGCTGCCCGCTGGCCGAGCACGGCGTCGGCCGCAACCCGGTCAAGCAGGCGCTGCTCCGGCAGTTGTACGGCGCCGAGGGCGTCGCCGAGATGCGCGCCGTGAAGGCCGCGCTCGACCCGCACGGCAAGCTGGCGCCGGGCGTCATCTTCCCGGCCGCAGCGACCTGAGCGAGTCGCGAGAGAATCCGATGGGCTGGTTTCTCGTCAACTGGTTTACCACCGCACTGGCGCTCGGCGCCGTCGCCTGGATCCTGCCCGGGGTGACCATCGTGTCGCTGCCGGCACTGGCGGTGGCGGCAATCGCGCTGAGCATCGTGAATGCCGTCGTCAAGCCGGTGCTCGTCGTGCTGACGTTGCCGCTGACCATGATGACGCTCGGCGTGTTCTACCTCATCGTCAACGGCGTGGCCTTCGCGCTGGCCGCCTGGATCGTGCCCGGCTTCGAGGTCCGGTCGCTGGGGTGGGCGATGCTGGGGGCGGCGCTCGTCGGCCTGGTGTCGATGTTCATCGGCGGCTTCCGGCAGCCGCCGCGCCGCGCGCGAATCGACGTCATCGACGTGACCGCGCGCCGGGACTGATCTACAGCTCTGCCCGCCGCAGGCGCAGGGCGTTGCCGATCACCGACAGCGAGCTCAGGGTCATCGCGGCGCTCGCCCAGATGGGGCTGATCAGCAGGCCGATTGCCGGATAGAGCAGGCCGGCCGCCACCGGGACGCCGATCGCGTTGTAGACGAACGCCAGGACCAGGTTCTGGCGGATGTTGCGCATCGTGGAGCGGCTGAGCCGCCGCGCCCGCGCAATCGCGCGCAGATCGCCCTTGACGAGCGTGATGGCGGCGCTCTCCATGGCGATGTCCGTGCCGGTTCCCATCGCGATGCCGACGTCGGCCGCGGCCAGGGCGGGGGCGTCGTTGATGCCGTCGCCCGCCATCGCCACGATCCGTCCCGCCGCCTGCTCGTCCGCGACGAGACGGCGCTTGTCGGCCGGGAGCACGCCGGCGACGACGTTCTCGGCATCGATGCCGACCTGGGCGGCGACCGCCGCGGCGGTCGCCGGGCTGTCGCCCGTCGCCATCACGACCCGGAGCCGGTCGTTCCGGAGCAACCAGATCGCCTCCAGGGTCGACGGCTTGATCGCATCGACGATCCGGATCACGCCGGCCGGCGCCCCGTCGACCGCCACCCGTACCGCGGTCTCGCCGCCAAGGTCGCCCGCAAGGGTCCCCAGCGCCTCCGCGGCGATCCCGTGCGCCTGCAGGAACGCGGCCGTCCCGACGACCACCCGCCGGCCGTCGAGACACCCCGCGACCCCCCGGCCGCTCTCGGACGCGAAGTCGGTCGCGACCTCCGGCGGGATCTCCCGGGCGTCGGCCGCGGCGATGATCGCCGCCCCGAGCGGATGCTCGCTGGCGCGCTCCACCGCAGCCGCGAGCCGCAGCAGCTCCCGCTCGTCGACCGGCCCGCCGGGAACGACAGACACCGCCTGCACCCGCGGCTTCCCCCATGTCAGGGTGCCCGTCTTGTCCACGATCAGCGTATCCACCCGTTCCAGCGCCTCGAGCGCGGCGGCGTCCCGGATGAGCACGCCGGCCGTGGCCCCGCGGCCGGTGCCGACCATGATCGCCATCGGCGTCGCCAGACCCAGCGCGCAGGGACAGGCGATGATGAGCACCGCGACGGCGCTCACGAGGCCGAGGGCCAGCCGCGGCTCGGGCCCCCAGAGCGCCCAGCCGATGAACGCGCCCACCGCGACGGCGACGACGGCCGGCACGAAGTAGCGCGCCACGTGATCGGCCACGCGCTGAATCGGGGCGCGGCTGCGCTGCGCCTCGCTCACCATCCGGACGATCTGCGCGAGCAGCGTCTCGGCGCCGACACGCTCGGCGCGCATCGTCAGACTCCCGCTCCCGTTGATCGTCGCGCCGATGACCGCGTCGCCCGGGGTCTTCACGACCGGGAACGGCTCGCCGCTGACCATCGACTCGTCGACCGTGCTGCGTCCGGCGACCACCACCCCGTCGACGGGCACGCGCTCGCCGGGCCGCACTCGCAGGACGTCACCGGCGCGCACGTCGGCGAGCGGGACATCCGTATCGGGCGCGCCGGGCTCTTCGGCCGCGGCGCCGCCGTCGGCCAGCCGGTGCGCGATCGGCGGCGCCAGACCCAGCAACGAACGCAGCGCGGAGCCGGTCCGCTGCCGCGCCCGCAGCTCGAGCACCTGCCCGAGCAGCACGAGCACGATGATGACCACCGCCGTGTCGAAATACGGCTCGACGCCGCCCTCCATCCGGAAGCCGGCCGGGAAGCTCCCGGGAATCGCCGTCGCCGCCACGCTGTAGAGGAACGCCGCCCCGACCCCGAGCGCGATCAGCGTGAACATGTTCGGGCTGCGATTGACGATCGACGCCCAACCCCGCTCGAAAAAGGGACGCCCCGCCCACAGCACGACCGGCGCGGCGCAGGCGAGCTGGATCCAGTTCGACGCGGCCCGGCTCAGCGGCAGCGCCGACGCGCCGGCGACCATCTCGGTCATCGCGATGCCGAACACCGGCAGCCCCATCGCCGCGGCGATCCGGAACCGCCGCGCCATGTCGGCCAGCTCGGGGTTCGGCGCCTCGTCCTGCGTCACCGCCCGCGGCTCGAGGGCCATGCCGCACGCCGGACACGCTCCCGGCTGGTCGCGAACGACCTCCGGGTGCATCGGGCAGATGAACTCTACCGCGGCCGGAGCCGCCGCGACCATCTCCGGCTCGAGGGCCATGCCGCAGCTCGGGCAGGGGACCGGCTCCGTCTCGCGCACCTCGGGGCACATCGGACAGACGTAAACCGTGCCCGGGTCATCCGATGCATGACGGTGATGCGCCGCCCCATGCTCGTCCGGCCCGTGCCCGTCCCCGGCGGCGCCGTTGCCCCCGGACTCCTCGCGCGCGCTGAGAAACGCATCGGGATCGGTCCTGAACGCCGCCTGACATCCGCCGCAGCAGAACAGGTAAGTCGTGCCCTCGTGGTCGTGCGTGAACCGGGCCTTGTCCGGGTCCACGGTCATGCCGCAGACAGGGTCGCGTGTTTCGACTGCCATGACCCTGCTCAGAGCTCCCGGAGCGCCGTCGCCACGGGCAGCCTTGCCGCGCGAATGGCCGGGAAGAGCCCTCCGAAGAAGCCCATCACGACCGCCCAGGCGATGCCCTGGACGAGCAGGGCCGGGGTCACCGCGAAGGCGAACGCCACCTGGCTGAAGGTCTGCCAGTTGATGGTGGCGGTCTGATAGCCGTTGAAGCCGACGAAGGCCAGCAGCCCCCCGATGACGCCGCCCGCGACGCACAGCGCCACCGATTCGACCATCACCGAGATGACCACCGGCAGGCCGCCGAAGCCGAGCGCCCGCAGCGTCGCGATCTCGCGCGTCCGCGCCGCGACGGCGGTATACATGGTGTTGATGCCCCCGAACACCGCACCGATGCCCATCAGGAGCGCGATCACCGTGCCGATGCCGGTGATGATGCCGGTGATGGCCTCGGACTGTCCCGAGTAGTAGACGTCCTCGCGCTCGATCATCACGTCGAGCCGCGGGTCGGTCGTCAGCGCGTCCTTGAACGCGTCGAAGTCGCCGGCCGAATCGAGCCTCGCATAGACCGACTGGAACGTGTCGCCGCGCCGGTAGGCCGGCTGCAGCACGCGGGCGTCGCACCAGATCTCGGACTCGGCGATGGTGCCGTCCGCCTCGAAGATGCCCACCACCTCCCACGAGCTCTCGCCCCAGCGCTGGGTCGAGCCGAGATCGATGCCCGCGAACTGGTTGGCGGCGCTGCGGCCGACGATGATCTCGTTGGTGCCCGGCCGGAAGGTGCGCCCCTCCACGATGCGGATCTCGTCGCGGACCCGGAACGCGGCCGGCTCCACACCGCGCAGGGGCACGTTGGCCGGGGTCCCGGTGCTCCGCTTGGGCACGTCCACCACCACGAACAGCTCGGCCGAGGCGACCGGCCCCCCGTCGCCCCGCTGCACGCCCGGCGCGTCCTTGACGATGCGCGTGGTGGCGAGCGTGATGCCGCTGCTCAGCTCGGTGTCGCTCCCGCCGCGCATGACGATCGCCGTGTCGGGGGAGCCGGCGCCGGTGAGCGCGGCGCGGAAGCCCTCCGCGATGGAGAGCACGGCCACGAAGACGATGACCACGCCGGTCACGCCGATCACCGCGACCACCGACGAACCGGCCCGCTGGGGCAACGTGCGGAGCGTGAGCGCGGTAACCGTGAACACCTGGGTGAGGAACTGCATCGCTCATACCTTCCGCAGCGCGTCGACGATGCGCAGCCGCGTCGCCAGCAGCGCGGGTATCGCCCCCGCCGCGAACCCGAGCAGAACGACGAGCACGCCGCCGATCACGAGATCGCGCGTCGGGATCAGGAACACCGCCAGGAAGCCGCCCGTCGGGTCTCCCAGGCCGATCAGGAGCCAGCCCGCGCCGAGCCCGGCCGTACCCCCGGCGACGGCCAGGGCAAGCGACTCGATCAGCACCAGCGCGAGCACCCGCCGATCGGTGAAGCCGAGCGTCTTGAGCACCGCCAGCTCGTTCGTCCGCTCGCGGATCGACTGCGCCATGGTGTTGGCGGTGATGACCAGTATGGTGAAGAACACCGCACCCAGGATGGCGGTCACGATGGCCCCGATGTTGCCGATCTGGTCGGCGAAGCCCTGCAGGAACGCCTGCTCGGTGGAGGTTCTCGTCTCGGCCGGCGAGTTGGCGAAGCGGGTGTCGATGGCCGCCGCCACGTCCGCCGACCGCGCCGGATCGTCGACACGGATGACGTACTGGCCGATGAAACGCACGCCCTGGTCGTTCGCCTCCATCAGGTACTCGTGGTGGAAGTAGAACGTGGAGGTGTCGTAGCCCTCCGTACCCGCCTCGTAGATGCCGTCGATGGTGAACTCCCAGGTCGGGCCGCTCCGGGTGCGGAAGATCGTCCCCTCGATCGGGATCCGGTCGCCCACCTCCCAGCCGAACCGGTCCGCCGTCACCCGCCCGACGATGGCGCCGGTGCGGTTCCGCAGCCAAGCTTCGCGCTCGGCGTCGCTCAGCACGATCTCGGGGTAGAGGCGCAGGTAGCTCTCGGGGTCGACCGCGAACTGCGCGAAGAAGTTGCGCGGGTCCTGGTAGACGCCGCCGAACCACGACATGTGGCTGATGTCCGCCACCCCGTCGACGGCGGTGATGCGGCCGAGGTAGCTCTCCGGCAGCGGCTGGATGAGCGACACCTTGTGGATGACCAGCATGCGGTCCGCGCCGGCCACCGAGACGCCGGTGCCGAACGCCAGCCGGATGGCGGCCAGGTACGCGAACAGCACGAACGCCACCACGATGGACAGCACCGTGAACAGCGTCCGCGCCTTGCGCCGGAACAGGTTCTTCCAGACGAGGGGCAGGAACTTCATGATTCCGGCTCCGTGGCCAGCACGCCCTTGTTCAGGTGCAGCGTCCGCCGGGCGCGCGCGGCGGCGTGCGCGTCGTGCGTGACCATGACGATGGTCTTGCCGTGCTCGGCGTTGAGCGCCTGCAGCAGGTCGAGGATCTCGTCGCCCGACTTCCGATCGAGGTCGCCGGTCGGCTCGTCGCACAACAGCAGGGTCGGGTCGGTGACGATGGCGCGGGCGATGCCGACCCGCTGCTCCTGGCCGCCCGAGAGCTGGCGCGGGTAGTGCTTCGCCCGGTCCGCCAAGCCGACCACCTCCAACGCGGTCGCCACGTGCCGGCGCCGCTCGCTGCGTGACAGCGGCGTCAGCAGCAACGGCAGCTCCACGTTCTTCTCGGCCGTGAGCACCGGCAGCAGGTTGTAGAACTGGAACACGAAACCGACGTGGCGCGCCCGCCAGCCGGCCAGCTTGCCGCCCGCCATGCGGTCGATCCGGTCGCCGCCCACGACGACCTCGCCCTCGCTCGGAGTGTCCAGGCCCCCGAGCAGGTTGAGCAGGGTGGTCTTGCCCGAGCCGGACGGTCCCATCAGGGCCAGGAAGTCTCCCGCCGGCAGATCGAGCGTGACGCCCTGCAGGACGTCGATCCGCTCCGACCCGCGCCGGAACACCTTGTGGAGGTTCCGGACCCGCACCAACGCTCCGTTCTCACTCATCCCGTGCGCCTCCGCATGATCGGCCGCCGCGCACGCGGGGTCGGGCCGCTCCGCGCTCCCCACCTCGCTCATCCCGCGTCGCTGCGGCTCGAATGCTCTACGCGCCGGACGCGCGCTCATTACGGTCGTCTCGAGCGGGTCCGCTCCCCGGCCTGCCGGGTCCGGCCTCAGCCCTCCGCGAACCGGTCGCCGTCGGCCAGCTCCGCCGGCCCCTCGATCACCACCCGCTCGCCGGCGGACAGACCGGCCAGCACCTCGACGTCGCCGCCGTCCTCCAGACCGATGGTGACCGCCCGCCGCTCGACCGCCTCGCCGCGCGCCACGAAGACCACCTGCGTCCCGCCGTCGGCGCGCAGCGCCGCGGACGGTATCCACAACCGCGGCTCCGCGTCCGCGACGGCCGCCTCCGGCGGCGGCCCGGCTTCGAGAAACGCCACGTTCACCCCCATGTCCGGCAGAATGCGGGGATCGCCGAGCTCATCGAACGCGATCCGCACCAGGACCGTCGCGCGCTGGCGGTCCGCGGCGGGAATGGTCGTGATGACGCTGGCCGGGATCTCCCAGTCGGGGTACGCGTCCAGAGTCGCCACCACCCGTTGATTCGGCGAGACGCGATTGATGTAGCTCTCGTTGACGTCGACCTCGATCTCCAGCGAGGTCATGTCGACGATGGTGCACACGCCGGTGCGCGTGAAGCCGCCGCCCGCGCTGACCGGCGAGATCATCTCGCCCGGCTGCGCGTCCTTCGAAATGGCGACGCCGCTGAAGGGCGCACGGATGACCGTGTCCTCGAGCGCGGTCCGCCGCACGTCGATCTCGCGCTCGGCGACCACGACCTGCTCGCGCTGATTGGCGATCCGCGCCGCGAGCGAATCGGCCTCGGCCTGCGCCGCGTCGAGGTCGGCCTGTCCGATCAGGCGCTGCGCCAGCAGCCGGCGCTGGCGGTCGAGGTCGAGCTGCGCCTCCGCGTAGCGCACTTCGAGCTCGGCCTGCGCGCCCCGCGCGGCGCCGAGCTGCGCCTCGGCCAGGGCCAGGAAGGAGCGTTCCGTGGTGTCGTCGAGCCGGGCGAGAACCTGCCCCTCGGCAACCGCCATCCCTTCCTCGACGAGCACCTCGACGATGCGTCCGGTAACCTTGGACGAGACGGTCGACTGCAGCCGCGCCGTCACGTAGCCGGAAGCGTTCAGAACCGTCGGCTGGCCGTCGGTCGGCACCGTCTGCCGCACCGTCGCAGTCCGCACGACGGGAATCGAGGCCTCCTCCCACCAGCGCCAGCCCGCTGCGGCGGAACCGCCCAGGACCGCGAGGCTCAGCAGGAGCCAGGCGCCGCGGGCCAGCCAGGACCGGCCGTCCCGCGACCGGTCGATCTTCAACTCGTCGAGTGACGTTGTCATGATGCTGGTGATGATGACGCTGTTCTGATGATACGCGCCCTGAACCGGACGATGACACACGGGCTCCGGTAGAGCGGTCCGCGGTCGATCGACGCCGGAGGAGGCTCTCAGGTTCCCGGACGGGCCGCGGGCCCGCTCGCGCTCGCCGCGATTTCCCGTAACCGGACGTGCATGATTCTCCTGTCTGTTGTAGATTAGCTCTGCGGTCCGACACGCGATCGTCTCCGGCGCGATTTGCATTCGTGCTGCACGGAGCCTGGGCGAACGCACTAGACAAACGCGGCCGGGTAGGGTAGAAACCGGTAGTCCTCCCCCGACTCCATGTCGAGGAAATACCGCCAGCGAGGTTACCAGGACGACGATCGCCAGAGCGCGGAACGCGCGGGCGATCGCAGACCGAAGGGCGACGGCCGCCCGCGGCGCGGCTACGGGCCGCGCGAGCCGCGGGTCGTCAACATGCCGGCCTTTCGGGAGGTGCTGAAGTGCGCCCGTTGCGGCGCATCGCTCTCGTCCTCGTCCATTCGCTTCGACAGCCAGTGCGCGAACTGCGCGGCCGACCTGCACAGTTGCGCACAGTGCACCTGGTTCGACACCAGCCGCACGCTGGAGTGCGCCCAGCCGATCCCGAAGCGGGTGAGCCCCAAGGACGCCCGCAACAGTTGCACCTTCTTCGAGGCGCGGGTGACGGTGGAGCGCGAGACCCATTCGCGCCTGCCGGCGGCGCCGGCAGGCGCCGCGGCGACGCCCCTCCCATCCAGCCCCGCCGCGGCCAGTGCGCGGCAGGCGTTCGACGATCTGTTCAAGTAGACGTTCTCCATCCGGTCGAAGATGCACGATCCCGGCGCAGCCACCGACCTCCAGCGGCGTCTCGCGGCGTTGTCTTCGCCCGTGCGCCTGGTTTTCTTCACCCAGACCTTCGGGTGCGACACCTGCCTGCCGGCGCGGCAGGCAGCCGACCGGATCGCCGCGCTGGCGGAACAGGTCACGGTCGAGGAACACAACCTGGTGCTGGACCACGAGCCGGTCGCGGAGTACGGCGTCGAGTGGGCGCCGGCGCTGGCGGTGGTCGGGGCGCGCGATGCCGGCATGCGCTACTACGGCGTCCCCGAGGGCTACGAGATCGAGTCTCTGGTCGAGGCGATCGAGATCGCCGCCGGCGACGGCCCCGGTCTCGGCGACGACAGCCTCGACGCCCTCGACACCCTCGAGCGCGACGTGCACCTGCGGGTGTTCGTCACCCCCACGTGACGATTCTGTCCCCAGGCGGTCAGCCTGGCCTGGCGCATCGCCGCGGCGAGCCCGCACGTGACGGCGTCGGTCATCGAGGCGACGTCGTTCCCGGACCTGGCGCAACGGTACCGCGTGACCGGCGTCCCGAAGACCGTCGTCGGCGAAGAGGTGGAGATCATGGGTGCGCTGCCGGAGGCCGAGTTCGTGGCCCGGGTTCTGCAGGCCGGCGGATGATCGCGCGACGCGCCGGCCGGGCGGTTCGGCCGCGCCCCGAGAGCCCGGGGCAAGGTGCCTGCGGCAGTCGAGGCGCGAGGCGTCCTCCCCGGCGCGCGCTGCCGGCGACGGTCGCCGTCGCGTTGTGCCTCTTCGTCTCGGCGCCGGCCGCTCAAGCGCCCCCGCCTGTCGAGTACCGCCTCTCGTTTCCCGCCCCCCAGCACCGCTGGCTGGCGGTCGACGTGCGTTTCGACGACATCGCCGAGGCGCCGCTGCACGTGCGGATGAGCAGCGCGTCTCCGGGCCGCTACGCCCGCCACGAGTTCGCCAAGAACCTGATCGACGTGGCTTTCGCCGGAACGGGCGGCGCGGCGGTGGAGGTGACCAGGCGCGGGCCGGCCCACTGGGAGGTGGCCGGGCACGGCGGGGAGGTGCGCGTCCGCTACCGGCTGTTCGGCGACCGTGTCGACGGCACCTACCTGGCGGTCGACGGCACGCACGCCCACCTGAACGCCCCCGCCGCGCTGCTGTGGGCGGAGGGGCTCGAGGACCGCCCCGCGCGCCTGACGCTGACTCGACCCGCCGGAACGACGTGGAGGGTCGCGACCCAGCTCTTTCCCACCGACAGCCCTCTGACCTACACCGCTCCGAACCTGGCCTATCTGCTCGACAGCCCGATCGAGTTCAGCGACTTCGAGCTGCGGACCTTCACCGTGCAGGACCCGGCGGACGCGGCGTACCGGCCCGCGTTCCGGGTGGCGGTCCATCACGCCGGCGGAGAAGACGGGCTGGCGGCGTACGCGGCGGCCGTGGAATCGATCGTCCGCGAGACGGTGCCGATCTTCGGCGAGTTCCCGCGGTTCGAGACCGGCACCTACACGTTCATCGCCGACTACCTGCCGGCGGCGAGCGGCGACGCGATGGAGCACCGCAACAGCACCGTCCTGACCGCGAATGCCGCCCTCGATCGGGCCGGCAGCCGGACCCGGCTGCTCGGGTCGGTGGCGCACGAGTTCGTGCATGCCTGGAACGTCGAACGGATCCGCCCGCGGTCCCTCGAGCCGTTCGACTTCACCGCCGCCAACGTTGCGGGCGAGCTGTGGCTCGCCGAGGGCTTCACCAACTACTACGGGGCGCTGGTGCTCCAGCGGGCCGGGCTGGTCGGGCTGGCCGCGACGCTGGACCGGTTCGAACGCGTGATCGGCACGGTGACCAACGGGCCGGGCCGGCGGTTCCGCTCGGTGGTGGAGATGAGCAGGATGGCGCCGTTCACCGACGCGGCCACCGCGATCGATCCGACGAACTTCGAGAACACGTTCATCTCCTACTACGTCTGGGGCGAGGCGATCGGCCTGGGACTCGATCTCGCGCTGCGCGAGCGGACCGGCGGTCGGGTCACCCTCGACGACTACATGCGGGCGCTGTGGGAAGAGTTCGGACGCACGGGCGGCGGCGTCCCCGGTGTGGTGGGGAAGCCGTACACGCCGGCGGACGCGGAGGCGGTGCTCGGCGGGGTCGCCGGGGATCCCGCGTTCGCCCGTGAATTCTTCGCTCGCTTCATCGACGGCCGGGAAGTGCCCGACTACGCCCGTCTGCTGCGGCAGGCCGGGATCCTCCTGCGTCCGGCGGCGCCCGGACGCGCCTCGCTCGGTGCGTTGCCGCTCGGCGGCGGCATGCGGGTCGTCCGCCCCACCGCCTACGGCTCGCCGCTCCATGCGGCGGGCATCGATCGCGACGACGTGATCACGTCGCTCGACGGGCGCCGCGCCGCGTCGCCGGCGGACCTTCGCCGCGCCGTCGGCTCGAGACGGCCGGGCGACCGGGTGAGACTCGGCTTCAGGCGACTGGGCCGCGAGATGGAGACGACCGTGACCCTCGCGGCCGACGATCGCGTCGAGATCGTGGCGGCCGAATCGACGGGGATCCCGCTGTCCCCCGCCCAGGAGACGTTCCGCCGGACGTGGTTCGGCAGCCGGCAGTGAGCTTCGCCGCTCCCGGCACCCCGCCGCGACCCGCAGAACCAGATCCGGCTTGCATGGAATCAACCGGTCACTTAATCTTCGGCCAGGGACCGGGGCCGTGGAACGGTGCGGACCCCGGCGACTGGTTGGGCGGCAAGCGGAGCCGCAGCTGCGATTGACGGGCGACGCGAGCCCGTCCCGGCCGGACGGACCGCTGCATTCGTATTCGGGAAGGATACCCACTCATGCCGACGAGACTCGCGGTCGCGCTGGCGGCGCTGGTCCTCTTCGTCGCGCTGCCGGCGCTGGCCGACCTCTACATTGAATGGCTCTGGTTCGGTGAAGTGGAGTACCAGAGCGTCTTCCTCAAGAGCCTCGCCACCCGGTGGCTCCTCGGCGCCGCCGCGTTCCTCGTCGCGTTCCTCGTCGTGTGGGGGAACCTGCGGCTGGCCGTAAAGGGCGCCGCGCGTCCGTACGTGCTCTTCGCCGGGGGCGGCGACCTGCAACCCATCGTGCTCGAACGCCGGCACCTGCGCCTGCTGGCCCTGATCGTTTCCGCCCTCGGCGCGCTCTTCATCGGCGGCGTGGCCTCGAGTCAGTGGCTGCTGCTGCTCCAGTACCTGGAGGCGACGCCGTTCGGCCAGGCCGATCCGCTGATCGGACGCGACGCCTCGTTCTACATCTTCACGCTGCCGTTCCTCGATTTCGTCCGTTTCGGACTGGTCGCGGTGACGGCCCTCGCCCTGCTCGGCTCGGGGGCGACGTACGCGGTCACGGGGGAGATCGCGCTCGATCCGGAACGCATTCGGGTCGGCGGGCAGGCCCGCCGCCATCTGCTCCTGCTCGGCGCGGCCGTCTTCCTGCTGTTCGCGTGGGGCGCGTATCTGGATATGCCGCGCCTGCTGACGACCCCGGCGGGCATCGTCCACGGGGCATCGTACGTCGACGTCGCGGTCCGCCTGCCGGTGCTGCGCATCCTGATGGCGGTGTCGGTGTTCTCGGCGGGCGCCTGCCTCTACTCGGCGTTCGCGAGCAGCACGTGGCCGGTGGCGGCCGTGACCGGCCTCTACCTGCTCGTCTGGATCGGCGGCGGCGGGGCGGCGACGGCGCTGCAGCGTCTCGTGGTCACGCCGGACGAGCAGCAGAAGGAGGCGCCCTACATCGCCCACAACATCGCCGCGACCCGCACCGCGTTCGACCTCGACGCGGTCGAGGAACGCCAGGTGTCGGGCGATGCCCTCCTGACCATGGAGGACATCGAGAACAACGCCGAGACCATCAACAACGTCCGGCTCTGGGATCACCAGCCGCTGCTCGACACGTTCGGGCAGATCCAGGAGATCCGCACGTACTACGAGTTCGCCTCGGTCGACAACGACCGCTACGTCGTCGACGGCGAGTACCGCCAGACCATGGTGTCGACTCGCGAGATCAACTCGGACAGCCTGCCGAACCGGTCGTGGGTAAACGAGCGCCTGCAGTACACGCACGGTTTCGGCGTCGCGCTCGGCCCCGTCAACCAGGTTACGGAGGAGGGCCTGCCGGTCCTGTTCATCCAGGACCTGCCGCCCACCTCGCAGACCGACCTCGCCGTCGATCAACCGAGCATCTACTTCGGCGAACTGTCCAACGACTACGTGCTGATCAACACGAACACCGACGAGTTCCACTACCCGCAGGGCGACGACAACGTCTCCACCCGTTACGACGGCACCGGCGGGGTGGAGATCGGCGGTCTGCTGCGCCGGCTGCTGCTCAGCCTCCGGTTCCAGTCCTACGAGATCCTCGTCAGCGGCCAGCTCAACCCCGACAGCCGGATCATCTTCCACCGCAACATCTCGGACCGGGTGGCCACCATCGCCCCGTTCCTGCGCTACGACGCCGACCCGTACCTGGTGATCGCGAACGGGCGGCTCTACTGGATGCGCGACGCCTACACGGTCAGCGGCGACTATCCGTACTCGACGCCGGCAGGCAACGGGATCAACTACATCCGCAACTCGGTGAAGATCGTCATCGACGCCTACGATGGCGACACGACGTTCTACCTGGCCGAGCCGGACGACCCGCTGGGAGTCACGATCGGCAAGATTTTCCCCGACCTGCTGCGGCCGCTCGACGAGATGCCGGACGAGCTGAAGAGCCACATCCGGTACCCGGAAGGGATCTTCTCGCTGCAGACTTCGATGTACTCGACGTTCCACATGACCAACCCCTCGGTCTTCTACAACCGCGAGGACCAGTGGGAAGTGCCGGTCATCGACAACGAGCAGATGGAGCCCTACTACACCATCATGCGGCTGCCGGGCGAGGAGCGGGCCGAGTTCATCCAGATGCTGCCGTTCACACCGCGCGGCAGGAACAACCTGGCGGCGTGGATGGTGGCGCGCAGCGACGGCGAGAACTACGGCAAGATGCTCGTCTTCCAGTTCCCCAAGCAGAAGCTGGTGTTCGGACCGTCGCAGATCGTCGCCCGGATCAACCAGGAACAGGAGATCTCGCCCCAGATCACCCTGTGGAACCAGCAGGGCTCGGAGGTGATCCAGGGCACGCTGCTCGTCATCCCGATCGAGGAGGCGCTGCTCTACATCCGCCCCATGTATCTGCGGGCGTCCGGGGGCCGTATCCCCGAGCTGAGGCGGGTGGTGGTCGCGTACCAGAACCGGATCGTCATGGAGGAGACGCTGGACGAAGCGCTGGCGCGCATCTTCGGCGAACCGGGATCGCCGGCGGCCGCGCCTCCGGCCACGCTGCTCGCGGACAACGCGGTCGGCTCGCCGCCGGGCGCGGACGCGGCGCCGACCGGGTCGCTGGCGAACCGGGCCCAGGATCACTATTCGCGCGCCATCCGGGCACAGCGCGACGGGAACTGGGCGCTCTACGGAGCGGAGCTCGAGAGACTCGGCGAGGTGCTGGAGGAGCTGCGCAACGTGGAGAGCGAGAATTGAACGCGAAGTGATTCACGGAGGAGTGATTCACGAAATCGGGCAGGAGACGAGAAGACATGAAGAATCTGCAGCGATACGCAACAGTCACGCTGGCCCTCGCCATCTTCGCCGCTCCCGCGGCGTGCGGCGGCGAGCCGGCGCAGGTCGAGCCGACGCCGGGGCTGACCGCCTTCACCGGTGCACGGTTGATCCTCGGGGACGGCGGCACCATCGAGAGCGGCACGATCGTGGTTCGCGACGGCGTCATCGAGGCGGTCGGGGCGAGCGACGATGTCGCGGTGCCCGGGGACGCCTCGACGGTCGACCTCTCCGGCAAGACGGTGACGCCGGGGCTCATCAATGCCCACGGGCACGTCAACAACGTCATCGGGCTCGAAGCCGATCCGTCCTTCTACACCGAGGAGCACGTGGTCAGCCAGCTCGCACTGTACGCGCGCTACGGCGTGACCACCGTCGTCAGCCTCGGCGGCGACGGGCCCGAGGCCGTCGCGGTGCGTGACCGCGAGGGTCCCGACCTGAACCACGCGCGCATCCGCGTAGCCGGTCCCGTCATCGTCGCCGATACGCCGGAGCAGGCGGCCGAGCGCGTGAACGGGGCGGCCGACATGAACGTCGACTTCATCAAGATCCGCGTGGACGACAACCTGGGCGCCACCGAGAAGATGACCCCCGAGGTCTACCAGGCGGTCATCGACACGGCCCACGAGCGCGGCCTGAAGCTGACCGCGCACATGTACTACCTCGACGACGCCAAGGGACTGATGAACGCCGGGGCGGACTTCCTCGCCCACAGCGTCCGCGACGTCGACGTCGACCAGGAGCTGATCGACATGCTGACCGCCAGCGACGTCTGCTACTGCCCGACGCTGATGCGCGAGGTCTCGACCTACGTCTACGAGGAGCGGCCGGAGTGGTTCGACGAGGAGTTCTTCCTGAAGCACGCCGACCCGGAGGTGATCGCGGCGCTCGAGGATCCGGAGCGGCAGGAGAGGACCCGCAACAGCAGCAGCGCGCAGACCTACAAGGCGCAGCTTCCGACCGCGATGCGCAACGTCAAGGCGCTGCACGACGCCGGCGTGCGGATCGCGATGGGGACCGACACCGGCCCCGCCGCGCGCTTCCAGGGCTACTTCGAGCACGGCGAGCTCGACCTGATGGTCGAGTCCGGACTGACGCCGATGCAGACCATCGTCGCCTCGACGCGCGACGCCGCCGCCTGCCTGGAGCTGGAGGGCGTCGGCACCCTCGAGGCCGGCAACTTCGCCGACTTCGTCGTCTACACCGCGAACCCGGCCGAGGACATCGGCAACAGCCGCACGATCGAGTCGGTCTGGATCGCGGGCAACGCGGTGCCGGGAGTGGCGGGGGACTGATCCCGTGCCGCTGCGGACGACCGCGGGCATGACGATGCCGCAGAGCGTTGCGAAGCCGTCCGGCGGCGCCCCGGCGCCGCTGTACGACCGGGACTTCTATGCCTGGACACAGCAGCAGGCAGTGCTGTTGAGGGCCGGCCGGCTGACCGATGTCGATCTGGAGCATCTCATCGAGGAGGTCGAAGACTTGGGCGGCGAGCAGAAGCGCGCGGTGCGATCTCACCTCCGCCACCTCATCGCGCATCTCGTCAAGCTGCGCTGCTCGCCGGCCGATGACCCGCGGCGGGGCTGGAAGGACGAGGTCCGGAGTGCACGTGGCGAGATCGAGGATCGCTTGGCCGACAGTCCCAGCCTGAGGTCACATCTCGACAACCTGCTGGCCGACGTCTGGCCGCGAGCTCGACGACTGGCAGCGGGGCAGATGGCGGACTACGGAGAACATCCCGATGTTCCGGCCGATTGTCCCTTCACACTGGGACAGGTGCTCGACGAAGACTACTGGCCTGATCGGGCGGACACCGGGAGCCGGTCTCGGCCACCCGGCTCGCGAACTGGGCGGCGAGTAAGGTTGCGGGAGTAGACGATGGACGTGCTGCGAGCCCGCCGGCAGAATGGCGGTTTGGGCCACGACGCCCCGCCGTTCCTGGTACGCTGTAGATAGTGCGGCAGGTCGAAGGCTCCATCGTCTGCGCCGAGTGCAGCCGGCTCGTCGGCATCAACGAGGAACGCTGCCCGTACTGCGGCGCGTGGCGCCCCGGCCTCTTCGGGTGGGCGCCGTTCCTGCGCTCCCTGGTGGGCGCCCGGCTCGATCTGATCGTCCTCGTCGTCGGCGCCTGCCTGACGCTCTACGCGGTGGCGCTGCTGCTGCAGCCCGAGGCGATCTTCCGGTCGTCGGGCTTTCTCTCCATTCTCTCGCCCGGCGGACGCGCCCTGTATCAGCTCGGGATGACCGGCGGCATCGCTTGGGAGCTGGGCTGGTGGTGGACGCTGCTCACCGCCACCTATCTGCACGGCGGCCTGCTGCACATCGCCTTCAACGTGATGTGGATCCGCAACCTCGGGCCGGCGGCGGCCGAGGTCTACGGCCCCGCCCGGACGTTCGTGCTGTTCAACGTCGCCGGCGCCTCGGGGTTTCTGCTGTCGAACGAGATGTCCGGCGCGCCCACGATCGGCGCCTCGGGAGCCATCTTCGGCCTGCTCGCCGCGTTGATCGTCTATGGCCGCAAGCGGGGCAGCTCGGTGATGACGCAGCAGCTCTGGCAGTGGGCCATCATCCTCGGCATCTTCGGCTTCATCGTGCCCAGCGTGAACAACTGGGCGCACGGCGGCGGCTTCGCCGGCGGCTGGGTCGCGGCGCACCTGATGGGGTTCAGCGACGAGCATCGCGAGAGCACGCGGGTCCTGCTGGCGGCGCTCGCCCTGATTGCCGTCACCGCCGTGGGGATCGCGCTGTCGTTCTACAACGTGACGGGCATTCTGCTCGCCGAGTAGGGGCGTGGGCCTGACAGCCCGTGGCGAAAGTCCCCGCTGCATTCGAGCGGCGATGCATCCCGCCTGACTGCGTTGTTCGTCGGTTACATATGCCCAATATGCGCCCTTCTCACGCCTTGCCAGACGGGCGCCTCGCCGCTCTCGGTGCCACGCGGGGTTCCACCACGGGCTGCTGAAGGCGTCCGGCTCTCCGCCGCTCCAGGGAGTTCATCACTCCGGGGCCGGCGCACGGCGGGAACGCCGCCGTCCCCGTCGACGCCGGCGACGGCGCGGCACCTGCACGCCGTGGGACGCGAGATCCCGCCAGCGCGCCAGCGTGGCGGGATCGTTCCCGTGAATCTCGAGCCACGTGAGTGCGTCGCCGAGGCAGGCGCGCCCGAGGACGCTGCGGATCTTGCGCGGCGGGAGGCCGGGGTCCTTGAGTTGCGGCTGCAGCGCCAGCACCTGGCGCAGGTGATCGATGTCGCGCCGCGCCACGGGCAGGTCGCCGAGCCCGACTCGCTGCGGCACCCCGCGCGGATCGCGCCGGGGCGGCGTCAGGTCGATCTCCTGGACCGGCGCGACGAGGCTGCCGAGGAGGATCGCGTTGGACAGCGTGTCGGGCGCCGAGTCGAATCGCGCCCGGTAGGCGTCGAGCGCTTCCAGCGACCGCCACAGCGCAATCGACCGCGGGCGGTTCACCTCGGGGGCGAGGTGGCGCAGCAGGCCGGTGCGGGACAACCGCTTGAAGATGCGGGTGGCGACCCCGCTGCGCAGCAGCTTGTAGATCTCCTCGACCAGCCGCGCGGGAGACGCGTTGCGGATCTCCGCCCGCTGCCGGACAATGCCCTCGCGCACCGGTCCGTGGAGACGGAAGTCGAGCCGCGCGGCGAAAGCGACGGCCCGCAGCATCCGCACCGGATCCTCGACGAAGCGCTCGTCCGGATCGCCGATGCAGCGGATGAGCCGCCGCCGGAGATCCGCCATCCCGCCCACGTAGTCGATTACCGCGAAGGTCTCGATGTCGTAGAAGAGCCCGTTGATCGTGAAGTCGCGGCGGAAGGCGTCCTCCTCGGGCGTCCCGAAGGTGTTGTCGCGCCGCAGCGGAGGCCGCAGGGGCCGCTCCCGGCCCCCAGAGGACGATGCGGACTCCGGCTCCCCGACGGATGCAGCCCCGGCCGCGGGCTGCGCCGCCGCCGGAACCTGGCGGCGGAACGTGGCGACCTCGATCGTCTTGTTGCCGAACTTGACGTGCGCCAGGCGGAAGCGGCGGCCGATGATCCAGCAGTTGCGGAAGAGACGCTTGACCTCGTGCGGATGGGCCGACGTGCCGATGTCGAAGTCCTTCGGGCGGCGGTCGAGCAGCAGGTCGCGCACCCCGCCGCCCACCAGATAGGCGGTGTGGTTGAACCTCCGCAGCCGATAGAGGACCTTCAGCGCGTCGGGGTCGATCCGCCGGCGCGAGATCGAGTGGTCGGCGCGGGAAACGAGGGTCGGGGCGACCACTAGTAGAAACGCCTCGTCGGAGTGTCCTCCGGCGACCCGAATCGGCCGGCGTGCGGACGGAACATGAACCGGCGCCATTGTACCGGCTGAGACCGTCTCCGCGCAGCGCCGGGGGTACAATGGCAGGAAGGCGTGCGGCGTGCGAGAGCCCCACTATCGCGAACACCTGACTCGGATACGCGACACGTTTCCCGCTCCGGTTTCCGACCGGAAGCACGACGCCTACTTCGTCTTCTCGATCCTCCGGGCCCTCGATGCGGTCGACGACCTCAAGTCCGAGATCCCGCTGCTCGGCCCGCCGCGGGGGCTCGACTACGCCGCGGCGGAGCAGGCCGCGCTGACCGAGGAGGGCCGCAGCGTCGAGGAGGTGGCGCACCTGCTGGTCGACCAGCTCGAGGGCATGCCGATCTGGGGGCATCCGCGGACGCAGATCAACGTCGTGCCCCCGCCGTCGATCCCGAGCGTGATCGGGTCGTTGCTGCCCGCCATCTACAACCCGAACCTCGTGTCGGACGACACGTCGTACGGCCTCATGCTGACCGAGGCGGCGGTCACTGCGATGGTGTCCCGCCTCGTCGGGTACGACCCGGCGCAGGCGGCGGGCGTCTTCACGTTCGGCGGAACCGGAACGGTGCTCTACGGCGCGAAGCTGGGGATCGAGAAGGCGTTTCCCGACGCGATGGACAACGGCGTCCCTTCCGGCGGCGTGATCCTGGCGTCGGCGCAGAGCCACTACTGCCGCCTGAACGTCGCGGGCTGGCTCGGGCTCGGCGAGAAGAGCGTCGTCGAGGTGCCGACCCATCCGCAGAACGACATTCGCATCGACCGCCTCGAGGCCGCCGCCCGCGAGAGGCTCGACCAGGGCCGGCCCATCGTGGCCCTGGTGGCCACGATGGGCACCACCGACGCGTTCGGCATCGACGACCTCGACGCCATCGCCGACCTGCGCGACCGGCTGGTCGAGGACTATGGGCTCGACTACACCCCGCACGTGCACGCCGACGCCGTCATCGGCTGGGCGTGGTCCGTTTTCAACGCCTACGACTTCGAACAGAACCCGCTCGGCTTCCGCCCCCGCACGGTGCGGGCGCTCGCCGCGGCGCGGCGGCGCATCTCGAAGCTGCACCGGGCCGACTCCATCGGCATCGACTTCCACAAGACCGGCTTCGCGCCGTACGTCTCGAGCCTGTTCCTGGCCCGCGACCGGGCCGACATGCAGCTCCTGGTCCGCGGCCGGGAACAGATGCCCTACCTGTTCCAGAGCGGCGAGCGCCATCCCGGGGTGTTCACGCTGGAGACGTCGCGCGGCGGCTCCGGCGTGCTCGCGGCCTACGCCAACCTGCAGCTCTTCGGCCAGGTCGGCCTCCGGGTCCTGCTCGGACACCTCGTAGAGATGGCCGAGGCGCTCCGCGAGCATCTCGAGGGGCACGACTCGACCACCGTGCTCAACGACGACGGCGTAGGCACGGTGACGGTCTTCCGCGTCTATCCCGACGGCGTCGACACGTGGACCGTCAAGGACCGCGAGCGCACCGACCCCGCCGCGCGCGAGGAGCTTCAGCGCCACAACGACTACAACCGGCGGCTGTTCCGCTACCTCTACGACCGTGCGATGCAGGGCGAAGGCGTGCACATCTCGATGACCGACTGCTATCGGGAGACCGACTACGGGGAGCCGATGGTCGGCCTGAAGAGCTTCATCCTCTCGCCGTTCATCGACGAGCAGGACGTCGAGCAGCTCGTCCGGGACATTCTCGACGCGCGGCAGGCGATCCGGGAGGCGTGAGCGCCGACAGGACATCCCGACCGACAGCACGTCACCCTGCCGCACCCGACCCCACCCTGCCGCACCTCGCCGTGCACGAAGAACGACCGGCGGCACCTGCACAACGCGATTCCTACGTGCTCGCACGAATTCGTCTTCTTTTGGGGTATCCTCTCTGATACGCGCGTGCACCATTTCAGCGGGGAGAACGGACCAGCTCGCGGCTCCATTCGAGGGTTTGCCGGGTGTGGGGGAAACCATGAGAATCGCATTGATCGCAGCGTGCCTGCTAACTGTTCCGCACATGGCGGCCGCCCAGGACGGCGGGATCGCGGGTGCCGTCACCGACGACACGGGCGGCGTCCTGCCCGGTGTGACCGTCGAGGCGGCAAGTGACGCGCTGCCTGCCCCTGCCCTTGCCTTCACCGACGGCGAGGGCCGCTACGCGTTTGCGGCCCTGCCCCCGGGCAACTACGTCGTCACCTTCACGCTGCCCGGCTTCGAGCGCGAGGAACGGGAGCTGGAGCTGGCCGCCGGACTCACGGCCACGGTCGACGTCGACCTGCAGGTGGGCGGCCTCTTCGAGGAGGTCACGGTCTCGGTGACCGGCACCGCCATCGACGCGCCGGCCATCAACATGCCCCACGCGGTCACCGTCGTCAGCCGCGAGACGCTGGAGCAGACGGGAGCGACGCAGCTCGTCGATCTCTTCCGCAACCTGAACGTCAGCCACGGGGTCGTAGGCGAGCGGAACAGTTGGTACAACTCGAACCAGCCGTCGACGCTCACCGAGAACGTGGCCAACGTCAACCTGCGCGGGCTGGGGGCCTCGCGGACCCTGGTGCTGATCAACGGCCGGCGCCACGTGTCGGTGCCCGCGCGGCTCATCGGCGGCCGCTTCGTCGACGTGAACACGATTCCGGCCATCGCCGTCGGGCGGCTCGAAGTCCTGAAGGAGGGCGCGTCGGCCACCTACGGGTCGGACGCGGTCGGCGGCGTCGCCAACTTCGTCACGCGCAGCGACTTCCGGGGCTTCGAGATGAACGTCTCGCACGACTACTTCGACAGCGCGGGCGACACGACCGTCGCCGGCATCTGGGGCGGCCGGATCGGGAACTCCAGCGCCGTCCTCGCGGCGGAAAGGGTCGGCCGGCAGGAGCTGCAGATGGCGGACCGGCCGTGGACGCTCGACCGTCTGAGCACGCACGTCGGCGGGAACCGCGCGGGATGGTCGAGCCTCGGCAACCCCGGCACGTTCGCGGTCGGGGCGCCGACGCCGTGGACCGCCGACGTCTTCGATCCCCGCTGCACGGATTTCGGCGGGCAGGACGAGGGCTGGACCTGCCGCTTCCGCTACGCGCCGTACGACAACCTCATCGATGAGCAGCAGCAGACCCGCGTCTTCACGGAGCTGAACGGCCCAATCAACAGCCGGACCAACTACCACATCGAGGGGCTCTGGGCGGACGCCGTGATACCGAACTGGTACACGACGCCGTCGTACCCGCCGTTTCCGCTGACGAGCACCACCATCATGGAGGTGGCGGCCGACCATCCGGGCCGGCAGGCGTTCTGCGGCTCCTACGCCGGTGACGGGAAGGCCGACCCCATGGGCGCCTGCATGAGCAACGACCCCTGGTACCTGAACGGCCGGCCGTTCGGCAACTCGGGCCCCGGGCGCAGGCTGCGCCGCGAGTCCCGCACGCAACGGGTGGCCGCCTCCGTCGACGGCGACTTCCTGGCCGGCCGCCGCGAGCTCAACTGGGACCTCGGCATGAGCTACTCGCGGGCGCGGGGCAACCTGAACCTGCCGGCGGTCTACACCGACCGCATCTTCCGCGCCTTCCGCGGCTACGGCGGTCCCGACTGCGGCGTCGGCGTGACGGCGGACCGGATGTCTCCGGCGGGCATGGCCCTCGGGCCCCTCGGCGGCGCGGTGGCGGGCCAGGGACCCTGCATGTACTACAACCCGTTCAGCAACGGCATCCAGTACTCGGATCAGCCCGGCGCACCGTTCCAGAACACCGCGAATCCGGACTACGTCGCCGGTCTGGCGAATTCCGACGCGCTGCGAACGTGGCTCAACCAGGAGGTGGACCTGGTCAGCACCACCGACCTGTTCGTGGCCGACGCCACGCTGAGCGGCAACCTCGTCGAGAACGTGGCCGACTTCGCGGTCGGATACCAGTACCGCGGAGTGAACGCCGACGGCGACCCCAACGATCCCGGCGACGTCACCCGCAACCCCTGTCCGGTGGCGGGCGACATGGACTGCCCGGCCGGCGTCCGGTTCGGACCCTACCTGTTCACCAACGTCCACCGGCCGTATGCCGCGGACCAGCAGGTGCAGCGCCTGTTCGGGGAGCTGGCGCTGGCCGCCGGCCCCCGCGTCGACACGCAGCTCGCGGCCAACTACGAGTTCTACAACGTCGCCGGCCGCCGCGTCAGCAGCTTCGACCCGAAGGTCGGCTGGCGCATCCAGGCGGCGGAGAACCTACACTACTCGCTGGCGTTCCGCGGCTCGGTGCAGACCACCTTCCGGACGCCGTCGCTCGACGACCTGAACACCAGCCCGCTGACGACCCTGGAGTGGATCAACGAGACCGGCGCCTACCAGGCGGTCGACCGCTTCGGGCGCACGGACCTGCTGCCGGAGCGGGCGTTCACCTACAACGCCGGCACCGTGCTCTTCCTGGAGGGGGGCGTCGAGGCGACGGTCGACTACTGGCACTACAACTTCGAGAACGTGATCGGCTCGATGCCCTACGATGCAATCACCAGCCTGTACGCCAGCGACGATGCGGCCACCCGCGCCGCCGTGTCGCCGTTCATCATCTGCCCCGGCGGACGCGCCTCGGAGCTGGCGCCCGCGGACCAGTGCGTGGCCCAGAACCTGCAGCGGATCCAGATCGACCTGGTGAACTGGCCGGGGCTGACGACCTCGGGCATCGACACCCACTTCGCGGCCCGGACCAACGCCGGACCGGGTCAGTTCTCGGCGACCTGGGACTCCACCTACACGCTCGGCTACACCACGAAGGAGCTGCTGCTGGAAGGCACGGACCTGACCCTGTACGCGGAACGGGAGTCCGCCGGCTACCTGAACTTCGCGCACCCCATCGCGGTGCCGCTGCCGCGCTGGAAGAGCCGCTGGTCGGCCTCCTACCTCTGGGACGACTACACGCTGGCCAGCTACCTGAGCTACATCTCCGCCTACGAGGACCGGGGAGACAGCACGACGGCGCCCCTCATCGACCCGTTCCTCACCCTGGACGTGAGCTTCCTGTGGCGCTTCCCGGGCAGCGGAATGGACCTGACCCTGTACGCGATGAACCTGACCGGGCAGGTCCCGCCGTGGGCCAACGTCGAGCAATCCTACGACGGGTTCACGCACGACCCGAAGGGGCGCCGCCTGAAGATGGCGCTGACCTGGCGCTTCGGGGGGTGAGCCGTCTCCCGTGCGGGCGGGTCAGGCGATCCGCCCGCGCCGATTCTCGCGAAACATTTTGAAATCTTTCTCCAACAAACCGCGCAGGAGGGTCTTCAAGGGAAAGATTTGATAATCTTGTGGGCATGGCCTCCGTTCCGAGGATTGGAGACATCCCACGGCAGCTCTCAACGAAGGAATTCTGGGCCCTGTTCGGGCATCTCGAGCACGCGGGGCTCGACTTCAAACGCGGCGTGCCGGCCGATATTCGCGACACGATCGCGGCCATGGCCATGACCCATGGCGGGTTGATCGTCCACGGCGTCGACGATCAGCGGGCGCTCGTCGGCTGTCCACTCTCCCAGAATACGCAGGATCGCATCACGCGCATCGCCACCGAATGCGGAGTGGACGTGCAACTCCGTCCAATCGTCGTCGGTGACGTGGAGTTGACCATCTGCGCCGTACCGGAGGTGCGCGGCCGGATCGTCACGACACCCGACGGCCGGCTGCTACGGCGCGTGGGCGGCGACTCGCAACCGCTGCGCGGCGACGCGATGGGGCGGTTCGTCCGCGAACGCGAACATCGAGCCGGAGAGGACGAGCCGGTTGCCCGGGTCGATTTGGCGGCATTCGACCTGACCGCCCTGAATCAGGCGCTCACGGCCGATGGACGGCCGGCGGTGCCGCAGGACGGCCTCGAGCGGGCGCTTGCCGATCTCGGCGTCGCCGTCAATGCGCCACCGCCCCTGGGTCTGCGCGTGCTGCGGGCGGCACTCGTGCTCTTCGCGTCCGAACCACGGGACTACGTACGCGGCGCCGCCGTGCAGCTCGTGCGTCGCGAAGGCGTCGGACCCGGCCCTGGACCCTCCTCCGCGCGCGAGGAGTGCACCGGCCCGCTGGCGGCGACCGTCGACTGCTGCCTGCGTTTCGTGGCTGCGCACACCCGGCGCTTCGAGACCGTCGTCGGGTCGCGCCGCCAACCGCTGCCCGAGTATCCCGACGCCGTGCTGCGGGAGGCGATCGTCAACGCGCTGGCGCATCGCGACTACGGCCTCACCGGCGCCACCGTCGACATCACCGTCTGGGACGACCGCATCGAGGTGCGCAGCCCGGGGCCGCTGCCGGGCCACATCACGCTCGACAACATGCGCGCGGAGCACTACAGCCGGAACCCGCGCATCATGCGCGTCATGAAGACCATGGGGCTCGTCGAGGAGTACGGCGAAGGCATCGATCGCATGTATCGGGAGATGGAAGCCCGCCTGATGGAGCCACCCGTCTTCGAAGCCACCGCGAGCTCGGTGACGGTGACCCTGCGCAACCGCATGCTCGTCGACGTCGAAGACCAGGTCTGGCTGAACCAGCTCGACCGGGACGACGTGACCGCCGACGACCGCCGGGCGCTGGTCGCCGCACGGCAGGCCGGCGCCGTCACGCCGCGCGACCTGCGGGCCATGTTGCCCGACGCCGACATCGATGCGCTGCTCGGACGAATGGTCGCAAACGGACTGCTGACGCGTGTCGGCCGCCGCGGCGGGGCCCGCTATGTGCTGTCGGACGCCATGGTGCGACTTGCCGGCAGCCCGTGGATGGCGTCGCAGAGGCGGCGCAGCCAGAAACTGCTCGATGAGATCCGCCGCCGCGGAAGCCTCTCCACCACCGAGGCCGCGACCCTGCTCGATGCGGCCCCCACGGTCACCCGCAACCTGCTGAACGAGCTCGTGCAAGCCGGACTGGCGCGGGCCGCCGGCAGGACTCGCGCCCGTCGATACCACCTGCGATGACGGTCGGCGAAGGCGGACCGCGGCGAACACCGCCGACAACCCACCGCCCGGCCGGATCGCACCTCTACGCTGACCGTACCAGGATCGCGCGCGTGTAGAGCAGCTCGAAACCCTGACGCTGCACGTTCTGCTGCGACTTCGAGCCCGGCTGCGTGGTGACCACGGCGATGTCGCAGCCCTGGCGGGCGGCGTCGGCCAGTCGCGTTGCGAGAAGAGCGGTCTGCACGCCGCGGCGGCGATGGGCAGGTATCGTCGCGGCGCCGCAGAGTTGCGCGACACCTTCGCAGAGCCGCAGGCTCGCCCCGCCGGCTACGACGCCGTCTCGATACGCGAGGTAACGGGCGAAACCCGAGGCCGTCGCCATGTCGCCAACCGTCTGGTCCATCACCTCGCGCGAGAACTGCTCATGCGAAGGAATCCCCTGCTCGTCCGGGCTCGCGAAGCCGGCGACGATGACGTCCAGCCAGGCATCATGATGCACTGCGTCCGCGGCCGCGACGTCGATGGCGGCGCCGATAGCCAGCAGGTGCACGGCCGGCAGCCGAAGTCCGAGCACGTTCTCGAAGTTCTCCAGCACGTAGCCCCGCCGGGTCAGCAGTGCGCGGACCGGTGGGTCACCGAGTATCGCAACCTCGGCTTGCACCGGCGTGCCACGCTCCGCGAACGCGCGCTCGACCACGGCCAGCCGCTCCTCGTCGACCGCTCCCGCAAAGCCAAGTCCGGCGACCTTGTTGAACGGAGAGTCGGGCCCCGTGTAGGTGGCGACGCCTCCCGCGAGCTCCTGGACGAAGGCGCGAGAGCCCGGGCGTCGCCTCGCCGCCGCGGCGCAGTCCGCCAGCAGGCGGCACTCCGCGCCTTCGATGCGAGCCGCGAGAGCCACGTCGGCGAACAGCATGTTCTTGTCCGGTTACAGCTCGCGATGCGCCGCACGCGGTCTCGGCCGAATCGCCATCCACAGAGATTAGTAGCGGCTCACATCCGTGCCCCCGCGTCGATTGATGGCCGCAAGTACTTTCACGAGTTGCTTGATCGGGGCCAGCCGCACGGCGACTTCCCGCAGTCGGCAGGCCACGGGTTCATCGCCCCCATGATTCGTGCCGTCCGGCGGCCCTGGGCCACCAGCGCCGCCGTCTTTTCCCGCCGGTCGCGTTCGTAGGCGCGCAGGGCATTCTGGACATCGGCATGCGTGCTCACCGCTCTACCGAACGCCACCGCATCGACCAACGCCTGGGCCGCGCCCTAGCCGGTGTGCGGCAGCACCGGGTGGGCCGCGTCCCCGAGCAGCGTGACGACGCCCTTGCCCCAGAACGGCACCGGGTCGCGGTCGAAGATCTCGTCGACACGCATGTCGGTGGCCCGGACGTCACCGCCCGAAACGACTCCTCAAAGCGTGGCGACATGTGCCTCAGAATCGCCGCCGGATCGTCCCGGACGCCGGGCGCAGCCAGCGCCTCCGCCAGCAAGAGCGCCGTACACCACCGGGCGCAGAGCGACTATGTTCGGGCCACCCATCACCTCCGGGGGGGAGCGTCCGCACGCATCACCACGGTGCCGTCCATCCGGCGCACCTCGCCCCGCGCCGTCCTCAGAGCACACGGACATGTCCCCTTGGAGACGATGCATCCACTGGCGCCGGCCACAGGTTAAGTTGGCCCATACTCGGCAACTCGCATCCGTTTCCAAATGACGATTCTCGTGTCACCAGTCTGGCCAACTCGTACAACGTGCGACTATCGATTCTGACATGGCCGTAGTGACCCGTCTGGACACGCTCAACGACCTCCTTGCTAATCGATGCCGCGACATTCCGAATATAACTGGCCAAACGAGGCCCGATCTTGAATTGCAGCTCACTGGCCATGATCAGCGCCCGAACAACCGTCAGTTCGGGAAAAGGATTGTCGGATCGGTTGAGTTCTATGGTCCTGTCAAGAATTCCCTCGAAGAACCGATCGTCCCCGGAGAAAACGGCACGCGGTCTACCTCCACGTGTCCAGGCTTCAACGGCCACTGCTTCCAGGTTGAACGGTGTCGTTGAAGGCAGCGCCGAGAAGCTCGGCCGCTCGCTTCCGTCGCCGTGCTTGAATGCCCACGTATCCGCAACTGGCCATACGTCGAACTGCCAGGCGCCGTGTTTCAATTGAAGACCGCCAAAGCGAGTGCGGCGCGTCACAATGTCGGCAAACTTCTTCTCGAGCCACGGAAGCGGAGCTCCAGAAACAACGACATCTATATCTCTTGGCCTCCCCGGTCTTCCCTCGAAGATTCGGGACACGAGGAGCGAACGAAGCGTACCACCGAACAGTACGGCCTTCACCCTGGATTGTCGGAGTTCATGGACTACATCAAGGATAGGCTCTTTCCAAACAGAACCGTTTCTGCGGAAAAGAACTCCGACTTCCTGCACCAGTCGCCGCTTGAGACCCGCAATAGTCAGTTCAGCGCCCATTGAACAGCTCCGCGTGAAGCCTCTTCGCAAACGAGTCCGTCATTCCGCAGATGTAGTCTGTCACCAACTGGAATCGATGATACGCCTCCGGCAGGTTACCATTCTCAGCATCGACAGAATGCCGGAATACCTGGCGGTAGTTCCTGGAGATCAGTGCCGCCGCCTTGCCGGCGAACTCATTTGTTTTCGGCTCGCCTTCCCGTGGCAAAACCGCAGCCCCCTCCCAGAGAACATCCATCAGGTCCCCGATAACTCTGCGTCCCATCAACTCGAGCGTGAAGGTTGAGCGCGTTGGGTAGACTCGTGTGCGTCCGATGTTCCGAAGGCAGTCGGCGAGTTCGCTCGCGTCGCTCTCGTGTAGAAGCGTGCCCAGGTACTTCCCTTCCATTATGTCGGCATAATTCCCTTGAAAGGTCTGAAAGGCGCCCTGTGACATGATGCCGATTGCAGCGGTCCTGAATGCCGCCGTCTTGATGTCGTCGTCCACGTTCTGGGGAACTTCCGGGCGACCGGCCCGCAGAATGGACGCCTGAGATGCCATGACTTCCTTCACCGAATCACTCGTGGACGCCTGCAATTCGTGCTCAACCTCTCTCCACGACAGCACGCCCTTCTTCACTGCGTCTTCAACGTCGGCGGCAAGGTAGACGATGTCGTCCGCAGCTTCGACCAGGAAGCATATGGGATGCCGTGCCTCACCGGTGCCGGTCGCGCCTCGGATCTGCCGCACAATATCTTGCTCCGACGCAAAGTAACCAGGCTTGCGGCATGCGTGATTGGCAGCCCGCTTGTCGGCTCTATCGGAACTGGCCAAGTACTTGCAAAGCGCGGAGAGCGTCCCGAATGTGAGGTTCAGGCCCTTGTCATCTGCAAGTACTTGTAGTTTCGCGACAAGCCTGAGAGACTGAGCATTGCCTTCGAACTGCAAGAAGTCCTGAATCTGTTGCTCGGTCTCCAGTGACGTCCGCAGGCACTTTTCGTGCTCGGGCCTTCCGAACCATGCCCTGATAGCATCCTCTCCGGCGTGACCGAACGGCGGATTCCCCAAGTCGTGAATGAGCCCGCAGGTCGCCGCGATGGCCTCTATCTGCCTGTCCATTCCTGTCGAGATCTCGCCCTGCTCCAGTAGCCACTCGGCACTGCGAGTTGCCAAGCCGCGCACAACGCACGATACTTCCAGCGAATGAGTCAGGCGTGTGCGCACTCCGTCGTGGGCTTCCAGTGGGAACACCTGAGCCTTGTCCTGCAAGCGCTTTACCGGTGTCGAGAAGACGGAGCGGTCGAAGTCCCGCTCGAACTCGATGCGAGGGTCGTTCGGGCAGGTCGTCGGTCGCCGTCGCGCGGCGTTCAGCAAGTTGGTCCACTTCATGGGCATCGTTCCATGCTCGCGATTCAGCATCTCCTCACGACCGTAGTATGCCAGAGTGCCGTGACAGGGAAGGTCACAGCCTCGCGAATGTTCGCCGGAAACCGAGTACTCGCAGCCCACTGGAACCCGCACTACCGCCCTGCGCGCCCGGCCTGGCGACGGCGTCGAGCGTGGGTCGACGAGGATATCCCGGCCGAGCGACCACACCGACGCCCCACGTCCGAAGGCGAGGCCTGCAAACACGTGCGTCACGCCTGCACCGCGCAGCCGCCGGTGCCGGGCCAGCGAAGCCGCACGACCTCTTCCCGGAGCTGCTGTTTGCTGGCGGTGGCGATTCTCGTTCGGAAAAGATCGATGGCGGTCAGCTCGTAGCCGAGCCCCCGGGCAAGCTCGCCGAGGATCTGGCCGGTCCGGATCATCACTCTCAGGTAGGAGGCCTGATCGCCGACGACGTACGCGAGTCTCGCACCGGGACGCAGCCGGCTCCGGAGGCCGGCCAGGTGCCGGACCATGCCGCCGAAGTAGAGCTTCGTGACCCGCGCGTACTGGCGTTCGAAGCCGGACGTCTTGCCCAGCTCGATCCGGCGCTCCTCAATGCGCCGGGCTATGCGCTGAATGCCTTCGTGTTCGGCGACGAGGGCGTCGTCGGTGTCCGCCTTGTAGACGCTGCGCGTGTTCGATCGCACGAGACCCTGCTTCAGGCCGCGCAGCTCCTGCTTGCTCCGGACGAGACCAAGCAGGACGCTCTCCAGCCGCGTCGTCCGCGTGTAGTCCTTCTCGTTGGGATACGGCGGTGAAGTGATGACCGCATCGACGGACGAAGGCTCCAGAAGCTCCTCCGCCTGGCGCGAGTCCGCCAGGTGCACCGTGGCCTCGGTCCCGGCCTGCTTGCGCAACGCCGTGAGGTCGTCGGCCATCCGGCGAACCCGATCCAGCCACGGTCCGACGACCGGCGCGTCTTCCTGAACTCTCCCGACGCCGACCTCCGGACCGAAGTGCAGGTTGCCGATCCCCGAGACCAGCGCGGTCGCGAGGGCGAGCCTCTCGTGCGCGCGGAACCGCTCGTGGCGATGCTGCTCCAGCGTTTCGAGCAGCACGAGCGTCTTGTGGAGGGGCAGCGGGCTGATCGAGTTCTTCAGCAGAAGACCGAAGCGGTCGGGAGGCAACGTCCCGAGCTCTGTAGCTCGTCGCCTGCCCGTCTGAAACAGGGGAGCCACCCCGAGGTCGTCGATGCCTTCCTCTCGGAGCTGTTCCAGCGCCCGGTCGGCGACCTTCCTGGCGTGGGAGACGAGCGCCTCCGGGTCGACGTTCCAATCCACTTTGGTCCGGCTCGCGAAACCGGCCATCGGATTGCGCTCGATGCCGACGCTCGGGATGCCGAGCTTCTTGCACTCGACCAGCGTCGTGCCGGTGCCGCAGAAGGGATCGAGCACCCGTTGCGTCGAATCCACCCCGAACCTGTCGAGGTAGTCGCGCACCAGATGCGACGGGAACGAAAGGACGAACCGGTACCAGTCGTGGACGGCGCGGTCTTCAGGCCGCAGCCGGTTCAGCTCCGGGGCGCTCTTGCCCCGGGTAGCGCTCTTGCCCCGGGAACGCGTCGCAGCGGCGGTGGTCACGGCGCCCGCACGTCATTCGTCGGCGCCGAGCTCGCGCAGCCGCGCCGCGATCTCCGGCTGCGTCGACCGCAGGCCGTTGCTGCCGATGACGGGCAGGCTGGTCTCGGCCAGGACCAGCGGGGTCTGGCCGCGGTCATTGAGCGCGTCGAGGTCCGCACCGTGGGCCGCGAGCAGATCGACGACGGATGAGAAGCCGGTACGCACCGCGTCGTGGAGCGCCGTGTTGCCCCGGTCGTCGGCCTGGTTCACGTCGACCCCGAGATCGAGAATGGTGCGGGCGAGGTCCAGGGTCAACCGCTCCTGGTCGATGCGATCCATGTCGTCCGGCGCGTCCACGCGGTTTCGCCGGTCCTCCTGGGAGATCTGCGGCACGCCCATGGCCGCCTTCAGCGCGGACCACCGGTTGGACGGCGAGACGTGCGGGTCCGCGCCCCGCTCGGCCAGCATGCGGAGGATCTCCGGCTCGCCGTAGCGCGCCGCCAGCCAGAAGGTGTTGGCGCCGACCGCCTGGTGGCGGATGCTGAAGTCGGCGCTGAACCGCCGGCCCGGCGTGCCGCGCTCGACGACCGCGTCCACCTCGGCGCCGCGCTCGAGGAGCGCCGCGGCCAACTCGACCTGGCCGCGCAGCGTCGCGGCGTGCAGCGCCGTGTAGCCGGCGCCCGCCGTGTTCGGGTCGGCGCCCTGCTCCAGCAGGTAGACACCGAGGCTCCCGTGGCCGCTGTGGGCGGCGATGACCAGGGCGCTGGTGCCCGCCGCCGCGACGTCGTCGACGTCCGCCCCGGCGTCGACCAGCGCGCGCGCCGTCTCGACGTCGCCGTTGCGCGCCGCGAACAGCAGGGCCGTCGAGCCGCCGTGGTTCTTGCGGAAGTTGCCGCTCGTGTTGGTGTTGCCGGCGGTGTTCTCGAGCTGATCCCAGACTCGCGTGCGGGCGTGCACGTTCGCGCCGCGCACGGCCAGCAGGCGCACGACGTCGGCGTGCTGCTGGGCCGCCGCCCACATCAGCGCCGTCTGGTGGCGTTCGTACTCCACCGCGTTCACGGCGGCGCCGCGATCGAGCAGCATCTCCGCGGCCCGCAGGTTGCCGCTCCGGGCAGCGCTCATCAGCGGGGTCTCGCCCATCCTGAGCGTGACGTTCGGATTGGCGCCGGCCTCGAGGAGCATCCCGACGACCGGGGCGCTGCCGTGCCCCGCGGCCAGCCACAGCGGCGTGGCGCCGAGCGCATTGGCGGCGTTGACGTCCGCGCCCGCCTCTATCAGCAGTGCCGCCGCCTCTACGTCGCCCCGGTGGGCGGCCCAGTGCAGCGCGGTGGCGCCGTCGCCCTGGGGAGCGTCGGGGTCGGCATCCGCCGCGATCAGGGCGCGCGCTTCGGCGAGATCGCCCGTCCGGACCGCCGCGACGAGGTCCGGTTCCGTCAGCGCGTGCGCGAACGTCGCTGTCGCCAGCAGGAAGACCGCGGCCACGGCGAGCACCAAGCGTTCCGTCGAGGATCTGTGAGCCATGCCGCAATGCTACCGCAGTCGAACCGCCGATTGCATCCCCTGAGCCGCACGCGGCGAGGCATGCGTGGGCCGGACGAGCAGCCGTCCGGTCGACGTCCCGGCGGCGTCAGAACGAGACGGTCGCGGTCATCGAGATCGTCCGCGGCGCGCCGAGCCACGCGGCATTCTCGGTGATGGCCGAGAGATACGCCTTGTCGAACAGGTTGTTCGCCACGATCGAGAACTCCGTCGACCGGAGCAGGTCGCCCAATGCCTCGCCGGAGAAGCTGACGTAGGCGTCCACCAGCCAGTAGTCGTCCGCGTACCAGTCGGACCGCAGGCTGACGCGCCGCGACGACGTGTACTTGGCGGTCAGCCCCATGCCGAGGGGGCCGGTCCGATCGAGAGAGACGACCCACAGCCGATCCGGCACGCCGGTGACGTCGGTGCCCGCCACGAGGCCCTGGCTCGCGTCGACCAGCGGGTCGCCGGTCCCGATGTACACCGAGTCGTTGAACGTGAAGGCGGTGTAGAACGACGTCCGTTGCGGCATCTGCACCGTCGCCGAGAACTCGACGCCGCTCGTGTCGATGCCGCCCGCGTTGAAGTAGGCGCCGCCGCCCGGGAGCAGGTAGTTGGGCCCGGTGGGTGTTTGCGGGCCGAGGTAGAAGATCCGGTTCTGGAAATCGATGGTGTACCACGTGGCGCCCAGCGCGACCCGCTCCCCCGAGTACTGCAGGCCGACGTCGATGTTCGAGGCGGTTTCGGGCTCGAGCAGGTCCAGGCTCCGCCCCGGCACCTCGAGCAGCAAGGCACTGAGCGCCTTGAAGTTCTCGGAATAGCCGACGAACAGGTCGAGACCTTCGAGCGGCGTTTCGTACGTGACGCCCCCGGAAACAAGCAGATTCGAGTCGGAATCGACCGCCAGATCCGGGTCGACGTCGAACAGGTCCTCCCGCGACAAGCCGACCAGGAACTGCTTGACGCCGCCGCTCAGCGCCAACGGGCCGGCGAAGATCGTCTCCTCCGCGTACCACTTGAAGACGTCCTGCGGGAAGTCCCACTCGTATTGCTGCCAGTAGGGCCGCTCGTCCCAATTGAAGGTGAGCGTCGGATCCAGAATCCGGTGCCAGTCCCGGCCCAGGTTCCGCCGCGAGTCCTCGTACCAGATGCCGGCGCGCAGCATGCTGCCGACCGCGCCGATGGTTGCGAACCACTCCTCGTCGAGCGTTACGCCGAACCGGTCCTTGCCGTAGTGGCTGTGGCGGTACGACTGCACCGCGGTGGCGCCCGGATGGCACGCCGGGTCGACCGCCGGCCCGCCCGCGCCGTAGTAGTTGAAGAGGTACGACGACGTGCAGCCGGGCGCCGGTCCGACCGCGACGCCGTCCCGGCTCACGAAGCGGATCAGCCCGAGCTGCGCGCCGCCCTGCACCGGCGCGAGCCCCATCAACTCCGACTCCGCGCCGCCGCCATCGTCGGTGACGTCGACGATGTAGGGAGGCAGCCAGTCGCCGCGGCCCCGGTTGCGATGGAAGTAGGCGCCCAGGCTCACCGAGGTCACGTCGCTGAACGACCAGTCCGCCCTCAGGTACCCGAACGTGTTGTTCCGCCGGGTCTGCCAGCCGGGCCGGTAGAACTGGTTCAGATACGGGACGCCGGGCCACTCGCCGGTCAGACGGTCCCACCGCGGGTTGGCCCGGAAGTCGGCCTCGCCGTAGAGCCGTTGGTACACGTCCTCGTGGATGCTGTCGTACGAGAGGTAGCTCGTCAGATCCAGACGCCCGTGCGACGAGACGAGCTTGGCGGCGACGTGCTCCCGCTCGTTGCGAGCGGAGCCCTCCACCCAGTCGGTCGCCTCCTGCCGGACGGCGGCGATCCAGGCGCGCGTCTCGCCGCTGCCGAACAGCGGTCCGGTGTCGACCCGCATGGAGAACCGCTGGCCCTCGTTCTCGCCGAGCGTGGACGACGCGGTGTAGGTCCGCTCCGCCGCCGGATCGTCCGTCAGGTAGCCGAACGTGCCGCCCAGCGCCTCGACCGACCGCGAGGCGATGTCGGCGGTACCCTGCGAGACCTCGACGCCGCCGAGGTTCATCGGGTCGATGAACCGGTTCGCCTTCGAGCCGCTCCAGTAGTCGGACGTGCCGTTCGGAAATCCGTCGATGGTGGTGCCGATCTGCGCCTCGTTGCTGGTCACCTGGAAGCCGCGCATGGCGACGTTGCTCGACCAGTCGTCGAAGCCGTAGGCGTCCCCCTCCTGGACCGACACCCCAGGGAGGTTGTCCACCACCGACGTCACGGCGGTGATGTTCGACTGCTGCATCATCATCGGCTCGGCGACGACGCTGCGCGCGAAGATGCGGGGCTCCTCGGCGACGACGCTGACCGTCTCCAGGAGCCGCTCGATCTCCAGCACCAGTTGAACCGTCGCGGTGGCGTCGGCCTGCACGGTGACCGGGACCTCGGTTGCGGCGAAGCCGGGCAGCGCGGCCGCGACGACGTAGTCGCCGGCAGGGAGCGCGGCAAAGACGAACGCTCCCGTCGCGTCGGTCACGCTCTCCCGCAGCCCTTCCGTACCTGTCGCCGTCACCACAACGCCCGGCAGCGCACCGCCCGCCGCGTCGGCGACCGTGCCCTCGATCGCGCCGTTGGACTGGGCAGATGCCGCGGACGGGGGAATCAGCACCGCGAGGATGGCCAACGTCAGCCCGTGTCGGATCGTGCTCCTGCTCATGGGGGGGTAGTGAGAATCCTCCGAGGCGGTAGTGTATTCGGAATTCGAGATGAACTACCCGGGCGATGGCGATTGACACGCGATCCGCCATCGGCCAAGCTATACGGACGTACCCGTCAATCAGCGGTCACAGGAGCCGACGGACGATGTCTCACGCTCGCGCGCAGTCGTTGTCTGCGTTCGTAACGGCGCTCGCGCTGGCAGCGCTGTTGCCGATGTCCGCGTTTGCCGCCGGGGCCGGCACGCAGGCGGAGCAGCCCGGTGACGGCGAGGCTCTGCTGCAGCAGACCATCGGCCGCTACTGCGCCACCTGCCACAACGATCGGCTCCGGACCGCCGGGCTCGTCCTGACCGGCCTGGACCTGTCCGAGGTGGGCGCCCACGCCGAGACGTGGGAGAAGGTGATCACGAAGCTGCGGACGCGGACCATGCCGCCGGTCGGCCGGCCGCGCCCCGCCGCGGACACGTACGACACCGTGGCCGGCTGGCTCGAGACCGAGATCGACCGGTTCGCCGCCGTGCGGCTGAATCCGGGACGCACCGAGGCGTTCCACCGCCTCAACCGCGCCGAGTACGCCAACGCCATCCGCGATTTGCTGTCGCTCGACATCGACGTGGCCGAGCTGCTGCCGGCCGACGACATCGACGAGTACGGCTTCGACAACATGGCGGACATCCTCACCGTCTCGCCGGCCCTGATGGAGCGCTACCTGTCGGCGGCGCGCAAGATAGGCCGCCTGGCGGTGGGCGAGACGCCGCTCGGGCCGGCTACCGAGACCTACGACGTACCGATCCTCCTGATGCAGGACGACCGGATGGGGGACGACGTGCCGTTCGGCTCGCGGGGCGGCATCGGCATCCGCCACTACTTCCCGGTCGACGGGGAGTACGACGTCGAGATCCGGCTGCACCGCAACTACGTGAACTACGTGCGCGGCATGGGCTCGCGCCACGAGCTGGAGGTCCGGCTGGACGGCGTGCTCGTGCGGTCGTTCGTCTTCGGCGGCGAGGAGCCCGAGGGAATCCAGGCACCCGCCAGCTACGGCGGCAACCAGTTCGGCGACCCGGAATGGGAAGAGTACATGCTCTACGCCGACGCCAACATGCGCGCGCGGTTCCAGGCGACGGCGGGGCCGCACGCGGTCAGCGTGGCGTTCGTCCGCCGGTTCACCGAGCCGGAGGGCGTGCTGCAGCCGCGCCAGAGCATCTTCGCGGTGGCCGTCAACGAGATGCGCGACGGCAACGCCGCGGTCGAGCACGTGGCGGTCGGCGGGCCGTACGTCAGCACGGGTCCCGGCGATACGCCGGCGCGGCAGGCGCTGTTTACCTGCCGGCCGACCAGTGACGCGACGGCGGACGAAGAGGCCTGCGCCGAGGAGCTCCTCTCGTCGCTGGCCCGCCGCGCCTATCGCCGGCCGCTGGAGGCCGGAGACATCGCGACCCTGATGGATTTCTACCGGGCCGGCCGCGACGGCGGCAGCTTCGACTCCGGCGTCCAGCTCGCGCTGGAACGCGTGCTCATCTCGCCCGACTTCCTCTTCCGCGTCGAGCGCGACCCGATCGATAGTCAGCCGGGCACGGCCTACGCACTCAACGACACCGCGCTGGCGTCGCGGCTGTCCTACTTCCTCTGGTCGAGCGGACCGGACGACGAGTTGCTCGACCTCGCCGAGCAGGGCCGGCTCAACGATCCGGAGGTCCTGGCGCAACAGGCACGGCGCATGCTGGCCGACCCGCGCGCGAAGGAGCTCGTCCGCAACTTCGCCGGGCAGTGGCTCTACCTGCGCAACCTGCGGGGCGTGGTGCCGGATGCGGTGGTCTTCCCCGAGTTCGACGAGAACCTGCGCGATGCGTTCCTGCAGGAGACGGAGCTGTTCGTCGAGAGCCTCATCCGCGAGGACCGCAGCGTCCTCGACCTGCTCGCGGCCGACTACACGTTCGTCAACGAGCGGCTCGCCCGGCACTACGGCATCCCGGGGGTCTACGGCACCCGGTTCCGGCGCGTGGCGCTGCCGCCGGCGATGGCCGAGCGCCGCGGCGGCATCTTCGGCCACGGCAGCCTCCTCACCGTCACCTCGTACCCCAACCGGACGTCCCCCGTGCTGCGCGGCAAGTGGGTGCTGGCAAATGTCCTGGGGACGCCGCCGCCGCCGCCGCCGGCCGACGTGCCGGACCTTCCCGACCGGGGCGAGGACGGCCGTGCCGCCACCGTGCGGGACCGCCTGCAGCGGCACCGCGAGAGCCCCGCCTGCTCGGTCTGCCACGCACCGATGGACCCGCTCGGGCTGGCCCTCGAGAACTACGACGCGGTAGGCAAGTGGCGCGAGACGGGCGAGGCGAGCCTGCCGATCGACGCGTCCGGCAACCTGCCCGACGGCACCGCGTTCGAGGGACCGACCGGCCTGCGCACGCTGCTCCTCGAGCGGCGCGAGCAGTTCATCGGAACCCTGACGGAGAAGCTTCTGGCGTACGCGCTCGGGCGCGGACCCGAGTACTACGATCGTCCCACCGTGCGCGCCATCGCCCGTTCGGCCGCCTCGGACAACTACCGCTGGTCGTCCATCATCACCGGAATCGTGCAGAGCACGCCGTTCCGCATGCGGAGGTCAGAATCATGATCATCACCAGGAAGGCGATTCCCCGCCGTACCATCCTGCGCGGCCTGGGCGCCTCGCTCGCGCTGCCGTTGCTCGACGGCATGGTGCCGGCGGCCGCCGCCATGCGCAACACCGCGGCGGCCCCGATCAAGCGGTTCGGCGTCGTCTACGTCCCGAACGGGATGATGATGAACCACTGGACGCCGAAGACCGAGGGCCTCGGATTCGAGTTCCCGACGGTCATGAAGCCGCTGGAGCCGTTCCGCCCCTACGTCCAGGTGCTGTCGGGCATGCACGGCGTCGACAGCGAGGGGCCGCACGCCCGCTCCTCGACGCGGTTCCTGACCGGCGTGCCCTCGAAGCCGGACAACGGCTCCGACCTGCTGGCCGCAGTCTCGGCGGACCAGATCGCCGGGCGCGTGCTCGGGCGCCAGACGCAGCTCGCCACGCTGGAGCTGGCTATCGACGGCCGCGACTTCGCCGGCTCGTGCGACGACGGCTTCAGTTGCGCCTACACGAACACGATCTCGTGGGCCAACCACACGACGCCGCTGCCGATGGAGAACAACCCGCGGGTCATCTTCGAGCGGCTGTTCGGCGACTCGGGCAGCACCGATCCCGCAGTGCGCCGGGCGCGGCTCCGCAAGGACGCCAGCCTCCTCGATTCGGTCACCGAGCGGGCCGGCGACCTCGCGCGGCAGATCGGGCCGGGCGACCGCGCCAAGCTGGGACAGTATCTCGACGCCGTCCGCGACGTCGAGCGGCGGATCCAGATGGCCGAGTCGCAGAGCGACCGGGAGTTGCCGGTGGTCGATCAGCCGGCCGGGGTTCCGGGGACGCTGGGCGAGCACGCCAAGCTGATGTTCGATCTGCAGGCGCTGGCCTTCGAGACCGACCTGACGCGCGTGACCACCTTCATGATGGGTCGCGAGATCACGGGCCGGACCTACGCGGAGATCGGCGTGCCCGACGCGCACCACCCCATCTCGCACCACCAGCGCGACCCCGCCAAGCTGGCCAAGCTGACGAAGATCAACCAGTACCACGTGCAGCTCTTCTCGCAGTTCCTGGAGCGGCTGGGCTCGACTCCGGACGGTGACGGGACGCTGCTGGATCATTCGATGATCGTCTACGGGGCCGGCATGGCCGACAGCAACACGCACGGCTCGGAGAACCTGCCCATCCTGCTGGCGGGAGGCGGAGCGGGAACCGGCGGCCGTCACGTCAAGTACTCGCAAGACACGCCGCTCGCCAACCTGCACGTCACCCTGCTCGACAAGCTGGGGGTGCCTATCGAGTCGCTCGGCCACGCCACCGGGAAGCTGCGGCTCGACCCGCTGGCTGCCGTCTAGCCGACAACGGGGACCGACAGGCGCATTCGGGGGCCGGTGCTCATCGGGAGTACCGGCCCTTCCCGTATGCGGACGCCGAGTTCCGGTTCGCCAGATTGCCACCCCACGTGACCGTCCACGCCTGTCCACCGAGCGCGCCGAGCCGCCCGGTATCCCGCGGCGCATTCGCCGGTTCGGAGACCGCGCCCGCGACCTGCGTTCGTGAGCTCTTCCGATGACGGCGCGCGCCCTGATGGTCCAGGGCACCGGCTCCAGCGTCGGCAAGTCCCTCATCGTCGCGGGACTGTGCCGGCTCGCCCGGCGCCGCGGGATCCGCGTCGCGCCGTTCAAGCCGCAGAACATGTCCAACAACGCCGCAGTCTGCGCCGACGGCGGCGAGATCGGTCGCGCGCAGGCGTTGCAGGCGCGGGCCGCGGGCCTGGAGCCGCGGCACGACTTCAACCCGGTGCTGCTGAAACCGCAGACGGACCGCGGCGCGCAGGTCGTCGTGCAGGGGCGCGTCCTCGGCACGATCGACGCAAAGGAATACCAGGCCGTGCGCGCCCGGATCCGGGCTTCCGTGCTGGAGAGCTTTCGGCGCGTGACGGCTGACTACGAGCTCGTGCTGGTCGAGGGGGCCGGCAGTCCCGCGGAGGTGAACCTGCGGCCCAACGACATCGCCAACATGGGCTTCGCACGCGCCGCCGAGGTACCGGTCTGCCTGGTCGGCGACATCGACCGCGGCGGCGCGATCGCCTCCCTGGTGGGCACGCACGCGGTGCTGGATCCGGAGGACGCCGCCCTGATCGTCGGGTTCTTGGTGAACAAGTTCCGGGGCGACCCGGCGCTCTTCGCGGACGGCCTTGCGGTGGTGGAAAGGCGCACCCGGTGGCGGTGCTTCGGCCTCGTCCACTGGCTGCACGCAGCGGAGCGGCTGCCGTCGGAAGACGCCGCGTCGATCTCGCTAACAGATGGAGCCGACATTGCCGACGACCCGGGGCGTAGGGAGGCGCAACCCACCGCGTCCGCCGCCCGCGCGCACGGGGCTCCGCGGGGCAGGACCGCGAGCCCCCTGCGGATCGCGGCACCGGTGCTGTCGCGCATGGCCAACTTCGACGACGCGGATCCGTTGCGTCTCGATTCGGGGATCGACTTTGCTTTCGTGCCGGCCGGCCGGCCCATACCTCGCGAGGTGGACGTGGTGGTGCTGCTGGGCACCAAGTCGACGATCGGCGAACTGGGGTTCCTCCGTGCCCAGGGGTGGGATCACGACATCATCGCGCATGCTCGCGGCGGCGGGCGCGTGCTGGGGGTGTGCGGCGGTTACCAGATGCTCGGTCGCCGCGTTCGGGATCCGGCGGGCGCAGACGGCCCGGCGGGCGTGACCGACGGGCTCGGTCTGCTGAATGTCGAGACGACGATGGCCGGAGAAAAGACAGTACGCCGGGTGGAGGGGCGTTGTGCGCTGAGCAGCGATCCCGTGTCCGGCTACGAGATCCACATGGGTGAGACGAACGGGCCGGACCTGAGCCGCCCGATGCTGCACCTCGACAGCGGCAGCGAAGGTGCGCGCGACAAGAGCGGCCGGGTGGAGGGCACCTCTCTGCACGGCCTGTTCGCCAACGACGACTGGCGCCGGGCGTGGCTCGCCCGCGCAGGCGCAGAAACCGATGCATCCTGGGGCTACGATCCGCTGATCGAGCACGCACTGGACGACATCGCAACCGACCTGGCCGCGATGCTCGACACCGATGCGCTGTTCGCGGCCGCGCGCGTGCCCACCCTGTGACACCCCCGGATCACCTATCCGCTGAGGGAGGTGGGGCGCCGGGGAGTGCAAGCAACGCTACTGCAACGTCGCGAGCTCCTCGGCCGTGACCGGCTCGGAAGGACCCTGGAAGATGGCGTTGAAGAGCAGCTTGAACGTCGCCCGGGTCTGGGTGCGGAACGCGATCTGGCTGCCCATCGTGACCGCCGTGCCGCGGCCCACCTCGAAGGCGACGACGTTCGCCCCCTCGCGCAGGTACTCGTCGCCCAGCAGCCAGCCGCTCGCCACCATGTCGTCGTCGTCGGGGTAGCGGGAGACCACCTCGGCCGGGATCTCGAAGCTGGGCAGGAGCTGGTAGGCCTGATCGAAGCGGAAGAAGACCGGCCAGGTCTCCGGCATGCCGTAGCCGACGGGATGCCGCGGGTTGTACTCCTGCTTGAGCAGGGTGCCGGGCGAGTAGAAGAGCGATGTAGGGTCGACGACCCGGTTGCGCAGGGTCCGGGAGAGTTCCGCCGGGCTCCGGAAGACGTCCCGCAGCCGCCGTTCCGCCTCGCCGAGGGTGATGCGCGTCGGCCGGCGTCCGTTGGCTGCCCGCGCCGGCATCCCGCGCGCGGGCAGCACCGGCTCGATCGGCAGGTCCAGCAGTTGCCGCGCGGTGGCGACGGCCGAGCCGAGCGCGATCAGCGTGCCGCCGTCCTGCTCCACCCACCGGCGCAGCTTGCGCCAGCCGGATTGACCCACCCCGTACGCCCAGCGCCAGGACTCGTCGTGCCGGTCCGGACTCAGGCCCTGAATGATCCGCGTGCGGCTGGTGCCGGCGGGGAGCACGACGACGTCGTACTTGTCGGCAAGGTCGCCCTCGAAATCGAGGGACGAGATGACCGCGTGATCGATCTCGTACTGCTCGAACAGCCACATCATCCAACCGCCCGGCATGTTGTTGGCGGCGCGCCAGAGTCCGACGCGGGTAGGCCGGCGCAGACGGTGCCCGTCCACCCCGGGTGCGGCATCCGCCGCCGTGACGACGAGACCGGTCTCTGCTGCGACCTGCTCGAGGATCCGCTCGGCGGCGCCGCTCGGCGGCACCAGCCACGTGCCGGGGGCATGGTCGCGGCCGCCCGATTCGAACGCCTCTGCCGCACGATAGACCGGCACCCCGGCTGCCTGCAGGCGCGCTGCGGCCAGAAAGCCGGCGTTGGAAGTCGGCGGAATCGCATAACCCCACGCCGGCCGCTCGGGCAACGGGGTCCGCCGCGGCTCGATGGTTTTCAGCAGCGCCAGGTCCGCGTCCACCGGCTCGTCGACCTGGTCGACGTCGACCCCCATCAGCATGCCGAGCGTATGCCCGGTGACGTCGTAGGGCGGAATGGGAGGTCCGCCCGGGTAGTAGCGCAGGTCGGGATAGACCTGCTTCTCGAGCATCGTCTTGGCGAAGGCGCCGTACGGCTGCGCGAGCCGGATCACCCATGACTCGGCCGGGTAGTCCGTGCCGCCGGCGCTGAACGGCGCCCGCGCCTGGTGGATCTCCACCTCGCCGAAGTGGAGGATGTCCAGCAGCTCGTAGGCGGCGAACGGATCCCGCTGAACCGCCGGCACGACGAACGCGTAAGGCGCCTCGTCGCGGTCGACCCAGTCGCGGTGGACGCGGTGGAAGTTCTCCATCCAGCGCGTGCGGTACTTCGCCATGTTCTCCAGCGCGGCGTAGGTTGCGATCTCTCCGTACTCCACGATGTCGCCCAGACGCCACACGGACGAGTCGTACGGCACGAGGAAGTTCGTCCGCACCTCCTGGCGGCCGAGCGGACGGCCGGGGCCGCTCGGGTTGATGTACGGATCGGCGAGGTTGGCGCTGGCGATCTCGGTAAGGATGCGCGGCTGGCCGTGGTAGACCATGTACTGGCGCGCCGGCGTCCACAGATCGTACTGGTCGCTGGAGATGATCCCTTTCTTCCCGTTGGCGACCAGCGCCGACGCCATCGCCCGCCCGATCTGCGCCTGCCCCTCCAGCAGGAGGGGATGGATGTTCGGGTCGTGCGGGTCCTTGTACGGCGGAACGAACATCCGCGCGCCGCGGGGGCTCATCTGGTGCATGTCGTGCGTGATCTGCGGCTTGTACTCCCGGTGGATGTCGATGGCGAGCCGGGTTTCCCTCTGCGTGAACATGAACCAGTCGCGATTGTCGTCGTGGCCGGTATAGCGCTGGTAGAGGTCCGGATAGACGCGGTTGAGGCCGGTGTTCTCGGTGGCGTACCAGTGATCGACCACCAGGAGCTGGCCGTCCGGGTTCTGCGAAGGCACCAGCAGCACGACGGTGTTGTCGAGAATCTCGCGAATCTCCGGCGAGTCCTCCGTCGCCAGCCGATGGGCGATGTTGATGACGGTCTGCCCGGTGCCGACCTCGGTCGAATGGATCGTGGCGTACAGGAAATAGAACGGGACGCCCTCCCGGGCCAGGGCCTGCGCACGCTCCTCGGAAAGGCCTCGCGGGTCGGCCAGCCGGTGGTTGATCTCGATCAGCCGATCCAGGCGAGCGAGGTTCGCCGGCGAGCTGAACTTCGCCAGCACGTACGGATTGCCGTCGGTCGTCGTTCCGCGGCGCTCGTACTCCACCCGGTCCGTGCGCTCCGCCAGGAGCTGCAGGTACTCCAGGACCCGCGGATAGCGCGCCAGCTCCCCGTCGGTGCCGATTTCGAAACCGAAGTACTGCGCAGGCGTCGGAACGGCCTGCGCACGGGCCGCGGCGGGGAGGACGAAGAGAAACGCAACGACCGCGAGCAGGCGGATAATCATTTTCAGCTTTCCTGCGGCGTGGAATCCCGTCGACGGATGAGCAAGGCAGGATACCATGCAGGGAATCGGCGCCGTTGCCCCGAGGAGAGGCCGATTCGCACCGGCCGGGTCGGGTAACGGGAGAGCGCCGAGACAGCTCTTGCGGGCAGGAGACCGATTCCATGAAGCGCAGCACGTGGCGGACGGCCGGTGTCGCCGCCCTCATCGGATTCTTCGCGGCGGGCTGGCTCGCGGCCTCGGTCCAGGCCCAGGGTGAGCGCACGGCGCGGCACCGCGTGCCGGCCGAGTTCATGAGCTACCTGGGCGCCGACTGGCTCGAACGGCCGGAGCGCGTCGAACAGGAGCAGCCCGAGCAGGTCCTCGACGCGATGGACCTGCGTCCCGGCGACGTGGTCGCCGACGTCGGGTGCGGCTCGGGCTACTACGCGCGGCGCATGGCCCGGCGGGTGCAGCCGGGCGGCACGGTGTACTGCGAGGACATCCAGCCCGAGATGCTCGACATCATGCGGCAGCGGGCGGCGGACGAGGGGGTGACCGGCATCGAGGCCGTGCTGGGCACGCCGACCGACCCTGCACTGCCGGCCGCCGCCGTCGACTGGATCATCATCGCCGACGTCTACCACGAGATGTCCGATCCCGAGCCGATGCTGGCCGGCATCCGGCGCGCCCTCTCCCCGCGCGGCCGGGTCGCGCTGCTGGAGTATCGCGTAGAGGACGGCACCGGCGACCAGATCAAGGCGGACCACACGATGTCGGTGCGGCAGGTGCTGCTGGAATGGCAAGCCGCCGGCTTCGAGCTGGTCGCCTTGCACGACTTCCTGCCGAGCCAGCACCTCTTCTTCTTCCGCGCCGCCCGTGGCGCCGCTGCCGCCGGTGACGGGGTAGACGCTGACGCCGTTGCCCGGGCGGACGGCGGCGCGGGCGCCGGAGGTGGGGCAGGCGCCGGCGCGGCGCTCGCCGCCCACGACCTGTTCGACGCCATCGACGCGGGCCTGGTAGAGGTCGAGGCGCGCGGCGCCGGCGCGGAAGCGGTGGCTCTGCGCGTTCGACGCACTGGCGGCGATCCGCTGGTCGTCACGTCCCCGGCCGCCACCTACTTCGACGCCGAGGACCGACGGGACATGATCGCCCGGCGCGACGGGTGGATCGTGCTCGACGAGGGCGGCTGGCGAGAATGGACCCTCCGCGCGGTCGGACGCCAGCGGAACCTGGATCCTCCCGGCGCCGGCGACCGGCTGGCCGTGCTGCCGCCGTCGACCGCGCCGGTCATCGAGGATCTGCTGCTGGAGATCCAGGCGGGAACGTACACCGTGTCGAACTCGCCCACCCTCTACCCGCCGCGCACCCCGGTGATGGAGCAGGCCGCGGTCTGGATCGCCGACGGCGATGCCGACTACGAATCGATGGCCCCGCACATCGCCGGACCGATGCTGCCGGCGCAGTACGCCGCCGCCTTCGCGCTGGTCTTCGTCGACCGGGCCGGCGTCGACGTCACCCGGCGCAGCGTGTGGGCGGATCGGGAGCAGGTGTTCGGCCGGCTGCGCGATCAGGGCCTGCGCATCTGGTACCAGTTGAAGACACGTGGCCGCTAGGAGCTTGCGCCGCTGAACGCAGCGAAGCGGAGTACTGAGGCGGGAGGTCCTGGAGCGGGGGGGAAGGGCCGAAACGCCGAGCCAGCGAGGCGTTTTCGGGGCGCCAGGGAAACCCTTGCCCGGAAGCGTGGAACCTGTCGACGGGCGAGTTCGTCGCGCAAGGCCAATGCGGAAAACCACACCGACTGACGGTTGCAGGTCAGCGGGTCCCATCCGATTGTCGAGGGTTCCGTTCGTGCTGTTGATCTGTGTGTGCCTGGTCGTCGGTCCGACCGTCGCCCGCGCTCAGGTCGATCCGGAGCTGGCCACCCAGTACTTCGAAGAGGCGGAGGTACTGTGCGAACGCGAGGGAGGCCGACTCTGGGGCGTATCCCTGTGCGGTCCGATGGTCTTTGCGGATCGGGCGACGCAATCGGTCGCGACCAATCAGGCAGAGCCGATCGCAAACAGACCGGTGCTGCTGGGCATCGTCAACGCGCCGATCGACTGGGGGGGAGCGCGCTGGGCGGCCTACGTCTGGGCGATGGTACCGGGCGACGATGCACAGGCGCGTGGGCGTCTCCTGTTACACGAGCTCTTCCACCGAGTGCAGCCGAACTTGGGGCTCATGGCGCTGGGGCCATCGAACGACCACCTCGACACTCTGGAAGGGCGCTATTGGTTACGGCTCGAGTGGCGCGCGCTGGCCCGATCTCTGCGCGCAGACGGGGCGGAGCGCATCGACGCGGTTCGCGACGCGCTGGCGTTTCGGGCGGTTCGGCGGGACCTCTTTCGAGGTGCCGCGGACAGCGAGCGGGCAGACGAAGTCCGTGAGGGACTGGCCCAGTACACGGGCACGGTCGTTGCCGCTTCATCCGACGACGAGGCCGTCCGCGATGCGATCCGGCAACTGAGGGACAGCGAGAATGCCCCGACCTTCGTCCGTGCCTTCGGGTACGCCTCAGGTACTGCGTACGGGCTCCTGCTCGATGTCTGGTCACCCGGCTGGACACGACGGTTCAGTGCCGACGACGACCTGGGTCATCTCTTGATGAGAACGGCGATGCTCCAGCCGGCCGAGAATGCCGAGGAAGCGGCACGCCGGTACGGCGGTCTCGAACTGTGGAAGACCGAGGAGGAGCGCGACGCGGACCGCCGGGCGCGGGTTGCCGAGCTGCGCCGCCGGTTCGTCGATGGTCCCGTGCTGGTGGTGCCCCGAGGGCGTGGCGCAGTGTTGGTTACTACCGGGGCCACGCCGATCCCCGGTGAGGGCACAGTCATCTTCGAGTACCGCGTGACGGCGGAATGGGGCCGTCTCGAGTCGACGGGGGTTCTGGAATCCGCCGATGGCGTAACACTTCGCCTGCCGGCACCCTTTCGCACCGACGGCGCGTCGGTAACGGGTGAGGGCTGGACGATCACGTTGGCAGACGGCTGGGCAGTGCGACCCGGTCGCCGGCCGGGCGATTCCCAACTCGTGCGTGAAGGTCGCCAGGGATGTACTACAATGGCTTACATGGCCACCGTCACGGTACGACTCCAACCGGATCTCCAACGCCAACTCGACGACGTAAGTAGACAACTCGGGATGACCCGATCCGAGGTCGTCCGGGACGCACTCCGGCGGCAGTTGGCCGTCCGGCGCTTCGAAGCCATCCGCGCACGCTTGATGCCCTTCGCGGAAGCCCGGGGGTATCTCACCGACGAGGATGTCTTCAACGACGTGTCGTGAGGGTATTCCTCGACACGAACGTGCTCGTCAGCGCACTCACGACTCGCGGTCTCTGCGCGGACGTTCTGCGCGTCGTTCTCCGGGACCACACGCTCCTGACGGGCGAGTTCAACCGGGCGATCGCGACCTGCTCACCCTCGGGAGCGAGGCACCGTTGACGATTCTCACTCCGCGGGCGTGGTGGGACCGGCTCCGCGGCTGAGACGAACCGGCGCGATTCGAGTCGGACTGCTGTGTTCGGTTGTCACCGCGCCGCCTGCTGCTCCTGGAGCATCTCTTCGAACCGCTGCTCCTGCATGTCGATGTGCGCCAGGTAGCCGGCGCGATCGATGAACGGGTTCGGGTCGTCCTCGCCCCGGCTCATCGCCCGCTCGAGCTTGCGCGCCATGTCGTACCAGAAGCCGTGCGAACCCAGGAAGACCTCCACCGGCAGTGAGCGCGCCTTGGCGAACGTGGCGCGGTAGTCGTCGGCAATCTCGGGATAGTCGGGGTTGTCGACCAGGATGTAGCCGGGATTGACCCCGAAGCTGCAGACGATCAGCGCCAGGTACGTCTCGCCCCGCTCCTCCACGTCCAGCGCCCAACTGGTGCAGCCCTTCGTGTGCCCGGCCGTGCGGTGCGCGATCAGCGTCGTGTCCCCGAGCGTCACCTCGTCGCCGTCCTCGAGGATGCGGTCGATGGGGTGCTCCTTGCCCCCGGGACGCAGCGTGCGGAGCCGCTCGACATCCTGGCGCATCACCATCACCTCGGCCCCGGTCAGCTCCTTGACCAGCGCGTCGGCCTCCATGTGGTCGCCGTGCGCATGGCTGCCGAGGATGATCTCGATGTCCTCGAAGTCGAAGCCGAGCGCCTCGACGCCCGCGCGGATCGACGGCACCGTCGACTCGAAGTCGCTGTTGATCAGGAAGTGGCCCTCGGGGGTCGTGATCAGGAACGTCCCGAGCTGCTCCGTCCCGACGAAGTAGACGTTGTCGATGACGTGGTGGGCCGGAAACGGGGCGTTCCAGTCGCGCTGCGCGGCCGCCGGGACGGCCGCGACCAGAATCAGGACGACGAGGGAAAGGATGCGTTGGGTCATTGCTCAGCTCCAGACTGATCGGCCGAATGTCCGACGGTTCGTATGCATGCCTCGCCGGCACTCGTAGCGTGGCACAATCGTGCGGGCTTGTGAACCGCCGAGCGCGCCCGTCCCTCACAGCACCGTCGTCAGCTTCAGGAACAGCGTGTGACCCTGGTTCGAGCGCCGGCCGAACTCCGCCGTGCCGCGCTGATAGGCGACCTGTAGCGTCCCGAACGGGGGCCGGTAGCGGTAGACGAACACCGCCTGCACGTTGCGGCGGTCGATGGCCGAGTTGGTCTGCAGGAACACGCGCAGGAACAGGTCGGGGGTGAAGAAACGGCTGGCGCGGACGACGTGGATCCAGGTGCCGCCGTCCGGGTCCGGATCGAGCGTCAACCGCTGCAGCTCGTACTCTGTCGACGTTCTGGCGGTCGGCTTGTATTGGGCGACGACGCTCGCGAGCACGAAGTCCGCATCGAAGTTGTGGCCGGTCGTCACCCCGCCGCGGAACGACTGGTACGACCGCGTGTTGTAGCCGATCTCGATACCGGTCTGCCGGTTGCGGAAGTCCCGCTCGAAGCGCTTGAACTCCTCGGCGTGCCGCGCCGTCGCGGTCCAGAGGTTGCGGAAGTCGACAGACAGCGACTCGTCCACCTGCCAGCTCCGGAGGATGCCTGTCTGCCCCCAGTAGACGTCGTAGGCCGAGTCGTACTGGATGCGCTCGACCGGTCCGTCCGGCAGCCAGACGGTCTTGTTGACGGCCGCATCCACCTCGCGCCGGTCGTCGTCGACGATGAATCCGATGGCGTTGACGTTGTCGGCCAGGCGGTCGCCCAGATGCGTGTAGCCGACGTGGAAGTGAGCCGTCGCCGAATCGTACGCGGGACGGACGGAAAATGCGGTAGTGCCCTCGGAGTACTCACCGTAGCTGTGGACGAGCTGCCCGGTCAGGCCCCAGTTCTCGGTGAAGTACAGGCTGGCGTCGCCGCCGATGGAGCCCTGGTTCCGACCCTCCAACGTGCGGTTGGCGAGCAGGACCCCGACGTTCGATCGCGAGGCCACGTCGCGCTGCACCCGGGCCACCGTGAAGCCGGCGCTGCCGCCGGCCGCCAGCGGCTCGGCCCGCGTGGCCAACAGGTGCATGGCCCACGGCCCCTGCTTGCCGAGCAGCTTGCCGCCGCCCTCGATGTCGGCGATGCGGCGCGAGTAGAAGGTCCGGATGCGCTGGTTGAAGAGCTCGCCGCCCTCCAGGAAGAACTGCCGCTTCTCGGTGAGCGAGACCTCGAACCGCGTCAGGTTGACGAGCTCCTGGTCGGCCTCGATGGTGGCGAAGTCGGGATTGACCGTGCCGTACGCCGACAGTTGCGGGGTGACGGCGTAGCGCACGTCCAGTCCGATCCCGCCGATCGCGGGCTCGCGCTGCTGGGCCCGACCCAGCGCGTACGGAATGATCTGATGCCGGCGCGACTGCTGCGGGACGTCGAGCCCGACCAGGGTGCCGGCCATCGACAGCCGCGCCCAGTAATCGACCGGTCCGGCCCAGAACGTGCGCTCCAGGGATCGGCGCCGGCTGCGGCCGAAGTTGATGCCCCAGGTCACGTCGTCGCCCGCCCGGTACTGGATCGATGTGAGCGGGATGGCGATCTCGGCCGACCAGCCGTAGTCGGTGCGCTGCGCGCGCGATCGCCACGGCGCATCCCAGGCCCCGTCGCTGGTGCCGCCGTCCTCGGCGATGCGGCCGTCGGACTGCGTCCCGAGACCGTTGACCATGAAGTAGTAGCCGGTCCGCCGGTCGTGGAAGGTGTCGAGAAAGACCTGCACCGAGTCGTCGTTCCAGATCGGGTCGTCGCGTTCGATCATCTGCGACAGCGGCGGCTCGGGATCCCACGCCTGGAAACCCGCGTACAGGTGCTCGTCGTCGTAGAGCACGCGGACCACCGTCGGCAGCTCGGCCGGGTTGCCGCGCCGCGGCTGGAACTGCAGGAAGTTCCCCGCCCGCGCCGCGCCCTGCCATTCGCGCTCGGTGACATGGCCGTCGATGTCGGGCGGGCGTGCGGCGCGCCGGGCCGGGATGGAGAACCCGTCCGCCGCTGATGCAACTTGTGCCCCGGCCGCGACCGAAGCGACCAGAAGCGCGAACGCCGCCGCGCACGGCTTGTGCCGGATCCACGACTTCACCGCGGAATGATCCCGGCACGCGCGCCGCCGGTCAAACGCTTCGCAGCAGGACGCCCGGCGCGCTCGCCGCCGCACAGCCCGCCTCGGCGGCGTGATGAGCTGGGGATCTCCCTAGTTCCCAATGCCCGACAGCCGGGGCTACCGTTGAAGGACATTGGGGAGGTACCGATGTCCAAGATGATGACGTCAGCCGATCCTCCGGTGGCCCCGTCACGCTGCTACATCTACTGGCGGGCGCCGTCCGGGTTCTGGACGCGGCGTGTCGCGGTGGAGAAGATCGACCGCCCGTGGTGCGCGGGAATCGACGGCGTGCGGCAGCGGCAGGCGGCGGCGGGAGCTGCTCCGGTGTCCCGCACCCGGCGACACGCGCCCGGCGGTGGGCACGCGGCGGCGTGAGCAGTCCCCTGCGGCTCGCGGCACTTCGAGAGCAGCCGCGGCCGGCGGACTGAAGCCCCTCCAGGAGTCACTCTCTCCGAAGCGCGGCGGCGGTGTCGAGACGCGCCGCTCGCCGCGCCGGCAGGTCACAGGCCAGACCACCGGCCACCAGCAGCCCAATCAGGCTCACACCCAGCGCGAGAAGGGCGGCGAGCAGCGCCGGCGCAGCAGCCGACCGTGCGCAGGCAGCGCGCCCAGCACGGTGAAGAAGTTGCCCGCCAACCGGGGCGACGTTCGCCAGCGTCGGCACGACCGCGAGCGCGAACGCGCGGCGGCGGGCCAGCGAACGCAGCGCTCGGCGGAACTCACCCGGAACAGGCATCCTTCGAGTCCATGGATCGCTGGAACAGTCGACTGCCCGACGGACTCCGAGGGCAGAAAGTGTTCGGTAACTTTATTGCCTGGCTCTCTCGACAAACCGGAATGTGTTCGGTAACTTTCGTCTACCCATGACCGAACAAAATCCACGCGGCCGGGGTCGTCCCCCGAGGACGGAAGTGTACCGCCAGCTCGCCGTCCAGATCACGGAGCTTCGGGAGCGACTGGGCGGTCTGCCGAGTCCGCTGGAGGCCGCCGACATCTGGCGCGGCATCTGGTACGAGGAAGCACACCACTCCACCGCCCTCGAGGGCAACACCCTCGTGCTCAAGCAGGTCGAACGGCTCCTCGACGAAGGGAGGGCGGTCGGCAACAGGGAGCTCCGCGAGTACATGGAGGTCCGTGGCTACGCCGACGCCGCGGACTGGGTCTACCGTCAGGCCATCAGCCCGAACGGACTCGCGCAACCCGAACGGATCCTGACGCTCGAGGAAGTGCGGCACGTGCACCACACCGCGATGACGCCCGTCTGGCAGGTGGCGCCGCATCCGAGTGCGACCGCACGCGAAGCCCCCGGCAGCTTCCGCGAGCATGAGATCAACCCGTTTCCCGGCGGCATGCTCCCCGTGTCGTGGCCGCTCGTCCCTGCCGAGTTGACCACCTGGATGGATCGCGTCAACGCGCTCGACGCGACCCGCGTGGGATTCCCGGAGGCCCTCGCGGCGGTGCATTGCCGATTCGAGCAGATCCATCCGTTTCTCGACGGCAACGGCAGGGCCGGGCGGTTGACTCTCAATCTCGTCCTCACGCGGCTCGGCTACCCGCCCGCCATCATCTACAAGCGCGACCGCGCCAGATATCTTCAGGCACTGCGGCGGGCGGACGCCGGCGAGACGAGTCCGCTGGGAGAAATGCTCGCGAGGGCGATCCTGGGCAGCCTGCACCGGTTCGTCATTCCGGCCGTGGCCGGTCCGGCGAGGCTCGTGCCCCTGGCCGCCCTGGAAACACCCGGCATGAAGGCCTCCGCGCTGCGCGCGGCGGCTGAACGGGGACGTCTCCGCGCCACGCGAGGCCCTGACGGGAGCTGGCGCAGCTCGCGCCGCTGGGTCGACGAGTACGTGGCGAGCCGTTACCTGCGCCGCGACACGAATGTACGCTGACCGGCCTCCCGCCTGCCCCCGCCTGTAGTGACTCACGTTCTTCCGTGATTCCAGTGATATGATTTTCTGAATCACCGTAATCACCGCCATCCCGACGATGATGACAGGTGCGGCCATGAGCACGCGGGCGAAAATCACCACGGTCGTTCGTGTCGCCGCCGCCGGCGAGGACGCCGTGTTCGGGTTCGAGCGCGCTCCATCCCGCGCGCGCGTCGCGGAACGGAAGGAGCCGTACGGCGCTCCGGTCACCGTCGAACGCCCCGCCGGGCCGGCGGAGTCCGGCCACCAGCCACTCGCGGCAGTTCGACGTCTCCAGGGCGCTGCTGGCCTTCGGGAATCGGCTGGACGAGCGGGGCTTCCGGTGCGACGCGTCGGAGCCGCTCGACGCCGGACGCGGCTACCGCCTCGTGCAGAACGCCGCGGCGGCGGCACGGATCACCATCGTGGAGGCATGAGCAGGAAGACTCTTTCCGGCTTCGATCACCACCGTCCTCAGGCCGCGGCAGCCGGCGCCGGTCCGAACTTCCGCCGGTAGTACCGGGTCCAGACGACTATCGCCGGGATGCCGACGACCGTCGGGAGGATCCACGGCACGATGGCGAGCGGCCCCGCGAGCTCGTAGGCCCAGACGCGCTGTGCGCCGAAGACGATGAACGCGGTGTGGAAGGCGATGCCGCCGCCGAGCATCGAGCCCAGGTGGCTGTAGAACCAGCCCATGTGCTGGGCCCCCGGATTGCGCATCAGCCGCAGCATGCTCGACCCCGTGAAGAGGCCGATGGGGCTCAGTCCCAGGAGGATCGGAGAGCTGTCGGACCACACCCCCACCGCAAACGCGATGACGGCGACGCTGCCGGCGATGGACGCCCAGCCGAGCGCCTCGTGGACCGGGGTCCGCAGCGTCTCCGGCGCCCTGCGCGTGGCCACGACCCGCATCGCCTGCCGCACGGTGGCGAACGTCACCACCCCGAGGTAGCCGAGGAACAGGGCGAAGCCGTAGAGGTCGGGCCGGTCGGCGAAGGCGATGCCCTGAACCTGGAGGGAGACAATCCGTCCGGCCGACGCGGTGACCGCCGAGAGCGTCACGACGTAGGCGCAGTACGTGAAGACGCGGCCGGCCTGCACGTGCAGCCGGCCGCCCTTGCGGGCGAACACCGGGATCCAGAACGCCGCGAGGCCGACGAAACCGGTAGCGACATGCGCGAGGATGAGAATGTCGAACAACACGTTCACGATGGTCATGAGGGAGACTTCTCCCGGTCGTCCGGCTCCGTACCCACGGCGGTCGCGGCGTGGGGCATGGACGCAAGCCGCCGGTCGATCGCGGCCAGCGTCTCGTCGCACCAGGCCACCTTGGAGCCGACGGAGTGAATGCCCATCCGCAGCGCCGCGAACTGGTGGAATCCGGCGCCGCTGTAGCGCTCCGGCGCGTCTCCATAGGTGGTGATCACCTCCCGCTCCACCGCCCACAGTTGCGCCAGCCAGCGCGAGAGGTGGTCGCGGAGGGCCGTCATGAACGCGCGGGTCTCGTCGATGTCGCCGACCGCGTCCATGAAGTAGAGCTGGGCGAGATACGCGAACCGCTCCGTGCCGACCGCGGGACCGCCGCGCAGCCAACGCAGCAGCTCCGCTCGGCCCTCCTCCGTCAGGTTGTAGACCCTGCGGTTCGGCCCCTTCGGCGACGGCTCCATCCGGCTGCGGAGCATCCCCCGCTGCTCCAGGCGCTGGAGAGTCGGGTAGATCTGGCTCAGCTCGGCGGACCAGAAGTGCCGGACGTTCTCGCTGAACGCGTTCTTGAGGTCGTAGCCGGTGGCCGGCTCGCGGAGCAGGCCGAGGAGAATGTGGTCGAGGCTCATGTCGCTATGTCGATGACGATATAGGAACTATATAAACGCGTATATAGCCTGTCAAGCTCCTTGGCTTCCGGCTCGGAAGGAGTCGAGCACCGGCGATCGGATACGATCGCCAGCGGTGACCGCTGACCGACAGTTGATTCATGATGACCGCGTCACGGATCGGAGGCGCACCGACCCCGAGATCACGCGCAAGCTGAACGACGTGCTCGCCGACGAATCGAGCAGCATCGACCCGGCGTTGCGGAAGGCCCAGGCCCGGAGCATCGGTTCCGCGGACCTCCCGGGTGCATCGGGCTACGGTTCCAGCAGCACCTCCGCGAGCGCGATGCCCCGCTCGCCGGCCACGGCGTACAGGAAGTAGACGCGGCCGGCCTCCTCGAAGATCGCCGGGTCGCGCAACTGGTTCACCGGGACGTTGATGGCCCCGCCGCGGGACGGCTCCACCGGCAGGTCCGCGCCCTCCCACGGCCGCTCCGGGCGGAGCACCTCCTCCCGCCCGGTCGCCTTCCAGTCTCGCCAGTCCCCGGACAGGTCGATGCTGGCCAGCCACACCCGCTCGGGCGCGTCGCCGCGCTCGGTCCAGAACACGAACAGCCGGTCGCCGCGCTTCAACAGCGCGGAGTGGCGCATGTTCGGGTTGAACAGGCTCGGACCCTCCTCGAAACCGGTCAGGCCGTCGCGCGAGCGGTACATCACACCGGGCATGGCCAGCGCGTACCAGTAACCGTCATGCCGGAAGGCGCGGAAGTACGGCCGGCCCAGGATCTCCGGGCGCCCCTCGAAGTGCAGCCCATCCTTCGAAACCGCCGCGCGGGTGACCTGGGGACCGCGTTCCCGCCCGTGGACGTACATCACGATCTCCTGCCGCTCATCGATGACGTGCACGTCCGGCGACGCGACGTGGGCGTACGCCCCCGCCGGGTTCGGCGAGTCGGCGCCGCACGGCGGGCAGGTGGCGGGGAAGTGGGACTGCTCGATCCGCAGCGTCCCCGGCTCGTGCATCGTCCACGGCCCGGCCAGGTCGTCCGCGTAGGCGAGGCGGATGTAGAGGCCGCGATGATCGGCGAAATAGAGGTAGTAGCGGCCGAGAGGACTCTCCACCCAATCCGGCACGCGGATGAGCGACGGTCCGGCGATGTTGCTCCCCATCCGCCCGTCCATGTCGGGAGTGATGATGGGGCCGTCGAGCAGGCGCTCGATGCGGATCGTCTGCCCGGTCGCCGGGGGCGCGATGTCCGGACGCGCATCGGGCACGAACCCGTCCCGGTTCGGCATCTCGACGCGCGGCAGCGCGGCGGCGTCGATCCGGTCGTCCTCGCCGACGAGATCGTTGAGGAAGAGCACGTAGGCGACCGCCGCGTAGACCTCGTCGGTGGTGAGGGAGCCGGGCTGGTTGAACGGCATCGCGCGGTACACGTAGTCCCACAGCGTCGTGGCCGACGGCCAGTAGCTGCCCACGGTCTTGCGCGCCTGGTCGGTCGCCAGCAGGCCCCGTCCCCCGGCCAGCCGGTCGTCCGGCCCCTCGGTGCCGGTCGGCCCGTGACACGCGGCGCAGCGACGCTCGTACACCGCCCTTCCGGCGGCCGCGGTGGCGCCGCCGGGCGGCAGCTCCGCGCCCTCCGGTCCCACGATCGCTCCCCAGCCGTCGATGTCCGCGGTCGTCGCCGGGCGCCCGAGCCCGAGCGTCTGCGCCTCGGCCGCGCCGGCGAACAGCATCGCGCACACGAGCACCCCGAGCATGGTGTGGGCCGGCCTGCCGGGCGCGGTGCGCGCAAAGCACGCGACGTGGAAGGCGACACGCTGGGCGTTGCGGGACAAGCGGAACCACGCAGACTGACCGTCCGACGCCGGACACGCCACCTGGAGGGAGTTAGACATCGACGTTCTCCACGCTGCCGTCGCGGGCGATGCGCCAGCCCTGGATGGCGTTGTTGTGGTAGCTCGACCGCGTGCCCCGCACCGCGATCAACGCCGCGCGGGTCGGCTGCACGTCGCCCGTCTCGTCGATGCAGCGCGAGGCGAGGACCGTCTCCGAGCCGTCCCACCGCCAGTCGAAACGGAACCGCGTATGCGCCAGCGGCTGCACCGGATCCTGCAACCGCGCCGCGGCCCACGACCGGCCGCCGTCTATCGACACCTCGACGCGGGCGACGCGGCCGCGGCCCGACCAGGCCAGACCGCTGATCTGATGAAAGCCGGGACCGGCAAGCCGCTGACCGCCGGAAGGCCGGGTGATCACCGACTTGGCGTCCATGACGAACGTGTACTGCCGGGCCTCGCCGTTCGGCATCAGGTCGGTGTACTTGGCGGTCTCTTCCCGGGTCAGGTACGACCGGTCGACGACCCGCAGCCGGCGCAGCCACTTGATCGAGATGTTGCCCTCCCAACCCGGGATCAGCAACCGGAGCGGATAGCCCTGGGCCGGCCGCAGCGCCTCGCCGTTCTGCCCGTAGACCACCAGCGTGTCGTCGAGCGCCTTGTCCAGAGGCACGCTGCGGGTCATCCGGCAGGCGTCGGCTCCCTCGGCCACGAGCCACGCGGCGTCGCCCCGCACCCCCGCCTCGGCGAGCAGCACCGACACCGGCACCCCGGACCACTCGCTGCAGCTCGTCATGCCGAACGCCGCCTGGGCGTCGGTGTCCGGTGCGGCCGGCGACCACTTGACGCGGCCGTTCCCGGAGCACTCCACGAAGTAGACGCGGGTCACCGCGGGCATGCGGCGGAGATCGTCCATCGAAAAGACCAACGGCCGCTCGACGAGTCCGTCGACGAGCAACCGGTGCGCGGACGGGTCGATGTCGGGAATCCCGGCGTGATGCCGTTCGAAGTGCAGCGCCGACGGCGTGATCGCGCCATCGAGATCCTGCAGCGGCGTCAGGCTGCCTGCGGCCTGATCGTAGCGCGACCCGCGCACGCGGCGCAGCGCGGTCTCGAACCCCGAGCGTTCGCCGTAGCCGCTCACACCCGCACCCAGTCTCCGACCGGACGAGTTCTGCCCAGCCGCCACCCGCGGTGCGAGCACGGCCGCGGCCGAGCCCAGCGTGGCTGTCTTCAAGAAGCCTCGACGGCTTCGCGCGGTACCGGTTCGTGTCTCGTCGCCTGGCATCGATCCACCTCCACAGCGCTCGAATCCACGCCGCCGACCCGACCGTCATCCGCCGTATCGCCCTACTCCCGGCCCTTGCCTCCCGATTCTCTGTTCGTGGTGCCTCCCCTCGACAATCCTGGCCCCGGAATCGCCACCTCGCCTCCGATTGCCGCCCAGCCAAGTCCTGACTAGCGACCCTCCTCGCCCACCGGCACGCCGGGATCGGTGCCGAGGAAGCGGATCAGCTCGGCGTTGACGATGTCCGGCACCTCCTCATGGGGGTTGTGTCCCACGTCCGGAATGAGAAAGACCTCCCCGTTGGGGAGAATCTCGGCCGCCCGCCGCGCGTTGTCGGGGAACTCCGGCCCGTCAATCTCGCCGCCCAGGATCAGCGTCTTCGTCTCGATATGGGGCCAGTCGTTGACCACCGTGTCCATCGAGCGCAGGTTGCCGCCGAGCCGGCGCACGTAGGCCAGCCGCGGCCAGTCGCCGCTCAGCCGCTGGCCGTGCCGGATCCGGAGGTGGTCCAGGAACTCCGGCTTCCACTCCACGTAGCGCCGCGTGTCGGTCCGCACGTCCGCCTCGTAGGCGGCCTGCAGATCCGGATCGGCGTCGACCTCGCCGTCGAACGGATTGAACCCGCGCCCCGGGCGCCTGTCGGTCAGGCCGATCTGGTTGATGGTGACCAGGTGTGTCGTCTTCTCCGGATAGAGGAAGGCGAAGCGGGTCGACATCTGCCCGCCGATCGAGTGCCCGACGATGGCCGCCTCGTCTATGCCCAGATGCTCCAGGAGCCGGGCCGTGTTCGAGGCGTGCAGGCTCATGCTGTAAGGCAGGATCGGCTTGGACGACTTGCCCCAGCCGAGCCGGTCCTTCACGACGACCCGGTAGCCCGCCCCGGTGAGCGCCTCGATCTGGCTCTTCCAGTACCAGCCGTAGTAGCTGCCCCCGTGATGGAAGACGACGGCTCGGCCGTTCGCCGGTCCCGTCGGCGCGACGTCCATGTAGGCGATGCGCACGTCCTGGCCGAAGACCCGGAAGTTCATGAACTCGACCGGATGCGGATACTCGTACCCTTCCAGGTTGATCGAGATCGGCCCCCACTCGGCGGGCGGCTCGGGCGGCGGATGATGCGACTGCGCCGAGACCGCGCCCGGCACCGCGAGGGCCAGCACGGCTACGAGCGACAGCGCGACGCGGGCGCAAGAGATGGGGCGTTCGATGGTCATGGGTCTCTCCTATCGCGGCACGGATGTCCATCCTACCAGCACCGCGGCCCGCCCTGGGTAAGGGCCGGGCCGGCCAGCCCGCGTCCAAGCCCCTGCTGCATCCGAGCGGCGCTGCCTCCCGCCCGGACCACCACGGACAGCCAGGGCTTGCGAACGGCGGCGACCTGCGCCATCATGGGCGCTTCCGGGTAAACGACGGCAACCTCCCAGGAGGGGTTCGAGATGAACAATCGCCTTCGAATGTTCGCCACGGCGCTCACGGTCGCTCTGCTGGCCTCCGGGCCGGTGTTCGCCCAGAGCCAGTCGGAAAGCGCTCCGGCCGCGGATCCGGTCTGGGAGATGCCCCGTCTGGCGGACGGCCAGCCCGACCTGCAGGGTTACTGGACCACCCAGACCTTCACGCCGATGGAACGTCCCGAGTACCTGGGCGACCAGGAGTTCTACACCGAGGAGGAGTTCGCGCTGCTCCAGTCGCAGTTGACGGTCGACGGGGCCGACCCGCTGGCCCGCTTCGTCATCGAGATCGAGGACCCGGAGGAGCGCGAGCGGGCTCTCGACCAGACCCACCGCGACGAGTCCTACGTCCACTACGACAACGCCATCTGGCTCGCCACTCCGGTGCCGAAGGGATTGTCGACCCGGCGCACCTCGCTGATCGTCGATCCGCCGAACGGACGGATCCCGCCGCAGAACGAGCAGGCCCAGGCGCGGGCCGAAGCGCGGCGCGCGGCGCGCGGCGACCGGGGAGCCTTCGACGGCTACGAGCTGCGGCCGCACAGCGAGCGCTGCCTCAACTACCGCTACAACGCGCCGCCGATGCAGCCGCCCTCGTACAACGACATCCACCAGATCTTCCAGACGCCGACGCACGTCGTGATATTCACCGAGCAGAGCACCAACGGGCCACGGATCATCCCGATCGACGGCCGGCCGTCCATCTCGGAGAATATCCGCCAGTGGCCCGGCGATTCGCGCGCGCGCTGGGAAGGCGACACCCTGATCATCGAGAGCAGCCACTTCAACGACAAGGGCGCGTGGCAGGGCTCGAGCAGCGGCCTCAAGGTGATCGAACGGTTCACACGCACGTCCGACGACCGGATCCACTTCACGTTCACGGTGGAGGACCCGGCCACCTGGGACCAGCCGTGGAGCGCCGAAGTACCGTTGACGACCACCGAGGGGCCGATGTTCGAGTACGCCTGCCACGAGGGCAATCACGACATCCGGCACATCCAGGAGGTCTACCGCAACATCGAGCGGCAGGAGGCCGAAGCCGCGCGGTAACCGCCGAGGCGTGCCGCGCCGGTCGCCGGCCAGGATGACCGGCGCGGCCGCTTCTATCTGGCCGGCAGGATTCGTGACGTGGCGACCATCGACGACTTCCGCCGGCTCGCGCTCGACCTCGAGGGAGCGGAGGAGAGCTCGCACATGGGCTCACCGGATTTCCGCGTCGGCGGCCGGATCTTCGCGACGCTCGCCCACCAGGCACAGGGCTACGGCAATCTGATGCTCACGCCGGAGGTCCAGGCGCCGTTCGTCGCCGAGGCGCCAGAGACCTTCGTGCCGGTCGCCGGCGGCTGGGGGCGCAATGGCGCGACGCATATTCGCCTGGCCGCGGCCGACGAGGAGACCCTGGCGAGCGCGCTTCGCACCGCATGGAAGCTCCGCGTGGAGAAGAACGCGCAGACCGGACGCCGCCGCCGCCCGGGAAGGTGACCCGCACCGACCACCGCGGTCTGCGCTTCCTTCAGGAACCGGCCGACCGCGTTGCCGATTACCGCGACCGCGGCGGTCTCGACCGCTTCGAACACACGCCCGTGGACGGGCCTCGATCCCATCGTATCGAAGTAGTTGGGCTCCACTACCTGGGCAGACATGACCCGGGTCTCGCCTCCGATCCGCACGCCGACCGAAGCAGGTACAAACGACGCCGCGGTGACGGTTTCGAACACGTCGCCGGCAGACTCCCGAATATCGAGAAAGTCCCCCCCAGACGGGCGAGCGCCTGCGGCGCGCTTCCCTCGGGGCCATGCCCCGGCGGATGTTCTCCTCGATGTCCAGCTCCAGGTACGCCTGCAGCTCTGGGGCGGTGTTCAGGGAGTCGCGGCGCCGCGGACTGGAGGGGTGGCCGCAGGGGGCGCTGAGGCTCTCGCTCTCGCAGGACTCACCGGCTCGGGTCTCCCGCGCCTTCCGGTCTCCGCGGGAGTATTGCATTTCCATCAATGTTCATCAAGAATACAAAAATTGATGAATTCCACCGGTCTCGACGCTGCGGCATGATCAGGCGGTGGTACATTTCCATCAATGTTCATCAATAGTTTCAGATCTAATGATTCAGAAGGGTGCTGATGAGGAGGCCCGTCGCCCCGCCGCCGCTCGACCAACTCCTCGAGAAATACAAGCAGCGTCTACCTGACGTGCTGAGGCGCGGCGCGCAACCGACGGTGGACGGACACTATATCCACTGGGACAAGCTGCGGCGAAAGACACCCCGGCCGGCTGATCTGAGCGCCGGGGAGTGGTGGACCGGCATCCGGTTGGCCCGGTTCAGTCAGTCCAGACCCCTCCCGCTCCGGGATACGCGGGGGATCCCGGTACCCGAGGCGAACCGGGAGGGCCTGAAATGGGTCCTGCGCTACCGGCGCGACGAGACGCCCCTCGTCGTGGTCGAAGAGGTCCCAGGCGTGCGCGGTGGTCCCCACCCAGCGGAAGACCACCGGTTGGGGTCCTCCGCACCGCGGTCCTGCGCGGCTCGCGCCGGACCTGCGAACTTGCGCTCCAGGGCCGTCAGCGGCGCAGGATCCGCCGCTCGACCGTTCACGGTGGCGCCGAGCGACCGCCGCGGTCCGGGGGGCGGCGTCGGAATCACGGGCGGACCCGTTGAGCGCGATTCGTTGCGAATAGGCCGCGGATCGATCAATCCGCCGGCAACGCGGACGCGGCGGACAGCCGGATTGCTTCCCGCGCCGACTTCGACCTTCTACGCGGTGTCCAACGCCAAGTCGATGGCCACCGAGATGCGCTTCCAGTTGCGCGTCTCGGCTTCCAACTGATGTCGGCCGTCCGGCGTCAACTCGTAGTACTTCGCCTTACGGTTGGTCTCCGAGCGCCCCCATTCGGCCGTCAGCCAGCCCTTCTGTGCAAGGCGGTGCAGGGCCGGAAAGAGCGAGCCGGGGTTGACGCGGAACGCGCCCTGCGTAATCTGCTCCACCCGCCGCGCGATCCCGAGGCCGTGGTCCGGCCCCGTCGTGAGCGCACGAAGAATCAGCAGATCGAGGGTGCCGCGCATGAGGTCGGTGCGGGACATCGGCGTGTCTCCAAGCATTCTTATCGAATTTCGACAAGAGTAACCATGAGACCTATCGATTGTCAATGGATCCTCGAGGATCTCGATGCAGCCGGTTGCAGCACGGTTGAGGCGCGTATAGCGATTGCCATGTCGCCGCTGACGGTGGACAGTTTCAGGCGGGCGCCGCCGGCGGCGGCAATCCCTCGAATCGCGCGGCGCCCTCCCTCGAAGACGGGCGTGTGGCGGGACGGGTCGCCCCGGCCGACGAGGATGGGAACGTCGGAACGCAGGTCTCCGTTGAAGGACTCCGCGTCCAGCTCGAATCCCGAGCCGTCCGGCACCGTCAGGAGGATGTTGCCCGAGTGCGACTGCAATTCGTAGCGGCCGTCGGCCAGGAGCGGCCCATCGAAGGTCACCGATCCTGACACCGTCTCCACCTCGACGCGCCGGGACTCGACCCCTTGCAGCGCCACCGCGCCGCCGAAGGACTTCACCTCGAGCCGCTCGTACCGGCCGTCGGCAGCGAGCGCGCCGTCGAAGGTCACCGATCCCGATACCGTCTCCACCTCGACGTGCGGGGACTCGACCCCTTCGAGCGCCACCGCGCCGCCGAAGGACTTCACCTGCAGCCGCGGTACCCGGACCCTCTCGATATCGATGCGCCCGCTGACGGTCTCGGCGGTAAGGACATCGTCGCTGCGCACGTCGGCGATCTCCAGATTGCCGGAGAACGTCTCGACCGCCACCAGCCTCGTCAACGAAGCGAGCCGCCCATCGCCACTGACGGTTCTTACGTGCGTCTCGCCGTCCACCCCTTCGACCGTCACGTCGCCGTCGAACGACTCGACGGCGACGGCGGTACCCCGCGGCACGGTCACCCGGTAGTCCACCGCCACGAATGGTTCCCTCTTGCCGCCGCCGAGCAGGTTGCCCAGCGACTGCAGAAAGGAACGCCGGCGCCGAGGGTAGTCGGTTTCGACGACGACCCGGTTGCCACGCTCCTCGATGTCGATCTCGACGCGGTCCAACGCGTCGGCGGCGGCGCTGCCGCGGCCGGCGACCCGCTTCGTCGCGCGAATCGTCAGGTCGCCACCGTCCACCCCGGTCACGGTGATCTCGCCGCTGACGTTGTGGAGCGTGAATCGCCCGCCGGGCTCCATCGAGATGACGCGAACCAGCTCCTCGGTCTGGGCCGCGGCCACCCCGGCTACGCCGATCAGCACGACGGCGACGAGGACGATCTGAACGTTCTGTCTGGTCATGGTCTGTTTCCTCCTACTCCACGACGCGCAGCACCTGCGCGGGATCTATCTTGAGAGCGCGAGCGGCGGGCACTCCGATAGCCACGGACGCTACCAGCGCGAGGCACGCCGCCGCCCCCGCAAGCGTGACGAGGTCCACGCCTCCGGCGCCGGAGAACTGCGCCTGGAGCAGCGGCGCGAAACCACTTCCCAGTCCGGCGCCAAGAACGACGCCGGCCGCCACCAGCTTCACGCTCGTCCCCCCGGCAACGAGTCGAACGATCTGCTGCGCTCGAGCACCGAGCGCGACACGCAGGCCGATCTCCGGGGCGCGCTCCGCCACGACGTAGCTCAGGGTGCCAAAGAGCCCGATACAGGCAAGCGCCAGGCCGACGGCTCCAACGAGACCGCTCACGAACGCCGCAATCCGCTCCGGCAACAGTACCGTGTCGACGGTTTCCGACATCGTTGTCACGCTCACGACGGGCACGGCGGGATCTATTCGTTCGATGCCGCGTCGCGCAGCTTCGGCCGCTACGCCTCGCATATGAAACGTGACCTGTGGAGAGTAGTCGTCCTCCATGGACTGGAACACGACGGGAATGGCAGCCTCTCGAAACGAAACGAAATGCCCATCTTCGACGACGCCCACCACAGTCGACCATTGAAGGTCGGGAGAATCCGAGCCTGGTCGCGGTGGTCGCGGTAGGCCCCCACCCAGTCGCCTGCCGAGCGGATTCTGACCGGACCAGAATCGCCGGGCGAACGCTCGATTGACGACCACTGCATTCCGCTCCCCGGGCTCGAGGTCTCGACCTCGCACGAAGGGCACTCCCATCAGGCTGATGTATCCGGGACTGACGGTGTTCACATTCACCTCCATGTCCTCTCCAGCCCCGGGTTGATACCCATCGACAGCAAAGCCACGTCGTCGCGTCTGGAGAGACAGGAACGGCGCCCTCGATACTTCGGCCGTCGGCACCTGCTCGAACACCTGTCGGAGATATGCACGGCCGCGATCCTCGGAGAACCCGGCCGTCTCCAGATCGACCGCAACGAGCACCAGCTCGTCCGCGTCGTAACCGAGCGGGAGTGCGTATGCACTCACGATGCTGCGTGCGAACATCCCCGCGATGATCAGGAGGAAAACGGCGGCGGCGGCCTGCATCGCCGTCAGCGCGTTGCGAAACCTCGTGTGCAGGAACCTGCCGAGACGAAGCCTGGGTTGGGTTGCATACAGTGCCGGAAGAAACCCCACCGCGAGGCCGACGCTCGACGACACCACCAACGCGGCGACGAGCAGTCGCCCGCTGAGCTCCAGATCGAGCTGCACGGGCAGGGGAAGGTTTGGCAGCAGCAGCGTCACGAATCGCATGGCAGCCGACGCCGCGGCAACTCCCAGGCACCCCCCGACCAGACCCAGACCCAGGCTCTCCACGACAACCTGTCGGATCAGCCGCAACCGGCTCGCACCCAGGGCCTGGCGAATCGACATCTCGCGACGGCGAACCGACGCGTCGGCAAGCAGGAGCCCGGAGATGTTGGCACAGACGATGAGCAGGAGAGTTACGACCAACCCGGTGAGCACGGCCAGCGCGCCAACCACGGGCCCCGATGCGAATGCTGGAAGGCGTCCCGCCTCTGTGGCCGTCAAGGCCCGGGGCTGTCCCGAAAGACCCGTCCACTCCGCGGGGTACGACTGATGGAGACGTCGAGCGACGACCTCCAGAACGGCCCGTGCGTCGCCAATCCCGACGCCGGCGCGCAGTCGGCCCACTATGGAGTACCCACGGATGACGCGCCGCTCCTGTCTGTCCTCACCGAGACGCACCAACTGCTCGAAGGCCGCGGGCAACCGGACGTCGACACGGAGGATGCCTCGCGTGCTCGCCAGCTCGACCGGCGCCACGCCCACGACCGTGAAGGACGACCCGTTGATGGCGATCGCGCGGCCCAGTACCGACGGATCGCCACCGAACTCCGAGAGCCATACCGCGTTGCTGATTACCGCGACCGCGCCGGTCTCGACAGTCTCGAAACCACGCCCATGGACGGGCCTCAATCCCATCGTATCGAAGTAGTTGGGCTCCACTATCTGGGCAGACATGACCCGGGTCTCTCCTCCGATGCGTACGCCGACCGAAGTGCGAGACGTCGCAGTGACGCTTTCGAACACGTCGCGGGTAGCGTCCCGAATGTCGAGGAAGTCCGGGTAGGAATTCGCTCCCGGACGACCACTGGAGTAGTCGCTCGTAAACATCGCGACCAGACGATTCGGCTCCGGGCCGGGGAGCGGACGCAGAAGCAGAGCGTCGACCAGCGCGAGAATGGCGACGTTCGCACCGATGCCGATGGCCAGGACCGCGACCGCCACGACCGCCAGAACCGGGCGCGCGAGCAACCGGCGAAATCCGTGCCGCAGGTCCCGCCACAGATCGTCGGCGACACGGAAACGCTGCACGTCGCGGCATTGGTCCTTGACCACCTCCACGCCCCCCAGACGGGCGAGCGCCATGCGGCGCGCTTCCTTGGGCGCCATGCCCCGGCGGATGTTCTCCTCGACGTCCAGCTCCAGGTACGCCTGCAGCTCCGCGTCGAGCTCGCGTTCGATGCGCTCGCGACGGAACAGATTCACCAGGCGAACGGCGGAATCTCGTAAGCGGCTCATGACGACTCCTCAAGCGATCCGGCGGAACGTCCTATCGATTTCCGATAAGTCTAGCCCTTGTCATATCGAAAGTCAATAGATCGGTCCGGCGGCGTGAAGGCCCCGTGGATCCGCCCCTCGCCGCCGCTGATCGGCTCCTCGATGACGGCGACCGACTGCACGCGGCCGTCGAGAATGATGGCGAGGTCGCGACCGACGTTGGTCCCGGTGAGCGCCGCGAACGACCGCGCGCCGCCCCGGTTCAGGGAGAACCCGATGGCCGGCCGGTGGAACTCGTCGACCGTTGGCCGGGCATGACGCAGATCGCGGCCGGAGATCGGCGCGGTCCGACGTACGAGGTAGTACACATCCGGCCCGTCGCCGGCCGGCGCGGCCCCGGGCACGACCTCCAGCGTAGGCAGCAGCACCCCTTGGGTCGTCTCGAGAAGGTGGGCGCGGGACGGCGCCGGCCCAGACTCGATCAGTTTGATCTCGAGGACCCCGGTGGAGCGGATGACGGCCTTCGCGCCGTCGACATCGGTCACCCCCGGCAACTGGACCAGGATCTCGTCGCCCGCGGCCCCGTGCCGCGCGATGACGGGCTCGGTGACCCCGAACGCCTCGATCCGCCGCGCGATCGTCAGGCGCGCCTGCCGGACTGTCCGGTCTCGACGGGCCTGCTCGACGTCGGGCCGCAGTCGATAGCGGTGGACGCCATCGGCAGCCGAGATCCGGTCGTAGCCGGCAAGCTGGTCGTCCGCAAGGCGGCGGACCTCGGCATCCCGGTCTGCGGGTGCGCCGGCGACCAGAATCTCGGTCGGCGAGACGGCCCGGACCGATCCGCGGGCGATGCCGTCGAGCCCGGCCAGCTCGCTCAGCCGCCGGGCGTCCGTTTCCGCCTCGATCTGCAACCCCTCGTCGGTCTGGACCCGCAGGACGAGGTGGACCCCACCGCGCAGGTCGAGACCCAGCCGTATCGTGTCTGCCGGGGGCCACAACACGCCGACCGCGACCGCTACCATACCTGCCACCGCGAGCACGCGCCACCGAAGCTGCTTCTGCATAGCTGTCCCCTTTCTCTTGATTCCTCCGAACCGCCGGACCAGCGGGCCGCACGTTCCCGCACAGACGTACGTGCGCGCGCAGACCACTGGTCGTGTCACCGTGGGGTGGGGTTCGGCACGCAGCCCCTCAAGAGGCCGGGCCGGGCAGGGCCCGTCCGGCCGACGGCGCGCACGATACGCCCGCGGGCGGCACCGGGGCGCATGGGCACCGCGAACCCGCGGGAGGGGTCGGGACGAAGCCCCGTCGAAGCCGCTAGATCCGGAGACTGACGGTCAGCGGGGAGATGTACTGGTGGGAGCGGGGATCCGGGTTGCCGGAGGACGCGGACAAGACGAGCCGCCGGTGCGCCGGGTGGGCACCGGCGGACGCCCGGAGCGCAGTGCCGGCGGCCGGAATGCCAGCCACGCGCGCCGCCCGCCAAGCGCTGCCAGGGGGCACGGGCGGATCAGCGCTGGTGCCGGCGGGATCGTCCGGCGCCGCGGGCGGCAGACCGACAGCCACCTGGTGACCGGCAGGGTCCGCTGCAGCCACCGGCTCGAGCGCCGTAGGCAGCAAACTCCACAGCGCGGCAACCGCCGCGAGCACCAGGAGATGACGCATGGTTCCATCATACTCCGAGGCTCGCCGGGGGTTCGTTCGCGGCGGCACCCGCCCGCGCACACCCACGGCCCGAGCCGATCCGCTGCTCGAGCCCGGTCGGCCCGGTCCCGTTGGAGAACCGAGGCCGCTCGCTCAGCGATCGAAGGTCCACGTGCGTGGCTCGCGTCCCGGCTCCGTCCGCACCTCTTCGACCACGACGCGGGGCGACTCGCCGCGCCGGTATCGCAGGACCCATTTCAGGCCGGCCCGGTTCGCCTCGGGCACCGGAATCTCGTGCGTCGCGTGCTCGGGCCCCTCGAAGACGTTGATCTCGCAGATATCCTCGCCGGCGCACAGGGGGATCGCCTGCTCGATCCAGTCCCCGACGGAGGCTCCCGGCGTGACCCAGGCTCCCCAGACGTGGGCGGTGGTCCCCACCCAGCGGAAGACCACGGGTTCGGGGTCCGCCGCGCCGCGGTCCTGCGCGGCTTGCGCCGGCCCCGCTACCGTCGCCACCACCGCCAGGACCAGCATCGACAGTGCCGGCTTCATGTGACGCGCTCCTTCCCCGGGGATCAGTCCGTCCAGCGCGCGCGCAACGCTGCGCGGTCGACCTCGACTCCTCGGAGGTAAACCGCGGCAATCTCCCGCGTATGCGTGATGTCGTCGAGCGGGTTGGCGTCGAGCACCAGGAAGTCGGCGTTCCGGCCGGCCTCGATGCTGCCGGTGTCGGTCAGCCCGAACGCCCGCGCCGCGCGGGTCGTGGCGGTCGCGATCGCCTCGGCCGGCGTCATCCCCAGCCGTACGAAGAGCTCCAGCTCCAGATGATCCGCGTAGCCGAAGAAATCGCCCACCGCGCCGGCGTCGGTGCCCATGATGATGTGGTCGCGCAGGCGCAGGAAGTTGTTCCGGATCAGCCGCGCCCGCGCTTCGTCCGCCGCGGTCCGGGGGGCGGCGTCGGAATCACCGGCCGCGGCCTCCCGCAGCATCGCGACGACCTCCTCCGGGACCTGCTCCTGGAAGAAGGGGTCCTCGTAGACCGGCCGCCGGTACGGCTCGCTCCGGGTGACCATGCCGATGGTCGGCACGATGAAGACGTTGCGCGCCGCGGCGAGCGCGAGATACTCGTCGTCGACTTCGACATCGTAGGGCATGTGGATGAAGCGCCGGGCGCCGGCCGCGATCAGCCGCTTGTGGTCTTCCAGCGTGGTCGCATGCGCGATCACCCGGATGTCCCGCACCTGGGCCTCGTCGAGGATGGCGGCGTAGATGTCCGGGTGCAGCTTCACCCGCGCGCCCCGCCGCTCGTCGCGCGCGTCCACCCAGATCTTCAGGATCCGGATGCCGCGCGCCGCCTCGGTCCGCACCGCCTCGCGCGCCTCGGCCGGGCTGCTCACCCCGTGCAGCCCCCACCACCCGGCGTCGTTCGTGAACCGGGGGTTCGGTCCGCCCCCGGGGATCCCGAAGCCGGGCGACACCAGGTAGCGGGCGCCCCCGACCTCGCCCACCCGTTGCGCCTGCCGGACCTCGATCGCGATCTCCTCGAGGTCGCTGCCGGTGGAGACGATCGTGCCCACGCCGTAGTAGGCGTGGCGGTGCAGATGGTCGACGAGGTTCTCGCGGGTGAAGTTCTCCGAGCCCCAGCTCGAGTACCGCTCCCAGCCGAGATGCGCGTGGGTGTTGACGAGCGCCGGCATCACGGTGCGGCCGGTCAGATCGACGACGGTGGCCTCCGGCGGCGCCGCCACCTCGCCCGCGTTTCCGACCTGCACGATGCGATCACCGCGGACCAGGAAAGCGGCATCGTCGATGATGCGGCCGTCCCCGACGATCACCCGCCCGCCGGTGAACAACCGGACATCAGGACCGGAGCCGGCGGGATCCGGCGGTTGGCCGTCCGCGCTTCGCGCGATGCCCGTCAGCAGCGCGAGCACCGCGAGCCCAACGGCGTGCCGCCGGACCAGATTTCTGCCGGTCGCCAGAGTCATGCACCTGCCCATGGATCGGTAAGCTCCATCACCGCTGGGTCAATCGAACCGGGGCGGCTCACTCATCGGCTCGCGAGGGGGCATCTCCAGCTCGACGTCGCCGAAGGGCTTGAACCGTTCGTGACGCGCCGCCCCAAGCCCTTTCGGCGGCGCTGCCTTCCGGTCAACCGCAAGGGCCGGGCTCGCCATGCGCCACGCCCCTACCCCCGCGAGTCGACGCGGAACGTCCACCAGCTTTCCGGCCGCGGCGTGTCGAGCGGCGGCGGCTCGCCCCCGCCCCCGGGCTGGCGCGCCTGCACGGCCGGCTGCTGCAGCTTCCGGATCCGTGTGGCCCAGACGTGGTCGAGCTGGGCCGGGTCCATCTCGCGGTTGAGCACGACGGGGTAGACGACCCCGTCGAGCCGGAGGCGTCCCGGGTGGTCCTGATTCACTCGCGGACACCAGTACTTCTGGTCGCCGACCGAGCAACTGATGAAGAGCTCGCCCTCCGGCGTCGCCATGCAGTTGACGTTGACCGAGTGGGGTCTGCCCCAGATGCCGATCTGGATCGCGCACAGCGCGACGTCGTTCGCGAAGGTCCAGTCGTCGACCGCCTCCTCGTGGGTGTCACCCAGCAGGATGAAGCCCGGGGTGGCCTCGCAGGGACAGTTCACGGTCCACACGGCCAGCCCGGCCACGACCACTACCGCCAGCCCGGCGGCGATGCCGACGAGGTTCTTCTTCACGAACTCCGATGCCGTTGCGGCGTCCCAGGACTTTGCGCTCATGCTCGACCTCCTCCTGCCGTGCTCCCTTTGGATCGGACCCAATATATGCCGTTCCCGCCCCGCGGGCCATGGCGACTCCGGGCTTCATGGCCGGCCCGCCTATCGATCCGCCGCCCAGCGCACGAAGGACGGCCCCTCGATACCGCGCGGCTCGCCGCCGTGCTCGGGGTAGACCGATGCGACGTAGATGTCGCCGTTGGGCGCCATCGCCATCTGGTGGACATAGACGTTGGCGTTCGGAATCCGGAAGATCTCGTCGTCGGTCTCGGCATCGACCACCACGAGATCCTGGCGCCCCCGCTGCGATCCGGCCACGCCGGCGTAGATCCGGTCGCCATAGGTCGCGATGCTCAACGGGAGTCCGGGCTCCGGCACCCCGTCCCAGGGGCCGACGTACTCCCCTTCCCGGGTGAACACCTCGAAACGGCTCACGCAGCCGGGGATCGGTTGTCGGCGCTCGGGAGCGATCTGCCCCGGCGCCGTCACGTACGGGTGCAGGGCCGTGCCGCACACGTTGCCCACGATGAGGCGTCCGGCCGGGTCGAGCGTCAGCGTATGCGGGAGGGCCAATTGCCCCGGGGCGCTGCCCAACCCGCCGACCTCCTGCAGGTAGTTCCCGTCCTCGTCGAACCAGACCAGCCGGGAGTTCCAGTAGCCGTCCGAGACCACGATGCCGCCGTCGGGAAGGAAAGCGACGCCGGTGGGTCCGTTGAAGTGGCTCTCATCGTCGCCGAACACGCCGTACTCGCCCAGCTTCATCACCGCATCGCCGTCCGGTGTGAGCTTCGCGACCTGGTGGCCCTCCCTGTCGACCACCCAGACGAACCCCTGGGAATCGATGTACATCGAGTGCGGCCCGATGAACTCGTGCTCGTCGCCGAACGTGCCGAGGAACCGGCCCGATGCGTCCCACCTGGCGATCGTGCCCTTGCCCTTGTAGCGGCTCATCGCCAGCGGGTGCGCGGCCCAGTGGTCGATGTCGCGCGAAATCGTGTAGATGACGCCGCCGGCATCCACCGCGATGCCCGTGCCCATCTCGAACTGCATCTCGCCGGGGTACTGCGGCCAGCTCGTGTCCTGCGCATGCGCGTCCTGGGCCGCCGCGATCGAAGGCGCGGCGGCCGCCGCCCCGAGCACCACGGCGGCGATGAGCGCCGCCCGCCTGGATCGATTTCGCATCATGACCGCCTCCACGACCACGCTACTCGTCCACCTTGCGGTACTTGCGCAGCAGCCTGCCGTTCGGCATGTAGGAGAAGTACCCGTCCGCGTACTCGCGTCGATCGTTCGTTCCCTCGAGCACGATCGCGTCCCCGTCGCGGACGATCGTGAACCGCCGCGGCTCTCCTCCGGACCGCACCGTGACCGCGGCCTCCCCGGAGGTCGGTCCGCTCGCGGTCTGGACCCGCTCGTACGTATAGCTCCAGTGCGAGGCGTCCATCTCGTAGGTCCCGTAGCCGACGAACGACTCGAACCCGGCCGCCGTCTCGCGGTGGAACGTGGCCACGACGACGCCATCGTGATTCGACCAGCGGCCGCCGGCCTGCGGCGGGCGGAGCACCTCTCCGTCGACGTGCCATTCGACGAGCTCCCAGGTCCCCTCGAGGAGCGACCGCAGCTCGGCGGGGGCCGCCGCCTGCTGAGCCATCGCGGGCGATGGAGCCAGGAAGCACAACGATCCGATGACGAGGGCAAAGAAACGTCCTTCAATCAGGCGCATGGTTCTCCTGTTCTGTCACGCATACGCGGTTCAGTTACGCATACGCGGTTCAGTTACGCGCACGCGATCCATCGAGCTGTCGACCGTCGTGAGCACCCGGTCAGGCCCGCTCCCGGTAGACCCGATCGAGCACCGGGCGGAGATACTGTCGAAAGCGCGGATAGTCGTCGCTCATCGCGAAGTGCGACCCGCCCTCGATGACGTCATAGGTCGCCCCGTCGATCATCGCCGCCAGCGACTCCGCCGGCCCCCTGGCCGTCGGATCGTACTCGCCGCTGAGCAGGTGGACCCCGACCCTGGACGTGTCGATGGTGTGCGCCTTCCCTCTCAGATCGTGCTCGACCGAGAAGTAGTACAGATCGCCGCCGAAGATCCCGGGACCGCCCTGGCTGTAGATCCAGCCCGTCTCCCGCCGGAACGCCTCGCGGGCCTCCGGGGAGGTGATCATGTACATCCGGGACCCGATGTAGGGGGTGCCGTTCTGCGGATGGCTGAAGCGGCTCTCGTACGGCTTGCCCTTGTTCTCGACGAGCGTTCCCGCAATCGACGAGTTGATCCCGATTACAGCCCGGAACTTGTCGGGATGGTAGTAGGCGAGATCCGGTGCGAGATAGCCGCCCACCGAGCAGCCCATGTAGACGGGGCGCTCGAGGCTCAGGGCGTTCGAGATCGCCACGATGGAATCCATCAGGTGCTGCGTGTCCATCCGATACTCGGTGGTCCACCAGCGGGCCGTGGTCGGCGGGAGCGATCGCCCGTGGAACGGCAGGTCGTAGGCGATCATCCGGAACCGTTGCTGAAGCTCGCGGTCCTCCAGCAGGTGCCGCCACTGCCGGCTGTCGGAGCCGGCCGTGTGCTGCAGCACCATCGGCATGCCCTGACCGGCTTCCTCGAAGTACACCCGGTACTGGATGCCGCGAATCCGTACGTAGACGTAGCGACCGACGATCGAGTCGAACTCGCGGTCGACCTCGTCGGCCAGGTGCTCCCGAACCGGCGCCCCCAACGTCTCTCGCACGAGCGCCGCCAGCCGCAGAATGGCCGCCTGGTAGGGCCAGCGGTGATCGGCGTCGTCGCCGGCGGTCTGGAGACCGTAGTCCCCGAAGCCCTGGCACCAGGCGTCCAGCGGACCCGCGATCCGGACGTCGAAGTCCGCGCTCGAACTCTCTGGCGCGACCTCGACCACCCGTCCGTTGCGGATCGAGACGGCGTAGTTGCTGCCATCGATCCCGAGCTGCACCAGCGCATCCCACTCGCGGGCGGCAAGCCCGAACTCCGGATCGGCATTCGCGAGGGTGGAGAGAGCCCGGGGATCGAACCCCGCCAGCGCCGACTGCGCGGAGGTGGAGCTTGCCGGCGCGCGAGCCTTCGCCGGCCTCTCCGCGAACGTCACCGACAGCCCGACGGCGGCGCCGCCGGCGCGCAACATGAACGTCCTGCGATTCACACTCATCCGCTGCTCCTTCGTCTACTGCATCGCGTCGTCCGGCAGCCGTAGCGTCACGAGCGCTCCGGTTCGGGCGCGCCGCGCGCTACGGACCTGCACGAGGATGCACTGCACACTGTCGCCAGGGTACGTCATCATGCGTACCGATGGGGAAACAGGCACCTCGACGCTCACGCGTGGATGTCGCGGAGGAGACCGTGAACGACCGAATCGACCGCCCGGCACACCGCCTGTTCGTGGTGGCCCTGCTGCTTGTCCTGGCCGGTGCGTGGGCGGGGACGCCGGCCCTGGGGCAGCCTCCGGGCGAGACGAGGGTGCTCCGCGCGGCCCGTATCCTCGACGGGCGCGGGGACGTGCTGGAGAACCGTGACCTGGTGGTGCGCGACGGGCGGATCGCCGGGATCGTGCCGCGGGGCACGGGCCGGGGAGACCGCACCTACGACCTCACCGCCCTGACCGTGCTGCCGGGCTACATCGATACCCACGTGCACATCGGCAACCACTTCGACGACGACGGCAAGGTCCACCGGGACGAGAACGACCCCAGCGTCGCCCACCTGACGCTGCACGGGGCCGAGAACGCGTACCGCACGCTGATGAACGGCATCACCACGATGCAGAGCCTGGGCTCGCCGGACGACGCCGAGCTGAAAGCGTGGATCGACCGCGGCGAGATTCCGGGCCCGCGGCTGCTGTCGTCGCTCGGGGCGGTGCGCGACGACACCGGCACGCCCGACGAGATCCGGGCGTACGTCCGCGACCGGGCCGCGGCGGGGGCCGACGTCATCAAGGTCTTCGCGTCGACGAGCATCCGCTTCGGCGGGGTCACCAACATGACGGCCGCCCAGCTCGAGGCCGCCTGCGGGGAGGCGCGCGCCCTGGGGCTGCGGTCGGTCGTCCACCTGCATCGGTCCGACGCGCTGCAGCTCACCGCCGACGCGGGGTGCACCCAGGTGGAGCACGGCTGGATGCTCGAGCCGGGGGACGTCGACGTGTTCGTCGAGAGCGGCATGTATCTGGGCAACCAGATCGACCTGCTCTTCCGCAACTACGAGGAGCGCGGCGACCGCTACGCCGGCGTCGGGAGCTACACGCTGGAAGGGTTCGCCAACCTCCAGGCTTCGCGGCCGGGCGCCCTCGCCTTCTTCCGGGCCGCGGCGGCCGCCCCCGGCGTGCGGATCATCTACAGCACCGACGCCAACGCGGGCAGCCACGGCGCGAACACCGACGAGCTGGTGGCCTACGTCGAGCAGGGCGGACAGGACCCGATGGACGCGGTGGTCTCGGCGACCTCGCTCGCCGCCGAGTCGCTGGGCATGGCGGACCGCATCGGCGCCATCGCGACCGGATTCGAGGCGGACATCATCGCGCTCGACGGCGACCCACTGACCGACCCCGCCGCGCTGGGCCGGGTCGTCTTCGTGATGCGCGGGGGACACGTCTACAGGAACGACCCGCCGCGGGCCGTCAGTCGGTGAAACTCTGCCTGCAACCGCCAGCGGAGTTGAGCCGCAGCCCAGCGAGGTCGGCCACGAGACATGGAAGAACGGCGCGTGGGAGTGGACGGGCGACGTCTTCTCATGTGGTTGAGACGAATCACGGACGCCCTCCAATGAGGTTCTTCTGCCACATCTCACCCGGCATGAAGCCTTCATCGAGCCATCGCTTGTATCCCTCGGGGTCGGGTCGGCGGAACATCGTCCGCCCATCTCGCAGCTCCAGAACTACAATGTCCTCGAGGTCGAACGCGTCGACGAGTAGCGGCGACTGCGTCGCTACGATGACCTGACGGTCCATCGCGAGCGACTTGATCATGCTGCCCACCAGGGCGATGGCGGCGGGGTGCAAGCCGAGTTCCGGCTCGTCGAGCAGCAGCACGTCCGGCAACATCCCGGACGGCAGGTTCAACAACGTCACCAGAGCAAAGAAGCGGAGTGACCCGTCCGAGGTGAGGTGCGCCCCGAAGGTCTTGTCCGTTCCCGACGCCTTCCATCGCAATGATACCTTCCCATAGCTCTCGTCGACCTGGAAGCGGTCGAAAACCGGCAGCACCCGCCTGACGTGCTGACATATCAGATCGAACCGCCTGACGTCTTCCTCCTCCAATCGATGCAGGACCGCGGCGAGATTCCCTCCATGCGTGCGCAAGTAATCGTTGTCCTCCGCGTCCCACCGCTTCTTGAAATTCGAGGTATAGGACGTGTCGTGGAACTGGAATACCTGGCAGCCCCTCAGGAGATGGACTATGACCCTGGCGGTGACGGGGTTGGGGCCGACGGATGACGAAGCGTGCGCAACGTCGACGATGGCGGCTTCCCGGTGACCACCGCTAACGTGCTGCCAGTCCGGATCTGTCGCATAGCGGTCCAGGCTGAAACGATACGCCTCTTCGGTAAAGATGAAGGGTGTGGCTCTTCTTCGTCAACGGCCCAGGGGGCTTCTGCGAGCGGCATGGCAAGAGCTACTTGACGCGTCGAAGGCGTGGTGGAGAGGGCGGCGGGGGCGGCTCGCTGACCGGCGGGGCTGTCCGCGCAGCGTATCGCTGGGCGTGATTCCGTTCGTATTCGCGCGCTTCGTGGAAGTCCCAGTACGGATCGAAGTCGCCGCTGGCTCGCAGCGCCCGCAGCTTCAGGACCGCCTCGGCTCCCGCCAGGCGCCAGCGGGCACCGGTCAAATCCATCCGGTCGCGGACCAGGTACCGGCACGCCCCTTCGATGACGCCGGTGGCGATGGGATAGCCCGCCGCGAGGTAGCGGTCGTAGTGCAGATACGGCGCGTACTTCTGCAGGTAGTCGGCGCACGTATCGACCGGCTTGCGGGTGTCCTTCGACAGGCCGGCGACGGTCGCGGCACGCCGCATCGCCGCCGCCACCCGGCTGGCCTTGCCCTCGAGAATGCTCTGCACGCGCGTCCAGGCCCAATGCGCTGCATCGGGGCTCCCCTCGCGATGGAACACGTGCGCCGCCTTCCAGACGTACTCGACCACGTGGATGATGTCGAGTATCACCGTTACGTCCACGCCGTAGGCGGCGGCGCTCGCTTCCACCAGGTCGAGCTGCGTCTCGGCGCCGTCGACGAGCACGACCCAGCGCTTGACGTGCTCGGGGTCGTGGCGCTCGGCTTCCAGCGTCGCCTCGGCAACCACCTCCCAGGGCTCGCGTTGCAGGCTCGCCCAGACCCGCTTGGCCACCGGGCGGGGCCGCACGAGCGGAGGCTTCGCGCCCGGCTGTCTTGGCATCAGGCTTCGCAGGAACTGTTCGGGGCTGCGCACCAACGGCGCCGTCGTGTAGACGGCGGCCACCGTCGCCATGCGCTTGGCGTTCTTCTTCTCGCCCGGCTTCAGGCGCTGGAACAGGGAGAGCGGCTCCCGTTGCTGCCGGCGCTTCTCGGCCGCCCGCCGCGTCGCCTCGCGCAGGTCGTCGCGATGCAGCACCACACCCTTGCCGTCGAAGGTGAGCACGACGACCGACCCCTCGGGGGGCGGCTCGCCCGTCGCCGCACGGCGCGCCTCGTAGAAGGCGTCGAAGTCCTCGGCCGCACGAGCCACCAACTGTTCCGCCTGACGCTTGGGCACTTCGGCCCCGGTACTGCGAGACAGATCCAACAGCGCTTCGTCGAACGACCGCGAGGCGGCCGCCTCGGCCACCCGCCGGCGCACCTCCAGCGAGTAACGCTCCGGCGGCAGGTTCAGCGCGGCATCGAGCGGATGCAGACTGTCATGACCGGGACGCGCGTAGCCCACGCGCTCGACCGCCACGGTGCCGAAGGTCGTCTCGATGCGGCGTTCGTGCACGCGCCGTTGCGAGCGCTCGACACCGTCGGCCCCCGTGACCGGACCGGCGGTCTCCCCCGGACTGCGCTGTTCGAGGTGCCCCTGCAGGAGCTTGCGCATCAACTCCTGCCCCCGCCGCTGCAACTCCCGTTCGAGGTTGCTCTCGCTCATCTGTTGTGCTTCGCGCGAAGAAAGGTAGGCTTTGGCCTCGGCGAAGGCGGCCTCGGCCGCCGCATACGGCGCCGGGGCGGGGGGAGTGGGGACAACGGCTCGCATCGCTCAACTCTCCCGCAACCGCTGCTGCGCATGCCGGACCACAGGATAGACCAGGACCGTCTTGGGCGCCTCACCGGCACGGCGACCGTGCCGGTCCATGCGACCGCGACCGCTGGTCGAGCCCAACGCGACAAAGTTGGCGGCGCGGTAGCAACCCCCGTGGTGGCGGCGCGCATCCACCAGCGTCTCCACCAGCCAGGGCTCGACGTGGTAACGGCGCGGCCAGTCCACCGCCAACTGCGAGAGACCCCGCGCCAGCACGGCGCTGGCCAGGTTCTTCACCCCGACCCACGGCAGCAACAGGAAGCGGCTGTTGTTGACCACGTGCTGCAGATTCCGCGCCCGAGTCCGATCATCCCAGCCGACCCAGCGGTCCCGGACCGCCATGCGCCACGCCGGACTGGAGAACTGCAGGCAGCCGACCACCGCCCCCTGAGGCCGCGACGCAAACACCAGATAGCGCAGGTGAGCGCCGAACGGGACCGTGTGCCCAAGGTAGTGGTAGCGTCCCACCAGCTCCCGGAACAGCAGGCGCTGGGCAGGCTCGCGCACCAACTCGACCGCCAGCGGCTCGACATCGCGCACGCTGCCGACCAGCGGGAGCCCCGGCTCCCCGGCCGCCGTCCGGGGAACCCGGGTGACCGAACCGAGCGCGCGGCCCCGGCGCTTGGCAGGCAGCTCCAGCGCATCCTCCGCGTCGAGCCGCTCGAGGAACTCCCGGCACTCCCGCGCCTTCAGCCGCCCGTTCGGCCGCCGCCACCGCAACAACTCGCACACCGTGCGCGCCAGCTCCATCCGGCTCAGACCCGAACACTCCCGCACGACCTCCCGGATCAGCGTCAGCTCCTGCACGCTGAACGCACGGCCGGAGAATCCCGTCGTCGCCACGGTCGTCACAGCAGCGTCTCCCTTCCCACGAGACCGTAGCAAAACGCCCCGCAAATGTCCAGAGGGGGCCCGCCGGAGGGAACCGACCGACGCGCCAGGCGCCGCGACTAGATCGGGCTGGCTGCCCGAAAGAGGCGGGTGGGCGCTGTCCGGAGTTCTGTCCCCGCGAAAATGAACAGAAAAGGAACCGTCCGCGGGCGAAAATGCCTATGAACAGGGGGAAAAACGGTCGACGAAGAAGAGCCACACCCAAAGATGAAGCGGTCCGGATGCGCATACGAAAGTGCAAAGCGGTAGTCGTTGCGGCCCTTGTCGGTACGCAGCGCAAGTTCACCTTCCATGCGCGGGGTAACGCTATTGCCCCCGTACAATTGGTCGTCGGCGCCTCCGTACCGCTCAACGAACTCGCCGAGTCTTCGTGACCGCAGCATCCAGCTCATCATCTCGAAGAAGCGGATGAAATTGGATTTTCCCGAGCCGTTGGCGCCAATCAGGACGTTCGCATTCTGGAGATTGGACAGCTCGACGTCTGCGAGCGATCTGAACCCCCGGATGCGTACCGACTCGATCCTGCCTGCGCTCATCGACGACATCCTCCTGAATGGATCTTCTCACACGACGAGCGATGCCATCCGGTGACGCAGGTTTCCAGGAGCAGGGGCACGGTTCCGCCACCGATACGGAAACGTGGCGCCAGCGACTAGACCGAACGCTGAGGATTTCGGGCAGCTCCTGAAATTGCAGTGACCGCTCTCACCCCGACGCGGGGGGGAACACCTAGATCGGCTCGAGGCCGGCCCGCACGCAGAAGTACTCCCAGGCGCGGTCGAGGCAAGCGGCGAGAACCGCGTCACTCGGGAGAGCTCGAGGCGGGCCACGTGCGCGTCCAAGGACACTGCGCGCTCCCGAATCTCGTCAGGTCAGCGTCTCGAGCCGGCCCGTGCTGTCGCCGAAGCTGTCGACGTGCACGCCGAGCCGGTCGAGCAGCGCCAGGTAGAGGTTCGCGATCGGCGTGCCCTGCGGGTGCCGCACGTAGCGACCGCCCCTGATCCCGGCGCTCTGCCCCCCGACGACCGCGACGGGCAGGTCGTCGTGGAAGTGCGTGTTGCTGTCGCTGATGCCGGTCCCGTACAGGAAGACCGTGTGGTCCAGCATCGTGCCGTCGCCTTCCGGCATCGCCTCCATTCTCGCCACCAGGTGCGCGAACTGCTGGAAGTGGTACTCGTTGACCCTGTGCAGGCGCTCGAGCTTGCCGTACTCGTCCTGGTGATGCGACAGGGGGTGATGCGAATCGGAAACCCCGATCTCGGGATAGGCCCGGCCGCTGACCTCCTTCCCCAGCATGAAGGTGCTGACGCGGGTGAGATCGGTCTGGTAGGCGAGCGCCAGCAGGTCCATCTGGAGCTTCGCGTGCGTGGCGTAGTCGTCCGGAATGCCCGCCGGCTCGTCCACCAGCGGCAGCTCCCGCGAGCTCTGCAGCTCGGCGGTGCGGATGCGCCGCTCCACGTCGCGCACCGAGTCGACGTACTCGGACACCTTGGCCCGGTCGCCCGCCCCCAGGATCCGCTCCAGGCGCTTCAGCTCGGAGGAGACGGCGTCGATGATGGTCCGGTCGCGCTCGAGCCGGGCCAGCCGCGCGGCAGGATCCGTGCTGCCGCTGGTTCCGAACAGGCGCTCGAAGACGGCGCGCGGGTCCCGCTCGACGGGCAACGGCGTGGTCGGCGTCCGCCACGCGACGGTATTCGTGTAGGCGCAGCTCGAGCCCCCGTCGCAGGTGCCCACCATCGCGTTCGACTCGATGCCGAGCTCCAGCGACGTGAGCTGCGTCTCGCGGGCGAGCTCCCGCGCTGCCACCTGATCCATGGACACCGCCGCGTACACGTCGGCGCCGGTGGTCAGCTTGAACGTGGTGGCGGTCAGGAACGTGCCCGCCGACCGCGCGTGGTCGCCGCCCCCCTCCATGAGATCCGCCGGCTTGTCGGCCAGGCCGCCCAGCAGCAGAACGCGGTCCTTGAGCGCCTCCAGCGACCGCAGCGTCGGCGGCAATTCCTGCAGCGGTCCTTCCGTTCTCGGCCACCAGTAGCCCATCGACATGCCGTTGGGCACGTAGAACACCCCCAGCCGGCGCAACCGCGCCGGAGCCGCCGCCGTCCGGCCGAGGGCGGTCAGGGCCGGCACCATGCAGTCGAGCAGCGGGAGGGCGAGGGTGGCTCCGGCGCCGCGCAGCACGGCACGCCGGGACAGGTGCTTCCTGGTGATGAACATGGGCTTCTCCCCGTCGTGGCGACGCGCTGCCCCGCGGCGACGCGCTCCCCTTGCTGTCCGCGTACTTCGCGCCCGATCGCTACTGTCCGCGCCCGACGTTGGCGGCAACACGCGCTTCCGGCTCCGAGTCCCGCACGATCCGCTGCTGGAACGGGGCGCTCCGCACGATGCCGAGGACGAGCGACGACCAGCGATGGTCGTCGCGCGCGGCATCCCGCACGATCCGTCGCACCGTGGGCGCATCCAGATAGTCGACGCCGCGACCGAGGGCGTAGGTCAGCAGCTTTTCCGCGATCGTGCGCAGAAGCTCGTCCTCGCCCTGGCGCAACAACGCTTCGCGGAACGCCTTCGGGCTGTCGATCGCCGTATCCCTCCACGTAATCGCCGAGTCGATTGGCGCGCCCTCATCGCTCTCGCGCCACCTGCCGATCGCGTCGAAATTCTCCAGTGCGAAGCCGAGCGGATCCATGTTGACGTGGCAGGTCGCACACACCGGATTCGTTCGATGCTGCTCCATCCGCTCCCGCAGCGACGCCGGTTCGCTTCGGCCGTCGTTCTCCGGAAGCGGCGGCACGTTGGCCGGCGGCGGCGGCGGCGGCGAGCCGAGCAGCGTCTCGAGCACCCACTTGCCCCTGAGCACGACCGACGTCCGGTCCGCATACGAGGTCGTCGTCAGGACGCTCCCGTGCCCCAGGAGCCCACCCCGCGCCGGATCGGCGACCGGCACGCGCCGGAAATGGCTGCCATGGACGCCCTGCATGCCGTAATGCTCGGCGAGCCGGGCGTTGAGGAAGGTATAGTCGGCGCGCAACAGGTCCAGGACGCTGCGGTCCTCACGCACCTGACTCTCGAAGAACAGCTCGGTCTCCTTCATCAACGCGTCGCGCAGGGTGCTGTCGTAGCCGGGGAATCGCACCGGATCCGGCACCATGGTCTGCAGGTTGCGCACCTGCAGCCACTGCCCGAGAAAGTCGTTCATCCAGCGCACGGCCCGCCGATCCGCCAGCATCCGGCGCGTCTGCCGTTCCAGCACGACCGGATCGCGCAGTCGGCCGCGCGTGGCCGCATCCAGCAGCTCGTCGTCCGGAATGCTCCTCCACAGGAAGAACGCCAGGCGCGACGCCAGCTCCACATCGCTCAGCGCGTAGATGGTCCCGACCGGAGCACCGACCGGATCGACTTCGGCGCGCATGAGAAACGCCGGCATGCTCAGGAGCGCTTCCAGGGCTCGCGCGATGCCGGTCTCGAAGCCCCCGGCGGCGCGCCCGATCTCGAAGATCTCCATGAGGGGTGCGAGGTCGACGTCCGTGACCGGGCGGCGGTATGCCCGCCGGGCCAGCGTGCCCATGATTCTCCTCGCGCACGGCTCCTCGTCGTGGAGACCGCTCGGCCGGCACACGAATACGCGCCGGCGGCTCGGCGTCTCCGCGGGGACCTTCCCGCCGTACGGACCATGGATCTCGAGCGACGCGATGCCGCCCACCACGTTGTCGCCCACGCCGGCCGACGCGGAGGGGGCCGTGTCGGTGAAGGCTGCCGACACGAGCCGCGTGCCGGCCCTCACCGGCAGGCGCACCTCCAGGTCCTCGTCGGCGGTCTGGTTGTAGAGCGCGACCTGCTGGTGCACGACATCGTCGTCCGGCGGCGCGATGCCGCCTCCCGACAAGGTGTACCGGACCTGCCCCGCGAACGCGCCGCCCACCGTGAGGCGCTCGACGAGCGCGTGGTCGACGCGCAGCTCGATGTGGTATTCGCGCTCCGCGATGTTGCCGCGGATCGTCCCTCCGATATCGCTCCGCTGCAACCGAATCCGGAAGACGTAGTCGCCGTCGAGCGAGAACGCATGGCGAGCCGCCAGGCCGCCGTGCGTCGCGAACGGCAGGTCCTCGCCCATCCGGGCTTCCTGCCGCGCCGCGTTCGGCAGCCTGTACGTCCGGATCGCCGGGCGATTCTCCAATGTGCCGACCGCGAGGCGACTGACCTTGGTGGCCGCGGTGATGTAGCGATCCATCAACGCCGGAGTCATCGCGAGCACGTCGGCGTTGTTGTCGAAGCCGAAGCCCGCCATGTCGCTCGGGAGCAGCGCCTCCCCGTCCAGCTCCAGGTCGAGCAGGTCGCGTACGGCGTTGACGTACTCGGTTCGATTCAAGCGGTGCGACGCCACGCGCCCCGGGTCGGGCGCCGCGGCGCCCACCCGGTCGAGCTGCGCCTCGAGCGCCGTCACGAACGCGTCGATCGCCGCCGGCTCCGGCCGCGGGCGGCCCGGCGGCGGCATCTGCCCGCTGCGGAGCTTGCGGGCGACCTTCTCGAAGAGCTCACGGTGCAGATCGGCGCGGTCGACGTCGACCCGGTCGAACATCACGCCGGCCGTCTGCAGCCGCTCGTTGTGACAGGTCACGCAGTAGCGGTCGAGCAGCGCGCGCGACGGCGCCTCCGTCTGGGCCGCGGCGTGCGGCGCCGCCACCGCCGCAATCCCCGCGAGGCAGGCCGCCGCGCCGAGCACTCTCATCGTAGACATGTTGCAGCCCCGGATTTCCGGCTGGCGCCCACCCGCGGGCGTTGCCGCCCTACTTACCACCTTTGCCGCCCGCCACGCAAGGAAGCCAGGAGCTTCGTTGTGTTCAACGGCACAAGCTCCTAGAATCGGAGCTTCCGACGTGTGGCGAGTCGCCGGAATCGATCTTCGCACGGAGCCGAACGCGGGAGGAGCCGAATGCGCGTCCTGACGAAGGGTCTCGCGAGCCTGTGTCTCGTCCTCCTCGCGGCAGCGGCCGGCAGCTCGGCGGCCGCCGAGCCCGATCTGCGCCTCGTGGAGGCGATGGCGGAGCGCGACACCGCCCGCCTGCGCGGGCTGCTCGCCGACGGGGAGCTCGACGTGAACGCCGCGCGGGCCGATGGCGCGACGGCGCTGCTCTGGGCGGCCCACTGGGACGACGGCGAAACGGCCGATCTGCTTCTGCGCGCCGGCGCCGACGTGAACGCCGCGGACGATCACGGCGTGACGCCGCTCGCACGGGCGTGCGAGAACGCCAGCGTGTCGATGGTCGAGCGGCTCCTGGCGGCGGGGGCGAATCCGAACGCGGCGCAGGCGAACGGCCTGACGCCGCTGATGACGGCCGCGCGCACCGGCAGCCTCGATGTCGTGCGGGCGCTGCTCTCCGGCGGGGCCGACGTCGACGCCGCCACCGCCGCCACCCACGAGACGGCGCTGATGTGGGCGGTCGCCGGGCGGCACCGGAGCGTCGCCCGCGCGCTGGTCGAGCGGGGCGCCGACGTGCATCCCCAACCGGGGCAGGCATTCTCCCCCCTCATCGCCGCCGCCCGCAACGGCGACATCGAGACGGCCGAGCTGTTGCTCGTAGCGGGAGCCGGCGTGGACGAGACCGGATCCGACGGAGCGCATCCGCTGGCCTATGCGGTCATCGTCGGGCAGGGCGCGTTCGCGCACTTCCTGCTGGAGCGGGGCGCCGACCCCGATGGCGCGGTCGACGGCGTCACGGCCCTGCACGCCGCCGCCGGCCCCGTCCGCACGTGGCTGAAGGCATGGAACCGCAAGCACGGCGGCGCGGGCGCGCGGGCCGGCCGGCTCGCGCTCGCGGAGCGGCTGCCGCTGGTCGACGCCCTGCTGGCCCGCGGCGCCGACCCCAACGCGCGCATGACCGCCTCCGACGTGACCGAGCAGGGGTTCGTCCGGAACGGCGCCTACGACACGTTCGCGACGGGCACCGGAGACGTGGCCGGGGCTACGCCGCTGTGGGTGGCGGCGTTCGCGACCAACCCCGGCCCGGGCCGGATGCGCAACGGGTGGAGCACGCACAGCTCCACCGGCGACGTCCTGCGCCGCCTGCTCCGAGCGGGCGCCCGGCCCGGGATCACGTCGAACGACGGCACCACGCCGATGATGGCCGCGGCCGGTTGCGGGCGGTGGGGACACTGGACGAACACGCCGCGGGCAGCCCGCCAGCCCATGGCGGAGGAGGCCGTCGGGATTCTCATCGAGGCCGGCCTGGACGTGAACGCCACCAACGAAGGCGACTTCACCGCGCTGCACTGCGCCGCCTTCAGCGGCCTCAACGAGTTGATCCGGCTGCTCGTGGAGCACGGCGCCGACATCGACGCGCGCGACTGGCGGGGCCGGACGGCGTTCCGCCTCGCCGAGGGCGCCAAGCAGTCGTTCCACTACCAGGCGTGGCCGGAGACGGCGGCCCTGCTCGCGGAGCTCGGAGCCGACACCCGCCTGGGGATCCCGGGGACCATCCACGAGCGCCTGCGAGGGCTGGTGGCGCCCCGGTAGCGCCCCGGATGCGCGAGCTGATGACCTGCGGAGGTCGAATGACACGTCGTCCGGCAGGGTGGACGGTCGCAGTCGCGATCGCGGTCGGAACGGGGAACCTCGCGGTCGCGCAGAAAGTGGTGGGCCCCGAGGAGTTCGACCGCGCGATGAAGACCATCGGCGCCGCCGTCGAAGGCGTCGAAGAGGCCCTCGGGTCGGCGTCGTACGTCGAGGCCAAGACGCCCCTGGCGCTCGCACGACAGGTGCTGGCCTCCACCCGACCCGAGTGGGAGACCAACGGGCAGCCCGACGCCGTGCGGATGAACCGGGAGGCCGTGGCCGCGCTGGACGCGCTCGACAAGGCGCTGTCGGCGACAAGCGTCGATGCGGCGGCAGTGACCGCGGTCCTCGGAGATGTCACTCGCGCCTGCGACGCGTGTCACGCGACGTATCGTGAGGGCGATGCGCAGACCGGCTACCGCATCCGATCGACGGTCTCGTCGGGCACGCCGAAGTAGCACGCGGTCCGGCGACCGGCGTTCCCTCACGGGTCGCGGCGGTCGGGACCGTAGATCCAGGGGCGGAGACGTCGATCTCTCTCTCTCATCTCCTCGGCGCTCTCCGAGTGTTGCAGCCGCTCGAGCAGCGTCGTGTCCCGGCCCTGCAGCAGACTCCGCCGCCGCCTCGCGTCGATCCGGAAGGCAACGGGCGCCGTGCCCGGACGCGCGACCACCTGTCGCGCCAGATCGACCGTCATCTCGATCTCGGGATTCGCCGTGACTCGATCTGCGAGCTCCTCCACCACCTGCTCGTCGAGCGTCACCGGGAGGAGACCGAAGTCGAAGCAGTCGTCATGGAACACCGGCCCGAAGCTCGGGGCGACGATCACTCGCATCCCGCACTGCCGGAGACGGATGACCGCGAACGCCTGCTGGCTGCCCTGGCCGAAGTTCCTCCCGGCGAGCAGGATCGAGGCCTCGTGATACGGTTCTCGGTTGAGGACGAAGTCCGGGTCTTCCGTGCCGTCAGGCCGGTACCGGAAGCCGTGGAACGCATGGGGGCCGGCCCAGGACCCGTCGTGCCGGTGGGCGTCGAGCCGCACGTCGTCCCCATCCAGGTGCACGGCATGAAGATCCCGAAGCTCCACGCCGACCGGGGCGATGAGCTCGCTCTCGAGATCCGGCTGCCGGAAGGGCGCCGCGATGCCGGTATGCCGCACGAACTGCGCCGGGCGCCGAAACATGGCAGCAGGTTGCCTCGGCCTCAGCGGCCACCGGGTTGGTAGATCCAGGGGCGCTCCTGCTGGTCCCGTTCCCGCACCGCCCGGGCCGCCGGGAGGTGCGGCTCGATCTCTTCGAGGTCGTGCAGGCCGTTCAGCAGCTTGTTCCGCACTCTGGGGTCGATCTCGAACGCGATCGGGTCGCGTCCCGGCATCTCGATCAGTTGCCGCTCCAGGTCCACGCTCATCCGGACGCCGTGGTGCGACTCGACCCACTCCACGATCTCGTTCAGCGTCTCCCGCGGCAGCTCCACGGTCAGCACGCCGTACTGCACCGCGTTGGTCAGGAAGATCGGCCCGAAGCTCTCCCCGATGTAGACCCGGACGCCCCAGGCCGCGAGAGGCCGGGTGACCCCGGTGACCCGCGAGCTGCCCGTGGCGTAGTTCTTGCCGACGACCATGATCGAGGCGGTCCGGTACGCCTCCTGGTTGAAGACGAAGTCCCGCCTCGGCGATCCGTCCGCGTTGTAGCGGATGTTCGCGAACGCCGTGGCGCCCCGGCTGGAGCCGAGCCCCCCGCGGGGGGCGTCCAGCCCCTCGGTCAGGTTGGTCAGGGCCGGCGCGATCACGTCGGTGCTCACGTTGTCGAACAGGAAGGGCGCCGCCAGGCCCTCGTGGGCCACGAAGCGGTGCCCGCCGCGCTGGATGTCCTGCCCCATCGTCCCGGCCCCCTCAATTACAGGAACGAGCGCACGTCGGCGACGCTGCCGGCGATCGCCGAGGCGGCGACGGTCGTCGTGCTCGCCAGGATCGTGTTCGTGTCCCGGCCCTGCCGGCCGATGTAGTTGCGGTTCGAATTGGAGATGCAGCGGTGGCCCGGCTCGACGTAGTCGCCGTTCGATCCGTAGCACTTCGAGCAGCCGGACTCGCGCCATTCGAAGCCCGCATCCTGGAAGATGCGGTCCAGGCCCTCCGCCTCGGCCTGGGCCTTGACCGCGTTCGACCCCGGAACCACCCAGGCCGAGGCGATGCTGGACGCCACCCGGCGGCCCTCGACGACGGCCGCCGCCGCGCGCAGGTCGCTGATGCGGCTCTCGACGCAGGAGCCGATGAACACCTCGTCGATCGGCGTCCCCAGGATCGGCTCGCCCGGCGTGAGGCGGCTGTACTCGATCGCCTGCCGGTAGGTGGCCCGCTTGTTCGCGGGAGCCCGGTCGGGATCCGGAATCCGTTCGCCGATCCCGATCGCGTGCTCGGGGTTGATGCCCCAGGTGACCTGCGGCTCCACCCCGGTCATGTCGATGGTCTCCTCCCGATCGAACACGGCGTCGTCGTCCGTGGGAAGGGTGCGCCAGAACGCGAGCGCCTGGTCCCAGTAGCGCGCCGAGGGAGCGAACTCGCGGCCCGCGAGGTACTCGAAGGTCGTGTCGTCGGGACTGACCATGCCCGTCGGGGAGGCCATCTCCACCGCGAGATTGCAGACCGAGAAGCGGGCCTCCTGCGACAGGGCCCGCACCACCGGACCCGCATACTCCACCGCGTAGCCGGTGCCCGAGTCCGTGCCGAGCTGGGCAATGGTCCGCAGGATGACGTCCTTCGCGCGGACCCCGGGGCCGAGCGCGCCCACGATGTTCACGCGCATGGTCCGCGGACGGCGCCGGATGACCGTGCCGGTACGCAGGATGTTCTCCGAGTTCTCCCCGCCCCAGGAGATGAGGCCCATCGCCCCGTGCGTGCAGGTGTGGCTGTCACCCGCGCAGAGCACCATGCCCGGCTGGCTCAGCCCGGTCTCGGGGCCGACGATGTGCATGATGCCGTAGCGCGGATCGAACTGGCCGAAGGCCTTCGTGAAGCCCAGCTCCCGCATCTCGTCGGCGAGCTCCTCGTACGGCTGCCAGCCCCAGCCCAGCGACTGGTCGGTGTAGCGGTCCGGCGACGTGGAGACGGTATGGTCGGGAACGCTGTAGAAAATCTCGGGATTCCGGAGCTCGACGCCTTCCTGAACCAGCCGCATGACCTGGGTGGGACTCCCGCCGATGCAGCGGTCCACCTGCAGCAGATCGGTCTCGCCGCCGAGGTTCGCGATGACGTGGGCGTCCCAGATCTTGTCGAACAGGGTCCCGCCGCGCCCCTGCGCCCGGAATCGCGCGAACAGGGACCGGGGATAGGCGGAGACGAGAAGCCCGGCGCCGACCGACGTCCTGATGAAGTCGCGTCTGTTCATGGTGCCCTCCGCTGTCGGAACCCGACGCCTTGAGGCCCGGTCTTTCGCCGGCCACCGGCAGCCATGATAGCAGTCGGCGCCGTGGAAACAGGCGTCGCGGCGAGTGGACGCATCGGCCGCGAGCGCCGACTGTCGGCGGTTGGCGAACGCCGCGAGCAGTCCGTCGTGGACCCCGCGCAGCACCGAGAGCGGGGAGGCGCCCGCGTGGCAAGGCGCGACGAAACGCCGGTACAATACGGGGGCGCCTCGGCGCGCCATCATCCGTCGTGGCTGCGCTCCGGAGGCCGGCATCCATCGGAATCACCGGATCCATCGAGGAGGAACGACCACATGAAGCGCCTACTGCATTTCCTGTTCGCCGCGGCCGTCGCGCTGGCCATGCTGCCGGTCGATACGCAAGCGCACTTCCAGTTGCTGGAACCGGCGCCCTGGATCAACCTGGACAGGCTCGGCAACCCCCAGAAGGTCGGACCGTGCGGCGGCAACCCGACCGGCGACAACGAGGCAATCCTGTCCGGCATCGTCACCGAGGTCACCGGCGGGTCCGACCTGCACCTGAAGATCCAGGAGACCATCTTCCACTCGGGCCATTACCGCGTCGCGCTCTCGGTGAACTCGCGCAACGAGCTGCCGGCGGATCCGACCGCGGTCGAAGAGTGGACGGACCGGGGCCTCTACTCGGTCTGGGGCGTGATTCAGAGCCCGCCGCAGATCCCGATCCTCGCCGACGGCCTGTTCCGGCACTATCCCGAGGAGGGCCAGGGCGCCTCGTTCCGGCCCGAGACCCCGATGGATCCCTGGGAGGCCGACATCCCGATCCCGAACATCAACTGCGAGAAGTGCACGCTGCAGGTCATCCAGTTCATGGCCGATCACGTGTACAACACGCCGGGCGGCTATTCCTACCATCACTGCGCCGACCTGAAGATCACGGCCGATCCGTCCAAGCCCATCGACGACCGCTGGCCGACGCAGATGATGACCAACGACTGACGGAAGTAGTGTCGCGGAACCCGGGTGCCGCGTCTGGAGCGGCGCCCGGGAGCCGTGGCAACAGCCCCGCCACGCTGGTCGCCGCGCCGCGCGACAGCGACACGCTCGACAACCTCCCGACGCCGTCCCGATTCTGCTCTCGGAGCTCAGGGGGATAAGGGGCGCCGTCCATGGCCAAGTCCAGGTACGCACCGTTGGCAGACTACTTGCGGAAATCGGGAAGAGCGGAGATTCCGATGACCTTCGACGACATCGAGGAAGTCATCGGGTCCAAGTTGCCACCACGTGCTTCCACGCATCGTGCGTGGTTCTCGAACAACCCCACGAGCAACCCGATGACGCGGGCCTGGTTGGCCGCAGGGTACAGATCGGCGGACGTGGACATGGCCAGGCGCAAGCTGGTGTTCCGCAAGATCGTCTCGGAGCAGCCGGCCACCGAGCTGCGTGAGATCGCCGGCTCGACACCCACCGCCGCCGAGCTGCGAGAGATCGCAGGCTCGATGCCCACCGCCGCCGAGTTGCGAGAGATCGCCAGCTCGATGCCCACGGCCGCCGAGCTGCGAGAGATCGCAGGCTCGATACCCACCGCCGCCGAGCTGCGTGAGATCGCCGACGCGATGCCCACCACCGCCGAGCTGCGTGAGATCGCCGACGCGATGCCCACCACCGCCGAGCTGCGAGAGATTGCCGGCATGCCGGAGCGGCAGGTGAGCCTTCAGGAACTCGAGTCGAAGCTCGACAGCTACATCCACGACGTGGAGAACGGTGCGACGGTCATCGTGAACCGCAACGGGCGTCGGGTGGCGCGAATCATCCCGGAAACGGACTCCGCCGAGCAGAAGCGCACAGCACTGAAAGCCAGCGGGATTCTCGACTGGAGCGGGCGCCGGCCCAAGAGCAGAAGGCCATCGGTGCGCCTCCGAGATGGCGGCAGCCTGAGCGACAGCATCATCGACGAGCGCAGATGATGTTCCTGTACCTCGACAGCAGCGCGCTCGTGAAGCGCTACATCGACGAGTCGCACTCGGAAGCAGTCGCCCACCTGATGGACGACGAGACCCTCGTCAACCCCATCTACAGCGTGCCCACCGCGAGCAGGAACCGCACTTCAGAGTCGCTGCCACGGCCGGTGGACCGATCGCGCCGGGCCGTAGCGTGCGGCCCCTCGGTCAGTACCGGCCGATCGCGTCGAAGTCGATCTCGATGGTCGGCTCCGACTCCAGGCGCAGCCGGTACTCGAAACTGAACCGCGTCCAGTCCATGACGCCTATCGTGACACATTTCCTGACATGATTTATTGCAGTGCAAAATATTGCAAATAAGCTACTTGACCTCCTCTTCGTGCAATAGTTGACGCTCTATTTGACAGCTTGTACGTCCGCGATCAGTCCGCTCCCCGCACCCGCCCGAGGCCGGCCCCGGCACCGGCGATCACGAGGGCGACCAGTCCCCCCAGAACCGTCAGCGGCACCGCCGCACGGCCGGCGACGTCGGAAGAATCCTCGTCCGCGAACCGGAACGCCGGCACGTCGGGCAGGACGGCGGCGGTCATCCGCTCGTCGGCCAGGATCGCCGGCACGAAGAACTGCCGCCACTCCTCCGCGAAAGCGCGCACCTGCGACTGGAAGCGGGCGAAGCGCGCATCCCCCGTCCCCGCCGCGTCGATGAGCACCTCCTGGGCCAGCAGCGCCGGCGACAGGAAGCGGTAGCGGCGCACCAGGGCGAGCTGGTCGGCGCGGCGCGCGTCGTGCACCGCCGTCACCTCCTCCAGGTGCTGGTTCACCGCGTCGGTGGCGGCCCAGGCCAGCGCGGCCCGGCCGGACTCTTCGGCCACCACGCCGCCGGCCATCTCCGGATGGTCCTCCAGGTAGCGGGCGAGCAGCTCGCTGCGGCGGTTCACGGCATCGTTCGAGGCCTCGCGCTGGGCGGTGATCATCTCCACCCGGGACGGCAGCGGGTGCAGCAGGCCCGCCGCGATGTTCACCGCGGCCGGCAGCACCACCACCAGGACGAGCCACGCGCCCACCAGAACCGTGGCGTTCCAGGCCGAGGACCGCCGCAGGCTGTTCACCCACGCCGCGAGCGCGAACCAGAACAGCGCGTACACGACCACCGTCGCGCACCATAGCAGCACCCGGCCGGACGCTGCGAAGCCGCCCGTGGCCAGGATGCCGAGCAGGGAGACCCCCGCGGCCAGCCCCACCACGAGGAGCGCCCGGAACGCCAGCTTCGCCCCCACCACGTCGCGGGCCGACACGGGCTGCGACAGCGTCAGGGCCAGCGTCCCCTGCTCGCGCTCCTCCGAGAGGACGTTGAAGCTGAGGGCCAGCACGAGCAGCGGCAGCAGGTACACCGTCACGAAGGCCAGGTCGAAACGGCCCACCATGAGATTGAGGGGGTTCTCGACCTCGCCGTTCTGCTGGAAGGACGACTCGTTGGTGTAGATGCTGACGTCGTAGTAGTACGGCAGCAGGTCGCTCTGGCCCACCGCCAGCGCGGCCAGAGGGCCCGGCTCCAGGACCGCGGCGTGAGCGCCGCGAGCGCCGCCCAGGACGTTGGGGGCGCGGGGGTCGCGGAAGGGCGACGACGGCCGCCCCCCGTTCGCGATGTCGGCCAGCTCCTGCTCCAGGGCGCGCACGCGCTCGGCGTTGCCGGTCCGCGCAGACTCCACCGTCCGCTCCTGGAAGCGCTCCCAGGCCATGCCGTTGGCCAGCGCGTAAACGAAGAGGACGGCGAAGACCGCGAGCACGATCCGCAGCGCCCGGTCCGCCGCGAGCAGGCGCCACTCGTTCCGCAGGACGGTTCGCAGGGCCACGGCTACGCCACCTCCGCGCGCCGCACGCCGGCCCCCGCGGCCAGGACCGCGCCGGCCAGCCACAACCCCAGCACCAGGAGCGACAGGATCCGGTTGTTCAGCACCCAACCCAGCGTCGGGGCGTCGTACTGCAGGGGCGGCACCTCGGCCCAGAGGCCGGGCCCGGCCGTGTACAGCTCCCCGGTACGGGAGTTCTCGGCCAGGTCGCCGTTCATCCGCCGCATCAGGTCCCTGCGGTACGTCTCGGCGGCGGTCGCGAAGTGCCGGTGCTGCTCGACGTCGGTGCCGGCCAGCCCCATCGAGAGCGTGCGGACCGCCAGAAGAGGCGCCGCCACCGCGAGCGCCTCGTGGACGACCCCCTGGCGCTCGAACGTGTCCCACAACGCGCCGTAGTTGCGGTCGAAGATCCGGTTCCCGAACTCCTCGCTCTCCTGGAGGTAGACCCCCACCTCGTTCACCGGCAGGTCCTCGACCCGCTCGACGCCGTGCTGCGCGAGGAGGCTTTCGGTCAACGCCGCACGGTCCGGACGCTGGATATCCTCCACGCCGGCGGCCATCTCGCGCTCCAGGGTCCGCGCGAACTCGACCGCGGACGGCGTCGGATGGATCCACCTGGACAGGTCCACCGCCGCGCGCGGCGCCACCAGGCCGTTGACCACCCACACCGCAACCAGGACGACCAGCGCCGTGCGCGCCGAGCGGGCCCACGCCGACACGGCCAGCGACAGCCCCACGAAGGCGGCGAAGTAGGCCAGGTAGACGCCGGCCAGGACCGTGCCGCGGGCCAGCGCGGACGCCGCCGGACCCTGGCTCCCGACGACCAGCGCCGCCGCCCCCACGACGGCCGCCGGCACCAGCAGCAGCGCCAGCGCGCCGGCGATGCCCAGCGCCTTGCCCACGGCGAGCTCGCGCCGGCCGATGCCCGTGGCCAGGAGCTGGCGCAGCGTGCCCTGCTCCCGCTCGCCGGCCAGCGCGCCGAAGGTCAGCAGGATGATGAGCAGCGGCACCAGGTGCTGCAGGACCTGCGCCGCCGTCAGCGCGCCGATGCGCTGGGCGGCCGTCGCGTCCTGGGCCGGGCGCATGAGGAAGTCGTTCTGCCGGTGCGCCTCCAGCCACACCGACGTGCCCGTGTAGGGGTCCACGCCCTCGTCGACGAACGACAGCGCCAGGCGGGGCTTGAACGCATAGATGCCGTAGTGGGCCGCCGAGTGCGGATTCTTCTCGCCCTGCGACTCCCAGTGATCGCGGGCGGTCGCCTGCGCGGCGGCGAGCTCCTCCTGCACCTGGCGCGACTGGACCCAGCCGTGCCCGAGCGAGACCAGGAGGAGTGCGCCCACCAGGGCTGCGCACCAGCGGAAGCGGCCGTCCCGCACCACGTCGGTGAATTCCTTGCGGACGATGTGCTTGATCATCGGTGGCTCCTATGTTCGGAAATCGTCGCTATTCGTGCATGTGTTCCAGATAGATGCGCTCGAGATCGGCGTGGCCGATCTCGTCCGTGCTCATCTCCATGACCAGGCGCCCGTGGCGCATGATGCCGACGCGCGTGCCGGTCTCCTTGGCGCGAAACAGGTCGTGCGTCGCCATGAGCACGCCGACGCCGCGATCCCTGAGCCGCCCGAGCAGCTCCGAGAACTCGTTCGAGGCCTGCGGGTCGAGGCCGGACGTCGGCTCGTCGAGCAGCAGCGCGTCGGCCTCCTTGGCGATGGCGATGGCGACGCCGACCTTCTGGCGCATGCCCTTGGAGTACTCGGACACCCGGCGCTGCACTGCGTCGCGCGGCAGGCCCGCGCCGACCAGGATGTCGGTGAGGCGCTCCGGAGCCAGCGATCCCCGCCCGCCCAGCGCGGCGAAGTACTCCAGGTTCTCCAGGCCGCTGAGGTTGCGGTACAGCATCACCTGCTCGGGGATGTAGGCCAGGCGCCGCTTGGACTCCAGCGGCTCGGCGGCGACGTCGAGACCGGTCACGTGCACGCTCCCCGCCGTCGGCTCGAGGAATCCCAGGAACAGGTGGATGGTGGTCGTCTTGCCGGCGCCGTTCGGGCCCAGCAGGCAGTAGATCTCGGATGGTCCGACGCGGAGGTCGAGACCGGCGACGGCCTCCACGTCGCCATACCGCTTGGACAGCCCCCGCGCTTCGAGAACGGGGGTCGAGGCAACCGCTGCGGGCGCGGATCGGGCATCGATCGGCAGGACTTCGTTCATGGATCTCGACAGGGGCCCCGGCGGATCACCGGGGACTCCTCCCTCCAGGGAAAAACGGGAACCGCGGGCGCGCCAGCGGCGCGTCGAACCAGGGAACCAGGGAGTTACGGATGTCGGCGAATCGTCAGGCGGGCGGGGCCCGGGAGCCGTGACCCACGACCTCCGCCTCGCGGGCATGCCCCAGCGCATGGGCATGGACGCTGCCGGCGGCCGCCGGATCGGGGTTCTCGTGGACGCTGGAAGCGACGGGCGGCGAACCCTGGACGTGGCACAGCACGCACGTGTCGTCCCGTGCCTCGGCCTCGTCGTGGAAATGAGGCGTCGTCGCGAGAGCCAGCAGCGCGAGCGCGACAAGCGCGCCCCACCGCAACAGCGTCGACCGGCCTCGCCGCATGGGTGTCTTGTAGCGCGTTTCGCGGGAGTCAGTCAAGGGCGCGCCGCGCCGCTCTCGGTGCCACGCGGGGTTCCACCACGGGCTGTTACGCCCGCCAGCGAGTTCGGAAGCTCGGGGGCGACCGGTTGGGCGACTCATCCGCTCGCGCCCTCCAGCGTCACGATCGCATTTCGCAGCTCGAGGAAGTGAACCGCCCGGATCGCCGTCACGCCGGAACCGAGGGAATCGTCGGTGTATTCGAATCGGGCTCGCCCGGCCGCGTCGTAGACCTCGTCGAGCGCCCTTCTCAGCTCCGTCAGATGCGCTGCCCGGACAGGGGTCACCCCGGGCTCGATAGCCGCGTCGGTCCAGGTGAACGCGGCCAGGCCCTGCCCGAGCCGGAGCGCGGCCACCCGCAACCGCAGCTCGACCAGATGCACCGCCCGGATCGGGTCGCCGGCGTCCAGCGCGTCGGTGAACCGCGGGCCGCCGGCATCGGCGAGGGTCACCGTGGTGTCCGCCGGGCTGCCCGCGACCACCTCCGCCGGCAGGGATCCGAAGCCGATGACAACAGACTCGCCATCGTCGTCGTCGTCGTCGGCCGCGGCGGCAACGCGGAATGTCCGCTCCGTCTCTCCGCCGCCGAACGTCACGCTCGCCGGCACGCCCGCGTAGTCGGACGCCGTCGCTCCGCCGGCCGGCGTCGCCGTCAGCGGCACGATCAGTGCCTCGGCCGGCGGTCCGCTCAACCTCACCATCACCGCGGCGTCCGAGCCGCCCTCGGCCGCCACGTAAGACCGGCGCCCGAAAGACACCGCCACGGCCGAGGCGCTCTTGTCCGCCAATGCGACCTCGGCGGTGGCCCGATCCCCGGCGGATACCCCGGCCGGCAGCTCGCCGAAGCCGAGCACGACCGACTCGCCGTCGTCGGTCTCCGCGTCGGCCTCGGCGGCCACCGTGAAGACGGCCGTGGTCGAGTCCTCGCCGAAGGTCACGCTGACCGGCACGACCGTGTAGTCGGCCGGTGTCGCTCCGCCGCCGGGCGCCGCGGTCAGCGGAATCGTTACCGCCCGCTCGGGCGCCGCGCTCAGCAGCACCATCACCGGCACCGCGAGCCCGCCCTCTTCCGCTTCGTAGGTCGCCTGCGCGAACGACACCGTCACGTCGGGAACGGCGCCGCCGCCGCCACCACCGCCGCCACCGCCGATCAGGACGGTCACCGAAGCCATCGCGCTGCGCGTCGCTTCGACGCCGTTCACGACGGCCGCCGCCTGGTAGGCGTAGGTGCCCGTGCCGGGCAGGTCGGCATCGACGTACTCCACCTGGCTGGTCGCCTCGGCAAGGACTTCCGTCGCGGCGCCGTCGCGGCGGGTCAGCGTGTAGCCTGTGTCCGGCGGCGGGTTCCAGTAGGTAGTGTCCACCCGGCTCCAGCTCAAGGCCACTTGCACGGCGTTCCCCGCCACCCGCGGGTCCGCCGTCAGCTCCGGGCCGGAGCGCAGTTGATGGCCAAGCTCCCGCCAGTCCCTGTTCAGGTAGTTCCATTGCAGCACGGGGTACTGCGCGCTGGTCCCGAAGTCCCACATGTTGTCGTACTGGTCCCCGGCGAGATTCGGGTTCCAGTTTCCGTAGATGCCCGTGGCGCTCGTGGGTAACTGCAACGTGCGCGTCGAGCGCCCGCTGCCGTGCGTGGCGGTCGTGTGGCCGGACGTGTCCGTATCCCAGTAGCTGTCGCCGGAGCTGGTGCCGCTGGCGGCCGCGCCGACCAGCGGACCGACCTGGCTCTGCCCCGTCACGTACGCGTTGGAATAGCTGTAGTTGATGTTCCCGTACTCCAGCCGCCCCACGAGGCCGCCGACCGCCTGCCGCCCTTCCACCCGGCCGGTGGCGTACGTGAGGTACAACCTGGAGAAGGTGCTGGTAAAGTCGGTGTTGTCGGCGGCGACGCCGACCAGCCCGCCCACCGCGTCGTTGCCGGTGACTGTGCTCGCGGCGTAGCAGCCGATGAACGAGCTGAAGGCCGTGGCGCGTCCCACCAGCCCGCCCACCGCGTCGTTGCCCGTCACCGTGCCGGCGGCGTAGCAGGGCCTCAGGCGGCCCGCGGAGAAGTCCCCCGCCACGCCGCCCACGTCGTCGTTGCCCGTCACCGCGCCCGTGGCGAAGCACCACTCGACCTGGCCCTGGTTGCGCCCCACCAGACCGCCGACGCCGTTGTTTCCCGTCACGGAAACGTCGGAGACCCCGAAGTTCCGGATGCTCCCGTCCGCGCCGACGTGACCGAACAGACCCACGCCGTCCTGCGTGCCTCGGTCGATGAACAGGTTCGAGACGACGTGCCCGCCGCCCGCGAACGTGGCCGCGAACGGGTCGGATTCGCTGCCGATGGGCTCCCAGCCGGCGCCCCCGTTCCAGAAGTCGTCGCCGGCGTCGGCCCCGCCGCTGCCGTTGGTGTCGAAATCCAGATGCGCCTTCAGCTCGTAGCCTTCGCACGCGACCGGACAGCCCATGTCCAGCGCGCCCTCGGCGAACGCCGCGTAGTACGGGCTCCAGGCGGCGGGCACGCCGTCACCGTCGAGGTCGTGACGCATGGCGTCGAGCTGGGCCAGGGTGGCGACCTCGATCAGATTGTTGTCGTCGACGTCGTGGTCCCGCGTCCCCGCCCGCAGGGTCACCTCGAACACCTGGGTCGCGCTCAGATTGCCGGGGTCCTTCGCCGTGACGGTCACCGTGACGTGCCCGGGGCCGCGCCCGAACAGGTGCAGCGAAGTCCCGTTGACGAGGGAGGTGAGCAGCTCGGTGGCGCTCACCTCCACCTCGTAGGTCAGCGTGTCGTCGTCGGGATCCGTGAACGCCGCGGCGAGGTCCAGCGTCAGCGACCCGCCGCCGAGTATCAGCACCTGATCCGCAGCCGGGCCGCCCGGTAGGGCTGCCCTTCCACTCCTACCGTCCAGTCGGCTATCTCGCTGCGCGCCGCCTCGCCGCCCTCGACCTCGGCCGCCACCTGATACGTATAGGTGTCGTCGGCGGTGATGTCGGTATCGGCGTAGCCGAGCGTGGTGATGTCCTCGGAGAGGATCTCCAGGGTGGTGCCGTCGTGGCGGTAGACGGTGTAGGTGACCGTCGGCGCCGGGCTCCAGTGGCTGACGTCCACCGCCGTCCAGCTCAGGTTGACCTGCGTCGCGGGGTCCTGCGTCACCGTCAGGGTCGGGCCCGCGCGGAGCTGCCAGCCGAACTCCTGCCACGTCGCGGTCGTGTCCGCGTCGCTCATGTCCACCTTCAGCGCCGGGTACTGGGCGCTGGTTCCGAAGTCCCACGGATCGTCGTTCGTGTTGTCACCGTCGAGGTCCACGTTCCAGCTCGCGTAGATGCCGCTGTAGCCCATGGGCTCCTGCAGCTCCGCCGTCGTCTTCGGCACGCCGTTGGTGCCGGTTTCGAGTCCCGAGGTGACCGAGTCCCAGTAGCTTTCGGAGCAGTCCTGGAACACGCAGCCGTCGCCCACCAGACCACCAATCGATACGTCCAGGGACGTCCACACGCGCCCGGTCGCATAGCTGGCCGTCGCACCACTGTCGCCGAGCAGGCCGCCCAGCCTTTCCCCGCTCCCGCTGGACCGCCGCATTGCCTTGCCCAGCACGGTCCCGGTCGCGTAGCTGGCGATCGGCGTGCCGCGGCCGGTCAGCCCACCGCTGTACCCGCCTCCCTCGACGCGGACCATGGCGTAGCTGCTTCGAATCTTGCCGAAGCTGTTCCCGGCCAGCCCTCCCACCCGGCCGATGTGCTCCAACGCCTTCACCTTCCCTGTAGCGAAGCAGCCGCTGATGATGCCCCAGTTGTCTCCTACCAGCGCGCCTACCCTCATCGAGAGCTGATTGAGATCAGATACACTCGCGTCGGGGGTTGCCGTCACGTCGACGTTGGTCAACCCCAGGTTGCGAATCTCCGCGTCCGTATGCACGCGGCCGAACAATCCCACCCGGCCCCTGTAACTCGGGCTGTAGAAGATGGTGATGTTCATGAACAGGTTGTCGATGACGTGCCCGCTGCCGTCGAAAGTGGCGGTGAATTGGTTGCTCGATGTGTCCGCGAGGGGCAGCCAGCCCGCGCCGCTGTTCCAGTAGTCGTCGTCCGCGTCGATGTCGCCGTCATCGTCCGTGTCGAAGTCGAGGTCGGCGGTCAGCTCGTACCCGGTGCAGGTCCCGCTTGGGCAACCCATGCGGGTAGCGGCGTCCGTGGAACGGTTCGGGAACGCCAACTCGTATGCCGCATTCGATGCGGTTCCGTTCCCGTCCATGTCGTACCGAATCGCGTCGAGCTGGGCCAGGTTGGCGACCTCGATCAGCCCGTCGTCGTCGCTGTCATAGTCGGTGGTCTGCGCCTCGGCCGACGCAACGGGGAGCAGCATCGCGGTCGCCGCGAGCGCGGCGAGCCGGGACGCCTTCCGGATCGGGTTTCCTAACGCATGGCGCATCCGTGTGTCCTTTCGTGTGCACACGTGCGCCGTGCGGGTTAGAATTCCGCCGTCGGACGGCGCACGTCAGTGCAGGCTCTAGCAGGTCTCTACGGTCGTTGCCCGTTCGAATCGCCCTCTGGAGCGTGGCTGCGCTCCGGAGGGCACTTGCAACAAGTCAGTCGATACAATCTCCCCTCGGCTGAGGCTCGCGGGATCGGCAGGGCTCCCGCCCGGCCGCCGGCGTCGCCCTTGCACGTACCACGTGTTTCGCCGCGGACCGTGCCCTGTCAGCCACCAGCCCGCGGACCCTCGCTCGCTCCGCACGTGGACAGGGTATGGATCGGCACGACTTCGCTGATGAATCTCGATACCGAACCCCGGTGGATCACCGGAGACTCCTCTCAATCGAAGGGAAACGGAACGCCGGCGCACCGGCGGCGCGACGACCAAACCAGAGAACCGGGATTTTACGGGTGCTCCCGAATCGTCAGGCAGGCGGCGCCCGGGAACCGTGCCCCTCGAACTCCGCGTCGCGGGCAGGCTCCTGCGCATGCGCGAGGGGGCTGCCGGCGGTCGCCGGAGCAAGTCTCTCGGGGGCGCTGGAAGCGATGGGCGGCGAACCCTGGACGTGGCACATTACGCACGTGTCGTCCCGTGCCTCGGCCTCGTCGTGGAAATGAGGCGTCGTCGCGAGAGCCAGCAGCGCGAGTGCGACAACCGCGCCCCACCGCACCAGCGTCGACCGGCCCCACCGCATGGTTGTCTTGTAGCGCGTTTCCGGCGAGCCAGTCAAGGGCGCGCCCCCCCCCCGGGGGTAGTGTGATCGGTCCGAGGCTCTCCCCTGGCCGCCCCCCGGCCGCACGGCCGCACCGGCGTCGCGCCGAGAGCGTTTAGCGCGGCCGCCCGCCGGGGAGGGATGTTTCCAGCGGGCGGCCTTGCGCACGGACGGGGACCAGAGGCGCCCCGACCGACTCTCTAGTGGAACCGCACCGCGTAGCTCGCCCGGACCCCGCGGCCCATCTCGTACACGCGATCCTTGATGAACGAGGTGTGGTTCCTGTAAAGCGCGTTCGTCACGTTGGCGGCCGTCAACGACACGATGTGCGCCGCGCGCGGCCGCGCCCAGACGTACGACGCGCGCACGTCCATGACGGCATGGCCGTCCGTCGCGGTCTCCCCGCGGAAGACGTCGTCCTGCCGCCCCGCAAACTCCAGCCGCGGGCTCAGAGTGAATCCGCGGTACGGCATGTCGAGGCTCAGCGTGCCGCGCAACGGCGGAATGCGCGGCAACGCCTCGCCGGTCGCCGTCAGCCTCGCGTCGACGTCGGCAACCCCGGCCGCCGCAAGACCTCTCGCAATCGATCTATCTCTATGCATCGCTCCCTGCATCGCTTCTCCAACCCGTCTCCAACCCCCGTGGCCCCAACGGTTTCGTCGATCCGTCGCCGTCGCTGCATGGTGCCGCGCGTTGCCGGCGATCCGCTGCCGGACACCGGAGGAGCTCCTCCAGGTGTACCGACGGTCGAAGCTCCGAAACGGCGAGGCACGGCTGCTGCGCCCGGGGCGCACGCATTGCCTCGAACGCAGGCGGACTCGCCGGCGATCGCGGCACGACAGGCGAACGGAAAATGGCGAACGGGGCTAGGCGGGCGGAGCGCGGGCGGGGAGGCGGCGGAAATGACCGGATGCGATCCATCCGCCGGCGACGACCTGCACGAGCGGCTCCGGAACGTCCGCGAATCCGATCTGCGGCGATCCGGAGAGTTCGGCGGCAGGCTGGTGTCGGAGCTGGCAGACCGCGCAGTCCTGGTCGGCTGCGTGCTCCTCGTGGCAGACGGCCGCGGCGGCTGTAGCACCGGCCAGCACCAGCGCCAGGAAGACGCTCCAGGCGCGCCAACCGGAACTACGTGCTGCGAGCCCCGCGTGCACGGGTTCTCTCTCGGCCATCAGCTTTCGACGCTAACAGAGATCGCTCGGGACGGCAAGGGCTCGCAGGGAACGGCTTCCGAACCCGCCCCAACGGCATTCGGTCCGGAACGGACGCGCTTGACTCCGGCTCGCTTTTGCTGCTCAATAGTCGGATGGTGTCGTCGAAGCGGACCGCGGCAATGGCTGCGGCACTGCTTGTCGTGCTCGCGCTTGCGCCGGTGGGCGCCGCTCTCCACGAGCACGACGGCGACGTGCAGGCCGCCGGTCACGGGGACTGCGACGCCTGCCACTTCCGGCACCTGTCGGGAATCGCCACGGCCGGCGCGCCGGCGCCGTCCGCGCCGGATCTCGTCGCGCACGCCGTCGTTTCCGCCCACCCGGACGCCGAACGCGGCGTCGCCCTCGGCATCCGTCTCACGCGCGGACCGCCCGCGTAGCCTCCTCGTCGCAGTTCTTGCGACATCCGCACTCGCACGACTCGTCGGTTGCAGGGCTCGGCGCCCGCACGGGGACAGACCCCGGTGCCTGCGTCGCGGCTCCCGGAATCAACACTCGAAACGGAGGAGCACGAAATGTCACGTCTTCGCAGAGAACAACCCGTTTCCCGTTCGATCGTGGTCGCCGCCCTGGTGGCCGTCTGCGCCGTCGGCCTGACTACCGCCGGGGCACAGGCCCAGGAAGCGTCCGATCAGCCCTTCATGGCGGGCGCGCCGCTCGAGCTGTCGTCGAACGCCAAGACCTACGGCGGCTTCCGCTTCGCGGAGAGCATGGCCTACGACGAGGAGCGGGACCTGTACGTCGCGGTCAACGCCGGGATCGCCCAGGACGTCATCCCCAACGACGGCTACATCTCGCTGATCAACCCCGACGGCAGCACCCACACGCTGAAGTGGATCGGGGTGAACCGGAACGGCCTGACGCTGAACCACCCGCTCGGCAGCGACATCGTCAACGGCCTGCTGTACGTGGCCGACATCAACGTCGTGCGCTGGTTCGACATGGAGAGCGGCGCGCCGCGGGGCCACGTCGTCGTGGAGGACGCGCAACGCTTCAACGACATCGAGGTCGCCGAGGACGGGACCATCTGGGCCACGCAGACCGGAACCGAGGAGAGCGGCACCTGGCGCGTGTACCGCATCGGGCCGGACGGCGACTCGTCGGTCGTCGTCGAGGGCGCGCCGCTGGCGCGGCCCAACGGCGTGGCCTTCGACCCGGACGGCAACATCGTCGTGGTGAACATCGGCGACAACGCGGTGCTCACGTTCTCGCCCGCCGGCGAGCTCGTCAGGACCGAGCACGCGGTGGACGGCGGCAACGACGGGCTGGTCATCCTGGACGACGGCACGAAGTACGTCTCCAGCGTCAGGATCGGCACCGTGTCGCGCATCCGCCCGGGAGAGGAAGCCGAGGTCGTGGCGTCCGGCATCCCGAGCGCCGCCTCGATGTCCTACGACTCGAAGCGGAACCGGCTGCTCATTCCGATGAACAACTGGAACGCCATCACCATCGTCGAGCTCGACTGAGGCAGAGCAGGAGCTCACCCCGGCGAGAACCACGGACACTCCGGAGTTCCGAGTCCGATGAAGCCGAGCCCGGCAATCGTCGCCTGCGGCGCCGACGCCGCCCAGCCAGGCCTCACCAGGAGTCTGCCCCGTTTCCGCGGAGCAGACTCCTGGCGGCCGGCCGCTCTCGCGGCGCTGCTGCTGGCGTGCGTGCTGCTGCCGGCCGGCTTCTTCTCTCACGAACATGACGACGGGGACCCCGGCGGTCACGATCACGACTGCATCACCTGCTGCCTCCCACACCACGCCGCGGTAGCGTCCGACGCGGCGCCCTCGCTGTCGACCCCGGAGCTCACGGCACGCGCCGCCGAAAAGACGTGCCGCGGAAGCGCCCCGAGCGCCACGCGCGGCACCGGGCCCACACGCGGCCCGCCCGCGTAGCACCTCCCCTGACCGCGTCGATCCGGGCGGTCCCCCGCGGACCTTCCGCGTGTCGACCGTTCCAACCGTGGAAATCGGCGAGAGCTCGTCGGCCACCGTGCCCGACGCGCGACCGCCGCGGAGGTGGATTCGTTATGCGTGTACGTAGTCGAATAGCTCTCTCGTTCGCTTCGGGCGTGCTCGTCGCCGGACTGCTCGGTGCGGGCCCGGCGTTCGGTCTCGAGGAAACCGGCTCCATTCAGGGAATCGTCGTGGCCGAGGACGGCGGTACGCCGCTGCCGGCCGCCCTCGTGGTCCTGGACGGAACCGGGATATCGGCCACAACAGGAGCGGACGGCGCGTTCGTCCTCGACGGCGTCCCCACCGGCGCTTACCGGCTGACCGTGACGCGGGACGCCTTTGCGGCGCTCACCTCGCCGGTGACGGTGGTGGCCGGACAACCCGTGCTTCTCGACCTGCGGCTCCCCGTGCTGGAGTTCGAGGAGAGCGTCGTGGTGACCGCGACGCAGACCGAACGGGCGGTTACCGAGGTCGCGGCCAGCGTCACCATTCTCGACGCGGAGTCCATCGAGGCGTCGTCGGCCCGCAACCTGCAGGACCTGCTGCGCAGGACGCCCGCCATCGACCTGGCGGAAACCTCCGGCATGGCCGCCCGCGCCAACTCGTCGCTCGTCATGCGCGGCGTCCCCGGCACGAAGCGGGCGCTGCTCCTTGTCGACGGGCTGCCGGCCAACGATCTGGGCCTCGGCACCCTGGCCGCCCTGAGCCTCGTGCCGCTGGCGTCGGTGGAGCGCGCCGAGGTGGTCCGCGGGCCGTTCTCGAGCCTCTACGGAGCCAACGCCTTCGCCGGCGCCATCAACGCCATCACCCGGCCCGGCGAGGGGCCGCCAGCCGCCGACTTCTTCGCCAGCGGCGGCGCCGCCGGCTACTACCAGCTCGGTGCGACCGTGCGCGGCGAATCGGGCCCCGTCGCCTACGCGTTCACCACCGATCGGCGGAAGATGGACAACGTCTACAACCGCGACACCCGCACCGTCCCGCGCATCGCCGAGGACGGCAGCCTCCAGCCAGAGGCGGTCCCGCTGCGCAACGTCGGATACGAGGACGTGCGGCTGACGGGCCGGCTGGACTTCTCCGCCTCCGACGCGTGGGACGTGACGCTGCTGCCGCGGATCTCCAGCTACGAGACGGGCCTCGACATGTCGTCCCGCCTGCCGGTCGCGGTCGAGGAGCACAAGCGCGACACCGCGGTCAACCTGGGCGGCATCCTCCGCTACAACGGGGCGGGCCCGCTGGCGGCGCAGATCCGGACCAGCTACCGCTACTCGAACCAGAGCCTCTTCCAGGAGAACTTCACGCTTGCGCCGACGCGGCAGACGACCATCGTCGATCCGCCCGGACCGGCCTTCAGCGAATCGGTGTCGCACGGCGTGTTTCCGTTCGCGGCGCTCACCGGGCAGGACACCGACTTCCGCAGCGTGCTCGTCGAGCCGCAGCTCACCTGGGCGCCGAACCTCGCCCACACCGTCATCCTCGGGGCCAGCTACACCGGCGAGCGCGGCTCGTTCGGCAACAGCACCATCGCCGACCGTTCCAACCTGCTCGGCTCGGACGTGACCCTCGCGCGGGTGGCGGCGGGCATCCAGGCCGGCATGGCGGCGGGAGGCGTGCCCAACCCGACCGTCACCCTCGTCCGCGATCCGGCGATCGGCGAGGTCTTCCCCCTGTCACGGGGACAGCAGGAGCGCTTCGACATCTTCTCCGCGTACGTGCAGGACGAGTGGGCGCCGACGGACCGGCTGCGGCTGGTCCCGGGGCTGCGGTACGACCGGCACTCGGTGTTCGGATCGGTCGGCTCGCCGAAGATCGCGCTGCTGTACGCGGTGACGCCGTCGACGCGGGTGCGCACCTCCGCCGGCCGCGCCTTTCGCGCGCCGAGCCTGTTCGAGCTGTTCGGCAACGTCGTCTTCCACGGCCCCATTCCCGGGCTGCCGAACCCGGACCTGGAACCCGAGCACATCACCTCGTTCGACGGCGGCATTCAGCACGAGGTCAGCCGTGCGCTCCGCACGGAGATGAACGTCTTCCACAACGACATGACCGATCTCATCCAGCTCGTGATCTCGCCGCAGCGCGACCACTTCGACTGGGTGAACGTCGCCGATGCGCGCTCGACCGGCCTGGAGCTGGTGGCCAACGGGCAGGCGGCCTCGTGGCTGGGCTACTACGCCAACTACGCATTCACGGACAGCGAGGACCGCGCCACCGGCAATCCGCTGGCGCTGGTGCCGCGGCAGAAGGTCAACGCGGGAATCCAGTTGGGCGCGGCCCTCGGATCGTGGCGCCTGAGCGGGTCCGTCGATCAGCGCTGGGTCGGCGAGCGGACGCAGAGCTCGCAGGGAGTCCCGGTCCTGCTCGACGAGTACATGCGCACCGACCTCGCGGTCTACCTGCACCCGAACGACGACCTGCGCGTGGGCGTTCACGTGCTGAACGTGATGGACGCCGACTACCAGGAGACCGCGGCGAGCCCGACGCTCGGCCGTCTGGTCTCGGTGAGCCTGGCGATAACGCCGTTCTAAGAGGGAGAACCCGATGACTGCCAGGACGGAACCGGCACGAGTGCGGACGGTGCGGACGCGGCCAGGAGTCTGCTCACCAGAACGCAACGGAGTGAGTTCTGCGGAGCAGACTCCTGGAGCGGAGGGGATGGGCCGAAACGCCGAGCCGGCGAGGCGTTTCGGGGCGCTGGCCGACCTGTGGGCCCATCGCCGGCGGATCGCGGCGGCGGTGCTCGCGGCGGCGGTGCTCTGGGGCGGCTTCGCCGCCTACCAGCGCCATCTCGCGGTGACCCAGGTCGCCTTCGTCAACTTCCCCGGCTTCCAGCTCGCGCGCATCGAGCGAGCGCGCCCGCACGGCGCGGTGCGCATCGAGCCGCTGGACATGGCGGCGCTGGACCGGGCCGCCGACTATCCGGTGGTCTACGTCTTCGGACGCGGACTGCAGCTCGACCAGACGCAGCTCGCGCACCTGCGCGAAGCCGGCAGCCGCGGGGCGCGACTGTTCGTGCAGGGGGCCACGAACCCGGCCCTCGACGTCACCAACCTGCGCGGCCCGCAGCTCGACGCCGTCAACGGCTACCTCGAGTTCGGGGGCGCCGAGAACTACGCCTGGCTGCTCAACTTCTCGCGCGTGGAGCTCGACGGCAAGCCGTTCCGCTCGGACCCGGTGCAGCCCCCGGTCGAGCGTTCCATGGACGTTCTGTTCCACCTGGACGACGACCTGACGTTCGAGACCGTCGACGCATTCGACGCCCACTACGACGCACAGGGACTCGCGAAGCCGGGCGCCCCCAAGATCGCCTTGATCACCAGCGTGCCGGGCCCGTTCAACGCCAACCGGGATCACGTCGACGCGTTCATCCGCGCGCTCGAAGGCCGGGAGTGGAACGTCTTCCCGCTGGCCGCCGCCGAGAAACGCCTCGACTTTCTCCGGCGCATCGATCCCGACCTCGTGGTGCTGATGCCGCACGGGCGGCTCACCCTGGGCCGCGCCGACGAGGCCATCGCGTGGCTGCGCGAGCGCGACATCCCGATGCTGACGCCGGTGTCGGTCTTCCAGAACCACGACGACTGGGTGACGGACCAGCAGGGAATGGCCGGGTCCATGCTCACGATGAGCGTCGTGCTGCCCGAGCTCGACGGCGGGTTGGCGCCCTACGCGGTGGCGGCGCAGTTCACCGACGCGGACGGCTACGAGATCTTCGACGCGCTGCCGGAGCGGCTCGACACCTTCTGCGACCTGGTCGAGCGCTGGCTGGCGCTGAAGACGAAGCCCAACCGCGACAAGCGCGTGGCCATCTATTACTACAAGGGACCCGGCAAGAACGCGATGAACGCGGGCAGCATGGAGGTCGCGCCGAGCCTGCTGAACCTGCTGCGCTCGCTGCGCGACGCCGGCTACACGGTCGAGGGGCTCCCCGAGACCGACGACGAGTTCTGGGAGCTCGTGCAGGCGAAGGGTCCGGTGCTCGGACCGTACACCCGCGGGGCGTTCGAGGAGTTCCTGGCCGCCGGGGACCCGGCGCTGGTGCCGGCCGGCGAGTACTCCGCGTGGCTGGAAGCGGACCTCGAGCCGGGCATGCGCGACGCCGTCGTCGGGCAGTACGGACCGGCTCCCGGCGAGTACATGACGGTCGGCGAAGGCGAGGAAACCGCGCTGGCCGTCGCCCGCGTGCAGTTCGGCAACGTCGTGATCCTCCCGCAGCCCCTGCCGGGCATCGGCGACGACACGTTCCGGCTGGTGCACGGCGCACAGAAGGCGCCGCCGCATCCCTACGTGGCCTCCTACCTGTGGACCCGGAACGCCTTCGAGGCCGACGCCGTGATGCACTTCGGCACCCACGGCAGCCTGGAGTTCACGCCGTGGAAGCAGATTGCGCTGTCGGCCTTCGACTGGTCGGATGCGCTGGTCGGGGGGCTCCCGCACGTCTACGTCTACATCATGAGCAACGTGGGGGAGGGGATCATCGCCAAGCGGCGCTCCTACGCGGCCACGGTGACGCACCTGACACCGCCGTTCATGGAGGGCGGGCTGTACGAGGGGCTGCGTCCGCTGCGGGACCGGCTCGACAGCTATCGCAACGCGGCCGACGGCCCGGTCCGGGCGGAGCATGCGCGCACGATCCGGCGCCTGGCGACGGAGATGAGCCTGCACGTGGACCTCGGCTTCGACCCCGACGCGGCGTGGTCGGACGAGGACATGTTCCGCCTGAGCAACCACGTCGAGACCATCGACGGGGAGAAGGTCGCGCAGGGGCTGTACACCCTCGGGAACGCCTTCACGACAGGCGAGGTCGACGCGACGGCGGAGCTGATGGCGATCGATCCGATCGCCTACGCCCTGGCCCGCATCGACTCGGTCCAGGGTGCGGTCGACGCCGCCGAGCTCGAGGACGAGGTGCTCTTCGAACGCCGCTATCGCCGGCGCGCCCGCGACGCCTATGCGCGGCGGGTGGCGGGCGGGGACGCGAAGACGGTGCTCGCCGACCTGGTGGCGGACGCGGACCTGCAGCACGCCCACGCCTGGCGGGAAGCGGCGCGGCGGCCGTCGGACGACGACATCATCCGCGGCTTCATCTCGATGGGCGCGGGCAGCCGCAACCGGCCGGACGCGACGGTATCGGCAGCCCGCGCCGGCGAGCTCGAGGACCTGGTGGCGCGCATCCTGCCGCATCCGCGCAAGGCGGAGTTCGTCGAGCGGCTGCAGTCGGAGCAGGAATTCGCACGGACGTCGCAACTGCTGGATCCCGTGCAGCGCGAGCGCGCCAAGACCATCGCCGCGGTCATCCCGCCGATGGCCGAGGCGCTGGAGATTGCCGAGGATCCGGACGTGTTCGCCCTGCTCGAAGTAATGCAGGACGCGGCGCTGCGCGAGCGGACCTTCGCCCTGCTGAAGGACCCGGGACTGGTCGACCGCGTCGAGGAGGAAAAGCGGCGGCTGGCGGCGGAGCGGCTGGCGTTCGCTCTCGATGCGCCGCAGGTCGAGTCGCTCGGGCGTGCCTGGGACCACGAATCGGCCGGCGAGCTGGTGACCGCCGCCAACGAGGACATCGAGCAGGCCCTGTCGGCGGCGGCCTTCTACCGGGAGCACCGCGCGACGCTCCGCGGCCAGCTTCGGGACGTCGACACCCCCGCGGCGGACCGCCTGCGGAAGCTCCTCGACGACCCGGCGTTCGACCGGCGCCTCGACGACGCCGTCGGCGCCGCCGGCATCGAGCTGGAGGATCGCGCCGCCCGGGACGCGGAGTTCGCCCGGGCGGTCCTGACGCTGGAAGCAAGCGTGGCCGGCATCGACCGGCACCGTGATGGCCTGCGTGACAGCTCGGATCTCGAGCTCAAGAGCGTGGCGCGCGCCCTCGCCGGGGGCTATGTGGAGCCCTCGCCCGGGGGCGATCCCATCGTCAATCCGGACGCAGTCCCGACGGGGCGCAACCTGTTTTCGATAGACGCCGAGAAGACGCCTTCGCAGGAGGCGTGGGCGGTGGGGCGCACGCTCGCCGAAACGCTCCTCGACGAGCACCGGCGCCGGCACGACGCGTATCCGAGGAAGGTCGCCTTCACCCTCTGGCCGAGCGACTTCATCGGCACCGAGGGCGCCACCATCGGGCAGATCTTCTACCTGCTGGGCGTCGAGCCGGTCTGGGACCCCTTCGGGCGCGTCGCGGATCTGCGCCTGATTCCGGCGGCCGATCTCGGCCGGCCCCGCATCGACGTGGTCGTCCAGACCGCCGGCCAGCTCCGCGACCTGGCCGCCTCCCGCCTCGCGCTGATCAACCGCGCCGTCGCGATGGCGGCCGAGGCGCGCGACGCGGACGCGCACGCCAACTTCGTCCACGCGGGGCGGCTGCGCGCCGAAGAGGTGATGAAGGAGAAGGGCCTGTCGCCCGCCGACGCGCGCCGCTACTCCACGCTGCGGGTCTTCGGCGGGGTGAACGGCAACTACGGCACCGCCATCATGGAGATGGTCGAGCGGGGCGACCGCTGGGAGGACGACGCGGAGGTGGCCGGCCAGTACCTGCGGAACATGGGCGCCGTCTACGACGAGGGCGAGCTCTGGAGCTTCTACGCCGAGGGCATCTTCGAGGCGGCGCTCGCCGACACCGAGATCGTCGTGCAGCCGCGGGAGAGCCATACCTGGGGCGCACTCAGCCTCGACCACGTCTACGAGTTCATGGGCGGGCTGAGCATGGCCGTCCGGCACGTGACGGGCCGCGACGCCGACGCCTACTTCAACGACTTCCGGAACGCGCAGCGGCCGCGGGTGACCGATCTGAACGAGACCGTCTGGACCGAGGCGCGGTCGACGCTGCTGAACCCCGCCTACATCGGCGAGCTGCAGGAGGGCGGCGCCTCGTCGGCCGAGCAGTTCGCCGAGACGTTCCGCAACACCTACGGCTGGAACGTCATGAAGCCGGCCGCGATCGACGACGCGCTCTGGAACGAGCTGTACGACGTGTACGTCGACGACCGCTACGACATCGGGATCGAGGACTTCTTCCGGCGCGAGAACCCGTACGCCTTGCAGGAGATGACGGCGGTGATGCTCGAGACCGTGCGCAAGGGCTACTGGGAGGCCTCGGCGCGGCAGGTAGAGGTGCTGGCGGAGCTGCACACCCGGCTCGTGGAGGAGTTCGAGGCGGGCTGCAGCGGGTTCGTCTGCGACAACGCGGCCCTGGCGTCGTTCATCGCCGAGCAGGCCCCGCCGGACCTCGCGGCGAGCTATCTGAACGAGCTGCAGCGGGCCCTGACGTCGAGCGTCGAGCTGACCGAGGCGAGCGTGGTCCTGGCGGAGCAGGACGCGGAGACGCGGCCGGATGCGCCGGCGAGCCCGCCGCCCGCGAGACGCCTGGCCTACCTGGGTGCAGCCATCGTCGCCGGCCTGCTCGCCATCGCGCTGATCGTCCTGCGGCGCCGGAGCACGACCTGACACCGGCGCCCGCGGAGCCTCGTCGGCCGGAGTGCCGTGACGCCGAGCGGGCTGCCTGACACGGGAACGCGCGGAGCCTCGTCGCAACCCGAGACACGAGCCGTTCGAAAGCGGAAGACGACCATGAAACGCATCTCTACAGCAACCGCCATCCTGGCGGCGGTCATCCTGGCGGGCGGAGCAGGCGGGGGCGACGACGCCGGCATGACGGCGCACGCGCAGTCCCCCTTGATGCCGGCCTTGCCGCCCGAGACCGCGCCGCCCCTCCCGCACGCGTCGTCGGACGTGTCCGGGGCCTACGTCGGCGACGTACTCTACGTGCATGCCGGAGAGCAGCCGCCCCCCTCCCGCACGGCCGCGGGCACCGGAAAGGCGGCACTCCATGCGCTTTCCCCGACGGACGCGTCCTGGCAGACAGTCTGGACCGGCAGTCCGGTACGCGGCGCGGTACTCGTCAGCGACGGCGAGGCCCTCTACCGCGTGGGCGGCGCCGAGGCCCCCCGGCGGACCCGCCCCGACCTGCAGCGCTGGGATGGAACGGACGGGCGGTGGGTCGACCTGACGCCGATGCCGTCGGGCAGGACGGACCACGCGGCGGTGATCGTTGGGCGCCGGCTCTGGGTGCTCGGCGGATGGGCGCCCTCGACGGTGGCCGAGGGTCCCCGTGCGCGCCTCCGCCCACCCGCCGTGCCGGACGAGGACTGGCGCGACGACGTGCTCGTCGCCGACCTCGACGCGGACCCGGTGGCCTGGACGGTGGTCGAGACCGCATCCCTGCGCCTCCATTCCCTTGCCGCGGCCGTCCACGAGAACGCCATCTGGTTGGCCGGGGGCATGACGCCCCGCGGGCCGGAACTCGAAGTGCAGCGGCTGGACCTGCGGACCCGGACCCTGGCGCCCGCGCCCGTTCCGCCGATTCGCGGCCGCAGCCGGGGCGTCGGCCTGGGCATGGCCTCCACCGGCGGGAGCCTGTATGTGAGCAACGTGAACCAACTGTTCCGTCTCGACGCCGGCGGGCGCGCCTGGCAGACGCTCGCCTACGACATCGCGCCGGAACGCGCGTACCACGCCCTGGTCGGCGGAGCGGGCGTGCTGCACATCGTGGGGGGAGCCGCGCACGGCCGGACCCACGCGGTGGTCGACCGGATCGAGGCGGCCTCGCTGCGGCCGAGCGACGTGCTCGAGGCGCCGCGGCGGGCGGCCGGCGCGGCAGGCGACCGTCCCCCGCTGGCCGGCGACCGGCGCTGGCCCGGCTTTCGGGGAGCGGCGTTCGGTCACAGCCAGGCCCGCGATCTGCCGCTGGCATGGTCGGACGACGAGAACCTCGCGTGGCGGCACGCGGTCGGCGGCTACGGCCAATCGAGCCCGGTGGTCTGGGACGGCGTCGTGTTCGTCACCGCCATCGACGGCCCGCGGCGCGAGACGCAGATCGTCGAGGCCGTCGACACGGAGACCGGCGGGCTGCGGTGGCGCCACACCCTGGCATCGAGCCAGCCCGTCGACGTCACCAACTTCGTGGCCAAGGGCGCACCCACGCCGCTGGCCGACGCCGAGCGTATCTACTACCTGTTCGAGAGCGGCGACCTCGGCGCGCTGAGCCATGACGGCCAGCCGATCTGGTCGCGGTCGCTGAAGGCGGAATACGGCGCGATCGAAGGCTACGGCCTGGGCGGCTCGCTCGCCGCCAACGACGAGGCGCTGTTCGTCCTCGCCGCCCACGACGGACCGTCGTACCTGCTGGCCGTCGACACGGCCAGCGGCGAGACGCTGTGGAAGGCGGACCGCCCCGCGGCGTCTTCCTGGACGACGCCGATCGTCGTGCCCGGCAACGGCGGCGAGCTCGTGGTGGTCAGCATCGACGGCATGGTCGAGGCGTACGACGCGGGAACCGGCGAACGGGTCTGGTGGATCGACGGCCTCTCCGGCAACAGACTCTCGTCGCCGGTCCTCGCCGGACAGCGCATCGTCGTTCCCTCGGCGGACTCCCGCTCGAATCTCGCCCTGCCGATCGAGCACCGCGGGCGCCTGCAGGACGAGCAGGTGCTCTGGCGCGGGCAGAGCGCGACGGCTTCGATGTCGTCGCCGGTCGTGACCGGCGAGGCGATCTACTTCATCAACTCCCGGGGCGTCGCCCGCTGCCTGGAGCTGGGGACGGGCCGCTCGCGGTGGGCGGCACGCCTGGCCTCGGCCGCGTGGGCGACGCCGATCGTCAACGGAGACCGCGTCTACGTGTTCGGGACCAACGGCGTGGCCTCGGTCTTCGCCGCGGACGCGGCCGAACCGATCGAGCTGGCCAGGAACTCGCTGACCGTCTCCGAGCGTGTGTACGGGGTTGCCGCCGTCGACGGCGCGCTGCTCGTCAGAACGGGCCGGGAACTGATCCGCATCGGGCGCGGCGGCACCACCGGGCGCTGAACCTTGGAGGCGGTGCTCGACATCGTCGCGGGAACGGGCGTCATCCTGTTCCTGCTGGCAACGGCGTGCATCGAGCGCACCTGGGGGCGGTTGCTGACCGTCGCGATGGTCGCGGCAATCGCCTACGCCGTGTACCCGGTCGCGGTACGCCAGAGCCTGTCCGCCCTCATCGGCGGCCTGGACGGCGCCGATCTCCAGACGCTGGCGGCCGTTCTCACGCTCGACGGCGTCCTCGGCTGCGCCGGGGCCACCCTGCTGCTGGGAGCCGGTGGGGAAAGCCCCGCGGGGCATCATTCCGGACTCCCGGGGACTCGGCACGGCCCGCCGTTGCATCGGCTCCGGCGGCTGGCGGCGCACCATGTCGGCGTCCTCCCGGTGCCGGCGCTGTTCTACCTGGAGATGAAGGCGTTCGACGCGTCACCATGGCCCTTCTCGACGACCGCCCTGGCGCTGTGCCTCGCCGTCGTGGTTGTGGGTCTGGCGGGAAGCGAGGCGATCCGGCGGCTGCTTCCGGATCGGGATCTGCGGGCCGAGCTGCGCCTGCTCGTGCACGCCGCGCAGGTGATGCTGGCCGCCGGACTGACCGCGTTCGCCTTGCAGGGAGGTGTCGACCGCACGGCGGCGGCGCTCGAAGCCGGACCCCACGCCGTCGTCGCCGGCACGGCGGCGCTCGGGATCCTCATCGGCTACTGGAGCCATCGCCGCCGCCTGCGCCGCGTCGCGGAGTGAGTCCATGGAACTGTTGACACGTCCGTTCCCATCTGGAGAATGCCGCTCGGAGCCAGGCCCCGTCGCAGAATGAGTCCATGGAACTGTTGACACGTACCCTGTATCTGCTCTCGACCGGCCTGCTGGTCCCGGTCATCGTCCTGCTGCTGATCCTCTTCGCCCGATCGCTGCTGCTCGCCGGACGCACCTACGGCGCCTGGCTGTCGCGGCTGCGGTTTCGATCCGCGCTGCGGCCGCTGCTCGACCGGCTCGACCGCGACAACGTCGAGGCCCTGCTCCGCGACGCCGACCTGCCCCCCGAGCCGCGGTGGAAGCCGGCGATCGGGCGGCTGCTCGATCACGGCCCGTCGGCGGCGCAGCGCGAGAAGGCGCTCGCCGATTTCGAGGCGGGCTGCGAGGAGGACCTGGCGGCGGCGCGGACCATGGCCCGGCTGGGCCCGATGCTGGGCCTGATGGGAACGCTCATCCCGATGGGGCCGGCGCTGGTCGGGCTGGCCGCCGGCGACATCGTGGCGATGGCCGAGAACCTGCAGGTGGCCTTCTCCACCACGGTCGTCGGCCTCTTCGTCGGCGGCATCGGCTTCGCCGTCCAGCAGGCGAAGCAGCGTTGGCACGGCGAGGCGCTCAACGATCTCGAGTTCGTGAGCGGACTCATCGGCGAACGGACATCCACGCAAGAAGAGGGAGGTCCGGATGACAGGCAGGAGACGGCGGCGGCGACGCGGCCGCGCACTTCATGACGACTCCGACCCGCTCGGCGCCATCGCGAACCTGTTCGACGTCGCCATGGTCTTCGCCGTGGCGCTGATGGTCGCCATGGTCAGCCGCTGGCAGTTGACCGAGTTCCTCACGCAGGAGGACTTCACGATGGTCAAGAACCCCGGCACGGCGGAGATGGAGATCATCACGCAGGAGGCCGGCGAGATCACCCGCTACCGAGCCGAGGACGTGAACGACGCCGCGGGCCGCCGCGGCCGGCGGGTCGGCGTCGCCTACCAACTCGAGAGCGGGGAGATCATCTACGTGCCGGAAGGGCCGTGACGATTTGCACCTGGCGCGTTCCAGCCGGCGACGCCACCGGACTCCGACCTCGATGTCGGGCTGGACATGATCGGCTCCGGGTGCACTCTGACCGGCTGGGAGGAAAGACAAAGGGCCCTGCGCCCCCAAAAGGGTTTGCAGAGCCCCCGGTTGAGTGACCCCCGGTCAGCTTGTCATCGCCGACCGGGGCCTGCTACCCCCGCTGGGTAGTCTTGCAAGCCCGATTCATCGGGAGACAATCCACATCATGTCTCCAGATGCGGCTCTGGGTCAAGCCCCAGCGCGTGCATGACTCCCTGGCGGATCGCCTCCAGATCGTCGTCGAGCACCCGTGGCGCGACGAACACCCGCCTGCCTTCCTCGTTGATCGGCACCCTGTCCAGCCGCTCCAGAGAGACGGTGTACAGCATGTCGCACTTCGCCCAGGATTCCTGCGTGCCGAGCTCTGCGGGGACCGAGCGCGGATCCATCCGATGATGAAACAGTTCGACCCGAATCGGAACAGCGGTGCTCAACGGCACGACGGTGCAGAGCTTGCTGCTCGACCTACGTCGTCGCGGCGAAATGACCACAACCGGTCGCTTCTTGGTCATCTCTGGAGGCTTGAAGCCAGTGTCGAAGTCGCACATCAACAGCGTTCCAGGACGGGGATTGAATATCAGTGCCATTCTGTCTGCGCCCTCAGCCTGCCTGCATGCTGGAGCGGCAGGGAAGACAGCTCACGTCGCCGAGCCGGTCGGAGGCTGCAACGCGGCCACCATCCACCGCAGACCCGTCCGAGTACACCTGTAACCCACAGCGGGTGTGCGACACACCATCTTCGACTTCACCCGGGGCGTGAGTATCCTTGCCCAGCATGATGTCGACAACGTCCTGTGGCGTCGCCCGCGAGAGCAGTTCAATCACCTGCCCGATCCCGCGACGGCCGAATTTCATCTTCGCCGCCAACTGCCTCAACCGTTCGTACGCCTCGTCCGTGACGCGGATCTGTGGCATTTCGGACCTCCTGCTTCAGTTCGCCACACACCGAACAGTTCCGCAACGCAATGGGGCGAGAAGCGCACTCGACGGGGGCCGACGAGGAGTCGTCACGCAGGGGGGCCGGGCCGGACACTCTCCGAATCAGCCACGTTCAGAGAATCTGCAGAAACCATTACCTCGCCCGTTCGGAGCGGCCCCGGGCTGGCCACGTGGATTCCGGTTTGCCGGCCTCGCCCGACCCGGGCTAGCGTTCCCGTTGTCGCGTGAGGGAAGCAGCGGTCGTGCAGGGTGTCTCGGCTGAGCGGAACGGGCGCTGGCGCAGTCCGCTCGCGGGCCGGTCATCCCGAAACGGAATCGGCTATCGGCAGTGAGGGAGGAGAAATCGATGAGAAGGTTGGCATTCGTGGCGTTGGCGCTGGCGGCGGCGTTCCTGCTGGGCCGGGTCTCGGCGCAGTACGTCGAGCCGTCGTGTCCCGGCTGCCCGGCCACCTACATCTCCGCCGGGGAGATCGACCATTACGTCGACGTCGGGCGGACCCAGGGCAAGGTCGACCAGCAGGTGCGCTCCCTCGACGTCGGGAGGAGCAACGTTCAGGTCGCGGTGGCCCATCGCGGCGCGCTCGCCGAGCCGAGGCCGACCTCGGTCGCCTCCCACAGCCTGGTCACCGAGGTCTATGTCGTGCTGTCCGGGTCCGGCACCAACCGCACCGGTCCGTCCCTGGTCGGTCGCCGGCCTCGCCCGTCGGACAACTACGCCGTGCAGTTCCTGAACGGTCCCGGCGCCAACTCGGACGACATCGAGGACGCGGAGACGCACGAGCTGACGGCCGGAGATGTCTTCGTGATTCCCGCCGGCACCGGGCACCAGTTCACGAAGATCGACGACCACATCACCTACCTGATGGTGCGGGTCGACCCCGACAGGGTGGTGCCGCTGATGGACGAGGCGGCGTCACGGGCCTATCTGGCCGAGCACCAGTGATGGTTCACGCCGCTCGATCCGAGGCCGGCGGACCGTATCGGGAGCAGTCCTGGGATCGACGAGAAGACCGGACCGATGGCTGACGAACCGGTGAACTTGCACGACCGGATTCGTCGTGGACTGCAACGGCTCGCCACGCGGCGCGTGGTCATCCCGACGACGCTGGTCGCGTTGCTCTGTGTGGCGGGTTTCCAGTGGCGAGACGCCCGATTGGGTGGTCTCGAACTGCTCGACACCAGGCAGTGGTACACCCCCGAGCAGGCCGCCTCCCTGTTCGGGGCCCTCGATCGGCTCGACCCGCGCGCAAGGGCCGTCTATGCCTGGACCGAGGTGTCGATCGACATGGTCTTCCCGGTCGCCTATGGCCTGCTTTTCGCGCTCCTGCTGCTCCGGCTCTTCGGAGACGGACGGCCGTTCTACCTGCTGCCGATCGCGGGGGCCGCAGCGGACGTCTCCGAGAACCTCTCCATCGCATTGCTGGCCTCTACATACGGCGGCGCCCCGTCGTTCTGGACGAGCGTGGCCGCGCTCTTCACCCTGCTGAAGAGCGGGCTGCTCCTGGCGACGCTGGCCGCGGCGGTCGGCGGCGCGATTCGATGGCTGTGGACGGTGCGACGATCCGCGTAAGGACGTGCCCGGAATCGTCCGCAGTGGCGGGGCACGAGGAGTCCATCGTGTTTGGGTGTGGCTCTTCTTCGTTGACCGTTTTTTCCCCTGTTCATAGGCATTTTCGCCCGCGGACGGTTCCTTTTCTGTTCATTTTCGCGGGGACAGAACTCCGGACAGCGCCCACCCGCCTCTTTCGGGCAGCCAGCCCGATCTAGTCGCGGCGCCTGGCGCGTCGGTCGGTTCCCTCCGGCGGGCCCCCTCTGGACATTTGCGGGGCGTTTTGCTACGGTCTCGTGGGAAGGGAGACGCTGCTGTGACGACCGTGGCGACGACGCGATTCTCCGGCCGTGCGTTCAGCGTGCAGGAGCTGACGCTGATCCGGGAGGTCGTGCGGGAGTGTTCGGGTCTGAGCCGGATGGAGCTGGCGCGCACGGTGTGCGAGTTGTTGCGGTGGCGGCGGCCGAACGGGCGGCTGAAGGCGCGGGAATGCCGGGAGTTCCTCGAGCGGCTCGACGCGGAGGATGCGCTGGAGCTGCCTGCCAAGCGCCGGGGCCGCGCACTCGGTTCGGTCACCCGGGTTCCCCGGACGGCGGCAGGGGAGCCAGGGCTCCCGCTGGTCGGCAGCGTGCGCGATGTCGAGCCGCTGGCGGTCGAGTTGGTGCGCGAGCCTGCCCAGCGCCTGCTGTTCCGGGAGCTGGTGGGACGCTACCACTACCTTGGGCACACGGTCCCGTTCGGCGCTCACCTGCGCTATCTGGTGTTTGCGTCGCGGCCTCAGGGGGCGGTGGTCGGCTGCCTGCAGTTCTCCAGTCCGGCGTGGCGCATGGCGGTCCGGGACCGCTGGGTCGGCTGGGATGATCGGACTCGGGCGCGGAATCTGCAGCACGTGGTCAACAACAGCCGCTTCCTGTTGCTGCCGTGGGTCGGGGTGAAGAACCTGGCCAGCGCCGTTCTGGCGCGCGGTCTCTCGCAGTTGGCGGTGGACTGGCCGCGCCGTTACCACGTCGAGCCCTGGCTGGTGGAAACGCTGGTGGATGCGCGCCGCCACCACGGGGGTTGCTACCGCGCCGCCAACTTTGTCGCGTTGGGCTCGACCAGCGGTCGCGGTCGCATGGACCGGCACGGTCGCCGTGCCGGTGAGGCGCCCAAGACGGTCCTGGTTTATCCTGTGGTCCGGAATGCGCAGCAGCGGTTGCGGGAGAGTTGAGCGATGCGAGCCGTTGTCCCCACTCCCCCCGCCCCGGCGCCGTATGCGGCGGCCGAGGCCGCCTTCGCCGAGGCCAAAGCCTACCTTTCTTCGCGCGAAGCACAACAGATGAGCGAGAGCAACCTCGAACGGGAGTTGCAGCGGCGGGGGCAGGAGCTGATGCGCAAGCTCCTGCAGGGGCACCTCGAGCAGCGCAGTCCGGGGGAGGCCGCCGGTCCGGTCACGGGGGCCGACGGTGTCGAGCGCTCGCAACGGCGCGTGCACGAACGCCGCATCGAGACGACCTTCGGCACCGTGGCGGTCGAGCGCGTGGGCTACGCGCGTCCCGGTCATGACAGTCTGCATCCGCTCGATGCCGCGCTGAACCTGCCGCCGGAGCGTTACTCGCTGGAGGTGCGCCGGCGGGTGGCCGAGGCGGCCGCCTCGCGGTCGTTCGACGAAGCGCTGTTCGACCTGTCTCGCAGTACCGGGGCCGAAGTGCCCAAGCGTCAGGCGGAGCAGTTGGTGGCTCGCGCGGCCGAAGACTTCGATGCCTTCTACGAGGGGCGCCGTGCGGCGGCGGGCGAGCCGCCCCCCGAGGGGTCGGTCGTCGTGCTCACCTTCGACGGCAAGGGTGTGGTGCTGCATCGCGACGACCTGCGCGAGGCGACGCGGCGGGCGGCCGAGAAGCGCCGGCAGCAACGGGAGCCGCTCTCCCTGTTCCAGCGCCTGAAGCCGGGCGAGAAGAAGAACGCCAAGCGCATGGCGACGGTGGCCGCCGTCTACACGACGGCGCCGTTGGTGCGCAGCCCCGAACAGTTCCTGCGGAGCCTGATGCCACGACAGCCGGGCGCGAAGCCCCCGCTCGTGCGGCCCCGCCCGGTGGCCAAGCGGGTCTGGGCGAGCCTCGAACGCGAGCCCTGGGAGGTGGTTGCCGAGGCGACGCTGGAAGCCGAGCGCCACGACCCCGAGCACGTCAAGAGCTGGGTCGTGCTCGTCGACGGCGCCGAGACGCAGCTCGACCTGGTGGAAGCGAGCGCCGCCGCCTACGGCGTGGACGTAACGGTGATACTCGACATCATCCACGTGGTCGAGTACGTCTGGAAGGCGGCGCACGTGTTCCATCGCGAGGGGAGCCCCGATGCAGCGCATTGGGCCTGGACGCGCGTGCAGAGCATTCTCGAGGGCAAGGCCAGCCGGGTGGCGGCGGCGATGCGGCGTGCCGCGACCGTCGCCGGCCTGTCGAAGGACACCCGCAAGCCGGTCGATACGTGCGCCGACTACCTGCAGAAGTACGCGCCGTATCTGCACTACGACCGCTACCTCGCGGCGGGCTATCCCATCGCCACCGGCGTCATCGAAGGGGCGTGCCGGTACCTGGTCCGCGACCGGATGGATTTGACCGGTGCCCGCTGGCGCTTGGTGGGAGCCGAGGCGGTCCTGAAGCTGCGGGCGCTACGAGCCAGCGGCGACTTCGATCCGTACTGGGACTTCCACGAAGCGCGCGAATACGAACGGAATCACGCCCAGCGATACGCTGCGCGGACAGCCCCGCCGGTCAGCGAGCCGCCCCCGCCGCCCTCTCCACCACGCCTTCGACGCGTCAAGTAGCTCTTGCCATGCCGCTCGCAGAAGCCCCCTGGGCCGTCGACGAAGAAGAGCCACACCCAACCCAATATCGGTCACTGTTCTTTAGCCGGAGAAAGTAAGCACTGGTATGGACGACTGGGCTCAAGTTCTTGGCAAGGTGCCTCCCGAACTTATCTCGACGTTCGTGGTCTCAGTACTCATGCTCATCCTGAACTACCGAATCAGCCGTCGCTTGGAGCGGTACAAGATTGACTTGGCGCTCCAAGTTGCGAATGAAAGAGCACGCCTGGAAGAGAGTGTTCTTCGGAGGTCTTCTTGGTACGATAAGCGTGCCACAGCTCTGATCGAGCTGTATGGCGCCTTCTATGCATATCTGGACTTTCTTCGTCTCCATCTGTATTTTGGTCGACAAGGACGAGATGTTACACCATTGCACGACTTTCGTCGCGCTTGTGACTCTCTCTCAGTCTTTCTTACCGATGACCTCAAGAGCAGAGTAGACCAGTATTGTGGGGAACTACTCGAGTTCTGGAGCTGGTCTGTCGAGAATCGCGAGAGCGAGCAGGAAGAGATTCGCCGCCGTCTCGACCATGAGATACCTCAGTATTTGGAACGGCTTCGAGCTGACATCAGCCGCTATCTCGAAGAGAGGCCTTTGGCCGACAAGCATGAGAACACTGGCTGACAAACGGCTCTCCGCCGCAAGCTCGAAGGCCACGTTGCCCGCTCAGCCGTCCCATTCGCGGTAAACACGATGGGTGTGGCTCTTCTTCGTCGACGGCCCAGGGGGCTTCTGCGAGCGGCATGGCAAGAGCTACTTGACGCGTCGAAGGCGTGGTGGAGAGGGCGGCGGGGGCGGCTCGCTGACCGGCGGGGCTGTCCGCGCAGCGTATCGCTGGGCGTGATTCCGTTCGTATTCGCGCGCTTCGTGGAAGTCCCAGTACGGATCGAAGTCGCCGCTGGCTCGTAGCGCCCGCAGCTTCAGGACCGCCTCGGCTCCCACCAAGCGCCAGCGGACACCGGTCAAATCCATCCGGTCGCGGACCAGGTACCGGCACGCCCCTTCGATGACGCCGGTGGCGATGGGATAGCCCGCCGCGAGGTAGCGGTCGTAGTGCAGATACGGCGCGTACTTCTGCAGGTAGTCGGCGCACGTATCGACCGGCTTGCGGGTGTCCTTCGACAGGCCGGCGACGGTCGCGGCACGCCGCATCGCCGCCGCCACCCGGCTGGCCTTGCCCTCGAGAATGCTCTGCACGCGCGTCCAGGCCCAATGCGCTGCATCGGGGCTCCCCTCGCGATGGAACACGTGCGCCGCCTTCCAGACGTACTCGACCACGTGGATGATGTCGAGTATCACCGTTACGTCCACGCCGTAGGCGGCGGCGCTCGCTTCCACCAGGTCGAGCTGCGTCTCGGCGCCGTCGACGAGCACGACCCAGCTCTTGACGTGCTCGGGGTCGTGGCGCTCGGCTTCCAGCGTCGCCTCGGCAACCACCTCCCAGGGCTCGCGTTCGAGGCTCGCCCAGACCCGCTTGGCCACCGGGCGGGGCCGCACGAGCGGGGGCTTCGCGCCCGGCTGTCGTGGCATCAGGCTCCGCAGGAACTGTTCGGGGCTGCGCACCAACGGCGCCGTCGTGTAGACGGCGGCCACCGTCGCCATGCGCTTGGCGTTCTTCTTCTCGCCCGGCTTCAGGCGCTGGAACAGGGAGAGCGGCTCCCGTTGCTGCCGGCGCTTCTCGGCCGCCCGCCGCGTCGCCTCGCGCAGGTCGTCGCGATGCAGCACCACACCCTTGCCGTCGAAGGTGAGCACGACGACCGACCCCTCGGGGGGCGGCTCGCCCGCCGCCGCACGGCGCCCCTCGTAGAAGGCATCGAAGTCTTCGGCCGCGCGAGCCACCAACTGCTCCGCCTGACGCTTGGGCACTTCGGCCCCGGTACTGCGAGACAGGTCGAACAGCGCTTCGTCGAACGACCGCGAGGCGGCCGCCTCGGCCACCCGCCGGCGCACCTCCAGCGAGTAACGCTCCGGCGGCAGGTTCAGCGCGGCATCGAGCGGATGCAGACTGTCATGACCGGGACGCGCGTAGCCCACGCGCTCGACCGCCACGGTGCCGAAGGTCGTCTCGATGCGGCGTTCGTGCACGCGCCGTTGCGAGCGCTCGACACCGTCGGCCCCCGTGACCGGACCGGCGGCCTCCCCCGGACTGCGCTGCTCGAGGTGCCCCTGCAGGAGCTTGCGCATCAGCTCCTGCCCCCGCCGCTGCAACTCCCGTTCGAGGTTGCTCTCGCTCATCTGTTGTGCTTCGCGCGAAGAAAGGTAGGCTTTGGCCTCGGCGAAGGCGGCCTCGGCCGCCGCATACGGCGCCGGGGCGGGGGGAGTGGGGACAACGGCTCGCATCGCTCAACTCTCCCGCAACCGCTGCTGCGCATTCCGGACCACAGGATAAACCAGGACCGTCTTGGGCGCCTCACCGGCACGGCGACCGTGCCGGTCCATGCGACCGCGACCGCTGGTCGAGCCCAACGCGACAAAGTTGGCGGCGCGGTAGCAACCCCCGTGGTGGCGGCGCGCATCCACCAGCGTTTCCACCAGCCAGGGCTCGACGTGGTAACGGCGCGGCCAGTCCACCGCCAACTGCGAGAGACCGCGCGCCAGAACGGCGCTGGCCAGGTTCTTCACCCCGACCCACGGCAGCAACAGGAAGCGGCTGTTGTTGACCACGTGCTGCAGATTCCGCGCCCGAGTCCGATCATCCCAGCCGACCCAGCGGTCCCGGACCGCCATGCGCCACGCCGGACTGGAGAACTGCAGGCAGCCGACCACCGCCCCCTGAGGCCGCGACGCAAACACCAGATAGCGCAGGTGAGCGCCGAACGGGACCGTGTGCCCAAGGTAGTGGTAGCGTCCCACCAGCTCCCGGAACAGCAGGCGCTGGGCAGGCTCGCGCACCAACTCGACCGCCAGCGGCTCGACATCGCGCACGCTGCCGACCAGCGGGAGCCCTGGCTCCCCTGCCGCCGTCCGGGGAACCCGGGTGACCGAACCGAGTGCGCGGCCCCGGCGCTTGGCAGGCAGCTCCAGCGCATCCTCCGCGTCGAGCCGCTCGAGGAACTCCCGGCATTCCCGCGCCTTCAGCCGCCCGTTCGGCCGCCGCCACCGCAACAACTCGCACACCGTGCGCGCCAGCTCCATCCGGCTCAGACCCGAACACTCCCGCACGACCTCCCGGATCAGCGTCAGCTCCTGCACGCTGAACGCACGGCCGGAGAATCGCGTCGTCGCCACGGTCGTCACAGCAGCGTCTCCCTTCCCACGAGACCGTAGCAAAACGCCCCGCAAATGTCCAGAGGGGGCCCGCCGGAGGGAACCGACCGACGCGCCAGGCGCCGCGACTAGATCGGGCTGGCTGCCCGAAAGAGGCGGGTGGGCGCTGTCCGGAGTTCTGTCCCCGCGAAAATGAACAGAAAAGGAACCGTCCGCGGGCGAAAATGCCTATGAACAGGGGAAAAAACGGTCAACGAAGAAGAGCCACACCCTATTGGGTTGTCAACTTCGGCGAGGTTCCAGAGGCCGTCGAGGTGCGGCGGCGGAGCGCAGCCACTCGTGGATGGTCGGGCGGCGTTGGTGCACCCCCCCCTCTGACCTTCGCGGCGCTGCAGTCCGTGGTGAGTTGAGCGTTGCGAGTCATCAAGAACGTCACCTCCGTCTTGGGGCCGCTGTCGGTACGCCTGGCGCCTGCGAGGCCGTTGGAGAAGGCTCCCGTGTCTCAGGGCTATTGTAGTCGACCCGCATTTGGCGGTGGTGGTCAGCGGGCCAGCGTTCGAACACCGGGGGCGCGGCAGAGGGAGGTTCGGGCACGATGTCAACGCAGTCGTTGGCTGTGTGGTGAGCCACGCAGCGCGTGGTCATCCCGGCGGTGCTGGTCGGCCTGGTCTGTGTGGCGCGCTCTCAGTGGCGAGACGCTCGATTGGGTGGTCTCGAGCTGCTCGATACCAGGCAGCGGTACACGCCCGAGCAGGCCGCCGACTTGTTCGGAGCGCTCGATCTGCTCTACCTGCGTTCAAGGGCCGTCTATGCCTGGACCGAGGTGTCGATCGACCTGATCTTCCCCGTTGCGTACGGCCTGCTCCTTGCGCTCACGTTGCTGCGCGTTTTCGATGGCGGACGGCCGTCTACCTGCTGCCGATCGCAGCGACCGCCGCAGACGTCTTCGAGAACTTATCCATCGCGACGCCTGGGCGAGTGTGGCGGCGGTCTTCACGCTGCTCAAGAGCGGGCTGCTCCTGGCAGCGCTGGCGGCGGCACTCGGTGGCGCGATTCGATGGCTGTGGGTCGTTCGACGCGAAAGTGGTTGGAACGTGCTCCGCAGGGGACTATGATGGCGATCAATCGCTTCCCGATGTGGAGGGCAGAATCATGATGATCGCCAAGAAGGCCATTCCCCGGCGGACGGTGCTCCGGGGCGTGGGCGCGGCGCTCGCGTTGCCGCTGCTCGACGGAATGGTGCCGGCGCTGACCGCGCTGGCGAAGACTCCGGCCCGGCGGGTTTCCCGTTTCTGCACGGTGTACGTGCCGAACGGGATCATCATGAAGGACTGGACGCCGGCCGCCGAGGGGAGCGCCTTCAAGCTTTCGCCGACGTTGAAGCCCCTCGAGGCCCATCGCCGGCAACTGCTGGTGCTGAGCGGGCTCGACAACACGGGCGCCAGCTCGCGCACCGGGAACCCCGGATCGCACGCCAAGCCGGCCGGCGCGTTCCTGACCGGGGTCGAGCCGCTCCAGACGACGAGCAGCTCCAGCCTGGACCTGGGCATCTCCATGGATCAGATCCTGGCCAAGACGATCAGCCAGGACACGCCGCTGCCGTCGCTGGAGCTGGGCCTGGAGGGCGCCGACACCGTCAACGGCGTCGGCACGTGCGGCGTCGGCTTCAATTGCGCCTACCAGAACACCCTGGCGTGGGCCGGCCCGTCGACGCCGCTGCCGGTGGAGCCGAACCCGCGCGTGGTCTTCGAGCGCCTGTTCGGCGACATCGGCAGCACGGATCCGGCCGCGCGGAGCGCCCGCCTGCGCCGGCAGAACAGCATCCTCGACTCGGTGCTCGACAAGGTCCGCGACCTGCACGGCGAGGTTGGGCGCCGCGACCAGCGGAAGCTCGACGAGTACGTCGACTCGGTGCGCGAGATCGAGCGGCGCATCCAGAACGCCGAGGCGAACGGCCGGAAGCTGCCGCTGGTCGACTCGCCGGCCGGCATCCCGGTCGACTACGATGAGCACGCGCGGCTGATGTTCGACATGCAGGTGCTCGCGTTCCAGACCGATTCGACGCGCGTCATCACGTTCCAGATCGGCCGCGAGCAGAGCGGTGCGACGTACCCGCAGATCGGCGTCTCGGACTCGCACCACCCGATTTCGCACCACGGCGGCGACCCGAAGAAGATCGCCTCCCTGCAGCGCATCAACGCCTACCACGTCAGCCTGCTCGGCTATTTTCTCGACAAGCTGGCGGCGACCGACGACGGCCAGGGTTCGGTGCTCGACAACGCCGTCATCCTGTACGGCAGCGCCCTCAGCGAGGGGAACCGGCACGATTCCCGGAACCTCCCGCTGTTGCTGGCCGGCGGGGCGGGCGGACGCATCGAGGGCGGCCGCCATCTCAGGTATCCGCGCCGCACCCAGCGGCTGACGAACCTGCAGTTGACGCTGCTCAACCTGCTGGGCGTGCCGGCAGAGCAGTTCGGCGACAGCACCGGCGAGCGGCTCGGCGAGCTGTCCGGCGTCGCGCGGGCGACCACGGGCTAGGATGGCTAGCGCTCCGGCCCGGTGGCCAAGTTGGACTTGTGGGTCCAGAAGATGTCGATCCCGCCGAGGCTGTTGTCCTCGCGGTACGAGAACCAGGTGAAGGTGGTGTCGTCCGGCGGCAGGGCCGGACACATGTCGGCTGCCGCCGTGTTCACCTGGGGTCCCAGGTTCACCGCCGGCGCCCAACTGTTGGGTCCCGTCTGCATCGCTGACCAGATGTCCATGCCGCCCTGTCCGCCGGGGCGGCTCGAGGTGAAGTAGACCCGGCCGGCGGCGTCCTGCGAGAAGTGGAACTCCTCGGCCGCGGTGTTGATGTTGGGCCCCTGGTTCACCGGGTCCTGCCAGACGCCGTCGGCGTCCTGCCGCGAGCACCAGATGTCCGACCCGCCGTAGCCGCCCTCCCGCCGCGAGGCGAAGCACAGCGTCTCGCCGTCGTTGAGGATGGCCGGGCAGTGCTCGTTGCCGGCGTCCGTGCTGATCGGATAGGGAAGCAGCTCCGGCGTGGTCCACACTCCGTTCACCTTCCGGGTGACGAACAGGTCGCTGGCGTTGCGGGGTTCGCTGGTCGCCAACCGGTCCGACTTGAAGTAGATGGTGTTGCCGTCGGCGGTGATCCACGGTTCCCGGTCGTCGCCGAGCCGCAGCGGGTCGGCGTCGGTGGCGGGGGCGGAATTGACCGGCTGTCCCATGTTGATCGGCGTGTTCCAGCGTCCGGTCTCGGCATCGAACGTCGCGATGTAGAGGTCCTTGGGGTCGCCGGGCGCCGCGCCGAGATCCTCCCGGGCGCTGCAATAGACCATCGTGCCGTCGGCCGCGAACGACAGCTCGCCCTCGGCCCACAGCGTGTTGATCGGCTCGCCGAAGTTGTGCACGGCGCGCTCCACCCAGCTCTGCTGCGCCGCCGCGGGGGCCGCCGCGGCCAGGCAGGCGGCGACGACTCCGATGCACCACGCCGCGCCGGTCATCCGTCTGGTCATTTTCATCCTCCTCGACTCGTCCTTCTCCGAGGCTCTACCGCAGCTCGCAGGGGAGCGATAGAGCGCGGGGCTATTGTCGGATCATAGGGTACGCTCGTGCCCAGGTTGGTCTGCTGCGCTTCCTCGAGGGGCGGACCGCCTGACAGCCCGTGGCGAAAGTCCCCGCTGCATTCGAGCGGCGATGCATCCCGCCTGACTGCGTTGTTCGTCGGTTACATATGCCCAATATGCGCCCTTCTCACGCCTTGTCAGGCGGGCGCCTCGTCGCTCTCGGTGCGACGCGGGGTTCCACCACGGGCTGCTGATCCAGGTGTCACACCGGGCAGGGGTTCTTCCTCGTGTACCCTGGGCCCGCGGCCGCCGGCGCTGATGACCTTCATCGGACCATCGCATGCACACCGGGGTAATACCTGATACAGTAATACTCCGACCATGCGAATAACCACCAAGGGGCAGGTGACGATCCCGCAGCGCTTCCGGCTCAAGTTCGGGCTGCTGCCTCACACTGACGTGAGCTTCGCGGAGGCCGATGGCGGCGTGACCATACGGCCGGTACTGAGCAAGCGCGCGCTCATGGAGGACCGTCTTCGCCGGGCTCGCGGAGTCGCTGTACGAGGTGTGCGGACGGACGACATCATGCGCCTCACCCGCGGGGACGACTGAGTTGTTCCTGGTCGACACCAACGTTCTGCTTGACGTCTTCACGGACGATCCGCAGTGGCGCCCGTGGTCTGAAAGCGCCCTCCGCGAGGCGCTTGTCGCCGGGCCGCTTGGCATCAATCCCATCATCTACGCGGAGGTATCGCTCGCGTTCGATGTCGCCGAGACGCTGGACCATCAACTCGAAGCCCTGATGCTCGATCGCCTTCAGTTGCCGTACAGGGCGGCATTCGGAGCAGCGAGGGCGTACCACAGGTACCGGAGTGCTGGCGGAGTCCGGTCGGCGCCCCTGCCCGACTTCTACATCGGGGCCCACGCGGAGACTGACGGCTTGACACTCATCACGAGAGATGCCCGACGGTTTCAGACTTATTTTCCGGCGGTGACGCTGCTCTCACCCGAGGCGTCATCCTGAGCCTGGGATCGGTCCGACGACCGCCGCCCGCTGCGGATGCAGCGTCCGGGGGATGGAAACCTTCCGACCTACCGACCCGGGAGAGCCTCATGACGATCCGGCAGCATTCAGGCTTGGTGATTCACGGCACGGCGGACGCGTGCGTTCCGGAGAGCGGCCGGTGAGAGTCCTGCTCTTCGCCCTACTGGAGATCGTGCTCTTCCCCGTCCAGCTCATCGGATCGCTGGTCTACACCTTCCGCGTCCGGTTCGTGAACATGCCGCGCGGCATCTCGGGGACGGCCTACGAGCCCTACATGGCACGGCTGCTGCTCCACCACACCGCGAGCCGCAACGACGAGGCAGCCGAAAGGATCGCGCCGCACCTGCCCGCGCTGTCGCCCCTGGTCCTGCGGCTGCTGGTGAACACCCTGGTCCTGGCGGCGCGGTGGAGCGGCTTCCGGGGCTCGTTCCTCGCGTACCCCGGCCCGCGGCCGTCGACGATGATGACCTTCATCAGTCATCGCACGCACTTCTTCGACGGCGCCGTCGCCGCCGCCGCCGCCACGGACAGTCCGATCCGGCAGTTCGTGGTGCTCGGCGCGGGCTGGGACACGCGCTCCTACGGACCGTTGCCGGGCGGAGCGGATCTGCGCGCGCCGGGCGGGCGGGACAGCGGCGAGGCAATGCGCTGTTTCGAGGTCGACGAGCCGCCGACGCAAGCGGCCAAGGTCGAGGCGCTGGGAGCCGCCGGCATCGACCGCGGCCACGTCGTCTTCGCGCCGACCGACTTCAACCAGCAGTCCTGGCTGGAGTCGCTGACCGAACACGGGTTCGATCCGGACGCGCCGGCCTTCATCCTGTGGGAAGGCGTGACGATGTATCTCGACGACGCGGCCGTCGACAGGACGCTGAGCGCCGTGGAGGGACTCGCGCCCGGATCTCGCATCGCCATCGATTTCCTCAGCCGGGAGCTGGTGTTCGGCCGGACGCCCTTCGTGGTGCTGGGAAGCTACGCGAAGTACGCCATGAGGGCGTTCTACGGCGAGAGCTGGCACTTCGGCATCTCGACCGCCGCCCCCGCGCGTGAGCGGGCAAGGGAGTTCATCGAAGCCCGCGGCCTGAAGCTCCGGAGCTTCGAGGCGTTCGGCGGCGAGGCCGAGCGTGGGACGCCCCTCGGCGGGTTGATCGTTGCCGAGGTACCGCTCGGCCAGCCGAGGCCGAGCGCGGGACGCCCCTCGGCGGGTTGATCCTGGCCGAGGTTCCGCTCCGCCAGCCGAGGCCGAGCGTGGGACGCCCCTCGGCGGGTTGATCGTTGCCGGGGTCCTCGATCGGTAGGCCCTCTTTTTTGAGGGCCCGGGGGACCCGGGAGGGGTCTTCCAAATCGACCCGCCTGACCGCACTGCCATCCCCTTGAAGCGCAATCCGAGGGCGCTACTCAACGGTTGCATAATCGAGCCGACGGTAAGCCTCCCTCAGGGCTCAGTGTGGCAAGGTGTAGCAGGCACCCGAGTGCCTCGCAACTGACAGGTAGCGCGGTTAGCGGACGACAAGTTGCGCGTCTCGCCGCAATTGCTGCGCGAGACTCTTTCGCGCGTCAACCTCACTCACTGGAGGCCACCCAAGTATATGGGCATGCCTGAATGGCGGCACAGACGGCTGAACATCGAGCCGCCAATCCCCGGCTCGACTGCTTCTCACGACCGAGGCGTCGAAGTCTCCACGAGCTCGAATACTACGCCCGTCGCGCTCGGCGAGAGTCTCGTCCCCGAGCGTCCAGACGGCCGGATCGGCTAGCTTTTCCGTCCTCATGACCGAAAACTCGTCCTTGTGCTTCCCCTTCTTCGGAGGCAGAAACTCCCGAAAGTTGATTCGTCCAGTCGAAGCCGTGAATGCGGAGTCATCGAAGATGAATCGCGACAGACGTTCACTGTCACTGACCGGACCGTCGGCGTACGGATCAGGTATCGACTCCGTCGTCTGAGGACCGTTAACCGAGTTCTGCTGACGGATACAACCTCGCCAGAATGTAGCGAAGCGTCTCAGGAAGTCCATCAACGCGCTCAACCCTTCCGTAAAGGGGTTCTCGTCCGAACAGTGCCGAGAAACCGATCTCGTCGGAATCGTAGACAGTAAGGCTCACGACTCTCCGATGATCTTCGTCCCAATCCAACCCGATCTCGTCCTCCGTCTCGACAACGACGACGGGGAGTGGCAATTCGGCAGGAAGCGACATCATGAATTCCAACGTCTTTCCGAAAGTGCTGAAGGATACCGTTACGCCATCGCTGCCCTCGGCTCTCTCAACGGCCCCAAGAAGGCAGGAGACAATCTCGCTCGCCCTCTCCGCACTCGCGGGTGCAGTGGCCTCTTCCAAGGACTCTCGCAGGTCCTCGGCCTCGGTTCCGAGAGATCGATCCTCCGGAAGGCACATAGGCCACGGTAGCGTAGCAGCGAAATTCATTCGTAGAGACTCACGGCTTCATCCGTAAGCAATGAGAAGAACGTCTCGTTCTTCAATGCTCTAAGGGATTCCAACGACTTCACCAAGACAGCCACATCAACGGGAAAGCCACCCATCCGAAACACATCTACGTCAACGGTGATCGCGATCAGTTGCCCTTCTTTCTTCGGCTTGAGCTGTTGGACTACCACCGCTGTTGCCTCTCGCTGCTCATCGTGTGCCACGACGCGTGAAAGGAATTGACTGACGGCTTGGGGAGCACCCTCGGGTAGGTCTGGGGGAGACGTGAGGAACCGTGTGAATTGGTCACCGTCCTGAAGAGGTAGTTCCAATCGGTTTATATAGCGCAGCGCTACGCGTGACACGAGTTTAGGCGTTGCCCGTTCGATCAGCATCTCCCACAGCATCAGCGCCTTATCGATGAGCTGGTCGCCGCCCATGTAGGTCTTTCGGTTGTTCAAGGTGAAGCCGTCGGGTCGGAATTGCACGTAGACCGTGTGATCCACATTGGCTACCCGAACACCTCCGAATGCTGAAGAATCGACGCGCTTCGAAACGAGCTTACCGTCCTTGATCTCGATCGTCGCCTCAAAATCACGCCGATGCTCCTTGATCGGAAACTCATCCTTCAACTCATCGGCGAGAGCGCTGAACATCTCGGGCTCGCTAGGGAAGGATGCTCGCAGGTCGACAAGAGCTTCAACGATGGGTGGACGGTTGAGGAACCTCGGCTGCGCCATGTGACTCCCAATCGTAGCTCACCGGACGGCTTCGGCTCCAGGTACCACAGAATCGACCCGAATGCAGCGGCTCAGAGTTCCGTCGACGTGGTCCGAATGCAACAAAGCTATTCAGGACGCACCGTAGCGGGGCGCCCGTCGCACCCTCCGGTCCGCACGCGAAACCTCCTCGGCTTCCCAGCGTTTCAAGTCCTCTGAAGTCCTCCTCTGCATCGCCACCCTTGACTGAGCGTACCAAAACTCCCCTACGAGCGCCAACAGTGTCGCGCCACGAGATCTCGGTACCGCAGACTCAGGGTTACCGCAACTCGCGGGGGAGCGACTCGCCTTCCAGCAGCAGGTACAGGTGCGCCTCGAGCTGCTGCATGCCCGCCTCGCCGTCGAACGACATCCGCCCGTCGCCGTCCACGTCGAAGCCTTCGGCGATCTGGTAGGCCAGGGCGCGCACGCGGGCCACGAGCGGCGACGCGCGCCGGATCGAGACAGCCTCGGCGAGCTGCCGGGCAAGCCCCGCGGCGTCGCGCGCGTTGGCGAGCACACCGGCCGCGATCGCGGAAACATGTCCGGCGTGAGTCCGGAGGTTGTCGGAGGCGCCGTCCTCGCCGGCCGCCCGCTCCAGGTGGCTGACGAGCGCCTCGACGGCGGGGATCACGCCGAACCCGAGACCGGGGCCCGACGCCCCCTCGGCCGGCTCCAACAGGTGGACCACGTGCCCCGCGTGCCGCCGCATGGCGCCGTAGTCGCTCAGGTCGCCGGCCGCGAAGTTGGCATGCAGCACCAGCGTGCCGATCTCGGCCGAGGCTGTGGCGGCCAGGCTCCGTCCTTCCGGCGCGCCGGGGAAGCCGTAGGCGACGTGCCCCACGTGCGCGGGCGCGTTCCCGCCGGGGAGCGCGGTGGCCTCGCCGTTCGGCGCGTGCTTCTCGATCATCCGGCGCCGGACGACGCCCCCGTAGACGTTGCCGGCCGAGTCGACGCCCACGCCCTCGGCGCCGCTGTGCTCGATGGCGGTCGGCTCGAGGTCCTCGATGAGGTACTGCACCGAGCCGTCGCGCGCGCTCCCGACCCGGATCCCCTTCTTCCAGCCCGGGTTGTCGGTGCCCCAGGACTCGGAGTCGGCCACGTAGATCCGATCGTCGGCGCCGATGGCGATGCCGCTCGGACGTCCGAACTGGTACCAGACGTCGAGCAGCGTCCCCTGCTGGTCGAAGATCTGGATCCGGTTGTTGGCCCGGTCGCCCACGAACAGGCGGCCCTGCGAGTCGAGCGCGATCGTGTGCGGCACATTGAACTCGCCGGGTCCCGAGCCGGTCTCGCCCCACGACATCAGGAACGTGCCGTCGGCCGCGTACTTGGTCACCCGGTTGGCGCCGCCGGCGAAGCTGTGCCCCTCGGTGAGGAAGATCTCGCCGCTCGGGGCGACCACGACGCCGGTAGGCTCGTTGACCAGCGGCGGGTCTCCCGCCGTGCCCCGCTCGCCGATGGTCAGCAGGTGGTTGCCCTCGGCATCGAACTTCACCACCTGGTGCCCGCGCTGGTCGGCCACCCAGACGTTGCCCTCACCGTCGACGTCGAAGCCGTGCGGGAAGTCGAACATCCCCGAGCCCCAGCTCAGGAGCAGCCGGCCCGAGGGGTCGAGCTTCAGCAGCGCCGGCTCGCTGCGCCCGGTGCAGGAGTTCTGCAGGCAGCGGCTCAGCAGGTAGATGTTGCCGTCCGGTCCCTCGGCGGCGCCCATGAACGAGGCCCGCTCGTCGTAGGCGCCCGCCACGTAAGGATCCGGCAGCTCGCCCCACGGGTGCACGCGGGCGTAGGGATTGGGCAGGTCGTTGGTCGGCGCCACCCGGGTCTGGTCCTGGAGCTGCGCGGGCGCGGACGCGGCGGCTGCCGCCAGCATCGCCGCGGCCAGGATACCGATGGTCAACGCAGAGGGCATCGGGTTCCGCATGGGCTGTCGCCTCCTCGTGCTGTCAACGGATCGCGTCGTCCGGTCGCTCGCAACGCAGGCCGCGCTCGGCGCCTCGCTGGTCTTCGTGCAACGCGCGGTTTCGCCGCGGACGGCCGGCCACGGTCGAGCACTGACTGTAACATCGGCCGGCGGCGGGACGCCTTCAATCGGCCATGTCGAACAGCCGGCTGAACTTCAGGATGAGGCTCCGGCCGCCGCCGAAGGGTATCGCGTCGTGCAGGCCGCGGGTGTCGTTGTAGACGAGGAAGAGCCCGGTGTTGGCCTGCCCGAGCAGCCCCACCCGCAGGTTGGCCGACCAGAGGTCGGCGGCGTCGTTGTACTGCACGAGGGCCATGAAGAAGCGGCGGGGCGAGAAGTTGATGGCGACCCGGGCGCTGGTCAGGTTGGCGATGAACTGGCCGCCCGGCAGATCGACGTCGTTCCGGCTCCACTGCAGGGAAGCGTTGAAGCGGTCGCCGGTGCGCACGCTCAGGGTCGGTCCCACCGTGGCGCGGTGGCCTCCGAAGAATCCCCCGATGCGGGCCCGCACGCCGAGGCTGACCGGGGCGCCGCGGTTCGACTCGTAGGCGAGCTGCGCCTCGTGGTGGTCGTAGACGCCGACCGGCACAATCACGCCTTTCGAGATCTCGAAAGGCTCGGTCACTCCCTCGCCCGTCACGTTCCAGGCCGTCTTGACGAGCGAGCTGTCGGCGAACTCGAGGTCGTTGTCGATGTGCAGGAACGAGCTCTCCTGAAACCCGTTGAAGTTCCAGAACCGGTTGAAGGTGGCGTGCGGCCGTACCTGGTGCAGCCAGGAGATGCCCCTCGGCCGCGTGATGAAGGAGAAGCCGGAGTCGAGGTTGCGGAAGCCCTTGCGGCGCAGGAACCCTACTTCCGGGTTGAAGTTGTCGGCCACCTCGACGTAGCCCAGCGTGAAACGCCAGCGCTCGGAGTTGTGGTCCCAGGCGACGTTGTAGGCGTGGTCGCTGCCCTCGAGCCCGGGTGTCTCGGTGGCCGCCGCGAACCCGGCTATCTGGCTGTTCTGCCCCAGCCCCACCCGCCCGTCCACTCCGTAGGTGCGATTGAAGTCGCGGCTCCCGGCCAGCGCGCCGGTCGCCTGCCGGTTCACGAAGATCGCGCCGACCTGCGAGCTGTTCGGCAGGTCGCGAGACGCCCGCGCCACCGTGAAGTTGTTCGCGGGCGCGACACCCGCCGCCCCCTCGGTCTGCATGTTGAGCAGGCCGACCGATACCGCATCGGAGACCTTGCCCGACAGCCGGGCGCCCCCGAGGATCGGAATCTCCCGCCCGCCCGGGCCGATGCCGATGCGGCGGCTGAAGAACAGCTCCGTCTGGCCCGGATTGCCGCCGGCCACCTGCCGGACGCTGCTCACGGAAAAGACGCCGGCGTTCTCGAGAAAGAACGGCCTCTTCTCGGGAAAGAACAGGTTGAAGCGATCCAGGTTGATCTGCTGCTGGTCCACCTCGACCTGCGCGAAGTCGGTGTTGTAGGTGAGATCGAGCGTCAGGGCGGGGCTGACGTTGTACTTCAGATCGACGCCGGCGTCGCCCAGCGTGGTGGTCTTGCGGCGCTCGTCGCTGTGCGTCAGGTCGCCGGCGACGTAGGGGACGATCTTGAGGTCGCGACCCAGCGACGGCGGCCGGATCCGGGACACCTGTCCCGCCATCGACAGCCGCAGCAGGTTGTACTGCCGGGGCAGCGGCGCCCAGTAGACGATCTCGTTGCGGCGGCGGATGTTCCGCTGGACGTTCATGCCCCAGGTCTGCACCGCGCGGGCCGGATAGCTCAGGGTGCGGAACGGAATGGCGAACTCGGCGCTCCAGCCGCTGTCCGACAGCGACGTGCGCACGTCCCAGACGCCGTCCCAGTTGCCGTTGAACCCCGCGCCGGAGCCGCTCGATGTGGTCGTGCTGCGCCCGAGGCGGCCTTCGCCGGCGTTCACTACCTGCCCGTCGTACTCCTGCCCCGCCGGGCTGGTACCGAAGACGAAGCCGCTCTGGCGGTCGAGGAAGGTGTCGAGAATGAACTGGACGCTGTCGCCGTCGTCGAGCGACGCGTCCCGCCGGCTGTCGGCAATCGCGATCGACCCCGGGTTGCGGTCGTAGCAGACCACGCCGACATACAGCGTGCTCTCGGTGAAGACGAGGCGGACCTCGGTGCGCTCGGAGGCAGGCGCCCCCTCATCGGGTTGGGTCTGCCGGAAATCCGTGGCGGGCGCCGCCCCGTCCCAGACCGGATCGCCCAGAACCACGCCATCCAGGAGGGGAGCCTCCTGGGTGGCGACCGCCGCGAGGGAGGGCGCCGCGGCAGGCTGGCCCCCCAGGACCAGCGGAGGCTGGGCCGCTACGGACGCGGCAGCCGGCAGAACACCGAGGGCGACGATGCCGACCGTCCGCCACCTCATGCGACCCAGGAACGCTCCCGCCAGCGAGCTGCTGCCTCGGAAGCGCCGTGCGGCAAGCCGTAACGCCGGCCGGAAGCCGACCGGGAAACCGAGCGCTACGGCTTCGGGTGCGCGCTTGCCGACTTCCTGCGCTTCGATGTCGACCCTGCCTACTGCGACTCGTCGGTGGCGCCGACGGCCGCCGCGCGGGCCGCGGCCAGCTCCTCGTACTCGGCGTTCTCCAGATAGGTGATGCCGATCCACGCGTGGGACATCTCGTCGACGCCCCGCGCGCCGAACACCACCCACTGGTCCGGGTCGGGATTGATGCGGTTCGCGGCCGTGTTGTCCCACTTCGCGCGCAGCATCACGACCGAGCCCCTGGGCAGCAGCGGCTGCGCGTCGTCGTCGTAGACGTAGGCGATCTGCCAGTTGTGGTCGTAGCGGTTGACGCTGCTGAGCAGCTCGCGGCGGCCGTCCGGATAGAGCACCGCCATCGACATCTCGGTGCCCCGCATGTGCATGTGGGGCCGGAAGCTCTGGATCAGCGCCGGCTGCTCCATCACGTACTGGTCCTCGAGCACCAGGTGCCCGTGCGGCGGGATGAGGATGTCGCTGGCGCGCAGGCGCTCGCGATGGGTGCCGTCGACGTAGAACTGCCGCTCTCCCTGGGTCACGATGTCCGGCTCCTCGCCCTCGGGATAGAGCCACACGCCGACGTCGGCCACCTCGGTCACCTCCTCGCCCATCGGGAAGTAGTGGAGGCTGAAGTTGACCGTGCCCGGGCCCGGCGGCAGCAGCTTGCCGACTCCCTCGGGCAGCACGTCGTAGCGCTTGCCGATGCCCATGCCGACCAGATGCGTCCGCGGCGGGTCTTCGCCCTCGGCCGCCGCCGTCCGCAGGGTGGCGTGCCCGTGGTGCGTGACCTTGATGCCCAGCGGGTAGGACGGCTTGAACTCGGCCGCTCGAATGTAGCGGGGCACGTCGAAGCCCTCGAACTCGATCCGCGGCGACCACCACTGGTCCTGCCCGTTGGCGACCACGTGATACGGCGTCGAGCGCACGATCAGGTCGGGCGGCCGGCCGAGGATCGCCTCCACCTCCCAGGCGTCGGCGCGGGGGAACTCCAGCGGCGGGGGCAGATCGGCCGGGTCGCCCTGCGGCGCGCCCGCGTCCACCCAGCGGACGACGGTGTCGATCTCGTCCTCGGTCAGCGAGATGTCGTTCTTGTAGTCCTGGATGCCCACCGTCGTGTCGAGGTGCCAGGGGGGCATGAGGCGCCGCTCCACCCGGTCCCGGATGCTGCGCGCCCAGGGACGCGCGTCCCGCCAGGTGAGCAGCGACATCGGCGCGATGCCGGTCGGCTGGTGGCACTGCTGACACGAGCGCTGCAGGATCGGCGCGACATCGCGGCTGAACGTGGGCGCCGTGTCGGCCGCCCCGGCCGCGCCCGCGACGCCGGACTGCGCCAGGACCGGGCCCGCACCCGCCAGCAGCAGCGCTAGCGCCAGTCCGAGACCGGCCGCCACGATCAGCCGGCCGCCGAAGAACTTGTCCACCTTGGCCATGATTCTCTCCCCCGACCGGCGATTACGGCGCCACCGTCAACGGCACGAAGCCGTTGGTCCAGCAGCACTGGAACTCGAACTCCCGGATCACGTTGAACGCGAGCACCCGCAGCAGGTACTCGCCGGGTGCGGAGAAGGTCACCTCGGTGGTTACCTTCGCCCCCGCCGCCTCCTTCTGCGCCCAGGCGTCGGGCTCGACGACGGCGGTCCGCTCGGCGAACGTCACCTCGCCCGGCCCCTGGTGCTTGAACCACTTGACGTTGATCGGCCGCTCGTCGTCGAGGGAAGCGGCGTCGCGGGCCACCCACGCGTCCAGGTCGAGCGGCACCCCGACCGTCGCCTGCCGCTCCTCGCCGATGATTCCCCGCGGTCCGCGCCCGGCCGGCCCGTCCGGCGCCCAGCGCAGCAGCGGCGAGACGCTCGACCGTCCCGGAAACTCCCACCCGGCCAGCTCGTAGGCGGGGCTGGTGAGCCGCCCCGGCACCGAGAGCGTCTGCCCGCGCACGTGCAGCGTCCAGACCACGTCGCGGGCGCCGAAGTCCGCCGGCACCGTCACGGTGAAGGCCCCCCAGTGGCGCCGGTCGCCCTCGGGCACCGGCTCGAACACCGTCGGCTGGCCCCCGTCGAGCTCGGCCGGCTCGATGAAGTTGTCGGAGCCGAGCGGGATCTCCAGCGTCTCCTCGGTGTTCACGTTGAAGTAGCCGAACGACAGCTCGAAGGTGCCGTCGGGGTTCCGGTACCACCCCTCGAAGATCGGCACCACGGGACCGCCCGACGGCCGCAGCAACTGGAGCTCGAACTGCGTCTCGCCCGGGTTCGCCACGCGCCGCTCCGACGCCCGCTGCGCCGCGGGGTCGGCCCCGCCCAACGCGACGGTCACCGCGACGGCGGCCGCAAGCGCAGCCCGTCTCATCGCGTGCCGAGGCGCCCCCGATCCCGCCGGAGGAATCTCTACCACTGGTAATCCAGCATCATAGCGCATCGCCGGCCGTGACCGGGCTACCTCGATTCCGAGAGATCGCTCAGCTTCCACAGGTGCGACCGGGTGCGGACGATCAGGCTCCCGCGCACGATCGCCGGCGTCGACATGGCCACCTCCTCCAGCGCGTTGGTGGCGACCAGCCGGAAGCGGTCGTTGCTGTCGAGCACGTAGGTGTCGCCGTCCTCGCTCAGCACGAAGACCATCCCGTTGTAGGCCCACGGCGACGACGTGAAGCCGGTCGCTCCGCGCGCCACCCGGCGGCGCACCTCCTGCGTCTGGATCTGCTGCTCGGTGAAGTACAGCTCCTCGCCGGTGTGCGCGTCGTGGACGGTGAAGAACCCGCGGTCGAGCAGCGTGAAGTAGTAGTCGCCGTAGACCAGCGGGGTCGGATGGTACGGCCCGGCCGCGTCCTGATACCAGACCACGTGGTCGCTGCCGGTCGCCCCGTCCGGCAGGGTAATGTCGCCCTCGGCGCCCGGGCGGATGGCGTAGACCGGCCGCACCGCGTCGCCGACGTAGCCGGACATGACGTAGAGCAGGCCGTGGGCGGCGAACGGCTGCGGGATCGAGATGGAGTTCATCCCGCGGAAGCTCCACAGCTCCCGGCCGTCGAGGTCGTACGACCGCACCAGGTCGCTGCCGGTGGTCACGAGCTCGGTGCGGCCCTCGTGCTCCCAGACGAAGGGCGTCGACCAGTTCGTCCCCTCGTCACGGTCGTCCCGCCAGCGCTCCACCCCGGTCGCGGCGTCGAGCGCCACCAGGAACGACTGCTCGTCGTTGTCGTTGACGACGTAGAGCGTCCCGTCGTGCAGCACCGGCGAGGCCGCGGGACCCCACCCGAGACGCGTGTCCGCCGCCTCGAAGCGCCGCTCCCAGACGATGGCGCCCTCCATGTCGAGGGCGTAGACGCCGACGTTGCCGAAGTAGGCGTAGACCCGCTCGCCGTCGGTCACCGGCGTCGACGAGGCGTAGGTGTTCTTCAGGTGGCGGTCGAAGTCGGGCCGGCCGGTGTGCACCTCCGACGTCCAGAGGACGTCGCCGCTCTCGAAGTCGATGGCTTGCACCAGCCAGTGATGGACGGCCACCGAGCGCTCCAGCAGGTCGCCCGGCTCCGGATCGCGGAACCGCCCGCCGGAGGGCATCGGCTGCGGCGAGCCGTAGGGGAAATAGAGCCCCATGCGCGGCTCCTCCTCCTCGCCCTCGCTGATCACGGTGGTCAGGAAGATGCGATCGCCCCAGACGACCGGGGACGACCAGCCGAGCCCGGGGATCGGCGTCTTCCAGACGACGTTCTCCGTCGTGCTCCAGGTGAGCGGCAGCCGCGGATCGTCCTCGACCGTCGACATGGCGTCGGCCCCGCGGAAGGCGGGCCAGTTCTCGGACTCCGCGGACAGCGGCGCGGCGGCGACGAAAGCGAGCAGGACGGCGGCGATGGCGGCGGCGGCGGAACGGAATCGTGCGTGGCGCATCGGATCTCCCTTTGGATGTCGGCGTTGCCGCCGCGATTATACGCAAGGTCGGGGCCGTACCCGCCCGCTACGGGCCGCCGGTTCCACGAAGCAATGCGCGGCCGGCTTCCTCGAAGTGCCGGTCGAGTCCCAGCACATCCTCGATCGCGTGCTGGCGCATGAACTCCAGGCTCACGCAGTCGACCAGACTAAGGCGACGGCGATTCTCTCTCGACAGGCGTCGCATGCCACGGCGATGCAGCTCGTCCGACACCCACTCGACGGAAAGCAACGGGAACACGTGGTCGTTGAAATCACGCACGGCTTCCAATCCGACGCGGTGCTGCAACAGGGCGATCGTCTCGACGACGACATACGACGTCGTCCGGAGCGGACGCTGCTGAGCGACAAGGCCGCGGAACGCGCGCACCATGTCGGCATGGCCATCTTCAGAGCCGACGAGCAGAGCGTACAGGCCCGAGGTGTCGGCGAACACGCTCACGAGCGGTACGCCTCGTCCAGATACCGATCGTGGTCCCGAGCCACGCGGGTCTCGCCGCTCGAGTCGCGGTACTTTCCGCAGACGGCGAGCGCCCCACGAATTCGTTCATCGCGCGTCGGCAGCGTTTCGTCATGGTCGAGCTGCGCATCGACGCAGCGCCGAACCGCTTCCGCCAGCGAAATACCGAGACGCGCGGCGTAGCGGGTCAATCGCCGATGTTGAGCTTCGGTTACCTGTATCTGCGTACGCACCATGATGTATGCAAAATTACATCACTCTGGTACGGCGAACTGAGAACCGGGTAGGAATCCTGGGGGGCCTCTTCCAAACGACCGGGACGCGGCCAGGAAAACAGAGCTCATGCATGCTCTATTTTCAGGTAAAATAGCACGTATTGTACGCCAGATTACTCCCTACTCCGACACGCTCGGTCTTCCTGTTCGGCCCCCGGGGCACGGGCAAGACCACCTGGATCCGCGACCGGTTCCCGACTGCCGCCGCCTACGACCTGCTCGACACGCGCGAGGCGTTGCGGCTAAGCAAGAACCCGGACTTTCTCTTCCGGGAGCTCGCCGCGCTGCCCGTCGGATCCTGGGCGGTCATCGACGAGGTGCAGAAGGTCCCCGAGCTCCTGAACGAGGTGCATCGGCTCATCGAAGGACGCGGCCTGCGCTTCGTGCTGTCGGGCTCGAGCGCGCGCAAGCTGCGGCGCCGAGGCGTCAATCTGCTGGCCGGGCGGGCGATCACCACGACCCTGTTCCCGCTGGTGTCGGCGGAGCTGGACTTCGAGCTCGACGTCGAGCGGGCGCTGTCGTACGGGACGCTGCCGATGGCCCTGGCCGACGACGACCCGCTGGACTACCTGCGCACGTATGCCGAGACCTACCTGGTTCAGGAAGTGCAGGCCGAAGCGCTGACCCGCAACCTGGGCGCCTTCGCGCGGTTCCTCGAGATCGCCGCCCGTCAGAACGCGCAGGCGACCAATGCCACGTCCATCGCGCGCGACGCCGGGATCGACCGGAGGACCGTGCAGAACCACTTCGCGATCCTGACCGACACGCTGATCGGGTACTGGCTCCCGGCCTGGAAGCTGAAGTCCGCCACGAAGCAGGTGCGGCAGAGCAAGTTCTATTTCTTCGACGGCGGCGTGGTCCGGGCGCTGTCGGGCCGCCTGCCCTACCCGCCGACGCTCGAAGAGCGGGGACCGCTGGTGGAGACGTTCATCCTGAACGAGATCCGCGCCTTTCTCGGCTACTCGGGCCGCCACTATCGCCCGCACTACTGGCGGAGCTACGACGGCGCGGAGGTCGACGTGCTCTGCGAGACGGCCGCGGGATTCGTGGCGATCGAGATAAAGGCGGCGGCGCGCTGGGACCGGCGCTTCAACCGGGGCCTGCACCGTGTCCGGCAGCATCTCGACCCGCACGAGACCACGTGCTACGGCGTCTACCTGGGCCAGCGCGCCGCCCGCTGGGACGACGTGCGGGTCCTGCCCGCACTCGATTTCCTGAAGCGGTTGTGGAACGGCGACATCTTGCGCTGAGGGGCCGCGGGCGCCCGGATGCGCGTCCGCCCGATGTCCCGATGTACTGTATTCGATCGATGCTGCCCATCGCTGCAACCATCCGTCCGTTCTCCTGCCGCGCCGACTACGACGCCTGCGTGCGGCTGCAGCGCGAGACCTGGGGCGAAGACTTCGCGGACGTCGCTTCTGCGACGATCCTGATGGTCTCCCAACGGGTCGGCGGCGTGTCGGCGGGGGCGTTCGACGCGGACGGCCGCCTGCTCGGCTTCGTCTTCGGCATCAGCGGCATCCGCGACGGCGAGCTCGCGCACTGGTCGGACATGCTGGCGGTGCGGCCCGAGGCGCGCGGCGCCGGGCTCGGCAAACGGCTGAAGCACTTTCAGCGCGATCAGCTTCTCGAACGCGGCATCCGCCGCATGCTCTGGACGTACGATCCGCTCGTGGCCCGCAACGCCAACCTGAACCTCAACAGCCTCGGGGCCCTGCCGGTGGAGTACGTCGTCAACATGTACGGCGACACGCGCAGCTCCCTGCACGCGGGACTCGACACGGACCGCTTCGTCGTCGAGTGGCGGCTCGACGAGGGTCTGGCCGGCAACGAACCGGCAACCACCGCTGCGGACACCGTACACGTCGTCGATCCGGGGTGGCTCCGCAAGGAGCGTCCGTTGCCGGCGGACCCGCGGGTTCGCGTGGCCGCGCCGGCCGACATCGACGGCCTGAAGGCGGCCGACCCGGCGTGCGCCCGGGCGTGGCAGCAGGCCCAGCGCCGCGCGTTCACCTGGTACCTCGCCAACGGGTACCGCGTGTCCGGCTTCGAGCACCGTCCAGGGCCCGACGACTCGTACTACCTCGTGACCAGAACGCCGGCAGCCGCGGGCGAGCCATCACGGCCGCCCGCCGGGGACGATCGATGAGCCTCCGCCTGTCCCGCATCACGCTGCGCGAGATCCGGATGATGCTGCGCGAGCCGTTCGAGATCTCGTCCGGCCGCACGACCGGCCGCCGGATCCTGCTGCTGGAGCTCGAAGACGCCGACGGCACGACCACCTGGAGCGAGTGCGTCGCCGGGGAGCGGCCGAACTTCTCGGCGGAAACCGTCGACACGGCGTGGCTGGCGCTGACCGAGTGGATCGCCCCCCGCCTGCTCGGCGTCGGCATCGGCCACCCCAACGAGATCGACGGCATGCTGCGGCGCGGGTTCCGCGGCCACCCGATGGCGAAGGCGGCGGTCGAGATGGGGGCGTGGGCGTTGCGGGCGGAGCGCGAGGGAACGAGCCTGTCGCGGCTGCTCGGCGGCACCCGCCGCACGATTGCCACCGGCATCTCCATCGGCATCCAGGACAGCCCGCAGGCGCTGGTCGACAAGGCGCGCGATTCGCTGGCCCTCGGGTACCGCAAGATCAAGATGAAGATCCGGCCCGGGGCCGACATCGAGTACCTCGGCGCGGCGCGCGAGGCGCTCGGTCCGGACGCGCCGCTGATGGCCGACGCCAACAGCGCGTACACCCTCGGCCACACCGAGCACCTGGCCGACCTCGACGCCTACCGGCTCCTGATGATCGAGCAGCCGCTCGCGCAGGACGACCTCCGCCGGCACGCGCAGTTGCAGGACCGGCTCGAGACGCCCATCTGCCTCGACGAGTCGATCCCGCACGCCGCCGCGGCCGAGGACATGCTGGCCCTGGGCGCGGGCCGCATCGTCAACATCAAGCCGGGCCGGGTGGGCGGCTTCACGCAGGCGAAGGCGATCCACGACTTCTGCCAGCACCACGCGGTGCCGGTCTGGTGCGGGGGCATGCTCGAGAGCGGCATCGGCCGCGCCTGCAACGTCGCGCTGGCGTCGCTGCCCAACTTCACGCTGCCCGGCGACGTCAGCCCGAGCGCCCGCTACTGGACCGCCGACGTCGTGACGCCGGAATGGACGATGGATGCGGCAGGGATGGTGACCGTGCCGGCCGACCGGCCGGGCCTGGGCGTCACGGTGAACGTGGACCGCATCGACGACCTGACGGTGCGGACGCGGACGCTCAACGCGCCGTAGCGGGGGACATCATGGTGCGCACATTGGCGGCGCCAGGAGCAGGGGGTAGTTCATCGTGGCGGAATGGAAGAGCAGCACATTCGCCCTGCCCGACGATCACGGCTGGAGAGCCAAGCCCGGCAACAGCATCTTCGTGGCGAGCCGGGGAGCGGTGCTCTTCGAGTACCCGTCCGGCTGGGTGATCAAGCCCGATGGGAATTCCATCTGCCTCTATGACCGGGAGGCGCCCGACGACAACATGCGCCTGCAGGTTTCGGTGCTTCGGCTCGGTCCGGATCGAACGATCGTCGATTGGAGCGCGATGCCGCCGCTTGCCAGCCTGATGGAAGACGCCGTGCTGGCCGACGACCCGCGGCAGTGCACCCGGAAAGGACCGTTGCTCGGCGCATCCCGCCGCAATCTGGAGTACCTGTGGCTGGAGATGGACTTCCTGGACCCGATCGGGAAGCGCAAGGCGCATTCCAGGGCCTGCCTCGCCCGCGGCGGGAATGTTCAGGCCTTCATCACGATGGAGTACTGGCCCGAAGACCGCGGGGCCGCCGACCAGATCTGGAGCCACATGCTGGAGTCGCTGAAGCTCGCCGACTACCTGTACGCCGACAACCCGCACTAGCAACCCGCTAGTCGACGATCGCCTGCATGACGGCGTTCTGGAAGTCGGCCCGGAGCGGCCCGCCCGGCGTCTGCACCATCAGAATCGCGGTCAGCTCCTCCTGCGGATCGACCCAGAAGGTAGTGCCGAAGGCGCCGCTCCAGCCAAAGCTGCCGGTCGACCGGTGGTCTTCGCGCGCCACGGCGCCGTCGAGCACGACGTCGACGGTCAGTCCGAAGCCCTTCCCGGGGCGACCGCCGGTGCGTCCCGCCTTTGCGTATAGGCCGCCGACGTGATTCGACGCCATCAGGTCGACGGTCCGCGGTCCCAGCAGCCTGGTGCCGTTCAGCTCTCCCTTGCCGACGAGCATCTGGGCGAACTGCAGGTAGTCCTCGGCCGTCGACCAGAGACCGCCGCCGCCGCCGTGCAACGTTGTCGTGGCCACCCATTCCGGCACGGGGCGGTGCTCGAGTCCGTCGGGCGTGCGACGGTAGAGCGTCACGACGCGCGGCATGCTCTCATCCGGCACGTTGAAGGCCGTGTCGTTCATCCCCAACGGCTCGAAGATTCTCTGCCGCAGGAACTCGTCGAACGTCAGCCCCGAGGCGACCTCCACGATGCGTCCCAGGGTGTCGATCCCCGCCAGGCCGCTGTACGCCCAGCGGCTGCCCGGCTGGAAGTCGAGGGGCGCCGCTCCGAGCGCGGCCGCCCAGTCCCCGACGGTGCCCGTCAGCTTCCGAGGCGCGATGCGTGACGCCGCCTCGCTGCCCGCACCGCCGCTCACCAGGCCCGAGGTGTGGGTGATGAGGTCCTGCACCGTGATCTCCCGCTCCGCCGGCACCGTATAGATGCCGCCTTCCCCGCCCGCGGCGTCCGATCGCGGCATCGCGACCTGCGTATCCCGGAACTCGGGAATGAACCGGGACACCGGATCCGACAGGCGGACCTTCCCCTCTTCGACCAGCATCAGGATGGCGACGCCGGTCACCGGCTTCGTCATCGAGGCGATCGGGAAGATGGTGTCCTTCCGCATCGGGGCGTCCGCTTCGATGTCCATCAGGCCGTGCGCCTCGAAGTGGGCGACCTGTCCGCGCCGCGCGACGACGGTGACGGCGCCGGAGATCTGATCGGCGTCGACGGCCCGCCGGATCATCTCGCCGATGCGCTGGAGACGCTTCGCGGACAGCCCCACGTCTTCCGGCGTCCCGGCAGGCACCTGGGCGCCGGCCGCGGCGACCGCGAGCAGGGCGACGAGGACGAACGTCAACGACAACCGGGGTACGAGGCGGGCTCCGTCACGGGCGGTGTTGGTGCGCACCGGCAACTCCTTTGCTCGAGAATCGATCACGGCAGACCGGTAGCTTACCGCATCACCGCCGCCGCCCTGCCGCCGCGTCGTCCGGCGATGGGGACGAACCCTTGCGCCGACAGGCGACTCTCAGCGCAATCGCGTGTTCTGCGCCCGGCAGATGCTGGAAGTGCTGGAACGGCGGTGAGGCGGCGGCTCGGACTACTGTGCCTCGCCGCCTGACGTCGTCGGACACGCGTCGGTAGAATGCATCGGATTCAGCGCTTCCCGATGAGCACAACGCGAGCCGATCGCACCGCCATCCGCCGGACCTCGCTGTCCCGCCCCGTGGCGCTTGCGCTCGACGACGGCCTCATTCATCCGGAACGAACGTTCTTCGACTACGGCTGCGGTCGCGGCGACGATCTGCTGCGGCTGCACAAGATGGATATTCCTGTAGCCGGTTGGGACCCGGCGTTCTTTCCGGACGAAGAGCGCACGCCGGCCGACATCGTGAATCTGGGCTACGTCGTCAACGTGATCGAGGATCCGGGAGAGCGCATCGTCGTCCTCGCCGCGGCGTGGGAGCTCGCCCGGAAGGTCCTCATCGTCTCCGCCCGCCTCGACTGGGAGGCGGCCGATGCCGCCGTCGATTTCCAGGGCGACGGGATCGTGACCGGCAAGCGCACCTTCCAGAAGTTCTTCACGCAGGAGGAGCTTCGCCGGTGGATCGAACAGGCGCTCCACCGACAGCCGGTCGCGGCGGCTCCCGGCATCTTCTACGTGTTCCGCGACGAGGCCGACGCCCAGTCGTTCGCCGTGAACCGGGTCTCCAGGCAGCGGCGGATTCCCGGCATCGAGAAATCCCAGGCACTCGTCGCCGACCACAAGGAGCTGATCGAGCCGCTCATGGCCTTCGTGACCGAGCGCGGGCGCCTCCCCGTTGACGGCGAGCTTCCGGTCGCACCGCAACTGAAAGAGATATTCGGCAGCGTATCCCGCGCCTTCTCGCTACTCCGCCGGGTCACCAGCGCCGATCGCTGGGATCGCATTCGGCAGGAACGGCGAGCCGACGTCCTCGTGTATCTCGCCCTGGCCGCGTTCCCGAAGCGACCCCGGTTCGGCGCGCTCCCGGACGAGCTGCGACACGACATCCGCGCCTTCTTCGGGTCGTACCGGTCCGGCTGCACGGAAGCCGACGCCCTCCTGTTCTCCGCCGGCGACCAGGATGCCGTGGACCGTGCGTGCCGTGATGCCACCGTCGGCAAGCTGCTGCCCGACGCACTCTACGTCCACCACGGCGCCGTCGAGCGCCTGCCTCCTGTCTTGCGCGTCTACGAAGGGTGCGGGCGTCAACTCGCCGGAGCGGTCGACGGCCTCACGTTGGTCAAGCTCTTCCGCCGTCGGTCTCGCGTGTCGTACCTGGCCTATGAGGACTTCGACCGCGTGGCCCACCCGTCGCTGCGGAGCGCGATCGTCGCGGATCTGAAACGGCTCGACCTCCACTTCCGCGACTACACGCGCTCGGCGAATCCCCCTGTGCTGCACCGCAAGGAGCTGTTCGTTGCCGACGACTATCCTGCTCGCCAACGTTTCGCCCGCCTGACAGCCCGTGAGGACAGACTGGGCCTCCTAGACACTACGAGCACCATTGGCACCAGGGCAGGATGGCGCGCCGTGCTAGAGAGCCACGGGGTGCTCATCCGCGGCCATCGAGTCTACCGCAGTACCTGATGTGTTCATTCTGCTTGCGAATCAACGGCTACCATCGGCAACGACCGCTCTCGGCGAGATTCGACCAGCGTGTCGTTGGAGACGACGTAGATCTGGCGTCGCGGTACTGGTCACGCCGGCGCCCGACGAGAAGCCGAGGTCAGGTCAGGTCCCAGCCGGGCAGGGCGGCCGCCTGCCGGATCCACGCCGCCATCTGCGCCTCGTCGAATTCGCCCTCGCGGATGTCGATCCAGCGCGAGTCCTTGTCCTTGCCCGAGCCGGGCGGGACGGGTCGCAGCGACGCGCCGCGGAAGAAGGTCACCTTCACGTAACGGGTGAAGACGTGGCAGCTCGCGAACCACCCCCGGCCCTCGATGCCGTAGAAGGGCGAGTTCCACCTCACCGCCTTGCGCACGCCGGGCACGGTGCGCACGATGAGCGCGTCGAGGCGGCGCTCGGCGGGATTTCTTTCGCGCAGTTCCTGCCCTGTAGCGGGGCGTCGGGTTCGGCGAACATCCTGATGACAGCTTCATGCCCGCTTCGAGATGCTCGGCGATGTGGCAATGTAGCATCCAGCGTCCGGGGTTGGACAACTCCAGCAGCAGATCTCGCCCGGATCGGCGTTGATGAGGTCGGCGAGGTGGACGCGCGCCTGCTCGACCGCTTCTTCCTGAGGCGCCGCCGGGAGTCCGGAACGGAGAAACGGTGCTACGCTATGGACATGAGCGACACCAAGGTGTCCGAGGCGCCGGTCCCCGGCACGATCGACGATACGAGGGCGATCATCAGGAGTATCGTCGGTACCGGAATCGGACTCGCCACCCTGCTGTTGATGTTGGCCGGCCTGATGATCCAGCAGAACGCCAACGTCAACGCCCGCATCGACGACGTGAACGCCAACGTCAACGCCCGCATCGACGACGTGAACGCCAACGTCAACGCCCGCATCGACGATCTGCAGGAAGATATCCGCGAGTTGCGCGCGCTGATCATCGACGCCATCAAGGGCGCCCCTGCCGCCTGACTCCCCCCGACCGCCAGGTCGCGCGCGGCGGCGCACGCAATGCAACCGCGTGTATAGCGCCAAGCAGATGCTGGAGGTGTCACCCGGCAGGCGAACCTGCGCCCCGCCGGTAGGCGCCGTCCCCCGGGAACGCAGGGCGCGAGTATCATCGGCGTGAGGCCCCCGTGAGACGCAAGCTGCCGCTCGGCATCCAGAACTTCCGGAAGATCCGGGAGGACAACTGCTACTACGTGGACAAGACCCCCTATCTGGCGCGGTTGGTCGAAGAGGGGAAGCACTACTTCCTCTCGCGTCCCAGGCGCTTCGGCAAGAGCCTGTTCGTGGACACCCTGAAGGAGCTGTTCGAGGGGAACGAGCCGCTCTTCCGGGGGCTCGCCATACACGATCGGTGGGACTGGGCCATTCGGCGACCGGTCATTCGCTTCGACTTCGGCGGCGGCGACTACGAGACCCCCGAGCTGCTCCGCGAGGGCGTCCTGGAGCAGCTCACCGAGATCGAGTCGGCGGCCGGCGTGACTGCCCGCCACCGGACCGCCCCGGGGCGGCTGCGGGACCTGATCCGGGCGCTCCGGGAGGATTCCGGGCAGCGGGTGGTCGTGCTCGTGGACGAGTACGACAAGCCTGTCCTCGACGCGCTGGGCGACCCCGAACGCGCGAAGACGCATCGCGACTTCCTGCGCGGGTTCTACGGGACCGTGAAGTCCGTCGACGCGCACCTCGAGCTCAGCTTCTTCACCGGCGTGAGCAGGTTCACCCGGGCAAGTCTGTTCTCGGACCTCAACAACCTCACCGACATCACCCTGGACCCGCGGTTCGCCAACGTCTGCGGCTACACCGAGAACGACCTCGACGCGGTGTTCGCACCCGAGCTTCCCGGACTCGACCGGGAGCGCATCCGCGAGTGGTACCACGGCTACAACTGGCGCGGCGGGGAGCGGGTCTACAACCCCTACGACGTCCTGCTCTGCTTCAACACGCGGGACTTCAACACGCACTGGTTCGGCGCCGCGACACCGCGCTTCCTGATCGAGGTGTTGCTCCAGCGCGGCATCCTCGCCGTGGATCTCGACGGCATGACGGTGGACGCCGACCTTCTCTCCGCATTCGACGTCGAGGAGATGGCGCCCGAGGCGCTGCTGTTTCAGAACGGCTACCTGACGGTCGTGGACGAAGAGGACGAGGGTGACGGACCCGTGTATCGCCTGGGGTACCCGAACCGCGAGGTACGGCAGAGCCTGAATCACCAACTGCTGCGCGCGGTGACGCCGGCGTGGCCGTCGCTTGCGGGAGCACGCCTGCGCGAGTTGTTTGCAGCAAACGACTGCGCGGGGGTCGAGGCGCACTTCCGGTCGTGCTTCGACGCCATCCCCTACGAGTGGCACACCCGGAACAGGATCGCGCGCTACGAGCGGTACTACGCGAGCGTTCTCTACTCGCACCTGGCGGCGGCCGGGATGGACGTGGCCGTCGAGGACAGCAGCAACCGGGGCCGGGTGGATCTGGCCGTGCGCTGCGGGGAACAGGTGTACCTCTTCGAGTGCAAGGTGGTGGAGCGGGAGCCCTCGGGCGCCGCCCTCGCACAGCTCCGGGAGCGGGATTACGCGGCGAAGTACCGGGCCTCGGGCCGGACCGTCCACCTCGTCGGCGTCGAGTTCAGCCGGGAGACCCGCAACATCGTCGCCTTCGAAACCGCCCCCGCCTGAGGTCCCGGGCCTCCGGTCGGCGCCCGGCGCTCGGCCAGCCAGAGGCGCCGGCATCCGCGGTCGTGCATGCCGTAACGAGAAGTCCAGGATCGGTCGGGGTGGTCGCGGCGTTGATGAGGTCGGCGAGGTGGACGCGCGCCTGCTCGACCGCTTCTTCCTGAGGCGCCGCCGGGAGTCCGGAACGGAGAAACGGTGCTACGCTATGGACATGAGCGACACCAAGGTGTCCGAGGCGCCGGTCCCCGGCACGATCGACGATACGAGGGCGATCATCAGGAGTATCGTCGGTACCGGAATCGGACTCGCCACCCTGCTGTTGATGTTGGCCGGCCTGATGATCCAGCAGAACGCCAACGTCAACGCCCGCATCGACGACGTGAACGCCAACGTCAACGCCCGCATCGACGACGTGAACGCCCGCATCGACGATCTGCAGGAAGATATCCGCGAGTTGCGCGCGCTGATCATCGACGCCATCAAGGGCGCCGACCCTGCCGCCTGACTCCCCCCGACCGCCAGGTCGCGCGCGGCGGCGCACGCAATGACTTCAGTTCCGGTCATCCCGGAGCCGGAGGCCGAGCGCCGACCTGCTTCCCGGCGGCGGTGATGATCGCCGCGGCGCTCTCGAGGGCCCTGCCGGCCTGCGTCCTGGAGAACGCTTCGGCGGGCGTACCCTCCTGCAGGCCGTTCGGATAGCGGGTCGGCACGTAGTAGAGGTCGAGCTGGCGTGCGTCGTCGAGCAGCGCCGCGATCTCCGGCGCGCGCTTGCCGAGCCGCTCGATCAGGCCGCGGACGCTGTGGCCGAGGATCGCCCGCGCTCCGCCTGCGTAGTGGACCGCCTTGACCGCCTTCTCGGCCGCCTGCTGCGCGAAGAAGCACGCCTGGGCGAAGAACTCGCCGTCGGCCGCGAAACGGGCGAAGCGTAGATCGTCTTCGGCAGCCTGGAGCCACCGCCGGGCCTCCTCCAAGCCGGTCACGGTCGCCTCACAGGATTCTCGCGCCCTCCCGCGACAGGGCGTCGAACACCGCCAGACCCCGCGTTCGGCCGGCCGCGAACTCCACCGGCGTGTAGACGATCAGGTCGACGACCACGGGCAGCGCCGCGTCGAGCCGCCTGGCCAGATCGAGGCCGCGTTCGAGGGGAGGGCGATCGGTCTCCATCACGACGACGAGATCGAGGTCGGAGAAGCCGTCCGCTTCGCCGCGCGCCCACGATCCGAAGACGACGGCCCGGCTGGCGCCGGCGGATCGCAGCACGGGAACGGCGCGGCTGCGCAACTCGTCCAGCGAGCAGGGCGCAGGCTCGCGGAGAACCGTGACACTTTCGTCCCCGCAGACTCGCCGCTCGCTATGGTGGGTGCTCATCCTCGTTACCGCAACCCCACGAGCCCCCGCACCGACTCGGCCAGCGCCGGCGCGTCGTAGCCGACGCCTTCCTTGAAGACGAGGGTCACGTTGCGTATCTCCGCCGCCCGGCGCACCGGGTCGCCGTCGATGACGACCAGATCGGCCAGCTTGCCCGGCTCGATGGAGCCGAACCGCTCGTCCTCGCCCAGCACGCGGGCGCCGTTCAGCGACATGATCCGGATGACCTGCTCGGGGCTGAACCCGGACTCGAGCAGCAGCTCGTAGTTGCGCTGGTCGCCGTAGCCGGGCAGCGCCCCGCCCATGCCGGTGGGATCGACGCCGGCCGCCAGCAGCCCGCCCGCCTCGACGAACATCCGCTCGAACGCCTGCGCCTTGGGGAACAGCTCGGCCATGGGGGCGTCGTCGCGCGAGGCGACGTCGGCGCGCGACTGCAGGTACTCGTCGCGGGCGCCGGGGGCCAGCATGTCCAGCACCCGCTGCTCCAGCGGCGGCCGGTTGGGGATGGCGAGCTCGTAGACGGGGAGCGTGGAGGTCATCGCCACGCCCTGCTCGACCATCTCCCGGATGGTGGCCGCCACCTCCTCGCCCTCGAGGTCGACCTCCAGCAGGCTCTGCCGCACGCCGGGCGGACAGACGCCGGGCTGCTTGTCCGGGACGTAGTCGCTGTTGGTGAAGAAGCCGTGCTCGATGTTGTCGATGCCGAGCGCCACCGCCTCCCGGAACGAGACCGAGCAGAGGTGGCCGGTGACCTTCACGCCCCGCCGGTGCGCCTCGTCGATGGCGGCGGCCAGCTCCTCGTCGCCGATGCGGGTGTAGGCCTTGAACCAGTCGACCCCCTCGTCGGCCCAGTAGGCGACGACGCGGCGGGCGTCCTCCGGCGTGCTCACCTGGAACATCTGCGACATGGCGCCGGCGCCCGACAGGTACGGCCCGGTGATGAACATCCGCGGGCCGATCTCCTGCCCGTCCTGGATCGACCGCTTCAGGTTCAGCTCGCTGTAGGGCGAGAAGGCGCCGGTGGTGCGGATGGCGGTCACCCCGCTGGCCAGGTACAGGCGCGGGGCGCTGAAGTTGAGCTGCACGCGCCGGCCGCGGGTCATGTAGAAGGTGTGGTCGTGCAGGCCCACGAAGCCGGGGACCACCGTGTGCCCGTCGAGGGCCAGGACGCGGGCTCCGCCCGGGATGTCGACCTCGGCGTCGGGACCCACCGCGGCGATCCGGCCGTCCCGGATCAGGATGGTCCGGCCGCTGGCCGCGGGGCTGCCGGTGCCGTCCACCACCTGCACGCCGGTCAGCGCCACCGTCGGTTCGCCGACCTCGACGAACTGGCGTACCGCATCCGACAGCGTGTCCGCCGGCTGTGCGGCGCAGGGGAGGGCGGCTACGAGAACCGCGAGCGTGGCGATCACGATGCGCATGATGACTCCTCCATCGTCATGGGTCTGATTCGTCGGAGCGGCGCCGCCAGGCGTCGGAGCGGCGCCGCCAGGCGGCTGACGTCGGTCAGGGTCAGCCGCCCTCTCGTTTCGCTGTCCAGATCCAGCCTTCGTATTCGGCCAGACATCGATCCGGCGGCGGCGCCGCACGTCCGATGATGAAATCCCTGGCCGCCAGGACGCACACGGCCGCATCGAGCAGATCCGCGTTGCCGGAAAGGTCTCTGCAACATTCTTCCGAAATCGTCATCCTCTTTCGCAACGCATCCAGGATCTTGCGACGTTCCCTCGTCTGCCCCCTCTTCTTGTAACCGGTCCGTCCAACGTCGATGCCGTGGGCCATCAAGGTGGCGGCCGGGTACACCTCGATCGCGGCATGGTCGGTCACATCGGCCGGATTCCAGGCCAGGGGAATCGCCGCGCCAAGGTCTGTCCGCAGGTCTTCCAGAAGCCGCAAGGCGGCATGCGCCGTCCGGGCGATGCGGTCGGCGCCGATGTCGAGCGGCCTCTTTCCGGTTGCGCTCCTGACGAACACGTCGGTCGCTCGACGAAACATGTCATCGGCTGAAGTTCCAATCGCTGCGCCGGCAGAGTGCGACTTCAGGGACAGGGTCAACGGGCTAGGAGTCTGCGCCGCAGAAAAACAGATGCGACAATTGTAGGCGAGCGAGCCGACGACGGAAGGATTCGATGTCGACGACATTCCGCCCCTACGTGCCGGACCAGTCACTGCTGTTGCCGCCCGACGTGCGGGAGTGGCTGCCCGAGGGCCACTTGGCGCACCACCTCAGCGATCTGGTGGACGATCTGGATCTGACGGCGTTTTACGCGCCGTACGAGGGAGACGGCCGCCGCAACGCGCCGTATGAGCCCCGGATGATGGTGAAGGTTCTGCTCTACGCGTACGCGACCGGGGTGTTCTCGTCGCGCCGGGTGGCGCGGAAGCTGGAAGAGGACGTGGCGTTCCGGGTGCTGGCGGCGGGGAACTTTCCGCAACATCGGACGCTGTGCGAGTTTCGGCGTCGGCACCTGGAGGATTTCCAGGCGCTGTTCGTGGAGGTGGTCCGTCTGGCGCAGGAGTTGGGTCTGGCTCGCTTGGGGAAGCTGTCTATCGACGGGACGAAGGTGCGTGCGAACGCGAGCAAGCACAAGGCGATGAGCTACGACCGGATGCAGGAAGAGGAACAGCGGCTGGCAAGCGAGATCGAGGCGCTGTTGCGTCAGGTGGATGCGGTTGACGAGGCCGAGGACGCACGCCTGGGGTCGGAGGTTCGGGGCGATGATCTGCCGGCGGAGTTGCGCCGGCGGGAAGCACGTCTGGCAGCGATTCGCGCGGCGAAGGCGCGCCTGGAAGCGAAGCAACGGGCGGCGGACGACGCGCGGGGTCGGCAGCCGGGTCAGGACCGGAACCCGAAGGGCGGTCCGCCGTACAAGCGGGCGTATGGCGAGCCGGACGACAAGGCGCAGAGCAACTTCACGGACCCGGAGAGCTCGATCATGAAGACGAGCAGTGAGGGGTTCCAGCAGTGCTACAACGCGCAGGCGGCGGTGGACGCCGAGCACCAGTTGGTGGTGGCGACGGATCTGACGGCGAACGCGAGCGACCAGGGTGAGTTGCCGGTGTTGCTCGACGCGGTGAAGGAGACGTTCGACGCGCAGCCGGAGACGGTGCTGGCCGATGCGGGGTACTGCAACGAGCGGGACCTGAAGGACCTGGAGCGGCGGGGCATTGACGGGTATGTGGCGCCGGGCCGGGAGGGCAAGCAGGCGGCTACCCGCGATCTGGAGGCCCATCCGGCGACGGGTCGCATGGTGGAGAAGCTGGCGACGCCGGCGGGCCGGGAGGCGTATGCGGAGCGCAAGTGGTTGTCGGAGGCTCCCTACGGTTGGATCAAGCACGCGCTGGGCTTCCGGCGCTTCAGTCTGCGTGGACTGGCGAAGGTGCGCTGCGAGTGGGACTTGGTGTGCCTGGCGTTGAACGTCAAGCGCCTGCACGTGTTGATGGCGGCGTAGGAGGCGGGGAATGCGGTTCCCAACGGTGGGAAAGCGACGCGCATCGCGGTCTCTGGCGGCCCGTGCGGCCCGCGAGGACCGAATTTTGCTCTCTGTTCGCCAATCACCGAAAACCCATCCCGCCCTGCCGACCGGCGAAGCCGCCCCGACACGGAGCTCAGGGCGTGGGCTGGCGACCCATTTCCTGCCGCAAACGTCCTGCGGCGCAGACTCCTAGGCCAGCCAAGGGGGGCATCGATGGCGATCAATGCCGCGTCTTCGGAGTCGGCCAACCATTCTTCGAGAATGGACCGCGCCGATCCGCCCTCGAAGTTGCCGATCCGGGCCTCCAACAGCCTAAGGCCGTCGTTGTCGCTGGCCGCCAGAGCCAGACCTGTATTGATGTCCTTCGTTGCGCAGTCGACGCCAATGATGCGGCAGCGGATGCGCGCGTCGCCGCGGCCGGTGCGACCGGATCTCTCAGCGTCCGCCCAGCCTCGAGCCAGTTCGATCATTCGAGGTCCGACAGCGGACCAGTCGTGGAGCGTCGCGGGGTCGAAATCCGCACCGTTCGGCCAAACCAGGGTATGCGCGTCCGGGTCAATCGCGACCCGTTCGAACGCCGCGGCGTCACGTAGAGCGCCGTACAGCTCCCCGTGCAACACCGGCAGGAAGTCGATCTGCTGTTGCGTTCGGTCGTCGAATCGAACGTTCAGCACGAACGGCTCGACGATTTCGAACGCCGTAACGCGATGGACGGAATGCCCCATGCCGACCTCGTTAGCGGAGCGGCTCGATCTTGAGCGGCGCCCGCCCGGCCTGCAGCCGCTTCCAGTCCGCCGCCAGCTCGGCCCGGTGTATTTCGGCCCAGGCTTCGACCAGTCGCTGCTGCGTGCGCGGCAGGTGACCGTCGATCCGTTCCACGGGATCGATTCCGAAGACCGCGGCCGCATCCTGGTAGTACGCATGAAAGTGCGGCCGATGGTGCGGGGCGTCGGGTTCGACGAACATCCTGATGATGATTCCGAAGAATCGCGAGATTCCGGCATTCAACCAGCCCGCTCGTGTTCGACACGTCCGTTCCTGCCGTTGCTCATCGTCGCCCCGGCGGCGGGCCCGCCGTGACGTCAAAGACCAGCTTCATCCCCGCTTCGAGGTGCTCGGCGATGTGGCAATGTAGCATCCAGCGTCCCGGGTTGGACAACTCCAGCAGCAGGTCCGCCGTGGATCCGGCCGGCACGAGCGTCGTGTCCTTCCAGACCAGGTTGTCGTTCGGCACGCCATCGCGGCTCAGGACCAGGAACCGCTGCCCGTGGATGTGGACCGGGTGCTGCATGGCGTGCACCGCCCCGCGGTCGTTGCGCAGGCGTATCTTCACCACGTCGCCCCGCCGGAAGCGCCAGTCTATGGCGTCGTTCTCCAGGCCGGTGTCCAGGTCGCGCAGGATCCAGCGCACCCGGTCGGCGGTGGTGACCCAGTTCATGCGCGGCATGGTGCCGCTCCACTCCACCGGGTTGAAGAACGAGCGGTCCAGGTTCAGCAGCGGCTCCAGCGGATCCGGCAGGTCGCCGATCTCCAGGGTCAACAGCAGCCGGTGGTCGACCGGCCGGTCGAGCTCGCCGCGGTAGGGCTCGATGTCGGCCGCGATGTCCGGGTGGCCGCGCAGCTCCCGGAAGCTCGCCCCGAGGTCCGGTGCGGCGGGCGTGTCGGTGACCGTAATGGCGCCAAGCTCGACGTCGTCGGTGAAGTAGTTGCCGTAGACGTGATCGATCGCCTGCACGCGGTTGGCGAAAGGGACCTCGCCCGGCTCGTCGAAGCGTACCTCGACGATATAGCGCTCGGCCGGCGCGATGACGACGCTGTCGACCCACGCCTGCCGCTCGAACTTCCCCACGTCCGACGCCACCAGCTTGATCGCAGCGCCGCCGAACGACACGTTGAACGTGCGCGTGTTCGAGACGTTCGTCAGGAAGAAGCGCACTACCTCGCCGCGGTCGACGGTCAGGCGGTAGTCCGGCTCGCCGTTGACGAGCAGCAGGTTCCCGAAGCGGCCCATCATCGCGTGGGTGGCCCGCTCGCGGCCGAACGGCGCGAGCCCCGCCGCGTCGACGAGCAGGTCGTCCAGCATCAGCACCTGCTCGCGGTTGGCCGGACCGAAGTACTCCGGGTCGGACGCCTCCACCTGCAGGTTGCCGTACAGCCCCAGATCCTGCTGCACGTCCTCGCGGTGATGCGGGTGATACCAGTAGAGACCGGCGTCCGGGAAGTGGATGCGGTACTGGAACGTCTCGCCCGGCTCGATCGGATCCTGCGTGAGGCCGGGGACCCCGTCGAAACGGTTCTCCAACCGGATGCCGTGCCAGTGGACGGCGGTCGGCAGGCTGAGCCGGTTGGTGACGTTCACCGTGATCGTGGCGTCCTGCGGCACCTGGATGAGTGGTCCCGGGTACTGCCCGTTGAAGCCGTACATCGTGAACGTGCGGCCGTCGATGGTGCGCCGGACGAGACCGGCTTCGAGGTCGAGCGTGCCGCCGTCGCCGAGCCGGACGATCTCGCGCGGGCGCGCCGGTGGGAGAGGCCCCGTCGCGGACGGCAGAAAGGGATCGACCGGTGGCGTCAGGCGGCCGACGCCCGGCATCATCGCCACCGACGGGTGCATGGGCGGGCGCCGCCAGCCCCGGGCCGGCGGCGGGGGTGCGCCGCCGCCGACCATCCCGGTCAGCGCCAGCAGGTCCTCCGGCTCCATGCGCATGCCTGCCGAAGTGCCCCGGAGCACGATGCGCCCTTCCCACGCTGTCGCATTCGGGTCCGATTCGGCGGTGACGAGCACCAGGAACTTGTCGAGATCGACCGGCCCCACCGTCGTGCGGCCGTTGGCGACCGGCCCCAGGTTCACGATCGGCCGCAACCGGGGCGTGGTCGCCCAGGCCACGTAGCCGGTGAAATCGCCGAGCGCCGCCGGGTCCGGCAGGCCGTCGACATGCACGGTCAGGTCGAAGCGGTGATGCCCGTCGACGGTGACCGCGGCGCCGAACGGCGAGGGCGGCGGCGTCAACTCGACGTATCCCGACGCGCCGGGAAAGTCGGGTGCGTGGATCAGCTCGATGCAGTACAGGTCCGGGTCGGCCGCCGGCCCGCGCGGGTCCAGCGCGGGACACCGGAGCGCGGCAGCGCCGGACTGGCCCTCCGCGGCGAACGGCGCTGACGCCACAGGCGGCGCGGGGCCGGCGGCGGCGTGCGACCCCGGCGCCAGGCACGCCAGCAGACACCAGCCGAGGACCGTGACCGCCGGCCGGGATCGAGTCCTGCGCAGGCCCATCCCGCACAGTGTGCCGCAACCGGGCCACGCTGTCGACGCCGCTGCCGTCCGCGCGGCGCCCCAGGATCGGCGTCGTCGTGCCCGGCAGCACGGACCGCCCCCTTCCCCGGCAACCGGCGCGCCGCGCCGCGGCAGGATTCCTAGAAAATCGCCAGCGCGTTGATCGGCGAGCCGGTCCCGTTCTCCACCGCCAGGGGCGCCGCCATCAGCGTGAACTCCCAGCGGTTCAGCGACGCCGCGGTCTCGGCCAGCGCCTCCAGGTCCTGGTTGTCGAACAGGTCGACCCCCAGCGCCACGATCGTGATCAGGTGCACCGGCAGGTTCACCCCCTCGACCAGCGACGGCACCACGTCGAGCGCGGCGTCGCTGCCGATGAACGACACGTCCCGCGATTTCACCCACGGCATCGTCGACGCGTGCAGCCCCGCCGCGTTCTGAGAGATGTTCCACGGGCCCAGCTCGGCGCGGCGGGCCCAGCGGCCCGTGCGCACGAAGATGGCGTCGCCCGGCTGCACCGTGACGCCGGCCATCTCCTCCCAGGCCTCGATGTCCTCCACGTAGATTGGCGTCCCCGGCTCCAGGTACGGCACGCCCTTCAGGCGCGGGAAGTCCAGCAGCACGCCGCGGGTCACGATGCCGCCCTGCAGGTTGACGATGGACGCATTCGAGCAGCCGTCCTCGGTGATCGTGTCCTGCGACACGCCGTTGTACATCTGTCCCTTGTAGAGGATGTGGCACAGCGAGTCGATGTGGCTGTGGGAGTAGCCGTGGTAGCTGACGTTGTAGTTGTCGCTGACTCCGCCGAAGAGGTTCTCCGCGGCCGAGGCGTCCGGCACCCCCAGCATGCTGTGGCCGAACGGCCGCGGCACGTCCTCCGCCTCTTCCTTGATCACCCGGTGCGCCAGCGACACGGTGATGCCCTCGGTGGCCAGGGCCAGCGCCTCGAGGCGCTTCTGCGGGGTGATCAGGTTGGCGGCGCCGAGCTGATCGTCGGGACCCCAGCGGCCCCAGTTCGACAGATCGTCCATCAGCCGCTCGACGTCGGCCTGGTCGAGGTCGCGCGACTCCGGCGTGAACTCCGGCGGCACGTAGGCGGGCGCCGCTTCCTCCATCGGCTCCGAGGCGGTGTCGGCGCCGGGAGCGCAGCCGACGAGGGCGACCACCAGAAAGAGCAATCCGCCGCGCAGCAGCAGTCCAGGTCTCATCGTTGTCACCTCCACGGCAGTTATACACTGGCTTCGATGTTTTCTTCGGCGCGGACGTTCGCCGCCGGCGTGCGCTCGGCCCTCTCGGGCGCGGGCCTCGCCCTGGACTACCGACGCCCGCAGCCGGCCGGCGGCGCGGATCGCCCGATTCGCCGCCCCAAACGGCGATATGCCGGAGCGCTGACGCTCCTGGCCGCGCTGGCGGCCGGCTGCTCGGGATCGCTTCCGGCCGCCGATCCGGCCGACTTCCCCGACGAGTACACCGGCTCGGCCGCCTGCCGCGACTGCCACCTGGACATCCACGACCGCTGGCGGGAGACGCTGATGGCCAACGTGCTGGTGGATCCGCGCGAGCGCCCGGACATCATCCTGGGAGACTTCGAGACGCCGCATCCGCTGGTCACCTTCCGCCCCGAGGAGGTGACCTACACCTACGGCAGCAAGTGGAAGCAGCGCTACTTCACGCGGCGCGGCGACGACCTGTTCGTGTTCCCGGCGCAGTGGGACGTGCAGAACGGCGAGTGGCGGCGCTACGGCGCCCGGCCCGGCACCGAGTGGTGGGTCGAGCACTACCCCATGGACCAGATGCAGCGGCCGACGGGGCCGCTGTGCGACGGCTGCCACTCGGTGAACTACGACGTGCGGACGAAGACCCCCACCGAGTGGAACGTCGGCTGCGAGGCGTGCCACGGCCCCGGCCGCGCGCACGTCCTCGACCCGGTGGCCGACACCGTCGTGAACCCCGCCGACCTCGATCCCGTGCGCGCCAACGACGTCTGCATCCAGTGCCATTCGCAGGGGATGCCGCTCGCCAACCCGATCGAGGGCCGCCACTTCGACTGGCCCGTCGGCTTCCGGCCCGGCATGCGCCTGAGCGACGTCTGGGAGCTCGACGCGCCGCACCTCGGCGAGGAGACCTTCACCCACTGGCCGGAGGGCTCGGCGCACAAGAACCGGATGCAGGGCAACGACTACGTGCACAGCCAGATGTACGTGAAGGGCGTGACCTGCGCCGACTGCCACGACGTCCACGGCACCGAGCACGAGGCCGACCTGCTCGCCCCGGGCAACGCGGTCTGCACCTCGTGCCACCAGCCGCAGCTCCAGCCGGGGCCGGTCGGATCGATCGAGTACCACACGCGGCACGATCCCGAGGGCGAAGGGAGCGCCTGCGTCGCCTGCCACATGCCGCGCATCGCCCGCACCGTCGGCGACGTGAACGTCGCCAGCCACACCTTCCGCTTCGTCTCGCCGGCCGACACCGAGCGCTACGGCGTCCCCAACCCGTGCACGTCGTGCCACACCGAAGAGACCGGCGAGTGGGCGCTCGAAGAGCTGCGCGACTGGCCCCACGTCTCGCCGTGGCGAGTGGCGCCGTGACGCTCCATCCGCTGCTGGTCCACTTCCCGATCGGACTGATCGTGACCGCCGCGGTCCTCGACGTCGCGGCGCTCGGAACCGACCCGCGCTCGGCGCTGCGAACCACCGCGACGGGGCTCTACCTGGCGGGGGCGGCGGCCCTGGTGGCGGCCTACCTCACCGGCCGCAGCGATGCCGAGCTGGTGCGGATACCCGGTCCGGCCCACGCGATCGTGGACGAGCACTGGACGTGGGCGCTGCGGACCACGGTCTACATGGGCGTCTTCGCGCTGGGCCGGCTCGGCCTGCACCTCGCGGGTCTGCTGACCGGCCGCGTCCGGTGGCTGCCGATCGTCGCGGCAGGCCTCCTCGGCGCCCTGCTCCTGTTCCAGACCGCGGAGCGCGGCGGGCGCCTCGTGTACGAGCACGGCGTGGGCGTGGCCGCGCCGCGCGCGCGGTAGCAGGCGACCGTCGTTCCGGCCTATCGCGATTCCCTTGCCTCCAGGGCCCGCTCGCCGGCCAGCGCGTTGGCGATGGAGTAGTTCCCCTCGTGACACGCGTACTCGTAGATGACGTAGCCCGGCGGGCTGGCGAGCGGCAGCTCGACCGTGAACGGGCGGGTGTAGGTCGCCTCGTCGTGAATCGTGTACCGATAGCGGATGGTGTCGTCGTCGACGCGCGTGAACCGCTCGACCGCGCGCAGGTCGCGGGTGCCGGGGAATCCGCGCCACGTCGTGTCGTCGCGGTAGTGCGTCGTCTCGACAACCAGCGTGTCGCCGTCCCAGTAGCCGCGCCCGTCGCCGTTCCACTGCCGGATGCGAGCGTCGATCGGCCCGCGCCCGTCCAGCGGCACCACGCGCACGTCGTGGATCATCTCGTTGAGAATGACGACCTGCCCGGGCGTCTGGAAGATGTGGTAGGCGTTGCTGTAGCCGGAAGGCACCGGCGGCACCCGCTGGTAGGTCATGCAGCGTTCCTGCAGCGGCCGGTCTGCCCAGGAATCGAAGGCGTGGTCGCGGCGATAGGCCTGCAGCTCCGCCCGGCGTCTCTCCGCCTCGGGCGTCAGGGGCGGGAGCCTCCCGTCCGGCGGGTCGACGATGAGCGAGGTGCGGCCGGTGGACTCACCCCGATCCCACCAGACCTGGTTGTACGCAAGGGCGAGATCGCGCTCGGAGCTGAGCTCGCCGCGGCGTTCGGACGTGGCGCGGGTGGCATCCCCCCGGTTCTGCTCCGCGATCTCCTCCGGCGTCAGGAACTCCCGCCCGGCCAGGTCGTCCGGCCGCTGCAACGGCGTGAACGTGGCGTAGGACCAGATGCCCTGCAGGTCCGGCTCGCCCCAGGGCGTCCGGAACGTCTCGGGCTCCGACGCCGGTGTGGGCTCCTGACCGGCCGCGAGAGCCGGTACCAGCCACGACACCGCAACCAACGCCGCCACCGACCGCACCAACCATCGACGGGTCATGTCAACCTCCTGCGTTCGCCGGGACCGGGTATCCGACGGCGGTCCGGCTCGGCGACACCGGCCCGCGACGCCTCCCCTGCGGGAAAGATATACCGGCGGGCGCCGCTGCGTAACGCTATTGCCGGGGAACGCCGCGAGGCGAGGAAGGAACCGGGGCGCACAGGTCGACGAACTGTCGGGACCCGTGCCGCTCCGGGCTCCCGCGGCCTCGCGAGGCAGGCGCGGCCAGCGGTGATAGGCTTCGAGCGGGTCCCGTCCCCGGAAACGGGATTCCGACCAGAGGAGAACATCGTGACCTGCATCCGTCCCGTCGCCTTCGCCGTCCGGTCCACCGCCGTCGTCGTGACCGCTCTCCTCGTCGCGCTGACCGCCGCCCTCGACTCGGCGCTCGCGCAGGAGCGGCGCATCCTCAGCCCGCCCGGCCACTCCGCGACGCAGGTCGGCGGCAACTTCGACCCCGTGCAGTACGGCTACCTCGGCGGCCCGTGGATCGACGTCTACTACGGACGGCCCCTCACGCGCGGGCGCGACCTGTTCGGGCCGCCGGACTGGGCCGAGATGCTCAACGACGGCGCTCCCGTGTGGCGCGCCGGCGCCAACCAGTCGACACGCCTCGTCACCGAGGTGCCGCTGATCATGGCGGGGACCCGTATCGAGCCGGGCGAGTACACGCTGTTCATCGACCTGTCGGACGAGGCCTGGACGTTCATCGTCTCGACGTGGCCGGCGCAGGAGACCTACGACTACGAGAACCGCGAGGCGCTGTTCGGGGCCTTCGAGTACACGGCCGCCCGCGATGTCCTGCGTACCCCGATGGAGCTGGAGACCCTGCCGGTCGCCTTCGAGCAGCTTTCGTGGCAGTTTCTCGACATGACCGCAGAGGGCGGTCGGCTCGCGCTGATCTGGGAGACGAAGATGGCGTCGGTGCGATTCTCGGTCGCGGAGTAGCGCCGCACACGGGTCGACGCGGCCGCCTCGATTGACGTGGGTCCGCGGGACCTATAATTCCGGGCATGAACACAATCGACGACGCCTCAGCACCCGCTCTGCGCGCGCTCAACGACCGCCTCGTCGCCGCCCTGAAGCCGTTCGCGCCGCCGCTGGCGATCTCGTTCCACCCGCCGGGAGAAACACCGCCCGCGCCTCGCGTCCAGCCGGACTACCCGGCGCCGAACGAGCACGGCCGCACCGGGCAGGTCCCGGCCGGTTGTGTCTTCTGGATCCAGGGCGCCGGAGACACCTTCGCCACCGTGGCCGCCGACCACGCCAACTGCAGCGTCGGCAGCTACACGCACGGGTTCATCACGCTGGAAGAGGCAGCCACGAAGGACGACGTCGGCGCCGTCCTCGAAGCCGGCTGGGTCGATCAGGCGGCCGTGATGGGACTGCCGCACGTCGCCGAGCGTCCGGAGTCGGTGGTGTACGGACCGCTCGCCGAGCGAGACGCACCGCCCGACGTGGTGCTGCTGCGCATCAACGGGCTCGGACTGATGACGCTGAAGGACGCTTTCCCCGAGATGCCGATCGAGGGCAAGCCGCAGTGCCACATCGTGGCCATGGCCAAGGACCGCAACGTGGTGGCGGCCAGCGTCGGCTGCGCGCTCAGCCGCTCGCGGACGGGGATGCGCTCCGAGGAGATGACCTGCGTCATCCCGGGGGCGCGCCTCGCCGAGGTGGTCGAGACGCTCGAGGCGACGGTCGGGCTCGACCGCGCGATGGCGAGCTACGCCTCGGCGGACGCGAAGCGGTTCGGGTAATGCGGGCCGCCGCAGGCCGACGAGGCCGCGCAACGCCCCGAGGTCCCGGGGAAGGAAAATGACGAAGCTGCTTCGCCCGCTGCTACTCGGCGCGGCAGTCCTCGCCGCGTTGCACGCGCCCCCGGAGGCCGCGGCCCAGTCGCCGCGCACTCCCTCCGACGGGGCGCACCGCGGCTACTTCGCCGCGCGGCTGCTGGGCGGCGGCGAGCTGCAGGTGATCGACGAGCTGAACGCCGGCCGCCTCTTCGTGCCCGCGTCGGTGCTCAAGGTGGTCACGGTGGCCGCCGCCCTGGAGCACATCGGCCCCGAGTACCGCTGGCGCACCCGCCTGACGGCCAACGCAGCGGTAGCGGACGGCCTGCTCGACGGAGACCTCGTCGTCGAGCCGGGGGCCGATCCCACCTGGGGCGAGTTCTTCGACGACGGCGCCGACGAGCCGCTGGCGGAGCTCGCGCGTCAAGTGCGGGCGCGCGGGGTAACGCGCATCGCGGGCGACCTCGTCGTGGACGCCGGCCGCTTCCCCGGCCGCCTGCACCCACTGGACCGCTCCCTCGGCGACCTCCCCTATCGCCATGGCGCGCCGCCGTCGGGCCTGGCGGTCGACGAGGCGACCATCACCGTACGCGTCGCGCCGGGAGCCGCGCTCGGGGCGCCGGCCCGGGTGCGAGCTCCCGACGGCATCGACGTCGTCAATCGGACACGGACGGTGGGCCGCGACCGTCACGGCGCCGGCAGCCTCGACTTCCTGCCCGTGTGGGGCACCGACACGTTGCTGCTCCGCGGCGAGTACCCGATCAGCGAGCAGGCCTTCACGATCCCGGCCAGCGATCCCGCGCCCGCGCTGCGCGCGGCGCGTCTACTGCGCGATACGTTGCGCGCGGCCGGCGTCTCCGTGGAAGGAGCCGTGCGACTCCGGACGCGAACCCGGCCCGCGCCCGACGCGGCCTCCATGCTCGCCGAGCTGCACTCGCCGCCGCTGGAAGAGCTGCTGCCGGAGATCCTGACGAGGAGCCACAACTGGTACGCCGACACCCTGATCCTCACGCTGGGCCTGGAGGTGGCGGAGACAGGCCGTTTCGACGACGGCGTCGAGGTCGTCGCCGACTTCGTGGAGGATCTGCCGGACCTCGGCGCACCGGTTCCGGCCGAGCCGTCGCTGCGGGACGGCTCCGGACTGTCCGCCGCCAACCTGATCGCGCCGGCGACCGTCGTGCGGGTGCTCGCCTACGCGGCGGGGCGACCCTGGGGGCCGACGCTGATCGACGCCCTGGCCACAAGCGGCCAGGGCACGCTCCGGGCGTGGCCGCGCCTGCCGACCCTCGCCGCCAAGACAGGGACGCTGCGGCACACCATCGCCCTGGCGGGCATCATCAGTCCGGGCTCGGACGCCCCGGTGGTCTTCTGCTACTTCCTGAACCACGACACCCGCCCGCGTCGGGACGCGAGGGGTGAGATAGCCGCCGCGCTCCGGCGCTGGCGAGCTGCCGGGCGCTGAACCGGAGCGCGACCGCTCGGCAATGGTTCCGCCTGCGTGGGCGAACCGTTGCCGGGCGGGGGCCGGCCAGCAGGGCACCGGGCGAGCGGCCCACGTCACCGGTACCGGGCGATCCGGGCCGACCGCCGAACCGCACGGCCGGTGCTCACGCGCACGCGCCCCTTTTTCGGCTCACGCGCATACAATGCGGATCCGGTGTTCACCCCGGTCTCGCCAGGAGGATCGCGATGCAGATGCCAGTTTCCGCCCGCACGGTTCGAGGCGCCCTCGTCCTGCTCGTCGTGGGAATCGTGGGCGCGACGCTGGCGCCGGCCGGATCGACGGTCGCGCACGCGCAGTCCGAGGCCGACTTCGTCCCGGTCACCGACGAAATGCTGCAGGATCCGCCCGCGTCCGAATGGCTCATGTGGCGGCGCACGCTCGACGGGTGGGGCTACAGTCCGCTGGACCAGATCGACAAGAGCAACGTCGGCGAGCTGCGCATGGTCTGGTCGCGCGCGATGACCGAGGGGCGCCAGCAGGGCACGCCGCTGGTCTACGACGGCGTGATGTACATGCCCAATCCGGCCGACGTCATCCAGGCCATCGACGCGGTCACCGGCGATCTGCGCTGGGAGTACCGCCGCGAGGTCCCGGAGGACATCGGCGACTACGTCTTCAACACGCTCTGGCAGAACAACCGGAACCTGGCCATCTACGGCTCGTACATCATCGACACCAGCGCCGACGACCACATCTTCGCGCTCGACGCCGCCACCGGCCGGCTGGCGTGGGAAACGAAGATCCTCGACTACCAGGAGAACCCCGCCACCCAGACCTCGGGTCCGATCGTCGCCGACGGCAAGGCCATCTCCGGCCGGAGCTGCATGCCGGCGGCGGGTCCCAACGGCTGCGTCATCACCGCCCACGACGCCGACACCGGCGAGGAGCTGTGGCGCCGGCGGACGATTCCGGCCCCCGGCGAGCCGGGCGACGAGAGCTGGGGCGGCGTGCCGTTCGAGGAGCGCAAGCACGTCGGCGCCTGGATGGTGCCGAGCTACGACCCCGAGCTGAACCTGGTCTACATCGGGACCTCGGTCACCTCGCCGGCGCCCAAGTTCCTGATCGGCGGAACGGACCTGCAGCACCTCTACCACAACTCGACCCTGGCCCTGGACGCAGACACGGGCGAGATTGCCTGGTACTACCAGCACATGAACGACCACTGGGACCTCGACCATCCGTTCGAGCGGCTGCTGGTGGACACCGCCGTGGCGCCGGACGCAGATGCCGTCGAGTGGATCAACCCCCGGCTGCAACCCGGCGAGGTCCGCAAGGTCATGACCGGGATTCCCGGCAAGACCGGCGTCGTCTACACGCTCGACCGCGAGACCGGCGAGTTCCTGTGGGCGAGGCCGACCATCACGCAGAACGTGATCAGCGGCATCGACGGCGCCACCGGGGCGGTGACCGAAAACCCGGAACTCGTCTTCACCGCCGAGGGACAGGAGATGCTGACCTGCCCGCACGCCAGCGGCGGCAAGGACTGGGAGGCCGGCGCCTACAGCCCGCTGACCAACACGATGTACTACCCGCTGCGCAACGTCTGCGCGAACATGCGGGCCGAGGGCCCCGACAGCACGTCGATCTACGCCATCGCGTGGCGACCGCGCATCGCACCGGGCACGGACCAGGTCGGCGCGGTGCATGCCATCTCGGCCGAGACCGGCGTCACCACCTGGGTCCACGAGCAGCGCGCGGCGACCATGTCGCTGGTGGCGACCGGCGGCGGCCTCGTGTTCGGCGGCGACGTCAACGGCCGCTTCCGCGCCTTCGACGACACGACGGGGGAGATCCTCTGGGAGATCAACCTCGGCTCGCCGGTCTCCGGCTTCCCGATCACCTTCGCCGTCGACGGCCGGCAGTACGTGGCGGTCAGCACCGGCACGGCGCGGTTCATCAACCTGACCCCGGAGCTGCGCCCGAGCGACGGGAACAACCTGTTCGTGTTCGCGCTGCCAGAACGAGACTAGTGTCCGTAGAACTCCGAGCCACTCCGTAGAACGGCGAACAATCCCAGTATTACTGGGAGAAAACGGAATCTGTCTTCCGCGGGCTTCCGTCCCCGCGTCCCCGGTTCCGAGTCCTAACGTGGTATATACGTGGTATCCTGGGAACAGGGGATCACGATGGGCGGACGACTTAGAGCCAAGCAGATCGGAGCGTTGCGACCGGGACGGCACGGCGACGGCGGAACGCTCTTTCTCGTCGTCGAGCCCGGCGGCCGGAGTCGCCACTGGGTGCAGCGGTTGACCGTCCACGGCAAGCGCCGCGACCTCGGTCTGGGCGGCTACCCGTATGTCGGGCTCGCCGAAGCGCGCGCCGCCGCGTTCGCCAACCGACAGCTGGCCCGCCGCGGCGGGGACCCGACGGCGGTCCTGCGGCAGTCGAGGGCCCCGACGTTCCGTACGGCGTGCGAACGGGTGGAGGCCGGCGCAACGTGGAAGGGCATGGGGGCGGAGAATCGGCGGCGTGCTCTGGAGCGGTACTGCGGCTCGATCATGGACCGGGGCATCGACCAGATCCGTCGTGCCGACGTGATCGCCATCCTGTCGCCGGTGATGGCGGAGAAGCGGGCCACGGGCTCGAAGCTGCACGGGTGGATCCGCGGGGCGCTGGCGTGGGGGGTGGCGCGCGAGCACATCGAGTTCAACGTCGCTGACGGCATCGGTGCGGCGCTGCCCTCGGCTCGCAAGGCGAAGAAGCACCACCCGGCGCTGCCCTACTCGGAGGTGGGGGCGGCATTGGGAGCCATCGCGGGGTGCACGGCGAGCGAGGCGGTGAAGCTGTGTCTTCGTTTCATCGTCCTGACGGCGGTTCGCTCCGGTGAGGCACGCGGCGCGATGTGGAGCGAGATAGACGTGCCCGGGGCGGAGTGGCGCATACCGGAGGAGCGCATGAAGGTCGGCATCGAGCATAGAGTGCCGTTGTCGGCTGCAGCGATGGACACGCTGGAGCGCGCCCGTGGGCTGCACAGTCCGGCCGGCTGGTGCTTCCCGGCGCCGGCGCGGGCGGGCAAGCAGATGCACGCGTCGACGCTGGCGCAGGTGGTGCGGACGCTCTATGGTGGCCGCTGCACGGTGCACGGCTTCCGCTCGTCGTTCCGCGACTGGGCGAGCGAGCAGACCAGCGTGCCGCATGCGGTGGCCGAGGCGGCGCTGGCGCATCAGGTCGGCAGCGCCGTGGAGCGGTCCTATGCCCGCTCGGACCTGTTCGAGAAGCGGCGCGGCCTCATGGATGGGTGGGCAGAGTTTGTGACCCGGTAGAGGAAGCCGGCCTGCCGGAGGCGACCGTAACGCCGAGGCCTTGGTGCGTCAGAGTTCAGCCCTTGCGCGTTTCCGGCCATGGCCGCTTGCGGAGCGCTCCGGCCGGCAACGATCCGGATCAGGCGCGGGTCCTGGCTTGGCGTTCCTGGCGCCGTCCTGACGGACTGATCGACGCTCGTCGGCCGAAACGGGCGTTGGGATCCGATCGGAGGCCGGTGTCGGCGTGGCGGTGTTGAAGCTGAGGGCACTGCGCGCCAGCGGCGACTTCGACAGCGTGCGCGTGTGCTCACCGGCGTCAAGGCGCTTCGCCCCCGCTTCGCGGGGCTTCCGGGGCTGACGCCGGCTCCGCGCACGCTCGTCCAGACTGACTCTTGCTGACGATGCCCGCTCATACAACCCCTACATGTTGTGGTCTTCCTTCCGCCAGAATCGATCAGTATGACCAGCTGGGCGTTATGACAAGTGACCGTCGGCGAGACGGCGGCGGTCGGGGTCCAGCACTTGTGCAGATAGGTCTCATTGAAACGGAATGCGCTCAGCCGAACGGAGAGCCAGCAGCTCGCGTCTGGACGACTCGGGCCACGACAGCGGCATGAGCGTAGTACGATTCCAGAAGTCTCACCATGGAGGTCCTCATTCAGGACGTCCGCTACGCCGTACGACAACTGCGGCGCCAACGCGGCACATCCATCGTCCAGGCTCTGACACTTGCTTTGGGAATCGGGGCGTCGACGGCCATCTTCTCGGTCGTCGACGCCGCGATGTTGCGGCCGCTCCCGTATCCGAGCCCCGAGCAACTGGTTGTGGTCGACGTCGAGATCACCCCTCCGGACGGGCGTCCGTACCGACCGACGCCTTCGATGGCGGACATGCGCCTCTGGCAGCAGGCCGACGCGGTATTCTCAGCCGTCGCGGGCTCGGGCCAGGCCTTCCGCGGTCGGATCGTGGATGGTCCAGAACTGTCGCGCATTGAGGTCAGCCAGTTCACCGAGGCCTACCTGTCGATGCACGGGGTCACGCCGCTCCTCGGCCGGGACTTCACACGCGAAGACACCGAGTTCGACGCGCCCGCCGTCGCGCTCCTCGGTTACGGGTACTGGCAGAGCCGCTACGCCGGCCGGCGAGACGTGATCGGCGAGACGATGCGGCTGGATGATGGTGTGGCGACGATCGTCGGCGTGCTGCCGGCTTCGTTCGACGCGGGCATTCCGTTGGCGCGACCGCTGCGGATTCGCCCGGACGAGGTGTCGTTGCGCGGCACCGGCCGGGTGACCGTGTATGCTCGGTTGCGGCCCGGGGTAACGGTCGAGCAAGCTAGCGCGGACCTCTCGGCGCGCATGGCCAGTGAGCCGCTTCCTGAGGGTTCCACCCTGCCAGCACGCGTCCGCGTCAGCTCCCGACTGGAGTCGGCCGTCAGCCGCTACCGAACGACGGTGAGCATCATCGCCGGCGCGGTCGGCCTGATTCTGTTGCTCGCGTGCGTCAACGTAGCGGCTCTGCTCCTGGCACGCGGCGCAGCGCGGCAGTCCGAGTTCGCGTTGCGCGCGTCCCTCGGTGCGGGGCGTCCCCGCCTGATCCGTCAACTCCTGACCGAGAACTTCGTGCTGGCGCTCGCCGGCGGTGGCGCTGGTGTCTTTCTGGCGTAGCTGTCCGTCGATGCGCTCGTTGCGAACATCCCGCTGTCGCTGCCGCCCAACACGCCGGTCACGCTCAACGGCAGGGTGCTTGCGGCCACCGTAACGTTGCTCGTGCCGACCGTGCTGTTGTTCGGGCTCGCCCCGGCGATGAGCCTGTCGCGGGTGCGGAATGAACCCGCCCTTGCGCGTGGGGGGCGCCAGCCGGGCCCGTCGCTTACCCGGCGCGGCAGCCAGTTGCTGATCGCCACCGAGGTGGCGCTCGCCGTGGTGCTGGTCGCCGCCGCCGGCCTGATGCTGCGCAGCTTCGCCCGTCTGTCGGCCGTCGATCTCGGGTTCGACCCGGACGGGTTGATCACGATGGAAGTGCTGCCCCTCGAACGGGACCCCGCCGTCCACGAGTCCTACTACACAGCCCTGGTGCAGCGCCTTCGGACCACGCCAGGCGTGGCCTCGGTAGGTCTAGTGGACAACTTTCCACTCGGTGACCGGACCCCTCTCACGATCCTTCGCGGCAGCGGCGAGCCGGGCTTCGCGAGCGTGTTCGCCACGCTGCCGGACTACTTCGAGACGATTGATGTCGCGCTGAGAGCAGGCCGCCTGCCCACAGACGCCGACTACGCGACCGGTTTTCGAGCGACGGTGATCAACGAGACGGCGGCGAGCGCGCTGTTCCCGGACGGGCCGGCCGTCGGACGGCAAGTGTCGCCCGCCGCTGGCGAGAGCCCGGAGTCCTGGATTGTCATGGGCGTGATCGCGGACCTGCGACACGGAGGTCCGCTTGGTCGCCGGAGCGAGAACTTTCCGCAAGTCTTCTTTCCGTTCAAGCCGACCGAGTTCGACTTGAACCAGACCATGACGGTCGTGCTGCGACCCTCGGGCCGCGCCCCGGATCTCGGCACCCGCCTACGCGAAGCGGCGCACTCGATCGGTCCGCGCGTGCTCATCGAGCGCATTCGCACCGCGAACGACTGGTTCGCCGACCGCGTGGTCACTCCTCGTCGCCGCACCGTGCTGCTCTCGCTACTCGGGGGTCTCGGCCTGGTGCTCGCGCTCGTCGGGGTCTTCGGGATAACGGCGTACGCCGTGGAATGCCGCACCTCCGAGATCGGTGTGCGGATGGCCTTTGGCGCGCGACCGGGGCAGGTCGTGGCCACCATCGTGCACGATGCGGCAGTTCCGATCGTCATCGGCACGCTGCTGGGCCTCAGCGGCGCGGCATTCACCACTCGGGTGATCGAGAGCTTTCTGTTCGAGACGACGCCAACCGACGCGGCCACGTTTGCGGCGGTGGCTCTGACGTTGGTTGTCGTCGGCTGCCTGGCCGCGCTCGTTCCGGCGATGCACGCCGCGAGAGTGGATCCGGTCGCGTCGCTGCGCGCTGACTAGGTGACGACGGCCGATGTCATGGCGGTGGTGCTGCCCATCTGGACGAGCAAGCACGAGACCGCACAGCGGGTGCGCTGGCGCATCAGCACGATCATGAAGTGGGCCATCGCACAGGGCTACCGGAACGACAACCCGGCCGGCGACGCCATCGCGGCGGCGCTGCCGAAACGTTCCGTGAAGGTCCGTCACATGCCGGCGCTGCCGTACCGCGAAGTCCCGGCCGCGATCGCCGCCGTCCACGCGTCGCGGGGATGGATCGGCGCGAAGGCGCTCTCCGAAGGCGGGATCTCGAAGCTCGTTGACACTCGTCAAGCTGTTGGGCATTGCCGCCGTGCCGCATGGCTTCCGCTCGTCGTTTCGGGACTGGGCCGCGGAACAGACCAATCACCCGCGGGAGGTCATCGAGGCGGCGCTGGCGCACGTGGTTCAGAACCGCGTCGAGGTGGCCTACGCCCGCTCGGACCTGTTCGAGCGTCGGCGGGTGCTCATGAACGACTGGGCCGAGTACCTCGGCGAAGAGCGTGGACAGGTAGTGACGCTGCGTCGACGATGAACCTGCCGTTCCACTCGACTGCCGCCGCGGCCATCGCCGTCGAGCACGCGATCCGCGACGTCGACGATTCGCGGCAACTCCCTCAGTCGTTTTCGAGGTCGCAGCGAAAACTGTAATGGCGTGCCCCTTCGGACTCTCATACAGAGAGCAAGGAGGGGCACCATGCACGCTTCCGCTGCCCAACGTCTCCCCGGCGGTCGTTGCGGCCATCCCATCCGCACGCTGTGCCTGCTCGCGGGAATCGACCTGCGACGCTGCTTCTGCGGGCGCTGCGTTGTGATGCCACGAAAGCGGGTGGTAGCCGTACGCGCAAGAGGCGCGCTGGCGTTCTGCTTTGGTCTGATCTGCGTGCCGTGATCAACGACAATTATTTTGGCCGGCGCATTGCCTCGCCTGATCTGCTACCGGGCGAGCATCGTTGCCTCAGAATTCCTGCTACCGAAGGGAGGCACGATGTCGACGATCACGATCAGTCCGCAAGCGCGGCAGGAGTTGGTGACGGCGGTGGCCGAGCGGTATCAGCGGAGCACGCCGGCCGAGAGGGGGCGGATCCTGGACGAGTTCGTCGCGCTCACCGGGTACCACCGCAAGCACGCGATCCGAGTCTTGAACGGAAACTCGGCAATGCCGGCAGTACGGCGGGGACGCCGGTCTGTGTACGACGAGGCCGTGACCGAGGGGCTGGTCGTGCTGTGGGAGGCATCGGACCGCGTGTGCGGGAAGCGCCTGAAGGCGTTGCTGCCGACCCTGGTGCCGGCACTCGAGCGGCACGGGCACCTGACCCTGGACCCGCGGGTACGCGAGCAACTGATGGCGGTGAGCGCCGCCACGATCGACCGCCGCCTGGCGTCGGCGAGGGCGGTGACGGCCGGGCAGCGCCGGCGCCGGCGTTCCGCGGGCGACGGCGTACGGGGCAGGGTTCCGGTGCGCACGTTCGGCGATTGGCAGGATCCGGCGCCGGGCTTCGTCGAGGCCGACCTCGTCGCGCATTGTGGATCGTCGATGGCCGGCAGCTTCGTCTGGACGCTGGTGCTGACCGATATCGCCAGCGGCTGGACCGAGTGCGTGCCGCTGCTGGTGCGGGAAGCAGGCGTCGTGGTCGACGCTGTGGATCGGCTCCGCGGCGCCCTCCCGTTTCCGTTGCAGGGGATCGATACCGACAACGGCAGCGAGTTTCTCAACGAGGTGTTGATCGGCTTCTGCAAGGAGCACGGCATCGAGCTGACGCGGTCCAGGCCGTATCGGAAGAACGACCAGGCGTGGGTCGAGCAGAAGAACGGCGCAGTCGTCCGCCGACTGGTCGGGTATGGCCGTCTGGAAGGCATGCCCGGCGCCGAAGCGCTGGCCCGCCTGTACTCGGCGGCGCGCCTGTTTGTGAACGTGTTCCAGCCGTCGTTCAAGCTCGCCGAGAAGACGCGGGTCGGCGCCCGCGTCCACAAGCGCTACCACGCGCCGGAGACGCCGTGTGCGCGGTTGCTCGCCTCGGACACGGTTCCCGCCGCGATGAAGGACCGTCTGCGGGCGCTGGCCGGGTCACTGGACCCGCTCGGGTTGCTGGACGAGATCCGTGCGGTTCAACATCATCTGGCCGGACTGGCTGCGGGCTCGATGGTTCATCCGATGCCGCAACGCGATGCCGACCTCGATGGCTTTCTGCGAAGCCTGGCGCTGGCTTGGCGCGCCGGCGAAGTGCGGCCGACGCACCAGCCTCGCAAGAGACCGCCGCGACACTGGCGTACTCGTCAGGACCCGTTCGAGACGACGTGGCCCCGTGTTGTCGAGTGGCTGGAGGCGGAACCGCATCGGACGGCGAAGGAGCTCTTCGGCCGTCTGCGGCGGGAGCACCCGGGGATGTTCCTCCCGGGCCAGCTCCGCACTCTGCAGCGCCGCGTCAAGGACTGGCGCCGTTTCGCCGCTCGCCGTCTCGTGTTTGCCGATCCGATCGGAGCGTCCCAAGGCGCTGCTGCGTCACCCAGCCCAGCCGCCGATTCGAACGACTTGGCTTCCGACTCAGCGCCATCGATCCCGATCCGGGAGGTTGGGACCGCGTAGCTGCGGGCCGGCCGGCGTGTCAACGCGCTGCTCGCGCGTCCTTCGCTACGCTACGGCCCTGCGGGTGACACGCCGTCCGTCCCGCGGCTCAAATGGCAGTTATGGGCCTTGCGGCCCGGCCTGGACGGGGCGTCCCGGCCGTCGACGACGCCCACGGGACGCGGCAGACCGCCGGATTCCGGATGGCGCGCCGGACGGGAACCGGTCGGAGTCGGCGTCAACGGCGGCGACACGCCGGTGGGTTGGCTCCGCGTCGAGCGCATGGTGTCGCGTGCGCGGGGACTTCGAGAAGGCGATGGCGGCCCACCAGGGGGGGGCCGTGCTGCTCGCCCCAGACCCACACCAACGCCGACCTTCGGGCCCGGAGCACGCCGCGTGCCGCGGCGTGCTCCCCTCCAGAGTGAACGGCCGGGCGGACTCGTCCGACCACTGAGCGCGTGGCCGCATGACCGACACGACTCTCGGCGGAAGGTCGTCCCTCCGTTCCGCCGTGGTCACTCGCGATTCTCCGGTCCGCTGGCCGGCGGTACCGGGACTCGCCAGCCTTCCGCCGCTCCCGGTAACGCGCCTGCCGCTCCGTGTTCGTCAACACCACAAGACAATGGCTACACCGTTACGTAACGGACCGGAGAACACCGCGAACACCGGTCCGCCCGCGCGACAGACCCGGCAGGTGGCGGGCGGGTCCTCAATGAGCGGGTCAAAACCGGCCATTTATGGGCGCCTCAAAACCGGCCATTTCCGACGGCCCGAGACTGGAGTCGAGATCTACTTCACGGCGTCCTCTGTTGGCAAGGTGTTTGCCGGCGCGCTAGCCGTCACGCCCGAAGCCTCTGGGCAGCTCGACAGCCCCTCCAGTACCGACAGATCCAGATCGCAGACCTGCTCGGGCAACTCCGCAGTCGCGGAGCCGGCCAGCGATTCCGGCAACGCGTCCCGCCACTCCCGGTACTGTTCCTGCAACTCCAGGAGCGTCTGCACGGCGTCGTTCCACTGCTGTGGCCGCGACTCCGGTCCGCTGGCCGACGGTACCGGATCCGGGATTCGCCGGCCTTGCGCCGCTCCCGATAACGTGCCTGCCGTTCCGCGTTCGTCAACGCCACACGACCATCCTGCACCGTTACGTAACGGAGCGAGGAGGAGGCGGTCGGCCGAGCGTTCGAGGCGCAAGCGTGGCGACAGACCCACCGCTCGGTTGTCATCGGCATCGGTGTATGCGTGCGCGTTGGTCCGCGACAGCGTGCGCGAGGTAATGCTCCGAGCGGAGGGAGGGCCTTGTCTGGTCTGGTCTCCCGGGTAGAGGTTCCGAGCCGGACGTCGGTGTTGGTCATGCCCGGCCGGGTTACCCTCGCGAGACGGAACGGCCGGGCTGGGCCGGAGGGTGTGGTCGACGACGACGAGCGGGAAAAGGGCGTTCCGTCGAGCGACCACTCGAGTGTCGCGGAAGGCTCGTCTGGCGCACGCGGTGCCCGTGGAAACGATCGCTGGCGGTTGTTGCGCCAGGCGAGCCTGGAGGCGGCGCTCTCGCGCGCGCGGACCACGTCCGGATGGGCGTTGACGCTCGGCCGCGCGCGAATCCTCCGCTCCGCTGTGTTCGGACTGCGGCCCGGTGCGAAAGCGCCGGATGCGCCACCGACTCCCCACCGGTTACGCACCTCCCGTCGACTCTACCAAGGTGGTCCGCACGCGGGTGCGCCAGCTGCGCGGCCCGCACTTGAGCACGTGCGCGTGATGCAGGAGCCGGTCGAGCAGCGCGGTGACCGCGGCGGTGTCGCCGAGCAGCTTCCCCCACTCGTCGACCGGGCGGTTGGAGGTGAGCATCGTCGAGGCCCGCTCGTAGCGGCGCATGATGAGCTCGAGCAGGTCCTCGGCGGCGGTGTGGGGCAGCTTGCGCATGCCGAGGTCGTCGATGATGAGCAGGTGCGCACGGGCCAGCTCGGCGAGGTATTCCTTGCGGGTCTCGGCCAGCGTCGCCTCGGCGAGTTCTTCGAGGAAGGCGTGCGTTTCCCGGTAGAGGACGCGATAGCCCTGCTGGATCGCGGCGCGTCCGATGGCCTGGGCAAGGTGACTCTTCCCGGTACCGGGTTGGCCGATCAGGAGGACGTCCTCGCGCTTTGCGATGAAGCGTGCGGTGGCGAGCTCGAAGACGAGCGCGCGGTTGATCTTCTTGTTGAAGTCGAAGTCGAAGCTGTCGAGCGAGCGGTCCGGGTCCCGGAATCGGGCCTGCTTGTGCCGGCGGGCGAGCAGGCGGTCCTCGCGGCGCTGGAGCTCGTCGGAGACGAGCGCGGCGAGCAGGTCGATGGGGGCGAGCTGCTCGGTCTGGGCCTGGAGCAGGCGCGTCTCGAGGACGTTTGCCATGCCGGAGAGGCGCAGCTTGCGCAGCGCCTTGTCGAGTTCGACGAGATTCATGAAGGGTCTCCTGTTCTGCGGTCGATCAGATCGCGGTAGACGGTCAGTTCGCGGATGAGCGGGTCGACTTGGCGCAACGACAGCGGCGGCGCGCCGGGGTAGCGGTCGAGGTAGCGCTTCAGGAAGCGGTAGGTGGGCACGCCGAGTTCGAGCGCGGCGGTGGCGGCGTGTTCGACGACGGCGGGACTGTGCTTCCTGGCGAGCGAGAGGACGCCGAGGATGCGGCGGACGCCGGCGGCGCCCTCATGGCGGTGGATGTGGTCGCAGACGGCGGAGATGGCGGGACCGGCCCGCTTGGCGGCGGCGAGCAGGGCCAGGGTCTTCGGCGGGGTGCGGGTGGGCCGGTCGTCGTCGGCGATGCGATGCCAGCCGCGCTGCGTGCGCAGGTGCTCGCGCAGCAGTTGGCCGTTGCTCGGGTCGAGGAGGCGGACGTGGATGTCGTCCCACTGCACGTCGACACGTCGACCGATCCAGCCGGGCGGCGCCGAGTAGTAGGCCGAAGCTACCTCGACGCAACCGTCCAGATGCACACTGCGGCGGCCGTACTGGTAGTAGCGGAACGGCTCGAGGGGCAACGGGCCGAGCGCGGGGCGTTCTTCCTCGAACATGGCGGCGACCTGGCGCTTGGTCGTACCGTGGATGCGGGTGTCGGCCCAGCGCTGCTCCCAGCGGTCCAGGTACGCCTGGCCGTCGTCGAGATGCTCGAAGCGGAGACCGCGCAGCGGCGTTTTCTGGGCGTGACCGACGCTGGCTTCGACTTTGCCCTTCCGATCGGGATCGCGGACGCGGCACGGCAGGGCGACGACGCCGTAGTGGGCGAGCACGTCGCGATAGAGCGGATTCAGCGTCGGGTCGTAGATGTCCGGGGTGAGGACGCCCTCCTTGAGGTTGTCGAGGACGACGACGCGTACGGTGCCCCCCAGGCGACGGAACGCGCGCTCGTGCAGCTCGGCCCAGACCTGTGCGCTGGAACGGTGAACCAGCAGCCGGACGGCCTTGCGCGAGTAGCCCAGGGCGAGGACGAAGAGCCGTGTCCGGCGGTACTTGCCGGTGTCCGGGTCACGGACCATCGGCCCCTCCCCGTAGTCAACCTGTGCTTCTTCTCCGCGGTCCGTGGTGATGACCGCCCGGGCCTCGACGGCGGGCTGCTGCCGGACGGTCGAGACGAAGCGCCGCACGCTCGTATAGCTCGCCGGGAAACCGTGGTCGTCGACCAGGTCCTGCCAGACGGCCATGGCGTTGCGGCCGCGGCTGAGCGCGTCGACGATCAGCTCGCGGTACGGCTCGCACGCGCTCGCCTGTGGCGCTCGACTGGGCCGCTGCGCGGGGACGGGCGCGTCGGCGTCGGCGCCCTTGCCGGCGGCCGTGACCGGCAAAGAGTCGGTGGGCGCCTCCGGCGAAATGGCCGGTTTTGCCGGGCGAGCGGGAGGCCGGCCACGACCCCGCACGGTCAGGCCGGCTGCCTTCAGGTAGCTGCTGGCGGTCTCGCGCCGGACCCCGGTGGCCTCTTCGATCCGCCGCAGCGACCAGCCGAGGCGCCCCAGCGCGAGAACCTGTTGTCGTTTCTCTTCCTTCAAGACGTTGCTCATGCCAGCAGGAACGTCGTGTTCCAGGCCGGCGTCAACGTCTCGGGCCGCTATCGGAAATGGCCGGTTTTCAGCCGCCCACTAATGGCCGGATTTGGGCGCCCACCGAGGCGGGTGAACGGGTGCAGTTGGTGGCGCATCGTCAGGTGACCGACCGGCGGAAGTGCCGCATCCACGGGTGACACACCGCCCGCCCCGCGGCTTCGTATAGCAGTTGTGGCCTTGAGGCCCGCGTTGAACGACGGCACCCCGGCCGTCGACGACGATTCACGAGACGCGGCGGACTGCTGGACTCGGGACCGGAGCACACCACGCGCCGCGGCGGCTTCCGGTCCAGGCTGAACCTCCGGGCGGCCGGATCTCGGCCCGTCGGTGCCGCCTGCTCGCGATTCGTCCGAGACAGCGGGTACGATCATTCTGAGGATGGCGGGTAACATCCTCAAATGAGGCAACACGAGCGGCCAAAGTAATTGACGCCGAACATGCCGGGGCCGGCCACCGCTCAGGCGGCCGGCAAGCTTGTCGCCGGGAACCCAGTGGACGCTTCCACCATCGTCGAGCGCGCCCTCGACGCGGCATCGAGGCAGTGGGACTCGGCGCTCGGCAGCTACTTCGAATACGTAACCGCCGGAACGGTCGAGTCGCTGGACGCAGACGGGAAGGTCACCCGTACCGAGACGAGCCGGCGCCGGCACTATCCACTCGAGGGTCACTTCTACTCGGAGCTCATCGGTCGTGATGGAGGTCCTCTCGATCGCGACGACGTGCGGGACGAGCAGGACCGGAAGGCCGAGTTCATCCGCGAAGCGCGACGGCACGCCGCACGCGGCGAGCGATACGAACCCGACGAGATGCACGTCGAGTTCGACCGCGAGTTGATGGATCGCTACCACACGACGCTGGTCGGGACGGACATCGTTCGAGGCAAGTCGTGTTGGGTGCTCCGCTTCGTGCCCCGAGCAGGCCGGTTGCCGGACAAACGCCGTATCGACAAGGCTCTCAACCGCTCGAACGGCCAGCTCTGGATCACGCAGGACGACTACCGGGTGGTCCGCGTCACCTTCGAGATGCAGCGTCCCTTCCGCTGGCTGTGGGGTATCGCCGGCACGCTCCGTCATGCCACCGGCCAGTTCGATCTGCAATGGATCCGACCGGATCTCTGGACGCTTGCGCATTCCCGGATCGAGTTCGACGCGAAGGTGTTGTTCGGCATGAAATCGGTCCGCCGTCGCGTTCGGAGCGAGTTGGTCGAATACCAAGCGCTGGAGGCCGAAGCTCCCTGAGGGCACGAACGCCCGCTGCTCGAACTTCATGCACCGGGCAAGCGTCTACCTCCCGGCCAAGCCATCCGCGGCGGCGCTGCCGAAACGTCCCGTGAAGGGTTCGCCACATGCCGGCGCTGCTGTACGGCGATGTCTCCCCCGGCGATCGCCGTCGTTTCGAGGTCGCAACGGAACTGTAATGGCGTGCCTCCTCGGACTCTCTACGACAGAGAAGGAGGGTGTCATGCACGCATACGCTTCCCAACGGTACCCGAGCGGTCGTTGTGGCCATCTCGTCCGCAGGCTGTTCCTGCTCGCCGGAATCGACCTGCGGCGCTGCTTCTGCGGGCGCAGCATTGCGGCCCGTAGCGGTTTCTTCCGTCGCACGCGATCCCAAGTCGGTCGCCAAGTCTACTGCGACGTACACCTGCTCGGCATCCGCACCAGCCACCGCTTCGCCTTCGAGATACCGCAGACCGCGCCGCTCTTGTCGGCGGGAGCACTCGATACGGCGGACGCTCAACGGCGGTGTCAGGTCAGGGATCCGCGTTCGCTGCCACCGGCCCACGTGCTCCGGCGCGCACCCGTGACGTCGTACTGACCGTGATCCGCGCGACGACGGCCGGCGACGGCGGACATGGCCGTTGCCGTGGCGCCTCGGGGTCGCTCCGCGGAATCTCGACGGGCGGACGGAGGCCCTACGGCGACGCGCCGGAAGGCGGCAGGACCGTCGGAGCCTGGAGCGACTCCACGAGCCGGCGGCGCAGACGGTTGTGAGCCCGGTGCAGGCGCACCGCCACGTTGGATCGGGAAATGTGCAGCTCACGGGCGACCTCGGCAACGGGGCGTTCGTCGACATCCCGCAGAAGCACTACCTCGCGGTACGTCGGGGGCAGTTGGTCGATCGCCTCCAGCAGCATCCGCAGCAACTGACGCCGTTGCAGAGCCTCGTCCGGACTCAGGGCGTCGGTAGCGCGTTCGACGGGTGCGACCAACGCCGCGCGGTTCTTCCCCGCCGCCCGGTGACCTGCTTCGTGACGCACGATGGTGCCGACCCAACCGCACGCGGGAGGCGCGCCTCGATACTGGTAGAGCTTCTCCAGCACGATGATCCAGCTGTCCTGCAGAGCATCCTGTGCGGTCGCATCGTCACCGGCGATCCGTCGGGCCATGGGCAGGAACCGCGCCGTGCAGCACCGGAGCCACGCCTCATGATCGCGGTCGAGCAGCGGACACCGAGCCGCTTCCCCGATGCCGGGAAGCCTTGCCATCTTGCCCATCCGTAGAGATTCTGCGGGCGCCGGATACGGATCGTCAACAGGCCGCGTGCAATCGGAGGAGCACCTCCCCCCCCACCGGCGCCGCAGCGACCCGTCGAGCGGCGTGCTCGATGGTGATCGCCGTCGTCGAGCGCGCAATCCGGCACGCCGACGACATCTCGCCGCTTGACGGGTGGCCCGCAGGGGTTTTGCCGCGGCGGCGACAGCGACAACTGTAACGACATGGCGCCTCAGACTCTCACAGATACGAGAGCAGGAGGGCGGGGAAGGTACACCGTTGAAGTCACGCCCGTGCAGGGGAATCGCTGGAGCGGGTGTCTCCTCCGCGACGCGGACGTCCCGAACTCCCTGATGCCGTTCTACGGTGACACCCCTCGCGAAGCACTCGAAGCGCTGGTCGGCTGGCTCTCGCAGGCGCACGGCACTGCGGACTCGAAAAAGCAGCCGCGGGTTGAGCGGTATCGCGATGGAGCCTGGAGCGGACAATCCCCGGCTCGGTCGGCGGAGAGTCCGGCTGACCACGTGCTGCGAATTCGACCTCGGCGCGATCCCGACCGGGTGGCCGAGGTCGCCGACTCGCTCGAGTTCGAGCACAAGTACAGCTTCGGCGTGATCCTGATGCTGGGAATCGACGTTGCGCCGCTCCACACCGTGCTGGTCAAGGGTAGCACGAAAGACACGTAAACTACCGACTCGTAATGCTTTACGGCAATAGACCTACCGGATGGCACGAGCACAAACCGAACCCTACAGGCTTCCTGTAAGCTCTCTCCTTTCGCCGACAGACCGTCCGGCCGCCTGCGCGAAGGGAGCGTCTGAGACAGCACCGTCAAGGGCCAATCTGGACGAGCGTGAGCGGAGCCGGCGTGAAGGGCGTGCGCCCCGCGGAGCGGGGACCGAGCGGAGCGAGGGCCCTTGACGTCGGTGAGCACACGCGCACGCTGCTGGCCAGACGATCCCTTCCTCTCGGCCCGGCAGTCCTGGCGTGAAGGGAGGTTGGCCATGGCGACGATGTCCCAAGCCATCAAGGAAGCGTTCGGGAAAGGCGGCGCTCTCACACGGGAGGCCATCAAGCAGTCCGTCGAGTCCCGCTATCCGGGGAAATGGCAGCCCGCCACGCTCAGCGCTCACCTCTACGCGTGCGCCATCAACAACCCGAAGGCGTACGTTCATCACCCCAACTCGGAACGCTTCCTCTACAAGCTCGCTGACGGAACGTTCGAGTTGTACGACGAAAAGGCGCACGGCCCGAATCTCTGGGTACCGGACGAGGCCGAGGACGTGTCGGAGGAGGCCGAGCAGGCCGTCGAGGCATCGATTAGCCTTGAGCGGGATATCGAGGATCAGCTCGTGCACCAACTGGACGCCCTTGAGAAGGGGCTCGCGTTCGTGGAGCGGCAGGCCAGGTGCGACGTGGGGCGTGTCGATATTGTGGGCCGTGGGGCCGACGGCGCGACCGTCGTAGTCGAACTGAAGGTCGGGGAGGCGAAGGACTCGGCCATCGGGCAGATCGCCCGTTACATGGGATGGCACCAGCAACAGGGCACCCCAGCCGTTCGCGGCATCCTCGTGGCCTCGGATTTTCCTGAAGGGATCCAGCACGCGGCCCTGGCGATTCCGAACCTAGCGCTTCGGCGGTATCGCATTCAGCTCACCTTCGAGGATGCGAATCTCTCTGGGCTGTAGCTCCGAGACCCGAAGGCTCGTCGAGTCGCGCGACAGACTGGCTCAACCCGCCATGGGTCGAGCGAGTTCGACGAGCCGGTTTGCGACCAACCGAAGCGTCCCGTTCCCCGCGACGAAAGGCGGCGAAGACGCACGCTGACGAACTCCCACAATGGACCACTGGCCGTCGACCCCCCTCGGCCCACCGCGTGCTCGTCCCGTGCGGTTAGATTACGATGGGCTGGAAGCATGGGGAAATCGAGGTAACGATGGAGAATTCCTCTCGCGGTCGCAACCGTCGCAACCCGCAACTCGCCGGCCGCGTCAGGACAACCGTGCTGTGCGCCGCGTTGGTCCTGGCGGGCGCAGTAGCGGTGATGCACGCCGTCGTGCAGAGGGTCGAACTGGCATGGAAGCTGGAGGCCGGAACCGACCTCGTCTATCGTGAGTCGCAACAAGTCGAGACCGAGTTGCCGCAAGGCATGGGAACGGCGACCATGCGCTCAGGCAGTACGGAGCGCTGGAGCGTTCTGGAAGTCGACGGCTCCGGCAACGCCACCGTGCGCATGACCACCGAGCAGGTGCACATGAATTTTGATTGGCCGATGGGATCGACCAATGTCGACCCGGCCGATCAGGGAGATTCCGGGGCGTTTCTCGATGCGGTTGCCGGCACGAGTGTCACGGTCGTTCTCGATCCGCGTGGTGTGGTGGTCGAGATGTCCGGCCTCGAAGGAATGCGCGAAGCGCTGCGTGCGGAGCTGCGGGATCTGCCCGTCCCGGCGCTCTTCGACAGCATGCTCAGCGACGACGAGGCGCTACGCAGCCAGTGGGCGCAGGGGTCCTTCTTGGTGCCCCTGCCCACCGGGCCGGTCGGCGTCGGTTCGACGTGGGACAGCGACTTCACGTCACCGATCCCCGGCTTCGGGTTGATGACGGCTGCTACCTCCTACCGCGTCGAGTCGATCGATGAAGACATCGTCGTCATCGGCAGTTCCGGGACTCTGTCCCTGCCGGACGGCGCCGCCGCCTCGTCGCTCGTCCCAATGCAGGTCGGCGACATGACGATAGTCGGGTTCAGCCGCTTCGATGCGGGCAAGGGTTTGCTCCTGCGCATGGAGAGCACCGCGCGTGTCGAAATGAGCGTGGCAATCGTTGGCCAGGAGATGGTCATCAAGATGGTCATGACGACGACCGTGGAACTCATCGAAGACGGGAACTAGCGTTCGTCTCGGCCGGCCAGCCCCGGGCCTACCTGAATCGGAATGCGGCTCCGAAAAACCGCTCAGTCTCCACGTGAAGGGCACCGCGGGGGAGTCGTCGAGATCGGCGACGGGACGCTGTTCGTGCGGTTCGACGGCGAACGTTGGCGGTACGTGCCGCCTGTACGGGCGGGCATTCACGAGGCCCACTGCAAAGTAGACACTTGCGAAACTCATTCTGCCGCGGCCGTCAGGGTGCTGGCCGCGTCAGAACCCACCAGATGGCAGCGGCGGCTGCCGGAGCCGTCGCACACGAGCCTCTGCAAGTGCAGCCGCGGCCGGTCTGCTCAGTCTGAGGTTCCGGCTACTAGCGGCTCCGGGGACGCGAGTCGATGTAGTCGAGCACTTCATCCAGATACCACCTGACGGCGTGGGGGCCGATCTTGACCGGCTGGGGGAACTGGCCCAACGCCTTCCGCTTGTAGATCGTGGACCTGCACAGCCCGGTTAGCTCCTCTACCCTGGCGAGCCTGATCAGCTGCCGCAGGGGCGCGTTCTTCGGACGGTTGCGCGTGGCCATCGTGCGTCTCTCCTCCATTGACGTGTCAGGAGAAGTGTTACCAACCGCGGCCACGGGACCGGGTCGGGGTCCACAAGCTGCATCTCGCAGGTGGTCCGGCGTTGCTGGTGCTAGGCCGCCCTTCAACTCGCGCGCATTGGTGGGAAGCGGCAAGATGAAGAGGACCCCTGAGCACTCAAGGAAGAGCGGTCCTACGGCGATGAATCGATGGGACGAGACACGTTCGTCTCGTCGACATCGCCAGGAGGACGCGGAGGTGATCAGGATGAGTCAGTGGGGCCGGGATTCGCCACCTGCATCTGTGTTCGCCGGCGCGGCCGAGGCGCAGACGCTCGGGGCTCGGGCGCCCGGCGACGGCCGCGGACATCGACGTCTGGGGAGCGATCGTGGGACCGGAGGGCGCGGAGCTGCCGCCCGGCGGCGCCACCGCGACCGCCGGAAGAGCGGTCTACGACCGCCGTTGCGCCGCGTGTCATGGCCCGACCGGCACCGAGGGGCCGGACGACCGGCTGGCCGGAGGACGGGGCTCGCTGGCCACCGACGGGGCGTGGGCAGCTACTGGCCGGCGGCCACCACGCTGTGGAACTACGTGTACCGCGCGATGCCGTTCAACCAGCCCGGCTCGCTGACCACGGACGAGGTCTACGCGGCGGTCGCCTACGTGCTCTTCCTCAACGATCTCGTCGGCGAGGACGACCGGATCGACGCTGCCGCGCTGCCGCGCATCGAGATGCCGAACCGGGACGGGTTCGTGCCCGATCCGCGCCCGGATATCGCGCCGCCGGCGATCGGGCACGCGCTCCGCATCGAGCGGCTGCTCGATGGCCCCATCATCACGCCCGACATGGACGGACGGATGGGGAGCAACATCGCCGGGCCGTCTCTCGTCCGCGTGCCGGACTGGGTGGAGAATCCGCTCGGGCACTACTACCTGTACTTCGCCGACCATCGGGGCACCTACATCCTGGCGTGCGCGAGGGACAGTTCTGATCGTCGGGTCGTGTTGTCGATCTTCTGAAACTGACTCTTCTGTGAGGGCGCCGGCAGCGCCCGCCGGGATCCGCGGAGTATGACCAGCGGGTCATACTCCGCGTTCTTGCGTGACCGACAACAACGTAGCCCGACTCGAGGATCGTGGTTGATCTTGCGCGTCTTTCCCGGCGATTCGACGATTACGAGGTCAGCCATGGCATGCCGGCCAGCGTAACCGGGCGGGGCCACGCACAAGCGCCGGCAGGACCGCCCGCAAGCAGTCCCGGACGGCTGCTGCAAGGAGGCGAAAACGCGGGTACGCAGCTATACGTGTGCACCATATACTTTCGCCTTTATTTCGCTTTTTTGACTTGCCGATCCAATTCCTTGGATTGGATCAGTAGATCCACTCCTCTGGAATGGCAAAAAAAGTTGCGGTCAGCGTTTACAGCGTGTCAATATATTGACGGTCGCCAGATGCACCAGGATTGGTGCAATTTTCACTTGCCGATCCGTTTCCAGAACATAGTCTGATATTGGACATAGTCTAGAATTTACGAGGGGCGAAAGTCCGCCCCGATTGCCCCTCCGAACCCCCGGCGCGACGCGCCGATTCCACAGCCGAGGAGCATCCCCGTGAACACGTCGCCAACTGCCGCCACCGGCGGCTCCACGCCGGCAACCCCACCCACATGATCTGGATCGCGTCGGAGCCAGCGGCAGCAAGCGCGCCGATGCCCCCTGCTGCCACGTCGAGGTCGTAACCGGCGACTTCGGCCGTTGCACCTGCTGTTCGACTCCTTCACGTCTGCCCCGGCCGCCCCCACCGCATCGGGCCGGGCAAGCCGCCCCCACCGACACCACGCCGACGCCGCTGCCGGGCCGGCGCGCCTCCCCGAGTCGGCGCGCGGCACCACGGGACCCGGGAGGAGAGCGACAGCGGGCGAGAATCAAGCAGAGCGGACGCGGCCGGACAGGCAGAACGCGGGCGGGCAAGGCAGCGCTTCGGCATGCTGCGCCTCGCCCCACGCCGCCGGTCTCCGACCCCGCGTCGGCTAACGCCTCGGGCCTGCCGGCCCGCTTCACCCGGCCCTGCTCGGGCCATTCCCCCTTTATCTGCGGAGGAAACCTGATGCCTCTGATCGACCTGCTGCGTCCCGACCAGCGCGCCGCGCTACGGCGCCTGCGCAAGAGAATCGCCAACCGCGAGAACATGCGCCGCTACCGCAGCGACCTCAACTACCTGCAGCTGTGTCCCGGCGTCGACCTGCCGCTCGAGGCCGGCACCTGCGGCCGCCTGATCTGGCCCGAGAGCACCCGCTGCATGGCCTGCCGCAAGCGGCGCGACTGGCTCGTCCGGCACGCGCTCAACCCCGTCGAGGTCGCCCTGTCCGCGCTGCTCGACGGCGTCGATGCCGACCGCGCCGAGGCCGATGCCGGTGCGCCCGACGATGACCACCCCGTCCCCCTGCTCGACGACCTGTCGGGACTCGGCGATCCCTGCCTGCGCTGGTAGCGCCGAAGACGCAACCGCCGCGGCGGACAACGGGCGCCTTCTTCCAGGCCCGTGCTGTGCTGCCTGCGGCCACGGCCACGCCATCGAGCGAGGCCCCGCACCCAGCAAATACGTTCAATCACTCCCGCGCACGCCCGCCCGCGTCATCGCTCGGGCTCGACCGCGGGGACCGCGCATCGAACCTGCGCCGACGCACCGGTTGCTACAGGACGGCGGTGCGGGGGCCGCGCCGGAAAGGCGGTCACTTGGCCGCCTTTCCGGCCGGCCATCGACGAACCGGGAGCAGGCTGACGAAGCGACCGCAATCACAGCGCGCATGATAACGCGTCGACCGGCGGTGGTGCGAAGCCGCCGGGCGGCTGGCGGCGATTCGCACAAGCTACCGCGGACATCGTCGACGCCGACGAGCTCCCACCGCCGGCACAGGCAGGGCACACAACGGATGTGCGCCGCTGCGGGATCCTCACCCGGCGCGCAGCGCAGGCGACCCGCTTCGCGGCCTGGACTCGAGTGCATCAGCCGGCCCGGCAAGGCCGGGCCGGCTGATGTAGGCTGACGAGCGGGACAGCGGCATGCGACACGACGACACGCTGCCGTGGGTCGAGAGGGTTCTGGCCCTGTGCGAGCGGTACGGCTCGGAAGAGTCGGCGAATGGCTGCTGTCGTGCGGGGCCGGCGCGCGGGCGTACCGGGTTTGCCCTGGCGTGACGACTGGCCGGCGTGGAACGCCGAATCCGGCGCGTGGGGTCGGTAGCGGCCCCGTCGGTCTCGGCGGCGGCCGTTCGTGCATTTCGGCGACCGGCGCGATGCGGCGGCGGCTCGCCCTGGAAGGAGCATTTCACGATGTCGAGGAGCGGAATCCTGGACGCGTTGCGCAACGAGGAACGCTCGCTCAAGAGCCAGCTCGTCGCCATCCAGCGCGCCATCGAAGCGATTGAGGGAGCTGCCGCGCCGACCGCCCGGCGCGGCAGCAAGAAAGCGGTCAAGGCGGTCGGGAGGCGCAAGCGCGCGATGACCGAGGAGCAGCGCCGGGCCGTGGCCGAGCGGATGCGGAAGTACTGGGCCGCACGACGGGCCGAGAAGGCCAAGGGGAAATGACCGCAGCAGGGACGCGAACCTGTGCGCCTCGGTTCTCCACGCCGGCGCGTCGGCCGGCTCACCGGGGCCCATGACACTCCGAGCCGGCCCGGCGTCGCCTTTTGCGGAACGGCGCCGCGTCCAGTCACGCGGCGAAGGTCTCGCGGTCCCTCCGTCCGGGTCACGCGAGGCCCTCGCACAGCAGGCGCGCCACCCGCCGGCAGATCGCGTTGATGCGCGCGTGCTGATGATGCACCCCCGGCTCGCGCGTGTAGCCGTCGATCAGCCGGGACGCGGCAGACGAGTCGGCGCAGGGCGGAGGCCGTGTCGTTCCGGGCGAAGCGACCCGGTTTGATCTGCCGGGCGACACGTCGCGCTGGATGGCGTCGCGCGGACCCTGGACAAGCTCGCCGGCGTCGGTCGGGAGCCGGACGGTACACGTTGAGTGCATCGCCCGCGGGATCGGCTCGGCCAAAGCAGCGGCCGACTACCTGCTCGGCGAGAGCGACGCGGCCGGGAAGCTGCGGCGGCGGCGAGAGCCCGCGCGCAGATCCCAACCCGGATGGCCGCTGCCCCGAAGCGGACGCTGTTCGCCCTGCTGGACCGCTACGCCACCATGGAGTCCCTCGACCTGGACGAGACGAAATCGACAAGACCGACACCGAGCGACTCCACGAACGAGATCATGGACGCCATCAGCCGCCGGGTCGACGGGAAGCTCGTCGTGCGGACCTGCCGCGCCACCAGGAAGGGAAAGAGCAGCTGCGAGTTCGACTGCCCGCTCGATGACACGGATCAGGCCGGCGAAGCGCAGACCCGTCTGCCTGGCGCTGTTCGTGCGCCTCGGATAGCTTCTGCAGACTGCCGCCGGTCCCCGACCAGGAAGTCGCCGAGGACGTCGACCAGGCGACGACCGACCGGCTGGCCGCATCCATCGAGGTCCTCGAACCGTCCGAAGCCGTGCACTGACGGCGCGCACCAAACGGGAAGACGCACCGAGCGCAACGCGCAACCGGCACGCACCGGGCGGGCTTGGCGCCGAGCAGGACTTGTGGTCCGTAACGTCCTTGAGCAGCGGCATCGAGCACCACGCCGGTCAGCAACGCGGTCGCACCGAGCAGGACGAGCTCCTCCGCACGGGGCCGCACGAGGTTGCCCGCACTGAGCTGAACGCCGATCGGGAGCGAGGCGACACGCAAGCGGATGGCCGCCGTCAACCGGCGCACACAGCGCAGCGCCGACCATGCCGGTGAGCGCGCACACGGCGGCGCGCATCAATGGAAGATCCGGGCCGACGCGCCGTCCGCATGCATCGACCAACCGCCCCGGGCCACCCAGCGGTACGCTACTGGGGCGACCGCACCGAGCAGCACGCCGATCCGGACCGAGTCCACACCGAGCAGGACACTTGCCTGAACGCACCCGGTGCGCGACGCCGTTTCAGGACGGTACGCCAGGACCACCGAGAGCGCCGTGCCACGCATACAGACGCTCATCTTCAGCAACGCGCCGCATGGCTCGGCCTTTGCCTACCAGGCGCCACAGCCGGACCGCGGATCGGGACGACGGCCGCTACGGATCGGCAGACGCACCGAGAGGAAAAGATCAGCAACCGCTTAGCGCGACGGTCGGCTGCGAACGCGGCCCGGGGGCGACCCCATCAGGCACGACGCCGATCAGGACGAAGTCCACATCGAGCACCACGCTTTTCCTGAACTCGCCGAGTGTCCCGCCAGGACCGCCGACAGCGCTCCGTACGCACGGAGACGCCTGTCTGCAGGAACGCACCGAGTGCAACGGCCGGAGGAACCTGCCAGCACGCGCCGAGTGCAACGCCCGCGACAACTGCCAGTACGCATCGAGTGTACCGGCCCCGGAAACTGGCAGACATGTGGCCTGCGGAAATGTGGGTCGCCGCCCCAGGTTTGGTTCCCTTCCGTCTTCGGCGGCCTGCCTTCCGGACGTGGGGGAGCGCGCCTGCCTGGGGATCCACCGCTCGACTTCGGCCACCGCCCGTGCCGCCGCCGCCCGGATATCGTGCCGATCGAGCACCGCCGCCGCCGCTACCGCCTTGAGTCCGTCGCGCCACTCGATCGCCTTGACGATGTTCAGCAAGTCTGCGATCGCCTGCTCGATGCGCCCGAAGACGGCCTCGACGACGGCGGGGTCCATCCTGGGCCAGCGCCACCGACGGCGAGTGTGGCGTGGTCCCATCATCCTCGCTTGGCGCCCGCTGTGCATCGACCGGCGTCACCGCCATCTGCGCCGGCCGATGGAATCGGCAGCTCGGCATGCAGGCAGCCGCTGGCCGCCGCACGAGCCGGCGGCCTGACGCCGTAGCGGCCTCGAGGGTCCGTCCTGGAGCGGCGGCCAGCGCTCGGCGAGCTGTGGGGCAAGCTGGTGCGCCGACGCGCGGAGGGAAACGAGGCCCGGTCGAGGTCACGCGCAGACCCTGGCCGAGATGCTCGGCGCGCCGGCCGGAGCCGAACGTCGAGGCCGCCGGCCGTAACCGGCGGCCGGGCGTCGCCGACGGGCTGTGCCGCACGGCGGTGGGCGGCGGCGATGTGCTCGACGTCGAGGCCAGTCGCCTGCCCGGTTCCGGGACGCTGGTCCTTAGGACACTGACGGAATAACGTTGCCGCCTTCTTGGACGATGACGTCGCAGGCATGGGCAGGCGCATCGCGGAACTTGGCAAAGTTGTATCGATAAGAGCCCTGAGTCCTTGAATCTACGACCCAAACCGCGACCACAGAACCACATTCGGGGTCAGGAAAAGGGTCGGGGCAAAGAACGGGAGCGACCTCCGCAGAATTGGCATTCTGCGGCCCCGGCTGGCGCGTGTGGTCACACGCGCCGCCCGGCCTTCGGGGTCGCTCCCGTTCTCAGTCTTCCCGTGGGGAAGCACGGCCGAAAACCCACGGAGGCGAGCCGCCAATCCCGCCGGCGCGGCGTCGCTCGGCTGGTCGTCGCAGGACCTCGGCCGCTCACTCGAATCGCAGCGCCTTCATCGGATCGACCCGAGTCGCCTGTCGCGCCGGGAACCAGCAAGCCGCCAGCGCCACGGCCGCGAGCACGAGCGGCGCGGCCACGAACGTCAGGCGGTCATCGGTGGCGACACCATGCAGCAGGCTTTCCAGAACGCGACTCGAAGCGGCCGCGGCGGCCATGCCTATCGTGGCACCAATGGCCACCAACGCGGCGCCCTGCCTCGCCACGAGCGCGAGAATGTCGCTGCGTCGAGCACCCAGTGCCACGCGGATCCCGATCTCGCCCTGGCGTTGCCCCACCGTGTAGCTGAGCAACCCGAAGATGCCGAGCGCGGCAAGGAGCAGGGCGAGGCCGGCGAACGATCCGACGAAGACCGCGTAGAAACGCGGTTGTGCCACGGCGGTCGACAGCCGTGCCTCCATCGTCGTCACTTGGTCGAGCCTCGCTTGCGGGTTCGTTGCCGTCACGGCTTCGCGAAGGAACGGAACCACCGCCAGTGAATCGCCGGCTGTACGGACGGCCACGAAGATCGATGAGCTGTAGCCGAACCCCCTCTCACCGCCGGTCTGAGCCAGTGGGAACAACGCTTCGGCCTGCGGCTCCGCGGTGAACTCGAGGCCCCCGTACACGACGTCCCCGACGACACCGACCACCTCCCAGGGGCCGCCAAAGGGAGACACGACCCGCTGACCGACCGCCGGCCGGCTCCCGAATAGCGCGCGGGCCAGCGTCTCATTCGCGACCAGAACGCGCGGGCTCTCGGATGCATCCAGACGAGTGAACGTGCGTCCGTCGCGGAGGCGGAACCGCATTGCCTCGACGTAGCCGGGACTCACAACCCGGACCTTCGTCCGCACCATCTCGTTCGGATCGCTCGGCATCGGAGTACCCGCCACGCGGAGCGGCGTTTCGCTGGTACGGTTCCTGTCGAGGGGCAGGCTCCTCGACAACCCGAACGCTTCGACATCCGCAAGGGGCTCCAGCCGCGCCGTTATCTCATCGAGTAGCCGCTCTTGGAGTCGCCGGTACGACGCTGCCAGGTCGCCCATTGCTTCCGGCGACGCGGGTATCTGGCTCGAAAACGGAAACAAAGCCGCGGTGGAAACGACGTTGGCCGGGTCGTAGCCGCGGTCGAAGGTGACCAGTCTCACGAAGCTGCGCAGCAGCAGGCCGGTGCCGATCAGCAGCACCAGTGCGAGCGCCACCTGCGCCATGACGAGCACGGCGCGCGACCGGTTCGACCGCAACAGCCGGAAACCGCCGGCGGACTGCGCGCTCCCCTCGTTCAGAGTGCGCGTCAAGTGGAGCCGCGACCACTGCAGGGCCGGAATCACACCCGACAGCAACCCGACGAATACCGACAGCCCGACGGTGAACGCAACCGTCACTTCGTCGACCCCCACCTCGTCGAGCCTCGCGACGTCACCCGGAACCAGCGCGGGCACCAAGCGGAGGACGATGGCCGCTGCGGCCAGACCGAGCACGCCCCCGGCCAGGCTCAACGCCACGCTCTCGGTCAGGAGCTGCCGCACGAGCCGTCCCCGGCCCGCGCCGAGCGCCGCGCACAGGGCGAACATCCGTCGACGCGTCACTCCGCGTGCGAGAAACAGCCCCGCGACGTTGATGCAGGCGATCAACAGCACGAGCGCCGTAGCCGCGGTCAGCACCAGCAGCGCGGGCCGGTACTCGCCGACCATGTCCTCCAGCAGCGGAACCACACGGACATCGATCTCGGGACCGTCACCGGATGCCTGATTCTCGCCGGCTCGCGCCATGAGACCGGCGCCGCTCGTCTGCAGAATGGTGCGCGCTTCCGTAGCGGCCTGCTCCGGCGATACGCCTGGGCGGAGCCGTCCGAGCGTGCCGAAGACGAGCGTGACGACTGTGCGCGGCTCCGCCGAGCCGTCCGTGCTCGGCGGTGCGAACGGTGGAATGACCAAAGGTGTCCAGAAGTCGTTGTCGGGATTCGGGAAGTCGAACCCTTCCGGGAGAACGCCGACGACGGTATGCGGCTCGCCGTCAAGGTCCACGATGGTGCCGACGATGTCGGCATCCGATCCGAAGCGCCTCGTCCACACGCCGTGGCTGAGCACCACGACGCGGTTCGCGCCATCCCGCGCTTCCTCCTCCAGAAAGAGCCGCCCCAACTCGGGCCTTGACCCCAGCAGCGGGAACAGCGATGGCGAAACCTGGGCGCCGGATATGGTGGCGCCGTCCAGGCTCGCCGACCGGGCGGAGATCTCTTGGTAGCCGGCGAGTTGCTCGAACGACTCAGCGCTCTCTTCGAGAAGGGGCATCGAGCGGTTTGACAGCCACGTACCTGATCCGCCGCTTGCCGCCAACGATTCGCCGATGCGAACGATCTCGGCGGCGTTCGGGTACGGCAGTGGGCGTATCAGGACGCCGTAGACGATGCTGAACATCGCGGTGTTTGCGCCGAGGCCCAACGCAAGGATCAACGCCACCGTGGCCGCGAAGCCCGGGTTCCGCCTCAGACCGCGGGCGGCGTGGCGTACGTCGCGCCCCAGGTCACCGAGCCAGTCCATGCCCCGTTCGTCAAGGGATGGGCTTCGGACAGGGTTTCTGTTCGGGGCTGACTTCAGCATGGGTCACTGCCGCTTCGGTGCGCCCCACCACCTCACGAACCCTGTCGGGCGCCGGTGGCTCTCTGCGGTCGGGTCCGGTTGCTCAGACCGTCCGCCACCACGGTCACCGGCGAGAGTACCACGGCTCGACGGCGGCTGTTCGGCGTGGGGGCGGTGGCGACCGACGCGGTCGCGGGTTCGGTTCGCCGCGACAACGGAGCCGCGCAGCCCGTTCGGTCTTTGAGAAGGCGGGCCAGCCTCCTGGCTGGCCGCCGTCCTTTACACTCCCGCCGCCACGGCGTGCCCGACGTGTCCTCTGCCGGCGCCGCGCCGAACGGACACACGCGATGCGGCGCAACCGGCGCATTCGCCGACTCGATGGCACCGGGGGAGGATGATGGCTGATGAACGCAATGCAGAGGCCGCGGCGGTTCCCGAGGTGGTACAGACCGCGCGCGAACAGCCAGGCGGGGCGCTGCTGCCGAGTCGCTTGTTTGTTAGCTTCACGCTGTGGACTCTGGCAGCTTCAGACGGACGGCGGGGGAGAATTGAGAGAGTGTCCGCGCAGCGCGTCGTAGACCCGGGAGGGGGCTCGGGGGAGGGGACGCCGACCGCGGAAGGTTCCACCCCCTGGCGCCCCGTGCAGAGCGCCGGGGGTGGCGGTGGTCGGACCGTATGAGTCGCTTGGCCGATCAGGGGCCGCGCCGGAGTTTGGTCGCCACCGTCTTTTCCCACGGCCTGAATGGATACCTGAGCGTCAGGGCTCGCAAACAAGCACAGGAGCAGGAAAAGATGCCAGATTTTGCCGTAGGCGTTGACATCTCGAAGGCCCATCTCGACGCCTACAGGGCACCCGACGGCAAGGCCGCGCGATTCACCAACGACGCCGCGGGATTCAAGGCGCTGATCGCCTGGATCGAGTGCCCGGTGCGGGCCGTCACCTACGAGCCGACAGGGCACTGGCACCGAGCGTTCGAGGAAGCGCTGCTCACAGCCAAGTTGCCCCTGGCGCGGGTCAACCCGTTGCAGGCGCGACGGTTCGCGCAGGCCATCGGACAACGGGCGAAGACCGATGTCGTCGACGCCCGGGTCCTGGCACAGATGGGAGCCGCGCTGGATCTGCGGCCAACCGAGAGGTCATCACCCGCGTGGCGCGCCCTCGAGGAACTCCGAGTGGCGCGTGACGCACTGATCAGGGACCGCACCGCTGCACTCAACCGCCAGAAGCACACTCGACAGCGCCTGCTCAAGCAGCAGAATAAGACGCAGCTGGCGCAGCTCGACCGGCATCTGGCCGCCATCGATGCCGAGATCGGAAAGCGGCTCGCCGAAGACGCAGCACTCACCCGCCGGGCCGAGATCCTGACCTCCATTCCGGGCGTGTCCCGTATCACCGCCACAGGCCTGCTCATCCAGATGCCGGAACTCGGCCGACTCGACGCCAAGGCGGTCGCCAGCCTCGCGGGGCTCGCCCCCGTCACGCGACAGTCCGGCACCTGGCAAGACCGAAGCTTCATCCAGGCCGGCCGGGCGCAGGTGCGGCGAATCCTCTACATGCCGGCCGTGACGGCAATGCGCTGCAATCCGGACCTGCGGGCGAAGTACCGGCAACTCGTCGCCCAGGGAAAACCGGGAAAGGTCGCTCTGGTCGCCGTCATGCGCAAGCTGCTCGTCCTCGCCAACGCGCTGCTCGAACAGGACCGCACTTGGCAGCCAGAGCGGCCAGGACAGGACAGGACGCCATCCACCGGAGAGGCACCGCTCGTCGCTGCATGAGCTTCCACACGCACCTGGGGGATCGCACTTGACAACATGGATACTCCGGCGTGCTGCCGGCGTTGCCGGATGACATCCCGGATGCGGATGTGCCGACGCTGCTCGAGGACATCGAGCGGCGGGTCGAGGCGTTGCCCGGGGCGTTCGACGCAGCGCTTGCCCGCAAGCAAGTAGTTGCGGTCAACGCGATGGCGGTCGCCATGCAGGCCCGGAACCTGCGCCGGGTGACGGACCGCGCGCTGGCGCTGATCGAGGCGCGTCTGGCGGCGCTGATGGCTGCCAACCCGCCCGGCCGTCCCCCGCAGCCGGCCGGGAAACCTGACGGTCAACCGGCAGGTTCCGATGCCGCAGAACCTGACCGCTTGCAGACGGCGGCGCCGATGCCCGCCGACCCGGCCGGACCTCCCTCACAGCCGGTGGGGAAACCTGACGGTCAACCGGCAGGTTCCGATGCCGCAGAATCTGGCCGCGTACAGGCGGCGACGCCGATGCCCGCCGACCCGGCCGGACCTCCCTCGCAGCCGGCCGGGAAACCTGACGGTCAACCGGCAGGTTCCGATGCCGCAGAATCTGGCCGCGTACAGGCGGCGACGCCGATGCCCGCCGACCCGGCCGGCCGTCCCCCGCAGCCGGCCGGGAAACCTGACGGTCAACCGGCAGGTTTCGATGCCCGCGAACCTGACCGCGCGCAACTCCCGTCGGCGCGAACCATGCGCGACATCCGGGCCGCGCACCCGGACCCGGCCGACAAGCACGCGCTGCGAGAGCGGATGGACCGGCTCGAGAACCGAGGCGCCCGGGTGTCCCGTCGTGCACTGATCGCCGAAGTGCGTCGCGAGCAGACCGAGCCGACGGGCAGGCACCGAGCAGCGCCGCCGACGCCGAGCGCGACCTGCAGACGGTACGCGCCGAGCGGAGTCCCGGCAGATCCGATCACCACACAGACTCATCACGCCGTCAGGTCTGTGCAGAAGCGTACCAACTGGCCGGCGCCGTCGGCGCGCCCGAGAAGGTGCTGGACAACCTCTCGGCGGCAGCCAACGGCGAACCGATCCCCCACGCCACCCTGCCAGTGTCGGCGGCAGATTGCGACGAACTCGCCGACACGGAGACGGTCCGGGCCAACAAGCACCGGTCGGACTCCTCCATCCGCGCCTGATGCACCAGGCCGGGACCAGGAGACGCCGCGCCCATCGCGCGGAAGGATCAAACTACCGTGCGCTCGACGGCAAGTGTTCCCGCTCGGGCGGGGAAGAACCCGCAAACCGCTCTCGGCTCGACGGCACCGGCCACGCCCAGACCGTCTGCCAGGCGCCCATCGCGCACAGGAGACAGCTCCCGCTGCTGCCGCCGGTCCCCGACGAGCAGATGCCGAAAAGACATCGACCGCGCAACGATCGACAAGCTGGCCGCGTCCATCGAGATCCTCGACCCGCCGCAGACGGTGCACTGACCGCTGAAGACGCGGATCCCCCGTAGTTCACCGGCACCTCAACCTGCGGATCTTCCGCTGCCCCTACCACGCCAAACAACCCACGCCGGAACGACACACTCCCTCCGGCAAACCACCCGCAGCAGAAAAGCGCATGACCAACGACGCCGCGCACGACGCCATCGGCGACATCCGCCGGATCACCGCCGAGAAGAACCTTGACGGCTTCTCGAACGACGAGCTGCTCGGCGCCTGCATCCGGCTGACGCACGCCTGCGACGCCGCGCGGTAGAACGGCCGGGACGACATTTCCCAGAGATGCGGCGGACTTCTGCGCCGCACTGGACGCAGCCAGACACCGGGCGACCAGCTACGACAGCAGGGAACGGGCCATCATCACCCGGGCCATCAACCGCGCGAACCGCTCCCTGGCCTGCCGGTAGGCCGCGACCGCGGCCGCAGAACAGCAAGCACGCAGTACCCACAACTGGCAGGCGCCGAGCGGCGCCGCCGCCGAGTGCGACCTGCAGACGGCACGCGCCCAGCGCAATTCCGGCGGATCCCACCACACAGACTCATCACGCCGTCGCCGGTTACACTTGTCCCACCAGAGGACGTTCCGGAAGCTGGCGCGCCGATCACACATCATGACCGTACGCCGCAAACAGCCGCCGAAGCTGCCGAACCGCGAGGTCCTGGCCGGGCTGGTCGAGCACGTCAGCTTCCACAACCCGGACAACGGGTTCTGCGTCCTGCGCGTCAAGGCCAGAGGCCATCGGGTGGTGGGCGAGTACGGCGAGGGCGGCGACGCTCCGGGTTCAAGGTGAGCGACGCAAGGCTGGCGCTGCGCTTCCTCTTGAAGAAGCCGGGTTGGACCGTGGCGGCGGTGCTGACCGTCGCCATCGGCATCGCCGGGTCGACGCTGGCGTTCAGCCTCGTGGACCGGGCGCTGTGGCGGCCCCTCGGCTTCGCCGCCGGCGGCGAGCTCGTCACGCTCTACTCGCGGAGCGGAGGCGAGTACTCCACGATTCCGTGGCGGGATTACGTCGCTCTGCGCGACGCACTGTACGACGACGGCGAGGGCCCCGCGGATCTCGCGGCTTTCGTGCGCACCTTCAGCACCGTGGGCGGCGGAGAGTTGCCGGCGCTGCACGAAGGGGAGCTCGTCTCCGGCAACTTCTTTTCCGTGCTCCGGGTGCAGCCGTTTCTGGGACGGACCATAACGGCGTCAGACAACGTCGCCCCCGGAGCCCATCCCGTGATCGTCTTGTCGCACATGCTGTGGCGTACGCAGTTCGCGTCGGACCCGGACGTGGTGGGTCGCGACGTGCTGCTGGACGGCCGCGGCTTCGATGTCATCGGCGTGGCACCGCCCGGGTTCCGCGGTCCGGTCTGGCCGAGCTTCGAGAGCGCCTTCTGGATTCCCGCGATGATGGCCGGCGACGAGTTCGGCGCCGACGACTCTCGGGTGTTCGGGAGCGCCGCCCTTCCGGTGTTCCAGACCGTCGGGCGGGTGCGTGGTGGACAGCGGATCGAGGCGCTGCAGGCGCGCATCGATCCGCTCGACGAGGCGCTTGCGCGTGAGCGGGTCGACAATCCGCACTTTCCCGACACGGGACAGGACTGGCGTGTCGCGGTTCTGCCCGGCAACTACCTGCGGCTGTGGCCGGCGTACCGGGAGCCGGTCGCCCGCGTGCTGCTGGTACTGGGACTGATGGCCATGACCGGCCTGCTGGTGGGGTGCGCGAACCTGGCCACGCTGCTCATCGCGCGCGGCATCGAGCGGCGGCGCGAGATGGCCGTGCGCCGCGCGCTCGGGGCCGGTGCGCTCGATCTCGCGCGCCGCGTCGGCGCGGAGGTGCTGCTGATTGTTGCGGCCGGCGGGGCGGTCTCGGTAGGGCTCGTGTATGGGGTGAGCCCCCTGGTGCCGCTACTGCCGCTCGGCGTGCCGTACGAGCTCGACCTCATTCCCGATCGACGCGTGCTCGGCTTCGGGGTCGCCGCCGCGGGGCTGGCCGCGGTCCTGTTCGCGGCGCTGCCGCTCGCCCACGTGCTCCGCGACAGGACCGCGCTGACCGCAAGCGAGCGGTTGACGACGACGGGGAGCGGCGGCGTGCGGGCGATGAACGGGCTGGTGGTGGTGCAGGTGGCGCTGTCGCTCGTGCTGCTGGCCTCGTGCGGCCTGCTGGTCCGCAGCGCGCTGCGGACCGCTGTCGTCGATCTCGGCTTCCATGCCGGCCAGGGGCTGACGGCAAGGGTGACGGTGCCGGGTCTGACCACGGAGGAGCGGGCGGCGTTGTTCGGCGCACTCGTCGACCGCCTGCGGGACGAGTCGTTCGTCGAATCGGCCAGCGCGTCCGGCGGTGGCACGGTGGTGTCTTTCCTTCCGGCCGGAGAGGTCTACGTCCACGATTCGCCGGTCGCCGGGCCGGCGTCGGCGGTCACCGCGCGCTACCGGCCGGTCAGCCGCGACTACTTCGAGACGCTGGGCATTCCGCTCCTCGCCGGGCGGCACTTCGAGGCGGCCGAAGAGTCGGAAGCAGCCGTCGCCATCGTGAACCGGACCCTGGCCGAGCGCTACTGGCCGGGGACGAACCCGATCGGGCGCATTCTGCAACGGGCCGCGGAGGACGAGCCCCGGCGCATCGTCGGGGTCGTGGGCGACGCCGCCCGGCGCAACGTGCGCTCACCGGCGTACGCGATGGTTTACGTTCCGCACGCGCAGGACGCGCCGAGCTGGACGTGGGTGAATCTGCAGACGCGGGCGGATCCGCGTCGAGGGCTGTCCGTGCTCCGGGAGCATCTGCGCGCGCTCGATGCCGGCGGGGCAGTTTCCGCCCCTCGCACCTTCGCCGAGCTGCGAGCCGACGCGACTGCGGACACGCGCCTCCAGACCGGCCTGGCGTCGGGCCTTGCGGCGATCGCCGTGGTCCTTGCGCTCGTCGGCCTCTACGGCCTGATGGGCTACGTGGTCGGCTGTCGCGAACGGGAGATCGGCATCCGCGGAGCCCTCGGCGCCACCCCCGGTTCGATTGTCCGGCTCATGCTGGGCCACGCCGAGCGGCTGACCGGGATCGGTCTGCTGCTCGGCCTCGCGGCGAGCGTCGTGACGACGGGTGGGCTGGCCGACCTGCTCTACGAGACGGAGCCCCGAGATCCGCTGACCCTTGGCGGCGCCGCCGTCGTTCTGGGGCTGGCCGCGATGTTGGCCGCGTTCGCCCCGGCTCGCCGGGCCGTGCGCGTGGATCCGGCAACCGTCCTGCGGGCAGATTGACGGTGGGCGCCGTGAGCCGCCGCGGGGACGACTCACGGCATGTGCCGCATCTGTTTCCGAGCCCGGCTCAGCGCGTACGCTCCAGGAACCGCAGCAGCTCGCTGTCGGTCCCGAGGATGAACAGCGTCTCGGGGTCCATCGTCGCCTCGTAGGTCTCCAGCGACTTGGTGAACGCGTAGAAATCCTCGTCGCGGTTGTAGGCCTCCGCGTAGATGCGGGTGGCGTTGGCGTCGGCCTCGCCGCGCAGCTCCTCGGCCAAGCGGTAGGCCTCGGACTGGATTTGGGCCAGCTCCCGCTCCCGCTCGCCGTGGATGCGGGCCGATTCGCCCTGGCCCTCCGACCGGAACTCCTCGGCGATCCGCTGCCGCTCGGCGATCATCCGCGCGAAGACGTCCTGCTGTACCTCCTCGACGTAGTTGATCCGCTTGAAGCGAAAGTCGAGCAGCTCGATGCCGAGGTCGGCGGTGCGCCCCGCGGCGGTTTCCAGAATCGCGCGGGTCACCTCCAGCCGGCCGCGCTCGATCTGCTCGAGGATCGCCTCTTCCTCCAGCTCCCCTCGGTGGGACCCGGGCAGGTGCTCGCCGACATCATCGGCTCGGGCACGGTCCCGGTCGTGCGGCTGACCGAGGTCTTCCGCCAAGCGGCACAGAGCCGGATCATCACCAGCGCGCACCGAATCAACCGCGGGGCGATCCCGAACCTGTCCCGGCCGGACGGCGACAGCGACTTCTACTTCGTGCCGGCCGCAGACCCCGAGACGGCCGCCGTCCGGATCGTGGATCTGGTCAAGAACCGGATACCGACGCGCTTCGGCCTCGACCCCGTCCGCGATATCCAGGTGCTGTGCCCGATGAACCGGGGCGCCGCCGGGGCCCGGTCGCTGAACATCGAGCTGCAGGCCGCGCTGAACCCGACCCGCGAGCGCAAGGTCGAGCGCTTCGGCTGGACCTTCGCGCCCGGCGACAAGGTGATGCAGATCGTCAACGACTACCACAAGGACGTCTACAACGGGGACACGGGACACGTGGCCGACGTCAACCCGGACACCGGAGAGCTGACCGCCCGGTTCCACGGCGCCGAGCACGTCTACGCCTTCGGCGAACTCGACACGCTGATGCCGGCCTACGCCGTGACGGTGCACAAGAGCCAGGGCTCCGAATACCCGGCGGTCGTCATCCCGGTGCTCACTCAGCACTCATCTGCACGTGCAGTTGGACGAAGTCCCCAAGGAGGGCGTCTCGGCGGGCGTGACGATGGCCGCCGCGCTCGTCTCCGCCTTCACGCGGCGTCCGGTCCGTACCGACGACGTGGCGATGACCGGCGAGATCACCCTCGGCGGACAGGTGCTCCCGACCGGCGGCATCGCCGAGAAGGTGCTGGCCGCGCACCGCGGCGGGTTGCGCCGTGTCCTCCTGCCGCGGCGCAACCGCAAGCGGTCGATGAGGATCTCGGCGACGACCTGCGGCGCGTGGTCGCCGTCGACTACGTGACGCGGGTCGACGCTGCTGGAGCTGGCCCTGCAGCCCACGCCGGTCTGCGGGCAGCGTGGCGGCACTCACGCCGGCCGGCCGTGCGTCCTGAGCCGGCCGAGCGCCCGCCGGTGCGCTGCGACGAGGACGAGTAACCAGCAGCACGGTCGGACAACACCGTGCGGGTGCCCGCCGACGGGCGGCCGACCCCGCGAACGACGGCCGAATGCCACCCCGGGTTGGCCGCCGTCCTTTACACTCCCGCCGCCACGGCGTGCCCGACGTGTCCTATGCCGGCGCCGCGCCGAACGGACACACGCGATGCGGCGCGACCGGCGCATTCGCCGACTCGATGGCACCGGGGGAGGATGATGGCTGATGAACGCAATGCAGAGGCCGCGGCGGTTCCCGAGGTCGTGCAGACCGCGCGTGAACAGCCAAGCGGGGCGCTGCTGCCGAGTTGCTCCGACGTGCTGCCGGCGTTGCCGGATGACATCCCGGATGCGGATGTGCCGGCGCTGCTCGAGGACATCGAGCGGCGGGTCGAGGCATTGCCTGGGGCGTTCGACGCAGCGCTTGCCCGCAGGCAAGTAGTTGCGGTCAACGCGATGGCGGTAGCCATGCAGGCCCGGAACCTGCGCCGGGTGACGGACCGCGCGCTGGCGCTGATCGAGGCGCGTCTGGCGGCGCTGATGCCTGCCAACCCGCCCGGCCGTCCCCCGCAGCCGGCCGGGAAACCTGACGGTCAACCGGCAGGTTCCGATGCCGCAGAACCTGACCGCGGGCAGGCGGCGGCGCCGATGCCCGCCGACCCATCCGACCCTCCCTCACAGCCGGTGGGGAAACCTGACGGTCAGCTGGCAGGTTCCGATGCCGCAGAACCTGACCGCGGGCAGGCGGCGGCACCGATGCCCGCCGACCCATCCGGCCGTCCCTCACAGCCGGTGGGGAAACCTGACGGTCAGCTGGCAGGTTCCGATACCGGAGAACCTGACCGCGGGCAGACGACCGCGCTCGCGCCCGTCGGCCCGCCCGGCCGTCCCCCGCAGCCGGCCGGGAAACCTGACGGTCAACCGGCAGGTTCCGATGCCGGAGAACCTGAGCGCGCGCAACTCCCGTCGGCGCGAACCATGCGCGACATCCGGGCCGCGCACCCGGACCCGGCCGACAAGCACGCGCTGCGAGAGCGGATGGACCGGCTCGAGAACCGAGGCGCCCGGGTGTCCCGTCGTGCACTGATCGCCGAAGTGCGTCGTGAGCAGACCGAGCCGGCCGACGCCCCGGTGATCGATGGCCTTCCCGAGCCGGTCGCCGATACGCGGCCGCTGCCTGTGGTCCACCACGCCGATCTCGACGAGCACCCGCTTGACAGCGGCTCTGTCGATGTCGTGGCCATGTACGCATCGGATGCGCAGGACGATCTGGACCCCTGCTGCCCCTTCGCCGAGACGGTGCTGCGGCCCGGGGGCGTGCTCCTGCTGTGTTGTGAAGTCGGCGCCGAGGAGGCGATCAAGGGGCGCGTGACCGAAGACTACGGCGACGGCCAGCCGGCGTCGCTCGCCTGCCTGCAGACTCTGGCGATGGTCCACGGCGACCACTGGTGGCCGGTGCTCGTGTTCGTGCGGCTGGGCGACCAAGCGCACCGGCCGGAGCGGACCGCCTATGTCGGTGACGACGAGCGGGCCTGCTGGCGCGCCATCCTCGCGGACTGGACGTATCCGGCCGACGGGCTGGTGTGCGACCTGTGCGCCGACGACGCGCGCATCCTCGGCGCGGCCGATGCGGCGAAGCTGCGCGCGGTGGGCCTGTGCCCCGACGAAGAGCAGGTTGAGCACGTGCGGGCGGAGGTGGCACAGGCCAGGGGCGCGCCGCAGGAGTAGACCGACAGCCGTCGTTTGCGACACCTGCTGACCCGCGCGCAGACTCCAAACGCGGCGAACTCCGGGAGCATCCCGTGAACACCTGCGCCAACTTCCGCCACACGCGGCCGCACGCCGGCAACCCGACCACAGGGTCTGCGGGCTCATCCGCCAGCAACGGCGACAACGCAGCCCCGCGCATCATCCTCGACCTCGTGCGGCAGAAGCCTGCCGACCACCCATGGTACTCGCCACACCGAGCGGCTTCGGATGCTCGTTGTACGAGGACCAGCCGCCCGAGCCGTCCCGATAACGGCCATCGGAGAATCGATTTTGCGCCGCAACCGAGACCGGCGCCCGCTACCTACGCCGCCATCCAGAAGACCCGGCTTCTCATCCGCCACCACCGCCACCGGGGAGACGCGATGTTTCAACCCGATGGAGTCGCCATCCGACCCGCCGTCATCGTCCGGGTCGTCGGCGCCGTCATCGTCGTCGCGTGGGTCGTCGCCAACGACCTCGCAGTCCACGCTGTCCGTGGGCGTGGCGACACCCGCCTTGTGAATCGCCCGGACGCTGGCCGTCGATGAGCCAGTCGACGCGTTCGACGCCGCCGACTACCGATAGCCGGTGTCCGACGACGAGCGCAACGACACCGCCGGGGAGGGTGTCGACAAGGCGGTCATCGACCGTCTGGCGGCGTCCATCCGGATCCTGCCTGCCACCGGCCGATACGCACACTGACAGCACGCACCGAGCAGTACGACGCACCCGGCGGCACAACGATCCGCACCCCCTGCACCGAGCAGCACGCAAAGGTCCAGGCGCCGAGCAGTAACCGCGGGCCGTCGAGCCGTACGCGCCGCCCCGAGGTTGCCCGCGCTCAACTGGGCGCCTCTCGGTAGCGAGGCGGCACGCAAACAGATACCCGCCTCCCGGGCACACACAGCGGGGCGCCGACCACGCCGCTGAGCGCGCACTCGGCGGCGGCCACCGAGCGCTACGCTACTCGGCTTGCTCACGCACCGAGCACCGCCCGGCTGAGCCGAGCAGAACGTCCAGCCGTACACGCTGAGCGGACCGACGGGCGCCGAGCCAACGCCGTGATCGGGGTGTCGATCACGCGCACCGCAGTCACGGTCGCCCGCGAGCCGGGAGCCGACACGGACATCAACGCGCCGAGCAGGAGACCATCACCCAGTCGCCGAGCGGCAGCCTCGGAGAACCCTGCACGATAGAGGCGCCGGATGCGCGAACCCCGCCGAGCACAACAAGCCGCCGGGCGCTTCCCACCAGGATCGGCTGCGAACGCAGCCGGCAAGCAACGGCGCCGAGCAGGACGCCGTTCCACACCGAGCAGTACATCTTGCCCGGACACGCCGAGCGGACCGCGATTTGAAGACCGTACGCCAGAACCCGACAGAGCCCCGTACGCACCGAGACATTCGTCACCAGACCAACGCCGAGTGCGTCGCGCGCCCGGAAACCGGACAGCACCCGCCGAGTGTACCGGCCCCGGAAAACCCGCCAGCGCCGAGTGAGACGGCCCCGGACAACTCCGCCACGGCCAGGTCCAACTGCATCACCGAGGCCTGGGCCGAGCAGCAGGCGGTCCGCGAGATCGTGGTGTTCCTGGACGGCCACGGCGTCGGCACCGCGCACGCGGTGCGGATCTTCAAGACCTGCGGGAACGACGCCGAGACGACCGGGCACGAAGCCCGGACCATCCACCGGCTGCTCGAGATGGACCCGGCCACCGGCAGCTTCAAGCGCAATGCGAGCAACCCGCTCGACTGCGACCTGCTGGTCGTCGACGAGGCCTCGATGGTCGACGTCATGCTCATGCGCGCGCTGCTGGACGCGGTACCCAACCGGGCCGCCCTGCTGATCGTGGGCGACACCGACCAGCTCCCGTCGGTGGGACCCGGGCAGGTACTCGCCGACATGATCGGCTCGGGCGCCGTCCCGGCCGTGCGGTTTGACCGAAATCTTCCGCCAGGCGGCGCGCAGCCGAATCGTCACCAGCGCGCACGGGATCAATCGCGGCGTGATCCCCGACCTGTCCCCGCCGGACGGCGACAGCGACTTCTACTTCGTGCAGGCCGCAGACCCCGAGACGGCCGCCGTCCGGATCGTCGACCGGGTGAAGACGCGGATACCGCGACGCTTCGGCTTCGACGTCGTCCGCGACATCCAGGTCCTGTGCCCGATGAACCGGGGCAGCGCCGGAGCCCGTGCGCTGAACATCGAGCTGCAGGCCGCCCTGAATCCGGCCCGCGAGCGCAAGGTGGAACGCTTCGGCTGGACCTTCGCGCCGGGCGATAAGGTCATGCAGATCGTGAACGACTACGGCAAGGACGTCTACAACGGCGACACCGGACAGGTGGCCGACGTCGACCCCGACATCGCAGAGCTGACCGCGCGGTTCCACGGACAGGAACACGTCTACGGCTTCGGCGAGCCCGGACGCGCTGACGCCGGCCTATGCCGCGACGGTGCACAAGAGCCAGGGCTCGGAGTATCCGGCCGTGGTCATCCCGATGCTCACCCGGCACTACGCGATGCTGCAGCCGAACCTGCTCTACACCGGAGTGACTCGCGGCAAGCACCTGATGGTGCTCGTCGGCCAGAAGAAGGCCATCGCCATCGCGGTCCGCAACGCCGCCGGACGCAGGCGATGGTCCAAGCTGGACGAATGGTTGCGGAACCTTGCAGGCCAGAGGCGCCGGCCCGGCGACGGTCCACCGCCTGGCCGGCTTTGAAATCCTGCCGCAGCCCGAACCGTGAGCTGGCGCGGACCGAAAGGAGACCACATGCCCCGAGCACTCACCGAGCACGATGCTACTGCCCTGAAGCTGACGCTGTTCGCCCGGCTCGACCGCTATTCCACCTTCCACCGCCGCGACCTCGACGAGATGAACTCGAAGATGCCGACACCGAGCGGGTCCACCCACCAGATCATGGACGCCATCAACCGCGTCCGGATCGACGGCAAGCCCGTCGTGCAAACGCGCCGCACCACCAGGAAGGGAAAGACGTTCTACGAGCTCGACTACCCGTTGGCGGTAAAGTGACTTCCAGGGCGGACCCATGACCGTCTGCCTGGCGCTGCTCGTACGCATGCACCAACTGATGGGCACGCCGGTGCCCGACGACAAACGTGGCGACGCCACCGAGGAGGGTGTCGACAAGGCAACCATCGACCGGCTGGCCACGTCCATCGAGATCCTCGAACCGTCCGAACCGGTGCACTGACCGCGCGCAGCGAGCGGGAAACGCACCCGGCGGCTCCGCGGTCAGCGTCGCAGAGGGAACAGGAACTGACGCGGTGCTGCACGCAACAAGTAGCTGTCAACGCGCCGAGCAGCACGCTGTCACGCACAGGCCGGGACCGTCGACGTCGGAGCACCGCTGCGGGGCGCTGGCCTCGCCCCGACCAGCAGACCTGCACGGCGGCTGCGCGGGAATTCGCGCGCCGGCAGCCGCGGTCTGGATGGCAGGCTCCGGAAGCGCCCGGACCGCAAATGCGAGGCGGGGACGACCTCTTTCGAACGCCGCACGAAAAATTGTGGGCGGCGGCCCACATTTTTCCGCGGCGGATCCGGTCTGATGGTGCACGCCGTCGCGCCATGGCCGTGCATACCTCGGTCAGCACCGCCGCTCGGTTTCCGGATGGTCAAGCAAACCGAGGACCATGGGCGCGTCGAGCTCCGAGAAGCACCGCACATGACCGCGCACCGAGAGGAACGGACGGTCCTCACGCACCGAGTCCCGGCCACCGAGCAGTACGCCTTGCCCGTCAGGATCCTGATGACCAGCCGCAAGCGGGAACACGCACCGAGTGCAACGCGCAATCAGTACGCGCCCAGCGTTGCTGGCGCCGAACAGAACAGAAACGCAGTTCCGGTACCCGCCGAGGGTCCGGCGGCCGCCGAAGCGTACGCTACGCGCCACCGGAACCCTGCCGAGCAGGCAGCGTCAAAACGACCCGCCACCGGTACACACCGAGTGTCCCGCGACGCTGACACGCGCCGAGCGCCCCGCGCGCGCAGACCGAAACCAGGACGCCTGCCAACACGCACCGAGCGTACCGGCCCGAGAAACGTGCCCCCCAAAAAAAGAGCGGCCCACCCCGGGAACAAAATGCCGGAATCCGGCGTCCAAGAGTGCACGGCACCGAGAAGTGCGCCTCTCAGTACCGCAACGGCGATTTCCGGCTCGGAGCACTCGACCTGCCGGCCCGACCCGATAACGCGAACGCTGGCGCCGCGCCACACCCCCACGCGCGTCGTTACTCCCGCAACTTCAACTGCCCGTCGGCCTCGTCGTGGATGACTTCGATATCATGATCAGCCAGCCACGCCCGGCAGTGGAACGCCGCGTCAAAGTCGGGGTGGTCCGTCACCAGCAGACGCCACGCCCGGTCCGCCAGTGGGTGCGCTGGCCGAGACTCGGCGCGCCCGGCCTCGAGTCCGCGTTCGTACTCCGCCTGCAGCTTGACCTCATCCACCGGTAGCCGCGTCGGCTTGTCGACGCCCGCAGCATGCCGTAGCATCCTCTCCAGAGCGTCTGCACCGGTAGGGCAGCCTTGAACCAGAGCCTCTATGACCCGCGGCCGACTCAGGCCGAACGTGCCGAGCCCGGCAGCGAGCTTGTCGAGCCGTTCCACCAAGCCCGCCGAGAGACGAATAGTCACCGTCGCTTTCCTCATGCCTCCATCCTACCGCGCCGTGCTGCGCAATGTACACACAGTAGCGGCATGAGTCGTATCTGCGCAAGGTGAACACGTTCATTGCAGGGTAGTGCAACAGATCGCGACCGTCGATTCGCCGGTGCGAGAGTGCGTGGATTGTTCACCATGAACACGCCGTACGCGCCCGCCGAGGCCACCCGCTGGTGGACCGAGCGCACCGAGGCCGGCTCGGAAGGGATGGTCGTCAAGCCCGAGGACTTCGTCGCCCGCACCGAGCACGGCGTCGCGGCGTCGGCGATCAAGTGCCGCGGACGCGAGTACCTGCGGATCATCTACGGACCGGAGTACGCCGCGCCGGACCAGCTCGAACGGCTGCGCCGCCGAAACACCGGCCGCAAGACGACGCTGGCGCTGCGCGAGTTCGCCCTCGGGATCGAGGCCCTGGAGCAGTTCGTCGCGCGGGCGCCCCTGCGCAACGTCCACCGGGCCGTGTTCGGCATCCTCGCGCTCGAGGCCGAGCCGACCGACCCGAGGCTCTGACGCACCCGCTCCCAATCCCGCACCACCACCAGCAGCCGTCCGCATGACGGCCAAGAAGGGACCGGACCATGTCGATGACTGAGGTTGACCCGATGCGGACGGCGCCTCAGCTGAGCCTCGACCACGGCCGCGTCGCACCTGGTGTGACACGGCCTCGAACGCGCCCTCGACGCTCCCCAGGATCGTGTCCGGATCACGCCCCGACGCCTGGTAAGCGGCGCAGGTCCAACCTGAACCAGGCCCCCACTGCACACCGTTACGTAACCGGCCTCGAGGGAGCGCCGACCAGGGGTGCCGCGGGGATCACGATAGCGGCGCGATTACCCATCTGGACAAGATGATCGGGTTTGCTGGCGGGCCCAGCAGCGGTCGAGTAGGGGAGGTCGCCAAACTGGCGATACTGAGAGGCGCGCGTCTCGGGGCGGGCATTTTAAGTATACAGCAATAAACACTCTATCGTCCCCTGGACGCCCTGAAGGACGGACGACGCACGGATATCGAATATCTGTAGGAGGGTGAGCGACCCCGGAACCGGGGTCGCTCACCCAGTATTTTTCCCTGCGGGAAGGCCGTTTCGAGCGGTCACGCTGTCACCGTGCAATGCAATGGCCCTGATCGGCCGAAAAGCATGGCCCTGGTGCGTTCAACGCCATGACCCCAGTTCCCGCCGTTCGATGGCGCCAGTTCTCGAGTGAGGGGTGCTATCTCCCCCACCAACCGCCCTCGGGGCCAGCAGGGTGCCGCCAGGAGCCGACGCTTCGGAGCGGCACGCCACGACTCGCCGCAGTCGATCCGAACAACCAGAGTGCTACCACCAACACCGGGAAGGAGGCGTGGCTGAAGGAGCGCTTCTTCCAGCACCGCGGCAATGCCGAGGTGGTGCGCCAGGACCTGGTCCGGGGAGCAGGGGATCGACGTGAGCCTGCGCACGGTCCACTCCGCAGACGATGGAAACCGTGGAGTATGACCAGACTGTTCATACTCCACGTTTTTTCCACGACCGCCAACACTCCGGCGGATTCCGGTCTGGACGCTCTGGACGCGCGACTGGACCGGAACCGGCACGAACCTCCCGCCACAGCCGAATCGCCGCCGGGAAGTCGCGGTCCGCCAGGGCGGCCAGCGCCAGCGTGGTCAGGGATTCGGGTGACCGATGCAGCGCGCAGGCGCGGTCGCCGCAGACGCGGGCCTCGGCGCGGTCGCCGCGATCGAGGGCGGCGCGGGCCTGCCGCCGGTGGCGGGCCGCGGCCCGTTCTATCGCCAGCACCTGGCCGAGGTCCGTCCGGCAGCGGTGGCAGGATGGCCCGCCGGCATGCCGGGCGCCGCAGGTCGGACAGCGTTCCACGTCCGCTACTCCAGGTAGAAGAGGATCTCGTCGAGCTCGCGCCGGAGCTCGCCCGCCCGCTCGGCCGCGCCCTCCTTGAGCGCGTCCCGGAGATCCTCCATCAGGTCGATCATCTCTTCCCGATCCTCGGCCGGTGCGGCATCGAGCGCCCGCTCGGCCCGCGCCAGAGTCGCCTCGACTTCCCCGGCCACGTCCGGGGGCACGGTGGCCGGCGGGGACGGCGCCGCGCCGCCCCCGGCCGCAGCCTCCCCGGCATCCTGCGCGTCCGCTTCACCCCCGTCGCCCGCTTCGCCCCAGAGCGCGGAGACGCGTTCGCGCGCCTCGCCGAGCGCCTCGGCGCCGGTGCGTCCGACGGCGTTCTCGACGACGCCGCGGATTTCCCGGCCGGTCGCCCGTTCCCGCGCGTGGACGTGCAGCAGCCCGTCGAGATCCAGGTTGTACGTGACGAGCAGGCCCCGGTTGCGGGAGCCCTCGCGCTGGTTCAGGCCGCCGAACAGGAAGGTGCCGATCTCCACGTTCCTCAGGGCGTCCGGATCCTCCCCCTGATAGACCTTGATCTCCACCTCTTCCTGGTCCTCGAACAGGGTGAAGAACACCTCCGTCCGGGTGGCCGGCAGCTTGCTGTTGCGCCGGATGAGCGGCACGAACTCGTGGGCGTACGGCCGGCCGTAGAGCTCTCCCTCCACCCTGGTGCCGAAGGTGTAGGGGGTGATGTCGACCAGCACGGCCTGCGTGTCCTGCCCCATCTCGAGCCCCGCCTGCACGCCGGCCCCGAGCGCGACGCACAGGTCCGGGTCGACCTCGCCGTGCGGCTCCTGCCCCAGCCGCTCCGTGAGGACGGCGGCAACGCGCGGAATACGGGTGGAACCGCCCACCAGCAGCACGCGGTCGAGCTCGCTCGGCCGCATGCCGGCGTCCTGCAGCGCGGTGGTCACGGCCTGGAGGGAACGGTCGAGGAACGGCTCGAGGTCGCGTTCGAAGTCGGCGCGGGTCAGCTCGCAGGCGAGATGCCTGGCCTCGCCGTCCACGGTGGCGACGTGGTCCTCCTCCACGCGCACGTAGGGTTGATCCGACAGTTCGATCTTGGCCCGTTCGGCGGACCGCCGCAGCCGCGCCTGCAGCAGGCGGTCGTCACGGGCGTTCTCGATCCCCAGCTCCTGCTCGACATGCGCGTTCAGGCGTTCGAGGACGAGCGCGTCGAAGTCGTCGCCGCCGAGCTGGTTGTCGCCGGCGGTGGCCAGGACCTCGACCACGCCCTGTTCGATGCACACCACCGAGACGTCGAAGGTCCCGCCGCCCAGGTCGTAGACGAGAAGGGTGCGGCTCCCCGTACCGCCGCTCTCGTAGCTGAGCGCCGCGGCCGTCGGTTCGTTGATGATCCGCACGACGGTCAGGCCGGCGATCTCCCCGGCTTCGCGCGTCGCCTGCCGCTGCGCGTCGGTGAAGTAGGCCGGAACGGTGATGACCGCCTTGCCCACGTCCCGGCCGAGGGCGCGGGCCGCCCGCTCCTTGAGCGCCTTGAGGACGAAGGCCGAGATCTCCTGCGGAGTGTAGGCCTCCTTGCCCATCCGCACCTGCGTCCCGGAACCCATGAGACGCTTGATGGAGAGTACGGTCCGCTCGGGGACGGCCGCTGCCTGGTTGCGGGCCTGCCGTCCGACGACGACGGCGCCGTGGTCGTCGAGGCCCACGCACGACGGCAGGATGGCTTCTCCACCCTCTTCCACGATCGAGGGCTTCCCGCCGGCGACGATAGCCACCTCCGAGTTCGTGGTGCCCAGATCGATGCCGATGATGGTGTCGTCGTCCGCCGCCCTGGTATCCGCCGGCATCAGCCCTCCTCGTGTCGTCGGTTGACCGCGACGTCGGCAAGACGCAGCACGTCGTCGCGCCGCACGAATCCGCTCCGCAACTCCTCGATCACCACGCCGTCGCCGATCCGGTCGACGCGGCGCGCCTCCACCGCGTGCATGACCCGGCCGTCGAAGGGTCGTCCCACGGTCTGCACGGGCCGCACGTCGAACCGGGACAGCATCCTGTCGAAACGACCGAGCGCCAGCTCGTAGCCTTCCACGACGCCGGCGACGCCCCGCGGCGGGCGCCCGAACAGACGCGGTCGATCCCGCAGCCGGACCGCGGCGTCGCGGCCCCGGACCAGGGCGTCGCGCACCTCCAGCGTCTCCAGCAGGCAACGGTCCTCGGCGGTTCGGGACACGCGCTGCTCCAACGCGGCCAGCGTCTTGGCGCCGCGCTCCTCCCGGCGGGTGGCGGCGTCGTAGCGCTCCGCCGCGGCCGCCAGCTCGCGGCCAGCCCTGGCCTGTTCCCGGTTCTGCAGGCGGATCTCCTGCCGCAACGCGGCGAACTCGGCGAACAGATCGCGCAGGTCGCAGTCGACCATGTCCGATTCCTGCTGTTCCGGGAGTTCCTCGCCCACCGCGTCGAGCCACTGCCGGAAGTCGTCGAGCGCGCGCTGCTTCCAGTCGCCGTCCGGTTCACGCATCCAGCTTCCCTTCCGCCGCCAGGAGCGCCTGCAGGCCGGGCGTCTCGCGGCGCGCCGGACGAGCCTTCACCAGCGCATCGAGCGCCAGCTCGAAGTCGCCGTAGACGGCCATCCCCAACAGCGCCGTCTTCACGCGCGCACGGTCGTCCTTCAGGGCTTCGTACGCCGCGGTGACCTGCTGGAAGCGTTCGGGATCCTCGCCCGGCCGGTGCGCCCGCACCAGTTCCAGGTAGCGCCGGCGGATTTCCTCCCCGGTCGCCGACGGGGACAGCCCCAGCACGAGATAGTGGACGAGCATGGTCCTGTTCCTGGTCAGCGGCGCCGTTTCTTTTCCTTGCCCTTGCGCGCGAACAACAGCGCATGCAGCTCCGGCGTCAACCTGTCACGCAGCCCGGCCGTCTGGCAGTCGCGCGCCAGCCGGTCCAGCTCTCGCCGCGCCGCCGGGTCGGCCCGCAGATTGCCGGCGAGCTCCCGCAACAGGGGCGGCGCCTCGCCGCGCAGTCGGCAGTCGTCGATCAATTCGTCGAGGCGGTCCAGATCGTCGTATATCTCCCGATCGAACAACATCGCCTGTTGCGCGGCGCCCGGCGGCGCATCCGGCGCCTCCTCGGTCAATGCCCGCTGAAAGCGTTCGACCAGCGCCGGATCACCGGGGTCCGGCGGGGACGGCCGCATCAAGGCGGCCGGTCCGCGCGGCGCACCCGCGGCCTTGAACTGTTCCGCGAGCGCAGCCAGAAAAGCCTCCACCGCCGCCGCCGGCGGTCCCGGGCCGAGCGGCCCCGGTCCCTCGTCCAGGGGTTCGAAATCGAACGTCTGCAGCGCGTGGCGCAGCGGTTCCTCCGTGTGCCGGGCGAGCCTCGCGGCGGCCGATCGCAGCCGATCGCGGGTGGCGGGGTCCACCTTCTTCAGTACGTCCCGGAAACGCCGGGCATCGTGGTCGCTGCCTTCCTCGTAGCGGATCACGGCCAGATAGAAGAGCAGCAGCGGATCGCGGCGGGGTTTCCTGACGCCGCGCAGCCGGCGTTCGATCTCGACGCGAACCTCATGCTGTCCGTCGCAGTCCATCAGGACGTCGAGGACGGCCGGCAGGCGTTCTCCATCCACGCGTTCGAGGAGCGCGGGCCACCAGCGCCTGAACGTCGCCGCGACGCGCCGATCGTCGTAGAGGAGGTCGAGCTCGGCGGGCAGCGGCTCGAGAACCTGGACGATCTCGTCCGGCGCGCACTCGCCGGCGAGAGAGATTCCGTCGGCCAGCAGGCGCCACACGGCATCGGCCATTTCCGGTTCGACGTTCCTCACGTCGTGGTTGTCGTACAGGTCGCGGAGGAGCAGCGCGAGCATCCGAAGCTGCGCACCCGGCGGCAGACCCTCCAGATGGCGGGCGACCGTAGCGGAGGTGTCCGCGTCGCCCGACACGACTTCCAGCAGCAGCCATTTCGCCGGCAGGACGGATTCGATCACCCGGCGCCCGAGTTTCCCGGCGCGCTCCAGGTCCCGCACCGCCAGCGCGAACCGACCCTTCCTCCGGCTCTGTTCGGCGGACTTGAGGAAACCGACGGCCTGCAGATCCAGGAGCCGATCGTCGTGGGGAGCGCGCCGGCGGGCCTCCTCCAGCGCGCCCTCGGCCTGGCGGTACGCGTTCCGCGCATAGTGCAGGGTGGCCAGCTCCAGCCAGGGGGTCGAATCGTCGGGAAACCGGTCCGCCATGTCCTGCAGGACACGCTGGACCCTCCGTTTGCCGGCGTTCTGGCCCCGCAGCAGATCGAGCAGAAAGAGGTACCCGTCGCGATTGTCGGGGTCGGCCTCCAGACTCGCCAGCATCAGCTCGACGAAGACCATCCCGGGGTCCTCTACGGGCCGGCCCAGCAGCGCGGTCAGATCCGGCTCCATCTCGGGAGGCAGGAAGTCCGGATGCATGGCCGCCCGACCCGTGCGCGCCAGCGCCTCCAGCACGCACGCCCGTGCGAGGGCCCGATCCTGCTCCCGCGGAAACTCCACCGGCAGCACGCCTGCGAGCGCGACGACCGGCACGGGATTCCACGCTGCAGGCACCACCTGCTGCCTCGCGAGGAGAATGCGGGCCGCGACGCCGATCACCCGATCGGCGGGCAGCAGGCGCCGCGACAGACGCTCTATCGCGCCGCCGGGGAGCAGATCCCGAAGGGTGGCCAGTCCGGCGATCTCCAGCAGGTCGATCCGGGCCCGCGCCGGGTCCTCGGGGTAGAGGGCGTCGGCCAGACGCTCGATGGCCGTCCCCGTCGCCCGCACGTTGCCGTTGTGGAGCGCCCGCTTGAATTCGCTGGCGAGGGCCGCCACGCGCCCGTTCCCGTCCTCCGGTTTCTTCGGCGCCCCGGGGCGCCCGTTGCCGGCGGCGTCGCGGCCCACGAGGCGCCGCCACTCGGCGACCGTGCGGGCTAGGGCGAAATCGTCCGGCAGGCGATCGAGGATTCGGCGCAGCCCATCGTCGTCGCCCGCGCCGAAACAGACCATGGCCCGGCAGAACAGGCGCCAGGCCGCGAACGGCGAGCGCCGCGGCACCCCCTGCAACAGGCTCGCGGCCCGCGCCCAGTCGCCGGCATCCATCGCGTGGAGTCCTGACCTGACCGTCGCGGCATCCCGACGCAGCGGGTGGGTCTCGTCGAACACGTCGAGAGCCACCCAGAACCGCTGGACGACCAGCCGGTCCGCCAGCACCCGCTCCACGCGAGGCAGGGACGTACCGCCGTCCAGGTGGTCCGCGTAGGCCGCCAGCGCGTCCCCGCCATCCAGGTACCGGACGTACTGGACCCACTCGTCCTCCGACAGCGCCGGCAGGGACATGGACGCCCGATAGCCGTCGGCGCGGGCGCGCATGGTGGCCGCTTCCCTGTCCATGCCCTTCGCCGCGAGTTGCCGGGCGCGCTGCATGGAAGCGCAGAAGGACAGCAGCGGCAGCCCCGCCAAGCTGTCGTCCCGGTCCCGCGCCTGGCGGATCAAGTCGAGCGCCTTGCGCCCGTCTCCCCCGGCGAGAAGCTCCCGCGCCTGATCCAGCAGGCGCCGGGGGGATGCACGGGGGGCGCGCGCCGGCACCGACCGTTTGCGATTGCCGCGTTTGCGCCTGCCGGGCACGTCTGTCGTTCAGTCGCAGGGATTCGGAAACGCTTCGACGGCGGCAGGCCGAGGGGCGCGGACCGTCGAGGTTGACCATATGTTATTTCTCACGGAACATCTCGTTCAACTTCCGAGCACGTTCGTCACGGCCTCCGCCGCGATCCGCGGTCATGGGAACGCCATGTTCACGCCCATCTTGCGCTACGACGAGGGGTACGGCATCAGCTATGGTCTGGGCTTCGGTCTCGTTGACATCCCCGGGCAGGGCGGCCGGGTCTCCGTTCCGATGACCTGGGGTGCCGACCGTCGTACGGCGTTCGAGGTGGAGCGTCCGTTCGGAAGCGAAGCGGTCGGTCGCCTGCGCGGGGGCGGGTCGTCCGGCCGGCGGGTGCATCCGCACTTCGAGGTGGAAGACCGCCGGTCGCGGGTGTGGGGTGGCGTCGAGCGCCGTCTGGCGTTCGGCGTCCGCGCCGGGGCGGAGGCCGCATGGGAGGAGGTCGTCTTCAGGGAGCTGACGGATCGGCTGACGCGGATGACTATCGTCCTGGAGTACGACAGCCTGTCCGGCATGTTCCCGCGCGACGACGTGAAGCTGCACGCCGCGGTCGAGCGGCTGTCGGTCGCCGGGCACCCCGCGGCCATCTTCCGGCCGCGCGTCGATGCACAGGCGTTCAAGGGCGTCGGCGGACAGGCGGTCGTGGCTGCGCGCGTGCTGTATGAAGGCGCCTCGGCGCCGCTGCCGCCGTACGAGCGATCGCTGCTCGGCGGCCTTGGCACGCTGCGCGGGTGGGAGTTCGGCGCGCGGGTGGGCGATCGTCTGCTGGCGGCGTCGATCGAGCTCCGCCTGCCGCTGAGTTCTCCGCTCGCGACTGGCAAGACGGGGTTCCTTCTCTTCTACGACACGGCTGCGGTCTGGAACGCCGGATCGGTGCGTGACCAGTGGCTGAAGGGGGTCGGAGCCGGCGTGTTTCTGGACCTTCCGGTGATCGGCAGCGTGCGGTTCGACATCGGCCACGATCTACGCGGAGGGGTCGTGGTCCACAGCGTGGTCGGCTTCGGCTTCTGAAGGTCCGCCTTGGCTAGCCCTGCCCGTGCCTCGGATGTCCGGGGCTGGACTGCAATGGGGAGGAGGAGGTCATCCGAATTCGTCCCGTAGTTCGAAGGCGAAGGCCATGGGAGCCTGTGGAGGCTGCCGGCGATGTGGACGCGCAGACGCGCCCACATCGCCTTGGACAGGCCGCAGACGACCTGCCCACAGCCCCCACAGGCACTCACTTCATCGATGTTTTCAACCAGGGGTGGGGGACTTTTCGATGACCGCGGGTGGGGGAATTTTGAATGACCGTTGGCACCGGTCCTACGATTGGAATGGCATGTGCGTCAAGACGCTTGCCGTCACCCTGATCCTCGTGGCCATGCTGGCCGCGCCCGCTCGGGCACTCGCGGGGACGCAGCTGCTGCTGGCACTGCCCGCCGTCGGCCTCATCGCCGGAATGATTGGAGGCAACGTCGTCGGAACATCAATAGGGATCGCGGCCTTCGGAACCGCAGTCTCTGCAACAGTCCCGCTTGCGGTTGTCGGTGGGCTCTTCGGTGGATCGCTCGGTCTGCACTTGATGGGGCTGGCCGGCGGAACCGCGGCAACGCTGTCGCTCGCAGACGGGATTCTGATCGCGGTGGCGGTCGGAAGTACCGCAATCGCGGTAGCCGCTACGAGTTGGGATGAGATCAGGGCGAGCGTTGCAGAGCTCGGACGCAGATTCGGCGCCGCGATCAGGTGGGCGGCAGCGGCGCTACGCAGTGCGCTGGGCTTCGATGTCACCCTCGAAGCCGCAGAGGCGCAAGGACCCGGCGAGTGGTTCGTCGGGCCGAGAGTCCAGCCGGAGGCGTTCAACGCTGCCGATGCACAAGGCACGACGGTGATCGAGTACCGCAGGATCACCAATCCTTACGGTCTGGTGCCGGACTTGGCGTCGGCGCCGGAAACCTGGAAGGGTCATCTCGTCCGCTGAGAGACCCGGCACCGCAAACGTGCCGATGCCTGGACAACAACCGCTCAGGGCTTCGAAGTCCCGAGCTGGCAGCTTCGCCGCCGCCCCCCGCGCCGCGGCGGAAACAGGACTCCCGACCAGGTCCCTGACGCGATGGCGAAGCCGGCCAACTGCTCCCGGGGTGCCGTGATACGCTGCCGGCATGGCCGTCGACACGCACGCGGCCGTGGGGACGCTGACCGACGCCGGCGCCGACGAGGCACTCGCGGTCGCGGTGGTCGAGGTCGCGCGCGAGGCGAGCACGGAGGCCACCGGCGAGCTGGTCCCCCGGGCGCACTTTGATACGGCGAAGATCCTGGTGGACAACCCGCGGCGCTTCTCTCGCCTTCGTGCCGCCGGCGTAGGGCGAGGGGCGCAGGGGGAACTGGGCGCGATGAGAGCCCTACTGCGGTTGACCGTCGCGGCGGCCTGGCTCGTGTCGTGTTCGTCGTCGGTGCAGAGCGGTCCGTGCGACCGCTGGAACACTGCGGAGTTCTTCCGGACGGCAACCGCGGAAACCGTGAACGTCTGCCTGCAACAGGGAGCCAACGTCGCCCCGCGGGACGCAGGCGCAATGACCCCGCTCCATTGGGCAGCCGGAGTCGGGGCGCCGCCGGCGGTCATCGAGGCGTTGCTCGCCGCCGGCGCGGATCCCAACGCTCGAGACGGGTCCGACTCGACTCCGCTGCATGCCGCGACGCCAGGTTCGGCGGAGCTGGTTGACGTCCTCCTTGCCGGCGGCGCTGACCCCAACGTGTGGGACAGGTTCGGTTGGAGCCCGCTGCATCAGGCGGTCAGCACCGGCAACCTGACGGTCATCGAGGCGCTGCTCGCTGGCGGCGCCGACCCGGACGCTTCCGATGTGTGGGGCGAGAGCCCGCTTCACATGGCCGTATCGGTCGCCCACCAGGACGCGATGGTCGTCGAAGTGCTGCTCGCGGGCGGCGCCGATCCGGAGGCGCGGACCGAGGACAGACGAACTCCGCTTCACACTGCAGCGCTGAGCGGGGCGGATCCATCGGCCATTCGAGTTCTGCTCGCCTCCGGAGCGAACCCGAATGCGCGGATGCAGACGGGCTACACTCCGCTTCACTTGGCGGCGCGATTCAACGAACGTCCAGAGATCATCAGGGCGCTACTCGATGGCGGCGCCGACCCGCTGGTGCGGGACGACCACGGAAAGGTCCCGGCAGACCTCGCAGAGCAGAACCCGGCCTTGAGCGCCACGGACGTTCTTGAGCGGTCGGACTCCGGGTACGAGGGTCGATGACCGCTATGATTCGTCTATGTCGGGTCGTTTGCGGGAGGGGGCGAAATCCTACGCCAAGGTTGAGCACGTGCTCTGCCGACGTCAGAGGGTTGCTTGCAACTCCGGCTACGCGCCGAGACCTGCGGCGGGCTTGTCCCTCTCGGCGACCCGGGCGTCGCACTCCCTGGAGACTCCCTGGGTCTCCCCTGCCCGGATCCCTTACCTCTCGCCTTTGTTGCTGTTCCGCATCCGCTTGAGCGTCTCGTCGAGGCGCCGGCGTTCTTGCTCGTGCAGCCGCCCGTCGAGTCCGCCGGGCCTCGTGCGCGCGACTTCCTCGACCTTCAGCAGCCACTTCAGGTCCGCGTCCTCGCCGTCGAGCTCCGCCGCCTGCTCCCATTGCGCATCCTTGCGCAGGATGCGGCTGATGTCGGCCGGCGTCCCGTGCTGTTCGTAGCCCGCCTGCGCCTCGGCCGTATGCCCCCTGGCCTCGTCGAGCCGCGCGAGCAGCAGCCGGTTCCACCCGCCGGCCTGCAGCAGGTCCTCGGCGTGGCCCAGCAGCATCTCGCGGGCCGCGCCTTCCGGCTCGATCCCGGCTGCATCGATCAGCGTCTCCGTCGCCGTGGCGCACAGCGTCCGGGCCTTCTCCCCGGCGTCCCCCTGGTAGCCGGTGACTCCCAGCCAGTCCTCGACGTCGTCGGGGAAGTAGTGGCGGGCGGAGCGCGGGTCGCGGGCGCCGTCGATCAGGCCCTTGCGCAGCCTCTGCTGCATCTGCGTCAGGGCCAGGTCCGGCCAGTACCGTTCCGGCGGAACGCTGGCCTTGAGTGCTTCGAGGCCCTCGAGCAGCTTCAGCCTCGCCGGGTCGTCCGGCGATTCCCGCCGCATGCAGTCGACGACGTTGCTCTCTATGGAGCGGATGATCTGTTCGCTGGTCGTCTCCTCTCTGTCTTTGCTGCCGTCGTCCTCGCCGTCGACCATGAGCGCCAGTTGCAGCGAACGCTCCAGGTGCGTCTTGTCGCCCTCCGACCTGCTCGTGGTCAGCAGCAGCGTCACCATCCGCATCGCCGTCGCGCGCGTGGCGCGCCGCCCGTGGCGTCGGCGACCCCGTTCGGCAGGTGGGGCTCTCCCATCTCGGCCATCGCCTGGCAGGCGATCTCCCAGGCCCGCTCCGGGTCTTCCTCGGCGACGGCCTCGGCCCGCCGGACGGCCTCGTTCGTCCGCTCTTCCGGCGTCGCCGTCTGGTCCCCGAAGCGCTCGATGAGGTCGTCGGCCCTGTAGCGGCCGGTTCCCCCCACCAGCGCCAGCGTGGCGAGGTCCTCCTCGGTGGTCGGTTCCACGTTGACCACAGCCAGCGTTTCGGTGGCCCGGCTCAGCGCCACGCGCAGCTGGTCGATCGCGGTCCGGCGGCTCTCCTCGCGCAGCGCCGTCCGCTCGTCGTCCTGCGAGCGGTTGAAGCTCTCGATCGCGGCCCCGGCATCGAGCACGCACACCTGCTGGTACTCCAGGCCCTTGGCCTCTGCGGGCGTCAGGACCAGCTTCCGGCACCTCTCGTCCAGCCATGCGGGCGGGTCCTGTGCTGCGGTGATCACCGCCGTCCCTTCCAGTGCGGCGAGCCGCTCGACGAGGTCGCGGGCCTGTTCCCTCTCGTCCACGCGCACCGAGATGGCGGTTCCGGTGACGTGCTCGGTCTCTTCCTGGCGCTGCTGCTTCTCGGGCCGGCGGTTCTTGTCGACCAGGACGTAGAAGATGCTCGACCGGTTGACGACCGCCGCGACCCGCGCCGGACAGCGCACGTGGTCCACCAGGTCGAACGTGGCCGGCTTGCGCCAGCGGCTGCTGAGAAGCTCGGTGTGGCGCCCCCACTCGAACCCGCTGGCCGGCGTCGCCTGCGACCAGAAGCCACGGGCTCTTTCCCGTGCGCTGGCGGCACGCGCGCAGCAGCTCGAGCAGCATCCAGAACTCGGTCAGCGTCAGGTCCTGCGCCTCGTCGACGACGAGGCGGTCGAACTCCATCCCCGGCGGCAGGCCGTTCGTGGCCAGCAGGCGCGCCGCGGCAGCCGTGGCCGCGAGTTCGGGGAATATCCCGACGCGGGTGGTCTCTGGGACCTTCTCCCACACCCGCAGGAGCGTCTTCGCCGTCGCGCCGCCGATGCCCTGCTCGTGGCCTCGCTGGCGGCGGTAGGCCTCCGGGCGCAGCGCCGCCAGCTTCCCGCCGGCCTCGCTGTCTGCCTCCCCGTCGACGCCCCGGCCGAGCAGGCGTCCGCGGACCTCGGCGTACACCGCCCCTTCGTGGCCCTTCCACGGATGCCTCTCGTGCCCGACCGCGCTCTGAATGGCCTCGGCGAGTCTCGCGCGGCTCTCGGCGGGTGGCATCCGCCGCACGTCCTCGCCGGTGACCTCGCCGGTGAGCGTGCGGAAGTCGGTTGCCCGGATCCGGCTCGCTGCCGGCGCGAATGCTCTGAGCCGCTCCTCGGCGCTGCGTCTCAGCCGCGCCGACCAGGTGACGTAGAGCACGCTCTCGTCCGAGCGGGCCTCGATGGCCCGCCACAGCGCCGTCGTCTTGCCGCTGCCGGGGCGTCCCCGGAGCACCCGCACCGGGCTCTGGTCGGTCTCGAACGCCGCCTGTCGGCTGTTGCGCGGCCGTTCGGCGATGTCGCCGTCGATCTCGGTCGCCTGCGCGATCGGCAGGTAGTCCCGCCCGCGCCCCGCCCAAAGCGGCCTGTGGTCGTCGTGGTGCCGCACGTCGCGCACGACGATCGTCCCCGGCCCCGCGCCGCAGCTGTCGGCCGGTCCGCTGCTGCCGGCTATCCCTCGGCTATCCCCCACCAGAGGTAGTACTGGTTGCCGTTGGCTCCACCCAGCGGCGAACGGCGCCACCCGTGGTTCGGCCGCGCGCATCCCTTGACGATCGCGGTCCGCCCGTGCGCCGCCAGCTGCTCGAGGATCAACCCCAGCCGCCGGTACAGGTGCGGCCACCCGCGCAGCGTGTCCGACACGCTCGGGTGGAGCCATACGGGGTTCGCGAGCGGCTTCGGCTCCGCTCGCCGCCGGGGCACGCTGTCGGGTCGGAAGCCGTCTTCACCCCCGGCCCCGGCCGGTTTCGCGCAGCTTGCCGGGCGCTTGCGGCTCCGGTTGCTCACTGGACCTCCTCTATCGCCCGGAGCCGCTTGCGGAGCACCCATCCGAGCGTGTCGCGCGCCGCCGGGTTCAGGGCGATGCGCTCGTCCGCTCGCGGCCTGTCAATCACCTCGTACGCCTTCTGGCGCCGGCACCGGGCGTAGAGCCCCAGGAAGTGTTTCCGCTCCTTGGCTTCGCACAGCTCGGTCAGCGTGTAGTAGCGGTACGTCACGCCTCGGCTGGCCAGGGTGTCCCTGTCGACCAGCCCGTCCATCTCCTCCACCCGTCCCGGGAGCCACGACACCGCGCGCCTGCCGCCGCTCGTAGCGCTGCTGAACAGCAGGACCTCGTCGGTCCAGTCAGCGACGAGCTTCTCGGCCTCGCTCTGCCCGAAGCGGTCGTCGTCGTCATCGAGCACCCACCGCCGCATGTAGCGCCGGCCGACGGCGCGGATGAACGCCGGGCCCTCGAGTCCGTCCAGGCTCTTCCCCCCGTCGTCGAGCCCGGCCGGCCTCGTGCCGTCGCGCAGCCAGGCGTAGGCGCTTATCAGGTCGGCGGCGCGCGCCAGCGTCGCGTGCAGCTCGTCCGGGACTCTGCTGACCAGGGCGGCGTACAGCCGGTGTTCGCTCCATCGGATCGAGTTCATGATCGTTACCGTCCGCGTGCGGCGGGGCCGCCGGCCGAGCCGTCTCCGCGTGCTCTACTCTACGCCCCCGTCCGAGCGTTGCCGAGCGCCGCCAGCTCTTGGTCGGTCGTCGCGCCTCGCGGCCGGCCGGCGGCAAGGCGCGCGCGGGCGAGGCGGGGGATATGCGCCACCTTGTTCCGGGCCAATGCGACCGGTCGGCGATCCCGACTCTCTTCGGAGAGGCCCGCAAACGCTGGCCGAATCCAGTTAACGTATCCCGCGTTATCGGACGCTGGGTACGTCCCCAGACCTGCCGCCCAGGTGCGCGTCTTCAAGGACCATCAGTCCCGAGTCCGCGGTGTGTGACCGATCTCGCCGAGTCGCCCGGAGTCGATCAGCACGGCCGTAGACGCCGTCGAGCCGGCGTGCGGTTCTCTCGGAGACGAGGTACCGTCCAGAGGGTTGGCGCGACGAAAGGCCGGTGGAGCTGGAGGGTGATCCGCATCCGCCGGCGTTCACGCATTTCCCCTTTGGAAGGGGAAACGACGATGGATGGATGGAGACGGATCATGACGGCCGCGGGGGTGTTGTTGTACGTGGCGTCGCCGGGGTTCGCGCAGACTGAGATCGAGCTGGGCGGAGGCTACCATGTCAACCCAGATATCGCGGATTTGGAGCAGTTGCCATCAGGGCCGGCCGTGGACGCACGGGTTGTGCGATGGCTGGAACCCCGCTGGGGCATCGGGGTCCGCTTCTCGACGGTCTTCGGCTCAGTGGAAACGACCGATTGGGGCCGCGATGGCGGCGAAGTTGTCGACCGCTACGGCATGACTTACGGTTACCTCCTGGTGCGGTACCGGCTTCCGCTCGACGATACCGGCACGGATCTGCACCTTGGAGTCGGGGCGATCGGCGCTGGGAAGTATCGGGATCGCAACAAGGTAACCGGCACCGTCCGGTCGAAGGGGCAATGGCTCGGCCTCGCTCCTATCCCGGAAGTATTCGTGTCGAAACGGGTGACCGACCTGATCAACGTCCGGGTTGGCATCGTGACGTTGCCCCCGGTGATCGTCCATCCGGTCGTACTGGTGACGTGGAAGCTGGGGAATTGAAGCCCGTCTGATTGAGCCCGTCGCGAGGCGGACGCGCTGGACCAGGTGCTTGCGGGGTTGCGCCTCGACGGAGTTGATCACGTTCGCGCGTGGCGAGGTTCCGATCACGACCGCGTCCGCGGGCCGCGTTCCCGGGGCGATCGCCGCGTGGGATGACAACCGGAACGGACGCGTCAGTTGCGCGGAGGCTCGAGCGCACGGGATCGCACCCGGTGACGCGCGACCATCCTGCGTACCCGTTCATGCGAGACGGCGATGGCGACGGCGTGTGTGTGAATCCGGCAGCCGGCGTTCGGCGCCGACAAGTTCACCAGCGTCGCCGCGTGCGTCCGGAGCCGGGTGCGGGCCGTACCGCAACTGCACGGCCCTGCGGCGAGACCACCCCGACGGCGTTCCGCGGGGCCATTGTGCGTATCAGCGGCGCATGGACCGCGACAACGACGGCCGGGCCTGCGAACGGTAAGGACGCCCCAGGCCCGTGATTCCGAGGCTCGGGCCCGCGAACATGGCAACGTAGTTTCCGTCACCATCCTCTAAGCCACGACGAACACGGCAGCGTCACGTCGGATGCTCCTGAAGGAACGGCACGACGAACTTCGTCTTCTGACGGACAGGTTGTCGAGGATCGTCCGCACCGTGCGCAACCTCTTCAACCTGGGAGCCGGTGCTGGACCTGCCGTACTTCTGACTCCGTGGATGGGCACCGCCTCACGGGGATGCTCGTCCAGTCGGGTCCTACACAATCCACGCATCGATTGCACATGGACTCGAATACGACGACACCGTTCTCCCCGCTTTCCGCCCAAAAGAACAGGGCTTCACGGCCGACGCCGGGAGTCGCACCGAACACCGCCCGAGGCCGGCCCGGCGGCGCATCCAGCAAGGCCTGCCGACCAGTTACGGCCCGCGCGCCGAGCCAAGAACCCACATCTATTTCAGGACAACCACACTTCAGAATCCGAGTGTGCTCCCCGACGTCAAGGCTCGGCTGCGCCTGTTGGCGAGCTCGAGGATCCGCCGAATATTGGAGTTCCGCCGACCGCAAGATGTTGTGGTGCCGCCGGCATCGTCAGACGAACAGCGTGCGCGTGTGCTCACCGGCGTCAAGGCGCTCCGCCCCCGCTTCGCGGGGCTTCCGGCCCTGACGCCGGCTCCGCGCACGCTCGTCCAGACTGGCTCTTGCTGACGATGCCCGCTCATACAACCCTTACATGTTGTGGTCGTCCTCCCGCCCCAGAATCGATCATTTCCCAGTGCTCGTTGACAGCGCCGACCCGCTGCGCGGGCTATCGGCCTTGACGCCGGCTCCGCGCACGCTCACAACGGGCATTTGTCTGACAATGCTGGAATCACGACCCGCCCCAACGCCCACAAGACGACGCGTCCGCCGTCTCAGAACCGGTAGCTCACCCGCGAGGTCACCTGAGCCGTGTCGAAGGCGTCGTAGCTGCGCAGGATCCGCAGCCAGCGGACATCCACGCCGACCCCGAGTCCGCGCCACAACCGCACATCGACGCCCCCGCCCAATACGAGGCTCAGGCCCAGCTCGGAATACTCACCCGGCGACGGGAAGATGGAAGTGTCGAAGAACTGCACCGTGTTGATGCCATCCGACGCGTGCTCGACCGGTTCGGTACCCAGCGGGTCCAATGGGATCCAGGGAATCGGATCGACGACGATGCTGAAGCGTTCCGTGACACGCCCCACCCCGCCGCCGCCGGTCAGATACGGGAAGAGCCGGCCATTCGCAACCGGAAACTCGACCGTGAATTTCGTCAGGAACGTCGTCACGTCCCGCCGCTGGTCCTCGATCCGAACGGATGGGAACCAGGGGTCGAATCCAAGCGGGAACGCCGGAATGTCCCCGATCGCCGGATCCGCTGCGGCGAACGTGCCAGCGACAGATATCCCGCCGTACCCGTGCGTGGGCATTCCCGCAGCATCGCCCGACAGGTACGTCAGTTCCACATCCAGGCCAAGATGCCGCGTCAGCCTGATACCAGCGCCAACGCCGGTCGCGACGAATGTGCCGTCGCCGAACCCGCCGCCCACCAGACCGTAAACCAGCCCCCCGGCATCAAGGCTCTGTTGCGCCGCTGCCGGCGCCGCGACCAGCGCCAGCATGACGACTACCGTGAACGCAGCCCGCCGCATCCGAGAAACCAGCATGACCGCAGATTCGGCGTTCATGGCGTCTCCTCTGGGATTCAGAGCCGGCGAAGTCTGCGACCCACGGGCCATTATCGCCCATCTCGCCGGCACAGACCGCGCCCTCCGTAACGCCCGCCGTGAGGCATGAGGCTCCCGCGAGCTTGGCGAGCGGGTGGACCCGCTACCGTCCGTTGAGTGCCAATAGCTCGCGCAGGGCATCGTCATCAGCGATGTCGGCGGGCCAGCCGTAGGCCGACGCCGCGGCGGCATCGAGCGCCGCGTGCGTGTCGGCGAGCCACTGCGGCCGGGCATTGTAGAGGTTCGTCAACGTCCGCCTCGTGAGCGCCTTCGTCGCGTCCTCGTCGCTGAGAACCGACCGCTTCGGATAGCCCGGCACCGGTTCGTCCGAGGGTGTCCCGCCGATAGTAGAAGGTCGGTGACGACGGGACCTTCACGTTACCCCACCTTCTGCAACTCGGCAAGGGCATCTTCCTCATCGAGGTGCGCCTTCAGCATCCAGAGATGCTGGTAACCGGTGATACGTCGGAAGTTCTTCTCCGTCTCCCGGAACGTCGTCGCCGCCCAGCGCACTGCCATCTCTCCATTCCGCCAGCGGCTGACACGCCGCGTGTGCTGACGAACGCCCGCGTGCGACGAGTCGATGATGTTCGTCGTGGTCAGACACCGACGCAGCGGCAGCGGCAGCCCGAGGCGATTGACGGTGAACATCTCCGCGAGCCCTTCGCGCAGGCTCGCCGCCGCCGACGGCCACTCCCGTTCCAGCCAGGAGGCATACTGCTCGAGCTTGCGCATGCCCTCGTCCGCCTCCAGCTTCCACGCCGCCCGTAGCGTCGACCGCGCCTGGTCGTGCTGCGCCTTCGGCAGATGGCCGAGCACGTTGCGGACCTTGTGATTCCTACACCGTTGGACCGGATTTCGCGCGTCGAAGACGTGGCCGATGGCGCTGCGAAGTGCCTTGGCGCCGTCGATCACGAACAGACGCCGGCGGTCCGCCCGCAGCCCGCGCTCGACCAGCTCTTCGAGCAGGCTCGTCGCCACGGTCGCGTTCTCCGACCCGCCTTCGCGGAGGCCCAGCACATGCTTGCTGCCCGTCGCATCCACGCCGACGGCCGCCAGCACGTGGTAGTCGCCGAACACGATCCCGTCGACGTAGACCACCAACACGTCCAGCGCGCTCAGGTCTCGCTCGGCCAGTTCCTTGAGAACCCGCGTCCCCGCCTCGATGGTCTCCCGCGAGACCTCCGATTTGCTGATGCCCACCTGGTCGGCCATCTCCGGCAGCACCGACGCATATCGGCGCGTCGACACCCCGTTCATCATCAACTCCAGCATGCGGTCGGCCAGCCCCTGGTCCGCCTGCAACGCCGTGTAGGCCGGGACCTCCACCTCGCCCGACTCCCCGGCGCGCCGCCGCTTCTTGCGCAGCCGCGGCTTGGCGACCCGCAACTGCCGTTCCTTCAAGGCGATCCGGCCTCCCTGCACGCCATGCCAGTACACCTCCCGGTCAGTGCCACGCCGCCCCTGCGCCTTCGGTCCCGCCACCTGTTCGGCGCTCATCTGCAGGACCGCCTCGACCGTCGCCCGCCCCATGACGTCGATCACCTCGTCGATGGCGCGCTCGCCCTTCTCCAGCAGCTCGACGAGCGGGATCAGCAGTTGCCCGTCCTTCGCCAGCCAGTCCGCCAACTCGCGGCTGCTCGCCGTAGCTTCCTCGCCCACGATCCTGTACGGTTGCTTCTTCACGGTGGCTTCTCCTTCCTCTTGAACACCCGACCAATACCACGGTCGGGCAAGGAGTCGCCACCGACTTTCCACTACGACTGGGGCACCCTCGGTTCGTCCACCCACTCGACCCACTCCGGCGGGTTGAGCCACCGGTCGCGCAGCTCGACGAGCCGTTGGGCTTCAGGGCTTCCGCCACTGTATGCGGGCTTGAGGCGTACTCGTTGACCGGGATTTCGCCGTCAGGCTAGAGCTAGACGGGAACGGTACACGTCTCCCTACGCAGATGACGTTACGGTGCGGACTTGGGGGTGGCGCGTAGCTCTGCGAGTCGCGCACCCTTTTCGAGCAGCCAAGCTGGCAGCAGCCGGTTACGCTTTCGCACGTTCCGGGCAGCTTCGTCGGCGAGCACCGCGACACCGGATCTCTCTGCCGTCGGTGTCCGACCCTGGTCCCGAGCCGCTGGCGATTGTGAGAGCGTCGCGCGCACACGGGGCGGCAACCTAAGAGCGGCCCCGCTCATGAAGTCGATTCCGAATGTCAACACCGAGTATGTTTGCGAACACCTGCGCGATCTCTGCGCCCCGTGCCTCTTGGGACGCCCCGATGCTGACCAGGGCGGGGAACACAAGGTTGCCCCATAGAAGCCGGCTGAGGGTGCGCCGGATCGGAAGTTGCTCGGACTCAAAGCCGTCCTTCTCCAAGCGAAGTACGGTTCTTCTGTCGTGCCGATTCGGAGAGAGTTGCACCGGCGTGACGCCCACATGCCGATCGTCGACAAACACATCAGCCCCGGACGGTCGGGAGTGTACCCAGACCGTCTGCGGCAGAGGGTGACGGAGGCTAGCGCACGCCCCGGACGTCGAGAGGATCACGGCTAGCATCAAGGTGGAAGCCGCCATTCTTGAACTACGAGCCAGCATCATGCTGCGCAGGCCGTTGAGACCGTTCGACATCGTTTCCTCTCCCTTCAGACTCGTTAAGTCGAGCAGGGACCGAAGTAGGTGAATCCAGGCGTGGAAGCCCGTCGGTCCGCCGGCCCATCACGCGATGCGCCCCGTGTACATGCTGCATCGGCACCAACCGGTTGTTGCCCGATCCAGGCTCGGCATAGCGGCGTCCGCTGCCGGCGGGCAAGGCAGCACGGGCTCGGTCTTCGCCGGCGTGACAATGCCCTTCGCCGGACACGGTGGAAGGAGATCGCCACGAGCACCGCCGGGCCAGTGAGCGCTTGATCCAGCTGTAGCCGTCTGCATTCACGCGCCTCCTTCAGCCTCGTTCACGCCAAGTAGAGCAAATGTGATGCCATGCCGCCATGCCGTCGGAAATGACAGATCACCGCCGGCAATAGGCGATTTACGTGGCACGTCGTCCAACAACAGCGAATCGACAACGACGCCGCCATGTACATCGACTGCGCCAGTGTGAGCATGTTGCGCACACATGGTCGCGGCATCAGTGCAGCACGTGTGGGCAGAAAAGACTGTGGGGTGCGGGCTGGGGCGCGGCGGCCGGCCGGGCGCCGGCGCGTCAGTAGTTGTGGCCGCCTCGGTGGATGTCGCGGTGGGCCGGGTCCTGCGCGTCGGTGCCCTGAGCGGGTCGCGAGGGCGTCGGACCCGGCGGCGCATGGCCGAGGATGACGCGCCGGTTGCGGTTGTCGGCTCGGTCGCGGCCAAGGGCCTGCCGGCACAAGGTGCGGGTCCGCTCGACGAGCGGCGGCAGTGCGGCCAGCACGACGCGGGCGAAGGTCCGGCGCTGCTCGGCTTCGGTGAGCGGGACTCCGCCGGCCTGCTGTTCGGCGATCGCGGCCCGGACCGCGCGGTCGTGATGGCGGCGCTCGGGGGCGGCCCGCGCCCGGTCGTCGGGCTCCCGGACCGGTCGACGCCGTAGCCGGCCGACCGTGCGTCGGTGGCGGGACTCGGTGGAGGGGCCGTCTCGCCGGCCTTGTGTGTGTCATGGGAGCCGCCTCGGAGCGCGGCGGATGACGATCGGGCTCCCGCCGCTCGCGCGCTACTTGTCGGTCCGCCTCGGCCACCACCTGCTCGAGTGACGGTGAGTACGGTGCTTTCGACGAGCGTCGGCTGAGGTCGAGGCCGACCGCGCGAACCGCGCGCCGCTCGGTGTCGCGCAGCGGCGTCAGCATCCAGTCGTCGATGGCGAGCAGGTCGAGCTTCGCCAGACGGGTGAGCAGTCGCGTATAGGAGCCGTCCCCGCGGCCGACGGCCAGCTCGTGCAGCAGGCGCGGCATGCGGAGGTAGCGCGCGGTGAAGCCGCGGCGGCATGCCCGCTCGACGAATGCACAAGCGAGAAAGCTCTTCCCGACCGCACAAGGAGGGACGATGATCACGCCCGCACAGCGCGCCGAGATCCGACGCCTGTTCATCTTGTTTACCGAGGGGAGTTATGGTACCTTGCCCGGTAACCGAGAGGAGCATCCGATGACCAAGCGGTCGGGCGTGGGTCAGGCGATGTTGGAGGGCAGGGAGAGGGTAACCCACTCCGGCGCCACCCTGAAGCAGCTCTTCCAGGATGGCCGCTATGGCCTGCGGCTGCTGCGCCGAGGAGCCCGGCTTCGCGGCGACGATGGTGCTGACCCTGGCGCTCGCGATCGGCGCGACCACGACCATCTTCTCGATCGTCGACGCGGTTCTGCTGCCGCCGCCGTTTCCGGAACCGCACCGAGTAAGCACCGGTATCGAGCAACCGGGAGGAGTGGTCAGGGATGAGCAAGCCATCGAACCTCGTCCAGGGGACGCTGGATCTTCTGATTCTGAAGATCCTCGACCTGGAGCCGCGAAGCGGATGGGCCATCGGCCAGCGGCTGAAGCAGGTCTCCAACGACGCGCTGCAGGTGAGCGACGGCTCGCTCTACCCGGCGCTGCACAAGCTGGAGCAGCAGGGCTGGATCAGTGCGGAGTGGCGGAACACCGAGAACAACCGGCGCGCGAAGATCTATTCGCTGACGCCGCCCGGACGCCGCTACCTCGGGCAGGAGGCCGCGAACTGGGAGCGGCTGTCGCAGGCCATCACCCACGTCGTGCGCCTGACCGAGGTGTGAGGCATGTCCTGGGAGCGGTGGCTGTACGCGTGGCGAGCTCGGTTGCGGGTGTTCCTCGACGGCGACCGGGCGGACCGTGAGCTCGACGACGAGCTGCAGCATCACGTCGCGCGGGATATCGATGCCCGTTGCGCGCAGGGCGTTCCGCGCGCCGAAGCCCGCCGGCAGGCGCTGGCGGCGCTCGGCGGCCTGGAGTCGACCACGGAACAGGTCCGCGCATCGCGTTTCGGGGCGTCTCTGGAGGCGGGGCTCCGGGACGTCCGCCACGGCGCGTGGTTGCTGCGCCGGCATCCCGGCTTCACGGCGGCCACGGTGCTGACCCTGACGCTGTCGGTCGGCGCGACGACGGCCATCTTCTCCGTCGTCGACGCCGTGCTCCTCCAGCCGCCACCCTTCCCCGAGCCGGAGCGGCTCGTGACGCTCTGGCAGACCGATCCGGACGACGGGAACCGTCCCGTGGCGGTCGGTCCCGCGGATTTCCTGGACTGGAGAGATCGGGTCCGGAGTTTCGAACGCGTGGCGGCGATAGATCCCTGGTCGCTGGATTTCACCGGCGCAGGCGAGCCCGAGATCCTGACCGGATCGCTCGTTACGGAAGGCTTCTTCGAGATGCTGGGCGTCAATGCTGTCCACGGTCGTACGTTCCTGCCGGAGGAGTACCTGCCGGGCAGCGGCGTGATCGTCCTGACCGACGGTCTGTGGCAGCGCCGCTTCGGGGGCGAGGCGGACATCATCGGGCGCCCGCTCGTGCTGGAGGGCGAGCCCTACACCGTGATCGGCGTGCTCGGTCCAGACTTCGAGCTGGGCCTCGACCGACGCGGGGAACGCGACTTCTTCCTGCCGAAGACGTTCTCGGAGTACGAGACATCGAGCCGCGGCCCCGGCTGGTGGCGCGTGATGGGACGGCTGCGCTCGGAGGTGACGCTCGCCGAAGCACAGGCGGAGATGGACGCCGTCGCGGCCCGGCTGGCGCAGGAGCACCCGCGCACGAACGCGGATGTCGGCGCGCGGGTCATCCCGCTGCAGGCACGGCAGGTCGAAGCGGTGCGGCCGACGTTGCTGCTGCTGCAGGGCGCGGTGCTCTTCGTATTGCTGATCGCGTGCGTGAACGTCGCGAACCTGATGCTGGCCCGCTGCACGCGACGCGCTCCCGAGTTTGCGGTGCGGATGGCGGTCGGCGGTGGCCGCGGCCGTCTGCTGCGGCAACTACTGACCGAGAGCGCCGTGATCGCGGCCCTGGGCGGCGCCGGCGGCTTCGCCTTCGCCGCCGCCTCGCTCGAGGCGATCACGGCGTTCATGCCGGCCGATGTGCCGCGTGTGGGGCAGGTCGCCGTGAATCCGCGGCTCCTCGGGTTCGCCGCCGGCCTCGTCGGGGTGACGACCCTGGCGTGCGGGATGGCGCCCGCCCTGCACGTGGTCCGGCAGAACGTGCACGACCTGCTCCGCGGGCAGCGCACCGGCGCCAACGCGGTGCAGCAGCGGCTGCGCCGCGTACTGGTGGCGACGGAAGTCGCCCTGGCGCTGGTGCTGCTGGTCGGCGCGGGCCTGCTCCTGCAGAGCTTCGTGCGTCTGGTGAACGTCGACCTGGGCTTTGCCCCGGCGAACACGGTGACGCTGCAGGTGTTTCATTACCGCGACGACGGGCTGGCGGCCACCGCCAACTTCTTCCGCGAGACCCTCGAAGGCATCCGTGCGCTGCCGGGCGTCACCGCAGCGGGGGCGGTATCGGCCTTCCCGTTGGGACTGGCCGACGTCACCAGGCAGAGTCTGCTGCAGCTTGATGACCGGCCGCCGTTTCCACCCGGCGAGGAGCCGTCGGCCGCCGTTGCCACTGCGACGCCCGGGTACCTGGACGCGATGGGCATCCCTCTGCGGGCGGGCCGCTGGTTCGGCGCGCGTGACGACGCAGAACAGCCGTCCGTGGTAGTCATCAACGAGGCGCTGGCGCGGCAGCACTGGCCGGATACGGACCCGGTTGGCCGGCGCGTGTCCCTGTCCGTCGTGTTCAGGGGAGACATTAACGCAGAGATCATCGGCGTCGTGGGCGAGATCCGCCCTGGGGGCTACGACACTCCCCCGCGCGCGGAGCTGTTCGTCCCGCACGCGCAGGTCCCGGACGGCTCGATGACCTACGTCGTGCGGACAGCCGGGGATCCGGGGGCCAGCGTCGCGGCGATCCAGGATGTCGTCTGGGACGCCGACCCGTTGCAGACCTTCTACAGCGTCGCCACCGTCGAGCAATTGTTGTCAGACACGCTTGCGGCGCGACGGTTCACCACGACCTTGCTGACGCTGTTCGGCGTGGCGGCCCTGGTGCTGGCCACCCTCGGCATCTACGGCGTGATCGCGGTCGCCACGGCGCAACGGACCCGCGAGATCGGCCTGCGTCTGGGGATGGGCGCCGAGCCCCGCCACGTCGTGGGGATGGTCGTCCGCGGGGCCATCGGTCTGGCCGGCACGGGTGTGTTGATCGGCCTGCTGGCGTCCCTGTTCGTCTCGCGCTTCCTCAGCAGCCTGCTCGTCGATGTCGCGCCCTTCGACGCCGCGACGCTGGCCGCCGTGTCGGCGCTGCTCCTGCTCGTGGCTGCCGGCGCCGCCTATCTGCCCGCGCGGCGCGCCGCCCGCGTCGACCCGCTCGCCGCCCTGCGGATGGATTAGGCGGACTCGGTCGTCACCGACCTCGTTTGACCTCGCCGGGTTGGGTGCCGCGCCCTATACCTTGACAGTCCATGGGAACCGTCTATACTTAGACAACGTATGCATAGATAGGAAGGGGGAGGTAAGGCATGGTCCAGCGGAATCCGGAGATGTTGCGGGGCACGGTCGAGTTGCTGATCCTGACGACGCTGCGTGGCGGTCCTCGCCACGGCTTCGGCATCGCGCGCTGGCTGGAGCAGACGTCTGATGACGAGCTGCAACTCGAGGAAGGCTCGCTCTACCCGGCGCTGCACCGCATGGAGCGGCGCGGTTGGCTGGAGTCCGAATGGGGGATCTCGGACAACAACCGGAAGGTGAAGCTCTACCGGCTGACGTCGCGCGGCCGAGCTCGGCTCCAGAGCGAGACCGAGGGATGGGCGGCATTCGCGGCGGCCATCGGCAAGGTGCTGCAGGCGGCGGAAGCTGTCTAGCGGAGGTCTGCAGATGGGGCGAACACCGATGTGGCGGCGCTATCTCCGGTTCTGGGGATCCGACGTTTCCGCAGACGTCGATGCGGAGCTCGACCATCACCTGGGGGAGCTTGTCGAGCTGCTCGTGCGCGAAGGCCACCGCCCGGCCGAGGCCAGAGCGGAGGCCGAGCGGCGCTTCGGCGACTACGCGGAGGTCAAGGAGGCATGTGTGGACATCGATCAGTCGTGGGAACGGCAGCAACGGTGGCAACGGCTCCTGGCCGATTTCTGGCAGGACCTTCGGGTCGGCGCCCGCACGCTCGCGAAGAACCCCGGGTTCGCGATCTCGGCCGTCCTCGTCCTGGGTCTCGGCCTCGGCGGGGCGACCGTGATGGTGAGCGTGATCAACGCAGTCTTCATTCGCCCGCTGCCATTCCCGGAGCCGGATCGGATCGTGAGCGTGGTTCGCTACGACTCCCGGTTCAGGGGAGCGAACGAGTTCCACCCACAACGAAACGTCGCCGTTCTTCGCGACCGCAGCAAGGCCTTCGAGGCGCTCGCCGGCATCGGCATCAGCCCGGGGATCAACCTCGTCAGCCAACACGGGTCGACGTTCATTTCCAGAGTCGAGGTGACCGCAGATTACTTCCAGGTCTTCGAGGTCGCGCCACGGCTGGGACGGGCCTTCTCGCGCGACGATGAGGTCGATCCATCCACGGTGGTGCTCAGCCACGACGTCTGGGCCGGTCATTTCGGAGGCGATCACGGCATCATCGGTCAGGTCGTACGGCTCGGTGGCCGGCCCCACACGGTCATCGGGGTGATGCCGTCGGGCTTCTGGTCGTTCGAACAGGCGGATGCCTGGACGCCGTTCCGCCCCGATCCCAGCGGGGGCGACCAGAACTATCGGCTGATTGGCCGGCTCGGGGCGGGATGGACTCCGGCGCAAGCGCAGGCGGAGCTGCGGGCCGCAAGCACTGACCTGCAGGCCGACCTGCGGGACCCGCGCGACGAAGCACGGCTCGACGTGCAGTCTTATCGTGACTCCGTTGCGGCCGGGACCGGCGGCCTCGTCTGGTCCCTGACCGCCGCTGTCGGCGCCATCCTCTTGCTGGTCTGCGCCAACGCGGCGGGGCTGCAGGTGGCCCGCACCGTGGGACGTCGGCAGGAGCTGGCCCTCCGGGCGGCGCTCGGCGGGCTTCGCGGGCGGCTGCTTCGGCAGCTCCTGACCGAGAGCGTGTTGCTGGCCGCGGCCGGAGGGGCGGTCGGCGCCCTGGCCGCAGCAACGGGCGTTTCGGGGTTGGTTGCGCTGCGGCCGCGTCTTGCGATCTGGGACATCACCGTCGACGCGCCGGTACTGTTCGGGACGGTCGCGATCGCGGTCGTGACCGGCGTGCTCTTCGGGTTGCTGCCGGGCGCGCTGGCAGTGCGCACCGAGGCTGCGGACACACTTCGCGGCGGCCAGTCGCGCAGCGTGACCACGGCCCACGCGTCCTGGATGCGGCGGTCGCTGGTAGTCGCCCAGGTCGCCCTCTGCACGATGCTGTTGGTTAGCGCCGGCGTGTTTCTGCGTACGTTCGCCGGACTCAGCACGTCGGATCTCGGGTTCGATCCGGCCAACGTGCTCACGGCCCGCGCGTCGCTGGAAGGACCCGCCTACGGGTCACGCGACGCCGTTGCGGCACTCTATCGGCGCACGTTGACGGAACTGGCGCAGCTGCCCGGGGTCGAGGCTGCCGCCGTGGCGAACAACCTGCCGGTCGAGCGTGGTCTGCAGATGCTGCTGCTGCAGAGACCCGACAACCGGATGGAGCCCGCGGAAGCGGACTGGCGCTACGTCGCGGGCGACTATCTCGATGTCCTGCGGATTCCACTGGTGGCCGGCCGGGCGTTCAGCGCGGCCGACCACCGCGCCGCCGCACCACCGGTGGCGCTGGTCAACGAGATGTTCGCCAGCCGGTTCGGGGGCCGGGCCGTCCTCGGCACACGCCTGCAGATGACTGCCGTCGACGTGGGCGACCAGGTGCGCGAGGTCGTCGGCATTCTCGGAGACGTACGAACGCGCGGCGTGACTGCGACCCGGCCGACCGTCTTCGTGCCGGTCGAGCAGGTGCCGGATGACCTGCTCGCGGAAGCCCACGGGTTCTTCCAGATGAACTGGGTGCTACGTACTCGACAGGGCGCGACCGGTCTGGTCCGGTCTGTCGAGCGGGTGATCGGCGAGGCCGATCCGCTGCTTCCAATCACCGCGATTCGCACGATGGACGAGGTCGTCGGCGCAGCGATCGCCGCGACGCGCTCCCGCACGTTCCTGCTGGGTCTGTTCGCCGTCGCGGCCCTGACGCTGGCAGCCGCGGGTCTGTACGGCTTCGTCGCCTACACGGTGGCGCAGCGGACGAAGGAGATCGGCATTCGTCTGGCGCTGGGCGCTTCGCGCGGACGGGTCACGGCTCGCCTCGCGCTCCAGGGGGTCGTGCTCTCGGCAACCGGAAGCGTGCTGGGAGCAGGCGCCGCGGCACTCTTCACAGTGGCGCTGCGGCGCATGACGCCCGACGCGCTGCCGCTCGATTCGTGGACGGTCGCCGGTGTCGTGTTCGTCCTCGGCGCAGTCAGCATCGCCGCTACCGTGGTTCCGGCGGTCCGCGCGACGCAGGTCGATCCGGCGACGACACTCCGGGCGGAGTGACATCGCACACGCGAGAGGGACTGACTTGTGTCCCCTTGCTTACCGAGATAAGCCGTGATAGCCTGCAAACGGTAACCGAGAGGAGGTCCTCATGGACATCGCACGCCCCGATCTCGCCCGGAAGAAGCAGATGCGACACAGCCTCTACAGCGTTTCGGCGCTCATCGTGGTCGCCCTGGTCACGGTGGGGGTCTCGCGGCTGGAGCCGGCGGCGCCAAGTGTCGATCGCGACACCGTCTACCTGGACATCGTGCAGCGCGGCCTGATGGTGCGGCAGGTGCGCGGCACCGGGACCCTGGTCCCGGAGCGGATCCGCTGGATCCCGGCCACCACCGACGGCACCGTCGAGCGGATCCTCATCCGGCCCGGCGCCCTCGTCGCGCCCGACACCGTGATCCTGGAGCTGAGCAATCCCGAGCTGGAGCAGTCCACGCTCGAGGCGCGGCTGAATCTCAAAGCGGCCGAGGCGCGCTACAGCAACCGGCAGGTGGAGGTGGAGCGCGATCTCCTCGACCAGCGAGCGACGCTCGCCACCACCGAGGCGCAACTCAAGACGGCCCGCCTGCAGGCGGACGCCGACGATCAGCTCTTCACCCAGGGCCTCGTCTCGTCGCTCCAGCTTCAGCAGTCCCAGTCGGCTGAACAGGAGTTCGATACGCGCTACGCGCTCGAGCAGGAACGGCTGCGGATGGCCACCGACACCGTCGAGGCACAGCTTGCGGTCGAGCAGGCCGAGGTGGACCGCCTGCGGACGCTGTACGAGCTGCGGCAACGGCAGATGGCCGACCTGCACGTGCGGGCCGGGATGCCCGGCGTGCTGCAGCAGGTGCCGCTCGACGAAGGGCAGCGCATCTCCACAGGCACCAACCTGGCGCGGGTGGGCGACCCGACGGTGCTCAAGGCCGAGCTGCGCATCGCGGAGACGCAGGCCAAGGACGTTCAGATCGGGCAGTCGGCCACCATCGACACCCGCAACGGCGTCATCCCGGGGCACGTCACGCGCATCGACCCGGCGGTGGAGAACGGGACGGTGACGGTGGACGTGGCCTTGGACGGGGCCCTGCCGCGCGGCGCCCGCCCGGACCTGACGGTGGACGGCACCATCGAGCTGGAGCGGATGGACGACATCGTCTTCGTCGGCCGGCCGGTGTTCGGGCAGGAGGAGAGCGTGGTCAGCCTGTTCAAGGTGGAGGAGGACGGTACGCACGCATCACGCGCGCGCGTGAGTCTGGGCCGGGCCTCGGTCAACACGATCGAGGTGCTCGAGGGTCTGCAGCCGGGCGACCAGGTGGTTCTGTCCGACATGTCGACCTGGGATCAGTTCGACCGGGTGCGCATCGAATAGGGCCGCTCTGCCGCGTCGGGCAAAGGGGCGAGGTCACTTGTGAACGGAGGGAGGGAGGTCGAGATGAGCGAAGCGTCAGCCCTGATTCAGTTGGAGAACGTCTCGAAGATCTTCTACACGGACGAGGTCGAAACGCATGCCCTCGACGGCGTCGATCTGTCCATCCACCCTGGCGAGTACGTCGCCATCTCGGGTCCGTCGGGTTGCGGCAAGTCGACCCTGCTGTCGATCCTCGGCCTGCTCGACTCGCCCACCACGGGCGACTACACGCTGAACGGCCAGCCGGTGGCGCAGCTCAGCCAGGCCGAGCGGGCGCGGACCCGTAACCGGGAGGTCGGGTTCATCTTCCAGAGTTTCAACCTGATCGGCGACCTGACGGTCTACGAGAACGTCGAGCTGCCGCTGACCTACCGCGGCATGCAGCGGGCCGAACGCCGCGAGCGGGTGACCGAGGCGCTCGAGAAGGTGGAGATGGCCCACCGCGCGCAGCACCTGCCAAGCCAGCTCTCCGGGGGGCAGCAGCAGCGCGTGGCAGTGGCGCGGGCGGTCGCCGGCCAGCCGTCCATCCTGCTGGCCGACGAGCCGACGGGCAACCTCGACTCGAAGAACGGCGATGCGGTGATGGGACTGCTGCAGGCGCTGCACGACGAGGGCTCGACCGTCTGCATGGTGACCCACGACCCGCGCTACGCGGAGCACGCCAGGAGGGAGATTCACCTGTTCGACGGGAGGTGCAGCCCGCATTCCGCCGCCGCCGCCCGCGACTAGGGACACCCAGGACACCCCACTACCGGGTTGGACTTCCAGACTGGAGGGTGATCGTGTCTACTCATCTTCGTGTCTCGCATTCGGGCCACTCGTGGCCGGTCTGCTGCTTGCGGCGGCGGCGCGGACGACGCACGCCCAGACCTTCGACGCGGTTGCCGGCGAGAGGATTGCCGGCATCGGCTGGCAAGCGACCCCGTCCGGCCAGCCGGCCAGCCGCTTCGACCTCACGCTCGACGATGCGGTCCAGCGCGCTCTCGAACGCAACCTCGACATCGCCGTCCAACGCATCGACCCGCTCGTGCAGGACATGGTGGTCGCCACCGCCGGCGCGGCGTTCCTGCCGTTCGCCTCGTCCGGCTTCTTCCTCAACCAAGCCACCCTTCCCAACCGCTCGATATTCGACGGCGGCGGGCTTCGCGGCCAGCCCATCGTCAACGACCGGGGCAGCTACGACCTCGGGATCGGACAGCAGGTCAAGTGGGGCGGCGGCCGGTACGACGTCACCTGGGACAGCTCGCGGTGGGAGTCGACCAACATCTTCTCGACCTTCAACCCGAGCTTCGGCGCGAACATGACGCTGCAGTACACGCAACCGTTGCTGCGCGGCTTCCGGACCGATTCGCGGCGCACGCAACTGGTCGTCTCGCGCATCAACCGGAACATCTCCGACATCGACCTCGAGGAGACCGTCGTCAACACGCTCGCCAGCGTGAGACTGGCCTACTGGGATCTGGTCTACGCGCGCGCCGCCGTGGGCGTGCAGCGGCAGGCGCTGGCCTTGGCCGAGCAGCTCGTGGCGGACAATCGGGCGCGCGTCGACGTCGGGACGATGGCGCCGATCGACGTCGTGCAGGCGCAGTCGGAAGCCGCGGCGCGCCGCCAGTTGCTGGCGCTGGCTGTCGAGACGCAGCGCACCTCCGAGCTGGCCCTGAAGGAGCTCATCGTGGGGGGCACCTCGGAGGAGTTGTGGGAGGCGGAGATCCACCCGACGGACCAGTCGAGGATGGAGGCGGCGCCGATCGATCTGCAGGAAGCGATCCGCGGGGCGCTCGACCGCCGCACCGACATCTCCCGCGCGCGACGCCAGCTCGACGTCAACGAGGCGACCGTCGACAATCTCCGCAACAGCACCCTGCCCGCGCTCGACCTGGTCGGCAGCTACCAACTGACCGGTCAGGGCGGTCCCCGGCTGCTCCCCGCGGGGAACAGCTTCGAGGACATCTTCGGCGGCGCCGGCGGCGTGATCCCGGGGGGCTACCGGGACGCGCTTCACAGCATCGCCAATGCCGACTACCCGATCTGGAGCGTCCAGCTGCGGATGACCTACCCGCTCGGTCGAAGCGCGGACCGGACCGCGTACGAACGGGCCCGGCTGGAGCTGCAGCAGAACCGCGCGCAGATTCGCCGCATCGAGCTGCGGATTGCCAGTGAGGTCACCAACGCCGCGCTGCGCATCGAGTCGATCCGCGAGCGCATCGAGGCCGCGACGGCATCGCGGGAACTGGCGGAAGAACAGCTCCAGGCGGAGGAGAGCAAGTTCGAAGTCGGCCTGTCGACGAACTTCTTCGTCCTGCAGTCACAGCGCGATCTGGCCACGGCGCAGGATGCCGAGCTGCGCGCGATCCTCGACTACCAGCGGGCGCGGATCGAGTTCGAGCGGACGCAGCGGGCAGCGCTGGGCGGCGCCGGGATCGCCCTGGTTGGCAGCCCGACGGCCGGCGGCGTTGCGGGCCCCGCAGGCGCCGCACCGTCGGGGCCGTTTCTGACGCCGCAGCGTTGATCGAGCGGGAACAGCCAGACCGTCGGACCTGCTGGCGTAGCCGCACCCGTCGATCGGTCCAGGGATCGCGTCAAGTTGTTTGCTCTCCAGCTCGATCCCACGACCGGTCCTACAGAAATGTCCCGTAGGAGAGGGATACGAGTTCTCAGATCTCTTTCATAAGCCCTTGTTTGTCAGTGTTTTACGCAACGCGACTCTGTCGCGGCAGGCGGGAGTACGCTCTATCCGCGGGAGTTCCATTCCCGCGTAGGCGGCAGCCGCGGCCGGCTCGCCGGCCAGCGTCTCGACCGCGTCGCGCAACCGCTGCGCCACCGGCGGCAGCGCCAGCCGCAGCCAGCTCCCGCCAGAGTCGGATCCTGTTCACGGGCTCTGGCGGAAGCCAGATCGATTGGCCCGAGACTCGGAACGGTCTGCCATGGCCGGGAGTCCTGGCGGCGGGCCGTGACGTCTGCGTTCCAGATGCCCTTGACAAGGTTGCTGCCGGGGGGCAAGCCTTAACACAAGGGCATGTGTCCCGAGTGGAGGAAGCGGTCATGAATCAACTCACGAAGACGCTCTCGGTCGCTCTCGTCGTGACCGTTGGCTGTTGCTACCTCTCTGCGGAACCTGCCCGCGCGCAGGGGCCGGAGAGTAGCCCGCTCCTGCGGGCCATGGAGGAGGAGCTGCAGCGCTCGATGAACGAGTTGAGCGGGAACGCCGACCCGCCTCCCTATTTCATGAGCTACTCGGTCACCGAGACCGAACAGACGAGGCTCGCGTCGTCATACGGGGCGTTGCGTTCGAATACGTCCAGGCGGTCGCGGCTTCTCGATGTCGAGGTACGGGTCGGCGACTACCAGCTGGACAACACCCACGAGGTTCGCGACGCGATGCCCTTCGCGCGGCTGCCCGACTTCAGCGGGCCCGTGGCCATTCCACTGGAGGATGACATCGATGCCATCAAGAGCATTCTCTGGCTGCACACCGACCGCAAGTACAAGGCTGCTGCGGATCAACTCGTCAAGGTCGAGACCAACCAGGCGGTGACGGTCGACGAGGAGGACGCCTCGGCGGACTTCTCCCGGGAATCCCCGGAGGTGGCCATCGGGTCGCTCGCTTCCATCGCAATCGATGTGGAACCATGGCGAGAGCGCCTGAAGCAGTACTCGGCCCTGCTTGATTCGTACCCCGAGATCCACGAGTCCAACGCCACGCTGACAGCCGTCGCAACCAACAAGTACCTCGTCAACAGCGAGGGCACCAGGGTTCAGCACGGCACGGTTCAAGTACGCGTCACGCTGTACGCGGCGACCAGTGCGGACGACGGCATGGAACTGTATCGGTACGAGTCGTTCGATGCCCACTCGCCCGATCGGCTCGTGCCGGACGACACCATGCGGCAAGCCATCGATCGGATGGCGACCGATCTGCTCGCACTCCGTGAAGCGCCGGCGATCGAGCCCTACGCCGGGCCGGCGATCCTCTCGGGTCGTGCCGCGGCCGTTTTCTTCCACGAGATCTTCGGTCACCGGATCGAAGGCCACAGGCAGAAGAGCGAAACGGAGGGTCAGACGTTCACCAAGAAGATCGGCGAGCGGGTCCTGCCGGAGTTCGTCTCCGTGTACAGCGATCCGACCCGGGAACGCGCCGGCGGCACCGACCTGGCGGGTCACTACCGGATCGACGACGAGGGTGTGCGGGCCCGCCCCGTAACGGTGGTGGAGAACGGCGTGCTGCGGAACTTCCTCATGTCGCGGTCACCCGTGGAGGGCTTCGCTCGATCGAACGGACACGGAAGGAGGCAGCCGGGGCTGGCCCCGGTCGGGCGGCAGAGCAACCTGATTGTCGAATCCTCCCAGGCCGTGTCGGACTCGGAACTGCGGGAGCTGCTGGTCGAGGAGATCGAACGACAGGGGAAGGAGTTCGGCCTGCTCTTCACCGACATCGCCGGCGGCTTCACCTTCACGGGGCGCATGGGTCCGCAGGTGTTCCAGGTGACCCCGATCATGGTCTACCGGGTGTACGCCGACGGGCGGCCGGACGAGTTGGTTCGCGGCGCTGACCTGATCGGGACTCCCCTGATCTCGTTCAGCGGGATCATCGCCACCGGGACCGAACGGGAAGTCTTCAACGGCTTCTGTGGCGCTGAATCGGGAATGGTCCCGGTCTCGGGGGTCGCTCCTGCCATCCTCACGGCGCAGATCGAGATACAGAAGAAACCGAAGGCCGCCGACAGACCGCCGTTGCTGCCTCGGCCGGAAAGAGAGGACCGGTGATGACCGGCTCAGGCATCCGGTCGGCCCGTTTCTGCAGTTGGGTTTTGCTCCTCTCCCTCTGTGCCCAACCTGCAGCCGGAGAGCGACAGACGGCGGGAGGGCAGCCGGGAGCTGCACAGCGATCCGACGTTCTGCTGCGGGCGATGCGCGATGAACTGGTCCGGTCTACCGACACGCTGCAACTGGAGGAACTGGAGCGGCCGTATTTCATCGAGTACGCAGTGGTCGACACGGAATCGACGGTTCTCGAGGCGACGTTCGGGGCGAGTGTGCGCAACGACCAGACGCACATGCGGTCGCTGCGCGTCGATGTCCGTGTCGGAAGCCACGAGCTCGACAACAGCGAGTTCGTCGCAGTGCCGTCCTTTATCCAGATCGGGCGTTTTCCGCGGAATCTCGTGCGAGACCAGGACTATGACGCCCTGCGCCACGATCTCTGGCTGGCGACCGATGCCGCGTACAAGGAGGCGTTGGAGCAGCTTGCACAGAAGCGGGCCTTCCTCCAGAACCGGGTTCAGGACGAACCCGTGCCCGACTTTTCCGTCGAGGGGGCTTCGGTGCTGGTCGAGCCCCCCGCGGAGTCCACGTTCGATGCGGAGGCATGGCAAGGGACCGTGCGGAGGTTGTCCGCGGTATTCAGGGAGTACCCGGCGATTGACGAGTCCAGCGTGACGTTGCGCGTCGAGAGGGGCCACAAGTACCTCGTCAACAGCGATGGCAGCGAAGTCCGCCGGCCAGCTTCACTCGCCGTCCTCTATGCGCGGGCGGCCACCCGGGCGCCAGACGGAATGCGGCTGAAGCACTTCGTCCCGTTCCATGAGCACGCCGTTGAGGACCTACCGGCGGAAGCTGAGATGGAAGCTGCCGTCCGAAGCATGGCAAGCGAGTTGACGGCCCTGACTGCGGCGCCCGTTCTCGGCGACTACATCGGCCCGGTCCTGGTCTCCGGAAAGGCCTCTCCCGAGCTCTTCGCGCAGCTTCTCGGCACCCAACTGTCTGGTCATCGGCCGCCGCTCTTCGAGGACGAACGCATGGCAGCGATGATGCCGTCCAGCAATCTCGCCAACCGGTTGAATCGCCGGGTGCTGCCGGCATCCTTCGATGTCGTTGACGATCCGACACAGGCGGACTTTGCGGGCGAGGCCCTCATCGGGAGTTACGCCGTCGATGATCAGGGCGTGCGTTCTCAGCCGGTGACGCTCATCGAACGCGGTATCTTGCGAACGCTGCTGATGTCTCGTCGGCCGCGTAGCGCGATCCCCCAATCCAACGGGCATGGTCGCGCTGGAGGGTTCGGCTCGGCGACTGCGCAGCCCGGCAATCTCCTCGTGCGGGCCGAGGGCGGGCTGACCGCGAAGGAGTTGAAGGACGAGCTGGTCGACCTGGCACGGGACATCGGACTCGACTACGGCCTCCTCATAACCGTGCTCGACGATCCTGGAATCACCGGGACCGACCTCGCGAACCCGGCAAGCATCTTCCTTCTGATGCAGGGCGGAATGTCGCAGTCGCAACTCACGAGCCCCATCCTCGCGTACAGGGTCTACGTCGAGGACGGCAGGGAGGAGCTGGTGCGAGGTCTGGACTTTCGGGATGTGTCGGTGCGGAGCCTGCGGGACATCGTGGCCAGCGGTGAGGATCAGTACGTCAACAATCGCTTCCTGGAGTCAGGCGGAGGCGGGTTGTTTCGCGGCCTTGGCGCTTTCATGCCCCGAGGCCTTGCCGGACCCGGCGGCCAGGGCATCCCGGCGGCTGTCGTCGCTCCGTCCGTTCTGTTTGAGGAGCTGGAGATCGAGCGCATTGGCGGGCCGCAGCAAGCGCCCATCCTCATGGAACATCCGTACTTCCGCCAGGAACAGCCGTGACGCTCACCGTCGCGCCTTGCCGTGCGCGCCACGTGGGAACAACACCTGGCGCACCCCGACCAGCCGGCTCCACCTGGTCGAGCGGTTCACGCGTGTCGACGCCGAGACCATCGACTACGAGGCCACCATCACCGACCCCACGCGCTTCACGCGCCCCTGGACCGTGCGCTTCCCGCTGTCGCAGGACCAGTCGGCGCGCGGCGTGGCGGCGGGGGAGCTGTTCGCGTTCGTCTGTCACGAGGGGAATTACGCGATCACCAACGTCCTGCGCGGCGCGCGGGCGCAAGACGACGAGGTGAAGTAGGCAGTCCCGAATCCGCGAAGGCTCCAGGAGCGTCCCGCAACCCAGTGGGCCAGCACCCGGCCCTGGGCTGCTTGCCTTGTGTCTTGCGCGCCGCAGGCCTGCATGGGCACGCCCATGGCCGTGGCGATGATTGGGGAGACTCATCGACGTTGGCCGGCACGATCATCGTGTTGGTCTCCGTGGCCAGCAGGCCCGGCTCGTCGACGTACTGTTCGGCGACGAGCAACTGCACCGCCTGATACCCGCCGGGCGCCTCGACCGCCTCGGCCACCGGGCGAATGCTCTCGGCCGCGGCGTCGGGACGGTCGTGACGGCGGCAGCCTTTTCCTTCAGCCCCGTTGAGCCGCTGCTGCTTGGTAGCCACCGCCGGTCCGGCAGTTGTCCGTAGCTGGCCCAGGTCGTCTCGTAGAATCCGGGCCAGAATTTCACACGGAATTGGTCCTGGCCACGCGCGTGGCCATGGAATCCGTTTGGCAACAACGCTGCTATCCGAAGTTGGCGGATTCCGCACCGTCCGCTGACCAGGGTCCGTCGGAGCCCTCGTCAGTTTCGGCGACGGCTGTTGCGCGGTTGCGCGCAAGTGGGAAGCCGTGGTCGTCCGTTCCCGAGGAGATTCTCTCTCCCCCGCGGTGTTGAAGGACGTACGCGACTGCAACTCGGACCACCGCTGCAGCGAGAATCGTTTTGTGCAAACGCGATCCACCGACGCCAGCGCGAGTTCTCTTCGACATGGTTTCAAATTTCTCGGTGTCGTCGGACGACGCCTGCATACCGCGCGGCCGCCCGTGCCGCCGTTATACCACCAACGCGGTGGCGTTGCTCGGAAGCCTCGGTGGGCGCCCAAATCCGGCCATTAGTGGGCGGCTGAAAACCGGCCATTTCCGATAGCGGCCCGAGACGTTGACGCCGGCCTGGAACACGACGTTCCTGCTGGCATGAGCAACGTCTTGAAGGAAGAGAAACGACAACAGGTTCTCGCGCTGGGGCGCCTCGGCTGGTCGCTGCGGCGGATCGAAGAGGCCACCGGGGTCCGGCGCGAGACCGCCAGCAGCTACCTGAAGGCAGCCGGCCTGACCGTGCGGGGTCGTGGCCGGCCTCCCGCTCGCCCGGCAAAACCGGCCATTTCGCCGGAGGCGCCCACCGACTCTTTGCCGGTCACGGCCGCCGGCAAGGGCGCCGACGCCGACGCGCCCGTCCCCGCGCAGCGGCCCAGTCGAGCGCCACAGGCGAGCGCGTGCGAGCCGTACCGCGAGCTGATCGTCGACGCGCTCAGCCGCGGCCGCAACGCCATGGCCGTCTGGCAGGACCTGGTCGACGACCACGGTTTCCCGGCGAGCTATACGAGCGTGCGGCGCTTCGTCTCGACCGTCCGGCAGCAGCCCGCCGTCGAGGCCCGGGCGGTCATCACCACGGACCGCGGAGAAGAAGCACAGGTTGACTACGGGGAGGGGCCGATGGTCCGTGACCCGGACACCGGCAAGTACCGCCGGACACGGCTCTTCGTCCTCGCCCTGGGCTACTCGCGCAAGGCCGTCCGGCTGCTGGTTCACCGTTCCAGCGCACAGGTCTGGGCCGAGCTGCACGAGCGCGCGTTCCGTCGCCTGGGGGGCACCGTACGCGTCGTCGTCCTCGACAACCTCAAGGAGGGCGTCCTCACCCCGGACATCTACGACCCGACGCTGAATCCGCTCTATCGCGACGTGCTCGCCCACTACGGCGTCGTCGCCCTGCCGTGCCGCGTCCGCGATCCCGATCGGAAGGGCAAAGTCGAAGCCAGCGTCGGTCACGCCCAGAAAACGCCGCTGCGCGGTCTCCGCTTCGAGCATCTCGACGACGGCCAGGCGTACCTGGACCGCTGGGAGCAGCGCTGGGCCGACACCCGCATCCACGGTACGACCAAGCGCCAGGTCGCCGCCATGTTCGAGGAAGAACGCCCCGCGCTCGGCCCGTTGCCCCTCGAGCCGTTCCGCTACTACCAGTACGGCCGCCGCAGTGTGCATCTGGACGGTTGCGTCGAGGTAGCTTCGGCCTACTACTCGGCGCCGCCCGGCTGGATCGGTCGACGTGTCGACGTGCAGTGGGACGACATCCACGTCCGCCTCCTCGACCCGAGCAACGGCCAACTGCTGCGCGAGCACCTGCGCACGCAGCGCGGCTGGCATCGCATCGCCGACGACGACCGGCCCACCCGCACCCCGCCGAAGACCCTGGCCCTGCTCGCCGCCGCCAAGCGGGCCGGTCCCGCCATCTCCGCCGTCTGCGACCACATCCACCGCCATGAGGGCGCCGCCGGCGTCCGCCGCATCCTCGGCGTCCTCTCGCTCGCCAGGAAGCACAGTCCCGCCGTCGTCGAACACGCCGCCACCGCCGCGCTCGAACTCGGCGTGCCCACCTACCGCTTCCTGAAGCGCTACCTCGACCGCTACCCCGGCGCGCCGCCGCTGTCGTTGCGCCAAGTCGACCCGCTCATCCGCGAACTGACCGTCTACCGCGATCTGATCGACCGCAGAACAGGAGACCCTTCATGAATCTCGTCGAACTCGACAAGGCGCTGCGCAAGCTGCGCCTCTCCGGCATGGCAAACGTCCTCGAGACGCGCCTGCTCCAGGCCCAGACCGAGCAGCTCGCCCCCATCGACCTGCTCGCCGCGCTCGTCTCCGACGAGCTCCAGCGCCGCGAGGACCGCCTGCTCGCCCGCCGGCACAAGCAGGCCCGATTCCGGGACCCGGACCGCTCGCTCGACAGCTTCGACTTCGACTTCAACAAGAAGATCAACCGCGCGCTCGTCTTCGAGCTCGCCACCGCACGCTTCATCGCAAAGCGCGAGGACGTCCTCCTGATCGGCCAACCCGGTACCGGGAAGAGTCACCTTGCCCAGGCCATCGGACGCGCCGCGATCCAGCAGGGCTATCGCGTCCTCTACCGGGAAACGCACGCCTTCCTCGAAGAACTCGCCGAGGCGACGCTGGCCGAGACCCGCAAGGAATACCTCGCCGAGCTGGCCCGTGCGCACCTGCTCATCATCGACGACCTCGGCATGCGCAAGCTGCCCCACACCGCCGCCGAGGACCTGCTCGAGCTCATCATGCGCCGCTACGAGCGGGCCTCGACGATGCTCACCTCCAACCGCCCGGTCGACGAGTGGGGGAAGCTGCTCGGCGACACCGCCGCGGTCACCGCGCTGCTCGACCGGCTCCTGCATCACGCGCACGTGCTCAAGTGCGGGCCGCGCAGCTGGCGCACCCGCGTGCGGACCACCTTGGTAGAGTCGACGGGAGGTGCGTAACCGGTGGGGAGTCGGTGGCGCATCCGGCGCTTTCGCACCGGGCCGCAGTCCGAACACAGCGGAGCGGAGGATTCGCGCGCGGCCGAGCGTCAACGCCCATCCGGACGTGGTCCGCGCGCGCGAGAGCGCCGCCTCCAGGCTCGCCTGGCGCAACAACCGCCAGCGATCGTTTCCACGGGCACCGCGTGCGCCAGACGAGCCTTCCGCGACACTCGAGTGGTCGCTCGACGGAACGCCCTTTTCCCGCTCGTCGTCGTCGACCACACCCTCCGGCCCAGCCCGGCCGTTCCGTCTCGCGAGGGTAACCCGGCCGGGCATGACCAACACCGACGTCCGGCTCGGAACCTCTACCCGGGAGACCAGACCAGACAAGGCCCTCCCTCCGCTCGGAGCATTACCTCGCGCACGCTGTCGCGGACCAACGCGCACGCATACACCGATGCCGATGACAACCGAGCGGTGGGTCTGTCGCCACGCTTGCGCCTCGAACGCTCGGCCGACCGCCTCCTCCTCGCTCCGTTACGTAACGGTGCAGGATGGTCGTGTGGCGTTGACGAACGCGGAACGGCAGGCACGTTATCGGGAGCGGCGCAAGGCCGGCGAATCCCGGATCCGGTACCGTCGGCCAGCGGACCGGAGTCGCGGCCACAGCAGTGGAACGACGCCGTGCAGACGCTCCTGGAGTTGCAGGAACAGTACCGGGAGTGGCGGGACGCGTTGCCGGAATCGCTGGCCGGCTCCGCGACTGCGGAGTTGCCCGAGCAGGTCTGCGATCTGGATCTGTCGGTACTGGAGGGGCTGTCGAGCTGCCCAGAGGCTTCGGGCGTGACGGCTAGCGCGCCGGCAAACACCTTGCCAACAGAGGACGCCGTGAAGTAGATCTCGACTCCAGTCTCGGGCCGTCGGAAATGGCCGGTTTTGAGGCGCCCATAAATGGCCGGTTTTGACCCGCTCATTGAGGCTCGGAAGCCGTCAATCGTCCAGCTTCTCGATCTCCCTGCGCAGCGCCAGCAGGGCCTCCCGCGGGCGGGTCTGCAGATCGAGCGGTCCGGGGGCGGCCTCCCAGCGGCGAACCGTCGCGCCGGACACCCGGAGCAGTGCGGCGAACTCGGCCACCGAGAACCCGCATTGCGCGCGCAGCCGGGCAATCATCGCGCCCGTGGGGCGGAACCCGGCAGGCGCTTTCGGTTTCCGTGGGCTCGGTGCCGGCGCGCCCTCCCCGTCTTCGAGATCGATGCCGAAGATGCTCCCGAGGTCGTCGTCCGCCAAGGTGTCGGCCGTCGCCGTGCCTCCCGGCAGCGCCATGTCGGCGGCGATCAGCTCCGCCTCGTCGACCCCGCGCAGGCGGAAGAGCAGCTCCGGGCTCTTGTCGAGACGGGCGCCGACGCCGTAGAGCACCGCCGCCGCGTGCTTGCACATCGTGGCCCAGTCGGGGCAGTCGCACGCCAGCTTGATCTCGCCCGGCTGGGGACAGGCCGCTGTCGCGGTCGGCGACGATCTCCATCACGCGGTCGGACAGCCGCCCCTGCAGCAGCTCGAGGACCGATCCGATCTGCCCCGCGCACGCGGCCTGGATCGCCTTCCAGGCCGGCCGCTTCAGCTTCCGGATGCGGATGACGACGTGGTAGATCTCCCGGCCGACGACCATCGCGTCGACGTCGCTGTCTCGATGGCCAGGTGGCAGACGCAGCCGTTGCGCACGTAGGTGCGGCCGCGCGGCAGGCGGTTGGCGTAGTCGGAGAACGACTCCAGGTGCTCGCACCAGCGCCGGCCCCAGAAGCTCCGGGCGATGGCGCGCCCCCTGCCCTGGAGCTCGACCGGCTGCACCTCGACGCCGCGCTCGACCAGGGCGCGCAGCTCCAGCCTGGCTCGCGCGCGCCGGGCGCGGACCGGCACGTAGGGTGGATACCAGTCCAACTGCGTAGCCCTCCTCAGCTCGCCGCCTGCGGATTCGCGCGCGTGACGTCGAGCCGGACCAGGTCGATCAGCTCGTCGTCGGACAGCTCGGTGAGGTTGACCTCACCGTCGCCGTCGAGCAGATCATCGGCCAGTTTTCGCTTCTCGGCAATCATCCGATCGATCTTCTCCTCGATGGTGCCGCGCGTGACGAAGCGGTGGACCAGCACGTTGCGGCGCTGGCCGATGCGGAAGGCGCGGTCGGTGGCCTGGTTCTCGACCGCCGCGTTCCACCAGCGGTCGAAGTGGATGACGTGGGACGCCGCGGTCAGGTTCAGCCCGGTGCCGCCCGCCTTGAGCGACAGGATGAAGAAGGGCGGCCCGTCGTCGCGCTGGAACCGATCCACCAGAGCCTGCCGCTTCCTGACGCCGATCGCGCCGTGCAGCACGAGGCCGGGCCGGCCGAAGAGCGTCGCCAGGTACTCCGACAGCGGGTCGATGATCTCCCGGAACTGCGTGAAGACCAGCGCCCGTTCCTGGCGCTCGGCCAGCTCCTCGCAGATCTCGGCCAGGCGCGCGAACTTGCCGCTGTCGCCGGGCCGGTAGTCGCCGTCGCCGGCGAGCTGGCTGGGGTGGTTGCAGGTCTGCTTCAGCCGCATGAGCGACCGCAGCACGACGCCGCGCCGCTTGATGCCCTCGGTCGCTTCCAGCTCGTCCTGCATCGCGCGCACGATGCGCTGATAGAGGGCGACCTGCTTGGCCACGAGCACGTACACCGATACCGCAAGTTCTTGGTGTTCTTCTGAGCCAGAGAGTAGAAGAACGAAAACGGATCGATTCCCGGATCACCGTTCCTGAGCAACTCGGGCTCGCCGACCCAGTCCACCCGGCTAGACTGAGCGATGCCGCCGCCACACTCGTTGTGACCGGCGTCCCCGCCAAGACTCGAACCGCCAGTCGGATGCTCCTCACAAAATTGTCGTTCATCATCAGTGACACCATCCGGCTTAATTCGTCTCAGCCCAGCACGGTATGCTCCAAGGACCGCTCCAAAATAACACTTGACACCGACCACTCCTGTCGATTCGAAAACAAACTTGACATGGTTTATGCGTCGACTGACCGTACTCCAGGCCACCTGATGTGGCATCACTGCAACGCTACGACCAAGCCACTCCATGAGCGCTTCGCGCTTCGTCAGAGCAGGTACGGATCAGGGCGAGGAGGACATCGAGCGGGACCGCGAACACGAGTCGAGGAGAGCCCGGAGAGCGGTGAAGACGAGACGGTCGGGCGCCAGATCGGAGGACACGAAGGCTGGCTCATGACACCGTTGAGTGGCAGGAGCCAGCCGACCCAATGTGCGTACATTGGGGCTGGCGAGGGGAGGCTGCGCCGGCTGCGCCTCCCCTTCGAACCCCTTGCCGCCGATCGCGCCCGGCTGGCGCTCCGGGCTGTCGTTCGGCTCGTTGCCGACCACCAGCATCGCGCCGCCGACGTCGCGTTCGGCGACGGCGAGGCCGTGTCCTCCGGCCGCGCGACCACGGCCGTGGGTGATGCGGTCCGTTTCGGGCCGGACCGGGCGACGAATGGTTCCCGTCTCAGGCGATATCGTGCCCCACGCCGCCGACCTTGCGAGTCGGGCCGGCGCCACGTGAGCAAGGCGAACGCACGACGGCGCGACATCAGAACTTGTACGCCGCCAAAACGACGGGATGCAGGTGGAGCGGCACCATCACCGACGTGACGCCGGCCCGAATGCTCAACCTCTCCGTCACCGCCCGTGAGACCAGCACTTCGACCGCGCCCCAGTGGGGCCAGAGCGCCATCTCGGACCGTACGGCGTCCCCGCCGTCGAACGTCTCGCGCCACGAGAGCAATCCTCCACCAAAGCCGACGTGCAGATCGTAGTTCCGCGTCAGCGCACGACGGTAGCGCACGAGCGCGTGCAGGTAGGTCAAGCGGTTTCGTTCCAGCGTCCAGTCGTCCTCCGGCCGCAGAGAACCGATACCCACGAGAACGCGCCCGGAGACACCCCAACTCCGATTCCACCAGCGCACGATCCGCGTGTCGACCGTCGGTACCGACGGCAGCAGGGTGATGTCGCCCTGCGGTACCGCGGCGTAGAAGCCTCCGCCGACTTCCACCATGTGACGCCGTTGCGCATCGGCAGGCGCAGCGGCGGCGCAGACGACCAGGATCGCGAACGTCGCGTCGATCCACGGGATGCGCAGCCAGCAGGTCATGTGCTTCTTCTCGCCTCTCGCGGATGTCGTCGTTGGGGAATGCGTGAACGCCCGCAGGATCGGCTCATCTGGCGGCTACCACGATGCGGTGGATGATGGAGTCAGCGGCGCGACGAGTCCTCTGGCCGGCGCTCGCCGTCCAGGTACGCGGCCCAGTCGTCCATGAGCTGTCGCCGCCGCTCGAACAGGTCCGACCGCGCATAGGCCGCCTCGACCCTGTTCTGGACGACGTGAGCGAGCGCTGCCTCGATGACCTCCCGCGGATGGTCCGTCTCCTCGGCCGCCCAGTCCCGGAAGGACGAGCGGAAGCCATGTGGGACGCAGGCGATGCGGCAGCGTTTCAGCAGCCGGCGAAACCGCATGAGATCCAACGGCTGGCCGCCGCCGGGGCTGAACACCAGGGGACCGGCGTGGCCAAGCGCCCGCGCCTCGTCGAGGATCTCGACCGCCCTGCCGCACAGCGGCACTCGGTGGTCGCGCTTCATCTTCATCCGCTGCGCCGAGAGGGTCCACACGCGGCCGGCCGTGTCCATCTCGTCCCATCTCGCCCCGCGCACCTCTCCCGAGCGCGCGGCCGTGAGTACCAGGAACTCGAACGCCAGCTTGTCGACCGGCTGCTTGCGAGACGCCCGCACCGCGGCCAGCGCGGCGGCGACCTCACGGTGCGGCAGCGCCCGCATGTGCGTCACCGTTGAAGCCTTCGACAACGCCACTGGAGAACTGCCCCCGGGCTCGGAACCAGTTCAGGATCAGGTCGCGGTGCGAGCGCACCATGCGGGCAACATCCTTCATCGGTTCGAGTCGCGAGCGCATCGTCCGGGTGCACCAGCGGTCGAGGAACCGTCCGGCCCAGTACGGCGACACGTAGCCCCACAGCGATTGGAAGTCCTCCTTGAGCAGGTAGGCGCGAACCGTGCGCAGGTTGCGACGCACCAGCTCGGCAAGCCGTTCCGCCTGCCCGTCGGTGAGATTCTCCGGACGCTTGAGCAGGAGCCAGCGGCTGTGCTTGAGCACCGGCGCCCGGCCCTCGGCGGCGAGCTTGCGGACCTCGGCCGCGCGCACTTCGTCGATCGCCTGCGAGAAATGGCTCATGATGTGGAAGCGGTCGAGCACCTGCACCGCCTGCCCGGCGCGCTCGGCGACCACCTTCAGGTAGGGCTTCCACATGTCCGAGCACACGAAGTACAGCGCCGCGCTGCGGGCGGCGCCGAACCAGTCGAAGAAGCCCTCCAATGTCGCGGCCTTGCGGTCGCGTCCGACCCACAGCAGACGCTTGCAGTGGCCGTCGATCTGATAGACCAGCGTCAGGTAGCGTTGCCCGCGGCGGCGCGATAGCTCGTCGACGCCGATGGCCTCGATGTTGGTCAGGACGCGGTGCGCGAGGCCCCAGTCGACGGCCATGCGCACGGCCCGATAGACGGTGTCCCACGAGGTGGGGAACGCCGCGGCCACCTCCTGCCACGACAGGCGCTTGGCCCACCCGGCGAGGAACCAGGCGTAGGCATCGGTCAGTCGGTGCTTGCCGGTGGCCCACGGGAGAGCCTCGACCCGCACGCCGCAGCGCGGGCAGGACACGCGGCGCATCGCGTAGATGAAGGCCACGGGGATGTGCCACAGGGGCACGAAGTCGAAGCGCCGGACCGCCTGCGTGTCGTAGCCCGGGGCCGGTCGCCGGCACTGCGAGCACCTCGCGCGGGTCCCGGCGCGGGGCCGTACCCGGACCTCGATGCGCAGCCGCGGGTGCTCCACCAGCCGCACCGTCTCGTAGACGAACGAGGGGTGCTTCTGGACCCGATTCAAGATACTCTTGAGTTGCATCCCGTTCTCCTTCCGCGTCGCTTGGGTGCTCCAACACCAAATTGTCGCGGATTCCGGAACGGGATGCGTTCTGTTGTGAAGGTCGCGTTCTGTCATTCGGAACGGGTCGTCGCCCCTCCGATGCGGGCGTCGGGGAACCGGTCATCGAAGAGCCGGGACGCGCGTGCGCGGAGCCGGCGTCGAGGCCGTCAGCCCCGCGCTGCGGGGGCGGAGCGGAGCAACGCGCCTTGACGGCGGCGAGCACACGCGTGAAACCGTGGTCAGACGCATGGGGTCCCTCGGCCTTGTTGGTCGGCTTTCCAAACCCCAATGCGAACAGGAAGCCCCGTGCGTCTGCAACCGCCTGCGCCGCTCGAAACCGCGCCCGCAGGGTCCGGGGCCGTTTCCGACGGTCCTCCGCGACAACGGAGTATCCATGTTGTCAAGTGCGAGCCCACAGGCGCGTGTGGAGGCTCATGCAGCGACGAGCGGTGCCTCTCCGGTGGATGGCGTCCTGTCGTGTCCTGGCCGCTCTGGCTGCCAAGTGCGATCCTGTTCGAGCAGCGCGTTGGCGAGGACGAGCAGCTTGCGCATGACGGCGACCAGAGCGACCTTTCCCGGTTTTCCCTGGGCGACGAGTTGCCGGTACTTCGCCCGCAGGTCCGGATTGCAGCGCATTGCCGTCACGGCCGGCATGTAGAGGATTCGCCGCACCTGCGCCCGGCCGGCCTGGATGAAGCTTCGGCCTTGCCAGGTGCCGGACTGTCGCGTGACGGGGGCGAGCCCCGCGAGGCTGGCGACCGCCTTGGCGTCGAGTCGGCCGAGTTCCGGCATCTGGATCCTCGGTGGACGTCCAAAACCGGCCAGTATGACCAGCTGGTCATACTGGCCGGTTTTGACCCGTCCATTGAGGCCTGCCGGTTATGCGCTTCCCATCTGGCCCGGCCATCGGCGACCAGCTCGGCGTCGCGGGCCTGGTCGTGGCGTTCGCTGGCGTCCAGGTAGGCGAGGTGCTGCTCGCTGCCGCGCTGGCGGTTGGGCGTCCAGCGGGACGCCGCGCGGGTGGCGTCGGCGAGGGCATCGCGGGCCGCGGCGTGGTCGCGGGCGGCGGCCCGCAGGCTGCGCTGGGCGGCCCGGGCGTCACGGACGACCGCCTCGAACGTCTCGCGGGCCTCGCGCTCGCGGGTCGTGCTCGCGGGCGCAAGTGTGCGTTGCTGGCGCGGGGCGCCGCGCTCGGCCTTGCGCACGGCCGTCTCGGCGTCGCGCAGCGCGTCGCGGGTCTGGTCGCCCTTCGCGCTGATCTGCGTTTCGAGCCGCTGGAGGTCAGGGCCCGAGATTCGCGCCGGCGTCGCTTTCGTCGTCGGCTCTGTCCTGCCGGGCGTTGCGCGAGGCGCGCGCTTCCACAGTTGCAGTTTCTTGAGCGGCGCGAGGACCTTCTGCCGCCGGCGCCGCCGCCGATGCGTGCGGGCCAGCTGCACCCGCTCGCGCCGCGCCTGCTCCGGCGGCGTCTGCGACTGGACCTGGGCCTTGAAGTGCGCCGTCCACTCCTGCCGCTCCGCCGGTGTCCGGGTCGCCCGGCCCTCGCCGCGCTTCGCCTGCATCGGGGGCAACGGAACCACGGCGCGCGCCTTCAGCTTCGCTTCATCGACCGGGACGCGGCCGTCGACCTGCAGGTCGACGACCGCGCGGTACTCTTCGCGGGCCTGGCGCCGCGCGATACGATTCGGCACCTGGACCCGCTCCCTGCTGCGCTCGTACTTCGCCGCCCAGGTCGAGAGTTTCCGGGCGTCGTTCTTGCGCCCGCAGGCCTTTCCGGTCTCCGGGTCCACGCGACAGATCGCCACGTGTACGTGCGGATGTGCGGTTTCGGTGTGCTCGACGACAAGTGCCTGACACGCGTCCATGCCGATCGACTTCAGCGCCTCCTCCGTCGCCCGGCGCATCTCGACGCGGTCGGGGCGGGGCTCGTCCGGAGACCACGACAGCGAGAGATGGCTGAACGGCACCTTCAGCTTCCGGCCGCGGCTCGATGTGCCGGCCAGCTGCTTGATGTCCTCGGCGTCTGCCGCCGTCCGCGCCATGATCAGGCTGGCGAGGTGCGGGTCGTCGGTCGGCATGTTCAGGCCGGCGACCAGCCCGACGCGGTCGGCGGTCGTCGGCGGCCGCTCGTCGGCCGACGAGGGGTCGTGGGTGATGTAGGCCACGAGGCCGCGCACGCCACGGCCGCCAGCGTTGATGCGCGCGATCATGCCCGTTCCGAGGTCGAAGTCGACGCACCTCACAGACCCGCCGCGGACGGCTCTGGACTCTACGTCAGGTCGTCGCTGGAGTCCTTCCCGGCCGAGACCGCCCGCCGCGCCGGCAACCGCACGTACTCTCGCCCGGACGCCTCCTGTCTCGCTCGAATGTCTCTGAACATCGCGTCAACGTCGTAGTTGAACCGGGCGGCGTACGCCTGCCGGATGGCCCGGAGTTCAGCGATGATCGGGTCCGTCTCCCTCGTTTCCATGGTCGTACACCTCCATGAGTTCATTGGGCGTGCAGATTACCGGCGGTTCGTAGCCTGCCTTGCGGCACGCGCGCTCGATCCGCGACCGCGCGGCGGCACCGGCGATGTGGCGGAGATTCCACGTGAGCAGGTAGTCAACCCTGTTCACGGCGGCGATGCCGACGTGCGCTGCATCCGCGGCGGCCTCGGGCGGAAACGCCCTGAGCGCCAACAGCGTCCGAGTCAGCGACGCGGAATCTTCCGAGGTATCGAGACGCGTGACCATCTCCAGCGCCGTCAGCCGAGCGCGGGCGGCATCCGGGTCACCTGCCGCAGCTTCCGTCAGCACAAGCTCCGAAGCAACGAGAACAAACCGATCCGGCGCGTCGCGCCACCACTCCCTCGTCATGGCCTGCTGCGCCGCCACGATCAGGTCGCGTGATGGTCGTGCCTTCAGGTAGCTGACGATCGAGGTCTCCACGTAAACGCTAGACTTCGTCATGTTCGGGTGGTGGTACCCTTGTCGCTGTACGGTTCAGGGAACGGCATCGGGAGAGCGGCGACGATGCGAGTGGTCTCGACGCTCACGTACACGATCCGCCGAATCGCCCCGATGACATCCTCCGGCTTCGGGAACCAGCCGTTCGGGTCATTCACGATCCCACTCTCGCAGTCTCGCGTAACGCGACGGAAACCGGAAGCGTGACGAACTCCTGGCGAGCCCAAAACGATACAGCCGAACCGAGTTCCACGGAGCGGCATCGGCGGCGACGGTCCCCGTTGGCCACCGTCGTCCAGGTCTGGCAGCGGCACGTCGCGCACCCCATGCGAACTGCGGCTCGAAATCGAGGGCCTTCCGGTACTGCTCCCGGGCTCGGTCGCGGTAGGCGCCTCCGCCGTAGCGCGTCGACGGCGCGGGCGAAGTGGCCGGCGAGCAGGCGCACGTCCTCGCGGCGACCGTCGGTGTTCGTCTTCGAGGCCTGCCCGCGGATCCCCGCCTCCCCGCGGGGCAGAGATCCGCGGGCCTCCGGTCCCTCTTACCTTGGGCAGAGCGTCCTGTTCGGACACGTACCTTGCCAGAGCTCGTCGACATCCCTCTCGATTCTCCGGACGGACTCCATGACGCTCCGGACTTGGAAATCGGTCTGGGCTCGTACCTCCTCCGGCCGAACCCAATCCCCAACCACGTTTGCCCATAATCCCAACGCGATTGCGGCCAGCAGCAGCCTCGTCACCCGGTCAGCCATTTGGGAAACCTCCTCACCACTCTCGCGCCACCCTTTCCCCCACCATGACCTCAGGCGCGCCGAGCCACTCCGCTGGGGAGCAGTCCGGATCCTCACCCGCCACCGCCCGCTCGGCCATGCAGCGCAGCTGAGCGACGGGGGCGTTGCCCTTGAACATGATCGTGCCGCCTGCATCAACGAGCAGATACGTGGGGAAGCCGCGCACGTCGAGCATCCGCACGATGTCGCTGGAGGCACCCACGTGCCAGTTGTACCAAGGCATCGGCTCCTTCTTCATGAACTCGGTCACGGTGGCGACCTCCGCGTCGACGCTGATCGCCAGTAGCGCGAACCTGTCCGCAGGCAAGTCGGAATCCAGTTGGCGCAGATCCGGCAGCGCATCAATGCACGGAGGGCACCATGTCGCCCAGAAGTCGATCAGCAGCACGCGTCCCCCGTAGGACGACAGCGGCTCCTCCATGCCGTCCAGTCGCCGCCCGGTCCACTCTGGCAGCGCTCCTCCGACTGTCGCGTGCCGGATGCTGGCGATCAGATCGACCTCGGCCTGCGCGAATGACCGAGGAGCCAGCGCGCCGTCGCCTGTTCTCCGACTCGGATCGTCGAACGGCTCGTTCTCCAAACCGGTACTCAGGCCAGTCGCCTCCTTCAGGGCGCGCTGACGGCGAGCAGCACGGTCCTCGGACGACAGCGTGAGGACGTTTACTTCCCGCATCAGACCGGCCGCCAAGTAGTAACGCGCCGTCGCACGCACCACGGGGCTGTCGGCGTCTGACGCCATCTCTGCGAAGAATCGATCGAGCGACGGCTTTGCGCCCACCCCGCGCGCCATATCGAGCTCGCCCAACACGCGCGGCCAATCGTCGTAGTCAGTTGCGTGGGTTGCCAAAGCTCTGGCCGCAGCGGCAAAGTGCCGGTCGTTGCGCGGCACGCCGATGGCGTGGTCAACGACAAACTCCACTGCCTCGACCAGTTTCTCCTGGCCGTTCCCGGCGTCGATGATCGCTCGCGCCGCTGCGACCGCACGGACAGCGCTCGGTCGCTCACTCAGTGTTGGGCTCGGCGCATCGTCCTCGCGTGCACGGAGACGGGCAAACCAGGCGTCCAGTTCGTCAAGGAAGTCCTGCACGATCGCCCAGTCGGTACCGATGTGGGCAATCAGCGCCTCCCAGGTACGGTCGTCGTCGGTTCCAAGTGTTTCGACAGGACCGAGGTCTGCGGCCGCCTCCTCCAGCCTCCGCTGCCTGTCGAGCATCCCCAGAGGGCCTCGGTCTCGCTCGATGAGGAACACGGCGGCCTCAATCGTGTACCGCCCGCCCGCGGCGACGATCTCCCGAGCGGCAGCGATGGCGGAAGTCGCGTCCGGTAACTCCCCGTGCGCCTCCTCCATGCGTCGCACCTTCTCATCGAGCGAGCCCGCTCCGCTCCCAAAGAGAATCTCTCGAACGTCGCCCGCCTCTGCCTCCCAGACCTCCTGCTGGTCCAGGTAATCCTGGACAACTGCCCATGGCGCGCGGTTGTCACCGGATGCCTCGCGGTACGGCGAACTGCCTGGCCCGCATGCAGCGCTACCCACCAGCAATGCGGTCAAGCCAACGGCTTCGGCCACACGCAGACACCTTGAGGATGCAGTCGCCATCAGTGCCCTCCATCGCTACCCGAGTGCGAAGGTTACAGTGGGTCACAGTACCACATCCGGATCCGCGCCGGGCCGTCGTTCGGCCCGCACCGAAGGCACCCCCTCCCCGGCCGCCACGGCGCTCCTGAGCGACCACCAGCAACCGGCCCAGACTACCGCTCTGCAGCCGGTTCGTCAGCTCGCGGATGAGCCACGCTGCTTCTCCAGCGCCGGACCGTTCCGCCGTAGTCCTTCGTCCCGAGTTCCGGTCCCGTCAGCCAGTCTGCTCGCCGGTCACGCACTACGAGACGGGAGGATTCAACGATGGCTCACCGTCTCACTCTCGCATTCGCTCTCACCGTCACGCCCACGACCGTCGCGGCGCAGCTCTCCGACATCGGCATCGGCGTAGCCCTGAGCCACCACCAGTGGTTGGATGTCCCGATCCTGTGCTGCCCGCCGGTAGCGTGGGCGACCTTCGGCGAAGGGCGCTGGCGGCTCCAGGTCGACTACCTGCGGAGCTACCGCGAAAGCGACGCACATGGAAACCACCCGCTCGACCCCGTCGACGGGCGAAGAGCCAGCGTCCAGCGCGCTGATCTCCGCATCGACACGCAACACCATACGAGCGTCCTCGCGTCGTGGCGGGCATTGCAGGGGCCGCGCTACAGCCTGAGCATCCTGTTCGGCGCCGCCTTCATTCACGTCAGGCAAGCGGACTGCTTCGCCTCAGCAGGACCGGTCGTGCGCATCCCGACACCGGACGACTGGCCGCCCGACTACGTTGTGTTCAGGCAGGAGCTGACTCCGGAAGAGCGCAGCCCGTGCGACGATCACATTCACACGTGGAAGCGGTTCGGGACGCAGGTCGGTGCGGCACTGGACGTGCCCGTCGGAGAGAGGTTCTTCTTCCGCGCCGGCGCACGTATGTGGTTGCAGGCGGAGGTCGGAGTCGGGTTGAAGTTCTAAGTAAGTAAGTAGGCAGCTCTAGCCGGCCCGGTCGGCGAGGCGGATCAGGACCCGCGCGAATCCGGGACTCTGTCCCAGAGGCTCGAGCAGCGGCTCGACCGGAATGGTCCATCCGGCGAACGCGGTCGGGGCATCGGTCAACAGCTCCTCGAGTTGCCGGACGGCTCCATCGGCATGGCCGCGGAGGACGAAAGCGCATGCGCGCGTCACCGCGGCCTCGGCGATCCGCCCGCCCTTGTCGAGCTCTGCAATTGCCCTCTCGGCCAGCGACAGGGCAGCTTCCATCTCGTGGTCCCGTGTCCCGGCGCCGGCGACCCGGGCGAGTCCCAGGTGCGCGCGCGCGTGGCCGGGCTGCTCGTCGAGGACGGCGCGGAAGCTGTCGCGCGCGGCGTCGCACGCCCCACGGCTGATGAAGGCGAAGCCACGCCCGACCTGGGATGCCAACGCGTATTCTTGCGCGTACACATAGTTGCTGCGCGCGTGGTCGAGCTCGCGGTCGAACTCGCGCAGCGCCTCGTCGACGTCGCCCTGCCGGAGCCGGGCGCAGCCGAGCAGCCAGTGCAACCCGCTCGACGGAAGCCTCTGCCGGCGGCCGAGTTGCCGGTCCTGAATCGCCGCGCCTTCCCGGAGCACCCGCTCCGCGACGGACAGCTCGTTCCGCGCCACGTGGACCATGGCCATGCTGAAGTGGGCGAAGGCGAACTCGGAGTAGCGCGCGAGGGCCCCGTTCCTGGGCGCGCAGGCGCTCATCGCCCCAGGACGCGTGACCGAGGATGAACAGGTGCATCCAGTTCTGCGGCTCCAGGGCGACCGCACGGCGCGCCGCCGACAGCGCCTCCGAACGCCGGCCGGCGCTGACGAGCAGAAACCCCAGCGTGGCGTGCGCGCCCGGCAGCCTCTCGTTCAACTCGACGGCGCGGTGCGCGTGGCGCAGCGCCGACTCCAGACGCGCCCGATCGGGTCGGTTCGCGGCCCGGGTCCGCTCGTAGAGCGCGTGCTCGGCGTTGGCCAGGCCGGCGTAGGCCATCGCGTAGCTCTGATCCAGGGCGATGGCCCGCTTGAAGGATTCGACTGCGGCAGGCAGGAGCCGCGCGTCGAGCGATTGCAACTGCACGTAGCCCTCGGTCCCCGCGCGGTAGGCGTCCAGACTGGAGGTGTCCGGTGCGGTGGGCTGTTGGGTATCGACCACGAGACCGAGGCGCACGGATAGCTGACGGACGATCTGATCCTCGATCTCGAATATGGTGTCGAGCGGTCCGTCCGCCTTCGCGGTTGCCACGGTGTCGCCGGTCCCGGATTCGAGGATGCGCGCCGTGACACGCAGGCGGTCGGCTGCCCTCTGGTAGCTTCCGGCAACCACGAGGTCGGCTTCGACCGCCGCCGCGACGGCGAGGGGAGACGGGCCGGCATCTCCCGCGGCCTCGACGACTCGCCACCGGTCGATCACTTGCAGGCGGTCCAGCGCCCGGAGATCGTTCGTCACGGTCTCGGCGATACCGGGGCCCAGCCAGTCGAGCGCGCCGTCACCTGTGAGGCTCGCGAAGTCCGTGACCGCAATGGCGCGAGCCTGGGGCCTCGGCCGCACAGGCTCCACCGGGTGCGGAGCCCGCTCGATCGCCGCGATCCAGCGATAGCCCCGCCTGGGAACCGTCTCGATGCACCGCGGTGCGCCGGGCGTATCGTGCAAGGCCCGACGCAGATCGGATACGGCTTGCGTCAGAGTGTTCTCGGTTACGACCACTCCCGCCCAGAGGGCGTCCAGCAGCTCGTCCTTGGTGACTAGCCGTTCAGGGTTCCGGAGGAGATAGACGAGCAGATCGAACGGCCGAGGGGATATCGCAACCGGCTCGCCAGCGTAGCGCAACGTGTAGCCAGCCGGATCGACGGTGAAGGCGCCGAACCGGTACGACGCTTCCTGCGAAGACAACGCGCCGGATCGTAGCACTCAGCCTTTTTTCAGCCCAACTTCACGGTTTCCTCAGGACAAGGGGCGAGGTCGTTCCCTATCGTGAGGACATGAATCGCGCAGTCGGCCACACACCGTCGCGGCCGGATCCGGCCCTGCGCCCCACCGACGCCCTCGGGTGCGCGTTCGTCGGCTGGGCAGCGGTAGCGACCGCCTGCGGGTGGTGGCTCGCGACCCGCGCGTCGATCGTGCCCTGGGCAGCGGGGCAGACGATCCTCGCCGCGGCATTCCTTCAGTGGTTCGCGCTCCTGCACGAGTGCGGCCACCGCACGCTCTTCCGGACGCGGCGGCTGAACGAGGTCGCCGGCTGGATCGCCGGGTTCTTCGCACTGATCCCGTTTCGGTGCTGGAAGCCGATTCACGCGCGTCACCACAAGTGGACCGGATGGCAGGATCTCGACCCGACCACCGCGGCGCTGGTGCCGCGGCCGCTCGGTCGCATCGAGCGATTCGTCGTCAACGTCTGCTGGCGATACTGGATCCCGATCTTCTCGGTCCTCTACCGGGTCGGCAACTACTGGAACCTGTTCAGGCTGTTCCGGCTGACCGACCCGCAACCGGGAGCGGCCCGCGCCATGGTCGTCGATGCCGTGGTGCTGGCGGCGGCCTACGCTACGGTCGTCGCCGTGCTCGGCCCCGCCGCCCTGGCGCGCACTGCAGGCGTGGCCCTGCTCCTGTCGTTGGTGATCCAGGACGTCATCATCCTCAGCCAGCACACGCACGTGCCCATGGGCCTGAGCCGCGGCCGGGCAGTGGCCCCCTACCGGGCTTGCGCGCAGGGACGGTTCACCCGGTCGTTACGGCTCCCGGCGTGGCTGTCGCGGATGCTCCTGCACCTTGATGCGCACGAGATCCACCACCTGTATCCCGCCGTCCCGGGGTACCGGCTCCGGGAGATCCCGCACCCCTCCCGGAACGAGGTGGGTTGGGCGCAGTGGGTACCGGCCGCGCGGGCAGTCCCCGGAGAGGTGTTCCTGTTCCAGAACCGCAACCTGTCGGGGCTGGACATATGACTGCGGCAGCCCTGAATCCGGTGGCGTGCGGCGCCTTCCTGGTAACGGCCTTCACGCTGTCCGGCCTCGTGCACGCGGCCTGGCTCGCGGCGCCCTGCTCCCGACGCCTCGCCGTCCCGCTCGACGGAGGCCGCGTGGTCGGTGGACGGCGGCTCCTCGGCGAGCACAAGACCGTTCGCGGCCTCCTGGTGATGGTCCCCGCCACCGGCATCAGCTTCGCGGCCCTCGCCGCGCTGGCGGCGAGCGGCCCGGGGATCCCGGCCCTGGGACTCTGGGCGTTGCCGCCCGCGACGTACGGCGTGCTCGGGACCTGGACCGCTCTGGGCTTCATGGCAGCAGAGCTGCCCAACTCGTTCATCAAGCGCCGGCTCGACATACCGCCGGGCGCGGCGGCGCAGGGAAGGCGCCTGCGGCTTGTGTTCTTCGTGGCTGACAACGCAGGACCACGCCTGACCGCTTCGGGCAGCAGGGAAGGCGCCTGCGGCTTGTGTTCTTCGTGGCGGACCGGCTCGACTCGACGGTCGGCATGCTGCTGGCGCTGGCGCTGGTCGTACCGGTGTCGCTGCCGCTCTGCCTGTTCGTTCTGCTCGCCGGACCGTCGGTGCACGCGGCCTTCAGCGTCGCGCTGTTCCTCCTGCGGGTGAAAGCGAGGGCGGCATGAACGGTTCCCTTGAGATCGACGCCGGCCGGGTCGCGGAGCCCCCGACCCGCTCTTCCGGGGCGCGCCTGATCGTCCCGCTGGAACGGGCCGTGGACCCGCGTCAAGCAGGCGGCAAGGCGTGGAACCTCGGGAAGCTGATCGGGCTCGGCTTTCCGGTGCCGTCGGGATTCGTGCTGACCAGCGAGGCTTTCGAGCGCTTCCTGGCGGTAGACCGGCTCGGCGCCGGAATCGAGGTCCTCCAGCGTCGGCTCGACCCCGCGGATTCCACGGGGCGGCGAGAGGCCTCGCGGGCCATCCGCGAACGAGTGAACGGTGGAACGTTGCCGGCCGATGTTCTGGAGGCTCTCGACGCAGCCGCCCGCGAGCTGCCGGCGCAGGCCAAGTGGGCCGTACGCAGCTCCGCGGTCGGAGAGGACAGCGCCGCGGCCTCGTTCGCCGGCCAGTTCGACTCGGTGCTGCACGTCGACACCGTGGAGGCGCTGCGGCGCGCGGTGCGCGTCTGTTGGGCATCGTACTGGTCCGAACGGTCGCTCTGCTACCGAGCCGCACGCAACGCCGAGCTCGGCGGGATGGCCGTGGTCCTCCAGCGGCAGGTGGCCGCCCGCGTGTCGGGCGTGCTCTTCACGCGCGCACCGGCCGGCACGCCCGGCGCCGCGTGCGCGGATCTCGTGATCGAGTGCTGCCCCGGACTGGCGGACCGGCTGGTGGCGGGTCAGACAGACCCTGAGCGTCTCGTCGTGCCGCGTGCCGGCGCGACAGCGATCGGATCCGTTCCCTCGACCGGCCTCCTGCCCGCGGCCGACGTCCGCGCCCTGACCGACGTGGCGCTGCGCCTCGAACGGGAGCTGGGTGCGCCCCAGGACGTGGAGTGGAGCATCGACGACGACGCCAGGCTCTGGGTCCTTCAGACGCGGCCGATCACCGCGCCGCGTGGAGCGCCGCCGGCCCCGGGCGGTTCGGTGCTCTGGTCGAACGCCAACGTCAACGAGAACTTCCCGGAGCCGATCTCTCCGCTGCTCTACTCGTTCGCAGCCCCCGGCTACTACCACTACTTCAGGAATCTCGGTCTCGCCTTCGGTGTCTCCCGCCGTCGCCTTGCCGCCATGGAGCCGGCTCTCAGGACGATCATCGGCGTGCACGGCGGGAGGATGTACTACAACCTGACGAGCATCCACGCGGTGCTGCGGATGGCGCCCTTCGGAGTCCGCCTCACGCAGGCGTTCAACCGCTTCGTCGGGGCGGAGAACGTCGCCCCGGCGCCCCCTGGCGCCGCGCAGTGGGGCGACGGGCGTGGACGCGTGGGCCGGTCGGTCGAGCTGTTGCGCGTGGCGGCGTCGACGATCTGGCAGTACCTGTTCCTGCGGCGGCGACTCGAGGCGTTCGAGACCCGCGCAGACCGGTTCGCGTCTCGCACCCGGCCGGACCGGCTCGCGGAACGACCGCTGCCCGGACTGCTCGCGGACCTGCGGTCCTTTCTCGACATCCGCTTCCATCGCTGGAAGGGCGCCTCTCTCGCCGACGCGGCGGCGATGGTCTGCTACGCGTTGCTGCAACCGGCGCTCAGGAGCGTCGACACGCGCGGCGGCCTGCACAATCGGCTGCTGCGCGCGTTGCCCGGCGTGCCCTCCACGATGCCGCCGCTACGACTCTGGCATCTGTCCCGCCTGATCCGGTCGGACGCGCGATTGGACCGGCTGTTCCGGACCGCCGAGACCCGGGCGATTCTGCACGCGCTGGGTGAGGACGACCGGTTCTCTTGGTTCCGGCAGGAGTTCGACCGGTTCCTCGCCGACTGGGGATTCCGCTCGTCGGCCGAGCTGATGCTGACGGCGCCAAGCCTGCAGGAGGATCCGGCGCCGGCGATCGAGCTGCTCAAGCAGTACGCGGCGAGCGATGGCGAGCCGCCGGCCGCGGCGATGGCGCGGCAAGCCGCCGAACGGGTGGCGGAGACGTCACGGGTCCTCGAGGCGCTGATGCGCCGATCGCCGGTGGCCGCGCTCGCAGTCCGGACCTTGCTGCGCTGGACGCAGAACAGCGTTGCGTACCGCGAACGGGCACGGTTGAAGCAGGCGTTGCTGTACACGCGCCTCCGGCTCGTCGCCCTGGCGATCGGCCGGCGCCTCACCGACGCCGGGCGACTGTTGAAGCCGGACGACGTCTTCATGCTCACGTGGCAGGAGATCGACGAGCTCGGGACGGGTCGCGCGATGTTCCCGTATCGCGTGCCCGACCTGATCGCGCTACGGCGGCGGGAGCACGCCACGCTGCGGGCCATGCGGCCGCCGGCGACCGTCGCCGTACCGCTGGGAGAGTACCTGCCCCTCGCGACCCGCCCCGGCCGGTGCGAACCGGCGGACGGCAGGGAACAGCCGTCTCCGTCGTCGCTGACCGGCATCGGCGCCTCCGGGGGCACCGCAGCCGGTCCCGCGGCGGTCCTCGGCGACGTGCGCGAGGCCGCTCGCCTCGGCGACGGAGACGTGCTGGTGACGCGCCAGACCGATCCGGGCTGGGCGCCCGTGTTCGGGCTCGTGTCCGGCCTCGTGATCGAGCGCGGGGGTCTGCTCTCCCACGGCGCGATCGTCGCGCGCGAGTTCGGTCTCCCCTGCGTCGTGGGAGTCGCAAACGCCACGGGGCGCATCAGGTCCGGCCAGCGGGTCACGGTCGACGGCGACCGCGGCGTCTGCACGATCGAGCGCGAGGCGGTCGGGAGCGAGGCGGCGGGCGCCGGCCGGCGGGGGGGCGCATGACCCGCCTGTTCGCCGCGTATCTCGGCGAGCGGTTCCGGCCTGCCGTCTTCGTTCCCGCGACAGCGCTGCATCTGCTGCTGGCGCTGTGGGCTTCGGGCGCGGAGCCGACCGCGCGTCTCCTGCCGGCCGCCGGCCTTGCCGCCCTGCTCCTGCTGCAGTTCCGGCTCTGGGACGACCTCGAAGACCGCGATCGGGACGGCAGAATCCACCCCGAACGGGTGCTGGTCCTTGCGCCGCCGGCACCGTTTCGACGCGCGCTGGTCGCCATCGGACTGGCGAACCTCGCCGCGGCGGCGGCGGCGCCGTCCGCGCTCGCCCCCATGGGGCTCCTCGCGCTGGACGTCGCCTTCGCGGCGGCCTACCGGCTGCGCGCCAGGATGTCGGATCGCGTCTGGCGGTTCCGCGTCCTGCTGCTCAAGTACCTGATCTTCGTCGCTCTCCTCGCCGCGGCCGCCGGAACGCCGCTGGCGTTCCGGCTGGCTGTCGCCATGGCCCTGATGTACGCGGCGGCAGCGAGCTACGAGGTCCATCACAACCGCCGCCCGACGGCCGGAGCACTGCCATGACCACTGCGCTCACGCTCGATTCTCCCGTCGCCGCCGGTCACCCGCGGTCGGTCGGGCCGCCCCCAGGCTTCGAGGCCGTGGCCTGCTGCGCCTGCGGTCACGGCGTAGCGGACCGCTTCATCACCGCCGAGGACGACCTGACGGGGCGGCCCGGCCGCTTCACGTTCCGGCGCTGCCGGGCCTGCGGCGTCGTCTACCAGACGCCCCGCCTGACCATCGAGCGCATCAAGGACTACTACGACGACGAGTACCTGGCCCATCGGCAGCGTTCCGACTGGGGCTGGATGTCTCCCCTGTTCCACTGGGCGATGGGGTCGATCGACCGCGAGAAGTTGCGGATCTGCAGCCGCTACCTCGCGCTCGACGCGTCGAGCGCCGTGCTCGACGTCGGATGCGGCGGCGGCACGTTCCTCGCCAGCCTCCGGGAGCGGCACGGATCGACCGCGGTCGGCGTCGACTTCGTCGATCTCGCGGATCGGCCCGCGCTCTGCGACGTCGAGTTCCACTGTGGCCTGTTCTACGACCAGGACGTGGGAAGCCGCCGGTTCGATCTGGTCACGATGTGGCACTTCCTCGAGCACGACTACGCTCCGCTGCGGTCGCTGATCGCCGCGCGACGCGCGCTCCGGGTCGGCGGGCGGCTGGTCATCGAGGTGCCGCGGCTCGACAGCCTGACCTTCCGCCTGTTCGGAGACCGCTGGCCCGGACTGCAGGCGCCCCAACATACGGCGCTTTACGACCGGGCCGCGCTGCTGAAGCTGGTCGAGCGGGCGGATCTCGAGGTCGTGGACTACCTCCCCTACGGCGCGTTTCCGCCCTACTTCTACGTTTTCTGCGGCATCGCGTTCCGACTGCTGAAGGGGCGCGGACTGAACATGCGCCGCGCAATTTATCCGTACTTCGCCGGGCAGTTGCTGCTGCAGCCGGTGCTGTCCCTGGTGAAACGCTGCAATCTCGCCATGCAGACCGTCGTCTGCCGGAGGCAATCATGACCGAACCCGCTGCCGTCTCCCCGACCGCAACCTGCCTGCTCCGCGCGCGCCTCGTGACGCTGGGTCTCTTCAGCGCCGTACTCATCACGGTCGTGGCGCTGGCGCTCGTGCCGATCGCCTGCCTGACGCTGTTCCGGACGCGCCGTCTGTATGCGCGCGTGGCGATCCTCACCGCGCGGGCGGTGCTTCGCCTCTGGGGGCTGCGGCTGGTCGTCCATCGGGACGAACCGTTCCCGGCCGGACAGGTCGTGTACGTCTCCAACCACTCGTCGACCATCGACCTGTTCGTGCTGGTGGCGCTCGGCCTGCCGAACACCCGGTTCTTCCTCGCCGGGTCTCTCCGCAAGGTAGCGCCGCTGGCATTCGTCGCGCGGTTGATGGGCACGTTCTTCACGGCGCCCCAGAGCCGGCCGGCCGAGCGCGTGCGGATGTTCCGGTGGGCGGACCGCACGCTGCGCCTGACCGGCGAGTCGGTCTACCTCAGCCCCGAGGGAGCGCGGATCACGACCGGCGAGATTGGGCACTTCAACAAGGGCGCGTTCCATCTGGCCACGAGTCTCGGGGCGCCGATCGTGCCGCTCTACCTGGAGATCCCGCCCGCGATGGATCCGGGGCGCGGATACGACGCCCGGCCGGGCATCGTGCGTGTGCACATCAAGAAGCAGATCGATACGACGAGCTGGCGACTCGACGACCTCGCCGCGAACACCGCCGCGGTCCGCCGCGAATTCATCCGCTGGCACCGGGAGCGCCGGGAAGCGGATCGTGCACGACCGGTTCATCGCAGGGCGATCGTCTCCGCCGCCGCCGCATGAGGAAGGGTCGATGCCGGTGATGTCCTCTCCTTCCACAACAAAGCGCGGCGCCGCCTTTGCCGGGGCGTCGCTGGTCGAGATGCTGTGGTGCGCCAGGCAAACTGGCGAAGGATAGCCGGTGAGAGTCCGGCGGAAGGAAGGCGTAACCGACCACCTTCACCCCGAGTCATGCGCCGGTCGCCGTGAGGCGGCGGGTGAAGCGTTGACAGGGGCGCGAACGGGCGGGGCTATTGAGCATCGAAAGAAGACAGGTTTGGAGCGCCGAGACTGTCACAGCGGTCGAAGGCCACACCGACATCACCGCGACGGGTGAGGGGATGGAGGGCTCCACGGTGTCGGAGAACCCGCGCACGTTCGTACGTCCTTCGCCGGGACCTGGGAGGTCTTCATTCCGCCCCGGCAGTCGAACCGGGGCCGCAGAGGGAAGGAGGATTCCGTACCCGATGGTGCACGGAATGAAGAAGTCGGATGAGGCAGGAGTACCGATGAAGGCGGCGAACAAGGGAGCGAAAGCGCCTGCGGAGCCGCTGGAGGGAAGGGCCTCAACCAAGGGGAATTCGCGAGACCAAAGCACGTACCGGACGCAGGGTCGGGATGACGTGTCACAGGCGGTCGAACGGATACGGCAAGCTGCAACGAGAAAACCGCAGGAGAAACTGACTGCGCTCTTGCACCATATCACGACGGACGCGCTCCGCTGCGCCTTCTTCGACTTGGAGAAGACCGCATCGGCAGGCGTGGATGGCATGGTGTGGAACGTGTATGCGGACGGGCTGGAAGAGCGGCTGCTCGACCTGCACGGACGCGTACATTCGGGAGCGTATCGGGCGCTGCCGTCGCGGCGGGTTGAAATACCCAAACCGGACGGCGGGACGCGACCGCTCGGCATTGCTGCGCTGGAAGACAAGATCGTCCAGAAAGCGGTGGTGGATGTCATCCTGACGCCGATTTACGAGCCGGAGTTTCTCGGGTTCAGCTACGGGTTCCGGCCGGGGCGTGGCGCGCATGATGCACTCGACGCCCTGGCTTTCGGGATAGAGCGGCGCAAGGTCAACTGGATAGTCGATGCCGACATCCGGGCGTTCTTCGACCGGCTCTCGCGAGACCAGTTGCTACGGTTTCTCGAGCACCGAATCGGGGACAACCGGGTACTGCGGCTGATTACCAAGTGGCTGAACGCCGGCGTCATGGACGGCACAGAGTGGAAGGACGACCTGCGGGGGACTCCGCAAGGCGCGGTGGTCTCGCCCATCCTCGCCAATGTTTACCTGCACTATGTCCTTGACCTCTGGTTCCAGAAGAAGTGGCGCACCCGAAGGGCTACGGGGGATACTATCATCGTACGTTACTGCGATGATTTCGTCGTTGGCTGCCAACACAAGGCGGATGCGGACCAGTTTCTCGACGACCTCAGGGAGAGAATGAGCCAGTTCGCGCTTGAGCTGCACCCCGACAAGACCCGCCTCATCGAGTTCGGCCGGTTCGCGATGGCGAACCGCCAGGCGCGGGGGGCGCGTCGCCCGGAGACTTTCGATTTCCTCGGGTTCACGCATTACTGCAAGACGAAGAGGAACGGAAAATTCGGGCTGGGGCGCAAGCCGATAGCGAAACGGGTCACGCGAACCTTGAAACGGCTCAAGGAGCGACTCCGCGCTCGGATGCACGCGGACGTCCACGAGACGGCGCAATGGCTGGGCAAGGTAGTCAACGGCTGGCTGAATTATTGTGCCGTGCCGACCAGTTCCCGGACCCTTGACGGCTTCGTATGGCGTCTTGAGTGGATTTGGCTCATGACCTTGCGCCGGCGGTCACAGAAGACAGCGGCGACGATTGCCGTTGTGAGGCGCCTCACGGCGCGGTATTGGCCCCCCGTGCGGATTCGGCACCCGTGGCCTGTCCAGCGGTTTGTCGTCAACCACCCAAGGTAGGAGCCGTATGCGTTAGCGCGCACGTACGGATCTGAGCGGGGGGACCGGGGCAACCCGGTTCCCTACCGCAACCTTCCGGGCCCGAGTGCAGCCGGACGACCGGGCGTTCGTCTTCCTCCGCGACGGCGAGCGCGAGAGCGACGCCGTCAGCTACGCCGAGCTCGACCGCCGGAGCCGGACCATCGCCGCGCAGCTGCAGCGCCGCGTGCCACCGGGCGCCAGGGCGCTACTCGTGTATCCGCCGGGTCTAGAGTTCGTCGCGGCGTTCTTCGGCTGTCTGTATGCGCGGGTCGTGGCGGTCCCCGTCTTCCCGCCGCGCTGGCGCGCGCCGGACCGGAACCTCGCGCGTGCCGTCTCGGTCGCGGAGGACGCGCGACCGGCCGTCGTGCTGAGCACGAGCGGGACCGCCGAGCGGTGGGCCCGGGCGGTTGCCGCCGGGGTCACGCCAGCGCTCGGGCGCGCCTCCGGCACGGGGGCGGCCGGCGCCGAGGCAGCAGCCTGGCTGGCTACCGATGCGCTGGACGAGCGAACCGTCCCGGCTTGGCGCGACCCCGCGGCGGCGGCGCACACGCTGGCGTTTCTCCAGTACACGTCGGGCTCGACCGACGCGCCGCGGGGCGTGATGATAAGCCACGGGAACCTGCTGCACAACCTGGCCTACGCCTTCCACCGGGCCGGGAACGACCGGTCGTCCGTGTCGGTTTCGTGGCTCCCGGTCGTCCACGACATGGGGCTGATCGACGGCGTCCTGCAGCCCGTCTACAGCGGGTGTCCGGCCTACCTGATGTCGCCGACCGCGTTCCTGCAGCGCCCCGTCCGGTGGCTGCGGGCGATTTCGCGGTACCGGGCGACCCGTAGCGGCGCCCCCAACTTCGCCTACGACCTGTGCGTGCGCAGGATCGGAGCGGCGGAACGCGCCGCCCTCGATCTTTGCAACTGGCGCGACGCCTACAACGGAGTATCCATGTTGTCAAGTGCGAGCCCACAGGCGCGTGTGGAAGCTCATGCAGCGACGAGCGGTGCCTCTCCGGTGGATGGCGTCCTGTCGTGTCCTGGCCGCTCTGGCTGCCAAGTGCGATCCTGTTCGAGCAGCGCGTTGGCGAGGACGAGCAGCTTGCGCATGACGGCGACCAGAGCGACCTTTCCCGGTTTTCCCTGGGCGACGAGTTGCCGGTACTTCGCCCGCAGGTCCGGATTGCAGCGCATTGCCGTCACGGCCGGCATGTAGAGGATTCGCCGCACCTGCGCCCGGCCGGCCTGGATGAAGCTTCGGCCTTGCCAGGTGCCGGACTGTCGCGTGACGGGGGCGAGCCCCGCGAGGCTGGCGACCGCCTTGGCGTCGAGTCGGCCGAGTTCCGGCATCTGGATGAGCAGGCCTGTGGCGGTGATACGGGACACGCCCGGAATGGAGGTCAGGATCTCGGCCCGGCGGGTGAGTGCTGCGTCTTCGGCGAGCCGCTTTCCGATCTCGGCATCGATGGCGGCCAGATGCCGGTCGAGCTGCGCCAGCTGCGTCTTGTTCTGCCGCTTGAGCAGGCGCTGTCGAGTCTGCTTCTGGCGGTTGAGTGCAGCGGTGCGGTCCCTGATCAGTGCGTCACGCGCCACCTGGAGTTCCTCGAGGGCGCGCCACGCGGGTGATGACCTCTCGGTTGGCCGCAGGTCCAGCGCGGCTCCCATCTGTGCCAGGACCCGGGCGTCGACGACATCGGTCTTCGCCCGTTGTCCGATGGCCTGCGCGAACCGTCGCGCCTGCAACGGGTTGACCCGCGCCAGGGGCAACTTGGCTGTGAGCAGCGCTTCCTCGAAGGCTCGGTGCCAGTGCCCTGTCGGCTCGTAGGTGACGGCCCGCACCAGGCACTCGATCCAGGCGATCAGCGCCTTGAATCCCGCGGCGTCGTTGGTGAATCGCGCGGCCTTGCCGTCGGGTGCCCTGTAGACGTCGAGATGGGTCTTCGAGATGTCAACGCCTACGGTAGGATCTGGCATCTTTTCCTGCTCCTGTGCTTGTTTGCGAGCCCTCACGCTCAGGTATCCATTCAGGCCGTGGGAAAAGACGGTGGCGACCAAACTCCGTTACGGCCCCTGATCGGCCAAGCGGCGCAACGGTCCGACCACCGCCACCCCCGGCGCTCTGCACAGGGCGCCAGGGGGTGGAAACCTCCCGCGGTCGGCGTCCCCTCCCCCGAGCCCCCTCCCGGGTCTACGACGCGCTGCGCGGACACTCTCAATTCTCCCCTGTCGTCCAGTCTGAAGCTGCCGGAGTCCACAGCGGTGAAGCCTACAAACAAGCGGAACCGATCCGGCAGGACACCCTCGAGCGGTTCACCTCCGCGTTCGCAGGCAGCGGTTTCCAGCCGGGAGCGTTCCGGCCCTGCTACGGGCTGGCCGAAGCGACGCTGCTGGTCACGTGCGGCCGCTTCGATGCAGCCGCGTCGCGACCGGCGACCGGCGTGGGGGCCGGCGGCGGCGAGTGCAGCGTCTCCTGTGGCCGCCCCGGCTTCGGCACCTCGGTCATCGTCGTCGACCCAAAGAGCCATCGCCCGTGTGCGGACGGCGCGGTCGGAGAGGTCTGGGTCAACGGGCCGGGCGTCGCCGCCGGCTACTGGAACTGGCCCTCGCAGTCGGCAGGCACGTTCGCCGCCCGAACCGCCGACGGCCGCGGTCCGTATCTGCGGACCGGAGACCTGGGCGTCATCGGTGACGACGGGGTCCGGATTACCGGGCGTCTGAAGGACGTGCTGGTCGTTCGGGGAACGAAACACTATCCCCAGGACATCGAGCGGACCGCGGAAAGCCGGCATCTCGCCGTCAGGCCCGGATGCGTCGCCGCGTTCGTTGCGGATCACGGCTCCTCGGGGGACAGGATCGCCCTCGTCGCGGAGGTCGATCCGCACGGGCTCGCGTCCTCCGCGGACGCGCAGGCGGCAATCTCCGCCATCAGGAGCGGCGTAACCGACGCACACGGCATTCAGTTGAGCGCGGTCACGCTGGTTGCGCCCGGCGGGGTAGAGAAGACGACCAGCGGGAAAGTGAAGCGCTTCGCGTGCCGCGACGCCCTGTTGGCGGGGACACTGAAAACCCTGGCGACCTGGCGGCAGACGCCTCCTCGCGACGCTCGGGCGGCTAACGGGACGCCGTCTCCGGCTGGACCGGCCGTCCGTGGCCGGCAGCAGGAGGCAGCATGTCCGTGAGCGCCGCGGCAGAACCCGTCGAGAGCGTCCGGGACCGTGTGAGAGAAGTCGTCGCCGAGTGCCTCGGGCTCGCCGCGACAGAGATCGACCCGCGCGAACCGCTGGCGCTGTACGGGCTCGACTCCCTGCGTTCGGTCGAGCTCGAGGCGCTGTTCGAGGATGCGTTCGACCGGCCGCTGCCGGACGATCTGGCCGGCAACCCGAGCCTCGATGCGCTGGTCAGCGTCCTGGAGGATGGCGAACGGCGCACGCCGGACCGTGATGCAGACCAACCACGCGCCCTGATGCGGGCCGACGGCGTGCTGCCGTTCGACATCCGCCCTGCCGCCGCTCCACGGACCGCGCCACCGACAGGGCGCGTCCTGCTCACCGGCGCCACCGGCTTTCTGGGCGCACACCTGCTCAGGACGCTGCTGGCCGAGACCGACGCCGAGGTCCTGTGTCTCGTTCGGGACCGGGGCTCGGACGGCGAGTCGCGGCTACGCGTTCGGCGAAGCCTCGAGCGTTACCGCCTCTGGGACGACACCTTCGACCGCCGGGTCGATACGGTGACCGGGGACCTGTCGCAGCCGGCACTCGGGCTCGCCGCAGATGTACGCGCAACGCTGGGATCGGCCGTCGACGCCATCTACCACGCCGCGGCCGACGTCAACTGGGTGGCGCCTTACGGCGCACTCCGCGCCGCCAACGTCGTCGCCACCCGGGAGCTGCTTCGACTGGCCTGTCACGGCCGGCCCAAGGCGTTCCATTTCATCTCCAGCCTCTCGGTCTGCCACGCCGTCGGCGGGCCGCGCTTCGTCACCGAGGACGACGACCTCTTCGACAGCATCGAGCGGCTGCCGCTCGGTTATGCGCAGAGCAAGTGCGTCGCCGAGGTTCTGGTGCGCCAGGCGCAGGCGCGCGGACTGCGCACGTCGATACATCGCCCGGCACTGCTCACGGGCGACTCGGCTACCGGCGTCTCGAAGCACGACGACCTCGTGTCCTCGCTCTTCAAGGGATGCATCGAGATGGGAACCGCGCCCGATCTCGACTGGCGCATCGACGCGGTGCCCGTCGATCAGGCGGCACGGGCCATCGTCCGTCTCTCGGCAACCGGCCCCGACCGGATCAGCGCCTTCCACGAGAGCGCGCGGCAGGCGCGGCATTGGCGGGAGTCCGTCCTCTGGATGAACCTCTTCGGCTATCCGGTTGCTCTCGTGCCGCACGACCGCTGGCTCGAGCAGCTTGCGCGGGAGGCAACATCGGCCGACCACGCCCTGCACCCGCTGCGAGGCTTCTTTCTGCGGCGGCAAACGGATGGTGCGACCGTCCCGGAGCGGTACCAGGAGGGCCGCGGCAGCGCGCCGCGGAGCCGGCGCACGCTGGCGCTCGTCTCGGCAGCGGGTCTCGACTTTCGGCCTCTCGACGCGGCCCTCCTGGAGCGCTACTTCAACGAGTACGTGGCGGCCGGCTTTCTTCCGCCTCCGCGACACGGCCACCGGCCGGCGTCCGGCGCTTCGGTGGCGGCGGGCGTCTTCGATCGGACCCGCCTCGAGCCGCTGCTGCGGCGACAATTCGCGGACGACTCGCTGGTCGTGACGGACGTGACGCTCCGCGCGCGGGGCTCCGAGCACAGCATCGTCGGCGAGCTCACCTCCTGGCGCCACCGGGGTCGCACCGGGTTGTTCCACCACCGCCTGGACCTTGCCGGCCGGGGCGGCGAGCGGACGCTCGACGTCGTAACCAAGGTCAAGCCGGCGGACCATGCGCTGATCGAGGTCGCCGAGGCGGTGGCCGACATCTGCGGCGGCGGGTTGGGGCGCGCATTGCGCCGACACCGGGACCTGATCGGGCTCCGCGGCGCCCATCTGCGCGAGCTGGCCCTCTACGCCGAGCCGGACGAACGCCTGCGCCGCCACACCCCCGTCTGCTACGGCACGTGGGAGGACGAGAGCCGCGGAGAGTGGGGCCTCGTGCTGGAGCGGCTCGATGGCCGGGTGCTGATGGATGCGACGGCGGACCCGGCGGTCTGGACGCGCGCTCGCGTGCACGCGGCGCTCGACGGTCTGGCGCAGATCCAGGCGGTCTGGTCCGGACGTGAGGCCCAACTCGCGAGCCGACCGTGGATCGGCCATGTCGCCACCTCCGAGAGCATGGTCGCCATGACGCCGCTGTGGCGGGCGCTGGCCAGCCACGCCACGCCGTATCTCACCGAGTGGGCCGACGCTTCGATGGTCCGGAGACAGCGCGCGCTCGTCGAGTCGGTCGGGGACTGGTGGCCGTCACTCGAGGCCTCGCCCCGCACGCTCATCCACAACGACTTCAGCCCGCGCAACGTCGCGATTCGCGATGTCGGTGGGTGGCCGCGGTTGTGCGCCTACGACTGGGAGCTGGCGACCCTCGGGGCGCCGCAGTGCGACCTCGCGCACTTCCTCTGTTTCGTGCTCGACCCCGCCGCGTCCGGAGACGAGATCGCGCTCCATGTCGAGCGGCATCGCGCGGCGCTGGCCGGAGCCGCCGGTACTCCGATAGACCGCGGCGCCTGGGAAGCCGGCTTCGGCGCCGCCCTGGCGGATCTGCTCATCAACCGGCTGATGTTCTACGTGATGATCCACCGCGTCCGGCCGTTGCGATTCCTGCCGCGCATCGTAAGGACCTGGCAGCGGCTCCACGACCTGTTCGGCGCCGTGGGGGGGCACTGATCATGAAGGCGCCGATTCACGACCTGCACCCGGGGAACCTCCTCACCTACGGTTCGCTGGCGGCCGCGCTGGCGGCGGTGGCGGTGTCGGGCGGGGCGGGCGCGCCCGCCGCCGGCTGGCTGGCGCTGGCCGCGTTGCTGGACACCTTCGACGGCCGCTTCGCCCGCTGCTTCGAGAGGACGCCCCGGCAGCGCCGAGTCGGCCGCGAGATCGACGGCCTGGTCGACGTCTGCGCCTTCGGCATGGGCCCGGTGGTGGTGCTCGAGGCGGTTTCGCCTCCGGGCAGCGGCCTGCAGGCGCCCGTGTGGTGGGCAAGCGCGTTCGCCTACGTGGGCGCGGTCGTCACCCGGCTGGGCTTCTACAACGTGGAAGCGGACGACGAGCGCTTCGTCGGGCTTCCAGCGCCGGCGGCGGCCCTGGTCTGCTCCACGTACCTCGTCGCGCCGGATCCAGCGTCGCCCTGGATCGTGCCCGCGTTGTTCGCCGGGTGCGGCCTGGCCATGATCGCGCCGCTTGCCATCCCGCGACCGGGGGCGCCCGGCCTGGCGGCGTTCGCCGTCTGGGCCGTCTCCCTCGCGTTGTGGCACCTGCGCTGAATCGATGGATCCACCGCGCCCAACCTCCGGGAACCGACTCCCGCGCCCCCTTCGCCGACCGCTCGCGGATCCCGCTTGGCTGGATCAGGGCGGCTGGCACCTGTGGGACTCGGCGTATCATGGGCCATGATCGCTACCGGCCCACAGCGGCATTCGCGTCACGGGCAAGGCGCGGTCGTAGCGAGCGTCTGGGCCGGATCGTCGTGACCGCGGGCGCGCTGCGGTACCGATGTGCCGAGCTCGGCATCGACGTCGCGCTCACGCCGGAACAGCCGGGCATCGTCGCGCCGGAGGCGTCACACCAAGTCGATCCTGCCGGGCCCGTGCGCTTCTTTGTGGAGTTCCTGCACGTGCCAGATCTTGCGGCACGCACCTGAAGCGGCCCCTGCCTCGTCGGACGTGCGCGCCCGCCGGGGAGCGCTACAGGCCCTGCGCGATCAGGATTGGCCGCGGTGGCCGGCACCGGTCGCCGTCGAAGGAGCGGCTGGCTGAGGCTGGCGGGTTGATGATGTCCCAGATCCGACGCCACCTGCACCGTCTCGAAAAACAAGCCGACCGAACCCAGCCTCGCGGCGCAACGGGCCGCCGGGTTCGGTCATCTGCCGTTCCTTCGGGAAATCGGTCGTGCTCACGGGTCCCACCCCACGTCGGGCACGACGACCATGTAGGCCACCAGGGACGCCAGCGACACGGCCCATCCGGTCCATGCCGCGACGGCCCGGCGGCGGGTCGCTCGCGCTCGGTAGGCTTCGGTGAAGCACTCCAGGTCCGCTGGCGGAACATCCGTCAGAACTTCGGCGGGCGGCTCGCGGTCGGCGTGCGCGAAGAGCGGAACCACCGGGATCACGTAGATTGCGTTCGCTGCCGATGCGGCGAACCACTGCCACGCTCGCCGTCGCTCGTTTGCCGCTATCTCGCCAGCTGCAGCGCACCCGATCGGTTCCGACGGGACAATTCGGTCCGCGGCGCGTAGCGCCGACTCCAGGAGCGGTCCGGCCGCGCAGGGGCTCGCCGCCGACAGAAACACGAGGAGCATGCCGGGAAACCGGCCGGCTCCCCGATGCACTGACCAATCACCCGGCATCATCATCTCCTGGGCAAGGCCGACCCAGGGCGGTGAGAGGTTTCATCGCTCCGGCCACATCGCGCCGAGGGTCACGCCGGCTGCAGCGCCGAGGGCAGCATACGCTTTGCAAATACGCCCGCTCTCGTCCGGCTCGCCGAAGTGCCTGGCCTCGATGGAGCCGTACAGGCATGCGCCGAGGGCACCGACGGCCGCATAGGTCAGGACCCGTCGGCGCCGTGACACCGGCTGGGGCGTCGAGGTCTGGCTGACCTGCTCCGGCTCGACCACAGGAGTCTGGAACCGATAGACATTCACCGTGGGTGTGAAGGGCTGGCCGTGCAGGGTCAGCGTCAGGGCGAACGCGAGGACCAAAGATGATCTCACGGCGCCTCCCGCAGTCGAACGAATGCCGCGATCAGGGTGTCGACATTCCCTTCCGGTTTTCGCTATTCGTTCGTGCAGGCCGGCGATGTCACGGTGCAGCATCAGGTGCGAACCGAACACGCCTGCGCCAACAGCGACGCGGGCCACTCCTCGACGAGCACCGCCTTCGTCAGCTTGCCTTTCGTCGCGCGGTACACCTGTAGATTCTGACACGCCCGCAGCGATCGCTCCGCCCCCCAAGCCCCGTGGTCCCATGCCTCCTGTGCGACACTTACGGTTCACGGTTGCAGTGTGGTTCTTGGGATCGGCCCCAAGCACGGGCTGGCGTGGACGTGGAGCGCGTCAGAGAGACACTGGGAGACAGGTCGGGCGGCATCGGGCGGGCGGACGTGAGCCGGTTTCTGGCTCGTCCGCGCATTCCTCGCAAGGAGGAGGAATGAACGATGCGAGCAGCGATCATCGCAGTTCTGGCGCTACCGACCCTCATCCCGTCGCCGGCCGCAGCGCAACCGGCCGAGCGGCCGAGGGTCGAGTTGATGCTCGGCACGGCGTGGTGGGCCGTCCACGACCTAACATGGCCCGGCCCGTTCACGGGCATCTCGACCGTCGAGGCCGGCGGGACCTACTGGTTCCGGCGTGAAGGGAGTTGGGGCTGGAGTCTCCGCTACGTCCGGACGCTCGGCGTTGGCGCCTACAAGCACGGCCCGCATCCGGACACGGGCGAGTACGGAGCGATCCGCGCCTTCAACGGCTTCACCTGCACGCTCCGCTACCGGCGGCCCCTCGGGGAGCGTGTCGGTTTCGAGATCGGCGGTGGCGTGACGACGGGGAGGTTCGACAACCTCGTCCGGACGGCCCCGACGGCCCCGTGGGAGTACGTCCACGTCGAGGGTGGATGGGACAATCTCGCGGCCGGCGTTGTGCTTGGCGAGGCCGTCCTGGACATCCCGTTGTCTCAGCGGTTCAAGGTCAAAGCGGGACTCGGCTACTACGCGTACTTCAACGTCGGTTGGGTGGAATACGGACCGGCGCTCGTTCCGGTGGCGCTCGGCGTCGTCGGCTTCTGATGCTCGTCAGCGTCTGCTTCTTGAGGACCTTAGCCGCGTCCTCGTCGCGCGGAACCGGACGCTTTCGGATAACCGCGGGGACCGGCTCATCGACCCAATCGACCCATTCGGGCGGGTTCAAGCCAGCGGCCACGCAGCTCGACGAGCTGTTGAGCTGCCAGGGCTACAGCCATGTTTGTGAACCTGCATCGGGTTCCCGAGAACGGTCGGAGCCGTCCAGGATGTCGTGGTCGCCGAGGACCTGCTCAAGCTGATCATGCGCCGTTGCGAGCGAGCCTCCAGGAGGCTCACCTCGAATCGTCCCATCGACGAGTGAGGAAAGCTCTTCGCCGCCGCCGCCGTCACCGCGCTGCTCGATCGTCTCCTGCCTGCTGGCGCATGGTTGGTCGAGCAGCGGATTCCGCTGACGTGCGAGTGCCCGCGCCTTGGGAAAATCGCCGCGCCAAGAGTCGCAGACGGGTGCTACCGATGCACGAGCGTCTCTGCGAGTCGGTCAATACGCCGACCAACCGGCGTATAAGACACGGCCACGGAGAAGACGAACGCGCCAACCGCGGTGAACGCAGCTTCTGTGTACGCGCCCGGATAGTGTGACGCGTGGATCGCGGCGTCCGCGACAAACGTGCAGACCGCGAGGAACACGGACGACATCCACCGATTGGTGAGATGCCTGGCGTACCGGGTGAGGGTGACGCCAAGGACTGGAACCACTGCGAGCAGGCCAGTCTGGCTGGCAATGCCGATATGACCCAATGTCAGCCCGGAGAGGTTCCCCTGCACCATCAGAATCATGCACACGCCGCCAACCTCGACAGCTTTGTGCCCGCATACCGCCAAACGAAACTGGTGCTTTTCGTGCATGCCCATGGTGGTTCCTCGTGCCCCGTACACGCCGATCCGCCGCTCACGCGTCGGTCATCCGCGATCACAGTATCATCCGCACGAACCGCGCGATGCGCTCCCCAGCCGGCTCGACCCGCTCGCCGAATGCGTCGCGCAGCCTCCGGCCATCTCAGTCAGCGGCGTCGCTCCTTGGGTTCGGTCCCGCGGCGACGCAGACTCGCCGTCGCACGCCTTCCAGATGATCCTGGCTGGCGATGTCGTCGAGCCGGATCCGGTATCAGGGATCGCCGAGCCGGGCGGCCAGCCACCGTGGCCGATGCGACCGTCGCCGAGCTTCGGACGTAGCACATGCCAACGGCACACCTGCGGCAGGAGGCGGCAGGAGGGTGCAGCCGACCACCGCCTCGGCCTGCTGGGATTCCGACGCTCGGTGGCCCGCCGGTCTGCGGTCGTCGAACCGTTACCAGCGCCTGAACGACAGTTGGGACCTCGACCACCCGTTCGAACGGTTGCTCGTCGATACGGCGGTGCGGCCGGATCCGTCCGCGGTGAGCTGGATCAACCCGCGGCTGACCCGGGCGAGGAGCGCCGCGTGCTGACCGGAATTCCGGGCAAGACGGGCGTCGTCTACACCCTGGACCGGGAGACCGGGGAGTTCCTGTGGGCCACGCCGACCATTACCCAGAACGTGATCAGCGGCATCGACGGGGCCACCGGGGTCGTGACGGAGAACGCGGAGCTGGTCTTCACCGCGCAGGGCCAGACGGTGCTGGCCTGCCCGCACGCCAGCGGCGGGAAGGACTGGGAGGCCGGTGCCTACAGCCCGCTGACCGACGCGATGCCGGTGCGCAACAGTTGCGCGCGCACGCTGGCGACGACCGAGGGGAACATGCGGGGCTCTGCGCTCGGGATGCGCCACCAACTCGCGCCGGGGACCGACCAGTTGGGTGCCGTGCACGCCGGTCTCGGCCGAGACCGGCCGAACCCTCTGGGTTTGCGGCTCCCGCACCTGCGCCTGCGTTGCACCGACCCGGTCGGTCGCTCCGCGGGAGCGCCTTCCTGCGGAAGCCTGCGGGGCCGCTCGCCGCTGTTCACCTTCCAGAGCCGGCCGGAGGGGGCAGCCGACCTTGGCTCAACTATATTCTACTGCGGGAGCAATTCCAGCGGAAGGAGTTCGAGCGGGACGCCGCAAAGCCCGCTCCCCGGGTGCGTTCCGGCAATCAATTGACAGCGCTCATCGAGGGTCCGTTGCAGACCGCGTCGGATGCGCGCTTTCCCAGGAAAGGCGTCCTCCGGCAGCGACACGTCGCACCTCACGAATGCCGTAACCGCCGGGTCCCTGCCCAAGAACTCCTCGATCAACTCGGGTACCGAGCCGCCCACGCTCAGCGTTCCCACGACAGCAGGCTGATCATCGACATTGTCCACGAGGATCACATCATCACCAGCGGGCAGCTGGACCGGGAGCCCATTCACACGGGCCGTCCGCGTCTCCGGGTCGTAGGTGAGCTCCAGCCCGACCCTGCCCTGCGTCACACTAGTCGAGCGGATCTCGTCTCCGAACCCGCCGCTGCTGGAGAACGATACCTTCTCGGTGGCGTCCTCGAACGCCCACCCGGGTTGACCCCGCCAGAGCACGACCACGGCCGGCGGAAACACCGAGCCCAGGGAAACCGGCTCCTCGCAGATGAGTGTGTCTGGCTCGGCGTCCACACGATCGAGCCACGTCACGGCAACCGAAGCCGTGACTGACAACGGCTGCGCTACGGTTGCAACGGGCGCTGTAAGCATCAGCAGGATCAGGAAACTACGCATGGTCGCCCTCCTCAGAGACTACCAGTTGCCGCTCGCGGCGAGAGACCTGCGCCTCCTCGCAACGCACCAGGAGTGTAGGTCGAGAGAGGCAGCCGACCCAACGTCCGCACACTTGGTCTGGTGAAGTGTTCGGCGACTACGACTTCGACGAGCACCCCTTCAAGGGGCTTGGCGGCTACGACCAAGCGCGGCGGGTGTTCGGCGGCCAGTCCGCCCCTCGACCGCCTGATCGCCGGGTTCAACGCGGCCGTGTTCGGGCAATCTGGTCCGTCTGGCTCCGAGAGCGGCGACGACCGGACGGCGCCGTGAGGCTTTCAACGTGCCGCTGACGCCTGAACTTCGACGGGCTATCGACCGGATCCGCGACTACCTGTTCGCCGGGGGCTACCCGGACCCGGCGCAGAACGCCGAGCAACTGAGCTTCCTCATCTACTTCTACATGTTCGAGGCGGCAGACGCGGCGCGGGTCCGAGCGGCCCGCCGGCCCGGCGCGAAGCCGTACGCCGGCGCGTTCGCCGGCGAGTGGACGCTGCGGAATCCGCGCAACGCTCGGGAACCGGGTTCGGAGACGGTCCCGCGCGAGACGCTCCGTTGGTCCGACTGGGCGAACGCGCTGAACGGCCAGCGGCTCGTGTCGTGGGTGCGGGAGAAGGTCTTCCCCTTCCAGGCCGGGATCGCCGCCGAGGGCGTCACCGACTTCATGGCGGATGCGCGGCTGGTGATCGACGAGCCGACGGTACTCTCTCAAGTCGTCAGCCACGTGCCCAGGCGGCCAGGAGCAGACCGACCTGGCGGCGGGTCCATCCCCGCGGGTGCGGGGAAGCCCCGCTGGCGCGGCGGCGGGTGAGCATCTTCGACGGTCCATCCCCGCGTGTGCGGGGAAGCCCGGAAGCACCCGCGGCCGAGGAACTTGCTCGGGGGTCCATCCCCGCTTCTGCGGCGGGGTTCGTAAAGTGCTGAACCTACAGGGTTTATTGACGCAGAACCGAGCCGCCCCACGTTGTGTCCCACAGATGCGCCGCGCTGGCCAGCGGTTCCCGTGGCCCTCACCGCTTCGGGTGTGCCTGCCTTCTTGCTAGGCCTGGTGCCGTTTCACCCGGTCCTGGCCTCAACTCTTGGCTCGACCGCTACACGTCGCCCTTGCCGCGTTGTTTGTGGTTCGGGCTCCGGCCGTGGTTTTCGTTTGGCCGGAGCCCGGGTCAGGTGGGACTCACTGCTGGCTGGCGGAGTGTTCTCGCCTTCCTCTTACCACTGCACGCTCGCGTGCCCGAGCACGCGCTGGTCGGCTCCTCGCGATCCTTCCTCTCGGTGGAACACTCGGCTCTCGCGCCGTTCCGCGTCGACGCCGAGCTGCAGGTTCATGCCCCCCTGCTCGAGGACCTCGACCCCGTAGCCCAGCCGGTAGTCGCGCCCGTACTCCGAGGTGCGCACGCCCACCCGCGGCGTGCCGACGAAGCGGGGGCGGCCCGTGTCCACACTCGCGAGGAACTGTGCAAGTACGGTCTACCCCCGCGCGTGCGGCCCGGAATACCGGGGACGGTGGCCTGATGCCGTCGGGTTCACCCCCGCGTGCGCGGGGAAGCCCGCGCATTCCGGACTGCCTCCCGTGCTGCGTCGACCCCGCTTGTGCGCGGGGAAGCTGTTGTGGCGGGCTTGGTCGCCGGTTATTCGGCGCGCTGGGCGGCCGGTTGCGTCGTCTGGGCATCCAGGTGTAGCTGGATCAGCCTGTCGATGTTGGTTTCGATTCGGTCGAGCCGTTCATCGAACCCGTTCAGGCGTTCGTGAACTGCCTTGATCTCACCTTCGGCGCGCGCCTGCGCCTCCGAGATGTTCTTTGTCGCCGACTCGACGTTGGCGAGCAGCGCGTTGTGCTCGCTCAGGGCCCAGCCGAGCACGCCGCCCAGCACGGCGACCGCGATCGTCGCAATCGCGATCCAGTGGCTTGGTGTCAGCCCAGTGGCCCGGTCGGTCTTCTCTGTCTTGCCTGCTGGCGGTCCTGGGGTCATCGTTCCTCCGTGATTCTACCTGGTTCTGGGTTCTCCGTTCGTTTCTTGGGGGTACCGATCCCCGACCACATGCGCCGAGCGGTAGCCCGTAACCCATTTCGGTGTCGAGGCGGTTTCCGCCCGTGCCGAGCAGGTGGTTCTGGCCCATCCCGCCCATGGTTTCGCGCCCCCACAACGCGTTGGCGCCGCTCATCGCGTCATCGCCCCAGGGCAGGCGCCACGCGGGCGGTGAACCCGAGCGGCGTTTTCGGCGACGGGTCGTAGCTGACCGACACCGCCATGCCGCTCTCGGCGAACCCCTCGGCCTGGTGCACGAGCAGCCGGCGGATGCGCACGTCGACGGCCAGGCCGGTGACCCTGTCGGCGAGCACGAGACCCACGCCTACGTCCAGGCCGCGGCCGACCTCCGCGTCCCCGCCGTCCTGCCGGATGCCGATCTCGCTGCTGGGCGTGAGCGCCATGCGCCGGGCGATCGTCGTGCTCTTGGAGCCTTCCAGAGCCGTGCGCAGCCGGGTGACCCCGGCCCGGGTGGCCACGAGGTTGCCGGACGGTCCGGAGGCAGCGCGCGAACACGGTTCAACTCGGCACGGTCTCCGGCGCAACGATGATGCAGCCGGTAGGCTGTTCCGCTCCGGCCCAGGCGGGTGCCAGCGACGGCCGCCAGCGTCAGGGCACGGCCGGTTGGTTTCTTGGAGGGCTGATCCTGCCGGTCCTCATGCCGATCGTTGCGCACGTCAGTACCCCGCAACCTCCTGCCGATACCGTCCTGCAGCACTCCGGCGACGATGCCCGGTGCTACGCCGCCGCCTATTCGGATGCAGCGGCCGGCAAGCGGAAACGGGGAGCATGGATCGGTAGCGCGACGGCTGTCGCGCTGATCGTCGTTGCCGTTGCCACGGCAGAGTCTTCCTACTAGTTTTCCGCCCGCGCGCGATTCCGCGGCCGTGCGCGGGCGCTCTTTACTGGTCGTGCCGTTAGCGGATCGCCAGTACCGGCCCTTCCGGATGGCGCGGTGTCAGCGTCCGGTTCTTGCAGTCGGCGATCAGATCGAGCTGTTCGAGCACGACCTGTCCAATCAGAACCGGGCTCCCGGCTGGTCCTACGATTGTCTCGACGCGCGTGGCGAGGTTCCCGACTTCGATCGTTACGTCGGTCACCGGTCGTTCTTCCCGTCGTTCGTCTGCGTACACGACGGTTCTCGTCCCGAACGCTCGCAGCCCGAGCTCGGTTGCGATCTCTTCGGGGACTACCAGGTTCACCGCCCCGGTGTCGACGATCCCTTCGACGGTCGCTCGTCGGACGTCTCCTTCGACGCGAAGTCCCAGGTGCACGGCGCCTCGGTCGTCCCTGTTTTCCAGTGTCACGGTCGCTCGAATCTCTCCCATCGTCCTGGTCCTTTGATTCTGACGGCATTGGGCCGGTTGGTCCAGTACTACGGCGAGCCTGTGAGCCAGTCCCGGCCGACATGGGGCGGGCGGCGTCCTGGCGGTGTCGGTGCGTGTGCCGACCCAGAGCGCGTCGGCCTTGAAGGCCAGCTCGAACCCTGTCTCGCTCGTCATGAGCTCGCCCTGGCCGCCTCCTGCGGCCATCGCCATCGACAGGCCCGTCTCGATCGGGGCGCTTCCGCCCGGGCTGAGCAGCAGTCCGCTGGCGCCGTAGCCGGCGACCGTCCAGACGGTCACACGCTCGGAGGCCTTGAAGCCGACCCACGGGTAGAGCCCTGTCACTGCGGAGGTCATCCGCCCGGTGTCGGCGCCGCCGGCGTAGCCGCCCAGCCCACGGGTGTGCGAGAGCGACACGCCGGTGACCATGCGCCCCTTGCTGTAGTCGGCGCCGACCATCGTGCTCCGGACGTCGCCGTTCAGTGCGAGCGCGCCGTCCTGGCCGTAGAAGCTCGACTGCGCCGAACGGCTCCAGAAGGACAGCACCCCGCCGGTCTTCGTCCGGCGGTTGAGCGCGAACCCGGAGCCCTGCAGCATCTGGTCCGGCCCGCCCATGCCGAAGCCGAACCCGGCGTCCTGGTGCAGGCCGCCGCTGTACCCCATCGGACCCTGCAGGCTCGTGCTCTCCATGCCCATGCCCTGCAGCCCTCCGCTCGGAACGCCCGCGTTCTGCATCCCGGCCCCCTGCATTCCCTGTCGTAGCGGCCCGACTCGGATTGGTGCGCGGCCGCCCGCTTCACCAGCTTTCCGGCGGCGCCCTCGCACGCGTCGGCCGCACCACGGCCGTCGCCGTCGTCGAGGACGCCGACGAGAGCATCGAGCTCTCCCGGCAGCTGGGATTCCAGGCAGCTTCGCCGGCAGAGCCTTGCGGCGGGGGACGGAGCGCGAAAGTGGCGCTCGGCCTGGTCGGTGGCGTGACCCCCGGTCGCTACTCTTCCGCCGACTATCGCGCGCATTCCGCCGCGACGCAGAACTGGGGGCTCTTGGCGATGGCTATTTTCTGGCTCGGACGGTGGGTAGGCGCCCGTACCTGGACGGCGTTCAACAGGGGCTCGATCGCGTCCGGACTGCGCTCGGCATCCCGGTATTTGCGGCGCGCGCACCGCGCCAGTGCCCGGCCGCGCAAGCTCGAGCGGGCAGGCGCAGGGGCATCGGTGCAGCGGCGGCCGCTCTCGTTCCCGTGCCGTCTGGTCGGGAGGGCGATGCCGGCCACCGTTGTGGGGTGGGTGCTCGCCGCCCTCATCGTCGGCCCTGCTCTGGCGGAGGCGCAGAACGCGACGGGGAAGCCCACCATCTCGGGACACAAGGTCGAAGCGGAGCGCCTGATACTTGGTCTGGGCGGCATCTCCGACCCCGACGGAGACCCGTTCACGAACATCCACCGCGCTTGGTACCGCGTGAACGCGTCCAACGTCGAGACCAGGATCAGGGGCGCAATCGGCAACTGGTACGAGCCGGTGCAGGCGGACGTGGGCAAGCGGATCAAGGTGGAGGTGAGCTTCCGGGACGCCGGGGGCAACCGCGAAAGCGTCACGAGCGATCTGACGACGCCGATCATTGCCCGGCCCCGGTTGACGATTCACGATTTGACGGTCACCGAACCCTCCAACGGGACCCGCAATGCCGACGTGAGGGTGTCTCTGGACCGGGCATCGCCCGCAGGTCGTACGATCCAGCTGAACTTTCGGTACAGAAGTGGGACGGCGATCGCGAAACAGATTCACGAACCGTCGGCCACCGATCCTGACTACTTGGACGTTGCGCCGCTGTTCAGCATGGGGACGAACGTCGTTGCGTTCGCGCCGGGCGAAACCGAGGCGACCATTCCCATCCGTGTTTACGGCGGGACCAGAGACCGAACCGTGAACCTGGCGGAAGAAGAGTTCTATATCGAGCTCTTCAACCACCAGTACCGCTGGGTGGAACTGGCCAACGACGAGGCGACGATCACGATCCTCTCCACGGCCATTTCACCGGTGCCGGAGAGCGCGAGGGTGACACCTACTGGTGAATCGGTTATCGTGCAGTTCAACCAGGATATGCGCGGCAGCGGAACGTACCACGCTACCGTCGTGAGTGCCTTCAGCATCACGGTTGACGACTCGGACGTGGATGTCACCCAGGTTCAAAAGCAGCCCGGCGTACACAATCAACTGCTTATCACCCCGGTGTTTGGCACTATCATCACCCAGGGCCAGACCGTCACGGTCAGCTACGACCGCGCTACGGCCGGCGTCAACCAGATTGAGAGCACTCAGCGAAAAGCGGCCCAGTCGTTCACCAACTTTTCGGTGACGAACAACTCCACTCAGGAGCCGCGCGGCATTGACGTTTCCATCGCGCCCAAGCCGCTCAACCAGCCGAGGAGTGAGGACCCGACCTCCGGCGTGGTGACGGAGGGGAGCCCGGCGGAGTTCACGCTGACCCGGAACGGGGATGCGGAATCGGCGCTGACGGTGGACGTCAGCGTGACCGAGAGCGGTTCGATGCTGAGCGGTACGCCCCCGGCGACGGTGACCTTCGACGCCGGTTCGTCGACGGCGGAACTTTCTGTGCCGACCGAGGACGACAAGGTCGAGGAGCCCGCCAGCGTGGTCACGGCGACGGTTTCGTCGGGGACCGGCTACACGGTCGACGGGCGCGGCAGCGCGACGGTGACGGTGGAGGACAACGACGCCGGGCTGGACCCGCTCACAGCGCAGTTCACTGGCGTACCGGCCGGGCACGACGGATCCAATGCGTTCACCTTCCGGCTTGCCTTCAGCGAGGACATCCGCAACAGCTACAAGAGGCTGCGCGACGACCTGCTGTCGGCCACCGCCGGGACGGTGACGCGTGCCAGCCGGGTGGATGGGCGACGAGACCTCTGGGAGATCCAGGTGGACCCCGCGGGCAACGGCTCGGTGACGGTGACGCTCTCGGCAGGCGAGGGTTGCAGGACAGCGCCGTGCACCACTGACGGCCGGACGCTTTCCCAGCCGCTCCAGGCCACGATCGGCGGCCCGCCAGGGCTCTCGGTGGCGGACGCGGAGGTCGAGGAGGCCCCCGGGGCCCGCCTGCAGTTTGCGATCACGCTCGCACGCGCGGCGGCGGCAACAGTGACGGTCCAGGCGGCAACGTCAGACGGCACGGCGCTGGCGGGCGAAGACTATCGCGCGAAAAGCGCGGTGACCAAGACGTTCGCGCCGGGCGAGACGACCAAGATTGTGGTGGTACGGGTGCTTGACGACTCGCACGACGAGGGCGCGGAGACCCTGACGCTGACGCTCTCGAACCCCTCCGGCGCGTATCTGGCGGACGGTGAGGCGACGGGAACGATCACGAACCAGGATCCGCTGCCGCGGGCGCTGCTGGCCCGCTTCGGCCGGACGGCCGCAGTGCACGTGGTCGAGCAGGTCGAGGAGCGCGTCAACGCGCCTCGAGCGCCGGGCTTCGACGGCCGCGTCGCCGGCCGCGCAGTCAATCGCGACATGGGTCAGGACTTCGCGCGCGACTTCGTCCAGCAGCTGGGCGGCGGCTACCAGGCGCAGCCGGCCGGCCTGCCGTCCGCCAACGGCGGCATGACGTCCAGTCTCGGACCCCAGGGTCCGTTTGGGCCGCAGGGTCCGATGCGGCAGGGTCCCGGCATGCACGGCCCGGGCCTAGGGCACGATGCCGGCTACGGCCTCGGCGCCGGCGGTCGAGACCAGCTGCTCGTCGGCTCGGGATTCGCGCTCAACCGGGCGACGTCGACCGGGGGCGTCCTCTCGTTCTGGAGCCGCTCGGCGTCGTCGAGCTTCCACGGCCAGGACGGTGCGCTTGCGCTCAACGGCGACGTCCGCAGCACGATGTTCGGCGCCGACTACAGCAAGGGCCGGATGGTCACTGGCGTATCGCTGTCTCGCACCCGCGGGCTCGGCGGCTACGCCGGCGCTGCCGACACTGGTCGGATGACCTCGGCGGTCACCGGGCTGTACCCGTGGATCGGCTTCAAGGCCTCCGAGCGGGTAACCGTCTGGACGGTGGCCGGCTACGGGGCGGGCGGCCTGCTGCTCAACCCTGGCAACGGCGCCCGGATCGAGACGGGCCTGTCGATGGCTATGGCGGCCGGCGGCGGACGTGGGCGGCTCATGACGAGCGAGGCCGGCTTCGAGCTGGCCTTCAAGGCCGACGCGCTGTGGGTCGGGACGCGTACAGACGCTGCCTCCGGAGCGTCCGGCAATCTGCGGGCGACCCGGGCAGGGGTCACGCGCCTGCGCACCGCGCTCGAGGGCTCCAAGAGCACGACGATCGCCCGGCGCATGGCGTTCACGCCGAGCGTCGAGGTGGGGATCCGCCAGGACGGCGGTGACGCCGAAGTCGGCCGCGGCCTGGATGTCGGCATAGGCCTCACGGTCGCGGACGGCGTCACCGGCTTGGCCGCCGACGTACGGATCCGGCGGCTGCTGGTCCATCAGGCCGCCGGATTCGCCGAGAGCGGCATAGCGGTGTCGGTCAGCTACGACCCGACGCCGAAGACGCCGCTCGGGTTCACTGCACGGGTGTCGCCGGCCTGGGGCGGCGACGCGATGAGCGGCGCCGACGCGTTGTGGGGGCGCGAAACTGTGGGCGGCATGGGCCACAATGATCTGCTCGGGAGCGGCGGCAACCGCCTCGATACCGAGGTCGGCTACGGCCTGCCGTTGGGTTCGCGCTTCGTGGGTACGCCCCGGGTGGGCATCCGGACGTCGGAATACGGGCAGGACTACCGGCTCGGCTACGGGGTCGGGGTCCTGGAGCAGGGGCGGCTGAGCCTGCAGCTCGGGGTCGATGCGGAGCGCCGGCAGAGCCCGGTGTTCGGCATGCGCGACGGCGCGGGCACGGCCGACCAGCGGGTGTTCGGGACCGCCAGCGTGCAGTGGTAGGAAGAGCGCTCGGACGCTCTCCCAAATCCCAGGCAGTGCACCGAAGAGCGGGCGCCGGCACGCCGGAAGCGAGCTACTCGTAGTGCGATGAGCTCGGAGCGCCGCAACAACGTGTCGTAGCCGACGGCCAGCCGGCCGTCGGCTACGCGCATCGATCAACCGGTCGGTGGTCGCTTCGAGCAGGCGGTTGCGGAGCGGCCATGTCAGGCCGTGCACCTGGGTCTGCCGGCGGCCGCGCCGGCGGTGCATCCGCTGCAGCGCGAACCGCACGCTGGCGTTCTCGAGCGGGCTCGTCTCGCCGAGCTCCTTCTGCACGGTGGTGATGCTCGACAGGTACCGCCGGATTGTCGCCGGCGTCCTGCTGGTGGTCATCTCGTTGATGAAGGCGACCAGCGTCTCGGGGCTTGCCGGGAACGGCGCCGTGCGGCGCGGCCGGCACCACGCGCAGAACACGTGGACGTCGGCTCGCAGCGCGCGTTCGGTGTTGGGGCTGATCGCTCCGCTCGCCGCCTCGAGGTAGGCGTCTAGGAGTTCCTCTGGTCCTCCGGTGTCTTCGACCGGGACCGGGCCGCCGTGCGCCGCTCTCGCGTGCCAGCTCACCTGCAGGCTTCTCTCCTTCTTGCCGCCCCTGGGCCGCTCTCAATGCGCGCGATAAAGCCAGTTATCGCGAGCACTCGCCTGCTGGAAGCTGCCGAACCTTTCCTCCATAGACCCGTCTCCGACCCCACTGAGCGTGCCTTTCGCGGCGTTGCTCCCTACCTCTTGGGATGTGGGATCCGGCGGTTGAGTCTGCCGCTGCCGATCTGTACTGGGTTCTGGACGAGGTCAGTTGCGCGTTCGGGGCGCGTCCCGCGCAACGCGTTGTTTCGCGGTGGCAACGCGGTCGCGCGGCTGGCTGCTTCCTTGCGGCGGCGCGGTCAGCGAACGCTGATTCCCGGAAGCCAGTGCCGCGTTGGGCCGGTCTTGCCCCGCCACCGCCGCGCCGCCGCCGAACCCCGCGGGAACTACCAGGAGAGCGGCGTATCCCTGGCCGCGAGGTGCGGATGGCTGGATCGGTCGTGCGCTCCCGCGCCCGAGCGAAGCTGCGCTCTACCTCTCGTGGGGCTGCGCGGTTCCCTGAGCACTCGTAGATGTTCACCGCCACGGTGCCAGTTTTGTGCGCAGACCCGGCGGTACTGCCGGCCTCCATTGCGAGGATCGGGAGCATCGGTCCCCAACGCGTTTTCGTCCCTGCTCGTCGACGAGGTCCGGTGCCTCATGGTTCAGCGGCGCTCCGTCGCTCTATACGCAGCACGGCGTGGTGTGCGAGGCTGCTTCCGTTCTTGGGACGTTGGCGGTGCAGGTCCGCAGCGGTCCTTCGCCCTGCGGCCGCGGCTGGGCGCGTCTCAGCTTTTGTTCAGTTGCAGTAGCTCTTTGAGCGCGTCGTCGGCGGCGATGTCGCTAGGCCACCCGTACGCGGCAGCTACTGCCGCGTCGAGGGCTTCGTGCGCGTTCGCCAGCCACTGCGGCCGTTCGTTGTAGAGGTTTGTCAGTGTGCGTTTTTTCAGCGCTTTCGCTGCGTTCTCGTCGCGCGGAACCGATCGCTTCGGATATCCGGGTACCGGCTCGTCGACCCATTCGACCCATTCTGGCGGATTGAGCCACCGGTCCCGCAGTTCTACGAGCCGCCGGGCGGCCTCGGCAATGGCGGCCGCTCGTGGGTCGGCCGCGCACCTCGGCCCCGGTACGTTCGGCGTCAGGCCGGCGGGGAACGGGAACGTCTCGAACGTGGTGCTCGGCGTGTAGCGCGGGTCGTTGCCCTTTCCCAGCCAGGTGCAGAGACGGAGCGACCAGAGCTCGTGAAACCGGCTGTGCAAGATGCCGAAGGTCGTGTCGTCGTCGCGCGCGATCGCCACGGTTGCCGAGTCCGGACACACCTGAGCCTCGAGCCACACGAACACCCGGTGTTTTGCGACCCTTGGCGTTGCGATGTACCGCGAACATTCTCGGAGCGCTTCCCACATCCCCTGTCTCGGCTCTCCATGTCGCCACCAGTGCTTTCGATATGACGCACGGTGGTTCTCGCGCCGCGACGGGTACACATGCTCCTGGATCCATCGAAACGGCTCTTCGTACAGGGCCGCCTCTGCTTTCGACATTTGCCACCCGAAATCGACAATCCACTTCCCGGCGGACCGCCGAGTCAGGTCCCTGCCGTTGCGCCACGGTTTCAGGACTTCCGCGTTCGTTCGGCCGTTCGGGTTCGCCGGGAGACGCAGCCATTCGCGTGCCTGGTCGCCGGAAACGTCGAAGGCCCCGTGCTTCGCATCACCGATGAACGAGACACTGGCGTTGCTCGCCAGTTGTCGAACCTCTGTGAGATCGATTCGCGCTGCATCTTTGTTCTGTCCTGTCAGATCGGTGTAGATTTCGTTCACGCGTTGATCATTGAGCCGAGTTTCCAACACGTGCTGATCGTTGACGGGCCCGAAGCAGATCAGCGATACCCTGACGGCCGCGCCGTCGATCACCCAAGGTTCATCGCTCCAAGCGTTGAAGATCTGTTTGGACTTCGTTGCTATTTGCAAGGCGCGGCGATTCGCACCGCCGCGAATCGAGTTCGTTGCCACGAGGCCGCTCCGTATCGCCTTCCCTTCTTGAATCTGTTTCCCGGCCTTCTCGAACCAGTAGCACACCAGATCGGCTTGGGCGGGCAGCCGCCCGGTGTAGGTCTTCCGTAGGCGGGATACGTAGTCCTTTCCGAGGTGTCGGATCAGTAGCTTGTCGCCCAGGAACGGCGGGTTTCCGATCACCACGTCGGCTACTGGCCACTCCGCTTCGCTGCCTTCTGGTGTCATGATCGCGTCGCGGCACTCAATGGTGTCGAGCGGCTTCAGGATTGGGTCCCGGGCCTCGCCGAACCCGTTTTGGCGCATCCACTGGATCTCACCGATCCAGACCGACACGCGCGCCAGCTCGGCCGCGTAAGGGTTGATCTCGATGCCCTTCACGTTTGCCGGGCCGACGATACACGCGAACTGCCGAGCGAACCCGAGTCCTTCGGCGTCCACCTGCACCTGGTGCTCCAGGTCCTTGAGCGTCTGCAGCGCCAAGTAGAGGAAGTTTCCGGAGCCGCAGGCTGGGTCCAGCACCGTGAACGCCCGCAGGCGGTCGAGGAATGTCCGGTACCGCCGCTCGGCGTCCTTGCGTCTTTTCGTCCGCGTTGCCGGCGTCTTGCCGGCGTCAGCGCGCTCCAGCTCCCTAGCGATCTCCGCTTTTTCGGCTGCCCATTCGGCCAGCCAGGGTCGCCTCACCACCGGCTCGACGAGCCGCATGATTTTCTCGCGGTCAGTGTAGTGTGCCCCGAGTTGCGTGCGCTTTGCTGGGTCGAGCCCGCGCTCGAACAGCGTGCCCAGGATCGACGGGTCGATCTCGGACCAGTCGAGGTCGGCGGCTTCGAGCACCGTCTGGATGTCTCTCTTCTCGAGCGGTAGCGTCGTCTCGTCGTTGAATAGGCTCCCGTTGAACCACGCCACGGTTTCCAACCCGACGCGGCCGCCGGCCGCCATTGCCCGGAACAGGCCACCGGCCAGTTCGCTGAATACGGCGGGGGTCTTTAGCGATTCGCGCAGCATCCGCGTGAACATCTGGTTTGGTAGAAGGCCGACGTCGTCGGCGAACATGCAAAAGACCAGTCGGTTGACGAAGTGCGCAATCTCCTGCGGGTCGTGGCCCCGTCCTCGCAGGGCGTGCGCGACCGCGGCGAAGGATGCCGCGGCTTGCTCCGTGAGCGCTTGCCGGGTCTGGCCCGGCTTCAACCGCTCTGGGTCTGACAGCGCCCACTTCAGCTTCTGCCGGGTCGCTGCGTCGGCTAGCTCCTCCAGCTCGAACTTGTGGGTCTTGCTGACGGTGTTCGTCCAGTTCGTGCGGATTCGGAACCGGAGCATGTCGCAGACGATCAGCAGCGGTGGGTTTTCAAGGGCCAGCGAGTACTGTCGCAGCTGCTTGAATGCCGCCTCGAGGTTCGCGTGCTTTCCCTTGTACTCCCAGGCGAAGTGGTGGCGCTTCCAGACGTCCGCCCACCCGGCGCCCCCGCCCTCTTTTTGTAGCCCTCGCTCGAAGCAGTACGTCTCGCCGGACGGGTCGGCATCGGTTGGTTTTGGCTCGTTCAACAGATCGCACAGATCGTTGAAGTGCGCCTGCGACCCGGCGCGCTCCGTCAGTGCTGATGCTCGCCATTTGCTGATGAACTCGTACGGTGTCATGGGCCGGTTGAGCCTAGTGCTGTGCCACGTGTAAAACTTAGGACTGTCGGGGAACTCGTCTCGAGCCGAGAGAGTTCTCATGCCGGAGAAGAAGTACATCGTTCGACTCACCGCTCAGGAACGCGAGGTCTGTCAACAGACGGCCGGCAAGCTCAAGGGGAGCGGCGAGAAGGTGCGCCGCGCGCAGATTCTCCTGAAGGCCGATGCGGACGGACCGGCGTGGACCGACGAGCGCATCGCCGACGCCTTTTCGTGCCGCACCAAGACGGTCGAGAACCTTCGCCAACGCTGCGTGCTGGAAGGCTTCGAGCGGGCGCTGGAACGCAAACAAAGGGCGTCGCCGCCGGTCCCCAAACTGCTCGACGGCGAACAGGAGGCGCAGGTCATCGCGCTGCGTCTGGGGCCGCCCCCGGAGGGGTACGCCAACTGGTCGTTGCGGCTGTTGGCGCGGCGGGTCGTCGAGTTGGGGCTCGTCGAGGCGGTCAGCCACGAAACCATCCGGCGGACGCTAAAAAAAACGAGATGACGCAGCGGAGAATCCAGTACTGGGTGATTCCGCCGCAGGCCGATGCCGAATTCGTGGCGCACATGGAACTGGTCCTCGACATCTATGCGCAACCGTACGACCCGGCTTGCCCGGTCGTGTGCATGGATGAGCAGCCGGTGCAGTTGGTCAAGGAAACCCGTCCGCCGATGGCGGCCACGAAGAAGCATCCCCAGCGTGTCGACTACGAGTACGAACGGGCCGGCACGGCCTCGGTCTTCCTGTTCTGCGAGCCGCTGGCCGGTTGGCGGCAGGCGACGGCCCGGGCCCGGCGTACGAAGGCGGACTGGGCGATAGAGGTCGCCGGCCTGTTGGAAGGACGCTACGCCGAGTGCGAGAAGGTCACCTTGGTGTGCGACAACCTCAACACGCACACCAAGGGTGCCTTCTACGAGGTGTTCGAGCCGACCCGGGCACGGGAACTGGTCCGTCGCATCGAGTTCTGCCACACGCCGAAACACGGGAGCTGGCTGAACATCGCGGAGAACGAACTCAGTTCGATGACGCGCCAATGCCTGCACGGGCGCCGCATCGGCGACCTGGAGACGCTGCACGCCGAAGTGTCGGCGTGGTCGGCCGACGTCAACGGCATGCAGCGCGGTGTCGACTGGCAGATGAAGGTCGACGATGCGCGCTGTAAACTAAAGTCCGTCTATCCGAAAATTATGACGTGACGGACCACTAGCCCATGTCCCGTGTTCCGCGCCACCCCCCCGTGTCGCGGGGCCGTCCTGGCCTCGACTGTTGTCTTCGTTCGCTGCGTCCAACGCGTTGTCGTTGCCGAGCTCAACGCGCGGCCTGCGCCGCTCGGTGACGTCCTGATGTGCCTTTTTGGCCTCTTTCCCCTGCTTCGGAGCCTCTGGTGCCTACCCGTCGACGCCGCTTGCGGCCTCGTTCTCGGCTCCGTCCGTCGCGTCGTCACCTTTTGGCGTGCTTCCGATCGTCATGGTGATGCCGAGAGCCCTGCAGGGTTCGTCTGCCCGCTCGATGCGCGCGCCTCTCTTGGCGCGCGTCCCTGCCTGTTGGGACGTGAAATCGGGCGGCTGAGTCTGTCCTTGCTGTCCTGGTTTTCCGGCGGTCCGCTTTTCCGCGCGGGTCGGACGTGCCGCTCGTGCCGCGTTTTCACCCGTTGCGCGCGGGTCGGGTGCCCGCGTCGGGTCTCCGGTCTCCCGGTCGTTCCTTCTGGAAGGACTGCCCGTGCCATTTCACTTCCCCGATTAACCTCGCGCCCTCGGGCCATGGCGTTGTGGGGAAGGCGGTCTTGTCCGGGTTGTCGCTGACGAGCAGGTAGCCGCCCTCTGCCGTTCGCACGATGCGTTTCACGACCAGTTCGTTGTCGATCTCTACGACGCAGATCCGGTCATGGCGCCGGTCCCTCCTGCTCAGGTCGACGAGGATCTGGGACCCGTCGGCGAGCGTCGGCTCCATGGATTCTCCGACGACACTGATCACGCGGCATTGGTTGGGTTCGAGGCCGCGGTCGTGGAGCCATCTCCCGGGGAACTCGATCATGCTCTTCACGCCCTCGCCGTGCTCGACGGCGCCGGCGCTCGTGTGAACGTCCATCAGCTCGATGTGCGCGATGTCATCCCTCGGCTCGACCTCCCGGTAGGTACTGCGCATGTCGAGGATCTGTGCATCCTTCTGCTGCAGCTTGTACAGCAGCTCCCGCGCCGAGTCCGGGACCTCGACCAGGCCGGCCAGGAAATCCAGCGACACGTTCAGCGTGCTCGCTGCCGCCACCATGGTCCGGAGCGATGACCCGGACTGTCCACCTTCGATCATGCAGATTTGGTTCGACGATGTGCCGATTCGCCTGGCGAGTTCGCTCTGCGACATTCCCCGCAGTTTGCGGGCCTCTCGCAGCCTCGTCCCTAGGGTTTTCATGACGTTCCGTGCCGCTCTTGCTGAAGGTGAACGCGCTGCGGCCGCCGCCGCGGTGTCGGTCTAGGCCAGCGTCGCTGCTTCTAGCCGGCGGTCGTCTCCCGACGGGTTCGCCTCTTCCCGATGGTCATCGTGATGCCGAGTGCTCGGCACAGCTCGTCGGCACGGTCGATCGTTGGCCGGTGCCCGTGTTGCAGCAGCGATCTGAAAGCCTTGCTCGGTAGACGGGCCTCCCGCGCGATTTCCTCGCCGGTCAGCTCCTGCTTGGCGAGCTCCGTCTCGACGATCCGCTTCAGGCGATCTGTCGTTGACCGGTTCACTGTTCTCTTTGTTGGAGCCATCTGTTTCCCTTCGCACGGACCCAGAGCACGACGGCCGCGCGCCGCCGCACCAACATTGTTGTTGTCGTGCTCCGCCGCGCCGACCTGCTGCGTTCTCCGCTCCGGCCGCAGGTCGTAGCCGGCGAACCGCGCCCGGAATCCCGGCTCGCGCCGGGTCGCCAGCCGCTCCTCCACGTGGTCGGCGACGTGAGTCGCCGCCGCCCGCTCGAAGCGCGCGAGCAGCGCCCTGCGGCTGGCCCAGGTCCTCGGGACCTTTCGTCTGCCCCTCAAGCGCTCAGTCCTGCCGGCAGGCCGTTGCTTGTCAGGCGGCGTCGCGGTCGCGCCGGCTGGCGAGGAACCCCTCGGTTCGGCGTCGTTGACTCCTGCTCGTGCAGGTGTCCATGCACGTTCACCGCGCCGTGCGGCACCTGCATCATCTCGCGGTCTGGCGCGTGTGGGTCGATGTCGGTGCCGCGGCTGCCCGGCCGTCGGCGCTCGGCCCGAAGCTCGTGCGGAAACCTTCGCCGAGCACCTCGAGGAACACGCCCTCCGCCTCATCCACGAGACGCTGGTTGCTCAAGCTGCAACTGCTTGGCGGTCCGTTTCGAGTCCTCTGCGGGCCGTCGGACCGGGCCCCGTCCCCCGGTTACGGCAGGCTACGCCCGACCCATCTGACTTCGCCGACGATTTCTCCGTCTTCGGGCCAGGGTTGAGTCGGCCACAGCGACCTCTGTGGGTGGTCGCTCTCCAGCATCCAACCTACTTTTGTGTTCCTGGCCAGCCGCTTCACGATCAGGCCGTCGCCTGTCCGGATCACGAAGATCCGGCCGGCCTTGGGGTGCTCGGTCGCGAGGTCGACCAGGATGACGGAGCCGTTGGGCAGCGTCGGCTCCATCGACTCTCCTCTCATCCGGATCATCCGGCATGACGAGGGTCGCAAGCCGCGCTCTCTCAGCCATCGGACCGAGAACTGGAGCGTCGTCCGCACGCCGTCGTTGTCTGCAGAGGCTTCGGCTCCGGTCGAGCTCTCGATCTCTCTGATGCTCATGTGGAACCTTTCCTCTTCGTTCGACGGCGTCGGTTCGACGGCTTGTCCTTCCTCGATGTCGTGCAGGGCTGCCTCCTTGGCGTTCAGTTGAACGAGCAGCTCCCGTGCGGGTCGTGGATCGTCGATCCAACCTGCCAGGTAGTCCAGCGAGACTCCGAGCGCCGTGGCGATTGATATCGCGCTCTTCAGCGAGGTCCCGGACTTGTTGGTCTCGATCATCGAGATCTGGCTCGCTGATGTCCCGACCCTTCGTCCGAGCTCTGTTTGCGTGATCTTGCGCAGACCTCGAGCTTCTCGCACCCGGTCGCCGGTGAGTTGCATTGTCGTCTGGCTTGCTTGCCCTTTACCGTTCATTGGGATTATAGTCCGACTCCAGTGACATTGGAATCATGACCTCCGCGATCTTCTGTTCTCGCCGGATCCAGGCGTTCTCTCGGGCCGTTCGTTGGCGTCCGGGTCCCCCGGTGCCTTGTCCTGGGTTCTCTGCGGACTGGTTGTTCGCGGCCCCAGGTGCGGGGCCGGTTTTCTTGACCGGGTGGATCGGTCAGGCTGTGGGTGCGGCTGAGCGAGCGGACACGGCCGTGAGCGGCCCGCAACAGCTTTTGGGTGCCGCGGTCGCGCCGTCTCGGCTTCCGGACGCTTCGCTGGGTCCGTGCGGTTTACTGGTCCTGATCGCTTTTGCGCTGGGTGGTCGTCTCGCTGTCGTCCAGGCCGCGAATCAGCGCGCCCACGACGATGCCCTCGATCTGCAGAATGTGCATCGCGAGGTCCAGCCTCATGACCTTGTGGCTGGCGTTGTGGCTCTCCGGACGCAGCTCGATGTGACGTTCGTCGACCCGGACGTATCTTTTGACGGTCACCTCGTCGCCGAAACGCGCGACTACGATCTGTCCGCTGCTCGCCTCGGCGGTCTTGTGCACGGCAATGATGTCGGCTGCCTTGATGCCGGCCTTCTCCATGCTGTCGCCTCGTACGGTGAGGAGGAAATCGGGCCTCGGCCGAAAGTGCTCGGCGATGCTGTCGGGCACTCTGTCCACGATGTGGCTGTCGCAGACGATCGGCGTCCCGGCCGCCACCTCGGCGAGCGCTCCGAGGAGCGGGATCTCCTGATGGAGCACGCGGATCCCGCGGTTGGTGTTCGGCAGCAGCTCGATCCGCCCGGCGTCGGCCAGCCGGGCGAGGTGGCCGGTCACCGACGACGCTTCGGACAGTCCCAGGCTGTGCGCGAGTTCCGTCCGGCTGGGGGGTACCCCGTGTCGGCGGATGTGACTCTTGATGCCATCGAGCACTTCCTGTTGCCGTTCCGTGAGTTCTCCCATGGTGTGGCCTTCCTTCCGGAGCTTCAACCTGTTGCGCTGCTCCATGTGTCCAGACTCAAGTATATACGCTTCCGCTCGCAATCCGGCACGCCTGCACCGACGGCGAAGAAAGGGTGGACCCGTCTGAAAAGCTGATGTATAGTCGGCGTTCCGACTCCACTTACGAACACCCCGCCGCCCCTTTCATCGGCGGCGGTCGGAGTTGTCTGCTGGAGGCGGTGCGTCGCGGAAGGTGTGCCGGGAGCCGCGGTTGCGGCCCCCGGCACTGCGTAAACACGGGCTCCGGAGGGTTGTATCAGAACCCGCCCGGGGCAGACAGCGGCGCGGGCAGACCCGCTTGCACTGTCCGGACGGGATTGTGCCTTCTGGGCGCGGTTCCCGTCAAGGATTCCGTGAGCCGGGCTTCCCCCCGTTGCTGTTGGGGAGGGGTTCCTTATGCCTGCTCGCGGTCGCTATCCGCACCACAAACTGAACGGCGCCCACTTGCGTACGTTCGCCCCCGGCCGCCACGCCGATGGCAACGGCCTCTACTTATACGTTCGCCCGTCCGGCAAGGGTCAGTGGGTGCAGCGCATCACGATCCACGGTCGTCGCCGGGACCTCGGCCTAGGCCCCTATCCGCTTGTCTCGCTGGCCGATGCCCGGGACGCTGCGCTCGACAACCGCCGGGTTGTTCGTGACGGGGGTGATCCGACCCTGGAGGCCGCGCGGAAGACGGGTCCCACTTTCCGTCAGGTCTACGAGACCGTCACCGAGATCCGCCGCAAGAGCTGGGACAGGAAGACTACCGAGGCCAGCTGGCGCCGTGGCTTCGAGAAGCGTGTGCTTCCGGTTGTCGGCGACAAGCCCGTCGCTGCGGTCACGCTCGAAGACGTCCGCGGGATTGTCCTTCCCCTTTGGGATGGGCGCAACAGCACCGGTTACATCTTGCGGCAGAACCTCGAATACGTCTTCCGCTATGCCGTTGTGGAGAAGCACCGGCGCGACAATCCTGCTGCTGATCTCAAGTTGTTGCTGCCCAAGGTCCGCAAGGTCCCGAACCACCGCTCGAGCCTCGACTATAACGATGCTCCCAAGGCGATGGCCGAGTGGCAGACCCTATTCATGAACGAGGCGGTCAGGCTCGCCGTTCTCTTCATCGTACTGACCGCTGCGCGTCTTAGTGAGGGGACCTCCGCGACCTGGTCCGAGATCGATCGGGCCAAGCGGGTCTGGACCGTTCCGGGCCGTCGCATGAAGATGCGCCGAGGCCACGACGTACCTCTGTCGTCGCAGGCCCTGGACGTGCTCGCGCGGGCTGCCCGGTTGCAGCGGAGCCACTCCCTCGTCTTCGCTCTTCGCGGCTCGCATGGCGTGGTGCGGGCGCCCAGTCAGCGCACGGTTTCCGATGCGCTCCGGCAGCTACGCCGGTTCGATGCCGACGGCCGCCCCATTACGGTCCACGGGTTCCGCACGACCTTTCGCGTGTGGCAGATGGAGTGCGTGCCGGCTTCTTCGGAAGCTGCGGAGATTGCATTGGCGCACCAGGAGTCGGATACGACGAAGAAGGCTTACGCCCGCTCGGCGCTGGACGCGCCTCGGGCCCGGCTGATGCAGCAGTGGGCCGACTACGTGCTCCCGGACGGTTTCGGAGACGCCTAGTGCGTGTCTTCGCTTGTCGTCCGGGTGTTGCCGGTCCCGTCGTCGGCCGGGCCGGTTGTCGTTCAGGATCCCTGGGATCGATCCCACAACTGGTCCCACAGAGACTTTCCGCAGGAGGGATACGCGTTCTCAGCCGCTTTTCATAAGCCCTTGTTCTTCAGTGCTTTACGCCACGTGACTCTGTCGCGCTCGGCGGGAGTCCGTTCCATCACTGCTAGGAGTTCCATCCCCGCGTGTGCGGGGAAGCCCTCTTCCGGTGCCGCCCACCACCCGCAGAAGCGGGTCCATCCCCGCGTGTGCGAGATACGTCGTGAGCTTGATCATTTCCCGATTGGGATCGAGTCCGGCACGGAGAGGACGACGATCACTTACCTCAACCGGGCCGAAATGGCAGCACTGGTGGCGGCACCCGATTCCAGCACATGGTTCGGGCGGCGTGACAGGACCTTGCTGGTTGTCGCGTTGCAAACCGGTCTCAGAGTCTCCGAGCTGACTAAGGCCTCTCGCCACAATAAATTAGTGATTTATAGGGATTGGTGTTATCTTCGAATCTCGTGGACAACGTACTGACACAAGTGATTCAGGAGAAGTTTGCCGCGATTCAACCGTTGCTCAACGAAAGGACGCGTCGGCGTTGGGCCGCGGTGGAGGCAAGGGCACTCGGACGCGGTGGAATCGCGCGGGTGGCCGAGGCGACGGGGTTGTCGAGGGCGACGATCAGCGCGGGCCTGCAGGAATTGGCCGCAGGGCCCGAAGGCGACGATGCCGCGGGACGGTTGCGCGGGCCGGGAGCAGGCCGCAAGGCCCTGGCGGAGCACGACGCCGGCTTGGTGGCGGCGTTGGAACGGCTCGTCGACCCGGCGACGCGCGGCGACCCGACGGGGCCGTTGCGCTGGACCTGCAGCAGTGCGGCGCGGCTGTCGCGGCAACTCCAGGAGGCGGGCCATCGGGTCAGCGAGCGTTCGGTGAACCGGCTGCTGCACGCGTTGGGTTACAGTCTGCAAGCGAACCGTAAGACGCTGGAGGGGAAACAGCATCCGGATCGGGACGCGCAGTTCAACCACATCAACCGCCGGGTGCGGGCTTTTCAGCGGCGGCGCCAGCCAGTGGTGTCGGTGGACACGAAGAAAAAGGAGCTGGTCGGCCCTTTCAAGAACGCGGGTCGGGAGTGGCGTCCGCGCGGTCAGCCCGAGCCGGTTCGGGTCCACGACTTTCCGGACAAGACCCTCGGCAAGGCGATTCCGTACGGCGTGTACGACCTGACTCACGACGCCGGTTGGGTGAGCGTTGGCGTCGATCATGACACCGCATCGTTTGCGGTGGAGACGTTGCGGCGGTGGTGGCGGCGGATGGGTTGCGTCTCGTATCCGGCCGCGGGCCGGTTGTTGATCACGGCTGACGGTGGCGGTTCGAACGGCAGCCGCAACCGTCTGTGGAAGTGGGAGTTGCAGCAGTTCGCCGACGAGATGGGGCTGCGGGTCTCGGTGTGCCACTTCCCGCCTGGGACGAGCAAATGGAACAAGATCGAGCACCGGATGTTCTGTCACATCACGGAGAACTGGCGGGGCCGGCCGTTGGTGAGTCGGGAGGTGGTGGTGAACCTGATCGGCCACACGACGACGCAGAGCGGCCTGGCGATTCGTTCCGAGTTGGACGAGAACAGCTACCCGACGGGGCAGCCGGTGACGGCGGAACAGATGGAGAGTCTTTCGCTCAAGCGGGACAAGTTTCACGGCGACTGGAACTACAGTCTTAGGCCTCGAGAGACAACAAAATAATCACGTTATTTTGGCGAGAAGCCTAACCTGTCCCGCGGTGACATCGTCCTCGGCACCGGGGCGCATGTCCGGTGCATGGGCAAGGGACGAAGGGAGCGAGCGACCCCGCTGCGGAAGGACAGCGTCGATGCACTACGCTCCTGGCTGACAGAACGTCCCGGCAATGACGGTGATCCCCTGTTCACCAGCATCCGTGGCGGGCGTCTCAGCCGGGATGCGGTCGAACGAATCGTGCAGAAATACACCGCGCTCGCGACCGAGGTGTGCCCGTCACTCAAGGAGAAGCGCGTCACACCGCATGTTCTCAGACATGCCACCGCCATGACGTTGCTCCAATCGGGGGTCGATTGTGCAGTGACCGCACTGTGGCTCGGCCACGAGTCGATCGAAACCACGCAGATCTACCTCCATGCCGATCTCCAACTGAAGGAGAAAGCAATGGACCAGACGAAACCAGTCGGTGTGCCCTCCGGCCGATATCAGCCACCTGACGAGCTGATGACGTTCCTCGAAGCGCTGTGATTATGCCGATATCGTCTTTGTAGGAAGTCCGCGGTCTCACGGCGATCGGCGGTCCACGCGGCATAACCAGGATGTCGGCATTACGGATGCCATGCCGATATCGGCATGGCATCCGCGGCGCCCTCTACTACCAGTGATTGCTGAAAGGAACGCCCAGATGCTGACTCATCCGACCGTCGAGAAGCTCCAACAGCTACCAACAGCTACGATGCGCCGGGATGGCCAAGGCTCTCGCCGAGCAGTTCGACTCGTCCGAGGTCGAAGCCCTCTCGTTCGAGGAACGGCTCGGTCTGCTCGTCGACCGCGAGCTTACCGAGCGTTACTCCCGACAGCTCACCAACCGACTGCGGCGCGCCAAGCTGAAGCACGACGCCTGCATCGAGGACATCGACTTCCGTCACCGTCGCGGGCTCGACAAGCAGCTCGTCCTCTCGCTCGCCGACGGGCGCTGGGTCCGCGAGCATCTCAACGTCCTGATCTGCGGCCCGACCGGCATCGGAAAAAGCTGGATAGGATGCGCGCTCGCCCACAGCGCCTGCCGCAACGGACACAGCGCGTTGTATGTCCGCGTGTCCCGGCTGCTGAGCGCCCTGGCCATTGCGCGCGCCGACGGGCGCTACCCGAAGCTGCTCGAATCGCTCGCCAAGACCGAGGTGCTGGTGATGGATGACTGGGGGCTGGCCCCATTCAACGCGGAGAACCGCCACGACCTGCTCGAAGTCCTCGAGGACCGCCACGGCGTCCGCTCGACGGTCGTGACCAGCCAGGTTCCCGTCGACAAGTGGCATGACATCGTCGGCGACCCGACGCTCGCCGACGCGATCCTCGACCGTCTCGTGCACAATGCGTACAAGCTCGACCTGAAAGGAGACTCGATGCGGAAACAAAGCCGACCGTCGACCCGAACGGAGACCCGGGACTCATGATTTCGTCCCGCGTCGCTTCGCTCCGACAGGTGATCGGTTTGCGTCGGAACAGGTGATCGGTTTGCGCCGGAACAGGTGATCGGTTTGCCACCGGAACGGGTGATCGGTTTCACCGGAATGCGCAACCTCGCCGCGCAATGGGCGAAACAACGACGGGACGAACTCGATGCCGGCCGCATCAGCGCCATCGTCGCCGCCCTGCCCACCACGCCCCAACTTGCGACGAGGCCCGCAAATGCATCGACTATCTCATCCGCAACCGCAACCGCAAGCGCATGCGCTATCCCGCGTTCCGGGCCAGCGGCCTGTGCGTCACCACCGGCGTCGTCGAAGCGGGGTGCAAACATGCCGTCGGGGCGCGCCTCAAGCGCGCCGGAATGCACTGGTCCGTCAACGGCGCCAATGCCATCCTCGCCCTGCGCTGCTGCATCCTCAGCGGACGCTTCGAAGCCTTCTGGGAACGACGAAACGCCGCTGCATGAGACAGCGCCTCACAAATCTGACGTGCACCCGACGAGTGTGCCCTGCCGATGGTGCACGTGCCGTGCGGCGGGGCGCTCGACGCCTTCGCCGCCTGGACGCGGCGGGCGGGGGCGTCCTATCTATATCTACTGAGCCTCGGCGGTTGAGCCGGTCCTGTCGGCGGTCGCCAACCCCTGCGAGGGACAGGGGCGGCGCATGTGGTCCGCAAAGACGTTCCATGTCCGCCGTCGACGCCTCGTCGAGGGCTCAGCGCCCGTGACAGCTAGAACAGCAGCTTCGCGGCGAACTGCATCTGCCGCGGAGGGCTCACGGTGCGGGTGACCCGGCCGAATGTCGGCGTGCCGAAGGCGCCGCTGGGATTGTCGAAGTTCACGCGGTTGAGCACGTTGTAGACCTCGTAGCGGAGCTGCAGGTCGACGTCGCCCGCCGGAATCGTCCGGAAGATCGAGAGATTCACCTGGCTCCGGGCAGGACCGCGGAACCCGTTGCGTTCAGGCATGTTGATTGCGACCGTGTTGATCGGCTGCGGCTCGAACGCGCCGGGGTTCAGCCACTGCTCGTAGGTCGGGTTGGAGGGCTCCGCCGTGCCCAGTAGATTGGGGCGGTCGCCGCGCGCGCCCGTGTTGGTGCGGGGCGAAGCGTTCTGCACGTTGAATGGCCGGCCCGACTGCCAGTAGGCGATGCCGTTGACCTGCCAGTCGCTCAGCAGCGCCCCGGCGGCGCCCGTCCCTCGGTACGGCATCTCGTAGGTGATCGTGAGCACCACGCGATGACGGACGTCGTTGTCCGCGGCGAACTCCTCGATCACACTCTCGTCCCAAGGCGCACCGTCGGTTCGCAGATTGTGCGCCAGCGTGTAGTTGAAGCTGAAGCCCAGCCCGTCGACCGGGCGGCGCTGGAACACGAGCTGCATCGAGTCGTACTGCGACGCGAAGGCCGACGAGAAGACCCTGATGTTGCTCACCCCGGGCAGTTGCGCGGCGTACGGACGTCGAGCCGAGATGTTGCCGGTGCCGACCGGAGGCAGGTTCAGGTTGATCCGGCCGGCCACGAAGTCGCCGCGCGAGCCGACATAGCCGATGCCCACCACGTTGTCGCCGATCTGCCGCTCGAGGATCGCGTTGAACTGCCGCACCCGCGTCGACCGGAAGTCGAGCGCGACGGCGCTGATGTTGCCGGCGGGGTTGATGTGGTCTGTGGGTTCCGGCGTCGGCAGGCCGTCGCTGAGCCGCAACGCGGGCACGCCCGACGTGCTGTTCTGGAACTGCTGGTTGCTGATGAACGGCGCGTTCTTCATGGTCGCGTCGCTCGTGATGTTGCCCGGGAAGTACGACAGCCCGTAGCCGCCGCGGAGGACCAGAGAGTCGGTCAGCGACGCCGCGAATCCCAGCCGGGGGGCGAGATTGGAGTAGTCGGTCGCGATGCCGGCGGTCTCCCAGACGCCGTTCCGTCCGGGAATGATGATCTGCGCGGTGACCGGGTCGAAGTTCGAGATCCGGTTGGTCTCCTCCCGAAGCGGCGTGAAGACGTCGTACCTCAGACCCAGGTTGAGCGTCAGCCAGTCGTTCGCGCGCCAATCGTCCTGGACGAACAGGCTGTACTCGTTCGTGTGGTCCTGCGGGACCACCAGCGCGTAGGCGCGGCTGACGATGTTGGGGAATCCGAGCAGGAACGAGGCCATCGCGTCACCGCCGGCGCCGGCGCCGTCGCTGGTCTCGAGCGCCGAGAACTCGAACTGGCCGATCGCCTGCTCGCTCTGGAACACGGAGTACTCGCGCAGGATGACTCCCCCGCCGAACCGCACGTTGTGCTCGCCCGCGGTGCGGGTCAGCGTGAGGTTGAACTGGGCGGTGTCGTCGATCTGGCCCAGCGGAATCCAGTTCGAGGCCCCCAGCCCCGAGTACCCGTCGAATCGCAGCGGTACGAGTCCCGAGGTGATGTCGTCGCCCTCGATGTTGCCGTTGGGGATGCCGAACTGACTGGTGAGCGCCCGGCCGTAGTTGACCGGCAGCGACAGCAGGTCGACCTTGAGGTAGCCGCCACGGACCTCTGCAATGAAAGACGGGCTGAACAGGCGGGTGTAGTTCACCTGCACGCCGTGCGCCCTGGTGACGTTCGGGCCCGGCCACGCAGTGCCGCCGCCGGTGCAGCCCGAGTCGATGCCGTTGGCGATCGGGCAGGCCGACGGCGTGTAGACGTCCACGTCGTTTCAGGAGTACCGCACGAACATCTGGTTGTTGCCGTCGAAGCGATGGTCGACGCGGAGGTCTGCCGTCATGGTGTCCTGGGTGCGGTCGGTCACGCCAGCGTAGTTGGCCGACAGGGTCGCACTGGTGGGCTCGGGGTACAGATCGATCAGCGCCCGGGCGATTGGCGACATCCGGGTCGCCGGGATCTGATTGCCGGCGAACGGCAGCCGCGTCAGCGGGTCGTAGAGCTGCGCGGGAAGCTCGGAGAAGTCGCCGCGGCGCATCGCCATCGTCGGCACCGTGATCACGTTCGTCACACCCGACCTGTGGGAGTAGTTCTCGAAGTCCGCGAAGAAGAACGTCCGATTCGGAACAATCGGGCCGCCGATACTGCCGCCCGCCTGGTATTGCTCGAGCGTGGGCTTGGTCGCGGCGAAGAAGTCCCGCGAGTCGAACCGGTCGTTGCGGAGGTAACCGAACAACGAGCCGCTGAAGACGTTCGCGCCCGACTTCGTGATGACGTTGATGACGCCGCCGGCCGTCCGGCCGACCTCGGCCGTGTAGTTGTTGGTCTGGACGCGCACCTCGGCGATGGCCTCGATCGACGGCTTCACGCCGATCGTGCCGATCTGCCGCTCGTTGTTGTCCATGCCGTCGATCATGTGGTTGTTCTGGTTGTCCTGGGCGCCGTTGACGGAGATGGCCGACGTATTGCGGCGGTCGTCGGGCCTCGTGCCGCTGGCGAGCGAGTTCGGCAGGCCGGCGTTCGCACCGGGCACCGTCTGCACGAGTTCGACGAAGTTCCGGCCGTTGACGGGCAGGTCCTGCACAAGCTGATCGTCGACGAGCGCCAAGACCGTCGAGGTCTCGGTCTGAAGCAGCGGCGCTTCGACCGTGACGGTGACGGTTTCGGTCACGCTGCCGAGCGCGAGTTGCGCGTCGAGTCTGGCCCGGTCACCCGACGACAACGTGACGCGGCGGGTCTCGGCGTTGAAGCCGTCGAGTTCCATCGTCACGGTGTAGGTGCCGGGCAGAAGCAGGTTGAAAGCATAGGCCCCGGTGGTGTTGGTGGGCATGGTGCGCACGCCTCCGGTGCCTTCGTGCTCGATATGCACCGTCACACCCGGAAGGACGCTTCGCGAAGCGTCGGTTACGCGACCGACGATGTCCGCCGTCGTCTGCGCGAAAGCGGGCAACGCCGACAGCATCAGGGCCGGTAGGGCAACGACGCGCCATCGGACAGGGCTCACTTGAGGAGACTCCCCGTCGAGTCGGAGACCGTCGCCAAGGCACGCAGTCTTTCACTATGCGGGCAACCGGTCAAGCCCGCCGGGCAAGAGTCGAAGACATCCCGCATCCCGCGGCCGGCGTAGGTCACGTTCATCAGGGATGTCGAGTCGGAGCTGTCGATCAGTCGGGGTGAGAGGAACGAAGTCCCCTCGAACGGCGGGACCCCGGTGTGCGCCAGCGCGAAGTCCACCGTGCGATCCTGGTCCATCGTCGCCGTCTCCGAGGCGGCGACGTGGTGCGGGCCAGACGCCGTGACCGCAACAGCGCCAGAGACATTCTGGAACCTGTAGCGACCATCGGAGCCGGCGGCAGTCGACTGGCCGGTGTCGAGACGGACGGTTGCGCTGGCGAGCGCAGGTCCGTTCGGTCGGCTGTCCCGCACTGTACCGGACAGCGTGAAGCCCGATGTCGTGGGCGCCATCCGGTTGGTCGGGGCGACCGGTGAGGAGGGCGAATCGTCGCTGCAGGCGGCGACGAAGACGACGAGGCAGACGGCGGCTGTTCGCATTTCGGATCTCCCTTCGGCCCTCGTCGGTACCTGGCGGATGGACACGACGCGGCCGCGGATCTCACCGATTATCGCTTCGTCGGCCACGAACTGCCGCACGGCGTCCACAGTCTGCCAGTCAAGCGCTGCTCTGCGCGTGACCGCTCGCGCCGGCAAGAGGGGGCGGCCAGTCGGAAACGGTGTGCCCCGTGGCGTCGTTCCGGCGAAGACGTTCGAGGGCCGCACGGTGCTTCGCCAGCTCGGGCGGCGCATAGATCATGGTCGTCCCGGGCCGGGTGTGTCCGTAGAGATCCTGGATGTCGGTCACGTCGGTCCCTGCCCGTCGCAGCCCCGCGGCGAAGGAGTGGCGGATCTGGTAGGTGGTGAACACGGGCCGCCCGGCCCGTCGCGCGGCGACGGCGAGCGCCCGGTTGACGCTGCTGCGCGGCCACGGCCCGAAGGCTTCGGCGTCGAGAAAGGCTCGCGCTGCGGCGGCGCCCTCGGGCACGAGCGGAACGGCTGCGATCCGGCCGCCCTTGCCGCGCGGGACGGCGACGTAGGGGATCGGCTCGTCGAGCCGAAAGTCCTCGACGCGGAGCCGTCCCATCTGCGAGGGGCCGCATCCCGGTCCAGTGCATCAACTCCAGTCGAACGCGGGTGACCGAGCCCGGCTCGATCCTCTTGGGCGGCGGCGTCGATGTGCAGTTATGGCGCGGACTCGCGGTCGGGGTTGATGTCCGCTGGCTGCGGATCCTTCGCAGCTACGACGCCTTCGACACCGCTCAGGTGACCTCGCGGGGTGAGCTGTCGGTTCTGAGTTGGCGGGACTCGCTGCAAACGGAGATTCCGGACCGCTGGGGCTGTCCCGGACGCGTGATGAAGGTGAGCCCGTCGACGTCAACTACCGGCATGCGTGCGTCATCCGTTGCGGCCCGCGCGGCGTGCGCATCTTGCGATCGGCTGCCGTCCGTCACCGAGTACCTGCCTCAGGCGGCTGAACGACATCGCGTCGTCACAGCTCCTCAGAGCGTTGCAGAGAACGTTATTCATCTTGTTTACCGAGGGGAGTTATGGCACCTTGCCCGGTAACCGAGAGGAGCATCCGATGACCAAGCGGTCGGGCGTGGGTCAGGCGATGTTGGAGGGCAGGGAGAGGGTAACCCACTCCGGCGCCACCCTGAAGCAGCTCTTCCAGGATGGCCACTATGGCCTGCGGCTGCTGCGCCGAGGAGCCCGGCTTCGCGGCGACGATGGTGCTGACCCTGGCGCGCGCGATCGGCGCGACCACGACCATCTTCTCGATCGTCGACGCGGTTCTGCTGCCGCCGCCGTTTCCGGAACCGCACCGAATAAGCACCGGTATCGAGCAACCGGGAGGAGTGGTCAGGGATGAGCAAGCCATCGAACCTCGTCCAGGGGGACGCTGGATCTTCTGATTCTGAAGATCCTCGACCTGGAGCCGCGAAGCGGATGGGCCATCGGCCAGCGGCTGAAGCAGGTCTCCAACGACGCGCTGCAGGTGAGCGACGGCTCGCTCTATCCGGCGCTGCACAAGCTGGAGCAGCAGGGCTGGATCAGTGCGGAGTGGCGGAACACCGAGAACAACCGGCGCGCGAAGATCTACTCGCTGACGCCGCCCGGACGCCGCTACCTCAGGCAGGAGGCCGCGAACTGGGAGCGGCTGTCGCAGGCCATCACCCACGTCGTGCGCCTGACCGAGGTGTGAGGCATGTCCTGGGAGCGGTGGCTGTACGCGTGGCGAGCTCGGTTGCGGGCATTCCTCTATCGTGACCGGGCGAACCGTGAGCTCGACGACGAGCTGCAGTATCACGTCGCGCGGGAAACGGAGGTGCGGCGCGCCAGTGGCGTGCCCGCAGCGGAGGCCCGCCGGCAGGCGCTGGCGGCGCTCGGCGGCCTGGAGTCGACCAGGGAGCACGTCCGCGCGTCGCGTTGCGGGGCGTCTCTGGAGGCGGGGCTCCGGGACGTCCGCCACGGTTTGCGGCTGCTGCGCCGGCAGCCCGGCTTCACCGCGGCCACGGTGCTGACCCTGGCGCTGTCGATCGGCGCGACGACGGCCATCTTCTCCTTCGTCGACGCCGTGCTCCTCCAGCCGCCACCCTTCCCCGAGCCGGAGCGCCTCGTAACGCTCTGGCAGACGGATCCGGACGACGGGAACCGCCCTGTGCCGGTCGGTCCCGCGGACTTCCTGGACTGGCGAGATCGGGTCCGGAGTTTCGAACGGGTGGCGGCAATAGATCCCTGGTCGCTCGATTTCACCGGCGCAGGCGAGCCGGAGATCTTCACCGGATCGCTCGTCACGGAAGGCTTCTTCGAGATGCTGGGCGTCAACGCTGTCCACGGTCGCACGTTCCTGCCGGAGGAGTACCTGCCGGGCAGCGGCGTCATCGTCCTGACCGACGGTCTGTGGCAGCGCCGCTTCGGGGGCGAGGCGGACATCATCGGGCGCCCGCTGGTGCTGGAAGGCGAGCCCTACACCGTGATCGGCGTGCTCGGTCCGGACTTCGAGCTGGGCCTCGAGCGACGCGGGGAACGCGACTTCTTCCTGCCGAAGACGTTCTCGGAGTACGAGACCTCGAGCCGCGGCCCCGGCTGGTGGCGCGTGATGGGACGGCTGCGCTCGGAGGTGACGCTCGCCGAAGCACAGGCGGAGATGGACGCCGTCGCGGCCCGGCTGGCGCAGGAGCACCCGCGCACGAACGCGGATGTCGGCGCGCGGGTCATCCCGCTGCAGGCACGGCAGGTCGAAGCGGTGCGGCCGACGTTGCTGCTGCTGCAGGGCGCGGTGCTCTTCGTATTGCTGATCGCGTGCGTGAACGTCGCGAACCTGATGCTGGCTCTCTGCACGCGACGCGCTCCCGAGTTTGCGGTGCGGATGGCGGTCGGCGGCGGCCGCGGTCGGCGGCGGCCGCGGCCGCCTGCTGCGCCAACTGCTGACCGAGAGCGCCGTGATCGCGGCCCTGGGCGGCGCCGGCGGCTTCGCCTTCGCCGCCGCCTCGCTCGAGGCGATCACGGCGTTCATGCCGGCCGACGTGCCGCGTCTGGGGCAGGTCGCCGTGAATCCGCGGCTCCTCGGGTTCGCCGCCGGCCTCGTCGGCCTGGCGACCCTGGCGTGCGGGATGGCGCCCGCCCTGCACGTGGTCCGGCAGAACGTGCACGACCTGCTCCGCGGCCAGCGCACCGGCGCCAACGCGGTGCAGCAGCGGCTGCGCCGGGTACCGGGTAATGGTGGCGACGGAGGTCGCCCTGGCGCTGGTGCTGCTGGTCGGCGCCGGCCTGCTCCTGCAGAGCTTCGTGCGCCTGGTGAACGTCGACCTGGGCTTTGCCCCGGCGAACACGGTGACGCTGCAGGTGTTTCATTACCGCGACGACGGGCTGGCGGCCACCGCCAACTTCTTTCGCGAGACCCTCGACGGCATCCGCGCACTACCGGGCGTCACCGCCGCCGGGGCGGTATCGGCCTTCCCGTTGGGACTGGCCGACGTCACCAGGCAGAGACTGCTGCAGCTTGATGACCGGCCGCCGTTTCCACCCGGCGAGGAGCCGTCGGCCGCCGTCTCCACCGCGACGCCCGGGTACCTCGGTCTGCTCGAACTTGTCGAGCACGGCCTTGATCTGCGCGTCAGTCGGCCGGTCCGGCGCCCACGCGATCGCAGAGGGCTCACGGAGTCAGGACGCATCGATCCGCAGGACTAGAGCTACTGCATCGAACCAGACGAGGACGACCGGAGCACATCAGACCCGAGCAATCTCAGCGTCCCGTCCAGTCTCAACAATCCACCCGATCAGAGCGACCGGGGCAGACGACGACGCCGGAACCTCAAGTCGGAAACCCGGTCGCTACTTGAGGATTTCGACCCGCTCACCAAGTCCGCAATGACCAGTTCTCGGACGACCGAAACGGCGCACGGGAACGGCTGGCTCCTGACCCTTGGGTGTCAGGAGCCAGCCCCCGGCCAGGCCCTGTCGTGCCGGCGGACGGGCGCCCGCGTGGCCTATCGATGTGCGCATGCTTCAGCAGTTGCGACAGAGTGGCGTCGTGCAGCGGCTTGCCGCGCCGGCTCGGAAACACAAGGCTCGTCGGGACCGCCGCGGTCGAGTCGGGGCGGATCTGCCGCGCCTCGTGCAGGACGTCGACCGCCCGGCCGCATAGCGGCACCCGGTGCTCGCGCCCCGTCTTCATCCGCGCGGCAGCCACCGTCCACACCCGCGCTCAGGTCCATCTCGGCCCAATTCGCCAGCCGCGCCTCTCCCGACCGCGCCGCCGCAAGCACCAGAAACTCGAAGACGAGCTTCAGCCCCGCGCACGCCTGCAAGGCGCCGACCGCTTCGGTCGCGCCGACGACCTCGTCGTGCGGAAGCGCTCGTCGGTGTCGCACCGGAACCAGCGGTTCGCGGTGAGCATGAGGATCGAACTCCCAGCGCCGGTCGCCAACTCGGACACGCCGACAGGTGTCAGCGAGCCAGTTCAGGCGACCGACTCTGAGCCTTCTCCGTGGCCACTTGTGGGGTCCCATCGTCCTGCGACCGTTCGCTCTCCTGCCGATCCAGCTCCGCGAGCGCTGTGGCTACCCTCGCCTCGTTCTTCGCCAAACGCTCCGGCGGCCAGTCCTTCGTCAACTCGCTGAAGGGTCGGTGCTTCATCGTCGCCATCCTCTCTCCGGTTCCAACAGCCCTTCGCGTCGGAGTTGTTGCACGTACTCATCATAAATCGCGTCGGCCCGCCGTACGTACTCTCGGTAGAACCGATCCTGCTCGGTCTTGCGACCGCCAATCAGCAGGATCGCCGTGCGTCGCGGATCGAACGCGTAGAAGATCCGGATCGGCCGGCCGCCGCTCTGAATCCGAAGCTCACGCATGCGCCCGTGCCTGGATCCCTTGACCTTCGACGAGTACGGATCTCCTAGCCGGGCGCCCCGCTCTCCGAGCAGCCTCACGACGAACCTCACGTCCTCCTGCGCCCCGGTCGTCAGACCATTCCACCAAGTCTCGAATTCGTCGGTGTACTCGACATCGTAGGGCATGGCAGGGACGTGTTCCGGCGGGGGCTGGTCGACTGCGGTCGATTGTACCGCAACGTCCCTCGACGACCCGCGCCGCGGCGCGGGTCAATAGCCCTCCAGGCTGGCGAGAGCGTGTCGTAGCCCGGGCGATCAGCGCTGGCCACTCGTCACGGTGCGTACCGAGTGGTCGGTGGCAGTGAGCGCGACCCCGATGACGATCTTCGGCGCCAGCGGGAAGTGGCGATCCGCATGTCGGTTGGCGCTACGCGCGCGCGGCTGATTCGCCAGCTGGTGACCGAGAGCCTGCTCGTCTCTGCAGCCGGCGGGATGCTCGCCTTGCCCGTGGCCTGGGCGGCGCGCCGCTTGTTGCAGTTCGGCCATACGAACCCGTTTGACTGGCGGGTCTTCGCCTTCGCCGGGGGGCTGAGCCTCGCGGCGGGGGTCGCGTTCAGTCTCGTGCCCGCCCTGCGCGCTACCCGCGCCGAGCCATCGCGCGCGCTCAAGGAGCAGAGCCGGAGCGTGACGCTGTCGCGCTCACGGCTGAGCCGGGCCCTGATCGTGGCCCAAGTGGCGGTGTCGCTGGCGCTGCTCGTCGGCGCCGGGCTTTTCCTGAAGACCCTGGCCAACCTGCGGGGCGTCGACGTCGGATTCAACCCGGACCAGGTGCTGCTGTTCCAGATGGACTCGACCCGGAGCGGCTACGACCCCGAGGAGTCGGTCGCGCTGTATGCCCGCATCGGGGACCGTGTGCGGGTGCTGCCCGGCGTGCGATCGGTCACCATGGCGCAGACCGCGCTGCTCGGCGGCGGGGTGTGGAAGAGCACCGTCTACGTCGAGGGGCAGACCGGCGCAGGTCACGGCGCGCACATGATGACGGTGGCCCCCAGCTTCTTCGACACGATGGAGATCCCGTTGCTCACAGGGCGCGGCTTCGAGCATCGTGACGATAGGGACGCGCCTCGCGTCGCGGTGATCAACGCCGCCGCCGCAATGGAGCTGTTCGGGACCGACGACGCTGTGGGCCGGCGGTTCGGATTCCAGCCGGAGGAGCGAGGCGAGATCGAGGTCGTCGGGGTCGTCCGGGACACCCGCTACGACGATCTGCGAGACGCGGCGCCGCCGACGGTGTTCCGCTCCGCCATCCAGTCTCCGCTGCGCTCTGCCACGTTCGCGGTACGGACCGCCGGTCCTCCGAACGCCCTGACGCCGGCGGTTCGCGAGAGCATCCGCCAGATCGATCCGCGGCTCCCGATCATGAACGTCACCACCCAGACCGCAGCGATAGAGGAGCGGTTGTCGGACGAGCGGCTCTTCGCCGTCGCCTATGCCTCCTTCGGTGGACTGGCTACGTTGCTGGCCGCCATCGGGCTGTTCGGGCTCGCCTCGTATACCGTGACCCGGCGCACCGGCGAGATTGGCATCCGGATGGCTCTCGGCGCATCGTCGACGGGCATCGCGTGGATGGTGCTGCGCCAGTCGCTGGTTCTCGTCGCCGCAGGCGTCGCGGCCGGGGTCGGCTCGGTGCTGCTGGCCGGACGCCTGGTGGCGAGCCTGATTCACGGCCTCGCCCCCACCGACCCGGTCACGATCCTTCAGGCTGCCGCCCTCCTCGCGGGCATCGCGGCGGCGGCCGCCTATCTCCCCGCCCGACGCGCCGCGCGCGTCGACCCCCTGACCGCGCTCCAAGGCGAGTGAGCCCGTGGACTGGCGCTTGCGCTCGCCGGAAGACGGTCTCCGGGCACACGCTCGAAGGCTACCCGGTACGTGTCCGCGGTCACGTAGAACTGACCGTCATGACCAGACTGGTCATGATGCAGAGCATTGTTCGGTTGGCGGCGCGTCGGCGACCGGCCGGCGGTGACAGGATGGTGACAGGAGGTCTTCCGCCGCTACGGCGACGTCTTCCGCACCGAACTACGGTAGACGTATCGGCGCCGCGCGGCAGAGGACTCCACGGACGAGGCGTTCATCCTGGCCCGACGCCTATGGAGGCCGTGCACTTCACCGAGCTCCGCATGCGGATTGACGAGCTGCGGTCGCGGTATCGCCTGCCGACACTCCGCTGGACCGATCCCGAGCCTCACCCGCCTACTATATGCTTCGCGACGACAAGAACTACCACGAACTCGGCGGCCGGTACCTGGACGATCGCGACGAGCACCGCATCACCCAGCGGCTCCTCCGGCGTGTGAACGACCTTGGCGTGGAGGTCGAAGTGAAGGCCGCATGAGCCAACACCCACGCGTACGGCGACCGCCGCTACACCGGCCGATGACCGCGACCGCCGTCTGTGCCCGCCGCGCGTTGACCGTCGAGCCGGCGGGCTGATCCCGAACCGGCGGCCCCCGCCGGTGGTCGCCGCACGTCCATGCATCCGATCCGCCCCCGTTCCGACAAGACCTCGACCTCTCTCTCGCGCCGGTTTCGTGCACGGCGCGTCTCTCCGTGCCTGAATCCGCTGTCGGCGGCGCTGGCTGCCGCCGACCCGCCCAGCCGTTGCCGGAATCCGGTCGGGAATTCGACGGTCAACCGGCAGGTTCCGATTCCCGGGAACCTGACCACAGGCAGCAACTCCCGTCGGAGCGAATCATCCGCGACATCCGGGCCGCGCACCCGAACCCGGCCGACAACCCGGCTGAGGCGGACAGAACGGCCGAGGGTCGAGCAGCCGACGACCACCGCATCGGCGTCGAGCGTAGCGACCGGCCACGGCGCGAGCGGCGACGACGACTCGGACGATTCGAGGCCGCCGACCGCACGCTCAGCGCAGTCAAGCACCACGTACTGCGCATCCCGACCCCGGCGCATGAAAACGCGGCCATCGTCATCGGCGAAACGATCGTCGCGCCGCCACCGCCGCACAACGGTCGCGACGACGACACCCACGGCCGCCTGAAGCCCTCGGCATCGAACAACACGACCCGTCCGCTCGCCTCCAGCGACACGCCGCAAGCCAACTCGACCCCTCCGCTCGTGTCGAGCAACATAGCGCATCGTGATCTTGGCTATGATCAATCTGGAAGAAGAGGGCGTGACGTTGGTGGAAGCGCTGAGAGGTGACGCATGCAGATGCCACCAGAAAGGGACCGTTGGGCTTCTGAGGCATCGTTGGCGGTGTCGCAGATGATCATGGGAGCGTGGGTGCCCCAAGTCATCTACACCACCATCTCGCTCGGGGTGTTCGAGAATCTGCATGACGGGCCGTGTTCCGCTGTTGAGATCGCTAACGGAATTGATGTTCCCTTGGGGACGACCGGTCGGTTGTTGCGTGCCCTCGTCTGCCTTGAATTGTGCAGCGAGTCCGAGTCCGGCATGTACGCGCTCACTCAGCGCGGACGATTGCTTTGCGCGGAGACTCCTGGCTCGATGCGATCCCGGGCGCTGTTCCGGGGCCGGGAGAGCTTCTGGTCGGCGTGGAGCAAGCTGTCGGAGGTCGTTCGCACCGGGAAGACGGCACCGGAACTCGTCGCGGGGAAGGGCCTCTGGGAGTGGCTCGCCGATGATCCCGCTGGTTTCGGCGCCTTCAATCAGGCCATGACGGAGCTGAGCGTCGCCCAGGCGCAGGTGGTCGCCGATGCCTGCGACTTCTCCGATGCCAGCGTCATCGTGGATGTCGGCGGGGGCTACGGTGCGCTCCTCGTGGCCATCCTCTTGAGGTACCGCGGCGCTGCTAGTAGAGGCATCGTCTTCGATCGGCCCACATGCCGCGAGGGATCAGAACGGCTGGTAGCCCAGTCCGGGCTCTCGGAACGCTGTCGGTTCGTCGGAGGCGACTTCTTCCAGTCGGTGCCGGAGCGGGGCGACATGTACCTGCTCAAGAACGTGATCCACAATTGGGACGATGAGCGGGCCGTCACCATCCTGCGTACCTGCCACTCGGCCATGAACGCCGAGTCCCGGCTGCTGCTGATTGAGCCGGTCGTGCCCGAGCGGGCCAGCGCGTCGCTCGCTGACACCGTAGCCGTCGCGTTCGATCTGCATATGCTGCTGCTGACCGGCGGTTGCGAACGCACCCAACGGCAACATCGGTCCCTGTTGCGTGCGGCCGGGTTCGACGTGACGCGGATCTTGCCAACGTCGTCGGCGCTGCACCTGATCGAGGCGGCCAAAAGCGGTTCAGGTAGTGGCTAAGAGGTGATAAGGTGACTACCTTGGAGGCCTCGTCGGTCGAGTGGGTCTGTGAGCCGCCGTAGACATTGCCCGGGCTCGGCAGTGAGTTGTGCAGATGACCGACGTGCTGATCATCGGTGGGGGGATCGTCGGCAATCTGGCGGCCGCCTGGTTTCGGCGGCACATGCCCGCGCTGCACGTCACGGTGGTCGAACCGACCGATCAGACCCTGCCGGTGGTGGGGGAATCGCTGGTCGAGTTCAGCACCCTGTTCATGCAAGAGGTCGGTCTCGGACGACACCTCGTTGAACAGCAGCTTCCGAAGTACGGTCTCTCGTTCTACTACAAGCTCGATCCGGCCGTCCCCGGCGATTCGCGGTACGTCGTCGACGCCGTGCCCACCCATCCCCCGCTGCCGTCCTTTCTCATCAACCGCTTCAGCTTCGACGAGGCGTTGCGTCGGCTCAATCAGGGCAACGGCGTGGAGTACGTCGACGGCAGGGCAACGCGGATCGACTTCGGGAGCGGGGCTCCGCACCCTCCGCACCGGGTCACCGTGCAGCGCTCCGACGGCACCGAACGAACCTGCCCGGCCCAGTGGCTCGTCGACGCAACCGGGCGGCGCCGGCTGCTCGCGCGGCGCCTCGGACTCAGCTGCGGTGTGTCCCACCAGCGCTCCTCGTTCTGGTTCCGGCTGGCGGACTTCGACGCCGCCATCCTCGACCGGATCGACGCCGTCACCGAGGGTGTCCATCCAGCCGACACGTACTACACCGCTCATCACTTCTTCGGACGCGGCAACTGGGTGTGGCTGCTTCCGATGCGCGACGAAGGGGGCAGGCGCCTGATCAGCGTCGGACTCACGTACCGGCCCGACCTGTTTCCAGACCGCGTGACGTCCATACCGGAGTTCCTCGACCAGGCGGCACGCGAGCATCCGATTCTGGGCGACTTCGTGCGCAGCGGCACCGTCATCGACACCAACCTCTACCGCAACTACATGTACGGCACTCGGCGGCGGTATTCGTCCCGGGGGTGGTTCCTCATCGGCGACGCCGCGGACACCGTGGATCCCCTGTACAGCAGCGGCTTGGCGCTGGCGGTCATGGCGATCCAGCAGGTCGGCGCGATGATCCGCCGCGACCGTGAAGGCGGGCTGACGGATGAGTTGGTCGGCAACCTCGAGAAGGCCTATGCCGGTTTTCACCAGTTGGCGGGAAGCCAGGTCGCACGGCTGTACGACGTGATGCACGACGGGTACCAATGCCATCTGCGGATGCACCTTCACGTCACCACCATCTTCCACATGGCGATGCCCCTGTTCTTCCGCGGGTACCATACGGACGCCGTCGGCGCCGCCATGATGGCCCGTCTCGGCCGTACGGACGGCGCGCTGGCCCGGCAGTTGGCCGACTTCGAGCCGCTCATCGCCGAGGCGGCGCGACGAAGCGCGGCGTCGAAGCGGAGGTTCATCAAGGTTCAGTCGACTTTCGCCATGAACTACGCGTGGTTCGAACATCGTCGCGACGACGCGATCCCGCGTTCGCTGTCCCAAATGTTCCTGCACATGGCGGGGATGCGACTGCGGCTCATGTGGATCGCCGGAGCACGGTGGTGGCTGCACCCCGGCCATGTCGGAGGTCTGCTCAAGCCCCTCGTTTGGACGTTGATCGTCGGACTTCTCGGGAAACGGAGCCTCAAGCGGAGCGGACTTGTGCGGCGCCTGTTCGCCGCCGCCCCCGAGCCAATTGCTTTGCCCGGGTCGCGGGCGGAGTTCACGCAGTGACCAGAAACTCCGATGGACCGTGGCCGCGAATCGAGTCCCTGGCGACGGCGGTGCCACCCCACCGGATCCCGCAGGGAGAAGCGGAGACATTCGCCGAGAGATTCTTCGGCGCCTCGTCCGGACGCAGGAGCGTACTCGCCGAAGTCTACGCCAACGCCGAGATCGAGACCCGGTACGCCAGCGTGCCCGGCGAATGGTACACGCAGGATCGCAGCTTCGAGGAGAAGAACGACCTGTACATCGCGACGGCCCTGGGTCTGCTCAAGAGGGTCGCGACGGAGAGCCTTGGCGCTGCATGCCTCCACTTCAGCGACATCGACATGATCGTCACGGTCTCGACGACCGGCATCGCGGTGCCGACGCTCGACACTCGCCTGATGGAGGAGTTGCCGTTTCGCCGCAACGTGCAGCGACTGCCCCTGTTCGGCTTCGGGTGCGCGGGTGGCGCGCTGGGGCTCGCGCGCGCCGCTGCCTGCGCACGTGCCGAGCCCGGCAGCCGCATCCTGTACCTGGTGGTCGAGCTCTGCACGCTCACGTTCTGCCCCGATGATCAGTCGACCGCGAACATCATCGCCACGGCGCTCTTCGGGGACGGAGCCGCCGCCGCGGTCCTGACCACCGACGGAAACGGACCGCTGGTCACGGGGTGGGGCGAGCATACTTGGCCGGACACCCTCGACATTCTCGGATGGAACGCGACGCAGCGGGGGCTGGAGGTGAAGCTGGGGCGGACGCTTCCCAGTATAGCCCGTGGCGGCATACGGGAAGAGACGGACGAATTCCTCGCCTCCATCGGGCTCGACCTCGACGACGTCGATGAGTTCGTGTGCCATCCCGGTGGCCCCAAGGTTCTCGACGCGCTCGAAGCCGCCTTCGGTCTTCCGGACGGCGGGCTCGTGCACTCCCGGGCGGTCTTGCGTGAGTACGGAAACATGTCCGCGGCTACCGTGCTGTTCATTCTGAAACGGACCATGGAAGCACGGACCGGCGGGAAACCGGGCGGAAGGTATCTGATGACGGGCCTGGGTCCCGGATTCTCGATCGGCTTCCTGCTGCTGGAATCAGACTAGTGCAGCCGCTGTGCGTCATCGTCGGGTTCCTGGTGGTGCAGCGGCTGGCTGAGCTCGCCTTCGCGCGCCGCAACCAGCGCGCGCTCGAAGCCCGCGGGGCCATCGAGGTCGGCCATGGACACTACCCGGCGATGGTGGCCCTGCATGCCGGCTGGCTGCTGGCACTGGCCACTACGATCGAGCCGGCGACGCCGGTATCGATGCCGCTGTTGGCGTTTTTCCTGTTGTTGCAGTGCGGGCGCGCTTGGGTGCTTGCGACCCTGGGCTCCCGATGGACGACCCGTGTCGTGGTCCTGCCGGACGCCACGCGCATTCGCAACGGCCCGTACCGCTACCTGGATCATCCCAACTACCTGATCGTGTGCAGTGAAATCGCGGTAGTACCGCTGATGTTCGGCGCGTGGGCGATCGCGCTGATCGCCACCGCGGCGAACCTGCTCCTGCTGCGGACACGTCTCGAGGTCGAGAACGAGGCCCTGACGGAGCACTACGGGGAGCCGGACACCCCGTCCGAGGAAGGGACGCCTCGACGCCGGTAAGAGAAATGGTGTTGCTGACTTCCGCCGAAGAACTCCTGCTGTTCCTGCTAGACGAACCGAGCGGCGCACTGCTGCCGCTCACGAGCCGCACCCAAGGCCTCGCGTTGGCTGGCGCGGTGCTGATGGACTTGCAGTTGAAGGACCGCATCGACACCGACCTCGACACGCTCACGCTCACCAATCCCGCGCCCGTTGGCAACAGCGTGCTGGACTCGACACTGGCGGACATCGCGGCGGCCGGAGCCCAGCGGGACGCGCCGTACTGGGTGGAACGCATCGCGCAACGGGGCGAGGAGATCCGCGTACGGACCATCGCCGACCTGGTGACACGGGGCATACTCGTCGACCCTGGAGAGGAAGGGGGCCTGATCCTGGCGCCCGAAGTGGCGCACGCACGCCGCTATCCGTCCATCGACGGCGTCAGGCAGGAGGACGTCAGGCTGCGCGTCATGCGCGTGCTGTTCAGTGACGAGATTCCGGATCCGGCGGACATCGTCATCATCAGTCTCATCGACGCCTGCGACGTTTGGCGGAAGGTGCTGTCGGCGCCGGATTTGACGAGGGCGCGCAAGCGGATCGACGTCGTCAGCCGCCTCGATCTGATCGGCCGAACCGTCGCCACGCTGGCCCGGGCCGTCAGGCCGACGGCCCGGGCGGGGCGCAGAGGGTCCGGTGAGCTCCCGGTGGCCAGCCGGCTGCCCCTGATCGGCAGCACGTTGGCGCTGATGCGGAGTCAGCGCAGGTTCTACAGGGACCAGTACCATCGACTCGGCCCCGTCTTCCGGGTCAGGACGCTGGCGGGTTCGTTCGTCGTCATGGCCGGACAGGAGGCCAACCTTTTCCTGTTGCGGTCGGAACGTTCGCACCTGCACGCGGCGGACATGTGGGACCCGTTGTGTGCGGAGTTCGGCGCCTCCCGCTTCGTGCTGAACATGAACGGCCAGGACCACGTTCGAATGCGCCGGGAGCTGAAGGACGGGTTCTCGCGCAGCCTGATAGAAAGCCAGCTCCCGACCGCCATCGACGTGGTCCGCCGCCGCGTCGCCGCGATGCCGTTGAACGCGCCGTTGCCCGGGCTCCAGACCATGCAGCGGCTGGTCGGCGAGACTGCGGGCCTTCTCGGGGCCGGCACGTCGACTGACGAGTACATCGACGACGTGCTGGTTCTGTTGCGAAAGATGATGCGCCGCGGCGTCTTCGGGATTCCGGCCCTTCCGCGGGGGCCTCGTCTGCGGCGCGCCAGCCGCCGGGTGGCGGAGCTGTCGGACAAGCTGCTGATGGACCATCAACTGCAACAGCACGGGCGGAAGGCCGACGTGATTGACGACGTGTTGGAGCTGCATCGCGCCGATCCGATGTTCCTGCCGGAGATGGACGTGGCGCTCACGGCGTTGCTGCCGCTGTTCGCGGGAATCGACACCGCCGCCAGCGTCAGTGCCTGCATGCTCTACACGGTGCTGAAGAACCCGGGACTCGGAAAACTCGTGCGGGCCGAGGCGGATGCGCTGTTCGCCGGAGACGGGCCGGTGGTCGAGAAGGCGCGCGAGATGGACGTCACCTACCGGACCATGCTGGAGACGATGCGGATGTACACGCCCGGCCCCGGACTGATGCGGAGGGTGACGACGTCGTTCGACTTCTGCGGCTACCACATTCCACCTGGCCAGAATCTCGTCATCGCCTCGACCGTCACCCACGACCTCCCGGGGCTCTTTCCCGATCCGCAACGGTTCGATATCGACCGCTACCTGCCGGGACGTGAGGAGCACAAGCAGCCGGGGGCCTTCGCCCCGTTCGGTTTCGGGTTGCATCACTGTGCCGGCCGCGGGTTCGCCGAAATGCAGATCCCGCTGATGATGGCGACTCTGCTCTATGAAGCCGACCTTCAACTGGCGCCGCCGACCTACGAGCTCAGGACCGTCGAGGTGCCGTTCCTGAGCCCTGACAAGCGGCTGAAGTTCAAAGTGACGGGCCGGCGCCATGCTTCGACAGCATGAAGCGGAACGTGGCGACATCGATCCCCAGGAGTGGAAACGGACGAGCGCCGCGAAGCCGATCCACCGCGTCGACGACCAGTATGCGCTTCGCTCTGTGCGCTCAACGCTGCGATGCGCTCGGTAGCCCATCCGGCGTGCGGCACGGCAATCGGCGCTCGCGAGATGCGAGAACTGTCGGCTGTACAGGACTGCAGGACGGTCGCGCCCTCAATCGAGTCCCATCGCGCTGAACTTGCGGAACACGCGATCCGGAAGCAGCCGCTTCAGGACGCCGATGATCTTGCCGTCCCGGGTCGGATGGTAGCGGAACGGCTTCCGCTTCATGTGCACCAGCCGGTACACGGACGACGCCACCTCGACCGGCTCGACTGCGTTCGCCTGGAACTTCTTCGTAGCCGCTTCGATCGCGGGGATCATCCGGCGCATATAGGCGTCATAGTCGCCGATCGGCACTTCCCGCGAGTTCGTCATGTGTGCGGCGAACTCCGTCTTCATCCCGCCCACCTCAAGCACCGTCGCATCGATTCCCTGGCTCGCAAGCTCCCACTTGACCGTCTCGGTGAACCCGGTCATCGCGAACTTGCTCGCGCAATAGGCGCTCTGCAGCGGAATGCCGAACAGCCCGGCCAGCGACGTGACGTTGATGATGAACCCCGAGCGCTGGGCGCGCATCACCGGCAGCACTGCACGCATCACCTCCAGGTGGCCGAAGAAATTCGTCTCAAAGGCTCGGCGGAAGCTCTCGTCCGCGGTCTCCTCAAATGCCAGCAGCCCGCCATAGCCGACATTGTTGAACAACACGTCGACCCGGCCGAACGTCGCCACCGTCTCCTCGACGGCCGCCCGAACCGTCTCCGGGCGGGTAACATCCAGCTCGAAGACGCCGACGTTGTGCATGTCGGAAAACACGCCACCCTTGGCTGTATCACGCATCGTGGCGGCGACGTTCCAGCCGTCGTGCCCTGCGAAATACTCGGCAACGGCCCGGCCGAGCCCTCCCGAACTGCCCGTCACGAGAATGGTTCTGCTCGTTCTGCTCATCCGCCCTTGTCCCCCATTTCGGGCCGTGGTGAGGTGGTCCCGGTCGTTTGGACCATTCGAGGGCTTCGCTAAGGTGTATTCCGGTTGCGAAACCACGCCCTCGTCGTCTGTCTGGTATCTGATCATAGATGATGATGAGCTGTGGGAATCTTGCGGCCTCATGAGTGAGTCCGCGAAGCGCGGCGGCGAGCCCCGGGAGGGGGTCCGGGGGAGGGACTCCGGAGGGACTCCCCACCGTTTGTCAAGCGGATTTTCGAGTTCGTTCGGTGGCGCCTTCTATCGAGTCCGAGGACGCGCCTTCTATCTCTATCGAGTCCGAGGACGCGATCATGCCGCCCTCAGTGTCGACCAGATGGTCCGCGTGCGCGACTACGACGCACGGGACGAACCGCTGGATCATCGATCCGGTCTGGCCGCAAAACCTGTAACCGTAGCGGACTGCGCGCCGGCTTCGAAACCGCCGACCCTCGCGCGACCGGGCTGCCTGACTGTCCTTGCGCATGCCGGCCGACGGCTGCTTCTCGAGGGTCGGCTGGCGAGCCACGGTCACTCCACGCGCAACGCAGACATGGGCTGGACGCGCGTGGCCCGGCGCGCCGGCATCCAGCTCGCCAACAGGCAGATCGAAACCAGTAGCGCCGACACGCCACCGAAGACGGCCGGGTCGAGCGGGCTCGTCTCGAACAGGATCGCCTGAAGGTGCCGGGTCAGGGCCAGCGCCGCTCCGATGCCCAGGGCGGAACCGATTCCTGCCAGACCGCCCGCTTCCAGAAGCACCAGTCGGCGCACATCGCTGACCTGCGCTCCAACGGCCATGCGGATGGCGATCTCGCGGCGCCGGCGCGCCACCGTGTAGGAAACGACGCCGTAGAGGCCGACGGTTCCGAGCAGCAGTGCGAGCACGGCCGCGACCACGATCAGGACCATGACGAACGCTCGTTGCTGGCGGGCGCGCGCGACCACGGTCTCCAGCGTATCGACGTCCGAGACGGGAAGCGTAGGGTCGAGTTCTCGCACGGCGTCTCGCACGGCGCCGGAGAGCCCGGCGGCGTTGGAAGCGCGCACCACATACCTCATCGCCGGCATGATGCTCGTGCTCGCTTCGTCGTCGAGCGTGGTGCGCACCACCTGCGGGTAGTACGCCATCGGCGGCGGATCGATGTGGAGTCCAATCTCGTGGACGTCGTCCACGACCCCGATGACGCGGAACCAGCCGTCACCGTCCACGGGCGGCATCCCGCCCGATCGGATTCCCTGTCCGAGCGCGTTCCCTCCCGGCCACGCTTGCCGCGCGAACGAACGTGACACGATGACAGCGCGCTCTCCGCGTTCCTCGTCGAGAGGGTCGAAGTCTCGGCCTTCGAGAAAATCGATGCGCATGGCGTCGAAGTAGCCCGGTGCGATCTGCTTCCATCGGAGCACCCGCGGCACGTCGACCTCGGCCAGCGCGCCGCGCTCGAAACGATGATCCGAGGCGCGGGGGAAGAACGCCAGTGGAATCCCGTTCGTTGCCGCTGCTCCCACGACCCCGGGCAGGCCGCGCAGGCGATCGAGCAGGGCGCGCTGGAAGTTGAGCTGTGCAACCGGCTCGTAGGCGCGCTCGGGGAGCGCCACGGAAAAGGTCAGCGCATCGACCGGGTCGAATCCGGGGTCGACGGCCACCAGCCTCTGGAAAGACCGCGTCGCCAGCCCGGCGCCGATCAGCAGCACGAGGGCGAGCGCGATCTGCGCCGTGACCAGCCCGCGTCGCGCACTCAGCCGCTTGCGTCCGTCGGTGGCGCCGCGCGCGCCCGCGGTCAGGCCGGCGGATGCCGCGACCGCCGTCGTGCGCCACGCGGGCAGCAAGCCGAGCAGCAACCCCGCAAGAACCGAGACCGCCACGCCGAAGGCCAACACCGAGCTGTCAACCGAGATCTCCTGCAGGCGCGGCAGTTCCCGAGGGCCCCAGCGCACCAGCAGCCGCACGGCCAGCAGGGAGAGTGGAACCGAGACGAGGCCGCCTGCCAGACCGAGCGCCATGCTCTCGAGGAAGACCGATCCCGCCAGATGCCCGCGCCGTGCGCCGAGCGCGAACCGGATCGCGAACTCGTTGTAACGCGCATCGGACTTGACCAGAAACAGGTTGGCCACGTTGGCGCAGGCGATCAGCAGCAGAAACCCGACGGCGGCGAGCAGGATCCACAACGTCGCGCCGATGTCGCCGACCAGGTGCTCGCGAGCAGGAACGATGACCGGCCTGAAGCCGGCCTCGGCCAGCGTCGGCGCGGCGTTCTGGTCCGGAAAGACGGCACGCAGATCCGACGTCATGGCGCCGAGCTCCGCCTCAGCCTGCTCCAGCGTGAAGCCGTCCGCGACGCTGGCCACCCCCATGTGGAAGAAGTTACCGAGCTGCACGGTCTCGCGGTCGAGCCGCAGCGGTCGCCAGAGAGCGATGTTCGGCCACAGAAACGTGAAGCCCGGCGGCATCACCCCCACGACCTCTGTTCGCGAGCCGTCGATATCGACGCGGCGGCCGACCACGTCCGGATCGGCGCCGAAACGCGTTCTCCACACCGCGTCGCTGAGCAGGACCACTGGCTCTGCGTCCTCTCGCTCGTCTCGCTGGCTGAAGGCCCGACCGAGACGCGGCGGCGTCCGGAGCATGTCGAAGAACGACACCGTGACATCCGAGGTCAGCACGCGTTGCGGGTTCTCCGCGTCGGTGAAGCTCGCGTTGCTCATCTGAATCGCCGTCACGCCGTCCAGCGCCCGGCTCTCATCGGAATAGAGGAAGTAGAGCGGGCCGGAGATTCTCTCGCTGATGCCACCCCGGCTCCCGCCGAACCCCGGGGCGGCGTACTTGAGCACCACCAGCCGATCGGCGTCGGGAAACGGCAGCGGACGCAGCAGCACCGCGTTGACGATGGTGAAGACGGTGACGCTGGCCCCGATGCCGAGAGCGACGGTCAGTACGGCAGTCCCCGTGAAGAGCGGATTGCGCACCAGCGATCGGAAGCACCGCCTGGACTCACGGGCCACCGAGCCGACCCATGCGCTGAGCCTGACGTCCCGAACCTGCTCGGTCACCTGGTCGACCCCGCCGAGCTGCAGGCGGGCGGCGCGCCGCGCCGCGTGCGGCGACATCCCCTCCGCAATCTTCTGCTCGGCCAGCATGTTCATGTGGTCGTCGAGTTCCTCTCTGAGCTCCTGCTCGACTTGATCGCGACGGAACAGACCGCGCAGGAAATGGCGGCATCGGGTCCACAGCGTGGCGAAGAAAGGCATCTCGACCATCTCGACCTCCTATCTGCTCCATCCGCCGCCCGATCCCGAGGCCGTGGTCGGGCCCACGGGTCCCCCGCCCATCGCGCCGCTGACGACGGCGATGCCGGCGGCGCCGAGAGAAGCGCGCTGCGTCCGCTCAAACTCGATCCGCGCCCGCTGGTAGTCGAGGATCGCGCGCAGCTCGGCATCCTGTGCCGTGGCCAGATCGCGTTGCGACTGCAGGACGAAGAAGTTCGTCGACAGGCCGACTTCGAACTTGCTCTCCTCCGCCTGGAGCTGTTCTTCCGCCAGTTCCCGCGATGCCGTCGCCGCCTCGATGCGCTCGCGGATCGACTCGATGCGCAGCGCGGCGTTGGTGACCTCACTGGCAATCCGCAACTCGATGCGGCGAATCTGCGCGCGGTTCTGCTGCAGCTCCAGCCGGGCCCGTTCGTACGCGGTCCGGTCCGCGCTTCGACCGAGCGGGTAGGTCATCCGCAGCTGGACGCTCCAGATCGGGTAGTCGGCATTGGCGATGCTGTGAAGCGCGTCCGGTAGCCCCCCGGGATCACACCGCCGGCGCCGCCGAAGATGTCCTCGAAGCTGTTCCCCGCGGGGAGCAGCCGGGGACCGCCCTGACCGGTCAGTTGGTAGCTGCCGACCAGGTCGAGCGCGGGCAGGGTGCTGTTGCGGAGATTGTCGACGGTCGCCTCGTTGACGTCGAGCTGGCGTCGCGCGCGGGAGACGTCGGTGCGGCGGTCGAGCGCCCCGCGGATCGCTTCCTGCAGATCGATCGGCGCCGCCTCCATCCTCGGCTGGTCCGTGGGGTGGATCTCGGCCTCCCACAACTCCTCCGAGGTGCCCCCCACGATGAGCTCCTTCAGGGCCAGCTCGGAGGTGCGCTGCGTCTCGACAGCCAGCGCCAGCAACTGGCGGCGCGCCGCGGCTTCCGACTGCGCCTGCACGACGTCGATCGGCGCCATCGTCCCGACGTCGACGCGCGCCCGATTGTCCGCCACGAGCTGCTCGGCCAAGGCCAGCGCCTGCCGCTGCACGCCCACGGCGGCGCGCGCGTAGACCAGATCCCAGTAGGCCAGTCTCACGCTGGCGAGCGTGTTGACGACGGTCTCCTCGAGGTCGATGTCGGAGATGTCCCGGTTGATGCGCGAGACGACCAGTTGCGTGCGCCGCGAATCGGTCCGGAAGCCGCGCAGCAACGGTTGCGTGTACTGCAGCGTCATGTTCGCGCCGAAGCTCGGGTTGAAGGTCGAGAAGATGTTGGTCGACTCCCACCGCGAGCTGTCCCAGGTGACGTCGTACCGGCCGCCGCCCCACTTGACCTGCTGTCCGATCCCGAGGTCGTAGCTGCCCCGGTCGTTGACGATGGGCTGGCCGCGAAGCCCGCCGCCGTCGAATATCGAGCGGTTGGGAAGGGTGGCCTGGTTGAGGAAGAAGCCGGACGAGGCGAACGGCAGGAACGCCGCGCCGGCGGTGGCGACCACCATGTCCTGCACGAGCGGGTCGATGCGTTGGACGGCGATGTCGAGGTTGCGTTCGAGAGCGCGCTGGACCGCATCGTCGAGCGCGAGGTCGAAGCGGCGGGCCGGCTGGCCGGACGGGGTCGCTTGCCAGCCGACGCCGGCAACCCTCTCGCCGGCAACCGCGTCGAAGGTCTGGGCGTGCGTCGCCCGCGCCGCCGCCGCAAGCAGCAGACCGGCCATGAGTGGCCCGAATGCGAAGACACGAAGATGAGTGGACACGATCACCCTCCAATCTGGAAGTCCAACCCGGTAGTGGGGTGTCCTTATTCGCGTGCCGCGGCGGTGGAATGCGGGCTGCACCTCCCGTCGAACAGGTGAATCTCCCTCCTGGCGTGCTCCGCGTAGCGCGGGTCGTGGGTCACCATGCAGACGGTCGAGCCCTCGTCGTGCAGCGCCTGCAGCAGTCCCATCACCGCATCGCCGTTCTTCGAGTCGAGGTTGCCCGTCGGCTCGTCGGCCAGCAGGATGGACGGCTGGCCGGCGACCGCCCGCGCCACTGCCACGCGCTGCTGCTGCCCCCCGGAGAGCTGGCTTGGCAGGTGCTGCGCGCGGTGGGCCATCTCCACCTTCTCGAGCGCCTCGGTCACCCGCTCGCGGCGTTCGGCCCGCTGCATGCCGCGGTAGGTCAGCGGCAGCTCGACGTTCTCGTAGACCGTCAGGTCGCCGATCAGGTTGAAACTCTGGAAGATGAACCCGACCTCCCGGTTACGGGTCCGCGCCCGCTCGGCCTGGCTGAGCTGCGCCACCGGCTGGCCGTTCAGCGTGTAGTCGCCCGTGGTGGGCGAGTCGAGCAGGCCGAGGATCGACAGCAGGGTCGACTTGCCGCAACCCGACGGACCCGAGATGGCGACGTACTCGCCAGGGTGGATGGACAGATCGACGCCGTCGAGGGCATGCGTTTCGACCTCGTCCGTGTAGAAGATCTTCGAGACGTTCTCCAACTGAATCAGGGCTGACGCTTCGCTCATCTCGACCTCCCTCCCTCCGTTCACAAGTGACCTCGCCCCTTTGCCCGACGCGGCAGAGCGGCCCTATTCGATGCGCACCCGGTCGAACTGATCCCAGGTCGACATGTCGGACAGAACCACCTGGTCGCCCGGCTGCAGACCCTCGAGCACCTCGATCGTGTTGACCGAGGCCCGGCCCAGACTCACGCGCGCGCGTGATGCGTGCGTACCGTCCTCCTCCACCTTGAACAGGCTGACCACGCTCTCCTCCTGCCCGAACACCGGCCGGCCGACGAAGACGATGTCGTCCATCCGCTCCAGCTCGATGGTGCCGTCCACCGTCAGGTCCGGGCGGGCGCCGCGCGGCAGGGCCCCGTCCAAGGCCACGTCCACCGTCACCGTCCCGTTCTCCACCGCCGGGTCGATGCGCGTGACGTGCCCCGGGATGACGCCGTTGCGGGTGTCGATGGTGGCCGACTGCCCGATCTGAACGTCCTTGGCCTGCGTCTCCGCGATGCGCAGCTCGGCCTTGAGCACCGTCGGGTCGCCCACCCGCGCCAGGTTGGTGCCTGTGGAGATGCGCTGCCCTTCGTCGAGCGGCACCTGCTGCAGCACGCCGGGCATCCCGGCCCGCACGTGCAGGTCGGCCATCTGCCGTTGCCGCAGCTCGTACAGCGTCCGCAGGCGGTCCACCTCGGCCTGCTCGACCGCAAGCTGTGCCTCGACGGTGTCGGTGGCCATCCGCAGCCGTTCCTGCTCGAGCGCGTAGCGCGTATCGAACTCCTGTTCAGCCGACTGGGACTGCTGAAGCTGGAGCGACGAGACGAGGCCCTGGGTGAAGAGCTGATCGTCGGCGTCCGCCTGCAGGCGGGCCGTCTTGAGTTGCGCCTCGGTGGTGGCGAGCGTCGCTCGCTGGTCGAGGAGATCGCGCTCCACCTCCACCTGCCGGTTGCTGTAGCGCGCCTCGGCCGCTTTGAGATTCAGCCGCGCCTCGAGCGTGGACTGCTCCAGCTCGGGATTGCTCAGCTCCAGGATCACGGTGTCGGGCGCGACGAGGGCGCCGGGCCGGATGAGGATCCGCTCGACGGTGCCGTCGGTGGTGGCCGGGATCCAGCGGATCCGCTCCGGGACCAGGGTCCCGGTGCCGCGCACCTGCCGCACCATCAGGCCGCGCTGCACGATGTCCAGGTAGACGGTGTCGCGATCGACACTTGGCGCCGCCGGCTCCAGCCGCGAGACCCCCACCGTGACCAGGGCGACCACGATGAGCGCCGAAACGCTGTAGAGGCTGTGTCGCATCTGCTTCTTCCGGGCGAGATCGGGGCGTGCGATGTCCATGAGGACCTCCTCTCGGTTACCGTTTGCAGGCTATCACGGCTTATCTCGGTAAGCAAGGGGACACAAGTCAGTCCCTCTCGCGTGTGCGATGTCACTCCGCCCGGAGTGTCGTCGCCGGATCGACCTGCGTCGCGCGGACCGCCGGAACCACGGTAGCGGCGATGCTGACTGCGCCGAGGACGAACACGACACCGGCGACCGTCCACGAATCGAGCGGCAGCGCGTCGGGCGTCATGCGCCGCAGCGCCACTGTGAAGAGTGCCGCGGCGCCTGCTCCCAGCACGCTTCCGGTTGCCGAGAGCACGACCCCCTGGAGCGCGAGGCGAGCCGTGACCCGTCCGCGCGAAGCGCCCAGCGCCAGACGAATGCCGATCTCCTTCGTCCGCTGCGCCACCGTGTAGGCGACGAAGCCGTACAGACCCGCGGCTGCCAGCGTCAGGGCCGCGACGGCGAACAGACCCAGCAGGAACGTGCGGGAGCGCGTCGCGGCGATCGCTGCGCCGACGACCTCGTCCATCGTGCGAATCGCGGTGATTGGAAGCAGCGGATCGGCCTCGCCGATCACCCGCTCGACAGACCGGACCAGACCGGTCGCGCCCTGTCGAGTACGTAGCACCCAGTTCATCTGGAAGAACCCGTGGGCTTCCGCGAGCAGGTCATCCGGCACCTGCTCGACCGGCACGAAGACGGTCGGCCGGGTCGCAGTCACGCCGCGCGTTCGTACGTCTCCGAGAATGCCGACGACCTCGCGCACCTGGTCGCCCACGTCGACGGCAGTCATCTGCAGGCGTGTGCCGAGGACGGCCCGGCCCCCGAACCGGCTGGCGAACATCTCGTTGACCAGCGCCACCGGTGGTGCGGCGGCGCGGTGGTCGGCCGCGCTGAACGCCCGGCCGGCCACCAGTGGAATCCGCAGGACATCGAGATAGTCGCCCGCGACGTAGCGCCAGTCCGCTTCCGCGGGCTCCATCCGGTTGTCGGGTCTCTGCAGCAGCAGCATCTGCAGACCACGCTCGACCGGCAGGTTGTTCGCCACGGCGGCAGCCTCGACCCCGGGCAGCTGCGCCAGTTCCGTCAACGTGCGCCGATAGAGTGCCGCAACGGCGTCGCGTGACCCGTAGGCGGGTCCTTCCAGCGACGCGCGGGCCGTGAGCACGTTGGCCGGATCGAACCCGAGATCCGACGTGCTGAGTCCGGCGAACGTACGCAGAAACACGCCGGCGCTAACCAACAGCATCGTGCAGAGGGCGACCTGGGCGACTACCAGCGACCGCCGCATCCAGGACGCGTGGGCCGTGGTCACGCTGCGCGACTGGCCGCCGCGAAGTGTGTCCGCAGCCTCGGTGCGCACTGCCAGCGCGCCCGGCAGCAACCCGAAGAGCACGCCGGTCACGACCGCGATCGCGACCGTCCCGAACAGTACCGGCGCGTCGACGGTGATGTCCCAGATCGCAAGACGCGGCCGCAGCGCAACCAACCCCGAAACGCCCGTTGCTGCGGCCAGGGCGCCGACCGCCCCTCCGGCCGCGGCCAGCAACACGCTCTCGGTCAGGAGCTGCCGAAGCAGCCGCCCGCGAAGCCCGCCGAGCGCCGCCCGGAGGGCCAGCTCCTGCCGACGTCCCACGGTGCGGGCCACCTGCAGCCCCGCCGCGTTGGCGCAGACCAGCAAGAGGATGGCGCCGACAGCGGCGGTCAGGGACCAGACGAGGCCGCCGGTCCCGGCCGCAACGGAGTCACGATAAGACTGCACGTCGAGCCGTGCTTCGTCGCGCGGGTCCCGCAGGTCGGCCTGCAGGTCAGTGCTTGCGGCCCGCAGCTCCGCCTGCGCTTGCGCCGGAGTCCATCCCGCCCCGAGCCGGCCAATCAGCCGATAGTTCTGGTCGCCCCCGCTGGGATCGGGGCGGAACGGCGTCCAGGCATCCGCCTGTTCGAACGACCAGAAGCCCGACGGCATCACCCCGATGACCGTGTGGGGCCGGCCACCGAGCCGTACGACCTGACCGATGATGCCGTGATCGCCTCCGAAATGACCGGCCCAGACGTCGTGGCTGAGCACCACCGTGGATGGATCGACCTCATCGTCGCGCGAGAAGGCCCGTCCCAGCCGTGGCGCGACCTCGAAGACCTGGAAGTAATCTGCGGTCACCTCGACTCTGGAAATGAACGTCGACCCGTGTTGGCTGACGAGGTTGATCCCCGGGCTGATGCCGATGCCGGCGAGCGCCTCGAAGGCCTTGCTGCGGTCGCGAAGAACGGCGACGTTTCGTTGTGGGTGGAACTCGTTCGCTCCCCTGAACCGGGAGTCGTAGCGAACCACGCTCACGATCCGATCCGGCTCCGGGAATGGCAGCGGGCGAATGAAGACTGCGTTGATCACGCTCACCATCACGGTCGCCCCGCCGAGGCCGAGACCCAGGACGAGGACGGCCGAGATCGCGAACCCGGGGTTCTTCGCGAGCGTGCGGGCGCCGACCCGAAGGTCCTGCCAGAAATCGGCCAGGAGCCGTTGCCACCGTTGCTGCCGTTCCCACGACTGATCGATGTCCACACATGCCTCCTTGACCTCCGCGTAGTCGCCGAAGCGCCGCTCGGCCTCCGCTCTGGCCTCGGCCGGGCGGTGGCCTTCGCGCACGAGCAGCTCGACAAGCTCCCCCAGGTGATGGTCGAGCTCCGCATCGACGTCTGCGGAAACGTCGGATCCCCAGAACCGGAGATAGCGCCGCCACATCGGTGTTCGCCCCATCTGCAGACCTCCGCTAGACAGCTTCCGCCGCCTGCAGCACCTTGCCGATGGCCGCCGCGAATGCCGCCCATCCCTCGGTCTCGCTCTGGAGCCGAGCTCGGCCGCGCGACGTCAGCCGGTAGAGCTTCACCTTCCGGTTGTTGTCCGAGATCCCCCATTCGGACTCCAGCCAACCGCGCCGCTCCATGCGGTGCAGCGCCGGGTAGAGCGAGCCTTCCTCGAGTTGCAGCTCGTCATCAGACGTCTGCTCCAGCCAGCGCGCGATGCCGAAGCCGTGGCGAGGACCGCCACGCAGCGTCGTCAGGATCAGCAACTCGACCGTGCCCCGCAACATCTCCGGATTCCGCTGGACCATGCCTTACCTCCCCCTTCCTATCTATGCATACGTTGTCTAAGTATAGACGGTTCCCATGGACTGTCAAGGTATAGGGCGCGGCACCCAACCCGGCGAGGTCAAACGAGGTCGGTGACGACCGAGTCCGCCTAATCCATCCGCAGGGCGGCGAGCGGGTCGACGCGGGCGGCGCGCCGCGCGGGCAGATAGGCGGCGCCGGCAGCCACGAGCAGGAGCAGCGCCGACACGGCGGCCAGCGTCGCGGCGTCGAAGGGCGCGACATCGACGAGCAGGCTGCTGAGGAAGCGCGAGACGAACAGGGACGCCAGCAGGCCGATCAACACACCCGTGCCGGCCAGACCGATGGCCCCGCGGACGACCATCCCCACGACGTGGCGGGGCTCGGCGCCCATCCCCAGACGCAGGCCGATCTCGCGGGTCCGTTGCGCCGTGGCGACCGCGATCACGCCGTAGATGCCGAGGGTGGCCAGCACCAGGGCCGCCACGCCGAACAGCGTCAGCAAGGTCGTGGTGAACCGTCGCGCCGCAAGCGTGTCTGACAACAATTGCTCGACGGTGGCGACGCTGTAGAAGGTCTGCAACGGGTCGGCGTCCCAGACGACATCCTGGATCGCCGCGACGCTGGCCCCCGGATCCCCGGCTGTCCGCACGACGTAGGTCATCGAGCCGTCCGGGACCTGCGCGTGCGGGACGAACAGCTCCGCGCGCGGGGGAGTGTCGTAGCCCCCAGGGCGGATCTCGCCCACGACGCCGATGATCTCTGCGTTGATGTCTCCCCTGAACACGACGGACAGGGACACGCGCCGGCCAACCGGGTCCGTATCCGGCCAGTGCTGCCGCGCCAGCGCCTCGTTGATGACTACCACGGACGGCTGTTCTGCGTCGTCGCGCGCGTCGAACCAGCGGCCCGCCCGCAGAGGGATGCCCATTGCGTACAGCGTGGGCGGGGCTCGAAGCGGACCGCTACGCGTGGACGGCGGTCGAGCACCGCGAGCGCGGCGGCGGCGTGCATGTACACGTCCTGGCCGCCCGGTGCGACCTGGAGACGGGCAAGAGCCTCAACATCGCGCCGGCCGGCTGGCAGAAGACCTTCGGTCCGTTGCGCGACGCCTTCAACCACGAGCCTGGCTGGAGCCGGCCCGACGACCCGGCGCGGGCCAGAGCGCAGCAACCTGGACATCGCGCCTACATCGACGCGGCGAAGCTGCGGGTCCGGGCTGTCAGTCGAAGCGGACCTGAGCGAGTTGATCCGGGACTACCTGATGCAGCGCGTCGAGCACGGCGTCGTCCGTGGCCGCGCCGATGTCGTCGCCGCCCTCAAGGATGCAGAACTCGACGTGCCGCGGCAGGGCAAGGACTATGTGACCGCCCACGCGACCCGGAGCCGGTAGTGTTCGGTCAAGCTCGTCACCTGCCCGGCGAGCCGCTCGACGGGTCGCCGCGGCGCCGGTGGGGGGGAGGTGCTTCTCTGATTGCACGCGGCCTGTTGACGATCCGTATCCGGCGCCCGCAGAATCTCTACGGATGGGCAAGGTGGCAAGGCTTCCCGGCATCGGGGAAGCGGCTCGGTGTCCGCTGCTCGACCGCGATCATGAGGCGTGGCTCCGGTGCTGCACGGCGCGGTTCTTGCCCATGGCCCGACGGATCGCCGGTGACGATGCGACCGCACAGGATGCTCTGCAGGACAGCTGGATCATCGTGCTGGAGAAGCTCTACCAGTATCGAGGCGCGCCTCCCGCGTGCGGTTGGGTCGGTACCATCGTGCGTCACGAAGCAGGTCACCGGGCGGCGGGGAAGAACCGCGCGGCGTTGGTCGCACCCGTCGAACGCGCTACCGACGCCCTGAGTCCGGACGAGGCTCTGCAACGGCGTCAGTTGCTGCGGATGCTGCTGGAGGCGATCGACCAACTGCCCCCGACGTACCGCGAGGTAGTGCTTCTGCGGGATGTCGACGAACGCCCCGTTGCCGAGGTCGCCCGTGAGCTGCACATTTCCCGATCCAACGTGGCGGTGCGCCTGCACCGGGCTCACAACCGTCTGCGCCGCCGGCTCGTGGAGTCGCTCCAGGCTCCGAAGGTCCAGCCGCCTTCCGGCGCGTCGCCGTAGGTCCTCCGTCCGCCCGTCGAGATTCCGCGGAGCGACCCCGAGGCGCCACGGCAACGGCCATGTCCGCCGTCGCCGGCCGTCGTCGCGCGGATCACGGTCAGTACGACGTCACGGGTGCGCGCCGGAGCACGTGGGCCGGTGGCAGCGAACGCGGATCCCTGACCTGACACCGCCGTTGAGCGTCCGCCGTATCGAGTGCTCCCGCCGACAGGAGCGGCGCGATCTGCGGTATCTCGAAGGCGAAGCGGTGGCTGGTGCGGATGCCGAGCAGGTGTACGTCGGAGTAGACTTGGCGGCCGACCTGGGCCTCGGTGGGCGCCCAAATCCGGCCATTAGTGGGCGGCTGAAAACCGGCCATTTCCGATAGCGGCCCGAGACGTTGACGCCGGCCTGGAACACGACGTTCCTGCTGGCATGAGCAACGTCTTGAAGGAAGAGAAACGACAACAGGTTCTCGCGCTGGGGCGCCTCGGCTGGTCGCTGCGGCGGATCGAAGAGGCCACCGGGGTCCGGCGCGAGACCGCCAGCAGCTACCTGAAGGCAGCCGGCCTGACCGTGCGGGGTCGTGGCCGGCCTCCCGCTCGCCCGGCAAAACCGGCCATTTCGCCGGAGGCGCCCACCGACTCTTTGCCGGTCACGGCCGCCGGCAAGGGCGCCGACGCCGACGCGCCCGTCCCCGCGCAGCGGCCCAGTCGAGCGCCACAGGCGAGCGCGTGCGAGCCGTACCGCGAGCTGATCGTCGACGCGCTCAGCCGCGGCCGCAACGCCATGGCCGTCTGGCAGGACCTGGTCGACGACCACGGTTTCCCGGCGAGCTATACGAGCGTGCGGCGCTTCGTCTCGACCGTCCGGCAGCAGCCCGCCGTCGAGGCCCGGGCGGTCATCACCACGGACCGCGGAGAAGAAGCACAGGTTGACTACGGGGAGGGGCCGATGGTCCGTGACCCGGACACCGGCAAGTACCGCCGGACACGGCTCTTCGTCCTCGCCCTGGGCTACTCGCGCAAGGCCGTCCGGCTGCTGGTTCACCGTTCCAGCGCACAGGTCTGGGCCGAGCTGCACGAGCGCGCGTTCCGTCGCCTGGGGGGCACCGTACGCGTCGTCGTCCTCGACAACCTCAAGGAGGGCGTCCTCACCCCGGACATCTACGACCCGACGCTGAATCCGCTCTATCGCGACGTGCTCGCCCACTACGGCGTCGTCGCCCTGCCGTGCCGCGTCCGCGATCCCGATCGGAAGGGCAAAGTCGAAGCCAGCGTCGGTCACGCCCAGAAAACGCCGCTGCGCGGTCTCCGCTTCGAGCATCTCGACGACGGCCAGGCGTACCTGGACCGCTGGGAGCAGCGCTGGGCCGACACCCGCATCCACGGTACGACCAAGCGCCAGGTCGCCGCCATGTTCGAGGAAGAACGCCCCGCGCTCGGCCCGTTGCCCCTCGAGCCGTTCCGCTACTACCAGTACGGCCGCCGCAGTGTGCATCTGGACGGTTGCGTCGAGGTAGCTTCGGCCTACTACTCGGCGCCGCCCGGCTGGATCGGTCGACGTGTCGACGTGCAGTGGGACGACATCCACGTCCGCCTCCTCGACCCGAGCAACGGCCAACTGCTGCGCGAGCACCTGCGCACGCAGCGCGGCTGGCATCGCATCGCCGACGACGACCGGCCCACCCGCACCCCGCCGAAGACCCTGGCCCTGCTCGCCGCCGCCAAGCGGGCCGGTCCCGCCATCTCCGCCGTCTGCGACCACATCCACCGCCATGAGGGCGCCGCCGGCGTCCGCCGCATCCTCGGCGTCCTCTCGCTCGCCAGGAAGCACAGTCCCGCCGTCGTCGAACACGCCGCCACCGCCGCGCTCGAACTCGGCGTGCCCACCTACCGCTTCCTGAAGCGCTACCTCGACCGCTACCCCGGCGCGCCGCCGCTGTCGTTGCGCCAAGTCGACCCGCTCATCCGCGAACTGACCGTCTACCGCGATCTGATCGACCGCAGAACAGGAGACCCTTCATGAATCTCGTCGAACTCGACAAGGCGCTGCGCAAGCTGCGCCTCTCCGGCATGGCAAACGTCCTCGAGACGCGCCTGCTCCAGGCCCAGACCGAGCAGCTCGCCCCCATCGACCTGCTCGCCGCGCTCGTCTCCGACGAGCTCCAGCGCCGCGAGGACCGCCTGCTCGCCCGCCGGCACAAGCAGGCCCGATTCCGGGACCCGGACCGCTCGCTCGACAGCTTCGACTTCGACTTCAACAAGAAGATCAACCGCGCGCTCGTCTTCGAGCTCGCCACCGCACGCTTCATCGCAAAGCGCGAGGACGTCCTCCTGATCGGCCAACCCGGTACCGGGAAGAGTCACCTTGCCCAGGCCATCGGACGCGCCGCGATCCAGCAGGGCTATCGCGTCCTCTACCGGGAAACGCACGCCTTCCTCGAAGAACTCGCCGAGGCGACGCTGGCCGAGACCCGCAAGGAATACCTCGCCGAGCTGGCCCGTGCGCACCTGCTCATCATCGACGACCTCGGCATGCGCAAGCTGCCCCACACCGCCGCCGAGGACCTGCTCGAGCTCATCATGCGCCGCTACGAGCGGGCCTCGACGATGCTCACCTCCAACCGCCCGGTCGACGAGTGGGGGAAGCTGCTCGGCGACACCGCCGCGGTCACCGCGCTGCTCGACCGGCTCCTGCATCACGCGCACGTGCTCAAGTGCGGGCCGCGCAGCTGGCGCACCCGCGTGCGGACCACCTTGGTAGAGTCGACGGGAGGTGCGTAACCGGTGGGGAGTCGGTGGCGCATCCGGCGCTTTCGCACCGGGCCGCAGTCCGAACACAGCGGAGCGGAGGATTCGCGCGCGGCCGAGCGTCAACGCCCATCCGGACGTGGTCCGCGCGCGCGAGAGCGCCGCCTCCAGGCTCGCCTGGCGCAACAACCGCCAGCGATCGTTTCCACGGGCACCGCGTGCGCCAGACGAGCCTTCCGCGACACTCGAGTGGTCGCTCGACGGAACGCCCTTTTCCCGCTCGTCGTCGTCGACCACACCCTCCGGCCCAGCCCGGCCGTTCCGTCTCGCGAGGGTAACCCGGCCGGGCATGACCAACACCGACGTCCGGCTCGGAACCTCTACCCGGGAGACCAGACCAGACAAGGCCCTCCCTCCGCTCGGAGCATTACCTCGCGCACGCTGTCGCGGACCAACGCGCACGCATACACCGATGCCGATGACAACCGAGCGGTGGGTCTGTCGCCACGCTTGCGCCTCGAACGCTCGGCCGACCGCCTCCTCCTCGCTCCGTTACGTAACGGTGCAGGATGGTCGTGTGGCGTTGACGAACGCGGAACGGCAGGCACGTTATCGGGAGCGGCGCAAGGCCGGCGAATCCCGGATCCGGTACCGTCGGCCAGCGGACCGGAGTCGCGGCCACAGCAGTGGAACGACGCCGTGCAGACGCTCCTGGAGTTGCAGGAACAGTACCGGGAGTGGCGGGACGCGTTGCCGGAATCGCTGGCCGGCTCCGCGACTGCGGAGTTGCCCGAGCAGGTCTGCGATCTGGATCTGTCGGTACTGGAGGGGCTGTCGAGCTGCCCAGAGGCTTCGGGCGTGACGGCTAGCGCGCCGGCAAACACCTTGCCAACAGAGGACGCCGTGAAGTAGATCTCGACTCCAGTCTCGGGCCGTCGGAAATGGCCGGTTTTGAGGCGCCCATAAATGGCCGGTTTTGACCCGCTCATTGAGGACCTGGGATCGCGTGCGACGGAAGAAACCGCTACGGGCCGCAATGCAGCGCCCGCAGAAGCCGCGCCGCAGGTCGATTCCGGCGAGCAGGAACCGCCTGCGGATGAGATGGCCACAGCAACCGCTCGGGTACCGTTGGGAAGCGTATGCGTGCATGACACCCTCCTTCTCTGTAGTAGAGAGTCCGAGGGGGCACGCCATTACAGTTCCGTTGCGACCTCGAAACGACGGCGATCGCCGGGGGAGACATCGCCGTACAGCAGCGCCGGCATGTGGCGGACCCTTCACGGGACGCTTCGGCAGCGCCGCCGCGGATGGCTTGGCCGGGAGGTAGACGCTTGCCCGGTGCATGAAGTTCGAGCAGCGGGCGTTCGTGCCGTCAGGGAGCTTCGGCCTCCAGCGCTTGGTATTCGACCAACTCGCTCCGAACGCGACGGCGGACCGATTTCATGCCGAACAACACCTTCGCGTCGAACTCGATCCGGGAATGCGCAAGCGTCCAGAGATCCGGTCGGATCCATTGCAGATCGAACTGGCCCGTGGCATGACGGAGCGTGCCGGCGATACCCCACAGCCAGCGGAAGGGACGCTGCATCTCGAAGGTGACGCGGACCACCCGGTAGTCGTCCTGTGTGATCCAGAGCTGGCCGTTCGAGCGGTTGAGAGCCTTGTCGATACGGCGTTTGTCCGGCAACCGGCCTGCTCGGGGCACGAAGCGGAGCACCCAGCACGACTTGCCTCGAACGATGTCCGTCCCGACCAGCGTCGTGTGGTAGCGATCCATCAACTCGCGGTCGAACTCGACGTGCATCTCGTCGGGTTCGTATCGCTCGCCGCGTGCGGCGTGCCGTCGCGCTTCGCGGATGAACTCGGCCTTCCGGTCCTGCTCGTCCCGCACGTCGTCGCGATCGAGAGGACCTCCATCACGACCGATGAGCTCCGAGTAGAAGTGACCCTCGAGTGGATAGTGCCGGCGCCGGCTCGTCTCGGTACGGGTGACCTTCCCGTCTGCGTCCAGCGACTCGACCGTTCCGGCGGTTACGTATTCGAAGTAGCTGCCGAGCGCCGAGTCCCACTGCCTCGATGCCACGTCGAGGGCGCGCTCGACGATGGTGGAAGCGTCCACTGGGTTCCCGGCGACAAGCTTGCCGGCCGCCTGAGCGGTGGCCGGCCCCGGCACGCAGATCAGACCAAAGCAGAACGCCAGCGCGCCTCTTGCGCGTACGGCTACCACCCGCTTTCGTGGCATCACAACGCAGCGCCCGCAGAAGCAGCGTCGCAGGTCGATTCCCGCGAGCAGGCACAGCGTGCGGATGGGATGGCCGCAACGACCGCCGGGGAGACGTTGGGCAGCGGAAGCGTGCATGGTGCCCCTCCTTGCTCTCTGTATGAGAGTCCGAAGGGGCACGCCATTACAGTTTTCGCTGCGACCTCGAAAACGACTGAGGGAGTTGCCGCGAATCGTCGACGTCGCGGGTCGCGTGCTCGACGGCGATGGCCGCGGCGGCAGTCGAGCAGAACGGCAGGTTCATCGTCGACGCAGCGTCACTACCTGTCCACGCTCTTCGCCGAGGTACTCGGCCCAGTCGTTCATGAGCACCCGCCGACGCTCGAACAGGTCCGAGCGGGCGTAGGCCACCTCGACGCGGTTCTGAACCACGTGCGCCAGCGCCGCCTCGATGACCTCCCGCGGGTGATTGGTCTGTTCCGCGGCCCAGTCCCGAAACGACGAGCGGAAGCCATGCGGCACGGCGGCAATGCCCAACAGCTTGACGAGTGTCAACGAGCTTCGAGATCCCGCCTTCGGAGAGCGCCTTCGCGCCGATCCATCCCCGCGACGCGTGGACGGCGGCGATCGCGGCCGGGACTTCGCGGTACGGCAGCGCCGGCATGTGACGGACCTTCACGGAACGTTTCGGCAGCGCCGCCGCGATGGCGTCGCCGGCCGGGTTGTCGTTCCGGTAGCCCTGTGCGATGGCCCACTTCATGATCGTGCTGATGCGCCAGCGCACGCGCTGTGCGGTCTCGTGCTTGCTCGTCCAGATGGGCAGCACCACCGCCATGACATCGGCCGTCGTCACCTAGTCAGCGCGCAGCGACGCGACCGGATCCACTCTCGCGGCGTGCATCGCCGGAACGAGCGCGGCCAGGCAGCCGACGACGACCAACGTCAGAGCCACCGCCGCAAACGTGGCCGCGTCGGTTGGCGTCGTCTCGAACAGAAAGCTCTCGATCACCTGAGTGGTGAATGCCGCGCCGCTGAGGCCCAGCAGCGTGCCGATGACGATCGGGACTGCCGCATCGTGCACGATGGTGGCCACGACCTGCCCCGGTCGCGCGCCAAAGGCCATCCGCACACCGATCTCGGAGGTGCGGCATTCCACGGCGTACGCCGTCATCCCGAAGACCCCGACGAGCGCGAGCACCAGGCCGAGCCCCCCGAGTAGCGAAAGCAGCACGGTGCGGCGACGAGGCGTGACCACGCCGTCGGCGAACCAGTCGTTCGCGGTGCGAATGCGCTCGATGAGCACGCGTGGACCGATCGAGTGCGCCGCTTCGCGTAGGCGGATGCCGAGATCCGGGGTGCGGCCCGAGGGTCGCAGCACGACCGTCATGGCCTAGTTCAAGTCGAACTCGGTCGGCTTGAGCGGAAAGAAGACTTGCGGAAAGTTCTCGCTCCGGCGACCAAGCGGACCTCCATGTCGCAGATCCGCGATCACGCCCATAACAATCCAGGACTCCGGGCTCTCGCCAGCGGCGGGCGACACTTGCCGTCCGAATGGCCGGCCCGTCCGGGAACAGCGCGCTCGCCGCCGTCTCGTTGATCACCGTCGCTCGAAAACCGGTCGCGTAGTCGGCGTCTGTGGGCAGGCGTCCTGCTCTCAGCGCGACGTCAATCGTCTCGAAGTAGCCCGGCAGCGTGGCGAACACGCTCGCGAAGGTCGGCTCGCCGCTGCCGCGAAGGATCGTGAGAGAGGTTCCGTCACCGAGTGGAAAGTTGTCCACTAGACCTACCGAGGCCACGCCTGGCGTGGTCCGAAGGCGCTGCACCAGGGCTGTGTAGTAGGACTCGTGGACGGCGGGGTCCCCGTTCGAGGGGCAGCACTTCCATCGTGATCAACGCGTCCGGGTCGAATCCGAGATCGACGGCCGACAGACGGGCGAAGCTGCGCAGCATCAGGCCGGCGGCGGCGACCAGCACCACGGCGAGCGCCACCTCGGTGGCGATCAGCAACTGGCTGCCGCGCCGGGTAAGCGACGGGCCCGGCTGGCGCCCCCCACGTGCAAGGGCGGGTGCATTCCGCACCCGCGACAGGCTCATCGCCGGGGCGAGCCCGAAGAACAGCACGGTCGGCACGAGCAACGTTACGGTGGCCGCGAGCACCCTGCCGTTGAGCGTGACCGGCGTGTTGGGCGGCAGCGACAGCGGGATGTTCGCAACGAGCGCATCGACGGACAGCCACGCCAGAAAGACACCAGCGCCACCGCCGGCGAGCGCCAGCACGAAGTTCTCGGTCAGGAGTTGACGGATCAGGCGGGGGCGCCCCGCACCAAGGGACGCGCGCAACGCGAACTCGGACTGCCGCGCCGCGCCGCGTGCCAGGAGCAGAGCCGCTACGTTCACGCACGCGAGCAGCAGAATCAGGCCGACCGCGCCAGCGATGATGCTCACCGTCGTTCGGTAGCGGCTGACGGCCGACTCCAGTCGGGAGCTGACGCAGACGCGAGCTGGCAGGGTGGAACCCTCAGGAAGCGGCTCACTGGCCATGCGCGCCGAGAGGTCCGCGCTGGCTTGCTCGACCGTTACCCCGGGCCGCAACCGAGCATACACGGTCACCCGGCCGGTGCCGCGCAACGACACCTCGTCCGGGCGAATCCGCAACGGTCGCGCCAACGGAATGCCCGCGTCGAACGAAGCCGGCAGCACGCCGACGATCGTCGCCACACCATCATTCAGCCGCATCGTCTCGCCGATCACGTCTCGCCGGCCGGCGTAGCGGCTCTGCCAGTACCCGTAACCGAGGAGCGCGACGGCGGGCGCGTCGAACTCGGTGTCTTCGCGTGTGAAGTCCCGGCCGAGGAGCGGCGTGACCCCGTGCATCGACAGGTAGGCCTCGGTGAACTGGCTGACCTCGATGCGCGCCAGTTCTGGACCATCCACGATCCGACCGCGGAAGGCCTGGCCCGAGCCCGCGACGGCTGAGAATACCGCGTCGGCCTGCTGCCAGAGGCGCATGTCCGCCATCGAAGGCGTCGGTCGGTACGGACGCCCGTCCGGAGGGGTGATCTCGACGTCGACCACAACCAGTTGCTCGGGGCTCGGATACGGGAGCGGCCGCAACATCGCGGCGTCGACGACCGAGAAGATGGCAGTCGACGCGCCGATTCCCCAAAGCAAGTGTCAGAGCCTGGACAATGGATGTGCCGGGTTGGCGCAGCAGTTGTCGTACGGCGTAGCGGACGTCCTGAATGAGGACCTCCATGGTGAGACTTCTGGAATCGTACTACGCTCATGCCGCTGTCGTGGCCCGAGTCGTCCGGACGCGAGCTGCTGGCTCTTCGTTCGGCTGAGCGCATCCCGTTTCAATGAGACCTATCTGCACACTCGCTTCGGCTCTGGAAGACCGGCGCCCGAGACGTGGCCTTTTCCGCCCAACACCGCCGGCAGGAGCCAACAGTGTTGCTCGACCGGAGCGCACGCCGCATCTGCTTCTTTGGCATCGTGCCTCTCCAATAGTCCTGCTCGATCGCATGCCGTGGACGGTCTCTTGCAGGATCGACATCAAGGGCCGGAGCAAGAATAACTTCCGTTTTTCGTTACATGGGTTCGATGGTGTAGTTCCATTTGGGGAGGAAGCCGTTCGGTGTGATGCGTAGCTCCCGCATCTGCACGTCGGTGACCTTGACGCCGGTCTTGTAGGTCTTCCGCACCAGGTGTGCGCGCACGCGCAGTCCGGTGGCGGTGCGTGTGGTGCGCAGGTATTTCAGGATGGTCTCGTAGCTGTCCAGCGGACGGCCTGCCCAGTTCTTGCTGACCTCACAGAAGAGGCGGTGTTCGATGGGATTCCACTTCGACGTGGCCGGCGGATAATGAGCCACGGTCACGCGCAAGCCGTGCCGGTTGCAGAGGCGATGCTGCAGGTTGAACTTCCAGGCGCGCGCGGTGCAACTGTTGCTGCCGCCCCCGTCGGCCAGAATCTGCAGGGCTTCGGCCTCGGGATAGTCCTTGTGACCTTCGGTGCGCCACCACTTTTCGATGCAGTCGACGGCGAAGGCCGGGGTGTCGGCGGTTTGGCCGACGAAGACGGTGCCGGCATTGGCGCGCGGGTCGTAGATGCCGTAGGGGATGGCGCGGCCCTCGGCCGCGGATGGAAAGTCGTGGTCGTTGACCAGTTCGGGGCTGTGGTCCCACTTGGCGCCGGGATTGCGGAACGCGCCGACGAGTTCCTTCTTCTTGGTGTCGACGCTGATGACCGGAGTGTTGTCGACGGCGCAGCGCTCGCGCAGTTCGGCGATGTGCTGGAACTGGTCGTCGCGGTTCGGATGCGAGGCGCCGGCACGCTTCTTGTGGTTGACCCGCAGCGAGAATCCCATCTTCTTGAGGAGCCGTGCGACGGTCCGCGCGCAGATGCCGGTGCCGAGCGTGCACAGTTCGGCGGCGACCTTGGCGGTCGTACGGCGTGTCCACTTCAAGCCGCGGACCGGGTCGCCAGCCGTCTCGTGGTCCATCAGTGCTTCGATGTGGGCGATGACTTCCGGCGTTTTTTTTCCGTCGGTCGGCGTCCGCCGCCCGCGCGCCGCACCCGGTCGACCTCGACGTCGCGCTCGACGAGTTGCCGCCGGCCGGCGGCGACCGTCGACGGGTCGATGCCCAGCAGTTGGGCGATGCGCCGGTCGCCGCCCCACCCGCACTTGAGCGCTTCGAGTCCGGCGAACAGACGCCGCTTCCGCTCGTCGAGCAGGCTGGCGAACAACACGATCGCGGCGCGCAGCTCCTCCGGCATCAGGTCGGCCTCAGGCAGGGGCCGTACAAGTCCGGGCGTAGCCATCAACACGCGCCGCGCGCGCAGTTGTTGGGTCTGGTGCGCGCGGTCGGCCGCGCAGTAGAGGAACTGGCCGGCGAGCTTGTGCCGCACCAGACGCCCGTCGCCGACGAGCTTGCGCAGCGGGTCCTGGGTGCCGACCGCGAGCAGTTGTCCAACTCGTCGACGAAGTGTCCCGCCGGGGCGTGGTTGACGAACGACTCAGCGGTCGCGACCAAGGTGCCGGCGCGGGAGAAGCGGACGCCGGCGAAGGACCACAAGCCGTGCTCGTCGAAGTCGGCGAGTGCGTCGAGGGTGTAGTAGCCGCCGCGATGCGAGTAGCTGGTCCGTGCGTCGAGGTCCTTGAGCTTGCGAAAAGCGGTGCGCCTGCTGGCGCCGGGACCGAGGGCCGTCATCACCTCGGACAGCGTGGCGATGGTCTGCTTGCGGAGCAACGCGCTGATCGTGTCGGCGGAGAACGCGGTCGGTCTCATTGTGGCACCATTGCGGATTCCAGTGTCCGTAATTATGCCATAAACCTGGCGGAATCTGCTCCCCGGGATCCAGAAAACCTTTGCCTTGGCGGGACTGTCTACGCCGCAACCGTTGCGGGACCGGGTGTGCCCTATAGCGAGACTACAGGCACTTCTAGGAAGTTATTTTTGCGCCGGCCCCAAGCGCCTCGGGGGGAACCGGAGCCGGTCGGCCACCGTATCGCCAATCAGTTCTCGCGAGACCCCGTAGACGTACTGCGCGAAGGCGGCTCGCGCCCTTGGCTCGTTGACGCCGACGACCACCGGCGCACTGCTGACGATGCAGTGTGCGAGGGCCACCGCATCCAGGTCAGGCGGCGGCTCGCAGGTCGTCGCGACGCGATACAGGCGAAGTCCTTCCGCCTGGCTGTGGAACATCAGGGGTTTGGGGACGCCCATCAGGTGGGCCGCGTAGCTCCAGACGGCCATGAACGTCTCCCTCTCATCGTGGTCGAGCGATGCACCGAGCTTCGTGGCGAGTTGAACCAGCCGTGCCGAGAACGCGGCCGCGGCCAGGGACACGTGCGCAGCGCTGACCGGCGTTCCCCAGACGTCATCGTCCCATTCCTCGGAAGTCTTCAACAACGAACGTTCCAGGGGCGCATCGGTGTCGCCAATGTAATGGCGCCTCGAGCCGAATCAGCCCGTCGCCGCCTGTCAAGCGACACTCAAGACTGCCCCGTGGCGACACCGAAACTGACCCCCGAAGAAACGGCGTATGTAGATCCACAACGATGATTCCGTGATCGGCGCCGACTGCGACCCCGGCCGGCGGCTTCGGTCCGCCGCACCCTCACGAATCCTGGCCGTCCGCTTCCATCGCCGCCGACGCCAGGGTGCGCTTCTCGATCGCCTGCGCCGGAGCGGCCGGCCCCACCGGACTGGCGGTCGAACCTCAGACGACCGGGTCTTCACCGTCTGTAGTTGGGTTCCAGCCGGCTGTTCCTGACGGGGTACTCCCGGTTTTCGCGGCATGCCCGCTCGGCACGAAGGCAGTGGTCCTCGACATGTCCGAACCAGCGATTCGGCGAACAGCGCGAGTCCTGCTTGCACCGCCGTTTCTCCCGGCGAATCCACCCGGGTCCGCCGTTGTAGGCGGCAAGCGCCAACGCCTCCTGTTCGCGTGGCGAAGCACTCATGCGGTACAGGTTGAGCAGTCGCTTCATGTACAAGGACTGCGCTCGGAAGGAGCACGCCGGATCGGTCCGCGGCACACCCTCGCACGACGGCCTGACCTCGACGGAGTACTGCCCCCATGTCGGCGAGGTGAACTGGGCGCAACCGGCGGCGTAACGCGACCGGGCCTCGCAATCCCAGGCCGACTCCTGCTCGACCTGCGCGGCCAGCAGCGAGCGGTGTTGCGTCATCCCGGCCCGCTCGACCTCGGCGTCGAACACGGCTATCAGGCCGGCCGTCTGGAGCAGAAAGAGGAGGACCATCAGACCCCCGCCCACGCGATACCGAGAATCATCGCGGCGACGAGTATCGCCCACGAGCGCGCGAGGGATGCACGCTCGGACGGGCTGTAGCCCGAAAACGCGCCTTCCCCATCAATGATGTCCCGGAGGCTGAACCATGGAGCTATGACGTGATTCGCGATGCCCACGAACACCAGAGCGGCGCCGATGTGCAGCCACGCGCTTCCTATCGTGTGGACCGCGGGAGCGTGAGACGCGAGCGCCGCGCTCGGGTGGTCCGCGAGCCAGCTCGCCAACGTGGATATACCGAGCCCGATTGCAACCATCAGGGTGCTCAGTAGCACCGGCACGACAGCCCTGCGATGTCGAGTCATTCGCTCCTCCCAGGAACCCGGCGGCGTCGACCCTGTCACTGGCCGGGACCCGCGTTCGGATCGCGTTCGACGACAGGCTCGTCGTCGAACGCGTGACGGCAATCATCGCCCCGGAAGGCGCAGGGTCGCGACCGGCGCAGGAGAGCGCGAGTTGTCAGTGTGTCTGTGTCTGCGTCTGCGCCGACGCCCGGATTAGAGTATCACGGCCCGCCGAGAGCGTCGGCGGAGCCGGGCGTCGGCGTCACCCTTGACACCTGCCGGGGAGCGAGGTGCAACGCGAACTGCCGGCCGTCGGCCGGCCACGGGTGGATTCGGCTGCGGAGTACCTTCGATGCCGGGCGCGCGATGGTCGTTCGCGGCTGCTGCGGTGCGTTCCGGCGGCGGGAACAGGGGCGCCGGGGCCGTAACGACCTCCCTGACGCGACATGCTCGTCACTACCGCCGTGGTGTTGCCGTTGCTGTCGGTCCGTCTGCACTATGAGTTGCTCGTGCTGGCTTCCAGGGTGGTCCGCGCCGTCTCGGGGTCGGGGCGCGCCGGGGTGACGCCTCGCGGTGATGCTGGCGCTCGTTGCGCACGTCATCGAGGTGGTCGCGTTCGCGGTCGGCTGGCTGTTGCTGCTGCGAGGCGGCATCGTGGAGCTCTCCGTACCCGTGCCGACGCTGCTCGACGTCTTCTACTTCTCGGGCGCGGTCTACACGGGGTCTACACGTCATTGGGTTTCGGCGACATCGTCCCGCTCAGCAACGGGCGTCTTCTCGTGGTGGTCGAGACCCTGACCGGGCTGGTGCTCATCGCCTGGACGGCGACTCGGGTAACCCCCCCGGTCTTCGAACGTCTGAGGCCGACCCTGCCGGGCCGCGTGCCGGCCGAGGATGATCCGAAGAATCCGAAGAAGGCCGGGGAGAAAACACGCTGACGAAGTGGGCGCTCAGTGCAATCGCGCCCTACCGCGTGGTGACCCACGCCAACGCCTTGCTGATGGCCGGCAGGGTAGCCGATCCCCGACCCGGTGGGCCAGCGCTACGAGCCGATCGAGTAGCGAAACAGCAACCGCTGGGCCACCTGGTTCATGTCGCTCACGCGCGGCAGCCGCCGAAGGTCGACCTTGTAGTCCAGCGACAGCTCGGGTGTCAGCCGCCAACTCAGCGTGCTGCGCCAGTCGAACGTCGGCTCGGGCGCCCCGAAGTCGCTGAACACGTCGACGTTCGTGTTGTAGAGCAGGAAGCGATAGCGGACGGTCGCCACCACGGTCGTCTCCAGCCCTGTCTCCTGGAAGTTGGTGGCCTCCACGTACTCCAACTCCGGGGTCGTTTCGTCGTCGTCCAGGAAGAAGGCGCCCGCGAACCGATTCTGCCGAAAGCCGGCGCCGACACGCCAGTCGAGCCGTACCGCCCGCCCCCGCAACAGCCGGGTATTCAGGCCGACCCCCTCGCGAAACTCCGGCGGGCTGAACGCGTCGCTGGTCGGGAACGTGCTGTTGGCCGGCACGATGGCCACCTCGCGCCGCCCGTCGACGAACTGCCGCGAGATCAGCGTGTCCTCGGTGACCAGCGTGCTCGACTCGAACAGCGTGGTCCGCAAGCCGAAGCGGGCGTAGGGACCGACGCGCGCATTGAGGAACCGGGAATACAACACGTCGCTCCGGAGTCGGTCGTGGGTCTTCTGCCACGGCCTCGCCGCCGACGCCTCCGGCTTGACTCGCACGAAGCCGGACTCCAGCTCAACGACGCTGCTGAACAGGTCGCGGCCGCGCTGGTAGGTGACGTAGTTGTCGAAGAACAGGTCCGTGCCGAACGTGGTCTCGTTGCTTGCGCCGATTACGTTGCGGGTGGACGTAAAGGGCGCCGACAAGCCGATCGCGTAGCGCCGATTCCAGGGCGAGACCTCCGGCGCCTGCCATGAAGAAACGTCGGGCACGGCCCCGAGCTCATCGGGCGTCACCACCCCGGCGCCCCGGAACTGGCCACTGGTGGGATTGATGACCAGCCGGTAGTGCACGAGCCCGCCCTCCGGTACCAGCACGGTCGCGAAATCCGTGCGGGCCCGGTAGGTCGAGCCCGACTGCACGATGCGATACAGCCCGGGAGCCATCAACAACGTGAGCAGCCGCTCACCCTGCAGCGTATCGGCGCCGAAGCCGACCGTGTAGGGTTGGCGGTCCGCGACCCGGATCAGCTCGTAGACGCCACGATGCGGCAGGTTTCTCTCGTCGACGACCTCAATGCGCAATCCGCCCCACCGCACGGGAACCACGGTCGTTGCACCTTCCTGGACGTCGACGGGGACGGACACCATCTGGGACAGCGGCCCGCTTCCCACCCGCGCGAGATAGGTTCCCGGCTCGACGAAGACCCGGGCGCCGTGGGGACCGCTCGCGACCTGCTCGTCGCCGCGGAACACCAGCACCTGCGGCTCGCTGTCCGGGCCGGACAGCGAGGGCGCCAGGATGGCGCCCGCACCCGGCGGGATCGGAATCGTGGCGGCAGCGGCCTGGGCGGCCGCATCCGGCGCCAGCCACCGATAGATGTCCGACGACGCCGTGGTCTGGGCAGCCGCTGCGATCGTGAAGCCATGAAACAGGGCGACCGCGAAAACGAGGGCTCGCGGCACGCGACGTGCGGTCCTGGCCGCAGCGGGGGATGCTCTGGCTTCTTCTGGTCGAGGCTGTGCCTTACGCTCATCGCCAAGGGCGAGAACGGCCCGTGGTGCGGCTTGTTGGGCGAGACCGAGTTTGCCCTTCACCATTGAGCGATTGTACGCCGTCGGCACCAGAACCAGCGTGATGACGGTCGCGGATAGCACCCCGAAGCCGAGCGAGACGCGCCGGATCGCGGCCGCCCGTCGTGTGCGAGCTGGAGTCGGTCGGCGTCGTTGCCGAGCAGGACGCCTGTTACCGCCGAGGACGGCCGCGGCCCGGAAAGGACGGGTCTGGCCCGCGGCCGCGAACCTCGCGATGGTGTGTGGAGACCGTGCTCAAGGTGATTTCCGCCTGTCGCACCCAGGGGCGACGCGCCAGCCAGAGTGTCTCGCCCAACTTGACAAGCGACTCAGCGCAGACGACCTCCGCGAGATCGCGAGCCGGCTGAATGAGCCGGACAAGGACGATGACGGCTGAGCTGCTGGCGCAGAACATCGTCGCGCACTGGATGCAGGCCGCCGGCGTGGCGGGGGCCGCTTGGCTGGGGCTCTCCGTCCTGCGGCTTCGCGAGCCCGGCTTCCTGCTCAGGTACTGGCAGGCGGTCCTCCTCGTCCTGCTGCTCGCGCCGTGGATCCAGCCCTGGCAGCCGGCTGCGGCGACACCCGCCGAAGGACTGCCCCTGGCCGGACCGGAGCGGGAGTCCGCGGGCGGCGGTGGCGTTTCGGTTGCCGAGACCGTCGTCGCGCTGCCCACCGAACGGTGGAACGTCGACCCATGGGGGTGGGTTCTGGGGCTCCTGGCCGCGGGCGCCGTCTTCCGGCTCGCACGGCTCGGGCTGGGCTTCGTGCGGCTCGACCGTCTCGCCCGCTCGGCGAACCGGGTCGTGCCGCCGCCGCCCGCGCGGGAGTTCCAGGCGCTGCGCCGGACGTCGGCCGCCTTCGTTCAGCCGCCGGATGTCCGGATGCCCTGCAGCTTCGGGCTGTTCCGCCCGACCGTGGTGCTGCCGACCGCCTTCGACCGGCTCGAGCCGGCGTTCCAGCGCGGCATCGTCTGCCACGAGTTGCTCCACCTCGAACGGCGTGACTTCGCCGCGGCGGTGGCCGAGGAGGTGGCGGCGGCGCTTCTGTGGTTCCACCCCTGGGCGTGGCTGATCCGCGGGCGCATCCGCCTGCACCGGGAGCAGGTCGTTGATGCCACGGTCGTGCGCCGAACCGGCGATCGGCGTGCCTACGTGCGGTGCCTACGTGCGGTGCCTGCTCGCGCTGGCGGGGCACCCGCGGGCGTTGCCGCTCGCGGCGCCGATGCTGCGGCCGACTGAGCTGCGCGCCAGGGCCGACGCCTTGTTCGAGAAGGACGAGACGATGTCCAGGCGAGTGTCGGTGGCGCTCGCGATCGGGCTGGGGGCGGCGCTGGGTGCGGCGGTCTGGACGGCGGCGGCGACGGTTCCGCTGAGCGCCGCCTCAACGTCGGCGCCGGGCGCGGGGCCGCCCCCCATCGGAGTGATGGTTGCGCTGTTCGTCGACGCGCGCCGGCCAGCAGCGCCGGGCGCGGGGGCCGCCTGCAGCCTCCACCGGCAGTCGGGCGCCTCGGTCGGCCGACGCGAGCCAGGCGAGGCAGCGGACCACGGCGGCCCTGCAGGGGCTGCAACGAGCGCTTGCCGTCATGTCCGACCAGTTGCGGAACGACGCGAAGGACACTGACGGGAATCACCTTGCCACGTGCCGAACGCACGAACTCGCAGAAAGCGGGCTGCGTCTGGGTGCAGTCGGCAAATCCATATCGATCACTGTCCGGGCTGGCTGGCGCAACAGGTCGTCTGGCTGCAGGGACCGCTCGCCGAGGTGAACGAGGGGCGGGCGGGCCAGTGACTCAGGGCGTGCATCCTCCCCCAGGCACCACCCGACGAACGGGGAGGGCGTCGACGTGAGCCGCGGTCGCGTACGCAAGGCGACGCGGTCGCATCCGACGGCGGAAGGCGCCGCACGGCGGGGCGAGGCGGCGGCAAGGCATCGAGAATCGCGCGGAGAGAAGACCATGACCCAGTCGATTCGTCCGTTCCCCCAGCGTGACTCACGGCTCGCACACCAATGTTGGCGGCGCGACTTCCTGCGGGAGCCGGCCATGCGATCACGAGTGCTCGCCCCCGGCACGACGGTGATGGCGGCGGCGCTGACGCTGGGGCTGACCGGTTGTGAGGCGACGAGCCAGCCACGGGTAGAGGCGGCCGACCAGCCACGGGTAGAGGCGACCGGCCAACCACCGGAAGCTGCAACAGGCCAGCCACCGGAAGCTGCAACGGGCCAGCCACCGGTAGACGTCCAGCCCGAGGCACGCGAGGACGACGATCGCCGGCTGCGCACGCTGCCGGCCTTCCGCGCCCTCGACACCGACGACGACGGTGAGATCTCGGCCGGCGAGATCGACGCGGCATCGGCCTCCCTCGCCTCGCTCGACGACGACGGCGACGGACGGCTCTCGCGCGACGAGCTGCGGCCCCGACAGGACGGCCCGCGCGTCTTCTTCGGCAGTCCGGCGAACCTTCCCGAGGGGACTCGGATGATGCCCCTGGGCGCCGACGAAGAGCTGGATATCGCGGATCTGCCACCGCAGCTCCGTAGCCTCCTGTCTCCCACCGACGGCGACGGGGACGGCAAGGCTTCAGGGTTGGAGCTCCTCGCCGCGATGATGGCCGCGCAGGGCGGCGAGCCGGGAAATCGGGAGCCCGGGAGCGCGGAAGGGACGGTAGCGCCGTCGCAGGGCATCGGGAGCGGGGGCGGTGGCGGGGATCCGCAGGTACAGATGCCCCTCATGGCGGCGCTCGACGCGAACCAGGACGGCACGGTCTCGGAGACGGAGACCGAATCGGCGGCGCCGTCGCTGCGCCCGCTCGACACCGACGGCGACGGGCGCATCTCGACAGACGAGCTTCGGCTCGCTTCCGGCAGCGATTCGAGCGGCAGCGATCTGCCCGAGTGAACCGGCAGCGGTCGCCGGCCTCCCCCGCGACGCGCGGCCGCCGTCGGCCGCCGGCCAGGCTCGCGCGAAACGCTGGCGTTGCATCCATATGGATACCCTGCTTCGGGATGTCCGCTCCGCGGCGCGGCGGCTCGCTGCCCAGCGCGGATTCACCCTCGCCGTGCTCCTCGCCCTCGCCCTCGGCATCGGCGCCAACACTGCGATGTTCAGCGTCGTCCACGCTCTGCTCCTGCGGCCCCTGCCCTATCCGGACCCCGAGCGCATCGTGCGGGTGGGAGAGTCGATGAGCGATCGCAGAGGAATGCTCACGAATCGGTCGATGTCCCTCCTCCAGGACGCCGAGGCGTTCGAGCACCTCGCGGCCTACCGCGAGATCTCGCGAGAGTGGGCGGGGCCGGACGGCTCGGTCACCCTGCACGGCGCCACCGTCTCGCCGGCGCTGTTCCCCCTGCTGCGGGCGACACCCCACCTCGAACGGCTCTTCTCGGAGGGCGAGGCGCGAGATGGCGCGGACGGTGTCGTGCTGCTGAGTCACCGCGCCTGGACCAACCACTTCGCATCGGATCCGGGCATCGTGGGGGCCGTCCTGGCTCTCGACGGCGATCCGTACACCGTGGTCGGCGTGCTGCCCGAGGGGTTCTATTTCCCGCACCCCGACAGCGAGCGCTGGACGCCCTTCGTCGTTCTGCCGTTCACGCCGCCGCCGGCAGCGGACGCGGGGCAACCGCGCATGACGGTCATGATGGCCTTCGACGCCCTCGGGCGCCTCGCCCCGGGGGTGTCGCCCGAACAGGCGGCGGCCGAGGCCAGCACTCGCCTGCAGAGCACCAGCGAGCTTCCCGTACTGGCCATCGGCGGGGGACGGGAGGGAGAAGCGCCGTCCGAGAACGCCGTGCGGGTGGCGCCGTTGCTGGAGGAGATGGTCGGCGCGTATCGGCCGGCGCTTTTGGCCCTGACCTTGGCGACCGCCCTCGTGCTGCTGATCGCCTGCATCAACGTCGCGGGGCTCCTGCTCGCGCGGGGGGTGGCGCGCCAGCGGGCGCTGGCGGTGTGCGCCGCGCTCGGCGCGAACCGCGGGCGTCTCGTCCGGCAACTGCTGACCGAGAGCGTGATGATGAGTGCGGGCGGCGGCGTGCTCGGGCTCGCCGCCGCGTCGATGGTGCTGCGAGCGGTGCCGGCGCTCGTTCCCGGTGACATCGCGAGGCTCGACGAGGTGGGCATCGACCCGGTGACGCTCGCGTTCACCTTCGGACTGTCGATCGCGGCCGGGCTGCTGTTCGGCGCCGCGCCGGCCCTCCGGTGGTCGCGGCTCGATCTGGCGCGTACCCTCGACGAAGAGAACGAGCAGTCGACGGGCGGCTTCCGGCTGCTCCGTTCGAACCGGGCACGCGCCGTGCTCGCCGTCGCCCAGGTAGCCCTGGCCCTCGTGCTCCTGACGGGCGCGGGGCTGCTCTTGCGCAGCTTCGTGCGGCTCATCACCGTCGATCGCGGCTACGACCCGGCCAACGTGATCGCCGCCGGCATCCGGAACCCGGACATCACGTTCCGGCCGGACATGCCCCCGGAGTCGATGCTGGCGGCCGGCCGCCGCTTCCAGACATCGCTGCTGGATGAGATCGACCGGCTCGCCGTGCTCTCCGATGTCGAAGCGGTGGGGGTTTCGTCGAGCCTGCCCCTCGCGTCCGGCGGCGGGAGCGCAGCGGTTTTCCGGGTGGCCGGTACCGCGCCGCCGACCGATCCGCGGGACCTCCAACAGGCTCGGGTCAACGTGGTCAGCCCGGGCTACTTCGACGCGATGCGATTGCGTCTCCGGAGCGGGTGCGCGTTCACCCGGCTGGACGGGGCCGAGAGCCCGCTGGTGCTGGTGGTGAACGAGACGCTCGCTCGCGAGCTCTTCGGCGGCGAGCCGGCCGTCGGACGGCGCCTGCTGCCGGTCGGCGCCGGCCCCGAGCCATGGGAGGTGATCGGCGTCGTGGCCGACGTCCGCTACACTGGGCTGACCATCGACGAGTCGCAGGCGGAGGCATACGTTCCGCTGCGCCAGCTCGAACACGCGGGGCTACTGGTCGGCATGTCGTCCCTCAACTCGGTGGTCGTCGTGCGGACGGCCGGCGATCCAGCGGCCGTCGTTCCGTTTCTTCGCGAGGCGGTGGCCGCGGCGAATCCGGTTGCGAGCATCGACGACCTCATGGCGATGGAGGCGAGACTGTCGGCGGCCGTCGCGCAACCCCGCTCCTATGCGGTCTGTGTCGGGTTCTTCGCCGCCCTCGCGCTGTTCCTCGCCGCGTTCGGCATCTATGCCCTGCTCAGCTACACCGTGTCGCAACGCCGCCGCGAGATCGGGATTCGCATGGCCCTCGGCGCGCAGCCGCACGCCGTCGTGGCCCTCGTCGTCCGCCAGGGAGCCGGACTCGTCGCGGCCGGGACGCTCGTCGGCCTGCTCGCGTCCGCCGCGGCGGTCCGCCTCCTCGACAGCTTGGTGTTCGGCGTCGCAACGGACGACCGGATGACGCTCGTCGCGGCTCCGCTCGTGCTGGCCGGCGTCGCGCTCCTCGCCAGTTGGCTGCCGGGCCGCCGAGCTGCCCGCATCGACCCGATGGACGCCCTTCGGGTGGAGTAGGTCGCGAGGAGGATCGGTAGACAGAAGCGTCGCACCTCTCACGGATTCCCCCGCCGGCCCGGCCGTCCGGCAGACACGCCGCCGTCGCGGAACCGGTCCCTCCTCGATTTGCGGGCGCGAGTGCAGGCCATCGTTCACTCCTTCTGCGGCGAGTCGCGTCCGGCCTCATGCCGACCCGCGCTCGGGCGCGCACGTCGCGCCGCAGGACCGCTGCCCGCGATTCCGGGGGTCAGGGAGCCCCGGAGGGGACCGCTGCCCCGAGCGGTCTAGTTCTAATCGACCGGCCGATGCTTTTCGGCGCCGGCGTTCAGGCCGGCCGGCCCGAGAGAGCGGTCCCTGGTCGAGCAGGGCCTTGCTGATGAGGAGGAGGTGCCGGCCTGCGGCGAAGCCGCGTTTTTTGCCGGCGACGTCAAGGTGAACGAGCGGAGATTCGACGGCCCGGGCGTTCAGCGGCGGCGGGTGGCCAGTGCAAGGGCAGGGGTTCGCAGCCCTCTAGGCCACCCGTAGGGCAGCGAGAGGGTCCACGCGGGCGGCCCGGCGCGCGGGTACGTAGGCTGCCGCGGCAGCGACGAACAGGAGCAGTACCGACACGCCGGCCAGCGTTGCGGCGTCGAAGGGCGCGACGTCGACGAGCAGGCTGCCGAGGGAGCGCGAGACGAGTAGGGACGCCAACAGACCGATCGAAACACCCGTGCCGGCCAGACCGATCGCCCCGCGGACGATCATCCCCACGACCTGGCGGGGTTCGGCTCCCATCGCCAGACGCAGGCCGATCTCGCGGGTCCGTTCCGCCGTGGCGACCGCGATCACACCGTAGATGCCGAGGGTGGCGAGCACGAGGGCCGCCACGCCGAACAGCGTGAGCAGGGTCGTGGTGAACCGTCGCGCCGCGAGCGTGTCTGACAACAATTGCTCGACGGTGGCGACGCTGTAGAAGGTCTGCAGCGGGTCGGCGTCCCAGACGACATCCTGGATCGCCGCGACGCTGGCCGCCGGATCCCCGGCTGTCCGCACGACGTAGGTCATCGAGCCGTCCGGGACCTGCGCGTGCGGGACGAACAGCTCCGCGCGCGGGGGAGTGTCGTAGCCCCCAGGGCGGATCTCGCCCACGACGCCGATGATCTCTGCGTTGATGTCTCCCCTGAACACGACGGACAGAGACACACGCCGGCCAAGCGGGTCCGCATCCGGCCAGTGCCGGCGCGCCAGCGCCTCGTTGATCACGACCACGGCCGGCTGTTCTGCGTCGTCACGCGCGTCGAACCAGCGGCCCGCCCGCAGAGGGATGCCCATCGCGTCCAGGTACCCGGGCGTCGCGGTGGAGACGGCGGCCGACGGCTCCTCGCCGGGTGGAAACGGCGGCCGGTCATCGAGCTGCAGCAGCCTCTGCCTGGTGACGTCGGCCAGTCCCAACGGGAAGGCCGATACCGCCCCGGCGGCGGTGACGCCCGGTAGCGCGCGGATGCCGTCTAGGGTCTCGCGAAAGAAGTTGGCGGTGGCCGCCAGCCCGTCGTCGCGGTAATGAAACACCTGCAGCGTCACCGTGTTCGCCGGGGCAAAGCCCAGGTCGACGTTCACCAGGCGCACGAAGCTCTGCAGGAGCAGGCCCGCGCCGACCAGCAGCACCAGCGCCAGGGCGACTTCCGTCGCCACCAGTACTCGGCGCAGCCGTTGCTGCACCGCGTTGGCGCCGGTGCGCTGCCCGCGGAGCAGGTCGTGCACGTTCTGCCGGACCACGTGCAGGGCGGGCGCCATCCCGCACGCCAGCGTCGTCACGCCGACGAGGCCGACGGCGAAACCGAGGAGCCGCGGATTCACGGCGACCTGTCCCAGTCGCGGCACGTCGGCCGGCATGAACGCCGTGATCGCCTCAAGCGAGGCGGCGGCGAAGGCGAAGCCGCCGGCGCCGCCCAGGGCCGCGATCACGGCGCTCTCGGTCAGCAGTTGGCGCAGCAGGCGGCCGCGGCCGCCGCCGACCGCCATCCGCACCGCAAACTCAGGAGCGCGTCGCGTGCAGAGAGCCAGCATCAGGTTCGCGACGTTCACGCACGCGATCAGCAATACGAAGAGCACCGCGCCCTGCAGCAGCAGCAACGTCGGCCGCACCGCTTGAACCTGCCGTGCCTGCAGCGGGATGACCCGCGCGCCGACATCCGCGTTCGTGCGCGGGTGCTCCTGGGCCAGCCGGGCCGCGACGGCGTCCATCTCCGCCTGTGCTTCGGCGAACGTCACCTCCGAGCGCAGCCGTCCCATCACGCGCCACCAGCCGGGGCCGCGGCTCGAGGTCTCGTACTCCGAGAACGTCTTCGGCAGGAAGAAGTCGCGTTCCCCGCGTCGGTTGAGGCCCAGCTCGAAGTCCGGGCCGAGCACGCCGATCACGGTGTAGGGCTCGCCTTCCAGCACCAGCGAGTGCCCGATGATGTCCGCCTCGCCCCCGAAGCGGCGCTGCCACAGACCGTCCGTCAGGACGATCACGCCGCTGCCCGGCAGGTACTCCTCCGGCAGGAACGTGCGACCGTGGGCCGCGTTGACGCCCAGCATCTCGAAGAAGCCCTCCGTGACGAGCGATCCGGTCAGGATCTCGGGCTCGCCTGCGCCGGTGAAATCGAGCGACCAGGGCTCTATCGCCGCGACGCGTTCGAAACTCCGGACCCGATCTGTCCAGTCCAGGAAATCCGCGGGACCGACCGGCACGGGACGGTTCCCGTCGTCCGGATCGGTCTGCCAGAGCGTTGCGAGCCGCTCCGGGTCGGAGAAGGAGGGCGGCTGGAGAAGCACGGCGTCGACGACGGAGAAGATAGCCGTCGTCGCGCCGATCGACAGCGTCAGGGTCAGCACCGTGGCCGCCGTGAAGCCGGGATGCCGGCGCAGCAGCCGCAAACCGTGGCGGACGTCCCGGAACCCCGCTTCCAGAGACGTGCCGAAACGCGACGCGCGGACCTGCTCCCTGGTCGGGGTCAGGCCACCGAGGGCCGCCAGCGCCTGCCGGCGGGCTTCCGCCGCCGGCAGGCCGTTAGCGCGCCGCACCTCGATCTCCCGCGCGAGGTGATGCTGCAGCTCGTCGTCAAGCTCGCGGTCCGCCCGGTCGCCGTCGAGAAGCACTCGCAACCGAGCTCGCCACGCGTACAGCCACCGCTCCCAGGACATGCCTCACACCTCGGTCAGGCGCACGACGTGGGTGATGGCCTGCGACAGCCGCTCCCAGTTCGCGGCCTCCTGCCTGAGGTAGCGGCGGCCGGGTGGCGTCAGCGAGTAGATCTTCGCGCGCCGGTTGTTCTCGGTGTTCCGCCACTCCGCACTGATCCAGCCCTGCTGCTCCAGCTTGTGCAGCGCCGGGTAGAGCGAGCCGTCGCTCACCTGCAGCGCCTCGTGCGAGACCTGCTTCAGGCGCTGGCCGATGGCCCATCCGCTCCGCGGCTCCAGGTCGAGGATCTTCAGAATCAGAAGATCCAGGGTTCCCTGGACCAGGTTCGATGGCTTGCTCATCCTTGCACTCCTCCCGGGGGCTCGAAAGACGTGCCTACTCGGTCCGGTTCCGGAAACTGCGGCGGCTGCAGCACAACCGCGTCGACGACCGAGAAGATGGTCGTGGTCGCGCCGACCGCAAGCGACAGGGTCAGTACCCGTCGTCGCCGCCAAGCCCGGCTCCCGGCGCAGCAGCCGCAGGCCATAGCGGACGTTCTGGGAAGAGCTGTTCCAGGGCGGGCGCCCCAGAGTGGGTTGCCTCTCTCTGCCCTCCAACGTTGCCTGACCCACGTCCGACCGTTTGGTCAATCGGATGCTCCTCTCGGTTACCGGTAAGGGTGCCACAGTTCCCCTCGGTAAACAAGATGAATCCGTTCTCTTGAACGCTCTGAAGAGCTGTGACGACGCGATGCCGTTCAGCCGCCTGAGGCAGGTACACGGTGAGACGGACGGCAGCCGATCGCAGGATGCGCACGCCGCGCGGGCCGCAACGGATGACGCACGCATGCCGGTAGTTGACGTCGACGGGCTCACCTTCACCACGCGTCCGGGACAGCCCCAGCCAGCGGTCCGGGATCTCCGTTTGCAGCGAGTCCCGCCAACTCAGAACCGATAGCTCACCCGCGAGGTCACCTGAGCGGTGTCGAAGGCGTCGTGGCTGCGAAGGATCCGCAGCCAGCGGACATCGACCCCGACCGCGAGTCCGCGCCACAACTGCACATCGACGCCGCCGCCCAAGACGAGGCTCAGGCCAAGCTCGGAGTACTCAACCGGCCACGGGAAGATGGAGCTGTCGAAGAACCGCACCGTGTTGATGCCGTCGGACGGGTGCTCGACCGGTCCAGCGCCCAGCGGGTCCAACGGGATCCATGGAATCGGGTCGACGACGATGCTGAAGCGTTCCCTCACACGACCCACCCCGCCGCCGCCGGTCAGATACGGGAAGAGCCGGCCATTCACGACGGGAAACTCGACGGTGAATCTCGTCAGGAACGTCGTCACGTCCCGCTGCTGGTCCTCGATCCGAACGGACGGAAACCAGGGGTCGAAGCCAAGAGAGAGCGCCGGGAAGTCGAACGTCCCAGAGAAAGAGATCCCGCCGTACCCGTGCGTGGGCACTCCGCCAACGTTGGAGCCTGACAAGTGTGTCAGTTCCACATCCAGGCCAAGATGCTGCGTCAGCCTGAGACCCGCGCCCGCACCATTCGCGACGAACGTGCCGTCGCCGAACCCGCCGCCCACCAGACCGTAGACCCGCCCCCCTGCATCGACGCTCTGCTGCGCCGCTGAAGGCGCCGCGACCAGTGCAAGCATGACGGCTGCCTTGAACGCGGAACGCTGCATTCGAAGGAACGGCTTGGCGGCCGATTCGGCGTTCATGGCGAATCCTCTGGATTCACGAAGCGGGCGCGGCCTGCACGGCCCGCCGGTCATTATCGCCGATCTCGGCGGAACGGACCGCGCCCGCCGCGCCTTCCGTGAGGCATGAGAATTCTGCGAGCTTGGTGAGCCTGTGCCACGCGCTACCGTTCATTCGAGTGCCGGCAGCTCGCACAGAGCATCGTTGTCAGAGGATCTCGGCGGGCCAGCCGTAGGCCACCGCCACGGCGGCATCGTGCGCCGCGAGCGCGCCGGCGAGCCACTGCGGCCGGGTGTTGTAGAGGTTCGTCAACGTCCGGTTCCTGAGCGCCCAGGTGGCGCCCTCGTCGCGCAGGACTGGCCGCATCGGGTAGCCCGGCACCGGCTCGTCCACCCATTGGGCCTACTCCGGCGGTTTGAAGCCATCGGTCGCGCAGCTCGACCAGCCGTCGGGCTTCCAGAGCTACAGCCCGCTCGACCCAGTCGACCGCGACAACGTCGCCGCCCTGCCGATGGGAGCTGAACCTGGTCTATATGGTCGGCACGTCGGTCACGTGCGGGCGTCGGACCTGGCCGACTCCGTCAAGCTGGCCTTCGAGTTCCTCGTTCTCACGGCCGCACGATGGGGCGAGGTCCGTTGGGCACGATGGACCGAGATGGACACCACGGCCCACGTGTGGACCGTCCCGGCGACGCGGATGAAGGCGAACCGGGAGCACCGGGCTCCGCTCTGCCGCCGCGCGGTGGAGATCCTCGACGCGGCGCGGACGCTCGGCGACGGCGACGGCCGGCTCGTGTTCGCCGTGGGCGACGGGGAGCCGCTCGAAGAAAAGGTGCTGCGGCGGCGGCTGGAGCGGCGGCGGGTCCCGGCCGTTCCGCATGGCTTCCGGTCGTCGTTCCGGGACTGGGCGGCTGAGCGGACCGACCATTCGCGGGAGGTCATCGAGGCGGCACTGGCCCACGTGGTCCGCAACAAGGTCGAGGCAGTGGTTTACGGAGGATTGCATGTGACTGGAGGTGTGACAACATGTGTGACTGGGCCTGTGACTGAGTCACGTCCATCGAGTCAGAGTCTTGCGCGGCACCATCGGTGTAATCTCAGGCGGGGACGAGCGCTTCACAGGGCTGCGCTCCGGCGTTACTGATTCGCTGTCTGGCGGCCCGGTGTTCACCCGGTTGCGCGGTCCTCGTTGTGGATTCCGGTCCCGGATCTCCCCCCCTGCCTGTGGTCGGGGTTGTGATGTGAGACACTCTTGAGCTGAGGAGGATCGCCGCCATGAAGGCCATCGTGTTGCTCCGTTGTATTTGTACCCGACTCGGCATCGTCACGATATTGTTGTCGTTTCCCGTCGCCGCGACGGCATCCGCGCAGACATCAGGGGCAATCGAAGGCTCTGTCGTTGACGCAACCGGCAACCCGTTGCCCGGCGTCGTGGTGACGGTGAGCGGCCCCGACGCGCGCCAGGAGCGGGTGACGGGCGCGGACGGCTCGTACGCAGTGACCGATCTGCCGCCCGGTGACTACCGTGTCTCGGCGATTCTGCCGGGTTTCGAGACCGTTGACCTCCCGGTCGCCGTCGGCGCGGACTCCGCAGCAACGGTCCCGATCATCATGCAGATCGCGCGGCTGCTCGAAACGGTCAGCGTCGTCGCCGAAGAGCCGCGCATCTTCGCGCGCAACATCGTCGCCGAACCGATGATGATGCAGCAGTCGAGCATCACCAGCGTGACATCGGTGGTGGACAACCTTCCCGGGGTGTCCGTCCAGGAGGGCGACGCGTACGGCTTCGACGACTGGTCGAGCAACGTCGCCGTGCGCGGCTTCCAGGTGACGATCAACGAGGCGCAGATCGGCACGACCATCGACGGCTTTCCGAACGGCACGTCCGACTACTGGAGCGGCTCGAAGGCGAACCGGTTCATCGACCCGATGAACCTCGGCGGCGTCGAGGTCTCGCAGGGAACGGCCGACATCGCCTCGCGGTCGGTCGAGGCGCTGGGCGGCACGTTCGACTACCTGACGGACGACCCGGCCGCCGAGCGGACCTACACGGCGTCGACCACCATCGGCGAGAACGAGGGCCAGCGGTTCTCCATGCGGGTCGACACCGGGCCGCTGTTCGACCGCGACACGCGGGCGTGGATCGCTGCGGTCCGCCAGGAGGCGACGGACTGGGTAGAGGGTTCGGCGCGCAACGAGCGGGAGCACGTCGCCGCCAAGCTCGTCTCGTCGCACGGGCGGCTCGATCTGACGAGCTATTTCTCGTACGACAGCATTCACGAGGATGTCTACCAGCGGCTCTACAGCGATGCCGACTTCCGGGCCAATCCACGCTGGGACCGGCTGGTCGGCGAGTGGCCCGGCGTGCCGTACCTGAACCAGTTCTACCGGCCCGGGTGGCAGACGCGGCGGAACAACACGTTCGGCTACCTGAAGGCGGACTGGTCGTTCAGCGACGTGACCTCGCTGAGCCTGGGCGGCTATTTCCACCGCAACCGGGGCCGCGGCGACTGGCTGCCCCCCTTCATCGCCGACGTGACCGACGACGGCGGCGGCCCGGAATCGGAGCTGATGAGCGGGACGCCCGTCCGGGGCGGCTCGCAACTCGGGCTGATCCGCTTCGTGAACCCCGACGGCGCCGCCGTCGGGCCGACGGCCGGGTGCGCATCCTCCTACATCTTCAACTACTACGGCTCGGGCGGGCCGGCGGTCGACCCGGCGTGCCACCCCGGCGCCACCGCGGTGCAATCGTACCGCCACAGCCACTACGGCAAGGACCGCGTCGGCCTGACGCTCGACGAGGAGTGGTTCGCCACGATCGGGGCCGCGGGCAGCACCTTGCGCGCGGGCATCTGGTACGAGAACACGCGGCGGGACCTGGGCCGCGACTGGCACCAGATTCTGGACCCGGCGCTCAGCTTCAACTGGAACGAGCAGCCCTACTGGCAGCAGTACGACTGGCAATTCCCGCAGCACGTCTTCAAGTGGTACGTGGAAGAGACGATCTTCGCCGGACCGTTCGCCCTGAGCGGCGGCGTCAAGCAGTACCTGGTCGGCGTGTCGCGCGAGGACCTGTTCAACATCGATCCGAACCTGGAGGTCGATTCGGATTCCGACGTGCTCTTCTCCGGCGGCGTGACGTACGAGACGCCGGTCGAGGGCCTGGACCTGTTCGCCGGCTACGCCGAAAACTTCAAGGCGATCAGCAGCTTGCTGCTCGAGGTGCCGGGACGCAGCCTCGACCTGCTCAAGCCCGAGACCGCCTCGAACGTCGATGTCGGACTGCAGTACGCGGGGGACCGGCTGGCGTTGAGCGCCACCTGGTACAACATCGACTTCCAGAATCGCATCTTCTACCTCGGGCCTGCCACGGCGACTGGTCCCAACTACCTCATCCCGGGCGGCGGCGCCTACTTCAACGCGGGCGGCATCGACACGAGCGGCGTCGAGTTCTCGGCGACGGTGCAGTTGCCGCGCCAGACATCGTTCTATACCGCCTTCACGTTCAACGACTCGGAGTACATCGGGACCGGCGACCCACTGGTCGACGCGAATCAGGGCATCGTGGCGGGGACCGATGTCACGGGCGTGCCGGACCGGCTGTGGGTCGTCTCGCTCGACCGGAGCGGTCCGCTCGGCATGGGGCTCAGCGCCAAGTACACATCGTCGCGGCGCGTCAGCCTGAGGTCGGACTGGTACGCGGACGACTACTGGCTGGTGGACGCCTACGTCAGCTTCTCCGGCGAGGCGTTGAGCGACCTGCTCCGGTCGACGGAGTTCGCGATCGTGGCGAACAACCTGCTCGACAGGGCGTACCTGTCGGCCATCACCGAGAATGCTGCGTGGCTCGGAGCGCCACGGACGATCTCGATGACCGCGACCGTCTCTTTCTGACGGTGTCGTCGTCGGCGACCCCCCGTGCAGAACCGCGGCCGCTACTGGACGAAGTGGTACCTGATCTGGTCGAAGCGATCCCGGGCGAAGGCGAACACGAACAGCAGCGGCTCCGCGCCGGTGCATCGGAGCGCGTGCCGAGCATTGGCAGGGATGTAGATGGCGCAGCCGGGGCCGACCGCCGTCGTCTCATCGTCGATCTCCATCTCCCCTTGACCGCTGACGATGTAGTAGGTTTCCTCGGGCTCGTGGTGATGGGGCAGGCGTTGCGCGCCGGGCGCCAGTTGCGCAACGCCCGTGACGAGGCCTCGGCTCGCTGTGCGTTCGTCGGTGATCAGGATCTTCCAGCGTACCGCGCTCTCGCCAGCGAGCGTAGGGTCGCTCCAGCCTTCCCAGTCGAGGGTGGCCTGATCGACAACAGCAGGTTTGAGCGCACTCATGGGTCATCCTTGCAGGCCGTCTCGGCGTACACGAGGCGGCCTCATGATTGGCGCGTCCGCCACGCCGGTGCATCGTAGCGCGCCGGGCAACGCCATGAAGGCTGACTACGAACTCGGTCAGGACAACATCCGGATCTTTGGCCTCGACATCCACAATCCGGTCTTCGTGGTGTCCAGCCTGACCGTCATCGGGTTCGTTGCCGGCGTGCTGGTGTTCCAGGAAGATGCGGCGGCCACCTTCGGGATGCTGCGCAACTGGCTCACCTCGACGTTCGACTGGGTGCTCATGGCGGCAGCCAATCTGTTCCTGCTCTTCTGTCTGCTGCTGCTGGTGACGCCGCTCGGGCGCGTTCGGCTGGGTGGCCCTCACGCACGGCCGGACTATTCTGCCGGCGCCTGGTTCGCCATGCTGTTCGCTGCCGGGGTGGGCATCGGCTTGATGTTCTTCGGGGTGGCGGAGCCGGTCGAGCACTTCCTGCAACCCCCGCTCGGCAGCGACGGTACGGACGCGGCGGCGGCGCAACGGATCGGAATCGCCGCCACCATCTTCCACTGGGGCGTGCATGGCTGGGCGATCTACGCGGTCGTCGCCCTTGCGCTCGCCTTCGCCTCGTACAACCTCGGATTGCCGCTGACGCTCCGGTCGGCATTCTATCCGCTCCTGGGAGACGCGATCTGGGGGCGTTGGGGTCACCTCATCGACACCCTCGCCGTCGTCGCCACGCTCTTCGGGTTGGCCACCTCGCTCGGTTTGGGCGCCGAACAGACGGCGGCCGGACTGGCCCATCTGTTCGGCGTGCCGGCTTCCACCACCACCAAGGTGCTGCTGATTGCCGGCATCACCGCCATGGCGCTGGTGTCGGTGGTCATGGGCATCGAGAAGGGTGTCAAGCGGCTCAGCCAGGCCAACCTGCTGCTCGCCCTGCTCCTGCTGGCGTGCGTGGTGGCGGCCGGCCCGACGCGCGACATCCTGGCCGGCGCCGGCGCCAGTCTCGGCTGGTACGCCGCGACGCTCGGCCCGCTCAGCAACTGGGTCGGTCGCGAGGACCTCGATTTCATGCACGACTGGACCCTCTTCTACTGGGCCTGGTGGTTCTCGTGGTCCCCCTTCGTCGGGATGTTCATCGCCCGTGTCTCGCGTGGCCGCACCGTGCGCGAGCTGATCGGCTGCATGCTGATCGCTCCGTTGCTGTGCTGCGTGCTCTGGATGAACGCCTTTGGCGGGACCGCAGTCTCGCAGTACGTCGACGACGGGTATCGGGGCGTGGTCGCCGCAGTGCAGGCGCAGCAGCCGGAGATCGCCCTCTTCGCCATGCTGGACGCGCTGCCGCTGGCCAACGTGACCTCGTCCGTGGCCATCGTGCTGGTCGTGATCTTCTTCGTCACCTCCTCCGACTCCGGGTCGCTGGTCATCGATACGATTACAGCCGGCGGCAAGCTGGACGCGCCGGTCGTTCAGCGGGCGTTCTGGTGCACGCTGGAGGGCGTTGTCGCCATCGCACTGCTGCTCGGCGGCGGCCTCGTCGCGTTGCAGGCCGCGGTCATCACGACCGGTTTCCCATTCTCGCTGGCCCTGGTCGCGATGTGCTACAGCACGTGGCGGGGCCTGCGTTCCTTCGTCGCATGAGCGTCGTCAAGCACCGATTCGGAGCCGGCCGTCAGGGAATCGCCCATTGCCCGTCCACGGACCCGTAACCGTTCGGTCGTGCCGGTATAGCGGACCGACAACTGGGCGGTCGACGTGTGAACCCGCGCATCCGAGAAGAGCGCGGACGAGTTGAAGTGGGCGGTGCCAGGAAGCGCGCCGTGCAGCGAAGAACGCGCTGGCCCCGCAGGCCGAGCTGGTCAGTCTGCACGGATTCCTCCGGACGCCGACGGCGCGTCTGGCTGGGCCGGCCGCATGTCCATACCGGCTCCACCGAACGCGTCCGGGTCGCCGGGTCGCCGGGTCGTCCACGGACCACGGACCCACGGACCGCATTACATCTCAGCCAGCCTCAATCGTCCCTCCCCCGCACAGCACCAGCAACTCGCGGAGAGACTTCGTCGTCGGAGACGTTAACGGTCGGGTCCCCCACGTTGTGGAACCGGAGAACTGATGGGACCAGGGCCTGAAGGTCTGTGGGCGTTGATGCGGCCGGGCCAAGGCCTTCGGCGCTGAACGGTCTCGACGTTTCGCTCGGCTGCTGTGGGCAGCCTCTTCAGGGTGAGCCCGTCGTCGTTGCGGAACACCCACCAGCCCTCGGCTGCCTGGACGGTGACCGCCTCGATGACGAATGGGCTGCCTTCTTCCTCGGACCGCGCCACAGCGAAACGAATCACCGTACGAGGTATCCGTTCGACCGGAGACTGAGATACAGAGGAGAACTGACGGTTCTCCGAGCACCGATTGCCGTACCGTCGCTAACGGTTCGCGATGCGGTCCCGAGCCCCCAGGGTAACGGTCTCGAGATGCAGCACCTCTTCGACACGCAACGATGCCAGCGGCTGGCCGTCGGCGCTCCGGAACACCAGCCACCCGTCGGCCGCGTCCGCGGTCGCCGCCTCGACGACGAGCATTGTGTCGTGTCCGTGTCGCTTCACCGCGAACAGTGTCATCGGAACGGCTCTGGACGTCGTTGCTGAGAGTGAAAATCGCGGCCCCGACCCTCCCCCGGGTAGCTGTTCGTTCTGCCGGCACGAGTGTCCAGCCAGCAGCCCAGGATCGGGACCACTGACTGAACATGCTACGCGTTTTCGGCGGTCGCATGCGCACGGCAGCCTGCAAAGACTGCGGTCGGCGCGTCGTCACGCTCCGCCCGACCGGTCCCTGCCCATCGTGTCAACACCGGCGTTGTCGGGTCTTGAGCCGGAGCAGCCGCCGCAGCCACGCGCGTTGGGTGTACGTCGGCGGTCGGGTCGGATGGTCTGGCCGTCGGCGCTGGAGGGCCAGACCGGGGTGGTGACATCCGTCGACGGCGCGATGACGTGGCAGAGGACCAGTTCAGGTGTCTCGCGACGAAGTCGAGCCGGCAGGCGAGATCTCGGGCCGGACCTCCGCCGCCATGGCTTCCTCTAGACTGCCGCTCCCGGTTGATTCAGCCGGCTTGCCAGCACGTTGTTCGCGTTGCCGGCCGATGGCCGTTCCCGCGACAGACCCCTTCGGAGAATGGCAGGGAAGGCAGGTTCTCTCCGACTTGCTTGGGGTCAAGAGACCCTGGCGTAGAGCCGGTTCGCCGGACCGGCCTTGGCGCCAGCTTGCGCCCAGGCGCGCCCCCGCGCGTCGCCGGCCGCAAGCGCATCAATGGCGCAGACCGCCGCCGTGGGCAGTGTCGCCACCGGACGGTCATCGGCGTTGCGGAAGACCCACCAGTCGTCGGCCGCCACGACGACCGCCGCCTCAATGACGAGCACCACGTCGTCCTTGGCCTGCTGTACGGCGAACAGCGACATCAACACAGCGTATCGGTCGCAACGGTTCCCGTCATCAGGCCAATGGGCGATTCAAGTTCGTCCCGTATCATCGGCGGCGGATCGTGTCGACTCCACCAGCGCCGCCGGGTCGCCGTTCCAGTCGGGAGAAACCCAGACGACGCGATGAAGCCGTGGCAAGTTCGCGCAGCCGATGGGAGTACCCTCGTTGCTGACGACGGCGCGGCAGGCGCCGGACGGCCACGCGCGATACACCGTCGCGCCCGGCGTCAAGGTCGCCGCGTCGACGGCAAGAGCGAGAACTGCGATGCCGAGCAACAGAAGCGTCAACATCCACGGCCGCCCGGACTGCAAGCAGCTGCAGGCCGCGGCCGTGTCGGGGTGAACGCCGGCTCCCGCACGCCGGCAGAGCGCGTGCAGGCCTGACAAATGTGGACTCGGCGTCGGAGCCAGCGTTGCCACCCTCTCTCCCCTCCCTCCTCTCCCTTGCCGAACAGGGAGCCAAGGAACACGCTCAGCCCACATGCTATTCCCGCCGTGCGCCTCGCAGGAACTAGGGAAATACCTAGTCCTCGGCCTTCTCGCGCTCGAACCGGACAGACGCAGCGACGCAGCGTACGCAGCGCCGCAGCGCCGCAGCGCCGCAGCGCGCAGCGCGGGGTCCCGGGGTCCGGGGGTCCCGGGGTCCCTCGGGGTCCGCCCATGCTGCCCATGCCCACGGACCACCGGGCGTTCAAACCTCGCCCGTCCCGCGGTTCGCCGACCATCGTGATCTTGGAGCCGTCACCCCCACCGCCTGGTGCCGTCGGGCCGGTCGGTGTCCGGAACCCGCCGCCTACGCTGCGTCGAAGTGGTACATGACGTCCTTGAAGCGGTCGCGAGCGAAGGTGAAGAGGAATACCAGCGGCTCGGCCCCGACGCAGTACAGGGCGTGCTCGGCGGAGGGGGGAATGAAGACGGCGGTTCCCGGGCCGATCTCGGTCCGGGTGTCGTCAATCTCGACCACCCCGCGACCGCTGAGCACGTAGTACATCTCCTCGGGTTCGTGGTGGTGCCGCGGAAGCACGCCGCCGGGTGCAATCTCCGCTACACCGGTTACCAGCCCTCTGCTCGGGCCGCGGTCCCCGTCTACCAGCAGCTTCCAGCGCACCGTGCTCCCGGCGGCGATGGCCGGATCGTCCCAACCCTCCCAGTCGATTACGGCTTGGTTGACGATGACGCGCCGGACGCGCTGGCAACCTATGTCTCTGACGACATCGTCCAGCGCTGTCCGATCCCGCCCACGTTCCGCCGCCGTCGAGCGCCAGCGACTCACCGAAAGCCTCGTCTTCGAAGATGCCCTACAGACCACCGTACGCAGTGGCCACGGCGGCGTCAAGGGCCACGTGCGACATCGACCAGCTACTTGCCGGCGAGCGTCGTCGCGAGTCCGTCAGCGTGCGCTCTCTTGGCTCCGTCGCGGCGTCCTCGTCGCCGGGGAACGGACGCCTCGAACAGCCAGGAACCGGCTCGTAGACCCACGCCAGCGAGGCGGGCGGGCCGAGCCGGCCGAACGCGGGCGGGACCAACCAAGCGGTGCTTGGACGGCATCGGTTCGTCCTGCGAGTGATCCACCCCAGAAGACCCGCGCTCTTTCTCCGCTCCGCGGGTTCACGCGTCGACCGCCCAGTTGTCGGTCGGCCATACCGGCATGGCCGAACGCTTACCTCTCTGCGTCGCTGCGGCACGGCGACCACGCAGCGAACGCAGCGAGTAAGCGTTCGGTCAAGCCGGTATCCGGCGTTCCGGCAGTCGGACAAGCATCGTCGAACAGCGAGCCGATCCGGTTCGGGCGCCCTGCGTTCACAGGGGACATCGACCGGTGCTGGCCGTAGACAACGCCAGCGTCCGGTTGGCCCGGCCGCATGTCCATACCGGGACGACCGAACGGTTACCGCAGCGGTAAGCGTTCGGCCACGCCGGTATCCGGCGTTACGGCAGTCGGGCAAACATCGTCGCACAGCGAGCCGATCCGGTCCGGGCGCCCTCCCTGCACACGGGACATCGAACGGTACTGGCCGTCGACAACGCCAGCGTCCGGTTGGCTCGGCCGCACGTCCATACCGGGAAGACCGAACGGTTACCCGCAGCGACTCGGCAGAACGCCGTCCAGAGCCTTCCCGACGTTGTGGGGTACATCGTGGTATTGTCTGTCCTAGTATCCGTATAAGCACATGCTACTTCAGTAACTTACAGCGGAAATCATGCTGACGCTGCCTGACTGAGCCTCCACACCGCGAAGAACCAAGCGCCGAGGACGCCACCCCGACGAGGCGCTCTCGGCCGCCTTCGTCCGTTCCGCGCCGCCCGGACCGCACGCCGATGGCAACGGGTTTCACCTATTCGTCCAGCCGTCCGGGACCCGAAGCTGGATCCAGCGGCTCGTCATCCGCGGCCGGCGCCGCGAACTCGGGCTCGGCGCCGCCACCCTCGTCCCGCTCGCCAAGGCCCGCGAGCAGGCCCTCGCCAACCGCATGCTGGCCCGCTCGGGCGGCGATCCCCTCTCCGAGAAACGCCGCGTCCAGGGCGTTCCGACCTTCGCCGAAGCCGCCCAACGCGTGCTCGAACAGAAGCGCGGCGGCTGGCGCGGCCGGTGGCACGCACAGAACTGGTGGCGGAGCATGGAACGGTACGTGTTCCCCCGCGTCGGCGCCCGGCCGGTCTCCGAGGTCAACACGGCCGACGTGCTGGAGATCCTCTCGCCCATCTGGCGCGTCAAGGCGGCGACGGCCAGGGAGGTCCGCCAGCGCATCCGGTCGGTGCTGGAGTGGGCCATCGCCCTCGACATGCAGAGCGACAACCCTTGTGACCGAGTGGTGCCGGTGCTTGGCCCGCATAACGACATCGTGACGCATCGGCAGGCGCTGCCCCACAGGGACGTGGCCGCGGCCATCGGGACGGTGCGGGTCTCGGGCTCGACGCAAGCCGCCGTCAAGCTGGCGTTCGAGCTGCTGGTGTTGACCGCGGCGCGTTCCGGCGAGGTCCGGCTGGCGACGTGGGACGAGATGGACGTGGCCGGCCGGGTGTGGACCGTTCCGGCGCTGCGGATGAAGGCGAAGCGCGAGCACCGTGTCCCGCTCTGCGGCCGCGCGCTGGAAGTCCTCGACGCGGCGCGGGCGCTCGGCGACGGCAACCGGATCGTGTTCCCGATGCGGAGCGGGAGGTCGATGGTCTCGTCGACGTTCCCGAGGATGCTCCAGTACCACGAGGTCGCCGCTGTGCCTCACGGCCTCCGCTCGTCGTTCCGGGGCTGGGCGGCGGAAAAGACCGACCACCCGCGGGAGGTCATCGAGGCGGCGCTCGCTCATGTCGTCCAGAACAAGGTCGAGGCGGCCTACGCGCGGTCGGACCTGTTCGAGCGGCGGGGGCTCCTCATGGACGATTGGGCGGCGTATCTGGCGGCCGATGGCGGTGATGCGCCAGTTGCGACGTGGCGCTAACAGCAGTGCTGACAAGAGTTTAGACTACGGCGGAGCCTGGCGCGCCAGCGTCTCGAAGGCGGCGTTGTCGAGGTGCTTCGGGATGAGCCGCCGGACGATCCACGAGTGGATCGAGACGGGGCGGTTGGACTGGGCTCTGTCGTCGGGCAGGCGGCTGATGAAGGTGAATCACGCTCGCATCGCCGTCATTTCTCAAGTTGGCGCTCCGCGTCTTCCGGGTATCCCGCGTGCGGATCGAAAGCCAGACACCGGAAGTAGAACTCCATCCTGTCATAGTCGGAACCCCGGGCGAAGAACTCGTCCAGCTTCTCCCGGAGCAGCCCTGTCGACTCCCGAAACGACAGGGCTGCGAGGTTCCTGCGGTCGAGGAGATTGTTCCGGTATGCGATGAGATAGCCGTATTCCTCGTTCGGGTCCTCCGTGAGATACCTGCCCGCCTCACCCGGCGGCAGCCACCTCTCGATGGGATTCGGGTGTGGCTCTTCTTCGTTGACCGGTTTTCCCCCTGTTCATAGGCATTTTCGCCCGCGGACGGTTCCTTTTCTGTTCATTTTCGCGGGGACAGAACTCCGGACAGCGCCCACCCGCCTCTTTCGGGCAGCCAGCCCGATCTGATCGCGGCGCCTGGCGCGTCGGTCGGTTCCCTCCGGCGCGCCCCCTCTGGACATTTGCGGGGCGTTTTGCTACGGTGCCGTGGGAAGGGAGACGCTGCTGTGACGACCGTGGCGACGACGCGATTCTCGGGCCGTGCGTTCGGCGTGCAGGAGATGACGTTGATCCGGGAGGTCGTGCGGGAGTGTTCGGGTCTGAGCCGGATGGAGCTGGCGCGCACGGTGTGCGAGTTGTTGCGGTGGCGGCGGCCGAACGGGCGGCTGAAGGCGCGGGAGTGCCGGGAGTTCCTCGAGCGGCTCGACGCGGAGGATGCGCTGGAGCTGCCTGCCAAGCGCCGGGGCCGCGCACTCGGTTCGGTCACCCGGGTTCCCCGGACGGCGGCCGGGGAGCCGGGGCTCCCGCTGGTCGGCAGCGTGCGCGATGTCGAGCCGCTGGCGGTCGAATTGGTGCGCGAGCCCGCCCAGCGCCTGCTGTTCCGGGAGCTGGTGGGACGCTACCACTACCTCGGGCACACCGTCCCGTTCGGCGCTCACCTGCGCTATCTGGTGTTTGCGTCGCGGCCTCGGCGGGCGGTGGTCGGCTGCCTGCAGTTCTCCAGTCCGGCGTGGCGCATGGCGGTCCGGGACCGCTGGGTCGGCTGGGATGATCGGACTCGGGCGCGGAATCTGCAGCACGTGGTCAACAACAGCCGCTTCCTGTTGCTGCCGTGGGTCGGGGTGAAGAACCTGGCCAGCGCCGTTCTGGCGCGCGGTCTCTCGCAGTTGGCGGTGGACTGGCCGCGCCGTTACCACGTCGAGCCCTGGCTGGTGGAAACGCTGGTGGATGCGCGCCGCCACCACGGGGGTTGCTACCGCGCCGCCAACTTTGTCGCGTTGGGCTCGACCAGCGGTCGCGGTCGCATGGACCGGCACGGTCGCCGTGCCGGCGCGGCGCCCAAGACGGTCCTGGTTTATCCTGTGGTCCGGCATGCGCAGCAGCGGTTGCGGGAGAGTTGAGCGATGCGAGCCGTTGTCCCCACTCCCCCCGCCCCGGCGCCGTATGCGGCGGCCGAGGCCGCCTTCGCCGAGGCCAAAGCCTACCTTTCTTCGCGCGAAGCACAACAGATGAGCGAGAGCAACCTCGAACGGGAGCTGCAGCGGCGGGGGCAGGAGTTGATGCGCAAGCTCCTGCAGGGGCACCTCGAACAGCGCAGTCCGGGGGAGGCCGCCGGTCCGGTCACGGGGGCCGACGGTGTCGAGCGCTCGCAACGGCGCGTGCACGAACGCCGCATCGAGACGACCTTCGGCACCGTGGCGGTCGAGCGCGTGGGCTACGCGCGTCCCGGTCATGACAGTCTGCATCCGCTCGATGCCGCGCTGAACCTGCCGCCGGAGCGTTACTCGCTGGAGGTGCGCCGGCGGGTGGCCGAGGCGGCCGCCTCGCGGTCGTTCGACGAAGCGCTGTTCGATCTGTCTCGCAGTACCGGGGCCGAAGTGCCCAAGCGTCAGGCGGAACAGTTGGTGGCTCGTGCGGCCGAGGACTTCGACGCCTTCTACGAGGCGCGCCGCGCGGCGACGGGCGAGCCGCCCCCCGAGGGGTCGGTCGTCGTGCTCACCTTCGACGGCAAGGGTGTGGTGCTGCATCGCGACGACCTGCGCGAGGCGACGCGGCGGGCGGCCGAGAAGCGCCGGCAGCAACGGGAGCCGCTCTCCCTGTTCCAGCGCCTGAAGCCGGGCGAGAAGAAGAACGCCAAGCGCATGGCGACGGTGGCCGCCGTCTACACGACGGCGCCGTTGGTGCGCAGCCCCGAACAGTTCCTGCGGAGCCTGATGCCACGACAGCCGGGCGCGAAGCCCCCGCTCGTGCGGCCCCGCCCGGTGGCCAAGCGGGTCTGGGCGAGCCTGCAACGCGAGCCCTGGGAGGTGGTTGCCGAGGCGACGCTGGAAGCCGAGCGCCACGACCCCGAGCACGTCAAGCGCTGGGTCGTGCTCGTCGACGGCGCCGAGACGCAGCTCGACCTGGTGGAAGCGAGCGCCGCCGCCTACGGCGTGGACGTAACGGTGATACTCGACATCATCCACGTGGTCGAGTACGTCTGGAAGGCGGCGCACGTGTTCCATCGCGAGGGGAGCCCCGATGCAGCGCATTGGGCCTGGACGCGCGTGCAGAGCATTCTCGAGGGCAAGGCCAGCCGGGTGGCGGCGGCGATGCGGCGTGCCGCGACCGTCGCCGGCCTGTCGAAGGACACCCGCAAGCCGGTCGATACGTGCGCCGACTACCTGCAGAAGTACGCGCCGTATCTGCACTACGACCGCTACCTCGCGGCGGGCTATCCCATCGCCACTGGCGTCATCGAAGGGGCGTGCCGGTACCTGGTCCGCGACCGGATGGATTTGACCGGTGCCCGCTGGCGCTTGGTGGGAGCCGAGGCGGTCCTGAAGCTGCGGGCGCTGCGAGCCAGCGGCGACTTCGATCCGTACTGGGACTTCCACGAAGCGTGCGAATACGAACGGAATCACGCCCAGCGATACGCTGCGCGGACAGCCCCGCCGGTCAGCCCGCCCCCGCCGCCCTCTCCACCACGCCTTCGACGCGTCAAGTAGCTCTTGCCATGCCGCTCGCAGAAGCCCCCTGGGCCGTTGACGAAGAAGAGCCACACCCATGGGATTCTCCTTCATGAAGCGAATCACGTTCTCCTTGGCCGTTCCCTTGATCCAGGGCGGGCACGAGAGCGTCAATGTGACACCGCCGGGGGAGAATCCGATTGACCAGTTCCATCCCGACTTCAGCGCCCGCGCTCCTTCCTTGCTTTCCCAGGTCAACCATCGCGCACTACCGCGTCCTGTGCGGGCCGGCGTGAATCCCTTGCCCTTCAGGTATTCCTCTATTTCCGAGCGCTGTTCGACCGGCCTCTGCCGGAAAGCCCCGACCAGTTCCGCGAGAGTTTCTCTGCGGGATTCGTCCACCTGCCCGATCGCCGCCTCACCGTTCGCTTCCGACAGCTTCCCGAGGGGGCCCGCGTGCATGTCCAGCAGCTTCTCGACCAAACGTTCACCGGGGGAGATGATGCGCTCGACGACCTCAAGGTACTGCGGCACGAACGAGCGGACGTCGGTGTCCGCTGCGAAGTCGTCGGGGTACAGGCTGGTGATGATCTCGTGGATTCGGTGCCAGCTCACGTGAGACATCGGCACGTCGCGTGGCTCTTCCTGACGCTCGGCGACGATGGAGGCTCCATCTTCGTGGCCTGATGCGGTCAACAGCACGCCATGAATCGCGCGCCCCGGACACGCCTTTTCCAGTCTCTTCACGTGGTCTCTTGTCTGGCCGATCGCGTCGTCATACATCTCGACGACCTTGTTCTCGATGGCCAGCAGTGTCCTCTCGTCGTCGTCGAGGAAGACGGCCACGTCGGCGAAATGGAATTCTCTCTTGACCTCCTTGACCTTGACGGGCTCCATCGCGAAGTCCGACTTGAGGATCGGGGGCCTCGGAGCCTGGCTCTCCATGAATCGCCGCAGGAACTTGTCGCCGAGTCCATGAGTTTCTCCCGGCGTGAGCAGCCATGCCAGCACGTTGCTGTGGCGTATTTCGTACTCCGCGTAACGCAGGACCTTGAACACGTTGAACCGCGGAGCCTGCCGCTCCTTGTGGTAATGTCGGAATTCTGCCGACTCCACCAGGGCCTTGACGTCGTTGTCCATTCGTCCGTGACCTCCCGCCACCTTCGGCAGCATTCCCCGCTGTCGCGTTCCCGGTCATTGTACCAGCGAGGCTCCGCCTCAGACCCACGAACATGTAGGTTTCGGCGTCTGGTGACGGCAGGTCGGACTCCGGCCGCTGCTCCCCTGCGGCTCGAGGCCGCGCTCTCTAACGGGTCGGACCACGTGCATCGTGCCGCTCGCCTCGGAAGCGGGCGAGGCGCGCGACCTCCCGCTCGATGGCGATCAGATAGACGATGATCTCGACGGCGTCGATCGGCGCGGCCTGGGTGTTCGCCCAGCGGGCGATCTGGTTCAGGTTGTTGCCGGCGTCGCGCGCGCAGCTCTTGCACTGAGCCAATGCCAGTGCGGTCCACAAACGGCTTTGAGCGTCCCGTTGATTCCCATTGGAGTTGTGGGGATCAAGAAGGGAAGCGGCGCCTGATGTCTGGCAGTAAGTCATTTGTAATGAATGACTTGTGGCGTTCTCCGTGCTAACGCTGCCTGACTGAGCCTCCACACCGCGGAGAACCAAGCGCCGAGGACGCCACCCCGACAAGGCGCTCTCGGCCGCCTTCGTCCGTTCCGCTCCTGCTGGCGACGCTGGGGGCCGGGGCGGTTCTGCTGGCGCTGTTCGAAGCAACCGAGGACCGGCGAATCCGACGCTGGCTGGATGGCAAACGCCTGCGGCCGGCCTGGAGCATCCGGACTACGCTGGAGGCTCGCGGATGCCGGCGCGGGCTTTGCGGAGCACGCGAGCCCCTGGAGACCGAGCAATGACCGAGGGAAGATCCCGTCCCCGCACGCGCGGCGTCGTGAGGGCGCTGCTCGCGGTACTGATCGGCATGCTGGCCGGCGCCGCGCTCAATGCGGCCCTGGGCGAGCGGGGCGCGGACACGCCGGCGCTCGCGCTGCTCGGCGGCGCGCTGGCCCTGGGCGCCGTGCTCGTGGGCCGCCGACCAGCATGAATGGCTGTGATGATGGACCGACGACCAGGATGGCAAAGGGACCGACGCGCACACCGGCCGCCGCTTGACCGCTGACGGGACGTTGCTTACGCTGAGCCGATGGCGCACTTGGACCGGATCATGATCGAGCCCGGAAAACGCAGCGGCAAGCCCTGCATCCGTGGGCTGCGCTTGACGGTCTCCGACGTGCTCGACTACCTGGCGTCCGGCATGTCCGAGGACGACCTCCTCCGAGACTTCCCGGACCTGACGCGCGAAGACATCCGGGCCTGCCTCGCATTCGCCGCCGATCGCGAGCGGCGACTGGTTGCGATCGGCGGAAGGTGAAGCTCCTCCTCGACCAGAATCTCTCGCCGCGGCTCTGCGACCGCCTTCGCGATGTCTGGACCGAGGTCGTTCACGTTCGAGCGGTCGGTCTGGCGGCGGCGGACGATTCGGCCGTCTGGGCGTACGCGACATGATCGAACGCCGGATGCCGGGTCGCTGGAGCGGCCGCCGAGCGCAGACCCGTCCGCCGCGGCACATGATTGCGCGCTGCCTGCGACCGAGGTACGCTTCGATTCATGAGCGACACTCGCGCTCTGATTCTGGCCATCATCGGCACGGGACTAGCCGTGGTCACCATCGTGGTGACCGTCCTGTCGATGCAGATCGCCGGCGTGAACACCCGCATCGACGACATCCGCGCCGACATCCGGGATCTCCGCGCTGACCACGTCCGCTTCGAGGAACGCCTGGATTCTGTCGAGGTTGCGTTCGGGAAGGTCGAGCAGCGTCTTGACACGCTGGAGCGCGTACTCCTTCCGTCGCGCGAACCCGTCGACGAGTGACAATCCCGCACCGAGCGATCTCGGGCGCGGCCCGGTTCCTGAGCGCCGCCTGGACCCGCGCCACGAGTTCGGTCGCCGAGAACGGCTTGACGAGGTAGTCGGCCGCGCCGCTCTCGAGCGCCTTGGAGATCGTCTCGTCCCGGCCGTAGCCGGAGATGAGGCGCAAATGCAGGAGCTACGCATCACACCCGACAGCTCCCTGCCCTTCTTGCGCCGGCCCCTCCGCCTGAACAGTCACGGCGTAGCGATCCCGGACCTCGCGGTCATAGTCGACGCCATCCCTGGTGCGGGCGTTGGTGATGGATGCGCGGGTGTTCTCGGACCCGGAGCGGGGCGCGTTGACCTGCACAGCGTTCTCGTCCGACGGCACGGTTGCCTCGGTGACCGCCTGGGGCAGCGCCTTTGACCTTCACACCGGCGGCCGCGGGTGCGACAACGCTCACGAGGGCGTCAACGGCGGCATTGCTCCCGACGGTGTGCGGGTCGGCCGGCGGGGCGGGACCTTCCGGCGGACATACTCTCGGAGGGGCCCCTGTTGCTCTCACGCCCCAGGCCGATGAATAATGGCCTGCTGGGTTTGCTGGGCCCTGATTGGTCGGTTCGAAACGATCCACCTCTAGTGCTGTGCCACGTGTAAAACTTAGGACTGTCGGGGAACTCGTCTCGAGCCGAGAGAGTTCTCATGCCGGAGAAGAAGTACATCGTTCGACTCACCGCTCAGGAACGCGAGGTCTGTCAACAGACGGTCGGCAAGCTCAAGGGGAGCGGCGAGAAGGTGCGCCGCGCGCAGATTCTCCTGAAGGCCGATGCGGACGGACCGGCGTGGACCGACGAGCGGATCGCCGACGCCTTTTCGTGCCGCACCAAGACGGTCGAGAACATTCGCCAACGCTGCGTGCTGGAAGGCTTCGAGCGGGCGCTGGAACGCAAACAAAGGGCGTCGCCGCCGGTCCCCAAACTGCTCGACGGCGAACAGGAGGCGCAGGTCATCGCGCTGCGTCTGGGGCCGCCCCCGGAGGGGTACGCCAACTGGTCGTTGCGGCTGTTGGCGCGGCGGGTCGTCGAGTTGGGGCTCGTCGAGTCGGTCAGCCACGAAACCATCCGGCGGACGCTAAAAAAAACGAGATGACGCAGCGGAGAATCCAGTACTGGGTGATCCCGCCGCAAGCCGATGCCGAGTACGTGGCGAACATGGAACAGGTCATCGACGTGTATCAGAAACCCTACGCTGCGGATCGTCCCGTCGTGTGCATGGATGAGCAGCCGGTGCAGTTGGTCAAGGAAACCCGTCCGCCGATGGCGGCCACGAAGAAGCATCCCCAGCGTGTCGACTACGAGTACGAACGGGCCGGCACGGCCTCGGTCTTCCTGTTCTGCGAGCCGCTGGCCGGTTGGCGGCAGGCGACGGCCCGGGCCCGGCGTACGAAGGCGGACTGGGCGATAGAGGTCGCCGGCCTGTTGGAAGGACGCTACGCCGACTGCGAGAAGGTCACCTTGGTGTGCGACAACCTCAACACGCACACCAAGGGTGCCTTCTACGAGGTGTTCGAGCCGACCCGGGCACGGGAACTGGTCCGTCGCATCGAGTTCTGCTACACGCCGAAACACGGGAGCTGGCTGAACATCGCGGAGAACGAACTCAGTTCGATGACGCGCCAATGCCTGCACGGGCGCCGCATCGGCGACCTGGAGACGCTGCAAGCCGAAGTATCGGCGTGGTCGGCCGACGTCAACGGCATGCAGCGCGGTGTCGACTGGCAGATGAAGGTCGACGATGCGCGCTGTAAACTCAAGTCCGTCTATCCGAAGATTATGACGTGACGGACCACTAGTCCATCGGGACCGGCTGCAGTTCCTGCGTGTTGCCGCACGGCACGTGAGCGGAAAGCGTGTCCTCGCCGATATCCCGCATCGTCCCGTCGTGGCTACTGAAGGCGAAGGTGAGTTCGCCCGAGCCGGGGTCTGGCCATGTGCTCCGCGCCGCGTTGCTGCAGCGCCTCGACGCGGCTGTCGAGCGCCGATTCGCCCTGCTGCACGCGCCGGCCGGTTTCGGCAAGACCACCGTCCTGGCGGACTTCAGCCGCAGCAAGCGCGAGGAGGGGCTGGCCGCCGCCTGGATCTCGCTCGACGAGGACGACTCGCCGAGCGTTTTCGGCGACTATCTGGCCTGCGCTCTCGAGCGCGGCGGGCTCGACCTGTCCGGACTGCCCGCCGCCGACGCCTGGCCGTCGTCGCCCGCGACCCACCGGATCGGGATGCTGGCCAGCGCCGTCGAGTTGCACCGTGCGCCGTGCCTGCTCGTGCTCGACGAGTTCGACCGCCTGCCGCGCGACACCGTCGACCTGGTCCAGCGGCTGGTCGAGCACGGTCCCGGCAATCTCCACTTCGCGTTGGCGTTCCGTTCCAACCCGGGTCTCGACCTGTCGATGCAGGTTCTCGATGGGCCGGGCATCGTCGTCGGCGCCGACGAGTTGCGCTTCTCCCGGTCGGAGATCGAGCAGTTCTTCGGGGGTGCACTGTCGCGCCGCCAACTGGCCGCGGCCGAGGAACAGACCGCCGGCTGGCCGGTGGCGCTGACGGTCTACCGACACCAGCGGGCCGCCGGTGCGGAAACGCGCGGCACGGCAATCGCGCGGCTCACGGCGGACTTCGTCCGGAGGCGCCTGCTGCAGGGTCTGTCGGAAGAGGATCGCGCCTTCGTCTGCGAGCTGGCGGTCTTCGACTGGATCGATGCGGACTTGGTCGACGAGGTTCTCGGGTCGGGCAGCGCCGGGGCGCGGATGGCCTCGCTGCCGCTGCTCGACGGCCTGCTGGCGCCAATCGGCGCGGACGGCGCGATGCGGCGGCTGCACCCGCTGGTCCGCGAGCCCTGCGCTGAGGTCCTGGCGACCGAGGACCCGGATCGCAAGCGCTCGCTGCACGCCGGCATCGCGCGGGCGCTGGCCCGCCGCGGCCAGTTCGTTCCCGCGTGGCGCCAGGCCCGCGCGGCGGGCAACGCGCGGCTCGCAGGCGAGCTGATCCAGCGAGCCGGGTTGTTCGACATCTGGCTGCGGTACGGCGTGCCGGGGCTGTTCTCTGCCAACGGGCTCCTGACGCCCGAGATCACCGCGTCGCACCCGCGGCTGGTGCTGCTGCGCGTCGTGGCGCTCCGCATGACGCTGAAGGTGGACGAGGCGTCCGCGCTCTACGAGTCGGTCCGGAGCTCGACGAAAGACTGCACCCGCGACCGGGGCGAGGGCGACGCCGAGGCGCTGGCCGTCGACCGGGTGTTCACGCGGGTGGTGCTGGCAGGCGGCTCCCAGCTCGGCGTGCGCGACGAGCTGGACACGCTGCTGCCGGAGGCCGGCGGCGCGGAGGTCGACGGGCGTACGCGGCTCCGTCTCGGCGCGCGGCAAATGGTGATGTGCGGCTCGTCGTTCGAACGGGCGCATTTCGATGAGTGTCGGCGCCACGCGACGCTGGCGCGCGAGCATTTCGGCAAGGAACGGCCATACGGCGACCTCGTCCTCGACCTCTACGAGGGAATGGCCGCGATGGCCGGGGGGCGCGCCGGCGAAGCCGGCGAATGCTACGCGCGGGCTCGGCGGGCTGCGCGGCGGGACTTCGCTGCTGACCCGTGCCTGGCGGTGTGCGTCGACGCGCTGATGCTCGATCTCGACCTGGAACGCGACCGCGGGAAGCCTGTCGAGCCGCGGACGCTGAAGGCGCTGGCCGAGTTGCGGGCGATCTGGACGGACCTGGACGCGGTAGCGTTCGCCGTCTCCGCCGAGTTGACGTTCGAGCAGCACGACCGCGAGGCGGCCATCCGGTCGCTGACGACGACCCTCGACGAGGTGCGGGCGATGTGCTCCGAGACGCTGTCGCGATGCGTCGCCGGGCTCCTGGTCCACTACCTCGTGGAGGTCGGACGCCCCGAGCAGGCTGCAGAGGTGTGGCGTGAGCAGGCGCTGCCGGACGACGTCCGGGCGTTGCTCGACCTGGACGGCCAGCCGTGGCTGACGATGGAGTCGCAGTCCTGCGCCCGCGTCCGGCTGCTGGCGGCGCAGGGCGATTTCGCCGCCGCCGACGAGGTCGCGACCGGTTTGTGCGCCGCAGCCGCCGAGCGCGGCCTGACCCGCACGCTGCTGCGGGGGCTGGCGCTCGCGATGGCCGTCGCCGAGTGGGCGGGACAAGCGGACAAGGCGTTGTCGCGGCTGGTCGAGTTCCTGCGCCTGGCGCGGGAGACGGGCTACGTCAGGCCCCTGGTCCGCGACCGCGAGGTCAGCCGGCTCGTGCTGCGGCGCCTGCTCGGCGTCGCTCCCGACCCGCACACCCGGGGCGCCGCCGAGTCGATGCTCGCTCGGCTGGACCGTGCGAGGACGGATGCGCCGGTGTTCTCGTCGCGGGAGCTGCAGGTGCTCGCCGAGGTCCGCCACGGCCTCCGGAACCGGGAAATCGCCGTCCGCCTCGGCATCTCGCAACCCGGCGTCCGCTTCCACTTGATGAACATCTACCGCAAGACGGGCGTCAGCCGCCGGGACGAGGCCGTGCGCACCGCGCAGTCGTTGGGCGTCTTGAACTGACGCTTCGGGGGGGCGCCTCGTCGAGGAGCAGGATGCGAGGCTTGCGCGCCACGTCGATGCCAATCGTTCAGTGAGCCGGTTCGGCTTTTGAAACTTCCATCATGAACTCGATTCCCAGCTTGGCGAACAGGGCCTGCTTTTGGCCGGTAGCATCAATCCTCCCGAGGCGATCGTCGGCGGTATGGAGCGCGGCATTGTGCTCCCCGGCACGCGACTCGAAGGGATGCACGGCGGGAACGCCCACCTCCGTCCATGCGGCATGGTCCGAGCACGCGTAGCCGCAGGCCGTGTCGCCGAAAGTAATCTCGTGAGAACCGGGTCCGTTGTACTCGCCGATGAGACGTTTCAGGAAGTTCGTCAAATCAGTGCTCACGTAGTCGGTGACGAAATACAGGTCGCGGGGCGACCCCGAAAAACCCGTCATGTCCAGTTGCATTGCCCCCACGACGTTTTTCCCGGCCAGGTCGTATTCCCGCGCAATGGCGCGGGAACCGCGCAAGCCGACCTCTTCGGCCGCATAGGCCATGAACTGCAGCGTTCGCCGCGGACGGAAGTCCGAAGCAAGCATTACGCGCAGGACCTCCGACACCACCGCAATACCTGACGCGTTGTCGTCGGCCCCGGGGGCGTCCGACTGATCCGACGCGTTGGTCGAGTCGAGGTGGCCCCCGATCAGCACGATTTCGTTGGGGAGTACCGCACCCTCGATCGACGCAATGACCGAGTCCTGTTCCCACGGGTGCTCGAAGCGCGTAACCGAGAAGTCGCTTCGCCCGCTGCCGTAGCCTTCCCAACGCGCCTGTAGCCCAACAGAGGCGTTACGACCCGCGTCGCTGCGGTAGTAGCGGGTGCCCATCCCTTGCAGCCATTCGATCGTGTCGATGATTCGTCCGGCATCGACCAACGCGAGGGCCGGTGTCACGTGGGCCTGCTGGTCAATCGCAGCGGGCGACACCCCCGAACGATTCAAGTACGCGTCCGAATAGAAGGGATTGCCCGCCTCGATCAAGGCAGCAGCAAGCGACCGATGAAGCGTATAGCCGCCGCACCGTCCCTTGTTGTGAAACGCCCGGTGCAGTGGCCCTTCGAGCTCGGGAAAGTATCGCCCGATGGCTCGATCGTCAACCGGGCTAAGCAGACGGAAGTCGCGAATCTGATTCCGCGTCAGTGTTGCAGAGTCGGCGAGGGCCGCTGCGAGGTCGGACGCAGAATCGTGACCGAATACGATCCACTGCCGCTCGTCCTGTCCCGCCACCACGTCGGCTACGCGTAGCAGCAATATCGCGATTGCAAGAGCGTACTTGAGGGACATCTTCCGGTTCCTTCATTGCAGCGACTCCTTCGGCGGTCGGCCCGGTCGGTAGAGCGCTCCGTTCCCTGGGTGAGGTCGACCTTGGAGCGTGAGAAGATCCGCACGACCGTTCGCAGGGAGGACACGCGGAGCGTCGAACACCATCACCAGTACTTAGTGTAGGCACGAACCGGCGTCGGCGGCACCTGGGGATCTTCCGAGGATGCGGGCTGATCCCAGTGTCAGATCGCCGACGCTCTCGGCTCCGGAAATGTTCGATTTCTCAAGGCGGCGACTTCGACGCAGAGCGACGACGACGACCAAAGCCTTGCGCGCATCCTGTGTCCTCTCTGTTTCAGTCTTCGTGAATCAACCGGACCTCTTCGAGCCGGCAGGGTATCGGGGCCATGCCTTTCCAGCGCTCGCCGTCGATGCGGACATAGACCCGCACGCCTTCGATGGCGGTTATCGTTCCCGTCAGACCGTCGCGAATGGATGGCCAGACGATCCGCACGCGCGAACCTATGGCTATCGCTGACTGCGGCATCCGGTCACCTCCGCCGCGTGTCGATGATCTTGCCGGCGCCGTCAACCGGGATCACTCGGACCTCGCACAACGGACCCGGCAACAGCCCGGCGCGGAGCATCCGCGAGACTTCGCCGGCCAGCGCCTGATAGAACCGCTCGGTTAGCTCGCGGGTCCGGCGCTTGGGTACGTCCGGCGCGACCTCGAACCGAAGCACGACCGGCGCGGGCGGCGTGTCGTCCGGCGAGACAACGATCCAGTCGGACCCGTCAGCGCTCACGCGCAGCGCGGATTGATATGAGTCAAGACGGCTGGAGGGCGTGCGGCGGCGGATTGGCGTGGCAGGCGTCCGGCGCGCCCTAGCAGTCAAGTTCAGGCCGCCCTATTCCCCGCATAGTCGGGTAGCCCATCGGGAGAGAATAGCCCTAGCATCCAAGTGTGGCATCGCGGAAGGCTACCCCTAGCCGGCTAGCCGGTCAAGGGATCGTGTTGCCGGAGAGACCGGGATATGATGTCCGGGCGTGGTCTATACGCTGGGCCGCGAGACCGGCGAGTTCCTCTGGGCGACGCCCACCGTGACCCAGAACGTGATCAGCAGCATCGAGGCGCGGCTACCGGCGCTACATGGCCTCGCTGACGCTGCCTGGATTGACCTCCCGCGCTCCGCCCGGCCCCGCGATGCGGTAGCCGACCCCGTGCTCGGTGAAGATGTAGCTCGGTGAGGCCGCGTCGTCGCCGAGCTTGGCCCGGAGCTTCTTCACGGCGGTGCGCACGCGATCGGTGTCGTCCAGGCTCCGACGCCCCCAAACCTGGCGGAGGAGCGCTTCGGTCGTGACCACGCGTCCGCCGTTGACCGACAGGATGCGCAGCAGCTCGAACTCGATGGCCGTGAGCGGGACGGCGCGACCGGCCACGCTGGCGCTGCGCCGGCCGTAGTCGACGGCGAGTTCCCCGTGCACGCAGATCTCGGGCGCGGCCCGGTTCCTGAGCGCCGCCTGGACCCGCGCCACGAGTTCGGTCGCCGAGAACGGCTTGACGAGGTAGTCGGCCGCGCCGCTCTCGAGCGCCTTGGCGATCGTCTCGTCCCGGCCGTAGCCGGAGATGAAGATGACCGGGAGATCGGCGAGCTCCGGAACCTGCTTCATCAGCTCGATCCCGTCCGTGCCGGGGAGCATGAGGTCGAGGAGGACGAGGCGGGGCTTCTCGGCGCGGATGACGTCGGGGAGCCGGTCCGGATCGCCCGTGACCAGCGGGGCGTAGCCCGCCTCGGAGAGCGTGTCCCGCACGTAGCGCAGCGTCTGCGGGTCGTCGTCCACGACCAGGATGCGCGCCTCCTCCCGCCCGTCCCCGGGTGGGCGCGGCCGGCCGCCGGCCGGAGCCGCCTCGGGCGTGGCCGCCCCGGCCAGCGGGAGGGTGAAGGTGAAGCGCGCGCCCTGGCCGGCCCCCTCGCTCTGCGCGCGGATCCGGCCGCCGTGCGCCTCCACGAGGCCCTTGCAGATGGCGAGGCCGAGCCCGGTGCCTCCGGCAAGGCCGGCGCACTTGCGGAAGAGGTGCGGGAGCCGGTCGGGCGGGATCCCCCGCCCCTCGTCCGAGACCGAGACCGCGACGAAGCCGCCCTCCCGCGACGCCTCGACCCGGATCGGGGAGGAGGCGGGAGCGTGGCGGGCCGCGTTCGAGAAGAGGTTGTTGAGCACCTGCACGACGCGCTCCGGGTCGGCCAGCGCCCGTGGCAGGTCCGGCGGCAGGTCGATGCGGACGGCGTGCCGGCCTCCGCCGCTCAGGAACGTGTTCCGGGCCCTGTCCACCAGCGCGGCGACGTTCGCGGGCTCGGGCGCGACCGTCAGCGTGCCCGCCTCTATGCTCCCCGCGTCCAGCAGGTTCGCGATGAGGCCGCGCATGTGGTCGGCCTGCCCGTCGATGATGCGGAAGAACTGGAGCATCTCGGCCTGGGGCGGGACCGGCACGGCGCCGAGCACGGTCGCCGTCGAGCCCTTGATCGAGGTCAGCGGGGCGCGCAGCTCGTGACTCACCATCCCGAGGAACTCCGCCCGCTGCCGCTCCAGCTCCTCGAGCGGGGCGAGGTCCTGCATGGTGACGACGACCGAGAGCACCTCTCCGCCTTCCGAACGGATCGGCGTGACGTTGAGGAGTGTCCGGACGCTCCGCCCGTCGGGCACCGACAGCTCGACCTCCTCGGCGCGCATCGTCGTCGCGTTTCCGAGCTGCCGGGAGAGCGGCAGCGCCTCGAGGGACACCTCGCGCCCGTCGGCGTGCCGGCACGTGATCACGTCGAGCAGTTGTTCCGGAGGGCAGCCCGGGGTGCGGAGCGCCTCGACGATACGCCGCGCCTCCCGGTTGAACGAGACCAGATGGCCGGTGACCGCGTCGAACACCGCGACCCCGACCGGCGAGGTCTCGACCAGCGCCGCGAGGTCGGCCCGCGCCCGCTCGACGTCGCGGTAGGTGCGCGCGTTCGCGATGGCCGTCGCCGCCTGCGAGGCGAAGAGGACCAGGATCTCCTCGTCCTCTCCCGTGAACCCCTCCCCGTCGTCCTTGTCGGCGAGAAAGAAGTGACCGAGGTGCTCGCCCCGATAGCGCATCGGTGTGCCCTGCAGCGTCTTCGCGCTCCAGGGGCCCGGAGCGAGGCCGAGCGATCGAAGGTAGCCGGCCAGGTCCGCCACCCGGAGCGGCGCCGGCTGGTCCCGAAGGTGCGTGAAGAGGCGCGGCCCGTCGGGCCACGCCAGCATCTGCCGGCGCTCGGCGGGAGGCAGGCCGGAGGTGACGAAGTCCTCGATCTCTCCCCGCGCGTCGATCGTCGTGATCACGCCGACGCGGGCGCCGGTGAGCGCCCGGGCGCTGTCGACGACCTCCTGCAGCACGGTGGCCAGATCGAGGCTCGCGCTGATGCGGAGGATCGCCGCGATCAGCCGGGAGATGCGCTCATCGGACAGCCCGGTCGGGTCTCGATCGTGCACGGCTCCACTCCCCGCCGACGGGTGCAGCGGAGCTGACGAGGCTCCGGCCGCTCGGAGCAGCCGTGCTCCGCCGGACCGCAGGGGAGTGGAGGATAGCGTGCTTCGGGTGAGAAGTCACGAACGGGACAGGGCGTTTGCCCCGGAAGTCACAACCCGCTCACAGAATATCGCGTAGGGTTCCCAGGTAGCTCCCGATAACTGGAGTTATCGCGAGTAAACGCAGAATTCTACCGTGACCGGAGACCGAAAGCAACCCGGCGGGGTCTTCGGGGCTCATCGGCGTTTCTGAAGCCGCGCGAGCTGTGCTGCACCGTTCCGTTTCGCGAGAAGCCGCTCGCCGTAGCGCTGCACCATCGCGGCGCTGTTCCAGCGCCCGGCCTGCATGATGGCCGGAATGCCGATGCCCGAGGCGATCATGTCCTGCGCCGCGCCGACCCGGGGACTGTGTCCGGAGATGCGCCGCACCGTCTCGGCCGGCATTCCGGCGCGTTCGGCCATCGCCTTGTAGATGCGCGGCACCTGGCTCGCGTGGAGCCGCCCGCCCACCGTGCCCTCCTTCCGGATTGAACGGAAGAGCGGCCCGTCGGCAACCCGGCTCGCCTTCAGCCACGCCCGCACCCGCGTCACGCTGTCGCGGTGCAGGTACAGCGTCGCGCCGCCGCCCTCGGGGTCGGTCTTCGCGCGGCGCACCAGGACCGAAGCCGAGCCGTCCCTTTCTATCGTCAAATCAACGACTTGCAGGGCGACCAGCTCGGAGCGGCGCAGCATGGCGTCGTAGGCCACGGCCAGGATCGCGCGGTTCCGCACGTCGATCAGCCGGTTGCCGGCAGTCTCCTCCAGGCGCCGGCGCAGCGCCCAGGTCAGCCCCTGCACCTGCGTCTGCCGCCACCCCTGCCGCCGGTGCATGCGCTTGAGGGCCCGCCGCACCGTTACGTGCTCGAGCGGGCTGTGCTCGTCGGCGGCCTTGTGCACGGTGGCGATGCTCGAGACGTAGCGCCGCACGGTGGCCGGCGCACGGTGGCCGGCCATCGCCTCGATGTAGGCCACCACCGTGGCCGCGCGCGCCGGCAGCGGAGCAAGCCCCCGCTCCGCGCACCACGCCGTGAAACGTTCCAGGTCCGCTCGCACCGCCCGCACGGTGTTGTCGCTGAGAGCGCCGTGGGCGTCCTCCAGATAGGCGGCAAGGCGTTCGCCGTCTTGTGACTGCTGAGTGGTCGCGTCGCGAGGCTCGGACACATATCCAGGGGATGAAATCGGCATAAGTCTCATTCTACCAACGACATACAGCTTCACCGCCTACTCGCGATAACTCCAGTTATCGGGAACAAACAGCGCCAGATACTCGCGCCGTCGAGGAGCGCGGGTCTTGGCGAGCGACCGTGCCCCTGCGGGCACCCACTCCACGGCCCGGCCAAAGGAGAACCGAAATGTCGTACCACACCGAGCCCAAGACGCGATTCCACAGGATCCCTGGGATGAGCGTCCTTTCCGTCCTTGTGGCCCGCGCCGCCATGTTCGTCGGCCGCGAAGCGCACGCGCGTCTAGCGATGATGTTTCCTGGAAGCGACAGACAGATCCGCAGTCATCGGGTGGAGGCACGCGGCGGTCCGCCGGGTCGTGTGCGACCGGGGCTTGGCAGGCGGACCGGCGACGGCGTCCACGCGGATCCGGCGCAGGCGTCTGTGGCCGGAGGTGCGCCGAACGGCGCCTTCGCGAGGGCGTCCACGCTAGGGCTCGAAGCACGGGAGAGCGAAACCGCGCCCGACAGTGCCAACACCCCGCCCGTCTACGGACCGGGGCGTCGAGTCGGTGGCCTACCGTGGCTCGAGGTCCGACCGTTGGCCGCGCGGTGTTTACCCCTCGGACTGATTCTTGTCGTCGGCGCCCTTGCCGCCCCCCTCGCCCAGGCCCAAGTCAGCGCGAATCTCGACGCGTTCGATTCGGTGGAGCGAGAGGGCGGGGCCCGTCTCCATCACCGTTTCGACGTCAGGCTCTCCGAGCCCGTCTGGATCAGTTCCGAGGACATGAGAGACCATGCCTTCGACGTCACCAACGGCACCATCGTGGGTGCGCGGCAGGTTCACCGCGTGCCAATGGTGTGGTACGAGGGGCAGTTTCGGTCGTTCAGCAAACGCTGGCGGTTGGAGATCCGCCCGACCGATCTCAACAGCGCCGTCACCGTCACGCTGAACGGCTTGGCCTGCGGCCAGCAGGGCGGGATGTGCAGCCAGGAAGGCGGAGGCGTCGACAATACGCCGTCACTCACGATGGGCGAGGACGGATCCGGGCCCATCACCGTCTCGATCACGGACACGACGGCCCAGGAGAACGACGGGCAGTTCATCTTTCCGATCACGTTGTCGCGGGCCTCGCCGAACAACGTGAGGGTTCGATTCCGGACCATCTCGGGAGGGATCGCCACCGAGGGTGGCGACTATGGATACGTTGACTTTCAGGATCTCCTCATCATGCCGGGAACGACAACATGGCAGGTTGGCGTCGGAATCATGGACGACGAGGATGACGAGGACGACGAGACGGTGAAGGTCCAGATTAGCAATGCGCGGCTACTCAATAAGGGCGGCAACCTGATGCGAGACCTCAGCATCACGACGGCTGAGGCGACGGGAACGATCATCGACGATGACGACGCCGCGCCTCAGCCGACGCTGTCGGTGGCGGATGCCACGGTCGCCGAGGGTCCGAATGCGAGGCTGCGGTTCGAGATCACGCTGGACCACGCGGCTTCGGAGACGGTCACGGTCGAGGCCTCGACCTCGGATGGCACGGCCACGGCGGGGTCGGACTACAGGGCGAAGACCCTGAGGAAGACCTTCGCCCCGGGCGAGACCAGGAAGATTGCGGTGATCTCGGTCCTGGACGACTCGCACAACGAGGGTGCGGAGACGCTGACGCTGACCCTCTCGAACGCTTCGGGCGCCCTGGTGGCGGACGGCGAGGCGATCGGCACGATCGAGAACCACGATCCGCTGCCGCGCGCGCTGATGGCACGGTTCGGCCGCACGGCGGCGGTGCACGTGGTCGAACACGTGGAGGAGCGGATCGAGGCGCCGCGGCAGCCGGGCTTCGGGGGCCGTTTCGCGGGGCGGGAGCTGCGGCCGGGGATGGAGCGCGAACTGGCGCTGAGCTTCCTGAGTCAGCTTGGGGGGTCAACCGGAGTGAGCGGGCACGGCGTGGGCGTCCACGACCCGATGGGGATGCCGGGCGTGGGCGCGGGGCCGTCCGGGCCGTCGGTGCTTGGCGGCAGCCGTCTGGGGATGGCCGCGGCAGCCGGGTCCATGGGAGGCATGAGCGGACTGGGTGGGCCGACGGGTACTGCGGTTGGACCTCGCGCCGGACCGCTCGCCGGCGGGCCCTTCTTGATGGGCCTCGGGGGCGGCAATTTGCTGACCGGTTCGGCATTGTCGCTCAACCGGGAGACGCGGCAGGGCGGCATCCTCTCGTTCTGGAGCCGCGGCGCGCGTTCACACTTCTCCGGGCGGGATGAGGCGTTGTCGCTCGGCGGCGACGTTCAGACGACGATGTTCGGCGCGGACTACGCGAAGGGGCCGCTCGTGGCAGGCCTGTCCCTTTCACACAGCCGGGGCCTGGGCGAGTACGCCGGCGTGGCGGGCGGCCAGGTGGCCTCGGCCGTGACGGGCCTGTACCCGTGGCTGGGCTACAAGGCGACCGACCGCATCACCGTCTGGGGGGTGGCCGGGTACGGCGCCGGAGGGATGCTGCTGACGCCGGATGGCGGGCCGGTCCTCGAAAGCGGTCTGTCGATGGCGATGGCGGCGGCCGGGACGCGGGGCGAGCTGGTCGCCGGGGGCGCGAGCGGCTTCGAGTTGGCGTTCAAGGCCGATGCGCTGTGGGTCGGTACATCGAGCGACGGCGTGGACGGCCCGGCAGGGCGTCTGAAGGCCACCGAGGCAGCGGTGACCCGCTTCCGTACCGGGCTGGAGGGCTCGCGGGGCTACACGCTCGCCGGCCGGCTGTCGCTCAGGCCGAGCGTCGAGGTTGGGTTGCGGCAGGATGGAGGAGATGCCGAGTCGGGGGCGGGCATGGACGTCGGTGGTGGCCTGGTCGTGTCGGACGCCGGGACGGGCCTGTCGGTCGACTTGCGGGTGCGGATGCTGGTGGTGCATCAGGCCGAGGGCTTCCGCGAGCGGGGCATGGCGGTTTCCCTGAGCTACAACCCGACTCCGTCGACGCCGCTGGGCTTCATGGCGCGGGTGGCGCCGTCGTGGGGCGGTCAGGCGCAGAGTGGGGCCGAGGCGCTGTGGGGCCGCGACGACATGGCGGGAATGGCGCAGGGCAGCTTCGCGCAGGGTGACCGCCTCGACGGCGAGGTCGGCTACGGGCTGCCGGTGGGGAGCCGTCTTGTGGGGACACCGCGGGTCGGCTTCAGCACCTCCGAGTACGGGCGGGAGTACCGGGTCGGCTACGGCCTCGGGATGCTCGAGCGGGGGAACGTGAACTTCGAGCTGGGCGTCGATGCGCAGCGCCGGGAGAGCCCGATGCTCAACGGTGCGGCCAACGGGTTCCTCGGCCGGGCGACACTGGGCTGGTAGGGTGGCTCGGCAAGGCCTCATCCAGGCGGCACGCCGTCCCCGGCTGCAGGACGATCCGGGTTTCGAAGCCGACCTGCTTCCGGGATCGTGGGGAAGGTGTCGTTGTCCATGGCTCGATAGGGGGATGGGTGCGGCGGAGCGGCAGCCGCTGGAGTTGGCGCGGAATCCGCACCTCCCGACCCCGCCCAATCGGCGTTCGACGGGCAGGCGTTCTGCACGGCGCACCGGAACCAGACGGTCTGCGGTGTCGTTTCCCTTCCGTGAGAGGATCGTCGTGACGCGCACGGCGATCAGCCAGGGCGCCAGGGTGCCGGAGGCATCGCAAACCCCCGGATAGGATTCCGAGGACGCAGTGAATTCTGACGACCAGACCTTCCGGCTGATCCTCGCTGTCGGGATGGCGGCCTTCCTGCCGGTGGCCCTGTACCACCGCATCCGTTCGCAGGCCGGCGGCGAGAAGCTCGACCGCCGTCAGGAAGGACTGTTCATCCTCCTCACGCTGCGTCCGTGCGGGCTGGCGGCGATGGGCGGCGTCGTGGCCTTCGTCCTCGATCCGTCCTGGATGGCGTGGGCTTCGGCGCCGCTGCCCGCCGCCCTGCGCTGGGCCGGCGTGGCGATCGGTCTGCCCACGGTGGCGCTCGGCATCTGGACGTTCCGCAGCCTCGGCCGGAACATCACCGACACCGTCGTCACCAGGCGCGAGCACGCGCTGATCACGAGCGGTCCGTACCGCCACGTCCGCCACCCGTTCTACGTCACCGCCGCCCTCGCGTTCGCCGCCAACGCCCTCGCGACGGCGAACTGGTTCATCGCCTCGACCGGTCTCGCCGCCCTGGCGCTCCTGGTGCTCCGGACCGCGACCGAGGAAGGCAAGCTCGTCGAGCGGTTCGGCGACGACTACCGGCGCTACATGGCGCGCACGGGCCGCTTCTTCCCGCGCCTCCGGCCCTCCCTACCGACGGCAGAGTAGTCTCCCGCAGGTGCCGGCCTCGATGGGCAGGTCGACCCCGGGACACAAGAACCGGTCGCGAGCAACGAGAACTGGGCCGTCCACGGCGGTCTCTGCTCGGTGCCACTCATAGGTCATGCCGCAGACGACCTGGCCTTGCATGCCGTGGTCGTGGTACAGTTCTTGCGTCAGCGCCGCCGTGGAGGTAGGCATGCGCAATCTGGGGCCGAGCGCCCGCTTCGTGTCCACCGTTACCGCACTGATCGTCCTTGGGATCGCTCTGCCGGTCAGCGCGGGCCAGGCTGAGACCGAACTCCCCGGCGCCGCCGTGGACGACGGCGACCACGCTTCCGAATCGTCGGCGGACCCAGGTACGACGCGCGTCCGGCGAACCGTTCGCTCCCCGATTCGCAATCCGTGGTCTGCCGGTGTCCGGGTGCTCTGGCGCTCGCTCGGGGGTTCCGGCGGTGGGGTAGCTCTCCCACCGACCACGGGCGGCAGTCTCCCTGTCGCCCTCGGGAGTTGTTCGGCGAGCGGCTCCTGCTTGCCGAACAGCGTGCGTCACGAAGGCGGGGCGCCGGGCACCGCAACGACCGGGAACGGCTTGCCCGTGCAGGGCGTCGCCTTCGACGCGGGGCGCCTGGTCACGTCGGGAGTCGAAGTCGGCATCGGGCTCGACCTGACGACCCATCCGGGCCAGGCACTCTTCTCCAACGTGCCGGGCGCCGGGTTTCGGACTGCTTCCCCGGAAGATACCGCGCTCCAGGTGCTTACCGGCGAGCGAGCGCTACAACTCGACCTCGCGGCTCGGCTCACGTACCGCTCTCGAGGCGACGATCCCGTGGTCCGTGGCGCGTCTCTCGCCAGGCCCTACGTCGGTATCGCAGCAGGGATGTCGCGATACTTCCCCGGGTTCTCCACTCACTATCGGCGCGCTCGGTTTCAACGACGCAGCGCTCCCACCTTCAGGCGCAACGCATCTCGCCGCCTTCGATCCCTGGATCCCGAACTTCCAGATCTACGGCGGCTTCCTCGTGTCGTTCGCGCGGAGGGCGCCGATGCTGGATGTCGACATCCGGTACATGCGGGCCGCGAATCGCGGCGTCGACCTGGGGGGCTTCCGTTTCGGTACCGGTGTCCGCTACCCGTTCTGACGCGCGCGAGATCTCTCCAGCGGCCCGGGCCGGACGGCTGGTCGGGCCGAGTCGGTATCGATGAATCCCCTCGCGGACCATCCATCCGCTAAGATGGCGGCGATGAGGAGGTGCAGCATGCGGTACGTCATCGCGATTCTGGCCGGCGTCGTCCTGCTTCCGGTACCGGCGGCCGCCCAGGCGCCCGAGCGCACGCCGTGGGGCGACCCCGACCTGCAGGGGGTCTGGACCAACCGGACCACGACGCCGCTCGAGCGTCCGAGCGAGTTCGAGGGACGGACGGCGCTCTCCGACGAGGAGCGCGCGGAGATCGACGCGCAGGCCGAGGCCGCCCGCGACCGCCCCCCGCCCCCCGGCCAGACCGGCGGCTACAACAGCTTCTGGCTCGATCGCGGCGTGCGGAACAGTCAGACGTCGCTGATCGTCGACCCGCCCGACGGGAGGTACCCGGCGCGGACGGACCGGGTGCGGGAGAGCGACGCGGCGTTCGCGGCGATGCGGGATGGGACGAAGTTCGACAGTTGGTACGACCTGAACCTCTACGACCGGTGCATCACGCGCGGGGTGCCGGGCTCGATGATCCCCGGCTTCTACAACCACAACTACCAGATCCTGCAGACGCCCGACTACGTCGTGATCCTGGTGGAGATGATCCACGACGCGCGGATCATCCCGCTGGACGGGCGCGCCCACCTGTCGCCGCAGATCGGCCAGTGGATGGGTGATTCGCGCGCCCGCTGGGAAGGTGACACGCTGGTGGTCGAGACGACCAACTTCACCCCGAAGGGCGACGAGCGGGTGCGCTACCTAGTGCATGCGGGCAGCGAGCAGGCGCGCGTGGTCGAGCGGTTCACACGGGTCGACGCCGACCGCATCGACTACAACTTCACGGTCACCGACCCGGCGACGTACGCGAGCCCGTGGACCGCCGAGATTCCGATGGTGCCGCTCGGGGGAGAGATCTTCGAGTACGCCTGCCACGAGGGGAACTACGGGCTGGAGAACATCCTGGCCGGCGCTCGCGCGGCAGAGCGCGCAACCGAGCAGTAGTCGGCCGGCTCGAACGGAACCCGGAATAAGGGACTTGGCAATCCGGATTCGTGTGTGCCTCGGTCGCCTGTCTCCGGCTGCAGGCGGCCGGCCACATGCCGTCACCCGCCGACCCGCGCGCGCCGAGCACGAGAGCGCTGACCTCTCGTCCCAGATCCGCCGTTCTGCAGACCTGCATCACGCGGTCGCCCCGGCGGATGCGGTAGGGCTGCTTCACGCCCGGACTTGACCACGTAGTTGTCGCCCTCCGCCCCCTGGAGTTAACGCGCCGGATGCTCGACCCTACGAGCGCTCACCTACCTCAGCACGCGTTCTTCACCACCGCGACGCCAACACCCTACCTCTCATTGAGGCAGCAGACGAATCGTCGCCCTGATTTGCGCGACCCAAGCGTACGCGATGGAATATGGTCTGTTCGGATAAGCACTACACGGTAGTTCTCCGGGCTTCATCGAACCTGGAAGCCGGTAATTCCTCGCCATCGCCCTGACTTCCTTTGCCGTTCTCTGACTACGATGTGCGAAGAAGTTCCTCGCCGTCGGCAGGTCGTCTAGGGCCCGACCGGGGACGGCGAGAGCTTTCAGTATCTGCGATTGGTTCGACAGGCCGGCGCTGGCGGCGAGCCGTGGAAGAACCCACGGCAGATGCCACGGTGGTTCATCTAGCGGTCCGGGCTTCCTCTTCGGCTGTTTCCTCGGATAGATTGTCTTGATGGCAAACAGAATCGCCGATTCCGGCGTACTGATGTTGGTCGCCGACATCGTCGGCCGCACTCCAGATACTAGCCTCCCGCCCAACACGCAAGACAGAAAAAAATGTCTAACAAATAGAGACCAAGTGCTCTGGGCATCTATCAAGCACAGAGCTACGATGCGCTCGCGGTCCTTACTCCAAGTTGGACCGCATTGTCGAAGACGATACTGAATGCCGGACAATTGCCGAATACCCACGCCCTGCAGGCGCGCCAGGTCGCCTACTACCCGCACTATTCTCTCCCCAGAAGCGCCTGACAGCAGTAGCGGAAACGTGTCTCGCGCTCGCTCCTGACGTTGGTCTTTCTGCTCGACGCACGGACAAATCCTGCCAGCGGTCCCGTCGTGACCTCGTAATCCACCGCCTGCGCGAGCTGACTGAGTCGCTGGACGCAATTGCCTTCGTCGATTCGTGAACCGACGGGCACTTCGGCGCTCGTTTGCAACGCAGGAATCCGATGTCGAACGTGAATGATCGCAAGGACTAGTGAATACACTTGAAAGTGCTTCATCAGAGCCGTCCCATGAAGCTCGTCCCATTCCCTGACCGTATCGACCGCCGAGCCGATGTATTGCTCATACTCCGCCTCCGCGCTAAACGTCTGATCATGGTCGCGATAGAGCATGTCGAGCGACCGCCTATTCGTGGTGGTGATCCCATTGAGTAATGCGTGTACAATTTCTGCCAGTAGCTTGGTGTCCGCCATGCGTACAAGCGCTCTCTGGGTGAAAATGCCCATGGTCTCCCAGCTATCGTTTAAGCTCAGCGCGACACGGTGGAGGAACCACTTCAATTCTCCCTGAAATCGTGCGTGGCGCTGCTCTTCCGGGTTCAAAGGAATTGTATACGAGTTCATCCGCCGAAAGACCTCGCGAATCTGGGATCGCTCTGCACCGAGGAACAGGTCAACATTGAGTTGATAGTTCAAGAAGGTCGTTCGCTGGTCGACAGAAAGCATCGAGAACCGGAGGCCTCGAAGAGCTGAATTCTCCACCGCCGTCGACAACTGGAAGCGGTCGTCACGAAACGCTCTAATCGTAGCGTTGCGTTGTTGACCATCGACTAACTCCTTGTGCGACTCCCCAGTCAGCGGATCCGTCACCTGGTGCAGCGCAAGTTTTGGTATGGGAAAATCGAGAAGAATTGTTTCAATTAAGTAGGACCGTGCCGCATCCGGCCATACACCATCGCTTCGTTGATACTCCCGGTTGACGCGGAGTTCACGGCGGTCCATCGCCGCGAGAAAGTCTTGGATGGTGTAGTTGGTTGGCATCGTTCTCATCGCGCAAGTCCTCTACGCCCGAGTTGAGGTCGCGGCTAGCACATCAGGATTAGTGAGCTGAAACTCAAGCACGCTCTCAGTTGCACCGCGCCCTGGGCGATAGTCGTTCGACAAGGGGTTCAAGTCGGCCAGCGTTCGCTGGACACCGAAGTCCGTCCGCTGCATTTGTGTCCAGCCAGCCCCCTGCAGTTGCTCGCTCACGATTGTGGCAAGGTCAATTCGGATTTCCTTGTACCACGAACTCTGAACGACCAGAACGAGGTGGGCGTTGCGCCGCGCCACCCGTGTCAGTTCGATGGCGCCGGACCGGAGGCCAGTGAAGTACTGTCTGAGCGTCTTGAGGTAGTACGTCGATGAAGCTCTGCTGGAATGCCCCGCGACCGCGCTCAGGAGCCCATCGCAGGTCGGGCCGAGCGAATGCGGCCGAGGGTCGGAAGATGGGTGAATCGTGGGAGTGCCAAGTGTACTGTTGCGAAGCGCGCGAAACCGTACTGATGTGCGTGCAAGGCCGAGAAGTGAGAGTTCAGGCTGCGTAGCGATCGGGTAATCGAGTCGCGTGCAGTAGGGCGGCGACGTTACGATCGCATCTACGACGCGACTCGGTAGCGGTAGCCGTGAGGAGTCGGCAACTAGAATGCGCACCGGGTGTCGGGATGGATTTGTTTGGAGCTTCTGCTTTAGCAATTGCACGGTGTCGTCGAAAATGCGTTGAACCGTTTGCGAGGATGGGGAGTAACGGTCCTGATTCTGGCGGCGGGTCTTGAACCAAGTAGGGTTGCTGACTCGTTCCCCGCATAGGAGTGCGCGGACGGTGAGTGCGAGAGCAGTGAAGTAAAACCCAGCGAGGTGTTGGGTGCTCGCATTCGGTGTCGAGACGCGTTGGGTTTGGTCTGCGAGTCGCCGAATGGCTCGGGTGCTTGAGTCGTCGAACCACGTTTGGAGAGGGTCAGTGTTGGCGCGCTTAGTTCGACCGGAGTGGGCGAGCCGAGGCAGCGCTGCCGGGACGGAATCTGCAGGTAGCATTCTGCCAGAGGCAACTAGGGCCATCGCCGGATTGATATCGACTCCGACAGCGCGAAAGCCAAGAAGGGCAGCCGCTGCCGTCGTTGTTCCCGCGCCGTTCCAAGGGTCCATTACGACTGCGCCCGGTGGTAGATCGAGTCGAGCAAGGACTTCACGGACGAATTCCGCAGAGTACCCAGCGTAGTACGGATACCAATCGCTACCTTGCGCGTTGGATCTCTTGGGACTGGCGCGAACCTTGGTCGTCTGGAGGATCGTTCGGGGGCTCATCTGAGCGGGAACGGTGTCACGAAGGCAGGTTGTGCGTCAACCGGGTCCGCTTCGGCACATGCGTCAGCGGCGTGGCCCCCAGCCTGTAGCTGTCGCCGGGTCTGCAGGTGGCCGCGGACGGTCCCGGGACCAGTTGATGTTCGTGGCGGCCGGCGGCTCCGGGCATAAGGAGGCCCCGGGTCAGCGCGGTCATCAGGATTCGTCACGACACGACCAAACCCCGATGCTCGTTGCCGCTGGCTAGTCGCGTTCTGGCAGCACGAACACGAAGACGCCGCCGCCGCCCCGCGGGTTGCGCTCGTCGGGAAGGAGGTCGCCGGGGAGAATCGTCGCCCAGCTCGACCCGCCGATCGAGGGGCCGGCCACGAACGCGACGAACTGCCTGCCGTCGACGGCATAGGTGATCGGGAACCCGTTGGCCATCGTCGAGAGGCGACTCTGCCAGAGCAATTCGCCGTTCGCCACGTCGTAGGCGAAGACCCGCCGCCCCCAGTCGCCGATGAACACCAGGCCTCCGCCGGTTGTCAGCGCCGACGTGTTGTAGGGCACCCGGAGACGCCGGCGCCAGAGGGTCTCGCCGGTCCGCAGGTCCAGCGCCTGCAACTCGCCCAGTTGGCCCGGCGCCTGCGGATGAAAGTGATTCCTCCGGCCGCGAACGCTGCCCCCTCCGCCGCCCCCGGCGCGCCGCTCGACGGGAGCGAAGGCGGCGGTCTCGCAGCTCAGGTTGAGCGGCACGTACAGCGCCTCGGTCCCGGGGTGATACGCCATCGCCCGCAGGCTCTTGAAGCCGCCCGTGCTGGGGCAGAAGAAGAGCTCTTCGCCGACGTCGGACAGCATCCCGTCCCGATGGGTCACCTGACCGGTCCGCGGGTCGACATCCAGGATGTTCTGGTAGCCGAGATCGATTGCGCGTCGGAACGCGCCCGTGACGCGGTCGAGCTCCCAGAGAATCCCGAGCTTGCCCATCGAGAACAGAGAGCGCTTGCCGTCGTAGTCGATCAGGATGCGCTCGAACGACTCGTCCATGTCGTGCGAATCGCCCGGGATGTGCTGGTAGTACCACTGCATCTCACCGGTCGCCGGGTCGAGCGCAAGCGTCGAGTTGCTGTAGAGCGCGTCACCGTCGGTGCCGCGCGCGTCGCGGTTGTGCGGCTTGGGCTGCGACGTGCCCCAGTAGACGAGACCGGTGACCGGGTCATGGCTCCCGGTCATCCAGGCGTCGCTGCCCGCGCGGAACAGGAGCGGCAGGTCGCCCCAGGTGTCGCCGCCGCTCTCGCCGGGACGAGCGATGGTCGAGGTTCGCCAGAGCAACCGGCCGGTGCGGCCGTCGACGCCGACGATGTAGCAGGTGTCGTCACGGTAACGCCCGCAGCCGGTCATCCCGGCGACGATCGTCCCATCGACGACGATCGGTCCGCTCGAGAAGGTATAGCCTTCCTGGCCGCCCCCGACCGGCGTATCCCAGCGCGCCTCGCCCGTCCGGGCATCCAGCCCGACCACGTGCGCATCGAACGTGTTCAGGATGACCAGATCCTGGTAGACGGCAAGGCTCCGCATCTGCGCGGCGCTGCGCCGTCGCTCGTCCATCTCGCGGCGATACTCCCACAGGAAGTCGCCCGTGCGCGCGTCGAGCGCCTGGACCACGTTGCCCGGGTTCGCGACATACATGACGCCGTCGTGCACGATCGGCGTCGTCTGCGACACCCCGGGTTCGAGGCCCCAGGACCAGGCGAGCCGGAGCGCATCCACGTTGCTCCGATCGATCTGCTCGAGCGGGCTGTACCCCCATCCATCGAGGGTGCGCCGCCAGTTCAGCCAGTCGGCGGGGTCGGGATCCTGCAGCATCGCATCGGTGACCGGGGCAGGTTCCCGGACCTGCGCCTGGCCAAAGACCCCCGTCGCCACGGCGACAGCGGCGTATACGCACACGGTGAGCAATGCGCGACGCGTCATGTCAACCTCCTGCGGAGCCGTGAGGTCACAGGCCCCGCAGCCCTTCCGTCAGCGCAATGGTCACGCCCCACGGATCGGTGAGGAACGCGTACCCGATGCCCGACTGGCTGCGCCGGTAGGGCACGTCGAACGTCACCCCCCGCGCCTCGAGCCTGCGGCAGAACTCCTCGAGGTTCTCCACCTCGAGGCCGATGTGATCGAGCATGCGTCCCTTCGTGGGCGCGCCGCCGGCGTCGGGGTTGAAGGAGAAGTTGAAGTTGATGCCCGGCAGGTCGACCGCGTCGTACTGCCAGCGAATCCCCGGCGCACCGCCGAACATCCCGGCGTACCACGCCTGCGCCTCCTCCACCGCGTCGTCGACCAGGTAGAGGTGCAGGTGGTGCGCGCGGATGGAACCCTCCAGCGGCTCGTTGTGCCGCCGGGCGACCGGGTCCGCCGCGCCGTCGTCGCGCGTGAAGTTCAGGTTCACCGACGTGTCGTCGAACAGCTCGATGCGTTCGTCCTCCGGCGAGAAGACGTTGGTGACGCCCGAGCCCCGGTCCTCGAACTCCAGGCCGGCCGCCGCGACGTCGGCCCGCGACCGCACGCGGAAGGCCATGTGGTTCAGGATCGACCCCTCGGTGCCGCCCGAGGTCTCGCCTTCTTCCAGCATCACCAGCACGTCCGGGAAGGTGACCACGACGACCTCGCCGACCCGTTCGGCCTCGCCGCCGAGCCCCACCCAGAACGCGGTGTTCGCTTCGACGTCGCGCACCACGTAGTGCAGGTGCCCCATGGCCACTCCGGCGTCGTTCGAGGAAGCGATCTGCGCAAACGCGTGCGGCACGGCTCCGGTGAACAAGAAGACGAAGGCAAGCGCCACGGTCATTCTCTGCATGATTCCTCTCCTACCGCGACGGATAGCCGCCGATCCATACCGGGCTCGACCACGCCATCGCGTCGTTCACCTGCCGCACGCGGACGTAGTAGTAGTCGCCCTGCCGCGGATCGTCGTCATCGGTCCGCGGGTTGTCGTCGTCCGTGTGGCGGAAGCTCACGTCGCGGGGACCGTTGCGGATCAGGCGGCGCAGGGTGATCCGATCATCGGGATAGCCGTCGATGGGCATCGCCCGGTCGACCCCGCCCGCGCTCAGGGTGAGCCGCACGCGGCGCCCGGAGATGTCCGCCGGCGGCCGGAAGAACGGCGGCGCCGATCCCGTCTCGCGCGCCTCCTCCAGCTCCAGGACGATCGACGCGCTCGGGCGGATGCCGGACAGCGTCATCCGCAGCGAGCTGGTGTCGCCGCGCGTGTTGGTCGCGAAGCCGGCGCCGTTGCGCGCCGGCTCGAGCGCGACGCGCTGCGTGGTCGGGTTGACGAAGTCCGTCCCCGTTATCGCTTCGAGTACGGCCCCGTTCACCCGAAGCTGCCCGCGCCAGTGGCGCCAGCCGCGCGGGGCGTCGCCCGGGTGGAGCGGCGCGGCGCCGGACGAGAACGAGAGGAGCCACTCCTCGCGCTCGGCGGGCCGGCCGCGGCCCGTGCCGTAGGTCTGGCTCCAGATCGGCTCGTCGTTCTTGAGCAGCGTCACCGATTCGATCGGCGCCGTGCCGATCACGCGGCCCTCGACGGTCCGCTCGTCCGCGTAGTCGGCGCGCTGGCCCATCTCGGTTCCGTTGACGGTCACGTCGAGGATGATGCGGTCGCCGGTCGTGGCGTAGGTCCGCCGCTGCTTCATCGCATCGAAGATCGCGTCGCGGGACTTCTCGGGGGCCATGACCGCGCCGAGGCCGCCGCGCTGCGCCAGCGAGTTGCGGTTCGGGGCCGAGTAGCCGGGGTGCGACAGGTGATCGTCGGAGGCCGCGACCAGCCCCACCTGGTGGCCGTGCGACAGGTACTGCCGGACGAACCACTCGAAGGTGCCGTGCATCGACATCATCTCGATGAGCGGCTCGAGCTGCGGGTCGGACTGCCGGTAGTCGCCCGGGTTGTGGGCGTGCGGGATGACGAGGACGTCCGCCGGGTCGTAGCGCGCGTGCAGGCCCTGGTACAGCTCGGACAGCGTCGGGTACTCCAGGGCCGACACCCGGTCCTTGCCCTCGGCGTCGCGGAACAGCACGTTGTGGTGGCCGCCGAAGCGGGCGTGCCGGGTCCACTCCCACCCGAGATACGGAATGAACCGGCCCGGCTCGTCGAACGCCTGCACCGCGCTGCGCGACAGCTCCCACTCGGCGTCGTCCAGCCAGACGTCGTGCTCGGAGTGCGTGACGAAGTCGAGCCGCGCGTCGTCGCGGGCGAAGGTCATGAAGAAGTCGATGGTGCCGATCCCCTCGGCGTAGCCTGAATGCCCGTGCGTGTCGCCCCAGTAGATGCGGCGGGCCGGGTTCTCCTCGACGAGAATCGGGTTCGCGCCGCCGCGGATCTCGCCGTCCGCCGAGCGGAGCTCGATCCAGTGCGGTCCCGGCTCGTCCAGGGTCAGCTCCACCACCGTGATCGGTTCCGTCCCGGCCGGCGTGGTCGCGCGCACGTCGCCGTCCACCAGCACCTCGAACCCCGGGATGGCGCCGGTCGCGCGGTTGAAGAAGGCATCCTGGGCGCGCACGGACAGCTCGAACGCCTCGCCCGGCGCAACGACGCTCGGCGCGAAGCCGTGCACCCCGGCCACGCGGGTGCCGCTGACGACGAACGGCAGGATCGGCAACGGCCGCCACTCGCCGGAGGCGTCGAGGTCGACGTACAGCGGTAGCGGCATCCGCGCGCTCGACGTGCCGGTCATCAGCAGGCCCTGCCCGCCGCCGCTCGTGTCGCCGTAGGTGATGGTGACCGACTCGCCGGGATCGACCTGCCCGGAGGCCACCCGGAAGACCAGCGCCGGCTCCGGGGCCCGGAACCCGCCGTGCGGGCCGCGCGCCATGTAGACGTCGGCCTCGAACGCCGCGTCGCCGTCGCTCGTGTCGATGGTCACGTAGCCGTCGCCGGCCGGGTCGTCGGTCTGGAACGGGCCGTAGTTGACGTTGAAGTGCCGGGCCACCCAGAAGCCGCCGCCGGTTGCGACCGGACGCGTGCCGGCGGTCCAGATCTGGCGAATGGTCTGGTGCGAGCGCGCCTCGAACGGGCCGAGCGACTCGGCGGCCAACTCTCCCAGCGCGCCGGGCTCGTCGTGCAACGTGAACTGGCGCACCAGCCGGTCGACGATGGCGCCCTGCCGCAGCGCCGCCTGACCGGTCGGCGGCAGCGTCGACTGCAACCGCACGCGGGGGCCTTCGAGGCCGACCTCCCCGCCGCCGAGGGCGTAGGCGTCCACCCAGTCGGCGAGGATCCGCGCCCGCTCGGCGACCGTCGACTCGTCGGTCGGGCTCATCGCCACGTCGGCCTTGAGCTGCTCGACAGCGGCGCGCAGCTCCGGCGTCAGGTAATCGTCCGGCGTGCCGTCGTCCCCCGTACCGACGCACCCGACGACAGCGACGACCAACGCGAGCGTGACACCGCGCGCGGCGAGCCCCGAATAGCGTCCGAGGTATGTCATCTGATGGCTCAATCTTCCCGCTCGCCGTCAGTCCCCGAGCTCGATGCTCTCCTCTACGCCGGGGGCACGAAGGCGAGGAAGCGCCGCGGGTTGTCGACCAGGATCTTGCGGATCGCCTCCTCCGGCACCCCGGCGTAGCGCAGCTTCGGCACGAACTGCATCAGCACCGACGCCCACCCGTGGCCGTAGTAGCGCTTGAACTGCCGCACGTTGCCCTGATCGGACGAGAGCAGGATGTGATCCTCCAGGCCGGCGTCGAGCAGGTCCTGCACCATCCGCACCTTGTCGGCCGACGGGATGTCGGAGCGGCCCATCTCGTGCCCCAGCGTGTCGAGGCCGACGAAGGCGCCGCGGCGCGCCACCGCCGTGTGGGTGCCCAGCGGGTCGTGCTCCGGCCTGATCGTCGCCATGTGGCCGATCACGACGTGCGACAGGTCCACGCCCGCCCCTTCGATGACGTCCATCTGCTCCATGGCGCAGCTCGGGCAGCTCTCGTGCGGGGTGTGCGTGAAGATCGGCAGCCCGGTCCGCAGGTGGGCGCGGGCGACCGCCCGGTGCACCTTGCGCTCGTCGGGCCGCATCTCGAGCGACGAGGCGATCTCGCCGAACGCGCCCCAGCGCTGCGCGGCGGCGTCGGCCACCAGCTCCTCGACCAGCTCGTCCTCGGACATCTCCGCCACGCGCACGGGGTAGATGGCGAAGCCGATGTCCTCGAAGTAGCCGCCGGCCATCACGATGCGCACCTCGCTGCGGGCGGCGATGGCGTTCAGGTGCTCGACCTGCTCCGGCGTCCGGCGGCCGGTCGCCGCGTCGACGATGCAGCCGAGCCCGTCGAAGGCGCACGCGGCCAGCTCCTCGACCGCGAGATCGACGTCGGCGCGGCCGACGTGCTCGTGGAACAGCGTCGCGCCCTCGGCGAGCTCCGCCGGGTCGACGTCGCCCTGCAGGGTGCGGATGATCGCGCCTTCGGCGAAGGCCGGCGGCTCGGCGCTCGTGAACGTCTGCTGCGCATGAAGCGGCAGTGCGGCGCCGAACGCCGCGGCTCCGGCGCCGGAGGCGGCGGCCGTGCCGAGAAGGCCGAGGGCTTCGCGTCGGGTGTACCAGCGGCGCCCGGCGGTCGGATCGGTCATCGTCGTTCTCCCGTGGGATGAATGGCGCGCGGTGCGGAGCGCGTGGGGCATCCTACCCCATGCGACTCCCGCGGCACGTATAATCGTTGAATATCACATCATGGAAATATGATTTGCCACAATCTATAGCGCGTCCGGATCTGCTCGCCGCCACCACCACGGGACTCTCCGAGGCCCCGGCGGTGACCCTGTTGGGGGCGCGGCAGGTCGGCAAGACGACGCTGGCCCGGAAGGTGGCGGCGTCCTGGCCGGGCCCCTCCACGGTGTTCGATCTGGAGGTGGCCGCCACCCGCGAAGCACTGTCCGCCACCCCCGAGAGAGTGCTTCGGGACCGGGACGGCCTGGTCGTGATCGACGAGGTGCAGCGGAAGCCCGGGCTGTTCGAGGTGCTGCGGCCGATCTGCGACAACCCCGACCGCCGCGCCGTCTTCCTGCTGCTGGGCAGCGCATCCCTGGACCTCGTCCAGGGCGTGTCCGAGACGCTGGCCGGACGCATGCTCTTCGTCGACGTGGGCGGCTTCTCGCTGGCGGAGGTCGGGACGGAGCACCAGGACCGCCTCTGGATGCGAGGCGGGTTTCCGCGGGCCTGGCTGGCGCCGTCGGCCGCGGCCTGGACGCGCTGGATGCAGTCGTTCACGCGCACGTTCCTGGAGCGGGACATCCGGGGGCTGGGGTCGACGGTCTCTCCGGATGCGTTGGGCCGCTTCTGGCGCATGCTCGCGCACGTGCACGGGCAGACCTGGAACGCCGCGGAGCTGGCGCGCTCGATGGGCGTGAGCGCGACGGCGGTGAACCACTACCGCGACCTGCTGGCGGGCGCCTTCATGCTCCGCGTGCTGCCGCCCTGGTTCGAGAACCTGGGCAAGCGCCTCGTCAGGTCGCCCAAGGTCTACCTGCGGGACAGCGGGATTCTGCATTTTCTGCTCGGTCTGGAAGAGTGGCGGGAGCTGCCGCTGCATCCTCGCTACGGCGCAAGCTGGGAGGGGTTCGCATTGGAGCAGACCCTGCTCGCGCACGGCGAGCGCGAGGCGTACTTCTACGGCACCCAGCGGGGCGCCGAGCTGGATCTCCTGCTGCTGCGGCGCGGCCGGCGCTGGGGATTCGAGTTCAAGTGCGCCGACGCCCCGAGCACGACCCGGTCGATGCACGTCGTCATCGACGACCTGGGGCTGGAGCACCTGTGGGTGGTCTACCCCGGCGACCGGCAGTACCCCCTCGCCGGCAACATCACCGCCCTGCCGTTGACGCGCATCCGCGACGTCGAGCTGCGATGAAGTGCGCCTCGATTCGGACGCGGCCCGCCTGTCCACCCGAATGAGCGGCGGAGCCCGGCAGCGGTCAGGACACGTCGTGGTCCGCCGGCTCGACGACGTGCTCGAGCATGTCCGGAAACACGCGGCCGACGTGCTCGTCGGCCACGCCGTAGTGGGCGATCGCGACCAATCGTTCGCCGGCTGCCTTTTTTGGAGCTTGCCTGCCTTGTCGCGGGCCGCGCCTGTGAGGCATCCTAGCGACTGATGGCGACCCCGACCCCGGCGACACCTTCCGGCTCGACCGCACCCGGCGCAGCCGCCTCCGATCTCCGCTGCCTTCGCGCGCTCGAACGGAAGGTCCTGTGGCTGGCCGTCTGGATGATCCACCAGGCCAACCACCTCCGGCCCTCGCGCGACGGACTGAAGGTCGGCGGCCACCAGGCGTCGTGCGCGTCGGTGGCGACGCTGATGACGGCGCTGTACTTCGACGCCCTGCGGCCGGCGGACCGGGTGGCGGTGAAGCCGCACGCGAGCCCCGTGTTCCACGCCATCCAGTACCTGCTCGGCAACCAGACGCAGGACCAGCTCGCGCGCTTCCGCGGGTTCGGGGGCGCGCAGTCGTACCCCTCGCGCACGAAGGACGCCGACGACGTCGACTTCTCCACCGGCTCGGTCGGCCTCGGCGTGGCGATGACCAGCTTCGCGGCGCTCGTGCAGGACTACGTGCGGCTGAAGCGCTTCGGACCGGAACGGCCGCAGGGCCGCATGATCGCCGTCGCGGGCGACGCCGAGTTCGACGAGGGCAACATCTTCGAGGCGTTGGTGGAGTCGTGGAAGCACGACGTGCGCAACGTCTGGTGGGTGGTCGACTACAACCGCCAGAGCCTCGACGCGGTGATGGTCGAGCGCTTCTCGGATCGGCTCGAGACCGTCTTCCGCAACCTCGACTGGCGGGTGGAGGTCCTCAAGTACGGCCGCCTGCTGACCGCCGCATTCGAGCGCCCGGGCGGGGACGCGCTGCGGCAGTGGATCGACTCCGCCGAGAACTCGCGCTACTCCGCCCTGGCCTACAAGGGCGGCGCGGCCTGGCGCGAGGAGCTGCTGCGCGACCTCGGCGGCACGCACGGCATCCGGTCCCTGCTCGACGAGCACGACGACGAGGCGCTCGGGCGGCTGATGACCAACCTCGGCGGGCACGACCTGGCGACCATGCGCGATGCCTTCCGCGCGGTGCAGGACGACCAGCCGACCTGCTTCATCGCCTACACCATAAAGGGCTACGGGCTCCCGTTCGCCGGCCACAAGGACAACCACGCCGGACTGATCACGCCCGAGCAGATGGCTGCCTTCAAGGAACGCATGGACATCGCCGACGGTGCGGAATGGGACCGGTTCGCCGGGCTCGACGTGCCGGCCGGCGAGCTGCAGGCGTTTCTCGACGCCGTGCCCTTCGGACGCGCGACCGGACGGCGCCACGCCGCGGCGCGCATCGCCGTGCCGGAGCGGCTGGAGCCGCCGCCCGGCGACCGGCTGTCGACCCAGGACGCATTCGGCCGGTTCCTGTCCGACCTCGCGCGGCGCCACCCCGATCTGGCCGACCGCGTGGTGACCTCGTCCCCGGACGTGACCGTCTCGACCAGCCTCGGCTCCTGGCTGAACCGGCGGCACATCTTCGGGCGGCGCGCCCGCGGCGACCTGTTCAAGGACGAACGGATCCTCTCGGCCCTCAACTGGGAGGTCTCCGCCAAGGGCCAGCACATCGAGCTCGGGATCGCCGAGAACAACCTGTTCATCCTGCTCGCGGCGCTCGGGCTGAGCGGGCCGCTCTTCGGCGAGCGGCTGCTGCCCATCGGGACCGTCTACGACCCGTTCATCAGCCGCGGGCTCGACGCGCTGAACTACGCCTGCTACCAGGACGCCCGCTTCATCGTGGTCGGCACGCCGTCCGGCGTGTCGCTGGCGGCCGAGGGCGGGGCGCACCAGTCGATCTACGAGCCGCTGCTCGGGATGGGTCAGCCGGGCCTGACGTCGTTCGAGCCGACCTACGCCGACGAGCTGTGCGAGATCCTGCGCTGGAGCTTCGAGCACCTGCAGGCCGACGACGGCGGGGCGGTGTACCTGCGCCTGTCGACGCGCCCGGTCGACCAGCCCGCGCGCAGCCTGGACGCCGGCCTGGCCCGGCAGATCACGGACGGGGGCTACTGGATGGCCCCACCGGGCCCCCGCGCCGAGATGGCGATAGTGGCCAGCGGTGCCGTGCTGCCCGAGGCCATCGAGGCCCACCGGCAAATTCGGGAGGACATCCCCGACGCGGGGCTGCTGGTGGTCACCTCCGTCGACCGGCTGTACCGCGGCTGGCTGGCGGGTCACCGGGGCGCCGTCGGGCCGGACCGCCCGGTCTCGCACATCGAGCGGCTGCTCGAGCCGCTGCCCGGGGGAGCCGGCCTGATCACCGTGATCGACGCGCATCCTGCGACGCTGTCGTGGCTGGCGTCGGTCCGGCGGCAGCGGGTGACTCCGCTCGGCGTGGATCGGTTCGGGCAATCCGGCGACCTGCCGGACCTGTACCGGGAGTACCGGCTCGACGTGGACGCGATCATCGACGCGGCGGCCCGCGTCGCGATGTCAGCCGTTGTGTGATACGCTGTCGGGCCATCCTGTTCCTGGGGTTGATTCTCTCTCGTTCGACCGGCGGGTCTCGGAAGCCCGCGCTCCTTCGGGGCGCTTGAGGGACATGGTGGCTCCGGGCGCCCAGCGACCGGTCCCACCTTCCGGATCCCGCTGTCGACGCCTCGCCGACCTCGCCTTCACGTTCACGCTGGCGGCGCTGCTGTGTGCGATCGCAGCTCCGCCCGTCCACGCCCAGAACTCCACCGACGAGTGGGCCGCGGCCGGAGGAACGGTCGAGGTGTCGACGACCACGCTCAGGATCAGGGAAGGAGAAACTGCCAGCTACAGGGTGAGACTGACGAGGCGGCTCCCCGCCGGCGTCCCGCAAGGGGACTCGTGGTGGGTCATGCTGCACGTCGACGGCCAGCGGCGTTCGGAAGGCGAGTACGACTCCAACGGGGACGGAGACGCCGAGATCAGTTGGACGCCGAGCGTCGGCCGTGAGTTCGAACCGTCGGACTGGCCGACAGAAGACCCGCCACAAGAGGAAACGGACAGCTACTGGCGAGACTTCCGCTTCCACGCTCTCGAGGACGACGACGAGCAGGACTCCACGATTGTCCTCTCCCACGAAGTCTGGGATCACGATGCCTACTGCCCCGACGCGCTGCATCCCGACAACCTTCCCAGAGTGACGCTGCACATCATCGACGACGACGGCCCGAACGCCCCCAAGCCGGAGCTGTCGATCGGCGACGCGACGGTGGGCGAAGGAGGCACGGCGCGGTTCGAGGTGCGCCTGGACACCGATAGCGAACGGGACGTGACGGTCCGCTACCGGACGAGCAACGGGACGGCGCAGTCGGGCTCGGACTACGAAGCCGTCGACGACACGCTCACGATCGAGGCGGGCTCCACCATAGCGGATATCGAGGTGCCGACGACCCAGGACAGCATCTACGAGGGGGACGAGACCTTCACGGTGCGGTTGAGCTCACCGGACAGGGCCACGCTGGGGGACGCTGCGGGCGAGGGAACGATCACCGACGACGACCCCTTGCCGAGGCTGTCCATCGGAAACGCGACGGTGGAAGAGGGGGATACGGCCGAGTTCGAGGTGACGCTCAGCGGCGAGCGATCGGTGACCGCGACGGTCCGCTACTCGACGATGGACGGCACCGCCTTCCAGGGATCGGACTACACGGCGATCGACGGGGGCACGCTCACGTTCCGGCCGGGGGACGACAGCGAGACCATCCGGGTGCGCACGCGCGAGGACAGCGCCAGGGAGGATGCCGAGACCTTCACGGTCGTGCTGAGCGAGCCGCAGGAGGCGACGATAACCACCGGCACCGGAACCGGGACGATCAACGACGACGACGCGGCCGCGCTGCCGTCGCTGCGGATCGCGGACGCGACGGTGACGGAAGGAGACGCTGCGTCGTTCACGGTGACCCTGAGCGCGACGAGCACCGACACCGTGACGGTCGCCTGGGAGACGCGGAACGGCACGGCGCTGGCGGGCTCGGACTATACGACCGATTCGGACACGTTGACCTTCAACCCGTCGGACTTGAGCCAGACCATAACGGTGGCGACGATCCCGGATACCGACTACGAGGGCGACGAGACGTTCACGGTGCGGCTGAGCAGCCCGAGCATGGCGACGATCGACCGCGGGACCGCGACGGGAACCATCGAGGACGACGACGACCCGGGGATTTCCATCAACGACGTGACGGTCCGGGAAGGCAGCCCGGCGCAGTTCACCGTCAGGCTGGAGGGACCCACCGACCACCAGGTGACCGTCACCGCGACAACCAGCGACGGCACCGCCGAGGCGGGCGATGACTACACGCACAAGTCGGAGACGCTCACAATCCCCGCCCGGGAAACCGCCGCCACCTTCTCGGTCGACACCCTCGCCGATGAGGAAACGGATTCGAACGAGACCTTCACCGTCACCCTCAGCAACCCCGGCGGCGCCACGCTCCTCGACGACATGGGAACCGGGACGATCACCGAAGGAGGCGGGAACGGAGGCGGGAACGGAGGCACGACCCGGAGGCTGTCCATCGACGACGTCTCGGTGGAGGAGGGTGCCGCCGCACAGTTCACCGTCACCCTGACCAGGACGAGCAACCAGCCCGTCACCGTCGAAGTCGAGACCGGCGACGGCACCGCCGAGGCGGGCACGGACTACACGGCGAAATCGGAGACGCTCACAATCCCCGCGGGAGAGACCACGGCCTCCTTCTCGGTCGACACCATCGACGACCAGGATCCGGAGGAGGACGAGAGCTTCACCGTAACTCTCAGCAACCCCAGCGGCGCCACGCTCCTCGACGGCACCGGAACGGGGACCATCGCCGCCAACGACGGCGGCGGCACGACCCCGCAACTGTCCATCGCGGACGCCGCCGCGGTGACCGAGGGCGAGACCGCGCAGTTCACCGTCACGCTCACCGGCATCGTCGACCAGGAGGTCACCGTCGGCTTCCGGACCGGCGACGGCTCCGCCACGGCGGGCGACGACTACACGACGGAATCCGGAACCCTCACCTTCACCGCGAGCGACACCACCCGGACCATCTCGGTCACGACCCTCGACGACACCATCCGGGAGGAGTCCGAGACCTTCTCGGTGACCCTGAGCGATCCGGCCGGCGCCACGATCGCCGTCGGCACCGCGACGGGGACCATCAACGACAATGACGACACGGCGCTCCCGGCGCTGTCCATCGCCGACGCCGACCCGGTGACCGAAGGGGGCACCGCGCAGTTCGAGGTGACGTTGAGCGCCGCGAGCGGGCAGGTCGTCACCGTCGCCTACGCGACCGCCGACGGGACCGCGGTTGCGGACGCCGACTACACCGCCGCGGCCGCGGCGCTCACCTTCCAGCCGGGCGACAGGACGAAGACCATCCCGGTGTCCACCCTCGACGACACCGACCAGGAGCCGCAGGAGCAGTTCACCGTCGTTCTCCGCGATCCCGGCGGAGCCACCGTCAGCCGCGACACCGGAACCGGCACCATCGACGACAACGACGCCCCCGGCACGCTGCCGCAGTTGTCCATCGGCGACGCGTCCGCGGCGGAGGGAGACACCGTACAGTTCACCGTCACCCTGACCGGCAACAGCGATCAGGATGTCACCGTGGACTTCCGGACCGGCGACGGCACGGCCCGGGCAGGCGCCGACTACGACGCGATCTCGGACTCGCTCACCTTCGGCGCCGGCGACACGACCAGAACCATCTCGGTAACGACCCTCGACGACACCATCCGGGAGACGGACGAGACCTTCTCGGTGACCCTGACCAACCCGGCCGGCGCCACCCTGGCCGACGACACCGCGACCGGAACCATCGAGGACGACGACGACACGGCGCTCCCGGCGCTGTCCATCGCCGACGCCGACCCGGTAACCGAAGGGGGCACCGCGCAGTTCGAGGTGACGTTGAGCGCCGCGAGCGGGCAGGTCGTCACCGTCGCCTACGCGACCGCCGACGGGACCGCGGTTGCGGACGCCGACTACACCGCCGCGGCCGCGACGCTCACCTTCCAGCCGGGCGACAGGACGAAGACCATCCCGGTGTCCACCCTCGACGACAGCGAGCAGGAGTCGCAGGAGCAGTTCACCGTCACGCTCAGCGGTCCCGGCGGCGCCACCCTCGACCGCGGCACCGGAACGGGAACCATCGACGACAACGACGCCCCCGGCACCCTGCCGCAGTTGTCCGTCGGAGACGCGTCCGCGGCGGAAGGGGACGCCGTACAGTTCACCGTCACCCTGACCGGCAACGCCGGCCAGAACGTGACCGTCGGCTTCCGGACCGGCGACGGCACCGCCCGAGCGGGCTCCGACTACGACCAGAGCTCCGGCACGCTCACCTTCCCCGCCGGCGCCACGACGCAGACCATCTCGGTCGCGACCCTCGAGGACACCATCCGGGAGGAGGACGAGAGCTTCTCGGTGACCCTGAGCGACCCGGCCGGCGCCACGATCGTCGACGGCACCGCGACGGGGACCATCAACGACAATGACGACACGGCGCTCCCGGCGCTGTCCATCGCCGACGCCGACCCGGTGACCGAAGGGGGCACCGCGCAGTTCGAGGTGACGTTGAGCGCCGCGAGCGGGCAGATTGTAACGGTCTCCTACGCCACCGCCGACGGGACCGCGGTTGCGGACTCCGACTACACCCCGGCCACCGGGACGCTCAGCTTCCAGCCCGGCGACAGGACCAGGACCATCTCCGTATCCACCGTCGACGACGACGACCCGGAGTCGGAAGAGCACTTCACCGTCACCCTCAGCGGCCCCGACGGCGCCACCCTGGACGACGGCTCCGGGCAGGGCACCATCAACGACGACGACGAGGGCGACACCACCCCGGAGCTGCCGGAGCTGTCCATCGGGGACGCGTCGGCGGAGGAGGGCGGAACCGTAGTGTTCGAGGTGGTCCTGAGCGCCGCCGGCAGCGAGACCGTCACCGTCGACTTCGAGACCCGCGACGACACCGCCCTGGCGGGGTCCGACTACGAACAGGCATCGGGGACGCTCACCTTCCCGGCCGGCACCGACACGCAGTCGATAAGCGTGGAGACCCTGGAGGACGACGTCGCGGAGGCGGACGAACGCTTCACGATCAGCCTGAGCAACCCGGACGGGGCGACGATCGCGGACGGAACCGCGCGGGGAACGATCCGGGACGACGACGGCGGCGGCGGAAGCCAGCCGGTCCTCACGATTGACGATGCCCCACCGGTCGCCGAGGGCGGGACGGCACTGTTCACGGTCACGTTGAGTCAACCGAGCGGCCGGGCGGTGACCGTCGCCCATGCAACGGCGGACGGCACGGCGAGAGCGGGTCTCGACTACACGTCGACGTCGGGGACGCTGCGTTTCGAGCCCGGGGACACGTCGCGAACGATCCGGGTGCCGGTGCTGGACGACCGGACGCGGGAGGACGCCGAGACCTTCACGGTGGAGTTGCGCGAGCCGGACGGCGCGACGCTGGCCGACCCGACCGGCACGGGCACCATCACGGACGACGACGACGACATGCTGCCGGCGCTGTCCATCGGCGACGCGGCGGCGGTGGCCGAGGGCGTGACGGCGCGGTTCCCGGTCACGCTGAGCGCGGCGACCGACGAGGCGGTGACCGTGGCGTTCGCGACGGCGGACGGAACCGCGGACGACGCCTCCGACTACACCGCGGCGGCCGGAACGCTCACCTTCGACCCGGGAACCACCCGCTTGACGATCGAGGTCGTCACGCTGGAGGACGGCGCCGAGGAGCCGGAGGAAGGGTTCACGGTCGCGCTGAGCGACCCGGTCGGAGCGACGCTGGAGGACGACACCGGCGCGGGAACGATCACGGACAACGACGGCGGGAGCGGCCGCCTTCCGGAGATATCGATCGCCGACGCGGCGGCGGCCGAGGGAGGCACGGCCGCGTTCGCGGTCACCTTGAGACCGCCGGCCGGGCAGGCGGTGACGGTGCGCTACCGGACGGTGGAGGGAACGGCCCTGGAGGGCTCCGACTACACCGCGGCGAGCGGGATGCTGCGCTTCGAGCCGGGAGAGGAGACGCGGCTGATCCGGGTTTCCGTGCTCGACGACGAGATCCTCGAGGACCTCGAGACCTTCTCCGTCGAGCTGAGCGACCCGGCCGGAGCCGTCCTCGGCGACCGCGTCGGGACCGGAACGATCACCGACGACGACGAGGGCAGGCTGCCGGGGCTGACCATCGGCGACGCCGCGCCGGTGACCGAGGGCGTGACGGCCCGGTTCCCGGTGACGCTGAGCGCGGCGAGCGAGCAGGAGGTGACGGTGGCGTTCGCCACGGTGGACGTGACCGCGGCGGCGGGCTCCGACTACAACGCGCACGAGGGAACGCTGACCTTCACGCCGGGATCCACCCTCCGGACGATCCAGGTCGCGACCCGCCAGGACGAGATCGTGGAATCGGATGAAGCCTTCGCGGTGACGCTGAGCACCCCGGTCGGAGCCACCCTGGAGGACGCCCACGGCGCCGGAACGATCATCGACGACGATTTCGTGGAGGGACTGCCGGCGCTGGCCGTCGCGGATGCGGAGCCGGTGGGCGAAGGGGTCGCGGCCGAGTTCGTGGTGACCCTGACCCCGTCGAGCGAGCAGGAGGTCACGGTGTCGTACCGCACCGTGGACGACACCGCGGCGGCCGGGTTCGACTACGCGGCGACCGAGGGCACGCTGCGCTTCGAGCCGGGGCAGACGGTCCATGCCGTCGCGGTGGCGACGCTGATCGACGACGTGGCGGAGGACGCCGAGCGGTTCACGCTCGAGATCAGCGAGCCGGTGCGGGCGACGATAGCGGACGGCCTCGGGACGGGAACGATCACGGATACCGCGGAGCGGATCGGGACGGTCAGCCGGACCATCCTGCCGGAGCTGGGGCGGGCGCTGGCCTTCACGGCCGTGGCGTGCCGTTTCGACGGATCGCTCGCCGGCTCCCTGGCCCGCGGCGGATCGCAGGACCGGACCGGCCGCCTGTCGCTTTCTCACGCGATTACCGCCGACCGCCGCACCTCGCCCCTGCACGAGCCGTTGACCCTGGAGCGCGCGCTCGGCGACTCGTCGTTCCTGATGCCGTCGAGCGGGGAAGGAGGCGGCCCGGGTCGACTTGCGGCGTGGGGCTGCGGCGACTACCGCAACCTCGCGGGCGGCGGGGACGGCGGGGTGAACTGGAACGGCGAGGTGTTCAGCGTGCACCTCGGAGCCGACGTGCGGCTGAGCTCCGACGTGGTGGCGGGGCTGTCCGTATCGCGGTCGAGGGCGTTCTTCGACTACGCCGGGGGCGGAAGCGGAGCAGGCGGGGGCGGGACCTACGATCTGCGGCTTATGGGCCTGCATCCCTACCTGGGCTGGTCGGTGTCGCCCGACCTCGACGTCTGGACGACGGTCGGTCACGCGTGGGGCGAGCTGCGGATCGACGACGAACTGACCGGCCGGCTCCTGACGAGCCCGGCGACGCTGGACTCCGCGCTGGTCGGGGCGAGCGGCCGGCTGCTGGCGCGCGGGAAGACGACCCTGAAGCTGAAGGCCGAAGGGGCGCTGGCGCGGCTCGGCATCGCCAGCGACGGCTCGCTGGTCGAGGCCCTGGCGGTGGACATGCGCCGGCTGCGGCTGAGCACAGAGGCCAGTCGGGAGCAGGTGTTCTCGTCCGGCGCATCCCTCACGCCTTGGGGGGAGCTGGGCCTGCGCCACGACGGCGGCGACGGCGAAACCGGCGCCGGTCTCGAAGCCGGGGGCGGCCTGCGCTACCGGAATCCCGAAGCCGGGTGGATTGCCGAGGGGTACGGCCGCTGGCTGGCGGCTCACGAGGGCGCGCTCCGCGAATGGGGCGTGGGCGCGCAGATCCGCTTCGACCCGGGGGCGTCCGGCCGCGGTCCGTCCGTGACCCTGACCCCGGGGTGGGGAGACACCGCGAGCGGGCTCCACCGCCTCTGGGAGCGGGGCGCCGCCGGCCCGGCCCTGGCCGGCGCGCCGGGTTCCCGCCTGGACGCGCAGTTCGGGTACGGGTTCGCGGCGTTCCGCGGGCAGGGCCTGCTGACCCCCTTCGGAATGGTGAGCCTCGACCGCCGGTACGGACGCGGATATCGACTCGGCAGCCGCCTGGCGCTAGGGCGGTCGGCGAACCTGAGCCTGGAGGCCGAACGGCGCGAGCGCGCAGCGGCCACGGCCGTCCACGCCATCTTCCTGCGCGGCGCCGTGCAGTTCTAGCGCCGGCCGGGCGCGGTGCGGCCGGGACACTCCCGGGCCGACGCCCGGCGCAACGTCCCGGCCTGTTCAATCCACGTAAGATAAACGCGTGGAGACGATGTCGGCTCCTGTCGAGATCCGCCTGCCGGAGCTCGCGGACGCGATGACCTCGGCGAAGTTGACGGCGTGGCTGAAGCAGCCGGGGGAGGCGGTTGCCGCGGGCGAGCCGATCGCCGAGGTCGAGACCGACAAGACCACCGTCGAGATCGAAGCACCCGCGGACGGCGTGCTCGGGGAGATCCGCGTAGCGGCGGGCACGAGGGACGTCGCGGTCGGCGCCCTGCTCGCCGTAGTCCTCGAGGATGCGCGGGCCGGCGGGAAGGGGCCGACCGCAGATTCCGCCCCGCCGCTCATCGAGGTACGACTTCCCGAGCTGGCCGACGCGATGACGGCGGCGAAGTTGACGGCGTGGCTGAAGCAGCCGGGAGAGGCGGTTGCCGCGGGCGAGCCGATCGCCGAGGTCGAGACCGACAAGACCACCGTCGAGATCGAAGCACCGGCCGACGGCGTGCTCGCCGATGTCCGCGTCGCGGCTGGCGCCGAGGCGGTCGCGGTCGGCACGCTTCTGGCGCTGTTGCGGGAAGCGGCCCCGGGGGAACCGCGGACGCACGGTCCGGCGCCGGGGCCCCCTGCGGCTCCTCGAACCGGGACCCCGGGCCCGGTGCCGCCGTCCGGGGCCGTCGAACCCGGTGAGGCCGCCCCGGGCCGGGCGCCCGCCGCCGGTCCGGCCGAGGCAACCCCGGCGGCTACGGCGCCGCCGGACGATGCGGCTTCCGGGTTCGGGGAGGCAGCGGCCACGCCGCTGGCGCGGCGGATGGCCGAGCTCGCCGGGCTCGACTTGTCGCGCGTGACAGGTTCCGGCGACGGCGGCCGCGTGACGAAGGCGGACGTGGAGCGTCTCCTCCGCTCCTCCCCCGACGGCGCCGCCGTCCCGGTCTCGGAGCGCATGCCCGCCGGGCCGCCTGCTCCCGCCGCGCCGAGCGCGCCGCCGGTGTCGGATCTTCCTCACACGGATCGGCCGCTGACGGCGATGCGCCGGGTAACGGCGCGGCGCATGGCCGAGGCGAAGCGGTCGGCCCCGCACTTCTACCTGGAGATCGAGTGCGCGGTCGACCTCCTCCTGGAGCAGCGCGGCGCCGAGCACCCGGCCGGGGAGTCCGCCGGGCCGACGCTGAACGACATCGTCGTCCGGGCCGCCGCGCTCGCCCTGCGCGAGGTCCCGCTGGCCAACTCGACCTGGACGGGTGACGCCGTGCGGGTCTACGACCGGGTCGATCTGGCTGTTGCCGTGCAGACGCCGGCCGGGCTGGTGACGCCGGTGGTCCGCGCCGCCGATACGAAATCGCTGTCGGAGATCGCCGCGGAGCTGCGCCGGCTCGCGGCGGACGCGCGCGACGGGCGCCTGCAGCCGGCCGACTACCAGGGCGGCACCTGCACGATCTCCAACCTCGGGATGTACGGCGTATCGAGCCTCTACGCCATCCTGAACCCGCCGCAGAGTTGTATCCTCGGCGTCGGCGCGGTCACCGAGCGGCCGGTCGTCCGCGACGGCGCGGTCGCGGTGGGCTCGACGATGGCGGTGACGCTCTCGGCCGACCACCGCGCCATCGACGGCGCCACCGGCGCCGAGTTGCTGCGCGCCCTGAAGACGCTTCTCGAGGATCCGCAACAGGTCTACGGGTGACCGCCGCGGCCGGCGCCCCTCGGTTTTCAACCCGGCAAGGACAACCAGATGTCAGCGACGTACTCGACATTCGCCTCGACCGTGCAGGGAGAGACCGCATTCACCGTGCTCGCCGTGGCCAAGCGCCTGCTCGCGGCCGGCAAGGACGTCATCGAGCTGGAGATCGGCGACAGCCCGTTTCCGACGTCACCGGCCGCGCTCGACGCGGGCGTCCGCGCCGTCCACGAAGGCCGCACGCACTACGGACCGTCACTCGGCCTGCCCGCGTTCCGTGCCGCCGCGGCGGCATACGTGGAGCGGCAGTACGGCCTCCCGGTGACCGCCGCGCACGTGGTGGCCGGGCCGGGGGCCAAGATCTACGAGCAGTTCTTCTGCGAGGCGTTCGTCAATCCCGGCGACGGCGTGCTCGTCTTCAGCCCGCACTTCCCCACCTATCCGGCGAACATCCAGCGGCGCGGCGGGCGGATGGTGGTGTCGCGGCTGCGCGCCTCGCACGACTTCCGGCCGAGCCTGGAAGACGTCGAACGCTTCCTGGCCGAGGACCCGAGCCCCAAGGCGATCTTCCTCAACAGCCCCCACAACCCGACCGGCGGGGTCGCGACCCTCGAGGATCTCCAGCGCCTCGCCGATCTGATCCGCGGCCGCGACGTCGCGGTGTTCAGCGACGAGCCGTACGACGCGATGGTCTGGCGCGGCCGGCACCATACGCTGCTCGGCCAACCGGACATGTTCGACCACTGCGTGGCCGCCTACACCTTCAGCAAGTCTTTCAGCATGAGCGGCTGGCGGCTCGGTTTCGCGGTAGGCAGCCCGGCCACGATCGACGTGATCGGCACGCTGACCAACACCGCGCTGTCCTGCGTGCCGCCGTTCACCCAGATCGCCGGCATGGCGGCGATGGCCGACGACGGGCCGGTGCGCGACGAGCGGATGGCCGACTTCCGCCGCAAGGTCGAACGACTGGTCGACGGCCTCAACACCATCGACGACATCTCCTGCCTGATGCCCGGCGGCACGTTCTACGCCTTCCCGTCGGTGAAGAGGATCTGCAACCGGAACCGCATCACCTCGCACGGCCTCGCCCTGTTCCTGCTGGAGGCGGCCGACGGCGCGCGCGGCGTGGCGTGTCTCGGGGGAGAGTGCTTCGGGGAGGCCGGCGGCGGGTTCCTGCGCCTGAGCTGCGCCGAGCCGGACGAACGGCTCTCACGGGCGGTGGCGTTCATCGCGGAGGCGGTCACTCGGGTCGAGCGCATGGAGTCCTACCTGGAATCGCATCCCGAGCACCGCCTGGCGGAACCGTACGGGGACGACTAGCGATCACCAGCGACAGGAAATCCAATCGGTCTGGAACGCAACACTTCGGTCTCGCACGACACGCGCCCGAGCTGCGTCGACTGCCCGTCGACGCCGACCGTTGTCGACGACCGCTACAGCACGATCATGAACTACATGGCCGAAGCCTTCCCGGCCTTTGACGATATCGTATTGGAACAGACGGGGCCTTCCTCCGTTTACGCCAGCTTCCAGGAAAAGGACCGTCGCCGCCAGATCCTTGTGTCCGGTGTTTCGGACGGACACTTGCAGCAGCTGCTGCTGCTGACCGCCCTTTTCTCGGAAGACAGGCGGGAATCGATTCTGCTCTTCGACGAGCCGGAAGTGTCTCTGCATCCTTGGGCTCTTACCATCTTCGCGAAGGCCGCCAAGCTTGCCGCTGAGCAATGGAACAAACAGGTGTTCGTCGCGACCCACTCACCCGTTCTCATCAGTCAGTTCGAACCGCGCGATATCCTGGTCGCCGGAGTCGAAGACGGTCGTGCCCGGTTCGACCGGCTGAACGAAATCGAAGACGTGCGCGATCTTCTCGAAGTGTACGCCGCGGGGTCGCTCTACATGTCCGAAGCCGTCGCGCCGCAAGGGGCGGGTGCGATTGCCGCAGCGGAGAAACGAACTTGACCGATCGTCGGCAACGCGGTTCGGGCGAGGCTCGACTACAACTCGCGTACACGGCACCGCTGGGCGGGGTGCCTGGGGAGCGTGCGGGAGCGCAGGTGGACCCGCAAGCGTTCCGCGAGGTGCTCAAGGTTCATGGAATTGCGGGCGCCGGGTGCTTCCTGCTAGGGTCGTAGAGGATTCGATCTGTCATGGGGCTGCGCGAGCGACTGTTCGGACGGAAGAAGAGCGCGGACGAGGCGCCGGATCCGCTGGCCGATCTGGTCCTCGAGAAGCTCAAGGTCGGCTACCTGGTCGACTACGACCTCCAGACGTGGCGGGTGACCGGCTATTCCCGCTACCGCTTCACCGGCATGGACGACATCGAGGAGTGGGAGCTGACCGCCGACGGCGAGCAGCGCTACCTGGAACGCGCCGGCGACGCCTGGTCGCTGTCGCACAAGGTTGCCGTCGGCGACATCCTCGGCGACGTCCGGCGGCACATCCTCGACCACGAGGATCCGCCGGAGACCATCATCTTCAAGGGCGCCGCGTACCGCCTCGACGCCTCCTACGCCGGGCACCTGCTGCCGGACGGGGCCGGCGCCGGCGAACCGGTCATCCGCTGGGAGTTCGTGGACGCGGACGAGACCGCCTTCGTCGGCATCGAGCAGTGGGGCGAGACCGAGTTCACCGCCGCGGCCGGCTCGGTGGTCGAGGACTACCAGTTCACGCACATCCTGCCGGGGAGTCCGACATGAGTTTCCGCTGGCCGGTTCCACACCCGCGCATCGGTCTCGCGCCGATCGTCCTGGCCGCCGCCCTGCTCGCCGCCGCCGCGTGCGACACGCAGAGCCCGCTCGAACGGCTCCAGGCGCAGCTCGAGACGTACCCGGAGTACTCGGTGGTCCTGCAGGACATGGACGAGGACCTGTTCGGCTACTCGCACCAGTACCAGGTCGTCGTCGGCGCGCCGCAGACCGGGTCGGACGAGCTGGTCTACCGCGAAGCGCTTCTCGACTGGCAGCAGGTCGATTCCGGGACCTACGAGCGCTACCAGCCGTTCCTCGGCATGGTCATCCTCTCGAAGAGCCCGGGCGGCAACGTCGATCCGAACGCGCACCCGCCCGGGTACCAGCAGGTGGGCGACGAGCGGTACGGGCAGTGGCGGGAAGACTCCGGCGGGCGGTCGTTCTGGGAGTTCTACGGCCAGTACGCGCTGCTGAGCCACATCATGGGCGGCTTCGGGCCGCGGATCTACCGCGACGACTGGAACGGCTACCGGGACGCGCGGGGCCGCGGCCAGACGTACTACGGCCCCGGCGCGCCCGGCGGCGGCCGCACGTACGGCACGAACGGGTCCACCACGAGGCAGTCGAATCCCGGCTTCTTCCGCCGGCAGCAGGCGCGGCAGGCGGCGCAGAGCCGGTCGTTCGGTCAACGGGTCAACAGCCGCATGGCGGGCGGCATGCGCAGCTTCGGCAAGTAGAGGAGAACACGTCATGTCGGTGGACCAGATCCTGCCGGGCTTCGTCTACCTGGCCGTCGTCCTCGTGCTGCTGGTGGTCGGCAAGTGGATCTACGACGGGCTCCACCGGGGATTCGCGCTCGGGGCCGAACTGATCGAGAAGCGCAACCTGGCGGCGGCGCTGGCCGTCGCCGGTTACTACCTGGGGCTGGTCATCGTACTGGGCGGCGTCGTCTCCGGCCCGGCCTCCTTCAGCCTGCTCGACGACGTCATCGGCCTGGCGATCTTCGGCCTGCTGGGGATCGTGCTGCTGAACCTGTCGGCCCTGATCAACGACAAGGCGGTGTTCTCGCAGTTCGCCATCGAGCACGAGATCGTCGAGGATCGCAACGTTGGCGTCGGCCTCCTGGAAGGGGCCAACTACGTGGCCGTCGGCCTGATCACCGCGGGCGCGATGTCCGGGGAGGGCGGACTGGCGTCCGGGCTGGCGTTCTGGATCGCCGGTCTCGTTGCGCTGATCGTCGCCGGGCTCCTGTACGACCGGATCACGCCCTACGACCTGCACGACGAGCTCGAGAAGGGCAACGTCGCGGTCGCGGCCGCGTTCGCGGGGGTGCTCGCCGGCTTCGGCAACGTCATCCGGCTGGCCGGCGAGGGCGACTTCGTCTCCTGGAACCAGAGCCTGACCGAGTTCGGCTACTACACCGTGGCCGGGCTGGTGCTGCTGCCTTTCGTCCGGCTGTTCGCAGACAGGGTCCTGCTTCCCGGCGCGCGGCTGGGCGACGAGCTGGTGCGGGAGCAACCGAACCTGGGCGCCGGCGTCATCGCCGGGGCGACCTACCTCGCGGCGTCGATGCTGATCGGATTGACGCTGTAGGAATCCGTGGCGAGTCCCCGCGTAGCACCGAGAGCGGCAAGCCCACGGAGTCACCAGCCGGCCGGCGGACGATGAGGAGCTTCGAGCCGAGCGTGCGGCAGCCGGCGGCGGCGTTGATCGAGTTCCTGCGGCGCGAGAACCTCTTCCGCCTCATGGGCGTGATCGTCGCGCTGGTTCTGGTCGGGGCCGCCGGCCTCACCTACTTCGAGGAGGACCGCCCCTTTCACGACGCGGTCTGGTGGGCGATCGTCACCCTGACGACGGTCGGCTTCGGAGACATCTCGCCGACGTCGCTCGGCGGCCGGCTGATCGGCATCGTGCTGATGTTCTTCGGTATCGGCGTGCTCGGCACCTTCACCGCCACCATCGCCGGCGCGTTCGTGGAGCAGCGACTGAGAAAGGACCCCGGGATGGGCGACTACGACCTGCAGGGTCACATCATCCTGTGCGGATGGAACGACCGGACGAAGGAGATCCTGAAGGACCTGCGAGCCGATTCCCGCGCCGCCGACGAGTCCATCGTGCTGGTGGCCGACGTCGACGCCAAGCCGGTGGAGCACGATGACCGGCTCCACTTCGTGCGCGGCGCGGAGACCGAGGACGACCTGCAGCGGGCCGGGATCGAGACGGCGGCGACCGTCGTCCTGGTCGGCGACCGGTCGTTGGACTACCAGGCGCGGGACGCCAAGGCGGTGCTGGCGGTGCTGACGGTGAAGAGTCTCAACCCGAGCGTCTACGCCATCGTCGAGCTGGCCGGCGAGGAGAACGTCCGGCACTGCAAGCACGCGGGAGCGGACGAGATCATCGTGGGCGCGGATCTGTGCAGCCGGGTAATCTCGACCGCAACGCTGGACCACGGCATTTCGACGGTGCTGCGCGAGCTGCTGAGCGCGCGGGAAGGCCAGGATCTCATCACCATGCCGGTGCCGGCCGGACACGGCGGGCGGTCGTTCATCGACGTGTTCTCCGACCTGAAGCGGAAGGAGGGCAAGATCGCCTTGGCGATCCAGCGTCACGGAAGCAGCAGGGAAATCGAGACGAACCCGGACGCGGACACCCGCGTCGCGGCCGACGACCGCCTGGTGGTCATCTCGGCGCGCGCACGGGCCGACACGTAGAATCCCCTCGGTTTTCCAGAACCGACGGGGCGGCGCAATCGTAAGTCTCAGATGAGAGTCCCGGCGGCGAGCTGCCCCGGCGGGCCGGGTAACGAAGACGAGGGGACGCAGGCGGGACACGCGAGGAGGCGTGAGATTCGATGGCTGAGCATTTCGACAAGGTCAAGGGCTACCTGCTCGACCTCGGGCTGACGGTCACGGCCGAGAACGAGGCCGAGGAGCTCGTGGTGGTCGACGACGAGGAGAACGGCATCAAGAAGCTGTTCATCGACTGCGAGGCGCCGATCGTCATTCTCGAGCAGTTGATCGGCCACGCGCCGAAGGACCCCGGGGACCTCTTCGTGCGGCTCCTGCAGATGAACAACACGCTGGTGCACGGCGCCTTCGTCCTCGACGAGAACGCGGCGCGCATCTTCTACCGCGATACGCTGCAGCTCGCCAACCTGGATGCGAACGAGCTGGAAGGCTCCATCGACGCCCTCTCGCTGGCGATGGCGGAGCACGGCGCCGAGCTGCTCGACTACCTGACGCGCTAACGAACGGAGGAGAAGGACGATGGCCAGTATCTTTCGCAGGATGTTCAAGGTCGCGGAATCGAACGCCCACTCGGCGATCGATCACCTGGAGGACCCGATCAAGATGACCGAGCAGGGCATCCGGGACCTGAAGAAGAACCTGCAGGCGGCGATGGTGAGCCTGGCGCAGGTGAAGTCGCTCGCCATCCGCATGCAGAAGGAGGCCGGCGACCACAAGCGGCGCGCGGCGGAGTACGAGCGCAAGGCGATGCTGCTGCTCAAGCGCGTCGAGGCCGGCGAGATGGACGCGGGCGAGGCGGAGCGCCTGGCGACCGCGGCGCTGGCGAAGAAGGAGGACGCCATGCAGCAGGCGGTCCGGGTGGGCGGCGACCACCAGACGCAGCAGCGGATGGCGGATCAGCTCCAGGCCAAGGTCGAAGACCTCAAGCGGCAGATCAACAAGTACCAGAACGAGCTGATCACCCTGCGCGCCCGCGCGCGCACCGCGTCGTCGATGCGCAAGATCAACCAGCAGCTCGCCGGCGCCGACGCCAGCGGCACCGTGGCCATGCTGGAGAAGATGAAGCACAAGGTCCAGGAGGAGGAATCGCTGGCCGAGGCCTACGACCAGCTCGCCGACGTCGGCGGCACCATCGAGGAGGACATCGACAAGGCCCTGTCGACGCCCTCGCCCGGCGCCGGGGCGGACGCGCTCGCGGAATTGAAGAAGAAGATGGGCATGGCGACCGCGTAGCGCCGCCAAACCCGTCGCAGGGCTCCGTGTTCGGCCCCAGCCCCCACCGCCCCAGGACCTTTGCGCCTCAGAACTCACTGCGTTGCGTTCTACGGCGCAATCTCCTGGCCGGCAAGGCCGGCTCACAGACACCCGGCGGGAACCTGCACGATGGTGTCGTTCAGCATCTCGACGCGGTCGCTGTTGTTGACCACGATGCCGAACGGCAGCTCGTGACGCGCGATGAACCGCTGCAGTCCCGCCAACTGTTTCAGCCCGGTCCGACGACCGAACTTGATCTCTATCGGCAGCAGCCCGAAGGCGCCCTGCAGCACCAGATCCACCTCCGCCCCGTTCCTGGTGCGGAAATGGTAGTAGTCCCAACGGGTGACGCCGGTGGCCTGGACGCCCTTGATGATCTCCTCGATGACGAAGGACTCGAAGTTCTGGCCGACCTGGGGAGCGCGCAACAGCTTCTCGCGGGAATCGACGCCGGCCAGGTAGTGGTTGATCCCGCTGTCCCGCACCAGGCCCTTGGGCGACTTCACGACGGACCCGGTCCGCGCGTCGAGGAAGGAAGGGATCAGCCGCCAGAAGAACGTCCGGTCCGCCATCTCCAGATAGTCCCGAATGGTCACCTCGGAGACGTCTATGGACCGCCCCAGTTGCGCCTTGTTGATGACGGTGCCGGAGAGGGAGGACAGCATGGTCACGAACCGCCGGTACCGCACGGCATCGAGCCTGGGGAACAGCTTTCGCATGTCCCGCTCGACGTACGTGCGGAAGTAGTTCTCCATCCAGGCGGCGCGGGCGAAGTCGTCGCCCGACAGCGTCGGCTCCGGATAGCCGCCGCGCAGGAAGCGGGGAATCACGTCCGGCACGGGGCACTCCAGCTTGCGGATCGCCTGCAGGGTAGCGAGGCTCAGCTCCTGCTCCAGCAGCCGATAGAACGGCGGCAGCGGCAACTGCTCGATTTCGTTGATCTTGAGGGTCCCGACCTCCACTATGGCGATGCGTCCGGCCAGCGAGTCGCTCGCCTCGCGGAGCAGCTCGGGCGAGCTGGAGCCGGTCAGAAGGAAGCGGTCGGATTCACCCCGCGCAGCGTCCACGACCCCGCGCAGGTGCCGGAACAGCCGCGGGTCTTCCTGCGCTTCGTCGATAACGATGCGCCGGGGATACTCGCGAAAGAAGAAGTCGTAATCCCGGGTGATCAGGTCGTAGTCGGCGGCGTTCTCCAGATCGAAATACCGCCAGCCCGGGCGCACCATCCGACTCAGAGTCGTCTTGCCGGCCTGTCGCGCCCCGACGAGCATGACGACGGGGAAGCACTCCAGCAGCCGGTTGACCCGTTGGGACAGATTTCGCCGCAGGCCAGTCATTACCAAACTCTACGCCAGGATTTTACTGGTATCTATCGCGCTGGAACACGTAGCGTTGGTGAAGCCGGTTTCCGTAACGTGGGGCCGGCGTCAGAGCGAGCTCGAGAACGCGTGGCCGAGCTCGCACATGACCTCCTCGGCCGCCCGGACGCCGTGGTACTGCGCCTCCTCGAACAGCGAGAGTCCGCTCATGTCCGAGTGGGCGAAGCGGATCGGGCCATGGGGCGCCGCCGCCTCCCGTCGCCCGGGACCCCACACGAAGCCGGGGACGGGGCGGATCATCGCGTGGCCCCACAGCATCACGTCGGCGTGCGTCACCGTCGACTCGATGCCGGGATGGGCCTGTCCGAGATCGGCGAGGATCAGCGACACCCAGTCGCGCCACTCCTGCTCCAGCATCCAGGCGCGGGCCGTAGCGGGGTTCGCCGCCGCGAGGGGCAGGTAGTAGGTGAGCACGCTCTGTCCCGTCGTCATCCGCAGGTTCTGGTGGGTCGCGACCACGTAGCCGAGCGACGGGCTGTCGTAGAGCACGTTGTCCCACGCCGCGCCGTCCGGGAGGCGCTCGACGGTGAGGTTGGCCACCATCCACGGTGAGTAGGTGAACGCCTCGATCCCGGGCGGCGGGTAGCCGTCGATGACGCGGGGCGCGGTGAAGCGGGGCAGGGCGTAGATGCACCGGCGCGCCCGGAACCGCACCGTGGTCTCGTCGCGGGTGTCCAGCACGTCGATGTCGACGCTCCCCCCCGTCCCTGCACCGGCCGCCGCGCCGCCGGCCATCCCTGCACCGGCCGCCGCGCCGCCGGCCGCCTGGGCGCCGGGCGGGACGTCCCCGGCCGGTCGTACGCGGTAGACCAGCATCCCGGTATGCACGCGCCCGGCAAGGCGATCCAGGAAGTGCCGGACGATGCGGCCGTTGCCCTCGGGCCAGGTGAGGTACTCCGCGTCCGCCGGGCGCGAACAGAAGTAGTGCCACCCCGCCCACGCGGAGGTCGTGCCGAGCGTGCACCCGTAGTCGTCGCGGCAGCAGTAGTCGACGTACCAGCGCAGCCGCGGCGAGTCCCAACCGGCGCGGTCGAAGTACTCGCGCATCGAGATACGGTCCAGGGCCAGGATCTCCGGGTCGGTCGTGCTCGCGGCGACCGGCAGCGCGAACGCCCTCCGGCCCTGGGTGTCCCGATAGTCGCGGTACCGCCGCACCTGCGCCTCGAACGCCGCGAGCGCCATCCCGCCGGCGTGGTCCGCGCCATCCGCTTCGACGACGTCTCGCGCCGACAGCCCCTCGCGCCACGCGCCGTCGATGAACAGCCGTTCCTGCGGGGCGTGGCAGAGGTGCCGCGGGTCGTAGATCGGCTCGCCGGCCGGCCCGTGGTCCCGGATCAGCCCCATCTCCGCTACCAGCTCACGGACGGCGGTGGATTCGGCGGTCGGCACCGGCAGGTAGTGCGCGCCCCACGGATAGGCGGAGACGGCGTTCTCGCCCCATCGGGCGTTGCCCCCCGGCTCCGGCTCCAGCTCCAGCACGACGAAGTCTCGAAAGCCGCTCCCGGCCAGCTTCCATCCGGCCGACAGCCCCGCGATTCCGGCGCCCACGATGACCACGGGCACTTCGCGGGTCTGTCGCGGCTCGGGAAACGCGCCTTCCCTCAGCCGATGGCCGATTCGGTGCGAGGCGCCGACGATGCTCCCCGTGATGCGGCCGACGTCGAGCGCCCGGTCCCCGGCGAACGGCGGTCGAGGCGCACAGCCGAGCGCCAGGGCGGCAGCGGCGCCGGGGCCGACGCGCAGGAGGTCCCGCCGAGTCAAGCCTCTGCCCGCGCCATGGGCGTGTCGGCGTGGTGGATTCACCGCTGCGCTCCTCCGCGCGTGCCGCTCCCGCCCCGTGCGTACCGCTCCCACCCGGCTGCGTGGTACCGCACCAGGATCTGGTTGTTCAGATGGTTCACCTCGACCGGCACCGCGGCCATGTCGGCCGGGAACTCGAAGAGCGTTCCCGCGATTGCGGGCGTGAGGAACCGCAGCCCCGGCGGGAACGCCTCCGGCGCCGGCGGCGGCGCGTGCGACGCCAGCACGTAGCCCCATTCGCCGAAGGTCGGAACGGGCGCGTGATACGGCACGACGTGCAGCCCGACGGCGCGGATCGTCTCCACGATGCACCAGAACGCCTGCCGGGAGACCAGCGGCGAGGTGCTCTGGAGCGCCGCCACGCCGCCCGGGCTCAGCCGCTCGCGGAGGCGCCGGTAGAACGTGGTCGTGTAGAGCTTGCCGAGCGAGTAGGTGCGCGGGTCGGGAAAATCGACCACGATGAAGTCGTAGCGGGTCGTGTCCGACTCGAGCCAGACGAACGCGTCGGCGTTGACGACCGCGACCCGCGGCGAGCGCAGGGCGTAGTCGTTGAGGGCGGCGAAGGCCTCGTGGTCGCGGAAGATCTCCGTCATCAGCGGGTCGAGGTCGACCAGCGTTATCTCCCCGACGCGGCCGTCCCGCAGGATCTCGCGAACCGCCATCCCGTCGCCGCCCCCGAGAACGAGCACGCGGCGCGGGGCCGCGACGGCGGCCAGGCCGGGATGCACGAGCGCCTCGTGGTAGCGGTATTCGTCCAGGGACGCGAACTGCAGGTTGCCGTCCAGGAACAGCCGCACGCCGCCGTCCCCCCGGGTCAGCACGATGCGCTGGTAGGGCGAGGTGCGCGACAGAACGACCGGGTCGTCGTACAGCCGCCGCTCGGACCAGTCCACCAGGTCGTCGGAGAACGCCGCTCCCAGCGTCAGCACGCCCAGTGCCGCGTAGGCCTGCACCGTGAGTCGCGGCCGCCGGTGCTGCTCGCGGAAGACGTGGCAGGTCCAGACCGCGACCAGCACGTTTAGCCCGCCGAAGACGAAGGACGAGCGCATCAGCCCCACCTGCGGCACGAGCCAGAGTGGAAACAGCAGCGACGCGGCGAGCGCCCCCAGGTAGTCGAGCGACAACACCTTCGAGACCAGGTCGTGAAGCGGAAACTCGTCCTTCAGGATGCGGATGAGGAACGGGATCTCCAGCCCGACCAGCACTCCGGTGGCGGTCACCCACGTGTAGAGCACGACCCGGAACGCGCCGAGCTCGCTGAACGAGAGGAACAGCACCGGCGACGACAGCCCGCCGACCAGGCCCACGAGAATCTCGATCTCGATGAAGCGGGCGATCAGCTCCTTCTGGAAGTAGCGCGACAGGTACGACCCGACCCCCATCGAGAAGAGATAGACGCCGATGATGGTCGAGAACTGGGTCACGCTGTCGCCGAGCAGATAGCTGGCGATGGTGCCGGACAGCAGCTCGTAGACGAGCCCGCAGGTGGCGATGGTGAAGACCGCGATCAGCAGGACGCGGGTCCGGGTGCCCGCGAGGTTGGTCGACGCGGGGGGCGGCTCGTCCATGCGACTGGGTGAGCGGACGCCGGGGACCGGTCGTCCCCGGACGCCCGCCGGTGACGACTAGAGTCCCTCGGCCTGCTTCATCAGGTTGCCGTGGGTCTGGGCGACCTCGAGTCCGCCCTCGCCTTCCTGCCACCCGGTGCGGCCGTCGCCGTTCGCGTCCACGCCGGAGAGAAGCGCCTGGGCCAGCGTGCTGAGCTCCGCCACGAGGGTCGCGGCCTCGTCGGCCGACGTCGCCATCTCGATCTTCTCGGCCAGCATGACGATCTCGTCCGCCCGCGTCACCGTGTTCTGGGCCGAGGTGGCGACGTGATTGGCGTGGGTCTTCACCGCACCGGACGCGTCGCCGGAGTTGGCGGCGGCCATGATGTGCTTGGCGGCGCCCTCGGCGGCCTGCTTCACGCCGTAGCCGTTGCCCGGCCCGTTCTCGATCTGCGACGGATCGACGGCGTGCAGCACATGCGCGGTGTGCCGCTTGATCGAGTCGAGATTGCTCGGGTCGGACGCCGCGAGAGAGGCGTGCCGCGCCGCGATCTGCGCCTCGGCGATCGCCGCCGGCAGGAAGCCGGCCATCTCCGGCGTGTCCCGCCACTGGTCCATCACGTGGCCGATGTGGTTGTGCGCCTGCGCGGCGGCGCCCTGGACGCCGGCGACGAGCACGAAAACGAGGACGAGGCCGATGCCGGTTGCGCGTGTCATGTGAATCCTCCTCGGGATCGAACGGCGGCCCCGGAATCCCCGAGGCGAGGCCGCTGGATGAACGCCAGCCTCCCTAATATACCGTGGGCCGAACGGGGACAAGAGCCGTGCCGCGTGGCAGCGCTCCGGCAGGGCAAGTCGGCCGGCGAGAACGCAACAGGTGAAGCGCGCCGGGGGGTGCCGCCCTCCCGGGCCATACGCCCGCAGAGTTCGACAAGACGCGCCCACCTGTCAACAACCTGAACTGTACGAGCCCGACGTAACGAACAGGCTACGGGGCCGTTGCCCCTTCGTAAAATCCGGCGCGCGGCTTCCCCCTCGGATTCCCGGTGACCACTGCCGAGCGCAGGCGGGGCAGGCGGGGCGCTCGGCATGGCTTTCCGATATGCTTGAGGTACAAGGTTTTCTCGTCTTCCGATGCTTGACCCCCGCAGACCTGCCTCGCTGTTCCTCATAGCCGTTGCGGCACTGGCTTCGACGGCGACCGACTGCGAACAGTCGCCGCGAGGCCTGGAGCCGTCGCCGCTGGTCAGGGTCGAGATCCGCTTGGAGAGCGAGCCGGCGGCCGAACTTCCCGCCGACCAGCAGACCGCTCTCGAGGGCTGCCTGGAGCGCATGGGCCAGGACAACAATGTCAGGCCGAGCTGGCGCGACTACGCGCCGACCACACTGACCGAAACGGCCGCGAACATCTTTCTGGCCGAGTTCTTCGATGTGCCCGCCGACGTCGTCCACACGATGACGGTGCACGACCGCAACCAGTGTCGTCGCGACACGCTCGGAGACGGTCGCATCTCCGCCGGGGTCACCGTCAACGGGATGATTGTCGAGCGGGTCATCGCGGCGACGGGCGCACTTCAGTTCAGCATCGACGAGGACGGCGTCGTCATGTCGCCGGCCGTCGGCTAGGACCTTGCGCCGCAGAACGCGGAGTTCTGCGGCGCAAGGTCATGAAGCGGAGGGGATGGGCCGAGACGCCGAGCCAGCGAGGCGTTTCGGGGCGCCAGGACCGGCGTTGGATACCATGCACGACATGTGTCGTTCCCGCATCAAGTCCATGGCGGTGGCCGTCGCGCTTATCGCAGCCGCCCCCACCCTGTACGCCCAGCCGGCCGACCCCGAGATCGTGAACGCCATTCGCGAGGAGGGGCTCCAGCAGTCGCAGGCGATGGAGATCGTCAGTTGGCTGAGCGACGTCTACGGCCCGCGCGTCACCGGCACGCCGGCGATCGAGGCGGCCAAGGACTGGGCGGCCGAGCGCATGCGCTCGTGGGGGCTGCGCGTCTCCGAGGAACGGTTCGCGTACGGCCGGGGCTGGTCGCTCGAGCGCTTTCACGCGCACCTGGTCGAGCCGCAGGTGATGCCGATCATCGGCTATCCGCGCGCCTGGACACCGGGCACGGATGGCACGGTGACGGCCGACGTCGTGCGGGTCGATGTCAGCTCGCGCGCCGCGCTCGAACGGCACCGCGGCCGGCTGCGCGGGAAGATCGTATTGACCCAGGAGCCGCGCGACGTCGGGATGCTGGAGGGCGATCTGGTTCTGCGCATGGACGACCGCCTCCTGGAGGAAGCGGCGCAGCCGCCGGCCGGGCGATCACGCCAGGCGAGCAGCGGGGGCAGCGGCGCGCGGCTCCAGGACCACGTGCAGGCGTTCTTCCGGCAGGAAGGCGTCGTGGCGGTGCTCGATCGGGGTAGCGATCTCTCCCTCGTCGGCGGGGCGCCGCTCGGCAGCGACCTCGTCTGGCCAACCCAGCGCACCGACGGCGGCACGCTCTTCGTCGGCCCCGGCGGGTCACGGGCGGCCGGGGCGCGGGAAGCGCTCCCGACCGCGACCATAGCGGTCGAGCACTACAACCGGATGATCCGCGTCCTGGACAAGGACCTGCCCGTCACCGTCGAGATCAACATTCAGACCCGGTTCCACGACGAGACCCGCCCGAACGGCTTCAATCTGCTGGCCGATCTGCCCGGGACCGACCTCGCCGACGAGGTGGTGATTCTCGGCGCGCACTTCGACTCGACGCACGCCTCGACGGGAGCGACCGACAACGCGGCCGGCGTCGCCGCGATGATGGAAGCGCTGCGCATCCTGCAGGCGGTGGAGGCCCGCCCGCGGCGCACGATTCGGGTGGCGCTGTGGGGGGGCGAGGAAGAGGGCCTGCTCGGATCGCGCGCCTACGTCCGGCGTCACTATGCCGATCCGCGGACGATGGCCCTCACGCCGGACCATGCGCGGATGTCGGCCTACTACAACCTCGACAACGGCGCGGGCCGCATCCGCGGCATCTGGCTGCAGGGCAACGCGGCGGCGGCACCGCTCTTCGAGGACTGGATGCGCGGCCTCGGCGATCTCGGCGTCACCGCCGTCGGCCGGCGGTCGACGCGCGGCACCGACCACCTCCCGTTCGACGACGTGGGCCTGCCGGGATTCCAGTTCATTCAGGATCGCCTCGAATACAACTCGCGGACGCACCACTCCAACATGGACTTCTACGACCGCGTGCAGCGCGACGACCTCCTCCAGATGGCCGTCGTCGCGGCGACCTTCGCCTACCGGACGGCCATGCTCGACGAGCGGCTGCCGCGCAAGCCGCTGCCCCCCACCCGGCGCCGCGCGCAATAGTCGGCGGCACACGCCGGACGACGCGGCGCGGCGACCCCCCTTCCGCACGGGGTAGACTCACCCGAACGATCCGGATGGGGAGGATGCATCGATGAGCAGACGGCATGTGCAGGTGCTCTGGCTGGCAGCCGCGCTGGCGTTCGCCGGTTGCGGCGGCGGGGGCAGCAGCGAGTCGGCAGCGGGTGCGGAGGGCGATGCGGCGACCGACGGCAATGTCTTGCCGATCCTGGCCCTCGACGACGTCAAGGCGAGCCAGAGCGGGCTGGTGTGGCAGGAGGTGGCGAACACGCAGATCGAGGTCACCTACGACCGGCCGGTCGCCCGCGGCCGCGATCTGTTCGGCGGCATCGTGCCGTTCGGCGAGATCTGGAACCCGGGCGCCAACGACGCCACCGCCATTGCGTTCACCCGCGACGTCACCATCAACGGCAATGCGCTGCCGGCCGGCAGCTACAGCCTGTGGGCGATCCCGGACCCCAACCGCTGGACCATCATCTTCAACCGGCAGGCGGACGTCTACCACACGCCCTACCCCGGCGAGGAGGACGACGCGCTGCGGTTCATGGCGTCGCCGCGCCGCGGGGCGCACATGGAGACGCTGGCCTTCTACTTCGCGGCGGTCGAGAAGAAGGACGCGGAGCTGCGGCTGCACTGGGGCGAGACCTACGTCCCCTTCAACATCGCGGTGCCATAGCGATGGAAGACCCGAAGGGGATCGACCGGCGCCGTTTTCTGCGCTCCGGCGCGCTGGCCGGCGCGGCGCTGGCGGCCGGCTCCAGCGGCTGCGGGTCGGTGCTCGATCCCGGTGCGGCGGCGCACGGTGAGCCCGGCGCGGCGGCGATACCCGAGCCGCTGGGCACCGCACCGGAGCCACGGCGCGGTGCGGCACTCGGCCAACCCCCGGAGCCGTTCGCGCTGGAGGAGATCTCGATCGGCGGGCTCGCCGACGCAATTGCCTCCGGAGCGCAGACGTCGCGGTCGGTGACCCAAGCCTACCTGGTGCGCATCGCGGAGATCGATCGCCAGGGACCGACCCTGCGGAGCGTCATCGAGACCAATCCCGACGCGCTCGACATCGCCGAGGCGCTGGATCGCGAGCAGGCGGCCGGCCGCGTGCGGTCCCCGCTCCACGGCGTGCCCCTTCTGGTCAAGGACAATATAGACACCGCCGACCGCATGACGACCACCGCGGGGTCGCTGGCCCTGGAAGGATCCACGCCGGCCGAGGACTCCCGCGTCGCCGAGCGGCTGCGGGAGGCCGGCGCGGTGCTGCTTGGGAAGGCCAACCTGAGCGAGTGGGCCAACTTCCGCTCGACGCGCTCGTCGAGCGGCTGGAGCGCCCGCGGCGGACAGTGCCGCAACCCGTACGCCCTCGACCGCAACCCGTGCGGCTCGAGCTCCGGCTCCGGCGCCGCCGTCTCGGCCAACCTGGCGGCGGCGGCCATCGGCACCGAGACCGACGGCTCCATCGTCTGCCCGTCGACGGCCAACGGCATCGTCGGCATCAAGCCGACCGTCGGTCTCGTCAGCCGCGCCGGCATCGTGCCGATCTCGGAGACCCAGGACACCGCCGGCCCGATGGCGCGCTCCGTCCGCGACGCGGCGCTGCTGCTCGGCGCCATCGCCGGCCCCGACCCGCGCGATCCCGCCACCGCTCCCGGCGAGACGCTGGGCCTCGACGACTACACGCCGTTCCTCGACGCCGACGGACTGCGCGGCGCCCGCATCGGCGTCCAGCGCAGCGTCTTCGGCTTCCACGAGGCGGTCGACCGATTGATGGAGGAGGCCATCGCCGTGCTGCGCGACCGCGGCGCGGTCATCGTCGATCCGATCGACCTGGCGGCGAGCGGGGCGCTGCGGCGGGCCGAGACCGAGGTGCTCTTCTTCGAGTTCAAGGCGGGCCTGAACGCCTACCTCGCCAACCTGCGGAACCCGCCGGTCCGCTCGCTGGCGGACCTCATCGCCTTCAACGAGCGGCACGCCGACGAGGAGCTCGCGTACTTCGGGCAGGAACGGCTGATCGCGGCGCAGAGCAGGGGACCGCTCTCGTCGCTGGAGTACAGGCGGGCGCACGCCACGGCGCGGCGCCTCTCGCGCGCCGCGGGGATCGACCGCGTCATGGACGGCGGGAGCCTCGACGCGATTCTCGCCCCCACCGGCGGACCGGCCTGGGTCACGGACCTCGTCAACGGCGACCACTTCGGCGGCAGCAGCTCGCAGTTCGCGGCCGCCGCCGGCTACCCCAACGTCACCGTGCCGGCCGGCTTCGTCCACGGGCTTCCGGTCGGCGTCTCGTTCTTCGGGCGCGCGTGGAGCGAGCCGACGCTGATCCGCATCGCGTACGCCTTCGAGCAGGCAACCCGGCACCGCCGGGCGCCGCGCCTGCTGGAAACAGCGGAGGTGCCCGCGTGACGAACGACCCGTTGCGTCTGCCGAATCTGTAGGCAGCAGCGCTCTGGAACAAGGACATGTCCACGACTTCACTACTCGAAGAAGCCCTCGACGCCTGGGCGGACGCCCGCCGCGGCGTGATCGCGGAGTTGCGCTGCGTCCCCGCCGGACAGATCGACTTCCGGCCTGCCGAGGGCGCCCAGTCCGTCGCCGGAATCGCCCAGCACATCGTCGACACCGCCCTCATGTGGTGCGGCGAGCTCTCCGACCCGGCGGGCGACTTCACCCGCAAGAGCTTCCCCGGATTCATACGCGAGTACGGCACGCCGAAGAAGGAACGCCCCGGCGACAAGGCCGGCCTCGTCCGCCTGCTCCGGAGCACCCACACCCAGGGCGCGCGGCAACTCCGCGACACCGGCGAGGTCGGCATGCTGCAGACCATCCGCCGCTTCGACGGCGAGCTCTGGACCCGCCTCGCCTGGCTGCAGCACGGCATCGCCCACGAGGAGTACCACCGCGGCCAGCTCGCGCTCTACGTGCGGCTGCTGGGGAAGACGCCGGCGCTGACGAAGCTGATCGAGGGCGGCGGGTAGATCCACCGCCGAGATTCAACGAAGGACACTGGCAGGATCGTTCAGGACGGAGGCATGGCCGCGGCGCAGTTCGCGCGGCGGAGCTACCCCTCCCGCACGCCGTCGCACCGCGAGGTTGCGGTAGGCGTCGTAGAGCGGAGCGAGCGCCCGCTCCCAGCGGCGGCTCAGGGCGTAGCCCCGCGCCGCGCCGGCCATCGCGCGCCGCCGCGCGGGGTTCGACGCCAGCCCGACGATGGCGTCGGCGAGGTCCTCCACCCGCCCGCCGCGGCAGACCAGCCCGGACTCGTCGGGCCGCAGGTTCTCCCGCGGTCCGCCCCGGTCGGACACCAGAACGGGCAATCCGCACGCCTGCGCCTCGAGCACGACGTTGCCGGCCGTGTCCGTGCAGCTCGGGAACACGAACACGTCCGCCGAGGCCAGGGGCCGGGCGACGTCCGCGTGGCGCAGCGTCCCGAGGAAGACCGCGTTGTCGAGGCGCCGCTCCAGCTCCTGCCGGTAGGGGCCGTCGCCGACGATAACCCAGCGGTGCTCGACGCCGGCGGCGCAGAGCCGCCGCTCGACATCCGGCAGCATCGCCAGCCCCTTCTCCCGGGAGACGCGGCCGACGTAGGCCAGCGCCAGCGCGCCGCCATCGAGCTTCCAGGCGGCGCGCAGATCCGGAGACCGATGACGGGGCGAGAAGGTCTCGGCGTCCACGCCGCGCACCCACAACCCGATCCGGGCCGGATCGATGCCGTCGTCGACCAGCATGGCCCGGGTGGCCTCGGAGGGCACGAAGACCCGCTCGCACCGCGCGTACAACCACCGCATGTACGACCGGAGCCAGCGCTCGAGACGCCGCGAACCGCTCAGCATCCGGAGATACGTCCCCAGGTTGGTGTGGTAGCTGCCGACCAGCGGCACACGCAGCTCTTGCGCCGCATGGAGCGCGGCGAAGCCGACCGGCCCGGGCGTGGTCAGATGGATGAGCTCGATGCCGTCCCGGCGCGCCTCGGCGCACAGCCGCCTGAACCGCGGCAGGTAGACCTTCATCTCGCGGTAGAACGGGATGCCGATGCCGGGCGCCCCCAGCGCCAGGTACTCCGGCTCGTCCGCGGCGATGTCCGAGTGCGTGTAGACGCGCGGCCGGACGCCGGACGGCGCGTAGCGCAGCAGCGCCGACAGCGTTGTCGTGACGCCGTTGACCTTGGCGAAGTCGTTGTCGGTGAAGACCGCTACGCGGACCGGCTGGTGGGTCACGATCAGGCCGCCTCCGGCAGGCGGACCGCGGCGGACGCGGGCTGCGCGACCAGGTCGAAGAGCAATCCCCGGTTGAACCGCTCCTCCCGCACGAAGTGCGCGACCGCCAGCAGCAGCGGGATGGCGACCACCGGCATGGCGGCGAGACCGCACCACCAGAGTGCGTGGCAATCCCAGCGCCAGGGCCGCTGGACGAGCATCCGGAACCGATCGCAGTAGAAGCCGGCCGCTGCGCGCACGATGTCGTTGGCCAGCCGGAAGTAGCCGCCGTGCTCGCCGCCGACCCGCGCGCGCCCTGCACGCAGCTCACGCATGAACTCGTCGCGCGTCGCGGCGGCAGGCGCCTCGACCCAGGTCCTGCCGATCGCGTACGGCGTGTGGGCGTCGCTGCCCGCCGCCGCGACTTTGCCGTAGGCGGCAGCCAGACTCGCCGCCGTCCGGTTCTGGCCGGCGAGCCGGGAGCCGTTGCGGATCTCCAGGGCGTCCACCCACGGCAGCAGCGCGGTCACGTGCGAGCCCGTGATGGGTCCGTTCCACCCGGAGGCGACGTGGTTCAGGGAGGTGAATATCCCCTGCGCGCGCAGGTACGGCAGCAGGTCGCGCACGTCGCGCCGGCGGCGCTGGATCTCGTCGTGCTGCGTCTGGGTGATGTCGAGCACGTTGAGGTGGACGCAGAACGGCTCGTCGGGGAACTCGGCCGTCACCTCGCAACCGACGATGACGTCGTCGCGGTCACCGAGCACGAGGGCGCCGCCGATGGCGTCGTGATCGGTGATTGCCACCAGGTCCATGCCGCGCGCCTTGGCAAGGCGGTAGACCTGCTCCGGCGTGTTGTACGACTCGCGCAGCACGCGGCTGAGGCCCGGCAGCGTCGAAGGTCCCGAGTACCTGGTGTGGACATGCAGATCGGCTCTCATAGCGCTCCTTTCGATGACCGCGGGTGTCGGGCTGCACGTTCGCCGGACGGGAAACGTGGGGACATCGCAGGCCATCCGCGTCGAACCCGGTGGGCAGCGCCCGACGTACCGGCCACGTCCCGAGTGTCGCGCCTCGGTCTTACGAAGCCGTGACCGATTCGTTAACGACAGGTAAACGCGGCCGGTGTTACGGACAATTCCCCGAACCGTCACCGGCTCGACACACGCATGCCGCATCCTTGCCGGCCATGGGAACCGGGCCGCCATGGCGGGAGTGTTGCGGGTGTCGCTGAACGACTGGCTCGATCGCCGGCTGTTCGAGCTCGTGCATGGCCACAATCTCGTCTACAACACCTGCTGGGAGGACCCGCGACTCGACCGCGCCGCCCTGGAGCTGGGCCGCGACGACACGCTGCTCGCCGTCACGTCCGCCGGGTGCAACGTGCTCGACTACGCACTGACGGGACCGCGGCACATCCACGCGGTGGACCTGAACCCGCGCCAGAGCGCGCTGCTCGAGCTGAAGCTGGCCGGGATACGCCACCTCGACTTCGACCGCTTCTTCGGCATGTTCGGCCGCGGCTTCCTCCCGGAAGCACGCGAGGCGTATCGTGACCTGCTGCGCGCCGACCTGAGCCCCTGGTCGCAGCGGTACTGGGACCGCTGGATCGGCTTCTTCTCCAATCCGCACCGGTCGTTCTTCTTCCGCGGGGCCGCGGGCCTGTTCGCCCGGGCGGTCAACGTGTACGTCAACCATGTCATCGGCGTGCGGCCGCATGTCGACGCGATGCTCGAGGCGCCCACCCTGGAGCTGCAGCGCGAGATCTGGGAGAGCCGCCTGCGGGAACGCTTCTGGAGCCGGGCCATGCGGTTCGCCATCGACCGTCACGCGACGCTGTCGATGGTCGGCGTGCCGAAGGCGCAGCGCCGGCAGGTCGAGAGCCATTACGATGGCGGGATCGTGGCGTTCGCGCAGGACTGCCTGGATGCGGTGTTCGGGCGCCTGCCGCTCTCGGACAACTACTTCTGGCGGGTGTACCTGAGTGGCCGCTACACGCCCGAGTGCTGCCCCGAGTACCTCAAGCCGGTCAACTTCGAGCGGCTCAAGGCAGGCCTCGCGGACCGCATCAGCGTGCACACCGACTCCGTGCAGCACTTCCTGGAGACGAACGAGGTGCGCATCTCTCGGTACGTGCTGCTGGACCACATGGACTGGCTGTCGGACCGCCACTTCCCGGCCCTGGTCGGCGAGTGGCAGGCCATCCTCGCTAGGGCGGCGGCGAGAGCGCGCGCGATCTGGCGCAGCGGCGGCCTGCGCACGGACTTCCTGGATCGCGTCGCCGTAGAGCACCGCGGGCGCCGGCGTCCGTTGCAGGACTTCCTCTTCTACCATCGCGAGCTGGCGGCCGACCTGCACGCCCGCGACCGCGTGCACACCTACGGCAGCTTCGCCATCGCCGACGTGACGGCGGCGGCCTGACTCGCGTCCCGGGAGCAGCCTCGATGACGTTCCTGTCGGACCTCAGGGTCCTCTATCACCTGGCGCTCAAGCCGGTGCGCGGCACCGACCACGCGGGGCGGCTCGACAGCTTCTACGCCGGGCAGGCGGAAGACTACGACGCCTTCCGGGCGCGCCTGCTCCCGGGCCGCGCGTCGCTGCTGCGGGACGTGCTGGCGCGAACGCCGGACGGCGGGACCTGGGTCGATCTCGGCGGCGGGACCGGCGCGTCCCTGGAAATGGCGGCAGCAGAGTTGAACCGGCTCCGACGGGTCCACGTCGTCGACCTGTCGGACGCGCTGCTGGCGGTCGCCCGGCGGCGAGTCCGGGAACGCGGGTGGTCGAACGTCGAGACCGTCCGCGCGAACGCGACCACGTGGCGACCCGCCTCGGGAGCCGCCGACGCGGTCACGCTCTCCTACGCCCTCACGATGATCCCGGACTGGTTCCGGGCGGTGGACAGCGCCTGGGCGATGCTGCGCCCCGGCGGCGTCATCGGGGTCGTCGACTTCTACGTGTCGCGCCGGCACCCGGCGGCCGGGCGCACACGCCACGGCTGGGCGCCGCGCACCCTCTGGCCGATCTGGTTCGGCGCCGACGGCGTCCACGTCTCGCCGGATCACCTCCCGGCGCTCGAATGGCGCTTCGCGACGCTCGGGCTCGTCGAGGGGCGGACGCGGCTGCCGTACCTGCCGTTCCGTGCGCCGTTCTACCGCTTCGTCGGCCGCAAGCCGGCGGCGGGAACGCGGCCGGGCCGAGTGTAATGATCTCTGCCCGGCAGACGTAATCGGGTTGTCGGAGGGTCCGTCACCGGGTCCTTGCCCAAGGTGGCTCCGCGTGCTTCGAGGCTTCCCTGGAGGGCGGCAGTTGCAGGAAACGAAAGAGGGATCTACCGGGTCCTGGCGGCGGGCGATTGTCGGCATGTTGCTCCTGAGCATGCTGGCGATCGGGCCCGGCGGGTCGGCTGCAGCGCAGGACGGCAGTGCGGCACCGCAGGACCGCGGGGCGACTTCCGACGACCGCGAGCAAGCCAACGAGCTGGACCGTCTCATGGAGCAGGTCCTCGCCCGGCGCGACGAGAACAGGCTCGCGCGACAGCAGTACGTGTTCGACGAGGTGGAACAGTTCATGGTGACGGGGTACGACGGCGAGGTGTACAACGCCTTCACGCGGGAGTACGTCTGGTACCGGCGCGAGGGCGTGTTCGTGCGCAGCCCGGTGCGGATCGACGGGGTCACGCCCGGCGAGGCGGACTGGCGGCGGTACGAAGCGGAGTGGATGGAGGCAGAGGCGCAGCGCGCCCGGAACGCGCGCGACGCGGCCGAGACGCCGTGCGCGTCGGACGGCTCATCCGAACCGCCAACGGCCGCGGAAGACGACGAGCAACCCTCGCCCTCCCTCGACGCAACAGAGCGGGATGACGAGCCGTCCGACCGGCCTGACCCGGCAGATCTGGCCGGCGCGGCCGATCTCCGGCCGCGCTTCCTCTCCGAGTCGTACTGGCTCGACTTCGAGTTCGAGCCGGGCAACTACTACTTCGCCGGCCGGGAGCAACTCGCCGGTCGCGAGGTGCTGCGCATCGAGTACCTGCCGGAGCGGCTGTTCGACGAACGTGACGCCGACCATTCGGAATGCGACCGGCCGGCGTTCGTGGTGCCGGGCGCGCAGGACGAGTTCAACAAGGGCGCGCTGGTCACTCTCTGGATCGATCCCGCGGAGCAGCAGATCGTGCGGTTCACGTTCGACAATATCGGCTTCGAGTTCCTGCCGCTGCGCTGGCTCATTCGCCTGGACGCGCTGACCGCGTCGATGACCATGGGCCGGCCGCTGGACAGCGTCTGGCTCCCGGAGCGGATCGACGCCTCGGGCGTGATGACGATGGCGAGCGGATCGACCACGGTGGCCTACAGCCGGACGTTCTCCAGCTACCGGGAGGCCGAGACCGGAGGACGCCTCCGCCCGCTCGATGCCGAGCGGTGATCATGCCGCATCGGCCGACCGCGCCATGGCGGCGAGTCGTTGCCCGGTCGGCGCCGGCGATTCCGGCGGCGGCGATCGTGATGCTGGCGTTCGGAGCCGCGTCCGCCCAGGCGCCCGACTCGCCCGGCGCGCCCACCGCCGGACCATCCCGTGGCGGGGCGCACATCGCCGCCGAAACCGTCGCCGAGATCCGGATCCACGGCAACCTCGCCCTGCCCGACGCCGAGGTCATCGCACTCACGGGCGTCAACCTGGGAGATGCGGCCGGTCTGGACCTGGAGAGGACGGTACGGCAGCGGCTCGAGGCGAGCGGCCGATTCGAGACCGTCGACGTGCGCCGCCGCTACCGATCGTTGACCGCCACCGACCAGGTCGCCCTGGTCATCTTGGTGCGCGAGCGTCCCGGCGCCCGCTTCCCGAACCCGGTGATGCGCGCGCTCGCGGCAGCCGGCCGCCGGCTCATGGTCGCCCCCATCGTCGACCATCAGGAAGGCTACGGGGTTGCGTACGGGGCGCTGACCAGCTTCGTCGACGCGTTCGGGCCCCGCAGCCGACTGTCGGTGCCCGCGACCTGGGGCGGCCACAAGCGCATCGGACTGGAGATGGAGGCGCCCGTCCGCGGCCCGCTGATCGACCGCCTCCGGGCTGGCGGATCGCGCGGGCGGCGGCGCCATCCGTACTTCGACATCGACGACGACCGGACGCGCGTCGAGGTCGCGGCCCAGCGCCGGCTGCCGCGCGGGTTCCGGCTGAACGGGGAAGCGGCGTGGGAAGAGGTGCGGTTCGCGGCACGCTCGGATCGGCTCGTCCGAGCGGCAGCCTATCTCGACTACGGCGACTATCGAGAGACGCCCGCCAATGCTCGCCGCAACACGGTGGTGGTTCGTGCGGGCATCGAACGACTCGCAATCGATGGCGGCGTCGGATCGATCACGCGCCCACGCCTGGACGCCAGAGCGTACCGCGCGGTCGGCGGCCAGGCCGTCCTGGCGGCGCGCTTGTACTTCGCGGGGGCGTCCGCTCCGCTGCCGCCCTACGAACGGGCGCTGCTCGGCGGCAGCCCGGCAGCGGGCGGCACCCTTCGCGGTTGGCCGGCCGGCGTCGCGGTCGGCGACCGGATCGCCGCGGCGTCGATCGAGCTGCGCCTGCCGATCACCTCGGTGCTGTCGGAGGGACGGCTCGGCCTGCGGTTCTTCTACGACACGGCCGCCGCGTACGACGCGGGCCGGCCGATCCGGAACGCACGGTTCCTTGAGGGCGCCGGGGCCGGCGTCTTCTTCCTGCCGCCGCGTTTCGGTTTTCCGGTCTCGATCGACGTGGCAAGCGATTTCTCCGGCGGGGCGCGCGTCCACGTCAGCGGCGGCTTCGGCTTCTGAGAGGGGCGGCACCGGGCGGGCACTCCTGGTCCTGTGCCGGCGCCTGCCTGGAGAACCGCGTTCCGGGTGTCCTGGTTCAGGCGGCCGCCTCGATCAGATCGCAGGTTCTGGCCACCGGATCGATCCCGTCGAACCGGCTCGCGACGGCGCGGCAGGCACGCGCCACCTCCTCCGATCCGAGCAGCGCGTCCAGCTCGCGTGCCGCGGCCGGCCCGGTGAACCTGGACGGCCGCAGGTAGCGCCCCACCCCCAGCCGCGCCAGCCGCAGGGCGTTGTCCGGCTGGTCGAACGCCATCGGCATCACCAGTTGCGGGCAGCCGGCTCGCAGCGCCTGCGCCAGGGTGCCGATGCCGCCGTGGTGCACGAGGGCGGCCGCCCGCGGCAGCAGGCTCCCGAACGGAGCGTACTCCGCGTGCCATACCCCGGAAGGCAGCGATTCGGGGATTTGCTCGGCGAACCGCGTCAGGAGCAGGCCGCGGCGGCCGAGACGGCGGCAGGCTTCCGCCCCCGCGTGGAAGAACCGCGCCGCCTGCCGGTTGGCGGTACCGGGCGCGAAGACCACAGGCGGGTCGCCCGCGTCGAGCCACCTGTCGAGCTCGGGCGCGAGCGGGGTTGCGTCACCTTCGTCGTAGAGCGGAAAGCCGGTCAGCCGCGTCTGGGGCGGCCAGTCGGGCTGGACCGCGGCATACCAGTCCGGAAACAACCCGATGACGCGATGCGGCGAGTGCCACCACTCGCGCACGATGTTCCGCGCCGGAGGCAGCCCGAACTCCGTGCACAGCTCGTTCACGACCGGGCTGAGCGCACGGTCCGAGAGACGATCGCCCGCCGCCACGAGCAGCCGCTTGACCGGCATCGGCCAGCGGTTGACCGACCGCAGCCACACGTGCGGCACTGCCGTGTCGTGCCTGCTCACGAAGCCGGCCGCCTGCAGGTGCAGCGTCACCGACCGCAGGCCGAGGGCCTCTTGCGCGGCGCGCGCCCCGAACGCCAACGGGTGCGCCACCAGGAGAGGGGGATCGCCGGTCGCCTGCTCCCGCAGCACGCGGGCGATCTCGGTTGCGTGGGGCCGAATCACCTCCCCGATCACGCCGAGCGCGCGATGGGGACGCCAGAGGTCCGGGCGCTTCAGGGGCCGGAGGTAATCGTCCACCGTACCGACCGGGATCAGCGGCAGGCCGACCCGCGAGAGCAGCGGCTCGAAGTAGGCGCTGGTGAGCACCGACACGTCGTGGCCGCGGCGCTGGAGCGCCAGCCCGATGCCGACATGCGGGTGCACGTCACCGGCGCTCCCGACCGGAATCATGAGGATGCGCATCGGCACGTGAGAAGGCCGCGGCCCAGGGTAGGCGGCCGGCTACGCGGCGGCGGACACCGCCCACCGTCGAGGCGACCGGCGCCGCGGCGACCGCGGGGCTCAGCCGACGTGCGGGTCGATGACGGACTGCAGCTTCGCCTTGTCGGCCAGACCCACGACCGACTCCACGACCTGGCCGTCCTTGAAGAGCAACAGGGTCGGGATCGAGCGGACGCCGTACTGCCCCGGCGTGGCCGGATTGTCGTCCACGTTCATCTTGCCGACCGTGACGCGGCCGTCGTAGTCGGCCGCGAGCGCCTCGACGGTCGGCGCGATCATGCGGCACGGACCGCACCACTCCGCCCAGAAGTCCACCAGCACCGGCTGCGCCGACTTGAGCACCGACTCCTCGAAGTTGTTGTCCGTGACCTCGTGCGTATGTTCTGACATCGCGTCTTCCTGTTGGTGAAGGCCTCGCCAATCTATCCGACCTTCCATTGTAACGCTTCGGGACGGTCGCCATCTACACGGCCGCGCACCTACTGGCCCGTCCCCCCGCCCAGGTACTTGTCGCACCAGCGCAGCATCTCCGCGACGACGTGCAGCACCGACTCCCGCGCCGCGTAGCCGTGCGACTCGTGGGGCAGCGTGACGTAGCGCACCGTCGCCCCGTGGCCCTTGAGCGCGTGGTAGTAGCGCTCGGACTGGACCGGGAAGGTCCCCGAGTTGTTGTCGATCTCGCCGTGCGTCAGCAGAATCGGCTCGTTCACCTTCTCGGCGTGGAAGAACGGCGACATCGCGGCGTAGATGTCGCGGGCCTCCCAGAACGTGCGCCGCTCGTTCTGGAAGCCGAAGGGCGTCAGGGTCCGGTTGTAGGCGCCGCTGCGCGCGATGCCGGCCTGGAAGAGGTCGGAGTGCGCCAGCAGGTTGGCGGTCATGAACGCCCCGTAGCTGTGCCCGCCGATGGCGATCCGGTCGCGGTCGGCGACGCCCATCTCGACGACCGTGTCGACGGCGGCCGCCGCGCTCGCCACGAGTTGCTCCCTGTACGTGTCGTTGGCGGAGTGTCCCTCCCCGATGATCGGCATGGTCGGTCCGTCGAGAATCGCGTAGCCCTGGGTCAGCAGCAGCATGTGCGACGCCCCGCGCAGGGTGGTGAAGCGGTAGGGCGACCCGCGGACCTGGCCCGCCGCCGCCGCGTTCGTGTACTCGCGCGGATAGGCCCAGACCAGCATCGGCGGGCGATCGCCGTCGCGGTAGCCGGGCGGCAGGTACAGCGTGGCCGACAGAACAACGCCGTCGTCGCGGGTGTAGGTGAGAAACCGCCTCTGGATGTCGCGCAGGATGGGCGCCGGATCCGTGTAGTCGGTCAGCGCATGCCGCGCACCACGTGTGATGTCCCGCACGAAGTAGTTGGGAGGCTCGGTGCGGCTCTCGCGGCGCGTCAGCAACGTTCCGCCGTCCGCCCCGAGGACCGCGACCACCGTCTCGTAGGTCTCCGGCTCGGTGTGGAACAACCGCTCGGCTTCCAGCGTCGTCAGGTCGAGCCGATCGACGAAGGGCCGATCGCCGTCGGGCGAAGCGCCGGCGCCGGCCAGGTAGATGGCGTCGCCGTCCTGCAGGATCGTCGCGCTCGCCACGCCGCCGCCCGGGCGCCGCAGCGGGGAACCGGGATCGCTGTAGACGTCCTCGCCGCTGCGGTCGAACAGCCGCCGCGTGTCGCCGCCCCCTGGATAGAGCAGCGACGTGCGGGTCCAGCGGGTCGGCCGATCGGTCTCGGTGATGAGCGCCGTGCCGTCCTCCGTCCAGGCGATGGTGGAGAAGCGGTGCTCGGTGCGAACCAGCTCGCGCGGCTCACCCTCGAACGGAGCGTCGAGCGCGAACAGGGTGTCCCGTTGCGGGACGTCCACCCGCGGATCGCCATCGTCCTGCGCCTCGCTCCAGACCAGCGTGGCCGGCGCGGTCGGGTTCCAGCGGTGGCCGCGCGGTCCGGTGGCGACGCCGCCGATGGGTACGCTATCGGCCAGCGGCCGTTTGGCCACGGTGACCGCGTCCCCGTCCCGCGTCCAGACCTCCACGGAGCGGGCGAAGCGGTTCGCCGGCAGGAGCCAGGAGAACGGCCGCTCGATGCGCTCGACGAGCACGTGCCGGCTGTCCGGGGCGCCGGAGACGCGCGCGTAGAGCCCCGGCTCGCCGACTGCGGTCCGCGAGCCGGTGGCCAGGGCCACCGTCTCGACCTGGCTGGTGAAGTGGTACTCGAACAGCGCCTCGTCGTACGCGTTGCTCAGCAGGTCCTGGTAGGTGCGGACCGGAGACAGTGCGCCGGCGTGCTCCTGCACGTTCGGGCCGGACGGTTCCCGCGGCGGCGACGGCGGCGAGCCGCGCGCCGACCTGCGGAAGCGGCACAGGACCCCGCTGTTGTCCGCCAGCCACTCGCACGGGTTGCCCCAGGCGGCGTTGAGCGAGGCGCTCGTCAGGGGCCGGGGCTGGCCGGTCGAAAGGTCGACGACCCACAGCTCGATCCCCGTGTCGCGGAGGACGGCATAGGAAAGGTGCGAGCCGGCCGGCGAAAAGCCCGGCCACCCGAGCGTCGTGCCGCGCGGTGCGAGCACTTGCACGTCGTCGGTTCCCGCTCGCCGCGTGCCGCTCTCGACATCCAGGCGCACGACCGTCAGCGCCGCAATCTCGGGCGCCCGCCACGGCCCGCTGTTGCGCGGATCGATGCGGTAGCCGGCCAGCCGGTGCATCGGCCGGCCGAGCCAGCCGATCGGCGGCATGCTGCGCTGCTCGACGAACACCGCCACGTCGCGGGTCGGCCCGACGATCACGTTCGGGGTCGGCGGCGCGTCGAGGATGTCGACGATGGTCTGGGGCGGGGTGAGGTAGCCGGTCTCGCCCGGGGCGTCCGGCTGCGCCCCGGCCGGCGCGGCGATGCCGAGCAGGGCGAGCGACAGCGCGACGGTGGCAATGCGTTTCATGGTCAGTTCCCTCCGATCGATCAGCATTATCCACCACGGGCTAAGCTCTCGGACGCCATGTTCTCGTCGCGTGTTCCGGCTGGTCGGACCGTCAACCGCCTGACGCGGATGCATACCCGGCTCCGGGCGCAGGGGGTCGACGTGACGGACCTCACGGAGAGCAATCCGACGCGGGTCGGGCTGCACTATCCACCGGGTCTGCTCGACTGCCTCGCGTCTCCGGGCGGCCTCCGCTACGAACCCTCGCCGCGGGGGCTCGCGAGTGCGCGGCAGGCCGTTGCCTCCTGGCTCACGCGGCCGCATCGGCGTACGGGCACCTCCGTTGCGGCGCCACGTGACGAAGGCATTGAGAGCCTCGCCACCTCCAGGACCAGGCCCGTCGATCCGAACCGCGTCGCCCTCACCGCCAGCACGAGCGAGGCATATGCTTGCCTCTTCAAGCTGCTCTGCGACCCGGGAGACCGCGTGCTCGTGCCGCAACCGAGCTATCCGCTGCTCGAGCACCTCGCGCGGTTCGAGGGAGTGGAGCCGGTGCCGTACCCCCTCTCGTACCACGGGGCATGGAGGATCGACATCCCGGCGTTGCACGAGGCGGCCGGTTCACGGACTCGCGCGATTGTCGTCGTGAACCCCAACAACCCTACCGGCTCGTATCTCGCCCCGGACGACCACGAGACAGTGACGACCCTCTGCCGGGAACGCGGCTTGCGATTGATCGTCGACGAGGTGTTCAACCACTACCCGATCGACCCGTGGCCCGGGAGTGGTCGAAGCGTGCTGGAGCAACCCGCGGAAGTGCTGACATTCGCGCTCGGCGGCTTGTCCAAGGCAGTCGGGCTGCCGCAGGTCAAGCTCGGCTGGATCGCCGTCGACGGCCCCGGCGACGAAGTCGATTCGGCCCTCTACGCGCTCGATCTCCTCCTGGACACCTACTTGTCCGTCTCCACGCCGGTCCAGCTCGCTGCCGAGCGGCTTCTGGCGGGGGGCGCTGCCGTAGCGCAGCAGATCCGGGCGCGCATCACAGCCAATCACCGGACGCTGATCCGGCTGGTAGCCGAACATCCGGCGGCAGGACTGCTGCGCACCGAGGGCGGATGGTACGCTGTGGCCCAGGTACCGTCGACCGAGACCGAAGAGACGCTCGCGCTGCGACTTCTGGAGCAGGATCACGTGCTCGTGCACCCGGGCTACTTCTTCGACTTCCCGCGCGAAACGTTCCTCGTCACGAGCCTGCTCCCGCAACCGGAGCGGTTCGAGGCCGCGATGAGGCGCGTGCTGGCGCGCGCCGGCGTCACGCCATGACGAACAGTGCCGGCGCTCCCGTCCTCAAGGACCTCGTCCTCGTCGGCGGCGGCCACAGCCACGTCATCGTGCTCCGCCGCCTGGGGATGCGCCCCATACCCGGCGTGCGGGTGACCGTCATCGCGCGCGACCTCCATGCGCCCTACTCCGGGATGCTGCCGGGCCTGATCGCCGGCCTCTACGACTTCGACGACGTTCACGTCGACCTCGGGCCGCTGGCGCGCTTCGCCGGGGCGCGGCTGTTCCATGGGGAAGCGGTGGGTCTCGATCTCGGCCGGCGCACGGTGCTGTGCCGGAAGCGGCCGCCGGTGCCCTACGACGTGCTGTCGATCGATGTCGGCATCGCGCCACGGCTCGACGTCGACGGCGCGGCGGACCACGCCGTGCCGGTCAAGCCGATCGGCGGCCTGGTGGCGCGCTGGGAGCGGCTCGAGCGGCGGGTCCGCGAGAGCACGCAGCGGCTGCGAGTGGCAGTGGTCGGGGCAGGCGCGGCCGGGGTGGAGCTGACGCTGTCGATGCAGCACGCGCTCTCGACCCGCGCGCAGGCCGAGGGCGGCCGCTTCCAGGTGCCGGAGTTCCACCTGTTCGGCGCGGCGCCGAGCGTGCTGCCGACCCACAACCGGAGCGCGCAGCGACGGTTCGCGCGCGTGCTCGCCGAGCGGGGCGTGCACGTTCATCTCCGCGCGCGGGTCGCGCGGGTCGACGCCGCCCGACTGGCGGTGAGGGACGGAGACTCCTTCCAGGTGGACGAAATCGTCTGGGCCACCGCCGCCGCGCCACCGTCCTGGCCCGCCGCGTCCGGGCTCGCGGTGGACCGCGCCGGGTTCATCGCGGTGGACGCGACGCTGCAGTCGACCTCGCACCCCGGCGTCTTCGCGGCGGGGGACGTGGCGGCGGTCGTCGAGCACCCGCGCGAGAAGGCGGGCGTGTTCGCCGTCCGCCAGGGCCGGCCGCTCGCGGCGAACCTGCGGCGGGCGCTGCTCGGTGAAACGTTGCGGCCCTTCCGTCCGCAGCGCCGCTTCCTGAGCCTGATCACCTCCGGCGACCGCTACGCCGTCGCCTCGCGCGGCCGGTGGTCGGCCGAGGGCGCCTGGGTCTGGCGCTGGAAGGATTGGATCGACCGCCGCTTCATGCGGCGCTTCGCCGAGCTGCCGGAGATGGACACGGGGGCATCCGGCGCGCGCCGGACGCCGGCCGTGCCTCCGGGGCTGGCGCCCCCGGACGTCGTGCGCGAGCTGTCGGTGGTCGCCATGCGCTGCGGCGGCTGCGGGTCGAAGGTCGGCGCCACGTTGCTCGATCGGGTCGTCGCGCGGCTGGAGCCGGTGCGCCGGGACGACGTGGTGGTCGGCCTCGACGCCCCGGACGATGCGGCGGTCGCCTCGCTGCCGCCCGGGAAGCTGCTGGTGCAGTCGGTCGACGCCTTTCGTTCCATGATCGACGATCCGTGGCTGTTCGGCCGGATCACCGCGAACCACTGCCTGAGCGACCTGTACGCGATGGGCGCCGAGCCGTGCTCGGCGCTGGCGATCGTCACCATCCCCCACGGGCTCGAATCGAAGATGGAGACCTTGCTGGAGGACCTGCTGTCAGGCGCCGTGAAGATGCTCAACGACGGCGGCGCGGCGCTGGTCGGCGGGCACACCAGCGAGGGCGCGGAGGTGCAGCTCGGCCTCTCGGTGAGCGGATCCATCGACCCCGATCGAATTCTCCGCAAGGGCGGCCTGCGCCCCGGCGACCGGCTCGTCCTGACCAAGCCGATTGGCACCGGCACCCTCCTGGCCGCCGACATGCGGGGCAAGGCGAAGGCGCGCTGGGTGGACGGCGCAATCCGGGCGATGCTGCAGTCCAACCGCGAGGCGGCCGATGCGGTGCGCGCCCACGGCGGGCGCTCCTGCACCGACGTGACCGGCTTCGGGCTGCTCGGCCACCTGGTCGAGATGACGAAGGCGTCCGGCATCGACGCCCGCGTGATGCTGGACGCGGTGCCGATTCTCGACGGGGCGGAAGAGACCGCCGCCCGCGGGCTGCTCAGCTCGTTGCAGCCCCAGAACGTCCGCCTGCGCCGCGCCGTCTCCAATGTCGAGACGGCCGGGGCGGATCCCCGCTATCCCCTGCTGTTCGATCCGCAGACCGCGGGCGGGCTGCTGGCCGGGGTGCCGGAGCAGCGGGCCGCGGCGTGCGTCGCCGGGCTGCATGCGTTGGGCTACACTCACGCGGCGGTGATCGGCACCGTGTCCGAGCGGGATGACGATGCGCCGCCGATCACGATCGCCTGAACGACAGGAGGACTCCGCGTCATGATCGAAGTCGGGAAGCCCGCGCCGTCATTCGCGCTGCAGAACCAGGATGGGGAGCCCGTCAGCCTCGCCGGCCTCGAGGGGCGGTGGGTGGTGCTGTACTTCTACCCGAAGGACGACACGCCCGGGTGCACCAAGGAGGCGTGCGAGTTCACGGCGGGGATCGCGGAGTTCGAGAAGCTGGACGCGGTGATCCTGGGGTGCAGTCCCGACGGCGCGGAGTCGCACCGGAGGTTCATCGCCAAGTACGACCTGAAGGTGCAGCTTCTGTCCGACCCGGCGCACGCCACCATGGAGGCGTACGGCGCGTGGGGCGAGAAGGTGCTCTACGGGCGGAAGTCGATCGGCGTCATCCGCTCGACGACGCTGATCGACCCTGCCGGGAACGTCGCCCACCACTGGAAGAAAGTGAAGGCGGCCGGGCACGCCGAGCACGTCGCTGCGCGCCTGCAGGCCCTTCGGGGATGATTGGGCCGCGGCGCCCCTCCGGCACGGCGGGACGGAAACCGCCGCCGGTGTGCTAGACTGAAATTTCCGCATGTTCGTCCGGTCCCCCCACTTCGCCCTTCTCTGCCTGTCGGTCCTCGTGGCCACGGGCTGCGCCGTCGAGTCGGCGCCGGCTGCCGTCGAGTCGGCCGCGAGCGCCCGAGCCGCGGCGCCGGACGGTCTCGGCGACATCTTCCTGCAGCCGCTCACGCGGACGGTGGACGGGAGCGTGGCGCGGGGAGCCACGCTGGCGAGCCTGTTCGCGGAGCACGAGTTGGGCGAGCTGGCGCACCCGCTGGTCGATGCGATCAGCGCGGTCTTCGACCCGCGCCGGCTGCGGGTCGACAACGACTATCGCCTGGTGCTCGGGACGGACGACGGAGAGCTCCGACAGTTCCTGTACCACGTCGACGACGATGCGTACCTGCAGGCGAAGGTGACCGCCGACGGCATCGAGGCCGCGCTGGTGCCCTACCGCCAGGCGCGCGTCGAGCAGGTAATCGAGGGCGGCATCGATGCACGGAACAACTCGCTCGTCGCCGCGCTCGATGCGCAGGACGAGGGGTTGCTGCTCGCGGTCACCCTGGCGGAAGTGCTCAGCGGCGAGATCGACTTCAACAACGACCTGCGACGGGGCGACAGCTTCAGCCTGCTGTTCGACGAAATCCACCGCGAGGGACGCTTCGGGGACGACGGCGATCTGACGTTCTCCCGCTACGGCGACGTCCTCGCGGCCGAGTTCACCAACGACGGCCGGCGCCTGCGGGCGTTCCGCTTCCATGTGCCGGGCGAGCCCGAGGCGCAGTACTTCGACGAGAGCGGCCGCTCGATGAAGCGGCTGTTCCTGCGCTCGCCGTTCCGGTTCGAGCCGCGCATCACATCGCGCTTTTCGTATCGGCGGGTGCATCCGGTCCTCGGCGGGGTGCGGCCGCATCTCGGCGTCGACTACGGCGCCCCGACCGGCACGCCGGTCATCGCCGTCGCAACCGGCACGGTAGTGTCGGCCGGACGCAGCGGCGGCTCCGGCAACATGGTCCGGCTGCGCCACACCAACGGGTACGAGACCTACTACCTGCACCTGTCGCGGTTCGCCGGCGGCATCCGCCGCGGCGTGCGCGTGTTTCAGGGCCAGGAGATCGGTTACGTCGGCTCGACGGGACTCTCGACCGGCCCGCACCTCGACTACCGGTTGCGGAAGAACGGCACGTTCGTGAACCCGCTCCTCGAGCATCGCAACCTCCCGCCCGGCGCCCCGGTACCCGAGGCGCATCTCGCCGCGTTCCGGACGGCGCGGGACGCCGCACTCGCGCGGCTCGGCTCCCCGGCACGGCCCGACCTCGTCGTCTCCGAGGCCGCCCAGTAGCGAACCGCAGCCTTGGCCTTCATCCGTCCATTCCGCGCACTTCGCCCGGCGCCGGCTGCGGCCGCGGCGGTAGCCGCCGTTCCCTACGACGTGGTCTCCACTCCTGAGGCGCAGCGGCTGGCGGCGGGCAATCCCCTGAGCTTCCTCCACGTCTCGCGCGCCGAGATCGACCTGCCGGACGACACCGATCCATACAGCTCTCTCGTCTACGGGCAGGCCGCGCGGAACCTCGCAACCCTGGTCGAGCGGGCGCCGCTGGTCGTCGAGGCCGAGCCGGCGCTCTACCTCTACCGGATGCAGGCGGACCGGCACGAGCAGATCGGGCTGGCCGGCTGCTTCTCGCTCGACGAGTACGACCGGGACGTCGTCAAGCGACACGAGCGGACACGCCGCGACAAGGAGGACGACCGGACCCGCCACATGGTGGCGCTGCGGGCACAGACCGGCATCGTGTTCCTGGCCTACCGCGCCACCGCGGCGCTGGACGGCGTAGTGAACGAGGGTACAACCGGGGCGCCGCTGCTGGACGTCGCGGCGCCGGACGGCGTGCGCCACAGCGTGTGGCGGCTGCCGGCCGCGGCGGCCGCCGCGGCGACCGCCGCCTTCGCCGAAGTGCCGGCCGTGTACATCGCCGACGGGCATCACCGGATCGCCAGCGCGGCCCGGGCGCGCGACGAGCTGGCGGGCTCCGATCCGGAGCACGAGGCGCGGTTCTTTCTCGGCGTGGCGTTTCCCGACCGGCAGACGCGCATCCTGTCGTACAACCGCACGGTGGCGAATCTGGCGGGCCGGACCGCGTCACAGTTCCTCGAGGCGCTGCGCGAGCGCCTTCCGGTCAGGGCCGCTGGCCCGCGGGTCCCGCCCAAGGGCTTTCTGGCGATGTACCTGGACCGCGCCTGGTACTCCATCGACCTGGCCGCGGCGGCGGCGGACGCAGCCGGCGGAAGCCTGGCTGCGCAACTCGACGTGGCCATCCTCCAGGAGCGCATCCTGGCCCCGGTCCTCGAGGTGGCGGACATCCGCACGGATCCGCGGGTGAGGTTCGTCGGCGGCGCGCGGGGCATCGGCGCACTCGAGCAGGCGGTAGATTCGGGCGCTGCCGCCGTCGCTTTCTCCCTCGCGCCAGTAACGCCGGAGGAGCTCCTGGCGGTCTCCGACGCGGGCGGCATCATGCCTCCGAAATCCACCTGGTTCGAGCCGAAGCTGCGCGACGGCCTGTTGATTCACACCATCTGACCTGCTGATTCACACGATTCGAGGAGCATGTGGCGGAACGGGTCTTCAACTTCGGCGCCGGTCCGGCGGTGCTCCCCGAACCGGTCCTGGAACAGATACGCGAGAGCCTCCCGGCTCTGCCGGGGGTCGGGATGTCGGTGCTGGAGATCAGCCACCGCTCTTCGACCTTCGACGAGATCCTCGCGGCGGCCGAAGCCGGCATCCGTGCCCTGGCCGGTGTGCCGGACGACTACCACGTCCTGTTCCTCCAGGGCGGCGCCACGCTGCAGTTCTCGATGGTGCCGATGAACCTGCTCCCCGCGGGCGGGTCGGCCGACTACCTGCTGACCGGATCGTGGGCCGCGCAGGCGGCGCGGGAGGCGGAGAAGTTCGGGTCGGTGCGCGTGGCCGCCACCACCGAGCCGGTGGATTATCGGCGCCTGCCGGCCGCCGCCGAGATCGACATCTCGCCGGACGCGGCATACGTCCACGCGACGTCGAACAACACCATCGCAGGCACCCAATGGACCGCGATGCCGGCTGTCGGTGACGTGCCGCTCGTGGTCGACGCGTCGTCCGACATCTTCAGCCGTCCGCTGTCCGTGGCCGGCCACGGCCTGATCTACGCCGGCGCGCAGAAGAACCTGGGTCCGGCCGGGGTGACGGTGGCGATCATCCGCCACGACCTGGCGGAGCGGGGACCAGCGTCCCTCCCCAAGCTGTTGCGTTACGCCACGTACGTCAAGGGCGGCTCGCGGCCCAACACGCCGCCGGTCTTCGCCATCTACGTGGTGTCGCTGGTCACCGGGTGGCTGCGGGGCCACGGCGGTCTCGACGCCGCGGCCGCGCGCAACGAGCGCAAGGCGGCGAAGCTCTATGCGGCCATCGACCGCACCGGCTTCTATCGCGGCGTGGCCGACCCGGACAGCCGTTCGCTCATGAACGTCACGTTCCGGCTGCCCACGCCGGCACTCGAGAAGAAGTTCGTCGAGAAAGCCGAGGCCGCGGGTCTCGCCGGCCTCAAGGGCCACCGCTCGGTCGGCGGGCTCCGCGCTTCGATCTACAACGCGTTCCCCGAAGCCGGCGTCGACGCGCTGACTACGTTCATGGCCGAATTCGAGCGCATCTACGGGTAGACTCCAGTGGAAGGCGGCGCGATCCGGCAGCCGGTCGACGGCGCGCATGAACCCGGAGTAGTCGCTGCCGTTGCTCGGGTCGAAGCGCGTGTCGGAGAAGCTCCCCGCGAACAGCTCGCCCGCCGTGAGCCCGGCGAGGGAGCCGGCCAGCGACGTGTACAGCCCGCCGTCGAACACGGTGTCGCGCAGGTTCGTGTGAATCGGTCGCGTGGCATCACCCGATGTCGAGCAGAAAGCGCCATGCCGGCACGACGTCGATGCTGCCGGCGTCGACGGGAATCGTCTCTTCCTCGTAGCGGGTCACGATCGTCCCCGCACGCAGTCCCAACCCGGCCATCGCCCGATCGAGCGCCCTCACCTCCCGCTTGCGCGTCCGCGGTTCCGCCAGCGACTCGCAGACCTGGACCAGCAGACGCGAGCCGTCAGGCATCCGCGCCACGAAGTCCACCTCGCGTCCGTTCGCTCCCTTGAAGTAGCGGATCTCGGGGGTGAACCGCCGCAGTGCCGTGAACACCAGATTCTCGAGCAGATGGCCGGCGTTGACCAGGATGCCGGAGCCGACCGACCTCGCGAGCGCATGGTCGACGCAGTAGATCTTCTTCGGATTCGCGTTGGCGCGGGCCAACGAAGCGTCGAAGACGCGCACCGTGAACAGGAAGAAGGCGTCCTCGAACCACTCCACGTAGTCGGACACCGCGGACTTCGGCGCCCGGTGTCCGAGCGATTGCAGATAGGCGGTGAGGCGATTGATGGAATAGAGCGACGCCGTGTTGTCCACCAGCCTGTGAGCGAGGTCCGCAACCGCGCGGGGATGCGCGACGTCGTGCCGCTCCACCAGGTCGCGAAACAGCATGGCCCCCCAGTACTCCTGGTGGATCCGGATGCGTAGCGCGCGATCCAGTCCCGCCACCTCCGGAAACCCGCCCCGTTCCCAGTACTCCTCGAACGCCTTGCGCACCAGCAGGCGCCGGCGGGTCGACAAAGGGCCATCGGCGTCGATGCCTCTGAAGTCGAGGAACTCCCTGAAGGAAAAGGGGAAGATCTCCCACGACAGCGCCCGGCCGCGCATCTGCGTCGCGATTTCCCGCGACAGCATGCGCGCCGACGATCCGGTTATGTACACCTCGCACTTCTCGGTCCGCATCAGGCGATCGACGAACGGCTCCCAGCCCGGCACGACCTGGATCTCGTCGAAGAAGCAGTAGACCGTCTCGGTGTTCTTCTTCTCGGGGTGCAGCGAGAAGTAGGCTTCCGCCACGACGCCGAGACCCTCGTGCTGGAGGAAACGGAGGCGGTCGTCGAAGAAGTTCAGGTAGAGGAAGTTGTCGCGCGCCACGCCGCGGTCGAGCAGCTTCTGCACCTGCTGGAACAGGAGCGTCGACTTGCCGGCACGGCGCGGACCGATGCAGACGGTGGCCTTGCCCGGCACCGGCGTCACGGCGACCCGGCGCGGGACGCCGGTCGGCAGCTCGGCCTCGCGGAAGTCGAGGATGATGTCGCGCAGGGAATCCGGCATCGCGCTTCTGGACTTTATTGTCGCCGACAACATGCGTAACCGGCAATATATCCGGCCAGTTCTTGAACTCCTCGGCAACTTGTTCGTCTGCCGACCCGGCAAGCAACGCAGTCTGCGTCGTCGTGGACTTCAAGTCCCTGGCCGACGTCGAGTTGCGGCTCGTCGAGGGGGGGCAACCGCAGGCACCGTCGAGTCGATCGACAAGCTGCTCGGACGAGGTCAGCCCGGACCTGCGGCTGCGACGCTGATCTCTCGATCCTGGACGGTAACCGCCAGTCCGCTTCAACCGGCCACGAAACCGGCCCATATGCCCTCCGCTACACAACATGAACAACTGTAAGATACTGGATTAGAGCTATTTCCAGCAGCATTCGATGACGGACCAACCGGCCATCCAGTCGGACTCCGTAGCGGACGACGGCGAGTCCATCGCCCTGATGGAGCCCATGCTGCTGGCCCAGGCGTCGCCGCACCGCGGCCCGCTGACGGATCTGGCCGTCGAGCTCGCCGCCCGCGCGGCGGGGTTCCGGCGCAGCCTGCCCCACGGCGTGTCGGCCGCCCTCGCCGATCTCGTCCGGGCGATGAACTGCTACTACAGCAACCTGATCGAAGGACACGACACGCACCCGGTCGACATCGAGCGGGCGCTGCGGCGTGATTACAGCGCCGACCCGCGCACGCGCAACCTCCAACTCGAAGCCGCCTCGCACATCGCCGTGCAGCGTTGGATGGACGACGGCGGGCTGGCCGGTCGCGCCGTGACCGCCGAGGGCTTGTGCGAGCTGCATCGGCGCTTCTGCGCTGCCCTGCCGGAGGAGATGCTTCGGGTGGAGCATCCGGGTGCGGGAACAAGCGCCGCGGTGGTGCCCGGCGCCCTGCGCACACGCCGCGTGCAGGTGGGCCTGCACGTGCCGGTCAGCCCCGGCGCGCTGCCTCGCTTCCTGCGGCGCTTCGAAGCGGTCTACGACATTCTGGGAAGGACCGACGCCATCCTCGGGGCCGCCGCGGCGCACCACCGCTTCCTTTGGATCCACCCGTTCCTCGACGGCAACGGTCGCGTGGCGCGGCTGATGTCCCACGCCATGCTGCTGGAGAGCCTGGAGACCGGAGGGGTCTGGTCCGTCGCCCGCGGACTGGCGCGGAACGAAGGCGCCTACAAGCGCCACCTGGCCGCCTGCGACTCGCCGCGCCGGCACGATGTCGACGGACGCGGCAACCTGAGCGAGGAGGCGCTGGCGGCGTTCATCCGGTTCTTTCTCGAGGTCTGCCTCGACCAGGTGGACTTCCTGGAGCGGCTCGTGCAGCCTGACCGTCTGCGGCACCGCATCCTGACATGGGCTGGCGGGGAAACGCGCGCCGGTACGCTTCCCCACGGTGCCGAAGCAGTGCTCGAGGCGGGCCTCTTCCGCGGCGAATTGCCGCGCGGCGACGTCCCTGCGATCCTGGGCGCCAGCGAGCGTCAGGCCCGCCGCGTCACCGCAGCGCTCATCGAGCAGGGGGCACTGGTCTCCGCCAGTCATCGCGCGCCGCTGCGGTTGGCCTTCCCGGCGACGCTCGCACCACATTGGCTGCCGGGCCTGTTTCCGGACCGCGGCTGAGGCCCCCGTCGCGATCGATTCGACCGTGCTGATCGACGCCCTCCGCGGCCGAGCCGCCGCGACCCGGAAGGCTGCCGGGCCTGCTTTCGGCTCCTGGTATGTAGAATCGGGGCGGGGCGGCCCCGGTGCGACCGGTCTCACATGAAGCACTGGCAGGAAACGTCGCAGATCTTGGGCCGCGTTGCCGAGCTGGCGGCGGCCGGGCAGCGTGCGGCCATGGCGACGGTCGTGCGGATCGCCGGATCCGCGTACCGGCGCGCCGGCGCCAAGCTGCTGGTGGAAGAGAGCGGCGCGACGCGAGGGGGCGTGAGCGGCGGTTGCCTCGAGTCGGACGTGCGCGAGATCGCCTTGACCGTGATGCGCGAGAAAGTGCCCCGGTTCCGCCACTACGACACCGGGGGCGACGATCGCACCGTTTGGGGACTCGGCCTGGGCTGCAATGGATCGGTCGACATCTTCATCCAGCCGGTCACCTCCGGGGCCGTGGACGCGGCGCGCCATCTGCGGACGCTTCTGGCGGGAGACGCACCGTTCGCCCTGTCCACCGTCGTCCGCGGTCCGTCCGCCGTCCTGGGCCGGATGCTCGTGGCGGGCGACGCCCCACCGGCCGGCTCGACGGGCAGCCCCGCCCTCGATCGCGTGATCGCCCGGCGCGCCGAAGCGCTCGTTGCGGCCGGGGAATCGGAATGCTACGACATCGAACCGACCGGCCTCGACGTCGAATCCGCTGCCGGCGTCTTCACGGAGGTCCATGTGCCGCCGCCGCGGCTCGTCATCTGCGGCGCCGGCGACGACGCGATGCCTCTCGCGGCCCATGCATCGCAGATCGGCTACCGCGTGACCGTCGTCGACCACCGTCCCGCCTATCTGTCCCCGGAACGCTTTCCGGATGCCGAGCGCATCGACCGCAGACCCGACGACGGCCTGGAAGGACTGCCGCTCGGTCCGCGCACCCATCTGGTGGTGATGACGCACTCGTTCGCCCACGACCGGGAATGGGTCAGGCGCCTGTTGCGGACCGACGTCCCCTACGTCGGCCTGCTCGGCCCCCGCGCCCGGGGGGATGAGATATTCGAACAGATCGGCACCACGGACGCACGGTTCGGCGCGACCGGGAAGGACCGACTCTTCGCTCCGGTCGGTCTCGATCTCGGTGCGGACGGGCCGGAACAGATCGCGGTCAGCATCCTGGCGGAGCTGCTGGCCGTCCGTGCGGCGAGCGTGCCGCGCCACCTGCGCGAGAAGGAAGGTGTCATCCATGCCGTCTGAACCGTCTGAACGCAGCGGCGCGGTGGCCGGCGTCGTGCTCGCCGCGGGCAGCTCGACCCGCATGGGACGCAACAAGCTGTTCTTCGAGATCGACGGCGAGACGCTGCTGAGACGAGTCGTGCGTCGCGCAATCGGCGCCGGGCTGGATCCGGTCCTCGTCGTCGTGGGCCACGAGGAGGAGCGCGCCCGGGCGGAGCTCGCGGAGCTGGCGTGCACGCCGGTCGACAATCCCGACCACGCGCAGGGGATCAACCGGTCGTTGCGGACCGGCATCTCCCACGTTCCGGAGCGCGCGCGGGCCGCGGTCGTGATGCTGGCGGACATGCCGTTCGTCACGAGCCGCATGGTCGCCGAGCTCGTCGCGCGTTACCGGGACGGTACCGCCCCGCTCGTCATCTCCGCCTACGGGGACGTCAACGCGCCGCCGATGCTGTACGACCGCTCGTTGTTCTCCGAGCTCCGGCAGATGAAGGGAGAAGGGTGCGGGCGCCAGGTCGTGCGGCGGCACCGCGACGAGGCGATCGCGATCTCCTGGCCGGAGGCGGCCCTTCAGGACATCGACGTTCCCGAGGACTACGAGCGGATCAAGGCGGAGCTGGGAGTCGGCGACGCAGGACATGGTGCGGCCGCAGGCGACGCTGCCCTCGGGGTCGAACAGGCAGGACATGGCACCGGCGCGGACGACACCGAGCCCGCCACGGGGTGACATCGATGCGTACCGACACTCTGAGACTCGCATCCGATCTCGCCGGTCGCAGCGAGGCCTTCGCGCTGGCCACGGTGGTCCGCCGCGAGCCGCCGAGCTCGGCCCGTATCGGCGACAGCGCCGTGGTGACCCCGGACGGCGGGTTCCACGGCTGGCTCGGCGGAAGCTGCACGCGGCCGACCGTGATCCGGGAAGCCCTCGCGGCCCTCGCCGACGGGGCGCCGCGGCTGATCGGCATCGTCCGCGACCCCGGCTCCATCTCGCAGCCTCGATCCGGACTGACGGTGTTTCCGATGGCGTGCCACAGCGGGGGAAGCGTGGAGATCTACATCGAGCCGCTGCTGCCGGCGCGCCGGCTGCTGATCTTCGGCGTCTCGCCCACGGCGCTGGCGCTGGCGCGCCTGGCCGCCGTGCTCGGCTACCGGGTGGAAGCGGTCGATCCGGAAGCCGGCGAGACGCTGTTTCCGGACGCGGGTCTACTGGTGACCAGCGACGAGTCCATCGAGCCACCCGCTTCCGGACAGGACGCCGCCCGCTGCTTCGCCGTCGTCGCGACGCTCGGCCAGCGGGACGAGGAGGCGGCCTGGGCGGCCATCCGATTGAAGCCGGCGTACGTCGGCGTGGTGGCCAGCCGCAAGCGGTTCGGACAGATGCGCGAGACGCTCGCCGCGCGCGGCGCCGCGCCGGAGCAGCTCGACCGGATCACCAACCCGGCCGGCCTCGACATCGGCGCCGAGACGCCCGAGGAGATTGCCCTGAGCATCCTCGCCGAGATCACCCGGCGGGCGAGCGCCCGCCGCCCAGCCCAGGATCCGGCTTCCGCCGCAACGGTCGCGGAGACCAGGCAGAAACCGGCCCCCGCCGCGGCCGTAGCGGACGCCGAACGCGATTCGGCTCCCGCCGCCGGGGCGCCGGATGCCGGGCGCGGCCTCGCCGCCGCCACGGCGGACGCTGCGCGCGACCCGGCTCCCGGCACGTCCGTCGCGGACACCGCGCGCGACCCGGTATGCGGCATGACCGTTGCCGCCGCGGCGGCCGGTCCCCAGGCCGAATTCGGGGGGAGGACCTACTACTTCTGCTGCGCGCACTGCCGCGAGCAGTTCATCGCGGAGCCGCACAGGTACGCCGCGGCGGCGCAGGAGGGGTAGCGTGAGACCGGAGGTGCGCGAGACGCAGGCGGCGATGGAGCGCGAGGGGTACATCGCCGAGCCCGCCATCGCCACCGCGGTCTACCTGGCGCGCACGATGCGCAAGCCCCTCCTCGTCGAGGGGGACGCCGGCGTCGGCAAGACCGAGATCGCCAAGGTGCTGGCCCGGATCCTGGACACCGAGCTGATCAGGCTGCAGTGTTACGAGGGCATCGACGTCAACACCGCCCTGTACGAATGGAACTACCAGCGGCAACTGCTGCGCCTGCGCATCGCGGGCACGGAGGACCGGGAACCGGCGCAGACCGAGCAGATGATCTTCAGCCGCGACTGCCTGCTGGAACGCCCGCTGCTGCGCGCCATCACCCGCCGCGAGGGCCCGCCGGTCCTGCTGATCGACGAGATCGATCGCGCCGACGACGGCTTCGAGGCCTTCCTGCTGGAGATCCTCTCCGACTTCCAGGTGACGATTCCCGAGCTCGGCCCCATCGCCGCCACGCACGTGCCGTACGTCGTGCTGACGTCGAACCGCACGCGCGAGATCGGCGACGCGCTCCGCCGCAGGTGCTTCTACCTCTACGTCGAGCACCCCTCCCTGGAGAAGGAGATCCGGATCATCCGCGCCAGGGTGCCGGAGGTCATGGACGGTCTGGCCCACGAGATAGCGGAGGTCATGCAGGCGTTCCGCGGACGCCGTCTCCACAAGGCGCCGGGCGTCGCCGAGACGCTGGACTGGACGCGCGCGCTGCTGGCCCTGCGCCACGATCGTCTCGACACGGGCACGGTGGAGGAAACGCTGGGGTGCGTCCTGAAGGACCACCACGACGTGCAGGACCTGACCGCAAGCGACATCGAGTCGCTGCTCGCCTCCGCACGATCAACGAGCGCCGCCGATGCATGACCGTGACATCGTGGAACGGGTGGCCCGCTTCGCGGGGCGGCTGCGGGAGCGGGGCATCGCCGTGTCCGTCAGCGACGAGATAGACGGCGCGGCCGCTCTCCTGCTCGTGGATCTCGGGGATCGTGACGAAGTCCGCTACGCGCTGCGCACGGCCCTGAAGGTCCTGCGGTCCGACTGGGACACGTTCGACGAACTGTTGCAGGGCTTCTGGGCCGCCGAGGACCCGGCTGCCGGACCGGCCCCACCGCCGAGCTCGCCGTCCGGACCCCGCGCCCACCGGAGCCGTGCGCCCGCCCAGTGGCGTTGGATGCAGGCGATCGGACAACTCGCCGGCAAACGGGAACGCGAAACGACCGCCGGAGATTCGCCGGGCTACTCCTCCGACGTGCTCCTGCGCCGCAAGCCGTTCGACGACTGGTGCGCCGACGATCTCCCGGCCATGGAACGACTGTTGGCACGGGCGGCGCGCCGGCTGCGATGCCGGCCGAGCCGCCGCCTGGTGCCGGTCCGCACCCGGGGCCGGGTGGATCTGCGACGCAGCTTTCGCGGGGCGGCCGGCACCGGCGGCGAGCTCCTCTCGCTGGCACGGCGGGACCGCGCCGTGGAGAAGCCGGACGTGGTGCTGCTGTGCGACACCAGCGGCTCGATGGATCCGCACACCCGTTTCCTGCTGACCTTCGCGCTGTCCCTCAAGCGCGTGGTGCGGCGTTGCGAGGTCTTCGCGTTCAACACCTCGCTGACCCGGTTGACGCCGTGGCTGACAGCGGACAAGATCGCTCCTACCCTGGACCGTCTGGCCGCCGGCGTGCCCGACTGGTCCGGCGGAACGCGAATAGGCCCGAGTCTGGACGAGTTCGTCACGCGGTACCTGGATACGCTGGTGAGCGCGAAGACCGTCGTCGTGGTGCTCAGCGACGGGCTGGACCTGGACAGTCCCGCGGTGCTGGCCGGGGCGATGCGCACTATCGGGGAGAGGGCGCGGAAGGTGATCTGGCTGAACCCGCTCCTCGGCGACCCGCGCTACCGGCCGGTGGCGCGCGGAATGCAGGCCGCCCTGCCCTTCGTCGAACACTTCGTCCCGGCGCACAACCTGGAATCGCTCGAGCGGCTGCTGCCGCTCCTGGCGGCCTGACATGGGTATCCCTATAGAGAAGCGCTTCGTCATCAACGCGGCCTCGCAAGAGGTGTGGGCGTTCCTGACCGATCCGTCCAGGGTGGCGGAGTGCCTGCCCGGCGCCTCGATCACGGGCCAGGTCGACGAGCGGACCCACACCGGGACGATCGCCGTCAAGGTGGGACCGGTCTCGGCGCGCTACAAGGGCACGGTGCGCTTCGAGCGGCTGGACCGGGAGGAGGGCGTGGCGGAGATCGCCGCGGCCGGCCAGGACGTGCGCGGCAAGGGCGGCGCCGACATGCGCATGACGAGCCGGGTCGTCGCGCGCGGCCCCGCCGAAACCGAGGTGACCGTGGCGTCGACCGTGAACATCACCGGCATCCTGGCGCAGTTCGGTCGGGGAATGATCCAGGACGTCAGCGACGAGATGTTCCGGCGGTTCACCGACGCGATGCGGGGCGCGCTGGAGTCGGCATCCGGCCGGGAGGACGCGGACGACCCCGGCGCGGACGCCGCGGAGTCCGCAGGCGGATCGCGGACGGCCGCGGATCCTTCGGACGCGCAAGCTCCCGCCGGCCATGCCACCGGCGGCGATGTACCCCGTAGCGATGCCATCGACGCCGTTTCCCTGGGCGCCGCGGTCGGCGGGCGCGCGCTCGGCCGGGCAGTGCGCCGGCCCGGCTTCTGGCTGGCCGTCGTCGTCGTGCTTGCGATCCTGTGGCTGATCGTGGATTAAGGAGCGTCCCCATGATTCCGTCGGCATTCGACTACCACGCACCGGGCACGCTCGACGAAGCGGTGGCGCTGCTCGAACGCCTCGGCGATGAGGCGAAGGTGCTGTCCGGCGGCCAGAGCCTCCTGCCGCTGCTCAAGCTCCGCCTCGGCGACGCCGGCCACCTGGTGGACATCGGGCGCATCCCGGGGCTCGCGGGCATCGCGGAGGCGGACGGCTACCTGCGAATCGGCGGCGCCGCACGCGAAGCGGATCTGGAACGCTCGGATCTGATTCGCGAGAAGTACCCGATCCTGCTCGACACCGCCGTCGTCATAGCCGACCCGCTGGTACGCAACCGCGCCACCGTGGGCGGCAACCTGGCGCACGGCGATCCGGCGAACGACCACCCGGCGACGATGCTCGCGCTCGAGGCGCAAGTGGTGGCGCGCGGCCCCGGGGGCGAGCGCACCATCCCGATCACCAGCTTCTTCACCGGGCTGTTCGCCACCGCGCTCGCGCCGGCGGAGATCCTCACCGAGATCCGGATTCCCGTCCCGCCGCCGAACAGCGGCGGCGCCTACGTCAAGCTCGAGCGCAAGGTGGGAGACTTCGCCACCGCCGCCGCGGCGGCGCAGGTCACGCTCGGCGGACAGGGCGATATAGCGCGGATCGGGATCGGCCTGACCAACGCCGGACCGACGCCGATCAAGGCGACCGCGGCTGAAGAGTATCTCCGGGGGCGGCAGCCGAACGCGGCGGTCATCGCGGAGACCGCGCGGCTGGCGGCGGACGCCACCTCGCCGAGCGCCGACCGGCGCGGGTCGGTGGAGTACAAGCGCGACATGGCGCGCGTGCTGACGGGTCGGGCGCTAGCCCGGGCGGTCGAGCGGGCGGGAGGGCAGTAGGCATGGCGACACACGACGTTCGGATCACCGTGAACGGGACGCCGCAGGAAGCCGCGGTCGAGTCGCGCCTCCTGCTCGTGCACTGGCTCCGTGAGGTGCTGCGCCTGACCGGGACCCATATCGGCTGCGACACGACGCACTGCGGCGCGTGCACGGTGCTGCTCGACGGCGAGCCCGTCAAGTCGTGCACGGTGCTCGCGGTGCAGGCGGACGGCCGGGAGGTGCAGACGGTGGAGGGCCTGGAGCAGGACGGGACGCTGCACCCGCTCCAGGAAGGGTTCCAGCAGGAACACGGCCTGCAGTGCGGCTTCTGCACGCCGGGCATGCTGATGACCGGACGGGCCCTGCTCGAGCGGACCGCGGATCCGAGCGAGGCGGACATCCGGCAGGCGATCTCCGGGAACCTGTGCCGCTGCACGGGCTACGTGAACATCGTCAAGTCGGTCGAGTACGCGGCCGCGAAGCTGCGCCAGGAGTCTTAGCCATGGCACCCCAGACGACGCCGGAAGTGTGCGGCATGGGCCACTCGATGAAGCGCAAGGAGGATCCGCGCTTCATCCGCGGCCAGGGCAACTATGTGGACGACATCCAGCTTCCGGGCATGCTCTACCTGGACATCGTCCGCAGCCCGTTCGCGCATGCCCGCATCAAGTCCATCAATTCGGAGAACGCGCTCAAGGTCCCCGGGGTGCTGGCCGTCATCACCGGCGAGACCCTCGAGCAGTACAACCTGCACTGGATGCCGACCCTGATGTCCGACACCCAGATGGTGCTGCCGACCGAGAAGGTCATGTACCAGGCGCAGGAAGTGGCCGCGGTGGTCGCGACCGACCGCTACGCGGCGGCCGACGGGGTCGAGGCGGTGGAGGTGGACTACGACCCGCTGCCGGTCGTCGTCGATCCGTTCAAGGCGCTGGAGCCGGACGCGCCGGTGCTGCGCACGGACAAGGAGGACAAGAAGGACAACCACATCTTCCACTGGGAGGTGGGGGACCGGGCCGCGACGGAGAGCGCCCTGGCCGGCGCCGACGTCGTCGTCAAGCAGGACCTGTACATCCCGCGCATCCACGTCGCGTCCATCGAGACCTGCGGCTGCGTCGCCGACTTCGACCGGGTGATGGGCAAGCTCAAGGTCTACATGACCACGCAGGCGCCGCACGCCATCCGCACCGTGCTGGCCCTGGTGGCCGGGCACGTCGGGCTGTCGGAAGAGAAGATCCAGGTCATCTCCCCCGACATCGGCGGCGGGTTCGGCGGGAAGGTGCCGGTCTATCCGGGATACGTGATCGCGATCGCCGCGTCGGTCGTGGTGGGCAAGCCGGTCAAGTGGGTCGAGGACCGGATGGAGAACCTGCAGGCGGACTCCTTCGCGCGGGACTACCACCTGAAGGCCGAGCTCGGGGCGACGAAGGACGGCACGCTCACCGCGCTCAAGATCAAGACGGTGGCCGACCACGGCTACACGGACGCCGCCGCGAACCCGTCGAAGTTCCCCGCCGGCCTGTTCTCGATCGTGACCGGGTCCTACGACCTGAAGCACGCCTTCGCCGAGGTGGACGGCGTCTACACGAACAAGCCGCCGGGCGGCATCGCCTACCGCTGCTCGTTCCGGGTGACCGAGGCCGTCCACACCATCGAGCGGCTGACCGACATCATGGCCCACGAGCTGAAGATGGACCCGGCCGACCTGCGCCTCAAGAACTTCATCCCCGCCGACAGGTTCCCCTACAAGTCGGTGCTCGGGTGGGAGTACGACAGCGGCAACTACCAAGGCGCCCTCGCGAAGGCGATGGAGCGGATCGGCTACGCCGAGTTGCGCAGGGAGCAGGCCGAGAAGCGCGGGCGGGGCGAGCTGATGGGCATCGGCATCTCCAGCTTCACCGAGATCGTCGGCGCCGGGCCCTCGAAACACTTCGACATCCTCGGCCTCAAGATGTTCGACTCGTGCGAGATCCGGGTCCACCCGACCGGCAAGGCGACCGCCCGCTTCGGCACCAAGTCGCAGGGGCAGGGCCACGAGACCACCTACGCGCAGGTGCTCGCGGAAGAGCTGGGCATTCCCGCCGCCCACATCGAGATCGAGGAGGGGGACACCGACACGGCGCCCTACGGGCTGGGAACCTACGCCAGCCGCTCGACTCCGACGGCGGGGGCCGCCGGGGCGATGGCGGCGCGCAAGGTCCGCGACAAGGCCAAGAAGATCGCCGCCTACCTGTTGGAGGTGAGCGAGGACGACCTGGAATGGGCGCCGGGGACCTTCTCCGTCAAGGGCGCGCCGCAGAAGTCGAAGACCATCCAGGAGATCGCGTTCGCCGCCTACACCAACCACCCGCCCGGCATGGAAGGCGGCCTGGAGGCGGTCTCGTACTACGACCCGCCGAACCTGACGTTCCCGTTCGGCAGCTACATCTGCGTCGTCGACGTCGACCGCGGCACCGGCGAGGTGAAGATTCGCCGCTTCGTGGCGGTGGACGACTGCGGCAACATCATCAACCCGATGATCGTCGACGGGCAGATCCACGGCGGCCTCACGATGGGCATGGCGCCCGCCCTGCTCGAGGAGATCAGCTACGACGAGAACGGCAACATCTCGGGCGGGAGCTTCATGGACTACCTGGTCCCCACGGCGATGGAGACACCGCGGTGGGAGACCGACAAGACCGTGACCCCGTCGCCGCACCATCCGCAGGGCGCGAAGGGCGTCGGCGAGTCGGCCACCGTGGGCGCGCCGCCGGCGATCGCCAACGCCGTCGTCGACGCGCTGGCGCACCTCGGCGTGCGGCACATCGATATTCCGATCACGCCCGAGAAGGTGTGGCGGATTCTGAAGGACACCGGCGCCGGGCTGTAGGAGCCGCGCTACGGACTCCCGGCGGCTCATTCCCGCAGCCACCGCGCCAGCGCCTTGTCCGGGACGGCGATCTGCTCGACCGAGTCGTACCAGTACGCCTCCCAGCCAATCTCCGGCACGCCGGAGAACAGCATCAGGTTCAGCGGGTAGATGTCGCTGTCGCTGCAGCGGCGGAAGTCGTCGCGGAACAGGAAGGTCGGCTTGCCCCAGGCTATCGCGAGGCCGAGCTCCACCATCACGCCCTCGTCCGGCGGGCAGCCGTTGACCACGGCGAAGATGCCGTCGGCCTCGCGCACGTCGCGCACGTCGGCCTGCCCCACCCGGTAGGCCCACCCGGCGGCGCCCGTGTTCAAATGACCGTTGCGGGCGAACGGCTCCCACACCTCGGCGCCAGCGGCCGTCAGGGCGTCGACGAGCGCCGCCAGCGGCCCCGCCTTCTGCTGGGCGGAGAAGCCGTAGGGGTTGGCGAGATAGAGCGTCTTCGGCATGGTCCCACCGGCGTACCGCTGGCGGCGCCGCCGCGGTTGACAGGCTGATCTTCGATCCGGCAACGGATCTTTCCAGTTTCGATGGAGAGCACTACCTGACGTTTCTCGCAGTTGGTCGCTCGCGCGGCCGAGGATTTCGACGCCTTCTACGAGGACCGCCGTGCGGCGGCGGGCGAGCCGGTCGCCGACGAGTCGGTGGTGTTTGGGATGGAAACATCTGCGAACACCGCGCGTGATTCTAGTCGTGGACCCTCCCTGTGGCCGAGCGCGCTCCAGTCGCCCGCCGAAGCACCCTGAGCCGCACCCTTATGGGTGCTGCGGTACGTCCCCTGGACGTTTTGGGGGCTGTCCCTTTCGCCGCGGCGCGTCTATGGATCCTTCGGCTCTTCGATGTCGATCCGTACGTCTCCGCCGAGCTGTAGCTCGTCGAGGATCTGGCGTACCTCGGCCAGCAGCGTCGGAGCCCTGCCGTGCTCTGCCGTCACATCGAAACTGACGCCCACCTTGAGCGCTTGGGTTCCGCGGAGCTTCGTCACCAGCTTGGTTCCGATCCGGTTCCAGCTTTCCGAGGGTCTTTCCCCATGGATTCGTATCGACTGGGTGGCCGTTGTCTTTTCCGTGCCCGGCTGCTCTTGATCCGGTGAACACTCCGCGGTCGCGCGCTCTTCCGTCTCGTCGGGATTTGTCTCCCTGCTGTCAGTCTTCACGCCGACCGGCCTCACCGGCTCCCGCTCGGGCTCTCGCGTCAATCCCTCGGCTGCTTCCCGGCTCAGCAGGTACACGTTCGCGTCGAAGGTCACGTCCGCGGGATCGATGGTCTCGCCGAAGGCGACGCGCTGGAACGTTCCGTCAGGCTGCCTTCCGGACCCGAGTCCGAAGTCGCCCTTGTCCACGAATTGGACGATCTTCCGTACCAACACGTCGTCGGTATTCAACAGCCGCGTGAGCGAACCGTCGAGGAAGCTCTGCCGCAGGCTGCTGAGCGGCCAAGCGCCGCTCACCTTGAAGGCCGGTGGCCAGTTTCGTTCGATGTACCGGGCCCCGACCGATTCGTTCAGGAGCGCCTCCGATTTCAGCGCCGAGATCACCCGTCCGCACAAGCTGTCGCTGCTGCTGGAGTGGCCTGCGCCAAGGTCGATGGCCTTCAGCCCGTCGGCCGCGTTGCTGTCGGCGATCACCACGAACCGGAAATCCCCCCACACCTCTTCTCGAGCCGCGTCGCCGGCTTCCGTGACGTTGGTACGGATCTCCGCCACTTCCGCTTTTTCCAGTTCAGTTCCGAGCGCTCCCGTCGCGATCTCGGCAGCGACGCGCTTCCAGGCGAGCCATTGCTCTACCTTGCCTCGCAGCTCGCGCCCTGGCTTCTTGAGCGCCCATACCAGCGCGCCCGGGTACAGTCTCGGCGCCATTCCTCGCGTGCGCGTCCACTGCGCCAGGCGCGTACGCACGTCGTCGTCCGTCTCCCCCGTCCACTCCGTCTCCGGGTCCACGACGACGATTGTCAGGCGCGGTGTATCCGGGACCTCTGTTCCGTTCGCGGGGAAGTAGACTCGCGGGATGCTCGCCCTCTGGTCGAAATCCGTCTTTACGAGGGTGCGCACCGCTGGCAGGATTTCGCCTTCCTCGTCCAGCGCTGCTCTCCGGTCGTTGACGACCTTCCTGATCGTCGGTCGGTAGCTGATCCGGAAGCCGTCCGTGCCGACGCGGCGCAGGAAGTAGGAGCGTTCCTCCAGCGCGAGTGCCGCGGCGTCGATCGACGTCGTGTCGTTGGTTGGCTCGCCGAGCGCGAAGCGCAGTTCCGGCAGATGCGCGACTCTGTCGACCTGTCCTCCGGAGGACTCGAAGAGAATCGTCGTTCCCGTGCGGCGGTGGATGTCGCGAAGCGCCCCCTTGGTGTCGGCGTCCAGGGAGCGGGCGTGCGCTTGTATGCCGGCGATGTCGGCGTCGATAGCGGTCGCCAGCCGCGCCTCGCCCAGTTGCCCGAGCACGACGCTGCTGAAGTCCGGCACGTCGAGCGGAGCGGATCCCAGGGTGATCAACGGCTCCGTGCGCGCCATGGTGAAGCCATCGCGATGAGCCCAGGAGATCCACTGCGCCAGCATCGCGAGCGTTCCTCGCGTCTGCTGGAACTGCGGCAGCGCCTGCCACTTGCGCTGGAAGACCGAGAGCGTTGCCGGGTGGAACGGGTAGCATGCCTCGAAGCGTTGTCGCAGGTGCTCCCGCGCCTTCGCCTCGGTGGCGGAGCTGTCCACCAGCGTCCACTCCGCGGGCAGTTGCGCACGCCGTTCGAAGCACCAGTCGGCGTATGCCTTGGAGACTTTCTTGTGGAAGCGGTCCTGACCGATTCCGCTGAACAGTCGCCGTCGTACGACTTCGCTCACCTCGGTCTCGTCGTTCGCGACCAGATCCTTCGAGACCCGTCGCACGACCTTGGCGATCCTGTCCTGCCACGCGACATCGAACTCCGACATCTCCACTTGGCTGCGCGGCAAGCTGATGACCGCCGCTCCGTGCCTGGTTCCGGTCATCGCGACCGTCAGGTTCTGGATGAACGCATGGAACGGATCGGCCATGTGGCGGTAGCGGTTGATGAAGTTGAGCACCTCGTCGAACAGCACCAGCACTGGTGCGTTCGCTGCTTCGAACACCTTTCCCAGCGCCTCCGTGCCCGGTGGCGTCGTTGCGGCGTCCGTCCCGAGCAGCTCGACTCCTCGTTCCCCGGCGAGTTGACGTGCGACGTCGATCCACGGCGCTTCGCGCCCCTTGTGCGGGTCCCAGGCATTGCCGACGAAGACCGCGACCCGTGCTGCGGGCGGCGCTGGCAGACCGGCCTCGTGGAGCAAACCGCTGACGTCGTCCAGTTCGCCCACCTGCTCGCGGGCGGTCACCAGGTGATACAGGGCAGTCAGCGTGTGCGTCTTCCCGCCCCCGAACTGCGTGACCAGCGTCATCACGGGCGCCGTGTTCGACGTCTCGCCGGCCAGCCGTCGCAGGACCATCCCGGCGTGCTCGCGCAGCGCCCGCGTGAAACACGTCCGGGCGAAGAAGGCCGGCGGATCCGTGTAGTCGGTCGGCGCCGTTCCTGCGACGACCTGCTCCAACGCGATGGCGAACTCGTCCGGGTTGAACGAGCGTCCTTCGCGGACCTCCTTCCGGGGTAGGACCACCTTGTACCAGGGTTCAAGCGCCATCGGTTCTGTTGCTCCTCGATGCTCCCTGCGGGGCCCTTTCGGCCGTTCACGACACTCTTGGGTACGTGATCCGGACTCGGCTGCCCCGGATCGTAATCAGGGCTTGCCGTTCCAACGCCCTTCGATGGTCGCGGATCACCTCGGCCGTGAGGATGATCCGTTGGTTGACTGGCAGATCGGGTAGTCGGATCACGCCTGCGTGCGGGGCTCGTCCCACGAACAGCAGCTCACCGAAGTCGTTGTCGAGCGTGATCAGGACTCTGCCTTCGGCTGCCGCCTGTGCGAGCAGCGTCGCGTCTCCTGGATCGTGCTCAAGCTCTCCGGCGTCGAAGACATCGTGCCCCTCGTTCCGCAACCACTCTGCCAAGCGGCGCCCGGCACAGCAGTCGACCAGGAACTTCACCGCCTTGCCACCGAGATCGCGGCCAGCGTGTCACCCGCGATCACCGCGTGCGCGTAGGCGATGCACGCCCGGATGTCGTCCGGTTCGAGCTTAGGGTAGTCGTCCAGGATTTCCTTCGAGCTCGCTCCCTGCGCCAGCAGGCTCAGGATCGTTTCCACCGACAAGCGCATGTTCCGGATGATCGGCTTGCCGCGGAAGACGTCCGGTCGGGCGGAGATCCGCTTCAGCAGTTCTGAGTTGTCCATGTGCGCCCTGGCTCCTTCTTCGGCCATTCAAGGCGGAGTTTCCCTCAACGACTCGGCGCGGCCAGCAGCATGGCGTCGACCAGCCGTTTCTCCTCGCTGCCACGCGGGTAGAGCGCCGACAGCGCGTTCGACAGGCGCATGAAGTCGGGGCCCCGCTCCCGCTCCGCCCTTACTAGCGCGTGCAGCCCGTTGGTCTGACCACTGGCCTGGAGCAACATCGCCGTGTGCACGCGGTCCAGCGTCGTGGTTTCGGGAGAGTTCGCGGCGCGATTCTCCGCTGCTTCGTCGGTCTCTCCGTACCGTGGTCGCCGTTCTCGAACCGCGACTGTCGCCCTCTCCTGTGGGTTCGGGAACAGCACGCCCTGTAGCGGGTCGGTGCTACTCCCCACGTCGTGCTCGAGCCAGTCGGCGACGGCCTGTGCCCCCTGGTCGCCGAAGAGCTGCTTCGCACGTTCGCCTACAGGGAGCAGCCGAACCACCCCCTTCGTTGTCTCTATGGTGCGGTTCTCCCACTTCGGCAGATCGATTCCGAGTGGTTGTGCGAAGCGCCGTACCACGTCGAACACGAGTGAGATCCCCTTCGCGTTGGTGCTGACCGTCTCTCGGTCGTCGGATTCGGCATCCACCGCCGGCTGGGCGTCGTTTTCCGAGTTCTCGTCGCTGGTGGCTTGTAGCGTCCACAGGAAGAGCGCGGTCAGCCGCGCGTCCTCTTCCAGTGCTCCAGCCAGCCCGTTGCGGGCCTTCGCCTCCGCCGCGCCGAGGACGTTCTCCAGCGCGGTGCGGCCGACGACCTCCCAGACCTTCTCTCTCCAGCGCTGGTCCGATGCAGGCGAAGACAAGATCGGCACCGCGGATGCCGTCCCGCTGCAGGCGCTCCATCCACTCGCCGACGCGCTGGGGCAGTTCGCGCAAGACAACGGCCCATTCGCCGACCGGGGCGGCGTCCGACCGCGGACGGCAGACGAGGTGGATACTGGTGGCGAGTGACGCGGTCTCTCGCGCATTGGGTCGCGTGCTCATTTCGGTCGCGATTGGCCACGAGCCGGTGAGCGTCCAACCTCCCTGGATCATGCCCGAGAGGAGGGCTTCCCAGCCTTCGGTGGTCTTGTGGGCGAAGACCACCGATCCGACACCGTCATTCCGAAGCACGCGCCGCCCCTCGGCGAATGCTTGGGCCATCCCCTGTTCGTACGATTTCGCATCCTTCCTGGATGTACTCAAGCGATGCGGCCGATCAACGACGATCTCACGTGCCTTGGGTGTCGTGAAGTCCCTCGACTCGAACGAACCGCGCAGCAGCGGATCGTCAGGAATCGTACGCCTGAGCCAGACGAAGAAGAAGTCTGCGAGGTGTGCGTACGGCACCGCATCGTAGTACGGCGGGTCGGTAAACCAGACGTTCGCAGCCTGATCTGGAAGCCGGTGGGCAGCAGCATCCGCGCCATGGAGCCCGTCGATCTTGAAGTCGACCGTACGCGGGATGCGCTTCGTGAAGATCGGACGCGTCACCCACTCGCCGTTCTCGTCCCGTTGCGGGAAGTAGACCATCGCCTCCTTCGTGCGTCGCAGGTAGAACGGTGCGCGCCCCGCGTCCATCGCCTCCCGGATCGAACGCACGTCGGCGTAGGCGTCGCGGTCGAGGAGTTGGAGGAACAGCGAGAAGTTCTTCGGGTCTCCCTTGTGGGGGGTCGCCGTCAACAGCAGGATGTGGTCCGACGAATCGCGCAGTAGCTCGCCGAGCTTGTAGCGCTGGCTCTTGTGCGACTCGTTCGGCGCGGACATCCGATGCGCCTCGTCGACGACGACGAGGTCCCAGTGCGTCTGGCGCAGCCCCGGCAGGATGTCGTCACGCTTCGCCAGGTCCAGCGAGGTCACCACCTTCTTCTGCCGCATCCACTGGTTCACGCCGAACTGCGCCCGCAGGTCGTCTCCCTTCATGACGACGAACGTCTCGTCGAACTTTTCCTGCAGCTCGCGCTGCCATTGGAACGCGAGGTTCGACGGCGCGACGATCAGGACCCGCTCGGCGAGCCCTCGCAACTGCAGCTCGCGGATCAGCAGTCCGGCCATGATCGTCTTGCCGGCGCCGGCGTCGTCGGCCAGCAGGAACCGCACGCGGGGCAGCTTCAGCAGGTGGTCGTAGACCGCCTCCAACTGGTGCGGCAGCGGATCGACGCGCGAGACCGACAGCCCGAAGTACGGGTCGAACTCCCACGCGATGCCGAGCGCGTGCGCCTGCAGACCCAGCCGCAGCAGCGCGCCGTCTCCGTCGTACCGGAAGCCGCTGTCAAGAACTGTCAGTCCCGCCAGCTCGGCGGTTCCGAGTGAGACCTTTCGGAATCGTTCTGATCGCGTGCCCACCAGCCCGACGGTCCAATCACTGGGGCTCGTCTGCGCGACGGTTTCCACGCGCATCGGCTCGTTGAACAGCGCCCCTGTCAGGATCTGTCCTGCCGCGAGGCTCGGTAGTGGTGGCATTGCTGATGGATCTGCTCTGCGCTCCCGCGCGGCCGTGTTCTCGATCCTCGCGGGAGCTCGGTCCCGCGCATTGTCGTTCAGGTGGTTGCCGTCGAGCCAGTGTTGCCCGTTCTTGGGCGTGATCCGGGACTGCCGTGGACTTAGCCCCTCGCGGTGGGGCCAGAGCGTGGGGAACTGATCCGACGCGTCATTTGTTCGTCGCGGGTCACCCCGCCGGCTTCCGCCGTGGTCTCGATTTCGGCGATCTCCACGTCGTTCAGCTACTTGGGGTCTTCGGTGGTGGCGCCCAACGCGTCGTCGTTGAGGAGTACGGCCCTCTGCCGCTCCATCTCGGTGACGGTCTCTGACGTCGCTTCCTGGCTGTCGTTGCCCACTTTCGGAGCCTTTGCGTCTACTGCTCGGCCCCTCTTTCGGCTTCGTTCCCGGCCACGTCGGTCGCGTCGTCACCTGCTGGCGTTATCCCGATCGTCATGGTGATGCCGAGAGCCTACAGAGTTCGTCGGCCCGTGGAGCGTGCTCGCCTTCCAGATCGCCGGCCCGGCCGGGATCCGGGCGCTGCACGCCGAGGGCCGGGACGAGGAGCGCGAGACGGCGCCGGCCGAGCCGCTGCTCGTCGATCTGCTGGCGCGGCCCCAGGCCGAGGGGCTGGCGACGCTGGTGCTGATCGACGAGGTGCTGATGTACGCGCGCGGCAAGGTCGCGGTGGACGAGGCGTGGCGCGGCCGGCTGATCGACTTCTTCCAGTACCTCTGCCAGGCGGTGACGAAGGTCGACCGCTGCGCGCTGGTGGCGTCGCTGCTTGCCTCGGACCTGGACAAGAGCGACGATACCGGCAAGGCGATCAGCGCGCAGATCGGCGAGATCTTCTATCGACAGAAGGAGGAAGGCGTCCAGCGGGTCCAGAAGGAGGACGTGGCCAAGGTGCTGCGCCGGCGTTTCTTCACCCCCGCGTCGATCGCCGACGCCGATGCGTTCCTGCCGCACGTGACGACCGCGGTGCGCAGCCTCGCCGCGGTGGACGACCTGCTCCGCGAGGTCAGCCCGGACCTGCGCCTGAAGCGCTGAGCGGTCGATTCCTGCCGCTACTCGCCGGTCACCCCGCGCTTGCGCCAGTAGCGGGCGAGGCCGAGAAAGCACTGATCGAGCGGCGCGGCGGTGCCGTAGAGCGAGGCCTCCGCGGCCGGAAGGTGCTGCTCGATGTAGCCGCGCATCTCGTTGACGAAGCGGCTCTGCTGGTCCGAAGCGCCGCCGCCCGCCGTGATGCATTCCCGCGCGATGTCCGTCATCGTGGTCAGGTGCGTCTGCATGGCGTCGAGGTGAACGTCCGGGTCCTCGTGCGTGCCGAAGTGGGTGACGAACAGGGTCGGCGCCCGCCATTGCCGGACGAGCTCGATGCTCTGCGCCCAGACCTCGACGTCGATGTCGGGCGGGGGCGTCGGCGGCAGCACGAAGAGCTCGCGGCCGGTCCGGACGCCGGCGACGTCGCCGACGAAGGCGATGCCGCTGTCGCGGTCGAGGAAGCTGACGTGGTGGGAGGCGTGTCCCGGCGTGTACGCGACCTCGAACTTGCGATCCGCCGCCGCGATGCGTTCCCCGCCGGCGAGCGCCCGCACGTTGGCCTCCGGCACCGGCAGGAAGGCCCCCCAGAGTTCGTCCATCTCGTCGCCGTAGAGCCGGGCGGCGCTGGCCAGCAGCTTCGACGGGTCGATCATGTGCGGCGCGCCCCGTTCGTGCACGTAGACCGTGATGTCCGGGTTCTCCCGCAGCAACGAGCCGGTGGCGCCGGCGTGATCCAGGTGGATGTGCGTGAGCAGCAGCGTGCGCACGTCCGCGATCGCGATGCCGGCGCCGGCGAGTGCCGCCCGCAACGTCTCCAGGCACGACGTCGGCCCCGGGTCGATCAGCGCCGCGCCGGCGGCACTCTGCACGACGGCGGTCGCGATGACGCGCGGCCGGCCGCGGTGCAGCAGGTCGGTGTACGTGATGCCGCGCGCAATCGTCTCCATCGGGGCCGGATTGTACTATGCGGTCGTCGGTCCAGGGACCGGGCGTGCGAGCCGATCACGCCAACCTCAACGCCTGAGGTCATGGCGATCCCGGCGTCCATGCTGGCCTGGTTGCTCGACGGATGAACCCGGGGACCGCGCGGCGCGCCGCTTGACCGCGCGAAACGCGTGCCGGTACGCTGACAGCGTGACCGCACGCAACAGCCTCGGGCGACAGCAGGCATGACCGCGCACGACGACGACCGGCAACCCGGCGGCGAGGTGCTCGAGCGGACGCGCGACAAGACCGTCACCCCGAAGCTGTACCGTGTCCTGCTGCTGAACGACGACTACACGACGATGGACTTCGTCGTAGCGGTCATCGAAGAGGTGTTCCGGAAGACGCCCGCCGAGGCGTTCAGGCTGATGATGCAGGTGCATACCGAGGGGCGGGCGGTCTGCGGCGCCTACACGTACGAGGTGGCCGAGACGAAGGTCGATGCGGTCCGGCAGCAGGCCGCGCGCGGCGGCTTCCCTCTGCAGGCCGCCATCGAGGGCGACGGTTAGCCCGCCACTCCGCGGTATCCAGCACATGTTCAGCGCCTCCCTCGAGCTGATTCTCAACGTCGCCTACCGCGAGGCGATGTCGCGGCGCCACACCCACCTGACCCTGGAGCACCTGCTCTACGCGCTTGCGCACGACACGGAGGCCGAGCGCATCCTCACCGCCTGCGGAGCGGACCTGCGGACGCTCCGGCTCACGCTGGACGGGTTCCTCGGGACGCTGGAGACCGTCGGCCGCCGCGACCGCGCCAGCGAGCCGGCCCAGACCCTCGCCTTCCGCCGCGTGCTGCAGACCGCCGTGCTGCACGTGCAGAGCGCCGGGAAGGACGAGGTGCGGGCAGGGGACATCCTGGCCGCCATCCTGCAGCAGCCGAAGGCGCATGCGGCCGAATTGCTGGCCGCGCAGGGCATCACCCGGCTCGACGTCCTCAACTACATCTCGCACGGAATCTCCAAGGTTGCGCCCGGACGAAGCGCCGACGCGGATGGCCGCGGGGACGGTGCGGAAGCGGGGGCGGGAGCCGAAGGCCCCGCCGCGGCGCGCGATCCGCTGGTCGCCTATACCGTCAACCTCACGGAGCGGGCCCGGGGCGGCGCGCTCGATCCGCTGATCGGACGGACCCAGGAGCTGCAGCGAACGCTCCAGATCCTCTGCCGGCGGCGCAAGAACAATCCCGTGCTCGTCGGCGACGCAGGCGTCGGCAAGACCGCGCTCGCCGAAGGGCTCGCGGCACGGCTGACGGAGGAGGAGGTCCCGGCGCGGCTGGCCGGCGCGGAGGTGTTCGCGCTCGACACCGCTGCGCTGCTGGCGGGGACGCGGTTCCGCGGCGACTTCGAGGAGCGGTTCAAGGCGGTCACCAATGCGCTGGCCGATCACCCGCTGCCGATCCTGTTCATCGACGAGGTGCACTCGACGGTGGGCGCCGGCGCAACCACGGGCGGAACGATGGATCTGGCCACCCTGATCAAGCCGCTGCTGTCGGCGGGCGAGCTGCGCGTCATCGGCTCGACGACCTTCGAGGAGTTCAAGCACATCGAGAAGGATCGGGCGCTGGCGCGGCGGCTTCAGAAGGTGGTCGTCGAGGAGCCGACCGTCGACGAGACATCGAAGATCCTCGAGGGGCTGCGGTCGCGTTACGAAGAGCACCACGGGGTGACCTTCGGAGCGGAGACCGTGCCGGCCGCGGCGAAGCTGGCGAAGCGCCATCTGCGCGATTCGCGGCTCCCGGACGGCGCCATCGACATTCTCGACGAGGCGGGCGCCGCGATCGGGATGCGGCGCACGGCGGCCGGGGCGGCAGAAGAGGCGCACGCCGGCGCGGAGCCTCCCGAGGTGACCATCGCCGACATCGAGCGAGTCGTCGCCCGCATGGCGCGGATCCCGGAGAAGCAGACGACGTCATCGGACAAGGAACGCCTGCGCACGCTCGACGAGGCGCTCCAGCGGGTCGTATTCGGCCAGCCCGAGGCCGTCGCCACGGTCGTCACCGCCATCAAGCGGGCGCGCGCCGGCCTTGGCCTGCCCGACCATCCCGCCGGCTGCTTTCTCTTCACCGGACCGACCGGCGTAGGAAAGACGGAGCTTGCACGGCAGCTCGCCATCCACCTCGGCAACGAGTTCATCCGCTACGACATGAGCGAGTACATGGAGAAGCACGCGGTGGCGCGGCTGATCGGCGCGCCGCCGGGGTACGTCGGCTTCGAGCAGGGAGGCCTCCTCGTCGACGCCGTACGGTCGCATCCGTACAGCGTCGTGCTCCTCGACGAGATCGAGAAGGCGCATCCCGACGTCTACAACATCCTCCTGCAGGTGATGGACCACGCGACGCTCACCGACAACGGCGGGCGCCGCGCCGACTTCCGCCACGTGATCCTGATCCTGACCTCCAACGCGGGCTCGCGCGAGGCCAGCGCCACCCCGATCGGCTTCGGCGACGACCAGGCCTCGACCGCCCGGGGGAGGATGAAGGCGGCCATCGAACGCATCTTCAGCCCCGAGTTCCGGAACCGTCTCGACGCCATCGTGCCGTTCGATCCGCTGGCGCCGGCGACGATGGAAACGATCGTCGAGAAGTTCATCCTGCAGCTCGAATCGCAGCTCGCGGAGCGCAGGGTGGCCATCGCGCTCGATCCCGCCGCTCGCGCATGGCTCGCCGGCAGGGGCTACGACCCGGTGTACGGCGCGCGGCCCCTGGCCCGCGTCGTGCAGACCGAAGTGCGCAATCCGCTGACCGACGAGATCCTGTTCGGGAGGCTCGAGCACGGCGGAACCGTGCGGATCGGGGTGGCGGACGACGCGCTGACCTTCGCGATAGAGCCGGCCGACGCGCCGGCCCGGGCGCCGGAAGAAGCCACGAGCGAGTAACCCGGGGCGGACCACGCCTCGCTGACGAATGCGGCTTTACGTGGAACCGATGGACGCCGTGCTGGTCGACTTCGACGCGCGCGGACAGGTGCGGTTCGACGACGAGGAGTGGAGCACGCCGTCACTCCAGGAGATCCGCGCCATCCTCTACGCGGCGGAGAACGAGGTGGCTTCGCTCCGCGAATTGATCGAAGCCCTCGACGCCTCCATCGCGCCGCGCGCCGCGGATCGCGAGTAGGCCCCGGAGGGGCGCTTCTACGTCCCGGTCGCCGCGGCGGCCCGCGCGGCGTCCTCCACTCCGATGACGACCGCCGCGAGGGGCTGCCTCTCCAGGGCCGATGCATACGCGTACTCGACGTTGACGTCGGCCGCGGCCAGCAGGCCGGCCGCGCGCCCGAGGGCTCCCGGCCCATTCGGCAGCTCCAGAAACAGCACGTCCCCCTGCACTACGGAATACTCGTGTTCGGTGAGCACACCGGCCGCACGCAACGGGTTGTCCACGAGCAGGCGGAGCATCCCGCGGCGCTCGATGGCGAGAGCGATGACGTTGACCCGCTCGTCGCCGAGAATCCGGCAGACGCGGCCGAGGGCGCCGGGGCTGTTCGGCAGCCGCAGGGAGAGCTCGGTCCGAATCGCCATGCGCGGGAGCTTAGCGGCGAAGCTGCGGTATCATCAACAGATGGTCGTCGAAGCGCCCTTCAGCGTGCCCGTGGCGAAGCGCAGCGCCGCGTTCGACTACGCGATCCGCGGCATCGTCGCCGAGGCGCGCAAGGCGGAGGCGCGCGGCCGGCGCGTCCGCTACCTGAACATCGGCGATCCGGTGCTGTTCGGCTTCCGGACCCCGCCGCACCTGATAGAGGCGGTGGAACGCGCGATGCGCGACGGGTACAACGGCTACACGCCGGCGGCCGGCGTGCCGGAAGCCCGTGAAGCCGTCGCGGCCGACTTCGAGGCCCGCGGACTGGCGGTGTCGCCGGACCGCGTGGTGCTGACCGCCGGGGCTTCGGAGGGAATCGACCTCGCGCTCAGCGTGCTCGTCGATCACGGCGACGAGGTGCTGGTCTCGGTGCCGACCTATCCGTTGTACACCGGGGTGCTCGCGAAACTCGGCGCACGCGCCATCTACTACCGCAAGGACCCGGCGTACGGGTGGCAGCCGGACATCGAGCATATCGAGAGCCTGATCTCGCCGCGGACCCGCGCACTCGTCGTGGTCGACCCGAACAATCCGACCGGAGCCGTCTACACGCGCGAGAACCGCCTCGCGCTGCTGGAGCTGGCGGATCGCCACAACATCGTGCTCCTCTCGGACGAGGGCTACACCGACCTCGCCTACGACGGCCGGGTTTCACCGCTCGGGTCGTACAACCCGGATGCGCCGGTAATCTCGTTCTCGTCGCTGTCGAAGGCGCATCTGGCGCCCGGCTGGCGAGCCGGCTGGATGGCGGTGGGCGGCGGAGCGCGGCTCGACGCCGCACTCACGGCGATCAAGGACATGGCCGACGGGCGCCTCTGCAGCGTGGGCCCGATGCAGTACGCGGTCCCCGCGGCGCTGCACGGGGACAAGTCGCACCAGGTCGAGTTCCTCCGCGCGCTACGCGAGCGCGCGGAGGTCACGACACGGCGCCTCAACGCGATCGACGGCATCTCGTGCGTCCGCCCCGCGGCGGCGTTCTATGCGATGCCCAAGGTGGATCTGCCTCCCGGCCGCACCGACGAGGACTACGTCATCGGCCTGCTGCGCGCCACCGGCCTGCTCTGCGTGTACGGCTCCGGCTTCGGCACCAGGCCTGCCGATGGCTACTTCCGCATCGTGTTCCTGGCGGCGCCGGCGGAGCTCGACTCGTTCTACGACCAGATAGAGACGTTCACCGCGGATTTTCTGGCAGGATAACTCATGATCCGCTTCCGTGCCTGCATGGGGGCGCTCGCCGCCGTGCTGTCGCTGGCCACGGCCGACGCCGGCGCGCAGCCGCTGTCGCTGGCCGAATTCGATCCGCTCATCGCACGCCTGGAGGCGGCCGCCCGCACCGCCGACATCGAGGCCTATCTCGGCCTGCTGGCGGAGGACGCGGACCGGATGGCCGCGCGCGCGTTCGCAGCCGACGCGCTGCGGCGAGACGTCCGGGAAGCGGCCGCGCGGGCGCGTTTCGTGCGGCCGATCGACGACCTGCCGGAGGGCGGCGGCTACGAGCTCACCGTCGAGGTGTTCACCGAGCGGGGGGTGGCCGGTCGGCTCCAGACCTGGAGCATCGACGTGGTGCGGGACGAGGACGCCCCCAATGCATCGGCGGGAGAGTGGCGGATCGCCGGCCAGGAGCGCGTCGACGTCGTCGACGGACTCCTGAACCTCGTATTGAATCCCGGCGTGGCGTACGACGCGGCGAATCTCACCATCGCCGGCGAGGACATGCTCCTGCGCATGACGCGCGGCACGGCGTTCGTCGCGGAGACCGGCCGGGGCGGCATTACCGGGATCGTGCTGCAGGGCGACGGCGTCCTCGCCTTCTCGCCCGCACCCGAGGCCGAACGGGGACAGGTTCGACTGCTGACCGGGCGCGAGACCCTGGAAGCGGAAGTCTCGGCGGCGTTCGTCCGGGTGAACCCGGCGACGTTCGCGTCACGGGTCTCGACCACTGCCCTGGTTCCCCGCGCGGTCGAGCGCGACGACCTGGAGAGCGCCCGCGAGGTCTTCGACGAGTTCGCGCCGCTGTCGTTCGGAATCGATCTCGGCGACCTCAGCGACAAGGCCTGGTCCCTGACCCCCGGCGGCGGCGACTTCATCGCGGACATGCGCACCGAACGGTACGGCACCCTGACCTTTGCGCAGTCCGCGAATCAACCGGAGGACGTGTCGCTCTACGAGCGGGAGACCCAGCGCATCATCGCGCTCTACCCGTCGGCGAGGAAGCGCGCGACGCAGGGCCGCTATTTCAGCGAGGACGACGGCGTCGCGTACGACATCCTCGACTACCAGATCGCGGCGAGCTTTCAGCCCGGCGGGGTCGAGCGGGAGTCCTTGCGGTCGCGGCCGCGGCTGCGGGGCTGCTTCATCATCGGCCGGGCGCGGCTGGCCGTCCGCGTCACCGGATCCAACCTGACGTCGATGACCCTGCGCCTGGCCGAGGATCTCGACGTGCACTCGGTGGTTTCCAGGGAGCTGGGTCCGCTGCTTTTCTTCCGCATGCGGGGGAGAGACAACGTGGTCGTGAGCCTGCCGAGCGGCGTCCCGCCCGTCGGCGCCGAGTTCACGCTCGAAGTGGAGTATTCCGGGCTGCTCCAGGCACAGGAGCTCCAGGAGAACTGGCTGGGGCGGAGAGGTTTCGGTCTCGACGCCGTGGGCGCCGTCACGCCGTTCGGGGTTGCCGCCCGCCGCTACATATACAGCAGCGCGACGCACTGGTACCCCCGCGGCAGCACGTCGGACTACGCGACGGCGACGATGGATCTGACGGTGCCTTTCGACTACGGCGTCGTCGCGAGCGGCGAGCCGGCGGAATCGAACGCGTCCGACTCGCTGCCCCCGGCCGAGCCCGGCGCCGAAACGCGCCGCTTCCGCTACGTCACGCTCCAGCCGGCGCGATATCTCTCCTGTGTCATCAGCCGTTTCTCCCCGGACGAGGCCGATCCGCGTCTGGTGACCCTGGAGCCGCGGGCCGAGGCGGCCGATCCGGCGAGGCGGGGGGTGTCTTACGACAGCGTGTCGCTCACCGTGACGTCGACCGCGCGCACCCGGGATCGGATAGTCGACTACTACGAGACCGCCGCGGACATTCTCGGCTTCTACGCGTCTCTCGTGGGAGACGTGCCGTACCCGACGTTCACGCTCGCCCTGACCGACGCACTCCTGCCGGGGGGCCACAGCCCGGCCTACTTCGCCGTCCTGAACCAGCCGCTGCCGATGGCGCCGGGCAGCATGGTGTCGTGGCGCACCGATCCGGTCGCCTTCAGCCGGTATCCCGCCTTCTTCCTGGCCCACGAGCTTGCGCACCAGTGGTGGGGCCAGGCGGTAGGGTGGAAGAACTACCACGAGCAGTGGCTGAGCGAGGGCCTCTCGCAGTACTTCGCGGCGCTATACGCCGAGCACCGCAACGGGTCGGAGATCTTCTCCGAAGTGCTCACGCAGATGCGGCGCTGGAGCCTGCGGCATTCGGGCCAGGGCCCGGTGTATCTCGGCAACCGCCTGGGGCGGATCGAGGAAGAGCCGCGGGTCTTTCGCGCCCTCGTCTACAACAAGGGTGCGATGGTGCTGCACATGCTGCGGCGCCTCCTCGGCGACGAGGTGTTCTTCGGCGGCGTCCGGCGGTACTACAACGAGATGCGTTTCCGCAAAGCGGGCACCGACGACCTGATCAGGGCATTCGAGGCGGAATCCGGCCGCTCGCTCGAGGCATTCTTCGAGCGCTGGATCCACGAGGACGACCTGCCCGATGTCACGTTCAGCTACCGGACAGAGTCCGGGTCGGGCGGCCGGGACGCGGTTCTGCGCTTCGAACAGCGGGGAAAGCTGTTCGAGGTGCCGATTACCGTCACGCTTCGCTATCGAGGGAACGACTACGAGACGGTGGTCGTACCGGTCGCCGGCGAGGTGACCGAGGTGCGCGTGCCGCTGCGTGGCCGGCTTCGGGACGTGGAGGTCAACGAGGATGGAGCAGCGCTTGTCGAGGTGGGGTAGGCGCATGCGCCGGACCGTCTGGTCGTGCGGCGCCGTTGGCGCAGCGATTCTGGCGGCTCCGCACGGCGCCGCGACGCAGCCGGGGCGGATCTCGATCGAGCTGGCCACCGTTGCGGAGGCCGACGTCGCGCACGCCGGCGCCACGCACCGGGTCGCGCTCGACGCCCGGCTCCAGCCCGCGGGAAGCGGCCTTCACGTGAACTCGAACGAGCCCCTGGAGGATTTCCTGATCCCCACCGTGCTCACGGTGGAACCGCCCGCGGGCATGGCGGTCGAGGGCCTCGCCTGGCCCGAGCCCATTCTGCTCGAGCAGCAGGGGGCGGACAAGCCGCTGGCCGTCTACGAGGAGAGCTTCGCGATCGGCGTCGCCCTGGCCATCGATCCGGACGTGGCGCCGGGCAGCTACGCCGTGCCGGCCTCCCTCCGGTATCAGGCCTGCGACGAGCGCATGTGCTACATCCCGGCGACCGAGCGGCTCGAGTTCCAGGTGCGCGTCGCCCCGGGCGGGCAGGCACGCAGCTTCACGGATGTCGAGCGGTTCGACCGGATGGCCTTCGCCGCCGCAGTCGGCGGCGGCGATCCCACGGGACCCGGCTCCCCTCCGGCTCCGGCCGAGCCGGTCGACGAGAGCGACGTGCTCGCGCGCCTCGATCGGTTCGAGGTCGCGGCCGCCACCGGCGGGTACCTGAACGAGGAGCAGTTCCTCGAGTTCATCCGCCGCGCGGAATCGGGCGAGGCCGAGCGGGGCTGGTTCGAAGGCCGGGGCCCGCTCGCCGTACTCGCCCTCATCCTGATCGGCGGGCTCGCCCTGAACCTGACCCCGTGCGTGTTGCCGATGATCCCCATCAACCTGGCGATCATCGGGGCGGGCGCCCGCGCCGGCTCACGTCTGCGCGGCTTCGCGCTCGGCAGCACCTACGGGCTCGCCATGGCGCTGGTGTACGGCGTTCTCGGTCTCGCCGTGATCCTGACCGCGGGCACGTTCGGGACGATCAACGCCTCGCCGTGGTTCAACCTGGGCATCGCGTCTCTCTTCATCGTGCTGGCCCTGGCCATGTTCGACGTCTTCACGATCGATTTCTCGCGTTTCCAGGGCCGGTTCACGGGCGCCTCGTCAGGCCGGGGCTCGTTCCTGCTGGCGTTCGGCATGGGCGGCGTGGCGGCGCTCCTCGCGGGCGCGTGCGTGGCGCCGGTCGTGATCCAGGTCATCGTCTTCTCCAGCAACCTCTACGGCACGGGCACCACGCTGGCGCTCGCACTGCCGTTCGTGCTCGGCATCGGCATGGCCATCCCCTGGCCCGTGGCCGGCGCCGGCCTGACGTTCATGCCGAAACCAGGCCCCTGGATGGTACGGGTCAAGCAGGCTTTCGGCGTCTTCATTCTGGGCACGGCCATCTACTACGGCTACCTGTCCTACGGCCTGTTCAGCCAGCGGTGGGTCGACCCCGAGCTGGTCGCGGAGAGTGTCGAGGAACTCGTCGGCGAAGGCTGGTACCCGTCGCTCGCCCAGGGACTTGCCGCCGCCGAGGCCGAAGGCAAGCCGGTGCTCGTCGACGTCTGGGCGACCTGGTGCAAGAACTGCCTGACCATGGACCGGACCACGCTCCAGGCGGCCGGCGTGCAGGCGGCACTCGAGGACTACATAAAGGTCAAGTTCCAGGCGGAAGATCTCGGGGTGTCGCCGGCGCGGGAGGTCATGGAGCGTTTCGAAGCGATCGGCCTGCCGGCGTACGCGATCCTCCGGGTGCTCGACGGTTCCGGAGGCGGCGTCAGCGCCGAGTGACCGCCGGAACGCGCACGCGCAGCGACGACGGCACCACGCGGACGCGCAGGCAGGATCCGCCCGCGTGGACCTCGCCGTCGACGTGAAACGCGAGTGGGCGCTCGGCGGTCAGCTCGATCGTCTTTTCCGACACACACCGAATTCCCGGCAGCCGGTCGATCGTCCCCGCAAACAGCCGGAACGACCGCAGGAGCAGCCACGGCACCGGCCGCGCCGGAATGCAGACCAGATCGAGCCGGCCATCGTCGGGACGCGCGAGCGGCGCTATGACGGCACCGCTGCCGTACTCCCGGCAGTTCGCGACAGCCACCAGAAACGCCGGCATCGTGAAGCAATCCTGCGCAGTGCGAACGGTATAGGTCTCCGCGCGATAGGCCCGCAACTCCCGGACGCCGGCCCGGACGTACGCCGGAGCGCCCCGGCGCGTGAGCCGATTGAACGTCCGCGCCAGGTGGGCGTCGAAACCGATACCGGCGACATTGACGAAGACGCGGCCGTCGATCTCACCGGTGTCGATAAGCCGCACCGGACCCGTGAGCGCCGTGCGCAGGGCAGCTTCGGCGCGGCGCTCGAGCCCCAGGCCGCGCGCGAACCCGTTGCCCGACCCGCCGGGCACCACCCCCAGCACGGTTTCCGACGCCGCCGCCTCGGCCGCCACCTCGTTGATGGTGCCGTCGCCTCCCCACGCGACAACCGTCTCGGCGCCGTCCGCGATCATCGAGCGGGCGAGCGTGCGCGCGTTCCCACGCTGTTCGGTGATGCGTACGTCGCCGTCCATCGAGCACGTTCTCAGGGCAGCCTCGGCGCACCGGGCGGCGTCCGCCGCCGTGCGCCGGCGGCGCGGTCCGGCTACCGGGTTGATGATGATGCCGGCCCCTGTCGCCATGGGTACTTGTATCGGCCGATCGCGCCGACCGGTCAGCGCCCCTCGTCGGTCGCCCTGGGAGGGCTGGTGCTATAGTAGGACCATTCATGCACCGGTTGTGGCTCAGAGTAGCGCTGCTGATCCTCTTGTCGGGAGCGAGCGTCACATCGGGCTTCTACGCTTTCCTCACCGGACAACGGATCGGCGAGTCGCGGCGGGAGGCTCGGGCTTTCGACGCGCGGGCCTGGGCGCTCACCGTCTCCATGGCCGAATTGCGCGCTGCGCAGCAGGCCTACGTCGCGGTCGGACAGGACCGGAGCTACTGGGTGGCCGACGTCGCCGAACGGCTCGAGGCGGGCGCGGCCGACCTGTCCGATCTGTCTGCAGCATCGACTCTGCCTGCCGCTGCCGCCGCCCTCGACGAGGCCGCCTCGCTGCTGGCGGCACTGGCGCGAATGGACGCGCGGGCCCGTGATCACGCGGAGGACGGGCAGGAGCTGACGGCGTCCGACCTGATCTTCGCGGACGGCCTGGAGCTGGGGCGGTCCGCGGCGGATCAGGTCGATCGCGCGCGGCTCGTCGAGCGCGAGGCGCGTGACGCCGCCGCAGACGGTCAGGAGCAGTCGCAGATCGCGGCAGTCGGTGCGACGCTGGGAACCGGCGTGCTGTTCGCGCTCCTGCTGTCGCCATTGCTGCCCGGGCGCTCCACCGCCACGCACGCTCCGGCCGAGGCGGCCGAGGCCCCGGCGCCGGCAATGCCGGAAGGTCGACTCTTCCTCGACTTCGAACCCGACAATCAAGAGGGGACGACCGCGCCACGGACGGTGGTCGACCCTCGGCCGGACACGCCGGAGCCCGACCTGAGACTGGCCGCCGATCTGTGCACCGATCTGGGCCGCTCCGCGACCGCGGCCGACTTGCCGCCGTTGCTCGCGCGCGCTGCACAGTTGCTGAACGCGAGCTGCATCATCGTCTGGGTCCGGGATGAGACCGGCAACGCGCTTCGCCCGGCCATCAGCCATGGGTATCCCGCGGCGGCATTGTCGCGGCTGGGCACGATCGCGTGCGATGGGGACAACGTCACCGCGGCCGCCTACCGCGACGCGCAGATGCACGTCTTTCCGGGCGACGCGGAAGCACCGGGCGCGATCGCTGCGCCGCTGGTGTCCCCCGACGATCGGCCCGGGGTCATGACCCTCGAAGTGAACGACGGGTGGGAGGCCAGTGACGCCGTGCAATCGGCAGCCACCATCGTCGCCGCGCAACTCGCCACGCTGGTCGCCGCGGATCCGGCGAGAAGTTCCTCGGGCCGGGCGCCCGCCTAGCAGCCCGTGGCAAGAGCCCCGCTGCATTCGAGCAGCGATGCATCCCGTCTGGTCAGCGTTGCTCCTCGGTCGAATATGCCCAATATGCTCCCTCGTCGCGCCTTGCCAGCTTGGCGCCTCGCCGCTCCTCGGTGCTACGCGGGTTTCACCGAGGACTGCGAAGCGACCGTTCGAGAGGTCACCCGATTCGCCAGGAGAGGACGCTCCGTCGAAGCGCCCGGACCGCAGCGGCCGATTCCTCGGGGATTCCAGTCGGCCGGCCTGTCGGCACGCATCTTGATAGTAGATACCGTGGCCGCACGAAGCTCGCGGGATGCACTTCACAGGCAGGCGCTGGCATCGCCGCATCCCGCATCCGTCGGGCACCAGGGCTTCGTCGCGGCCATTCCCCAATCGTTGCAGCGCGGAACCGGCGCCGACTATATACTCGTGACGTGACTACAGGCTTGACGCTTCCGCTCGACAACGCGGCCATCGAGCGTATCCTCCCGCACCGTTATCCCTTCCTGCTGGTCGATCGCATCACGGAGTTCGAGCTCGACAAGCGCATCGTCGGCATCAAGAACGTCTCGCTGAACGAGAGGTACCTCGCCGACCGGCGGGGCAGGTCACCCGTTCTGCCGCCGACAATCCTTACCGAAGCGGTTGCGCAGGTCGGCGCAATTCTGATTCTGGCCAAGCCCGAGAACCGCCAGAAGCTGCCGTTCTTCACCGGCATCGAGCGCGTGCGCTACCTGCGTCCGGTGCATCCGGGCGACGTGGTGGTGATCGAAGCCGAGGTCGTCCGCCTGCGGAGTCGTATGGGGCGCTTGAAGGGCTTTGCTCGGGTCGGCGACGACATCGTCATCGACGGCACGATGACCTTCGCTCTCGGACCGCGGTAGCCGGACCCCGGTCGACCTCGCCGCGTGCTAGAATCGGCCCCATGGGTGGGCGAAAGAGATCGCGTGTGTCGAACGTGCCGGTCCGCGACGAGGCTCCGACGGCCGGCGGGCCTCCCTGGATCCTGATCGGCGGTGTCGTCGTGGTGGCCGTCGCGGCCGCGCTGGCGTTGCTCCCCTCGAGCGGCGACAACCCGGCGGCCCCGGAGAGCGACGTCGCCTCCGCCACGTCGGAGGCGGACGGCGCGGCAAGCCCGGCGGAGCGGCCAGCCCCTCCACCCGCGGGTGAACCGACGCCCATACCGCGGGCCGATGCGGCGCTGCCGCCACTGCCCCTCGTGTCGAATCTCGTGCCCCGTTCGCCACAGATCATCCGGGACGCGTACATCTTCGCGGCCCAGAATCCCCACGTGCTGGAGTACGTTCCCTGCTTCTGCGGGTGCGAGACCCGGGGCCACAAGCGCAACGCCGACTGTTTCGTGCAGTCGCGCAACCCGGACGGCAGCGTCCGCGAGTGGGACACGCACGGCATGGCATGCATCGTCTGTATCGATGTGGCGCGTGACGCGATGCAGATGCGGGCTTCCGGAGCGCGGGTCGAAGACATCAGGACCGCGGTCGAATCCAAGTACGCCGCCTACGAACGGCAGACGCCGACTCCACATCCGCCCGCGCCCGCGAACTAGGCGCCGGCGTCGGTAGAAGCGGGCGCGGACACCTGGGCAGGCTTGGCTGGCGGGAATCGGAGCCGCCGACGCTGATTCCCGCTCCGCGGCCGGCCGGGTCGTGAACCATCGCAAGGTATGACGGTATAATCGGCGGTGTCGCCGAGCGCCGCACGACACACGCCAGCCGTCGCGCTGCACGCTGCGCTTGCCGGGTTCTTCGAGATCGTCCATGAGGGGATCTATCTCGGCACCCTGCCGCGTCACGGCGAGGGAGCGACCCTCGGCGCGAATCCCCACTTGAAGCTCATGTTCGGCTTCCCACCGGAAGTCGACAGTTGCGAGGTTCGTCCCTTCGACGACGACCGGTTCGTCCATCCTGAGGCGCGGCGCGGATTCGTCGAGCGTCTGACGCGCGACGGCGCCGTTACCGATTACCTGCTCCGGTTGCGGCGGGTCGACGACAAACCGATCTGGGTCGAGGTCACCGCGCAGCTCGTCGCGCAAGCCGATACGGAACCGGTTCGCATCGATGCCCTGCTCCGGGACGTGACGGAGCGGCGTCGGATGGCGGAACAGGGCCGCGACATCTATCACGAGCTGCTGCAGAGCGAGAAGCTGGCGGCGCTCGGTCAGACCGTATCGGGGGTTGCCCACGAGCTGAACAACCCGCTGGCCACGATTCTGACCTGGTCGGAGCGGCTCGCCGGGCGCTCACTCGATTCTCTGACGAAACGCGGGATCGGCATCATCCTGAGCGAATCGGAGCGGGCCGCCAAGATCGTCCGCAACCTGCTGACGTTCGCGCGCAAGCATCACACGACACGGGGGATGGTCGACCTGAATCAGGTAGTCCGCGAGACGCTGTCGCTCCGGACGTACGATCAACGGGTCTCGAACATCGCGACCATAGACGCACTGGCGACCGGCCTCCCGCACGTGTTCGCCGACGCGCATCAGTTGAAGCAGGTACTGCTCAACCTGCTGATCAACGCGGAGCAGGCCATGTCGTCGACCAGCGGACGCGGCACGCTCATCGTCCGCACGTGGCACGAGGCCGCCGCCGACTACGTGGTGCTGGAAATCAACGACGACGGTCCTGGAATCCCGGACGATGTCCGGCCGAGAATCTTCGATCCCTTCTTCACGACGAAGTCGGCCGGGACGGGAACGGGACTCGGGCTGACGGTCGCCAGCAGGATCGTGGAGGACCACGGCGGCGTGCTTCGGATGGAATCGATGCCGGGACACGGCGCGTCGTTCTATGTGCGACTGCCGGCGGGCGCCGGCCGGCCCCGGCCCGATCCGCCGCCAGCACCGCAGGAGCCGGCGGCGGATGCGCGCGGCTCCGCGGTACTCGTCGTCGAGGACGAGCCTGCGCTCGCGGAGGCCGTCAGCGACGCGCTGGCGGACGCAGGCTTCGTGGTCGACCGCGCCGCGGACGGTCAGTCGGCCCTCGAGCGCGTGCGGTCTCGGCGGTACGACCTCGTGATCTGTGACCTGAAGATGCCCCGCCTCGACGGGCAGGCCTTCTACCGGGCCGTCGCCGCCACGATGCCGGGCCTGAGCCGGCGGATCGTGTTCGTCACCGGCGACATCATCGCCGCCGATGCCGAGGCGTTTCTCGAAGACAGCGGCTGTCGATGGCTCCGGAAGCCGTATCGGTTGGCCGACCTGCTGCGCGCGGCGCGAGAGGTCAGCGCGGGGCGGTTCACTGCCTCGTAGCCGAGGCGCGGAGCGGAACGGCCTGCGTCAATTCCGCCTTCGCCATACGCATCCTGGTTCGGCCGTGAAGCAGCGGGGTGGTTCCCGGTGCGGCCAGCGTCGCTCTCAGTTGCTCCGGCGCAAGGTCCGGCGCGAGATGCTCCCGCAGCCGCCGAATCGCCCGCGCGTGAAGCTGCGACACGCGCGACTCGTTGACGCCTATCGCCGCGCCAATCTGCTTCATCGTGGCATCGCCGTAGTAGTACAGTTCGATGATCTTGCGTTCCCGGCCCGGCAGGGCGGCGATCGCCGCGCGCACGCGGTCGTTTACTTCCGTCTCCTCGCAGACCTTGTCGGGGGCCGGCGACTCCGCCGGTGTGAGCACCGGCGGCAGATCCGCATTCTCCACCGTGTCGGCGGTCGCCAGCGGCGAGGTGGACTCGATGATGTTGATCCGCTTGATCGTGCGGCCGAGCGCGGCTTCGTCGGTCCCGATGTGATTGGCCAGGTCGGACAGTGACGGCTCGCCGCCAAGCTCGTTGCGCAGCTTCTGCCGCGCCGTCTCGAGCTCGCGTCGCACGCGCCGGATGCCGCGCGGCCAGGCCCCCCGCCGCAAGGCATCGATCATGGCGCCACGCACGCGCCGCTCGGCGAATGTCTCGAACTTGATGCCCCGTGCCTCGTCGAATCGCTCCACCGCGTCGATCAGGCCGAGCATTCCGTCCTGTACGAGATCGCCGAGATCAATCGAATGCGGCATCGAGGCCGCCAGACGCCGGGCCATCGCGCCGACGAACGGCACCCCGGCCTCGATGAGATCCTGCTGTGTCTTGGTTCGTGTGAAGTTCTCCATGCCCCCATGAGAAGGCAATGGCCGTGCCAACACGAAGAGCCGCCTCGCACAGGTGCCTGCGCGCGCTGGACAGATTCTATAACTGTATTGGGATGAGTGGTTTACAGGATTTCTGCACAGCGCGGACGACGCCGCCTGCCCGCCGCCGCAACTGATCGACCGTCATACGGTTGACAGTGCGAGCCCCTCGGCCGTCAATAATCTGACGCCTGTCGGGCAGCGCGCCGGCCGCCATGCGGAGGAAACGCACGCTCGACGGTACGGTCCGAATCTGCATCGCAATCGGCAGCTTGACCGCCCCTCATGCGGGGGTCAAAATACCGACACTTCCATCGCCGAGTCGACAGCCCCGTGATGCAGACCGAACGTCACCTGCTCCTCGTCGAGGATGAGGAGCCGTTGCGAGAGGCAACCGCCGAGCGGCTCGTCGAGCACGGCTACCGCGTGACGGAAGCCGAGAGCGGCGAGGTCGCTTGCGACCTGCTGGCCGACTTCGCCTTCGACGCGGTCATCACGGACCTGCGCCTGCCCGGCATCGACGGCGCCGAGGTGGTCGAGCTCGCGCTCGAGCGGTATCCGGAGATCGTGGCCGTGGTCGTCACCGGCTACGGCACCGTCCAGGACGCGGTCTCCGCCATCAAGCGCGGGGCGACCGACTTCGTCATGAAGCCGTTTCCCTTCGACCACCTGTTGCACATCCTTTCGACGGCGCTCGAGCAGCAGCGGTTGAAGTCGGAGAACGAGTACCTGCGGTCACAGCTTCAGGAGCGCTATCGGTTCGAGGGCATCGTCGGACGCAGTCGTCCGATGCGGGACCTCTTCCAGCTCCTGGAGACGGTAGCCGCCACGGCGAGCACGATCCTGATCACGGGCGAGACCGGAACCGGCAAGGAGCTGGTCGCCCGAGCCATCCACCACAACAGCCCCCGCCGCCATCAGCGGTTCGTGGCGATCAACTGCGGCGCCATTCCCGACGCGCTGCTCGAGGCGGAGCTGTTCGGACATGTCCGCGGCGCGTTCACCGGCGCCTTCACGAGCCGTCCGGGCCGGCTCGAGCAGGCGCATCGCGGCACCCTGTTTCTGGATGAGATCGGCACGATGAGTACGAGCCTGCAGGCCAAGCTGCTGCGCGCCCTGCAGGAGCGCGAGTTCGAGCGCGTCGGCGGCAACGAGACGCGGCGGGTCGACGTCCGCGTGATCGCGGCGACCAACAGCGATCTCATGCGCCTGGTCGAGGAGGGACACTTCCGGGAGGACCTGTACTACCGGCTCAACGTCATTCCCATCCACCTCCCGCCCTTGCGGGAGCGCCGCGAGGACATCCCGTTGCTCGTCCGGGACTTCGTCGAGCGGATCGGAGCGGCGCAGACACCGCCGCGCCGCGGCGTCGCCGTGTCGCAGAACGCAATGCGCAGGATGATGGCCTACCGGTGGCCGGGCAACGTGCGGCAGCTCGAGAACGCCATCGAGCGCGCCCTGGCGCTCAGTCCGGGGCGCTCGCACATCGACACCACCGACCTGCCGAGCGAGATGCAGCCCGCGGTCGAGGGGCCGCTCGACCCGGCGATCTCCCTTCCTGAGGCCGGCCTGGACCTCGGGGAGCACCTGCAGCGGATCGAGCGCGCCTTGATCGACGCGGCGCTGGAGCGCACCGCGGGGAACAAGCAGCAGGCCGCGCAACTGCTCGGCCTCAAGCGCACGACCCTGATCGAGAAGACGAAGCGCTGGTTGTGACCGGGCCAGAGGTGGAACCGAGGCGGGGAGGATGCCCCGCCCCGGCGCCGAGCGCGAACCGCCACCCCGACTAGGCGAAGACGCCGAGCGGGTCGAACGATCCCTTCAGCACCGCCGACGAGCCGTCGAATTTCAACCACTCCTGCATCATGGTCGCGTAGACGCGACGGAAATCGGTGGTCTTGATCAGGTTTCCGTCGTCGAGGTCGGTCAGGCTCGGGTGCTTGCCGTAGAGCCCGCCCTTGACGTGGTTGCCCACGATGAACATCGGCGTCGCCGTGCCATGGTCGGTACCGAGGCTGCCGTTCTCCTCCACGCGGCGCCCGAACTCCGTGAACATCACGATCGCGACATCGTCGGCGCGGCCGACCCGCTTGAGGTCCCGGGTAAAGCCGCGCACCGCGTCGGCGGTGTAGGCGAGGAGCCGCGCGTGCGGGTCCGCCTGATGCACGTGCGTGTCGAACGAGTTGCCCTGGTACGCACGTAGTAGATGCGTGTCGGCATCTCCGCGTGAATCAGCGAGGCCACTTGGCGCAACTGTCCCGACAGCCCGCCGATGCCGTAGTCGACAGGCGTCCGGTAGGCGGCCGCAGCCTGCCGGACGAACTCCGAGCTCTCCGCCGCATTCTGCGCTGTGGCGGCCAGGAACTCCAGCGTTGCGTTGCCGCCGGCGCCATCGGCGGTCATGTCGGCGAGCGCGCCCTTCTCGCTCTCGGCCCCCTCGCGGCGGAACGTGCGCGGATCGTTGAACACGAGCGGCGAGTGGTGGCGGCTGCGAACCGCCAGCGACTGCCGCGTCCCGATGTTCACGATGCGGTTGCCCTGCGCGTCGTGGTCGTAGGCACCGTCCGCCAGCCGCCCGAGCCAGCCGAGCGTCTCGCCCCCGTTCGGCACGCCGGTGTGCCAGTAGCCCATCGACGAGAAGTGCGACAGGCTCGGGTTGTCGTAGCCGCAGCCGTGGACGACCGCCATCTCCCCGTCCTTGTACAGTCGTTCGAAGCCGACGAGCGACGGGTGGAACCCGTAGCCGTCCTCGATTGCGATCGCCTCGGACCTGGGAATGCCGATGGTCGGCCGCACCCGGTAGTACTCGTCGTCGCCGTAGGGCACCACCGTGTTCAGGCCGTCGTTGCCGCCGGAGAGCTCGACCACCACGAGGATGCGCTCCGGACTCGTCTCCATGCTCGTGCCCTCGAGGGCCTTCGCCGCCAGGGCGGCCGAGGTCCGGTTGAGCAGCATCGGCAGCGTCGCCCCGACGCCCAGGCCGTACATGCCTTTGACCAGGAACTCACGCCGCGAACATCCACACTTGAATCGCGCCATCGTTGCCCCCCACTCCGCGGCTTCAGCGGCAAGCCGCCCGTGTGTCTCTTTCGGCCCTCGCTCTCTTCCGCATCAGGCCAGTTGATACTCCGGCGTGCTCAGGACGAGATACAGCAGCGACCGCAACGCCGCCTCGGTCTGTGGCGTGTCCGACTCGACCCGGTCGCTCCCGAGCTCGTCCCGCAGGAAGTCGACGAGCACCGCGCGGTCCGTACCGCTCAACTCGACGCGCAGGAATCGGCGAATCAGGTGATCGACGACATCCCCGGCCTCGGACACGCCCGCGTCCGACAGCAACCGAACCATGTCCAGGTCGGCCACCCGGCGCGGGATCGGATGCAGCTTGTCGAACGCCATCAGGTACCCCATGTAGCCGCCGTAGCGCGTGTTGTAGTCTTCGTCGCGGTCCACGAGCCGGCTCGACTCGGCGTCTCCCTCCTGTGTGGCCGCGGTGATGTTCATGCCCTGCGCAAGGCGCTGCTCCACCTGCCGGTAGATGCCGGGCACGGCGCGGTCGGGCGCCCAGAACCCGTCGGTGTCGGGATACAGCACGTCGCGGAAGAGATTGCCGCGCTGGAGCAGCGTCGCGGGCGTGACCCAGGTGCGGCCACCGGCCCAGCCCGCCACGTTCGGCGGGTTGAAGAGCGTCTGACCCAGGCCTGCGACGAGCCGGTTGAAGTCCGGGACCGTCGGCAGCGCGGTCAGCCCGAGCTTGCGGTACGTCGACACCACCAGGTGCACCGGGCTCTTGATCTGGGTGGCGTACGACGCCGGGCTGTAGAAGTCGCGCGAGAGGAATATCTTCCGGAGCAGCGGTTTCAGAGCATGGTCGGCATCCCGGAACGTGGCCGCCAACTCCGTCCGGACCGCCTCGTCGAGCTCCTCGCGGACGAAGTAGCGGTAGAGCTTGCCGCTCATGAACTCGGCTGCGGCAGGTTGCTCCAGAATGATTCGGATGATGTCGCCGCCGTCGAACGGACCGGTCTGTCCCAGGAACGTCTTCTCCCCGAAGTCGTGCTGCTCGGCGTCGAACTTGAACTCCAGGACGTCGTTGGTCCAGCCCGTGAACGCGCGCGCGCCCTCGCGAATGTCCCGCTCGGTGTAGTTGCCGACGCCGAGACTGAACAGCTCCAGCAGCTCGCGCCCGAAGTTCTCGTTCGGGTGGTCCTTGACGTTCTCGCCGTTGTCCAGGTAGACGAGCATCGCCGGGTCCCTGAGGATCCCCATCAGCAGATCCTCGAAGCTCCCGTTGGCGTCGGCCCGCAGCATCTCGTTCTGCTGCAGCATCATCCGCGTGTCGCGGACCTTCGTGTTACCCGTCGCGAAGTGCCCGTGCCAGAACAGGGTGAGCTTCTCCTCAAGGGGGCGAGTCGTGGTGAGCATCCGCTCGCCCCACCACGTGGCCAGCCTCTGCGTCTCGATGGCGTTCGCGCGGAGTCCGTAGAAGAACTTGTTGACCACCGGCTGCAGACGGCGCGACTCGCCTTCCGCCAGCACGTTCACGCCCATCGCCTCGCCGCGCTCGCGCCCGATACGTACCGCTTCGGCCCGGCTCTTGGGAAACGGGTCCATGCCCGGATCCCAGATCGGGGACGCGTTGAACGGCTCGAGCGTGTCGGCATGCTGCTGGTAGTCGACCAGCCAGTCGACGGCGGCGGCCGGCGTCATTCCGGCCAGACGCTCCACTTCCGACGGGGTCCCGCCGAACCCGGCGCGCTCCAGCAGGTGCGCCGCCTTCCGGTAGTCCCAGTCCCCGGCGGTGATGGGCGCCAGATCGTTCTGCCACGATTCGGGCCCGGCGCCTTCGTCGGTGGCGCCGACAAGGGCGGCGTTCCCGATCAGCAGGACAATCGCGAAGAGTATCTGTCGTGTCACGTGACCCTCCGGTCTGCCGGGCTCCAGGCAGACGAAACCCGGCCTCCACGGGCAGAGATCCGCATGATACGTCACCGGTTGCGCCGCGCCAACCCCAATCCGCACACCGCTTGCGCGGGCTGCTGGGAGTCTGCGTCGTAGATAACGGCGTAGACTCCCAGTCCGGCCCGGTTGGGCGGAAATCGGAGCCGCAGACGACGATTTTCGGGCTACACGACGTCGAGGGTGTGGTCGAGCATGCGGTCGCCATCGAAGATCCAGCGCCCGGTGAACCGCCGGCCGCTGATGACCAGGGGCAGCCAGTAGCGATCGTCCTCCCACATCTGGTCGAATGGTATGGCGTCGAGCTTGAACCAGAGCGGTTGCGCCTCGTCGGTCTCCGTGGGCGTGCCGGCCAGATCCGCCGCGCGATAGACGTGCACGAACGTCGAATAGCCGTCCACGAACTGGAAGCCGTGCCGGCCCAGCATCTCCAGGCGCAGCGGCGTGACCCGCAACTCCTCGCGCACCTCGCGAACCGCGCAGGCGTCGAACGACTCGCCCGGCTCCAGCCGGCCGCCGGGGCCGTTGATCTTGCCCGCCCCGAGTCCCCGCTTCTTGCGGATCAGCAGGATGCGCCGGTCCTTGACCACGAAGACGAGCGTAGCCGGATCGACGGCGCGCCAGCACGTCCAGTCGATGTCGCGCACGCGCCGGGCCGCCATGGCACGATCAGGCGACCGCGTCGCCCGCCGGCTCCAGGAAATGCGTGGAGATGATGCCGCGCAGGGCTTCGACGGACTCCGCCTGATTGATGGCCGTCCGCAAGTGCGAGCCGCCGTACAGACCTTTCGTGTACCAGGAGCCGAGCGCCCGCAGCTTGTTGACGACCCACCGTTCGCGGCTGCGCGCGGGCCGGACCGGGCGTACGCGGGGCGCGGCCGTTCCCGGCGCATGGTGCCGGAACCCGCGCGACTCGTCGACCCCCTCGCGCAACAGCAGATCGATGTACTCGAGCAGGAAGCGGCCCTGCTCGGCCGGCGACACCTCGGGCACGGGCTGCCCGGCGGCCAGCGCGGCAGCCTGCTGGAATATCCACGGGTTGCGCAACGCGCCGCGACCGACCAGGACGCCGGACACGCCCGCGCGACTCCGCTCGACCATCTGCTCCGGCGTCACGCAATCGCCGCTGCCCAGCACCGGAATCGCCACCTGCGCCGCGACCGTGCGGATCAAGCCCCAGTCGGACTCACCGGAGTAGGACTGCTTCGCGGTGCGTCCGTGGACGGCGACCGCGGCCGCCCCCGCGTCTTCCATCCTGCACGCCATCGCCGGCGCGTTGATGCTGCCGTCGTCCCAGCCGGCCCGCATCTTCACGGTCACCGGGATATCGACCGCGGCGGTCATCGCCCGCACGATCCGCGCTGCATGCGCCGGTTCGCGCATCAGGCTGCACCCGGCGTTGTGCTTTGCGATCTTCGGAACCGGGCAGCCCATGTTGACGTCGACGATGTCCGCCCTCATCGCTTCCACGATCTGCGCCGCCGCCGCCATCTTCCCGGGATCGCCGCCGAAGATCTGGATCGACACCGGTCGCTCGGCCTCGGTGTACTCCGCGTACTCGAGCGTGCGGTCGATACCGCGAACCAGCCCTTCGGAGCTGACCATCTCGGTAACCACCAGGCCGCATCCGCCGCGCGCCTTCACGAGGCGGCGGAAGGCCGTATCGGTCATGCCCGCCATGGGGGCGAGAGCGTAGCGGTGCGCGAGAGAGACGGAGCCGATCCTCATGGAGCGGGATCCATTCTAGATGCTCCGGCTTCTCGCGTGTGTCGGCCGACGCGAACGTCGGGAAGATTCTGCCGCAGGCAAGGGGGGCGAGAGAGGCTGTGGGGTTCGCGGCGGACGCCGCGAACCCCACACCGGAGGGCCGCACGAAACTAGTTCCGGCGCCGCGTCACTGCGCAGCCCGATCCGCGGCTCGCAGAGCGGCGTAGGCGGAGACGGTCATCACCGCCGGAGCAGCGTCCGCCGGGTGATGCGGTGACGTCACGCTCGCCCAGGCCCCCCGGGCCAGCGCGCGGGCCGTCTCCAGGCTGTCCTCGGGAACCGCAACCTTGAAGGTCAGGTACCGGCCCGCCATGTCGGCCCGCACGAACGTGGCCCGGAGCAGGAAGCGGTTGCTGCCCCACAAGCCCGAGCCGTCATCCGGCATCGCCGTCCGGATGCCGTTGGCCTGGCTGTCGTAACCGGACCAGGTGATGACGATCGGATCGCCCGCACGGGTGTCGGCGACCGCCGCCAGGCCCGACGGCGACGCCACCCGCGACTTCACCGTCAGCGTACCGGTCGCCTCGTCCAGCGCGACGAACTCGCCGTCCCAGCGATACGTCGCGCCAGGCAGCGGAACCGGCCTGCGCTCCGGCGACGGAACATATGCGTCGACCGACAGCATCGCGCCGTCCGCGGCGGCCGGGTGATGCGCCGACCGCACGCTGGCCCACGAGCCGCGCGTCAGCCCGCGAACCGTCCCCAGGCTGGACTCCGGCATCTGCGCCTTGAACGTCAGGTAGCGGCCGTCCGCATCGGCTTCGACGAACGTCGCCCGCAGCAGGAAACGGTTGCTGCCCCACAGGCCCGAGCCGTCGTCCGGCATCGCGGTCCGAATTCCGCTCGCGCGGCTCTCGTAGCCCGACCAGGTGATGACGATGGGCTCGCCGGCTGTCGCGCCGGCCACTGCGGCCAGACCCGCCGGTGAGACCACCCGCGACTTCACCGTCAACATGCCGGTCGCCTCGTCCAGCGCAACGAGCTCGCCGTCCCAGCGGTACGTCGCGCCCGGCAGCGGTGCCGGACGCCGTTCCCGCTGCGGGACATAGGCATCGACCGAGAGCACCGGGGCCTCCGCCTCGGCCGGGTGATGCGCCGACCGCAGGCTCGCCCACGAGCCGCGGGTCAGGGCCCGAATGGTCGCGAGACTGTCCTCGGGCACCGCGGTCTCGAAGGTCAGGTAGGCCTTCTCGGCGTCCGCTTCGACGAGAGTAGCCCGCAGCAGGAAGCTGTTGCTGCCCCACAACCCGGAGGCATCGTCCGGCATCGCGGACCGGATACCGCTCGCCCGGCTCCGGTAGCCCGACCAGTTGATCACGATCGGCTCGCCCGCCTTCGCATGGGCCACCGCCGCCAGACCTGCCGGCGAGACCACCCGCGACTTCACCTTCAGCATGCCGGTCGCCTCGTCCAGCGCAACGAGCTCGCCGTCCCAGCGGTACGTCGCACCCGGCACCGGCGCCGGCCGACGCTCCCGCGACGGTACGTAGGCGTCGACCGACAGCACCGCCGGGGCGCCATCCGCCGGGTGGTGCGGCGAGCTCACGCTGGCCCAAGCCCCCCGCGTCAACGCCCGCACCGTCGCCAGGCTCTCCTGGGGCATTCTCGTCTTGAAGGTGAGGTAGCGGCCCGCCGCGCCGAGTTCGACGAACGTCGCCTGCAGCAGGAAGCGGTTGCTGCCCCACAGGCCGGACCCGTCGTCCGGCATCGCCGTCCGGATGCCGCTCGCCCGGCTCTCGAACCCCGACCAGGTGATGACGATGCGGTCGCCGGCCTCTGCCCCGGCCAACGCGGCCAGCCCCGACGGGGACACCACGCGCGATCTCACCGTCAGGATGCCGGTCGCTTCGTCCAGCGCCAGCAGCTCGCCGTGCCAGCGGTACGTCGCCCCCCGCGCCGGCGCGGGCCAGCGCTGGAACGACCTGCTGTAGGCCTGCACCGCCAGCAGCGCCTCGTCCGACACGGCCGGGCGATGCAGCGATGTGCCCGTGACCCAGGCGCCGCGCGTCAGCGCCCGTACGGTGCCCAGGCTCTCCTCCGGCAGCGGCACCTCGAACGTGACGTTGCCCGCGCCCGCATCGAGCCTCACCAGCGTCGCCCGCAGCAAGAAGTCCCGGACTTCCTCTGCCGCGTCCGCCTCCGCCGACTCGGCGTCATCGGCAGGCGCCCCGGACTCGGCCGCCGCCGAGTCTCCGGTCGCCGAGAGATCCGAGCCGTCGTCGCGCACCACCGCTCGAATACCGCTCGCCTGACTCTCGAAGCCCGACCAGGTGATGACGACAGGCTCGCCGGGTTGCACGCCGGCCGCCGTTTCCAGCCCATCCGGCGCAACCACCGGTGCCTTGAGCGTCACCGTGCCCGCGGCCTCGTCGAGCGCGACCAGCTCGCCGTGCCAGCGGTAGGTCCCCTCCGGCGTGGTCGCCGCCGCCGCGGTCGCTGCCGCGCCGACCACGCACATGAGGAGGACGGCCACACACCGGATCGCACGGACCGGGTTGGACCTCCCTCGTCGAGCTCCTGTCTCGTTCAGCATCGCACTACTCCTTGAATCGCCACCGCAGAAACCGAATCGCTGCCGTGTAGCGCATGGCAAAGCCCTCCGGCGCTCGTCCGACGGCCGTCCCGCGGGAACGGACGCTCGAACCACTGCCCGGCGGGGTCCGTCAAGCGGACCCGCGCTCCATCAACGCGCCGCTCCCCAACGCAATGCTGGGCGACGCACGCCGACTAAAGACTGGCTTGGGAGTAGCCGTCTACGTGGAAGGGCGGGCACTGACCGGCTGCCCACTGGAGACATTATGGACACCCTCGTTGCCGCGGTCAAGGACAATCTTGGTCGCACTGCCCGGAAAACGCCCGTCGCGGCGTCCCGGCGCCTCGACCGAGGCGCCGGCGAGGTGCCGGCGGACCGCCTTGACAACGGGTTGGCCCGATCTATAATGAATGCACTGCTAGATCTCGTAGCCCACCTGCCCCAGGAACGGCAACTCCCAGGCCGCTAGGGGTGCTCCGGTTCGAAGCGCGTAGAGCTTGTGGCGCCCATGGCCTCGCCCATGCCCAGTCGGGGGCATTCCGGGGTTCAGGCTGGCACCGTACCAGCCAGCCGGCGGGCGCCGTCGTCAAACCCATCAGGAGGGCAAACGATGTCGACCAAACCGCCAGCGGATCCGTCAATGGAACGAAGCGCCACCCCGGTGCGCCCCGCAACCGCACCCGCTCCCACTCCCCGCAAACCGGCCGCGCCGCCCCCGAAATCGGGAGGGTTCCAGCGGTTCGTGCTTCAGTTCCTGCTGCTGGTAATCGCCCTCGGCGGCGCCTTCGGGACCGGCTACCTGGTCAACGCCAACGAGATGCAGCTCAACCGGAACGACCTCCTGCAGCAGCAACTGGACGCGCAGGAGAGGATTCTGGCGCTCGAGAAGCAGATTGCCGAGCTTCAGGAAAGGCGTGAGAGCGGCAACCGTGTGGAGCTGGATCTGACCGAGGTGTTCGAGCCGATCCGGGAGGCGGTCGGTCGCATCGCGCTGGTGCGGATGGGTGAGATCTCGCGGGAGATCACGACGGAGCTCACACGGCTCGTGGAAGACAACCGTCCGGCCCTCGATGAGCCTGCGAATGCCACCGGCAGCGTGAGTCCCGGTGGGATGAACGAGGGGAGCGCGGTCACCGACCAGACGCCCGAGGCTGCGTCCGCCGCCGGCGAAATGGCGCCGTCCGCGGGTGACGGCGGCCGCGATCCGCTCCAACCCGACAGTGCTGCCCTCGGCGCAGCCGAGTCGCCGCCCGACCAGCCCGAAGCCATCGAGATGGTCGGCTCCGAGCCCGAGGGAACGTTGCCGTCCATGAAGACGGCACCGCCCACGGCCTCGAATTCATCACCATCAACGGGCAACGACGGGCCGCCGGCGGCCGGCCCCGGGTTGCCCGCCGCCTCCGAGGAGAAGGCGTCCCGGCAAGCGTCGCTGCCGGTGGCTCCGAGCCCGTCCATCGAAGAGCCCGGGATGGAGAACGCCCAGATCGCCACGCTGGCGAGGCCGATCCCCGTGGGTGACGAAGTGGGGGCACCACGTCCACCCGGCGTTGTCTCTCCGATTGCGGAACCCTGACCTTCCCCGCTCGCACGAGCGCCGGCAGGCCGGGGCTCACGGACAGCGAACCGTGGGCGCCGCCTGCCGGGCGGCCGCCCCCCCTCCCCTCGCGCCGCAATTCCTGATCGAGTCGGTCCCGTCACTCGCCACCGGCGGCGAGTCGTTCCGCGCGGACCGCTTCGTAGTCGTCGAATGCCTGCTTGAGCCGCTCGTTCTTCCAGTCGAAGTCCGCCTCGCTGCGCAGTCGATCCAGGTACCGTCCGTATTCGGCCATGCGCCGGTCGTTGAACACGTTCTCGGAGATCGTGTCGCGGACTTCCTCGAACGGCCGCGGCGCCGGCTGCGTCCGCGTCTCGAGCCTCAAGACCTGGTAGCCGAGCGGTGTCTGCAGCGGCTCGGTGATCTCGCCGACTTCGGTATTGCCGAGGACATCGAGCAGCGTACTGCTCAGCAGCGAGACGTCGATCGGGCCGATCAGTCCACCGTTCACCTTGGACGCGGCGTCCGACACGGCCACTGCGACCAGCTCGAAGTCCTCGCCCTCGAGCACCCGCTGCCTCGCTTCCTCCGCCTCCAGACGAGCCTGATCGGCGGCCGCGGCGCCGAGGCCTTCCGGCACGCGAATGAGAATCTCCCGCATGGTCACCGTCGCCGGCTCCGTGTACCGGTCGAGGTTGGCCTCGTAGTACTCGCGTGCTTCCACCTCGGTGAGCGTGACGGACCCGAGCACTTCGATCTGCTGCACCTGATTGATCAGGATCTGCCGCTCCATCACGCGCCGCAGATCTTCGAGGGTCATCCCTTCCGACTGCGCGAGCGCCTCATGGAACTGCTCCTCGGACTCGAAGCCGTTCTCGGCCATGAGATCGGAGAGGATCTCGTCGAACTGCTCGTCGGTGAACTGGTAGCCGAGCTCCCGCGCCCGCTGGACCAGCAGCAGCTCGTCGACGGCGCCGGATATCACCTCCGGCGTGACCTCCGCCAGCGCCTGCGCGAGCTCCGCATCGGAACGTGGCTGGAGCCCCCGCTGGGTCAGCAGGCCGATCTGCCGCTCTTCGAGCTCGGTCTGCGTGATGATGTCGCCGTTCACCTTGACGAGGATGCGTTGCAGGACTTCGCCCTGCGGCGTGTCGGGAGACGTCCCACCAAGCAGTTGCGCCGACGCGGGAGTCGCGATCAACACGCTCGCGCCGACCGGAGCAAGCCACCGCCGACATGCTGCCCACATCTTCTTTCTCATCGTGTCCTCTCGGCCAAAGCGGCCAAAGCCCAGGTTCTTCCGCAAGTGTAATCGTCATCCGGCCTCGCCGAGCTCGTCGAGCCAGGCGTTGACGCGCGCCAGCAGGTCGAGATCCCGCACCAGTTCCGGAAGAACGCCGCCGCGGCGCCATCCCGAGGCATCGCCCGGGGGCTCCGCACCGGCCACGTCATCCAGGTCCAGCCGGACGACCCCGGACGGCGTCAGCACGATCCCCGGACGCGAGTGCACGAACTCGACCATGCGCGCCGGCTCGATCGGCGCGTCGCCCCTGAACCGTATGACGAGCCGCGAGGCTTCCCGGTCGATCGCTTCCACCCCGAGCCCGCTTGCGCGCACGCGGGCCCGGCCGTACTCCGCGAGGCGGACGAGCGACGGGTGCAGCGGCCCGTAGCGGTCGGCGACCTCATCGAGCGCCGCCGCCAGCGCCGGCTCGTCGGAGGCCGTGGCGACCTTGCGGTATACGGCCAGCCGCTGATCGGTCTCCGTGACGTAGCCTTCGTCGATCCGCAGGTCGACGCCGAGGTTGACGCGCGCCCTGCGCTCGTCCTGCACGTCCTCGCCCTGCAGCTCGCGGACGGTCTGCTCGAGCAGCTTGACGTACATGTCGAAACCGATGGCCTCGATGTGCCCGCTCTGCTGCGAGCCCAACAGATTTCCCGCCCCGCGAATCTCCAGGTCGAGGGCCGCGACCCGGAAGCCGCTGCCGAGCTCGCTGAACTCGCGAATGGCCGCGAGCCGCTTTCGGGCGACCGGCGAGAGGGTGTTGTCCGCCGGCACCACCAGGTAGGCGTATGCGCGCCGATCGGAGCGTCCCACGCGTCCGCGCAACTGGTAGAGCTGGGCCAGACCGTAGCGCTCGGCGTGATTGACGACAATCGTATTGACGTTGGGAATGTCGAGGCCGTTCTCGATGATCGTCGTGGCGACGAGAACGTCGTACTCATGGGCCACGAAGGCGATCATCGTCTTCTCCAGCGCCACCTCGCTCGTCTGGCCGTGAGCGACGGCGAGCCTCGCCTCGGGAACGAGCCTTCCGATCAGCCCGGCTATCGAGTCGATCGACTCGACGCGGTTGTGGACGACGTAGACCTGTCCGCCCCGACCGAGCTCGGTGCGGATGGCGCGCGCGATCAGTTGCGGATCGAACCGCACGACGCTGGTCTGGATCGCCATCCGGTCCTTGGGCGGCGTCTCGATGACCGACATGTCCCGGATCCCGGCCAGTGACATGTTCAGGGTGCGCGGTATCGGCGTCGCGGTCAGGGTCAGCACGTCGACCTGGCGCCGCATCTGCTTTATGCGTTCCTTGTGGGCCACGCCGAAGCGCTGCTCCTCGTCTACGATCAGCAGTCCGAAGTCGCGGAACTTCACGTCCTTGGACAGGAGCCGATGGGTCCCGACGATGAGATCGACCTTGCCGGCTTCCAGCTCGGCCAGCACCGCCTTCTGCTCGGCACGGCCCAGGAAACGGCTCAGCACCGCGACGCGGACCGGAAAGGACGCGAAACGCTCGCGGATCGTCTCTCCGTGCTGGAAGGCGAGAACCGTCGTCGGGGTCAGCACGCCCACCTGCTTGCCGTCCATCAAAACCTTGAACGCGGCCCGCAGCGCGACCTCCGTCTTGCCGTAACCGACGTCGCCGCACAGGAGCCGGTCCATCGTCGACGGCCGCTCCATGTCCCGCTTGATGTCGGCCAGGGCCGTCTGCTGATCCGGAGTGAGCTCGTACTCGAAGGCGGCCTCGAACTCCTGCTGCCAGTGCGTATCGGGGCTGAATGGGTGGCCCGGCAGTGCCTGCCGTGCCGCGTACAGCTTGAGGAGCTCCTCCGTCATGTCGCGCATCGACTTGCGAACGCGCGTCTTCGTCCTGGCCCAGGTCGTACCGCCCAGCCGATCCAGCCTCGGATGCGCGGCGCCCGTGTACTTCTGCAGCAGCTCGAGCTGCTCGACCGGCACGAAGAGCTTGTCGCCGCGCGAGTACCGGAGCTCGACGAACTCGTGCAGGCCGCGGGTCTCGGGAACCGTGAGCTGGCGCAGACCGACGAACTCGCCGACGCCGTGGTCGACGTGGACCACGTGGTCGCCGACCTTCAAGTCGCGGAAGTCGGACAGGAAGGACTTCGCGACCGAGCGGCGCTGATGGCGGACGATGTGCTCCGCCTCGAAGAGATCCGTCTCGGCGTAGATCTGCAGTCGGGCCGCGGGCAGTCGGAAGCCGCGAGAGAGAACGCCGGTCGCCACCAGAACGGTCGCCGCGCCGGTCTCCTCGGCACCCTCGATCGGCACGCCGAACAGGTCATGCTCGCCCAGCAGCTCGACGATACGTTCGGCCCGACCGGCGGTCTCGGCAACGAACAACTGCAGATCCTGCCGGTCGCGTGCCCGCTCGACCTCGGCTACCCAGTCGCGGAGGCGGCCACGGAACTCCACCGCCGGTTGGCAGGCAACGTGACGGCGGCCGGCGGTCAACGGGCCCTCCCGGACCGACTCGTCGATTTCCAGCGTGTCCAGCGTCGTGGCGCCGGCGAGCCACGTCGCCGCTTCCTCATCGTCCACCTGCAGCGTGGCCGGAAGCGGGGCCGGCTCGTCGCGCGCGGCCGCGTCCGAGTAGCTCGCCCGCAACTGCTTCACCGCCTGGCGCAGCCGCTCGGCGGTCTCCCCGGGCTCGGTGACCACGAACCGTGCCGAGGCGCGGCGGGCGTAGTCGTCGAAGGTTGCCGCGCGATCCACCCCCGGCTCGTCCTCAACCGGCTGACCGTCGCTCGCCAGGCGCTCAAGCTGATCCGTCAGCGGGCGGACAGACACGTGATCCAGCGTCTCCACTGACCGTTGCGTCGCCGGATCGAAGCGGCGGAGCGACTCGACGTTGTCGCCGACGAACTCCGCCCGGATCGGGAAAGCCTCCCCCGCCGGAAACACGTCGACTACCCCCCCGCGCCCGCAGAACTCGCCGTGCGCCTCTACCGGATCCGTGCGCGCGAAGCCCGCGTCCGCCAGGCGGTCGGCCAGGTCCGTGGGGGAGCAGGTATCGCCGAGCCGCAGGTCGACGGCGGCGAACAGGAGCCGGTCCGGCGGGCTGAGACGCGGCAGGATCGACGCCGCGGACGCGACGACGATCCGAGCCTGGCCCAGGGCGAGCGCGGCCAGGGCCCGGGCGCGAGACGAGGCCACGTCCAGGTGCGGCGTCATGCTGCGGTAAGGGTCCACTTCGAGGGAGGGAAACGGCAGCACCCCCCGCTCGACGTCACCCCGGGCGAGTCCTTCGAGTCCGGCCAGAAAGAACCGGACGTCAGCCGTCATACGGTCGACGTGCGCATCGTCGGGGACCACGAGCACGACCGGCCCGGGTCCGGCGTGGACGGCTGCCGCCAGCGCCTGGGCCGGCGGGGTCAGACCGTTGATCGACTCACGAGCGGACGAGCCGCGCCCGAGGCCGGCGCGGGCGGCCGCCTCGTGGAGCAGGGCGCGAAGCGTCAGCGAGGCAGTGGTTGACGGCACGGGAATCAATGGCGGCGCCGGCGGGGTTCGCCGCCGCTGCGTGACCGCCGAACCCTTGATTGTAATCGTTCAAGGGCGGCGGGGGGAGAGGCGAATGGCCGGACTGAACGACCAGCGATGACGGGGACGGTAGATGCCGGCGTCCTTGGTGTAGGACTTCACCCGGAACGTATGCAGCAACCGGTGATAGTCGTACTGCACCCCGTGGCGCGTGTGCGCCGCGACATCGAGCTTGTACGTGCCCTCGACCAGATCCAGGCTGTCGATGACGAAAATCGCTTCGCCGGCGCCCGACAACTCGACCGGCTCGAACTCCTCTATGTCGGTGTTCGTACCGTAGCAGCACACTCCTTCGGCGTTGAAGATGCTGATGCCGAAGACGAAGTCGTGCACGGGCGCGGACGTACGCACCGCGAGCCGGATCGCGAGCCGGTCGCCGCTCTGGAAGACATGGGCCTCGGTTCCGTCGCGCTCGAGCGTAACACGGTCGATTCGAACGGGCCCGGAACCCCAGCGGCCCTGCGCGGCCCGGAACATGTCGCCGGGCGGCTCGTCCGTGACCACCGGGTGCTCGCCCGCCGCCTCGGACGTGTCGCCCTCGCCCCCCACCGCAGCCTGCGCCTTGCGATCGGCCGAGGCGAGGGCGCGCTCCTCGTTCCTGGCCACGTCGGTCGTGTAGGCATGCACGACACGGCGCGGGTCCCCGTGGCTGCGGATGCGCCCGGCGTCCACCCAGACCGCCTCGTCACAGTACCGCTCGACCAGGCCCAATCCATGGGTAACCAGCAGGATGGTCTTGCCTCGCCGCTTGAAGTCCGCGAACTTGTCCAGGCATTTCAGGCTGAACCCTTCGTCGCCGACCGCGAGCACCTCGTCGACCAGCAGGACATCGGGATCCACGTGGACGGCAACGGCGAACCCCAGGCGCATGTACATGCCGGAGGAGTACGTCTTGACCGGCGAATCGACGAAGTCCTCGAGCTCGGCAAACTCCACGATCTCGTCGAACCGGCTCGCTATCTCACGCCTCGTCAGCCCGAGCATCACGCCGTTGATGAAGATGTTCTCGCGCCCGGAGATCTCGGGATGGAATCCGGCCCCCAGCTCGATCAGGGCCGAGATCCGTCCCCGCACGTCGACGGTTCCGCTGGTCGGCTTGGTGATTCCCGCCACCAGCTTGAGCAGCGTGCTCTTGCCCGAGCCGTTGCGCCCGATGAGACCGACCGTCGTACCTCCCGTCACCGCCAGCGACACCCCGTCTACGGCCCGCAGCACCTCGCTCGGCGCCAGCTCGCTGGCCAGACTCCCCCTGAGCAGCGCGCTCTTGAGCGTCGAGAACTGGCGGCGATACGCGTATCGCCGATACAGCTTCGTTACGTCGCGCAACACGATTGCCGGGCCCTTCACACTTCCTCCGCGAACGAGTCCCGCAGCCGATCGAAGAGCGCGTAGCCGGCAAGAAACAGGACCGCACCGGCCGCCGCCAGCGCCAGCAGCCACTTCCAGTGGCCGAACGGCCCGTCAAAGAACAGGATCTCCTGGTACGAGATCGCGATGTGCGCGAAGGGGTTGATGTCCATCAGCACCTTGCCGGCCGGAGGCAGGCCGGCGACCGACGGGCCGCGTGACGCCACCATGGTCCAGGGGTACAGGATCGGCGTCGCGAAGAACCAGAGCGTCAGCAGGTTCGCGAGCAGGTCCCGGATGTCCCGGAAGTGCACCGTGAGAGCCGCTAGCATCAGCCCCAACCCGAGCGTGATCAGGAACTGCACCGCGACCACGGCCGGAAACCACAGCAGCTCCGTGATGCTCGGCGGCACCGCGACGAACAGCACGAGCGCCACGATCAGGATCGGCAGGGCCAGCAGGAAGTGCACCATGTTCGCCAGAACCGCCACCACCGGCAGCACTTCGGCCGGGAACAGCACCTTCTTGATCAGGTTGCCGTTGGCAAGCAGCGAGTTGGACGATTCGGTCAGCGCCGACGAGAACCAGGTCCAGGGCAGCAGTCCGCAGAAGAGGAAGAGCGCATAGTTGTCGACGCCTTCGAAGCGGGCCGGAAGCACCACGGAGAAGACGAAGGTGTAGACCAGCAGGAGGAGCAGCGGGTTCGCAAACGACCAGAAGAAGCCGAGCACGGAGCCCCGGTAGCGCGCCTTGAGCTCGCGCATGACCAGCGTCTGGATCAAGACCCGGTAGCCGAACAGCCGCCGCAGATTAACCAGCATGGACGTCGACCAGGACAACCGTCACGTTGTCCGGCCCCCCCGCTGCGTTGGCCCGGCTCACCAGCTCGGCGCAGGCCTCGGCAGGCGGACGGTCTTCCCGGAGCACGGCGGCGATTCCTTCATCGGCGACGACGGAGGACAAGCCGTCGGAGCAGAGCAGCAACCTGTCGCCTCCCTCGAGCGCGAGGTCCACCACCTCGACTTCGATATCGGTCATGCCGGCGATGGCTCGCGTCACCACGTGACGCCAGGGATGGCTGCGCGCCGCGTCGGGCGTCAGTAGACCGGCTCGGATCTGTTCCTCGACCCAGGAATGGTCCTGCGTGAGGCGCGCCAACCGCTCAGGACGATAGCGGTAGGCTCGACTGTCGCCGACGTGCGCGAGCGAGACCGCCGCGCCGTCAGCGAGCAGAGCGACGGCGGTCGTCGCCATGCCTTGCAGCGAGCCGTCCGCCGCGACCCGCTCCGCCAGCTTGCGGTTCGCCTCGAGCAGCGCCGAGCTCAGGCGGTCGGCCGACGACGTACCGCCGGGACCGTGCGCCGCAGCCCCGCCCGCGGCGGCGGAAGCAGTGGATGCAATGAACCGCTCGACCTCTTCGACCACCAGCCCGGATGCAATCTCGCCCGCGACATGCCCCCCCATGCCGTCGGCCACGAGGTAGAGACCGAGGTCCTCCCGGATGCAGAAGCTGTCCTCGTTGTTCTGGCGGCGGCGGCCCGGATCCGTGCGGGCGGCGCAGGTCAGTCGCATCTGGAGCACCGGCGCCGGCCGGCCGACACGCGCCGGCCGGCCTGGTCAGCGGCAACGGCGGGGTCTTCACCCGCCGCGAGTCACCGCTTTCCGGCTGACCGCATGCCTATGCGGCGAGCCACTTGCAGGCGTGACAACGACTTGAGCAATGCGATGCGCGCCCGCTCGAAGTCGACGTCCGCCACCGATACCGACGCCAGCCGGTCCCGGGCGCGGGCCGCGGCCGCCTCGGCGCGTTCGAGATCGATCTCGTCGGCCCGCTCCGCGGTGCGCGCCAGGATTCGGATCCGGTCGGGCAGTATTTCCGCAAAGCCGAATGCGGCGTGGAGGTAGGTCTTCTCGGTACCCCGCCTGAACCAGATCTCGCCCACCTGGAGCGTAACGAGCAACGGCGTGTGCCCCGGCAGCACACCCAGGTATCCCTCGGCGCCGGGCAGACGTGCTTCATCGACCGTCTCGTGGACGATCGCCCGATCGGGGGTCACGATCTCGATGGACAGGTGCGAGGGCAGCGACATCGGTGTGAGCCCCTACGCCGCTGTCGACCGCTCGGCGTTGGCGATCGCTTCCTCGATCGTGCCGACCATATAGAAGGCCTGCTCCGGCAGCCCGTCGTGCTTGCCCTCGACGATCTCCTGGAAGCCTCGGACCGTATCGGCAATCGGCACGTACTTGCCATCCTTGCCGGTGAACTGCTGCGCGACGAAGAAGGGCTGCGACAGGAACTTCTCGATCTTGCGGGCGCGCGAGACGGCGAGCTTGTCATCCTCCGACAGCTCGTCGATCCCGAGGATCGCGATGATGTCCTGCAGATCCTTGTAGCGCTGCAGCACCTGCTTGACCGAGCGCGCCACACGGTAGTGCTCCTCGCCGATGACGCGCGGGTCGAGGATACGCGACGTCGACGCCAGCGGGTCCACCGCCGGGTAGATGCCGAGTTCGACGATTCGGCGCGACAGGTTGGTGGTGGCGTCGAGATGGGCGAACGTCGTGGCCGGCGCCGGGTCGGTGTAGTCGTCGGCGGGCACGTAAATGGCCTGCACGGATGTGATCGACCCCTTCCGGGTCGACGTAATCCGCTCCTGCAGGGCGCCCATCTCCGTCAGAAGCGTCGGCTGGTAGCCGACCGCCGACGGCATCCGGCCGAGCAGCGCAGAGACTTCCGAGCCCGCCTGCGTGAACCGGAAGATGTTGTCGATGAACAGGAGAACGTCCTTGCCCTCGGCGTCACGAAAGTACTCCGCCACGGTCAGCGCGCTGAGGCCGACCCGCAGCCGTGCGCCGGGCGGCTCGGTCATTTGACCATAGATCAGCGCGGCGCGCGACTTCTCCGGGTCGTTCAAGGTAACGACGCCGCTCTCCTGGAACTCGAGCCAGAGGTCGTTGCCCTCGCGGGTCCGCTCGCCGACCCCGCCGAAGACCGATACGCCGCCGTGCTTCAGGGCGATGTTGTGGATGAGCTCCTGAATGATGACCGTCTTGCCGACGCCCGCCCCGCCGAACAGCCCGATCTTCCCTCCCTGCAGGTACGGCTCGAGCAGGTCGATGACCTTGATCCCCGTCTCGAACATCTTGAGCTCGGTGGACTGGTCCTCCAGGCTGGGCGCCGCGCGATGAATCGGCCAGCGTTCCTCGGCCTCCACCGGCTTGTCGGGAAAGTCCACCGGCTCGCCGAGCACGTTGAGCACCCGTCCGAGGGTCTGGGGTCCGACCGGCATGGAGATCGGCGACCCGGTGTCGACGGCCTCCGTGCCGCGCTGCATGCCGTCGGTCGGCTTCATGGCGACGGCCCGGACGCGTCCCTCGCCGAGGTGCTGCTCCACCTCGGCGATCACGTCGACCGGTTCCGCGCCCTCGTTCTTCGACCGGATCCGCAGGGCGTTGTAGATCGGCGGGAGATGCCCGCCCTCGAACTCGACATCGATCACCGGACCGATCACCGCCACGACACGCCCGACCTTGTTTCCAACCGCCATCGTCCGGCTCCCCCGATCTGTCGTTTCCAGTCCCGGCGTTCTGCGGCTACAGCGCCTCGGCGCCCGACACCACCTCGATCAGCTCCCGCGTGATCGCGGCCTGCCGCACCTTGTTCATGTGCAACGTCAGATCGTCGATCATCTCGCCCGCGTTGCGGGTTGCCGCGTCCATCGCGGTCATGCGGGCCGCGTGCTCGGCCGCGGCCGATTCGAGCAGCGCGCGGAAGAACTGCGTCTCCACGTGATGCGGCAGCAGGTCCGAGAAGATCTTCTCCGCCGGCGGCTCGAAGAGATAGTCCGCCGGGACAGCGTCCGCTTCTTCATCGGCCGCGTCCAGAGCAGGGATCGGCAACACCTGGTCGACCACGACATCCTGCTGCATCACGCTCTTGAACTCGTTGTACAGGATCGACACGCCCGACACCGCGCCGGAGGCGTACTGCTCGATCGCGGTCTCGGCCATCGCCTCCGCGTGAGCGTACCGCAGGTCGTTGAAGAGGTTCACCATCTCGAAGCGGATGCCGACGCCGCGCCGCACGAAGAAGTCGCGCCCCTTGCGCCCGACCAGCCCCATCACCACCTCGCGGCCGGCCCCGACGGCGAAGCTCGTCGCCTGGCGGATGAGGCTCGAGTTGAAGCTTCCGCACAGACCCTTGTCGGCTGTCACGACGAACAGCAGGATCGGCGCGCCGGGAGCCGACGGCGGCGCCAGCAGCGGATGCGCGGCGGCTGCCCCGGTCCGCGTCGCGAGATCGCTGAGCACCCGCCGCATCAGCAGGGCGAACGGGCGGGCGCCGACGATGCGTTCCTGGGCTCGTCGCAGCTTCGAGGCCGCGACGGTCTTCATCGCCTTCGTGATCTGCTCGGTGGACTTGACGGCGCGAATCCGGCGCCGCAGGTCGATGAGTGACGGCATCGCTACCTGCGCTACGCGGCCGCGCCCTGACGCGCCGCGACGAACTGCTCGCTGAACTCCCGGACCGCGGCCTCGATTGCGCCCTCCAGCTCCTTGCTCATCGCCTTGTCGGCGACGAGGCGGGCGACCGCGTCCGCGTGTCGGGTTTCCATGAACCGGTACAGCTCCGGCTCGAACGCTGCGACGTCGTCCTCGGCCACGTTGTCCAGGAAGCCGCGGGTGCCCGCGAAGATGAGGAGGACCTGGCGCTCCACGGGCAGCGGCGCGTACTGCGGCTGCTTCAGGACTTCCACCAGCCGGCGGCCGCGATTGAGCTGCTGCTGGGTCGCCTTGTCGAGATCGCTTCCGAACTGTGCGAATGCCTGCAGCTCCCGGAACTGCGCGAGGTCGAGACGCAACGTGCCGGCGACCTGGCGCATCGCCTTGATTTGCGCCGAGCCGCCGACGCGCGAGACCGAGTTGCCGACGTTGATCGCCGGCCGGATCCCCTGGTGAAACAGGTCCGACTCGAGGAAGATCTGCCCGTCGGTAATCGATATGACGTTGGTCGGGATGTAGGCCGACAGGTCTCCGGCCTGCGTCTCGATGATCGGAAGCGCGGTGAGCGATCCGCCCCCGTTGTCCGCGTTCAGCTTCGCCGCACGCTCGAGCAGCCGCGAGTGCAGGTAGAAGACGTCGCCCGGGAACGCCTCCCGACCCGGGGGGCGGCGCAGCAGCAGCGAGATCTCGCGGTAGGCCTGCGCGTGCTTCGACAGGTCGTCGTAGATGCACAGCGCGTGGCGCCCGCTGTCCCGGAAGAACTCGCCCAGGGCGCAGGCGGAGTAGGGGCTGATGTAGAGCAGCGGCGCGGGGTCCGACGCGGCAGCCGCGACCACCACCGTGTACTCCATCGCACCTTCGTCCTCAAGCGTCTTGACGACCTGCGCGATGGTCGACTGCTTCTGGCCGATAGCGCTGTAGATGCAGACGACGTCGAGCCCCTTCTGGTTGATGATGGTGTCGATCGCCACCGCCGTCTTGCCGGTCTGCCGGTCGCCGATGATCAGCTCGCGCTGCCCGCGGCCGATGGGGATCATGGCGTCGATCGCCTTGAGCCCGGTCTGGAGCGGCTCCTTGACGGGCTGGCGGTCGACCACGCCCGGTGCGATGCGCTCGACCGGCGACTGCTCCTCGGTCGCGATCGGGCCCTTGCCGTCGAGGGGTTGCCCGAGGGCGTTGACCACGCGGCCGAGCATCGCGTCGCCGACCGGGACGGACATGACGCGCCCGGTCCGCTTGACCGTGTCGCCTTCCTTGATCTCGGTCGACTCGCCGAGCAGCACGGCCCCGACGCCGTCCTCCTCGAGGTTCAGTGCGATGCCGAAGATCCCGTGCGGGAACTCGAGCATCTCGGTGGCCATCGCGCGTTCGATTCCGTGCAGCCGCGCGATGCCGTCGCCGACCGACACGACCGTGCCCACTTCCGCGACGTCGACGTCGAGGGCATAGTCGCCGAGCTGTTCCTTGATGATCCTGGAGATCTCGTCTGCTTTTATTGCCATCGGTCCTGTGATGCCGTCACGCCGTCATGAAGCGCTGCTTGAGTCGGTCGAGGTGATGCGCGAGGCTGCCGTCGAAGACGGTGCCCCCGATCTGGGTCACCATTCCGCCCACCAGGCTCTCGTCGACCGCGGACTCGACAGTCACCTCCCGGCCGGTCGCGGCAGAGAGCCTCTCCCTGATGGAAGCTGCGCGCCTCCTGTCCAACGGTTCCGCCGTGGTGACGCGCGCCCGGACGACCCCGAGATGATCCGTCAGGCGGTCCCGATAACCGGCCAGCACCACCGGCAGCAGGTGCAGCCGGCCTCTTTCGGAAAGCATCAGGAGCAACCGCCTGACCACGGCCGCGGTCTTCGGCATCCGGTCGAGGACCGCCGCGACGACGGCCTTCTTCACCACGGGGGAAATCGCCCGGTTGACCACGACGCGCTCGAGCGTCGGGTGACCGTTCACGAGATCCTGAAATGCCGCCAAGTCCCGTTCCGTCCGCTGCGGGTCGCCACGGTCGAGGCTGACCTCGAAGAGCGCCCGCGCGTACCGAGTTGCCGCCGCCTGTTCCGTCATTTCTTCAGCCGGTACCTGAGCGTTTGGTGCGTAGGTGGGCTCGACCAGCGTGGGCCAAACAGCCTTTTATAACATTTTGGCCGATCGGCGGGCAAGCCGCGCCCGTGGCTCACCCCCCGACGATCTGGTCGTACAGGCGCTGCAGCTCATCCTCGGACGTGAAGCTGATCTCGATGCGGCCGCGCTTTCCGCGTTGCACGATGCGGACGCGCGTCCCCAGCGAAAGGCGGAGGCGCTCCTCGGCGGCGCGCACGTGGACGTCGGCCGGAGCCTTCTCGGATGTCGGCTCCGCCTGCGGGGTCGCCGTGCGCTTGACGAGCTCTTCGGCGGCGCGGACCGACAGATCGCCCTCGCGAATCTTGCGCGCCGCGGCGAGCTGGTCCCGCGCATCGCTCAGACCGGCGAGTGCGCGTGCATGTCCCATGCTCAGACGGCCTGCGGCCACGTCGGTCCGAACCTCGGGCGGAAGCCCCAGCAGCCGCTGGTAGTTGGCGACCGTCGCTCTCTCCTTGCCCACCGCCTCGGCAATCTGCTGCTGGGTCATGCCGAACTCGCCGGCGAGCTGCCTGTAGGCGGTCGCCTCCTCGATCGGGTTCAGGTCTTCGCGCTGAATGTTCTCGATCAGGGCCACCTGCAGGCGTCCGGCCCGCGGCATCTCGCGAACGACGACCGGAACGCGCAACAGACCGGCCCGCTGCGCCGCGCGCCAACGGCGCTCGCCGGCCACGATCTCGAATCCCGGCTCGCCGTCCCGCTTCGTCACCACGATCGGCTGAATCACGCCGTGCGTCCGTATCGACCGCGCCAGCTCGTCGAGCCTCGCGTCCTCCATCCCCTGGCGCGGTTGGTCCGGATTGGGCCGCAACAGATCCAGGTCGATCTCGTGGGGCGCAGCCTCCGTGCCCGCCGGCTGGGCCGGCGGCGGCGCATCGGGGATCAATGCCCGCAACCCGCGCCCGAGCGCCTTGCGTTTCTCAGCCACGGAGCGTGCCTCCTGCGTAGATCGGCGCAGCTCTGGTGCATTCCAGGAACTCGCGGGCCAGCGCCAGGTAGGCTTCGGCGCCCTTCGAGCGCACGTCGTACAGCAGCACCGGCAACCCGTGGCTCGGCGCCTCCCCCAGCCGGACGTTGCGGGGAATCACGGTCTCGAAGACCTTGTTGCCGAAGACGCTCTGCACTTCCGCCGCCACCTGCTTGCCCAGATTCGTGCGGAGGTCGGCCATCGTGAGGACCACGCCGGCAATATCCAGACCCGGATTGAAGCCCTTCTCGACCCGGCTGACGTTGTCCTGCAGGTATGCCAGCCCTTCCAGCGCGAAGTACTCGCACACCACAGGCACGATCACGGCATCGGCGGCAACCAGAGTGTTCAGGGTGAGCAGTCCGAGCGACGGGGGCGTATCTATCAGGATGTAGTCGAAGCGGCCGCGCACCTGGTTCAGGAGCGGACGCAGCCGCTGTTCGCGGCGTTCGACGGAGACGAGCTCGATCTCGGCGCCGATGAGGTTGCGGTCCGCGGGCAGGAGGGAGAGCCCCGAGACACACGTGGAGACGATGTAGTCGTCGACCGCCGGCGTCGATTCTGCAGTCAGGGCTTCGTAGACGGTGCCGGCGGGAGCATGGTTGCCCTTCTGGCCGACGCCACTCGTCAGATTCCCCTGCGGGTCCATGTCGACGACCAGCACGGCCTGGTCCGCCATGCCCGCCAGAGACGCCGCGAGGTTGATCGCCGTCGTGGTCTTGCCGACCCCGCCCTTCTGGTTCGCGATCGCAAAAACGCGAGATCTCACGCAGACCCCTTTAGGTCGAACACCCAACTGTCGCCGAGGTGACCGATATCGCCGGCATCGGGATCGTACGCGCCTGCTCCCTCGGCGGTCAAACCTTGTTCCACGTGGAACCTCCCGCGACAGAGGCGCTCTTCTGCCCTCGAAATGGTCGCGCAACGCTCCGGTACCCCGAGGCCCCGCTCACCCACGGGCCCGCCGGTCCAGCTCCTCATCGATCTCGTCTATGACGCGTTGCGCCGCGTCCCGGGGACGCCGCGCACTCCGGATCGGACGCCCCACCACGAGGTAGTCGGCCCCCAGTCGAATCGCCTCGGCAGGCGCCGCCAACCGCTGGTGATCGTCCGCTTCTGCCCATGCCGGACGGATGCCCGGACTCACCAGGGTTGCGTCCTGCCCGAATGCGGAACGACAGGCCCCGATCGCCGCACCCGACACAATCAGCCCGTCGCATCCCGCCGCGAGCATCTCGCGTCCCCGACCCACGATGTACTCCTCAGCGCTCAGATCCGGCTGCCCGAAGTTCGCCGGCACGAGGCTGGACAACAACGGCACCATGAGGAACTGCGGAAACCTATCCTTGCCGCGGGCCCTTCGCCCGGCCTCCAGGCTGTGCCGGGTGAACACGTCGTCGCGGCTCTCCGCCAGGGTAATGAAGCGGATGCCCAGCTTCGACGCCTGGTCCACGAAGTCGCCCATCGTGTTGCTGATGTCGCCGGCCATCTTCAGGTCGACGAAGATGCCGCCGCCCGGGCGTTGCTCGCGAATGCGTCGTGCCAGTCCGTACAGGTCCCCTGCCAGGAAGAGTCGGAGGCCGATCTTGAAGAACGAGACGTTGTCCAGGGTGTCCACGAGGCCCTCGGCCTCCTCGTGGGTGCGCACATCCAGCGCGACGATCAGACGATCCTTTCCCGCCTTCGGCATTGCCCTCCCATCACACGGAATCCGCATCTGATTCTATCGGACCTGGCTGGCGAAGAACGGCAACGTGTCCGGGTGGTCTGCGCCGAACGATCGTGTTCGGGGGCTTGCGCCGTAGAAACGCGTCATGGAGCCGGGTGGGATGGGCCGAAACGCCGAGCCAGCGAGTCCTTTACGGGGCGCACGCGCCGGCGGCGGAGCGCGCGGATGCGGATGCCCACTAGGCTCTCTAGCTCTGCGGCGGCGGGTCGGAGAACGGGAAGGTCACACCGGCCTTGCTCGAAGATCTGGTGGTGCGGGGCCCGCGCGCCGAGCGCCAGCGGCTGGTTCGTCATCGACGGCGCCCAAGGCGCTACGGCAGGCCGTCGGGTGCGGTGTAGGCCCGTCGAACCCTGGTGCAAGGGTTGTAGGAATCACAGAGTTACAACGGAACCGCATTGCGGCCATCTTCCAGCGAAACGCCGAGTAGACGGTTTCGACGCCCCGGCCGGCGTTGGAAACTGGAAGCCGACCCGGGCATCCCGAAGCTGGAACAGTACGAATCGGTGGCCCGGAGCGGGAGTGGCCCCTCGGCCGCACTGCCGACGCGGCTACGCCGCTACCTACGGTTGACGAACCTCATGTACTCCTCCCACGCGTGGATTCGCCGGCACACGAACCCGGATTCCCGTCGGCGGAGCGAGAGACACGGCGGCGCGGGCGTTGCGGAAGGACGACAAGCACTATCGGCGGGTTACCGAAATCAGTGTCCCTGGCGACCGTTGGCGCACCTCGATGACCAGGATGGGCACCGCTCCTGCCCGTTCCCGCGACGCCCTTCTTCTCGCGACCCGAACCTGCGCTGTCGTAGCCGTTGCGAGGCCCGAAGACCCGGCCGCTGAGAGCTTCCGCGCGTCAGCCTCCACCCGCTGTCAACCCCAGTCGCCACCCGGTGTCGGCCCGGTCGGCGATCAGGTCGGTCGGCCGGGCAGCCCTCGGGGAGGCCGTTGTTCCACGTGGAACACAATGACGACCTCATCCCGCCTGGCCACATCCCTTCTCGACCACAACGAGCTCGCTCCCCGAGGCCCCCATGAGCCCCACCCGCCTCCACGCCCCGAATCCAGCTCCGGCGTCGGCCGCGCCCCCGGGCTGCCCCGTGGCCCAAAACAACAACAACGCTCCCCCCGGCTTTACGAACCTCTGCAGTCTCGCTGCGGCGCCCCCGTCGACCCGAACTCCGCGCACCGTCAGAATATCGTGGGCCTCCTGGAGACCCTCCCGTTGCCGCAAGTCCTCGTGACGACAGTTCTCCACCACGGCACCCACCAGGTTCAGACGCCGCACCGCCTCGCGCAGGAATGCCGCCTTCCGGGTCTTCGCCTCCACCATTCGCAGGAAGAGCTCCGGACGCATGATCTTGATCGGGATCGCCGGCGATCCCCCGCCCGATCCGACGTCGATGAGAGAGGCCGCTCCCCGAGGTATGTGTTGAGCCGCCAGCAACGGCTCGACCACCAGCCGTGCGAGTCCTTCGTCGTCGGCCCGCAGCGCGGTCAGGTTCATCCGCTCGTTCCAGCGCAACAACAGCGCCACGTACTCCGCGAGCCGCCGCGCGTGCTCCGCCCCCACCGCCAGCCCCGCTAGCTGCCCCAACTCCCGCAGCCGCGCCGCCACGTCCCTCTGCGACACCACTACGCACTCACTCTGGCCCCGATCAATGCGACCGCCGCCGGGGTCACCCCGGGGACTCGCAGCGCCTGCCCCAGCGTTTCCGGTCTCACCTCCGACAGCCGCTCCGCAATCTCCAGGGACAGACCGGGCAGCCCCTCGTACGCGAACCCGACCGGAATCCGGTGGTCCTCCATCCGCCGGGCGCGTTCGATCGTCGCCTCCTGCCGCTCCAGGTAGCCCGCGTACTTGAAGTGCGTCTCTATGCTCCAGAGGTCCGTCTGCGCGTCGTCCGGCGCCACTTCCAGCCGCAGCTCCTTGCTCCTCACCAAGGCCTCCAACTCCGTATCCGGCCGCCGCAGGGCATGGGCCGCCCGCGCGCGCGTCCCGTCCCCGAGTGTCACCGTCGTCCCCTCCACACGTCCGGCGTTGGTCTCGAACCGGGCCCGGCGCTCCCGGTACCGTGTCCAGCGAACCTCGTCCACCAGCCCCACCGCCCGACCTCGTTCCGTCAGCCGCAGGTCGGCGTTGTCGATACGCAAGACCAGTCGGTGCTCCGCCCGCGAGGTGAACATCCGGTACGGCTCCAGGCACCCCCGAGTCGTCAGATCGTCGGCCAGAACCCCGAGATACGCCTCATCCCGCCCCAGCACGAAGGGTTCCTCGCCCGCTACCGACCGCGCCGCGTTGATCCCCGCCACAATCCCCTGCCCGGCGGCCTCCTCGTATCCCGAGGTCCCGTTCACCTGCCCTGCCAGGAAGAGGCCCCTCACGTCCTTCGCCTCGTAGGTGCGGGCCAGCGCCGTCGGCTGCACGAAGTCGTACTCCACCGCATAGCCGGGCCGAAGCATCACCGCGTCCTCGAGCCCCGGCAGCGCATGAACCAGACTCTGCTGCACGGCCGCCGGCAGGCTCATCGAGTAGCCGTTCATGTAGATCTCGTCGACGTCGGTTCCTTCCGGCTCGAGAAAGACGTGGTGCCGCTCGTGATGCGGGAACCGCATGACCTTGTCCTCGAGCGAAGGGCAGTACCGCGGGCCGATGCCTTCGATCTGCCCGTTGTACAGCGGCGACCGGTCTATGTTGGCCCTCACGATGTCGTGCACCCGTTCCGTCGTGTGCAGCTCGTGGCAGAGAACCTGCGGCCGGTCGATGCCGGTGGTCAGGAAGGAGAACGGCACCGCCACCGCATCGCCGCGTGCTTCGTCGAACCGACTGAAGTCTATGCTGCGCCGATGGAGCCTTGGCGGCGTCCCCGTCTTCAACCGGCCCCACGGCAGGCCGAGCGCCTTGAGGGATTCGGCCAGGTGACGAGACGGCGGCTCTCCTGCCCGCCCGGCCGGCGTCCGCTGCTCGCCGACATGAACGAGACCGTTCAGAAAGGTGCCCGTCGTCACCACCACCGCCCGCGCTCCGAGTGCTTCCCCTCCGCATTCCCCGTCGCCTGCTTCCAGCTCGACGCCCGTTACCCGGTCGCCGCGCACCGTCACGCCCGCTACACGGCCGAAGACCCACGAGATCCCCTCCTCGCCGCGCAGGGCCTCCGCCACCCACCTGCTGTAGCGTCGCTTGTCGGCCTGCGCCCGCGGAGACCTCACCGCCGGTCCGCGACTGCGGTTGAGCAGCTTGAACTGGATGCCCGTGGCATCGATGGCCTCGCCCATCACACCGCCGAGCGCATCGATTTCCCGAACCAGGTGGCCCTTCGCGGTGCCGCCTATCGCCGGGTTGCAGGGCATGTGCGCGACCGTCGCGTCAGAGAGCGTGCACAGTCCCACCCGGCGTCCCATTCGAGCCGCGGCGCGCGCTGCCTCCACCCCGGCGTGCCCCGCCCCGACGACGATGACATCGAACCGCTGATTCCCCCCCACCTGAACCCTCCCGCCTCACTTCCCGATGCAGAACCGCTCGAAGATCCGTTCGAGGACGGCCTCCGGCGTTCGTGTCCCCGTGATTTCCTCGAACGACCGTCGCGCCGCTTCCAGGTCGGCCAGCACCAGCTCCTCCGTCGCGCCGTCCGCCGCGGCGCGCGCCGCGCGGCCGAGCGCGGCTTCCGCAGCCTTCAGTAAGCCGACGTGGCGGACGTTGGAGATGACCGGCGTGTCCCGGGGCGGCGCGTTGCCCTCCACGACGCTCAGAAGCGCGGCGCGAATCGCACCCCCGCAACTCCCGTTGATCACGCACGTCTCCACCACGTGCCCGCAGCCGCTCAACTCCGCCTGTCCCGGCAACGCCCACGCGGCCGGGAGATCCCGTTTGTTGACGACCACGAGCCGCGGACGGTCCGCCGTCGACGCGAGCAGGGCGCGATCGTCCTCGTCGAGCGCCCGCGACCGATCGAGCACGACGACGACGGCCGCCGCCACGTCCACCGCGCCGCGCGCGCGACGCACGCCCTCGGCCTCCACGGTGTCGGCGGTCGACCGCATTCCCGCCGTGTCGACAAGGGTCACCGGAATACCGTGGAGGTCGACCGTCTCGGTCACCAGGTCGCGCGTGGTCCCGGCCGTATCCGCCACGATCGTCCGCTCTGCGCCGCACAGCGCGTTGAAGAGAGACGACTTCCCCACATTCGGCTTGCCGGCGATGGCCACCTGGCATCCTTCGCGAATCAACCGGCCCTGCCGCGACGAGGCGATGAGACGCCGCGCCTCTTCCGCCAGCGTCGCAGCCTCCTGGCCGGCCGCTCGCGCATCGACGAAGTGATAGCCCTCCTCCGGAAAGTCGAGCGATGCCTCCAGTCGTGCGATCAGGTCGAACAACCGCTTATCCATCGCGCCGACCGCCGCCGTGGCCGTGCCCTCGAGCTGATCGAAGGCGACACGCGCCTGCCGCGGCGTAACCGCGGTCACGAGGTCCTGTACCGCCTCCGCCTGGACCAGGTCGATACGGCCTCGAAGGTATGCCCGGAACGTGAACTCCCCGGGCTCGGCCAGCCTGGCGCCCGCCGTGATTGCCGCCGCGACGATCTGGCGGAGGACGGCCGGGCTGCCGTGCCCGCTGATTTCCAGAACGTCCTCTCCGGTGTACGACCGCGGGCCCGGAAAGTACGTGGCCAGCACACGGTCCAGGGGTCGGGAATCGGAGGGATCGAGCGCCTCGGTCAGCGTGGCCCGGCGCGGCTCGAATCTGGGCGGTCCCGAGAGAATGGCGGCCGCGATCTCCCCGGCCCGCGCGCCGCTCAGACGGATGACGCCGATGCCACCCGGACCCGGCGGCGTCGCAATGGCCACGATCGTGTCGTCGGTCGCAAACATCCGCGTCTTCGCGCGACTCTGTATCCGACGGCGTGTCGCTCCCAGGGCTCCCGGAGTGACCGCGGTGTCCGGCCGGGCCGGGGTGGATCGCTCACTCGTGCGGAGTGATGAGCACGGTCTTCAGGAAGGCGTCCCCGGTGCTCTCCGACGACGCCCCCGGGACGTCCGCGACCGCAAGATGGACGATTCGCCGCGCGTACGGGTTGAGAGGACCGATCTCCTGGGGCTCACCGGTGTCGCGAGCCTTCCCGGCGAGGATCTTCGCTGCCTCGCGCAACTCCCCATCCTTGCCTTTGCGGTAGTCGAGGCAATCGACCACGATGTGTCCCGCGGCGTGTTCGCGCCGGAAGGCCGCGTTCACGATGTGCTGCAGGGCATCGAGCCCGGCTGCCTTGCGCTGCAGAAACACCTCGGCGCCGTCTCCGGACAGACGCACCCGCGTTCCGTCCTCGATCTCCTCTACCTCGACATCCAGCGCCAGTCCCAGCGCCTGGCCCAGGTTCTTCACGAACTCGCCCATCCGCGTCTCGAGCACGTCACTCACTGTGCCTTCGCCTTCCTTCCCGCGCCGCTTCCCTTGCCGCTCTTCTTCACGTTCACGCGGCGCTCGGCCGGCGGCCGCACCGTACGCATCTTCGGAGGGCCGATAACGCGATTCGTCACGACTGTCTGCAGAATACCGATGACGTTGCTCGTCAGCCAGTACAGAACCAGCCCGCTCGGCGCCCAGACGAACATGAAGGTGAACACTACCGGCATCAGCATCATGATCTTCTGTTGCATCGGGTCGGCCTGGGTCGGCGTCATCTTCTGCTGAAGCACCATCGAAGCGCCCATGATGATCGGCGTGACGTAGAGCGGATCCTCCACCGAAAGGTCGGTAATCCAGCCCACGAACGGCTCGCCGCGAATCTCGACGGCCGACCGCAGGAGGCTGAAGAACGCGAAGAGGACCGGAAAGGTCAGGAGCATCGGCAGGCACCCGCTCGCGGGGTTGACCCCACGGTCCCGGTACAGCGCCATGATCTCCTGGTTCATCTTCTGCTTCTCGGGATCCGTCGCCTTGAGGTGCGAGTACCGCTCCTGGATGGCCTTCATCTCCGGCTGCACTTCCTGCATCTTGCGCATCGAGACGACGCTCTTGTGACGCAGGGGGAAGATGATGATGTTCACCAGTATCGTGAGAATGATGATCGCCCAGCCCCAGTTCCCCACGTATCCGTGGATCCAGGTGAGGGATCGGTGCAAAGGCACGACGAGCCAACCCAGCCAACCGAAGTCGATGGCCCTGATCAATGCCGGATCCACCTGCTCCAGCACATCGAACTCCTTGGGGCCCACGAAGAACGGAAGGTCGACCTCGGGCTCGACCCGGAGACCGAACGCCATGAGCTCGCGCGACGGGCCGTCGGGGGTCAGCGGCGGCAACGGCACGTAGCGATAGGTCACCTCCGCCTCTTGCCGGCCGGTCAGCGCAACCGCCACGAAGTAGTGGTTGTCGACCCCCGCGAACCCGATCTGTCCGCTGTACGAGGCGCGTCCGACCATGTCTGCGGCGGTCGGGCGGGTCAAGTCTTCCTCCTCCAGGCCCTCGACGCTCAACAGGCGGCCGAAAATGACGCCGCGAGGCCCCTCCCGGTACGCCATTCCGCTGCTCGACGACTCCACACCACCGAGAGCCGGACCCCATTCGACGGTCGGAGTCAGGCGTCTGTCCCCGAGGTATGCGCTGGCCCGGAACCGCACGAGATAGCCGTCCGCAGCAGGCTCGAACTCGTATTCCTTGCCGACGCGGAAGCCCGAAGAGTCTTCGAACGCGAACGCCAGTGTGGCGGGCCGGTCGCCCAGCGACAGTCCCGCCGTGTTCGACTGGAACAGAGCGGCGGCGGCGCGCGCGGTCAATCCGGGGTCTTCGAACACCAGTGAGAACGGTGGAAGCTCCTCGGCCGGCAGATTCCGAGGCACGAGGTCTATCGGGAGGCCTGTTTCCTGTTCCAGATGATCCTTGAGCTCCCAACTGACGAGTGACGCTCCCCGATTCCGGAAGACCGCACGAAGCCGACGGCTCTCTACGGTGATGTCCTGCGGTGCGGCGGCGGCCACCACCGGCGTGGCCGCGCTGATTGCCGCGCTGTCGGCGGGCGCCGCCGCCGGTTCCACCGCAACCGGCACCCTGCCCGGCGCAGGCGGCAGGCCGCCATCTTCCGGCCGATCAGGAGCCGGCAGGGGCGTCGCGACCGCGTTCGGCGCGTCGCGCGCCGGCGTCGGCGCCGGCGGCACGACGAGGCTCTGGTACACCAGAAGCACCAGCAGGGACAGGAGGAAGGCGAGCAGAACTCTTCGTTCCATTAGTGGGCCTGATACTGTACGCCTTGTGGCCAGGGCGTGGGGTCTACGGATAGTCCCGGCGCGGACGGCAAGCCGCAGGAACCTGGTCGAGCCCCCCGCGACAGAGCGGCTGACAGCGCACAAGTCTCCACGCCGCAAGCCAGCCGCCCCGAAACGCTCCGTGCCGTGCGACCGCCTCGGCCGCGTACACGGAGCACGAGGGCACGAAGCGACAGTGCCCCCCAAGGACCGGAGAAAGAGTCACCTGATAGGACCTAATCGCGGCCAGCAGCAGGCGAGCGGCCACGGACGGGACGTGGCTGGAGCCCCCCTGGCTGCCGGTGACGGGTTCGTCCATGCCGCTGGAGTGTGGCACGATAGTCGGACTCGAGTACCGGAAATCGGATGTCGGGAAACTCGGGCCGCAACAGCACGACGAGATCGAATCCCGGCATGCCTCTGCGCACTCGGAAGAGCTCGCGCATCAGCCGCTTGGCCCGGTTTCGGCGAACCGCACAACCGATCCGGCGCGTTGCGATGATCCCCAGCCTGCTTCGGTCGAGACCGTTCGGAAGCGCGAACAGCGTCAGGTAGCGGCCGCGGACGCGCAGGCCCTGCCGCTGCGCGCTGAGAAACTCCCTGCGCCGCCGAATCCGGTCGCACCGGGCCAGAGTCCGATCCACGTGGTACGCCGCCGCGACTGCTCTTGGAAGGGCAGATGCTCTCGACCCTTCACGACACGGAGAGGCGCTTGCGGCCCTTCGCGCGGCGCCGTCTCAGAACCTCCCTGCCCATTTTCGTGCTCATCCGCTTGCGAAAGCCGTGGGTTCGCTTGCGCCGCCGGTTGTTTGGCTGATACGTGCGCTTCATGCTCTCATCGTCTCCGCGGTGGCGCTCTCGTGCGCAGACCGGATACCAAACGAACATGGTAGCCAGCACGCCTCGTGCGTGTCAACGGTTGTCGCGCGGGCTTGCACTTCCCGGCCGAGTCGATTGCCCGTTGTGCCGGTCTTCCGAGTGTGGTACATTCCCCACCCTTGGCGGCGAGGCGACGCCCCCTCCGGCAGATTTCCACAGGGTGTTGAAAAAATTGTGGAAATCAAGGCGCCGGTACCTGCTGTCGGCCCGCCGATCGGCGCAGCGGGGGCGCTCACCGGAAGGTTCGTTCCGGTTTTTGCAGGGTTTTCGTCGCCGTACGTGGCCTTGTCGCCCCGGTTGGCGGGCGCGACTCACGGAGCACCAGCCGGCTCACCTGTAATACCTTGTACGTTCGATGGCGAACAACGTCTGGGCGGATTTCCTCGCCCGCATCGAGACCAAAGTCAACCGCCACAGCTTCAACACCTGGTTCAGCCCGACCGTCTTCGTGGAGGACACCGGGGACCGGGTCACCGTCCGGGTACCCAGTGAGCTCTGCCGCAACTGGCTCACCAAGCACTACTCCGCGGTCATCACGGAGGCTGCGGCCGAGCTCCAGCGCGGCGGCGTCAAGGTCGCGTTCGTGATCGATACGGAGTCCGGAACCGGCGCTCGACCGGTGGCAACCCGGCCCGTCGCTCCGGCGACTCCGGCTCCGGGCACGACGGCCCGCGGACTCAACCCGCGCTACACGTTCGACACCTTCGTCGTCGGTTCGTCGAACCAGTTCGCCCACGCGGCCGCCGTGGCCGTCAGCGAGGCGCCGTCCCGCTCGTACAACCCGCTCTACCTGTACGGCGGAGTCGGTCTCGGCAAGACACACCTGATGCACGCGATCGGTCACTACCTGGTCGGTCAAATGCCCGATCTCAAGCTCACCTACATCTCGTCCGAACGATTCATGAACGAGATGATCAACGCCGTCCGCTACGATCGGACGCTCGACTTCAGAGAACGGTACAGGAAGCTGGATGTCCTGATGGTGGACGACGTGCAGTTCCTGTCCGGCAAGGAAGGCACGCAGACGGAGTTCTTTCACACGTTCAACTCCCTGTACGACGCGCAGAAGCAGATCGTCATCAGCAGCGACTGCCCGCCGCACGGAATCCAGGCGCTCGAAGAACGGCTCCGGTCGCGATTCGAGTGGGGGCTCATCGCGGACATCCAACCCCCGGATCTCGAGACGAAAGTCGCCATCCTCAAGAAAAAGGCCGAGGCCGAGGCCGTCCCCCTGCCCGACGACGTCGCGCTGTACATCGCCAGCGGCATCAAGTCCAACGTCAGGGAGCTGGAAGGATCGTTGATACGGCTCATCGCGTACGCCTCGTTGACCGGCAGCCCCGTCTCGCTGCCGCTGGCTCAGGAGGTCCTGCGCAACATTCTGCATCGGGACGAGCAGCGCATCAGCATCGACATGGTCCAGAGATTCATCGCCAACTACTACCGGCTCAAGGCGGCGGACCTCAAGGGACGCAACAGCTCGAAGGCCGTCGCCGGTCCGCGGCAGGTGGCCATGTTCCTCTGCAGATCTCTCACCGATGCCTCCCTCCCACAGATCGGGAAGAGCTTCGGCAGGGATCATTCCACGGTCCTTCACTCGGTCCGCAAGGTCGAGGCGCAATGCAAGGCGGACCCTGAATTCCACAACCTCGTCAACAGCTTCATCGAGGCGTTTCGCTAGCGCCGCCAAACCCGTCGCAGCGCTCCGTGTCCGGCCCCAGCCCCCACCGCCCCAGATCCTTGCGCCTGAGAACTCACTGCGTTGCGTTCTACGGCGCAGACTCCTGGCACCGCCAAACCAGCTCGGGCTCGAATGCCGCGCGGATTGCGCCAGCCGGACTGCTCGGTCCGGCGCGGCGCGGCGCCCGCGGATCGGCACTTTTCCACACCCGAGCCCGAGGCGCTGCCGCCCCCCGGCTGTGGAGACGTGCCCGGTCGACCGACGCGGTGGACGGACCACGTCCGGCATCAACGGTCGGGTTCGCCGGTAAATCGTTGATCACACAGCACTTGAAAGATTCCTCCACACTTCCACAGACCTTCTGGATCCTGTTATAATCTGACGATCTTCATGATTTACTTGATGATCTTCAGTCGTCGACACGAGCTCTCCAGTCGAGGTCACCATTTCCATGGAACTGACCGTTCAGAAGAGCGATCTGCTGCTCGAGCTCCAGCTCTGCCAGGGGATCGTCGAACGCAAGAACACCATTCCGATTCTCGGCAACGTCCTGTTTGAAACGAACGACGACGAGAGCGTACGGCTGCTGGCGACGGACCTCGAGGTCGGCTTGCGCAGCCGGTGCCGTGCGTCGGTTGCACGTGCCGGGGCGTTGACGGTTCCGGCGAAGAAGCTGTTCGAGATCGTGCGGGCGATGCCGGACACCGAGATCCGGATCGAGGCCGGGGCCCATGGAGCGGTGAAGGTGTCGGCGGAGCGATTCGACTCCCGCATGCAGACGCTGCCCCGGGAGGATTTTCCGACGCTGCCGGAATCGGGCGGCGAAGCGGTCGAGACCGTGTCCCGGGAGGCCCTGCGGGGCATGGTGACGAAGACACAGTTTGCGATTACCGGGGAGGACACGCGGTACTTCCTGAACGGGGCGCTGTTCGTCCTGCAGGCGGGTGCGATGAGCCTGATCGCGACCGACGGTCATCGACTGGCGCTGTCCACCGCGAAATGGGAAGGGAAGGACGTCGAGGGTGGGGAAGTGCAGGCCATCCTGCCGAAGAAGACCCTCGGAGAGCTGTCGCGGCTGCTCACGGGCGGGGAGGGCGACATCAGGTATACCCGCGGCGAGAGCCACCTGTTCTTCGAGATCGACGGGCGCCAGCTCATTTCGCGCACGATCGACGCGCAGTTTCCGGCCTACGAGCGGGTGATTCCGACGGGCAACGACAAGCAGGTCGAGTTCGAGCGCGATCGACTGATCAGTGCGATCAGACGCGTCGCCCTGCTGTCGAGCGAACGCTCCCACGCGGTCAAGTTCCGGATTGCCGAGGCGACGGCCGAAGTGACATCGAGCAGCCCGGAACTCGGGGAGGCCAAGGAGGTGCTGCCGGTCGAGTACGCCGGCGAGGAGCTGCAGATCTGCTTCAACGCGCAGTATCTGCTCGATTTTCTCGCGGTGGCGGATGCGGACAGCGTGACGTTGGAGCTCAAGGACGAAAAGAGCCAGGCGGTCTTGTATCCATCCGGCGAGAGGGCGTCCTACACATACGTGATCATGCCGATGCGCGTATAGGGAACGTTCCCGATCCGCGGTGCAACGGCAAGTCGCGCCACGGAGCCAGGCAGCGGAAACCGAATGACACAACTCGATCCTGAAGCGGCGGGGGCTGCACGGCCCTCCGACGCGAGCAATCCACTTCCCGTACCGGCCGGATCCGAGCCGTCGCCCGACGATTCGGACAGCTACCGCGCCGATCAGATCAAGGTCCTCGAGGGACTCGATGCGGTTCGGAAGCGCCCGGCGATGTACATCGGCTCCACCGGCGTGCTGGGACTCCACCACCTCGTGTACGAGGTCGTCGACAACTCCATCGACGAGGCACTGGCCGGGTACTGCGACACCATTCGGGTGACGCTGCACATCGACAACTCCGTGACGATCGCGGACAACGGCCGGGGCATTCCGGTCGACCGGCATGCGAGCGGCAAGTCGGCGGCGGAGGTCGTGCTGACCGTGCTCCACGCGGGCGGGAAGTTCGACAACGAGAGCTACAAGGTGTCGGGGGGACTGCACGGTGTGGGCGTCTCCGTCGTCAATGCCCTGTCGGAGGCGCTCTCTCTCGAGATCTGGCGGGACGGCCAGGTCTACCGCCAGGGGTACGAGCGGGGCCGGCCGGTTTCCGGGCTGGACGTGATCGGTCGGACCAAACGCCGCGGAACCAAGGTCACCTTCAAGGCGGACGAACAGATCTTCGAGACCGTCGAGTACAGCTTCGACACGCTGGCCCACCGCCTGCGGGAGCTGGCGTTTCTCAACGCCGGCGTCGTGATTACCCTGACCGACGAGCGCAGCGACAAGAGTCACGAGTTCGCCTACGAGGGGGGCATCCGGTCTTTCGTCGAGTTCATCAACCGGAACAAGTCGGTCGCCAACAGCGCGCCGATCTACATGCACGGGTCGCGCGACGGAGTCGACGCCGAGATCGCGTTGCAGTGGAACGACGGCTACGCCGACACCGTCTACGCGTTCGCGAACAACATCAACACCCAGGAGGGCGGGACGCATCTGTCCGGCTTCCGGGCGGCGCTCACGCGCACGATCAACAACTACTCGAACCGCAACAACCTCGCCCGGGATCTCAAGGAGAGCATCGGAGGCGACGACATCCGCGAGGGCCTGGTGGCCGTGGTAAGCGTCAAGATCCCGCAGCCGCAGTTCGAGGGGCAGACGAAGACGAAGCTCGGCAACACCGAGGTGAAAGGGATCGTCGAGGCGATCGTCAACGATCGGCTGGGAGCGTATCTCGAAGAGAACCCCGCCGTCGCCAAGCGGATCGTCAACAAGGCCATCGCCGCCTCGCGGGCCCGCGAGGCGGCGCGCAAGGCGAGGGATCTGGTGCGGCGCAAGGGGGCGCTCGACAACAGCTCGCTGCCCGGCAAGCTGGCCGATTGCCAGGAACGCGATCCGGCGCGGAGCGAGATCTACATCGTCGAGGGGGAGTCCGCCGGCGGGTCGGCCAAGCAGGGACGCGATCGCCAGTTTCAGGCCATCCTCCCCATCAAGGGAAAGATCCTCAACGTCGAGAAGGCGCGCTTCGACAAGATGCTCGGCAGCGACGAGATCAAGACGATGATCGCGGCCCTCGGATGCGGCATCGGGAGAGAGGACTTCGATCTCTCGAAGCTGCGGTACCACCGGATCGTGATCATGACCGACGCCGACGTGGATGGCTCGCACATCCGCACCCTGCTGCTGACGTTCTTCTACCGCCAGATGCGGGAGCTCATCGAGCAAGGTCACGTGTTCATCGCCCAACCGCCGCTGTACCGCGCCAAGCGCGGCCGGTCCGAGAGCTACATCAAGGACGATCACGACCTGGAGGCCTACCTCATCCGGCGCGCCAGCGAGTCCCGCATGGTGCGGGTGGTGGAGACGGGGCATACGTTTTCGGGCCCGGACCTCGAGGAGATGCTCCGCAAGCTGATCGCGTTCCAGCGATTGCTGCAGGTGGTCGAGCGGCGTGGTCCGGGTCCCGACGTCGTCATGGCGGTTCTGGACCAGGGGGCGAGGGACCGCACGTTCTTCGCCGATCGGAGCCGGGTCGACACGCTCAGGAGCGCCATCGCCACCGCCGACAACAGGGTGGTCGCGATCGAGGACGACGAAGAACATGACGCCTATCGGCTGCTGATCGACGATCGGCGCAACGGGTTCACGAGGAGCGACACCGTGGGTGTCGATTTCGTGGAAGGAGCCCAGTACCGCGCCCTGCTCGCGCACTACGAGGCGATCGTTCCGTTGCGGGGAGCGCTGGTCGTCGGCACCAGGCCTTCGGAGCCGGCCGGAAACGGTGCGCAGGGCAATCCAGCGGCCGACGGAGAAACCCCCGCCGGTGAAGACGCGGCCGACCGACAGACGGAGATCGGATCCATTCAGGAACTCGTCGACCACTTCATCTCCGCCGGCAAGCGCGGCCTCGCCATCAACCGCTACAAGGGGCTGGGCGAGATGAACCCCGACCAGCTCTGGACGACCACGATGAACCCCGAGAACCGCACCCTGCTGCAGGTGCGGGCGGAAGACGACGCCGCGGCCGATCACATGTTCACCACGCTCATGGGCGACCAGGTCGAGCCGCGCCGGAAGTTCATCCAGGACAACGCCCTGGACGTCAAGAACCTGGACATCTAGCCGCCTCCCGGCCGGTGAACGGGCGGCAGCCAGCCGCGTTCCCGGGCCGGGATCCACTCACGACAACGCCATGTCCGACGTCGAACGTCCCAACATCCCCGTAACCATCGAAGACGAGATGCGCCGGTCCTACATGGACTACGCGATGAGCGTCATCATCGGCCGCGCCCTGCCCGACGTCCGCGACGGGCTGAAGCCGGCGCACCGTCGCGTGATCTACGGCATGCGCACGATGGGGCTCGCCTCGAACCGGGCCTACCGCAAGTGCGCGAAGATCGTCGGCGAGGTGATGGGCAACTTCCACCCGCATGGAGACGCGTCGATCTACGACACGCTGGTGCGCCTCGCGCAGGGTTTCAACATGCGGTATCCGCTGGTCGACGGCCAGGGGAACTTCGGATCGGTCGATGGCGATCCGCCTGCGGCGATGCGCTACACGGAAGCCAGGTTGCAGGCCCTGTCCGACGACCTGATGGCCGATCTCGATCGGGAGACGGTCGATTTCGTACCCAACTACGACGAGACCACCGAGGAGCCCACTGTCCTGCCCGCGCCGTATCCGAACCTGCTGGTGAACGGTTCGGCCGGCATCGCCGTGGGCATGGCGACGAACATCCCGCCGCACAACCTGCGCGAAGTGATCGACGGCATCGTCTGGATCGCCGAGCACCGCGATGCGCCGCGAGAAGACCAGATCCGGGAGCTGCTCACACTGATTCCGGGTCCGGACTTCCCGACCGGCGGATTCATCGTCGGACGGGCGGGCGTCGTGCAGGCCTACCTGACCGGCCGGGGCTCGATCACCCTGCGGGCGCGCACCGAGATCGAGGATGCCGGCAAGAAGAGCGAGCGGGTCGCCATCATCGTCAACGAGATCCCGTACCAGGTCAACAAGTCGCGCCTGCTGGAGAAGATCGCCGACCTGGTGCGCGAGAAGGTCATCGAAGGGATCGCGGACCTGCGGGACGAGTCCGACCGCCGCGGCATGCGCATCGTCATCGAGCTGCGCCGGGGCGAGGTGCCGGAGGTGGTGCTCAACAACCTCTACAAGCACACCGCGCTGCAGACCTCGTTCGGGATCATCGCCCTGGCGATCGTGGCCGGCCGGCCGCGGGTTCTGCCGTTGCTCGACCTCGTGGAGCAGTTCCTCGAATTCCGGCGCGAAGTGGTCCGGCGCCGCACGGAGCACGATCTGGCGAAGGCCGAGGCGCGCATCCACGTCCTGGAAGGCCTCAAGGTCGCGCTCGACCACCTGGACGCCGTCATCGCGCTGATTCGGGCGGCCCGGAATCCGCCCGAGGCGCGGCGCGAGCTCGTCGAGCGCTTCTCGCTCAGCGAGATCCAGGCGCAGGCCATTCTCGACATGCAGCTCCAGCGCCTGACCGGCCTCGAGCGCGAGAAGATTCTCGAGGAGCTGGCCCGGCTGGCCGAGAAGATCCGCGAGTTGCGGGCCATCCTCGAGAACGAGTCGCTCCTGCTGGGCATCGTCATCGACGAGCTGAAGGGGGTTCGCGACAAGTACGGCGACGAGCGGCGCACCGAGATCATCGAAGGCGAGGACGGCGAGTTCAGCATCGAGGATCTGATCGTCGACGAGGACGTCGTCATCACCGCCAGCAACACCGGGTACATCAAACGGACCGCGGTGACGCAGTATCGGAACCAGCGGCGGGGAGGCAAGGGCCGGATCGGCATGCGGACGCGGGAAGAGGACTTCCTGACGCATCTCTTCATCGCCTCGACGCATGCGTACATCCTCATCTTCTCGGATCGGGGCCGCGTCTACCCCCTCAAGGTCCACCGGATACCCGATGTCGGGCCGGCCGGGCGCGGCAAGGCCATCGCGAACCTGGTGGCGATGGAGCCGGAGGAAAAGATCGCCGCGCTGGAGACGGTCAGGGAGTTCCCGACCGACCCCGGCCAACGTTTCGTGGCGATGGGCACCCGGCGGGGCGTCGTCAAACGGGTCGACCTGAGCGCGTTTCGGCACGTGCGTCCGGGGGGCGTCATCGGGATGGGGGTCGAGGCGGACGATGCGGTGGTCGGCGCCGAGCTGACCGACGGCGAGGGAGAGATCTTCATCGGTACGCGCTCGGGAATGGCGATCCGCTTCCCGCAGTCGAACGTTCGCGCCATGGGCCGAACGGCGCGCGGCGTCCGCGGCATCACGCTTCGCGAGGGAGACGAAGTGGTGGCGATGACCGTGGTGCGACCGGGGGCCACGCTGCTGACGGTGACCGAGAACGGCTACGGCAAGCGGACGGCGCTCGAAGAATACCGCGTGCAATCGCGCGGGGGAGTCGGTATCATAAGCATCCAGGCGAGCGAGAGAAACGGGAGGGTCGCTGGTGTCGCCTGCGTCGACGGCGACGACGAGGTCCTGTTGATCACGCAGCAGGGCAAGGTTCTCCGGATGGTCGCCCGGGATGCACGGCCAATCGGTCGTGCAACCCAGGGAGTGCGGCTGATCGGGATCAGTGACGATGATCGCGTCGTTTCCGTGGCACGGCTTGTCGAGAGAGACGCCGAATCGCACGAGGATGCCGGCGAGGCGGGCGGAGAATCGGTCGCCGGCGACGACTAGGCCCGGTACCGGCGTTCGTGGCGGACGCCGGTCGCAGAAGTAAGGAGGCAGGGATGTCTCGTTCCATGGTCAAGAGGTCATTGGTACTGATCGCAGTGGTCCTGTCCGGAGGATTGCTGGCCACGGCATGCGGAGGAGGAGGCGATGAGCTGCTGATTGCGCGGTCCTTCTTCCAGGCCGCGCGGTTCGACGACCGAACCTCCCTCGGCAACATGTCGCTCGTGTCGTTCACTCCGCAGGAAGACGGCATCGCGTCGAGCCCCGGCGTCGACTTCGTCGGCGAGGAGGAGCGGCGGCCGCTGCAGATGATCGAGCTGAGCCAGGCTCTTGCCGAGACGCGGGACGGCGAGACGAACTTCCGCGCCGAGAAGAAGATGTACCAGGACCAGCACGAGGAGATCATCACCCTGGCCATCGAGTCCGGTCGCGAGGGTGAGGACGCGGGCAACGCCGACATCAGGCGCGCCGTTGCCGCCTGGGCCGATCGCGCGGGTGAGCGGACGCCGGGGAACAACCGCCTGCGGCGGGAGAAGTTCGACGAGGTCCGTGCCGCCTGGAACACGCAGGTCGCCGACGAGCGCGATTGGGCTCGGCGGGTCTCCGAGGCCCAGACCGCTCTCAACGACGAGCGGCGCATCGTCGACGTCAGCCTGTACGACTTCGTCCGCGATTCCCCGGAGGCCATCGAGGTCATCCAATACGGTGGCGAGCTCGTCTCGAAGCAGTTCACGGTGACCGCGAACGTGACGAAGGACGAGGTCGAAGAAGAGATGACGATGTGCTTCACGATCGAGAAGGCGGATCTGCACGACGTCCCGATGCCCGCTCCGGAAGAAGGCGGAGAGGCCGGCTCGGGAGTCGTCGAGGGCCGTTGGATCATCACGGGCATCGACAAGAACAACATGCCCTGTGAAGGCCACGAAGCCGCGGATTAGGCGCCGAGGCTTCCCCGCGCGCTTTCAGCCGCCGGGCGCTCGCACGTAACGACAGAAGGACGGCCGGGCCGGGATCCTTCCCGGCACCGGTCATTCTTCTACTTCTCCCGCCTCGCTGGCTGGCCGCGTCACGGCCGGTCGCGGGGCCCGTGCCGGTGCGGTCTGCGGCACAACTCCTGGGGCGGTGGGGGCTGGGGCCGAACACGGAGCCCTGGCGGCGGGTTTGGCGGCGCTATTCCCGAGATCCAGCTTCCCGGCGGTCACGGAGTGGCGATGCCGCGTCGGCATCGATGCGCGGATCCACCCGATCCCCGCCGTATTTCCCCTGCCATTCGTCGAGATGAGTCCTGTCCGACAGGGGAACATTCATGCGGTAGGCCGCGCGCGCGATCGCGTGAGCGGCAACAGGGGCCGTTACCAGCAGGAAGATGATCGTCAGTCCGGCGATCGCGGTTTCGGCCGTAGTTCCGAAGTACACGGCTGCTCCGCCGAACACCAGGCCCACGCCAAGCGTTCCCGCCTTGGTGGAGGCGTGCATGCGAATGAGCACGTCCGGCAGGCGCAGGATGCCGAGTCCGGCGACGAACAGGAAGAAGCCTCCGGCCAGAAGACACGCGGCAACGATCAGATCCGACCACGGGAGGTCACCTGCCACCGGGTTCTCCCGTGCTCTCACCGGCCCTTCGGTCGCGGTTGAGTTGCTCGGCCGTGCGCTCGGCGTACCAGGCGAAGGCGACCGTGGCCAGAAAGGCCACCAGCGCCAGCGCCACGGCGATGTCGAGAAAGTCGGGCTCGCTGTGCGTGACTGCCAGCAGGCCCGCGATGGCGACCGCCATCACGGTGATGAGGTCGATCGATACGACGCGATCCGGCAGGCTCGGTCCCTTTATCAGGCGTACGAACGAGAAGACCAGCCCCAGCACGGTCAGCACCGTCGTGACATCGACCGCCCACCTGACGATCTGCGAGTGCTCCACGGGGTCCGTCACTGCATGGCCTCCCAGACGAGGCGCTCGAAGCCCGTCTTGATCCGCCTGCGCGTCTCGTCCGGATCTTCGGCGAACATCTCGTGCACGTACAGCGTCTTCCCGTCCGGGCTGACGTCGAGGCTCAGCGAGCCGGGCGTCAACGAGATGAGATTCGCCAGCACCGTGATCTGTATCGGCTCTTCGAGGTCCAGCGGCACGGCGACGATGGCCGGGCGCGATCGATGCGCGGGCGTGACCACGTCCCATGCGACCTGGACGCTCGAGACCGTGAGCTCGTACAGGAAATACGCTCCCAGGCGGGCCGTCAGCAGGACCCTCCTGAAGTAGGCGGTCTGCCCGTGCATGGGACTCGACAGGCTCAGGGCCGCGAACGCCAGGAGGAACCCCGAGACGAAGTGGTCGAGGTCGAAGGTCCCGAACAAGGCGCACCAGCCGCCGGCGAGCAGCAGGTTGATTTGGAGGAGCTTCATTCCGCGTCGTCTCCGTAACCGGGCGCGGTTACCGCGACACTGTCCCGGTCGAGCACGGCTTCGACATAGATCGAGGGGTTCATCAGCTCGGTGGCGGCTCGTTCCGCCAGCGCGTAGAGAGGCCGGGCGTAGAGGCCGATTGCCAGGGTGATGGTCGCCAGTGTCGCGATGGGACCCAGCAGCAGCCAGCGCCGCTGCGGCGAGAACGAGGGCGTCGGCCCGGCCTCGTCCGGCCGAGCCTTCCAGAAGGCGTTGAGCCAGATCTTGGTCATCGAATAGACCGTCAGCAAACCCACGGCCAGCGCCACCCCCGCGAGGATGAATTCGCCGCTCTCGACCGAGGCCTGGATCAGCAGGAGCTTGGCCCAGAAGCCGGACAGCGGCGGGAAGCCTGCCAGCGAGAACGCCGGCACGAAGAACAGCGCCGCGAGCAGCGGCTTGTCGCGGTAGAGCCCGCCGAGCGTCCGAAGGTCGGTGGATCCAGCCAGCCGGTTCACGGCGCCCGATACGAAGAAGAGGTTCGCTTTCACGATGATGTGGTGGATGACGTAGAAGATGCCGCCCAGCAACCCGAGCGTCGTGAAGAGCGCGAGGCCCAGGATCATGTAGCCGATCTGGCTGATGATGTGGAACGACAGAATGCGCCTCAGCTCGTTCTGCGATGCGGCGCCGAGGACGCCGGTGACCATGGTCAGGCCCGCCACCCAGAGCAGCAACTCGTGCGTGTAGCCGACGTCGTGCCGGAAGATCAGCGTGAAGAAGCGTATCAACGCGTAGACGCCGACTTTCGTCAGCAGGCCGGAGAAGACGGCCGAGACCGCGGTCTGCGGCGTGTGGTAGCTGGCCGGGAGCCAGAAGAAGAGCGGGAATACCGCCGACTTCAGGCCGAACGCGACGATGAAGACCATCGCGACCAGGGTGAGCAGCCCCTGGTCCTCGACTGCCTGCACCCGCAGGTGCAGGTCCGCCATGTTGAGCGTCCCCGTCAGTCCGTACAGCAGTCCGATGCCGCTCAGCAGCAGCGTCGTCGCGATCAGGCTGAGGGCGGCGTAGCGCACGGCTCCATCCAGTTGCGCGGGCCTTCCGCCCAGAATCAGCAGGGCCAGCGAGGCGATGAGCATGACCTCGAACCAGACGTAGAGATTGAAGATGTCTCCCGCCAGGAACGAGCCGCACACGCCGGCCAGCAGCGCGTGCAACAAGGGATGCAGTGCCTGGGAGAGCGGGCCCGGCCGGGAGTCTCCGAAGGCGTAGATGACGGTGGCCAGGCCGATCAGGGCGGTGACCGCGACCAGCGCCGCGCTCAGGTGATCCGCGACCAGAGTGATCCCGTAGGGGGCCGGCCACCGGCCGATCTGGACCGCAACGATACCGTCTTGCCAAACGGTCGCCAGCAGCCTCGCGGCGGCTCCGGACAGGCCGATGGCGCCGACGAGGCTCACGGCTCTCTGTGTCCTGTCGCTGCCGCGGCCCGCAAAGCCGATCACGGCCGCGGCCAGAGGAATCACGATCGGGCAGACCAGCAGCCAGTTCAATCGACCGCCCTCTGTCCCGCATCCGTCCCTGCGCCCGCCGACGAGGGTTCCGCGGCCCGCATGCGGTCGGTGTCCACGGTCTCCAGCTCCTGATAGGTCCGGAAGGCCAGCACCAGCGCAAACGTGAGCAGGCTGAAAGAGATCACGATTGCCGTCAGCATCAACGCCTGCGGCACGGCGTTGGAGACCTCGGAAAGGGGCGCGGACTCTCCCGGCGCGATCAGCGGCGGCCGCGCGCGCGTCATGCCTCCGCTGGCGAAGATCACGAGATTGGCGGCATGGGAGAGCAGCGCCAGCCCGAGGATGAACCGCACGAAGTTGCGGCTGAGCATCAGGTAGACGGTTGCCGCCATCAGCACGCCGACCAGCACCGCGACGATTGGCTCCATCGTGGATCGTCCCCTGCCGCCAGATTCGCGGGCTACTGCTCCTTGATGCCGATGACGAAGGTCAGCACGACGCCGATGACGACGAGGTAGACCCCGACGTCGAACATCACCGGCGTGCCGATCTTCAGCCCCGCCAGGGTTCCCCATTGGCCGGTCAGAAACGGGGCGGCGTCCCGGATCGATCCGACGAAGCCCGATGCGATCGCGACGGCCAGACCGACGGCGCCTACCGCGCGCGGGTCGGCGCGCAGTATCCCGCGAGCCGCCTGCGGCCCGAAGACGAAAGCGTACAGGCTGAACGCGATCGACGCGACCAGCCCGCCGACGAAGCCGCCGCCGGGGTGCTCGTGGCCCCGCAGCAGCAGGAACACGGAGACCACGAGTATCAACGGGACCAGCCGGCGAGTGGTTTCCCGCAGGATCATGGTGTTCATGATGCTGCCGTGCCACGCATGGGCGCGCGCTACCGCTTCCCCCGGGTCCGGCTGCGGAACGCCCTCCCGCCGCCGGGGCCCCGACAGCAGCAGGGCGAAAACCGCCGCGCCCGCGATCGCGAGCACCGTAATCTCCCCCAAGGTGTCGAGTGCGCGGAAATCGACCAGTATCACGTTGACGATGTTCCGGCCCTGACCGCCCGGCACGGCTGTGCGCTCGAAGAAATCTCTCAAGTCCGGCTGGGGAGGGGACACGGTCACGGCGAGCAGGACCAGGGTGACGCCGATCCCGACCGTGACGGCGACGATGCCGTTGCGCAGCCGTTCGGGTCCCGACGGCCAGATCTCGTTCCGGAAGTCCGGCAGCTTGAGCAGGACGATGGCGACGATCACCGTGATGAGCGTCTCGACGATCAACTGCGTCATCGCGACGTCCGGGGCCCCGAAGTTGAGGAAGATCAGCGCCGTCGAAATCCCCACCACGCCGAGCGAACAGATGGCGAGCAGACGCGATCCGGAGCGGATTATCACGATGGACGCCGTGGCGACCAGGGCTGCGAGCGACCAGTCGAGAAAGGTCGTTTCCGCCAGCCGCACGGGCGACGTCGCCACGTCCTTGATCCAGATAGTCCCGGTCAGCGTCAGTCCGAGCGTGGCGAACACGATCAACAGGTAGTGCCGCTGGACGCCGGACTGCAGCCAGCGGGTCTGCCAGGCCGCGACGGCGGCGATTCCGTTCATGGCCGCATCGTACGCACGATCGCCGCTGAGCGGGACCAGTCTCCCGAGACCGGCGAGCGCGTGCGCAATGGCTGCTCGCCTCCAGAATCCGAGACCCGCCGCGGCCAGCGTCACGAGGGTCAGCGCGAAGGCCTCGCCCGTGCTGTGCCAGGGCTCGTGCCCGGCGGCAGGCAGGGAATGCCCGGTCACGACCGCTGCGGCGGGCACGAGCAAACTCGTGAACGGGAACTCCGGTGACAGCCCCCACAGGATGCCCACCGCGCCGAGCACGACCGGCCCGCACCAGAGCGCCCAAGGGCCCTCCCGCGGCGCCTTGCGGTAGTGCGGGCGCGGACCGAGGAACGGCTTGACGGCGAGAATCATCGCGATCGTCGCGACCGGCGCGGCGGCCAGGAACATCGCCCATGACAGGTGCGCGGCGGTGTCGGGTGCGAAGCCGACGGTGTACAGGAGCTCCTTGCCGATGAAGCCGACCGAGGGCGGCGCGCCGGCCATCGAGACCGCCGCCGCGACCGCGGCGGCGAAGGTGACGGGCATGGCCTTCGCCAGCCCCCCGAGCTGCGTCAGGTCGCGCGTGCCGGTCGCTTTCTCGATGGTCCCGGCGACCATGAACAGGGGCGCCTTGTAGAGGGCGTGCGCGACCAGGAATGCGAGAGCGGCCAGGACTCCCCGCGACGGCTCGCCCTGCCCCGGGGCCGGCGAGGCTCCGAGAAACAGGACGCACGTTCCGAGCGCCATGACCGTGGTGTATGCGAGCACCTGCTTCAGGTCGGACCTGCCCAGCGACACGACCGCCGCGTACACCGCGGTCACCGCTCCGACAGCGGTCAGCGTCTCCATCCAGAGGGGGGTCCCGCCCAGCAGTGGAGTCAATCGGGCCAGCAGGAACACGCCGGCCTTGACCATCGTCGCCGAGTGCAGGTAGGCCGAAACCGGCGTCGGAGCCGCCATCGCGTTCGGCAGCCAGAAGTGAAATGGAAACTGCGCCGACTTGGTGAAGGCCCCGAGCAGAATCAGGACGACGATCGCCGTGTAGTGCGGGTGGTCCGCGAAGCTCTCGTCGCCGGCCAGCATCTCCCGCAGGCTGAAGGTGCCGGCCGCCTCCCCGAGAACGACGAAGCCGGCCAGCATCGCGAGTGCGCCAGCGCCGGTCACGAGCAGTCCCTGTAGCGCGGAGCGCCGCGCGGTGGCGTTCTCGTGCGAGTACCCGATGAGCAGGAACGAGGTGATCGTGGTGAGTTCCCAGAAGACGAACAGTACGATGAGATTGTCGGACAGCACGAGGCCGAGCATCGCCAGCATGAAGCTGACGAGAAAAAAAGTGAACCGGCCGCGCTGCGGATAGCCCTTCATGTAGTCGGCGGCGAAAAGGAAGATGAAGGCTCCGATTCCCGTGATCAGCAGGGCGAACAGGAGGCTCAGGCCGTCGACCACGAAGGCGAGGTCGATGCCCTGCTGCGGCAGCCACGCGGTTTTCCAGGCGAGAATCTCGCCGCCGGAGACGGCGGGAATCATCGTGCAGAACCAGACGAAGAGCACGACCGGCAGGGCGATCGCGAGACGCACGGACGGCGGATTCGTCACGCTCGCCCCTCGTCACTCGAGCGCGGTGCCGTCGCACGACAGGAGGGCTCGATGCATCCAGAACGGCAGACAGCCCTGGCCGAGCAGCCGATCGTGAAACCGCACCGGCGAGAAACCCTCTCCCTCGGCTTCCTTGACGTCGGCACGCAGCTTCAGCAGCATCAACTTGCCCAGCGCGTACAGGACGCAGCCCGGATCGAACGTGGCGCGCTCGGCTTCCTGCCGGGCGCTCGCTTCTTCCAGGTAGGCCTCGTCACAGAAGAACCGCACTCCCTGCTCGACGGACAGGTCCTCGGTGTGCAGGCGAATGCCCACGATGGTCCGGGCCAGACGCACGAGCGCTTCCGCGAGCTGGCCGAGCCGGACCTCGGGGTTGCCGCGTTCGAAGCCCGCGTCGAGAACCATCTGCTCCGCGTAGTGCGCCCAACCTTCGACGAACGAGCTCGCCGCGAAGAACCCGGACTTGCGGCAGGGTGACGAGACGGACCGCAGGTGCTCGAAGTGCAGGAAGTGGCCGGGAAAGACCTCGTGCGCGGCGATGGACGAAAGGGTCGCGTAGCTCAGGTCGCGCAGGTGCTCCTCCCGGCGCGCCGCCGGCCACGACGGGTCGACGTTCGTGACGAAGTAGCACGCCGGCACGCTCGCGGTCTCGAAAGGCCCGGGCGCCCGGAGGCTGGCCGCCGTCCAGCGCTGGAAATCGGGTGTCGGGCGCACCTGAACCCCGGCGTGATCCGGAATGCTGACGATGCGTTTCCGCGTGAGGAACGTTCTGAGCGCCTCTATCTGCGCACCTGCCTCGCGGACGAGATCCTCCGGTGCCGGATGCCGGGTCTTGGTGCGCTGCCAGGCCGCCGCCGTGTCCCTGTCGATCTCCGCCGCGACCCGCGCGAACTCGTTCTGCGTCCGATGCAGCTCGCGCTGGGCGATGTCGAGCAGGCGATCCGGCGGCAGATGGAGACCCTCCTCGAGGCGCAGCTTCCGTTCGAAGCGCGCCGCGCCGAGCCGGAAGGAGGCACGGCTCCTCGGCGCCACGGTGTCTCGCAGGTGGGCGATATGGGCGCGCAAAGCGTCGCCGGCCTCCATCGACGTGTCCGCCAGCACGCCGAGCAGGTGCATGTCCTCGAGGTCGCGAAACGCGCGGGGAAGGTCCCGCTCGACGAACCTGAGCACGCCTTCGAACGACTCGATGCCGACCTTGACGAAGAGGCCGGGCGCCTCGGTGATGTTCTGCCGCGCCGCCTCGAGGAGCCGCGGCACCTGCCGCAGCTTCGAGCCGATGCGGCGGGCCCGTTCAGGCAGAGCGGCATAGGCGAACAGGGTCTGCCCGGCGAGACTGTCCGCCAGCAGGTCCGCATAGTGCAGCGGGTTGCGCTGCCAGTCGCGGATCTCCTCGATTTCGAACAGGTGGCCGCGGATGCGGTCTCCGAGCATCCGGCGCTCCAGCGCCTCCACGGGGGTCAACGCCGAGGGATTGATCCCCTCGAGACGCCGCGCCCATCCACCGAGCTCCCGGATACGCCCGTCGATAGCGGGCCGGCTCAGATCTTCCAGCAGGTCGTCGTGGGCGTGGACACCGTCGGCCGCCGCAGCCGTGGGGTACATCTCGTAGAGATGGGCGAGGTGTTCCTCGACGAAGTGCGAGAGCGGTTCTGAGACGTGGGCGGTCGTCGACTGGCGCATCGGACGTGTCACGGAACTTCAGGCGGTGTGTCTACTCCATGATGGTACAATACTGCCGCCGCCCGATCGTCGCCCGGCCGCGGCACGCGCGTCACCTGCTGAGATCTCGTGCCTTCTGCGCTCACGCCTGGCACGCTTCACATCGTGTCGACCCCCATCGGCAACCTCGAGGATGTGACCTTCCGGGCGATTCGGGTGCTCCGCGAGGTCGACCTGATCGCGGCGGAAGACACCCGCCGGGCCGCCCGGCTGCTCCACCGCTACGGCATCACGACGCGACGCATCAGCTTGCACCAGCACAACGAGTCGCGCAGGACGGCGGGTCTGCTGGCGCGCCTGGCCGAGGGGCAGACCCTGGCCCTGGTGAGCGATGCGGGCACGCCGCTGATCTCGGACCCGGGTCGAAGGCTGGCGCGCGCAGCGCTCGAGGCCGGCTTCCGGGTGGACGCGATTCCCGGGCCGAGCGCGGTGCTGACGGCGCTGGTCGCGTCGGGCCTGGTCGAGGACTCGTTCACCTTCGCCGGCTTCCCCCCGACTCGGGCAAAAGACAGAAAACAATGGTACGCAGGGTTTGCAGGGGAGCCGCGCCCCGTCGTGTTCTTCGAGGCGCCGCACCGGATCCGCGCGTCCCTCGCGGATCTGGAGACCGTGAGCGGCAACCGGACGGTTGCGGTGTGCAGGGAGATGACGAAGGCGCACGAGGACTTGGTCAAGGGACCTATAAGCGAGGTCCTGGGCGCCCTGCAGGAGCCACGGGGTGAGTTCACCGTCGTGCTGACGGGTGCCGCGGCACCCTGTTCACAGCCGGCGGTGCCTCCCGAGGCGGAGCTGCTGGAGGAATTCGGGCGCATGACGGAAACCGGTCTCTCCAGGCGTGCGTCCATTCGCTCGCTGGCCGCCAAGTACGCCGTGTCGAGCCGGTGGGTGTACCAGGCGATAGAGAGCGCGAGGGAGGGGAATTGACGGAGCGCCACGTTCTGGTGCTCGCGGCGGGCAGGGGCACGCGCATGCGGTCGCAGCGGCCGAAGGTGCTGCATCGGCTGGCCGGCTGTGCGCTCGTCGAGCACGTCCTGCGGGCGGCGGATCCGCTGGGCGCCTCGTCGACCACGCTCGTCGTCGGCCACCAGGCCGCCGCCGTCGAGCGCGAGCTCGGCGCGGCTCGCGGGCGGCTGCGCTTCGTGCGCCAGGAGCTGCAGCTCGGCACGGCGCACGCGGTGCTGCAGGCTGAGCCGCTGCTGGCCGGGGAGAGCGGCGCCTTGATCGTCCTGATGGGCGATGCGCCGCTGGTGTCGCCGCGGACCACGCAGGCGCTCGTCGAAACTCACGAGCGAACGGGCGCGGCCGCGACGGTGCTTACCGCGACGCTCGAACGACCGTACGGATACGGCCGGATCGTCCGCCGCGGCGGGCAGCTCGCCGAGGTGGTCGAGGAAGCGGACGCGACCCCCGGGCAGCGGGCGCTGCGGGAGGTGAACAGCGGTATCTACGCGTTCGATCTGGCGCCGCTCTTCTCGGCTCTGCGGGCGGTGCCGGAGGCCGGACCCAAGCGCGAGCGCTACCTGCCGGGCATCCTGCAGCGATACCGCGCGCAGGGACTGACTGTCGAGACCGTGGTCGCAGCCGCCGACGAGATCCGCGGCATCAACAGCCGGCACGAGCTGGCGGAAGCAGGCACGCTGATGCGTCACCGAAAGAACGAGGAAATGATGGCGGCCGGCGTCACCATCGTCGATCCGGCAACCGCCTATGTCGACGTCGACGTCGAGGTCGGGCCCGATTCCGTGATCCATCCGAGCGTCATCCTGGAGGGCCGAACGTCCATCGGCGCCCGCTGCGAGCTGCACTCGGGCGTGCGGATCGTGAACTCGGTCGTGGGGGACGACGTAACCGTCAACAATCATTCCGTTATCATCGACGCCGAGATAGCTTCCGCCGCCCGGGTCGGGCCCTTCGCGCACATCCGTCCCGGCTCCACCGTCGGCGAGCAGGCGAAGGTGGGCAACTTCGTCGAGCTCAAGAAGTCGACGCTGGGCGCCGGGTCCAAGGCAGGTCACCTGAGCTACATAGGCGACGCGGCGGTCGGCTCCGGCGCGAACATCGGCGCCGGCACCATCACGTGCAACTTCGATGGTGCGGAGAAGCACCGCACGACGATCGGGGACGAGGCCTTCGTCGGCAGCGGCACGCAACTGGTCGCGCCGGTCACCGTTGAGCCGGGAGCGTACGTCGCGGCGGGCTCCTGCATCACCGACGACGTGCCCGCCGGCGCCCTCGCGGTGGCGCGGAGCCGGCAGGTGAACAAGGAAGGGCGCGCCGCGTCGGTGCACGGATCGAAGGACCGGGGCCGGGAGTCTTCGTCGTAGAAACGGCGCAGGTTCCTGGTCGGGGCTGGTTGAGCGGAAGATCGTCGGCCGCGGGCGGCGATTCTCGGTCCGGGGGACAACGCATATGTGTGGCATCGTCGGCTACGTTGGCGCCAAACCGGTCGTGCCGGTATTGATCGGAGCGCTGCGCAGACTCGAGTACCGCGGCTACGACTCGGCCGGCATCGCGTTGGTAGCCGGCGGGCAGATCGCGGTCCGTCGCAGCGCCGGGAAGCTCGAGCGGCTGGAAAGCGCCATCCGGAGCGACCCGGTGGACGGCGACTACGGCGTGGGGCATACGCGTTGGGCCACGCACGGCCGGCCGACCGAGGAGAACGCCCATCCCCACCGCGACTGCAGCGGCAGGCTCGTGGTGGTGCACAACGGGATCGTCGAGAACTATCTGGATCTGAAACGCGAGCTGCAGCGGGCCGGCCACCGCTTCGAGACCGAGACCGATACCGAGGTCATCGCCCATCTGGTGGAGCGCGAGCAGGCCGGCGACGGGATCGAGAACGCCGTCCGGCGCGCGCTGCGGAAGCTGCGCGGGCTGTTCGGCATGGTGCTGGTCGACGCGGAGGATCCCGACAAGATCGTGGCGGTGCGCAACGGCCCGCCGATCGTGATCGGCATCGGCGACGACGAGTTCCTCGTGGCCTCGGACATCCCCGCCATCCTGGATCACACTCGCGACGTGGTCTTCCTCGGCGACCGGGAGATGGCCGTGATCACGCACGGCGGCGTCGAGTTCACGGACTTCACGGGCCGCGCCGTGTCCAAGGCGACGCAGCGGATCCAGTGGGACCCGGTCATGGCCGAGAAGGCCGGGTACAAGCACTTCATGCTCAAGGAGATCTTCGAGCAGCCGTGGGCACTGCAGGAGACCGTGCTCGGCCGGGTCTCCGAGGAGCGGGCGCGGGTGTTCCTGGGCGAGCTCGAGATCCCGGATGCGGCGCTGCGCGAGGTGGAGCAGGTGGTGCTCATCGCCTGCGGCACGTCGTGGCACGCGGCACTCGTCGGAAAGTTCCTCATCGAGCAGCTTGCGCGCGTCCGCGTCGAGGTCGACTACGGTTCGGAGTTCCGCTACCGCGAGCCGTTCGTCGGCGACCGGACCCTCGCGGTCGTCATCACGCAGTCGGGGGAGACCGCCGATACCCTCGCGGCGCTGCGCGAGGCGCGGGGGAGGGGGGCGCGCAGCATCGCCATCTGCAACGTCGTCGGGAGCATGGCCACGCGCGAGTCCGACGGCACGGTCTACACCCACGCGGGGCCGGAGATCGGGGTCGCGTCGACCAAGGCGTTCACGTCGCAGTTGCTGGCGCTGCACCTGCTCGCCCTGCACCTTGCGCATGCCCGCGGGACCCTGGAGGCGCCGGTGGCGCGGGCCCTCATCGAGGCCATCGCACACGTGCCCGTGCTCATCGAGCACGCCCTGAAGTCGGACGCCCTCATCCAGTCGATCGCCAAGCGCTTCTACCGGAGCACGAACTTCCTGTACCTCGGACGCGGCGTCAACTATCCCATCGCGCTCGAAGGCGCCCTCAAGCTGAAGGAGGTCTCCTACATCCACGCCGAGGGATACCCGGCCGGCGAGATGAAGCATGGCCCCATCGCGCTGATCGACGAGCACATGCCGGTGGTGGCGCTCGCACCGCAGGACAAGGTTTTCGAGAAGATGCGCGGGAACCTGCAGGAGGTGAAGGCGCGCGGCGGCTCGGTGATCGTCATCACGGACGCGCCGCCGGAGGAGTTCGACGTCGTGCTCCATCGCGAACGCGACTCCGTCATCCCCGTTCCCCCGACACATCCGCTGTTGATGCCCATCCCGATGGTCGTGCCTCTCCAGCTCCTGGCCTATCACATCGCCGTGCTGCGGGGCTGCGACGTCGACCAGCCGCGCAACCTCGCCAAGAGCGTGACGGTTGAATAGGAACGGCCGGCTCGAGCCAGGCGCCGCCGCTGGCGAGGAGCTGCTGTCCGGGCTCAATCCCGAGCAGCGCGAGGCGGTACTGCACCGCGACGGGCCGCTGCTGATCCTGGCCGGCGCCGGATCCGGCAAGACGCGGGTCATCTGCTACCGGCTCGCCGCTCTCATCGGCGGTGGACACGCGGCGGCGGACCAGGTCCTGGCCGTGACCTTCACCAACAAGGCGGCGGAGGAGATGCGCGCCCGTGTCGAGAGGCTCCTCGGCACGGTCGCGCCGCGCCTCTGGGTGTCGACGTTCCACGCCTTCTGCGCGCGGCTGCTGCGGCGGGAAGGACCGCGCATCGGCCTCTCGCGCGACTTCGTGATCTACGACGGCGTCGACCAGCTCAACGTGGTGCGCCAAGCCATGAAGGATCTGGACGTCGACCCGAAGATGGTGCCGCCGAGGTCCCTGCTGTCGCGCATCAGCCAGGCGAAGAACAGCCTCGAGAGCGCCGGGGACATCGAGCGGGCGGGGGAGAGCTTCGCCGACCAGCAGCTCGCGGCCGTCTACGAGCGCTATGCCCGCGCGCTGCGCTCGAGCCGGGCGCTCGACTTCGACGACCTGTTGCTGGAGTCGGTGCGGCTGTTCAGGGAGTCGGACGAGGCGCGCAGGCGGTACGCGGAGCGGTTCCGCTACGTGATGGTGGACGAGTACCAGGACACCAACCGGCCGCAGTACATGCTGGTCCGGTACCTGGCCGAGCGGCACCGCAACCTCTGCGTGGTCGGCGATCCCGACCAGTCCATCTACAAGTGGCGCGGGGCCGACCTGCGCAACATTCTCGACTTCGAGGACGACTTCCCGGAGACGACCGTCGTCCGCCTGGAGCGCAACTACCGGTCGACGCAGGTCATCCTCGACGCCGCCTCGGGGCTGATCGCCCACAACCGGCGCCGCCGCGAGAAGCGTCTATACACGGAAACCGCCGGGGGGGAGCCGATCGTCTTTCACCGGGCGGCCGACGAGCTCGAGGAGGCCGGTTTCATCCTCGACCAGCTTCGCGGGGCCGCGTCCGGCGGCGGCCGCGCGGCGGTCCTCTATCGCACCAACGCGCAGTCGCGTGCCATCGAGGACGCGCTGGGGCGCGCCCGCATGCCGTACCGCGTGGTCGGCGGGGTCCGCTTCTACGAGCGCAAGGAGATCAAGGACGCGCTGGCGTACCTGAAGCTGCTGCTGAACCCCGACGACGACGTCAGCCTGCGTCGGGTCATCAACGTCCCGCCGCGCGGGATCGGTCCGGGGGTCATGGAGGGGCTCGAAGGCATCGAGCCCGCGCCCGCCCCGGATGCACCCCTCTTCGGCGGTCCTCCCGGGACGGAGACCGGGGCCGGCTGGTCGCTCTGGAAGCGGCTGCTGCGCGCGACCGACGAGCGTCTGCTCCCGAAGCGCGCCCTGACCGCGCTGTCGGCATTCCGGACCGTGATGGAGTCGCTGCAGCCGACGGCCTCGACGCAGTCGGTCTCGGCCACGCTCTCCTCGGCTCTCGCCGACAGCGGCTACGTCCCGGCCCTGCGCAGGGACGGCGGCGAGGAGGCCGAGAGCCGGATGGCCAACCTGATGGAGCTGGTCTCGGCCGCACAGGACTACGAGGCGCGGGAGGAGGAGCACAGCCTGAGCGGCTTCGTCGATGCGTACTCGCTGCAGTCGGAGGCGGATGAGGGCCAGGGGTCGGAGGAAGCGCGTGTCTGGCTCATGACGCTGCACGCGGCCAAGGGCCTGGAGTTCCCGCTCGTCGTGCTGGCGGGGATGGAGGACGGGCTGTTCCCGCATTCCCGCACCCTGGGCGACGACGAGGGGCTCGAGGAGGAGCGGAGGCTCTGCTACGTCGGGATGACGCGGGCCGAGCGGCGGCTGGTGCTGACGAGCGCCGCCCGGCGGCGGCTGTTCGGCGAGTACCAGTCGACCGAGCCGTCGCGCTTCCTGTTCGAGATTCCGCCCGCTCTGGTGCGGGTGGTCGAGCCGGCGTACGGCCCGCGGACGCCCTCGTCCGGCTACCAGACCCGCCGTCGGGCGTACGGCGACGGCCGGCGGACCGACCGGCACGAGCAGCCCGCGCCCGCCACCATCTACGACGACGCCGACGAGGACCAGTCGGAAGGCGGCATCTCGCGCGGCGCGCGGGTGCGGCACCCGAGGTTCGGGGTGGGCACGGTGGTGCGCGTCGAGCGGGCGGGGGGCGACCTGAAGCTCTCCATCCGCTTCACCGGCATCGGCGAGAAGAAGCTCCTGGCGCGCTACGCGAAGCTGGAGCGAGTGTGAGCATTGACGCCGTATCTTGTCCTCACGTACGATGCAGGGTTGGCTCCGTTCGGCGTGCGAGGGCGCCGAACCCGACCCGAACGAGCTGAGACGATGCCGCTCTACGAATACGAGTGCAACGACTGCGAACACCGCTTCGAGCGGATCCAGAAGTTCTCGGATCCCCTGGTGTCGACCTGTCCCGTCTGCGACGGCGAGGTCCGCAAGCTGCTGTCGTCGCCGGCAATCCAGTTCAAGGGGACCGGGTGGTACGTCACCGACTACGCGAAGAAGCCGAGCGGCGACCAGCCGGGCGGTGCGGCCGGTGACGCGAAGGACGGCGGCACCTCGAAGGACGGCGCCGGGAAGGGAGCCAGCGGCAAGGGTTCCGGCGCGTCGGCCTCCAAGGACGCTTCGGCGTCGAAGTCGGCGACTGCCGCCTCGACGGCGAAGTCGTCATCCGACTCGGCTGCCACCCGGTAGAGCCTCTCAGACGCCCGCGGACGGGACGATCACGCGGTCGAGCGCTTCCCGCAGATCCGCCGCCAGGGCCGGCTGCTTCGCCGCGAAGTGGATGGTGGCCTTGAGATATCCGCTGCGGTTGCCGGCGTCGAGCCGCGTTCCGTTCAGCGCGCGGGCGTAGAGGGGCCGTCGGCGCAGGAGCTGGCGCAGGCCGTCGGTCAACTGGATCTCGCCCCCGGCGCCGCGGTCCGTCGCTTCGAGAATGGGAAACACGTCGGGGGTCAGGACGTAGCGGCCGATGATGGCCAGGTCGGACGGCGCGTCGGCCACGGCCGGCTTCTCGACCAGGTCGGTCACGCGGAACACGCCGTCGCGGATCGGCTCGGCGGCGATGATGCCGTAGCGGTGCACGGCGTCGCGCGGCACGCGCTCGACCAGCAGGACGGGTTCGCCGCACGCGGCGAAGACGTCGAGCATCTGCCGCAGGGCCGGCGGCTCGGCGTCGATGATGTCGTCGGGCAACAGCACCGCGAACGGCGCGTCCCCGACGGCGTCGCGGCCGCACAGCACGGCGTGCCCGAGGCCGAGCGGCTCCGGCTGGTGGACGGTGGCGACCTCGGCCAGGTCGGTCAGTGCGCGGACGGTCGGCAGCAGGTCGGTCTTGCCGCTTGCGCCGAGCGCCGCCTCCAGCGCCGGGGCGGGGGCGAAGTGCGAGGCGGTCAGGGTGTTGCCCGGGTTCGTCACCAGCACGACGCGCCGGACGCCGGCCTGCACCGCCTCCTCGACGCCGTACTGGATGATCGGGCGGTCGACGAGGGTGAGCAGCTCCTTGGGAATGGCCTTGGTGGCGGGCAGCATCCGCGTGCCGAGGCCGGCCGCCGGGACGAGCACGGTCCGGACGGCGGCGTTCGTCGGCATGCGGTTTCGGATCGTATCATTCGTGGTCTGTCATGTTGGATCCAGCACTGCTTCGTGAGCACCTCGACGATGTCCGCGCGCGCCTCGAGACGCGCAGCGACGAGCACAACGCCGATCTCGACCGCCTGATGAAGGCGGACCGGGAGCGCCGCGCCATCATCCCCGAGCTCGAGACGACCCGCCGCGCCCGCAAGCTGGTGGGCGAGCAGGTCGCCCGGGCGCGCAAGGCGGGGGAGAACGACGACAAGCTCGCCGAGCTGATGCAGACCGGCCAGGAGCACGGCGCCGTCATCAAGGCGCTGGAGGCCCGGCTCGGGTCGGTCGAGGAGGAGCGGGACGCTTGCGCCCACACGTTGCCGAACCTGCCGCACGCCAGCGTGCCGGTGGGTAGCTCCGAGGCGGACAACGTGGAGATCCGGCGGCACGGCGAGCCGCCGCGCTTCGATTTCGACCCGCGGCCGCATTGGGAGCTCGGCCCGGCGCTCGGGATTATCGACTTCGAGCGCGCCGTCCGGCTGGCCGCCTCGCGCTTCGCGGTGCTGACCGGGACAGGCGCCCGGCTGGCGCGAGCCCTCATCAATTTCATGCTCGATCTGCACACCGGCGAGCACGCGTACACCGAGATCGAGCCGCCGTTCCTGGCCAATGCGGACGCTCTGACCGGCACCGGCAACCTGCCGAAGTTCGAGCAGGACCTGTTCAAGGTGGCCGGGGACTGGGACCTGTATCTGATCCCGACGGCGGAGGTCCCGCTGTGCAACCTGCACCGGAAGGAAATCCTCGACGGGCGCCTGCTGCCGGCGCGTTACGTCGCCTACACGCCCTGCTTCCGCAGCGAGGCCGGGTCGTACGGCAAGGATGTCCGGGGCCTGATCCGCCAGCACCAGTTCGACAAGGTGGAGCTGGTCGCCTATGCCACGCCGGAGACCTCCTGGGAGGTGCACGAAGAGCTGACCCTGCACGCCGAGGAGGTGCTCAAGCGCCTCGGCCTGCCCTACCGCACGGTGCTGCTGTGCACCGGCGACATGGGGTTCGCGGCGGCGAAGACCTACGACCTGGAGGTGTGGCTGCCCGGGCACGACGCCTACCGGGAGATCTCGTCGTGCAGCAACACCGAGGCGTTCCAGGCGCGTCGCGCCGGCATCCGCTTCCGCCGCGACGGGAAGGGGAAGCCCGAGCACGCGCACACGCTGAACGGCTCCGGGGTGGCGGTCGGGCGCGCGCTGGTGGCGATCCTGGAGAACTGTCAGCAGCGGGACGGGTCGGTGCTGATTCCCGAGGCGCTGCGCGGGTACATGGGCGGGCTCGAGGTGATCGAGCCGGTGCGGTGAGAATCGTCTTGCGGAGGGATGGCCGAGCGGTCGAAGGCGGCGGTCTTGAAAACCGTTAGCGGGGAAACTCGCTCCAGGGTTCAAATCCCTGTCCCTCCGCCACAGCCGCCTGTTCAGGCGGTTGTGGCGGAGGGACAGAGCTTTAGGCGCTCATCGGCTCCTTTCAGGCGCCGCTTCGGGCTCGAATCCCCGTCCCTCTTCGTTGGGCGGGTCTGCGGTCGCTGTTGGGGGATCCAGGCGCTCATCGGCTCCTTTCAGGCGCCGCTTCGGGCTCGAATCCCCGTCCCTCTTCGATTCGGGATCCTGGATCCTGCTCCTGACCATGGGCAGGCACGCGCTCCTTGGAGGCCGGCACTCGGGGCGAATCGAGACTGTATCCGTGGCTGGCGCGAAGACGGCGGCACGCCGGGGAGCCGAGAGCCTGTGACATGCCGGCGCCAGAAGATCCGAAGATCTACCACATCGTTCACGTGGACCGATTGGCGTCCATCATCGCGGATGGTGGTCTTCTCTGCGATGCCGCCATCGCTGAACGGGGGCCGGTGGGGACCACGATTGGGTTGAACGACATCAAGCGGCGGCGCTTGACCGAGCTCCGCCTGAGCAGCCACCGGGGTCTCTACGTGGGAGCGTGCGTCCCGTTCTACTTCTGTCCGCGCGCGGTCATGCTCTACGTGTGAAGTGGTGCCGTGATCACGTACAAGAGTGGCGACATCCTCGCGGAGGAGACGGAAGCCCTGGTCAACACCGTCAACTGTGTCGGCGTGATGGGGCGCGGGGTCGCTCTGCAGTTCAAGCGCGCGTTTCCCGAGAACTTCAAGGCGTACGCCGCCCGGTGCAAGCGCGACCAGATGAAGCCCGGGCGTGTGTTCGTCTTCGAGACGGGTACGATCGTCCCCCCGCGCTACATCATCAATTTTCCGACCAAGCGGCACTGGCGTGGCAAGAGCCGACTCGAAGACATCGAGCCTCGGTGGGCGCCCAAATCCGGCCATTAGTGGGCGGCTGAAAACCGGCCATTTCCGATAGCGGCCCGAGACGTTGACGCCGGCCTGGAACACGACGTTCCTGCTGGCATGAGCAACGTCTTGAAGGAAGAGAAACGACAACAGGTTCTCGCGCTGGGGCGCCTCGGCTGGTCGCTGCGGCGGATCGAAGAGGCCACCGGGGTCCGGCGCGAGACCGCCAGCAGCTACCTGAAGGCAGCCGGCCTGACCGTGCGGGGTCGTGGCCGGCCTCCCGCTCGCCCGGCAAAACCGGCCATTTCGCCGGAGGCGCCCACCGACTCTTTGCCGGTCACGGCCGCCGGCAAGGGCGCCGACGCCGACGCGCCCGTCCCCGCGCAGCGGCCCAGTCGAGCGCCACAGGCGAGCGCGTGCGAGCCGTACCGCGAGCTGATCGTCGACGCGCTCAGCCGCGGCCGCAACGCCATGGCCGTCTGGCAGGACCTGGTCGACGACCACGGTTTCCCGGCGAGCTATACGAGCGTGCGGCGCTTCGTCTCGACCGTCCGGCAGCAGCCCGCCGTCGAGGCCCGGGCGGTCATCACCACGGACCGCGGAGAAGAAGCACAGGTTGACTACGGGGAGGGGCCGATGGTCCGTGACCCGGACACCGGCAAGTACCGCCGGACACGGCTCTTCGTCCTCGCCCTGGGCTACTCGCGCAAGGCCGTCCGGCTGCTGGTTCACCGTTCCAGCGCACAGGTCTGGGCCGAGCTGCACGAGCGCGCGTTCCGTCGCCTGGGGGGCACCGTACGCGTCGTCGTCCTCGACAACCTCAAGGAGGGCGTCCTCACCCCGGACATCTACGACCCGACGCTGAATCCGCTCTATCGCGACGTGCTCGCCCACTACGGCGTCGTCGCCCTGCCGTGCCGCGTCCGCGATCCCGATCGGAAGGGCAAAGTCGAAGCCAGCGTCGGTCACGCCCAGAAAACGCCGCTGCGCGGTCTCCGCTTCGAGCATCTCGACGACGGCCAGGCGTACCTGGACCGCTGGGAGCAGCGCTGGGCCGACACCCGCATCCACGGTACGACCAAGCGCCAGGTCGCCGCCATGTTCGAGGAAGAACGCCCCGCGCTCGGCCCGTTGCCCCTCGAGCCGTTCCGCTACTACCAGTACGGCCGCCGCAGTGTGCATCTGGACGGTTGCGTCGAGGTAGCTTCGGCCTACTACTCGGCGCCGCCCGGCTGGATCGGTCGACGTGTCGACGTGCAGTGGGACGACATCCACGTCCGCCTCCTCGACCCGAGCAACGGCCAACTGCTGCGCGAGCACCTGCGCACGCAGCGCGGCTGGCATCGCATCGCCGACGACGACCGGCCCACCCGCACCCCGCCGAAGACCCTGGCCCTGCTCGCCGCCGCCAAGCGGGCCGGTCCCGCCATCTCCGCCGTCTGCGACCACATCCACCGCCATGAGGGCGCCGCCGGCGTCCGCCGCATCCTCGGCGTCCTCTCGCTCGCCAGGAAGCACAGTCCCGCCGTCGTCGAACACGCCGCCACCGCCGCGCTCGAACTCGGCGTGCCCACCTACCGCTTCCTGAAGCGCTACCTCGACCGCTACCCCGGCGCGCCGCCGCTGTCGTTGCGCCAAGTCGACCCGCTCATCCGCGAACTGACCGTCTACCGCGATCTGATCGACCGCAGAACAGGAGACCCTTCATGAATCTCGTCGAACTCGACAAGGCGCTGCGCAAGCTGCGCCTCTCCGGCATGGCAAACGTCCTCGAGACGCGCCTGCTCCAGGCCCAGACCGAGCAGCTCGCCCCCATCGACCTGCTCGCCGCGCTCGTCTCCGACGAGCTCCAGCGCCGCGAGGACCGCCTGCTCGCCCGCCGGCACAAGCAGGCCCGATTCCGGGACCCGGACCGCTCGCTCGACAGCTTCGACTTCGACTTCAACAAGAAGATCAACCGCGCGCTCGTCTTCGAGCTCGCCACCGCACGCTTCATCGCAAAGCGCGAGGACGTCCTCCTGATCGGCCAACCCGGTACCGGGAAGAGTCACCTTGCCCAGGCCATCGGACGCGCCGCGATCCAGCAGGGCTATCGCGTCCTCTACCGGGAAACGCACGCCTTCCTCGAAGAACTCGCCGAGGCGACGCTGGCCGAGACCCGCAAGGAATACCTCGCCGAGCTGGCCCGTGCGCACCTGCTCATCATCGACGACCTCGGCATGCGCAAGCTGCCCCACACCGCCGCCGAGGACCTGCTCGAGCTCATCATGCGCCGCTACGAGCGGGCCTCGACGATGCTCACCTCCAACCGCCCGGTCGACGAGTGGGGGAAGCTGCTCGGCGACACCGCCGCGGTCACCGCGCTGCTCGACCGGCTCCTGCATCACGCGCACGTGCTCAAGTGCGGGCCGCGCAGCTGGCGCACCCGCGTGCGGACCACCTTGGTAGAGTCGACGGGAGGTGCGTAACCGGTGGGGAGTCGGTGGCGCATCCGGCGCTTTCGCACCGGGCCGCAGTCCGAACACAGCGGAGCGGAGGATTCGCGCGCGGCCGAGCGTCAACGCCCATCCGGACGTGGTCCGCGCGCGCGAGAGCGCCGCCTCCAGGCTCGCCTGGCGCAACAACCGCCAGCGATCGTTTCCACGGGCACCGCGTGCGCCAGACGAGCCTTCCGCGACACTCGAGTGGTCGCTCGACGGAACGCCCTTTTCCCGCTCGTCGTCGTCGACCACACCCTCCGGCCCAGCCCGGCCGTTCCGTCTCGCGAGGGTAACCCGGCCGGGCATGACCAACACCGACGTCCGGCTCGGAACCTCTACCCGGGAGACCAGACCAGACAAGGCCCTCCCTCCGCTCGGAGCATTACCTCGCGCACGCTGTCGCGGACCAACGCGCACGCATACACCGATGCCGATGACAACCGAGCGGTGGGTCTGTCGCCACGCTTGCGCCTCGAACGCTCGGCCGACCGCCTCCTCCTCGCTCCGTTACGTAACGGTGCAGGATGGTCGTGTGGCGTTGACGAACGCGGAACGGCAGGCACGTTATCGGGAGCGGCGCAAGGCCGGCGAATCCCGGATCCGGTACCGTCGGCCAGCGGACCGGAGTCGCGGCCACAGCAGTGGAACGACGCCGTGCAGACGCTCCTGGAGTTGCAGGAACAGTACCGGGAGTGGCGGGACGCGTTGCCGGAATCGCTGGCCGGCTCCGCGACTGCGGAGTTGCCCGAGCAGGTCTGCGATCTGGATCTGTCGGTACTGGAGGGGCTGTCGAGCTGCCCAGAGGCTTCGGGCGTGACGGCTAGCGCGCCGGCAAACACCTTGCCAACAGAGGACGCCGTGAAGTAGATCTCGACTCCAGTCTCGGGCCGTCGGAAATGGCCGGTTTTGAGGCGCCCATAAATGGCCGGTTTTGACCCGCTCATTGAGGATCGAGTCCGGGTTGGAGTCGCTCGCGGGGGAAATCCGCTCGCGGGGGATCCGGTCTATCGCCATTCCGCCGCTCGGCAGCGGATTGGGCGGATTGCACTGGCCGAGTGTGCGTACGCGCATGGAGGCGGCTCTGCGCGGATTCGACGATGTCGAGATCGTCATCTTCGAACCGGGCCGAGCGCCGGCGGACGATCGGGTCAACCGATCACGCGATGTCCCAAGGATGACAGCGGGTCGCGCCGCGCTGGTCGGGCTGCTGGACCGCTATCTGCTCGGCCTGCTGGATCCGTTCGTCACGTTGCTGGAAGCGCACAAGCTCATGTACTTCATGCAGGTCGCGGGGGAGCCACTGAAGCTGCGATTCACGAAGGGTCATTACGGACCGTACGCCGAGAACCTGCGCGGCACGTGCTGCACGCCGTCGAAGGCCACTTCGTGTCCGGCTGCGCCGACGGCGGCGACGCCCCCGACCGGCGCCTGCGACTCGTGCCGGGTGCGCTCGAGGAGGCTCGTGGGTTTCTCGAGGGCAAGGCCGACACGCACGCCCGCTTCGCCAGGGTGTCGCAGTTGGTCGACGGCTTCGAGTCGCCGTTCGGCCTGGAGCTACTCGCCACGGTTCACTGGGTGGCGGCCGGCAAGGCCAAGGCTCGGGACCTCGACGAGGTCACCGAGCATACCTACGCGTGGAGCGACAGGAAGCAACAGTTTTCCCGGCGGCAGATCGAGCTCGCTTTCGGTGTGCTGTCGGACAAGGGCTGGCTCAGGTAACGATACGAGGTTCGAATCGAAGCGTCGGGCGCATCGCTCGTGGATCCGGGGGAGACGAGGCCCTGACGCTGGTGTCAGAGGAGAGCGCGGAGGTCGCTGCAGGCTACTCCCCGGGATTCCCGGTGAAGAACGCCGCGTGCACGAGCGTCTCGTTCAGCGTCAGGGCGTGGCCGGTGACCCTGTCGTCGGCCACGCGGTGCTCGACGCCCAGCCCCACCCCCGGCGTCTCCTGCGCCCGCGCCGTCGCGAAGCGGCGGACGATCTCCAGGACCGTCGTGGCCGAAGGCTTCCCCGCCGCCACCGGTGACTCCAGAAGATGCGACCGGATGAGCGCGGCCCAGTGGGCGGCCAGCAGGTGCGGCGCGCCGAACAGGTCCATCGCCGTCACCCAGCGTCCGTGGACGACGACGATGCCGCACTGGCCGGGAAGCGGGCCGCGGGAAACGAGCTTTTCGATGGTCGCGGTGCGGGACGGCTGGCCGTGGTGCGCCGCGCGCTTCATGTCCGCCGCCGCCGCGGTGGCCGACTGCACGGCCGCCCGGTTCAGCATCTCGTCGACTTCGCGCCAGACAGCGCCCTGATCGCCGTCGCGCGAGCCGCGGTGGCGCATGGACGCGGCGACGCCGGCGTTCTTTCGGGCGCGCACCCGAGTCGCCGTGAACGCGTCGTCGCGGCGCGCGGCCCGGCGGCGGCCCCAACGGCCCTGCTCGAGGCACGAGACCGGGACCGCCAGATCGCGCAGGGCGGGCACCAGCACGGTCACGTTGACGGCGCGGTTCTGCTTGCCGCCGAGGAAGTGCTCGCCCTCGACGACGAGCACCGGTTTGTCGCCCGGGTTGCGCACGCGCAACGCGTTCACGGACGGTTCGTCGAGCTCGTCCACGACGAGCCCCGAGGCTTCACCGGTCTCGATGGCCGGCAGGCCGTTGGTCGCCAGGTAGACGGGGAAGAAGGACACTCCCAGCCGGGTGAGGGGCCAGCCGATCGCCGCGGTGTCGAGACTCGGTACGTTCATGGTTACCTCGAATCATTATTGTCGCGGAGACAATAGTAAGGCCCGGCTCTTGATTTTGTCAACACGACAATATATTTTCTGTCCGTGGCCCGCGATGTCACGTACGACTACGATCCCGGCGCCTACCCGCCCTTCGCGGTCACCGTGGACGTCGCGGTCTTTACCATCCGCGACGACGCGCTGCAGGTGCTGCTGATCGAACGGGGCGAAGAGCCGTTCCTGGGCGCCTGGGCGTTGCCGGGCGGCTTCGTCAAGATCGACGAGGACTTGGATCGGGCCGCCGCGCGCGAGCTCGCCGAGGAGACCGGTCTGCGCGCAGGCGCTTGGCATCTGGAGCAGCTCGGCACGTACGGCGCGCCGGGTCGGGACCCGCGCATGCGGGTGATCACGGTCGCCTACTGGGCGATCTGCGCCGATCTGCCGGTGTTGCACGGCGGCGGGGATGCCGCGGCCGCGGCCCTGACTCCCGTGCAGGAGATCGAGGGCGGGCGTGTTCGCCTCGCGTTCGACCACGAGCGGATCGTGCGGGACGCGGTCGAGCGGACCCGGTCCAAGCTCGAGTACACGGCCCTCGCGGCCAGGTTCTGCCCCCCGGAGTTCACGGTCGCCCGGCTTCGCCGCGTCTACGAAGCGGTCTGGAACACGCGCCTGGACCCGGGCAACTTCCAGCGCAACGTCCAGGAGAGCGGGGCGTTCGAGAAACGTATCGAGGCCGCGTCCGCGCCTCGGGCGCACCGCGGGCGCCCGGCAGCGCTCTGGTCGGTCAGCCCCTCGACCGTTGTCGCCGACCTACCCGCGATGCCGTTGGAGCGGCCGCCCGCAAGAAGGAAACGAACGGCGAGCCGCAAGCCGACGAAGGGCGAAGAGTCCTAGTTCTCCACGGGACGAGCTCCCAAGATGGAGTCGCTCGCGGACCAGTATCGCGTCACCTTTCGGTGGGAGAACGGCCATGCCTACGAAGTCGGCGTCGAAGACTATCACTAGAGATCCGAATTGGCCCGGACCGGCGGTTCCACCCGGGGAGATGTTGCTCGAGGAGTTCCTCAAGCCGCTCGCACTCCGGCAGACCGAGGCCGCCGAGCGGCTGGGGGTCTCCGCGAACCGCCTCAACGAAGTCGTGCTCGGCAAGCGGCGGATCACGGCGGACACGGCCCTGCGGTTGTCGCGTCTGCTGAAGACCTCGCCCCAGTTCTGGATGCGGCTGCAGGCGGACTGGGATCTTCACCAGGCGGTTGCGCGGGCGGCCTCGTAGGCTCGCGCGATCGGCAAGCCGGGTCCGACCTTCTGGAGGTCGAGTTTCGACGGCGCGGTCATGTCTCGCTGCTTCAGCCGACCGCGAGCGAAGCGTTCCGGACGTCGGTGACCAGCATGTGCGCCGGCGTGTGGGTGATCGCGATGGGCGGGCGCGCCGCGCGCAGCGCCACCTGCGGGGTCACGCCGCAGGCCCAGAAGACCGGCATCTCGCCGGGTGCGATGACGGGATCGTCGCCCTCCCACGCGCGCGCGATGTTGTCGATCCCGATGCGTTCCGGCATGCCGAGATGGACCGGCGCGCCGTGCACCCGCGGGTACCGGCTCGTGATCTGCACCGCCTTGACGACGTCCGCGGGCGTGCAGGGCCGCATCGACACCACCATTCGACTGCGGAACCGGCCGGCCGGCGCGCACTCGATGTCGGTGAGGTACATCGGGCATATGCTGCGGTCGTTCCAGTGCCGGAGGGGGAGACCGGCGTCGACCAGCGCCTCCTCGAACGAGAAGGAGCAGCCGAGCGCGAACGCCACGAAGTCGTCCTGCCAGAGATCGCCGATGCTCGCGACGTCGCCCTCGAGCTCGCCGTCGCGGAAGACGCGATAGCTCGGGAGGTCGGTCCGGAGGTCGAGGTCTGCGGCAAGCTCCGCAAGGTGCGGGCTGCCCGGCTCGGACATCGCCAGCAACGGACAGGGCTTGGGATTCCGCTGGCAGAAACGGGCGAACTCGTCGGCGTAGGATGCCGGCAGCACGGCGAGGTTGGCCTGGACGTAGCCTCTGGCAAGTCCGCCCGTCTGGTCCTTGTACTGCCCCGTGCGGATTCGGCGCCGGACCACGACCGGGTCGGAGGTGTTCCAGTGCAGGCCGGGCGGCCATGCTCCGCGTGCATCGACGTCGGCGAGCCCTTCGTCCACGCTGTGGCTACGAAGGTCGACCGACGACTCGGTGCCTTGCGCCCTGATGTTCCTCATCGGCCCGGCCTCCCAGGCTCAGGGTAGCAGAGCACCTGCCGCCCATGGTGCGGTCGCGTGTCGTATTCTGGCCCGGATGGTGACCGTTCGCCCGCTCCGGGACGACGAGATGCGCCTGTATCTCGAGATTCACGAACGGGCTGTTCGGGGCTTCGCAGCGGGTCGCTACTCCCAGGATGACATCGAGGGTTGGGTCGTTCCGCCGACCGACGAGAATCTGCGCCGCCTGACGCTCAACGCCGACCGCGAAATCCGCTTCGTGGCCGAGCTGGACGGAGTCCCTGTCGGGATCGGAGCCCTCGTGCTGGAGAAACCGGAGCTGCGAGCGGTCTACGTCGCTCCGGAGGGTGCTCGTCGAGGTTGCGGTTCCGCGCTGGTGCACGAGATCGAACGGACCGCCAGAGACAACGAGGTGACCCACCTCACGCTCCACGCTTCTCTCAACGCGGAGGCGTTCTACGTGGCCCTCGGGTACGACGTTCTGGAAAGAATGGAAGTGGTGCTTCCCAACGGCCATCCCATGGCGGTGGTGCGGATGGGGAAGGATCTCCTGGCTTCTCAGGCGCGGCGCGACCGGCATCTGTCGCAGAGGACCTGGCCCGCGACGTACCGCTGACCACGCACAGCGCCCTGCCCTTTCCTACGGGACGACCATCCCCTCGAACTGGATGCGTATCTCCGGCCCCACGCGCAGCAGACCGAGCAGGACGACGGGCGGCTCCACGCCGTACTCCGTCATGTCGAGTCCGACCTCTCCCGCGATCGCAACGCCCGCGCCGGACGGCGTCAGCGAGATGGGGAAGCTCACCGGCCTGGTGACGGCCTGGATGGTGAGCGCGCCGGTCGCTTCGGCGCCGTTGCCGGAGGCCTCGTAGCTGTCGAGCTGGAAGGTGATCTCGGCGAACTCGCCCGGTTTCATCGCATCCATGAGGTGCTCGGTCATCGTTTCGTCCGGGCACTCGAAGTCGGCCACCGGCACGGTGAGCTTCGCCGACTGCACCCCGGCGCCGAAGCCGGGCGCCGGGGTGGACGAGCCGGGCGTGACCGCGGCCGTCCCGCTCACCGAGCAGGTCCAGCCCCTGACGGTCGACGTTCCGGACACGGTGAAGTCGACGGTGGACTGCGCCGCCGCCGGGGACCCGGCCAGCAGCGCGAGAGCGGCGGCAACGGCCGTCACGAACCGGACCACGTAACGTATGCGAAAGGCGACCGGCATCCTGGAGATCCTCCGAGTTCCCATTCGGGCGCAACCCCGACCGAGCAGAGCGCGTCCCCGACCGAGCGGGGCGCCGCCCCGACCGACTACAGCCCGAAGCCGAACTGGTTGTCGCGCATCATGATGGGGTTCTTTCCCTCCATGACGAAGCGGGACGTGATCTGAGCGGTCGACGTCGTACGGGTCTGCCGCATGGCGATCCGGAGCTCCGCGAGCAGCAGGTCGATGACCTTCCCGACGCCGTCCTCGCCGAAGGCGCCGAGGCCCCACACGTAGGGGCGGCCGATGCCGACCGCGTCGGCGCCGAGCGCCAGCGCCTTGAAGATGTCGGTCCCGCGTCGGACGCCGCTGTCGATGAACACCGGCACCCGTCCCCGGACCGCATTGACGACCTCGGGCAGCGAGTCGATGGACGACCACATGCTGTTCACCGCCCGTCCGCCGTGGTTGGACACGAAGATGCCGTCCGCGCCGTGCTCGATCGCCTGCTCGGCGCCCTCGGCCGTCATGATGCCCTTCAGGATGAGCTTCATGTCGCTGGCATCCTTGAGGCGCTTGATGTAGTCCCAGGTATAGGGATAGCGGGGACCCTCCGGTCCTTCCAGGCCGGCCCGCATCGGGCGCAGGTAGTCCGGGTGGTGCTGGTGGCAGCTCTGGCAGAGCACCGACGAGTAGCCCTCGCCGGACAGCGTGCGCCGCTGCAGCTCGCGGTTGCTCCCGCCCAGCAGGTCGATGGTCCACACCAGGGCGGGGCAGCCCGCGCCGGCCACGCGGTCGATGACCCGCTTGTTCACGTTCCAGTCGGGCGTCGTGTAGATCTGGAACCAGTGCGGCTCGCCGCGCGCCTCGGCGATCTCGACGTAGGACTGCGAACTCTGGTGCGACTGCATCTGCAGGATGTCTCGCGGCCGGGCGGCCCGGGCCGCGCCGCTCTCGCCCTGCGTGTGATAGGCCTCGAGGCTCGCCACCGGGCACAGGAACAGGGGCGAGGCCCAGCGGCGGCCATAGAGCTCGGCCGAGGTGTCGATCTCCGCGAGCGCCTCGCCGCCGAGCCGCCGGGGACGCAGCATCAGGCGCTGGAATCCTTCCCGGTTCGCCCTTCGCGTCTCGTAGTCGTCGACCCCCATGTGGAGGTAGTCCCAGTGCTGGGCCAGGTTGTTGGCGTGCGCCGCGCGTTCGAAGTCCCAGACGTTGATCGCGTCGTCCGGCGACTCGATCGACTGTCCCGTCAACTGGTCTTCGATGGCGTTCTGGGGAGGCAGCACGGGGTCCTGGCCGGCGCCGAAACGCGGCTGTACCAGGGACTGCAACATTTCCGCGCCGCACTCGGCGCAGCGCGGCGCCGCGGGTCCGGCGGCTGCGCCCCGCTCCGCCTCGCGCGCGAGCGCGCGCTGCCAGTTGGCCGGCAGGCCCGCCGAGGCCACGCCCAGCAACGGGCTGGCGGCCAACAGCTTGAAGAACTCCCGCCGACTCGCTCCGCGGTCCGGCAAGTCCGTATCCGATCGTCGTCCAGTCATCCTCGGCTCTCCTCGCGGGCCCGCGCCGCGGCGTGGAATCGGCGCGCTGTCGCCAGCGGCCCCGAGCCCGAAAGAGTGTAGCCGAACGGTGACCGAATGCAAGGCTGGACAACGACAGGATGCCGGCCAGCGACAGGGCCTCGTCGAACTCCAGGCCCAGCGAGAACTCTGGCAGATGAAGGTGGACGATGCGCGCTGTAAACTGCTCGCGGACCCGCGATGAGGAAATCCGCCGGCGCAGCGCAGGTCGAGACGCAGGCGCAGGAAGAGAAGGAGACTGGATGACCCCGCAACCCGAGGTCTGGCTCCGCGGCCCCGTGGAGGGCTTCGAGCCGCTGCTGATGCCGGCAGTGCACGCCCTGCTGCAGGCCCGTGAGGAAATCGAGGGACTGGTCGCGTCCGTGCCGGCCGATCACGTATGGCGGCGGCCGGGCGGCGCGGCGTCGATAGGGTTCCACGTGCGCCACCTGGCCGGTGCGCTCGATCGCCTGCTGACCTACGCACGGGGCGAGATGCTGACCGACGCCCAGAAGACCGCCGCGCGGGCCGAGGGCGAAACCGGCCAACCGCTGGTTGATGTCGCGGCAGGCGCGTACGCGTCTATCGAGCGGGCGCTGCACCAGTTGCGGGCCACCTCGCCCGAGGAGCTGCTGGCACCGAAGAAAGTGGGTCGAGCCGGGCTGCCCAGCACGACCCTGGGCCTGATCTTCCACGCCGCCGAGCACTGCACGCGGCACGCGGGGCAGGCGATCTCCACGGCGAAGATCCTGCGCGGCGCCGGCGAATGATCCGGCGCTTCCCCTACTGCTGATCCGTCGCCAGCGACGCGGGGAGGGTTTCGGCGAGCGTCAGCCTGTTGACGCCGTCGACGATCTTGGCGAACGCGCGGGCGACCGCCTCCATGCCCGCCCCCGACACCAGTTCCGGGACGTCGAGGTCGGTGTGCTTGTGCTCCGGCGACCGGATCAACTGCACCGACGGCGCGAGATCGTCGATCTGGCCCATCTCGCCGGTGGCCCGGGGGTCCATCCGGCCCACGAGGCTGACCCCGAACGTGCGGTAGGCGTCGAGCACGAGGTCGAGCACCTTGTCGCTGCCGTGCACCCACCAGCGCCGCGGCGACACGGTCGTCGTCCGGCGGAGCTCGTTGCCGAACTGCACGAACTGCGTCGGCGCGATGTGCTCGCAGTTGATCATCAGGGCCACCCGCTCGAGCGTCTCCGGGTTGTCCCGCATGAAGCCGGCGCTCGGCGATCCGACGTGGTGGCCGGCCGTGGCGATGAAGACGATGTCTCGCCGCCGCTCCGACTGCGGCACCTGGGCGAAGTGCTCCGCCAGCGCCATCATCACGGCCATTCCGGAGGCGTTGTCGAGCGCGGCGTCGAAGTAGCCGTCCATGTGCGACATCACGTAGATCCGCTCGTCCGTCGCGCCCGGCAGCGTGCCGAAGACGCTCGGGCTGGAGAGGTTCTCGCGCATCTCCACGTCGAGGCTCGCGTCGATCATGACCCGCGCGCCGGTCCCGATCAGGTCGCGCAGCCGCTTGCCGTCATCCCAGCCCATGAAGAAGCCGGGGACCTCGACCGGCGTGCGGATCGTGGTCGTCGTGCCGTCCGCGTCGGTGCGCGTCGTCCGGCGGCCGCCCAGGCTCTGCCAGACCGCCATGTTGCCGGCGTAGCCCCAGATGCCGATGATCATGGCCGCGCCGTTCTCCTCCGCGCGGATGGTCGCTCCTTCCCAGGTGGCGGAATTGCCCATCTGGCCCGGGGCCAGGATCGTCTGCAGGACGACCGCCTTGCCCCGCACGTCGCGGCCCAGGAAGTCCGCCTCCGAGCCCGTGCCGACCCAGACCGCCTCGAGTTGCGTTCCCTCGGGTATCGAGGTGGAACCGTTGGCGGGGAGGAGCGAGCCGAAGGTCAGCCGCCGGTCGCCGCCGGTGGCGGTGAACTCCCAGTCGACCGGCGTCCACTGCGGCGGCAGATCGAAGTGCTGGCGCCGGATGTTCTCCATTCCCAGCGCCTCGAAGATCGCCTCCGACCAGTCGGCGGTCATCGCTTCGTAAGGGCTGCCCGCCATCCGCCCCCACTGCCGGTCGCCGGCGTCGCGGCTCATGCGCGAGAACGCCACCACCTCGTTCATCAGCTCCTTGAGGCGCGCGGCGCGGATCGACTCGTACTTCCGGTCCTCCGCGCCCAGGGGACGGCTGAGGTAGTCGTACGCCTCCTCGATCACCTCGCCGTTGTCGTCCACGAGCGGTTGGGGTTGCTGGGCCTGCGCCGGGGTGCCCACTACGACGAGGGCGGCGGCCAGGGCCAGCCGACGTGTCCGCCGGATGAAGTCAGCGTGCATGGGAACCTCTCCTTGAACCGCGAGGAACGGGAGACCTGCATTCTATGCCGATCCCCGGTTCTGCCGGACCGCGCCGCGGCGATCCGGCCGCTCGTCGTCGGCAACCGGGTCAGCCGGGGCCGAACGCCTCCAGGCCGCGGCCGGTGATCAGGTACGTCGCGAAGGTGCCCAGCCAGTGCCCGCCCTCGTAGGTCGCCCCGGTGACCGAGGCGAGTCCGGAGGACCGGTGCGCCGCCGCCGCGGCGAGGAGAGCGGAACGGCGGTCGTCCTCCGCCGGGAGCCCGGAGGCGATCCCTTCCAGCATCCAGGCGCGGCTCAGGTTCAGGCCGTCCAGGTGCACGAGCTTGCCGTCGGTCGGATCGGTCACCACCGCAGGCTCGAGCCAGTCGGCCTCGCCGTCCTCGGGGAGCTCCGGCAGAAATCTGCGCAACCAGCCGGCGAAGGTGTCGGGGGAAGTCACGCGGCGCAGGAGATCGGCCTCGGCCAGGCAGGGCGAGAGGAAGTCCTGCCCGGACGGCTCGTAGCGCAGCGGGCAGTCGTAGTCCGCGGCGTAGTAGTCGGCGACGCGGCCCTCCACCAGCTCGACCATGTCGTCGTCGCCCGCCCGCCGCGCCCAGTCCAGGATGAGGCCGAACGCGAACGCCGTCTGCGAGTGCTCGCCGCTGCGGATCGGATGCGCCAGCTTCGGCAGCCAGTCCCGGATCCGGTCCGCGGCCAGAGCCTCGATCGGCGCCAGGGCCCGCCGCCAGCGGCCCGCGTCGGGATCGTCCCACTCCCTCAGCTCCGCGCCGAGCTGCAGCAGCCAGGCGAGTCCGTAAGGCCGCTCGAAGCTGGTGCGGCTGGGCGCCTGCATGTACTCCGCTTCTCCCCGCAGGTTGGCGGGGGTCAGGCTCTGCGCCAGCGCCGCCCGGGAAGCGGCCGCCGCCTCCGAGTGCGGATACAGGCGCGCCAGCCGCACGAGCAGCCAGTGCCCGTGCACCGACGAGTGCCAGTCGTAGCATCCGTAGAACGCCGGGGTCAGCTTGCGGGGCGGCCGTGCGTCCTCATCGCCGTTCAGGACATGCGCGATCTTGTTCGGGTACTCGCGGTGGACGCAGTCGAGGGCGAGGCTCGCGAAACGCGCGGCCACCGCCTCGTCCGCCTGGGCCGCCGCGGCCGGCGCGGCGCCGGGGATCGACGCTAGCAGGAGCGTGGCGGCGACGGACGATCGAAGGGTGACCATTGTCAGCTCGGGCAAGCCGTCGCGTCCGCACCCGCCACGGTGATCGAAGCCGTCGCGAGGGTGTCGAGCCAGTGTCCGCCCGCGTGGGCCGCGCTGCGGACCGCGGCAAATCGCAACGGTCCGGACGCGGCGCTGGCGACCATGGCCGGCCGGTCGGGGAATCCGGCGCGGGCCTGCGCCGGCGCGCCGCAGTCGCTCTCGAATTCGTCCAGCGTCCCCAACCACTCCTGGAAGTCGCCGTCCGTCGGCGCGCACAGCCCGGCGTTGTCCTCAATCCGCAGCCGCTCGAGGCTCGTCAGGGCCATCAGGGCCCGCGGGAGCTCGCCCGTCAACTGGTTCTGATGGAGTCTCAGCTCTACGAGACTGGTCAGGTTTCCCAGCTCGGAGGGAACGGTGCCGCTCAGGGCGTTGTTGGAGAGGCGCAGGATCTCGAGCGCGGTCATGTTCCCCAGCGCGGACGGGATCGTGCCGGTCAGGAAGTTGTTGGAGAGGCGCAGGTCCGTGGTGCTGGTCAGGCTGCCCAGCTCGGGCGCTATCGTGCCGCGCAGGTTGTTGCCGTCGGGACCGCACAGGTCGAGACTGGTCACGCGGTCGTTCTCGGTCTCGACGCCGTACCAGGTTTCCAGCGGCTCGCTGCTGAGCCAGTTGGTCGTGTCGGTCCAGTCGGGACCGCCGGCCGCGTTGTACTGGGCGACCAGCGCGTCGCGTTCGGTCGCGGCGGGGGGCTGGACGGTCGTGCTCAATCCGGTCGGCGATTCACTGCCGGGCCCGCAGGCCGCCATTGAGAGCGCCCCGGCGCCGAGCACGGCTCCGGCAGCGATCGCCTCGCGCAGACGGATGAGCTTGCAGGGCATCGGAAACCTCCGCATTCAGCCGAGAATAGACTGAGTTGAAGTCTATCCCGCCCTGCTTTGACAACCATCGAGCCCACCAACAGGGAAGCAATTCAACCACCTCTGGCAACCTGGCGCGCCGCCGCCGCGGAACAGTCCGCGCCGATCCTGGAGCACGACCCGGCCCGGGTCGCCCGGCGCCGGGCGGAAGGGTGCCTGACGGTCGAGATGGAGTGCTCGGCGTTCTGCGCGGGCGCCCGGTTTCGCCGTGTGACTTTCGGCCGGATCCTGTACGGCGGCGACGACGTGAGCGGCGTCGAATGGGACCGGCGCGGCTGGGACCGGCAGACGGGCGTTCGCCGACGGCTCCTGCACCTGGCCGCCGAGGCGTGTTTGCGCACCACGGACTGACGCCTCGGTGAAGACGAGAACGGGTCGCCGTGCGCTATCATCAGACCTGAATTCGGACCGTTCTCAAGGTGCTCGATGCCGACCGAAATCGTCAGTCTGAGCCGGTTCAAGGCCAGGACGGCGCAGATGCTCGCCGAGATGAAGGCTGCTGAAGAGCAGATCGTCCTGACGCAGCGCGGGGCCGCGAGTGCGGTCGTGCAGGACTTCGATGCGCACGAGCGCCAGCGGAACGCCCTGTTCATGCTGAAGCTCATGGTGCAGGGCGAGGCCGACGTGCAGGCGGGGCGGACCGTCTCGCAGGTTCGGGCGTTCGCGGACGTCAGCGGCCAACCGGGTCGAGAGCATCGTGCAGCTCATCCATGAGGGCCGCTGACGCAGGCCGGACCACGGGGGCCGCTTGACTGGGCCAGGGGCCGGCTCCACCGCGGCGACATGAAGATCTGGCCCGGCAGGCCGTACCCGCTCGGGGCCACCTGGGACGGGATGGGCGTCAACTTCTCGCTCTTCTCCGAGCACGCCGGGAAGGTGGATCTCTGCCTCTTCGACGCCGCGGACGCGACGCGCGAGGCCGCCCGCATCACCCTTCCGGAGCGGACCGACCTGGTGTGGCACGGCTTCCTGCCCGACGTCACCCCGGGGCAGTTGTACGGCTACCGGGTGAGCGGGCCGTACGACCCGGCCTCGGGGCATCGCTTCAACCCGGCCAAGGTGGTTCTCGATCCGTACGCGAAGCGGATCGGCCGCACGCTGCGCTGGCACGACGCGGTCTACGGCTATCGCATCGACCATCCCGCGGCGGACCTGGCGGCGGACCGGCGGGACAGCGCGCCGTTCGCTCCCCTCGCCGCCGTGCTGGATCCCGCGTTCACGTGGGGCGCCGATCGCCCGCCGCGGATTCCGTGGCACGACACGGTCATCTACGAGGTCCACGTCAAGGGCTTCACGGCGCGCCATCCGGATGTGCCGGCGCATCTGCGGGGGACCTACCTGGGGTTGGCCACGGACGGGGCGATCCACCACTTCCGGGAACTCGGGGTGACGGCGATCGAGCTCATGCCGGTCCACCAGTCCGCGAGCGAGCGGCGGCTGGTCGATGCCGGGCTGGCGAACTACTGGGGCTACAACACGCTGGCCTACCTCGCTCCCGACGTGCGGTTCGCCACGTCTCCGGAGCGTGCCGTTGCGGAGTTCAAGACCATGGTGCGCCGGCTGCACGACGCCGGGCTCGAGGTGATCCTGGACGTCGTCTACAACCACACGGCGGAGGGCGGCCGCGGCGGGCCGACCCTGTCGCTGCGCGGCATCGACAACCGCTCCTACTATCGCCTCCAGCCGGACGACGCCAGCAAGTACCAGGACTTCAGCGGCTGCGGCAACACCCTCAACGCCCTCCACCCGCGGGTGCTGCAGTTGATCATGGACAGCCTGCGGTACTGGGTGCTCGAGATGCACGTCGACGGGTTCCGCTTCGACCTGGCCAGCGCTCTCGCCCGCGAGCTGTACGAGGTGGACCGCCTCGGCGCCTTCTTCGACATCATCCACCAGGACCCGGTCCTCTCCCAGGTCAAGCTGATCGCCGAGCCCTGGGACCTGGGCGCCGGCGGCTACCAGGTGGGCAACTTCCCGGTCCACTGGACGGAGTGGAACGGCCGTTACCGCGACACGGTGCGCCGGTTCTGGCGCGGCGACGGGGGGCAGGTGGCCGGTTTCGCCACGCGGCTGGCGGGCAGCAGCGATCTCTACGAGAGCGACGGGCGGCGGCCCTCGGCGAGCATCAACTTCGTCACCGCGCACGACGGCTTCACGCTCGACGACCTGGTCAGCTACGAAGAGAAGCGCAACGAGCCGAACGGCGAATCGAACCGCGACGGGTCCGACGACAACCTGAGCTGGAACTGCGGGGTCGAGGGCAAGACCTCCGGTTCCGCGATTCTGTCCCTGCGGGCCCGCCAGAAGCGAAACTTCATCGCCACGCTGCTGCTCTCGCAGGGGGTGCCGATGATCTGCGGCGGCGACGAGCTCGGCCGCACGCAGGGGGGCAACAACAACGCCTACTGCCAGGATAATGAGACGAGCTGGTTCGACTGGGAGCTGACGCCGGCCGACCGCGAGCTGCTGGGGTTCGTGCGCCGCGTGATCCGCTTCCGCCTCGATCACCCGGCGCTGCGCCGGCGGCGCTTTCTGCGGGGACGCAGCACCCGGCGCGGCGCGGCCAAGGACCTGACCTGGTTCGACCCGGACGGCCGCGAGATGACCGACGAGGCGTGGGAGCGGCAGGCGGCGGGCTGCGTGGGCGTGCGCCTGGCCGGGGACGCGATAGACGAGACGGACGAGCGCGCGGGACGGATCGTCGACGACACGCTGTTGATGCTGTTCAACGCGCACGACCGTGAGGTGTCGTTCACCCTGCCGGAGTCGGCGCGCGGAGAAGCCTGGACTCGCGTTATCGACACGGCCGGGCCGAGGACGCGCCCTGCCGGGTTCCGCGCCGCCGACGCGTATCCGCTCGGCGCCCGCTCGGTGGCCGTGCTTCTCGCTCCCCGGTGAACGCATGGCGGCGCGGCCCACCTTGCACCGGCTGGCGCGGCTCCATGGGATCCAGGCGTCGTACACCGACGGCTGCGGCGTGCGGCGCCGCGCCTCGGCGGCGTCCCTCCAGGCTCTGCTGCGGGCACTGGGCGCACCGCTCGCCTCGGTGCGACAGCGCGACGTCGCGGAAGCAACGCAGGCGCGTCTGCGCGCGCGGTGGGCGCGACCGGTGGAGCCGGTGCTGATCGCCTGGAGCGGGCGCGGCGCCGACTTCCTCCTGCGCATCCCGGAGACGTCCCGCGGCATCCTCGCGCGCTGCCGCCTGCGGCTCGAGGACGGTCGCACGCGTTACTGGACGGTCCGTTCCGGCCGGGCGCCGGCCGTCGAATCCGGTACGGTGGACGGCACGCGGTACGTGGCCCGGCGGTCGCCGCTTCCCCGGCGACTACCGCACGGCTACCACAACCTGCACGTCGAGATCGGGGCTCGAACGTGGAGCGCCCTGGTCGTCGCGGCCCCGGTTCGGGGCTACGACGACGCCGAGCGGTCGTGGGGCGCCTTCCTGCCGCTCCACGCGCTGCACTCGGCGGGCAGTTGGGGGGTCGGCGATTTCGGCGACCTCGACGCCCTGGCGACATGGGTCGCCTCGCACGGAGGGCGCACGGTCGCCCTGCTCCCGGCGCTGGCCGCCTTCCTGGGGAATCGTCCCTTCGAGCCGAGCCCCTATCTGCCGGTGAGCCGGTTGTTCTGGAACGAGCTTCATGTCGACCCCCGGCGACTGCCCGAGCTCGATCGGTGCGAGCCGGCCAGGCGGCTGCTGGCTTCGCGAGCGTTTCGCCGCCGCGTCGACGCCCTGCGCGCCGCGCCCCTGGTCGACTACCGTGAGGCGATGGCGCTGCGGCGGGAGGTCATCGAGCTGCTCGCCCGCTCGCTCGAGGAACGCCCCGATCGACGCCGGGAGGAGCTTCGGGCCTGGGCCGGACGGCATCCGGTCGCCCACGAGTACGCGGCCTTCCGCGCGATCGGCGAGCGGTTGGAGCGACCCTGGCCGGCGTGGCCGGCGGCGATGCGGCCCGAGGAGATTCGGATCGAGTCGGCAGATGGAGACGCGATCCGCTACCACATCTACGCGCAGTGGGCGGCGGCCCGCCAGGTCGCCCAACTTGCGACCGACAACCAGGCGCGGGGCGTCGGCCTCTATCTCGACGTACCGGTCGGCGTGCATCCCGACGGGTTCGACGTCTGGCGGCATCCGGCGCTGTTCGCCCGCGGTGCAGCGCTCGGCGCCCCGCCCGATCCGCTCTTCGCCGGCGGACAGGACTGGAGCGCGCCCCCGCCGCACCCGGAGGCGGGGCGGCAGGACCGCTACGCGTACTTCCGGGCCGCCCTCGCGCACCAGATGGCTCCCGCCGCCGCCGTGCGGCTCGATCACGTGATGGGCCTCCACCGGCTGTTCTGGATCCCGCGCGGCGGCACCGCGGACGACGGCGCCTACGTCCGCTATCCGGCCGACGAGCTCTACGCCATCGTCTGCCTGGAGTCGCACCGGCACCGGACGCGGGTGGTGGGGGAGAACCTCGGAACGGTGCCCCGCTACATCGACGCGGCGCTGTCGCGGCACGGACTGGCCCGGCTCCACGTCGCGCAGTTCGGCATCGCGCCGGGCTCCCCGGACCCGCTCCCGCGCGTTCCGCGGCGGGCGTTCGCCTGCGTGAACACCCACGACACACCGACGTTCGCGGGGTTTCTCGCGGGCCGCGACATCGACGGGCGCGTGGAACGCGGCGTCCTCGACGCCGGACGCGCCGGGCAGGAACATTGCCGCCGTCGGGAGGAAGTAGCCGTGCTACGGGGCGCTCTGGGGCGCGGTTTTCATGGCGGGTTGCACGAACCGGCCCATCGAGCGCCGGCAACGACCACGTCGGGCGCGGATGGAGGCGGTCTCCCGAAGGACAACCCGTCGCCGGAGGAGGCCGCCGACCTCGACCTCCTGTGCACCTGCCTCGAGCGGCTCGCCCACAGCGAGGCAGGCATGGTGATCGTCAACCTGGAGGATCTGTGGCTGGAGCCGAACCCGCAGAACGTCCCCGGCACGGGACCGCAGGAGTACCCCAACTGGCGGCGCCGGGCGCGCTACCGCCTCGAGACGTTGATGACGCTCCCCGACGCGGCTGAGCTGCTTCGTCACATTGCCCGCACCCGGTGCACGTGACCAGACATCCATTCGATCGGCGTCCGTCCACACGTGCCTTCGCAATCGGCCCGAAGTTCTCGACCTCGACGTGGTAGTGGCCAGCATGACTCCGATCAAGCTCACCGGCGCAGCATGTCGCTGGAAAGACCCCCGGCGGCCGGCAGGTAGCAGAGCCGCACGTAGTCCATGACCATCCGATCCGCGTTGAACCGCCAGCCGAGCGTGCGGATGGCGCGCTTCATTCGCGCCGCCCAGGCGCGCGGCACGCCGTCGGGGTCGCGGTCGTAGTAGAGCGGCACGACTTCCTCCGCGAGGACCCTCAGAAGCTCCTCCCCGTCGCGCCGGTCGTGCGCCTCCGGCGACGCGTGCGCCTCGCCCATGCCGATCGCGAACCCGTTCGTGCCGTCGTAGGCCTCCGCCCACCAGCCGTCGAGAACCGACAGGTTGAGGCCGCCGTTCAGCAGGACCTTCTGCCCGCTCGTGCCGGACGCTTCCTGCGGCCGGCGCGGATTGTTGAGCCAGACGTCGACCCCCTGGACGAGCTGCCGGCCGAGGCGGATGTCGTAGTCCTCCAGAAAAACCAGCTTGCCGAGGAAGCGGGAATCCCGGCTCAGCTCGTGGATGTGCCGCAGCACCCCCTTGGCAGGCTCGTCGCGGGGGTGGCCCTTGCCGGCGATCACGAACTGTATGGGTCGCTGCGCGTCGTTGACGAGGCTGGCCAGGCGTTCCGGATTCCGCAGGAACAGCGACGCGCGCTTGTAGGTGGCGACCCGGCGGGCGAAGCCGATGGTGAGGGCGTCCTGACTGAGCGCGTGGGACAACTGCTCCAGCACGACGGCAGGCTCCCCGCGCCGCGCCGCCTCGCGCAGCACCTGCCGCCGCACGGCATCGAGCAGGCGGATCTTCAGGGCCACGTGGGTCTCCCACAGAGCCCCGTCGCTCACGTTCTCGATCCCGGCCGAGATCTCGGGCAACGCGTCCTCCCGCGACACCTCCGAGGGCACGTGCCGGTCGTACAACTGCTGCATCTGCGGCGCCAGCCAGCTCGGCACGTGGATGCCGTTGGTGATGTGCCCGATCGGCACGTCCTCTTCCGGTCGGTCGCCCCACAGCTCCTTCCACATGTGCCGCGTGACGTGTCCGTGCAGAGACGACACGGCGTTCGCGCGCCGGGAGAGCCGGAGGCCCAGCACGGTCATGCAGAACTCCTCGCCGGCATCCTCCGGGTTCACCCGCCCAAGGCTCATGAGCTGCTCGTGGGAGATGCCGAGCGCCTCGCGCAACGGACCCAGGTGCTCCTCGACGAGATCGGACGCGAAGCGGTCGTGCCCGGCCGGCACGGGCGTGTGCGTGGTGAACACGATGCGGCGGGCCACCTGCCGGGCCGCGTTCTCGAAGCCGACGCCCTCGCGCTCCATGCAGCGCCGTATCGCCTCGAGCACCGCGAAGGCGCTGTGGCCTTCGTTCAGGTGGAACACGCCCGGCACGATGCCCAGCGCATGCAGCGCCTTCAGCCCGCCGATGCCGAGCAGCAGCTCCTGGCGAATCCGGATGCGAACGTCGCCGCCGTAGAGGCGTGCGGTCAGGGCCCTGTCCTCCGGCGTGTTGCCGTCCACGTCCGAGTCGAGGAGCAGCAGAGTCCGACGGCCGATGGCCGCCTGCCATACCCGGGCGCGCAGGGTGCCGCCGCGGGTCTCGATCTCCGGCGCTATCGCTTCGCCGTCCGGTCCGACCGCCGGCTCCAGCGGCAACCTGGCGACATCGACCTCCGCGTATTCCTCCTGCTGCCAGCCCGAGGCGTCGAGCCGCTGGCGGAAGTAGCCCTGCCCGTAGAACAGACCCACCCCTACGAGCGGGACGCCGAGGTCCGATGCGCTCTTGATGTGGTCGCCGGCCAGCACGCCGAGGCCGCCGGAGTAAATCGGCAGCGATTCGTGGAGCCCGAACTCGGCCGAGAAGTAGGCGACCGGCTGGCGTTGCAGCACGCCGGCGTGCGTGTCGCCCCACGTCGCGGAACGTTCGCGGTACTCCTGCAGCCGCCGGAAGGTGTGGTTGATCCGGTGGGCCAGTGCGAGGTCGCCGATGCGCTCGTCGAGATCGTCGAGCGGCATCTCCGACAACAGTGCCACCGGGTTGCGCCCCAGCTCTTCCCAGCGCGCCGGGTCCAGATCCCGGAACAGGCTCACGGCGCTGGCGTCCCAGCTCCACCACATGTTGCGCGCGAGGGCCCAGAGACGGCGCTGGAGCGGTCCGATCGACTGATCGCGCTCGCGAACCTGCGCGACGATGGGACTTATCTCACCGGCGGCCAGCAGCAGCGAGGCGATTTCGTCGTCCGAGAAGCTCCGCTCCTCGACGGTCTGCACGATCAGCACCCCCTGCAGCAGCTCCCGGTCGATGAGGGGTACGCCCAGGAACGCGTAGTACGGGTCCTCGCCGGCCTCGGCGAAGTGCTTGAAGCGGGGGTGTCGCTTGACGTTGGGTACCTCGATCGGCCGCAACTGCTCCGCCACCAGCCCGGCCAACCCTTCGTGGAGCTCCATCCGGACCTTGCCGACGCTCTCCGGGCGCAGGCCTACGGTGGCGGCCAGCACGAGGTGAGTGCGATCCGATTCGAGCAGGTATATCGAGCAGACATCCACCCCCATCCGGGCCTGTAGCTGCTGGACGCCGGCCGTCAGGGTCGCACTCGGGTCAACGTGGCTTGTGGTCAGATCCTTACCTCGCGGGGTTCGCCGTGGGCGGTGTGTCCGGATCGTGGTGGACAAGGCGCGGCAACGTCAAGGCAGGGATGCGCCGTCGCGTGCCCACGGGCAGAACGACTCGGCGAGTTCGACCCCGGTCTCGCAGGGATGCGCCGTCACGCGCCCGCGGGCAGCCCGCACGGTGAGCCGGGCGGTTCCCGACCCACCGCCGCCGGGCATCAGCTCGCGGCGGCTTCCGCCACCGGGTTGGCGCCGGCCGGTACCGCCGAACGGAACTCGCGTGCCGTCAGCTCTTCCTCCAGTAGCCGCAGACTGAAGGCGGGCTGCCTGCCGATAGCCAGCAACGATTCGACGATCCGCGCGGGCTGGCCCCAGTCGTTCCACATGACGCCGTCGAGAGACTGCATCGCAATGCGGTCGGACGCGCGCTCGAGGAGCTCCGAGGAGAAGTTGACCCGCGGCATGGTCTCGTACACCTCGTCGAGCACCTCGCTCTCTCGCGGCGTGCCGACGGCTGCCCGCAGGACCTCGAAGAACGGGACCAGGTTCGGGAGTCGCTCGCAGGCGAGCGCCCAGAGGGTGCGTGCGCGCGCCACAAGCACCAGGGTGTTCCACAGGGCGCCGCGTTCGTAGAGTCGGGCCGCTTCCGGGGGAGCCGGCTTTTCGACAAAGGACTCGACGGCGAACACGCGGTGTGCCGGCTGCCGGCCGAGGTCGCCGGACGGGACAATCCAGCCGTACTCGTCCTCAATGTCGGTCGGCGTGGCGCCCAGCAGGACAATCCGGTCCGTGAGTCGCTCCGCGGCCTGAATTGCCACCTGCACCTTCGCCACGAACCGCCACTCCGGGTACACGAAGTGATCCGACGGGAGGAGAACGACGGTGGATTCGGGGTCGCGGTGCATGGCGTGTACAAGCCCCAGGAGCACCCCGGGCGCCGTGTCCAGGTTGGCCGGCTGCTCGATGAACGACCCGTCCGTCGCCCGCGGCTCGCGAGCGCGGAGAACGTCCCGGTGGTGCCGCCCGACGACGGTCAGAATACGGTACGGGTCGCACAGGCACGCAGCGCGATCGAGGGTATGGTCGAGCATCGATCGCGTGCCGGCGAACGTGCAGTACTGCTTGGGAACGTGACGGCCGAGCCAGCGCTCGGTGAGCGGCCGCAGACGCATACCATCGCCGCCGGCCAGCACTACTACCATCGGTTGTGCCATTGACGTCATCATTGTCCTGTTGCCTTCCGCTTGCCTCGTTCCGCGGGGCCGGGGGATGAGGCTGTCAAATACGACAATCCTGTTGCGGGCGACGCGACGGTCCACAGAAGTGTCGTGGCCCAGCATCCGCCGCGCCGCCCGCGTTCTCGGCATGAATGAGTCTCGCGGCGGCGGCCCTCCGCGCTACACGGGAATGGAACCGTTCCGCAACTCGCGCTCCGCTTGCAACCAGTCGTCGAGCGGACCTCCCGGCCCCGTGCGCACGAGCGACAGGAAATAGGCGCGCTCGGCAATCTGCTCGTTGGTCGGCTCGAAAGGGGACGCAATCCCGGTCGATTCGACCGCAACCGCCTCTTCCTTGGGTTCTGCGGCCGTGACCGGCTTCGCAGAGGCCCGGCGTGCGGTCTTGCGCGGCGCGGTCTTCCTGGCCCGCTTGGCGGCTCCGGTGGTCGTTGTCGTTCGTTTGGCCATAGTCCCAGACATCCTCCACATTCCTTCGAGCGTGCGCCGCCGCGCCCATGACTCGGGATCCGAAGTCCAGGCAGGATCAAGGCTAGCGGTGCGGTGTGTCCAATACGTGTCGGGCGCGTTCCGTTCCTGTAAATCGATGCGGATGCCGACCGCTGCTCCACCCATCGTGCGAACTAGCAAGACTTGTGCCGTGGCGGAAGATCCGGCTCCCGGCAAAGACAAAGCCCCGCCGTATCAGTCAGATACGGCACCGCGACGCGCTCCGCTCCCGTGCGTGACCGAACAATAGCGTCGAGACGCCGAAAGCGAACCGACATTCTTGTACCTGACCGCAAGACGGTCACGCACGAAGGTTGGCCAAGCCGACCGTTTCCTGGAGCCAGAGGTGTCCGGGAAGGTAAAGCGCCAGCGGGTCGTCAGTCCCGGTTAAAGAATAGCACACCGAGCGGCGGCAGCGTCAGACGGAGGGAGAAAGGACGTCCGTGGACGGGTTCTCGCTCCGCGACAACGTGCCCGCCGCCAACCAGATCGCTGCCGCCGTAGCATGCCGCGTCGCTGTTCAGCCGTGCATTCCAGCGGCCGCCGCGAGGGACACCGATGCGATAGTCGTGCCGCGCGACCGGGGTGAAATTGCAGACGACGACCAGCGGCTCGCCGCCGCGGCCGCGGCGGAGGAAGCTCAGGACGCTGCTGGCGCGGTCGTCGCACTCGATCCACTCGAAGCCGGCGGGCTCGCCATCGAGCTCGTAGAGCGCCGGCTCGGTGCGATAGAACCGGTGCAGGTCGCGCACCCAGGTGCGCATGCCTGCTTGCAGGGGTCCGTCCAGCAGGTGCCAGTCGACGCTCTCGGCGTGCGTCCATTCCCGTTCCTGTGCGATCTCGCCGCCCATGAAGAGGAGCTGCTTGCCGGGATGGCCGACCATGAAGCCGTAGAGCAGCCGCAGGTTGGCGTGCCGTTGCCAGTCGTCGCCCGGCATGCGCGCCAGCAGCGAGCCCTTCCCGTGCACGACCTCGTCGTGCGACAGCGGCAGGATGAAGTTCTCGCTGAAGGCGTAGATCAGGCTGAAGGTGAGCTCGCCGTGGTGATGTCCGCGATGGATCGGGTCCTTCGACAGGTACTCGAGCGTGTCGTTCATCCAGCCCATGTTCCACTTGAAGCCGAATCCGAGCCCGCCGGAGTCCGTCGGGCGGGTCACCGCCGGCCAGGCGGTCGACTCCTCGGCGACCATCATGACGCCGGGATGCTCCGCGTAGACCCGTTCGTTCAGGCGTCTCAGGAAGTCGACGGCGGCCAGGTTCTCGTTCCCGCCGTGGGCGTTCGGCACCCACTCTCCGGCTTCGCGCCCGTAGTCGAGGTAGAGCATCGAGGCGACCGCGTCTACCCGCAGGCCGTCGAGGTGGTACGTCTCGAACCAGAACAGCGCGCTGGCGATCAGGAAGTTGGCGACCTCGCGGCGGCCGTAGTTGAAGATCAGCGACCCCCAGTGCGGGTGCTCGCCCTGACGCGCGTCGGCGTGCTCGTAGAGGCACGTGCCGTCGAAGCGGGCCAGGCCGTGGGCGTCCCTGGGAAAGTGCGCGGCCGACCAGTCCACGATGACGCCGATTCCGCGCCGGTGCAGTGTGTCGACCAGCTCCATGAACTCCTGCGGCGTGCCGTAGCGGGTCGTCGGCGCGAAGTAGCCGAGCGTGCCGTAGCCCCAGGACTCGTCGAGCGGATACTCCGCAACGGGCAGCAGCTCGACGTGCGTGAACCCCAGATCCGCGACGTGGTCGGCGAGCCGGCCGGCGATGTCCCGGTAGGTCAGCCAGCCCCCTGCGCCGGGGACCCGCATCCAGGAACCGAGATGCGCCTCGTAGACCGAGATCGGCGCGTCGTGCGCATTGCGGGCCGCGCGCGCACTCATCCAGTCGGCGTCGCCCCAGGTGTAGCCAGACAGGTCCCAGACCCGCGACGCGGTGCGGGGCCGCAGCTCCGCCGCGAACGCATAGGGGTCGGCTTTCTGTACGGGGTCGCCGCCGTCGCGCGGCGAGACCTCGTACTTGTACAGGGCGCCGCTTCCGACCCCCGGAACGAACGCCTCCCAGACCCCGGCCTCGGGACGCAGCCGCATCGGATGCGCCTCGGCGTTCCAGCCGTTGAAGTCGCCGACGACCGCGACCCCGCGGGCGTTGGGAGCCCAGACCGCGAAGTGCGCGCCGCCGGGGCCGTCGTGCCGCGCGAGGTGCGCGCCCAGCCTGTCGTAGCTGCGGTAGTGCGTCCCGTCGGCGAGAAGGTGGAGATCGTAGTCGGTCAGGAACGGATCGCTCCCGTGCGCGCGTGACGGCATGCGATCAGCTTACGTCAGGCCGGCCCGGACCGCCGCGCAGGCCGCTGTCGCGCACGCGCTGCGATTCCGGCGGGAGTCTGCGCCTTGGAAACGGTGCAGGCTCCCGGACAGGCTGGGCTGGGCGGCAATCGGAGCCGCAGGCGACGATTCCCGGGCTACGCGGAGGCCTCCACACGGACCGTCAGGACGTCCGTCTCGTGGTACTGCTGGTGGCGCACCGATGAAGCCAGGTGCCGCAGCAAACGGAGCGAGACCTCCTGCTCGGCCTGATGGCCGGCCACGCGGTCCCCGAGCACCGCCATGCGATCCTCGATGTTCGACTCGTCCGTCGCTGCCACGAACTCGAGCTCGGCGGCGCGGCCGTCGTTGCGGGCGCTGATCTCCAGGCGTCGCTCTTCCCCGCCGCCTTCCTCGTCCTGCCGGATGAGGGTCAGCAGCGTCTCCTCGCCGACCGCTCGGAGCCGGTCGGTCATCGCCTCGCCCCAGCCCCGCGTGGCGGCGAACTCGGCGAGGAACTTGTCGATGGTCGGGTAGGCGTCGGCGTTCAGCGCTGTCCGCAAGCGGTGCGGCCGCGGTCTGGACAGCTCCAGGAACAGCGTCATCAGGATCGCCGCGAGACCTCCGGCGGTCATGCCGTTGCCCAGCAGTCCGCTCCAGGCGCCGAGCGAGTCGGCGAAGATCAGCTCGTTCTGGAACCCGAGGCCGATCCAGAAGCCGACGCCCGCGACGACGCCCTTGCGGTAGTCGACGCCGTCCTCGACGACCACCCGCATGCCGAGAACGAAGAGCGTGGCCATCAGCACGATGGTGTACGCCCCGACCACGGGGCCGGGAATGGCGAGGATGAGCGCCATGAACTTCGGGAGGAACGCCAGCACGATGAAGACGGCGCCGATGTACACGCCGACCATGCGGGAGGCCACCCCGGTGATGTCCGTGACGGAGACGCTCGACGAATAGGTCGTGTTCGGCACCGTCGCCGCGAGACCGGACAGCAGGTTGCCCACGCCGTCGGCGGTGACCGCGCCCTGCACCACGCGGTAGTCGGTGGCGCGCGGCCTGCGCCGCGAGACACGCTGAATGGCGACGCCGTCGCCGATGGTCTCGATGGCCCCGATCAGGGTCACGAAGACGAACGCCGGCAGCAGGGACCAGAAGGCCACGCCGAACTGGAGGTCGAAGCCCGGCCAGGCGCCCGCCGGCAGGCCGAGCCAGCCGGCCTCGGCGATGAGCTGCGTGTCGTAGAGCCCGAAGCCGGCCGCCACCGCGCAGCCGGTGGCGATGCCGAGGACCGGGGCCCAGAGGCGCACCACGCCGGTCGCACGCAGGGTGACCCCGACCGTCACCAGCAGCGTCACGAACACGCTGGTCGGCGCCGCGGCGGGCGGCGAGCCTTCCGGCACGTCGGCCAGCATCCCGAACATGATCGGCATCAGCGTCACCGGGATCAGCATGATCACGGTGCCGCACACCGTCGGCGTGAGGATCCGGCGGAGCAGCGACAACTGCGTCGAGAGCCCGAACTGGAACAACGCCGAGACGGTGACGAGCGTCGCCAGCAGGCCCGGACCGCCCTCGACCAGGGCGGTGACGCACACCGCGATGAAGGCGGCGGACGTGCCCATCAGCAGCACGTGGCCCGACCCGACCCGACCGATCCGGACCGCCTGGAGCACCGTCGTGACCCCGCTGATCGCCAGCGCCGCGAATGCGGCCCACGACAGGAAATCCTCGCCCGTACCGGCCGCGCGGACCACGATGGCCGGCGTCAGCACGATGCCCGCCACGGTGAGCATCGCGAACTGGAAGCCGAGTCCGAGAGCCAGCGCGGGGGGCGGCTGCTCCTCCGGCTCGTAGCGGAGATCTCTGACGGCTGCAGCGGAGGTCGAGGTCATGGTGACGTATCCTATCGCGGTTGCTCGGGTCGCTGTATCGCTTTTACACGATTGTTCGTGCCCGCGCAATATGTGCCGTCGCCACCCGGTTTTCAGGACGGGAATGCGGTCCGTGCGGGATGGCCGGCCGGCTTGTGTGGGGACGGAGGAGGGTCCGCCGTGCGCGTCGCCATTGTGAGCTCCGAGGCCGCGCCGTTCGCGAAGACGGGCGGGTTGGCCGACATGGTCGGCTCGCTGGCGACCGCGCTCGCGCGCCGCGGGCTCGACGTGACGCTCATCCTGCCGGCGTACCGCTGCGTCCTCGAGCGGGACGACGTCGCTGCGACCGGGATTGCCTTCGATGTCCCGATCGCCGACGCCATCGAGCGTGCGGATATCCTGGAGGGCGCAGCCGGCGAAGGCGCAACGGCCTACTTCGTCCGGACCGACCGGTTCTTCGACCGCGCCGGCCTCTATGGCCGGGGCGGTGCCGACTACCCGGACAACGCCGACCGGTTCGCCTGGTTCGCGCGGGCCGCGCTGGATCTGCTCGCCCGTCTCGGCGCGCCCGACGTGCTGCACGGCCATGACTGGCAGGCGGGCCTCGCCGTCGCCTATCCCCGGCTGCAACCCGAGCGCTACGGGTCGCTGGCCGCTGCGCGGACCCTGTTCACCGTCCACAACGTCGGCTACCGGGGTTTGTTCGACGCCGGCGTGTTTCCGCGTCTCGAGGTGGACTCCGCGCACTACTGGCCGAGCTTCGAGTTCTACGGCGACATCAGCTACCTGAAGGCCGGCCTGTCGCTCGCGGACCGGTTGACCACCGTCAGCCCGAGCTATGCCGAGGAGGTCAAGACCGCGGAGCAGGGATGCGGTCTCGACGGCGTGTTCAGGGAACGGGCGGGCGATCTGGTGGGCGTCATGAACGGCGCCGACTACCGCGTCTGGGACCCGGCCGTCGACCCCGTCGTCGCCCGGCGCTATTCCGCCGGCGCCCTCGACGGGAAGCGCGACTGCAAGCGCGATCTGCAGCGGCGGCTCGACCTGTCGCCGGCGGACGTGCCGCTGGCCGGCATGGTCGCCCGGCTCGCCGACCAGAAAGGACTCGATATCCTGTCCGGCGCCCTCGACGCCCTGCTGTCTCGTGAGCTGCAGATCGCGGTGCTCGGGACCGGCGACCCGCACTACGAGCAGGCGCTCACCGGGTTCGCGGAGCGCCATGCGGGCCGCATGGCAGTGCGTATCGGCTTCGACGAGGCCCTCGCCCACGTCATCGAGGCGGGCAGCGATGTGTTCCTGATGCCCTCGCGCTACGAGCCGAGCGGCCTCAACCAGCTCTACAGCCTGCGGTACGGGACGATCCCGATCGTGCGCGCCACCGGCGGTCTCAAGGACTCCGTCCTGCCCTTCGACCCGGCGACGGGCGAGGGCACGGGCTTTCTCTTCGGGGACTACTCGTCCGAGGCGCTGGTGCACGCCGTCGACCGGGCCCTCGATTGCTACGCCCGGCCCGACGCGTGGCGGCGGCTCATGGCGAACGCGATGGCGCAGGACTTCTCCGTGGACCGCACCGCCGCCGAGTACGTTGCGCTGTACGAGGGGCTGCTCGCCGGGAACGCCTGAGTCAGGGTGCGCGGGAGCCGGCAGGCGGAGGCCGCGCGGGAGCAGAGGCTGTTAAGCTGAGCGCCGGTTTGACGAACAATTCCACGAACATCCCGCAGGATCGCCCGGGCAGCCCTCGCTGGCGGACGCCTGCGCTGGTCATGGCCGCCGCCTGCGCGATCGCCATGCTCGGCTTCGGCGCGCGGTCGGTCTTCGGGCTCTTCCTCGAGCCGATGACGACGGGGCGCGGCTGGGGCCGCGAGACGTTCGCGCTGGCCCTGGCGGTCCAGAACCTCATGTGGGGCATCGCCCTGCCGTTCGCCGGGGCGCTCAGCGACCGCTTCGGGCCGCCGCGGGTACTGGCCCTGGGGTCGCTGATCTACGCCGCCGGCATCTGGGGGATGACGACCGCCGAGAGCGCTGGCATGCTGCACCTGACGGCCGGCATCCTGGTCGGTGTCGGGGTGGCTTTCACCGCGTTCTCCATCGCGCTCGCGGCCATGGCCAAGGTGGTGGGCCCCGAGCGGCGCTCGCTGGCCCTGGGGTTGGGGACGGCGGCGGGATCCTCCGGGCAGGTCGTCTTCTCACCGCTGGGCCAGGCGTTCATCTCCGCCTACGGGTGGCAGGCCGCGCTGTTGTTCCTGGCCGGGTCGGCCCTCCTGATCGCGCCGCTGGCCTTCGTGCTTCCGGGCTCTCCGGCGATCCGGGGCGAGGCGTCGCCGGCCCGGCAGTCGCTGCCGTCCGCTCTGCGCGAGGCGTTCGGCCACCGCGGCTACGCGCTGCTGACCTCCGGCTTCTTCGTCTGCGGCTTCCACGTGGCCTTCATCACGGTCCATTTCCCGGCCTACGTCCGAGACCTGGGGCTCTCCGCTTCGGTCGGGGCGGGCGCGATCGCGGTCATCGGCCTGTTCAACATCCTCGGCTCGTTCGCGTCCGGCGCCGCCGGCCAGCGCTGGAGCAAGAAGTGCGGCCTGAGCGCCATCTATGCGTCGCGCGCGGTCGCCATCACGGTGCTGATGCTGCTGCCGAAGACCGCCGCCGTGATCTACCTGTTCGCCGCCGTCATGGGGGTGCTGTGGCTCTCGACGGTGCCGCTGACGACCGGGATCGTGGGTCAGATCTTCGGCGTGCGCTACCTCGCCACGCTGTTCGGCGTGGTCTTCCTCAGCCACCAGCTCGGCAGCTTCCTCGGCGTCTGGCTGGGTGGCTGGCTCTACGACAACACGGGATCCTACGACGGCGTCTGGTGGGCCGGCGTCGCCCTGGGGCTCGCCGCCGCACTCATCCACCTGCCGATCGATGAACGTCCGCTCGCACGCCGGGACCCGCTGGCGTCGGCCGGATCCGGAACCTACTGACCGGCCGGCCAGGGGATCGGCTCGTCGGCGGCGAACCGCCGCAGGACGTTCTCGGTGATCCGCGACACGTCGTTGTCGTAGCCGTTGTACGAGAGGCTCCCGCTCCACGCGATGGAGCTCGTCGAGAACACCGCGCCGCCGTTCGGATACTCCAGGTACGCCATGTCGGCATAGACCAGGACGTTCTCGGTGCCGCCCTGCCGCGAGTCCGACGTGTTGACCTCCTCGACCACGTGCTGGTACGCGTCCGAGTGCCCGAACGACCGGGCCAGAATCAGGGTGTGGGCCGGCGAGCCGAGGGCGTAGTCCACCCGGTCGAGCTCGGAGCCGGCGGCGCCGACCTCAAGGACCAGCGACGGGTGCTCGCCGATCAGGGCGTTCTCGTCGAGACCTTCGAAGATGAACGCGGCACGCGGATCGGAGCTGCCCGGCATCCGCCGGAACGGGGAGTTGCGGTCGAACCCCTGCGCCGAGAACCCTGTGCCCACCAGCTTCTGCGGCGCCCGGCCGCGGAACCGCCAGAGTCCCCCGAACTCGCCGGTGGTCGCGTGGTAGTGCTCGCCCGCCGCGCCCTGCCAGGCCTCGGTGCCGTGGGCGCGGCGAACCTCGACGTACCGTCCCGTCGGGTCGAGGCTCGTGATCCAGTAGAACCCGTTGCCGCCCATGTACATCAGGCGCCCGCCCCCGGTCAGGTAGCTTTCCAGAGCGTCGAGCATCTCCGTCGACGTGTACTCGGGATGGGTTCCGGTCAGGACGACGTTGTACGGTCGGACCAGCGACAGGCCCTCATGGTGGAGGTCGTGGTCGGTGATGATGTCGACGGCGAAGCCCTTCGCGTCGAACCAGTCGATCAGGTGCGTGTCGGCCATGAACTGCCAGGGGTTTCTGGTGGTGATCCTGGGCCGCATGTTGGTGATCGGCCGCAGCGCCGACGAGTAGGTGATGCCGCTGCCGTCGGCGTGGGTGGAATAGAGGCTCAGTTGGCCCTCGCCCTCCCGGCCCATGCGGCCGTAGGCGAGGTAGCTGAACGTCGGCACGAGGAACGCGATGCGGGCGGTGGTAGATCCCCGCGGGGGCCGGACGAAGAACGGCACGTGGTCCTCGTGGGTCGAGGTCCGCAGGCGGGCCGCGTAGATGCCGCTGGCCAGATCGTCCGGGACCCGGAGCTCGAAACCGGCGTCCCAGGCCGCGTCCACCAGGTCGTCGTCGTGGAAGTAGATGGCGCCGTACTGGCCGCGCGCCTGCTTGTAGTCCATCACCGTGGCGTTCCAGGTGTGTCCGGTGACGGCGCGGGTGGGGGCGTTCACCGCCCGGCCGTGCAATCCGCGCGGCGAGCGGTCGCTGACCGCCTCCGATTCGATGTCGGCGGCGAAGTCCCAGTCGGCCAGCGCGTCGCCCGGCCCGCCCCCCTGCTCGATGGCGTCGATCTCGGCCGCGTCCAGCGCGCGATCGTAGATGCGGGGGTTGTCGATCTTGCCGTTGTAGTGTCCCGCGGCCTCCCGCTCGTCGCCGTCTCTGCTCCAGTGGGCCGCCATCAGCAGCGGCAGCTCGTTCGGCGCAGGCCCGCGCACCGCGGTCGTCCGTTCGACCGTGGCCCGCGTCGCGTCGCCCGGAAACCCGGTCCGCGGACGCTGCACGAAGACCACCCGGCCGGTGGCGGCGTCGTAGCTCACCGCCACGAAGTACCAGGACGTGGGCACGCCGTGCGGCCGGGGCCTGGCGGCGCCCGGGATCGCGGATCGCCACGCCCGCAGCGGCGGCTCCGCGTGCAGCGTCTCGGTGGCGCCGTCCACTCCCCCGAGGCGGAGGGCGAGCCGCCCGTTCTCGTCGATGAACACGCCGTAGCCGCCGGGAATGTCGTCGGACCACTTGGTGACGATTCCCTGCGCGGCGCGCTCGCCGAACGAGACGCCGGGCGTCGTCGGCGCGATCCAGGCGGTAACGGTGAAGCTCCCGTCCAACCGCAGCGCCGGGTCGTCCGGCACCAGCACGTAGGAGCCGAACGGCAGCTCCTGCCGCCGGCCCTCGTAGTCGCCGCTCGCCGGCGTCTCGATGAGCGTCTCCTTGAATCCCGGCCCGTTCGGGTTGGCGTCGCCGTGGATCAAGCGGACGATGTCGGCCCGGTAGCTCGGCAGCTCGCTGCTCACCATGAACCGGATCGTCTCGCCCGGCTGCACGCTCAGCCGGTCCGCGTAGCCGACGATGCCGCGCTCCCGGAGCATCTCCGGCACCTCGGTGGAGCGCTGCTGCGCTACCTGGGCAGTCGCACTCGCTGCGGCCAGCGCCGCGACGGCCAGCACCGCGGCGATCGAAACGCACGCACGTATCCGGTTGGCGGGCATCGGGTGTCTCCTTTTCATCCTTCCGCGGCGATCGTGGTGGCTACCGCTGCGCCGCCGCGGAGCACGGCCGGTGAAGATGCCTGTTCGAGGAAGATCTCCGGCCGGCCGCTGCCGTCGGCGGGAAGGGCCCATACGTGCGCGATCGGCGATCCGGTCTCCTCCGGCAGGGCGTACAGAATGGTGTAGTCGTCCAGCCACTCGACCTGATCGTCCACGCTGCGCAACTCGGCCAGCGCGGTCTCCTCCAACGTCTCCAGGTTCAGCACATGCGGTCGCCAGTGCGCCCTTGCGCTGCCCGGCATCCGTTTCTTGAACGCGACGCGCGTCTCGTCGGGCGACAGGGCGGGGCACTCGATGCCGTCGATGACCACGCGGATGGTGCGGTCCGCTAGGCTGCCCTCGACCAGGTACATCACGCCCCCGGTGCCGAGGGTGGCGAAGAAGCGGTCGCCGTCCGCCGAGAACGTCACGCCCCAGAAGTTGAAGTCCAGCGAGTGGAACGGCTGTCCGTCGCGGACGACCGGAAGCTCCTCCATGTTCGCCACGACCAGGGCGCCCGTCTCGGTGTCGATGATGCTGGTCTCGGTGGAGAAGAGGCTGTCCGCGTACGAGTGCCCCGTCACGAAGACGGTGATCGCGGCATGGCGGCCGTCCGGCGAGACCCGCGTGCGGCTCGGAATGCCGTTGAGCGGTATCCGCTGCCGCGGGTTGAAGTCCGCGTCGAACAGCACGGCCGCGTAGATCGTGAAGAACTCGCGTTCCACGACGAGACAGGAGCCGTGTCCGGCGGCGAAGTGGAGGCGGTGGCACAGGAGCGGTGTGGCGTGGCGGGTGCGCTCTCCCTGCGCATCCGTCTCGACGGCGAGGAAGCCGTGGCTCCGGTCCAGCCCCGTGTGGCGGACGAGGAGCTGTCTCGCAGGGGCCGGCGCCGCGTGCTCTTCCCCGGCCGGTTCGGCTGGGTCCGGCGATTCGTGGGACGGCGAGGTCTCGTCCGCTCCCAGGCGGCCGCTCGGTCCTCCCGTGTCCACTGACGCCGTGTCCGGCCGGAGCGCGCCGGCGGAGCGCGTCGCCTCCGGCGGGGTCACTTCCGCTGCCCGTCCTGCGAGGCCTTCCGAATCCGCGACCGTCCGCGCCCGGGCCGCCGCCGTCCCCGCGGGCGGGCCGGGACCGGGGCCGAAGTGTGTCCCTTCGAGCGGTCCGGTCATCGGAGGCAGGGCGGCCTCGTCGCGCTCGGTCGAACCGGCGAGCGTGAACCAGGCGTAGGCGCCGGTCAGCAGGGCGCAGAGCGCGCACAGCAGGAGGAACCGCGCGGCGTTCGAAGGCCCTGCCGCTGCGTTCGCGGCCCCGGCCCCTGGACGCCGTTCCTCCCGCGGGCGTTCACTCTCCCGCGCTTCGTCCGCCATCGCCGGCATATCCTCCCAGCGCCGCCGCGGCCAGGACGGTGGCGCCGCCGAGCGCGATCAGGAACCAGACCAACGCCTGCGTCGGACCGTACGCGGCCCACGCCGCGCCGAAAGCGAGAGACGCCGCCAGCCGCCCGAGGCTGGTCATGGTGGTCAGCATGGCAAGGCCCGTGCCCCTGACCCGCGCGGGCAGCATCGCGCTGGCCAGCGCCATCAGCACGCCTTCCGTCAACGCATAATAGCCACCCAGCAGCAGGATGCATACCGCCAGATCGGAAAGGGACACCTCCCCGGAAGCGGCGGTCAGGTACGCCAGCAGCAGCACCCCGTGTCCCGCGAGAAACGTGGCGCGGCGGCCGAAGCGGTCCGCCAGCACGCCGGCCGGCAGGGCCAGCAACAGGAAGGAGCCCGCCGTTCCGACGTACAGCAGGGGAAAGAGGCCTGGATTCAGACCCGCGCGCTGCTGCAGAACGAGATAGAGGAAGCCGTCGCTGACCGTGGTCAGACCCAGCAGCGTTCCGGCGAGGGTCAGCGCCGCGAACCCTCGCGTGGCAAGCAGGGATCGGAGCGCCTGCCCGGGCCGGAGCGGCCTCTCCCGGTCGAGCGCCAGGCCGCGGACGCTTCGCACGAACAGCCACAAGACCCCGAGGCCGACGACCGCGACGGCGAAGCTCGCGACGAAGACCAGGTCGTAGGCGTCCGGCGCGGCCGACAGGATGGCCAGGGCCACGAGCGGCCCCAGCATCGCGCCCGCACTGTCGAGGGCACGATGGACCCCGAAACTGGTCGCCAGCCCGGCGCGCCCGCTGCTGAGCGAGATCAGCGCATCGCGCGGCGCCGCCCGCAGCCCCTTCGCGGCGCGGTCCACCGCCACGATGGCGGCGATCACCGGCCACGCGCCGCCGGCTCCCAGCAATCCGATCCTGCACAGCGCCGAGGTCCCGTAGCCGACCGCCGCCACCTCCCTGTCGCGCCGCGTGCGATCCGAGGCGAAGCCGCCGGCCAGCCGCAGCAGGGCGGTCATCCCGTGGTACAGGCCGTCGACGAGTCCGTACTGCAGCGGCGTCAGGCCCAGGTACAGCACCAGGTAGATCGGCAGCACGGTCGCCACCATCTCGGACGAGACGTCGGTCAGCAGGCTCGTGAATCCGAGCGCGACGACGTTGCGGCTTACTTGCGGCCGGAACCGCCGGCCCCGCAAGGTCCGCACCGTCTGTCGCAACGCCGCTGCGGCGTCAACCTGGTACATGGCGGCCCTCCATGCGCCGCGCCAGAGATGCGACTGTACTTCGCCGGCCCTTCATCGTGGCAGAATTAGGGCAGGGCGAGCCGAACCTGCACCATGAAGTCCGTGCGAGCGGCGCTGGTGGCGTGCGGTCCAGTCGTTGCACTCGCCCTGAGTCTGCCCGCGTCGGCCCAGGTCGCGGCCGCGCGGGAACAGGCCGCGCACCTCGTCACCTACAACGGGCAGATCGCGCCGATTCTGAACAGGCACTGCGTCTCGTGCCACCGCCCGGACGCGGTCGCTCCCTTCAGCCTTTCGACCTACCCCGAGGTTCGGGCTCGCGCTCGGGTGATCGCCAGCGTTACGCGGCGTCGCGTCATGCCGCCCTGGAAGCCGGCGCCCGGCGTGGGGAGCTTTCTGGGCGAGCGGCGCCTCGGCGAGAATGAAATCGATCTCATCCAGCGGTGGGTCGCGGCGGGCGCTCCCGAAGGAGACCGTGATCGGGTACCTGAACCGTCGGCCTGGCCGAACGGGTGGCTGCGCGGCGCCCCGGATCTCGTCGTGACCATGGGCACCCCCTACCTGCTGCCGGCAGAGGGGGCGGACGTCTACCGGAACTTCGTCGTACCGGTGCCGACCGCGGCCGCACGTTTCGTCGCGGCGATCGAGCTGAAACCCGCCACGACGCGCGGCATCCACCACGCCCGGATCCTGGTGGACCGCTCCGGCTCGGCCCGTCGACTGGACGCCGCCGACCCGCGTTCCGGCTACGACGATCGCCACGTCGACCAGGCGCGATCTCCCGACGGGCATTTTCTGGGCTGGGCCCCGGGCACGGTCCCGAACGAAGTTCCGGACCGTCTGGCCTGGCGCCTCGATCCGGGTACCGACCTCGTGCTCAAGACCCATCTCGTGCCGCGGGGCGAGCCGACGCCGATCCAGGTCTCAGTCGGGTTCTTCTTCACGGACACGGCACCGGCTGCGGCGCCGGCCGTGGTGCAGCTCGGATCGCAGACCATCGACATTCCGGCGGGAGCGTCCGCCCATGTCGTGGAGGACCGGTATCGGCTGCCCGCCGACGTCGACCTGCTCGCCGTCTACCCGCACGCGCATTTTCTCGCCAGGCAGGTCCGGGCCGACGCGATGCTGCCGGGCGGGGCGGTCCGGCCGCTGATGCGCATAGACGACTGGGACTTCGCGTGGCAGGACGAGTATCGCTACGCCCAGCCGGTGCGGTTGCCGGCGGGGACGGTGGTCGCAATGCGCTTCGTGTTCGACAACTCGGCCGGCAATCCGAGAAATCCGAGCCGTCCGCCGCGCCATGTGCGTTTCGGTCCACGATCGACCGACGAGATGGCCGAGCTGATGCTGCAGGTCCTGCCCGTCGATCCGGGCGATCGTCCGGCCCTCGTCCGGGACGTGTCTCGGCATGTCGCGCAGATCGTGCTCGCCGGATCCCGGCATGCGCTGGCCGCCGCGCCCGGCAGCGCCGCGATCCAGGAGCGCGTCGGCAACGATCTGTTTGCGGTCGGACAGGTGGGCGAGGCGATCCGGCACCTCGTGGCCGCGGTGCGCATCGCTCCGGACCGCGCGTCCGCGCATTACCGGCTCGGGACCGCGCTGGCGACGATCGGGAGAACCGCCGACGCGATGGACAGCTACCGCCGTGCGCTCGATCTGCGGCCCGACTTCGCCGAGGCGCACAATAACTTGGGCGGACTCCTGCACCTTTCCGGCGACCTCGAGGGCGCCGCGCGGCACTACCGCCGGACGTTGGCCCTGGATCCTGCCCACGCGAACGCGCACTTCAATCTCGGCAACATTCTGCTGGACGCGGCACGCTTCGCGGCCGCCGAGGCCGAGTTTCGCGGCACGCTGGCGGTGAGGCCCGCCTTCGCGGATGCACACGTCGCGCTGGGTCGCGCACTCGCCGCTCAGGGGGAGATCGCGGCGGCGGTGGAGGCCTATCGCGCAGCCCTGCGCCTGGATCCGAACCTGTCCGAGGCCCGCCGCCTGCTGCGGCGCGCGCTCGGCCGGCGAGAGGGTGGCCACGGCTGACCTTGACGCACCCAAGGAAACGCCGAACGCCGGTCACTCGCACCCCCCCCAGCTTCCGGCCCGCGACGACGAGGACGGCACCCAAAGGCGGGCCTCGCGCGGTCGTTCGGCGTCGATCCCGCCGGTGCGGGCGGCCTTGGCATCGAGGGTGTGCGTCAACGCAGGGCCAGGACTGGTCCCTCTGGATGGCGGGGCGTTACCGTCTGGTTCGTGCAGTCGGCGATCAGATCGAGCGCTTCGAGCACGATCTGCCCGATCAGCAGCTCGCTTTCGGGAGCTCCCACGATGCAATCGGTCCGCATTGCCAGGTTGCTGATCTCGATTGTTACCGGTCCGGCGATCGGGCGCTCCTCTCGTCGTTCGTCCGCGTAGACGACGGTTCTCGTTCCGGTCTGCTGCAGGCCGAGCCGCGTCACGACCCCTTCCGGGATGACGAGACTCACCGCTCCGGTATCGACGATCCCTTCGATGCTCGTGTGCCGGACCTCGCTCTCGAGGCCGCTTCCCCGGTGCACCAATGCCCGGTCGACGCTGTTCTCCAGATTCACGTTGACTCGAATCTCGCCCATTCGCATCCCTCTCCCGGATTCTGACCACTCCGACCGCCTGTCGCAACTCGTTCGTCTGGTCGATGCCGAGCGAGGCCTCGATGCGGCGACCCGCCGCCTGACCTTCTGCGATGGTGGAGGCAGCACGGCGGGACGAGACGCACTGCTGGTACCCGGTCGGCGACATCCTCAGAGCCGAGGACGCCGTCGATCTCAATGATTCCCTCGTCGATCAGAACTCGCCAATCAACGCGGCCCGTTCAGGTCCTTGCAGGACTCCACAAGGTCGTGCACACCAAGCGGCGTGAGCGAGGAACTCTGTAGGTACCACGCGCGGTGCGGCCACGCCACCCAGCGACCACACAGACCCGGCAGCCGGGGCAGGCAACAGGAAGCCTCCCAGGAACACGGCGTCCGCCCCGTCAAGGAAGCTCTGCCTCGGTGAAAGGCGTCCGGCATGGCCGGCCCGCCTCGTACATCGCGAGATTGCCCGCCATTCGCTGCACGGTGTCGGTCAGGCCGGCGTCGCGGGCGGCCGCCATGACGTCACGTTGCACCGCCGCGGCCTGGTCGTACAGGCCCATCTCGGCGAGGGCCATCGCGGCCGTCTCGCCCAACGCGAAGTTCTGTCCCTGCTCCAGCAGCTCTTCGACCAGCGCCATCGCGCGGCGGCCGTCACGCACCCGCGCGTCCGGCGCGCTGGCCAGCAGGCGCGCGAGGGCGTGCTTGAACATCGGGTTCTCGGGGCTCGTTTCGACGCCCTGCTGCAACCGATTGCGGGCTGCCTCGTATCTCTCCAGGCGGACCAGCGCCATCGCGGCCCCGTAGCCGGGCTCGGGGCGGGTCGGGTCCAGAGCCAGCGCCTCGTCGTAGTGGGACAGCGCTTCGTCCGGACGTCCGCTGCGCGCGAGGACGTCGGCGAGCTGCACCCGCGCCTGGATGTACGCCGGGTCGCGCTCCAGTGCCGCCGACAGATGGTCGATGGCCTCTCGATTCCGTCCCTGGTCGGCGAGCAGCACGCCGAGGCTGAACCGGGCCTGGGTTTGCTCGGGCGCGGTCCGCACAACCCGCTCGAACTCCGCCATGGCGCCGGAGGCGTCGCCCAACTGGAACAGCGCGACGCCGAGCCGCTGTCGCAGCGAGGGGTCGCCGGGATCCAGCTCGAGCCCGCGGCGGAACAGATCGGCCGCCGCGCGGTAGTTGCCGGCGTCGAGCGCCCGGCCGCCACGGATGTTGTACGCGTTCGCGCTCTCGAGCAGCTCGTCGAGCTGCTGTCTCAGCGGATCCGGCGGGAGCGCCTCGACGTCTCCCCGCTGCTGCAGGTGCGCCTCGGCCTTCCCGGTATCGCCGAGGCCCCGGTAGGCGAGCGCGAGGGGATAGTGCACGCCGGTGGCCCACGGCGCGAGCGCCAGCGCCCGTTCGAATCGCGCGACCGCGTCCGAGTACTGCCGGCGGTTCAAGGCGACGCGTCCGAGTCCGACCTGCGCCGCCGCCGAGTCGGGGTGTCGCTCCAGCGTTTCGCTGTACGTCCTCTCGGCTGCTTCGATCTCCCCTGCGCGAGCAGCACGTCCGCCAGCAGTACCCGCGCGGCCAGCCCGTTCGGCTGCAGCTCGACCGCCCGTTCGTAGGAACGGGCCGATTCCGCAAGGTCTCCGTTCGCTTCGTGGATCCGGCCGAGATAGTACGGCCACCGCACGTCGCCCGGCATCAGCGTCTGTGCGTTGCGCAGACTGGCCTCGGCCGCGTCGACGTAGGTGGCGGCCAGCAGCAGCATGCCCAAGCGGCCGTACGCATCCCCGAGCGCCGCGGGCTCGGTCGCCGGTTCGTCGATGCGGACGCGGACCGCGGTCCGGTACGTGCGCATCTGCTGCGCAACCGGCTCGGTCATCGCCGCGTAGTCGGGCATGGTCACGGGCAGCAGGTCCCGGCCGGCCGGCGGCGGCAGCACCGATTCCGCCGCCCCGACGGCCTCTCCCGGCGCGTCGATCGTGCCGGCGTCCTGCGCGCCGCAGCCGATGCTCAGCGCGGCGATCAGACAGCAGATCGCGCGCGCCCCGCCGACGCCGGCATGGCGGTGGCCGTTCATCGCGTCTCCTCCGGTGGCGGTTGTCCCCGTCCCTCGGTCAGGGTGGTGTAGCGGTCGATGGCCACGTTGGGCCAGACCTCGGTGCGCCCGCTGGGCCAGAGCACGCGCACCGCCGGCGCCGCCGGCGAGTCGCCGAGCCCGACGAGCACGCGTGGATCGCTGGCCGACGCGTAGCTCCCATCGGTGCGGGCGCGCCGCCAGCGCGTCGGCTCGCCGTCCCGGATCACGGCCACGCGGGCGCCCAGCATGTCGCGTCCAGGGGCGGGGTCGGGACCGTTCGCGGACGCGACGAGCCGCAGGCCCACCCAGTGCCGCCGGTTGCCGACGGCGTTGACGAGCAGTCGGACCGGGCCCGCGTTGTTTCCCACCAGCACGTCCACGTCCCCGTCGTTGTCGACGTCGCCGAAGGCGGCGCCGCGGCTCACCTCGGAGAGGTCGAACACGGGACCTGCCCGGTCCGTGACGTTCGCGAACCGCCGGTTCCCCAGGTTGCGGAACAGCGTGTTGCGCTGGTCGTAGGGAAACGCGTCGCCGGCGCGTCCGTCCACTGCCACCACCGTGCCGTTGACCGCCATGACGTCGAGCCGGCCGTCGTTGTCGAAATCGAACCACGCCGAGCCCCAGCCGGTGTAGGGCAGACTGCCCGATCCGAGTCCGGACTGCGCGCTCTCGTCCCGGAACAGCGCGGACCCGTCGTTGACGTAGAGGTTGTTGCCCTCGGTCGTCAGGTGCGTCAGGAACAGGTCTTCGTCGCCGTCGTCGTCGAAGTCGCCGGCGTCCACGCCCATGCCGGCCTCGGGCGTTCCGAGCTCGCTCAGGGCCGCGCCCGAGAGCAACGCGGCGTCCGTCAGGGTGCCGTCGCGCTGGTTGATCCAGAGCAGGTTCTCGGTGCCGTCGTTGGCCACGTAGATGTCGGGCCAGCCGTCGCCGTCGTAGTCCGCGGTGGCGACGCCGAGCGCCGGTCCGTAGCGTCCCGTCGCGGCCCGCGTGACGCCCCCCGTGCGGCCGTGCCGGAGCGCCGTCGCCGTGACGTCGTCGAACGTGCCGTCGCCGCGGTTTCGATACAGGCGGTCCGGCAGCCCGCCATAGGTCTCCGGGGGACAATAGTCGCGCGCACCCGCCGCGTTGGGGCAGACGGTGTCGTCGTCGAGGTCGTAGTCGACGTTGTTGCCGATGTACAGGTCGAGCCATCCGTCGCGGTCGTAGTCGACGAACGCCGCCGAGACGCCGAACGCGTCCCGCGTCTCGAGGCCGGCGCCGACCGACGCATCCGTGAACGTCCCGTCGCCGTTGTTGCGGAAGAGGCGGTCCGATCCGAAGCTGGTCACGAACAGATCGACCCATCCGTCGTTGTGCACGTCGCCGGTGGCGACGCCCAGACCGTAGCCCTCGGCCGTCAGGCCGCTCGTCCCGGTGACGTCGACGAAGCGCAAGGACGGGACTCCGTCGGCGCCGGCTTCGAGGTCGTTGCGGAAGAGGCGGGCCGAGAGCGGGCGGGCCGAGGCGGGCGGTACGAGGGCGTCCGAGAGACTCGCGTCCGGGTCGAGCATGCGGCCCTGGACGAGGAACACGTCGAGGTCGCCGTCGTTGTCGTAGTCGAGCAGACCGACGCCCGGGGGCAGGATCTCGGGGTAGTAGAAGCGTCCGGAGGCGCCGTTGAAGTGCACGAAGTCGAGGCCCGCGGCAGCCGCCCGGTCGACGAACCACGCCGCGTCGTCGGAATTCCTGGATCCGCTGCCGGGGTCTCGCGCGCGCCCGGCCGCGGCGCGGTCCCCGGGGGAAGAGCCGTCCGCGGCGCACCCCGCGAGAATGGCCGCCGCCAGTACGATCAGGGCGCCTGCCATGCGACACATGATATTGCCGCACGGCCCGCCCCGCACGCGATCAGCGCACGGCGCCCGCGGATCGCTCCAGGAAGGGATCGAACTCGACCGGATCGTCGCTGCGCCACGGCCGCCCGCTCGCGTAACGGGCCAGCTTCTCCCGCATCCGGGGCACGAGGTCCGGCCGCCCGCCGCCGGCCGCCCGGTCGATGGCGTCGCGCTGCCACCGGGCCGCGGTCTCGTAGCGCCCCGTCTCGGCGAGGGCCATCGCCATGGACTCGCCCAGGTCGAGGCGCTGCGCCGTCTCCGGAAGCTCCTGCAGGAGCGCCAGCGCCCGGGCGCCGTTCCTTACGCCGGCGTCCGGCGCGCCGCTCAACAGGCGGGCGAGCGCGTGGGCGAAGAAGGGCTGGTCCGCGTACGTGGCCAGCGCATCCGTCAACCGGTCCCGCGCGCTCGCGTAGCGGCCGAGGCGGACGAGCGTGATCGCATGGCCGAACGGGGCTTCCTCGATCCGCGGGTCGCCCGCCGGGCCCTGCTCGATGACCCTCTCGTACTGCTCCAGCGCTTCCTCGAAGCGCCCCTGCCGGCGCAGGAGACCGGCCAGTGCCAGTCGCGCCTCGACATGGCCCGGCTCGTGGCGCACGGCCGACTCGAATCGCTCTATCGCCTCCGGCCTGCGGCCCGCTCCTTCCAGCAGCACTCCCAGGCTGAAGTGCGCCAGTGCGAAATCGGGCGCCGTCTGCAGGATGCGCTCGAACTCCGCGAACGCCCCGCCCGGGTCTCCCATCTGAAACAGCACGGTGCCCAGCCGATGCCTCAGTGTCGGGTCGCCGGGTTCGAGGACGAGCCCGCGCCGGAAGTACCCGGCGGCCGAGACCCAGTCGCGCCGGGTGAGGGCCCGGTTCCCGCGTCGCTCGTACGCCCGCGGGCTCTCGATCAACGTGTCGAGCGCCTCCATCAGAGGATCCTCCGCAAGGATCGCGACGTCGGCCCGCTGCCGCATATGCTCTTCGGCCTTGTCGAGTCGGCCGAGTCCGCGGTAGGCGAGGGCCAGCGGATAGTGGACGCCCACTGCGGTCTGCCCGCTCAGCCGCAGCCCCTCCTCCAGGAACTCGACGGCGTGGGCGTACTGGTTGCTCGCGAGCGCGGCGCGGCCGATGCCGACGTGGGCGACGACCGAGTCCGGCTGCATGGCGAGCTGCGCCCTGAACAGGAGTTCCGCAGCCTCCGGGCGTCCCTGCAGGAGGTGCACGTCGCCCAGCGACAGCAGGGCCAGCGGGTCGTCGGGCCGGATGCGCAGTACCGCGTCGAAGGCGGCGGCGGAGTCCTCGAGCGCTCCCGTCGTCCGGTAGAGGTGTCCCAGGTAGTACGGCCAGCGGGCGTCGTCGGGCGCCAGCGCGCGCGCCTGCCGCAGGTACGGCTCAGCCGCGTCGGCCAGCCCCGCGGCCATCAGCAGCTTTCCCATCTCGCCGTAGGCGTCGGCACGGGCGGCGGCGTCCGCGGCCGGCGCCTCGACGGTACGCATCAACGAGGCGTACTGCGAGCGCACCTGTTCGCGCACGAAGAGGTCGGCCGTGGACAGGTCCGGCAATGCGGCCGGCAGAGCGGTCCCGACCCCCGCATCGGGATCGCCTCCGCCGGCGCAGCCACCGACGCAGATCGCGAACGAAGCGATCAGCGTGACGCCGATCGCCCGGGTCTCGCCGTTCGCGGAACCCGTCCAACCGCGCAGGCGATGCAGGTTCATGGCGCCGCCCCCTGTCCTTCGGTCAGCGTCGTGTAGGCGTCGATCGACAGCTCGCGCAGGTCTTCGATCCGCCCGCTCGGCCAGACGATGCGCACTCGCGGAGACTCCGCCGCGGCGCCCAGCCCCACCAGCACGCGGGGGTCGTGCGCGGACGCGTAGCTCCCGTCGGTGCGCACGTGCCGCCACCGCGTTTCGCCCGCGCTCGTCACGGCGACGCGGGCGCCGAGCATGTCGCGTTGCGCACCGGTCCCCAGGAGTCTCAGGCCCAGCCAGTGACTGCGGTTGCCCACTTCGTTGAGCAGGAGCCGCGCCGGGCCGCTGTTGTTGGAGACGACGACGTCGGTGTCGCCGTCGTTGTCGAGGTCTCCGAACGCCGCGCCGCGGCTGATCTCCGAGCGGCGAAAGGACGCGCCGGCCCCGGCGGTGACGTCCTCGAACCGCCCGTTGCGCAGATTGCGGAACAGCAGGTTGGTCTCGTCGTAGGGAAACGGATGGCCGCGACGCCCGTCGATCGCCTCGATCGCGCCGTTGACGGCCAGCAGGTCGAGCCAGCCGTCGTTGTCGACGTCGAGCCACCCTGCACCGAAGCCGGTATGCCCGTGGCTCGCAGGACCGAGTCCGGTCCGAATGCTGACGTCTTCGAAGAAACCGGCGCCGTCGTTCTCGTACAGGTTGTTCCCTTCGGTCGGCAGGTGGGTCATGAAGAGATCGAAGTCGCCGTCGTTGTCGAAGTCCCCGGCGTCGACGCCCATGCTCGCCTCCGCCACGCCGTCGCCGCTCAGCGCCGCTCCCGACACCAGGCCGCGATCCCGGAACGTCCCGTCACGCTGGTTGATCCACAGCAGGTTCTGATGCACGTCGTTGGCGACGTAGACGTCGCTCCACCCGTCGCCGTCGAAGTCGGCGGTCGACACGCCGAGCGCAGGACCGAACGCGGCCCCCGGGAGCCCTGTGACGGTCTCGTCCGTGAACCGGCCGTCGCCGCGGTTCCGATAGAGCCGGTCGGCCTGCGGCGCGTAGACCTCCGGGGTGCAGTAGTCCCGCCGGCCCGCCAGGCCGGTGCACGGACGGTCCGTCTCGATGCTGTACTGCACGTAGTTGCCGACGTAGAGATCCAGCCAGCCGTCGCGGTCGTAGTCGACGAACGCAGCCGACACGCTCCACCCGCCGCCCTCGGCGCCGCCCGCTTCGGACACCTCCGTGAACGTGCCGTCGCAATTGTTGCGGAAGAGTTGATTGGGGCCGAGGTTGGTGAGGTAGAGGTCCGTGCAGCCGTCGTTGGTGACGTCGCCGGCCGCGACGCCCATGCCGTAGCCGCGCGCCTCGATCCCGCTTCGTTCGGTGACGTCGGTGAACCGCACCGAACGCCTCCCGTCGGGCTCCACCCGCAGATCGTTCCGAAAGAGCCGGCCCCCCGGGCGCCGGGCGACGGCGGGTGGTGCCCCGCCGTTCCGATTCGGACCGGCGCCGAGCATACGGCCCTGCACCAGGTACACGTCGAGGTCGCCGTCGTTGTCGTAGTCGAGCAGACCGGCGCCGGCCGGGATCATCTCCGGGAAATAGTACCGGCCCGACATGCCGTTGAAGTGGGTGAAGTCGAGACCGGCCCTCGCGGCGCCCTCCGAGAACCAGTCGCCGGCCCCGGCCTCGACGAGGTCGCGGGCCTCCCGGAGATCGGGCGGCGGAGCCGCACGGTGTCGCGCTGCCGTGCCGGCAGGATCTTCGCCGCAACGCGCGCCGAGCATCGCAGCCACCAGGACTCCGAAGAGTGCCCGCTTCACGAGGAAGGACCCTGGGCGATCCGTTCCGCGACGGACCGCCCAGGCCGGGATGTGCACGTTTCTAGCGCCCCGAAACGCCTCGCAGGCTCGGAGTCTCGACCCATCCTGTCCGCACCATGACCTTGCGTCTCAGAACTCCGCTTCGCTGCGTGCTGCGGCGCAAGCTCCTAGAAGTCGATCTGGCCGCCGATCTGGACCAGCCGGGCATCGATGATCGAGTTGGGGTACCCCCACCGCGAGCCGTACGAACTGTTGACCGTACGAACATCGCTGGTATTCATCAGGTTGTACGCGTCGAGGTTGATCTGAAACCGCAACCGCCTGTAGTTGATGATCTTGCTCAACCGGAAGTCGAGCCGCGAGATCCGGTCCTCGAACAGCGTCTGCGGCGCCACGAGCGGCACCACCGCGAAGCCGGCCGACAACGGCCGGCCAAGGCCCATGACGTCGTTGTTGAAGATCACGAGGTTCGCGTCGTACGCCGGCCCCGAGAGGTTCTGGTAGGCCGCGCTGACGAAGACGTCGCCCGGCAACGGGATCGACCCGAACGCCTTGTACTGCGTCTGCGCCTTGAACGGCGTCACCACGCGGCAGTGCAGCATGTCCTGCGGCGAGTCGATGGTGAAGCACTGGTCCTCGATCGACTTGCCGGTGTCGATCCCGCCGCCGAACTGGATGCCGTTCCCCAGCCGGCCGTCGAACGTGACGTTGAAGAAGTGGTTCTGCCGGCTGTCGCTCCCGAAGTAGGTGGTCCGCGTGATGATGTTGTCGACCTGGCCGAACTTGTCCGGGTTGAGGTCGTACAGACCGCAGACCTCGTTGCCGCCGCCGCCCGGCAGTCCCGGGTTGCGGGGCGCGGTGATGCAGTACGGGCTGTAGTCGTCGGGGGTCACGGCCTGGTTGTCGGTCCGCCGGTTCTTGCTGTTGGTCTCCTGCGAGTAGCCGGCGTTGTTGAAGTAGTAGCCGACCGTCATCGACAGCCCCTGCACCAGCTCCTGCTGGATCTCGGCCGACATGTCCCAGTTGCTGTCGCGCAGGCCGTTCAGCACGTCCGGGTCCCACTGGACGGCGTTGGGGTTCAACTGGCCGAAGTTGTTGTTGTCGATCGCGCCGCATTCCCCGTTCGCGGCGAAGTTGCCCAGGTCGCAGTCGGGGACGTAGTTGAGGTTGGCGTCGTTCCACGAACGGTTGGTGTTGTTCACCGAACGCACGATCGGGTTGTTGGCGTTGGTGATCTCGGTGCCGATCTTGGCCACGTAGCGGCCCAGCGAGCCCTTCAGGGCGGTCCGGCCGTTGCCGAACAGGTCGTACGCGACCCCCAGGCGCGGATTGATGTCCTTCCAGCTCGGCGTTCCCGTCCGCGCGTCGTAGGACCGCCGGCCCAGCCACGGGTTGAGTCTCGCAAAGCCTCCCCAGGGGTTCGTGGCGTGCGGTTCCCCCGGCAGATCCTGTTGGGGGCTGTACCCGTAGAGGGAATCGAATCGCACCCCCAGGTTGATCGACAGGCGGTCGATCGTCCACTGATCCTGCGCGTAGATCCCCAGGTCACGGGCGCGGTCCCGTTGCAGGTAGGGCGTCGACCACTGCGTGATCCGGTTCGGCACGCCGTTGTTGAACCGGTACTGCACGTTGCCGCCCCCCCGGACCAGGTAGACGTTGTCCACCAGCTGCTCGGCCTGCACCCCGGCCTTGAAGTTGTGCGATCCGGTGACGTACGACACCGAGAAGCGCTGGCTGTAGCGGTCGGTGTTGTTGGGGTCGCCCCGCAGCCAGGCGTAATTGCCGTAGTTGATCCCCAGCCCCGTGTCGGTCACCTGGACGTGGTCCGCTTCGACGCCGGGCATCAGGAAGCTGTTCCACTGCGAGATCGCCATCGCCCCGCCGGCCTCCAGCAGCAGCCGGCTCGTCTGGGTCGAGGTCCACGAGAACTGCAGCAACCGGTTCGGGTCGAAGCGATAGCCGCTCGACGATTCCTGCATCGACGAGGCGTTCGTGGAGCCGCAGTTGCAGGCCCGCTGCTCGTCGTAGGTCAAGTTGAACTTGTGGTTCTCCGCCGCCTGCCAGGTGACGCGGCTCAGATACGAGTCGTACCACTCCAGCCGCCCGCTGAAGCGGTTGTCCTCCTGGGTCGTGTACGGAATGAAGTTGACGACCTTGCGCTCGGCTCCCGGAGGGGAGAGGAACCGCGGCTGGCCGGTGTCCGGCGCACCCGGAAAAGTGCTCTGGTTCCAGTAGACGCCCGCGTGCTTCCGAGAGAAGCCCCAGCTCCGACCGGCGAAGAAGAACCACAGCTTGTCGCGCTTGATCGGTCCTCCCAGGCTGATCGACTGATCCCACAGCTTCAGCGTCGTGTTCGCCTCGTCGAGCCCTTTCTCCTGCAACTCGGGCGTCAGGTTCTGGCCCTCCATCCCGTCGTTGGCGAAGAACCCGGCCAGGATCCCGCTGAAGGTGTTGCCGCCCTCCTTCGGAATGACGTTGACCACGGCGCCGTCGGCGTTCGTGTCGGCCGAGATGCCTGTCGTCTGCAGCACCATCTCCTGGACCGCCGCCGCGTTGATCTGGTAGCTGCTGTTTCCGAAGCTGTTCTCGACGCCCATGCCGTCCATTGCGACCTTGGTCCCGGCCTTGCCGTGGTACTCGCCGCCGACCTGCGACGTGTAGCGGCCTCCGACGTCGGCCAGGCCCGTGAATCCGGGCGTGAGAGTGACGAGGTTGTTGACGTGTTTCGTGCTCATCGGCAACCTCGAGAGCACTTCATCGGTCACCAGCGTCTGCCGGCGCACGTTCTGCACGTCGACGATCGGGGCGGCCCCGGTCACGGTGATCGTCTCCTCGATGCCGCCGACCGCCATGGCCGAGTCGACGTTGGCGGTGAAGCCGGTGGTCAGCTCGATCCCCTCGCGGATGATCGTGCTGAAGCCGGGCAACGAGAACGTGACCGTGTAGACGCCGGGCCGCAGGTCGACTATGGAGTAGAGGCCCTGACTGTCGGAGATGGCGATCCGCTCGCCCTCGATGAGTGCCGGACTGGCCGCCGTGACGGTCACGCCGGGCAGGACGCCGCCCGTGTTGTCCGACACGGTTCCGGAGATGCCTTGCGCCAGGGCTGCGGTTGGTGCAAGCAGGAGGACGCCGACGACGATGCAAGTGCGACGCGAACGGTAGATGCGATTCGACATGCTCTCGGCCCCCACGTGGTCTACGTCCGCTGTTTCAACTCGTACGTCAACACCGAATGGCTGCCTGGGGAACGACCTCCTCGCGTCCTGCGCCTACTCTGGCAGATGTGGCCGAGAAAAGTCATCAGAATCTGTTGTCGTGCCGCGGCGGAGGAATGCCCAGGGACAGCCAAGCCGCGAACCGCAGGTCGAAGAGCGCCCGGCGCCCCGCTCCCCGGCGGCCGCGGCCCGAACCGGTGATGGCGGCAGCCCGCCTCTAGAAGTCGATCTGGCCTCCGATCTGCATCAACCGCGGATCCATGATCGTCGCCGGCTGTTGCCACCGCGAGCCGAACGTGCTGTTGACCCCCAGCACCGAGCTGGTGTTCAGCGCGTTGTAGGCGTCGAAGTTGATCTGGAAGCGGAAGCGGCCCGCGTAGAGGATCTTGCTGACCCTCAGATCCAGCCGCCGAATCCGCCCTTCGAACAGCGTCTGCGGCGGGACCAACGGCACCGTTGCCGCCCGCCGGCCGCCCGCCAGCGGCCGCCCGAGCGATGCCATGATCTCGTCGTTGGTCGCCGCGTAGTTCGCGTCTATCGGCGGTCCCGACAGATCCTGATAGGTCGCGCTGAACATCGTGTCACCGGGCAGCGGCACCGACCCGTAGACCTTGACCTGCGTCTGGGCCTCCCAGGGTCTGAGCTCGCGGCAGTTCAACAACTGCTGGGGCGTATCGACCACGAAGCACTGATCCTGGACCGAGCGCCCCGTGTCCACGCCGCCGCCAATCTGGATGCCGTTGGCGAACCGCCCGTCGAAGCTGACCTGAACGAAGTGGTGCGACAGGCCGAACTGGCCGAAGTTCTCCACGCCCGTGATCAGGTTCTCGACCTGTCCGAACTTGTCCGGCTTGATGTCGTAGAGGCCGCAGATCTCGTACCCGCCGCCTCCCGGCAGCCGTGGGTCCGTCGGCGCCGTGATGCAGTAGTGATCGTAGTCGTCGGGCGTCACCAGGACGTTGTCCGTCAACCGGACCTTGCTGGCCCCGAGGGTTCCGTAGCCCGATCCGCTCGAGAAGTACCCGCCGGTGTTGTAGTAGTACCCGACGCTCATCGAGAGCCCCTCGCGCAGCTCCTGCTGCACTTCCCAGGACATGTCCCAGTTGTAGTCGCGCTGGCCCCAGCCGCTCAGCACTGCCGGGTCCCACCGCACGGCATTCGGGTTCTGCTGGCCGAAGTTCGAGTTGTCAATCGGGCCGCACTCCCCGTTGGCGCCGAAGTTCCCCAGGTTGCAGTCCGGCACATAGTCGCCGTTGGCGTCGTTCCAGGACCGGTTCGCGAAGAGGATCGACGTGTTGATCGGGTTGTTGGCCGCCGTCATGTTCGTGCTCGACTTCCCGACATAGCGGCCCAACGAGAACTTGAGCGCCGTTCGCCCGTCCCCGAACAGGTCGTAGGCGGCCCCCAGTCGCGGGCTGAAGTCCCGCCACGCCGGCACGTTGCTCCGCGGCGCAAAGTCCACCGGCGGGAGCCAGGTGTTGCCGAACGTCACGCCCGGCCAGGTCCCCGAGTCGGGCGCGCCCGGGAACGACTGCGCCGGCACGTAGCCGTTCATGGAGTCGAGGCGCGCGCCGAGGTTCAGCGTCAGCCGGTCGATCGTCCACTGGTCCTGCACGTAGATTCCGACCTCGTTGACGCGGTTCCTTTCGAGCGCCGGCGTCGCATGCTGCCTGATCCGGAGCGGCACGCCGTTGCGGAACCAGTACTCGGAGTTCGTGGGCCGGAAGAAGAAGTTGTCCCGCGTCAGATGCTCGTAGAGGAACCCGGCCTTGAAGTTGTGCGATCCGGTGACGTACGAGACCGATCCGCGGGCCGAGTAGCGGTCCGTGTTGTTCGGGTCGCCGCGATACACCGACCCCGAGCCGTAGCTGATGCCCGTTCCCAGATCCGTGATCCGCACCATGTCCGGCGTAACGCCCGGCATGAAGAACTGGTTCCACTGCGAGATGGCTACTGCCCCGCCGGCCTCCAGCAACAGGCGGCTCGTCTGCGTCGACGTCCACGTCGCCTGCAGCAGACGGTTCGGATCGAACCGGTAGCCGGGGCTGAACTCCTGCATGCGGGTCGAGTTGGTCGAGCCGCAGTTGCACGCTCGCTGCTCGTCATAGGTGAAGTTCACCTTCTGGTTCTCCGCCGCCTGCCAGGTGATCCGGCTCAGGTACGAGTCGTACCACTCGAGCCGGCCGCTGTAGCGGTCGTCCGGCCGGTCCATCCACGGGGTGAACCGCACGACCTTCCGCTCGGCTCCGGGCGGCGTAAGGAACGGGCTCAAGCCCGTCGACGGCGCCCCGGGGGCGGTGTTCTGGTTCCAGAAGACGCCGTCGTGCCGCCGCGAGAACCCCCAGCTCCGCCCGGCGATGAAGAACCACACCTTGTCCCGCATGATCGGGCCCCCGAGGCTCAGCGACTGGTCCCACATCTTCAGCGTCTTGTTCGACCGATTCAGGCCGCGTGCCTGGAGGTCGGCGGTCAGGTTCTCGCTCTCCATGCCGTCGTTGGACAAGAAGCCCGCGGCAACCCCGCTGAACTGGTTGCCCCCCTCCTTGGGAATGATGTTCACGACCGGCCCGTCGGCGTTCGTGTCCGCCCCGATGCCGCTCGTCTGGAGCACCATCTCCTCGATCGCCGCCGCGTTGATCTGGTAGCTGCTGTTCCCGGAGGTGTTCTCGACGCCCATGCCGTCGAACGCCACCTTGGTGCCTCGCTTCCCGTGGAACGAGCCGCCCACCTGCGAGCTGTAGCGGCCGCCCACGTCGGCCAGGCCCGTGAACCCCGGCGTCAGGGTGACGAGGTTGTTGACGTGCTTCGTGCTCATCGGCAGCGTGGAGAGCGTTTCGTCGGTGACCGCCGTCTGCCGCCGGACGTTCTGCACGTCGACCACCGGCGTGGCGCCCGTGACGGTAATCGTCTCCTCGATGCCGCCGACCGACATCGCCGAGTCGATGTTCGCCGTGACCCCCGTCGACAGCTCGATTGCTTCCCGGATGACCGTGGTGAAGCCCGGAAGGGAGAACGTGACCGTGTAGATGCCCGGCCGCAGGTCGATGATCGAGTAGAGGCCCTGGCTGTCCGTGATGGCGATCCGTTCGCCTTCGATGAGGGCGGGGCTGGCGGCGGTGACGGTCACGCCCGGCAGCACGCCGTCGGTATTGTCCGTCACGGTGCCGGAGATGCCTTGCGCGAAGGCTGCTGCCGGCGCAAGCATGAGGAAGCCAACGACGACGCACGTCCGACGCGAACGGGAGATGTCGTTGAACAACATGCTCTCCTTTTCTTGTCGCGACCACGTCCCGCGGGGCCCGAACGGTGCCGGTCCGGGGCGCCATGGGACACGTCCTACGTCTGCGTCCGCTGTTCGCCTGTCGTCTACATCTGATCTCTCGGGACGACCTCCTCGCGTCGCGCGTCTACTGTTTCAGAAGGGACGACAGATGTCATCATAGTTCTGTCGTTTCCTGAGTTGGAAGGCGGAAGATGCCCCCTACCCCAGCGACTCCAGCCAGGCCGCGAAGCGCTCGTTGAACAGGGCCCCGGCGCGCCGCTCCCGCAACCGCTCGACGACCCGCGGGCCCGGCATCCCGAGCTTGTGCAGGATCAGTCCGGCCACCAGCGCCGAGCGGTTGAATCCCATGCCGCAGTGCGACAGCACGTGGTGGCCCTGCCCGACCAGGGTCGCGCCGAGCGAGGCGAGCGCGTCGAGCTTCTCCAGGTCCGGCAGGTCCTCGTCCAGAATCGGGAAGTAGATGTAGAGGACCTGGTTGGGCACGGTGGGCACGCCGACGTCGAGTCCGCCTTCGAGGTCGATCACCGTGTCGATGCCGCTCGACGAGACGATGTTCCAATCGTGGATGACCGGCGAGATGAACAGCAGGCCCGCGTCGTCCACCTGCGTCAGGGAGAACAGCTCGGGGGGAATCTCGTAGCTGCGTGGGCCCGCGTCTTCGTCGGTCAAGGTGTGCTCCCCGCTCTGGCGTGACTGCGGCGAGTCGCTCCGCCGACGGATTGGGCTCCGGAGAGGATGGACCACCGTCGCGGTGCCGCGCGGCGACGGCGCGGGCCCTCGTCAGTACATCACGAAGGCGAACAGCCGCTGTCCGACGGCGACAAGCACGTACTGGCGGCCGTCGAGCAGGTGGGTCTGCGGCGCGTTCGAGATGTTGCCGATGCGCGTGTGCCACAGCAGGTCGCCGTCGGCCGCGTCGAACGCCACGAAGTTGCCGCTGCCGTCGCCGGTGAAGACGACGCCCCCCGCGGTGGTCAGCACCCCCGCGCCCCCGCCGCCGCCGGGCGGCCAGGCGTGGCGCCAGACGATGTCGCCGGTGCGGTAGTCGATGGCCGAGAAGGCGTTGCCGCCCGAGCCCACCACCACGCGGTCCTTGCCGCCAAGCCCCATCGACCCGCGCGGGTCGGGATCGGTCAGATACAGCAGGTTGAACCCGTTGTTCTCCTGCGTGTAGAAGAGGCCGGTGTCGGGATTGAAGGCCGGCGGCTGCCAGTTGGTGACGCCCCCTTCGACCGGCGACACGAGTGCGCCGGGGATGATGGCCTCCTTGCGCGGGTCGGGATTGGGCGAGCCGCTCTCGCGGACGTGGCTGGCCCAGTTCGCGGTGGCGCCGTAGCGGCTGGTGGCGATGTGCTCGCCGGTCACCCGGTCGACGGTGAAGAAGTAGCCGTTGCGGGCCGCCGTCGAGACCAGCTTGCGCGGCTCCCCGTCGATGACGCCGTCGATCAGGATCGGGGTCTGGGCCGAGTCCCAGTCGTGGGTGTCGTGCGGCGAGGTCTGGAAGTACCAGGCCATCTCGCCGGTCGCGACGTCGACCGCGATCAGCGTGCAGGTGAACAGGTTGTCGCCGCGCCGCGCCACCCCGGTGTACCCCGGCGTCGGATTCCCGGTGCCGAAGATGTAGTAGTTGGTCTCGGGGTCGTACACGCCGGGCACCCAGACCTGCCCGCCGCCGTGCGAGGCCGCGTCCAGATCGGGCCACGTCTCCAGCCCCGGATCTCCCGGCTTCATGGGGACCGTGTAGAAGATCCACTGCCGCTCGCCCGTTGCCGGGTCGAACGACTGCAGGAAGCCGGGGGCGTCGAGGTCGTTGCCGGTGCCGACGAGCAGGTGGTCGCCGACGACGATCGGCGCCATGGTGGAGAAGTACTGCTCCTCGAAGTTCGCGATCTCGGTGTGCCAGCGCTCTTCGCCGGTCCGGACGTCGAGCGACACCAGGTAGTTGTCGACCGTCTCGAAGAAGAGCGAGTCGCGCCAGATCGCCACCCCGCGGTTACCGATGTGGGGGCCGCCGCGCGTCTTCCAGAAGTAGTGCCAGCGCTGGCTGCCGTCGCGCACGTCGAGGGCCCAGACGTGGTCCGGGGCCGTCACGAACAGCAGGTCGCCCACCTGCAGGATGGCGCCCTTGATGCGCTGGCTGCCGATGGTGAACTCGACGCTGCTTTGGCCCCCGGTGAAGTCCGGGGCTCCGGGTCCCGCCAGCGGCGGCATGCCGGTGTTCAGCTCCACCGTCCAGGCCAGCGTCAGGTGCTTCACCGTCTCGGTGTTCACCTGGGTCAGCTTGCTGTAGCGCCGGCCGGTGTAGTCGCCGGAGTAGGTCGGCCACGAGTCGGAGAGCGGCGCGGTGAGCGACGCCGGGTCGAGCCCGCCCTCCTGCGCGCCGGTGGTGGCGGGAGCGATCGACGTCAACGCGGCGGCGAGCGCCGAAAGCAGTATCCGTCTCGTTGCAGGGGCACGTCTCATTGCAGGGTCACCAGATAGGCCGTGACGTTGTGGATGTCGGTGTCGCTGTACAGGGGGAGGAGCTCGCGATGGCGGGCCAGGGGGTCGGCGATCTCGACGCGCACGCCGCCGCGCCGGCTGAACGAGCGGTGGCGGCCGCCGGTCGTGGTCAGGACCACCACGAAGTCGTCGAGCCGCTCGAGCCGCCCTTCCACCCGCTCGCCGGAGGTCGTCGTGACGGTCACGTCCACCGGGGGCCGCGTCCCGCCGCGCGCGCCGCCGCGTACCCAGGTGTTCTGGAGCTCCTTCGGCTCGGCGATCCGCGAGGCGATGCCCCGCAGGTCGCCGGACGCCGAATGGCACGCGGCGCACTGCGCGGCGAAGTAGGCCGCCCCGGCCGCCGCGTCGCCAACGAGGATGTCGAGCTCGACCGCGTCGCCCTCCGGCGGCCCGCCCTGGCGGGTCGCGGTGGAAAGCACGTCGTGGATGTACTCGGCGACGGCCCGCACGTCCTCGTCGGAGAGCGGCTGCGCCGGCATGCCGGAGCCGTCCGGCGACGTGCTGCCGTTCTGAATCACCGGCCCCATCAGCTCGCCCTGCAGGTCGCGCAGCACCAGTTGCGAGCGCAGCAGGTTGGGCCCGCCGAGGTCGCCGCCGCGCAGGTCGACGCCGTGACAGGCGCGGCAGTTGATGCCGTATATCCCCTGGCCGCGGGCGATCAGCTCGGGATCCCCGGGCGGTCGCTGCAGGGCCGGGTAGAGTCCCCGGCGCGGCTGTCCGGCCGCCTGCTCTCCCGCCTCTTCTCCGGCACCGGGTTCCGCCGCCGCAAGCCGGGCGCCCCACGCCGTCGTCATCAGGGCGGTCACCAGAAGCAGGTCGCCTATCATCACCGTGGACCGAGTCGCTCTCGACATTTCGGGGATTATGGCTGCGTCGGCGCAGGTGTCAAGCCGAGCTAGCGAGGGGCGGTGCGTCGGTTTGAAGTCGACTGATGCACCACGCACCGAGGGGTGGTGGTTCGAGCAAACCTGGCCGCCGCTATCAAGTCTCGCCGGTGTGCGGCCGACACGATCACCGATCCACGGAATGGTCCGCGCCGGGCCAGGCACGTGGAGCAGGCGGCCGATGGGCGGGCCGGTCCGGCGAGTAGTGGTCGTCTCGCGGTCGCCGCCGAGGTGCGGGTTCCGCTGGCGCGGGTTTCGATGCCGCGCTACCATCAGGAGTTCAGATGCACCGACGAATCGTCGGTCCGCGGTTGTTCGTCCTCGTCGCGCTCGCCTGCGCCGTGCTGGCGGTGAGCGTCTCGGCCCAACCGTTTCTCGGCTTCGGCGCCTGGGGCCGCCCGAACCTGCGCTACGACGGCGAGGTCACGTTCGTGCGCCTCCGTTGGGACCGCGGCGAGTTCGGCGCCCAGGTGTACGGGCGCGGCTACATGATGTGGGCGCACGAGTTCCCGCGAGCCGAGCAGCACATCATGACGCTGCTCAACGACTTCACGACTGTCGCCGCCAAGGACACCGGCAGCCTGATTCTGCCGCTCGACGATCCGCAGCTCTTCCGGTACCCGATCGCGCTGATGCAGGAGCCGGGCTTCTGGGCGATGACCGACGGGCAGGCGGCGCGCCTCCGCGAGTACCTGCTCAAGGGCGGCTTCGTCATCTTCAACGACTTCGAGGGCCGGCAGTGGGAGAACTTCGAGGCGCAGATGCGCCGCGTGATCCCCGATGGCCGCTGGCTGCCGCTCGATCCGAGCCACCGCATCTTCGACACGTTCTTCAACGTGGAAGAGCTCCAGCTCCCGAACCCCTTCAACCACCACCTCGCCGGCCTCATTCCGGAGTACTTCGGGCTCTTCGAGGACAACGACCCCGAGGGCCGGCTGATGTCGATCGCCTGCTACAACACCAACCTGGCGGAGTTCTGGCAGTCCGGCGGCACCGGGTTCTTCCCGATCGAGCCGATGAACACCGGGTTCGAGCTGGGCATCAACTACATGATGTACGGCCTCACGCACTGACCCGTTGGCGCCGGTTCAGCCCGGGATCTTCGCCGCACGCGCGGTTCCTGTCACATCCGGGTGGCCAGGCTCTCCACCATGCAGGGCAGCCGCTCCACCAGGTAGAGCGGGAGGGAAAGCAGCGGGTAGCGGATCCGTTCGGAGCCGTGACCGTGGCGCACTTCCGCTTCGACCATGTGCAGGGCCGGCAGGTCCGTATCGAAGCGTACGGCGAACGGAACCCGCTTCTGCGCCACGAACTGGTGCAGGGACTTCAGGGTGCCGGTGCGTCCGGCCTTCACCTCGACCGGGACGATGCGGCCGCCGAGCTCGCACACGTAGTCGACCTCGGCATTGTTGGAGCGGCCCTCGCGCAGCCAGTAGGTCAATTCGCGGTTCGGCCGGTCGGCGAGGAGGAACTGCAGGTGCTGGCCGATGAACTGCTCGGCGCCGGGACCGGCGTTGACCAGTTGAGTTTCGGTCTGGCCGGCGATGGTCTGCCAGCCGAGTCCGCAGACGGCGTTCATCAGGCCGACGTCCAGGAAGATCAGCTTGAAGACCTTCTCCTTGAGGTCGGCTTGCAGCGGCAGGCCGGAGCACTGGCTGTGCGTCACTCGCGCGATGACCCGCGCCATGGCCAGCAGGTCGATGTCACGGCGGATGGTGGCGCTCTGGTCGTCCGGGGAGACGTTGCTGTACTTGACCTTGCGTCCAGCGTGGCGGGCCGCGAAGTTGAACACCCGGAGCATGCGGGTGAGGTCGCGTCGCGCCGCGTACTTCGGAAAGTCGTCCCGCCAGGTATCGATGATGCTGGCGTGCACGGCACTCACGGCTCGCAGACTCCTGGATTCGGCGTAGACCTTGACGGCCTCGGGCATGCCGCCGACGAAATGGTACAGACGCAGGAGATCCAGGAGGCGCTGGTGAACGACCGGGTGCGGCGACGGGGGGGTGGAGCCGGTCGTCCAGTCGAACGTCTCGATCTCGCGGGCGAGCCGCTCCTGACCGGCGGCTCGCAGGAATTCGCTGAACGTCATCGGGCCCAGATCGAGATATTGGATGCGTCCGACCGGCATGGAGAAGCTGTGGTCCGACAGCATGAATTCCAGCAGGGAACCGGCGGCTACGATCGGCAGCTCCGGCATCTCTTCGAGGAAGTACCGAAGAGAGGCGAAGGCGGCGGGGGCGGCCTGTATCTCGTCCAGGAACAGGATGGTGTGCTCGGATCGCGATCGTTCGGAGACGGCCTCGATCACATCGAGCACGGTCGCCGGATCGTTGCGGGCGAACGTCTCGGCGAGATGTGGATGCCGTTCGAGGTTGACGGTCAGTAGATCCCGGTCGCTTGCCGCTTCGCAGAACAGCCGGACCAGCGTGGACTTGCCGACCTGTCGCGCTCCGCGCAGGATCAGGGGCTTGCGTCCCGGCCGCTGGAGCCACTCCTGCATGTCCTTCAGGCGATGACGATGCATGCTGCGAGAATCTCATTTACATGCCCCTGAAAGCAATGTGTGATTACGTTTTCAGGGGCGTATTCTCTGCCACACTCCCCAGGGGATCGGGAGACTTCAGAATCCGATCATCGTCTGCAGGTAGAAGAAGTCCGCCGTGTCCAGCCTGAAGTCGGCGTCCCGCAGGTAGGCGCCGCCAAAGAAGCGGCCGTAGCCCACCTCCAACCCGACCGGGCCGACCGGGAGGCGGACGGTGATGTCGAGTTCGTTGCCGACGTGGGACGAGACCGCCGCATCGGCGGACTGGTGGACCACGGCGCCGCCGACGTTGTACCAGGCATCCGTGCCTGGTGCGACGAGGGTAAAGTCCTGCAGGGCGACGCGCAGGATCGTGTGCCGAGGCAGCGCCGCCTCTACCGTGACCTCTGCATTGCGCAGGTTCTGGAGCGCGAAGAAGTCCATGTAGCCGTAGTATGCGTGGCCCAGCGGATAGAGCTGGTCGAACGTGCCGTGGACGCCGTCGTCCGGGTCGTCGTCTCCGCTGCCCAGATTGAACGCCGCGCCCAGCTTCAACCGGCCCGGTAGGGCGGTCGTGTAGGAACCGCCGACGTGTACCAGCGCTGCCCGCTGCTCGAGACCGCCGTAGCTGCCGGTCTGGGCGGCCAGCTCGCCGTCGAACGCCCAGGGGCCGCGGCGGGTGTCCACGCGCGTCCCGATGGTGTGGACGGCGTCGTCGAGGCGCGCGGCGCGCCGCAGCAGCCAGTACCCCTCGACGGTGGAGCCGTCGACCAGCGCGGTGTCGGTGTAGTAGACGCCGTGGAGCTGGCTGTTGAACATCCGGCTCCCGGTGGGGCCGTGGTCGTTGAGGCCGGTCGGCGTTACCGGTACGAGGCGTGTGGCGAAGGCGTCGAGCTTGCGGCCGGGGCCGCCGCCGGCGGTGACCCGCACGCCGTCGAACACCCGCGCAGTGTTGACCCATTCGAGCGGGGAGACCATCCGCTGGGCGCCGTAGACGAGCTTCTGGCGGCCGATGCGCAGCGACACCGGCCGCGGGCCGGCCGCGGGCGATCCGATTTCCAGGTACGCCTGGTGGATGTCGAGCTGGTCCGCGAAGATGTTGGGCGTGCGCGTCTCGCTTATCGCCTGTTCGCCGTGGATCCGGGCGTCCTGCAGCTCGACGATGCCGGTGACCCGGTCGCTCGGCTCCCATGTCAGGCCCCACCGGAACCGGGAGAGCAGGTAGTCCTCGTCGTTGCCGGGGCGTTCGCCGTCGAATTTGGCGTTGCGTCGGCTCTCGGTTCGCAGGCGAATCTGCGAGCCCATCGTGAGGCCCGGCAGGATCTCGCGCCAGTCGGACGCTTTTTCCGCCGCCGCCCGCGCCGCGGCCTCCGCCCGCGTAGTGGAGCCGGATGACGGCGCGTCGGAGGCCGCCTCGGTTGCGGACTGAAAGACTCCGTCGTCGTCGGAGTTGGCCTCAGCCGGCGCGACGGCGTGCGCGGCGACACAAAGTGTGAGAACCGTCACATTGACCAGGTGACGGCGCATGAGCAGGAGCGCGGAGAACAAGATGTTCGTTGCCATGCGCCAGGTAGCCTTCAAGACGCATGCCATTTCTCGGAAAGAGCCCCGAGGCCGGGCACCGCGCCATCGACTTGCGCCCATGGACAGGGGAGCGAGTCTACCTCCGGTGTCGCCGTCGGCGAGTTTCCGCATCTCCGGGCCGGCGTCTCTTTTGTCGGTCCGCTGCCTTATCACCCACACTTCTGTCGAACGCCATCTGCGCGCGCCGACTGGTTCTCGCGGAGGTTGCTCCCTGCCCTCTTCGGAGCGATGTCTCACTTGCTACTCTCGACTACAGGTCTGTTGCGCGTTTGGCTACAAGCGACATTCTTGTGAGTCACTCGTTGCCGGTGCAGCCGTAATACGTTGCGGGTTCTCCTGGAAGCCTCATCCGCATGCGCCGTCCCGCCGTCCGCAGCGACAAGGGTGTCAAGCGGAAAGGAAGGCTTCTACATTCCTGTCGGTCCCTGGCGACGGGACCCATTGGTGCATCCCTATATGAACAGGACGCAAACCATTGATTCCAAGGGGTTAACGGGATCAGGACGGCGTCCGCGCCAGTCTTGGCCCACCTCTTGCACTGTCTGGTGGCCAAGTCGTGAGGCGCTGCCGCGACGGCGGGCTCGTTGGAAGGCCGGGAAGCGCCGGCGCAGCTCGCACAAGGTTCCCGGTCGTTTGGGTGTTCCGGCAGTCGCCATAGTCATTTCAATTCGCTCGCGCGTCGGAGGCGCTCACATGGAAGTCACCAGCAAGGCTACGCGGATTCGGCTTTTCAGCATCGACACGCCGCAGATGCGCGCGTTCCACATGTCGTGGTTCGCGTTCTTCCTGTGTTTCTTCGCCTGGTTCGGCATCGCCCCGCTGATGAAGATCGTCCGCGACGAGATGGCGCTGACCCAGTCGCAGATCGGCTGGCTCGTCATCGGGTCGGTCGCCATCACCGTTGTCGCCCGCCTCCTGGTCGGCTGGCTGTGCGACCGCATCGGACCGCGGCTGGCCTACACCTGGCTCCTCATCCTGGGGTCGCTCCCCGTGATGGGCATAGGCCTGGCCCAGGACTTTCAGACGTTTCTCGCCTTCCGGCTGCTGATCGGCGTGATCGGCGCCTCGTTCGTGATCACGCAGTACCACACTTCGGTGATGTTCGCGCCGAACGTGGTCGGCACCGCCAACGCCACCACCGCGGGGTGGGGGAACCTGGGCGGCGGCGTCACGCAGCTCGTCATGCCGATCGTGCTCGGGATCCTGACCGTCGGGGCGTACATCCCGTTCACGAACATCCAGTTCCTCCCCGGTCTCGGGCTGAGCGACGCGGCGGGCTGGCGGGTGGCGATGGTGCTCGCCGGAGCGATGTGCGCCCTGGTCGGCGTGGCCTACTACTTCTTGACGCAGGATGCGCCGGAAGGGAACTACGGGGAGCTCCGCGCGGCCGGCAAGCTGCCGCCCAAGCAGAGCGTCAAGGGGTCTTTCGCCACGGCGGCGAAGGATCCGCGGGTCTGGGCGCTGTTCGTCATCTACGGCGCCTGCTTCGGCATCGAACTGACCGTCAACAACGTCCTTGCCCTCTACTTCATCGACTACTTCGACTTCTTCGCGTCGATGAACGCCGTGCAGGCGGTGCAGTGGGCCGGCGCGGCGGCGATGCTCTTCGGCCTGATGAACGTCTTCGCGCGCACGCTCGGCGGGGCGATGGGCGACCTGTGCGGCCGCCGGTGGGGGCTCTCCGGCCGCGTGCGCTGGCTGTTCATCGTGCTGTTCGCCGAAGGGCTGGCCCTGATGCTGTTCTCGCAGATGCCGGTGCTGGCGCTGGCCATTCCCGCGCTCATCGTCTTCAGCCTGTTCGTGCAGATGTCCGAGGGTGCGACCTATTCGGTGGTGCCGTTCATCAACAAGAAGGCGCTGGGTTCGGTCGCCGGCATCGTAGGGGCGGGCGGCAACGCCGGCGCGGTCGCCGCGGGGTTCCTGTTCCGCGGGGCCATCCCCTGGTCGACCGCCTTTCTCGTCATCGGCGCGTTGGTGACGGTCACCGCGTTCCTCGCCTTCGCGGTGCGCTTCGACAGCGAGACGGAGACCGAGGCGCGGACGGCGCTCGACGCGGCCCTGGCGGATCGGCGGGCCGGGCTCGCCGGCGGCGGGGCGGAGCCGGCCGGGGCTGCGGGCTAGGTGGGGACGGAGAAGGACGATGGTCAATCCGGCGGAAGTCTGGAAATCGAAGAAGCACAGCTTCGACGTCTGGCCCGAGGTGCTGCGCCATGCCGAGGCGCGCACGCCGATGGGCGAGATCGAGACGCCCGATCTCGAGCGCATGAAGTGGTACGGCTTCTTTTACCGCAAGCGCGATACGCCGGGCCGGTACATGAACCGGATCCGGCTCACGGCGGGGGAGCTCACGTCCGATCAGGCGCGCGAGATCGCGGCCATCGCCTACGAGCATGGCCACGGCATCGTCGACGTGACGACGCGGGCCAACCTCCAGGTGCAGGGGCTCGGCATCGAGCACTTGCCGGAGGTGTCCGAGCGCCTGGCCGCGGTCGGGCTGACCTCGAAGCAGACCGGCCACGACAACATCCGCAACGTCTTCGCGCACCCGTTCAGCGGGGTGCTGCCGGACGAGCTGATCGATACGCGGCAGCTCTGCCACGACGTCACCGCCCTGTTCGTCGACAGCCGCGAGTACTCCGATCTGCCGCGCAAGTTCAACATCTGCCTCAACGGGGCGGCCGAGCACTCGGCCCACTTCTGGACCCAGGACCTGAGCTTCCTGGCCCGCCGGGTCGGCCGCGAGGTTCTGTTCCAGGTGCTCGTGGCCGGCACCCAGGGGCAGAACCCGCACCTGGCGTGGCACCTGCCGGTGCTGGTCCACCCCGACCAGGTCGTGGCGGTCACCGCCGCGCTGCTCGACCTGTTCCGCGCTCAGGGATCGCGCGAGAAGCGGCACCAGGCGCGGCTGCGCTACCTGGTGGAGCGGATCGGCATCGATGCCGTCAAGGGGTGGGTCGAGGAGCGGGTGTCGCTGCGTCCCTGGCCGAATCTGCCGGCCCCGTCGCCAGCCGCCCGTAACGACGACCTGGTCGGATGGTTTCCGCAGGCGCAGCCGGATCGCTGGACGATGGGGCTCTGCGTGCCGCTGGGCCGCCTGAGCTGGCGGCAGCTCGAGGCGCTGGCCGTGCTCGCCAGGCGCTGGGGAGACGGGCAACTGCGGACGACGCACGAGCAGGGAATCGCGGTCCTCGACATCCCGGGCGGCTTCCGGGACGCGGCGGCCACCGATGCCGCCGCGGTCGGCCTCAGCATGCACGCCGACACGCTGGCCCGCAACACCGTGGCGTGCACCGGAACGCAGTTCTGCAACATCGCGGTGACGGAGACCAAGGGTGCGATGTTCCGCCTCGTGGAGACGCTACGCCAGCGGACGCTCGCCCTGCATGGCATCCGCATCCACATGAGCGGCTGTCCGTCGAGTTGCGCGCAGCACTTCACGGCGGACATCGGCCTGAAGGGCGTTCGGGTACGTCGGATCCTCGGGACGCGCGAGGGCTTCGACGTTTATCTCGGCGGCGGGGTGGCCGGCGATGTCCACCTCGGCCTGCGCTACAGGCTCGGGGTGGACGTCGAGCAACTGCCGCTCGTCATCGAGGAGGTGGTCAACGAGTACTACATCCGGCACCGGGCGGGGCAGACCTTCAGCGATTACTGGCGCGCGAAGCTGCGCGAGGCCGAGGCGGCGAAGGTGGCCGAGGAGGATTACCGCCCGGCGACCTGGATCTGCGAGCGGTGCGAGTACCGCCACCTGGGCGAGGACCCGCCGGTGTTCTGCCCCGGATGCGCCGGCGTGCGCCGGCTCTTCGCGCGGGTGGAGGAGGAGGACGCCGGGTCCTCGGCGGACGCGCCCGTCGAGACCCCGCCCGCCCGCGACGACGGCTTCGTGTTTGCGGCGCGCGAGGACGCCGTCACCGAGGGCGGAGCAGTCTCGGCCGACATCGGCGGCCATACCTACGCCTTGTTCCGGGTCGACGGCCGGGTGCGGGCCATCGACGGCCAGTGCCCGCACGAAGGAGGGCCGCTGGCTGAAGGGACGCTCGCCAAGGGAGTCGTCACCTGCCCCTGGCACGGCTGGACCTTCGACGCCTGCACCGGGTGCAGCGTGGATCCGGTCGGCAACGACGTCGCGCACTACCCGACGCTCGTCGAAGAGGGCAACGTGTACCTGCAGCCGAAGCAGGCCGCGGCGACGGCGACGCAGCCGACCGCGGGCAGCGTCCTGGCCTCGGTCTCGTCGCCCCGCGTCCAGCCGCCCCGGTCGGCAACGGCGTCGCTGACGGTGGCGGAGATCCGGGACGAGACGCCGGACGTGCGCACCTTCCGCCTGGACAATCGGGACGGCCGCATCTCGCACGCGCACCCGGGGACGTTTCTCCAGGTCTGCGCGCCGATCGACGGCGCCGAGAGATGGCGCAGCTTCACCGTCGCGTCGTCGCCCGCCGATTCGTCGTTTCTCGAGCTGACGATCAAGCGGAACGCGTGTGGGCAGGTGACGAACCACCTCTTCGAGACCGTCCGCGCCGGCGGCGCGCTGACCGTCCGCGGCACGCAGGGCGGCTTCTACTTCGATCCGGACCGTCACCCCGAGCCGCTCGTGCTGGTTTCGGCGGGGAGCGGGATCACGCCGGTCATGAGCATCGCGCGCTTTCTCGTGGCGACCGTGCCCGGGCGCTCCTGCATCTTCGTCCACGGCGCCCGCACCGCGGATGACATCATCTTCCGCGCGGAGTGCCAGCGGCTGCACGACACGCTGCCGTTCTTCGCCTACCACGTTTCGCTGTCTCGGCCGGGGCCGCACTGGGAAGGGGGCCGGGGACGGCTGGACGGCGCCGCGGTTGCCGCGCTGGTTGCGGACCTGCAGCGCAGCCGCTACTTCCTTTGCGGGCCCTCCCCTTTCATGGATGCGATCGGCGCCTGGCTCCGACAACAGGGGGTGCCGGCTGAGCGGGTGCACACGGAGCAGTTCCATGCCGCGCCGCGGCTGGCGAGGGTCGGATGAAGGGGATGAACGCGGCCCCCGGCATCGTCGCCCTCGAGCCGGAGCCCGCTCCCGGGCGTATTTCGGAGCCGCCGGTGGTCCGCGCGACCGTCGTGAGCCCGGCTCAGGCGTCGTCGCTCCTCGACGGTTATCTCGAAGAGCAGCAGGTCACGGCCGTGGAGCGCTTCTCGCGGGCGCACAACGCCGCCACGGCCGGTGATCCGGCCTTGGCCGAGCGCTACTCGGCTCTCATGCCGGCGACGCCGCCCGCCCCGGGTCAGCAGTACGCCTTCGACGTGGACCTCGACGCCTGCTCCGGCTGCAAGTCGTGCGTCGCGGCCTGCCACTCGCTGAACGGCCTCGAGGAAGAGGAGTCCTGGCGGGACGTCGGCCTGCTCCACGGAGGGAGCCGGAGCCTCCCGGTGGTCCAGCACGTCACGACCGCCTGCCACCACTGCCTCGACCCGGCGTGCATGCACGCGTGCCCCGTGGAGGCCTACGAGAAGGACCCGGTCACCGGCATCGTGAAGCACCTCGACGATCAGTGCTTCGGCTGCCAGTACTGCACGCTGGCCTGCCCCTACGAGGCTCCCAAGTACAGCCGTTCCAAGGGCATCGTCCGCAAGTGCGACATGTGCAGCGACCGGCTCGCGGAGGGCGAAGCCCCCGCGTGCGTGCAATCGTGCCCGAACGGCGCCATCGCGATCCGCGTGGTGGACGTGGAGCAGGTGATCGAGGAATCCGAAACCCACCTGTTCGTGCCGGGGGCGCCCGAGCCGGCCCTGACGCTGCCGACTACCGCCTACCGGACCGAGCGGGTCCTCCCGCGCAACATGGTCCCGGCGGACTACCACACGGTGCGTCCCGAGCAGGCGCACTGGCCGCTGATCCTGATGCTGGCCCTCACGCAGCTCTCGGTCGGGGCGTTCCTCGTGGAACGGCTGCTGGAGCTGCTCGTTCCGGAGGCGCTGGCGGCCGGCATCCGCCCGGTGCACAGCGCCAGTGCCCTGGTGTTCGGCCTGCTCGCGCTCGGGGTGAGCGTGCTGCACCTCGGCCGCCCGCGCTACGCCTACCGGGCCGTCCTGGGCCTGCGCCACTCGTGGCTCAGCCGCGAGATCCTGGCCTTCGGGGTCTTCGCCGGGCTGGCCGTGATCTATGCCGCCTGGTCCTGGGCGGCATCGGCGGGCTGGCCGGGGCGGCTCGCCGGTTGGGAATTGACGGTCGCGCCGGTAGCCGCGGTCGAGGCGGGTTTCGGGTGGTGGCTCGGCTGGGGCGTGGCCTTGTCGGGCGCCGCCGGGGTGCTCTGCTCGGTGATGGTCTACGACTACACGAAACGCGACTTCTGGAACGGCCCGGCCACCGCCGGCCGCTTCTTCCTGACGACCGCGGTGCTGGGGCTGGCCGCGGCGTGGCTGCCGCTCTCGATCGTCGCCGCCGCCGGCGACGGGGCGCTGGCCGGGGTCGCCATCGACCGCTACGGTCCCCTTCTGTGCCGCGGACTCATCGTCGCCACGGCCGTCAAGCTGCTGTTCGAGGCGGCCGTATTCCGCCACCTGGCCTCCCGGTCGACCACTTCGTTGAAGCGCACGGCGTGGTTGATGACCGGCGCGCTCTCCAACGTGACGATGGCGCGCTTCGCGGCAGGACTCCTGGGCGGTCTCGCCATGCCCGGTCTGCTCCTGCTGAGCCGCGTTCCGGCGAGCCCCGGGCAGGGCCCGGACCTCGTGTTCGCCGTGCTCGTCGGGATGCTGTTCGGCGCCTGTCTGGCCGGCGAGCTCCTGGAGCGCTACCTCTTCTTCGCGGCGGTCGCATCGCCGCGCATGCCGGGAACTCTGTAGCCGATGCTGTATCAACGCGACGGATATCTGACCCGCGACCTCTTGCGTGCGCCCGGCGGCTTCGGGCTCGGGCAGGTACCGGCGAGGCTCAAGCCCGACGCCACCACCGACATGGTGTGCGGTTACTGCTCGACCGGCTGCAGCCTCACCGTCCATCTCAAGGACGGCGAGGCGGTGAGCCTGACCCCCGCCGTCGACTACCCGGTGAACCGCGGCGTCGCCTGCCCCAAGGGGTGGGAGGCGCTGTCCGTGCTCGAGGCCGGCGACCGCGCCGCCGAGCCGCTACGGCGCGATGCGTCCGGCGTCCAGCGCCCGGTGGCCTGGGACGATGCGCTGCGGACGATGGTCGAGCGCTTCAAGGCGATCCAGGCGCAGCACGGGCCGGAATCGGTGGCATTCCTCAGCACGGGGCAGATGCCGACCGAGGAGATGGCGCTGCTCGGCGCGCTGGCCAAGTTCGGCATGGGAATGGCGCACGGCGACGGCAACACGCGCCAGTGCATGGCCACCTCGGTGGTGGCCTACAAGCAGGCGTTCGGGTTCGACGCGCCGCCCTACACCTACCGCGACCTCGAGGAATCGGACGTGCTCGTGTTCGTGGGGGCAAACCCCTGCCTCGCGCATCCCATCCTGTGGGAGCGGGTGTTGCGCAACCGCCACGATCCGGCCATCGTGGTCATCGATCCCCGTGTCACCGAGACGGCGATGCAGGCGACCGAGCACCTGCCGATCCGTCCCAAGTCGGACCAGGCGCTCTTCTACGCCCTGGCCCGACTGCTGATCCAGCGCGGCTGGATCGACCGGGCCTACATCGACGCGCACACGCGCGGCTTCGACGAGTATGCGGCGGCGGTAGAGCCCTACACCCTCGAGCGGGCGGCGGAGGAGACCGGACTCGGGGCCGCCGCCGTCGAGCGGCTCGCCGAGACGATTCATGGCGGCCGGCGGGTGTCGTTCTGGTGGACGATGGGCGTCAACCAGAGCCACCAGGGGGTGCGCACCGCGCAGAGCATCATCAACGTGGCGCTGATGACCGGCAGCATCGGTCGTCCCGGCACCGGGGCCAACTCCATCACCGGCCAGTGCAACGCGATGGGCTCGCGCCTGTTCAGCAACACCACCAACCTGCTCGGCGGCCACGACTTCGCGAATCCGGACCACCGCGAGAAGGTGGCGCGGGTGCTCGACATCGACCCGGCGGTCATCCCGACGGAGCCGAGCTGGGCCTACAACGAGATCATCGAGGGGATTCTCCGCGAGCGGATCAAGGGCCTCTGGATCGTCTGCACCAACACCGCGCACTCCTGGATCAACCAGGGGCAGGCGCGCGACATCCTCGGCCGCCTCGACTGCCTGGTCGTGCAGGACATGTACGCCACGACCGAGACCGCTCGGATGGCCGACCTCGTGCTGCCGGCGGCCGGTTGGGGCGAGAAGGACGGGACCTTCATCAACTCCGAGCGGCGCATCGGCGCCATCAGGAAGGTGGCCCGCGCGCCGGGGCAGGCCCTCGCCGACTTCTCCATCTTCAAGCTGGTGGCCGAGTACTGGGGCTGCGGCGAGATGTTCCGCCAGTGGCAGTCGCCGGCCGCGACGTTCCAGATCCTCAAGCGGCTCTCGGCGGGCCAGCCGTGCGACATCACCGGCATCGACGGTTACGACATGCTCGACGAGCGCGGCGGCATCCAGTGGCCGTGTCCGGCTGGGGAGTCCGAGGCGGTTCCGGAGACGGAGCGCAGGCTCTTCGAGGACGGCCGCTACTACCATCCGGACGGGCGCGCCCGCTTTCTCTACGAGGACCCGCGTCCGCTGCCGGAGCCGCCGAGCGACCGGTTCCCGCTGCTGCTCCTGACCGGGCGCGGCAGCGCGGCGCAGTGGCACACCCAGACCCGTACCGCGAAGTCGGCCGTGCTGCGCAAGCTGTATCCCGCGCAGGTCTACGTGGAGGTCAACCCGGCGGACGCCAGGGCCCGCGGGATCGTCACCAGCGACGCCGTCCAGGTCGAGTCGCGCCGCGGCCGCATCAGCGCCACCGCGTTCGTCACCCGCTCGGTGCAGCCGGGTCAGGTCTTCGTCCCCATGCACTACGAGGAGACCAACCGGCTCACCGACGCGGTGTTCGATCCTTACTCGAAGCAGCCGTCGTACAAGGCGTGCGCCGTCGAGCTGCGCCCGGTCGCGGCGGTCGGGTGAGGAGCGTGGTCCTTTCGCACAAACCGTGTCCCCATTGAGCACTGAACGACTATGAAGGTCCGTCGGCTGCCTCGTAACCCTCCCGCGTTGTGATGGCAGTATGGAAGAGGCACTGGCTCTCCGCTGCCGTGACCGAAGCGGACCTTGAAGCTGTCGGGAAGCCTATCTCCAAACGAATCCTCCACGCTTCACAGCCCGTGGTGGAACCCCGCGTGGCACCGAGAGCGGCGAGGCGCCCGTCTGGCAAGGCGTGAGAAGGGCGCATATTGGGCATATGTAACCGCCGAACAACGTAGTCAGGCGGGATGCATCGCCGCTCGAATGCGGCGGGGACTTTCGCCACGGGCTGTTCAGCATGCGTCCGTTCACTTGCCGGTCCACTGCAGCCGCGCCTTCAGGTCGTTCAAGTGGCTCCACGGAAGAAGCCCTTCGTGCTGCAGACTTCCGACGACGATACCCGGGGCGAGGCCTTGCTCTTCGGCGAACTGCAGGACGGCGGCGCGGGTGAAAACGCCGAGTCGAGTGAACCGCCGCCAGACTGCACGCGGCACGAGGAAGTTCGCCGCCCAGGCGTTCGCCTCGGTCTCCATGTCGTTGCCATCGTCGTCGGATCCGTCCACGAACACGCTCTTCTTGCCGTGCAACAGGATGTGCGCTGCCTCGTGGAAGAGGCTGAACCACAAGTGGTCGTCCGTCTTGTGGCGCGCGCTGAGCGCGATGATCGGGTGGCGGGCCGAGAGCCACCAGGCTGCGCCGCTCAGGCGCGCCTTCGACAGCGGCTCGACCAGCGACAAGGCGACGCCCGCACTGTTGCACAGTCCTCGCGCTTCCCGGATCGATTCCGGCACCGGTGTGCGAGTCAACCGCCGGACCTGCTTCAATGCGTCCTTGAACCCGGACTCGCTATAGTGGGCACGCGGCTGATCGGCGGCATCGAGCTCCGCGAGCCGGAGCCACGCAGCCAGCGCGAATCTGTCGCTCGCGAAGCTCGGAGAATGGCGGTAGGCGACATTCGCTTCCCCGTACTTCGCGTGCCAAGCCTCCACGGACGCGACTGCGAAGAAGGCGAGCAGTGCCGAAACCAGGTCCCCGCCAGCCACGGGCCTGACGGCCCGTTTCGCCAGTTCACGGATTGGGAAGGATCGGGACCATGCAGCGGCGGCGACTGCTTGCTCGGCTTCCGCGGCGCGCGTCTGTTGGAGACGGTAGTTCGTCTCGATGCCGAGCCAGATCGCGGCGTCGACGCCGAGGACCTTCTCGAACTGCAGGGCGGTCCGCGGTTCGATGGGTGCTTTTCCGGCGACGATCTCACTGATGAGCTTCGCCGAGCGCCCGCACCGTCGAGCGAGCTCGGCCGGCGTCATGTCCTGGGCGTCGAGGCGCTCCTTCAGCACCCAGCCGGGTGGAACGGTGTAGTCCGGCTCGTAGCGGTTGGTGGCCGTCCCCATGTCGTGCCCCTGTTCAGTGGTAGTCGATTACCTCGACGATTGTGATCGCGGTCACGCCAGCCGTGTCGCGGTTCGCGGCGTCGCCGGCGTCTGCGGAATCGCGTCGCGGCTTCGAACACCAGCCGATACGGGTGGACGAGGTCCACCGCGTACTGCGCTTTCCGTTTGCCGGCGAGGCGGTGCCGCCTGTCTGGCGGAGTCAGCGGCACCATCGACAACGCGCGGGCGTGCTTCAGGACCGCGAGGCGAATCGCGATCGTCCTCGCCATGCGGTCGCCGTACTGCTTGCGGAGCTCACGTTCCGAGTTGAACACCTTCGCGAGCTTGCGGGTCTTGAAGAAGATGTCCAAACGCAGCTCATTGAGTTACCTGAAGGGTAACTAATTCATGGAACAGCGTCAAGCTGCCTGCGCGGGACCGCAGGCCAATACGCGGCGGACCTCGGGTTCCACGCCAGTAGCCGCTCGGGCACTCGACACGCCGATCCGGCGCCCGTACACTGAAAGGTCAGCGGCTCAGGCCGCGTGAGGCTCATGGAATTCACGGCGAAGGTCCGGACCTGCCTGTGGTTCGACGGGCGGGGCGAGGAGGCGGCGGAGTTCTACGTATCCCTGCTGCCGGACAGCGAGGTGGAAGCGGTCCATCGACCGAGCCCCGACGCGCCCCCGCTCGTCGTGGAGTTCACGCTGTCCGGTGCGCCGTACATGATCCTGAACGGCGGGCCGCACTACCGGCACACCCCCGCGGCGTCCATCTCGGTGCCGACGAAGGACCAGGCAGAGACCGACCGGCTGTGGGCGGCGCTGACCGCGGACGGCGGCCGGGAGAGCCGGTGCGGATGGCTCGTCGACCGTTTCGGCGTGTCGTGGCAGATCGTTCCCGAAGCCCTGGTCCGCATGCTCTACGCCGAGGACAGGGAGGCTGCCGGCCGGGCGCAGGCCGCGATGATGGAGATGCGGAAGCTGGACATCGCCGCGCTGGAAGCGGCCTTTCACGGCGCCTGACGAGGGAAGGCGGTACCCCGATGGGCGACATCGCGGACAGCTCGCCGGTGTCACCCCGGTTCGGCGAGGCGCTTTCCGGCTGATGCGTCCTGGTCAGACGTCGTGGCCGGAGCGACGTCGCCAAGGTGGACATCTCTACGGGGCGCAGGACGAGCGGATCTTCGTCGACTACGACAACGCGCGGCTGGCCGAACTGGTCTTCCGGGTGCGCTGCGACGGGTTCAGCTTCTGAGGAGGGCGCTATTCGCGTGCGTCGAACGTGGACGCCACGTCGATGGCGAGGCCGTTCAGCAACGGAGATGTCGCGGTGTCCCCGCGCGAATAGACGCCGTGCTCGACGTAGGCGCCTGCCGTGAGCGTCAGCACGGTGATGGTGTCGTGCCGCGGGTCGACGATCCAGTACTCGGGAATGCCCGCCTCGACGTAGTCGGCCCGCTTGTCGACGAGATCCCGATCCGGACGATCCGGACTGACGATTTCCGCGACCAGGTCCGCGCCCAGCCAGAAGCGGTCCTGATAACGGGGGTCAGACCGGTCGCGGAGCACCAGGATGTCGGGCTCGCGAAACTTGCCCTCGCGAATGCGCAACCGCAGCGCCGAGAACATGACGGCGCCGCCCAGGGGAGCCATGTACGCGTAGAGCGCACGATAGAGGAACGCCAGGATGGCCTGGTGGGTCGACGTCGGCAACGGCAGTTCCTCGATGCGGCCATCGGTGAATTCGATCAGACGGCGGGTGCGATCCGTGAGCCAGAGGTAATCCTCGTCGCTCCAGCGGCCCTGGCGCGGCAGCGTGTCGCTCAGGATCGCGTCGAGCGCCTCCTGCGACGTCATGACGGTCACGGACGACGCCATGAAGACGACTATACACTCGAACATTCTTGTCGGCGTAGACTGCTGATTCTCGTGCCGCCGTGGCGTTGTCGCACAGGTTTCGCACTATCCGAGATGCGTGACGTGGATTCCGCCCCAGTGCCGGTCCAGGTATTCCGCGACGAGCCGGCGGTGACAATGGTCGGGCGTGTCCTCGCTGCACAGCAGGCAGCCGTCGGCGACGACTTCCCTGGCGACCGTGTCCTCGACGCGTCGAACGCGCATCAGGTCCAGGAACCGGGTTTCATAGGTGCTCCAGTCGCCGCCGTTCTTCTTGTAGTCGTCGAGCATCCGCTTCGTGGGCGCCAGCGCCGGCAGGTGCACGTAGGTGCGTGGAGTGACCTATCGTCAGCACGGCGGCGCTGCTTGGAGGCATGGTCTCGTCAGGCGGCAGGAATGACGGCGGCGATCAGCTTGTAGCACGCGTCCCCAAACGGCTCGCCCAGGCTGACTGTCAGGTAGTGCTCGCCAATGTCGTAAGTGCCGTTCAGTCTCGCGAGATAGGTCCGCTCCCAGCAGGGATCGGTGATCCACAGTGCGTAGTCGCGGTCCGCATGCCGGAACCGGCCCTGCACCCGGCGCTTGTTGTTTCCGAAGGCTTCTCCGGGCCGGCAGACTACCAGCCGCAACCGGTCGACGTGCAGCAGCCGCAATGAGTTGGTCACCGAACCGGTTGCTGCAATCGGGATCTTGTCGTTCAGGCCGTTGTACGTGCTGTGGCCGTCGATCCACAGCGGGGCGACGGGATCCGCGAGCACGGACAGATCGGACGAGGACAGGCGGCCTGCTCTCTCCCAATAGGACTTCGGATCGAGCAGCCAGTTCTCCGTCTGGTAGTCCCTGGGCCGCGGTTCGAGTACCGGAACATCGATCACGTCGAGGACCTGCGGATCGCTGCCGTCCTCGTACTGGCGCTCGTACTCCGACACCTCCCCTCCATTGCGCCCGCTAGTGGGCCGAATCCAGCGGCCGGCTTCCGACCCGCTCCACTCGCGCCCGGCAACGCATCGACCATGCAGCGTGCGGGCGTTTGCAAGGCAGACCAGACGCTTCGTAGTCGGCATCGGCACTTCTGCCTGAGAACCCTCACACCTCTGGAGTCGCCGCCCGAATGACGAGACAGAGCTCGTTCTCGTCGATCAGCGTGTACTCGGGCAGGTGTCCTGAGAGCCCTCGACTCTCCTTGCGAATGATCGGCACCCCGTCGCCCCGGCGGTCCATCATGTGCACCCGGCCGAGGCCCGTGGGTGCGGGGCAACGGGACAGCAACGACACGATCAGCTCGTTGCGGCTGGCCTGTCGCAAGTGCAAGCTGTCCGGCGTCAGCGTATTCGCCAGCGCCCCGGGGACGTAGAGCTCCAGGCGATCCCCGAACAGGTGCAGGCGTGTCCTCGCGCCCGCGACCGAGTAATCCCGGTGCGCCACGGCATTGACCAGCGCCTCGAAGACCGCCCGGTCGCTGAACTGCGGCCGCTCCATCCGGGCGGTCGCCTTGGTGGCGCGGACCAGCATGTTCCTGCGAACGAAGTGCAAGGCCTCGGCGACCTGTTCGTCGAGCGGCCCGCCGATGTCGCGCGCGTCGGTCTGGTACTCGACGTCGGTACGTTCGCCGGCGTAGCTGACCGCCTGCACGTAGGCGTGGGGCAGCCAGCGCTGCGGCTCGCGCGTGCAGAGCAGGACGCCGGCGAGGGTGAGCCGCGCCGTGCCATCGACGTCCGCGACGAGACGCAGCTTGCGCGCCGCCGTCTCGGAGGCGTCCTCCTTCCCGGTCGTGTCTTCCCGCAGGAACCGCCGCGTCAACCCATAGTCCAGATCGCCCGGGTCGGTACCCGGCACGGCGGATTCGTCGAACCGGATCATCCGGCTCTGGCTGCGTTCCTGGAACAGGCGAGCCAACAAGTCGGGCGCCAGCTCCCGTTTCGAGCTGCCGAGTCGGCGGAAATAGCCGCCGGGACTCTTGTGCACGAACAGGCTGCGCTCGACCGCCACGAAGAGGACGGGCACCGGGTCACCGGCCGTGTCGGGCAACTCGATCTTTCGAATCGTGGCGTCCAGCGGTGGCTTCAGCGTGTCATTGCAGATCTCGCGGACCCAGGTCTCCACGACGTCCAGCGCGTCGAGCGGAATTCCGGTGACGTTCCGCGTCGTGTCGTCCACGCCGAGCACCAGCTCGCCGCCTCGTCCGTTGGCGAACGCTCCCAGCTCGTCGGCGATGTCGTTCCGGCGCGGCGCGGTCACGCGCGAGCCCGTCACCGAAACCTGCTTGAGTTCCAGTGCCGAGTCTTCACCCAGACGGATGCGCCGTGCCAGATCGCCGTAGCCCGTCACGGCGCGGTGCCTCCGCAACCTGTCAGCGTCCACAACATTGCCTGTCAGCATAGTGGATGAGTTGCAGGGCAGGAGTGGTGGCCGCGACCGGGCGCGATCTCCGCGAAAGAGCCGGGCATCGACACGACGCGCGTTCCTTCCGGGATGCGCCTCTTTCAATCCCTACCGCCGCCGCTGGCAACGCGGGCAGTAGTGCGTGCTCCGCTGCCCCACGAGCACGCGGCGCACCCGTGTCCCGCAGTTCACGCATGGCTCGCCGCCCCGGCCGTAGATCCGGATCTGCCGCTGGAATTCGCCCTGCGCGCCTCGGCTGTCGCGGTAGTCCCGGATGCTGGTGCCCCCGGCCTCGATGGCGTGCCGCAGCACGGCCTGGATGGCCCCGTGCAGGCCGCGCGCCTTGCGCGGCCCGACGCCCAAGGCAGTCCGAAGGGGATTCAGGCGGGCGCGGAACAGTGCTTCGTCGGCGTAGATGTTGCCCAGACCGCGCAGGAACTCCTGGTCGAGCAGCAGCGCCTTGAGCCGCGCTCTGCGGGACCGCAGCCTGGCGACGAACTCGTCGCGGCCAATCTCCAACGGCTCCGGACCCAGCGCCGCCAGACGGGCCGGCAGCCGTTCGGACCATTGCCAGCGCCCGAACTTGCGGACGTCCTGAAACACCACCGCGGTGCCGTCGTCCAGCGACATGCTGGCGCGCGTGAACTCGCCGGGGGCGCCGTTCACGATCAGGTTACCGGTCATCCGCAGGTGAACGACGAGCAGCGACTCGCGACCGCTCCGGCGCAGTCGGAACAGCAGGTACTTTCCGTAGCGCTCGAGCCGCTCGATGCGCTGGCCCCTCAGGCCTTCCTCTGTCGCGCGCAGGTCGCCGGCACAGGTTCGCGGCCAGGCGAAGGAAACCTCCGCGACGATCCGCCCCTCGACGACGGGGGCCAGCGTGCGCCGCACCGTCTCGACCTCGGGCAACTCGGGCATGGCGTCTTGGGCAGCGGCGGATTGGTGGCTTGCGGCGGCTCGTGGGGCGTTCCCGGTCGTCACCCGTCCCGGCGCACCAGCTCGGGCAGCACGGCCCCGATTTCGCCTTGGACCACCGCGTCGGCGATACCGTCGAGCGGGGTTGGGTCACGGTTGACGATGATCAGCCGCGCGCCGGCCTGCCGGGCCACCCGCGGGATGGACGCGGCCGGCTCGACCACCAGGGAGGAGCCGACCGCAATCATCAGGTCGCAGGTCTCGGCCGCGACCTGCGCCCGTGCCATGACGTCGTGCGGCATCGCCTGCCCGAACGAGATCGTGGCCGGCTTGAGGAACCCGCCGCACTCCCGGCAGCGCGGCGCCCTCTCGCCTCCCTCGATGCGCCGGCACGCCTCGTCCGACGTGATCCGGTTGCCGCAGGCCAGGCAGACTGCCTCGGTCGTGGTGCCGTGCAGCTCCAGCACCTTGTCGGCGGGCAACCCCGACCGCTGGTGCAGGCGCTCGATGTTCTGCGTGATCAGCGCGTCGAGCCGCCCCTGCTTGTGGAGCTCCACGAAGGCGTAGTGCCCGGCGTTCGGCTGCGCGTCGCGCATGGCGGGCCAGGCGGCGGCCTTCTGCCGCCAGTACTCGATGCGCCCCGCCTCGCTGGCGACGAACTCCTGGAAGTCGACGATCCGGTTCTGTGCCCACACCCCGTTCGGGCTGCGGAAGTCCGGGACGCCCGACTCGGTGGAGATGCCGGCGCCGGTGAAGCCCACGATACGCGCTGCCTCGAAGACCAGCCTGCGAGCGTCGACCGATCCGCTACCGAGCATTTTGCCTCCGTTCCCGCCACGGTTCGACCTGTACCCGCCGGCTGTTCCTCATTGCCTCACGGTCGGCGCGGCTTGCGTTCGTGTCGAGATGTTTTCGACGAGCGCCCGGAAGTCACCGAACGCGGCGCGTGCCGCGGCTGCGTGACTTCCGAGGGCGCCGTCTCCCGCCGACAGCGAGAAGATCGGCTTGCGGGCGTCCTGCGCGAGCGGGACCAGGCTACGGTAGTGCTTCACGGTGGCGATGCGGTGCTCATCGTCCCCGGGGTCGGCGTCGCTCGTTGGCGCGTCGATGCCCAGAACGCTGCGGGCATACTCGGCCGGCATCTGCCTGGCCCAGCGGTCGTACGCCGCGACTGGGCGGCTCAGCCGGACGCCATGTTGTTGAATCAGGTAGCCGATGGGCTGCATGTTGCCGGCCGGCAGGTCGAAATCGGGGTCGGTCCAGTTGTCGCGTCTCTTCTTCCAATCGATCCGCCAGCGGCGAAGCGTCGGTCCCAGGTTGCGCAGCCCCTGCCGGGAGAACAGGTCCGCCGCGAGCGGCACCGCTACGAAGTCCGTGGCGATCAGGGCGGAACGATTGATGGCCCCCAGGCTGGGGCCAACGTCGACGAGCACGATGTCGGCGCCTGCGTCCTCGGCGCCCCTCTGTATGACCTGCCAGAACGCGGTCGCCACCCGAAACGGCCGGTACAGGTTCCCGCTTCCCAGGCAGTTCGGCCATTCGGCGGACAGCAAGTCCTCGAAGCCGGACAGAGCCAGGTCGCCGGGCAGCAGGTGGAGCCCGTCCGCGGGCCGCCTCAGCACAGGGTCTCCGATGTCCCCGACTCTGGTCAGCGGTTCGACGCACCGATAGATCGTCTTGCCCGTCGAAGAATCCGCGTCGTCCCACAGCTCGGCGAGCGTGTCCTCGTCCAGAAACGCCGCCGTAAGGTTGGCCTGGGGGTCGAGATCGACGACCAGGACCGTCCGGTCCAGCTCCGAGAACATCCACGCCGCGTGATACACCAGGGACGTCTTTCCCACGCCGCCCTTGTTGTTGAAGAACGTCAGGACGGGCGTCATCGGCTGCGGGCCCTCACCGTGCAGTGAATCCAGTTCGGCTCCACGCGGAAATCGGGCGCAGGCTGCCCGTTGGCGTGCAGGGCCCGGCGTGCCGTCGGTATGCCTGCACCGTAGCGTTGGGCCAGTCCGAGCACCCGCATCGCCTCGGCCAGGATCTGGTTGCGGTAATCCACTACGCCCGGGTGTCCGAAGTTCTCTTCCGTGAGAGCGCCGTAGGGGCCGCCCGGGCTCGTGATTTCTATGCGATCGTCGAACCAGTAGACATGGATGGGCGCATTCGAGCCCTCGTAGGTCCTGTGCATGACGGCGTTGCGGACGAGTTGCTGCAGTGCCGCCATCGGATAGGCCGGCGTGCGCGTCTCCGTCGGCCCTGACGTGAAGTCGACCGCCGTCCGATTGTGCGCGAGCAGCTTGTCGTCCAGGCAACGCACCAGGTGGGCGAGGGGCCCGCTGCATCGTCCGTCGTCGACTACGGGGTCGGCCAGCTCCGTACCGGCAATCCGCAGAAACTGCGCATACGCGGCCGGCAGGAAGTCCTGCGGATTCCTGCCGAGAACGAGCATGCCGGCGATCGTCGGCCGAGGGTCGTCGATCCCGGCGATCATCTTCAGCGCGGCAAGACGCTGTTCCATGCTCCGGTCGTTCTCCGCGAGGGCCGTCGCGTCGACCGCCAGGGGGACGTACTCCTCCTCGAATCGCCGTAGGTCGAGGTCGGCGACACTTGCCGTGGGGACCGGTTGGACGTCGAAGTGGGGATCCCGATGTCGACGCTTCTCGTTCAGGATCCGTTCGTCCTGCGCACTGGCGACGGCCCGCCGCGGCCCCACTCGAATCCAGATCCGTCCTCTGTGGCGCACGGGCGGCGTGTCCGACGGCATGACGGTGACGACCGCAACGGGAGTCCCCAGCAGCACGCGACTGTCCACGGTGAGCGTCGGCGGCGGCAGGATATTGCCGTCGGTCTTGACGTCGGCGAGCTGCAACAACAACTCGTCCGTGATTTCCAGGCCTACCGGCGTGCCTGCATCGTCCGCGCCCACGAACACGACGCCCGGGCGCTGGTGGTCCGGCAGATCATTGGCGAAAGCGCATACCGCCTGCCGGATCTTGCGTGGATTGTCTCCCTGCAGCGATTCCTTGCGCTCCACCAGATCGGATTCCAGGTCCGCCAGCATTGCTTCGAGCTGATCCTGCGTGTACGGTGCCATCCTTGCGCCGCCCATGTGCTGTCGATCGGTTCCGCGATCTCCAAGTTTACGCGTGTCACCCCAAGTCCGATTCGGCGCTGGAAGTGTCTTGGGTGTCCGCCGGATGGTCTGCGTCGCGCCCGCTCCGCGAGGACAGGGAGCCGGTGTCCCGATACCCCAGCCGGTACCACAGGGGTACGAGCGCCACACCGGCCACGATCAACCCGCCCTGCCATGCGGCCTCGAACGGCGACCACGTCGGCGCCGGACTGCCCGCGAGCCACGATCCGAGGCCGACGAGCAGGCAGAAGATGGACACCGCGCAGGCACCCGTAGCTGCCAGCGCCCGGCCCAGGCGGCTGGGTCCGTCCGCCGCCGCGCCGGCGTCGCGCGCGACCGGGCCCCAGAAGCCGACAGGCCGAACCTTCCTGTAGAACGCGGCAAGCCGCGTCGGGTCCTCCGGGCCGGCGACCCGGACCGCAGTCAGCGCCGCCGCGGTCGCGAATGCCGCCACGAGCAGCAGACGGAGGGCGTGCTGATCGTCCCCGAGGTAGACCATCAGCAGAGGGGCGGCGAACAGCGACGTCAGCACCGCCGCGATCTCCGCCCAGGCGTTCATGCGCCACCAGATCCAGCGCAGGATGAGCACCACCCCCATGCCCGCCCCGAGCAGCAGGCTGGTCTGCCAGGCGGCGTTGATCGACGTGAGCTGCGTCATGATCGCCAGCGCGATTCCCACCAGCAGCACGTTCGACCCCCGCGCCACCCATACCAGAGACCGGGCGCTCGGCTCCCGGCCGAGCCAGAGCTGGCAGACGAACCGCTTGTAGATGTCGTTGGTCCAGTACGACGCCCCCCAGTTGAGGTGCGTGTCGACGGTAGAGGCCAGCGCCGCGAGCATGCCGGTAACCATCAGCCCCATGACACCGGCCGGGAGCAGCTCCGCCATGCCCCGCACGTAGGTCGCCTCGCGATCGGCCTGCAGCATTCCCGATGCCGGAGTCAGGCCGGGATCGGGTGGGAAGAGCACGAGAAGGCCGAGCCCGAGGGGGATCCACAGCAGGCTGCGCAGCAGCACCTGCGTGAACGTGAAGACGACGGCGGCGGTCTTCGCGTCGCTGTCGCTGCGGCACGCCATGGAGCGCTGGGCCAGGTAGCCGGTGCCGTCCGCGTTGATCTGGATGAGCCACTGCAGTCCGAACAGGAGCAACACCGCCGCCGAGGCGTCGCGCGCCCGGTCCGGGGTGAACGCGAGTATCTGCTCGGGCTGGATTCCGCCGGGTCCGCCCTCGGCGAAAAGGCCGTGGAGCCGCTCCGTGACGGCGCCGAGCCCGCCCACTTCGGTCACCACCACGGCCGCGAACGCCGCCGTGCCCAGCAGCATGACCGCGAGCTGCAGGACGTCGGTGGCGACCACGCTGCGCAGCCCACCGGTGGTCGAGTAGAACGTGGCGACGGCCAGGATGAGGAGGATGGAGATCAGGTTGCTGGCGGTGTGCGTCCACACCGCGGGATCGTCGGGCGGCCCGATGGTCAGGGGGACGCCGATCCACTCCACGAGGTCGACCACCGGAAGGAAGAAGCCGGCGGGCAGCCACACGTGCCACAGCAGGAACGGCTCGGCGATCTTCGCGGCGGCGAAGAAGACGAACGCCAGCACCGTGCAGTTGAAGATCGTGCCGAAGTAGACCGCCTTGATGCCGCGCAGCACGGTCGCCGGCCGCCGGCCGTAGCGCACCTCGGTCAGCTCGGCGTCGGTCAGCACCCCGGCCCGCCGCCAGCCCGGGGCGAGCACGAAGCCCATCAGCAGAAACGCGAGCGCGTAGATCCAGAGCTGCCAGAGCGCGAAGATGCCTGCCGTGGCGATGAGGCCGGTGACCAGCAGCGGGGTGTCCGCCGCGAACTGCGTCGCGGCCATGCTGAGCCCGGCCTGCCAGCCCGGGAGACTGCGGTTGGCGAGGAAGTACTCGTCGAGGTTGCGCGACGCCGTCCTGCGGTTCCGGAGGCCCGAGCCGACGGCGTAGGCGATGAACGCGGCGACGATCAGGAAATCGAGAGAGGTCATGCGGGGGCTTCGGACCGGACGCTATCGAATCGTCGAGTCACCCGGTGCCGCCTGGCGGTTCGTGCGGCAGCGCGCCTGGCTGCCGGTCGGATCCGAACGCAGGCTCCGGCCCGGACGGCTCGGCCCGACCCGGCGCGGAGCCGGGCCGTATTGGTCGCAAACGGAAACGGCCGGGGGTGTTCGGCCCCCGGCCATCTGTAGTCGACGCGAGCAGCACGGCCGCTACTTGATCGACGTGACCTTCTGCGTGTTCTTCCGCCGCGCCCCGGCCAGGATACCGGTCAGGCCATAGTTGCCCTCGTGACAGGCGTACTCGTAGAGCACGCCGTCGGTGCGCCGGAACGGGATGGCGACGCTGAAGGGCTGCGTCAGGTTGTTCGGATCCTCGAAGGTGAACTCGTACATCACCGTGTCGGGATCGATGCGCGTGAACCGCTCGACCAGGTAGCTGTCCCGCGACGAGCCGGCGAAGTTGGTCTCGCGGGCGTAGTTCTTCGTCTCGACGACCAGCGTCTCGCCCTCCCAGCGGCCGCGCGAGTCGCCCACCCACTGCCGGATGTTCCCGTGCGGCTTGTCGATCGGGATGATGCGCACGTTGTGGATGTGCTCGTTGAGCAGCGCCACGTAGCCGGGCGTCTGGAAGATGTGGACGTTGTTGTTGTACGACCCCGGCCGCATCGGCGGCCCGGAGTTGGAGCCCATCAGGCAGCGGTCGCCCAGGGTGCGGTCCGTGTAGTGGTCGCCGAAGCCGTTGCGCATGTTCAAGCGGTTGATCGCCCGGGCCTCGCGGTACTCGTCGGTGTACGGGATCCGGCCGTTCGGCGGATCGACCACCAGCGACGTCCGCTTGTCGCTCGTCAGCTCGATGCCCCGCTCGTACCAGAACTCGTTGTAGGAGAGGACCCCGCCCTCGGCGCGCGGCTGGTACCCGGCGCTCGGGGCTCCCGAGATCGGGTCGAACAGGTCGCGGTTCAGGCGTACCCGCTCCGACGCCTCGAAGGCGGCGGCCTCCTCGGCCGACAGCGTGTCCCGGTCGGCAAGAGCCGCCGGCCGCTCCAGCGGCGTCAGCGTGCGGAACGTGAAGATGCCGGAGATGTCAGGCTGGCCGTCCGGGGTCCGCATCGGCGTGGTCGGGGCGTCCGACTGGGCGATGGCCGGGACCGGTGCGGCCAGCACGACGGCCAGCAGGGCGGCGAGTGCGGCTATGCAGCGATGGCTCATCATCTCGATACTCCCTTTTTCAGTAGCAGCGTTTCCGCCAATCCTACCGCGAAACGGGGGCGTTCCGGGCATGGAAACCCGCAGGCAGAGGTCGGGCGTGCAGTCAGTGCCAGTCCGATCCCGGCGACAGGTTCAGAACCGGAACAGCCGATTGAACTTGATGATGAACGCCCGGTTCGTGGGCCCCAGATAGGAGCGGTGCAGCCCCGTGTCGCGCTCCTCGTTGAAGACGATGAACAGCTCGCTGCCCGGCTGGTACTCCCAGCGGAAGCGGATGTTGGCCGACACGGCGTTGCGGCTGGAGTTGTACTGCACCAGCGCGCTGGTGAACATCAGCGGCGTCATCGTGTAGGTGACGCGTGCGCCGAACAGGTTGGTCGTGAACTCGCCCTCCGCCAGATCGATCCAGTTGATCGAGTAGAGCGGCTCGACGGAGAACTGGTCGGTGAGGCTGGCGCGGCCGCGGGTGACGGTCAGTGCCGTCTTCCGGCCGCTGTAGAAGCTGCCGTGCTCGGCGAGGACGTTGGCCGACCAGCGGCGCTGCTGGCCGAAGTTGTAGCCGACGCCCAGGTTGGCGAAGTCGTAGCCGCGGACCGGGAGCGTGACGCCGCGCGAGATCTCGAACGGCCGCGGGAGGAACTCGTACGAGCGCATGCCGCTCAGCAGGAGCTGGTCGCTGTTCTCGAGCTCGATGCCGAACGACGCGAGGCCCTCGCGGGTCTCCACCGCGCCGGCAAGGTTCTCGATGTAGGCGAACGAGCCGGTCCACAGGAACCGGCGCACCCAGTCGATCGATTGCGGCCGCGGACTGAAGCGGAACTCGGCGAAGCTGCGGCGCATGTCGCGGCGGCGCACGAACCCGATCTCCGGGTTGAAGTCGTCGCCCACCAGCAGGTGCTCGAGCTGCACCCCGTAGCGGTCGCCGAGGTACTCCAGGTGCGCCCGGTAGCTGGTGTCGTTGCCGGTCCTGCCATCCGTGCGGGTGCGCGCCCAGTGGGTGTTGATGTTCAGGTCGTCGTAGAAGCCGAAGATGCCGTCCACGCCGTAGGCCTCGTTGCTGCCCAGCCCGTCGAGGGCGACCGACCGGCCGGTGAACATCGCGCCGATGCTGCTGCGCCGCAGGATGTCGCGCCGGGCGCGCAGGACGCTGAAGTTGGTGGCGCGCGTCCCTGCCGCCTCCGAGTCCCCGGACTGGATGTTGAGCGCGCCGAGGGTGTACCGCCCGACCCGTCCCGTCAGGCGCCCGCCGGCGCGCAGCGGCACCTCCTGCGCCGCCTGCCCGCCGCTCAGACCGATGCGGCGGCTGTAGAAGAGGACCGGCGTGTCCGTCGCCCCGGCCAGGCGCCCGCTGGTGGCCGCGCCGCCGAAGCGGAAGGTGCCCTGGTTCTCCAGGAAGAACTCGCGCTTCTCGGGGAAGAACAGGTTGAAGCGGGTCAGGTTGATCTGCTGCTCGTCGGCTTCCACCTGTGCGAAGTCCGGGTTGGCGGTGAAGTCGGCGGTCAGTCCCTGGGTCACGCCGTACTTGACGTCGATGCCGCCGTCCCAGCCGATCTCGTTCGCGAGGGGCGGCGACGCGACGGGGCTGGTCGTCAGGTCCCCGATGGCGTACGGCTTGACCTCGAACAGCCTCGATGCCGGCGGTGCCTCGATCCCGACGAGGGTGGCGGCGAGCGACGCGCGGAAGTGCCCGCGGAGCCCCTGCGCGGCGGACAGCGGCGTCAGGTAGGACGACTCGTTCTTCCAGCGGTTCACCCGCCGGGCCTGGAAGCCCCAGGTCTGCGGGCCCTCCCCCCGGTAGCGGAGCGACTTGAAGGGCAGGGCCGCCTCCATCACCCAGCCGCCCTCCATGCGGCCGACCGAGACGTCGTACACCGGGTTCCAGTCCAGGTTGGGCTGCGACTCGTTGGTGAGCTGCGCATCCAGCCGGCCGCCCACCGCCGACACCTCGAACAGAACGACGTTGCGCCGGTCGTAGAAGGTGTCGAACGACCAGGCGAAGTTGTCGTCGCGCACGATCCGGATGTTGTCGCGGCGCATTTCGGTGGCGATGATCCGGTCCGGCCGCGTCTCCCAGCAGCGGGCCACGACATAGACGTTGTCGTCGTCGAAGAGGAGCCACACCTCGGTGCGCTCGGTGGCCGGCTCGCCCTCGGCCGGGTCGTTCTGGATGAAGTCCGACATCGGCCGGACGAGCTCGTAGACCGCTTCGTTCAGGCTGCCGTCGATGCTCATCGGCTCGTCGACCCGCGTGGCCCGGATGGTGACCCCGGAAGCGTCGCGGGCGATCACCTCGGGGGGAACGGGCGGGGGCGGGCCGAAGATCTGCGTCGGCGGGAGTCGTAGGCCGCCCTGCGGCGCCGGCGCGCCGTGCGCGGGCGTGGCACCGGCCACAAGCGCCAGGCCGGCGATGAGCGGGGCGGCGTGGGCAACGACGATACGCATCAGCGCCGCCGCGTTCAGGGCGGTCCCCGCGCCGATGGTCGTGTCGCGGCGGACGCGGTCGCGCGGGCGGCCGTCGGCGGAGCTCGGGCCGCTCGCGTCAGCGCCTTCGACGGGGAACAGCATGGTCACGGCGTGAAACCGGCTCTGCGAGCTACCGCGGCCCGTCCTCTTCGGCCTCTTCCAGCCGGGCTATCTCGAGCGTGGCGGCTATTCCGGTGTTCCCCTCGTGGCAGGCGAACTCGAACATGTCGCCCTCGGTAGGCGGCATCAGGATGGAGGCCGTCCAGGGCTGCGTCCACAGGTCCGGGTCTTCGAACGTCACCTCGTAGCGCACCGTGCCTTCGTCGACGCGGGTGAAGCGCTCGACCAGACGCATGCCGCCCTGCGACAGCCCGCGGAACCACTGCGCAGGGCTGAAGTTGGTGGTCTCGACGACCAGCGTGTCGCCTTCCCAACGACCGCGCGAGTCGCCCAGCCACTGGCGGACATGCCCCGGCAGGTGCGGCCTTCCGTCGAGCGGAATGATGCGGAATTCGTGGACCATCTCGAAGAGCAGGAGAACGTGGTCCGGCGTCTGTGCGATGTGGATGTTCTGGCTGTAGGGGCCGCCCAGGCGCGGAATGCCGTACGAGATGCAGCGTTCCTGGGGGCTGCGGCCCTCCGGCCCCTCGCTCGTCTGCCCCGGACGGGCCTGGACGCGCTCGAGGCCGGCCTCCGAGTACGGAATGCGGCCGTCCGGGGGATCGACGATCATCGACGTACGGCCGTCCGACAGGCTGCGCTCCCACCAGACGGCCCGGCGCGCCCCGACGCCCTCGGTCGATCGTTGCGCCGCGTTGATCTCGGCGATCTCCGCTTCGGTCAGCAGCTCCCGGTCGACCTGCTGTTCGGCGCGTTCGAGAGGCGTAGCGGTGCCGTGGCTCCAGATGCCGTTCAGGTCGGGCGCGCCCCAGGGCGTCCGCGGGGGGGCGGTCTGGCCCCCCGCGGTCATCGGAAGCCAGACGGTCGCGGCCATCAGCGCCAGCGCGGCGATGGTGGCGGTGCGGGCACGGCGGCGTTGCGGGTCGTGCATGGGTTCCTCGTCCGGCAGTCGGAGTCGACGCCCCCGCGGCGTTCCAGCGGGTGCGTCCCACCCGGACTGCGTAGCTCCTCGGTCAGCGTCGCCATCTCGGTCCAGATTCCCCGAGCCTGGTGCCGCCGAACCCGTCGCCGGGCGCGGTGGTCGGCCACAGTCCCACCCGTCCGGAAGCCTTCGCCGCAATACTCACTCCGTTGCGTTCTCCGGCGCAAGCTCCGGCCCCGGAAATCGTCGCCTGAGGCTCCGATTGCCCGCCCAACCGACCCTGCCTGGGAGTCTGCCCCGCGCGCGCCGGATTCGGCTAGGATATATGCCCCGGATTCAACAGAGGAGAGGGATAATGACGGAGAATCGACGGATCGTCTCGAGAGCCGCAGGCGTGGCCCTGCTGGTCCTGTCGGTCGCGGCGCTCGGCGCCGGCGGCGCGGCGGCCCAGGAGGGAGAGGCCGACCTGGTGCAGCGGGTGCTCCCGAACCCGAACCCCGAGGTCGAGTTGCACTGGGCCAAGCTGCCCGACGGGCGGACGTGGGGCTCGACCGCCGGTGTCGACATCGACCCGACCGACGGCCACGTCTGGGTGTATGACCGCTGCGGCGGCTTCGCGCTCGCCGGCGGATGCGCCGCCAACCCGGAACTGAATCCGATCCTGAAGTACGACCGGCACACGGGCGAGCTGCTCGCCGAGTTCGGCGCGGGGCTCTTCGTGCTGCCGCACGGGATCCACGTCGACGACGACGGCAACGTCTGGGTCACCGACTCGCAGGGCAACGACGAGATCGGCCACCAGGTGTTCAAGTTCAGCCCTGAGGGCGAGGTGCTCATGACGCTCGGCGTCGCCGGGCAGCCGGGCGACGACCCCGAGGGCGTGCATCTGAACGAGCCGTGCGACGTCATCACCTGGGGCCCGACCGGCGACATCTTCGTCTCCGACGGCCACAGCGGCCAGAACCCGGATCCGCCGGCGGGCCGGACCGGGCGCATCCTGAAGTACGACCGGGACGGCAACTTCATCAAGCAGTGGGGCGAGATCGGCTTCCGGCCGGGCCAGTTCCGCACGCCGCACGCGATGGAGTTCGATTCCCAGGGCCGCCTGTTCGTGGCCGACCGCGGCAACCACCGCATCCAGATCTTCGACCAGGAAGGCGAGCTGCTGGACATCTACTACCAGTTCAGCCGCATCAGCGGGCTGTACATCACGGCCGACGACACGCTCTACGCCATCGACTCCGAGTCGCAGGAGACCAACCACTACGGCTGGAAGAACGGCGTCCGCATCGGCTCCGCGGGTGAGGACCGGGTGACCGCCTTCATTCCGCCGCACGTTCCCGAGGAGGGCCGCACGCTGCAGGGCCTCGCCGGCGAGGGCGTCGCCGTCGACGAGGACGGAACCGTGTTCGTGGCCGAGGGACCGGCGTCGCGGCCGTTCGCCGGCGGCGGGCTGACCCGGTACGGCAAGTAGCCGCCTCGTCGCCGCTCAGTCGATTCAGGCCCCGCGCCGCCCGGTGGCGCGGGGCCTCTTTCCTTTGCGGCCGGGGTTGCGCCTGTGCGGCCGGGGTTGCGTCCTCGCTACGGTCTGCACGCCGGACAGGGCGACCGCCGCTTCGTTGTCAGAACGTCACCAGGAAGGTCCCGTCCGGCTCGGCGACGATTGCGGGAAAGCTGCCGTCGGGAATCTCCGGCCCGGTTCCCGGTTCGCCCGCCGGCGCGCCGTCCGCGTCGAAGCGTTGCCAGTGGAACGTCCCGCCGGACTGCCAGCCGAAGCCGTCGCCCCAGCCGAGCAGCGTCTCGCCGCGGTTGTTCACCGCGACGGCCGGGTTCTTGCGGCGCGCGGCCGCTTCGCCGGCGGGTGTCGCCGCCTTCTGCAGGGCATCCACGGGGCTGACGTGCACCTGTCCCGCCGTCTCCCACGACACGGCCATGCCGTCCGGCCCGTGCGCGAGGCTGGTGGTGGAGATGGGGCAGGCGTTGATCTCCCACAGGTCGATCAGCTCGTCCGTGAAGGTCTCGCCGTGGTCGAGCGACGTCAGCAGGCGCTGGCCGCGCCGGATGTTCTCGCCGGCCCCGCGATACGACACGTACACCGCGCCCTCCTCGTCCGTCAGCGCGTGGAGTCCGCAGCAGTCGCACGCGCCTTCGGTCTCGCCGCTCACGGGACGCGCCGCCGAGAAGGTCTGCCCGTCGTCGCGCGAGACCGTCATGAACACGGAACGCTCCGCGTCGGGCGGCTCGCCGGTGTGCCAGAACACGTAGACGTTTCCCGTCCGGTCGGCGGCGATGGACGGTCCCGCCTCGACGCCTTCGCCGGCGGCAATGGCGAACTGCGGCTCGAACGCGGTTCCGGACGCATTGGTCCGCGTGTAGAGGAACTCGGTGCGGCCGAGCTTGAACCAGACCACGTGCAGCCGGCCGTCCTTGCCCAGGGCGACCTGCCCGCCGTCTATCGGGCCGATGCCGACCACGGTGCCCGGCTCGGAGTTGACGTAACGCGGCTCGGACCAGTCGGATGCGCCGGGGGGGCGGCTGACGTGGAGGAGATCGCCGGCGCGCGGCTCCCCCTGGAAGTAGACGACGTGCACCGTCCCCCCGCCATCGACGACCGCCCGCGGCAGTCGGCCGCCCTCCGGGAGGGGCAGCAGGGCTACGGCCTCGCTCAATTCAGCCGGTCCGACACCGCACGAGAGCAGCGGCAGGAGGCTCGCGCAGGCGAACGCGACGGCACGAAAATTCATGATCGCAAGGGTATCAGACGATATATCTGCAAAGAAGCCGTATAATGCCCCGAATTTATGTACCGGTCAGCCTGTTTCGTGCACCGATGCGGACGGATCCTCAAGCAACGGTAGGTGTCATGAGAGGCTTTGCTGCCACGCTCGCCGCCCTCGTGCTGTCCATCGCGACTTTCCCGACCGATCACCCGGGTCTTCAAGCAAAGGCTCCGCCGTTCGCAGCGTTACCGTCCGCGGAGGCGGAGCCGGCCCAGGCGGCCACGCCGGCGCCGGCGGCGCCGAGCCTGCCCGGGGCGGTGCCTTTCCTGACGGACGAGACGATCACGCCCGACACGCAGGGTGCGCCGGCCCGGGGCGAGACGCAGGCCGAGTCGACCCCGTCCGCGGCGGCCGCGCCGGCGCCGGCGGAGGCGGTTCAAGCCGTGTCGGGGACCGCAGCCCCGGAACTCTCGTTCAGCGAGCAGGCGAGCGCACGTCTCGCCGAGGATCTGGAGGCGCTGGCGACGTTCCGGCCCTCCTATCCCTTCTGGCAGCACATCTTCACGGTTCCGGACGGCCACATCGCCTTCGGCAGCAGGACCGACGGTCGTCTACTCGTGACCTTCCCGCAAAGAGGCGACTGGCGCCGCAACGGAGACTGGGCCGAGCCGTCGCTGGCCGACGCGCTGACCGGCCGCGGCCTCCCGGGGCGCCTGCGGGACCGCCGGCGCACCGTCGAGCAGCGGCTCGAGCGACTCGTCGGGCCCGTCGTGCACAACGCGACGCGAGGCCGCTTCGTGGCGCCGCACGCGGCGCGCTACGGCCGCTTCCTGAGCGAATGGAGCACGATCTACGAACGCTTCGGGGTCCCGGCCGAGATCGGCCTGGCGCAGGCGATGGTCGAGTCCGGCTTCAACGGTCGCGCCCGTTCCTCCGCGCGCGCCCTCGGGTTCTGCCAGTGGCTGCCCCGCAACTGGAACTACCTGAAGCGGCGCTCGCCGCACGTGATCGAGGGCTACAACCAGACCACCCAGGTGCCGTACTGCGCCGCCTACCTGACGATACTGGCGACGATGTACGGCAGCTTCATTCCGGCGCTGTCCGAGCATCACGCCGGCGGCGCCAACGTCATGCGGACGGTAATCAACGGAGAACGGCTCGGTGCCGCGAACACGCGCGAGCAGTACCTGCGCGGATCCGATTTCGTCCGCAAGCTGCGCGATGTATCGATCCGCCGTTACCGGGCGCTGTTCCGGACCTACGGTCCGCGCTCGGCCCTGTACGCCGAGATGATCTTCGGCAACATGGTGAATGTAAGGCGCCTCGTCGAGGAGTTGCCGCAGTCGAAGGTCTTCGCCATGCGGGTGCCGCGCAGCACGCCGCTCACGCGGGTGATGCGACGCACCGGCCTCTCGCGCGACGAGGTGCGCCGCTACAACCCGGCCCTGGTCCGCCAAGTCCCGGCGCGGGCCAACCTGTATCTGCCCGAGTACATCGCGGACTTCGGGCCGGACGTCTCCTTCTGGCATCGCCCCCCGAATCCCGAGTACGCCGCCCTCCTCGACGAGTTCCTCCAGCTCGAACCAGGTATCGAGAAATGGCATACGGCCGCGTTCAGGGCGACGCTGCAGGAGTTCCGCCGCCGATTCCTGGAAACCGGCACCGAGGAGGGAGCGGTGATGGCAACGGTGCTCGCCTTCACGATCCAGGACCTGCGCACCAGCGGGCGGGCGGCGATCCTGGACGAGTTCCGGCGGAGCGACCGCGTCCGCCGGCTGTTCGACCGCGGCCGCCGGGAGCTGTCCGGCCTGGCCGCCCAGTAGCGCCCTCCGCGGCGGCCCTTCGGGGCCGCCGATTCTTTCAGACCGGAGAGGGCGGGTCGGACGCCCGGGCCGCCTTCTTCCCTACTTCCTCTCCGCTCCGTTCTCTCCTTCGTCCACGTCTTCCATCCAGCGCTCGCGCATCTGGTAGAACGTGAAGGACGCCGTCCACGCGATCAGCACCAGGCCCGTCACCGCCTCCAGCACGACGAGGAACCGGCCGCTGCTCACCGGGACGATGTCGCCGAAGCCGAGCGACGTGTAGACCGAGCCCGAGAAGTAGATGACCTCGGTGAGTGTCGGTGAAGGTGTCGAGAGCTCGACCGCGCCTGCACGGATCAGCACCAGCCACCCGATGCCGAACGCGACCACCTCGATGACGTGCGCCACCAGCGCCAGCACGACCGCCAGCACCACGTCGGCCCGTCCGGCTCCGGGCAGCGCGCGAACCGCGGCCGAGGCCAGCACCAGGAACTCGTAGTGCAGCCCGACCGATAGCAGCGGCAGGAGGATGGTGGCGATGACGAGCATGTCGAGTGCGGCGGGCCTCCGCCGGCGACCGGTTCGCCGAGAAGGCCCGACAATTGTCAACTGCGGCTCCGATTGCCGCCCAACCGGCCTGACTGGAAGTCTAACGCCGTTCTACGGCGCAGACCTCCAGCGCATTCTGCCCGCGGACGGGTTGTCCGCGGCGGTATGATGGCCATGCCATGCGCCTGACTACCTTCGTCGTCATCCTCTGCGGTCTCTGGTTGACCGTCTGCGCGGCCCGCACCCAGCCCGACCAGGCGGTGATGGCCGCGATCGAAACGGAGCGGGAGCCGCTCATAGAGACCATGCGCCAGCTCGTGGGCATCGAGTCCGGCAGCCGCGATCCGGAAGGGCTCGCGGAGATCGCGTCGGTGATCGCCGACCGGCTCCGCGGCCTCGGCGGGGAGGTCGAGCTCGTGTCGCACGACGATCCCTACGTCATGGTCGACACGCCGGCCGAGATTGGACAGAGCGTGGTGGCCCGCTTCCACGGGCGCGGCAGCGGACGCATCCTGCTGCTGGCCCACATGGACACGGTCTACCTGCGGGGGCAGCTCGCGGACCAGCCGTTCCGGATCAGCGACGGGCGCGCGTACGGGCTCGGCATCGCCGACGACAAGCACGGCATCGCGTTGATCCTCCATACGCTGGCGGCGCTGCGCACCCTGGGCTTCGACGACTACGAGTTGATCACCGTGCTGATCAACGCGGACGAGGAGGTCAGCTCGGCCGGGTCGCGCGGGCTGATCACCGAGCTCGGCACGGAGCACGACGCGGTCTTCTCCTGCGAGGGAGGCGGCTCGAGCGACCGTCTGGCACTGACCACCGCCGGCATCGGGGCGGTGCTGCTGGAGGTGACGGGGCGTGCCTCGCATGCCGGCAGCGCTCCCGAGCGGGGGCGCAACGCGCTGTACGAGCTGGCCCATCAGGTGCTGCAGATGCGCGACCTCAGCGACGAGGCGGCCGGCATCAAGCTCAACTGGACCATCGCGAGCGCCGGGGCCACCCGCAACGTCATTCCGGCCGAGGCGCGTGCCACTGCCGACTTCCGGGTGCTGCGGGTGGCCGCCTACGACGAGGTGGAACGGCAGGTTCGGGAACGGATCCGCAACCAGCTCATCCCCGGCACGACCGTTTCCGTGTCGTTCGAGCGCCGCCGTCCGCCCCTGGAGCCGACCCCCGCGTCACGCGCGCTCGCGGCGCACGCGCAGGAGGTGTACGGGGAGATCGGGCGCCCGCTCGGCGTGACCGATCAGGCGGCGGGCGGCGGCACGGACGCGGCGTTCGCGGCGCAGGAGACCGATGCCCCGGTCATCGAGGGCTTCGGACTGATCGGCTTCGGGGCGCACTCGGACGCCCGGGAGTACGTCGAGCTGCACTCGATCGTGCCGCGGCTCTACCTGCTGGCGCGCCTCATCATGGACGTCGCGCTGGCGCGGGCGCCGATCTGAGCGCCATTCTTCGAGAATCCTGAGCGCTGCGGGTCGAATGCAAGCCGGCGGACGCTTCCTGCGGCCAGGCTGCGCCGCGGTAGCCGGGGAGCCCGTTTTCGGCCGGAAATGAGAAAGGAGCGGGCCGATCGGACGATCGACCCGCTCCGTGAGGTTCGCCGTTCGCGGCAGCGTTCGGTTATTGCGGCAGCCGCAGCGCGGCGAGCGAGCCCGCCATGGTGCCGCCCCGGGCGACCTGCACGATGATGTACTGCTGTCCCTCGTGCATGTAGGTCATCATGCCGTACTGGCCCGTCGCGGGCAGCTCGACGCTGCCGAGCTTCTCGCCGGTCCGCTTGTCGTGGGCGTTGAGGACAGGCGGTCCCTGCGCACCTTCGGTGGCCAGCAGCAGCGTGCCGGTGGTCATCAGGATGGCGCGCCCGCGGGGTGTGCCGGTGCCCGAGAGGTCGACGCCCTGCAGCGCCGGGTGGCGCTTCATCTGGTCCGACGCCTCGCCGACCGGCACCGCGAAGACGTGCTCGCCGGTGTTCATGTCGATCGCGGTGATCTTGCTGAACGGGGGCTTGTACATCGGCAGGCCCTGCGGTCCGGCCCAGCCGACGCCGCCGCCCTGAACCCAGTCGGAGATCGTGCGGCCGGTGGTCGTGCAGTCGCCGGAATCCGAGGTGCAGCCGTGGATGTCCGCGTCGGTGTTCGTGCCCGGCTGCACCGTCCGGCCCGAGCAGCCCTGGCCGTTCGACTGGTACAGGTAGCCGGTCTCCGGATCGAGGGTGGCCGGGTGGGTGATGTTGAGCCCGCCCGCGCCGCACGCGATCCAGCCCTGCACCGGCTCGTTGTGGTTGTTGGGCAGTGGCGGGACGTAGGGGCCGCCGACCCGGAAGCGGCTCAGGATCTCGGTCGCTTCCTGCTTCAGCTCCGGCGTCAGGTCGATGAGGTCGTCCTCGGTCAGGCCGAGCGGATTCAGCGGGGCCGGCCGGGTCGGGAACGGCTGCGTCGGCGAGAGCTGCTCGCCGGGCACTATCGATGCCGGGACCTCACGCTCCTCGATCGGCCAGACCGGCTCGCCGGTCTCGCGATTGAAGGCGAAGGTCATGCCCTGCTTCGTGGTCTGGATGGCCATCGGCACTTCCTCGCCGTCGACCGTGACGTCGACCAGGATCGGCACGTTGGGCAGGTCGTAGTTCCAGATCGGGTGATGGACCGTCTGGAAGTGCCAGACCCGCTGCCCGCTCTCGACGTCGATGGCGATGGTGCTGGTGCCGAACAGGTTGTCCCCCGGCCTGAACCCGCCGTAGTAGTCGATGGTCGGCGCATTGGTCGGGATGTAGACGATGCCGCGCTCGTGGTCGGCGGACATCGGCGCCCACGAGGAGACGTCGCCGGTCCAGTCCCAGGCGTCGTTCTGCCAGGTGTCGAAGCCGAACTCGCTCTCGGACTGCGGGATGACGTTGAACTTCCACTTGTGCTCGCCGGTCCGCGCGTCGTAGGCCAGGATGTCGCCCGGCACGTTCTCGATGCGCGACTGCGCATAGCCCTGTTCATGGGAGTTGCCCACCACCACGGTGCCGTTGACGACGATTGGCGGCGACGAGTTCGTGATGTAGCCGACCTCCATCGGGATCCCCTCGTAGGGGTCGTAATCGTGCCCGAGGTCGGCCAGCAGGTCGACTACTCCGGTGTCGGGGAAGCCCTCGATCGGGACCGGCTTGCCGAAGCCCTCGAGGTGCTCGCCGGTCTTCGCGTCGAGCGCGTGCAGGAAGAAGGCGGGCGTGATGATGTAGATGACGCCGCGCCCGTCGATCTCGGTGTAGCCGACGCCCTTGCCGTAGCTCGCGCGCATCGACTCTTCCCAGCGCCGGGTGTTCGGCTCGCGGTAGGTCCACAGCGTCTCGCCCGTGGACGGGTCGATGGCCGCGACGGTCCGCCGGTAGCCGGCGACGGTGTAGAGGATGCCGTCGATGTAGCTCGGCGTCGAGCGCGACAGGTACAGCGGATGCGGCCCGAAGTTGTCGCCCCGCCAGACCCACGCCACCTCGAGGTCCTCGAAGTTGCCGGCGTCGATCTGGTCGAGCGGCGAGTACCGGGTGCCCCAGGCGTCGCCGCTCTGGTAGCGCCACTCGCCGTAGGGGTTGCCGCGCGCCTGCTCCGGCTCCTGCGCGGTGACCGCGGTCGGCACGGCTACCCCGGCGACGAACGCCAGCAGCAGGCCGAGCGAACCGGCCGAGCGCCAGCTCGATGTGCGGTTCCTTCTCATCTTCTCGTTCCTCCAGAATGGGAAACGCCCCGCGACGGGGCGACTCTGCGCCCCTTGGTCAGAGCTAGATAGTCTAGCCGCAGTCCACGAGTCTGGCCAGGATCGTTCCGTGCCTGTCTTGGCCGCGGCCGCGCCGCCTCCCGTAGAATAGGCGGCGTGAGCGTGGTCTATCGCGACGAGCGGGGCGTGGAGTACGTCTCGGTCCCGCTGCCGACGCACGAGGTGACCGAGGCGGTGCCGATCGACGCGCGCCGCCTGCGTCGCCGCGTGCCGCCGGACGAGGCCCCGTTCTATGCCGGCGCCGACGGCGCGGAGCTGGCGCTGCAGCCGCGGTCGCACCGCAGGCACTGGAGTGACGAGCAGTGGATCGCGTTCAAGGAGCACCAGTCGCAGGAGGCCGAGCTGGCGCGCGATGACCAGCCGGCCGCCGTGGCGGTGGTCGTCAAGATGAGATAGCGGGAGGATCCGATCGTGGATTTCGTCGTCTGGGGTCACGATCCGTGGCAGCGTCCCATTCTGCAGCACCTCAACTGGGACCCGCTGTGGGTCTCGATCTTCTGCGTCATCATGTTCGTGCTGGCGCACGCGGCCTACACGATGCTGTCCTCCGGGCGGAAGCGCACCGCCGCCGAGGCCGACGCGCTGGAGGCGGCCAGCCCTGACATGCCGGCGCGCATACTGCGCCACTCGCTGGCGGCGCGGCTCTTCCACTGGGCGATGTCGATCACGATGTTCGTGCTGCTGGTGACCGCGTTCTTCCCGATCATCGGGATCGGGTTCGACTGGGTGCCCTGGCACTACTGGGCGGGCATGATCTTCACCGCGGTCATCGCCTGGCACATCGTCCACACGACCGTCTGGCTCGACTTCTGGTCGATCTGGGCGGGTCCCAAGGACGTCCCCGAGTTCAAGGCGCTGATGCTGCGCGAGACCGGCCGCATCGCCGAGGCCCCGCAGCCGGCGAAGTACCCGCTGGGCAACCAGCTCTATCACTGGATCCTGACCATCGTCGGGCTGCTCGTCATAGTCACCGGCGTCCTGATGATGTTCCGCATCGACACGCCGTTCTTCGCCCACAACCAGTACCTGATCAGCGAGCTGGCCTGGGGCTGGGTCTACGTCCTCCACGGGCTGGTCGGCGTCTCGCTGGTGGGTCTGGTGGTCGCGCACATCTACTTCGCCCTGCGGCCCGACCACTGGTGGCTGACCAAGGCGATGATCTTCGGGTGGATCACCAGGCGGCAGTACCTGGAGCATCACGAGCCGAACCGCTGGCGGGTCACCCCGGACAAGCCCTGGTAGCCTGGCGCCTAGCTGGCTTGGCTAGCTGGCTAGCTAGCGCCGCCCCCGGCCCGGGAGCTTGCGCCGCAGGAGCTTCGCCGGCGCGAAACTCCGCACGCGACCGCAGGGTCGCGCGAGCACTCGCGTCCACACGAAGATGGCGGCCGCCGAGACGATCATCTGCAGCGCGGTGGCGATGGCGTCGACCGTCACGCTCCAGCGGTTCACCGCAGGCAGCAGCGGAACCGCCGCGACTGCGCCGGCCACCAGCGCAAGCTGCACGCCGCCGGTCAGAGGCAGCGGATTGTTCAGCGAGGGCGCCGCCCCGAGCCCGGCCAGCGCGTACGCATAGACGGCGGCGCCGGTCAGGCCGTCGGCGCGGAACAGGATCCAGCCGGCGGTCACGACGACGAGGACGTAACCGTGGCGGAGCGGGGCCGGAAGGCTGGCCAGCAGGGTGCCCCAGGGCGTGCGTTCCAGGGCGACGGCCGCGCCGTGCCATACGCCCCAGAGCAGCAGCGGCCACCCCCCGCCGTGCCAGGCGGCGATCAGCAGGAACAGCAGGAGCAGAGAGAGGATCGCTCGCGTCTCGCGCCCCGGGGATGCGCCGCGGGCGGGCTGTAGCGGGAGCCGGGCGTACCCGTCGAACCAGGCCGTCAGGGTCATCGCCCAGCGCCGCCAGAAACCGTGCAGGCTGTCCGCCGCGTACGGCCACCGGAAGTGCTCCGGGAGCCGGAACCCGAGCATGCGGCCCATACCGAGGGCCATGTCGGCGTAGCCGGACAGCGCGAAGTAGATCTGCAGCGAGAAGCAGGCGAGGCCGAGCCAGGCATGCGCCGCGTCGAGCGTGCCGGCGGGCATCGAGAACGCCAGTGCGGCGGGCGGCGCCAGCGTCTCCGCGATGAGCCACACCTTGGCGAGCCCGATGGTGAAGCGCCGCACGCCGTAGGCGAACCCCGCCATGCCCACCTGCCGTTCCGCGAGGTGCGCGCTCACGTCCCGGAAGCGGACGAGGGGACCGGCGACCAGGAAGGGGAAGAGGAGCAGGTAGGTCAGTGCGTGGACCGGGTTCTGCGGCGCGGCGGCCTCGCCCCGGTGGATGTCGGCGGCGTACGACACGGCATGACAGGTGAAGATCGCCAGGCCGAGCGGCGCGAGCAGGCCGGGGACCGGGAACGACGCGGCCGCGAACGTGCCGGGCCAGGGCAGGACTTCTCCCGCGAACGGGTTCAGGTACCTGAAGGACACGAACAGGAACAGGCTGCCGGTGACCGCGAGCGAGAAGCAGATTTCCGGAATCGCGCTGATCCGGTCCGGTCCTGATGCCGGCGTGTGGCGGTGCGCGCCGGCGATGCCGCGGCCGAGAACATGGAGCGACACGGCGGCGGCGGCCAGCACGGCGGCGAAACGGCCGGTTCCCGCCGCGAGAAAGGCGAGGCCGCCGGCGACGAGGATCCAGTTGGCGGCGTGGAAACGCAGCCTGCCGCTCGAGGCCTCCCGCGAGGTCAGTCTCGCAACCAGGAAGTGGAAGCCGAGGACGCCCGGCAGGAAGACGACGAGGAAGCGCCAGTCGGTGAAGGCCACGCGCCCGAGATGTTACTCGCCGCGCGCTTCGCGTCGTACTCGGCGGCGGGGTCTGTCGGAGTTCGGACCGCGGTCGAGCCGCCCGGTCAACGGCCGGGCCGCTCCCGCCGTCCGCGCTCGCGGCGATCGCGCTCTCCCCACCGGCGCCGGCGCTCCTCGCCCATCCGGACTATCTCGGCGTCGAAGAGGTCCATCTGCGCCGAGGTCAGTATCTCGGCGATGGCGGCGCGCAGCGCCTCCTGCTCGGCCGCGAAGCGCGCGCGCATCTCGCGGCGCATCTCGCGGTCGACGGCGCGAAACCGTTCGCGGCGCGCTTCGAAGAGCGCCGCGAGCCGGGCGCTCTGCTCGGTGTCCAGATCGAGCCGGGACGCCACCCGTTCCAGCGCGCGCCCCCGCATCGGGGGCACGGGAGGTCCGCCGCGGCCGGGTCCGAATCCGGAGCGCGGTCCGAGTCCGAGCCACGGGGCGGAGAGGATGCCGGCGCCCAGGCCGGCCAGAAACACGACGAGCACGAACAGGCCGACCCACACGCGCGTGCGCATCTCGACGTTCATCGTCCTGCCTCGTCCGCTACCGAGAGGGAACCCTGCGGATCCGTCACCAGCAGCACGTCGATCAACGGGTCGTCCGTCGACTCGTCGGCGTGCCACAACCGGTCCAGCGTCGCAGCCGACCGGGGATCCTGCGCCTCGCCTTCCGCCGCTTCTTCCGTCATCCAGGCGCTGACCACTTCGGCGTCGAACGTGCCGGCCTCGGCGGCCTCGGTCGGCCCGAGGCCGAGCGCGGCTCCGACGAACAGCGCCCCGGCTACCGGCGCGAGGCGCAGCGTCCACGCCCGCCAGTTCAGTGCGTCGAGCCATCCGTTCAGCGGGTGTTCCCGCGGCGGCAGATTGGCCACGACGCGCGTGGCGAAGCCGACCGGTACCGTTGCCTCGGGACGTGCGGCGAGCAGCTCGCGCATGGCGCGCTGCGCGTCGAGCGCGTCCCGGCAGCCGGCACACGCATCCAGGTGCAGGGCCAGCGCCGCGCCGCGATCCGCGTCGAGCGTCCCGTCGGCGGCGCGCGCGAGCAACGGTTCGGCCTGTTGGCAGGTCATCGGTCTCTCCCTCGTTGCGTCGATCTCGCGTTCCCGGTCATCCTCCCGGTGCCGGCCGCCCGGTCACGAGCGGACGGAGCAGCGCCCGCATGTGCCGCCTGGCACGGAAGATCCGCGATTCCACCGTCCCAATCGGCGCCCCGGTGACGCCGGCTATCTCCTTGTAGTCGAGCCCTTCCACGTCGCGCAACACCAGCGCCGTCCGCAGCTCGTCGGGCAGCTCGGCCAGCGCGCGGTCGATGGCCTCGCGCGTGACGAGCGCCTGTTCGGCGTCGGGGGCGGCAGACGGCACGTCGCCCGCCTGCAGCGGCTCGGCCTCGTCGTCCAGGCTGCGATCCGCGATCCGCGCCTGCCGGCCACGGCGGTCGCGCTGGGTCCGCGCGACGTTGGTGGCGATGCGGTAGAGCCAGGTTCTGAACAGGCTCTCACCGCGGAACCGGCCGAGCCCGCGCCAGGCGCGAACGAACGTCTCCTGCGCCACATCCTCGGCGATGCCCGCGTCGTGGACCATTGCCGACGCATAGTTGACGATCCTCGCCTGATGGCGCCGCACCAGCGTCTCGAAGGCGCCGGCATCGCCGGTCCTGGCGCCGTCTACCGCCGCGCGATCGGGGTCCGCCGCCGCGTCCCGGTCATCCTGTGCCGGATCGGTGCGTTCGATGGCTGCGAGATCGGCCCCGACTGCTGCGCTCTCTGGTTGCACCGGCTGCTCCGCCGGTCGTGCCGGCCTCCCGGTTGTCACTGCGAGCATACGTTCACTCGCGTTCGTTCACGAGGACTCGCGGAAACGCGCGGATATTCCCCGAGTCGCTGCTTCCGGTGCGGGGAAGAATCCCGGTCCGGCCAGGGTCGGTACGAACAGTCGGCAACTGCAAAGGAGGGCAACGATGCGAATCGACTTGCGGGGAACACGCGGATGGGCTCTGGCCGCCGGCGTCGCTCTGGCGGTCGCGGCGGGGGCCCTGGTGGCCGTTCCTGCGGCGGACGCGGCCGAGGAGCAGCGCCAGGGCGGTCGGATCGGCCGCGGCGCCTGGAGGGGTGGGCCGCCCCGGGGCATTCCAGCGGGCGTGCTTCAGCTTCCGCTCCGGCGTCTCGACCTGACGGACGAGCAGCGCGACCAGGTCCGGACCGTGATCGAGGAAGGCCGTGAGGCGGCCCTGGCGCAGGCCCCCGAGATGCGCGCCGCGCGCGAGGCGCTCGACGAGGCGGTGTCGACCCCGTCCGTGGACGAAGCGCGCATCCGGGCGCTCGCGGCGGACCTGGGGAGGCTCGCCGGGGATGGCGCGGTCCGTCGGGCGCAGGTCTACGCCGCGGTCTGGCAGCTCCTGACGCCCGAGCAGCAGGCGCGGGCCGGGGAGATCGAGGCCGAACGGGCGGAGCGCCGCAGTGCGCGGCGCGAGCGCATGGAGGAACGCCGCGAGCGGCTGCGGGAGCGCCGGCGCGAGGAGCGCGGCGGCCGGTAGGGGAAGCGGGCCGGGCGGGACGCTTCGCCGGCCGGCGAAGCGTCCCGCCCGGACGTCTACGGTCGGACTCGGGCCGCCGACCGGCCGGCCTCTCGCTCAGGACACACGTCGAACCGTGATCATCGCGACCGGGTTTCGCCAGTCGCGGTCGCCCTGGAAGTCGCCGCCGCCCTGGATGCCCCGGTGGATGGTGATGTAGCCCTCACCCATGCCCGGTGCTTCGCCGCCTCCGGGGCGCATGCACTCCTCGTGCGGACCCGGAATCGAGTCGCAGCTCTCGTCGTTCATCTCCGTGCCGGCATCGTACGCGTAGGCGTAGTACGCCATGGCTTCCGGGGTGGAGGCGAGCATGGCGTTGAGGCCTACGAATCCGTCATTGGTCGGGATCAGCATCGCCGCCAGGCTCAGGTAACGGTGCATGCTGCCTCCGTTCACCATGAGCTCCGCGGTGGCGCCCGGCGCGAGCAATCCCTCGGTCGTCTCGACCGACAACGCCCTGCCATTGAGGGCCATGGCCAACGGCATCGTGTCGCCGCCTTCGGCCAGCGCCTTCAACTCGTCCGATGCGGCCATCCCCGGCGTGAAGATCGATACGTCGTGCCCGTGGGTCGCCGCCAGTATCGGCGTGAAGTACTGGCCGCTGGTGAGGTTCGTTACCGTGACGTGGTAGGCGCCGGTCCAGTCCTGTGCGTAGACGTCGGAGCCGGTCATCGAAGCGCCGGTGAGCGACAAGGCAAGCGTAAGCATGCCTGCGGCAAGAACACGTTTCATGATTCCTCCTTCTGCATGGTTGGACTGCGCGCCGGGCATATTGGTTTGCATGACGCGCACGAGCGCCGGTCGCGCCGGATAGTATTGCCGACGATCATTGGCCGCACACAAGGAGTCATCAAAAAAACACTTGGGTAGTGGCACGCCGGCCCGCTGGAGCTGCGGGGGTAGTCCGTCGAACTCTCCACGTGCCAGGAGGGAGTGGTCCGAAGAGAAGGGTCAGCCGGCGCCGGTCTGCGCTTCGGTGTTTCCGTCGCCGCGGCCGGGGGGGGCGGCGCTCCCGCTCCCGTAGCCGCGTCCGGAGGGGTCCGCGCTCCCGTGGCCGCGAGCGGCGGGCTCGGCAGATCCGTAGCCGCGACCCGGGCTCGGCGCGGGGCGCGGGTCCCGGATCTGCGGCCTGGGCATAAGGAGAATCTCCTGAGCCGTCAACTCACCCGGTTTCGTGGGCGACGGCCGCAGCGTGAACTCCAGGATCAGCCGCCGGCTCGGAAGCTCCTGCGTATTGATGCCCGCCCGCTGCAACTCGCTGCTGTGCACGAAGGTCGACGCGTACGGCGAGTCCTCGCGCGTGGTGTCGGTGACCCACAGCGGGCCGGTGAACGCGCGCAGGTAGCGGATGAAGCCGAATCCCTTGATGGAGTCGTACCAGTGGCAGAGTCCGCGGACCCGCGACCCTTCCTCTCCCCAGTCCGGGCCGCGCGACTCGCCGGGCAGCAGTCCGGGAATCAGGTACCCGGAGACGAACAGATCGGCTTCCCGTCTCAGGTCGCCCGACACGTTGTCGAAGGCCACCACCTCGACCCGGCAGCCCATGTTCTGCAACGCGCGCGCGACCTTGGTGAAGTCTCCGTCGCCGGTCGCCAGCAGCACGCGGTCGATGTTGCGGGCCTCGAGGAGCACGTCGACGGCCATGTCGAGGTCGCTGTTGGCCTTGCCGAACCGCTTGCCGTCCTCGTTGATGTACCACTTGACGTGCTTGACGATCACCTTGTAGCCGAAGTCCCGCAGCGCCGCCTGAAAGCTCTGGACGTTGCGCTTGTAGTCCTCGTCGGACTGGGCGCGCTCGCGGTCGAAGGACGTGTACGAGTTCAGCCGCAACGCGTCCGATCCGTCGCGGCAGGCGAACTCCCGCAGAACGTCGTACCGCAGGCCCCGGCCACCGTTCCTCGTGATGTTGTCCGTATCGACGTAGACACCGACTCGCACTCTTCCTCCTGTTCCGCTGCCGGCGAAGCGCCGTGGCGCGCCGCTCTTTCCTTCAGTATAAGCGCCCGCCAAGCGCCCGCACGAATGGCCTGCAAGGCGCGGGTGCCGCCGCGCGGGCCGCAATCAACCGCTCCGGTGGAGGGTGATGCGGGCCGATCGCTTCCCGCCGGTCAACTCGGGGTTGCTCCCGGCCGGCGGCGATAGTAGATTGCGCCTGAGCGCCTATGTCCTTGAAGTCGAAGCGTCTGTCGCAGTGCCTGCTCGTGCTCGCGGTGTCGAGCGCGGCCCTGGCCTGGCTCGGAGATCCCGTCGCGGCGCGTGCGCCGACGTCGGCCGTCCAGGCTCCGCCGGATGCCGAGCAGGCGGAGTTCTTCGAAACCGCCATCCGCCCGCTGCTCGCCGACAACTGCCACGCCTGCCACAGTTCGCGGGTGGACACGCCGTTCGGCGGTCTCCGCCTCGACAGCCGGGAGGGGTTGCTGGCCGGGGGGGACTCGGGGCCGGCGATCGTGCTGGGCCGCCCCGCCGAGAGCGCGCTGGTGCAGCGCCTGCACGGCCGGCCGATGCTGATGCCCCCCACCGGCCCGCTCGAAGACGACGAGATCGAGACGATCGCGCGCTGGGTCGCAATGGGCGCGCCGTGGCCGGCGGCGACCGCGGCCGCGGCTGCGGATCCGCCGGATCCGTCCGCGCCGTTCGATCTCCCGGAACGGCGGCGCACGCACTGGGCGTGGCATCCGGTGCAGGCGGCCGGGCCGCCCGCCGTCGCTGACGAGGCCTGGCCGGCGACCCCCGTCGACCGCTTCCTGCTCGCGGCCCTGGACGAGCAGGGGCTCACGCCGGCGCCGGACGCGGATCGCGCCGCGCTCCTCCGCCGCCTGTCGTTCGACCTGCGCGGGCTGCCGCCGACGCCGGCCGAGATCGCCCGGTTCGCGGGCGACGACTCCCCGTCGGCCTACGCCGACCTGGTCGACCGCTATCTCGCCTCGCCCCATTTCGGCGAGCGCTGGGCGCGCCACTGGATGGACCTGTTCCGCTACAGCGAGTCGCACGGCAGCGAGGGCGACCCCGACATCCCGTTCGCCTGGCGCTACCGCGACTACCTGATCCGCGCCTTCAACGGCGACGTGCCCTACGACCGGTTGATTCGCGAGCACCTCGCCGGCGACCTGCTGCCGGAGCCGCGCCTCGCCGCGGACGGCCGGACCAACGAGTCGATGATCGGTCCGGCCAACTTCCGGCTCGTCGAGCACGGCTTCCAGCCGGTCGACCCCTGGGAGGACCGCGTCAAGTGGACCGACAACCAGGTGGACGTGGCGTCGAAGGCGTTCCTGGGCCTGACCGTGTCGTGCGCGCGCTGCCACGACCACAAGTTCGACGCCATCAGCCAGAAGGACTACTACTCGTTCTTCGGGACGCTGTACGGGGCGCGGCCGACGATGCGCGCCGTCGATTCGCGGGCCGTCCTCGAGACCAATCGGGAAGCGCTCGCCGCGCTCAAGGCGGACATCCGCGGCCGGCTCGCCGAGGCGTGGAGCGCGGCGGCCGAATCCGTGGGCGCGGAGCTGCTGGCGGCGCTGGAACCGGAAGCGGATGGCTCCGACGGCGCTGCAGCCGAGGCCGAGGCGGCGAGCGCGGACGATGGGGACGCGGCGCCGGCGCAGAATCCCGAATCGGGCAGCGTTCTCGCGGCGTGGCGGGCGCTCGGCGCGGTCGATGCCGCCGACTTCCCCCGCGCCTGGAGCGAGCTGCGCAGGCACTGGCACGCCGAGATCCCCGCGCGCGAGCGCTTCAATGCCGAGCACTTCGAGCCGGCGTGGGATCTGCGCGGCCCCGACTACGCGGAGATGATCGGCCACGGCACGGGCCGCACCGAGGCTCCCTCGAGACCCGGCGAGTTCGCCGTCGAGCGGCGCGGCGACCTGCTGCTGAACGGCATCTATCCGGGCGGCGCCTACACGCACCTGCTGTCGACGAAGCACGCTGGCGTCATCCAGACCCCCAGCTTCGAGATCGACAGCGACTACATCAGCTTCCGCGTGATGGGCGGCGATCTCAGCTTCGTGAATCTCATCATCGAGAACTACTCGGTGCCGCGCGGCGGCATCTACCACCTGCGCCACAGCCCGAAGAGCGACGAGATGGCCTGGGTGCAGTGGGACACCGAGTTCTGGAAGGGCTTCACCGCCTACATCGAGTTCGCGACCCAGGACGACGCCACCCGCTTCCAGCTCGACCCCGAGGACAGCCAGCTCCGTCACCGGCCGACGCGGCGGGGCGACGGCCGCTCGTTCATCGGGGCCGGCCGCATCGTGTTCCACGACGAGAAGCGGACGCCCCGGGAGACGGTCGTTCCCATCCTGTCGCTGCCGGGCGGCGAGGCGGGGGATGCGGCTCCGTCCGCGCCCGCATCGCGCGAGGAGCTGGCCGCCCTGATCGCCCGCCGCGCGGGAGAGGCGGTCGCCGCCTGGCGCGACGACCGGCTGACGGAGCAGCAGGCCGTGTTCCTCGACGAGCTCGTGCGGGCGGACCTGCTGCCGCGCTCCCTGGAAGAGCTGGTCGATCTGCGGGCCCCGGTCGCCGAGTACCGCCTGCTGGAGCGGGACGTACCGGTGGCGCGCCGCGTCCCCGGCGTCATCGACGAGGCGGCCCCGGATCAGCCGCTGCTGGTGCGCGGCAACCACAGGAACCTCGGCGATGCCGTGCCGCGCGCGTTCCTGACCGCGCTCGACGGTCGGCCGTACCCCGAGCCGGGGCTCGTACGGCTGCGCCTGGCCGAGGCGGTCGCCGCCCCCGGCAACCCGCTCACGGCGCGCGTCGCCGTCAACCGGGTGTGGCGGCACCTGTTCGGCTACGGCATCGTGCGCACCGTCGACAACTTCGGCCGCCTCGGCGATCCGCCGTCGCATCCCGCGCTGCTCGACCACCTGGCCGCCGGCTTCGTCGACGACGGGTACTCGATCAAGCGGCTCGTCCGCCGCCTGGTCCTCAGCCGGGCCTACCGGATGAGCAGCCGGGCGTCGGCCCGGGCCGCCGAGATCGACCCGTCCAACCGGCTGCTGCAGCACGCCAACCTGCGGCGTCTGGACGCCGAGGCGATCCGCGACGCGATGCTCTCGATATCGGGCCGGCTCGACCCGACGCTGTACGGGCCGTCCATCCCCGTGCACTACGCGGCGCGGCGCGGCCTGACCGAGGGCGATCCGAACAACGGCCCGGTGGACGGCGACGGGCGGCGGAGCATCTACCAGGAGATCCGCCGCAACGCGCACAATCCGTTCCTGGAGGTCTTCGACCTGCCGAAGCCGGCGACCACCCGCGGCCAGCGGGATACGACCAACGTCCCGGCCCAGTCGCTCGCGCTGCTCAACAGCCCGTTCGTGATCGGGCAGGCGGCCGAGTGGGGCCGGCGGCTGGCCGACGGCGAGGCGACGTCGGTGGACGGGCGCATCGCGCACATGTTCGTCAAGGTGCTCGCGCGCCCGCCGTCGGAGGCCGAGCGTGCCCGCGTCACGGACTACCTCGACGCGGTGGCGGAGGAGCGCGGCGTGAACACCTCGCTGCTGCTCTACGACGCCGCGGTCTGGCAGGATGTCGCGCACAGCCTGTTCAACCTGAAGGAGTTCATCTTCATTCCGTAGCGCACGATCCGCGCACGCCGGTACCCGCGGCGCCGTCGATGCCGCGAGCGGCGAGCGGCTCCCGGGAGACCCGGACGCGTTGCCGACACAGAGGATTCGCCGATGCCCTTCGATCCACGCCACCACCCCGGAGCCCGCCCGTTCCCGACGCGCCGCGAGATGCTGCGGCAGACCTCCACCGGCTTCGGCTGGCTCGCCCTGACGGCGCTGATGGCCGACAAGGCCTACGCCGGGCTGACGCAGGCGGGCGGCGCGGCCGGCGCCGCAACGACGGAGGGCCCGCTCGCCGCCAGGGCGCCCGACTTCGCGCCCAGCGTCAAGAACGTCATCTTCTGCTTCATGTCGGGCGGGATGTCGCACGTCGACTCGTTCGACCCGAAGCCGCGGCTGGCGGCCGAGGCGGGCGAGCCGATGCCGTTCCAGACCGAGCGGACGATGTTCAACCAGGACGGCAACATCTGGCCCAGCCCGTGGGAGTTCACCCGCTACGGCACCAGCGGCATCCCCGTCAGCGCGCTCTTCCCGCACACCGGCGGCGTCGCCGACGAGCTGACCGTCATCCGCTCGATGACCGCGCCGTTCATGGAGCACGCCCAGGCGAACTTCTACTTCCACTGCGGCATGCCGTTCACCGGCTTCCCGAGCATGGGCGCCTGGGTCACCTACGGCCTCGGCACCGAGAACCAGAACCTGCCCGGCTTCGTCGTCCTCGGCAGCGGCGGCATCCCGCTCGGCGGCATCAACGTCTTCGGCAACGGCTTCCTGCCGGCCGTGCACCAGGGCTCGCTGATCTATCCGGAGCACGCCCAGCCGCTGCACAACGTCAGCCCCGGCGAGACCGACGCCCGGCAGCGCGCGCGGCTGTCACTCATCGACGACCTCGACCGGCAGTTTCTCCAGCGCACCGAGAAGGAGTCGCGCGTGGAGGCGGCCATCGACAACTACGAGATCGCCTACCGGATGCAGACCGCCGTCCCCGAGCTCACCGACCTGCGCGGCGAGACCGAGGCGACGAAGAAGCTCTACGGCCTCGATTCGCCCAACGCCTCCACCGCCGCCTACGGGCGCCAGTGCCTGGTGGCCCGCCGGCTCGTCGAGCGTGGCGTGCGGTTCGTCGAGCTGACCATGGTCGGCACCGACGGCATGGGCCAGGCCGCCAACCCGTGGGATCAGCACACCAAGCTGGCGGAGGGCCACGCCGCCAACGCGCTGACCGTCGACCAGCCGGTCGCCGGCCTCGTCAAGGACCTGAAGGCGCGCGGCCTGCTCGACGAGACCCTCGTCATCTTCTCCCCGGAGTTCGGCCGGACCCCCTTCGTGCAGGGCACCAACGGCCGCGACCACAATCCCTACGGCTTCAGCCTGTGGATGGCCGGCGGCGGACTCAAGAAGGGCTTCATCTACGGCCGGACCGACGAGTACGGCTACCGCGTGGTCGAGAACTCCCACACCGTGCGCGACCTGCACGCCACCGTGCTGCACCTGCTCGGCCTCGACTACCAGGGCCTCACCTACCGCTTCGGCGGCCGCGACTTCCGGCTGGCGGACGTGGACGGGCACCCGATCCGGGGGATTCTGGCCTGAACGTAGGAACACATCATTCGGACCTGCCAACTGAGCCGAGCAGGGCCAGCCGGCACCGCCAGGAGACTTGAGGTCTGCGATCGGTTCATGGTCACCGAGTGCGTCGTGGGCCCGCCTTTGAGTGAGCCGCTCATCGGTCGGATCGTTCTCGAAGGGCTGGACCTGATCGCGGATTGCGCGCACCGAACGCTGACGCCGCGGACGCCGGATTACCCGACTCTCAAGCTGAAGTAGCCATCACTTCGGCTTCGGCTCCCCGACGCAGAAATGCCACGGCGCCGCGCGGATGCCGCGGCCGAGCGGGCGGGCGCGATTGGTCCGGCAGGCGAGGATCCCGCGCGCGCCGGTGAGCTCGCACCAGCGGACCAGGTTGTCGGCATGGCGGGATGTCGGGGTCCTGGTCGCCTTCACCTCTACGCCGTACAGGTGGCCGTCGACGTCGGCCACGATGTCGACCTCGGCCGGCAGGCCCTCCCAGTGGTAGAGGCCGGCCGTGCCGCCGCCGTGATGGCTGATCGCCGAGGCTTGTCGGGGCCGCCGCACCGAGCACCTCCGAGACGGCGAGGGGATCGAGGTGCAACACCGCTATCCGCCCCGCCAGGGTCTGGCTCACCCCGCGCATCAGCGCGAAGTCCTGCGAGCCGGTCAGCAGCCAGCGGCCGGGCTGCCGATGGGCGTCGATGTCGTCCTTGATGTAGTGGAGGAGCTCCGGCGCGTACTGGATCTCGTCGAGGATGACGCGCTCGCCGGCGTCGGCCAGGAAGCCGACCGGATCGTCGCGTGCGACGTCGCTCGAGCGACACGTAGCGGTGCGAGTCGCCGAACTCCTCGCGGAGCAGGGTCGTCTTGCCGGTCTGGCGGGGCCCGGTGACGAGCACGGCGGGGAAGGTACGCATCGCTCGCCGGAGGGTGGTCGCCAGTGCACGTGGGACGTACGGCATCGGTTCGCTCACCGCTGGCGGATCAAATCGAACGCAGCATATTACATTTGCAAGAACCGTGGGGCTCGGACTCGTGTGCCCGGGAGTCGAGACGCCGCCTGCGAAGGGCGAGGCGGATGACCGCCCGGGCGGGTCAGGGCCCGAGGGCGCCGATCGGAATGACTCCCACTTCCCCGGGACGCACATAGCCGTACCCGGTGGGAATGATCACGGCGAGGGCAGCCGGCTTGCCGTGGTCGCTGCCCTCCAGGCGCTTGGCCAGTCGGCGCAGGCTCTTTGCGCCATCGTCCACCCAGCGTTCGCCCAGCTTGATCTCGAACGCCGCCCAACGGCCGTCAGCCGTCTCCACGACCGCGTCCACTTCCAGACCGTCCTTCTCGCGGTAGTGGAATACCTGCGCATCGGCGGCCTGGGCGTAAACGCGCAGGTCGCGGACGACCAGGGACTCGAAGAGCAAGCCGAGGAACTCGAGGTCCGTCATCAGTCGGGCGGGCGTGGCCCGCAAGGCGGCGACGGCCAGAGACGGATCGACGAAGTGACGGATCGGCGTCTGCCGCAGCGACGTTCGGGATCGCAGGTGCGGCGACCAGGCCGGCTGGTTCTCCACGACCATGAGGCGTTCGAGCGCGTCGAGATACTCGGCTGCCGTGTCGGTCTTGATGTCGCGGCCTTCCTCGCCCACCTCGGCGGCCAGCTTCGACAGGGCGACGGGGGTGGCGACGTTGCGCGCCAGCGAACGCAGCAGTCGGCCCACCTTGACGGGATCGCGCGACTTGCCGCTGGCCCGCGATACGTCGGTGCGGCGGATGTCGTCCAGGTAGCCGCGGTTCACGCGCAGAATCCCCGGCAGCGCCTTGCCGACATGGCCCGGCCAGCCGCCGGCGCAAACGAGCTCTGCGACCTCGGCGATCGACGTTTCGGACCGCCCCGCCCGTTGCTCCGCGCCGTCGAGCAGCCGCTGCAAGGAGATCTCTCCGTTCGATCGCCCGCTTTCGTACAGCGACAGCGGGCGCATGCGCAGCCGGACGAAACGTCCGGCGCCGGTGTGCCGGGCGACGTCGTCGGCGGGAAGGGCGGATCCGGTGAGGATGAACTGGCCGGCGGCGTCGCGCCGATCTATCTCGCGGCGAACGTGGTTCCAGATGGTCGGCTCCAGTTGCCACTCGTCGATCAACCGCGGTGTGTCGCCGAGGAGCACGGCCGGCGGGTCGGCGCCGATCATGCGCCGGGCGTTGTCGTCGACGTCGAGCAACACCTCGCTGGCCGCCGCCCGCGCCGCGGTCGCCGTCTTCCCGGTTGCCCGGGGTCCCTCCACGAGCACCGCTCCGGCCGCTTGCAGCAGATCGGCCAGCTCGGCGTCGACGGTTCTCGGCAGGTAGGTCACGGCAGGCCTGTATTCGACACAGGTTGTACTCCGGCGGCGGCGGCGGGCGCAACCTCAGCGGGTGATTTGTCGAACGTCCAGCGGGTGATTTGTCGAACGTCCAGCGGGTGATTCGTCGAAAACGGGTCTGCTCTCTTCTCAGGCCGCTCGCACGAGAAACGCACCCTTACAGCGTCGAGCGCATCCGGCCGACGACCGCGGGGCTACAGCGTGGAGCGCATCCAGGCGGTGGCGAGGCTGTCGGCGTACTCGTTCCAGCGGTTGCCGGCGTGGGCGGCCGTCCACTTCAGTCTGCACGCCGGGTGCGCGCGGTAGAGCGCCAGCAGCTCCTGCACCAGTTCCAGGTTCTTGATGGGGCCGGCCTTCCGCTTCCAGCCGGCGCGCTCCCAGGCCGGCGCCCAGCGGGTGATGGTGTTCACGCAGAGCTCGCTGTCGCTGAGGACATCCATCTCGGCGTCGCCCGGCAGCATCGTGAACGCCTCGATCAGCGCCCGCAGCTCCATGCGGTTGTTCGTCGTGTCCGGCTCGTGGCCGTGCGCCTGCGAGACGATCTCGCCGTTCTCGACCCAGACGACGCCCCAGCCGCCGGGGCCGGGGTTCGGCACCGCGCTGCCGTCGGTGAAGACGCCGCGGTCGGGTCCGTTCTCGTACTTGGCCAGGACCTGGGCGAGGGTGAGGTTCTCCTCCCGCAGGGTGCGGCCGCGATCCGCCCCGCCGCGGGAAGAGCGTCCGGCCGGCCGTGCAGCGGTCTTCTTCTTCGGCGCATGCAGCCGGCAGTACTTCGGCTGCCAGCCGGGATACTTGTCGAGAACGGCCGGCGCGACCTCGAACGAGGTGCGGCATACCTGGCAGGTGAAGGTGGGCACGGCGGAAAGAATACGACAGACGCAACCCGGGATCCGGAGCGCCTACTCGCGGCCGATGCCGGTGATCACGTAGCCGCCCGAGCGCTCGTCCCGATCGAGATCCAGAAGGCCTCTCGACTGCGCCTCCTCGAGCAGGTCGTTGAAAGACCCGAACCCGTAGGCAGACTCGGAGAAGCCGGGCCGCCGGCGCTTCAGGGTCTGCTTGATCATCGATCCCCACAGCTTGGCGCCGTCTCCGCGCTCGGCGTAGATCGCCTCGGCGGTCTGCACCACCAGGTCGAGTCCCTTCTGGGCCGGGTCGTCCTGCGGCGCCGGCTCCGGTTTCTTCCCGTTCTTCCCGGCCGGGGCGTTGTCGGCCGGCGTGCTCTCGGCCGGGGCATCGGCCTTGGCGCGCGGCTTGCTCCGGGCACGGCGGCGGGCCGGCTTGCGCTCGGCCACCAGGTCGTCGTAGAAGATGAACTCGTCGCAGTTGTTCATCAGCAGGTCAGAGGTGGAGCTCTTCACGCCGACGCCGATCACGGACTTGGCGTTCTCGCGGAGCTTGCTCACCAGCGGCGAGAAGTCGGAGTCGCCCGACACGACGACGAAGGTGTCGATGTGCTCCTTCGTGTAGCAGAGGTCGAGGGCGTCGACGACCATCCGGATGTCGGCCGAGTTCTTGCCCGAAATCCGCGTGTGCGGGATCTCGATCAGCTCGAACGCGGCCTCGTGCATCGTCGCCTTGTATTCCTTGTAGCGCTCCCAGTCGCAGTAGGCCTTCTTGGCCACGATGCTGCCCTTCAGCAGCAGCCGCTCGACGATGGGCCGGATGTCGATCTTCTTCAGCTTGGCGTCGCGGACGCCGAGGGCGATGTTCTCGAAGTCGCAGAACACCGCCAGGTTGCTGTCGCCGTTCACATGTCCTCCTTGTCACCGATAGGTGGACGGCGTCGCTATCGCGGTGCCGTCGCGGCCCGATCCGTCGAGCGCGCCGGGTTGGAGCAGGCCTTCCTCGGCGTCCCGGTTGTTGTCGGTGCAGGCGTACTCCATCAACTCCCAGTCCGGCGGGGCCAGGGGCATGACCCAGCCCGTGGTCCACGGTTCGGTGTAGAACTTCGGGTCGTCGATCGTCGCCTCGTACCACAGCTCGTTGGCGCTGACGCGGCGCCAGCGTTCGATGACGCGCAGCTCGTCGCTGTGCCGGTTGCCGTGGGAGTCCAGCCAGGTATCGCCGGACAGGTTTACCGTGTCGATGACCAGCGTGTCTCCCTCCCACCGGCCGACGGAGTCGCCCATCAGGGTCGTGGGCCAGGTCGGCCGATGCTGCCGGCCGTCGGTCCAGATGACCCGGAAGTTGTGCATGTACTCGTAGAGAAACAGCACGCGGTCCGGCAACTGGACGATCTCCATCGGATAGGGCGAGCTGTTCATCCGCGGGATGCCCGGGAAGTGGCAGTAGGAGGTCGGGTCGATCAGGTTCGCCACGTCGTTGAACGCCTTCAGCCCGTCCTCGGTGAAGGGGAGCGGCTCTATCGGCGCGGACGTGTTGGGATGCGTCCCCTTGTTCCAGAAGCCGGAGAGGTCGGCTCGCCCGTCGGGGGTACGCGGAACCGGGGTGCCGTCCCCGGGCGGCTGCTCCGTCAGCACGGGCGTGCGGTTCTGCTGGGCCGCGGCATCCGTGGGGATGGCGAGCACCCCGATCGCGAACACCGTGAACGCGAGCGCCATGAAGCACGAACCGGCTCTCGTAGTCATGGATCTCCTCCGATTTCCCCTGCTGCCCGCTCTTCCCCTGCCGTTCGGGTCTTTTGCCGCCCTGTGCCCGTCCTGGCCCGCTATGCTGTCCGCGATCTGCCTGCTAGCGCTGTTCCGGCGGAGCCGCGGGCGGCCCGCCGTCGTTGGCCGCGGCGAACACGGTCTGCCCGCCGAAGACCCAGGTCCGGCCGTTGCAGAGGGCGTCCCCGCTGCGGGCCTGATAGCCGTAGATGGTGATCGGCTTGCCGACCTCCACCGACTCGCTCGTCCAGCCCAGGCGCGTCAGCGTGTTCGGGTTGTCGCCCTCGCACTCCCAGGGCACGCGCTCCCCGTCCGGTCCGGCCACGTCCAGGTAGACCCAGATGTGGGGGTTCTGCCACTCCACCTTCGTCACGGTGCCTTCCAGGGTCACCGGCCGGTTGGCGTCGAATTGCGCGGCGAAGGAGTGGTGCGCCAGCGCCGATGGGGCCGTCGTCAGCATCGCGCCGGTGATGGCGGTGAGAAGCGACAGCTTCGGGAGAACCGTTATCGCCCGCATTGAAGAACCTCCTCTGGCGGTCACCGGACCTGCCCGGCTGATACGCCACCACGCTGGCCCCGTTGCGGCCATCTTTCCGTTGGCCCGGAGCGGCTGTCAAGTGCCCCTCGGCAACCGCGGCAAGGTTGACTACGTCGAGTGCGTGACCGATCACGAGCGGGTCAGCGACGACCCCATTCTGGGCGAGCAGGCGTCCCGCGCGGTCGACCTCGCCGCGGGTGAACGCCGGTACGGCCCATGGGCCTGTCGATGGTGCCACGACGTTCCACTGTACCAGTCCTGGCGCGCATCGAGGATGGCGTCCTTGCCGGTACCCGCGGCGTGGCGACCCGTCACGACGGACTGAACTTGAAGATCCTCTGACGACCCTTGCAAGGGATCGGTTCGTCAAACGGTTCGGGATCGCTGAGTATGAACCCATAGTCTCCCTCGAACCACTCGCTGTCATGAGACGTGACGCACCCGACCATGCGAACGGATCCGATGACGGCGCCAAGTCCGCGCTCCCGGTGCACACGATAGGCCTCCCGAGCGGCCGAGATCGGAATCCGCAGGTGTCTCGCGACACGTTCGGTGACATCCTCTACGATGGTCTCGTCGAATTCCTTCAATCCCGCGTGGATATGGAGACGCCCCAGGTGGCTGGACTTCCAGGAGCGATTCTCGACGTCCTTCGCACCCATGACGATGGCCCACGCGTAAGGCTGACGGATGCTCAAGCACTTCCAGACTTCCCGGTTCTTCTTCGCCATCTCTGTTGCCCTCCGAAATCAACCCCCCGCCATCGCCCCGACCACCAGAAACGGCTCGCGCCCCGCCGCCACCTCCTCCGGCAACAGCGCATCCGGCGCCTCGTGCGACAGATCGAGCCCGCAGGCGAAGAACCGCAGATACCCCCGGCGGTGGTCCGTGGCGTAGTCGCGGCTCGACAAACGAACGCCCGCGTCGGGGAGTTCCCGCGCGGGCGTCTGCCTTCCGCGTCTCGGGTCAGTCGACGACCGCCTGGTAGGCCAGATTGCGCGAGATCCCCTGCACCTCGCGGACCGCGGCGCCGCGGTGCTGGATCATCCCGACGAACGTCAGGTCGGTTTGCGGATCGATCCAGAACCACGTGCCGGCGGCGCCGCCCCAGTAGTAGGTCCCCTTCGCGTACGGCTCGCCGGCGGTGGCCGGATCGTGCACCGTGGCGAAGTCGAGGCCGAAGCCCTGGCCGGGCCGCATGGTCGCCAGCGCCTCGGGCGAGAGGAAGTTGGTGGCCATCATCTCGACGGTCCGCGGCGCCAGCAGCCGCACGCCGTCGAGCTCGCCGCCGTTGAGCAGCATCTGGGTGAACCGCAGGTAGTCGTCCGCCGTTCCCCAGAGGCCGCCGCCGCCGGACGGGCCGGCCGGCATCTCGGTGCGTGTGGGTCCCATGTCGAAGCGCTCGAGCCCGCCGTCGTCGCCCTCGCCGTAGATGAGGGCCACGCGGTCCAGCTTCTCCTCGGGCACGTAGAAGGCGGTGTCGACCATGCCCAGCGGCTCGAAGATGCGCTCCTGCAGGAACTCGGCGAACGGCTGTCCGGAGATCTGCTCGACCAGGTAGCCCTGCACGTCGACGCCGATGCTGTAGTACCAGCGCGTGCCCGGCTGGGCCAGCAGCGGCAGGTTCGCCAGCTTGTCGATCATCGCCTGCAGCGACTCGTCCGCGTTGAGGACGCGCTGCTCTCGGTAGAGGCGGTCGACGTGGTTGGCGGTGCCAAGGCCATAGGCGAGCCCCCCGGAGTGCGACATCAGCTCGGCCATCGTCATCGGGCGCTCGGCGTCCACTAGGCGCGGCTCGCCGTTGGCCCGGTCGCCGGCGTGCACCTTCAGATCCGCGAAGCCGGGAATGAACCGCGACACCGGATCGTTCAGGCGCCACTTGCCCTCTTCGTACAGCATCATCAGCGCCACGCCGGTTATCGGCTTGGTCATCGAGTAGATGCGGAAGATGGAGTCCCGCTCCATCGGTGCGCCGCTCTCGACGTCCTGGACGCCGGCGACGTGAACGTGGACCAGCTTGCCGCCGCGCGCCATCAGCGTCACCACGCCGGCGAGCTCCCCGTCGTCGACCATGCCCTGCATCCCGGCCGTGAGCCGTTCGAGCCGCTTGGCGGAGACCCCGACATCGGCGGGATCGACCGTTTCCAGATCGCGCGCAGCGGTCCGTTCCGCGCCGGCCGGCGCTGCCGCGGTCCGTTCCGCCAAGGCCGCCGGTGCCGCCGTCCGCTCGGCCGCGGTTGCCGCGACGGATGCGATGCCGCCGAAGAGAACGCCCGCCGCCGCGAGCGCCACGAGGAGATACGCCAACCGCGAACGGGTCACTGCTTCTCGCACGATGTCACCTCTGCTGTTCCCTCACGCCGGTTTCGTCATGCCGTTCCCGCCAGGCGGCGGTCGGTCCTCCGCCATACCGCGCTCAGTCGACGATCGCCTGGTAGACCCAGTTGCGCGACAGCCCGTGCACCCGGCCCTGCGCTTCGCCACGGTGCTGGATCATCCCGACGAATGCGAGGTCGAGGGCCGGGTCGATCCAGAACCACGTGCCGTCGATGCCGAGCCAATAGTAGGCCCCGGGCGCGTGCGGCTCGCCGGCCGCGGCCGGGTCGTCGTAGATCATGAAGTCCATGCCGAAGCCCATCCCGGGCCGCATGTTGGCGGTGGCCTCGGCCGACAGGTGGTTGGTGCGCATCATCTCGACGGTGCGCGTGCCCAGCAGCCGCACGCCGTCGAGCTCGCCGCCGTTGAGCAGCATCTGCGTGAAGCGCAGGTAGTCGTCGGCGGTCCCGAACAGGCCGCCGCCGCCTGACGGTCCGGAGGGCGGGCGCGTGAACGGCTCGCCGCGCGAGTCGAGCACGAGCTCGCCGTTGTCGCCGGCGGTGTGCCGCACGGCCACGCGGGGGAGGCGCGACCCCGGCACGTAGAAGGCGGTGTCGACCATGCCGAGCGGCTGGAAGATGCGCCGGTCGAGGAAATCGCCGAGCGGCTCCCCGGACAGCTTCTCCACCAGGTAGCCCTGCACGTCGACCGCCACGCTGTAGATCCAGCGCGTGCCCGGCTGGGCCAGCAGCGGCACCGTCGCCAGCTTGTCGATCATCGCCGACAGCGGCTCCAGCGGATTCAGCACCCGCTTCTCCAGGAAGAGCTGGTTGACCGGGTGGCGCGGGTTGAGCACGTAGCCGAGCCCGGCGGTGTGGGTCATCAGCTCGCGCATGGTCATCTCGTGGTCGGCGTCCACGAGCTTCATGGATCCGTCGTCGTTCTCGCCCGAGTAGACCTGCAGGCCGGCCAGCTCGGGGACGTAGCGCGACACGGGATCGTTGAGCCGCCACTTGCCCTCCTCGTAGAGCATCATCATGGCGACGCCGGTGACCGGCTTGGTCATCGAGAAGATGCGGAAGATCGAGTCGCGCGCCATCGGTCGCCCGCTCTCGATGTCCTGCACCCCGGCCACGTCGACGAACGCAATCTTGCCGTGACGGGCCAGCAGCGCCACGACGCCGGCCAGCTCGCCGTCGTCGACCATCGCCTGCAGCCCCGCATCGAGCCTTTCGAGACGCTCGGCCGAGAGTCCGACGGCGGACGGATCGACGCTCTCGAGATCCGCGGCGACGGCTGTCGCGCCGCTTCCGCGCTCGGCGACGACCGGCTGGATGGAGAACGCGGCGGCGACCAGTGCAAGAGCTGCGAGGGCCGCGGCGAACGGCGCGAAACGCCAGGGTCTGGGTGTCGGCAACGGGCTACCTCCTGGTGGGAACTGCAAGTTGTGATCAGATTCTAACGGGATCGGGGGCGGCTCCGGCGGCTCCTGCGCGCTTGTTCCCGGGACCGTACCGCGCTGCGCTTCGACGGAATTTCGGGTCGGCCCCGCGCGTCCTTGCCCGGCGGGTGGATTGCGGGGTGTCCGTGTCGGGCGCCCGGCACGCCGGCGCGGTGGGCGGGGTGTCCGGGGCGCGGGGAATGGCACTGCCGAGGGCGGCGCCAACTATCATTCGCGGATGATGCACAGCGCCCGTGCCGGTTCGCCGCGTTTCCGGGCAGCCCTCGTGCTGCCGCTGCTCGTCGTTCCGGCCGCCGCGGGCGCGCAGACCGAGTTCCACTACCAGTACGGCAGGTTCGTCAACCCGTTCACCGGAACGCGGGCCTACGCTTCGGTGCTCACCGTGCAGCAGGCGTCGCGCTGGTCGCTCGGCGACAGCTTCTACTTCATCGACTTCACCGACGACGGGGGCGCGGACGGCTTCAACGAGAAGAGCTACTACGGCGAGTGGTATCCGTCGCTGAGTCTGGGCCGCGTGTCGAACCGGCGGATCGGCGCCGGGCCGATCCGGGACATCGCGATCGTAAGCGGCTTCAACTTCGGCAGCGACGCCAACATCTTCCGGTACGTGCCCGGCGGGCGGCTCTCGTGGAGCGTGCCCGGGTTCTTCTTCCTCAACACCGATTTCGGGGCGGCAATCGACAGGGGCAGCGGTATCGCGGGGGGCGGAGCGCCGCGGACGGACACCGGGTTCGTGTTCGACGTCAACTGGGGCGCCGGGTTCGATGTCGGCCGCCACTCGTTCCTGTTCACCGGCCACGCGAAGTTCATGGGCGCCACGACCAACGAGCTGGGCCACGCCGTGCGGCCGTCGCTGCTCGCGCAGCCGCAGCTCGGCTGGGACGTCGGCAAGGCGCTGACCGGTCAGGCCAACCAGCTCTTCCTCGGCGTGGAGTACCAGTACTGGCGGAACAAGCTCGGCGTCGACGCCGGCGACAACGTCGCGCAGTTATGGGTGATGTGGCGGATGTGATTCGCGGCGGCGGGCGTGCCGTTCCTCCCGGGGCGAGCGAGCCCGGTGGTGTCGGCCGGGGAGCCAGCCCGACGGCTGCCGTCACTGCGCCGGCGCGAAGGGATTGATCACGCGCAGGCCGCCGTAGTCCTGCTCCGCGCTCAGGTCTTCCGAGTAGACGGCGTCGCAACGCAGCTTCCGTGCGGCGGCCAGAATGGCGCTGTCCCAATAGGACAGGCCGAAACGCCGGCGTATCGCGAGGGCCGACTGGAACACCTCGATGGTGATCGCTTGAACCGGGAAGCTCAGAATGGGGCGGAGAACGCGAACCGCTTCGTCGTGCGTCAGCCTCTCCGGCCGGGTGGGGCGCGTGGCCTGAGAATAGAATTCCTGGAGCACCTGCACCGACACCGCGAGATCGCGTTCGGTCAACAGCTCGCGGGCACGACGGCGCTTGTCAGCGTCCTCCTCCAGACCGCTGACGGCGTAGAGGAGCACGTTGGTGTCAACGAAGCGCATCGCGGTCGTGCAACCCCTCGCGTGGAAGATTGTCGGCCATGCGCAATCCTCCGCCGCGGGCATCGATGTCGGCGAACGCCTCGGTCAGCAGCCTGCGCCTCCGGTCGGTCTCCGTTTCCGCCGCGTGTCCGCCGTCGTCGATCCCGGTTGCCTGACCCCGCCCGATTGCGCTCAGATAGCGTCGCACGAGCGCGGAGACGGAGGTGCCCAGCTCCGCCGCCCTGATACGCGAGAGCCGGTAGGTCTCTTCGTCGATTGATACGGTGATGTTCTTCACGGTATTACAGTATCACGGTTCCACAGGCGCGGACGCCGCGCGTCCGGACCGCTTCGTCGTTGCGGCGCTGGCGCGAAGGAAGCGCAGTGGGTAGCCCGGCCGCCTGTTTCTGTCGATAATGCCAATGATCGCTGGCGCGAGTCCGGCGCTCTCCGAACGATTGAACAACCCCAACCCGGATTCAGGGAGGCTCCGATGCTCCGCACGAAGACGGATACGCCGCGCGCGACCCTTACCCACATCCTTCCCCTTCTTCTGCTGCTCCTGCTCGGAGCCGCCTGCTCGCCGCCGGAAGAGGCGCCGGCAACCAGCACCGCGACGGTGTACGAGGGAGCGCGGCTCATCGTCGGCGACGGCAGCGATCCCATCGAGAACGCCACGTTCGTGGTCGACGAAGGCAGCTTCGTCGCGGTTGGCGCGACGGGCGACGTCGAGGCGCCGGAAGGCGCGGCCACGGTCGATCTGAGCGGCCGGACGGTCATCCCGGCCCTGATCGACACGCACGTGCACTTCCCGACGACCCGCGAGGAGCTCATCGAGGCGCTGCAGCGCAAGGCCTACTACGGGGTCGGCGCAGCCATGGGCCTCGGACGGGACGTCGGCGACGACGTGTACGCCGTCCGAGCGGAGACCATCCCGGGAGTGCCGCGCTATCGGCACGCCGGCCGGGGGATCACGACGCCGGAGCCGGGACGCACGGAGATCCCCTACTGGATCACCACCGAGGAGGAGGCGCGGACGGCGGTGCAGGAGCTCGCGGCGCTGGAGGTCGACATCGTCAAGATCTGGGTGGACGATCGGGGCGGCCAGTTCGAGAAGATGACGCCCGAGCTGTACACCGCGGTCATCGACGAGGCCCACCAGCACGGGCTGCGGGTGACCGCCCACATCTTCGCCCTCGAGGACGCCAAGGGCCTGTTGCGCGCGGGGATCGATGCGTTCGCCCACGGCGTCCGCGACCAGGACGTCGACGACGAGTTCGTCGAGCTGGTCCGGGAGCGCCCGGAAGTGGTGCTGGTGCCGAACCTGCCGGGCCGCGGCGTCGCCGAGGACCTGAGCTGGCTGAGCGGGACCATTCCGCCCGACGCGCTGGCCGAGCTGCAGGCGAACTCCGTCGACCGGCCCGAGGCGCAGGAGAGCTTCGGCATCCAGGCGCGCAACCTGGCGCGGCTCAACGAGGAGGGCATGCGCATTGCCTTCGGCACCGACGGCAACGCCGGCTGGAGCCCGCACCTGGAGATGGCCGACATGGTGGCGTCCGGCATGACGGCGCACGAGGTCATCGTCGCCGCCACCGGCAACTCCGCCGCGTTCATGGAGCTGGACAATGCCGGCACCGTGGAGGCGGGCAGGAGCGCCGACTTCGTGGTCCTCGAAGCGAACCCGCTCGACGACATCGCGAACACGCGGGCCATCGAGGCGGTCTACCTGCGCGGCGAGGCGGTCGATCGGGCCGGCCTGAGCGAGCGCTGGCTCGGCGGCGGGGCGCAGTAGGTAGCGGAAGCGCAGAGGGCGCGGCGAGTCGGATCCGCTATTCCGCCAGCACCGCCTGACGCGGGTCCGCCTGCGCCGCTCGGCGCGCCGGGCGGATCGAGGCGGTCAGGGCCGCCGTCATCAGCACCAGGGCTGCGACGGTGAGGGCCAGCGGATCGCGCGGGCTGCGGCCGTCGAAGAGCAACGGCGCGACCCACCGCCCGGCCCAGAGTGCGGCACCGGCGCCCGCTGTGATCCCCAATGCCGTCAGGGTGAGACCTCGCGTGAGGATCATGCGCAGCAGGTCCGACGGCTGGGCGCCGAGAGCCCGCCGGATGCCGAACTCCAGCTCGCGCTGGCGGACGCCGAAGGCGATGACCGCGTAGAGGCCGAGGCCGGCGAGCAGCAGCGCCAGCCCGGCGGCGGCGCCGAACAGTCCGGTGCCGATCGTCCACGAGCGAATCCGCGCCGCGAAGACGGCCGGCAGGCTCTGCACGCGGCTGGCCGGCAGATGCGGAAACAGGTCGGCCAGCACGGCGAGCACCGGCGGCACGATTCGTCCGGGATTTCCTCGGGTGCGGACGACGAGGGACCGCGACGTGCGCAAGAACTCCGCCGTGTCAGCGTCCGCTGACGCCTGTTCGAGTGGCCGGAAGTACTGCGGTATGCGATGGCTTTCCTGCAGACCGAACTCGAGAGTGGATTCAACCACGCCGACAACCGTAGTGCAGTCGGCCGCGTCGCGTCCGATGAACAGGCAACGCCCGACGGCGTCCTGGCCGGGCCAGATGATCCGGGCGAACGTCGTGTTGACGACCGCGACCTTCTGCGTGCCCGTGCGGTCCCACTCCGTGAAGCCGCAGCCGTCACGGATCTCCAGGCCCGCCAAACGGAAGAAGTTCGGCGTGACGTAGTTCACGTACGGGCCGTTCATGTGGGGAAGGCGTTCGAGCCCTTCCGCGCGCAGCCATGCCCTCGCCGTGGCCGAGGTCAGAGGTGTGTTCGTGCCTTGCGCCACGTCCCAAACGCCCGGCAGCAAGCGCAGGCGGTGCTCCAGCGAATCGACCAGGCTCTCGTTGAGGGGCGTTGCCCCCCGCGAGACGTCCAGCCGTACCGTCAGCAGGTTCTGCCTCGCGTAGCCGATGTCGAGCTGGCGCGCTGCTTCGAACGACCGGTAGAAGACTCCCGCACCGTTCAGCAGAACGAGAGACAGGGCGGCCTGGAGAACGATCAGACCCGTACTGATCGGCGCACCCAGGGCGCGAGTTCCCCGAAGGCCGTCGAGCCTGTCGATGCCTCGGCCCCACGCCGCGTAGACTGCCGGGAACAGCGCGGCGGCGAGGCCGACGGCGAGTACCGCGACGCCGGTGAATGCGGTCGCCGTGACGTCCAGCGAGTTCACGGTCGACTGCTCGCGCGGAAGCACCGTGACGCGCAGCATCTGGCCGAACACCGCGGCCACCCCCAGGGCCGCCAGGCCGGAGAGTGCGGCCAGCACGACGCTCTCGATGACCAGCAGGCGTCCGACGCCCCAGCGGCCCGCGCCGAGCATGTGCCGCAGGGCCAGCTCCTGCCGGCGCGTGGCGACCCGCAGCATCAGCAGGTTGGACACGTTCGCGGTCGCGACGAGGAGCACGACCAGAGCGACGCCGCCCACCACCAGGGGCAATTGCATGTCGCCGTCCAGAACTGCCGGCCCGCGGGTCCGTAGGAGGGGGCCGAGCACGACGGCGGCCGCAGGGTCCATCCATGCCGAGTCGGCGCGCGCGGCCCTGATGGTACCGGTTGCCGCCGCCTGCGCGGTCCGTGCCGCAACCCCGGGTGCGAGCCGTACGAGGGTGGTGAGCGAGAAACCGGAGCCGAAATTGCTCCAATTCTCGCGCTCGTCCGTCACGGCGATCCGCAACGGCAGCCAGACGTCGGTGGCATTCGGCTCGGGACCAGTGAAGCCGGATGGCATCACGCCGACGATCGTGTAGGTAACGTTGCCAAAGGTCACCGTGGCGCCGAGCGCGTCGCGAGCGGCGCCGAAGCGGCGCTCCCGGTAGCCGTCGCCGATGACCGCGACCGGCGGTGCCGCGAGGTCATCGTCCTCGGGACCGATTGTCCGACCGATGACCGGTTGCGAACCGAGCAGCGCGAAGAGATTCCCTGTCACCCAGGACACCTGGAGCTCCACGGCGGTCTGGCCTCGGCCGTTGTGCATGGGCTGGGGAGCGGTGTAGCCGCCGAGCGCATCGAACCGCTCGCGGGCGGCGTTCAGCGCGGCGAACTCGGGCCACTGATCCTGTCGTGCGCGAAGGCAGGGCCCGGTAGTGCCTCGGAGCCGTCGCGGTCGCCCCGGTCCCGCACCCACACCCGGTGAATCCCGTCCGGTTCCTCGATATGCGGCGGCGCCTGCAGGAACAGCCGGGACAACAGCCCGTACATCGCCGCGTTGAGTCCGATGCCGAGCGCCAGCGTAAAGACGACGGTGCAGACATAGCCAGGATGCCGCCGCAGTCCCCGGATCGCGGACCGCACGTCCTGAAGCAGCCGTTCGACGGGTCCCCAGCCCCACGTTTCGCGCGTCAGCTCGCGGAACAACGGCACGTTGCCGAAATCGCGCCGCGCGGCCACGCGGGCCTGCTCCGGGGGCATCCCCTCCGCTATCCGCTCCTCCATCTCCTCGTCGAGATGGAAACGGATCTCCTCTTCGAGCTCGGACTCCTTGTGCCGCCAGCTCCGGAGAGTGCGCAAGCGGGCGTAGACTCGCTGCCACATCGCCGAGTTCCCCCTACTCCGCGGGCCGCAGCACCCGCGCCATGGCGAGCGTCAGTTGCTCCCACCGCGACTGCTGGGCCGCGAGTTGTTCCCGGCCGGCTGCCGTGAGCTCGTAGTACCGGGCGCGCTTGCCCTTGTCCGACTTCTTCCACTCCGCCGCGATCCAGCCGCGCCCCTCCAGCCGGTGCAGGGCGGGGTACAGCGAGCCCGTCTCTATCTGCAGGGCGTTCTCCGAGACGCTCTGAATGTGCCTGGCGATCGCGTGGCCGTGCGAGGGGCCGTAGACGAGCGTGCGCAGGATGAGCAGGTCGAGGGTGCCGTAGAGGAGCTCGACCCGGCTGTTCGCGGTGGTCATTATGTAGACATGCTACCTATATATTGGGTAGCTTGTCTACATAGGCCGCCAGGGACGGCGCCGACTCCATCTCGAGACCGTCCAGGGGTGCCGGTCTTCATCCGGGCAGCAGGTTCAGGAACTCCTCGAGCGGCAGCGCCTCCGCCCCGTCCAGATCCTGGCGGCGCGGTCCCAGGAACACGACGATCCGGCGCCGGACGCGGTCGTTGGCCGCGGCGAACGCGTTCAGTCCGCGCAGCATGCCGCGGTCGACCCGGCGGCTCGCCTTGACCTCGATGCCCCACAGCTCGCGCCCGACTTCCAGCACGAAGTCCACTTCGGCGCCGTGGCGGGTCCGGTAGTGGAAGAGCGCCGCCTCCGGCCAGAGCGTGCCGCGGCGCCGGTGCAGCTCGCAGGCGACCAGGTGTTCCAGCAGCAGTCCCCGTTCGTCGTCGAGCGGCCTGTCGAGTGGCCGCCGCAGGAGCGCGTTGCGGACGCCGATGTCGAACAGGTAGAGCTTGGCGTGACGGACGAGTCGCGCGCGCTCGGATCCGCTCCAGGCCGGCACCCGGAACGCCACGAGCGTGTCCTCCAGGATCTCCAGGTAGCGGCGGGCGGTCTCGTAGCCCAGGCCGGCGTCCTTGCAGAGGGCGTGCGTGTTGACGATGCGACCGGACGACGCCGCGACGAGATCGAGCAGCCGTGCGAAGCCGCCGACGTGGCGCACGAGCGCCTCGGCCTGTACCTCTTCCCGCAGGTAGGTGTCCGCGTAGGTCCGCAGGTCTGCCGCGCGGGTCGCCGGGTCGGGCTCCGCGTAGATGCCGGGCAGTGTGCCGTGGGCGAGCGCGCGGGTCAGGTCGAAGTCGGCGCCGAGCTCCCCAGCGAGCAGCGGGTGCAGGTAGTGAACGTGAATCCGTCCCGGAAGCAGATTGGCCCGGCCGCGTCGCAGCTTGCGCGCGCTGGACCCGGACAGCAGGAACCGGAACCGCGAGGGCCGCTGATCCAGAAACACCTGCACGGCGTCGAGCAGATCCGGCACGCGCTGCACCTCGTCGATGAATACCGTCTCGGTGGACGGGGGCGCGGCCAGCAACTCGTGCTCGAGCCGCTCCGGGTGGCTGATGAAGTCGCGGAAGGTGCTCGGGCTTGCCAGGTTGAGGGAGAGTTCGGGCTCCAGCGCGGCGAGCAGCGTGGACTTGCCGACTTGGCGCGGGCCGAGCAGGAGGACGCTGCGCGGCGTCGAGCGCAGGACGCCGGCAAGCAGTCTTTCATACACATGGGTAAAATACCCGTAATTTTACCTGCGGACAAGGGTAGGCAGCCGCCGTCGGGAGGTCCGGCGGTTGCGGGGAATGCGGTCCAGGTGTCAGGGCCGGCTCCATTGGGAGCGACGGGCTCAGCCGCCAGGGAGCCTCGACGGACTCAATCGTCGGGGAACGCGGCCCGCGTCGTGGCCGGCTCCATCACCCGCGCGCTCAGGGCGCCGGAGATGGCCATGACGATGAAGAACGCGGCCCAGCGCGGGTGGCTCGGAGCAAAGGTCGCCGCCATGGACAACAGGAGCACCGCGAAGGCGGTGTCGAGCAGACGTTTCCAGAGGGCCGACGCGCGGCGCTGCGCGGCAAGCTGGGCGGGGTAGACGCGCGCCGTGAACCAGAGGTGCAGCCGCAGATTGGCGGTGGCGCCGACTACCGCGACCGCGGTCATGAACGTCACCAGCCCCCAGGGCGCCGGCAGCCAGTCCCGCGCCCGCCAGACGGGATACAGCATCAGGGCGTAGACGACGCTCACCGCCACCTGGTGGAACTGCCACCACCAGCGCAGGTTCGCCGTTCCGCCGTCCTCCTCGGCCCCGGGGGAAGCGGGCGGCGTCGAAGGCAAGAGGGCGGTCGCCGGTGCGGCGCTCTCGACCGGCGCCGCGTCCGGTACCGAGCCATCCCGCACCGCTTCGAGCGCGCTGACCAGCTCCGCGGCGGTCCGGTAGCGGTCGCGCGGCGCCTTGGCGAGGCACGTGGTGATGACGCGGGCGAGCGGATCGGGACACTCCGGTCGGGCGGGGCCGAGTCCGGAGGGCTCGGTATCGAGGACCCGCGCCACCGTCGTGATGTCGTCGGTGCCTTCGAACGGGTGCTCGCCGGTGACCAGCTCGTAGAGCAGCACCCCGAACGAGAACAGGTCGGCGCGTGCGTCGACCGGGTCGCCGCGCAGGACCTCGGGGGCCATGTAGCCCGGGGTGCCGGGCAGGGCGCCCGGCCGGGTCAGCGTCTCGGCGCCCCCTGTCGCGGCCCCCGGCTCGAACCGCGCGAGCCCGAAGTCGACCACCTTGATCCCGCCGTCGGGCGTGCGCAGCACGTTCTCCGGCTTGAGATCGCGGTGCAGCACGCCCTGCGCGTGCGCGGCGGCCAGCGCCCGCGCGATGTCGAGGGCGATGGGCGCGATCTCGGCGATGGGCATTCGCCCTTCGCGCAGCTTCATGGTGGCGCGCAGCGTGCGGCCGGGGACGTACTCCTGAACGAGGTAGAGCTGGCCTTCGAACTCCTCGAGCGCGAAGACCGTGGCTATGCCCGGGTGCGAGAGCGCGGCGGCCGCCATCGCCTCGCGCCGCAGCCGCGCGCGCAGCCGGTCGTCGTGCGTGAGCGCGGGAGGCAGCGCCTTGATGGCGACCGGGCGCCGGAGCCGGGTGTCGTGGCCGAGGTAGACGACGCCCATGCCGCCGCGGCCGAGGAGGCCGATCACCTCGTAGGGACCGAGGCTGCGGCCGATCAGCGGGTCGTCTTCGCCGGTGAGGAACAGATCGGGGTCCGCCTCGGCGGCCGGCCGGTCGACGACACCGGGCCCGCTGTGCACCTGGAGCAGCGACAGCACCTCGGTCCGCAGGGCGGCGTCGCCGGAGCACGCCTCGTCGATGAACGCCGCCCGGTCGCCGGGATCGCGTTCGAGCGCCGCGTGGAACAGCTCGTTGATCCGGTTCCAGCGTTCAGCGTCCATCGGCGTCGACACCGCCACCGGTAATCTCCCGCTGCAGCCAGGCCCTGGCCACCGCCCAGTGCCTCTTGACGGTGGCGGGGGAGATGCCCAGGGCCTCGGCCGACTCCTCGATGGTCAGGCCGCCGAAGAACCGCAGCTCCACCAGCCGGGCCCGCTCGGCGTCGAAAGCGGCCAGCCTGTGCAGGGCGTCGTCCACCGCCAGGACATCTACCGAGCGGCTGTCGCCCGCGACCAGTCCCTCGTCCAGCGTGACGCGGTCGACGTCGCCGCCGCGCTTCTGCGCGGCGCGGGCGCGCGCCGCCTCGATCAGGATCTGCCGCATAGCGACCGCCGCGATGCCGATCACGTGGGCGCGCGTCCGCCAGTCCTGCTTCCTGTCCTTGAGCAGGCGCAGGTACGCTTCGTTGACCAGCGCGGTCGGCTGCAGGGTGTACGCCCGCCGCTCGCGGCCCAGGTAGCCGCGGGCCAGCCGCCGCAACTCGTCGTAGACGAACGGCATCAGCTCCGCCAGAGCCTGGCCGTCCTGCCGGCCGGCGCGCTCGGCCAGCTCTCCCGCGCGGTCGCCGCTGCGCTCGCTCATGTCGCGGAAACGGCTCGCACGGTACGCAAGGTGCGTTGCGTCCCCGCGACGGCTCGCGGCCGCGGGCGCGCAGCCGCCTTCATGGTCCCACCGCTCCCGGCGAGAAGAGGGGAGCGGGCTGCACGGTCGCACCCTCCTCCACCGCGTAGCGCCAGTTGTCGAGTGCCTCGCCCATCGCCGCGACGCGCTCCGGCCGAGCCGCGGCGAGGTTCGTCGTCTCGCCCGGGTCGTCGTCCAGGTTGTAGAGCCCGACCTCCGGCCCGTCGGGACCGTTGACGATCAGCTTCCACGGCCCCTCCCGCATGGCGAGCTGCTCGACCGGCCGGCGGGCCTGCTGGTAGGCCCAGTACAGCGCGCGGTCGTCCGGGGCTGCGCCGCCGAGCAGGTGCGGCAGCAGGCTGACACCGTCGAGCGGGCGATCCTCCGGCGGCAGGACATCGGCGACGTCGAGCACGGTGACGGCCAGGTCGATGCTCGTCATGGTGGCGCCGGTCGTCCGTGCCGGTGCGATGACGCCGGGCCACCACGCCAGGGCCGGCACGCGGTGTCCGCCTTCCCACAGGCTGGTCTTGAACCCTCGCAACGGGCGGTTCGAGCCGGCCGGGGTGGCGCCGTTGTCCGAGAGGAAGAAGACGAACGTCCGCTCGGCGAGCTCGAGCCTCCGCAGCGTGTCGAGGATCGCGCCGATGCCCGCGTCCATCTCCTCGACCATCTCGCGGTAGGCGCGGCGCACCTGCTCGGGCTCGCGGGTCTCGGGAATCCGCTCGCCGACCACCCGGAACGCCGCGTCGTCCGGTCCCTGGTAGGGGAAGTGCGGCGCCTCGTGGGCCACGTAGAGGAAGAACGGCCGCTCGGTCGCCGCCTGCTCCTCGATGAACGCCACCGCGTGGTCGTTGATGAGGTGCGTGACGTAGCCCCGCTCCTCGCGGTTGGTCTCCCCGTCCCACCAGTCGTGGTTGCCGAAGCCGTCGACGTGCGAGAAGTAGTCGACGTTGCCGGAGACGTAGCCGTGGAAGACGTCGAAGCCGTGCCGTAGCGGGTTGGTCTCCACGCCGTAGCCGAGGTGCCACTTGCCGACGATGCCGGTCGCGTAGCCTTCGGCGCCGAGCAGCTCGGCGATGGTCGTCTCCCGCTGCTGCAGGCCGTGGTGCCGGTTCCAGTCCGGGTCGGCGTAGATCACGTTGGGGATGCCGGCGCGCTGCTGGTAACGGCCGGTCAGCAGTCCCGCGCGCGTGGGCGAGCACACCGCCCCGCTCGAATGGAAATCGGTGAACCGGACCCCCTCGGCCGCCATCGCGTCGAGGGTTGGCGTCTCGATCCAGCCGTCGTACGACGACAGGTCGCCGTAGCCGAGGTCGTCGGCCATGATGACGACGATGTTGGGGCGCGGGCGGGCCGGAAGCGCCGGCCGGTCGCCGGCAGCCGGGTCGGGTCCCGATCCGCAGCCGGCGGCGATGACCGCGCCGGCCAGCGCCGCGCCCGCGGCCAGGCGCCGGAGGAGCGCGAGGCTGCTCATGAGACCGCCATCTTACTACCAGCGCCGCGACGCCACCCGTGCGTGTTCGCCGCCGTCGCGGGACGATGCGCTATGATGCGGCCAGTATCGAAGAGTGTGCTCCGCGGCCGCACACGGCCGTCGGCGCGACACGGCACCAGAGGGGAAGGATCATGCGCAGACTCACGCTACTCGTACCGCTCGCACTCGCGCTGGTCGTCGCCGTCGTCAGCCTCCCGGCCGCGCAGTCGGGCGACGTCTACACGCCGAAGCGGATCAACAAGGTGATCGAGCTCTTCGAGCAGGACCAGCCGGCCTACTACACGCAGGTCAACGGGGGCGGCTACGAAGAGGGGGTGCGCCTGGCGCAGACCTGGGCCGACTACATCACCTACAACATGGAGCACAGCCCCTTCAACATGGACGCCCTGCGCGGCTTCATGCAGGGGCTGGTGGACGGCGGGCCGACCCGGAGCGGCCACCGCACGCCGACCGTGGTGGCGGTGCTGCCGATCGGCGGCATCAACGAGCAGGTGATGTGGGGCAACTACTGGATGGTCGAGCAGGTGCTCGGCTCCGGCGTCCACGGGGTGCTGCTGGCCCACGCGCGCACGCCGGAAGTGGTCCGCATCCTCGTGCAGTCGTCGCGCTACCCGCACGCCCCCAAGGCGGAGGGCGTCGATGAAGGGCTCCGCGGCAACGGCGGGCAGGGCTTCGCGGCCCGGATCTGGGGCGTGTCGAACCGGGAGTACCAGCGGCTCGCCGACACGTGGCCGCTGAACCCCGACGGCGAGATCCTGGTCGGCCTGAAGATCGAGGACCGCCACGCGCTCGAGAACGCCGAGGAGAGCGTCAGCGTGCCGGGCGTCGGGTTCGCCGAGTGGGGGCCGGGCGACATGTCGATGTCGTACGACGTCCAGCGCGCCGAGATGCCGCAGGTGCTCGTGGACGCGCGGGCGCGGGTCTTCGAGGCGACGAAGAAGGCCGGCGTGGCGTTCCTCAACTCGATGAACGGCGACAACATCATCGCCATGATCGACGAGGGCGTGCGCATCGGCTCCGGTCCGGGTCCCGAGGCCGCGGATCGCGGGCGGCGCCACACCAACCGGCAGATGCCCTGGTAGCACTCGGGTCAGCGGGCGGCCGGGATCCAGGCGCGGCATGGATCCCGGGCCGCCGCGTCCCTGGCGTTCTCATGACCTGTGCTCGAAATCTCCGCCACACTCGATGAGACTCCCGCTTGCCCAGGATCGTCCGTGCGCGGGCCGTTGCCCGCGGCGCACGCCGCTCGCCCATCGTCGCCGGCGACCGCGGCATTTCCCGGGACGCGCACTGCTGGCGCTCCTGTTGACGAGCGCCGTGGCAGCTTGTGACTCCGGGTCATCCGCGCCGGACGGACCCGCCGGCGATCCCGCGCGGCGCGATCTGCACTCGTACGCCAACAGCGACGAGATCCGGGTCACCCACGTCGAGCTCGACATCGAGGTCCGCTTCGACGAGCGGCGTCTGCGCGGCTCGGCGATGCTGTCGTTCGACCGCCTGCAGGAGGGCGCGGACGCCCTGGTGCTCGACACGCGCGATCTGACGATCACCGCCGTCGAGAGCTGGTCGCCCGCCGGCGGCTTCGACGCCGCCACCTTCTCGCTGGCCGCGGCCGACCCGGTCCTCGGCGCGGCGCTGACGGTGGTCCTCCCGCCGCAGGCGACCCGCGCCCGCGTGACCTACGAGACGAGCCCCGGCGCCTCGGGCCTGCAGTGGCTGACCCCGGAGCAGACCGCCGGCCGCGAGCAGCCCTTCCTGTTCACGCAGTCGCAGGCGATCCATGCGCGAAGCTGGATCCCGCTGCAGGACAGCCCGGCGGTACGGGTGACCTACGGAGCCCGCATCCGGACGCCGGAGGGGCTGCGCGCCGTGATGAGCGCCGCCAACGATCCGGAAGCGGCGGCCGACGGCGACTACCGCTTCGACATGCCGCAGGCGATTCCGTCCTACCTGATCGCACTGGCCGCCGGCGACCTGGCGTTCCGTTCCCTCGGAGAGCGGACCGGCGTATACGCCGAGCCGTCCGTGGTGGACGCGGCGGCCGACGAGTTCGCCGACACCGAGTCGATGATGGCGGCGACCGAACGGCTCTACGGACCCTACCGCTGGGAGCGCTACGACCTGCTCGTGCTGCCGCCGAGCTTCCCGTTCGGCGGCATGGAGAACCCCCGGCTGACCTTCGCGACGCCGACGATCCTGGCCGGCGACCGGAGCCTCGTCTCGCTCGTGGCCCACGAGCTGGCGCACTCGTGGTCGGGCAACCTCGTGACGAACGCCACCTGGCGCGACTTCTGGTTGAACGAGGGCTTCACGGTCTACCTGGAGCGCCGCATCGTGGAAGAGGTGTACGGGCCGGACCGCGAGGCGATGGAGGCGGTGCTCGGACTCCGCGCGCTGCACGCCGACCTCGCGCGGCTCGACGACGCCGACGAGATCCTGCACGTCGATCTCGCGGGCCGGGACCCCGACGCCGGGATGACGCAGGTGCCCTACGAGAAGGGGGCGCTGTTCCTGCGGCGTCTCGAGGAGGCGGCCGGCCGGGAGCGTTTCGACGCGTTCCTGCGCGGCTACTTCGACCACTTCGCGTTCCGCAGCATCACGACCGCGGATTTCATCCTCTACCTGTCGGAGCATCTGCTTGCCGTCGAGGCGCTCGCCGACGCGGTAGCGGTGGACGAGTGGGTCCGCGCACCGGGCCTGCCCCCGGATGCGCCGCGGCCGGCGTCCGAGGCGTTCGACGTCGTCGAGACGGCGGCGGCGCAGTGGGCGAACGCAGCGGTGCGGGCCGCCGACCTGGAGACCGCGGCCTGGACGACGCACGAGTGGCTCCATTTCCTGGCCGTCCTGCCGGAGCGCCTCGAAGGGGCGCGGATGGCCGAGCTGGACGCCGCGTTCGGGCTCACCGAGGCCCCGAACGCCGAGATCGCCCACCAGTGGCTCCTCATCGCGGTCCGCAACGCGTACCGTCCGGCGGACGCCCGCCTGGAGCGCTACCTCCTCCGGATCGGCCGGCGCAAGCTCATCCTGCCGCTCTACGCGGCGCTGGCCGCGACTCCGGGCGGCCGCGAGCGGGCGCGTTCGATCTACCGTCGGGCCCGGCCGGGCTATCACCCGATCGCCACCGGCTCCATCGACCCGCTGCTCGGTTGGGACGAATAACTCCGCGGCGTCCCACGGCGCAGACTCCTGGTCCCAATCTGATACGCCTCCACTGAACATCCCGTCCCGCTCGGGGAGAAGACCGCCCGGTCCGGGAACTTCTCCGGGCTCGGGTCCGTCTCATATGCTGTGAGTGAGTGGTAAACACTAAGATTACTTGACTCATAAACTGTCATCTTGTAGAGTGGAATGCATGGATGACACGGACAACGCCGCGCCGGGCACGAAGCCCGGTGCGCGAGGACGCAGACGAAGGGCGTCAGAAGGAGGAGGATCGCGATGTTGAGCATGACGCGTTGGAACCCGTTCGAGGAGCTGACCGGCCTGCACCGGGAGATGGATCGGGTGTTCGGCCGCTACGCCGGTGACGAGCGCGTGGGAGCGCCGGCGACGGCGTGGGTCCCGGCCACGGAGGTGAGCTCGGGCGACGACGGCTGGAAGATCCGGGTGGCGCTGCCGGGCATCGACCCGCAGGACGTGCACATCGACCTGCACGGCAACAGCCTGACCATCTCCGGCGAGCGCACGCGCACCGAGACGAACGGGCAGGGGCACACGTCGGAGTTCCACTACGGCCGCTTCGAGCGGGCGTTCACGCTGCCGGCGAACGTCGACGCGGAGAAGGTCGCCGCGAGCTACGGCAACGGGATGCTGGAGCTGAGCCTGCCGCTGGCGGAGGCGGCCAGACCGAGGCGCATCGCCATCGGCGCGGGCGACTCCGGCACCGGTGTCGAGCACGCTGCGTAGGCGTGTGACGCGGCGGGTCGGTCATGCCGTCCGGGGGCAGGAGGCTGTCCCCGGGCGGCTTCGTCGCCAGCGGCCGCGGCGCTGCGGGGAAGGCGTGCGGATTGGAGCTACTTGCTTTCCTGCGCGGCCTTTTCGGCCGCTTCCTTGGCGCGCTGCTCCTCTTCGAAGAACTCGCGTTGCCATTCGGGCATCGCCTGCGGTCCCGGGGCCATCCCGGCGATGTCGGGATCGTGGTCGCTGGGGCGGGGCGGGGCCTCCTGCCGCCGGACCTTCGCCTCGGCGCGCCGCTCCGTCTTCATGCGCGCACGTTCCTGCCGTGCGCGCTCGCGCTGACGCTTCGTCTGGGTAGGACGACCTCGGTTCGCCATACGTCTCCTCCGGTTTGTTGAAAAGGGTGAGCGCGCGCAGCGCTCCGGAAGTCTCCCAGTTTATCAGACGCGGAATCGCCCGCCGCCGCGGTGGACACCGGCGTTCCGCCTGCGTCCGGCGGCAGGCAGACACCCCGGACGAACCCGTTGCGGGTCCGAAGGCTGCGGGGAGCAGGCGTTCAGAGGCCCAGCTCGTCGGCCTTGCGCGCGACGAACTCGACCGCCTCGGGCAGGGTCCGGTACCCGGCGAGCGCCCGGTTGCCCTGGAAGCCGACGTCGGCGATGCCGATCGGACTCGTGTAGTACGCGTCCACCGTCATCATGCGGACCCAGTTGAAGAAGCCCGTTCCGGCGCGCAGCTCGGCGGCCGACGACGCGCCGCGTTCGGCGGCGACCAGCCCGTCGAGCATCTCCCGCTGGCGCGCGTCGCCCGCGTCCACGAACGTCCGGTCGTAGGTGCGCCGGGCCGCCGTGTCGAGCCACTCGAGTCCGTCGGCGTAGATGCGCAGCAGGTCGGGATTCTGGCTGCACAGCAGGTCGATGAACTCCGGAGCTCCGGCGTCGACCGCGCTCCCGCCGCCGCCGTCGGCCGGCACGATCAGCTCCGCCAGGCGGGTGACCGTCCGGAACTGGTGTGCGTCGAACGCCGCCGGGGAGTAGCCGCCCGCCTGCGCCCGTGCCTCGCCGGCCAGAGCGTGGACCGCCCGCGCCGCCTCGACGTTGAACGCGCCGGCCCCCGCCGCGGTGACCGCCAGCGCCAACCGGCGCAGCACCTCGCGGCGCGTGACTCCCGCCTCGGCCCTCGTCGTCACCCTGCCGCCTCCAGGATTCCCGCCTCCAGGGTCCACCTCTTGCCTGCTCCCGATCCCGTTGCTCACAGGTCGCCGCTCCGCAGCGCCTCGGCGAGGTACTCCGCAGCGCGCCAGGCGAGCGCGTTGATGGTCAGCGTCGGGTTCTTGTCGGGATTGCTCACGAAGCTCGCCGCGTCGCACACGAACAGGTTGCTCGCGTCGTGCGACTGGCAGAAGCCGTTCAGGGCCGAGCTCCGCGGGTCGTCCCCCATGCGGACGGTCCCCACCTCGTGAATGATGCTGCCGCCGATCGAGATCCCGGACGCGTCGCGTCTGCCGGGAGGCTGCGGCTCGCCGCCCATCAGGGCAATCAGCTCGTGGAACGTCTCGCGCATGTGCCGCGCCTGGCGCCGCTCATGATCGCTCCAGTGGAAGTGGAAGCGCAGGACCGGGATCCCGAAGCGGTCGACTGCGTCCGGGTCGATCTCGCAGAAGCTCCGCTCGTTGGGGATCATCTCCCCGCGGCCGGCGAACGCGACCCGCGTCCCGTAGTCGCGCCGCGCCTGCTCCTTGATCGCGGTTCCGTAGCCGGCCCGGCGCGCCGACCCCACGAAGGATCCGATGCCGGGCATGCCGTAGCCGCCGCCGATCTCGATGTGGTAGCCGCGGGGAAAGCCCAGGGCTTCCTGCCGCTCCCAGCCCCACCACGGCATGTAGAGGTGCGCGCCGCCGGCCCCGTCGCTGTTGTAGCGCGGCAGCCCCTCGAGGGCGGGCACCGTGCCGCCGATGTCGAACCCGACCGTGTCCATCAGGTAGCGGCCGACGACGCCGGAGGAATTGCCGACGCCTTCAGGGTGCTCGGCGGTCTTCGAGTTCAGCAGCAGGCGGGACGACTCGCACGCGCTCGCGGCCAGCACCAGCGCGCGGCAGCGCAACCGCCGCTCCCGTCCGGTCCGCTTGTCGATGTAGACCACGCCGTCGACCCTGCCGGTCTCGTCGGTGGTGATCGCCCGCGCCATGGCCAGATCGACGACCTCGAGCCGGCCGGTTTCCAGGGCCGGAAAGATCTGTGTCTGGCTCGCGGAGTAGTTCGAGCCGCCCACGCAGCCGCGGCCGCACTGCCCGCAGTAGTGGCAGGCGGGCCGGCCGTTGATTGCGCGGGTGATGACCGCCCGCCGGTTGGGAATGCACGGGATGCCCATCCTCCGGCTGGCGCGCTGGATGAGCAGCTCGTGCGCCTTGGGCGGCGGCGGATCGTGGAAGATACCGTCGGGCGCGCTGCGGATTCCCTCGCGGCTGCCGACGACGCCGATGAACGCCTCGGCCTTGTCGTAGTAGGGCGCGAGGTCGTCGTAGCCGATCGGCCAGTTCCAGCCGAGGCCGTCACGGTCGCGGGGCGTGAAGTCGTAGTCGGAGAACCGCAGCGAGATGCGGCCGTAGTGGTTGGTCCGCCCGCCGACGATGCGCGACCGGAACCACCAGAAGCCCTCCGTGTCGTCGGCCACCGTGTACGGCTCGCCGTCGAGCTCCCACCCGCCGCTGGTGGTCGTGAAGAAACCGAACGGCTTGCCGCCGCCGAAGTAGCGCCGGCCACCCGACTCGGCGCCCCGGTGGTCGTAGTCGTACGGCCAGCGGTGCTCCTTGAACTCGGCCAGCGGATCGAGCATCGGTCCCGCTTCGAGCAGCGTGACGCGGACGCCCAGGCCGGTGAGGACGTGCGCGACGGTCGCTCCACCGGCCCCGGAGCCGATGACGACGACGTCGTGAACGTCGGTGCGGGACTGGATGAATGACATCGATGACCTGTCGCTTCCGCCAGCCTCGGGAGCGGGACGCCGCGTCCGCGGCGCCCCGCCTGGCTACCAGTACCTACCAGCGCGGCTCGCGGCGGCGGCCGCCGCCGTAGCCGTCGTCGGGTGGTCCGTCCGGGCGCGGCGCACGGGGCCGGGCCTCGTTGACGGCCAGCCGGCGGCCCTGGAACTCGGTCTGATCCAGCTCGCTGACTGCCTTCTGGGCGTCCTCGTCGTTGACCATCTCGACGAACGCAAAGCCGCGCGGGCGTCCCGTCGCCCGGTCGGTGACGATATATACCGAATCGATGGTTCCGAACCGCGAGAAGAGATCGCGAAGATCGTCCTCTCCCGCGGCGAACGGAATGTTACCGACGTACAACCTCCGGCCCATCCGTGACTCCTTCCGTGACGCCCCGTGCGGTCGCGGCTGGCCCCCGCTAATCCATCGCAGCGAAGAACGTTCGAGGCGGGACGGCCAACCTCGTCGGGTCTCCTGGATGCTCGATGGGGGTGAAGCGAGCGGGTCCGCAACTGCAGTCTGAAATCCAGCCTACTCCCTGACCGTGCAGAATGCAAAGTCCGGAGCGCGCCTCGCCGGTGCGCTGCGGGGCGTGCGGATGCTCCATTCGTTCCTGTCGACCTCCATCCGCAGGAGCCCCGGCGCGCCCGGCGCAAGGGCCGAGAAGGACGGAGGCATCGACGTCGTGCCAACCGCGGCTCACGGTCATCGGCTCCCGCCGGCCGCCGCCGCCGCCCCTGCGTGTGCCACCTGCGCGCCGCGGTACAGCCCGCCGCGCCGGCCGCCTTCCGGCATGCCGCGCGCCACGATGCGGTCTGCCTGCCGGTACCCGTGGAAGTGGAACGGGATGCCTTCCCCGAAGTAGGGATGCGTGGAATCCTGCAGGTGCAGGTGCACATGCGGCTCGCTGCTGTTGCCCGAGTTGCCGACGAGCCCCAGCAACTGGCCGGCGGTGACGCGCTCGCCGCGGGAGACGGCGACGGTTCCCGGCTGCATGTGGCCGATGAACAGGTACTCGCGCGGCGCCACCTCGATGCCGACGTGATTGCCCAGACCGGCCATGCCCCAGCGCGTCGCACCGATCGCGACCTCCGGCTCCCCGTCGTGCGCCACGAAGACCTCGCCCGCCGCCGGCGCGTACACCGGCAGGCCGTACGCGTGGTAGTCGTCGAGGGCGACCCCATCCGTGCGGAACGTGCGTCCTTCGTGCGTGACGACCAGATCGTACGCCCAGCGCTGGTCGGGAAGGAACACGTGGTAGTTGACCTCCGAGGTCGACCCGCCCCAGGCGACGGTCAGCGGTTCGTCGAGGGGCAGGCGGAACGGCACGCGGCTCGGCCGTTCGTCGTACGAGGAAGGGTACGGATCGTAGACCGGCAGCGTGAAGATCACCGCGAACAAGCCCACGTAGGCCAGCAATTGCCAGACGTTGGCGCCGTGCTTCCAGCGGTGGGCGGAACGCAGCGAGGCGACGAGCAGGACGGCGGTCGCAAGCGCCAGGGCGATCGGCGCCGCGTACCACAGCCACAGGGCCAGGTGTCCCGGCCGGGCCCACAGCGTCGCCAGCAGGAGCACGTGCGCAGCCACGACTCCGGGCACGACGCGCACCCAGCCGTCGATCACCCGCCGCTCGGCCGGGTCGGGCCGCGGCAGTGGACGCAGGGGCCGCCGGCGTGGTCGCGGGTTGCAGTCAGCCACCGGTTGCCCAGCGTATCTCATGCTGCGACGGGAGGCGCGCCGGGTTCGCCGCCGGCCGGCTGGAAGTGCCCGTTGCGGGGTGCCGCGGTCAGGGCTGCAGGCCGCGGGCGGCCGTGGCCAACGCGCCGGGCGCGCGGGCGCTCAGCACGTCGGCCATCGACACCAGCGTCCGCGACAGGGTTCCCCGGGCCGCACGGTTGATCAACGGCGACACCATCCACCGCAGGAGGCGCGGGATGCCCCGGCTCAGGCTCAGGGACTCGACCTCGGCGATGACGCCCGCGTCGACCTCCTGGTACCGCCAGTAGGTGTTCAGCCGCCAGAGGAAGCCGCGGTCGCGGCCGACCGGCTTCTCGCGTTCGTCGGTGGTGCCTGCGCCGTCCAGCTCGGCGATGCGGTTCGCGATGGTGCGGCTCGACGCCCTGCCCGGCCGGTGGCGGGAGTACGCCGCCGTGTGCTCGCTGTTGAAGTGCACGGTGATGACCTGCGTGGAACGCAGCTTGAGGAACAGCTCCAGCCGGTCGTCGCCGGGCCGGCCGAGCACGCGCGATTCGATCACGTCGTCCTGCAGTTCCTCCGGCTCGACCGCGTAGATCAGCGCATGCAGGACCTCCTCGAGCGTGACGTCCGGAATGAGGGCGCTGCCGAGCCAGTGGTGGATGGCGCCCTTCGGCACCTTGATCCGCTCTCCCTCCGCTTCGCGGGTTTCCAGCCTGTCGATGCGAATCCGCCCGGCGAGGATCTCGCGGCGCGCGTCGGCCGCGTCGCCGCCGAAGTCCCGCACGAGGAAGCGGTCGGGGCGCTCGTGCTCGAGCTCCGCCGCGATGCGCTGCTCGGTAGCCGCGACATAGCGGTCCCAGGCCGCGACCGTCCGGGGCTGCAGCTCCGCCGCCCGGGCGGCGGCAACGCTTCCGGCCAGGAGCGCAGCCGCCAGCGCGATCCGTACGGCCGGAAGTCCGCGGTGGGCAACGGGGATTCTGCGACGGGCGTCCGGAGCCGCGCCGGCCGGTTGCTCCGGCCGCCTCGTCCACTGCAGTGCCTTCGGCATCATGTCCCCATTTCCTGCTCGGCATCTATTGTCCGTCTTTTGGGCTTCCGGCGGAGGGGATTTCGCTTCCCGCTTCCGTGGTTCCCCTCGCGGCGCCCGCTCGGGGCCGGCGGACGAGCGTGGCGGCCGGCTCCATCCCGGACGGTTCTCTCCCGCTCAGGGCGGCGGCCATCGACGTCAACGTGCGGGTCAGCACCTGGCGCGCCGTGCGATTGACGAGGGGGGTCGCCATCCAGCGTATGGCGCGCGGAATGCCGCGGCTCAGGCTCAGCGACTCGCATTCGACGATGACGCCGGCGTCGGTCTGCTGATAGCGCCAGTAGGAGTTCAGCCGCCACATGAACCCCCGGTCGCGCCCGATCGGTTTCTCCCGCTCGGCCGGCGATCCGGCGTCGGCCAGCTCGGCGATCCGGGTCGAGACGCTCCGGCTCGACGCTGCCCCGGGGCGGTGGCGCGTGTACCGCACACGGTGCTCGGTGTTGTAGTGCACGGTGATCAACTGCTTGCGGCGCAGCTTCAGGAAGACGTGCAGCCGGTCGCCGTCGCGGTCGAGCACCCGCGACTCGACGACGCCGTTCCGCATCCGCGTCAGGTCGGCGCCGTGCATGAGGCCGTGGAGGACCTCGTCGAGCGTGGCGCCCGGGATGAGCACGCTGCCGCGCCAGTGATGGACGGCGCCCTTCGGCACCTCGATGCGCGCTCCGTTCGCGTCGAGCGTCTCCATCCGGTGGATGCGCACGTCGCCGGCCAGCACGTCTCGGCGCGCGCGGGCCGCGTCGGCGCCGAAATCCTGCGCCAGGAATCGATTGCCGGGCTCGAGGGCGCGGGCGTCGTCGGCGGCGAGCTCGCGCGCGATGCGCTGCTCGGTTGCCTGCACGTAGCGCCCCCACGCCGCGATCGTTTCATCCTGCAGCTCCGCCGCGGCGAGACCCTGCGTGCACGCCGCCGCGAGAACCACCGCCAGCCCCGCCCGGACCGTCGCCAACTTCCCGATCGGTTGCCGGTCCTGCCTCTTCGAGACGCTTCCGCCAGTCATCATGTCCTCTCCTCCGCTGCATGTGCGAAAAACGAAGCGGTCGCTCGCGACGAACGTCAGCAGCGAGCACGTCGCGACAGCCATCAGGTTTGCGATTGCGTAGTGAACGCCCAACGTGTTCACGTAGAGCGCCGTCAGAACGAGATTGCTCGAGATCGAGAGGGCGCCGATCACCAGGTTGAACCACGCCAGGCGCGTCCACCGCCCGTGGATCCCGGGGCTCCGGTCGCGCCAGGTCCAGTGCTCGTGCCAGGCGAAGTTGTGGAGAATGGCCGTCTCCACCGCCAGCAGCGTCGCGACCAGGTAGTTCAGGCCCAGCGCCTCGGTCAGGCTCACCAGCGTCACGAGCTGCACGGCCACGCCCATCGTTCCGACGGCGTTGAATGCCAGCCATCTGCGCAACCCCCTCACGGTTTCCGGGAATCGAGTCCGGCGGCGCCGCGGGTGCGCGCGCGGCGCCGCGCCATGTGTCTCTGCCATCGGTCAGCGGGGGAGCGGCTCGGCGCGATACAGCGCCAGCCCGTTGCGGATCGCCGAGAAGACGAGGGCGCCGAACAGCCCGGCCGCCGCCACGCCGCCGCCGACGTCGAAGAGCAACCACGTGCCGCCGAGCAGCTCGACCTCGGCGCCGTTGGTCAGCAGCCGCAGGGTGCCCACGGCCAGCAGGATGCGGAGCTCGGTCGGTCCCACCTTCAGCAGCGAAATACGGAAGACGCCGCAGGCGTGCGTCGCCAGATAGGCCTCGGCCGAGACCATCAGGTAGGCGGCCAGCAGCAGCAGCGCCATCACCGGGCTCATGTGCGGCGACAGCGCCAGGCCGGCGCACAGCAGCGCCATGCTCGTGACGTCGACCACGTGGTCGACGTAGAAGCCGTAGCGCGGCCGCTGGTGGTTCCGGACGCGCGCGACCGTCCCGTCCAGGCTGTCGCCGAACCAGTTCAGGGCCAGCCCGGCGACCGCGCCGAGCAGCGCCGGCTCGTGCCACCGCGAGGCCCAGTACGACGCCCCGACCCCGACCATGGCGAGCAGGCCGAGCGCCGTCAGGTGATCCGCGTTGATCCAACGCGGCAGCCGGGCCGCCATCCGGATCAGGGCGCGCTTCTCCACGTCGGCTAGGATGCTGCAGTGCTCGCGCACGTGGTTGGCTCCCGCCGTCGCCGCCGGGGCGGTCGCCGTCCCGCGGGCCGCCACCGGCGCCCGCCTCGCCGCCGCGACCGTTGCCGTCGCCGCCATCGTCCCTGTCGTTGCCATCGGACTTCCTCCCTTCGTCCCGCCGCGGGGCCGGATGCCGCCGCGGCCCGATTTCGCCCGCGGCAGCTCGCCCTTCGGGGCGAAGCCCGGTTGCAGCCACTTCACGGCGCTCGGTGCAACGGGGCGTGCCGTCGCGGACTACCTGGGAGTGCGAAGACGGGAAGGAAACCGGCTCATCGGGGAAGACTGGAAGAGCGACGGAACGCCCGCCCGGCCGTCCCAGGCGGGCACGGGAGCGGGTTTCCGGTCCGATTTTATTCCGGGTCGTCGACCGGGAGAGCTATCTGGAGTTCATCACCGGCGGATGATGCCGGACCGGGGCACGTCGACCCGGGCGCCGTGGTGGCACACGTCGCGCAGGTAGCGGATGGCCTCGTTGCCGATCTCCGACAGATAGTGGTGGCTGTAGAACTCGTGCTCGTTGTGGATGCCGGTGTAAGGCGGCGGCCGTCGCGGCGGGCATGGGTCTACGCCGTCATCCAGGTTTCGACCGACAGTTCCGGCACGCGCTGGAACTCGGACAAGTTGTGCGTGATCAATGGCACGTCCCGGGCCAGGGCGTGAGCGGCGATCCACAGGTCGTTGGGGCCGATGGGCTGGCCGATGGCGCGCAGGTGCGCCCGCAGGCGACCGTACTCTCGTGCGACGCGCGTATCGAGTTCGACCACCTGCACGGATACGAGCCAGTCTCGCAGGGCGGCCTGGTTCTCCTCGATACGACGCGAGCGCGACACACCCCACTCCAGTTCCCCCACCACGATGACCGATACGCCGCAGTGTTCGAGCGACAGCCGCGGCGCGAAGCCGGGTGAGCGCTTGCGAGTATGGATGCACGTATCCGTGTCGAGCATGACCTTCAATCGAACGGCTCCCTCTCTTCGAGCGGCAGCTCTTCCTTGTCCAGCTCCTCCATCGCCTCGTAGAAATCGTCCGTGAAGCGCGCGCCGTTCTCCCAGTAGTCCTCCCAGTCCTTGAACGGGGGGCTCAGGACGACGTGCCGGCCCTCACGGCGAATGATCACGCGGTCGACGTCGAAGCGGAACTCCTTCGGCAGCCGCACCGCCTGCGAGCGCCCGGACATGAACACACGGGCGAACTTGCGGCCATCGGGCGGCCCGGGAGCCGCCGCCTCCGCGGTTCCGGCCTTCCTCTTCGCCGCGCGTCCGCGATTCGCGTCCTTCCCCGCGCTCTGCTTGGCGGTCCTGTCGCGATCCGCGTCCGCCGCCCGCGTGCCAATCGTATTCATGCGCATCTCCCTGCCGGAGGATGCCGGCCGATGACCGGCATCCGATATATCTTCTCAGAATATATTATGAACCGCCCGGCTCGCCCGTCATGCAGAGGTAGTGCACCGTCGGAGCTGGCTCTCCAGGTAGATCCGGCTGCCCGCGAAGCCCGGCGACGGATCCGGCACGAGCCGGGTCTCGGCCGGATCCAGCACCTGGATGTCCTGCTCCAGCTTGGTGAGGAAGATCGTCTCGTCCTCGACCGCTTGCCGTACGCGGAGGACCCTACTTCGAGCCCCCGGCCTCCGCCTCGGCCGCCTGCCGCTCGAGGTTGCGGTTGATCTCCAGGATGTGCCGGATGTCGTGATTGCCCTCGTGGCAGGCGTACTCGAACATCGGCCCCTCGGTGCGGAGCATCGGCACCACGCCGCCCCACGGGCTGGTCCACGTCGTCGGGTCCGTGATCGTGAACTCGTAGCGGATCTCGTCCTCCGCGATGCGGGTGAAGCGCTCCTCGACGTGCCGGAACTGGTTCGCGCCGCGGTAGTTCCGCCGGGCGATGAAGTGGTCGGTCTCGACGACCAGCGTGTCTCCCTCCCAGCGGGCGCGCGAGTTGCCCCCGAACTGGCGAATCCCGTCCGGGATGCCCGGACGCCCGTCGAGCGGCATGATGCGCGGCGGGTTGGTCGCCAGCTCCGTGAACAGCACGAAGTGGTCCTCGGTCTGGAAGATCTGGTGGATGTCGTTGTACGCCGGCGGCAGCAGCGGCGGGCCCTCGTGCGTCCATACGACGCAGCGCTCCATCAGGGGGCGGGTCTCGTGGCCGTCGAATACGGAGGCCATCCGGCGCTCGTGCTCCACCCGCGCGGCGCCCGCCGGCGTCATCGGCGGAATCCGGCCGGTCGGAGGAGACGTGATCAGCGACGTGCGCTGCGTGGACAGGCCCTTGGGCACCGGCGTGCGCAGCCAGACCTGGTTGTCGTAGTGCACGTACGACCGGTCGCGGTTCTCCTGGTAGAGCGCCTGCTCCCGGGCCTCGGGGTCCTCGATGGCGATGGCGTCCCCCCGCAGGGGGTCGACGCCCTCGGCGGTGAGCTGCTGCTGCAGCACGGCCGCCTCCTCGTCCGAGAGGAACTCCTGGTCGGCGAGACGCTCGGGGCGCTCGAGCGGAGTGAACGTCTGGGTCGTCCAGTAGCCCTGCAGATCCGGGTGTCCGGCGGGGGTGCGAGGCAGCGTCCATGCCGCCTCCTCGGCCGCGGCCTCCTGGGCCTGGTTCTGCCCGGCGATGGGGACCGACGTCAGAACTCCGATGACGACAACCGTTACGAACGCGGCGAGATGACGGTGGCGCATCCGGCCCTCCCTTCAGAACGTTGTCGATAGAAGCGGATTGTAGACCAGGTGTCTGCGCCGTTCTATGGCGCAGCCCTCAGGCGGCAGCCTGTTGCACGCCGGCCCGTGGTTGATGTCTTGACATCAATCGAGAGAGCATCTACGATGCGTGCGCGATGCGGACGACGCTGACGCTGGACGACGACCTGGCGGCGGTGCTCCGGCAGCAGGCGGCCACGCTCGGCGTGTCGTTCAAGGAGATGGTGAACAGGACACTGCGCGCGGGGCTGTCGCGGGAGATGGCGCCGCGCGACGTCCAGGCGCCGAAGACCATTCCGCACTCCTTCGGCTTCCGGCCGGGCGTCGATCTCGACAGGCTCAATCAACTCTCGGACGAGCTAGAGGCCGAGGCCGCCGCCGAATCCCTCCACCGGAAGCGATGATCCTGCCGGACGTCAACCTGCTCGTGCACGCGCACAACAGCGACTCTCCCGTGCACGGGCCGGCCAGACGGTGGTGGGACGGGTGTCTCGCGGGGACCGAGGGCGTCGGTCTCGCCTGGGTGGTGATGCTCGGGTTCGTTCGGATCACTACCCATCCACGCATCCTCCTCCGGCCGCTGGCTGTCGGCGACGTGCTCGACCGCATCGAGAGCTGGTTGCGGCTCCCGCACGTGCACGTCCCGCACCCGTCGGACCGGCACTTCACTGGACTGCGGGCCAATCTGGAGCGCATCGGCACGGCCGGCAACATGACCACCGACGCTCACCTGGCGACCCTGGCGCAGCAGCGAGGCTACGTGCTCTACACGACCGACACGGACTTCCTGCGCTTCGAGGGTCTGCGCCGGGTCGACCCGTGCCGCTGATGCGGCTCGATTGCCCCCGGGTCAGCCGTCGATGCCGCCCATTGCAGAGGTACTTGATCTCGACGAAGTCGTCCATGCCGTACTTCGACCCCTCGCGGCCGATCCCCGACTCCTTGACGCCGCCGCGGTGCCACCTCGTTCGAGATGATCCCCTCGTTGACGCCGACGATGCCGTACTCCAGGCCTTCGGAGACGCGCCGGACGCGGTCGGTGTCGCGGCTGCAGAAATAGGCCGCGAGGCCGAACTCGGTGTCGTTCCTCAGGACGCTCCGGACGGTGTCAGGAGCAGATTGACCTTGCGCAGGACCGCGGCGACCGTTTCGCTCGGGAGCGCCCCGATCACCGTCGCGCTGCGCATGCGCCAATCCAGGCTCTTCACCTGGTCCGCGAGGATGACGCCGGCGACACCGAACCCATCCGGAAGGGCAACCTCGAACGGATACCCCTTGACGCGGCTGGTGATCGGGCAAAACAACGCCAAGCCGACCTTGCCGTTGTACGCGGCCGGCGAGAGCACGACCGCGGGACGGCGTCCTGCCTGCTCCCTTCCCGACTGCGGGTCGAAATCGATCCAGACCGCGTCCCCACGCTCGGGGACACGGCGGGGAGAGGTCACCACGCTTCGTCCCCCACGGAGGCGCCGGTCTCGACCTCGCCGTGGACGTTGTCCTCGGTCACACGGGCCAGCAGGTCATCCAGCTCGGTACCGGGTCGCTCCAGTACGGAGACCACGAGCTGCTCACCCTGCGGCGTCAGCTCGACCGCCGCGTTCAAGGTGATGCCCACCCGCGCAGCGATGGACTGCGGAATCCTCAACGCGAGGCTGTTGCCCCACTTTCCGATGCGTGTCTCCATGTCGGTTCCGTCCCCACTCTGCGAGAAGATGCCGAGAGTAGATACGTGTTTATACATGGGCATGGCAGCGGGGTCAATCGCCTCACAGGACGACGAGGTTGTCCGGGCTTGCGGTCCGCACCGCGGCGAGCGCGATCGTCCGATCGAAGGTGACGAGGCGGCCGCCGTGGTGGGCCGCCAGGCCGAGCAGGTAGACGTCGGTGAGCTGTCGCGGGCCGTGAATGCGCGAGTGATCGAAGATGGTCCCGTCGAGAATCGAAACATCGCTGCCCCAGTATTCGTGATGCGGGGTCGATGCAGCCGTGGCCAGAAGCCGCATCGCCTGCGAGGTGGATACGGGGCTCGGATAGCTCGGCTGGCTCAGGATGCGGATGAAGCCGTTCTGGGTGACGGCGCAGGACGCCCAGCCGTGGTGAACCTCCTGCTGGAACCATCGCCGGCCCTGTTCGTGCTGAATGTGATCACGGTCGAGGAGGGCCAGGAGGACGTTGATGTCCAGCAGTGCACGCAAGTCGACCTCGCCGCGGACTAATAGGGTCCGTCCTCGCGCAGCCGGTCGATCAACTCGTTGGTGACCGGCTTGCCGCGCTTCGGCAACGGCCGGAATCCGTGGAAGCCGTCGTTGTCCGGGCCCCTGTCATCCGACGAGGCCCCGTTCAGTCCCTTGCGGGCGAGCTCGGAGATCACCGCACCGACGCTGCTGCCGTCACGGCGCGCCAGACCCCGGGCGGCAAGGAGCACATCGTCGTCGATGTTTATCGTGGTGCGCACGCATCCGATGCTAGCACATCACGGGCAATGGTTGCCACGATGTCGGGCAGCGACCTGTTCTCGGTGTCCACGTGGGTCGCGAACAGAGGCGACCGCAAAGCACTTGTGCAGCGCTGCACTCGGCGCAACGCCCACCATGTCGCCCACGGTGCAGTGAGGCGCCACAGGAGCCGCCGGCGGATGGTCTTCGCGCTGGCCGCGAGGGTGAAGTGATGCACAGTGACGCCCCTTCGGCGCAGAAGGCCGACCGTCTCGTCGAAGTAGGCAGGCTCGACGACCGTCATCGGCACGACCAGCGACCCCGGCTGATCGCGGAGCAGGCTCTCGATGGTTGCGACCGTCAAGCGTCGCCAGGATGGGATGTCCTGGAAGTCCGAGGGGCGCAGAGCCTCCGGGAGAATCTTGCGCAGCATCCTGCCGATATCCTCGGGATCCACAATCAGGGCGCCAGGCAGACGTGACGCAAGGGCGCGGGCGACCGTCGTCTTCCCCGCGCCGAAGGCGCCGTTCAGCCAGATCACGTGACCGGCCGGCATCGCATCTTCCAGGACACCGGATCATGACAGAATGCAGTCCGTCAGCTTGGCGGAGACCCGCCTCTCGTCGACTACGTGATCTGGGTGTGGTCGGGGGTCCCCCGCCGCCGATAAGGGACCGTCCCCTCGGGTATCCTGCCTCTTGCGAAACTGGGAGAGTTGACGTGAACGACGACTGCCGGCAGGCGCGCGGCCTCCGGTTCGCCGATGAATGCCGCCAGGACCTGCGCTACGCGCTCCGCGGCCTGCTCAGACAACCTGGCTTCAGTCTCACCGCGGCGCTCACGCTGGCCCTCGGCCTCGGTCTGGCCGTCGGCCTCTTCGCCGTGGTGGATGCCGTACTCCTGCGGCCGTTGCCGTTCGCGAATCTGCGCGACCTCGTCGTCATGTGGGAGAAGGACGACAACACCGACAACCCGCACATCGAGGTGTCGCTGCCGAACTTCGAGGACTGGCGTGCGCAGGCCGACTCGTTCGCGGACATGGCCGCGATGGGGTCGACCACCTGGGGACAGGTGGAGGTACAGGAGGACCCGCCGGTCCGGTTGACCATCAGCGCCGTCTCGGCGTCGTTCTTCGACACGCTGGGATCGGAGGCGCTCCTCGGCCGGACGTTCCTGCCGGAAGAGGACGGGGCAGAGGCAGAGCGCGTGATGGTGCTGAGCCACGCCGCGTGGCGGCAGTACTTCGACATGGATCCCGACGTGGTGGGCTCGACCGTGCCGGTCGGCGCGCGGCGCGAGCCGTTCACCGTGGTCGGCGTCATGCCGCCCGCGTTCCAGTTTCCCCTCGGCGCCGAGGTGTGGACGCCGGTCGGCCGGGAGCTGGCCGGGGTCTTCCGTCAGCACGAGATGGACGCCGGCATGCAGCGCGGCCTCGGGGTCCTCTACGTGATCGGCCGCCTGGCGCCGGGCCGCACGCTGGATCAGGCGCGGGCGGAGATGGACGTCATCGTGCCGGGGCTGTGGGGGGCGCACTTCTCGCGGTGGGGTACGCGGCGGGTGGTCATCACCCGGCTGACGGACACCATCTTCGGCAGCGCCGAAGCGGCCCTGTTCGTTCTCTTCGGTGGCGGGATGCTCCTGCTGCTGATTGCAGGCGCCAACGTGACGGGACTGATGATCGTGCGGTCGCAGTCGCGCCGGCGGGACGTCGCGGTGCAATGTGCGCTCGGGATCGGCCAGGGACGTCTCTTTCGCGCTCACCTGATGGAGACGCTGATCGTCACCGGAGCCGCGGCGGCGGGTGGGATGGCGCTCGCGTCGGCGGCCCTTCCGGTCCTTTCCGCGTTCGGCCCCGCGGACCTGCCCAGGCTGGAGCAGGCCTCGGTGAACGGCGCCGCGGTCACGCTCGGCGCGGTGCTCGCTATCGCCCTCGGGCTCGCGATGACCGTGGCGGCTTCCCCGTGGCCCGGGCGGCTGTCACTTGTCGCGTGGCTCCGCGACGGCGCACACGGTGCGACGACCGGGCGTGCGGGGGCCGGCGCCCGCAACCTGCTCGTCGTCTCCCAGGTCGCGATGGCGCTCGTGCTGACGGTCGGGGCCGGCCTTCTCACGTCCAGCTACCTGAACCTGGCGCGGATCGACCTCGGCTACCGGCCCGCCGCTGTGCTCACGCTTACCCTCACCCCTCGGGACGGGGCGTACGAGGCCGACGATCTGCGGCGGACCGCCTACCGGGAGCTCCTGGCCCGCGTCCGGGATCTGCGCGGTGTGGAGGCCGCTGGCGGGACCTTGCTCTTGCCCTTCGAGCACGGTGTCGTCGGAATGGACGGCGGCGTGGTGCTGGAGGGGGAGCCTCTCGACGGGCCCGACCGGCCCGAACGGCCGCCGGTCGCCGTGCTGTCCGTATCGCCAGGCTACTTCGCGGCCATGGGCATCGATCTCATGGCGGGGCGCACGTTTACGGACCGGGACACCACCGACGCCCCCGCCGCGGTCATGGTCAGCGAATCGCTGGCACGATACCTCTGGCCGTCCGGAGACGCCGTGGGCCGACGCCTGATCGCGATCGGCGCGGAGTCGGAGTCGGAGTCCGGCAATGCACCGTGGCAAACGGTCGTCGGTGTCGTCGAGGACGCACGATACCGGGAGCTCGAGCGCGGACGATTCGACCTCTACGTGCCGTTCACCCAGGTGTCGATGAGCCTGAACCACCTGGTGATCCGCACGCAAGGCGATCCGGCGGGACTCGCCGCGGCGCTGCGGTCCGAGGTGCAACAGGCGGATCCCAACTTCGTGATCGAGTCCGTCACGCCGTTGCGCGGCCTTGTCGACGAAGTCATGCGTCCGTGGCGGTTCAACATGACGATGGCAACGCTGCTGGCCGCGCTGGCGACGGGACTGGCGGCCATCGGCCTCTTCGGCACCGTCGCCTACGGCGTCACCCGGAGGACGAAGGAGATCGGCGTGCGGCGGGCGCTGGGCGCGCAGGCGGTCGACGTGCTGCGTCTCGTCTGGGGGCAGGCGGTGCGTTGCACGTTGCTCGGCGCGGCCATCGGCCTCGGGGTGGCGCTGGCCTCCAGCGAGTTGCTCCGACCGCTGCTCTTCGGCGTGGCGCCGCGGGAGGCGGGGATGCTCGGGGTTCTCACCGCGTTGCTTCTCGCCGTGTGCGCGGCGGCGAGCTTCCTGGCCGCTTGGCGCGCGACGAGGATCGACCCGCTGGTAGCGCTCCGGGAGACTGCGTGATCACCAAACTGAATCCACCCTGCGATGACGCCTGAGGGTACTACCGCGACGCGCCTGACGGATGCGGTCAAGAGGCACTATGGCTTCGAAGTGCACTCCATCGCTCGGATCGCGAAGGGCATGGGGACCACCAACTGGCGGGTGCATACACCCGCGGCGGACTACTTCCTGAAGCAGTACCCGCCGGATGCCGACATCGCCGGAGAGACGGTCGCACTGAGGCTGTCGCAGGAGGCGCGGGCGGCGGGGATACCGGTGCCGCGCGTCATACCTTCCATCGGCGGCGAGCTTCTCCGGTCGGAGGGAGCGCTGGCCTTCGCACTCGTCGAGTACGTTCCCGATACGACCTCCGGGGTCGCACTCTCGAGCTCGGAGATGGCGTCGGCCGGCGACACGCTCGGCCGCCTGCACGCCTGCCTGCGTGGCCGGGCGGGTCTCCGCGACACCGCCATGGAGTGGCTGGCTCTCGACGAGCGGCGCAAGCGGGCGGCGTTCGAGCGCCATGTCGCGACCATCGAGGGGAGGGGAGAGCAGGACGAGTTCGACCGGCGGACGGTGGCGCTTCTGCATCGGCGACTGAAGCTGCTGCCGAAAGCCGCCGCTCTCCTCGCCGCGCTGCCTCCGCTGGCGCGACAGGTGGTGCATGGCGATTACAGCATCCAGAACATCCTGTTTCGCCGGGGCGAGCTGGTCGCTGTCGTCGATTTCCGGCCGCCCGAGCTGTTCCTGCCCGCCTTCGAGATCGGCCGGGCCGCGCTCGCTCCGGAAATCGTGACGGCCGATCCCGGATGGCGGGACAAGGCCGTCGCCTTCGTGAAGGCGTATTTCCGGGCGAACCCGGAAATCGCGCGCTCCGACATCCAGTTCGCTCCGCAGGTCTGGGCGGTTCAGCTCATTCGTAGCGAGTACGGCGTGCGACAGCACTATCGGGGTCCCGTCGAGCGGCAGGCCGATCTCGACCGGTTCTGGTTCCAGCGGTGCGAGGCCGCCGACACGATTCTCGACAATCTCGACCAACTGTCCGCGAGCTTCGCCTCCGTCACGGCGGCGCGAAGCACCTGATGATGCCGCTGCGGCTCGGATGATCGGAACTGTCTACGAGCCCGGCCAGATCGCGCGAGCCCCGACACGCAGCGGAGCCAGAACGCGCCCGAGCACGGTGCGGGGCCGATCGGAAGCCCTGAGCGAGACCTGGGGCGCGCTCGGCGGGGTGAGAGACGCGAGGGACCCGGACGAAGCGGGCATGCCCGAGCGGACGCGCACGCCCGGCTGCACTTGAACGCCGTCCGCGACCCGGGTCCCGGCTGCAACCGTCACGTCGCGGCCGAGGCGGCAGTTGCGGCCGACCAGCCCGTCCACGGCACAACAAGAGGCGAGCGTGGAATGATCACCCACCTCGGCGTGGGGCGCCACGCGCACGCTCGACGACACGCGCACGAAAGCCCCGAGCCGCGCGGAAGGGCCGATCACCGTGTCCTGGTCGACGTGCGTGCCGTGGCCGACCGCGGCACCCGGGGCGACGGCGACGGCGGGACCGATGCGGGCGCCGTCACCGAGCGTAAGGGGCGGATACGACAGGACACGCTCGGACAGCGGATGGCGAATGGCGCCGTCCCCAACGGTGGCGCCGGAGGCGACAAGGACATCGACCCCGGCACGCACGTTCTCTCCTACGTAGCAATCCGGATGGAACGTGCAATGCGAACCGACGACCGACCCCGAATCGACGACCGAACGGGCGCCGACAATCGTAGCCGGTCCCACACGCACACGCGGCATGACGACGGCACCGTGCTCGAGCCTTACGCCGTCGGACAAGGTTGCCTCGGCACCTACGACACAAGACGGGCCTATGTGGACGCGGGCGCCGATGACCGCGTCTCGACCGATGTCGACACCAGGAGCAAGGCTGGTGGCGACGCCGACCAGGGCGCCCTGGCCGACGACGACGTCGGGTGCGATCCGGGTATCGCGGGCAACGAGAGCGGTGGGGTGAATGCGCGGGGCATCCGGACCCGGACGCGGACTGGCAGCGAGGGCACGGGCCGCAGCGGCAGAGACGACAGGCTCCTGCATACGGAAAACGCTAGCAGAAAAGGAAAGGCTGCTGACCGGCATCGTCCGGCAGCTCGATCCCGTCGGTCCTGTCCAGGACGAGGGCCGCTTCGAAGACCGGCGGAATTACTGCCTCTACCTGTTCGCCCGCCTGCAGCCCCAAGTCTCCATCGACCAGGCCCGCGCGGCGGTCGCGCCCCTGTACCGCTGTACCGCAGCATCCTGACGGACGTCGAGGCGCCGCTCCAGACGGACGTGCGCGGCGAGACCCTGGCGCGCTTCGTCGCCAAGCCCCTGCCGATCGAGGAAGGACGGCGCCGACAGAGCCGCATGCACGACAGCGTGAGCGTGCCCCTCCTGCTCCTCCTCGGGGTCACCGCCGTCGTCCTTCTGATCGCGTGCGCCAACATCGCGAACCTGTTGCTGGCGCGATCCGCCGCCCGCGCGTCCGAGATGGCCGTGCGGCTCTCGCTCGGCGCGACGCGGCGGCACCTGGTGACGCAAGTGCTGACCGAGTCGTGCCTCCTGGCCGTTCTCGGGGGCGCGGCCGGGCTGTGGCGGCGGCGTTGGCAATGGCCGTCGTGGCGCTGGGCGCCGGGTTCGTTCCGGCGCACCGGGCGTCCCGTGTCGACCCGCTGGCCGCGCTCCGGCACCGGTGGGCGGCGTTCCGGGTCACGACGGACGAGTCCTGGCCGTCCGTGCCGCGCTGCCGGTGCGCACCGTGTGGGCGGTACGAAGCGGTGCGTCACGGACTGCGGGTGGCGCTCCCGGTTGCGCCGGGATGCAGGCCGGCTCGGAACACCGGGGATCCGATCCACGTCACTACCTTCGATGGACAATCGAAAGAACGTTGCCCGCTGGCTGGCCGGCGCCGTGCTGGTGATCGCCGTTGTGCTGTTCATCGGCCGCGACGGGGAGACCGAAGTCGATCGTCTTGCCCGTCTCCTCGACATCCGGGCAGGCGACACCGTGGCCGACATCGGGGCCGGCGACGGGTGGTTGAGCGTCGAGGTCGCCGCGGTGGTCGGTGAAGCCGGGCACGTGTTCGCGACCGAGCTGTCCGCGAGCCGTCGCGACGACATCCGGGAAACCGTCGCCGCGGCCGGGCTCGGCAACGTCACGGTCGTCGAGGCCGGCGAACACGAGACGAACCTGGATCCGGGCTGCTGCGAGGCGATCTTCCTGCGCCGCGTCTACCACCACCTGACCGACCCGGCGGCGTACAACGCCAACCTCTACGCCTCGCTCAAGCCCGGCGGCCGCCTGGTAATCGTCGATCTGGAGTTCAACGGCATCCTGCGCCTCCTCAGGGGCTGGCCGCACTGGGCCGACGACGAGCGGGTCGTGGCGGAGGCCACCGCGGCGGGGCTGACCCACGTAGAGACCGCCGACTGGCCGATCGCCGCCCACTACGCCGCGGTGTTCCGGAAGGAACGCTGACGGACGGACTCGCGAGCAGGCGAGTTGCAGTGAGCCGCGACGCCGCCGGATCTTTCGCCGCGTCGAGATGTCGGCGGCCGACTAGCGGGCAGGTATCCGGGGCGGAGGGCGGATATGAAGACGAAGATCAGTGTGGAGGAGAGTTGCAATCGCCTCGATGAAACCTGGAGTCCGCGCGTCATCGCCAGGCTCAATGGACAGGAAGTGAAGCTCGTGCGCGCGAAGGGCGTCTTTCCCTGGCACCGCCATGACGATGCCGACGAGTTCTTCCTGGTGTGGAAGGGACGGTTCTCGGTCGAGTTCCGCGACCGCCGGGTGGATATGGAAAGTGGAGAGTGCGTGCTGGTTCCGCGCGGCGTCGAGCACCGCACTTCCGCGGAGGAGGATGCGTATGTGCTCTGTTTCGAGCCGGTCGGTACGGTGAATACCGGCAATCTCCCGCCGAACGACTTCACCGCGCCGTGCGGCGTGTCGATTCTCGGCTCCGACGAGGCCGCGGAGTGACCCACCGGTCCAGTCCCGATGCGCTGACGGAGCGTCAGGCTGTCCGCCGAGCTGCTGGTCCGGTTTGTTCAGGCACCGCGATCGCTGACGTGTCGCTGATGGCTTCTCCGGCGGCTGGCGGCTGGCGCATGTCATTGCCGTGGCCGGCGGATTCGGGCAGTTTCTAGAACTCCGTCCACTTCTCGATGTTCTTCCAGAGGGCGGTCGCCATCTCCTTCAGCGGCGCCTTGAGCGTGGCGATGATGCCGGCCGAAGGAGCCTGGCGCCAGGGAGCCAGAACGTGGCCCCAAGTGCCGAAGGCCTCGATGAACGCCGGCGGCGGCTCCGAGACGCCGAAGACGAACAGCCCCGTCCTGCCGCGGGATGTACCGGTCTCCGCCGCGCCACGCGGCCGAGGCGAGCGGCGACCATACTCGAGGACGACGACGGAGAGGTGTTCGTGAGCGAGAGCTCGATGAAACCAGGGCTCGGTCAGTTCCGTCGGTGCGAGCAGCGCCGCGCGGGTGACTGCGGCGGCATCGAGACCGGACAGCAGCCTGTCAGCGCATCGGGCCACCTGATCGAGGCGCGGACGAAGATAGACCTTGCCGCTCCAGGATTCGGCCGCCCCGTCCCCGTTCCGCTGCCACGTTCCCGCGCGCAGGACTTCCCGCTCTGCCGCCGACGAGCAGACAGCGATGTCGATGCCGCCGAAGGCGTCACGAACGCGGGCGAGCATCGCCGAAGGCAAGCCGCACCCGGCGGCAACAGGGCTCGGTTCCCTGTCGCGCGCACCGGCAGCAACCTGGGGCGACGGATCCGACTCCGACGGCGTCGATGCCGTCCTGTCGCTGATGTCGCGCGCACCGGCAGCAACCTGCGGCGGCGGATCCGGCGGCGCGGGCCGCGGACCGGCATCACCGGCGTTACCGGCCCGCCGCTTCGTGCTCGTATCCTCGGGCGTTGGCCGACCGCCCGCATGCCGCGCCGTCCGGGCCCGACCGGTCTTGACCGCCTCGACGGTCCGCTGCCGCTGCGGCCGGGGAAGATTCGGATCCTCACGGGCTGGCGGACCGACCGCATGCCGCGCCGTCCGGGCCTGACCGGTCTTGACCGCCTCGACGGCTCGCTGCCGCTGCGGCCTGGGAAGAAGCCGGATCTCGTGCGCATCGTGCACGGTGATCGTGCCGTCGAGAACCGGCGCCTCCAGATCCGGTGCGGACCTCCGAACGCTCGACGCACGGGAGGCAGTCCTGTAGGGGGTACCCATCTTCGCGGCCAGGACCTTCAGGCCAGGGGCGTCAGGAATCGGGTCTGCGCGAGGGGACGGCCGCGATGTCCCCGTTGCGGCGGCTCCGGGGCCGTCACCCGGACCATCGACGGCCGGATGGCGACCCGTGTCGGAACCGGAACGCTCGGCCTCTTCGACAGCCCGGCGAAGAGACTCGCCGTGAAGATACCTGGTCCACTCCTCGTGGACCCGGGCACAGGTCATCGCGAGCTGCGACGCCGTCATGTGCCGGCGGAAGGCGTTCGCCGAGAGGACGAAGCCGAAGGGGTCGACATCGTCATCGAGCTGCCTGACCGGAACAGGCACGTTGGCCTGCCGGGCGGCCTCGACGCGGTTGCGGCCGTCGAGAAGCTGCCCGCGCCAGATCACGACCGGCTCGCGGACGCCGCGCTTCCGGACATCACCGACGAGCTGCTCTCGCTCCTTCCCATCGAGCAGCGGAAAGAGCAGTGCGGCGGGGTGCACCCGGTAGGCGACCCCGTCGATGGTGTACGACTCCACCTCGGACCTGGCTCGGCCACGCTCCGCGGTGTCAGCATGCATCCCGGATCTCCTTCCACACCGCTCGGCGAAGCCTCCAACGAGTCTGGGGTCGGCCGGGTCGATGAGCCATGACGTCGCACGCCGGCGTGCGGGGCGACGCGTACCAGTCAGGATACTTCGCCCGGCCCCACGACGAAGCCCGGGGCCGAGTGCCAAGAGGCGTTCTCTGGTAGAACTTCTACCACGATGCCTGACCTGTCGAGGCACGGGGCGCCACCTTTGGCACCCGCCATCCGCCAGGCACAGTGCGCCGTCCTGCCATCGTCGCCGCTGACTACGCGATTTGGAATGTATCGTGGACGATGCGCTGCTCGCGGCCCGGCTTCTCTGCCGTCACACTGCTGTTCGGTACGCTCATCGGCGGTTGCTCCGGCCATCCGACGCAGCCGACGGACGCGTTGACCTTCACCTTCGACTTCAGTCGCGGGCCACAGGGGTTCGTCGCAGGCTTCGCCGACTATCCGCCCGACCACGCGGATTCCTACGAGCTGACTTCCGGCTACCGCGCCCTCCCGCGCCCGCTGGAGCCGCAGTCCGCCTTGTTCCTGTCGGGCGTCAACCGGAGCGACGATCTCTTCATGTTCTTCAAGGGATCCATCGGCGGGCTGTCGCCGGGCGGGCGCTATGGCGTCACCGTCAGCGTCGAGATCGCCACCGACACGCCGGCCGGGTGCGTCGGCGTCGGCGGCGCGCCGGGCGAGAGCGTCTGGATCAAGGCCGGCGTCACCGCCCTCGAACCGCTCCCGGTCCTTGACGGTTCCTACCTGCGGATGAACGTCGACATCGGAAACCAGTCCGCCGCCGGCACGCAGGCCGTGGTGCTCGGCAACGTCGCCAACTCCGGAAGCTGCGGGCAGCCGCGCCAGTGGGAGCGCAAGTCCTTTCCGGACCGATCCACGCCGATGCCGATCTCGATCCCTTCCGATGGCCGAGCCTGGCTGCTGTTCGGCGTCGACTCGGGATTCGAGTCGCGGACCGCAATCTACTTCACCCGGGCGGCGGTCATCCTCACGCCGATGTGACACCGGCGGCCGCGAATTGTCAGATGTCAACGGCCCAGCTCTTCCTGGACAATCGAAGGCCGTTTGTCGATCGGCGCGACCAGCACGCGCGCCGGTCCCTCGGGGCGCCTGCGGCCTTACGGAATCGGCGTCGCCGAGGAATGGTGGACATTGAGAGCGCGTCGGGCGGGTCGGCGGAGCTGGAACATCAACGAGCGGAGGAAGGCTCTGGTAACAGAACTCACCGGTGCAAGTACGGAACGGGTAGAACTGTGGGTAGGGCAAGAAGAAGGTAGCATAGAGCACTACTGACCCTGCTCACGTGCTGATCGGGGAGCGACGCCGGAAGGATCGGTTCGTGGGCGATGTGACCGGAATCCGAATCGGCTGGAACAACGCTTCGGGCGCATCCACCGGATTGGCCAGACCGAGGTCTGTCATCTGTGGAACCTGGTCGCGGACGACACGCGCGAGGGCGACGTCTACCGGCGCCTGCTGGAGAAGCTGGAACAGGCCCGGCAGGCGCTCGGCGACCAGGTCTTCGACGTGATCGGAAAGCTGGAGTTCGAGGGGCGGCCGTTGCGCGAGCTGCTGCTCAACGCCATCCGTTACGGCGAGCAGCCGGAGGTGCGGGCCCGGTTGGACACTGCCGTCGATCAGGCGCTCGATCGCACCGCGTTGCAGGACCTCCTGGAGGGCCGGCAGCTCGTGCACGACGCGATGGACGCCACGCGGATCCAGCGCGTGCGTGAGGAGATGGAGCGAGCGGAAGCGCGGCGCCTGCAGCCGGTTGCTCGACGAGAGGCTGGCGGCCTCCGATTCCAGCACTGACGATGTACAGGCGGAAATCGACGCCGCGCGGGCCGGGCGCTGGCTCGCAGCGGCGGCCGTCGCGGCCGTGGAGCAACGCGCGTATTCGACGCTTGTCGAGGCCGGGATGGCCAACGCGTGGCGGCACCCAGACCATCTGGAGCGCCTGTCGCGATGTGGATATCACCCACGAAAACGACCGGCCGGTAGTTCAGCGCGAGCTCCTCACGGTATTCGAAAGGAGCCGCGACGAGGGCCCCTCGTCACACTTCGTCGAGGTATCACGGGGCAAGGGCGCGGCGATTGTCAGCGACGTGTGGGGCGGGGAAGAGCGAAAGGACAAGGTGATTGACCTTGAGGATCCGAGTGCACTTGCGATCAAGGGACTCGGGCAGTTCAAGGAGTACCACGCCGCCGCGGAGCTCAGCGAGCTCTTGGAGAGTTGGCATATATCCGATTTTCCACATCCAGGACGCCCGGCCGAGCGCGGAGGCAGGTTACGCGGAACACCTGTCGGCTCGCGGCGATAACGTCGCCCAGGTGGCCCGGTTTCTGGGATCTACTGGCTCGTCAAGGAGGGTGGTTTCGCGACGGTCCGGCGCGCGTCGGACAGCGAACTGTTGCGCAACCTGCACGCCGAGGGTGATCTGCCGGGCGCCCTCTGGAAGCAGGGGCTCTTCGAAGGGTCGGACCCGGAGTGAGCCGACTCGTTCTGCTCCTCGAGGAGGAATCGATGCGGGTCCTCCTCGACGGCCTGCTGCCGCGCCTGTTTCCAGGTCTGCCGTTCAAGTGCGTGAAGCATGAAGGGAAGCCGCGCGCGTCACAATCGCCGCCACTGCTCGATCAGTTTCTTCAGCCCGTACACCAGCTCGTACAGCGCTTGTGTCCGCGTTTCGTGCCGGCCGACGATGCGGGCGACGTCCGGGACCATGCGCTGGAGCCGGTGCGCCAGGGAGCGGATGGCGACCTTGGCCATGTCCTCCCGCTGCTGGACGGCGCCGTCGACCAGGTGCTCGAGGTGGCGCATCGACCGCTGCATGTCGGCCGCGCTCAGCCCGAGCCGCTCCGCATACGCGTCCGGTCGTTTCCGCACGGTGTCCCACAGCCACTGCTCCGGTGGGCCGTCGCCCGGCAGGAACAACACGTGCACGGCCTGTCCGTGCCGCTGGGCAATGGCATGCAGCTCTTCCTCCAGCCCCCGGGAGTCGCCGTCGAGGACCAGGATGAAGTTTGACAGCCGGTCGAACTTCGACAGCGTCCGGACGTGCCCCGGGAACTCGTTCCGCCCCGAGTTGCGCCCGATGACGACGTCGCCGTGCTGCAGTTCCAGCTCGACGTTCAGCACGTCGAGCACGCCGCGAATCACGCCCTCGGCGACCGCGTCCTCGCACAGTATGGAGAGCTGGTCCTGCGAGGCGCCGTACAGCGCCTTCTGGAAGAGGTCGCGATGGGCCGGCACGCGGCGCACCTCTCCGGTGTCGTCGTCGCGGTCGAGGAATATCCGGGCCTCCGCCGGCACGCTGTCGAGGATGACGGGGCTGTGCGACGCCACGATGATCTGCAGGTTCCGGCGCAGCGCGCTGCGCTGCAGTTCGAGCATCGCCTGCTGCTGCGTGTAGGGATGCAGGCCGGTGTCTATCTCGTCGATGAGGACCAGTGCCGCGTCGAGCCGCGCGACCTCCTTGGAGATCCGCAGGATCGACCGTTCTCCCGAGGACATGTGGAACTCGGAGTAGCGCGTCTGTCCGGGGCCCTCGATCTCGGCGAACAGCAGGTCGCTCTCCGGTCCGCTGATGACCGACAGGCCGCGGTAGCGCCACGGCAGGATGCGGTGGGCGAAGGTCAGCAGCTCGGCGTCGAACGTCGCGGTGCGCACCTGCCTGCGGCCGAGCCGCAGCAGGCTGCGCACCTCGGACGGGTTGGTGAGGTTGGCGAGGGTGCGCAGATAGACGGGCCGCTGCGGCTGTCGTTCGCCGTTGCGACTGGTGAAGCGTCGTCTCCACGCCCGGCGACGCCTCCAGGACATGGAGACCCGCTCGCCCCGGTGCAGGTAGTGGAACTCGATATCGGTCTCCTGCGCCGCATCGGACGATACGTCCTGCTGCCGGCTGGTGAAGTCCGGAAACAGGGTGCCCGGGGCGAAGTCGCGCGCCGGCCGTCCGGGCACGTCGTACGCGCAGGCGCAGGCAAACAGCACGGTCGACTTGCCGCAGCCGTTCGGTCCGGCGAGGACGCAGACCGGATACTCGAACGTGAAGCGGAGATCCCGGATGCCGCGCAGCTTCTGGATGCGGACCTCCGCCAGCGCCTCGTCGCGTTCCCCCTTGCTGGCGCGCAACGCGTCCCAGACCTGGCGCAGCTCCCGAGACATCAACGACATGGACAGCTCCCCCGCCGGCGGCGCGCGGCGGCGGTCACGCTTCCTCTCCAACGTTCCCGGCGGCGTCGCCGAACAGGCCGCCCTGTTCCGTTCTGCCGGCGAACGTCGACGCCAGCGGCACGTCCACGTCAGCGAATGCCGGGTTCGGGCTCTTGACCGTCCGCGCCCATAGCCATGCGATGACGGTCAGCTTCCGGCCCCGATAGGGCTTCAGGTCCGGTCGCTCCCGTACGATCTCCGGTGTGATCTCGACTCGCGGATACAGATGTCCAATCCGTTTCTCCGCCTCATCGCGCATCCACCGGCCGTAGTGGCGGACATCGTCGGCCAGGCCCTGTGCGCCCATCCACGTCCGGTCGACGACCGTCGGCTCGTTCCGCGTCTCCGGGTTCACCGGCGGCCGGCCGGCGAACTTCGGCGGGATCTCGATCATCGCCTTGTTGATCAAGACCGCCACCGGATTCAGGTCGCTGGCGTGCGCTTCAACTCCCAGCCGCTGCGCTTCGGGCGGCAGCGAGCCTCCGCCGGCGAACGGGTCGTGGAAGGCGGGCAGGGTGTGTCGATCGAACAAGTTCGCCGCGCGGGGGTGGTCGGCGTGCTCGGCACAGGCCCGCCGCCAGCTCTGCCAGATCTCTGTGCGCGCCCGCCTCAACACATCCTCGTTGGTCGTGTTCTCCCCTTGCACCAACGCTGCCAGAATCCCGAACAGCCGCTCGCGTTCGAGTGCTGCCGCCATGTCGGCGAGCGCCTGCCGGTCGCTCGGATCCGCCCCGCGCTTCTTGAGCGCCCGCTGCGCCGCGCGTTTCTTCGCCGGATCCGACAGCAGCACGTCGACGTACTCGGACGGATCATCGACCATCTGCGCGAAGATTACGGCCCGGGCCGCGGCCAGGGGCCGCCGCGCCCACCACAGGTGCAGGGTCGACGGATGGCCGTGGCGAATCGACTTCTCCCGCGCCGCTGCCCGGTTGATGGCATCGAGCGGCAGAGCGACCTCGATCAGCTTCTTCGGGGGCAGTTTCAAGGGAGACTCCGCTAGCGATCTACGCGCTACGGGCCGAGCAACTGCACGAGGCTGGACCTGGGAATGCGGCGGGCGGCCCGGGCATCGGCCGTCAGCCACACGCCGTCCGACAGTGCGGCGAGGGCCACATACACCGCGTCGTACCCCGACAGGTTCCACCGCCCGGCGAAGTCGGCTGCGAGCCCGAGCAGCTCGTGCCCGTTTCCGACCCGGGCCATGCCGAGCGCCTCGACCAGCGACAGGGCTTCCTGTACTTTCGGCGACCGACTCCGGGGCAGGCGGCACAACACCGCGAGCAGTTCGTTCATGAAGAGATCCGGGACGGCGTATGGTGCGGGGTCGCGTCCGATCTCGTCGAGCACCTGCGCGGCTTCGTCGACAAGTGGTTCCTCCGTCACGAACCACTTGATCGCTACCGACGCATCGACGACTATCACGACCGCAGGTCTCTCAGCACGTCCAGCGCCGTTCCGGCGGCCGGCGACTCGAACTTCAGTTGCCGCAACCGCGCCACGACTTTTCTCCGCTGATCGTCGGCGTCCCGGTCGACGAAGCGTTCCCGGTAGTCCCTCAGGCTCACCAGGGCCGCGGCGGGGGTTCGCCGACGGCACACCAGAATGGGCTCGCCGCCGCGTTCGAGCCGATCGAGCACCTTGCCGAGGGATTGACGAAGCTCCAGGGCGTTCACGGTTTCCATTGCGCCGGCAGGATCGCACCTGCACAGTTGGGTGTCAAGTTCACCATTCGGATCTTCGTCCGGCGCGTCAAGCAGGTTCCCGGCCTGCAGCGGCCGGTGACCCGGCCAGGACGGCTGCCAGCGCCTCCCCGACGCGTTCGGCTGCCGCTTCGGTCTCCCGATCGCAGACGTGCGCGTAGCGCAGGGTCATCCGGGTCCCGGCGTGGCCGAGCAGGCGCGAGACGACGGGCAGCGGCACGCTCTGCATCGCCGCGCAGCTCGCGAAAACATGGCGAAGATCACGGACAGAATCGGAAGCGAGCGGTCCGCCGCGGCCGGCGTCGTGTGCAGGGAAGCGAACCGGCGCTGCACGTCGGTTCGTGTGACCTCGGTGATCGGACGGCTGCCGAACCACGGCAGGATCTGCTTGCGCAGGTATACGCGATTGACCGCCAGAGTCCCCGGCTTCCACACGCGCGCATAGTGACGAAAGGCCTCCTCGGCGACCGTCTCGAAAAGCGTTTCTCCGCCGCGGGCCGACGAGGCGTCAGGGTGGACGTGAACCGCAACGGTGGTCATGACAGCTTCTCCCGCACCTTTCAGGCCGACGGCGCGTCAGGCTGACCATCGACAGCAGGTCGACGGCGCTCGGCGTCTCCCATTGCTCTCGGACGGAACCGTGATATGGTTTTCCATATTGAAGACGACGCTCAACATCGACGACTCGGTGATGCAGCGGCTGCGGGACGACGATGTCCGCGCTCGTCGAAGCGGGGGCCGGCCTTGCTTCGTCCTCCGGCCTACATTTGATTGCCCACCGTTTCTCGGGCTTCATGGACAACCAGCCACGATCGTAATCGAAGTAGGCGCGTGCGAGAGACTTCTGCGCGAAACGGTTGGCTGACGAAACCATTTGCTCGACTGGGAATCTCCAGGAAATTCTTAGATCCCTTGCAGCCCCGAGTCCGACGTTGACCACTGGAATCGAAACGCGCGTACGGTTGTTCTCGTCGGCAATTCTGGGGAAGTCCTCGGTTTTCTCAAAGCCCTGAAACGCCACAGGCGTCTTCACGAGAACCAGCTCCGGTCTGTAGGATGCTGTTCTCTGTTTATAGTTTGTCGCACTACGACAAAAGCCGCAATGCCGACAGGCATGCTGCAATGCTTGTCAAGAGAGAGATTATCTCAGTCATCTTGCAGGTGCACGCAACCGCTGATCAAGACGCAGGACTTCAGTGATGTGATGCAACGATGTATCCTCACCTCACTCCGGCAGCCTCCGGCAACCGGAACGCGATCAGCCCGGGCACCTCCCCACCCACGGTCAGCGCGATGTGCTGCACGCCGTCGAGCAGGTAGGTCATCGGCGCCCCGAGCGCCCCGCCGGGCAGGTCCAGCGACGCGATCTCGGCCCCGCTCGCCTTGTCGTAGGCCACCAGCCGCGGTCCGCCGTCGGTGCCGCCCGCCGTCAGCGCTTGAATCAGCAGCGTCTTCGTCAGAAGAGGCCCGCTGCGGCCGGCGTCGCCGCCGAGCGGGGGCAGGTCGAGGCCGCGCAGCATGGGGTGGTTGCGGATCCGATCGCCGTTGCCGGTGGGGATCATCCACGCGTGCTCACCGGTGTTCATGTCGATGGCGGTCATGCGCGTGTAGGGCGGCTTCCACAGCGGCAGCCCGCGCGGCATGACGGGGCCCGCCGCTATCGAGCGCCGAATGTAGCGCAGGGTCGATGGCTCGTGCGGCTCCGGCTCGGTGAGCCGGATGGTCGAGTGGCCGTTGAACGACGGGACGTAGAGGTAGCCGGTCTCGGGATCGACGGCCGCGCCGGACCAGCTTGCGCCGCCACCGACGGGGGGCCGCATGATGGTGCCGCGCAGGGTCTGCGGCGTATAGAGCGGTCCGAGCCGGAAGCCCTCGACCGCCTCGACGGCCATCTGCCGGATCTCGGGCGTGAAGTCGACGAGGTCGTCGATGGAGGTGCCCTGGTACTCGAACGCCGCCGGCCTCGTCGGGAAGGGCTGGGTCGGCGACAGGATCTCGCCCTCCAGGTCGGTGTCGGTCGCCACCGGCAGCTCCTCGATGGGCCAAATCGGCTCGCCGGTGATCCGGTCGAAGACGTAGACGAAGCCCTGCTTGCTGACCTGCGCCACCGCCTTGATCTCCCGGCCGTCGACGGTGACGTCCAGCAGGTTCGGGGCCGCCGGCAGGTCGTAGTCCCAGAGGCCGTGGTGGATGGTCTGGAAGTGCCACTGCCGCTGGCCGGTCTCGACGTCGACCGCCACGATGCTCTCGGCGAAGAGGTTGTCGCCGAGCCGGTGCCCGCCGTAGTAGTCGTTCGTCGGCGTGCCGATGGGCAGGTAGACCCAGCCGAGCTCCTCGTCGCCGCTCATCATCGACCAGATGTTCGTGTTGCCGCTGTAGCGCCACGACTCGTCCAGCCAGGTGTCCGACCCGAACTCGTCCGCGCTCTGCGGCACGGTGTGGAAGTCCCACCGGTGGCGGCCGGTGCGCACGTCGTAGGCGCGGGCGAAGCCCGGCGTCGCCTCGCGGGTGATGGTCCGGTCGTTGATGGTCGAGCCGACGATGATGGTGTCGCGGATGACGAGCGGCGGCGACTGCGAGGAGAGCGGCAGCAGGTTCAGGATGTCGCGTTCGCCGCGGGTCGCGCGCGGCACGCCGTCCATCAGATCGACCCGGCCGTTGTCGCCGAAATCCGGAGCGGGGATCCCGGTCTTCGCGTCCACCGCGATGAGGAAGCCGTCGCCGGTGGCCCACACGATGCGGGCGTCGCCGTCGTTCTCCCAGTACGCCACGCCGCGGTGGCGCCACTGCGCGATGGCGGGGTTCCCCGACTCGTAGGCGCGCGGATCGTGCACCCACAGCGTCTCGCCGGTCCGGGCGTCGATGGCCGCGGCCCGGTAGAGGGGTGTGCTGACGTAGAGGACGCCGTCCACCATGAGCGGCGTCGCCACCAGCGAGCGGATCGACGGCTGCGTGCGCGTCTGCCGCACGCCGTCGAACGCCGTCCACAGGTCCGGCTCCTCCGCCTGCAGGATGTCGAACAGGGTGTCGGCCGCCACCAGCGAGTCGCCGCCGGGGGTGGAGTGGACCAGGTGCGAGTCCACCGACCTCCAGTGCCACCGCACCTCGAGGCCGCCGAAGTTGTCGGCCGTGATCTGGTCGAGCGGCGAGTATTTCGTGCTCCCGCTGTCGCCGGCATAGCTGCGCCACTCGCCGTCGGCCGGCGCCCCGTACTGCGCCTCGGCCGGACCGGCGGCCAGGCACGCCGCCGCCGCTGCCACCGCCGCCGTCAGTGCATGGATCCATCGCATGGTCGATACCTCGAATCGGTTACCGCAGGACATCGCTTTCCTCCGCCATCCGGATCAGCACCTCGGCGTCCTCGGGCAGCAGCAGCCGGCGGGCGACCGACTCGCCGGCGGCGCGCCGCACCGCGGTGACGAAGCCGGCGTGGTCGCCGTAGCGTTCCTCCAGCGACAGGCGCGGATCCCCGTTGGCCTCCCGCTCCGCGCGCGTCCGGGAGAACGGGAAGAACGACCCGGTCAGCGAGCACAGGTCGCGCCCGCGGGGGCCGGCCGCGTGCAGGTTCCAGCCGGTGTTGGTCCCGACCGGCGCCGCGATGTCCACCGTGTGGATCCCGGCGACGTCGTGCCCGTCGCGGTCGGTCGTAGGCACGAGCACCCGGTACGAGCCGCCGCGGGTCGGCGGCAACACGGTCTGCCGGCCGCCCTGCGGTCCGAACGTGGGGCCGAAATCGAGGGCGTGCAGCCCGTTCGCCCGGGTCGGGAAGGCGACGCCGGGGATGGCCGGGAACGTCCGCCCCACCTCGTCGACGCTCGCCAGCGTCCCCCGCCGCACGTCGGGGTAGCTGCTCGGGGGCGGCTCGGTGCCGCGGTCGGCCCACGCGTCGAGCGCGACGAGCAGGGCCCGCATCGCCGGCGCCGCGCTGCGGTAGGTGTTCGTGACGTACTCGCACGCCCCGCGGTCGACGGGCATCCGGCCGACGCCGGCGGCCCCGCCGTGCGGGTGACTGGCCAGCAGGTACAGGCGGACGTTGTCCGGGATGGGCACCGGGTCTCCGTGGCCGTCGTGGACGTTCAGCGACGCCTTCATCTGCCAGAACTCGTTGCTCGTGTCGACGTGGAAGACGAGCGGGTCGGTGGCGGGCCGCTTCAGGATGCCGTCGCGGACTCCGGTCACCGGATCGGTGGTCACCGCGTAGGTGAGCGGCGGATACGACTGCGACGTGAAGTCGGACGTGCGGTCCTGCCGGGAGTAGATGTTCGGGTCCGAGAACTCGACGTTGGCGAACAGCCGGTGCGTGCCGGGGATGTGGATGCGGACCGCATCGAAGACGCGGCGGTGCGCCTCGTCCTCGTTGAAGCCGAGGTAGAGCCAGTCGCGCAGGTACATGCCCGTCGACGAGATGCCGAGGCCGTAGGCGCGGCGGATGCCGGTCGCGCCGGCGCTCGCGGCCAGCGGGTTCGGCGTCCCGGCGTCGTCGGCGGTCTCGTAGCGCAGGAACGAGGCGACGTCCCGGGTGACCGCGTAGCCGAGGCCCATGACCCACGGGTTCTGCGCCGGGTAGATCAGCTCGTACACCTTGTCGGGGTCGAAGCCGTCGAAGAGGCAGATGTCGGTGGTCGAGGGCGAGAGCGACGCCTCGCCCGACGGACAGGTGCCGAACGCCCAGCGGTCGGCCGCGACCGGCCGGCGCTCGCCGTCGATGGCGTCGCGGACGGTGAGCGTGGAGTGCGCCGTATCGGTGTCGGCCGTCTCGTAGCTCGAGAAGCGGTCGTTCCCCTTGAGCGGCAACGTGTGCGTAACCGTGCCGGCCGCCGTCGGATCCGACGGGTACTCGATGCGGGTCCGGGAGACGATCGGGCTGCCGTCGGCCTGCACCGCGACCGGCAGGTTCGCGCCGAGCCGCGTCGCCGTCGTCGTCACGTCGCCGGCCCAACCCGCGTCCACGAACGAGTAGCCGAGACGGAATATCAGCCCGTCGCCCGACTCGGGATCGGCTCCCGGCGACAGCGACGGGAAGGTCTGGAAGGGCAGCTCGATCGCGTTGCCCCGGTTGTTGATGCCGTACAGCAGCTTGCGGTTGCCGCGCGCCATATCGACCGGCTTGATGAGGAAGAACGGGGCGCTGAACTCGACCCTGCCGCGGTCGTTGCGGGGAGCGCGGTCGAGGTTGACGATCATCGCGTTGAGCGGGTCGTCCGGGTCGACCTCCATATGGACGGTGCCGTCCAGGCGCTCGAACGCTCCGGCGTCGCCGAACTCCTTCCCGCCGGCGTACGGCGCCGTCCGCTCGACCTCGATGCGGACCACCCGCGCGTCGGCCGGAATCGCCGCCAGGATGCCCAGCAGACCCGCCAGAACCACGGGTGCGAATGTGCGTCTCGTCATCGCGCCTCTCCCTTGTCCGGTTTCCGCATTCCAGACGCAACTATAGTTGTTGCGGCGTTGCTGCCGGGCGCCATACCCGGTTGGGTTCGGAGGCTGGCACGGCGGCAACGGCGCGTCGGTCACGACTGGGGCCGTTGAGCCGCCGACCTCCTTCGTTCTTCCAGCGGCCTGCCGACCGTTACGGACGTTCGCGGAACTCGGTCTCGGTGCAACTGACGAAGTCGACGATCCCCTGCATTCTCCGTTGCAGGGTCCGGAACTCGTCGTTGCCCATGAGGATCTCGCTGAAGTCCTGGCGCATTTCGGGGTCGAGGTGCCGTTCGCTGAAGAGGATCTGGTCGACGGGCCGCTCGATGTTCTGCGCGCCCGTTATCCAGCGACCCGTCTGCACCGACATTTCCGCGCCGGGGTAGTTCCTCTCGACCAGGTCGGTCATTTCCCGCGCGAGCGTCCGGGCGGCGGCGTTCTGCCCCGGCTGGATGTTGCAGATGCGGCGGAAGACGAACAGTCCTTCGTCCTGCCGGGCGGCCTCCGCACCGGCAGCCCCGGCGATGCCGAGCAACGCGATGGCGACGATGACGATCCTCATGGACTTGTCTCCCTCTCACTACACCAACTCGACGCGGACGTTCAGCCCCGGCGAGGCGGCCAGCTTCCGGTCCCCGGTGACGAGCGATTCCCCGAGCGTTGCCGCCAGGGCCACGTAGATCGCATCGTAGGCGGTGACATTGTTGCGAAGACTCCAGATTCTGTCGAGGAACGGTTCGTGCGGGTACCGTTCGACATCGATCTGTCGCCACTGGTCGAGCGCCTGCACCGCGCGCTGCTCGTCGAACGTTCCGGCGAGCACGTAGCGCCGCAGCACGTGGGCGATCTCGACGTCGATGAGGTGGGGTACGTGGACGACCTCGGTGTCGTCGGCGAGTCTCGCGCCGAGCCGCCTGCCGCGGGCCGTGTTCAACAGCAGCTCCACCGCACCGGAGGAATCCAGCACCATCAGCGCAGTCTCCGCTCCTCTCGCAGGACGTCTGCCGGCGGACGATCTAGGACGACCTCCGGCTGCTCGCGAATGGCCTGGAGCAACTCCTGTCGACTCGGTCGTGCAAGGGCCTTCTCGATTTCCCGTAGCACGTAGAGGGACATCGAGACGCCCTCCATGGCGGCGCGCGCCTTCAGTCGGCGGTGCAATGCATCCGGCACATTGCGAATCTGAATCATGGTCATGTGTTCAGTATGAAAACATGCCACAAAGCTGTCAATCAGCCGGAGGGAATGCTCGCGCAGCGCTGACGGCTCACCTCCACGGGGGGCTCCCGCGCGGGGCACGTCCGCGTGGACGGATTTCGTGAGTCTGCTTCCGTGAACCGGTCTGCAACTACGGCAGCGCCAGCGCGACGAGCTGCTCGGTATCGGCCCCGCCGCCTACCGCCAGGACGATGTACTGCCGGCCCTCGGCCAGGTAGCGGATGACCGGGTTCTCGGCCCGCAGCTCCTCATCGACCGACGTCCAGGTCCAGGCGATGCGGAGCTGGTCGACGTTGTCTTGCGGACCCTTGGCCACGGGCGTCATGACTTCAGGGGATGTCGCCATCGGAGTCCCGGGAACCGGGCGAAGTCGCCGTCGGTTGTAATCCACTCGCAGCCGTGCTCGATGGCCATCGCGGCGAGCCAAGCGTCGGGTACCAGGTTACCCTTGGCGCCCACGGCGTCGCACAGGCGCCGAAAGATCCGCCAGTGGTCAGGTCCCGGAGAGACCGCCACGCGGTTGGGGCGGGTCCGCAGATCCTCCGCGAATTGCATCGCCTCGGCCAGGGAACTCGGCGCCGCGAAGATACGCGGGTGGGTGACGATGCGCGCGAATCCGCTGATCACGAGATCGCTCAGGCCGAAGGCGGCGTCGGCGTTGGCAGTCGTTTCCAGCCAGTCGCGATAGGCTCGATGATCGCGCGCGTCTTCCCGGTGGGCGTAGACGAGCACGTTGACGTCGGGAAGAATCACCCCACGCCGTCCATCACGTCGAGCAGGGATGCCGAGTCAGCCAGATCGATTCCCGGACGCAGGCCGCCGCGCCCGGTAGTCGTGAGCCGGACGCGCGTACGCGGTTCGGCGATCGCGCGTGCCAGCCGGGCGCGCAGCGACTCCTCGATGATCGCCGTCAGCGTCATGCCGCACCTGGCCGCCTCCCGCTTTGCTTCCAGCAGGAGGCTGTCCGCCAATCGGATGGTGGTTCGCATGATGCATAAGCATATCGCATACGCATCAATATGTCACAGTCGCTTCGGGGCGCTGCGACTACCAGTTGCGCTGTCGCGCCCACCGCAGCGCCGAGCTGGCCGTTACCGCCATGGCAGCCGCCAGGAGGTTGAACAGCATGTCGATCGGGTCGAACACGCGGCTGGGTAGCACCAGTTGGATGCACTCGTCGACGACACCAATCAGCGTCGCCGCCAGTACCGCCAGCAGCGCCGGCGCGGGGACGCGGCGGCCGTGGCTCGCCCGCTCAGTGAGAGCTTCGTGGATGAACAGGGCCACGACGCCGTACTCGATGAGGTGAGAGCGTTCCGTCGGGATCGACATGCGGACGAACACCAGCAGATAGGCGGCCAGGACCCCCAGCGCGACGGCGATCTCGACTCCCCCCGGCCGCACTCTGAGCCCCTGCGTCGCCGCCGTCGCCACGACGAGGAGACAGCAGACGAGGAAGAGGCCCACGCCCAGGTCGGGGTGCCCCAGCATGGCGAACAACGTCCGTGCCAGGCCGAGGGTGGAGTAGATCGCCACCACGACGGCCAGCGTCCAGGCCCAGAGGCGCCGTTCGCGTTCCGATGTGAAACGTGGGCGTCGCAGGCGGCAAGCGGGGTTCATCGGTCGCTCTCCGGATCGGCGAGCCGGGCTCCCGTATCCGCCTGCCGATAGTCGAAGAACTCCTGCGTGAGCGTCGCCTCGTACTCGCCGAGCGCCGTCGTGGCACGACCGGAGAGGGTCATCCGCGCCGGCATCCAGACGCCGCGGACAGGCGCCAGCTCCATCACCGCATGCAGGCCGTCGGCCCGCAGGAGCCATCGGAACCCAAGGAAGTCGAGCCCGGCGTTCTCGAAAGCGTACCTCACTATCTGGTGAATCTCGGGATCGATCCAGAGCGTCACCATCGAGGTCCTTCTCATGCCGCGGTTGATCCGTTCGCCGGCCTCCTCCCAGAAGGGACCTGTTGGGTAGAACTCGATACGAACCACCTCGCGGCCCGCCACGGTCTCGCGGCCGACGAAGTAGTACTCGCCCGGCTCCAACGTCCACTCCAGAAAGTAGAAGAAGTCGGTGACGAAGCGGGGCTCGGGGTCTCCCTGGTCGACGAGCCCCCGGCTCTCGGCGCCACGCGTATCACTCCCCGTCAGCAGCCCGGCGCGTCGCTGCTCCTCGTCCCGCAGCCAGGACCGTTCGTAGCCGCGCCGCGCGGTGTCGTCGATGCCGACGCCGTCCACGCGCACGGGGCTGCGAACGGCCGTTCCGTCGCGGATGTACCACTCGTACTCGCGCACGCGCCGAAAGCTGGACAGTCGACTCTCCGGTGGCGCGTCGAGCTCGAACGACCAGGTCTCGCGCAGGACGAAGTCGCCCAGCCGCCGCCACGGTGCGGCGTCACGGTTGGCGAGCACGCGCTCCATGAACCGGTCGATGTCGTTGTCGTTCCCGGCGGCGCGTGGTTCCGCCGCGTCTGCGGTCGCCGTGCCGGCCTGCATGGACGAAACCGCCGCGACCGGCTGTGTGGACGAGACCGCGGTACCGGACATTGCGAGAGCGGGCATCGAAGTGGTCGCCATCGCCATGGCGATGGCGAGTGCCGCGGGCAACACCTGGCCGCCCGACCTTCCGCGAGGATGTTCCGTGTGCATGTCCTGCCCTCCGTTCGTGCAGCCACGCGCTTGCGTGGGACTCTCGCGCAGAGAAACTCCCAACGCGACCGTAGGGTCGCGCGCGAGCTCGCCGCACCGTGCTACGGAATGAGCACACCGGATGCCAACCCGGCGGTCGGCCCCCAAGCCATTGCGTTGCGGTAAGTTGGATCGTTGGACGAGACGCTGCGAGCGGCTCGACTCCGGGTGGAGTCTGGACACCACGCGCCAACCGCTGTGCATCCAGCGCACGTACGCGCCGGCGCGAGTGGCCTGCCCGAGTCGAACGGGCCGAAAGGGCTTGCGGGACGTCGGCGCTTGACATGCCGAATCGCGGGTACCGATACTCGAAAAGCGGTTCGCTGGATCGACCGAACCGGGCCGACACCATGAGACCTGCGGCCCCCCCGGAAGAATGGCGGCCTCTCACGCCCGGCGACAGTGAGTCCATCGACCAACTGTCGCGGCAGGAATCGTGGACCGAGGCGCAGTACCGGAGGTCCCGGGACAATGCAACCGCCCGTGCTCCAGTTCATGCATGGAGTCAGTCATTCCAGTGCTCCTACGATGGTCCGCTCCACGACAACCCGTACGGTGCCGTAGCGAGCCAATGGTGGCCCAGTACGTGCGCCGTCCTAGCCTAGAGGACAGGCGCATCGAGGCTGGCGATGAACCGGATACCCGGTACGTCGAGCCGAGCCAACCTCATGTCGTTGGTCAAGAACAGATCTACGCCAGCGGCCGCTGCGCACGCCAAGTGAATCGAGTCGGCCGGTGTCGTTCGATGCTGCGCCCGGATTTCCGCGTAGCGCTCGGCAGCGGCAGCGTCGAAAGGGAGCAGTTCCACGTGAGGTGGCCTCATCGCTGCTCGAACCGCCTCGGCCAGACGCTGATCGCTGCGCTGTCTGGCGCCGACTAGCACTTCTGCGAGCCCGAACGCGCTCGAACAAAGTCGATCGCCGCGCAACTCCATCCTCGACAGCAGCCGCCTCATTCCGTCGACATGCGTGGGATGCTTCTCGATCCAATAGATGAAGAGCATCGTGTCCCAGTAGATCCGTGACATCACTGACATCACTCCGAGTTTCCTCGCGGATTGGCCGGCGTTGCTTCTGCGGCGGACTCGAAGAACGCCTCTCGTTCTCGTCTGAGCCAGTGCTCGCCTCCCCCGAGCGCCGCGAATGTCTCCTCGCCCGCCCCCAGAAGGTCCCAGATCGCGCTGCTCCCGGTGCCGCCGGGCGTTGAACTCCTGGGAAGTCGATACGTGAATGCCGTCGTCGTGCTCTGTTTCGATTTCGGGCCCTCCTCCTTGAGCAAGACGAGATGGTTCTCCGTGCAGAATTTCCTGGCTCGGAGTGCGGAACAGACGCTCGGGGCGTAGTCGCCCCGCAAACCCAGTTCCCGGAGGACGGCTCCGGCGACCACGGTGATGGTCTCTTCACCGCGGCTGTGCGCCGGATCGACGTAGCGCTCCATCACGTGCGAACGAATGCGATCAGCGGTCTTCATGAACCGTACCTCCTCCTCTTCCTCCTCTTGAGAACAGCGGCTCGCGGGGTCTGGAGCGGTTGCGTGCCGCGCGATAGCACCGGGGACAGAGGTCGTGCGACGCATCGGCCTTCACCCTGCCTCGGCGGTGGAATACCGCCCCGTGTCGTTCACAACTGGAGCAGTTTCGACCCTGAAGGGGGACGTGACGGTACTTGGTCCGAGTCCTCGTGAACCGGCGGGCCCTCCGCATGTGCTGCACCTCCAGGATAAAGAATATTCCCACTCAGATGCTCATTCTATTCATGACATGCCTTCTCTGTCAACCGGCGGGCTGCTGCCGACGCGATTCGGCACTCTGGACCGCCTTGAGCGGGGGCTGCGGCGCAGGCAGCCGCGAAACCGGCGGTTCACCTGGTCGACACCGAGACCGACGACCGAATCGCCGGGTCCGGCGCGGTCGCTGCCTGCAGGCGACGGACCGCGGCCGCGCAGCCGCCGACCAGGCACCGGACGTCGGGATGATCACCGGTTTCGTCTTCGAGCGGCGGACGGTGACGACGACGTCGCCACCGTCCGCGAGCTGGACGTCGGCCCAGCGGAGGGCGCTCACCTCGCTCCGCCGCATCCGCCCATGAAGAGGAGCCCGTGATCACGGCGTCGAGGCGGCCGCGCTCGAGGGCGACCTCCTCGGACTCGAAGCCGCGCCCGCGGCGCCGCGGGCTGGTGGCAGACTGGCGAGGACGGCCGCCAGGTCAGCCGCCCCGAACGGCCGCACCAGCCCCGGCCGCGCTCGGCGGCGGTCCGCCGGGTAGCCAGCGCGGACCCGGGCCGTCCGTTCCCCGGCCGCGCTCGGCTCGTCGGCGAGGCTCCGACTGCCGATGCTTGATCGCACCGGGCGATAGAATCGTCGCAGGAGGCGACATGAGCGACGCAGTCACCGCGATCCTGCAGCATGATTCGGTTGAGCGCCGTCGGGCGACCTACCAGGACGTGCTCGATGCCCCCCCCAATCGGGTCGCCGAGGTTGTTGACGGCGTGCTCCACACGAACCCGCGGCCGGCCATGCGCCACGCGCACGCCAGTTCGTCGCTGGGCACGAAGATCGGCGGTCCATTTCACCACGACGCGGGTGGCCCCGGGGGCTGGTGGATCATCGACGAACCGGAGCTGCATCTGGGCGAGGACATCCTCGTACCCGACCTCGCCGGTTGGCGGCGGGAGCGGATGCCTGTCTTTCCCGACGCGCCGTACGCCACGCTGGCCCCCGACTGGGTGTGCGAAGTGCTCTCGCCTTCGACCCGCAAGCTCGACCTGCACGGCAAGCGCGCCGCCTATGGGCGCGAACAGGTGGGTCATCTGTGGCTCGTCGACCCCGCCGACCGCGCCGTGGAGGCCTTCGAGCTGCGCGAGGGCGAATGGGTGCTGATCGCCACCGCGCAGGATGACGCTCCCGTCCGCATCCGACCCTTCGACGCCGTCACCTTCGGCCTCGGAGATCTCTGGCCGCCGAAAGTCGCCCCAGCCGAGTAGGTCACCGCGCGGCGAGCGCGTTCCGGCGCGCGTTGGACACGGACCCGCTGTCGTCGCTGGTGTTCGTGCCGACCAACCTCGCCACTCTCGGTGCTACGCGGCGTTTCACCACGGGCTCCCGGCTCCAATCGCATCACCCCGCCGGTCCCGCGCCGCACAGACGTGCCGATTCCGCGAGCGATCCCAGGGCAAGAAGCGCCGCGCCGCGGTAGTAGCCGGTCTGGGCGTGCCTGTCGACGAGCTCCAGGCACGCGGGCGCCCACGCGAGCAGGTGGTCCCGCAGGAAGTCCTTCTGGGCTTCGAAGCACCTGGCGAGCTGGGACGTGTCACCCGTCGTCGCGGCCTGAGCGGCCAGGTCCGACAGCGTCGCCACGAAGGCCAGCTCGAGCCCGAGGTGGTCGTCCGGCTCGCGATGAATCGCCGGCGTCCGCACGCCGAACCGCTCGTAGAGCTCGCGGACCTGGAGGGTCGTCTCCTGGAACGTGAGCTTCGTCTTGCTGCGATAGATCGATTCCCAGGGCGCGGCCAGCATCTCGCCAGGTCCGACGAAGAGCCGGTTGAAGTCCCAGGTCAGCGCGCCGAGCTGCGCGGGGTCCCAGCCCTCGCAGAACGGCACCAGCAATGCCAGCCCCCCGGCGGTCCTGTCGTCGCGGGACGGGAAGGGCCAGGCCTCGAACAACCGGTCCCCGGCGAATGCGGCCAGCCAGTCCGCGCGCGGCGTCTCGTAGAAGCAGCGGCCGAGAAAGTGGTACGCGAGGGCCTGCATCTCCTGCCGCCGCCGCCATTCGGCCGGGACGGTCGGGGCGTCGTTCGACGCGGGGTCCGTCAAATGCCGACCCTGACCTGCATGGCGTAGAACAGGAAGCGCCCGCACACCTCCGACGCCACGGTGAGGCCGAAAGAGCCGCAGGTGAGCGCCGCGGCGAGCCGCTGCGCGCGGGGCCCGGATGGCCCGGCGGTTCCCCGGATGCTCGCAACGACGCCGCCCAGCGCCGCGGCTGCCGCGCCCAGCAATCCCAGCCGCAGCAGGAGGATGCCGCCGTAGTCGACGGTCAGCCGCTGCACGCTCGCCGCCGCGGCCGGCAGGGGATTCGCGCTCAGCGCGGCGAGATGGAGCGGAACGACGACGAACTCCAGCGCCAGCGCCGCGATGCCGGCCAGCGCGAGTCCCCGCAGGGTCGCCGCTGCCCGGCTGCTCGCGCGTTCATTCCCGGACAGAGCGTCGCCCGTCATCGTGAGGCGCTGCACCACCAACCCGGAGGCCACGCCGAGGATGCCCAGCCGCAGCGCCGTGCCTCCGAACGCGGCGGGCGTGGCGAAGCTGTTCCAGGCCGGCTGGGCGGGAAGCAGGTAGATGGCGATCTGGCAGCAGATGAACGCCAGACCGGCCATTGCGGTGAGCCGGGGCAGCCACGCCGCCGGCGCAAGACTCGTCGGGTCTGCCGGCAGGGAATTCGCCGGCGCTGGACTCGTGGATGCCTGGCCGGCGGGCGTCGGCGTTGCGGGCGCCGGGCCGGACGCTGCCGTCCCCGCCGCGTGCCGCTCCGGAGCGGCACGCGCGGCCGCCGGACCGGCCGTTCGCCATTCCTGCCACAGGAGCGCACCCAGCAGCGCCGCGAACAGGCTCCCGAAGACGATCTCGCGGCTCAGCCAGGACGACGAGAAGTTCACCACGGCGCGCGCCGCCTGCAGCGGGGTGGAGAGATGAAAGAGGGCCGCGAACAGGCCGACCGACAACACCGCCAACACGACCAGGAGCGGCGCCGGCAGCGGGCCGCCGGCGTGCGTCGGGAAATGGCCCCGGCCCTTTGCCAGGCGCTCCAGCACCTGCAGCGTGAGGAACGCCCCCACCGCCGCCTGCGTCAGGACCGTGAAGACTACGAGCGACCAGTCGCGCGTCTCCATGCGAGGCGCGGGTCAGGAGTGGACGAGCTTGAGCGGGATGAAGCGTATCGCCGGCTTCGTGATGTCGGCGTCGGGCAGCGGTCCGAACTCGGCGGTGGCGCCCGCCTTGGCGGCCACCTCGTCCAGCGTGCCCCACTGCAGCGCCTTGGTCGGGCACGCCTCGGCGCAGGCGGGTCCGCCGGTGCCGGCGTCGATGCGGTGCGAGCAGAAGTTGCACTTCTCCATCTTGCCCGTCTCTTCGCTGAACTGCGGCGCGTCGTAGGGACACGCCCAGGCGCAGAGACGGGCGCCGATGCACTTGCTCTCGTCGACGATGACGATGCCGTCGGGCCGCTTGGTGATGGCGCCGGACGGGCAGGCCTCGGCGCAGACCGGCACCTCGCAGTGATTGCACGACATCGAGACGTGGTACATGTAGGGCCCGCCGTCCTGGTCGCCCTCCACCGTCCGCACCTTGCGCCAGCGCGGACCCAGCTCGACCCCGTTCTCGACCTTGCAGGCGACCTCGCACGTGCGGCAGCCGGTGCAGCGGTTGGCGTCGAAGAAGAACGCCACCTGCTTCGTGGTGTCGCTCATGCCGTGTTCCCCCCGGATGCCGCGTCCCTCCTGGATGCCGCGTCTCTTCCGGACGGTGCGTTCGTCCTGGCCGGCGCGTCTCCGGCGGCAACCTCCACCATCGACGAGTTCAGCGTGTGGCCCAGCGAGATCGGCTCGTACTTGTCCGGGCTCAGGATGCTGGCCGTCTGCTTCTCGTTCACGGCGCCCCAGCCGGTGGTGACGCTCACCACCCCCCGCAGGATGCCGCGGGTCACCTGCGCCATGGCCTCGATCTCCCCGCGGTCGTTGAAGACGCGGATGCGGCCCCCGTCCTCGATGCCGCGCGTCTTCGCGTCCTCGGGATGGATCTGCAGCACCTGGCCGGCCCAGATCTCGGTCAGATAGTCGTGGTGGTGGAAGCTGGAGTTGACGTGGTTGTGGTTCTTGCGGTTGATGAGCTGCAGCGGATAGCGCGCGGCCCGGGTCTCGTCCACCCAGGGCGCCTCCACCGGGTGCAGGTACTCCAGCAGCGGGTCGAAGCCCCGCTCCTGCAGGTACGTCGAGAAGAACTCGATGCGCCCCGACGGCGTATTGAACTTCTTGTCGGCGAACGGGATCCACGGGTCCGGCATCGGGTTGACCGGACCCTCCTCGAGCTGCTCGAGGCTCACCCCGGTCGGCTCGAGGACGTGGCGCAGCAACTCGTCGTCCGGCTTGTCGAAGTCGTCGCCGAAGCCGAGGCGCCTGGCCAGCTCGGTCAGGATCCAGCGGTCCGAGCGCGACTCGAACAGCGGCTCGATCGCCTGCTGCATGAGCTGGATGTAGCGGCTGCGGACGCCGGCCAGCAGGTTCCGGGTCTCGAAGAGCGTGGTCACCGGCAGGACGAAGTCGGCGTAGCGCGCCGTCGTCGTCATGAAGATGTCCTGCACGACCATCAGATCGATGTTGTCGAGGCCCGCGATGATCTTCCGCGTGTTCGGGTACTGGGTGAGCACGCCGGTCCCCGCCACGTGGATGGCCCGGATCGGATGCGGCTTGCGCTCGACCAGGTACTCCCCGAGCTTGGTGGCGGGAATGCCGGCGATGGGCTCGTTGCGCTGGACGGGCACCGGGTAGTTGATGTTCCCGCCCTGCCGCAGGTAGCCGCCGTTGTCGTTGACGCCGCCGCCGAGCATCCCGACGTTGCCGGTCAGCGAGGCCAGGTAGAGGTGGCCGATGACCGTCAGCGTGCCGTGGTCGGTGCGCTGCGCGCCGGCCATGTTCTGGATGATCGCGGCGGGTCTGACGGCCGCGTACTCCCGCGTCACCGGGGCGATGGAATCGGCCGGGGCGCCGGTGACGCGGTGCACCACCTCGGGCGTGTAGCGCGCGGCGTTGGCCCGCATCCATTCGAAGACCGGCTGGTAGCGGACGCCGCCGATCGTGTAGCTGCCGCGCAGAGCCGGCCGTATCCCCGGCGCATCGGGAGCCGCCGGCCGTCCGCCGAGCTCGTCCCACACGACGAAGCTCCCCGGCCCGCCGCCGCCGTCGGTCAACAGCCGCAGGTCGCGCAGATCGATCGGCAGCGTCTGGCCGCCCGCCGGCCAGGCGCGCGACTCGGACTGCAGGTCGTAGCCCCGTTCGCCGAGCCGCACCAGGAACGGCGCGTTGGTGAACCGGCGGACGTACTCCTCGTCGAAGAGCCCTTCGTCGAGCAGCACCTTGACCATGCCCAGGGCGTAGGCGGCGTCGGTGCCCGGCCGGATCTGGACCCAGCGGTCCGACAGCGCCGCCGTCTCGCTCAGCCGCGGGTCGATGGTGATCAACTTGGCGCCGTGCTCTTCCCGGGCCTGGAAGAGGTTCTTCATGTAGCCCTGGTTCGAGACGGCCGGGTTGTTGCCCCAGGCCAGGAAGAAGCGGCTGTGGACCCACTCGTCCCGGAACTCCGACCGCCCGCCCCCGAAGATCGCGTTGAACCCCGAGCTGACCGAGGCGCAGCAGAGCTGCGAGATGATCGGCGTGTTGCCGCCGAAGCGGTTCCAGAAGGCGGAGTAGAGTCCCCGCACGCCGGTAGAGAGCGACGACCAGTTGCCGGTCCCGCCGAAGGCCAGGAACGCCTGGTTGCCGTCCTCTTCCAGGATCCGTTGGTAGCGCTCGGCAATGGTGTCGAGCGCCTCTTCCCACGAGATGCGCTCCCAGCGGTCCTCGCCCCGCCGGCCCGCCCGCCGCATCGGGTACTTGAGCCGATGGGGACTGTAGAGCTGGCGGATGCGGGAGATGCCGCGGGCGCAGGCGAGGATGTTGAAATCGGGATCGCCGGTCACCTTGACCAGGCGGCCGTCCTCGACGTGGGCCAGCAGGGCGCAGTGGAGGCACTCCGGGGTGTTCGCGGTGCGGACGATCCGGCTGCCGGTCGCCGCCGCGGCCCCCGCGCCGGAGACGCCGGCCGGCGCCCCGCCGGTCGGATACCGGGAGAGCAGCAGCCCGCCGCCGCCGAGCGCGGACGCGCCGCCGACGAGGGCGCTCCACTTCAGAAAGCTGCGCCGCGACTGCATGCGGGCATCTTATAGCGTTCCTGCGAGAACGCAATACCGCTGATGCGATCCGATCGCCGCGACGCCGGCCGTCGACCCGCCCGTCAGTGTCCCGGTGAGCCGTCGCCGTAGGCTGACTGCACGGCCTGCTCCAGCGATGCGATTTCTTCGTCCGACAGTAGGCCGAAGTGGCTCGCGCGCTTGCGGGCCGAGAGCCGGCCGTTGTTCTGCCCGCAGAAGCGGATGAAGAGATCGATCTGGCGGTCGGGCATGTCCACGATCTCCTGGATCGCCCTCCTCGCGGCGTCGTAGCGGGTCAGGAACGTCAGCTCCTCGGCGAGCTCCGTATCGATGGTCCGGTCGAGGAAGTGGAAGAGGGCCTCCGCCTGCGCCGTCAAGTCGGGGTAGCGATACCAGATGGCGGTGTCGTTGTGCACGGTCAGGCGCCCGCCGGCGTCGAGCGTGTACTCCACCAGGGGCATCAGCGGGGTGGAGAAGGCCTCCAGCGACGCATCGTAGTCACTCGCATTCTTCAGCATGGTCGCCGAGACGGGCATCATGACGTCCGCGGGAGTAAAGCCGCGCCGGGCGAGGATGTTGTGAAGCAGGAAGCGGTGGATGCGGCCGTTGCCGTCCTCGAACGGGTGCAGGAACACGAATCCGTAGCCGATGGCCGCGGCATGTATCACGACGGAGACACTGCCGTCCGCCATGCGCTCGTGAGCCGCTGTCAGGCCGTCCATGAGGGCGCCGAGGTCCTCCGGTCTGGGGGGCACGAAGTGGATTCGTTCATCTCCCGGGGCGACCGTCTCGCCGACGTAGTTCTGGGTGCGTCGGTAGTCGACATCGCGGAAACGAGCATCCACGATGCGGTTCTGCAGGTCGATCAGTTGCGGCCTGCCGCAGAAGTCCTCGCGCCGCGCGAGCCGCAGCAGCGCCGCGAAGCGCTCGGCGCGGGTGGACGAGGGCGTGATGTGCTCGATCTCGAACGAGGACTTCGTCTCCCTCGCGCACAGGTAGCCGACCGCCCGTTTCAGGAGCGACGGGGCGTAGCGGGCGGCGATGCCCCGGCAGCGTGCCGGCAGATCGGCCGCTTCGAAGTCCCGCAGGATGTCGGTGCGGCGGACTGTCGGGCAGAATCGACGATCCCCCAGCAGGTTGTCGTTGATTCTCTGACGGCGCGCTCGCCGGGACGATTCGACCGTGTAGTACGCGTCCGGCTCCAGCAGGTCGACGTAGTTTCCCTGCTTCAGGTCCTCCAGCGGGAGCCTCCTGTCCGTCAGGAACTCGTAGAGAAACCACAACCGCCTGGCGTACTTGCCGGTGGGTCTGGACCGGACGTAGGCCAGCAGGTCGTCCTCCGGCGCCACCCGGAACAAGGTGGCCAGAATCGCGAGGTTCGTCCCGTCGTGCTTGAGGGCGAATTCCAGGTGATCGCCCAGCTCGTCGCCGGGCCGGTAGCGGAGCGGGAAGGTCTCCTCGACGATGCCGTCACGGACATCGACGCGGCGTACCCCGCTGGCCGCCACCCGCGACGTGTGCCAGTTGGGGATGACGTCGACGTCGTACCGCTCGATCAGGGCCGCGTAGCCGGCGAGCCGCGACGTCGATCGTTCCCGGCCGGCTTCGATCATGGCGTCGCGCGGTGAAATCGTGATGAGTCCTATATTATGATTACAAACTGGTAGGAATCAAGAAAAACGATTATGCCGGGCCGCGTGCGACTGTTGGGCTCTTGCGAGGCCCCCCGTAACCACGGTGACCTCTCCCGGGACCCGGCTACCGGATCCCCGCGGCGACGCCGTCCGGCTCGTCCCCCAGCCACACCGGGTTGCCGAGCGGACGCTCGCGCGGCCACGTCTCGTCGAGCGTGTCCGCGTCGTACAGGCGGCCGTTCTTCATCACGTAGCGGATGCGGTTGGTGTTCCGGATGTCGTCCAGCGGATTGGCTTCCAGCACCACGAGGTCGGCCAGCCTGCCCGGCTCGATGGAGCCGAGGTCGCCGTCGAGGCCGATCGCTTCGGCGCCGAGCGCAGTGGCGACGCGCAGCGCGTCGTGCTCGGACAGGCCGCCGGACTGCGTGGCCCACAGCTCCCAGTGGTAGCCGAGGCCCTGGAGCTGCCCGTGGCTGCCCACCCCGGCCACGCCGCCGGCCTCCACGATGGCCTTCACTCCCTCGGCGTGCTGCCGGAAGACGTACTCCTCCTCGCGGAACCAGCCGCCCGGTCCCGCGTCGACGCCGGCTCCGCGCCGCCGTGTGAGCCGGTCGAGCTCCGCGTGGGGGATGAACCGCCGCAGCTTCGGGTCGTCGTGGGGGTTCTCGCGCGTGAAGAACCAGTTCTCGCCGAACGGCCCGCCGTAGGAGACGAGCAGCGTCGGCGTGTAGGCCATGCGGGTGTGGGCGGCGAGGCTGACGACGTCGCGGTAGAGCGGGAAGATCGGGAACGAGTGCTCCAGCCCCGGGTAGCCGTCGATGATCATCTCCAGGTCGTACTTCATGTCGAGCCCGCCCTCGGTGGTGGGCAGCAGCTTCTGCTGCTTCGCCGCCATGACGATCCACTGGCGCTGCTGCCGGTTGCCCGACATGTACATCTTGATGGTCTGCGTGTCGTAGTACTCGCTGTAGCGCTGCAGCACGCGCTGCGCGTGGTCGAGGTCCTCGATCTGCTCGGCGTTGAAAACGCCCGGTCCGGTGGAGTAGATGCGCGGGCCGACGATGCCGCCGGTCTCCACCAGGTCGCCGTAGGTCAGCACGTCGGTGGTGGCGGTCTGCGGGTCGCGTGTCGTCGTGACGCCGTAGGCGAGGTTGGCGAGGTAGGTCCACGGCTGCGCCTTGTGGATCCCGAAGCTCGGCCGCATGTGGGCGTGGGTGTCGACGAAGCCGGGGACGATGGTCGTGCCGGGGACTTCGATGATGCGTGCGAAGTCGGGGAATTCCACCGACCCGCGGCGGCCGACCTCGAGGATCCGGTTGCCCTGCACGACGACGTCCGCGTTCTCGAGGACCTCGTCGCCGCGCATCGTGATCACCCGGCCGCCGCGCAGCACGCCGTAGCCGTTCGGGATGTCGCGGATGGCGTCGACCGCCACGCGGATCTCGACCGGCTCGTAGGCGGGGGCGTCCTCGCCGCCTTCGTCCTCGCCCGCTGCTCCGGCTTCATCGTTGTCCTGGACCGTCCCGGCATCTTGCTCGTCCTGGCCGTTCCCGACGCCGTCCCGACCGTCTCCGCCGCCCTGATCGTCCCCGGCAGCCTCGTTGTCGTCGGCCGCCGCCTCCTCGCCCGCCTCCTCGGCCGCGCGGGCCGCCTCCTCGGCCGCCTCCGCGTCGTCGAGGTCGTAGAGGAAGTGCGCGTTGCCGATCGACCAGTGCGCGCGCCGCCCGTCGGCGCTCCACGCCGGGAACTGTCCGCCCACCTCGGTCAGCTTGCGCACCGGCACGCTGGCGCGCTCCGGGTCGGCCACCGACACGACCGGCGTCTCGCCGCCGACGTAGGGCACGGCCAGCGTGTAGAGATCCAGCCGGACCTGGGCCAGCGCCCGGTCGCCCGACGGCGCCATCAGCACCAGGGACGCCGGCTGCGGATCGCCGCCGCCTGCGGGCGCCGGGCCGTTCACCTTCACGTGGGCCTTCTCGTCGGTCCCGTCCCAGCGGATCGATACCAGGCCGTCCTCGCGGTGATAGAGGAAGATGCGGTCCGGGTCGGTCGTCGTGTGGGGGAAGGTGCGCCCGTCGGTGGGCGCCACCAGCGTCCAGTCGCCGCCGTCGGCCGGGATGGACACGATGTTGGCGCTGGCGCCGGGCGCGGTCTGCCGCGGCGCCTCGCGGAAGCTGCGGGCGGGTCCCTGGATGGCGGCCAGCCGCTCGCCGTCGGGCGACCACGCCGGGTACTGGAAGATGGCGGGGCGGATGCTCAGCCGCACCGGCGCAGCGCTGCCGTCCGCGCGCACCTTGTAGAGGTGGCCGCCGTCCGGGGACCAGGTGACGAACGCGATCCAGGCCCCGTCGGGCGACCACGCCGGCTGCGCCTCGACCATGTCCAGCTCGGTCAGGCGCCGCGGCTCCCCCTCCGGGATGGTCCGCACGTACAGGCGGTCGAGCGCCGCGAACGCCAGCGTCCCGCCGTCCGGCGACGGCGCCGCGTCGCGGATCTGGCGCACCGTGAACCGCAGGCTGTCGTCGACCGGGTACTCGAACGCCAGCTCGGGTCCGATCTCCAGCTCGGTCTGCACGCGGAAGGGCACCGGGATCGGCTCGGCCCCCTCGGCGACCGGGACGCGCCAGATCTTTCCGCCGTAGGAGACGACCACCTCCGACGAGTCCGGGGTGAACGACATGCCGGGCAGCGTGTCGGCGCCGGCCACCGACTCCTGGTCGTCGCGCTGGACGGGATAGGCGAGCCAGCGCTCGTCACCGGTGGCGAGCTCGCGCAGCCGCAGGCCGGTCCGGTCCTCGTGCCGCGTGCCGTACACGAGCCACGCGCCGTCGGGCGAGAGCGTCGGGCGCAGGGCCGAGCCGTAGCGCGACGTCCGCACGTACTGCTCGCCGGTCTCCCGGTCGTACACCCCGAGCTGGTACTGCGGGAAGATGGCGTTGTACTGCCACAGGCGCTCCCGCTGCGCGAACCAGATGTGCCGCCCGTCCGGCGTCGGGGCCGGCCCGGTGATCCGGCGCGAGCCCGGCTCGTCGATGAGCTGGATCCCGGTGCCGCCGTCGACGTGCCACATCCACAGCTTCGGGTTGCGCCGGTCGCCCCCGGCCAGCGCGCCCGCCCCGGCGGCCGCGACCACGTAGTGGCCGTCCGGCAGCCACTCCGGCGACTCGTAGTTGTTGGCCGGCGCGTCGGTCACCTGCCGGGTCGCCTGCGACTCGACCTCGATCAGCCACAGGTTCTCGGAGCCGTCGCGATCCGAGACGAAGAGCACCTGCGACCCGTCCGGGCTGTAGCGCGGCTGGCTGTCGTAGGCCATCCCCGCCGTGAGCGGCGTCGCGTCGCCCCCGGCCAACGGGACGGTGTAGAGGTCTCCCAGCAGGTCGAAGACGATGGTCTCGCCGTCCGGGCTGACGTCCACCGAGATCCACGTGCCCTCGTCCGTGTCGAGCGACAGCGTCCGGGCCGGCTCCAGCGGCAGGTCCGGCGAGTCGGCAGAGTCGGCGGCTTCCTGCGCCGTCGGCCCGGCCAGGGCGATGGACAGGATCGCTGCCGCGATCGCGAAGGGGGTGGCGCGCATGGGTTTCTCTCCTCCCGTGGGCAGCGGGGCCTGTTTCGGCGGGCTGCTAGGATGGGCAGGTTAGCGCAAACGTGCGGCGTGGTTCTCCGAGAACGCGTATGCCCGAGCTCCGGATGCGTGCCATCGCTCTTGCGGCCATCGTTGTCGCTGCGAGTACGGGTATCGGTGAGGCGCCGGCCCCGGTACTTCCGGCCGAGCTGGTCGTCCTGCACGCGCAGGCCCGGCAGGGGGAAGCGGAGGCGCAGGTCTCGCTCGGGTTCAAGTACCGGCGCGGCGACGGCATGCTGCAGAACGACGCGGCGGCGGCGAGGTGGTTCCGGGCGGCGGCCGAGCAGGGTCACGCGGCGGCGCAGTTCAACCTCGGCTTCCACTACCGCGAGGGGCGTGGCGTGCTGCAGGACGATGCTCGCGCCATCCGCTGGTATCGACGCGCGGCGGAACAGGGGGACGCCGACGCCCAGAACAACCTGGCAGGCATGTACGCCCGCGGCAACGGTGTCGAACCGAACGGCGCCGAGGCGGTGCTGTGGTGGACGCTCGCGGCGGAGCAGCGACATGCGATGGCGCAGTTCAATCTCGGTTTCATGTACGGCGACGGCCTCGACCTCCCCCTGGACCCTGCCGACGCCCTGCAGGCGTCCGGACGGGCCGCGCCGAGCGGCCCGGCGACAGCCGGGGACCGCCCCGTGCTCGCACACCGTGACGGTCGGACGGTTCCGCAGGACTACGTGCGCGCCTACATGTGGCTGATTCTCGCGTCGCGTCACGGTACCGGCGCCGTGCGTGACGGCGCGCTGCAGGGGCGGGCCCGGGCCGAGCAGAAAATGACCGCGGCCGAGCTCGCCGAAGCCCGGCGCCGCGCACGAGCGTGGAAGCCGGCGCGCGCGGTCCGGTGATTGCGAATAGTCCTTGACGCCGGTCGCCCGACCGGCCATTCTCGGCACGAATCGCCCGGCAGGGGCGACGGCGGCGGCGGCCGGGGACGGTCAGGGAAAGGGAACGGCCATGAAGAGAAGCATCTGTGCCATCGTGGCTCTGGCGCTGGGGTTGCCGCTGGCGATCGCCGCCAATGACGATCTGGTGTCGCGGCAGACCGACGACGACCAGTGGGTATTGCCGGGGAAGAACTACTCGGCCACGCGCTACAGCTCGCTCGATGACATCACCGCGGACAACGTAGCGAATCTCACCCAGGTGTGGTCGTTCTCGACCGGCGCGCTGCGCGGCCACGAGGGGCAGCCCCTGGTCGTGGATTCGACGATGTACGTGCACAGCGCGTATCCCAACCACGTCTACGCCATCGACCTCACGCAGGAGGACTGGCCCATCAAGTGGCGGTACACGCCGGTGCAGGACGACCGCGCGGTGCCGGTCGCCTGCTGCGACCTGGTCCATCGCGGCGTGAACTACGTCGACGGCAGAATCCTGATGACGACGCTCGACGGACACGTCATCGCGCTCGACGCCGACAGCGGCGAGGAGCTGTGGAACGTCAGGAACGCCGACCCGTTGCGGGGCGAGACGATGACGATGGCCGGCCTCGTGGTCAAGGACAAGTACATCGTCGGCGTCTCCGGCGGCGAGTTCGGCATCCGCGGCTGGGTGGCCGCCTACGCCGTCGAGTCGGGCGAGCAGCTCTGGAAGGCCTACAGCATGGGCCCGGACGAGGACGTCATGCTGGCGCCCGACTTCAACGAGGCCAATCCCCATCACGGCGGGCCCGGCGCGGGCACCGAGACCTGGCCCGGCGACCGCTGGCGGAACGGCGGCGGCGCCACGTGGGGCTGGTACGCCTACGACCCCGAGCTCGACCTGGTCTACTACTCCACCGGCAATCCCGGGACGTGGAATCCGACGCCGCGCGAGGGCGACAACAAGTGGTCGATGTCGATCTTCGCCCGCGATCCCGATACGGGCATGGCGAAGTGGGCCTACCAGATGACGCCGTGGGACGCCTGGGACTACGACGGCATCAACGAGCACGTGCTGCTCGACCTCACCATCGGCGGGCGGGACGTGAAGGCGCTCGTGCACTTCGACCGCAACGGCTTCGCCTACGTGCTCGACCGCACGGACGGCACGCTGCTGTCGGCCGACAAGTTCGTGGAGCACACCAACTGGGCCGAGCGCATCGATCTGGAGACCGGCCGTCCCGTCGAGGTCCCGGAGAAGCGCACCCGGCAGGGCGTGAACACCCTGGACATCTGCCCCTCCGCGATGGGCGCCAAGAACCAGCAGCCCGTGTCGTTCTCGCCCCGCACCAGCCTGATCTACGCCGGCACGAACAACCTGTGCATGAACTACGAGGGCTTTGAGGTGCGCTACATCGCCGGCGCCCCGTACGTCGGCGCGAACGTGCGGATCTTCGCCGGTCCGGGCGGCTACCAGGGCGAGTTCATGGCCTGGGATCCGGCCGCGGGCGAGAAGGTCTGGGGCATCACCGAGCCGTTTCCGGTGTGGACGGGCACGTTGGTCACGGCCGGCGACGTGGCCTTCTACGGGACCATGGACCGCTGGTTCAAGGCGGTCGACGCCCGGAGCGGCGACATCCTGTGGAGCTCGCGGCTGCCGTCCGGCTCGATCGGCAACCCCATGACGTTCCGGGCGCCGGACGGGAAGCAGTACGTCGCGATCTACTCCGGCATCGGCGGGTGGTTCGGCCTCCCGGTCGCCGCGGACCTCTCGCGCGAGGATCCGCTCGGGGCGCTCGGGGCGGTCGGCGCCGCCTACGACTCGGGGCTGGACAAGGTGACCTCCGTGGGCGGCACATTGCACGTCTTCGCGCTCGAGTAGCCCGGATGTCGTCGCCTGCGCCAATCCTGCCTGCGAGTCTGCAGCGCTGCCGGCGGCGCGGACTCGCGGGCGCACGGAGATTGCCGTGACCCTTAGCTTCAGGGGCGTTTTCGCGGCCGGCCGCGTCGTCGGCGCGATCGGCGCCTGCGCGCTGCTGGCGGTGCTCGTGCTGCCGGCGGCGCGTGAGCCGTCGATGGGCGTCGTGTTCGCGCAGTCGCCGGCGCTGCGCGTCTGCGGCGATCCCGACAATTTGCCGTTCTCGAACGAGCGGCTGGAGGGGTTCGAGAACCGGATCGCCGCGGTCGTCGCCGCCGAGCTCGGCGCCACGCCGGCCTACGCGTGGTGGCCGCACCAGCGCGGTCTGGTTCGGAACACCATCGACGCGGGGACGTGCGACGTCATTTTCGGGGTTCCCGAAGGACTCGACTTCGTCCTCTGGACCAAGCCGTACTACCGCTCGTCCTACGTCATGGCCTACCGCAGCGACCGGGGCTACGACTTCCAATCCCTGGATGCGCCGGAGCTGCAACAGCTCCGCATCGGTGTCCATGTCAACACGCCGCCCGAGGAGAGCCTCGCGCGGCGCCGTCTGCTCGACAACGTCTCGACCTACTCGCTGTTCTTCGACCCGCGCGGCGATCGGGACCGGCCCCGGAAGCTGCTCGACGACCTGGTGGCGGGAACGGTGGACGTCGCCGTCGCGTGGGGTCCGCTGGCCGGCTACGCCGCCACGACGTCGAGCCCGCCGCTCGAGCTGGTCCCGCTGGAGGACGAGCCGGGGGTGCCGCTGTCCTTCGACATCTCGATGGGCGTCGCGAAGGGCAACGACGAGTTGAAGGACCGTCTGGAGACGGCGATCGACCGGCGCCGGACGGAGATTCTGGCGATTCTGGAGGAGTACGGCGTGCCGCTGGTCCCCGCTGCCGGCGGATCTGTTTCCGCGAACCAGAACGCCGAGGCCGCACCCGAGGAGGCGGCGCAGCCCGAGCCGCCATCTGCTGCTGCGGCCGCTGCACCGGAGGAGGCGGCCCCGGCCGCTGGGCCAACGAAGCTGAACCCGTTCACCGGGAACGCGGACATGGCCGCGGAGGGCCGGACGCTGTACTTCCAGGTCGGCTGTCAGGGCTGCCACGGCGGCGGCGGCGGCGGCGGGATGGCCACCTCCGTGATCGACGACGCCTGGACGTTCGGCAGCGACGACGAGGTGCTGTTCCGGCTCGTCAAGGGCGAGATCCCCGAGCAGACGATGCCCACCGTCTACAGCGTGCTTGCGGACGAGGAGGTCTGGAAGATCCTGGCGTTCATCCGCTCGGTCTACGCCGGCGACCCCGGCCGGATCGACTGGTAGCGCCGGGATATGATGCCGGGATGGCCGAGACGGAAACGCAGACCACGACACCGCCGGTGCACGGGAACGAAGATCTGGAGCGCGGCGGCCCGGAGCCCGTCCACGACGGGCCGGTGCGGACCGAGCCGCTGCTCGACACCCCGAGGGCCGACGAGGACCTGCGCTTTCCGGGTTGCCGCCGTATTCCGCTTCTCCGCGACCGCCTCACCGACTATGACGGGCGGCTCGAGTACTGGGAGGGTCGGAGCGAGACGGCCTGGGTGCTGGCCGAGCCGACGGGGGGCGTTCACGAGGGCACGTCGCGACGGTTGCCGCATCTGGTGGAGCGGATCGCGATGATGCGCGGGGCGCCGATTGCATCGTTCGGATCGGTGGACCTGCTGGTTCGCGACGGGAGCGGGCAGCCGGCGCGGATGATGCAGGCGGACGAGACCCTGTACCTGCACCCGCGGCGAGCCCTGACGCCGGAGGGGTCCCTGGTCATCGGCGAGCACGACCTGCCGGACGTCGTGCTGGAAGTCGATCACACGACGGACGTGCGCCCGGGCAAGCTGCTGCTGTACGAGGCGTGGGGCTTTCCCGAGCTGTGGGTGGTCGTGCCGCCCGAAGGAGCGAGACGGACGCGTCCGGCGGGAGTGACGATCCACCGGCTCATCGGGGGACGCTACCGGACCGAGGCAGCGAGCAGGGCGTTTCCAGGCTGGACGGCGGCGGAGATCTTCGCGGGCCTTACGCAGTCGGCGACGGCGCAGACCTGTCGGGTGCTGGAGCGCGTGGCACGGGCGCTGGGCGCACGGGAGGGCACGGGGCCGGACGACGATCCGATGTTGCGCGCGTTCGGTGCGAGCAAGCTCGCCCAGGGTCGTGCGGAGGGCATCGTGGAGGAGTTGACGGCGGTCGTGCGCAGCCTGCTCCGGTCGCGGGACATTCGCGTGTCGGACGGGTTCCCCGGGGACCTGGCGGCGTTGGCCGGCGCCGGTCGCGAGGCGCTGGTGGCGGCGGCGCTGGGGTGCGCGGACGAGGCGGACTTCTGGCGCCGTCTGGGGCGGCCGCGCCGCTGACTTCGGCTCGCTGATCCAGCGCGGGGTCCGTCGTTCATCAGCGGAGAGACTCGTGTCCCACGGCCCGGTGGAACCGGCTCGCCCCGGCCAGCGCCGCGACCGCGGCCCGCAGCTCCATCAGGTGGGCCGCCTCGATGCCGGTGCGGCCCGCCGGGGCCGCGTCCGACCAGGCGGGAGCCGATTGGCCCGCCGCCACGGAGGCCTCCTCGAGGGCCGTCCGCAGCTCGGTCAGATGCTCCCGCTTGACGGGCGTCACGCCGGGGACCAGCGTCGCGTCCGTCCACGCGACCGCCGGCAGTCCGGCCCCCGCCCGCAGCGCTTCGATGCGCGCCCGCAACTCCATGAAGTGGATCGCCCTGACCGGCGTCACTCCCCGCTCGATCGGGTGGTCCGTGAACACCGTCGGCGACGCCTGAAACACGGTGACCCGCCGGCCCGCCACCGCCAGCACGCCGGTGCGCGGGCCGCCGCCGTTCTCCGCCACCGCGTAGGTGACCGTCCCCGAGCCGGTGCCGGAGCCAGCGGACGATAGCGTCAGGAACGCCGACTCCGGCTCGCTCGCCGCCGTCCAGGCGCAGGTCGGGCTCGTCGTCACCGTCACCTGCCCGGTGCCGGCCGTCCACAGCACGTCGCGATGCAACGGCTCGACGGCGTACGCGCAGGACACCGTCACCGTGAACGCCTGGGTGGCGGTCCGGTTCGAGCCCCCGGCGTCGGTCGCCGTCACCGTCACCATCGTCTCGCCCGCCGACAGGGGCGCCACCGTCACCACGCTGCCCGCGACTTCCACTCCCGCCACGTCCGGCGCCGCCGCCGACGCGGCATAGGTCAGCGCGTCCCCGTCGCGGTCCCGGAACGCCGGGGCCGCATCCACCGCCAGGGGCTGCGCCCCGGCCACCAGCGTCGCGTCGGCCAGCGTCCCCACCGCCTCCGGACCCCGGTTGCGGCCGCCGCCCGGACCCGGCGGCGGCGGCGGCGGCGGCGGTGGTGGTGGTGGTGGTGGCGGAGGCGGCGGAGGAGGCGTCGGTGCCGGCGGGGTAGTGAAGATCCAGGGGCGGGCCTGCTTGATGGCCAGGCTGTCGTCGCGGGTGATCTTGAACTCGATTTCCATGGCGAACGGGTCGCCGGGTGCGGGGTCGTACAGCGTCTCGAAGTGGTCATGGATCGTGGCGAGGTGGCTCCGCAACTGCAACATCTGGTCTTCGGTCATGAGAAGTCCCCCCGACTCCAATCGGTTGGAGGTGGCAAGGACGGTGTAAAAGCCGCCTCGAAGCAGGAGGATCTCCTCCGGCACCGAGTGCACCTCGGGATTGGTCACCAGATCCTCGCCGACCTGCGAGTTGACGTAGAAGGCCCCTTCCACGTGGCTGACGGGGTCGAAGCTGACAGCGACGCCGTTGGCCAGCTCGCCGGAGTAGTTGGGGTGCACCAGCACCCCCATCGCGGTGGCCAGGTGGTCGATGCGGTGGAAGTCGCGTTCGATGAAGGCGCGGAAATTCCACAAGCTCTGCCACACCCCCTTGATGGACTTGTCGATGCCCTCTTCCGCGGTCTCTTCCGGGTGCTGGGTCTTGGAGTCGTACAGCCCGGCGCCGCTGAACCCCGGCAGGTCCTCGTTGTTGGTGCTGGACCGGTAGCGCAGGGAGGTCCCCTCGGGGAACGCCGCGTGCATCTGCTCCAGCGCCGTGATGATCCACGCGGGCGTCGTCCCCTCCCCGATGGCGTTGCGCAGCGCCTCGAGCCCGGCGTCGAGCTCGTCGAAGTCCCCCGGTTCGGCCACAATCTCCTCGACCTGCGCGTAGAGGCTGTTGGCCTCCATGAACGCGTCGTAGAAATGGAACGGCACCGCGAACCCGTCGGGGACGGTTCCCTCCGGAAAGCCCAGCGTCCGCAGCACGGCCACGTTGGCGGCCTTGACCCCGAAGGCGGTCCAGTCGTCGAAGCCGATCCCGCTGAGCGGCGTGATCTCCGTGACCGAGAGGTCGCGCTGCGGCGTCTGCGTCTCGGCCGGCCGGGAGGAGTCGTAGTGCGCATCCACTTCCGCCCTGGTGGCGGCGCGGAGCGTGTACCCGTCGTCGGTCACGCGGTAGTGGACGTAGCGGCCGATCAGGGACGTGACGGCGGGGGCGTCGAGGGCGTCGCGGACGAACGCATTGGGAACTCCGTCCTGCACGGCTCGCAGATTGACATGGGACAGCGGCGTCTGGGGCACGGCGCTGATGATGCCGGCGACCCGCGGCAGGTCGTTGGGCAGGGTCTCGTAGACCACCACCTCGCGCGGGTTGGGACGCTCGTCGGGAGCCACGACCCGCAACAGGCCGTACCCTTCCCCGGGGTTGAGGGAGATGAAGTCGACCGTGGAGAAGATGTCCTGTTCCAGCAACACGGCGACCCGGGAGGCATCGTAGAGCGCCCGTTCCCGGTGATAGAGCGGTAGCGCGAACTCGGGCATCGGGTAGTACGCCAGGTTGTTCTCGAGCACCGGCATGCTGGCGGCGAGCAGCTCGTACGAATGGGAGACATCCGCAAAGGTGTAGGCGTCGCGGGGCTCGAACTCGTAGCGGTAGACGCCCGGAGAGCCGTCGGGAGCAGCCACGCTCGGGTGGTATACGATCTCGCCGCGCAACAGCCTTGATTGCGCCATGCGAAAGAGCCCGACGGCACCTGCGAACGACGTGTGGATTCGGTGTGTTTCAGTGTTCATGAAATAGACGAACGGGTCACCGGCTCTCGTCTTTCCGATAAAGAACTTGACGAACTCCAGGTCGGTCAGATGGTAGTCGGGCCAGACGCTCGTCCCCTTGTAGGAAAGCGCCTCGAACGTCTCGCGGTCGGGAATGGCCACGGCGCCGTCGACGAAAGGGACGGCCGGTGCGGCGTTCAGCGGGTTCATCGTCGCCGGATCCCGGAGCTCGGTGATGTCGTCGATGCAATCGCCGTCGACGTCGGCCGGCTCGGCGACGAGGTACTGCTCCACGCGGTAATGCTCCCTGGGAAGGGCCGGGAGCTCCTCGGTCAGCGTTGTCGTGCCGTCCCGGCCCGGAGTCACCGAGACCGGGAGCTCGTGATCGACCTCGAGGTCGGGCCGCACGAAGAGCACGAAGTAGCTGTCCGTGGTGGACTCGACCACGATGGGTACGGCGTCGACCGCCACCGCCGTCGGCACCGGCGCGTCTTCGTCGGGCGAGCACGCCTCCTGGGCGGCGGCGGCCGCGGCCTGTGCCGCGCCCGCGCCGGCCGCCGACAAGACGAACAGGGCCGCCACCCGCGTCGCCATGCGCCGGGCCGCTCCCCCGGCGCATCTCCTCCTGACTCCTGGAAAGTGCATCTCCTGACCCTGGAAAGTGCAATCGGTCGAAACGTGTTCCCATGAGGTACAGACGTCTGACGAAGCCAAAGCGAACGGCGGCGGCCGATCCTCCCGGGTCGCGTCCTCCTGCGGCCCTTCGAAGTGCGGCCATCCGCGAGCCTGTCTCGCCGGCCCTTGACGCCGCTCCCCCGAACGGTCATCGTCGGCACGAGACGGTCGGCCGGACTGGCCGGAAGGAACCGCGGGAGAGCACGATGCGACGAAGACTCGAACGGCTGGCGGTTGCGATGCTCCTGGCCCTGGGCGCGGCGGGGTTCGCCGCGGGCGCGCAGGAGGCCGGCCCCGCGACGATCAGCGGCGTCGTGACCAGCGGCGGCGGCCCCGAGGCGGGCGTCTGGGTCATCGCCGAGACCGGCGACCTGCCGACGAGGTTCCGCAAGATCGTGGTGACCGGCGACGACGGCCGGTTCCTGCTGCCGGAGCTCCCCGAGGCGAGCTATGCGGTGTGGGTGCGGGGCTACGGCCTGGTCGACTCGACGCCGGTGACGGCCGCGCCGGGTAACGACCTGCGCCTGAGGGTCGCCGTCGCCCGGACGCCGCAGGAGGCCGCGGCGGTCTATCCGGCCGCCTACTGGCTGTCGCTGATCGAGCCGCCGGAGGCGGACGAGTTCCCGGGGACGGGCCCCGACGGCAACGGCATCAGCGAGCAGCTCCGGACGCGCGACGAGTACCTCTACAACGTGAAGGCCTGCCTGCGCTGCCACCAGGTCGGGGGCGAGTTCACGCGCGGGCATCCGGACGCGGAGGAGTACGACTCGACCGCCGACGCGTGGGACGCGCGGGTGCGGATGGGGCAGCGCGGGGCCGAGATGAGCATGTGGATGTCGCGCTTCGGGCGCGGGCGCGGGCTGGACATGTTCGCCGACTGGAGCGACCGCATCGCGACCGGCGAGGCGCCGCCGGCCCCGCCGCGGCCGCAGGGGGTGGAGCGGAACCTGGTCCTCACCCAGTGGGAGTGGACCGACGAGATGGGCAAGATCCACGACGAGGCGTCCACCGACAAGCGCAACCCGCACGTGAACGCCAACGGCCCGATCTACGGCGTCGACATCGCCAACGACAACCTCGCCATGCTCGACCCGAACACCCACACCGCGACGATGCTGCGCATCCCGACCCTGGCCGACCGCAACACCATGCGGGCGTCCTACGCGCAGTCGGGCTACCCTGCGTCGCGGCTGGCGGACATCGCGCGCTTCAATCCGGCCAGCATCCACAACCCGATGCTCGACAGCCGGGGCCGGGTCTGGTACACGGCGACGCTGCGTCCGCCGGAGAACCAGCCGGGCTGGTGCCTGGAGGGCTCCGACAACCGGTACGCGCGGTATTTCCCGGTGGAGCGGTCGGGCCGCAACGTGAGCTACTACGACCCGGAGACCGGGGCGTTCACGATGGTCGACACCTGCTTCGGCAGCCACCACCTGCAGTTCGCCTACGACGACAACGAGACCCTGTTCCTGAGCCGGCCCAACAGCGACGTGTTCGGCTGGGTCGACACGAAGCTGTTCGACGAGACCGGCGACGCCCGCGCGGCGCAGGGCTGGTGCCCGACCGTGGTCGACACCAACGGCGACGGCCGGATCACGAAGCCGTGGAACGAGCCGTCCGTGGCCGGCGGCGCCCGCTTCGAGGAGGACGCCACCCGGAGCACCTACGACTTCGACCCGGCGCTGGACACGCGCGTCGCGGTGGGGGCCTACGGGATCATCGTCAACCCGGTCGACGGCTCGGTCTGGGGCGCGCAGGATTCCTATCCCGGCAGGATCGTCCGCCTGGTGATCGGCGACGACCCGCCGGAGAGCTGCATCGCCGAGGTGTTCGAGGTGCCCTCGGAGCGCTGGGACGTGGAGGCGAACGGCGAGCGCGGCTTCATGCCGCGCGGGCTCGACGTCGACCGCAACGGCGTCCTCTGGACGGCGCTGTCGGGGACGAACCACCTCGCGAGCTTCGACCGCAGCAGGTGCGGATCGCTGACCGGACCCACGGCCCACACGGGGCGGCACTGCGCGGAGGGGTGGACGCTGCACCCGCTGCCGGGCCCCACCTTCAAGGGAACGGACGTCCGGGCCGACTACAACTACTACAACTGGGTCGACCAGTTCGACACGCTGGGCCTGGGCGAGAACGTGCCGATCGCCACCGGCACCGGCTCGGACTCGCTGGTGGCGCTGCTGCCGGAGACCGGCGAGACGGTGGTCATGCGCGTGCCGTACCCGCTGGCCGGCTTCCACCCGCGGGGCCTGGACGGGCGGATCGACGATCCGGACGCCGGCTGGAAGGGGCGCGGCGTCTACTCGTCGACCGGGTCCGACACGGTGTGGCACGCCGAGGACGGTCTCGCGGTGGAGAACGGCGGGTACCGGTCGGTCTCGAAGCCGATCCTGGTGAAGTTCCAGTTCCGGCCGCACCCGCTCGCGAACTGAGGGAAGTTCCGGCGCGCAGACTCCGCCGAACGGCTCGAACGAAAGTGACGATCCGCGCGGCCGAGGGCGGATCTTCGCGCCCGCGCGAAGTAAAGTACGCCTGTGCCGCCCCCACGCGGGACGGCGTGCGGGTGCCGCAACGTGAGCGAGATGCAAGGCGGCCGGCACCCCAGCCGCGGGTGCCCTACCGCCGGAAACCAGGAGGAAGTCAATGAAGCGCCATGTCGTCGGATTGGTCATCGCAGTCGTCGCCGTACTTCTCGTCTCCGGCAGCGTGCCCGTGACGCGCGCGCAGGAGTCGATGCCCTGGATGCGCGTCGACATCCTGGAGGTCATCCCCCGGGAGCTGGACGAGTTCATCGAGGTGCAGCTCGAGCAGGTCAACCCGGCCCTCCAACGGGCGGGAGTGCCGTGGCGCTCGGCCTGGCGCACGGCCGAGTTCGGGAACCAGTACGAGCGGATGTTCGTGACGCCGCTGGACGATCTCTCCGGTCTCGATCGCGGCGGCCCGCTGGCGTTCGCTCTCGATCGGCGGGACAGGGAGCGCATCGAGGATCGGGTACGGCGCACCATTTCCGGACACCGGACCTACGCGTTGCGTTACCGCCCCGAGCTGAGCGTCGAGTCGCCGAACGCGGGCGGCCTGGCGCTGGCCTGGATCACGACGCTCGAGGTGGCGCCGGGACGCCTCGCCGACTGGCAGGCGTTCATGCGCGAGCGGCTTCCGCTGTTCCGCGGGGACAACGTGGTGTTCGGCATGTACGAGCGCTACCTGGGGACCGGCGCGGCGGTGTGGCAGCTCGTCGAGAATCACTCGAGCTTCACCGAGCTCAACCGCCCCACGATCATGCAGCGCGCCCTGGGCGCACGGACCAGCGACACGGCGGCCGGACTGGCCGGGGTGGTCCTCTCGGTGGAACGCACCGTGTTGCGGTACGACCCCGAGCTGAGCTTCTCGGGAACGGGAATGGCGCCCGACGGCGGCCGGTTCCGCTAGAAGCCGCAGGCGACGCTTGTCGGGCCGGCGAAGGTCCACGGGCCGGGCGACGGCGTCGCCCGCCTCGCCACGTGCGTCTTGCGGGGGCCGCCGATGGGGACTAAGGTAGGTTCGTGACGGTCGCGCTGTTTCGATTCGGCCGTGGGGCGATGGCGGTCCTCCTGCTGTCGGGCGCCGCCTGGGGTGGGCTTGGCTCGCGCGCCGGGCTGGGCCCGCGCGCCGGGCTCGTTCCCTCCGTGGCGCTCGCATCCCCGCGCGGAGTGGTCGAGACGCTGCGGACTCCCGAGGGCGGCCGCATGCCCCGGGCGGCCGTCGACGCCGGCGGAACCGTGCATCTCGTGTACGTTCACGGCGGTACCGAGCGCGCGAACCTCTTCCACGTGACGCGCGAGTCGGGCGCTCCGGGCTGGTCCGAGCCGCAACGGGTCAACAGCGAGGAGCTCTCGGTGTCCGGGGTGGGGCCGATCGACGGCGCGCAGCTTGCGTTCGGGCCCGGCGACCGGCTCCACGTCGTCTGGCTGCAGACCGAACCGGCAGGGTTCTTCTACACGCGGAGCCGCGCGGACGGGGCCGGCTTCGAGCCGCAGCGCGATCTGTCGACCGGCGACGAGGGCAGTCTCGAAGCAGGCCCGGCCGTCGCCGTCGACGGCGGCGGCAACGTCTACGTCTTCTGGCATGCCGGCGCTGATGAGGACGCCCGGCGCGGCGTGTACCTGACGGTGTCGCGCGACCGCGGCGCCACCTTCGAGCCCGCGCGCCGCGTCAGCCCGGAAGCGGAGGGCGCGTGCGCCTGCTGCGGCCTGGCCGCGACGAGCGATCCGGGCGGTGCCATTCACGTGTCGTACCGGGGCGCCGGCGACAACGTGCGGCGCGGGCAACGGCTGCTGACCTCGACCGATCGCGGCCGCACCTTCTCCGATCGGCTGGTCGATCCGTGGGAGCTCGGGGCCTGCCCGGTGTCGACCACGAACCTGTTCGCCGGTCCCCACGGACTCACGGCGGCGTGGGAGACCGCGGGACAGATCCACTTCGCCGACGTCGACCGGCTCGACGCGGCGCGCTCCCCGCCGGGGAAGGCGCGGTTCCGGCGCAAGAACCCGGTGGTCGCGACGGATGCCCGGGGCGACACGCTGCTCGCCTGGGGCGACGGCCCCGGCTTCAGCTTCGGGGGCTCGCTCCACTGGCAGGTCTTCGACGCCGCCGGCCGCGCGGTGGGGGAACCGGGCGGCGGGGCGGGAACCATCATCAGTGGAAGCACAGCGGCCGCGGTCGTTCAGGACGGCCGGTTTCTGGTCATCTTCTAGAGGGACCGTGGACACAGGCTCGGAGAGGACTCATCAATGCGCGTGACTCGACAGGGGAGCCGGAGAGCCGTTCGCGGGGCGGTGCGCGGGGCGGCAGCCACGACACCATTCGCCGGTCCGGTCGCGGGGGCGCTTCGCGGGGCGACGGCCATGACCCTGCTCGCCGCCGCGCTCGCGGGAGCGTTCGCCAATCCCGTTCACGCTCGACAGGCGCGAACCGTGACGGAAGGGGTGTACTCCGCCGCGCAGGCAGCGCGCGGCGAGGAGGTCTACCAGGCGCAATGCGCGACCTGTCACGGCGACCCGCTGGAAGGCAGCGTCGGCCCTCCGCTGGCCGGCGACAGGTTCCTGCCGTACTGGAGCGCCCGCCCGCTGCTGGATCTGGTCGACAAGATCCACAACACCATGCCCCTGCAGGCGCCGGCGCCCCTCTCCCGGCGGGAATCGATCGACCTGACGGCTTACATCCTGCAGGCCGGCGGCTTCCCGGGCGGACAGGCGGAGCTGACCGAAGCCGCGCTGCCGGGGATTGCGCTTCCCACCGTGCCGACCGCGTCGATCGCCGGCGGGGACGTCCCCGTCGCGCCGGCCGCCAACCTCGCGCAGGTGATGCGGGCCATCGCCTTTCCCGCCTCCAACATCGTCTTCAACGTGCAGATCAAGGACCCCGGCACCGATGCGCCGCCGCCGACGGGCTCCCGATCCTTCGACTACGTGGAGTGGGGAGCCACGGTCTATCCGGGATGGGAGGCGATCGATCTGGCCGCGCTGGCGGTGGCCGAGTCCGCGCCCCTCTTCCTGGCGCCCGGACGCCGGTGCGAGAACGGCAGGCCCGTGCCCGTCGATCGGGCCGATTGGAGGGAATACACCGAGGCCGTCGTGGAGGCGGGACGCGCCGCCTATCGGGCGTCGCAGTCCAGGGACGTCGACGCGGTCATCGAGGTCACCGACCAGCTCAACGACGCCTGCGCGAACTGCCACAAGGTCTATCGCGACGTGGGCGCCGAGGGGCGCGGGGTGGGATCGGACCGCTGCCGGCAGGAGCCGTGAAGGAGGAATGACAAAATGCGCCTGATCACAGTCGTTGCGGCGGCGTCGCTCCTGTTGACTGCTGCGCCGGGGGCGGCGCAGGAATGGACCGAGTTCGCCAGTCAGGAAGATCGCTTCACCTGCAACTTTCCGGGCCAGCCGGAGGTGACGGATTCCATCTGGACCTCCGAGTTCGGAGCCGAGCTGCCGGCGCGCGTCTATGCGGCCGAGGTCGGGCCGAGCCGCTACACCGTGACGGTGGCCGACTACAACCACGCCGAGAGAGTCCTCACGGAGCGGGCTGCCAACTGTCCGCCGGGCGCGGAGCGCTGCAGCGGCGGCGGGTCGACCGGCGAGGGGTACTGGCGGCACGACGTGGCGGGCGCGATGCTCTACGCGACCTGGACGTTCCTGCAGCGGGACGGCGAGGTGACGCACCTGGGGTACAACTCCCTCGATCGGGTCAATGGTCACCAGTTGCACCTGACCAACCCCGACCAGTCCCGGACGTTCGTGTCGATCTACATGCACGAGAACAAGCTCTACGTGGCGGAGGGCACGGTCCCGCGGGGCTACCCGGAGCCGGCGCTCTTCCAGCAGTCGCTGGGCTGGCTCGACGAGAACGGGAACGGATTGCGCTACCAGTCTCCCTACGCGAACGGATTCCCGGCGCCGCCCCGCGTGCCGGCGGTGTTCTAGTGGAAGTGTGAACGTGATTCTGCAGCGTTGTCTCGGCCGGCGGAAGCCGGTCAGGAGGGTGAGCATGCGGTTCAAACTGACTCTTGCGGTCGTCTGTGCGGCTCTCTTCGCGTTGCCGGCCGGGGCGCATCATTCCCACGGCAACTACTCGGACGAGTTCACCGATATCGAGGGGGTGGTCACCGAGCTCCACCTGCTGGTCCCGCATTCCTGGCTCTACATCGAGGTGGAGGGCTCTGACGGCGAGCCGCAGGTCTGGGCGCTGGAGGCCACCGACCGCAACGATCTGGCCGAGAGCGGCATCACCCGCGAGTACATCCGGCCGGGCGACGCCGTGAAGGCGCGCTGTCACCCCGTCCGGGACGGCTCCCCCGGTTGCCTGCTCGGTTTCCTGCGCGCCGCGGACGGATCCGTCAAGGACTGGGACGGCGGGGAGGCGCCTGCCCCCGCCGACTTCTAGAAGAAGCCAGCGCCGCGGAAGGGTGTCGACGCATGCGACGCCTTCCAGCGGCGTGCGCGGACGTTCGAACAGCCGTCTCCGGAACCGGGGACGGGGCGGTGGCGCCGCCCCGGTCCCCATCCCGGCGTTCCGGCTACTGGTCGCTCCGCACGTCCTGGTCGAAGATCAGTGAGCCAGCGGGTCCGGCCGCACCTGGAACTTGAAGACCGGCGCCACGCGCTCGGTTCCGCCCTCGGCGTGGAACGGGGTCCGGCTCCCCGACGTCGTCCAGATTCCCCGCCCCTTCCAGCCGGTGTCGGGGTCGTCGATCCGCCCGTCGAGGCCCTTGCCGAAGAAGCTCCCCAGCGGGTAGGGCACGCGGAAGTTGTGGAACTCGCCGTCCACCAGCGCCAGCACGCCCTCGGACAGGTTGCCGGTGGCCAGCGGGACGTTCTCGCCGAGTCCCAGCAGGTCGAACCGGTCGGTGAAGTTGTAGTAGGCCGATTCGGCGCTTCCGGAATCGACCGCGCCCTTGAAGTTCGGCCCCGGGAACTGGTAGAGCGCCCAGCCCTCCGCACAGTGCCGGCCGGTGGCGTCAGGCCCGTTGAGCGGACCCGTGCACTTCGTGCGGTCGAAGCTCGCGAAGTGGCCGCTCGCCAGCACCGTCCAGACGACGCCGTCGCTGTCGACGTCCATGCCGCGCGGCGAGAATCCCTGCACCGCCGCGTCGTCCTCGTTCCACGGCACCTCGTAGAACTCCACCAGCGCGGTGTGGACCGGATCGTCACCCGGCACGAGCCGCACGAGCCCGCCCGGGAATCCCAGGGTGGAGCCCCAGATCGATCCGTCCAGCGGACTCGGCGCGACGCCGTAGAAGCCGCGCTCGATCCGCGCGTCCTTCGTGGGATCGATAGGCTCACCCGGCTCGACGTACTCGTCCCGCCGGCCGTTGCCGTTGGTGTCGAGCACCTGCACCGTCCAGCCCTGCGCCAGCTCCTCGTCGCCCGTCTCGTCGAACACCGTCGTGTCGAACCAGGCGACCACCGGTCCGCTGCCGCAGAACCACAGCTTGTCGTCGTAGGCGAAGTTCAGGTGGTGCGTCCCGAAGCAGGTGTTGACGGTGGTGACCTCCCCGGTCTCGGGGTCGTACATCTGGACCTGCCGGTTGCTGCGCTCGATGGGGAACGCCTGCGCGGACGGGTGGCTCGACCCCGGCTGGCAGAAGGCGGGGGTCTCGGCCGCACGCACCCGGGCGGCGATCCAGACGCGCGCGCGGCTGTCCATGGCGAAGCTGTGGGCGACGCTGCGGCTGTGCCAGATGACGTCCTCGCCCCAGTAGGGCGACGGCATCTTCGGCAGGGTCGCGGCCGAGCTCGGCGTGTCCGCGTCGCGCACCTGCAGCGGCACCACGCTGGCCACGTGCGTGTTCGGGTCCACGACCGGCATGTCGTCCGTGCTGTTCTCCGGGGCGCCGTAGACCGGACCGTTCGCGTTGACCGTCGGGTCGCGCTTGTCGGCCGAGATCAGGTCGTGCATGTAGGCCTCCGGGTCCGACCAGTCCCACAGGCTCACGACGACGTTGCGCTCCACGCCCCGCGGCCGGGGCGGCGGGGTCATCGGGTACTCGCCCGCCTGGATGCGATCGGTCCAGTCGGCGTACATCGCCAGCGCCCGGTCGCGCCCGACCACGGACAACCGCGCGTCCATGGTGGCGCCCGCCTGCCCGGACTGCACGCGGCGGTCCCAGGCGGCGAAATGCGAATCGAAGTCGCCGAGCGCATCGGGAATCTCCCGCGTGGCCTTGTTGCCCAGCGCGTGGCACCCGGTGCAGCCGTCCGTGTTGACCACCGAGCGGATCCACTCGCCCTGGCTCTCGATGTCCGGCGAGATGCCGTTCCCGGCGGTCCCCGTGCCGGGGAACTCGTCCGGCGCCGGGACCTCGAGCAGCGCGAACCAGTCCTGGGCCGGGTAGTATTCCGCGGCCGCGGCCGCGTCGGGGGCGGGGACCGCGGCGAGATCGAGCGCCGCGCCCGGCTCGGCCCGCACCTTCTCGGAGTCCACCAGCCCGTAGCCCCGCACCCACACGTCGTAGGCGGCCTGCGGCAGATCGGGGAGGAGGTAGCGCCCCGCGTCGTCCGTCACGACGATCTTGACGTGGCGGGTGGGCAGATCACGCGTCTCCGCGATCACCCAGACCCCGGCCTCGGGGCCGTTCGGGCCGGTGACCACGCCGGCGATGTCGTCGCCGTCCATCGCAATCGCTCCGCCGGGCGCCTGACCGGCGAGCACGGCGACAAGCGACACGGTGGCGGCTACTGCTCCCGCGATTCCGATCCTGCTCGAAGACAACACCCTGCCTGCCATGTCTCACCTCTGTTTCCTGGCCGATGGATCCGCAACATTCCCTGGCCGATGGAGCCGCAGACGTGCTGTCGAGCATGCGCGCAGCGGGTAGCCACGTCAAGTGGGCAAGGCGCGGGCTCCACGGCGCCTGCGCGGGCGGCACTACCAGTCACACGAGCGACACGAATCAGGAGATGCCGGTGATTGCCCCCGGCGTGGCGCGCGGGTCGCGCGGCCCCCACGCTCCCGCCGCCACCCGGCCCAGGAAGTCCGCGAGGAACGCGTTCACGAGGTCGGGCTCTTCCAGGTTCAGCGTATGGCCGGACTTCGGCAGGACGGCCAGCCCGCTGCGGGGAATGACCCGCTTCAGCCACAGGCTGGTCTCCAGGCAGCCGTCGTCCTCGTCGCCCGCGAGGACCAGCACCGGCGCCTCGATGCGGGAGAGCTCCGCTTCGAGCGCGTACAACGACGGGCGCTCCCGCTGCACGCCGCGCATCGTGCGCACCGCGCCGTCCGCGGCGTGCTCCCCCAACTCGCGCACGAGCTGCTCCCACCCGCGGGGATCCTTGTTCCGGAACTGGACCCGCGCCGGACCGGACAGGTACTGCCGGGCGAAAGACTCGATCCCCGACTCTTCAATCAGCCGGGCGATGGCCTCGCTCTCCTGGCGGAAGCGCGGCGCCTCCGAGGGATGCGCCCCGTAGCCTGTGCCCGCGATCGCCAGCGACCGGACCCGCGCCGGGTGCTGCACGGCCACGTGCAGTCCGGCGAAGCCGCCCATGGAGATGCCGACCACGTCCGCCGCCTCGACTCCGAGCCGATCCAGGACGGTCACGGCGTCATCGACGGCGCGCTGCTGCGAGTATGCGTCCCCATCGGCCGGTACCTGCGACGGCGGGTAGCCCCGCGCCGCGTAGGTGATGCAGCGATGGCTCCGGGAGAACCGGCGAAGCTGCGGCTCCCAGCTTCGATGGTCGCCGGCGTACTCGTGCACGAAGAGGATGGCGTCGCCGCGGCCCACGGACTCGGTGTGGAGCTCCACGCCATCGGGCGTGACGACTGTCTGCACCACGGTCTCATGCATCGCGCCCGGTCCTCAGTTCGGCGCCCGGGTGGTCAGCAGCATTTCCGCCCCGGTCAACCCGTCGAGCGGATGGGCGACAGACAGCGTGGGCGCGAGCGCGAGGACGGCGAGCGCGGTTGCGAACCGGGTTGCGGTCATGGAATCCTCCGATCGCGGTTTCTTCCGGCAGTCGTCGCCCCATCCTAACGAGTTCGCGCGTCGGCTCGGCCCGCATTCTCCGTCCCGTCCCTCGGAATCGCGGTGGCGACTACCGCATCACGGCACGGCGACCGTGGTATAAGGGCCGCACGGGCGGCCACGCGATCTGCGGGCGCCGGTTGACGGCGCCGGGGAGTTGCGATCATGTCGAAAGGAACTCGCGTCGGCGTCGGCGGGTCGCGTTGGCGCGGAGCGGACGGAGAAGCCCCACGCGCGCTCCGGGGACGAAATCTCGCGGCGGCGATGGTCCGGGTGGCGGCCGCCGCACTGATCGTGGCGGGCGGCTCCCTCGGCGAACCGGGTGTCCGGCCGGCGAGCGTCGCGGCGTCGGCGGCGCAGGCATCGGGGGCGGACGGGGGCTTCACGGCGGAGCAGGCCGCGGCCGGGTGGACCGTGTATGCCCGGCAATGCGGGGAGTGCCATGGAGAGGTGCTGGACGGGGCGGAAGCGCCGGCGCTGCGCGGGGTGGACTTCCTGAACGGCTGGGCCGGGCAGACCACCGACGCACTGTTCACCTATCTGCGGGAGGCGATGCCGCCCGGCGGCGGCGGATCGCTCGGCGATCAGGTCTACCTGAACCTGGTCGCCTACATCCTGGACGCGAACGGCGCCCGGCCGGGAGACGCGCCGCTGACGGCCGACGCGGCGGTCACCATCGGCGACGCGGCGGACATCGCCGAGGCGCGGCGTGCGGCGGAGGCGGGCGAGGTGCCCCGGCGGCGGCCGGCGCGGTTCGTCAACCGGGAGGTGCCGCACGAGCTGAGCCCGGTGACCGACGAGATGCTCGCGGACCCGCCGCCGGGCGACTGGCTGAGCTGGCGGCGCACGCGCGACAGCCACGGCTACAGCTCGCTTGATCGGATCACGCGCGACAACGTCGGCCAACTGCAGCTCGCCTGGACGCTGGCGATCCGGGAGGGGAACAACCAGACCACGCCGCTGGTGCACGACGGGGTGATGTTCCTGGCCAGTCCCGGCAACGTGGTGCAGGCGATAGACGCGCTCACCGGCGACGTCATCTGGCAGTACCGGTGGGCGCTGCCGGAGGATGCGCCGCAGCGGGCCGCGACCCGCACCCTGGCGCTCTACGGCGACAAGGTCTACCTGGCCACCCACGACGCGGCCCTCGTGGCGCTCGACGCGCGGACCGGCGCCGAGGCGTGGCGCGACGTCAAGGCGGACTACACGCAGGGCTTCCGCCAGAACTCCGGGCCGGTCGTCGCCGAGGGCGTCGTCGTCAGCGGCATGAACGGCTGCAACCGCTACAAGGAGCAGACCTGCTTCATCACCGGCCACGACCCGGACACCGGCGAGGAGCTGTGGCGGACGTCGACCATCGCGCTGCCCGGCGACCCGAACGACGCCTCGTGGGGCGACACGCCGCCGTACCTGCGCGCGGGCGGCGACTCGTGGATCCCGGGCAGCTACGACCCGGAGCTCGGCCTCTTCTACATCGGCACGGCACAGGCCAAGCCGTGGGTGGCGGCGAGCCGCGGGATGACGACGCGGCAGGACGCGCTCTACACCAACTCGACGCTCGCACTGCACCCGCGGACCGGACAGGTGCAGTGGTACTTCCAGCACGCGCCGGGCGAGACGCTCGACCTCGACATCGTCTACGAGCGGGTGCTGGTGGACGCCGAGGGCGAGAAGTGGCTGTTCACCATCGGCAAGGACGGCATCCTCTGGAAGCTCGACCGACGGACCGGGGCGTTCGTCGACCTGCGCGAGACGGTCTACCAGGACGTCTTCGCCTCGATCGATAGGACCACCGGCGAGCTGGCCTACCGGCAGGACATCATCGACGCGCGCATCGGCGATCGCGTGCCTGCGTGCCCCAGCCTGCTCGGCGGCCACAACTGGCAGGCGTCGGCGTACCACCCCGGCGCCCACGCGCTGGTGATTCCGCTCCACCAGGCCTGCATGTACCTGACCGGCCGCGAGGTGGAGTTCGTCGAGGGCGGCGGCGGAGCGGCCGGCCGCTCCGAGTTCCGCGAGATGCCGGGCAGCGACGGCAACGTCGGGAAGCTGGCCGCCTACGACGTGCGGACGATGGAGGAGCTGTGGAGCCGCGAGCAGCCCGCTCCCTTCCTGACGTCGACGCTGACGACGGCCGGCGGCCTCGTCTTCGCGGGCGACGCCGACCGCTACTACCGGGCGTTCGATATCCGGACCGGGGACATCCTCTGGGAGACGCGCCTCGGCGCCGCGGCGCACGGCTATCCGATGACCTACGAGGCGGGCGGCCGGCAGTTCCTGGCCGTCCCGGCGTCGCTGGGGGGCGCGTTCCGGGGCCTCACCGCGCAGCTACGCCCGGAGATCTTCCAGCCGGAGGGAGGCAACGCGCTCTACGTCTTCGCCCTGCCGGAAGACGATTAGGGTCCACGGAATCTCGTCCGGGAAGGAAGGGCGGCGTCAACGCCGGCGCCCTGCGCCTGCTGGCCTCGCTCCAAAGCCGCAACGCATTTCGGGCCCGCGGTCCGATCCGGGGTTGCAGCATGTTCCCGTCGGCCAGCGCGGGTCGTACAGCGCCTGCGGCAGGAGCCCGCGACGCGCCGTCGGAATCGAGTTCCCTGCGCCGAGAGCCTCGCCGCCCTCCGACGTAACGCCGCACCCGCTCCGCACCGGCGACGCCGTAGTAGGCTCTTCGTAAGCCAATGTCCATCGACGAATGGCGGGCGCTGCGCGCCGAGGTCAAACGCGACAGCCCGTACCGCGAGCCGCACGCGCTGGCTCCGCCGCAAGCCTTCCGGCGCGAGGGCTCCAGAGCCGCCATCCGCCGTCAATACGTCCACGACGACGACCCCGACCGCGTCGGACGGGCCAGCCGGACCGTTGCCCGCCGTATCACCCGCAGTTGCTGCGGTTGGAAGACGAGGCCGAGCAGCGAAGAGTTCTACGAGGCGCTCCGAGCGCGACAGCCCAACCAGCGTCAGCGCAATCTGATCAACATGTGGTGGCAGGAAGCCACCAACGACGAGCTCATTCGGGCCTGGGCGGAAGACGTGTACTCGATCCGTGAACTCGTCGCCGCCATTCACGCCGCCGGGGCCCAGGATGACTACCCGGAACGCAACGCCGAGGTCAACGGCTTCGCCGACCACTGACCCGACGGCGGGACCATGGAACATCTGACGCTTCCCGAGCCGGCGGCGACCATTCTGGCGCGCACGCACCACATTCTCGACCGGCACGTGACCCCGCACACGCCCGGCGGCGACGGCTGGAAGATCGGCGGCGGCACGATACTGGCCGCCCGCTGGGCCCACCGCCAGAGCGAGGACATCGACCTGCTGGTGCACCCGAACACCGACACCAGCCATCTGGAACACCGCATCAATCCCGAGCTGTCCGTACGGATGCGCGAAGCCGGCGCGACGCACCTCGACTTCGAGACCCTGCCGACGATTCACTTCGACAACGGCAGAATAGAGATTCTCGCCAGATACCCTTCGCCGCGCCGGCTACCGCCATTACCTCGATGTCCCCATGCAGTGCTGCCCGCTCTGGACATGGGTGGAGTTCGGCGCGGGACGCTTCCGACTCCACCTCGACTATCTCTACAGCTACCGGGAGTCGGAGGGCCGCGGAGGGTACCCGCTCGATGGAGACAACGGGAACGTCGACGCATTCGGACTTGGAAGTCGAGAATTGACCAGTCTGCGGCGTACGGTCGGCACTGCTGGAACGCCACGTCGAGGCGAGCGACGGCAACGACGGAGTGTGACGCGTCGCAATGGTTTCGCGGTCTCCGCAGGGAGAATCCGAGGATTCAAGGAGCGAGCGTCCTGTGCCTGTCCGTAGGGACTCGGCCTATCATGGACTGCATGAGCAGCAACGCCGCGGCTGCCGCGGGGGATGGAGGACCAGCCCAATGAAGGTCTTCAGGAAGATGCGGCGGCGTGCCGGCCTGCTGGGACTCCTCGTCCTGGTCGCCGTGACGGCCCGCGTACACGGTACGCAGGAGCCCGAGCCTGCCCGGGAGACGATCGTCTACAGCAGCATCCAGCCTTCCAACTGGGATCTGTACCTCTTCGAGAGCCCCGGCTCGCCACCGCGGCGGCTGACGACGGATCGGGGGCTCGACTACAACGGCGTAATCTCCCCGGACGGGCGCTGGGTGGTGTTCACCTCCGAGCGGAGCGGCAGTCCGGACCTCTACGTGCTCGACCTGGAAGGTGACGCGCGGCCGCGACCGTTGATCGAGAGCCCCGCGATGGAGGACGCGGCGGCGATCTCGCCGGACGGCCGCCGGTTGCTGTTCGTCAGCACGCGGGGTGGCAACGCGGACATCTTCGCCATCCCGTTCCGGCCCGAGGACCCGCTCACGGCCGGCGAGGCGGAGAACCTGACGCGGCACGCGGCGGGAGACTACAACCCGGCCTTCTCGCCCGACGGCACGCGGATCCTCTTCTCCAGCAGCCGGGACACGACGGTGGAGACGAGCACCGGGGCCGGTCCCCCGCCGACCTACCTGGCGAGCGAGCTGTACGTGATGCAGGCGGACGGGAGCGAGGTGCGGAGGCTCACGCACCACGAGAGCTGGGACGGCGCGCCGGCGTGGACGCCGGACGGGCAGGGGGTCGTCTTCTACTCGCAACGGGACGGCGAGCCGCGCATCTACCGCATCGGCATCGACGGCGCCGGGGCCGAGCCGATCTCCGCCGAGGGCGAAGCCGCGCTCTCGCCGGTCCCCGCGCCGGACGGCCGGCTCGCCTTCACGACGCGCCGGGACGACCGCTGGACGATCGTCACGACCCGGCTCGACGGCTCCGACCCGCGGGTCGAGAGCGATACCGCGCGCGACTACTGGGCGCCGGCCTACGATGCGGGCTCGGGGCGCCTGCTGGCGCACGGGCCGGGGCCGGGCGATTCGGCCTCGCGGTTCGAGAGCGACGCCCCGGGGGCGTTTCTCATCCACGAGCCGCTCGCCGTCGACCTGCCGGACCGCCGCGTGTCGCTGATCGGCATCCGGGGCTATCTGCCGGCTGTCGATCCCACGTCCGGGGAGATCGCCACCAGCGAGGCGTTCGCCCGCCTTGTCGCATCCAGGCCCGACGGAACCGGGAAACGGGTGATCTTCGACCTCGCGGAGGGGTCGGACCGGTACCGCGGTCCCGACTCCGCGTGGGGACCTTCCTGGTCGAAGGACGGCCGGTGGCTGGCGTTCATCGTCGGGCCGCCGTTCGCGTCCGGCGCCGTGGACGTCGACATCTGGAAGATCCCCGCCGCCGGCGGCGACGCGGTGAGCCTGACACCGGACTCGGATGCCAACGACGCCCTCCCGGACTTCTCTCCGGACGGCCGCCGCATCGTGTTCCGCAGCATGCGCGACGGCAACGCCGAGATCTACCTGATGAACGCGGACGGCACCGGCGTGCAGCGGCTGACGCACCACGAGGCGACCGACACGATGCCCGCGTTCTCGTCCGCGGGCGACCGCGTGGCCTTCACGTCCTTGCGGGACGGGAACTTCGAGCTCTACACCATCGCGTTCGACGAGGAGGGCCGGGCGGGCCGGCCGGAACGCCTCACCCGGAGCCCCGGCCACGACATGCACCCGCGGTTCTCGCCGGACGACGAATGGGTGCTCTTCACGTCCCAGCGCGGCGAGTTCAGCGACGAGCTGCCGCTGTTGCGGGTCGTCTTCCAGCCGCAGCCGTACGGCGAGCTGCACGCCGTCCGCCTGTCGGACCGGACGGTGGTCCGATTGACCCACAACAAGTGGGAGGACGGCCCGACAGCCTGGGTAAGGGGCGTGCCCGGCCTCGACTGATGCGGCCGAAACGCCGAGCCTGCGAGGCGTTTCGCGGCGCTACCGGTGCGCCTCGCGCCACTCGCGCGCCCGGCGTTGCGCCTCCGCGATCTGCGCGGGGCTCATGCGCGCCTCCAACTGCTCGAGCGGGCTGCGATCGTGCCCGTCGTTCTGCGACACGGCCAGGTGCAGCCACATGTACGCCGCGACCTCGTCCCGCGGGACACCTCGGCGTCCCCAGGAATAGGTGACGCCGAGCACCCACTGCGCGGCGTCGTGCCCCTGCTCGGCCGCGCGAAGGAACCAGGCGACGGACTCGGCGTCGTCCAGAGGGGCGCCCTGGCCGTTGCTGTAGACGAACCCGAGAGCGAACTGCGCGTCGGCGTAACCCTGCTCGGCCGCGCGGCGGTACCAGGCGACGCCCTCGGCATCGTCCTCCGGCACGCCGTCGCCCCTCTGGTACGCGCGACCGAGGTGGAATTGCGCCTCGGGGTCTCCCTGCTCGGCGCCGCGCCGGAGATCGGCGACGTTCGGCGTGTCCGCGGCGCCGCCCGCTTCCCGAACCGGACGCTCCTCGCCGGCGACCGCTGCCCTGAGCATCTCGGTGAACCAGGGGCCGAAGCCGCTCGTGCGAGCCAGAATCAGCCCCTCCTCGTCGACGAGGACGTAGGTCGGAAAGCCGCGGACGTCCCAGGCCCGCGCGATGTCGCTGTCGACTCCGACGTGCCAGTTGGTCCAGGGCATCGGCTCGCGCTCGATAAGAGTGGTCACCGTTTCGAGCCGCTCGTCGACGCTGATCGCCAGCAGGGTGAACCGGTCCGCCGGCAGCTCGGAGACCAGATCGCGCAGCTCCGGCAGCACGTCGATGCAGGGCCGGCACCACGTCGCCCAGAAGTCGATCAGCACGACCCGGCCCCGGTAGGCCGACAGGCTGTCCTCGGCGCCGTCGAGCCGGCGGCCCGTCATGTCCAACGCCGTGCCGCCCGCGGTCGCGTGCTCGATGGTCCGGATCAGGTCCGCCTCGGCTTCCGCGAACGTGCGCGCTGCCGAGCGTCCGAAGGGGTCGGCGGGAGCGCCGGTCGCGCGGTCCGCGCGGGCGCCCGCGCCGCCGGCCCCGCCGAACCACCGGTCCTCTACGCCGAGACTCAGGCCGGTGGCCGCATCGAGGGCGCGCTGCCGCCTCCCGTCGCGTTCCTCTTCCCCGAGGATCTCCCCGTTGGCGGACCGCATCAGCCCGGCCGCCACGTAGTACCGCGCCGTCGCCCGCAACGCCGGACTCTCCGCCCCGGACGCCATCTCCTCGAAGAACCGGTCGATGCCCGGCGTCGACGACCCGCCGTCCGGTCGGTGGAATCGCCGGGCGTCCATCTGCATCAGGAGCGTCGGCCAGCGCTCGTCGTGCGGCGTCCGGGCGAGAAGCACCCGCGCTCCCTTGTAGATGTGCTGGTCGGCGTCCGGCTCGGTGAAGGTTCGCATGACGAGGAATTCCGCGGCTTCCAGCGTCCTGTCGTGCGCGCCGCCGGCGTCGACGATCGCGGTCGCCGCCGCGATGGCGGGGCGGATGTTCGGGCGCTCGGCGAACGCATCCTGGAAGCGGCGGTCGCGCTCCTCTGCCGACAGGCCGGCCAGGGCGAACCCGCGCGTGCGCTCGTTCCAGGCCGTCTGCTGGTCCAGGTACTCCTGCACCACCGCCCAATCCGGACCGGCGTCGGCCGGCTGGGAGATTGCTCCTGGAATTCCGGGCGGAGCGGCCGCCCCTGACCGCGCCGCGTCATGCGTGGCGGCGGCCATCAACAGCCCCAGGCACACCGGCGCCAGCAGTATGACAAACAGCATCGAAGGGAATTGCCGGGTGCTCGAAGTCGCGTCGCGCGTCTCTTCCATGATGTCCCTCCCCGGATGGTCGGACGTTCGGCGCCCCGGTACCGGTCGATCAGGCTCTTCTGATTCTATGCCCTCTGCACTGCCCTTCAGGGGCGGGGCTATGATGGAGGCAGAGGCCGGATGCGCCGGTCCGCCGCGATCAGATGCCCTTCAGGTCCGTCTTCGTCGCCGTCACGATCAGCGGCGCGCTGCTGCTGGCGGCGTTGCTGATCAACCAGGCGCGGCCGGATTCGGAGGTCCGGCAGCCGTCGCCGGAGTTGGTGCGGGCGACCGGACGTTGCGCGCAGTGCCACCGGGAGGAGACCGCGGCCGTCGTCCACCAGTTCGAGCGGAGCGAGCACAGCCGCGCCGCCGTCACCTGCTACGACTGCCACCAGCCGGGCGACGGGCAGGAGACGTACGACCACTACAACTTCCGCCTCGCCCGCGACGTCACGTCCCTGAACTGCCGGGGCTGCCACCGCACGGAGTACGAGCAGTTCGCGCGCAGCCGGCACGCCCTGCCGGCCTGGGCCGCCGTCAGCGGCACGAGCGGGATGTCGCCCGAGCAGCTCGCGTTCGGGGAAACCCATCATCCCGGCGCCGTGGACCGTCCCGCCAACGCGCTGGCCAGCCTGGAGGGCGCGGCGGCGACCCGGACCGGCTGCCTCGGCTGCCACCGCATCGGCCAGCCGAACCGCGACGGCTCCATCGGAAGCTGCACCGAATGCCACTCGCGGCACTCGACGTCCATCGCGCTGGCGCGTGAACCGCAGACCTGCGGGCAGTGCCACATGGGGCCCGACCACGCGCAGGTGGAGATCTACACCGAGTCGAAGCACGGCGCGCTGTTCGCGGCGCAGCGCGCCTCGCTGAACCTGGACGCCGAGCCCAAGCGGCTGACGACCGCCGACATGTCCGTGCCGACGTGCGCGACCTGCCATCTGAGCGGGCTGGACGGGCTGAAGGTGACCCACGACACGACGGAACGGCTGTCCTACTGGCTGTTCGCGCCGGTCTCCGAGCAACGCCCGGGGTACGCCCGAGCGCAGACGGAGATGCAGGAGACGTGCCTCCGCTGCCACGCCTCGACGAGCGTCGCGCGCTTCTACGAGGAGGCGGAGGCGGTTCTCGACGCGACCAACGAGCGGGTCCGGGAAGGGCAGGCGCTGATGGCCGCGCTGCGCGCCGACGGGCTGCTGACGGCCGAGCCGTTCGACGAGCCGATCGAGTTCCTGTACTTCGACTTCTGGCACTACTTCGGACGCACCGCCAAGCACGGCGCGTTCATGGGCGGGGCCGACTTCGTGCAGTGGCACGGCAACTACGAGCTGCTGCTCAAGCTCACCGAGCTCGAGGAGCTGGCCGCCGGCCTGCGGAACGCGCGTGCCGATCGCTGAGCCGGAACCGCGTCGTCCGCGCCGGCCCCATTCCCTGCGGCGACTCCTGGAAGCCCGGGGCAGGAGCGCGCTGCTGGAGGCCTTCGTACTCGCGAACTTCGCCTTCCTGGTTCTGGACGTCTTCCTGGCCCACTCCGTCAACGCCTTCCGCCACCGGGCGGAGTGGATTCCGCTCGTCTTCTCGGTCGCCGCCACGCTGTTGCTGGCCCCCGCGCTGCCGGGCGCCGGCCGCACGGCCCTGAGCGGCTACGCGCACCGCGTCGGCCTGGTGGTCGGCTTCGGCGCCGTCGCGCTCGGCATCGCCGGCGTCGCCTACCACCTGGAGAGCCAGTTCTTCTCCCAGTGGACCCTCCGCAGCCTCGTGTACACGGCCCCGTTCGCCGCCCCGCTGGCCTACGCCGGCCTCGGCTTCCTGCTGCTCGTCAACCGCATGGTGCCGCGCGATACCGGCGAGTGGGACGGGTGGGTGGTGTTCTTCGCCCTCGGCGGCTTCCTGGGCGTCTTCGTGCTGGCGCTGTGCGACCACGCGCAGAACGGATTCTTTCACGCCAGCGAATGGTGGCCGGTGGCCGCGAGCGCGCTGGCGGCAGGCTTCCTGTCGGTCGCGCTCGTGGACCGGCGCGCCGCCTTCCTGCGGCTCTGCTTCGGCGTGCTCGCGGTGCAGGCCGCCGTCGGGCTGATCGGCTTCTACTTCCACGTGGCGGCCGACGTCAACGGGTTGTCGGCCAGCCTGTTCGAGAACTTCGTGCACGGCGCGCCGGCCTTCGCGCCGCTGCTGTTCGTCGACCTCGGGGTCCTGGCGGCGATCGGGCTGCGTCCGGCCGCCGCCGGCGGAGGGCCGGGTCGCGGAGGTCCGCCCTGATGCACCGCCTGCTGAAGATCGAGTGGGACGCGCGAAGCCCCCGGACGTCCTCGTCATCGGCCCCCGCGAGCTGCGCCAGGCGGCGATTGTCGGGCCAGGCTCCCGGCCTCACTCGTCCCTTCCCAGGTGACCCAACAGACCCCACACGAACACCCCGACGCCGAACAGTCCGACGGCGAGGCCGACCGGCAGCATCACCATCGTCACTCCCAGACCGAGGCCGAAGACCATCAGGACGAACCCGATGACCACGGCCGCCACGTGGGCGAGAACCAGTTGGGCCTTCTCGAGCCACCGGCGTCCTCGACCCGCTGGTTGTGTCGCCATCGCAAATCCCGTCAGTACCTGCCGGTGCGGTCCGTCATGGAAAGGCTATAATGCCTTACTTTCGATCTCGATAGCGACGGAGACCGGCACATGCCCATCACGTTGACAGTCACGGCCAAGGGCCAGATCACCCTGCGCAAGGAAGTGCTCGAACATCTCGGGGTGCGTCCCGGCGACAAGGTCGACGTCGATCTGCTGAAGGACGGAAGGTTACAGGTCAGAGGGAAGCACGGGAGACTGGTGGAGTCCATCTTCGGCATGCTGAAGAGACCGGCAACGCCGGCACGTTCCATCGAGGAGCTGAACGAGGCCGCGGCCGCGGGATGGGCGGGAGAGGTGTGAAGGTCACGGCCGATACGAACATCCTGGTGCGCACGGTGGTGGAGGATGATGCGGAGCAGGCCGGGGCGGCCCGGACCCTGCTGGCGCGGGCGACGCTCATCGCCGTTCCCGTTCCGGTGTTCTGCGAGCTCGCCTGGGTGCTGAAGCGCGCCTATGGCCATGGGGCGAACGACATTGCGGCGGCAATCGAGGCGATAACAGAGATCGATGTGGTCGCCACCGACATTGCGGCGGTCGAGGCCGGCCTGGCGGCGTTGCGGGCGGGTGGCGACTTCGCGGACGGCGTCATCGCGCACCAGGGAGAGGCGCTGGGCGGAACCGTGTTCGCGAGCTTCGATCGCCGGGCAGTCGCACGATTGCGGGACGCCGGCGCCGCAGCCTCCGACCCGTCGGATCTGCTCGCCTGAGATCGTCCGGCGGTTCGCCGCGCGGGCGCAGGAGGCGCCGGGCGTCGGCCTGGGCGTCGAGCATCGCCTGGCCGACGAGCGACTCACCGGGCACGTCCTGACGCTGAATGGGGCGCTCGTGCACGCGGCGTTCTTTGCCGCCGCCTCGAAGGACGGCAGCCCGGTGGTCCACATGTGGCGGACCATATTCAATCCGAACCGGCCCCTGTAGCGAAGAGGAAACAGGGGCCGACGTCACGCAGCGGGCGCAGCATCGCCCGGCGGGCATCGCGCCTGCTTCCCGTGAGCACTCGACGGCGGGGCTCTATCATTCCCGCGCATGGACCCGGTGACCGTCGCTCTGCTCTGCGGCGTGGCGTTCGCGTCGGCCGCGCTGTCGGCGGTGGTCGGTCTGGCCGGCGGGACCGTGCTGCTGGCGACGATGCTGTTGTTCTTCGAGCCGGCCGCCGCCATTCCGCTGCACGGTGTCATCCAACTGGTTTCTAACGGCACGCGCACTGTCGTGCAGCGTCGCCAGGTGGCGTGGAGCGTCGTCGGCTGGTACTCGCTCTTCCTGCTGCCGCCGGCGTTGGCCGGGGCGCGCGTGGCGCTCGCCATGCCGGCTGCGCTGGGTACGACCCTGATCGGCGTATTCGTGCTGGTGGCCACGTTGCGGCCCGGGTGGCTGCGAATTCGTCCCGCCGGCGCGGGCGGCGAGGCGCGCCGCTTCGCGCTGCTGGGCGCCGGTGCCGGTTTCCTGGGCAGCCTGGTCGGGGCGGTCGGACCGCTCGTCGCGCCGTTCTTTCCGCATCTCGGCCTCTCGCGGCGGGGCGTCGTGGGCACCGCGGCGGCCTGCCAGGGGGCAGGACACCTGGCGAAGATCGCGGCGTTCGACTGGGTGGGCTTCTCGTACCGCGAGCACCTCGGGCTGCTGCTGGCGATGTCCCTGCTGGTGGTTGCCGGTACGACGGCCGGCAGCCGGCTGCTCGATCGCCTCGACGAGGTCTTCTTCACGCGCCTCTACCGCACCGTCCTCGTTCTGGTCGCGCTGCGGCTGGTGTCGAGCGCGATGTGGATGCACGATGTGGCGGCGGATTGACCGTAACCCGTAAATATGGGAATATGCCACATGAAGACGACCATCGAGCTTCCCGATGCCGCCTTCCGGCAGGCCAAGGCCCTCGCCGCCAGCCGCGGCATGACCTTGAAGCAGTTCTTCACCGACGCGCTCGAGGACAAGCTCCGGCGGTGCGCCGCTGACGTGGCCCGCCGCGAAACCGAGGCACCGTGGATGGCCGGATTCGGCGCGCTGGCCGATCTGGCGCACGAACACCGTCGGGTCGGCGAAGCGATCGCGGAGGAATTCGAGAGGCTGGCGCCCGAAGACGTCCGATGATTCTCGACACCAACGCCCTGTCCGCGTGGGCGGAAGGCGTCGCGGCGGTCGAGGCACCGCTGCGGTCCGCCCGGCGCCTGGTCGTTCCGAGCATCGTCCTCGGCGAGTACTACTTCGGCATTCGCCAATCGAGCCATCGCCGCCGCTACGAAGACTGGCTCAGCCGCTACCTTCCATTGGCCGATGTCGCCATCGTTACCCACGCCACGGCCAACGTCTACGCCGACGTCCGTCTGAAGCTGAAGCGCTCCGGGAACCCCATCCCGCCCAATGACGCCTGGATCGCCGCGCTCGCGCGCCAGCACGCACTCCCGGTGTTGAGCAACGATGCCCACTTCGACCGGGTCGACGGTGTCCAGCGCATTGCTTTCTGAGACCAGGCGTGCCGGCGTCCTTGTCGGTTGTCAACGACGAGAAGACTCTCGTGAGACAGAATCCGGCCACAGGCGTCCGGCGCGCACCGCGCCCGCCCGGCGTGTCATGAACAGAACGCCAAGGCGTGAAAGGTATTCGAGTGCAGGCGACGTTGACGTGGCTCGACCTGACGGCGAGCGACCGCGACAAGATGCGGCGCGTGCTGGATCTGTTCAAGGAGCAGGGCACGCTCGACGAGATGGGACTGGGGAGCCTGCGGGACACGCTCTCGGACGCGTTGTTCCCGGGCACCTCCTCCATCCAGACACGGCTGCGGTACGTGCTGTTCATCCCGTGGCTCTATCGCCGGCTGGAAGATCGGAAGGTCCGGGCCGGCGACGTGCAGCAAGCGGCGCGGAGGGCCGAGGTCGATCTGATCGGTTCGCTCGAACGGAACCCGGACAACGCGGGGATCATCGGCCAGAGGGCTCGCGGCGCGCTCGTTCGGCTGCCGAGCTCCGTCTACTGGGGCGCGCTCACGCGGTGGGGCGTTTTCCAGCCGCAGCAGAGCCAGGGCTGGTACCAGTCGCGCTTCGACGCGCTCGTGGACGGCCGCGGCGGCGTGGGGCGCGCCGACGATCCGGGCGTGATCTGGAGCCGGCAACCGCACTGGCATCCGCGGCTCCCCGAACCGCCGGCGAGGTTCCCCTGGGAAGCGTCGTTCGCGCTGACCCGTGACGAGGCCGACTTCCTGCGAGGCCGCGTGGAGGAGCGGTGCGCGGGCACGCTGCTGGCGTGGCTGGTTCGGAACGGATCGGATTCGCCGGCGGAGGACGTCTGGGACGATCCGGACGCGCTGCGCGCCCCGGACGGGGTGCGAGAGGTCCTGAAGCTGGCACGGCGGTTCTCGCTCCATGTCGAGGGCGTGCCGCTGCTCTACAACCTGGTCGTGGCGGAACGCCGGCGCGAGGTCCTGGACTCGGACGAGGCGGAGTCCATCGACGAGTTCCGGGCGGGCCTCGCCGAGTGGGCCGTCCGGGAGGCTGACGAGGATCGCCCGTTCCAGCCCGAGGCCCTCTGGGAGCTGGTGGTCCGGCGCGGCGGACGCCCTCCGTATCCGCAACGCGTCTTCATCGAGAGCTGGTCGCGGCGGATCGCCGAACTGGGTTCCGACAGGGTCGCCGACGACGATCGGTTGCGGGCGCTGGTCGCCGACCGCGAGCTGCGGCTCAAGGGCGCCCGGGCCCGGCTGGCCAACCAGAGTCGCCTTGTGGACTGGAGCCCGGGGGCCGGCGTCGGCCGGATGGACTTCCGCTGGTTTCGCGTCCGGCAGCTCCTGATCGACCTGCATCGGGGGCTCGCCGCCTGATGCTCCCGCCGGACTCGCGCACCACCGCGTTCGAGCTGATCCGCCCGCCGAGCGGCTACCGGCTCGACTTCGCCGTGCTGACCACCTACACCCTCGACCTGGAAGCGCTGCTCGTGCTGCCCCTGTCGGTGCTCGCGCATCCCGACGGCGGCCTGGAGGAGCTGCTGGCCGATCCGCTGCGGCTGCACCAGGCGATCCGGGACGCCGGCGATCGCGTGCATGCCTTCGTCGACCAGAAGGGCATCGCGATTCCGCGCGGCGCGCGATCGCTGTACTCGATGCTCGAGTCGAGCGTGCATCCCGTGCGCGCGCCGAACGGCGGCGCCTTCCATCCCAAGGTGTGGGTAGCCCGGTTCACGCCGAGGGACGACGACACGGCGGACGACCTGCTGCGGGTGGCGGTCCTGTCGCGGAACCTGACCTTCGACCGCTCCTGGGACGTCGCCCTGGCGAGCGAGGCCCCGTTTCGGAGCCGACGGTACGTGGCGGCGAGCCGGCCGCTCCGGGACTTCCTCCTGGAGCTGCCGCAACTGGCCACGGACGGGAACCGGATTCCACAAGACGTCGCGGAACGGGTGGAGGGGCTGGCCGACCAGGTCTGGCGGACGGCGTTTCCCGCCCCCGAGGGATTCGACGCGCCGATCGAGTTCCATGCGCTCGGATTGGCACGTGGGCGCCGAACCTGGAGTCCGCCGTCGAGCGGGCATACGGCGCTCGCGGTCGCCCCGTTCGTCAATCGGACCGGACTCGACGCGGTCGCCGGGCTGGGCAGGGACGACCGGACGCTGGTGAGTCGGCAGGAGGAGCTCGACAAGCTGTCCGAAGACGCCCTCGCCGCATGGAAGCAGGTACTCGTCCTTTCCGATGCCGCCCAGGGAGAAGCCGAAGATGGCCCGGCCGACGCGGACGAGGAGGGTCAGAGCGACAAGGCCGGCACGGACGAGGGCGACCCTGGAACCGGCGCGGACACTCGCCCGTCGGGGCTGCACGCCAAGATGATCGCGGTGGAGCACGGTTGGCGCGTGACGTGGTCCGTCGGGTCGGCGAACCTGACCGCGGCGGCGTTGACCGGCAGCAACGTCGAGATGATGGCGTCCGTCACGGGCAAGAAGGGGGGCGCCATTGGCCGCGGCATCGGTCACTTCCTCGACGGCGGCTTCCTGAAGTTGTGCGTGCCGTACCGGAGAGTGGAGCAAGAGGACGAGGATCCGCGCGTGAGCGAGGCGCGAGCACGTCTCGAAGCGGCGCGAGATGTTCTCGTGGATGCGGACCTGCGCGTAGTCTGCGTTGCCGGGGACGACCTCTGGACGCTGACGATCGACGGTGTGGTTCCGCCCGGCGACGATGTCGAGGTCGCAGTCTGGCCCGTCTCCGTTGCCGAGGATCGGGCCCTGGGCCTGGACGAGCCGTTGCGCTGGAAGCTGCCCGTCGCCAGCCTGACGGCATTCGTCGCTTTTCGGTTGCGTGTCGCCGTGCGCGGCGTGGACGACATCCGCATGACCCTGCGGCTTCCCGCCGAGGGGATGCCGGCCGACCGCATGCACCACGTGCTCAAGGGCCTGCTGAACAGCCCGGAGAAGTTCCTCCGCTTCCTGCGGGCCTTGCTGGGCGGGCTCGACCAGTTGTCCGAATGGCTGTCGGAAGAAGGAAAGGGAGACGGCCCGGGCCCCTGGGGAGTCGGCCTCGGCGGCGAGACCCTGCTCGACGATCTCGTCCGCACCGCCTCTCGGGATCCTGATCGACTCAAGCCCGTCCGCCGCCTGATCGACGACCTGCGGAAGACGGACGAAGGGCGCCGCATCGTGCCCGACGAGTTGCTCGCCGTCTGGACGGCCGTCGAGGAGGCGCTCGCACCGGAGCCACGTTCATGAAGCGACCATCCGTCGAGGCGAGTCTCAAGCCCCTCAAGCCGTTCCAGCGGCGCACGGTGGAGCACGCCTTCCACCGCCTGTTCACGGCGGAGGACGGCACCGGGCGCTTCCTGGTGGCCGACGAGGTGGGCCTCGGCAAGACGCTGGTCGCCCGCGGCATCATCGCCCGCGCCATCGACCACCTCTGGAACGACGTCGAGCGGATCGACATCGTCTACATCTGCAGCAACGGCAGCATCGCGCGGGCCAATCTCCCCAAGCTGCAGGTGGGCGGGGCGGAGCAGCGGTCGTTCGCGCTCGCGACCCGCCTGACGATGCTGGCCACGGAGCTGGCGCGCCGGGAAGGCGAGTCCGGGCTCGCCGGCAGCAAGCTGAACTTCGTCAGCTTCACCCCCGGCACATCTTTCAAGCTGGGGCAGTCGGCCGGCCGGGGCCGGGAACGGGAGGTGCTGTTCCAACTGCTCGATCCGCTGGTGGGGCCGCGCACCGCGCTCATGAACCTCCTGCAGGGAGGGATCACCAAGCGGGACGACTGGCGTTGGCGGCTGGAAAACAACCCCCGGCCCATCGACGACACCATACGGCGTGGCTTCGAGGCGGCGCTCCATGGGGAGACGGACCTCCAGGGCAGGCTCCGCGAGCTGCTCGACACGTGGTTCCGGCGCTATCGGTCGTGGCCGGCCGAAGCACGGCACCCGCGAGATCGGGTCATCTCCGATCTGCGCCGCCTGCTGGCCGGCGCGTGCGTCCGCGCTCTGGAGCCCGATCTGGTCATCCTGGACGAGTTCCAGCGCTTCAAGTCACTGCTCGGGGCGCAGGGGCCGGAGCACGATCCCGCGGCGGATCTGGCCCAGGAGCTGTTCCAGGCCGAGGCGCACGACAAGAAGCGGGTGCGCACGCTGCTGCTTTCCGCCACGCCGTACAAGCTCTACACCGCCGACGCGGAGATCGAGCACGAGGAGCACTACCAGGATTTCCTGGCCACCACCCGGTTCCTGCTCGGCGACGACGACGCCCGCGTCGAGGAGCTCAAGCACCAGTTGTCGCGATTCGGGGCGGCGCTGCGGCGCGCGGCGGCCGGCGAGGCGGATCAGGTGGAGCGCGTCGAGCGGGCGAAGCGCGAGGTCGAAGGCTCCCTGCGGGACGTGATGGCACGCACCGAACGTGTCGCGGCCAGTGAAGACCGGGATGCGATGGTGGCCGAGGAGCGCCGCACGACGCCCGTCACCGCGAGCGACGTGCGCCAGTACCTCGCCGCCGATGCGCTGTTCAGCGCCGTCTCCAAACAGGATCCGATGCAGTTCTGGAAGTCGGCGCCGTATCTGGCGCACTTCATGCACGGCTACAGGTTCCACGAGCTCCTCGTCGAGGCGATCGATAGCCCCGGTCCGCCGGACAAGATCGTCGATGCGCTCGAGCGACACGATTCGGCCTTTCTGAAGGCGTCGGTGCTGCGGTCGTGGGGAAGCATCGACCCCGGGCACGCCAAGCTGCGGGAGCTGGTGGGCGAGCTGATCGACGAGGGGCTGTGGCGCCTGCTGTGGATGCCGCCCACGGTGGAGTACTGGCCGCTGGAGGGACCGTTCGAGGGCAAGGAGCACGCGACCAAGCGGCTCTTGTTCTCGGCCTGGAACATCGTGCCGGAGGTCGTCAGCGCCGTCCTCAGCTACGAAGCGGAACGGCTGATGGTGGGAGGCCGGCTCGACTCCTACGACAACCCCGACAAGGAGCAGCGACCACTGCTGAGGCTGACGCAGTCGACGTCCGGCGTTCGATCCCGTCACCGGCTGCTGCTGCTGCTCCTGCCGTGCCTGCCGCTGGCGGATCGGGCGCATCCGCTCGGCGCGCCACCTGGCCAGGACCGCCGGGCGTGGGTGCGCGCCCAGGTCGACGACCTTCTTTCGGACCCGGGGCTGCCGAACCCGCAGGAGGGGAGCATCGACGATCGGTGGGAATGGGCCCTGCCGCTCCTGCTGGATCCGGGATTGCCGGCTTTCCTGCGGGCGTGGCGTGACGGCGCGCTTGCCGGGGCGTCGGACAACGAACCGCTGCCGCAGCCGAATCCGGAAGTCTTCCGTGCGTACGTCGACGAGCTGCTCGCGGTCGACCTGCAATCGCTCGGCCGGCGTCCAGCAGATCTCCCGGAGCTGCTCACGGACCTCGCCCTCGGCTCCCCGGCGATTCTCGCGGCCCGGAGTCTGAGCGGCGGGGGCGGCGTCGGCGACGACACGCGCCGCCGGCTCGCGGTCCTGATCGCGGAAGCGTTCTGGCGCCTCTTCAACCGGCCGGCCGTCATCGCGCTGCTGCGCCAGCTCGCCGCCGGGTCCGGGGCCGTGCGCGACGAGTCGGCCTACTGGCGGCTCGTGCTGCACTACTGCCGGCAGGGCAACCTGCAGGCGGTGCTCGACGAGCAGTGGCACCTGCTCTGGGAGCAGGACTCGTGGTCCGAGGACGCCAGCGCGGACGAGACCGCCGCCAAGTGCGCGCGGAAGCTCGTCCAGGTGGTGCACCCGGCGCGCGCGCGTGTCCACGCCGAGTTCTTCCGGCCCGAGCGAGGAGCATCCGGCGCGCGAGTCGAACGCGACGAGATCCGCGTCCGCACCGTGTTCGCCTTGCGCTTCGGCCACGTCCGCACGGACGACGGCGAGCACATCAGCCAGGACGCCGTCCGCGCCGCGTTCAACAGCCCGTTTCGGCCCTTCGTGCTCACCAGCACGTCGATAGGGCAGGAGGGGCTCGATTTCCATCCCTGGTGCCACCGCCTGGTCCACTGGAACCTGCCGGGCAATCCGGTGGACCTCGAGCAGCGCGAGGGTCGGATTCACCGGTACAAGGGGCATGCGGTTCGCCGGAACGTCGCTGCCTCCCACGCTCTTGCCGCTTTGCAGTCGTGGAGCGCGGGCGAGGATATCTGGGCGTTGATGTTCGAGCTGGCGAACCAGGCCGCGCGGGATGACGACGAGAGCGATCTGGTTCCGCACTGGATCGCGCCCGGCACACACCGGGTGGAGCGCCATGTGCCGCAACTGCCGTACACGGCGGAAGTCGAGGCGTTCGACCGGCTGAAGCGGCAGCTTGCCGCCTACCGGGTGGTCTTCGGGCAGCCGCGGCAGGAGGAACTGGTCACGCTGCTGGATCGGGCCGGTGTCGATGTTGCGAGGCTCAGGGGTTGGGCGGTGGATCTGTCGCCGCCGGTGATTCAGAACGGGCGGACAGAGTGAACCGATGCGTTCAATCGTGCCGCGCTCTGCCAGTTGCAGCCCGTGTCCTGTCAGGCGGCAAGGAAACCTCTCTGAACCGCCGACGAAAAAGAGCCACATCCCGGCGTATTGCCCCTCATCGACTATCGCGCCCGGCGGACTTCTTCGACGGGGCGTCCTGGTCCAGCGCGGCAATGCCGGTCAGAGCCACCGGAGGCCGGTCCGGAAACTCCGCCACCAGGCTCAGCTTGCCCCCCATGGCCTCGACGAATCCGCTGAGGGTGGACAGCAGCAAGTCGCTGCGCTGTTCGATGCGGGACACGTTCTCCTGGTTGATCCCGAGTTTTCTGGCGACCCGCACCTGCGTCTGCTTCCGGGCCTTGCGCAGGTCCCGCAGAGTCATCTCCTCGGCGATCAGTGCCAGGGCCCGTTCCTCGACCTTGACTCCTGGCGGCGGATTTTAGCGTCGAATCGGTGTCATATTCGACGATCCGAATCACCGACTTCCTGGTGCCGCCCTGCCTCTGCCATTGGCGGATCGCCGGGACCGCCCCGCACTGATCTCCAGCGGCATCTGGTCAACCCCGGAACCACGCCGCGAACGACAGCGTTCGAACCCGCCGGGCGATGCTGCGCCCGGTGGCCGGAAACCACGCCAGCTCGCGACCGGTGCCGTTCCGGGACTGCGCGGAGCGTGCGCGGACGCCCCGCAGACGCTCGGCCTTCGCGCGCGCGCCCACCGGCTGGCAGCGCGCGTGCGGGATCGGCGTGCCGTCCTCGTCGAGCGGATACGTCGCAGGCAGACCGGCGGCCTGCAGGCCAGACGGCGAGTGCGCGTCGCAGACCATCTGGCGGCGCGGCAGCGTGCAGCCGATCAGGACCGGCCCCGTGTCGTCTCGGAGATCCTCCGGTTCGTACGGCCAGCCGGCGAGAAAGGCGTGTAGATTCAGTCGCGCCGTCACGAGGTCCTCGTTCAGGTAGAGCACCCGAAAGCTGTCGGGCGGGTTCCAGCGTCCGCCGCGTCGCCGCGCGAAGTCCGGGTCGAGGGGGCCGCTCCACGACGGGTCGGCGATACGCCACCAGACGTGCGCGCCGGGAAGCGCTTCACGCCGCAATGCCGCTCTCATGCCTGGGCCCGGTCGAACCGGAACATGTCGCGGCACGCGGCCAGCACCGCGCGCGTATCGCCCTGCCCCAGCAGGTCCACGAGCGACACGCCGCCGAGCGGCGGAATCGGCCGGCGCACCACCGCCGGAATGCGGTCGCGCTTGAGATGGTGCACGAGCAGGTCGGTGGCGGCGGCGAGGTCCGCGACCGCCTCGGCGCGCTCCGGGGGCACGCCGCGCCGCCGCCATTTGCCGATCGCCTGGCGGCTCACGCCGAACAGGCGGGCCGCCTCGGCCTGACGCAGGCCCCACGTCTCGGTGGCGCGCGTGAACGCGTCGACCGCGCGGCGGCGGTCGAGGCTGGCGATGAAGGCGTCGAGCCATGCGGCGTCGTCTCGATGCGCGATGAACGTTCGCTCGGCCGCTTCTTCCGGATCGACCGAGCGATCCGCCACGGCGACGTTCAGGCCGTCGTTCGGCGCCATGCGCAACCGTATGTCAACCGCTACCGTACGTCAACCGCCGTTTGGTCTCCAGTGGATCACACGGCCGCGGCCAGCAGGATGTGCCGCGCCAACAGCGTCCGCCGGAACGTGGACTCGCTCGCCAGTATCAGTCGCCATGGTCGCTCCGGGTCCGCCGCAAGCTGGGCTTGCCGACCGGGTCCCACCGCGATCCCTTCGACCGCATGCTCATCGCCCAGGCGCTGGCGCACGATCTCGCGATCGTCGACGCAATCGCCGAAGACCCGACGTCACCCTCGGCTCGCCGGCGATACTCGCGGAACGCAAGTCCGAGAGATTGACTTACCAAGGTAATGAAAGTGCCAATGCGATCCGAAACCAGAGCGGAGTTTCCAGCGCTCGACCACGGCGGCGGGTCAGGCGCGGTTCACACGGGAATCGTCTCGACCCAGTCTCGTTCCGCCTCCGCGAGGAGGTCCGCCATTCCCGTGTCGAACGTGGCGAGCCGGCCGCCGCGTTGCGCTGCGAGTCCAAGCAGCACGGCATCGGCGATCTGGCGATAGCCCTGAATGCGCGAGAGGATTCCGGGCGGCAGCGCCGTGACGGAGTGCTCCAGCGCCCAGAACGCATGCGACTCCAGCCGCCTGAGACGGCCCAGCAGCGCTATCGCGTCGAAGACGGTCACGGACCGCTTGACGGCCGACGGGTTGCACGACACGCGCACGAATCCGGCTTCGGTCAGCGCGCAGGTAGCCCAGCCGTTCCCGCGGACTCCGGCGAACCAGGACCTCGCCGCGTTGTGGTGCACGTGGTGGGGCCACGTCAGCGCGATGAGCACGTTGACGTCGAGCAATCGAGTCACGGCCACTCGTCGAGCGCCCTCTGAACGTCCTCGCTGGTAATCGGTGGTGCATCGGGCGAAACCCGGAAGACCGGCACGCCGTCGTCTTCGTGGCCGGCTACGCTGGTCCCTCGGAAGCCGCGCCGGGCCAGGTCCGACACCGCGGTTCCCAGGCTGACGCCGCGCCGGCCGGCCAGCGCTCGAGCGACGGCCAGTACGTCATCGTCAATCGTCAACGTGGTCCGCATGGCGTCATCATCGCATCACGTCATCTGCCGGCCGCTGAGCGCGCCGGCACGGAGCTCCTTCTTGACCCATCAGTAACCCGGACCGTGCCGGTCTTCAGTGGGCTCCACGGAGACCCCGGGCAGGTTGCCGATTCGCCGGAGCAGCAAGCGGGTCCACTCGGGCGTCTCCGAGCGCACCTGTTCGATTGCGTGCCGTTTCAGGACGGCGGTCCGCCGGTACGTCGTACCGCTGTTGTCGTACAGGTCGATCCGGTTGAAGGCGTGAGCTGTTCGCGCCAGGTTCTCCTGGGCGTTGTGCCACCGCCGTCGGATGTCGACTGCGTCGACGGCATGGCCGGTGTTCTCCGTTACCCGCTTCTGCACCCGGATGACGTTGATCTCGGCGTCCCTGGTTCCGATGAACACGGCGTGGACGTCGTATCCCGCCCGCGCGGCTCTTTCAACCATTCTTGGTCGTGACCGTCCCGAGTAGGTAGGTGCTTTCGAACCCGAAGCTCTCGCTGCTGGCGAGGTGATCGCGGAGAGCCCGGTTGACGCGCCGTGCCGCCTGGATCTGGTCGCGGGGATCGTTCCAGTCGCCCAGGCTGTTGGCAATCGAGTCGGCGTCGTAGAAGGCCGCCGGCAGCTCGTCTTCGTGTTTGCTGCACCAGGTCGACTTTCCGGCTCCGTTCGTGCCGATGACGATCGTCAGTCTCGGGCGGTGGCCGCGTCTGGTCTTCTGCATGCTGCGGTGGCTGGTCTCGGCCACACGGGATGCTCGCGGTACTTCGGACTGTCGGCGGGGAAGGTCTCCTCGGTGCCGTCCGGCCATACGCGGGTGACCTGTCCCGTCGCGAGCTCGTGGCGGTCGATCACGCCGGTCGGCGTCTCGGAGATGATGAACCTGTCGTCGTCGCTGGCGTACACGCACGACTTTCCCTGGGAGAAGCACATTTCCCGTGCGTCCTCGGTGGCCAGCATGGTCATCGTCCCTTCGATCTGGTCAGCGTCCGCCTTCATCTCGCTCTTCCGGCCGGGCTGGGCGCGTTCACGCCTCGTCGCGGCGCGGGCGCTGATGATCGACATCGTGCTTCCGGACGTTGGCTTCGGCTTTGGAAAACGGCCACTCGAAGTCCACACTATCTGGAGCGTATCACGCGAACGCGGCGCTCTCCCTCCTGACGAATCGACTACGCGTGTCGGGGCTGCCCCGAGGAGCGCGGCCGCCGGCGAGTCGGCCCAGATGGAGTGCATCGAGCAGGCGAGGCTTGCGGTCGAGGGCCTTTGCGATGCCCGACTACAATAGGCCGCCGTGGACTCCGCAGCGGGATCTGTTCGAGTAGAGGCAGGGTCTCGATGAACGCAAGGCCCGTGGACCATCGGCCTCGTCACGCAACCGGCCGAACCGGGGCATGAACCGATGTTCGACACCACCGAGCAGATTCTGGACCAGCTCCGCGCCGGCGAAGACGGCAGGGTCGAGTTCAAGGAGGTGCGTCTCGGAGACCGCGGCGTGCTCTCACCCGATACCGAGGCGCTTGCCGGCGAGCTGGTCGCGTTCGCGAACGCCGCGGGCGGCGGCGTATTTCTCGGGGTCGCGGATTCCGGCGCCGTAGCGGGGATTGCGCCGTCGCGCGTCGACGCGGTCGAGCGCTGGATCGTCAACGTCGCCACGCACAATTGCGAGCCGCCGATTCGACCGATCCTCCGCAAGATCCTGCTCCCCGACGCGGCGGGAGACGACCGGCAGGTGCTCCTGGCCGAGGTTCCGCGCGGGCTCTATGTCCACCGGACGTCGGGTGGACGCTACTACGTGCGCGTCGGTTCCTCGAAGCGCGACCTCACGCCTCCCGAACTGGCCCGGCTGTTCCAGGAACGGGGCCGCGAGTACGTGTTCGACGAACAGGCCGTGCTCACGGCGGCCGTCGACGACCTCAACCGCCACCGCCTCGAAGCGTTCTTCGGGCGCTCGCCGACGATCCCCTGGCTCGACCTGCTCCGCAACACGCGGGTGACCTTCCGGGACGAGAATGGCGTCGACCGCCCCACCGTCGCCGGCCTGCTGACCTTCGGCACTGAACCGGCCGACTTCCTGCCCTCCGCCTCCATCGAAGCCGCCTGTTATCGCGGCGAGCGGTTGTCGTCCGACGACCTCGTCCACGCCGAGCGGCTCGCCGGGCCGGTGTCCGACCAGATCGACGCGGGGATCGCCTTCGTCGCGCAGTTCATGCAGCCGCCACCGAACACCCGATCGAGCGATGACGGCGCCGATGCACGGTACGACCTCGACGTCGTCGACGAAGCCATCGTCAACGCCGTCGCCCACCGCGACTACGCCATCTCCGGCTCGAAGATCCGCCTGTTCCTGTTCGCCGACCGGCTGGAGCTCTACAGCCCCGGCAAGCTGCCCAACACCATCACGCTCGACGAGATGCCCTACCGCACGTTCACGCGCAACCAGCTCCTGGTGAGCTTCCTGTCCAGAATCCGGAGCAAGCGCACCGGGCAGGTGTTCCTCGAATCCCGCGGCGAGGGGGTACGCAAGATCCTCCAGGACGGCGAGGCGCACTCGGGACGGCGGCCGACGTACGAGCTGTTCGGCGACGAACTGCGGTTGACGTTGTGGGCGAAGAGCTCGACGCGAACCGCCTGAAGGCCCGTCGCGTGTCGGACTACCTCGAGCACTCGCGCCATCGACGGCAACGCGCGAACTTATGCGCCGCCAAGCAGACCATCGAGACGTCCCATCACCGCGCACTCTGCAGCAGCCACTCGCAGGCGCCATGCATCTCCACGCCGGCCGGCGGTTCGGTGGGCAGGCCGTCCTGCGTCAACGTCAGCAGCCGCCGGCGGGCGCGCGGGAACAGCTTGCCGGCCGCGGCGAGCGCCCGGCATTCGCGCGTCGCGGTGGCGGGGTCCGAGAGGTCGGCGCAGACCTGGATCAGTTCGGTTTCGCCGGTCGCGTTTCGGGCGAGGAAGTCGACCTCGTAACCCTCGGGGGTTCGCACGTAGGTCACCTCGCAGCCCCGGCGCTCGAGCTCCAGGAGAACCGCCGTCTCCAGCGCGTGGCCCAGGTTGGCCCGACCGGTTCGGTCGAAGACCGGGATCAACCCCGGGTCGACCGGATACGCCTTGCGTGGATTGACCATACGCTGGCGTTCCGACGCCGATTCCATCCACACGATCCGCACGAGGAAACAGTCTTCCAGGTACCCGAGGAAGTGGTGCAACGTGTCCTTGGCGATAGGGATACCCTGCGACTTCAGCGCCGCGTGGAACTTCTCGATGCTGAACATCCCACCGGCGTTGCCCAGCAGATGACGCACGAGCCAACGGAGCGACGTCACGTTGCGCACGTCGTGACGCTCGACCACGTCGCGCAGCATGGCCACGTCGACGTAGTCGCGCAGAAGCTGATGTCGCGACGGCGCGTCGAGCCCTTGCGCCTCGGGAAAGCCGCCGGTCCCGAGCCAGTCGAGGAGGGCGCGTTCGAGCCGCGTCCGTTGCCGGCCCGTCAGGACGGTTGCATCGTCCGGAAGCGCCCGTCCCTGGTGGCGAAGCGCTTCGTCGAAACTGAAGGGGTGAATCAGCACCCGCCACCCGCGGCCCCGGAGCGCCGTCGCGACCTCTCGCGACAGGAGCGCGGCGGACGAGCCGGTGACGATCACCTCCGTGCATTCGGTGTCGAGGAGCCGCCGCACGAAACGCTCCCAGCCGGGGACGACCTGGATTTCGTCGAAGTGCCAGACTACCGGCGCGGCGTCATCCGCGTCCGGGAAGGCGCGGCCGTACTCGGACACGAGCAGGTCGAGGTCGGCGGCGTCGAGGTCGGCGAGCCGCTCGTCCTCGAACGAGACGTAGGGCAACTGCTGCCGGGGAACACCCTGCTCGATGCCGTCCTGCCGGAGCTGGTGCAGAAACGTCGTCTTGCCGGCCCGGCGCATCCCCACGACCGCGGTCGCCTTGCCGGGAAACCGCACCCTGCCGAAGACGCGGCGCCGTGTGAGCCTGGGCAGCGGCTTCCTCAGCGAGTCGGCGAGCTGCTCTCTGAACGCCTGTCGCAGGCGAGGGTGCTTCGCGTCCATCGCCGATTATCCCCTCCGAAACGTGAAGTACCCATGATAATATCCGTTTGAAAAGGATAAATCCTAGACTCAAGGCCATTCGCCCGATGGCGCTGAACCCGATCGCCTACATCGAACACGTCGTCCGCAGCTTCCTGCGCTACCAGCTCACGGACGCGGGTCGAGCCGATAGCGGCGTTACGGGTCGAGTAGGTTGCCGATTCGCTCAAGCAGCGAGCGGGCACGCGCGTGCCCGTGACGATCGTCAGTCTGCCATGGCCGCCGCCGACGATCTTGCGATCCGACCAGCTTCCTGGCTAAATTGGCCGGTAGAAGAGGAGCCGCCGATGCCCGTCGTGAACGTCCATGAAGCCAAGACACAACTGTCCCGACTGTTGGCGCAGGTGGAGGCCGGCGAGGAGGTGGTCATCGCCCGCCGGGGCCGACCCGTCGCCCGGCTCGTACGCTGCAACCCCGGGGGCAGGCGTCGTTTCGGCGCCATGAAGGGAAAGATCAAGATCACCGACGCCTTCTTCGAGCCGCTGCCGGAAGAGGAACTGAAGCGCTGGGAGGGTGGATAGAACCGTGCGAATCCTGCTCGACACGCACGCGTTCCTGTTGTGGCTGGCCGGCAGTCCGCGACTGGTCGAGACTGCGCGGCGCGCAATCGCGGACGACCGCAACGACGTTCTGATCAGCGCGGCATCGGCGTGGGAAATCGCCACGAGGTACCGGCTCGGCAAGCTGCCGGAGGCCGATGCGCTGGCGAGCGACATACGCGCCGCCATTGCCGGTCAGGGCTTCGAAGAGCTGCCTGTCAGCGTCGGTGATGCCGAACGCGCCGGAAGACTGACCGGGCCTCACCGCGATCCCTTCGACCGCATGCTCATCGCTCAGGCGCTGGCGCACGATCTCGCGATCGTCTCCAACGAGAGAGCTTTCGACTCGTACAGCGTCAACCGGCTGTGGTGATCCGGCTACGGTAAGTTGTTGGGCTCTCAGTCTCGTTATCTTGGCGGGCACGTCGGGCGGTGCGCGCCCGATGGAACCAGGACGCGCCAGTCGGGTCGGAGCGAGTGGCGCCCACGTCCGTTGACGCGGGACCGGTTTTCCGCAGAATTCGACGTCCGCTCGACCCGCGGCGCGGATGCACCGTACAATCTGGACGTCGTCGACGAGGCTATCGTCAACGCCGTCGCCCACCGCGACTACGCAATCTCCGGCTCGAAGATCCGTCTGTTCGTGTTTGCCGACCGGATCGAGCTCTACAGCCCCGGCGGGCTGCCCAACACCATCACCCTGGACGAGATGCCCTACCGGACCTTCACCCGTAACCAGCTCCTCGTCGGCTTCCTGTCCCGAATCCGCAGCAAGCGGACCGGGCAGGTGTTCCTCGAATCACGAGGCGAGGGCGTGCGCAAGATCCTCGAGGATGGCGAGGCTCATTCGGGCCGCCGGCCGGAATACACGCTGTTCGGTGACGAGCTTCGGCTGACGTTGTGGGCGAAGGGCACGCGCCGGTCCGGCTGACCTCGAACACCTGGCCAAGTGGCGCCGGAGCGTGCGGCTGTCTTTCTTGGCGTATCGATGTTTCTGGTTGCGGGTGTCTGCTGGCGAGTTGGGTGCCGGCGCGGGCCACACGCGTCGAGCCGGTGGCGGCGTTGCGGGTGGAGTAGATCACCGATGCCTTCTTCGAGCGGTTGCCGGACGCTTCCTTGCCTTGCAATCCGACCAGCTTCCTGACTAAATTGGCCGCAGGAGAGGAGCCGCCGATGTCCGTCGTGAACGTCCACGAAGCCAAGACCCAACTGTCCCGGTTGCTGGCGCGAGTGGAAGCCGGCGAGGAGGTCGTCATCGCGCGCCGGGGTGCTCCCGTCGCGCGACTGGTTGCGTGCAGGCCCAAGGGCAGGCGACAGCCCGATGTGCTGAAGGGGAGGACCACGCTGACAGACGCCTTCTCCGATCCTTTGCCGGAAGAGGAGCTGAAGTTGTGGGAGGGCGGTTAGCGCCAGCAGATGCGGGTACTGCTGGACACGCATGCGTTCGTGTGGTGGGTTGCCGATAGCCGGCGTCTCTCCGAGACCGCCCGCGGGGCAATCCGGAACGAAGGGAACGACATCCTCGTCAGCGCAGCTTCCGCGTGGGAGATTGCCACGAAGCATCGTCTCGGCAAGTTCCCGGAGGCTGATGCGCTGGCGAGCGACATACGCGCCGCCATTGCCGGCCAGGGCTTCGAGGAGCTGCCTGTTAGCGTCGGCGATGCCGAACGCGCCGGACGGTTGACCGGCCCCCACCGCGATCCCTTCGACCGCATGCTTATCGCCCAGGCGCTGGCGCACGATCTCGCGATCGCCTCCAACGAGAGAGTGTTCGACTCGTACGGTGTCAACCGGCTGTGGTGATCCCGCTACGGTAGTTGATGAGCCATTACCCGGTTCCTGCTCGGCGACCACGACGCCCGCGTCGAGGCGCTCAAGCACCAGTTGTCGCGTTTCGGGCGGCGCTGCGGCGCGCGGCCGCCGGAGACCCGGAACAGGTGGAACGGGTCGAGCGTGCGAAGCGCGCGGTCGAAGGCTCGCTGCAGGACGTGATGGCGCGCACCGAGCGTGTCGCGGCAGCGACGACCGGGACGCGATGGTGGCCGAGGACCGGCGCACCACGCCCGTCACCGCGAGCGATGTGCGGCAGTACCTCGCCGCCGATGCGCTGTTCCGCGCCGTCGGCAGCCAGGATCAGCAAACCGGAGCGTGCCGGTCTTCAGTGGTCTCCACGGAGACCCAGAGTAGGTTGCCAATTCTCCCGAGCAGCAAGCGGGTCCACTCGGGCGTCTCCAGACTCACCTGTTCGATTGCGTGCCGTTTCAGGACGGCGAGTCGGCGTCGTAGAAGGCCGTCGGCAGGTCGCCTTCGTGCTTGCTACACCAGGTCGACTTTCCCTAACGGGTCGTCTTCGGGCCGCCGCGGCAGGAGGAGATGGTAACATTACTGGACCGATCCGGCGTTGATGTCGAGAGGTTCAGAGGCTGGGCCGTGGATCGGTCGGCACCGGGGCCACAACGGGTCCGAGAGAAAGTGTAATGATAAAGGATATACTCGCGGCTGACGGGCGCCATCTGGGGTTCAGCATTGTCATATTCGTTGTCGCTGTGCTCCTGCTCGTTGCTGGTGTTGTAGCCTACATTGCTACCTTTGGGGCTAATTTGTCCGGTAGTCCCTCTCGATGGGGCCAGTTCGGCGATTACATTGGCGGAGTCCTCAACCCCGGCTTTAGCCTGCTTGCGCTTGCCGCCCTGCTCTATACGATTCATCTTCAAAGCCGAGAGCTCAGAAACTCCACCCTTGAGTTTAAGAACTCCATTCGTGTTCTGACAGAGCAGAGCGAATCGCTCAAACTGCAGAATTTCGAGAGGACGTTCTTCGAAATGGTTAGGCTGCACCATGATATTATACGAGATATGGATCTCGAGTCGAAAGAAGGGAAGCGCGTGCAGGGTCGCGACTGCTTTCGATGGTTGTTTGGCAACTTCAAGGAAGCGTACAAGGAAGTTGCAGAAACTGAGAGGACGCCAGGCCACCTAATAGATCAAGCCTACGCTCGCTTCGGCGAGCGTCGCCGGCAGGAGGTTGACCACTACTTTCGCAATTTCCACGCCATATTGAAATTTGTAGACGAAAGCGCTGCGCAGACGCCGGAGCGATATGTTGACATTCTTCGCGCGCAAATGTCGTCTCGCGAGATCAATCTCCTGTTTTACACTGCACTATGTTCCTACAACTCCGAACTCAAGCAACTGTTGGAGACGCATTCTATGTTTGAGAATCTAGACCCAGACGCCGTCATCAACAAGAGACGTGAAGTGGGCCTTTTCGATCGGCGAGCATACGGCAACGAGTACGGGAGGATCCAGGAGGCCGTTCGTCGCGCAACCCGAGAACGTGGTGGATGCGAAGAGGACCTCGGCTCTCCAGATACGGATCTAAACTGAATCCAGCCGCCCGGTGCGGCCCAAATTGGGGTTCGAGGGGAGAATCTCCCCGAGGAGCTATAACAACCGATGGGATCGACTGGTGGATGGCACGGAGCGGAAACTCTGTTGCGGCGTGGTCAACCCACGTAGGCGATACTCGGCGAACCGAGAGGTGATTGGGGGGGACTGTTAGTTGCGAAGCAACGGGGAATCGAGTCGGGGAAGTCGAGGTGGCAGGAGATGGAGCGGATAGTTCCCAGCCGACCAGAGAAGGTTGAATATGTGTCAGGGCCAGTAGTTTTGTACCTTGATGACCTTGAGGCGTTGAATGAGAGAATCCGCGAAGCGCTTGGTGACGACTGTTCCTTCGAGGTAGACATTGACGGCATGGGAACACAAAAGCCGTTCGCCTACACGCATAGGGTGTCAACATTCTCCGAGCTGAGGGACGTGCTGGGTAGTCAATTGAGGCGTGGATTCTCCATTGGGGATGGTAAGGGAGAGTTCCGGCTGAGTTTTGATCCGATACTGGGGTTCGTGGCATGGGCTGTAGGGGACAGAGGCATGAAGGCGCTCAGGATAGCTGAGGGGGTACTCGGCCACAAGCGTCGTTGGTTTGCGTTATTTCTCTCGATACCCGCGTGGAAGCACCTGGGGCTATATGCGACTCTGGAAACTGGAGCAATGATGCTCGGCGAGCGAACACTAATTCAGGTCGCGATGGTAATGGGGCTTTGGTGGCTCGTGATCTTGGTGCAGCCGGAATGGTCCTCCGGAGGATGTAGTAAGCTGTGGCTCGTGCGTCCCCATGAGCGCAGCGTGCGCGAGAATGTCACATGGAAGATCTTGGCGCCACTGCTTGTGGGAGGGATCTTGTTGGCTTTACGTGCGTGGGCGGCGGCGGTGGGCATCATTTGAACGCTCGGTAGATGCGTGCGGAGAGTGGAACACCGGAGGTAAGGACAATGAAGCGTGACCTTAAGCTTTGCCTGGGAATTCTGGAACAGGTAGAGGCTAGCCCAAAGACGTTTGGACCAATCGAGATAGGAGTCAATGGATACGATGAAGACACTATTGGGTATCACGTTAGACTACTGTGTGATGCGGGTCTGTTGGAAGGATACGACAGTACCGGGGTGGGGTCTAGCGGGTATCGGACGTTGGTGATGCACTTGACGAACGAGGGGCACGAATATTTGGAGGCACGCCGTTCCGGTGGCGATGCGCCGAGTTTGGTGAGTACAGCTCAATCTAAGGCGCTACGAACCATCGCTAAGCACTTGGATGGCTTGGGACAGAGCTTTACGCCGTTCGGCCTCAAGATTGATAGATAATGGGGGGGGGGGGATGACTGTGTCGGCTCGTGAGAGAGCCAGAAGGCCGAGTTCGGTGGCAAGGACCAGAGCGTGGGCGCAGAAAGGGTTGCGGTTTCCCGTATTCGACGGCTAGGAGTCTGCGCCGCAGAAAAACAGATGCGACAATTGTAGGCGAGCCGACGACGGAAGGATTCGATGTCGACGACATTCCGCCCCTACGTGCCGGACCAGTCACTGCTGTTGCCGCCCGACGTGCGGGAGTGGCTGCCCGAGGGCCACTTGGCGCACCACATCAGCGATCTGGTGGACGATCTGGATCTGACGGCGTTTTACGCGCCGTACGAGGGAGACGGCCGCCGCAACGCGCCGTATGAGCCCCGGATGATGGTGAAGGTTCTGCTCTACGCGTACGCGACCGGGGTGTTCTCGTCGCGCCGGGTGGCGCGGAAGCTGGAAGAGGACGTGGCGTTCCGGGTGCTGGCGGCGGGGAACTTTCCGCAACATCGGACGCTGTGCGAGTTTCGGCGTCGGCACCTGGAGGATTTCCAGGCGCTGTTCGTGGAGGTGGTCCGTCTGGCGCAGGAGTTGGGTCTGGCGCGCTTGGGGAAGCTGTCTATCGACGGGACGAAGGTGCGTGCGAACGCGAGCAAGCACAAGGCGATGAGCTACGACCGGATGCAGGAAGAGGAACAGCGGCTGGCAAGCGAGATCGAGGCGCTGTTGCGTCAGGTGGATGCGGTTGACGAGGCCGAGGACGCACGCCTGGGGTCGGAGGTTCGGGGCGATGATCTGCCGGCGGAGTTGCGCCGGCGGGAAGCACGTCTGGCAGCGATTCGCGCGGCGAAGGCGCGCCTGGAAGCGAAGCAACGGGCGGCGGACGACGCGCGGGGTCGGCAGCCGGGTCAGGACCGGAACCCGAGGGGCGGTCCGCCGTACAAGCGGGCGTATGGCGAGCCGGACGACAAGGCGCAGAGCAACTTCACGGACCCGGAGAGCTCGATCATGAAGACGAGCAGTGAGGGGTTCCAGCAGTGCTACAACGCGCAGGCGGCGGTGGACGCGGAGCACCAGTTGGTGGTGGCGACGGATCTGACGGCGAACGCGAGCGACCAGGGTGAGTTGCCGGTGTTGCTCGACGCGGTGAAGGAGACGTTCGACGCGCAGCCGGAGACGGTGCTGGCCGATGCGGGGTACTGCAACGAGCGGGACCTGAAGGACCTGGAGCGGCGGCGCATTGACGGGTATGTGGCGCCGGGCCGGGAGGGCAAGCAGGCGGCTACCCGCGATCTGGAGGCCCATCCGGCGACGGGTCGCATGAGGGAGAAGCTGGCGACGCCGGCGGGCCGGACAGCGTATGCGGAGCGCAAGTGGTTGTCGGAGGCTCCCTACGGTTGGATCAAGCACGCGCTGGGCTTCCGGCGCTTCAGTCTGCGTGGACTGGCGAAGGTGCGCTGCGAGTGGGACTTGGTGTGCCTGGCGTTGAACGTCAAGCGCCTGCACGTGCTGATGGCGGCGTAGGATGCGGGGAATGCGGCTCGCCACGGCGGCAAATCGACGCGCACCGCGGTTTCTGGCGGCCCGTGCGGCCCGCGAGGACCGAATTTTGCTCTCTGTTCGCCAACCACCGAAAATCCACCCCGCCCGGCCGACTGGCGAAGCCGCCCCGACACGGAGCTCAGGGCGTGGGCTGGCGACCCATTTCCTGCCGCAAACGTCCTGCGGCGCAGACTCCTAGCACGCCGGGGAATGGCGCAGACTGTGCGTTCGGCTTGTTGGGTCGCGGGAGGGGCGAAGTCGGGGTCGCTGGATGAGGTCGTGCTGGTCGTGTATGGTTCGGTGCGCGGGGTGTCCGGGTCCGAACCAAAGGCCTTTGGCATCGTGCGGATTCTGTGTGGTTGTCTCGGTGGTGTGCTACCGCGGCGGTCTTGTGGAGCCGCAGTGGAAAGGAACCGGGAATGGGCGACTGCTGTCGAGCGGAGGCGCGCAACGGGTATGAAGGTCGAGGCTGCTACCTCACGGGCAACAAACCTGGCAACAACCCCTCCCGTTCCGCCCACGCCCCACCCTTCATCACGCGGTCAATCGCCAGCGTATTCCGAATATCCTCCAGCGGGTCCGCATCCAGCACCACCAGGTCCGCAATCTTCCCCGCCTCCAACGTCCCGAACTCTGCCTCCCCCACCGGCGGCGTTACGCTGGCGCTGGTGGCGGTCGCGGCGACGATCGCCTCCATCGGCGTCAGCCCGGCCTCCACGTAGAGGTCCATCTCGTGGTGCGTCCCCCAGCCCATCGGGACGTTGGCGGTGCCGCTGTCGGTGCCGAGGGCGACGCGCACGCCGGCGTCGTGCATGGTCTTGACGAAGTCCTGCAGTTGCCGGAACGCCGCCTTGCGGTCCTCGAAGTCGTCGGCCTCGACCACCTCCGCGCGAGCCTCGGGGTCGCTCCAGCGCTCCAGCGCCTGCGGGTTCATGGTCGCGCGCAGGTTCGGGTCGTCCAGCAGTTCGGGGTGCTCGGCGAAGTGCCAGTTGTTCTGGACGATCGACAGCGTCGGCGTGAACGAGACGTTGTTGTCCAGGCACATCCGGATGAACTCGGCCGAGGGCTCGGGGTCGTCCATCGGCGCGCCGCTGCCGGGACCGAAGGTGAGCACGGTGGAGTGCAGGAAATCGCCGAGGCCGGCCTCGATCAACTGGCGGCCGTCGGCCTCCTCGTCGATGTGGGCGACGGGGACGAGGCCGTTGGCGATGGCCTCCCCGACGATGGCGGTGCGCATCTCGGCCGTGATCTTCAGGCCCGGCTCCGGCATCTCGTTGACCCACATCTTGACGAAGTGGACCCCCTGGCCGGCCAGGGCGCGGACCATCTCGCGCGCCTCGTCCGTCGAGGTGGGCTGCCGGGCGCCGGCGTTGAAGCCGCCCGGGTGCGTGAAGCCGCGGCCGGCGGTGAACATGCGCGGCGTGTCGGGGCGGCCGGCGTGGGCCTCGAGCATCAGCGTCACCTGCTCGGGGTTGTCGGTGCCGATGCTGCGTGCGGTGGTGACGCCGTAGTAGAGCTGCGTCCGCATCATCTCCAGGGCCGTGTCCGCGTCGGCGCCGTAGTGGGCGTGCATGTCCGCGAGCCCGGGGATGATGGTCTGGCCGGCGGCGTCGACGATCTCCGCGCCCGCGGGAATCTCGGTGGTCGCGCGCGGCCCGGCGGCGACGATGCGGTCGTCGCGGATGACGAGCACCGAATCCGGGATCGGATCTGCGCCCGTGCCGTCGATGAGCTGGGCGCCGACGATGGCCAAGCCGCCCGGCTCGGCGGGCGGCGGGCTTCCCGCGCAGGCGGCCAGGGCGGCGACGGCGACCAAGACCGCGAGACGTTTCAGGATTGCAGCCATGTTGGCGGGCATCGTAGCACGCCGTCGGCGTCGCCCGGACGGCGCAGCATCAGGGCTCGTCGCTCGCTGAGGCGCCGAGCGGGGCACCGCGCAGGAAGTCGGTCAGAAGCTGGTGTTGCACGCCCTGCAGGTCGGCGGGCTGGTGCTGGTCGAATTTCGGATATAGCCGAAGAAAAGCAGGAATTGGCAGGAAGTTTCGACCATGAACGAAATCTGCTGCCGGGCCGGCAGCTCGATCGACACGGCTGGCGCTGAACCCCTCGGATCGTCGAAATTGCACAACTATTACACGGCGCATGGCCGCGGCTTGGTAGGCTGATCGCCCGTTGTCCGGGCGCCGGTGCCCGGCCCGATCACAGAGGAGTTGCCATGCCCGCAAGGGAGATCGATTTCGCCAGCGCCGACGGGATCAGTTGGAGCACCGCCATCGCGTTCAGCATCTTCCACGTGCTGGCCGTCGTCGCCCTGTTCTTCGCCACCTGGGACGCGGTGCTCGTCGCCTTGGCGCTGCACTGGATATGCGTCGGGTGGGGCATCGGGCTGGGCTACCACCGGCTCCACACGCACCGCTCGTACAAGACCCCGAAGCTCGTCGAGTACTTCTTCGCGATCTGCGCGACCCTGACGCTGCAGGGCGGGCCGATCTTCTGGACGGCGCTGCACCGCATCCACCACCAGCACTCCGACCGGGACGGCGATCCGCATACGCCGCGCGACGGCAAGTGGTGGTCGCACATGCTGTGGACCATCTTCGGCGAGGAGCTGCACGGCAACACCGAGGTGATGGGGAAGTACGCGCCCGACCTGCTGAAGGACCCCTTCTACCGGGCGCTGTCGAGGTACCACTGGGTGCCGCTGGTGGTCGTCGGGCTGGCGCTGCTGGCCATCGGCGGCCTGCCGTGGGTGCTGTGGGGCGTCTTCGCGCGCGTGGTCTTCGGCCTCCACTGCACCTGGATGATCAACTCGGTGACGCATATCTGGGGCAGCCGGCGCTTCCAGACCCGCGACGACTCGAAGAACTCGTTCTGGGTGGCGCTGTTCACCTTCGGCGAGGGTTGGCACAACAACCACCACGCCTACCCGACGTCGGCCCGCCACGGGATGACGTGGCGCGAGGTGGACCTGAGCTGGATGCAGATCAAGCTGATGTCGTGGGTGGGGCTCGCGTGGGACGTAAAGGTGCCGACCCCGGCCCAGATCGCCAACAAGGAGATCACCGCCGAGCAGGACATCGTCGGGGCGGTGGTCGACCCGGCCGGTTCGGTTCTGAGAGCCCCCGCGCAGTGAGCGCGGCCGGCCGCTAGCGCGGCGGGCGGCTCGGCGCGCGGTGCATCCCGAGGCCACGGCCCACGCCCCCGCGGTGAAACGCGGCCAGCCGTGGGAACCGCGGGCTGGTACCGCGGCGGACCGCTCCCGCGCGCAGTGCGTCCCGAAGGCGCGAGCGCACCGGGGCCGCGGCGCGGCGTGCAGCGGATACGGGCCGGCGTTATCCTAGTTACCGCATGCAACGCTTCGGCGGCGGCAACCGCAGACGGTCCATCGTCCTGGCGGCCCTGTTCGGCAGCGGCCTGATCGCCGTCGCCGTCTTTCTCAACGTCAGCTTCATCGTCGTCAACTGGCGGACCGGGTTGCTGGTGCTGCTCGGCGTGATCAGCTTCGTCGTCCTGGTGGGCGGCCTGGCGCTGAACACGCTGTTCCTGATCCGCGAGATCCGCCGCAGCGAGCAGCACGACGCCTTCATCCACGCGGTGACCCACGAGCTGAAGACGCCGCTGGCGAGCATCAAGCTGTACCTGCAGACGCTGCGCCAGCGCGACCTGCCCCCCGGCACGCAGCACGAGGTCATCGACACGATGCTCGACGACTCCGACCGGCTGCAGCGGACCATCGACCAGATCCTGCTGGCCGGCAAGACCGGGGACGCGCGCCGGGTCGATCACCCGGCCGACGTCGACGTGTCCGAGGTGGTGGGCGAGTGCGTCTCGCTGGCCGGGAAGCGGCATCACCTGGTGAACGGCGAGGTGGCCTACGTCCACCGCCCGCCCGACGGGGCGTTCGTGGTCCGCGGCGACCGCGACGAGCTGCTGGCCGCGGTCACCAACCTGGTCGACAACGCGATCAAGTACTCCGGCTCGCAGGTGCGGGTGGCGGTGGAGGTGGCGCGGGTCGGCGCGCGGCGGGTGGCGATCAGCGTCCGCGACCAGGGCATGGGCATCACCGGCGACGAGCTGAAGCGGGTGTTCCGCCGGTTCTACCGGCTGCCGGCCGCCCTGCGGGCGCGGGTGCGGGGCACCGGGCTGGGGCTGTCGATCGTGCGCGCGGTGGCGCGGCGGCACGGCGGGCGCGCGATCGCCGAGAGCCGGGGGGCCGGCCGCGGGAGCACCTTCACCCTCGAGCTGCCGCTGAAGGCGTCATGAGCCGCGTCCTCATCGTCGAAGACGAAGAGCACCTCGCCCGGGGACTCCAGCTCAATCTGGAGGCGGAAGGGTTCGCCGCCGAGGTGGAGGAGAACGGCGAGGTGGCCCTGCAGCGGCTGGTCGCTACCGGGGCCGGCGCGGGCGCGTTCGACGTCGTCTTGCTCGACGTCATGCTGCCCGGCCTCGACGGCTTCGAGGTGGTGCGCCGGCTGCGCGCGGCGCGGCAGTTCGTGCCGGTGATGCTGCTGACCGCCCGCTCCGACAACGACGACGTGCTGCGCGGCTTCGAGGCGGGCGCCGACGACTACCTGCCCAAGCCGTTCGACCTCTCCATCCTCCTGGCCCGCATCGCCGGCCTGTTGCGCCGCCGCACGTGGCTGCGGGGCGACGCCGGGGCGGGGCAGGAGCGCGAGCTCCACGAGTACCGCTTCGCCGACGTCCGCATCGACTTCCGCAACCAGGTTCTGCGCCGGGGCAAGGTCGAGCAGCCGCTGACGGTGATGGAGGCGACGCTGCTCGGCTACCTGGTGCGGCACGCCGGGGAGACGGTGTCGCGCAAGGCGCTGCTGGAGGAGGTCTGGGGCGTGCGGCACGACACCGACACCCGCACCGTCGACAACTTCATCGCCCGCCTCCGCCGCTACCTCGAGGCGAAGCCCGCCCGCCCGCGGCACCTGCTGACGGTGCGCGGCGTCGGCTACCGTTTCGTCGCGAACCCGGACGGCGACGGGTAGCTGGCCGGCGCGCCGGCCCCGCGACCCGGTGTCACCGTGCCATTGGTTGGCCGGCAGCCCGACTCATGGTCCGGTCCGCCGTGCCAGGCGTTATCCTCGTGTCGCACGGATGACGGATTCGATGATCAGGCGCAGACTGCCCATCGGCCTGCAGACCTTCCGCGAGGTCCGGGAGCAGGACTGCTACTACGTGGACAAGACGGCCTATGCCCGGCGGCTGCTGGACGAAGGCAAGCACTACTTCCTGTCGCGCCCGCGGCGCTTCGGCAAGAGCCTGTTCCTGGACACGTTGAAGGAGCTGTTCGAGGGCAACGAAGCGCTCTTCGAGGGGCTGGCGATCCGGGACCGCTGGGACTGGTCGGTTCGTCATCCGGTGCTGCGTCTGGACTTCAGCAGCGGCAACTACCGTGGACCGGACGACCTGCGTCTGGAGCTGGCCGCGCAGTTGGAGACCCTGGAGGAGGAGGCGGGGGTCCCCGCTCGCCCGGACGCGCCGCCGGCCTCCCGCTTTCGTCACTTGATCCGGGCGCTGCATCGGCAATCGGGCCAGCGCGTCGCCGTGCTCGTCGACGAGTACGACAAGCCGATCCTGGATGCGTTGGATCTGCCGGACATCGCCCGGGCCAATCGCGACTTCCTGAGAGGGCTGTACGCGACCGTCAAGTTCTCGGATGCGGATATCCGGTTCACTTTCCTGACCGGGGTCAGCAAGTTCTCGAAAGTCAGTCTCTTCTCCGGCCTGAACAACCTCAAGGACATCACTCTGGGTCCGCGCTATTCGGCCATCTGCGGTTACACCGACGCCGATCTGGACGACGTCTTTGCGGCGGAGCTGCCGGGTCTCGACCGGGATCGGATCCGGGAGTGGTACAACGGCTACAGTTGGCTCGGGGCCGAGAGGGTCTACAACCCGTACGACATCCTGCTGCTCTTCGACGAACGCAAGTTCCTGCCGCACTGGTTCGAGACCGGCACGCCGGCCTTCCTCGTCCGAACCTTGCTCGGGCGGCGCGTCCGGACCACCGCCCTCGAAGAGATGGTCGGCAGCAGCGACCTGCTGTCCACGTTCGATGTGGACGACATGGCGACCGAGGCGCTGCTGTTCCAGACCGGCTACCTCACCATCACCGGCGAGGAGGACCTCGGCGGCAAGATTCTCTATCGGCTGGGATACCCCAACCGCGAGGTGCGCCAGAGCCTGAACGAGCGCCTGCTGCGCGCCCTCACGCCGGACCCTTCGCGCCAGGGGGAGCGGGACATCCGGCTCTACGAGCTGCTGCGGGCCAACGACTTCGCCGGCATCAGGACGTTCTTCGAATCGTTCTTCGCGGCCATCTCGTACGAATGGCACACGAAGAACGACATCGCGAACTACGAGGGCTACTACGCGAGCGTGTTCTACTCCCACTTCGCGGCGCTGGGGCTGGATGTCAGGGTGGAGGACAGCGGCAACCGCGGCCGTCTGGATATGGCGGTGCGCTTCAACGGCAACGTCTACCTGTTCGAGTTCAAGGTGCTGGAGCGCGCCGGCGAGGGCGCGGCGATGGCGCAGTTGAAGGAGCGGCGCTACGCGGACAAGTACCGCGGCCTGGAGCAGCCGATCCACCTGATCGCGGTGGAGTTCAGCAGCGAGACCCGCAACCTGGCGGCGTTCGACGTGGAGCGGGCCTGACACCGCGCCGCCACCGCCGGCAGCCGCAGACGACGCTGGGCCAGGAGTCTGCGCCGCAGAACGCAGCGAAGCGGATGGACGCGATGTTCGTTCATTGGCGCGAGAGTCGAAACGCCGCCATCTCCTCGGTGTTGCGCACCAACAGGATGTCGTCGACCAGCACCGGGTGGTTCCAGGTCTTGCCTTCTATCGCCGGCACCCGCGCCCGCTCGGTGAACCCCGCGGGCGTTGCGTCCACCAGCGCCAAGTCTCCGCGCTCGCCCAGGACGAGCAGCAGGTCCTGGTCGGCCAGCAGCAGGAGCTGCCCGTGGCCGTAGCGGCCACCCTTCCAGTTACGCTCGCCGGTCTCCAGGTCCACGCTGGCCAGGATGCTGCCGTCGAAGCCGTAGGCGTGGCCCTCGTGCGCCACGAAGTCGTTGAAGTACGGTTTCAGACCTCTCGTCGTCCAGCGCACCTCGGTCGTCCAGCCGCCGTGCCCGCCGACTGCCCGCGTCGCCGACACGCGCTGCATCCCGGCGAAGCCCCCGGCGCCGACCAGGATGTCGCCGCCGGCGGTCAGCGCCGGTTGCACGATGCGGCTGGCGGTGGCCCAGTCGTGAATCCACAGTACCCTGCCGTCGGCCGGCGCCACGCTGGTGACGCCGTCGGAGGTGAGCAGCAGCACCTGCGGCACCCCGTCGAGGGTCACCAGGTGCGGAGAGCTGTAGCTGTCGCCCCCGTCGGGCACGGACCATTGCGGGGCGCCGGTCTCGGCATCGTAGGCGGCCAGGGTGCCGATGGCGGCGACGATCACGACTTGGCCGACTACGAGCGGCGAGCCCGCGAAGCCCCATCCCGACGAGAACACGTCGTGTTCGGTGGCCACGTCGCGCCCCCACAGCCGCCGGCCGGTCTGCGCGTCCAGGGCCGTCAGCAGCCCGGTGCCGCCCAACGCATACAGGCGATCGCCCGCCACCGTCGGGGTGCCGCGGGGTCCGGCGCCGGCGTGCGAGTCCCAGAAGCGTACCGGGTCGGCATGTCGCCAGACCGGCTCGCCGGTCGCCAGCAGATAGCTCGAGACCACCTCCCGATCGCCCCGCTGCTCCTGGGTGAAGACCTGCCGCCCCCGGACCGCGAACGAGCCCACCCCGGGGCCGACGGGCCGGCGCCACAGCTCTTCCGGCGGCGACGCGTCCCAATCGGTCGCAATTCGCACGCCCCGTACGACACCGTCGCGGTAGCGGCCGCGGAACCCCGGCCAGTCCGCGTCGTTCGCGGCAATGGCGTCGTTCGCGGCAATCGGCTCCTTCGGCGGCGGCGCAAGCCGTTCATCGCCGGTCGTCGCCAGCAACCGTGCTTCGGCGGTCTCCGTCCAGCGCCAGGTCAGGTCTTGACGGGAGTCGCCGGTCATCCCGTCGGTGCGCAGCGTGGTCCAGAAGCCCGAGGCCAGCACGATCGCGGCCACCAGCGCGACCTGCCGCGGGCGGTCGGCCATTCGGCGGGTGGCCGCCGCCCACGCCACGAAGACCAGGCTCAGCACCGGGGCGGTGTAGACCGGGAACATCAGCCCCATCATCGAGCTGGAGATCGAGACGTCGAGCAGCGGCACGGTGGCGAGCGAGACGGCCAGCATCAGGAGCGGTGCGCCCCAACGCTCGAGCGGCGCCGCCCCGCTGAAGAACGCCCACCACACCAGAACCCCCAACCCACCCAGAAGGGCGCCGACCATGGCGATCGGCGCTGCCCCCGGAACGAGCAGCGGCAGTCCGATCCAGGTCGACCACAACAGCGTCACGATGACGATGCCGGGCCGGAGTCTGAGCGCGCGCGGGGGCTCGAGGGCTGTTCTGATCACACCGCTCTATACGCCATCAGGCTGCGTGTAAGTTCCCGGCCGCGCGATCTCGCTAGGGCAACGGCATCTCCGGGCTGTCCTCGGCGCGCGCCCGCTCGAACGCCGGGCGCGGCGCGTCGGAGCGCACCTGCTCCAGCCAGAACACGCCGTCGTAGGGCGCGCTGTTGCCGCGCGTGCCCAGGAAGTCGACGTCCCCGTCGCCGTCGACGTCGCGGGCGATGAACTTGTCGTACATGCCCCGCTTGCGGCGCGAGACGTCGTGCCGCCGCCACTCCCCGGCGGCGTCGCCGGGGTGCTCGAACCAGCCGATGCGCCCGAGGGCGTCGTCCTTGTCGACGTCGCCGTCCCCTTCGCGCGGGCCCCGGCTGTAGCTGCCGGCCATGACGTCGAGGCGGCCGTCGCCGTTGATGTCCGCCACCTCCAGGCCGGTCATGCTGTCGGGGGTGAAGGTGCCGATGAGGTGGGCGTTCCACGCGTCGTCGATCCGCTCGGGCTGCTCCAGCCAGGCGAGGCCGCTGGCGGCCGCGCCGATGATGTCGAGGCGGCCGTCCCCGTTCAGGTCGGCGTACTCCAGGTTGAAGCCGGCCGCCCGCGCGCCGTAGATGCCGATGGCGTGCTCGCGGAAATCGAGGCTGCCGTCGCCGGGGTTCTCGAAGAACAGCAGCCGGTTCTCGCCCCGCGTCCCCACCACGATGTCGAGGTCGCCGTCGCCGTCCAGGTCCACCGGCTCGGCGTTCTGCGGCACGCTGTAGCGCCCGAGCACCGTCTCGGTCCAGTTGCCGCCCTTGAGCGGGTCCCCCTCCACCGAGAACACCGAGACCGGGGTGGAGCGCGCGAAGTCTTCCGGCGCGGGCCGCTGCGCCCCCTTGTTCGGGGCGGTCATCTCCGGGATGCCGTCGCCGTCGAGGTCGGCCAGGAAGACGCGGATGTACGACCCGCGGCCCTTGGTCATCGGCAGGATCAGCCGCGGCCACTTCGCGTGGCGCACGTCCGCGCCCGGGTTCTGCAGGTAGATGAGGTGCGAGAGCTCGGCCGCCACCACGACGTCGAGGTGCCCGTCGCCGTTGACGTCGGCGATGGCGGCGTCCTCCGGCGCGGGCGCGTCGGCGCCCTCCGCGATGGTGACGTTCGTCCACCCGTCCGGGTCCGCGGAGCCGAAGGCGACGCGCACGTGGCCCTCGGCGTCCGGCACGTAGTCGGGGTCCGGCACGCTCGAGTCGTACTCGCTGTCCGACTCGTGCACCGACACGATGTCCTCGTGGCCGTCGTTGTCGAGGTCGGCCGTCACCAGGCCGTCGCTGCCGCTCAGCCCGAACCCGGCGCTAGCGGGCTCGTCGATGACGTGCTCGCGCCAGCTTATGTAGCTGCCGTCCGCCGCCCGCGCGACCGTGGGGGTGTCGCCGACGAGGAGCTGTGCGTTGGCCGCCTGCGGCGCGAGCCACGAGAGACCGAGCCACACGAGGCAGACGAGGAGGAGTCCGACGCGGCCGCGACCGATTCGAGACGCCACTGACGGGCCGGCCGGGTGCGCATGGTCGAGAGTCATCGTGATCCTCCTCGTTGTCTGCCGCTCGCGGTCCGCAGGTCGCGCTCCGCTGCACCGTCCGCTGCTCGCGGTCCATCGCTCGCGGTCCATCGCTCGCGGTCCCGCCGGTCGCAATCCTACACCTGTCCCGCTGGTCCTACACGTGTCCCGCTGACGAGGCGGCGATCCGCGCGCCGACGATGCGGCGCGGACGACCCGGCGGCAATCCGGCGCGGCCGGCCTTGACGCCCGAGCTCCGTGCGGGCATGGTGGGCACGACGCCTCGGAGCCTGGAGTGAAAGCGCACGCCATGAAGAAGACACGACTCGTTATGGGCCTCGCCGTGACCTGCCTCGCCGCGCTGCTCGTGGCGCTGGCGCCGCTGCGGGCGGACGACCGGCCGAACGTGATCCTGCTGATGGGCGACGACCACGGCTGGGAGGAGACCGGCTACAACGGGCACGCCTACCTGCAGACGCCGGTGCTCGACCGGATGGCCGCCTCCGGCCTGCGGATGGATCGCTTCTACGCCGCGCACCCGTCGTGCTCTCCGACCCGCGGGAGCGTGCTGACCGGCCGCCACCCGGTGCGCTACGGCACGTTCGCGCCGAACTGGTCGATGCGCCCGGAGGAGATCACCGTCGCCCACGTGCTGCGCGACGCCGGTTACGCCACCGGCCACTTCGGCAAGTGGCACGTCGGCACGGTGAAGGCCGGCTCGCCGCTGAATCCCGGCGCGATGGGTTTCGACGAGTGGCTGTCGCACGACAACTTCTTCGAGCTCCACCCGACTCTGTCGCGCAACGGCGGGCCGCCGGAGCGGTTCGAAGGGGAGAGCTCCGCGATCGTGGTCGGCGAGGCGATCCGCTTCATCGAGAAGTCGAGCGAGGCGGGCAAGCCGTTCCTGGCCGTCGTCTGGTTCGGCTCGCCGCACGAGCCCTACAGCGGGCTGGCGGAGGACCTGGCCCTCTACGACGAGCTGCCGGCGCAGTACGCCGGCCGCAGGGTCCCGCTGACCTCGAACGAGACCGGTCTCCAAATCGAGCGGCCGCTGGGCGACGTCCTGCGCGAGCGCTACGCCGAGATCACCGCCATGGACCGCGCCATCGGCACGCTCCGCGGCTACCTGGACGAGGCGGGCCTGCGGGAGAACACCCTGCTCTGGTACAACGGCGACAACGGGACGCCCCGCAGCGGGCTGGCCGAGACGCCCCTGCGCGGGCTGAAGGGGACGATGTACGAGGGCGGGATCCGCGTGCCCGGCCTCATCGAGTGGCCGGCGCGCATTACCGAGCCCCGCGCGACGGACGTGGCCGCGGTGACCAGCGACATCCTGCCCACCCTGGCCGCGCTGGCGGGGCAGCCCGTTCCCGACCGGCCCCTGGACGGCATCGACCTGGCGCCGCTGATCGACGGGCGGATGAGCGCCCGTCCGGCGCCCATCTTCTTCTGGAGCTTCGACACCGGCGCGCTCGCGGGGCGCGACCACGATCCCTACCTCGATCCGGCGCTGCAGGTCGGCACCACGCCGCTCGTCAAGCTGATGAACGGCATCGCCACCCGCAACTTCGAGAACGTCCGCTACCCGGCCGTCGACGCGCAGGACTTCGGCGGCGCGCGGGTGATGCTGGACGACGACTACAAGCTGGTCGTCGACGGCTCGGACGGTTCGGGAGCCGAGCTGTTCGACCTGCGCAGCGACGCGGCGGAGCGCCGCGACCTGGCCGCGGTCGAGACCGACGTCCTGCAGGACCTGCGGCAGCGGCTGCGGGCGTGGCAGGAATCGGTGCTGCACAGCCTGACCGGCGCGGACTATCGGTAGAGTGCGGCACGCCGCCTCCTCCGCGGGGCGGCTCCCAGTCCCGGCAGATGACGCCCGGCTTCGCCACCGGTCCTGCGGTGTCCTGTCCGGGGCGCGCAGCCTGCCGGCTCGAATCCTCTCGTTTCGTGTACAGCCGAATTGCGATTGCCCGTCAACGGTGTCGTGCCCGCCGGCGGAGCTCTTCGTCCGCCCGTGACCGATGGGTCCCTGCCGCCGCGCGGATGATACGGTATGCAAGTACCCGCTCGCGTACCCGCTCACGCCTGAACACCCGGAGGAAGCCGTGCTGAGAGCCTGTGCCCTGTCGATGCTGCTGGCCGTCGGTGCCCTGTCCATCGTCATCGCGGCCCAGCCGAGCGGCATGCCGCCGGGACCGCCGCTCCGGCTCGAGCAGCTCGACGACAAGCTCTACGTCCTGCGCGGCGGGTGCATGTGCGGCAACACGCTCTTCTACGTCGCCGACGGCGGCGTGGTTCTGGTCGACACCAAGGTCGCCGGGCTGGGCCAGGTGATTCTCGAGCAGCTCCGCACCGTCACCGACAAGCCGCTGGCGATGCTCATCAACACCCACACGCACTTCGACCATACCGGCAGCAACGGCGAGCTCGGGTACGTCGAGCGGATCGTGGCGCACGAGAACACCCGCGCCAGCCTGATGAAGACGACCTGCGCCCCGGTCACCAACTGCGGCGCCTTCAAGGGCGACAACGAGCGGTATCTGCCGAACGTCACCTTCCGCGACTCCCGCACGCTGGAGGTGGGCGCCGACCGCATCGATCTCCACTACTTCGGGCCCGGCCACACCGACGGCGATACGTGGATCGTCTTCCCCGACATCCGGATCGCGATGGGCGGCGACCTGTTCGGGGCCAAGGGCGTGCCCTACATCGACACCGGGAACGGCGGCACCGCGCTCGGCTACGACGAGACCATCGCGCGGGCCGTGGCGGGTCTGCAGGGCCGGGTCGACACCGTGATCACCGGGCACGTGGAGGCGTATCCCTGGGATGATCTCGTCCGCTACGCCGAGTTCCACCGGCACCTGGAGGACTACGTGCTCGCCGGGGTCGAGACGGGCCGCACGCCGGCCGCCGTCGTGGCCGACTACACGCCGCCGGACGACCTCGCCGACTTCTCGTTCGTCGAGCCCTTCGCCAGCAACTTCGTGCAGTTGCTGTACAACGAGGCGCGGGCGGCCCGGTAGCGCGACCTGGTTGTCGCGTCGGGCGTCTCGCGGGCGCGAAGGGCGCGAAACCCTTGCGGCGCAAGCTCCCGGCCGGGGACTACCTGCGGCCGGCGCGTTCGGTTCGTGCTTCCCGGACGTCTATATCTAATAGAGGAGATACTGGCGGAGGCGGCAGGTCCCTGCCGCGATGCGCTGCCGACGAACGTCACGAATGTCCGCTGATCCACACGATTCCCTGCAGCGGCAAGGAGGAAGTGTGCCATATCGACGAACGGACGGCTGGTTTCGGCGGACGCTCGACCAATGATGATCGACGTTCTCCCACTCGATCGGGCTGACGTGACGCAGCAGGGTCGGGGTCGACCGGGAAGGTCCGGCGCGGCGGCCAGGCGTGAGATCGTCGGCGAGACAAGGGGCGACGAAATGGCTCGGAACGGGGGGCTCAGGCCGAGTCCTTACAGTGTATTTCCCAAAATTCTCGGCGTCGCGCTCGCGATGTTCCTGTTGGGCGACGGAGGCGTGGCCTACGCCCAGACCCCGGACCTGGTGGTGGGTTCAGCTTCGGTGTTCGACAGCAGCCTGGCCACGGGGGCGTCGTTCACGCTGTCGGTGACGGTGACCAACGCGGGCGACGGGGCCTCGCCGGCGACGACGCTGCGCTACTACCAGTCGAGCGACGCCACCATCACGACCTCCGACGCCGAGGTCGGCAGCCACCGCGTGGGCGCGCTCGAGGCCGGGGCTGCGAGCCCCGAGGCGGGCGGTCGGACGGCGCCGTCGACGCCAGGCACCTACTACTACGGGGCGTGCGTGGATGCGGTGGCCGGGGAGTCCGACACGACGAACAACTGCTCGGAAGCGGTGACGGTCACGGTGCACGAGCCTGCGCCGGACCTGGTTGTGCTGGGGCCGAATGTGGGCGACAGCAGCCCGGAGACGGGCGGGACGTTCCGGCTGATTGTGACCGTGCAGAACGTGGGTGAGAGGCAGGCGGCGGCGACGTCGATGCAGTACTACCGCTCGACGGACGCGACGATCACGACGTCCGACACGTCGGTGGGCACGGAACCGGTTCGGGCACTTGGCGTTTTCCAGGCCAGCGCGAAAACGATTTCTCTGACGGCGCCATCGACGGCTGGCAGGTACTACTACGGCGGGTGCGTGGACGCGGTGGCCGACGAGTCGGACACGGCCAACAACTGCTCGATCTCGGTGCAGGTCGACGTTTCGGAGCCACCGTCCCCGCCGGAAACCACGCCGCCGATCGACCGGGCGGCGCTGGTGGCGCTCTACAACGCGACCGGCGGCCCGGGCTGGACGGACGACACCAACTGGCTCACCGACGCGCCGCTCGGGGAGTGGTTCGGGGTCGAGGCGAACGAGCACGACCGGGTCACGGGGCTGGGGCTCGGGGGCTGGGACGAGACCATCGACGAGAATGTCGGCAACGGCTTGACGGGAATGCTGCCGGCCGAGCTCGGCACCCTGGCGCACCTGCGCTGGCTGCGGATTACGGGCAACAGTGGATTGACGGGACCGATACCCGCGGAGCTGGGCGATCTCGCCAACGTCGTCGAAGACATCGAGCTCGTCGAAAACGCGCTCACGGGCTCGATTCCGGCGTCGCTCGGCAGGCTGGCCGGCCTCACGCGGCTGGCTCTGTCCGGGAACAGGCTGACCGGCGCACTTCCGGCAGAGCTCGGCGACCTGGCCAACCTGGAGTGGCTGTTTCTGCAGAACAACCTGTTCACCGGCGAGATCCCGTCCGCGCTGGGGAGCCTGGTCCGCCTCCGGGCGCTGGACCTGAACTGCGGGCAGGAGCACTGCCGGGACCGCGACGGCTTGACGGGTCCGATCCCCGCGGAGTTCGGCATGCTCGGCAATCTGGAGTTCCTGAACCTTTCGGCGAACGCGTTGAGCGGGCGGATTCCGCCCGAGCTGGGAAGCCTCGCGAGCCTCATCGAGCTGAGGCTTGGGGGAAACCGGTTGGCCGGGCGGATTCCGCCCGAGTTGGGGAACCTGCCCCACGTCGAGGCCCTGTACCTCGACAACAATCGGCTCACCGGTCCGATCCCGACGTGGCTGGGCAACCTGCCCAACCTCCAGTGGCTGTATCTCTACGCCAACCCGTTGACCGGACCGCTCCCGCAGAGCCTGACGCAACTGTCGCTCCGAACGTTCTGGGTCCACTTCACGCAGGCCTGCGCGCCGGCGGACGCGGCGTTCCAGGCCTGGGTCGCGACGCTCGACACCTTCCGCGGCGATACCTGCGGGCAGGCCCCGACGGGCAGCTTCACCGACGTCACCTTGACGCCGGGCGACACCGGCGTGCGGTGGCTCCACGTCACCGAGCTCCGCCAGTTGGTCGACACGGTGCGCGCGGTCTGCAACCTGCCGCGCGCCGTATGGACGGACCGCAGAATCATCCCCGGCGAGACGCCGGTCAGGGCGGTGCACCTGACGGAGCTGCGCACGGTGCTCACCGAGGCCTACACGGCGTGCTCGCTGACGCCGCCGAACTACACCGACCGGGTGATCGTGCGGGGGATGACGCCGGTCAAGGCGGTGCACTGGACGGAGCTGCGCGAGGCGGCGATCCGGGCGCTGGGCGCGACGGCGCCCTGAGCGCCGGGGACCCCGAGAGCCGGCACGCCCCGCTGTGGATGTCCGCTGACCCACACCGAACGGACGGCTGGTTTCGGCGGACGCTCGACCAATGATGATCTCGCGTTTCGGGTCGTGGACTCTCCCGCAAGTCAGGAGCCCGCTGCTCGCTCTGCACGTCGTGCTGGCCGTGTCCGCGACGACCGGCGCCCTTGCCCAGGACGACGCAGCCGGTGACAGGGCAGCCCTGGTGGCGCTCTACAACGCTACGGACGGCGCGAGCTGGACGACCAGCACCAACTGGACGAGCGACGAGCCGCTGGGCGAATGGCACGGCGTGACTGCCGGCGGTGATGGCCGCGTCACGGCCCTGGCGCTCGACGGCAACGGGTTGGACGGGACGCTGCCATCTGCCCTGGGCGACTTGAGCGAGCTGGAGCGGCTGGATCTGCAGGACAACGCTCTGAGCGGTGCTCTACCGTCGCAACTGGCCAGCCTGACGAGTCTCACGTCCCTGCTGCTCAACGAGAACCGGGCCTTGACCGGCGCGCTGCCGGACGGGCTGCGCGAGTTGTCGGACCTGGCAACCCTGAACATCGAGAAGACCGAGCTCTGCGCGCCGGGCGATGAGGTCTTTCGAACGTGGCTGGACACGATCACTTTCAGCGGTCTGATCTGTCCGCCGGCCGAGCAGTCGGTGATCGACGTGGCGGTCTTCTACACGCCGGCTGCCCGGGAGAACGCGGGTGGGATCGATGAGATCGCGACCGCGATCGACCTCATGGTCGCGGAGACCAACATGGCCTACAGGAACAGCGCCGCGAATCAGCGCATCAACCTGGTGGCGGCCGAGGAGGTGGTGGGGTACAGGGAGACCAATGACTTGTCCATAGATATCGCTCGTCTGCGCTTGCCATCGGACGGATACATGGACGAGGTCCACGGCATTCGCGATGAGGTCGCCGCGGACATCGTTCTGCTGATGGCCGCGCAATCAGGCCGCGCGTACCAACTGCGCGTCCCGTCGACAAGTTCCGAATCTTGGGCTTTTGGTGTGGTCAATCCTTACTCCAGCTCTACATTCGCGCACGAACTGGGCCACATCATGGGTCTCCATCATGACCGGTACCAGGTGTGCGGCGACAACTGCAACGGTTTCACGCAGTTTCCCTACGCGTTTGGCTACGTAAACCAGGAGGCGCTGGAGCCGGGCGCACCCGACGCCGCCTTCTGGCGTACCATCATGGCGTACCCCAACCAGTGCGGCCGGTGCTCGCAAATTCTCCGCTTCTCGAATCCGGATCAGATCTACCCGGATCCCGGCGGCGATCCCCTGGGCAAGGCCGGCCTCGAGCCGGCACCGGAAGCGGACGGTCCGTCCGATGCGGTGCGGATGCTCAACCGGACACGCGGCTACGTGGCGAATTTCCGGACCCCGCCGGCGATCACGGCGTCCTTCGGTGCCGAGACATACACCGCAACCGAGGGCGGGACGGCGGCGACCGTGACGGTCCGCCTGAGCGACGAGCCCGGCCGCGCGATTGACATTCCGGTCACGGCAACGAGTACCACCGGCGCCGCGGCCTCCGACTACACCGTACCGGCCGCCGTGGCCTTCGCTGCGAACCAGACCGCACGGTCCTTCACCGTCACCGCCGTCGACGACGCCGTGGACGATGACGACGAGACAGTGACCCTGACCCTGGGCTACCTGCTGCCGGGCGGCGTCAGTGCAGGCAGCCCGGCCACCGCCACGGTCACGCTGCTCGACAACGACACCGTGACCGGCGCCCCGAGCATCCTGAGCGTATCGCTGAGCTCGGACCCCGGCGATGGATATGCGGCAGGCGAGGAGATCGAAGCCTCGGTACACTTCGACAAGACGGTCATCGTTACGGGGCCGCCACGACTCGGCCTTACGGTGGGGAGCAACACGCGTCCAGCAGCGTATCAAGGAGTGGCGCGCAATGTCGTAACGTTTTCCTACGCGGTGGCCGCCGACGAGACCGATACGGATGGGGTAAGTATTGCCGCGAACGCGCTGTCGCTCAACGGCGGCACGATCCGGGACAGCACCAATCGGAACGCGGGCCTGACGCACAGTGCGCTCGCCGCCGACGAGAACCACCGTGTGGATGGCGTCGCGCCGGTGCTGCAGATGGCGGTGGTGGATGAAACGATACTGACCCTGACCTATGACGAGCCGTTGGCCCAGCCCGCGCCCCGCGCCTCATCGTTTATCACCGTGGCGGTAACCCACCCCGGAAGCGGCAGAAATGCTCGCGAGGTCGTGGTGGATGGATCGGTCATGACGGTGACGCTGTGGGATCCGGTATTGGCCGGTGAGGAGGTGACGGTCAGATTCTCAAATATTTCGACTTTCGGCACGCCGCACCTCATCCGGGATCTCGCGGGCAACCCAGCGGCAAGCCTGCGCAGCCACGCAGTGACGAATGTGACGGAGGAGAAGCCCTACGACACCGACGGCGACGGGCTGATCGAGATCACGACGCTCGCCCAACTCGACGCGGTCCGTCATGATCTGGACGGCGACGGCGTCCCCACGGCCGGCGGGGCGAGTACCTATCGCGCCGCTTTTGCCGACGCGTTTCCGGAAGCGGATTCACAGCTCCGCTGCGTCCTCGCGTGCAGTGGCTATGAGCTGATGGCGGATCTGGACTTCGACACGGACGGCGATGCAGATGTCGACGCAGACGACCCCTACTGGAACAGCGGCGCCGGCTGGGACCCGATCGGGCGCGGCGGCTCTGATTTTCGGACAACGTTCGAGGGCAACGGCCACACCGTTCGCAACCTGTTCATCGATCGGCCCTCGACGACCCATGTCGGGTTGTTTGGCTATACCGATTGGACGTCCGCCATCCGCAACGTCGGGCTGATCCAGGCCGATGTGGCAGGAAGATCGGCGGTCGGCGGCCTGATCGGGAACAATCTTGGCTCCATTGCTGCGTGCTACGCCACAGGCCGCGTGTCAGGCTCTACCTCTACCCTTACCTCCTCTGTCGGCGGTCTGGTCGGGGCGAACTATGGCAGTGTCCGGTCCAGCCATGCGACCGCCAGGGTGTCGGGGAGATCGTCTGTCGGCGGCCTGGTCGGGCGGAATCTTGGCACCGGCATCATCGATGCGAGTTAGGACAGTGATCGATACAAAGTTGTCAACTGGCGTGACGCCCCAGACCCGTGATTCCTGGGCTCGCGCCCGCGAACGTGGCAACGTAGTTTCCGTCACTGTCCTTACGCCACGGGCGCGGTGTCGGGGGCAAGCTCCGTCGGCAGCCTGGTCGGGTATGAAGCTGGCAACACGGTCCGATCGAGTTACGCCACCGGGCGGGTATCGGGCAGCAGCAATGTTGGGGGGCTGGTCGGAGGGCTCGGCAGCAGTACGATCGCGGCCAGTTACTGGGACACGACAACCTCGGGGCAGACGGCCGGAGACCACGGGACCGGCCAGACCACGGCGCAGCTCCAGGCCCCTACCCACGCCGCCGGCATCTATGCGGACTGGGACGCTGACCAGTGGGACTTCGGTGAGGCCGACGAGTACCCGGCGCTGGTGGTGGATTTCAATGGGGATGGGGACGCATCGTGGGAGGAGTTCGGCTACCAGGCGCGCGCGGGCCCGACCCTGACCGCGACGGCCGACGGGGGGGCGGTGGCGCTGGGCTGGACGGCCGTGGACACGAGCGCGTGGAGCACGCCGCCGGAGGTGACCTACGACGTGACGCGCGACGACGGAACGACGGTCACCGTCATCGGGGAGGCGCTGAGCGGGTTGACCGCCACCGACACGGAGGTGCCCGCCGGCGCCACCTGGACCTACCAGGTAGCGGCGCTGGTCGCCGGCGGCGAGGCAGTGCGCAGTGCGCGCGTTCCGGTGACGTCGGGGGCGACCCCCAACCAGTCGCCGGAGGCGGTGGGGACGTTGCCGCCGCTGGCGTTGTCGATCGCCGGCGGCCCGATGTCGATGGAGGTCTCGGGCGCATTCCGGGATCCGGAGAACGACCTGCTGACCTACGGGGCGGTGTCGTCGGCCCCGGCGGTGGGGACGGCGGCGGCTGCGGGGTCGACGGTGACGGTGGCGCCGTCGGCGGCGGGCGTGTCGACGATCACGGTGACGGCGATCGACGCCGCCGGCTCGAACACCTCGGCGACGCAGACGTTCGTAGCAACGGTGGCGGGAGCGCCGGATCCGCCGGATCCGCCGGATCCGCCGCGGCCTCCCGGTGGTGGTGGTGGTGGTGGTGGCGGTGGCGGCGGCAACCGCGGTCCCGAGGCGATCGGGACGCTGGCGGACCGGCTTCTGGAGGTGGGCGAGACGCTGCGGCTGGACCTGTCGGCGGCGTTCCGGGACCGGGACGGCGACGCGTTGACGTATGCGGCCGCGTCGTCGGCGCCTGCGGTGGCGGCGGTTGCCGCGGCGGGCGGCGTGTCGACGGTCGCCGCGTTGGCGGTGGGCGAGTCGGAGGTGACGGTGACGGCGACCGACGCCGGTGGAGCGAACCGGACGGCGGAGCACGCGTTCACGGTGACGGTGGCCCACGACCCGGACGGCGACGGCCTGATCGGCATCCACACGCCGGCGCAGCTCGACGCGGTGCGGCATGACCTGGACGGTGACGGGGAGCCCACGGCGGCGGGGGCGGCGGGCCATGGGGCGGCGTTCGGGGTGCCGGGGGGCGGGAGGGTAGCGTGCACGGCGTCGCCGGGGGGGTGCCGGGGCTACGAGCTGGGTTCGGACGTGGACCTGGACACCAACCGCAGCGGGGGGCCGGATGCGGGCGACGCGTACTGGCACGCGGGCGCGGGCTGGCTGCCGCTGGGGACGGCGGCCGCGCCGTTCGCGACGACGTTCGAGGGCAACGGGCACGTGGTCCGCCACCTGTTCGTGGCCCGGGGCGACGGGGCGGGACTGTTCGGGGCGACGGGGGCGTCGAGCGTGATTCGTCACGTCGGAGTGCTTGCCGTCGATGTGACGGGTGCGAACGGGGTGGGCGCGCTGGCGGGTGTGAACGCGGGACGGGTCACGGGCAGCCATGCGACGGGCCGGGTGTCGGGGACGGAGGCGGCGGGCGGCCTCATCGGCCACAACGCCGGCTTCATCGGCGGCAGCTACGCGGCAGTGGCGGTGGCGGGGGGCGCCTCGGCGGGCGGTCTGGTCGGGGAGAACGCCGGCAGTGTCGCCGCCGGCTATGCGACGGGTCGCGTGTCTGCCGCCGCCCACGCGGGCGGCCTGGTCGGCCGCAACCGGGGCATGCTGACCGCTGGCTATGCCACGGGGCGCGTGTCCGGAGCCTCGGCGGCGGGCGGGCTGGTCGGAGTCACGGAGCTGCCGGGCCGGGTGACCGGCGGCTACTGGGACACGGACACGTCGGGCCTTCCGGCGTCGAGGGCGGGTCCGGCGGAGGCGGCGGGGCAGGGGCAGCCGACGTCGGCGCTGCAGGCGCCGGGGAACTACGCGGGCCTGTATGCGGGATGGGATGTGGACGTGGACGGCGACGGGGCGGCGGACGCGCCGTGGCACTTCGGGACCGACGCGGAGTATCCGGCGCTGTTGCTCGACGCGGACGGCGATGGCTGGGCGACGTGGGAGGAGGTGGGCCGCCAGCTCCGGTCCGGTTCCGCGGTGACGGCGGCGCCGGGGGCGCACCCGGCGCAGGTCGCGCTGACGTGGACGGCTGCCGACACTGGCGGGTGGACGCCGCCGCCGGCGGTGACCTACACGGTCCACCGCGCGGCGCACGGTGCCATGGAGCCGGTCGCGGCCGGGGTTCGGAGTGCGGGCTACACGGACCGCGGGGTGGAGCCGGGCGGCGCCTACACGTACCAGGTGGCGGCGGTGGTCGACGGCGGCGAGGTGGTGCGCAGCGGTCTGGTGGCGGCCGCCGTGCCGTGCGCGTATACGGTGACGCCGTTGCACCGGGACGTGCTGTGGCCGGCGGGCACCGGCGAGGTCCTGGTAACGACGGGTTCCACCTGCAGGTGGACGGCGGCGAGCGAGTCCGGGTTCCTGACGGTGACGGCGGGGTCGTCGGGCACGGGGTCGGGGACGGTGACCTGCGCGGCGGCGGCGAACGGCGGCGGGCCGCGGACCGGCTCGCTGCTGGTGGCCGGCGAGAGGGTGACGGTGTTCCAGGCGTCGCCGACGGTGTTCGCGGACCACCCGCTGGAGCGCGGGGTGACGCCGGTGCGGGCGATCCACTTCCTGGAGCTGCGCGCGCGGATCCACGCGCTCCGCACGTCTGCCGGCTTGTCGCCCTTCGGATGGACCGACGCAACGCTAGTCCCGGGCGCCACGCCGGTCCGGTCGGTTCACCTGACGGAGCTGCGGACGGCGCTTGCGGAAGCGTACGCGGCCGCGGGGCGTCCGGCCCCCGCCTACACGGACGCTGCGCCGGCAGGTGGGACCGCCATCCGGACGGTGCACATGAAGGAGCTGAGGGAAGCGGTCCTCGTCCTGGAGGCCGGCCGGGCGCCTGTCTGATCGGATGATCGCCCCCATCGGGACCGCGCTGCCGGTGCCGACGAAGAACAGGCCGACGTGGTTGGCCGCGCCAGTGCAGCCGGAAACACGCTACTCCTCGGTAGCCCGATACCAGATCGGCGAGGTCCAGGCCCGCTCCTGGATCTGCCACGGCAGGTCGGGGACCATGCACGCCGCCGGGCGCTCGTCCTCGGGCAGTGCCGCGCACTGCAGCGCGTTCCAGCGGCAGCTCGGGTTCTCGACGACGCGCGCGTAGTAGACGGCGGAACGTGACGGGTCGAAGTCGGGGTCGGTCCAGACCGTGCACAGCGAGGCCGCGCCGCCGCCGCTGCGCTCACAGGTCGCCCGCGACACGTCCGCGCCGTTGTCGGCATCGCCGGCCACGTCGTAGATCGCCTCGTGGAAGAGGCCGTCGTCGCCGACCCAGCCCTTGATGATCTGGATGCGCTGCAGCGGCGTCCCGGGGTATGCGCCGGTGCCCGGATCGGCGAGCGCGGTCACGAAGAGCCGCGGCGCCTCCGCTCCGTCACGGGCCGGCAGGACGCTTCCCATAGGCACGCCGGTCTCGTACGCCTCGGCGATCATGTCGTCGCTCGCGCACAGGTCGGGCAGGTCCCAGCCGCCGAACAGCCGCGCCTGGATGCGTACGCCGCTGGTGCCGAACGTCTCCTTCCGCTGCATCGCGTCGAACAGCGAGTCGCGCGAGTTCTCCTCGGCCCAGACGCCGACCAGGCCGCCCGGATTCCGCAGCGGATGCGGGGCGTAGGCATCGGTCGTGATGCGCTTCTCCAGGTCCGAGTCGACGTTCGAGTTGTGGCCCTGGTAGTCGTACTCGTCGGTGTCTCCCGGCAGGCCGTTGTGCCCGTCGGTGCTGGCGATCAGGCCGAGCTGGATGGGGTTGATCCCCAGGCGCTCCTCCTGGGCGATGCCCTCGATGAGGGCGTAGCGCACGAAGTCGAGGCGCGACTGGCAGCCCTCGCCGCGCAGCCCGCCCTCGCCGGTGCCGTCCTCGCAGTCGGGGGGGCGCTCGCCGTCGATGTAGCGCACCTTCTCGAAGTCGCACAGCTCGTCCTCGCCCCCGATCACGTTCCACATGCCGCGGCGGCACTCGGACTCGCCCTTGGCCTGCATCATCTCCACCAGCGGCTCCATCTCGCTGCGCAGCGCGGCCCGCGCCCGCTGCTCGTCGATCGGCAGTCCGCCCCAGTCGAGGGTGAACATCTGGCCGTTGGAGATGTTGGGGTTGTGGGGGATGGTGAGCGCCTCGCAGCCGGTGCCGGTGTCGTTGCAGCGGGCCTTGAGCCGGGTCCACAGGTCGCGCGGCTGGTCGGCGTCGATCCACGAGATCGGCAGCTCCGGCGCGATCTCGTTGCGCAGGATGACGTTGCGGTGCACCTTGGAGCGGCCCGGCGCCCGGGTGTACTCCCAGGCGTGGAACGACGTGAAGGAGCAGTCGCTGGAGCGGTCGTAGTAGCGCTCGGCCGCCGCCTGCGTCGCCTCCCAGGCGGTGAGCAGGCCGTCGCGGCACCCGGCGCCGTCCTCGCCGCAGACCAGCGGCCCGCGTCCGGCGGTTCGGTCCGCCTGCCAGGCGGCGCGCTCCTCGGCGTTACCGCCCGGCCGCAGGCCGCGGCAGACCGGCGTGTCGTAGACCGCGGAGGACGGGTCGGTGCACACCGCCACCTCGCCCAGCCACTCGGAGTGGTCCGTGACCGCCGCGAAATCGAGCGGGCGGTCCAACTGCGCGGTTCGCATCGGCCGGCCCTCGGCGTCGACCGGGCTCAGGCCGATCTCCTCGCCGCGCGCGAAGCGGTAGGCGTCGTCGGGCGTCTGGAAGCCGCCGCGCCCGAGGGCGTCGAGCGAGAAGGCGGTGTGGGTGTGCAGGTCGCCGAAGAAGACCTGCCGCAGCGGGTCGTTATGTGCGCACGGCTCCCGCGGCGCCAGGTCGGCGGGCTGCGCCGGCGCGCTCGGCGGGCTCCACTCCACGACGGGGCGGTCCGCCCCCGTCGCCGGAGTTCGTGCGCCGCCCGGCGGGGAGTCGGGTTGGCCGCAGGCGAGCGCAACCAGGGTCAACAGGCAGGCCGCGAGTCGTAGTCCTGTCATGCGAGACTCTCCCACGCGCCGGGGGGACGCGTCCAGTTCCGCGGGCGCTTCGCCCGCACTTCGTCAGGGCTGCGGCCGGGACCCGTACGCGCGTCTTGCCACGCGACTGGCTCCGTGGGGCCTCGGCGTCGCTCTCCGCCGGACGACTTCACGGCCGCACCGATTCGGTGCCGGCGGCGGTCGCCGGCAGCCGCACCTCGTAGTCCTCTCGCAGTTCCTGGTACGCGGCCAGGCTCCGCTCGCGTCGGCGCTCCTCGCGCAGGTCCGCGACGACGCGATCCCGAACCTCGGCGAGTGCCGGCGCCCGGGGAGCCGTCCGGCCGTTCACCCGGACCAGATGAACGCCGTACGTCGATTCAACCGGTCCGCTCCAATTGCCCACCGGGAGCTCGGACACGGCGTCCGCGAAGCCTCCGCCGAAGAGCCCGGCGATCTCCTGGTCGCTTCTGTTCGCGTAGGCGCGGGCGAGCATGAAGGGGTCGCCCATCCGCTGCCAGCCGCTGCCGTCGCCGGCGCGCACCTCGGCGAGCAGGGCCGTCGCGTCGCCGGCCGGGTCGGTTCTGCTGTCCCCCGACAGGAACACGTGGTCGAACGTCGTCCGTCCCGGCCGCCGGTAGCGCTCGGCGTGGCGCGCGTAGTACTCCTCGACCTCCGCTTGCGGCGGGGGCCCGGTGGCGCCGGCATCCTCCAGGATGAACGTCAGCTTCTGGGCGAGCCGCCGGCGCACGATGGCGTCGTCGCGGTCGAGACCCAGGCGCAGCGCCTCGCGGTACAGGACCTCCTCGTCGACCGCCTGGTCGATCAACGTCTGCAGTTCGGGCTCCGTGGGCTCCCGGCCCCATTGCGCGATCCAGCGTGCCCGGAGACGCTCGACCTCAGCGGGCGTGATCTCGATGACGGGGCGCGCCGTCTCACTGCCCGCCAGCCAGCCGTCGAGCGCGAACACGCCGATGCCGAGGAGCACGAAGACGACGAGGGGATCGCGCAGCCAGCGCGGCATCCGGTCCGGCGGCGCGCCGCCCGGATCTGTTGTGGGTTGGGAACCGTCGGGAGCGTTGTCAGAGGGCATCGGTCGAGTGACCGCGAGTCGTCTGGATTCTGGCCCGACAATCGTCGCCTGCGGCTCCGATTGCCGCCCAACCGGGCCTGACCAGCAGTCTACGCCGTTTCTACGGCGCAGACTGCTGACGCCCCGAAACGCCTCGCTGGCTCGGGTCGTTTGCCGGCCCAGCGACGCGACGGTCCCGCCCCGGTCGTGCCGGAGGCTGAAAGGTAAACAATTACATACGGTAAATGATTTTCCGAATAGAATTATGAACGGTATTCGATGCCACGAAGCCGGGCCCTGCCGTTGCCGGTCGGCCGTGCGCTCGCCAAGCTGGGCGCGGACATCCGCGACGCGCGGCGGCGCCGCCGCATCCCCACCGCGACGATGGCGGAGCGCGCCGGGATCAGCCGCACGACCCTGCACAAGGTCGAGCAGGGCGACCCCGGCGTCTCCCTCGGCACTTACGCCACGGTGCTGTTCGTCCTTGGACTCGAGGAGCGCGTCGCGGACCTGGCGGATCCACGAAACGACGCGGTCGGGCTGGATCTCGAAGCGGAGGCGCTGCCCCAGCGGATTCGCGGTCGACGCTGGCGCACGCCGGCTACCGGTGGCTGATGGACAGAGAGATCCTCGTTTCCGTCGATCTGCATGGCGCGCCCGTCTTTGTCGGACGTCTGTGGTGGCGAAGCCGCAAGGGTCGGGAGAGCGCCTCGTTCGAGTACGACCCCCGGTGGCTGGAGCACCCGGAGCGCTTCGCTCTCGATCCCGCCCTGGCGCTGACTCCCGGTCCGTTTCACACCGCGCCCGGACGGTCGTTGTTCGGCGCCATCGGCGATTCGACTCCCGACCGCTGGGGCCGGCTCCTGATGCGGCGCGCGGAACGCCGCCGCGCGCGGCGAGAGGGGCGCGCTCCGCGGGCGCTCTCCGAAGCGGACATTCTTCTGCTGGTCGATGACGAGGCGAGACAGGGGGCGCTGCGCTTCTCCACCGAGTCGACCGGTCCGTTCCTGGCAGAGCCCGGTTCCACGCGTATTCCACCGCTCGTGGAGCTGCCCCGCCTGCTCGCCGGCGCCGAGCGCATCGCCGACGACACGGAGAACGACGATGACATCCGGGTTCTCCTCGGTCCCGGCTCCTCCCTCGGCGGCGCGCGACCCAAGGCTTCCGTTCGCGACGCCGACGGCCGCCTCTGCATCGCGAAGTTCCCGCACGCCCAGGACGAGGTGAACATCGTGCTCTGGGAGGGCGTTGCGCTTGCGCTCGCAGAGAAGAGCGGCATCCACGTGCCGGGGCGGCGCGTCGAGACCGTCGCCGGCAAGCGCGTGCTGGTCGTCCGGCGCTTCGACCGCCGGGCGGGTCACCGCGTCCCGTTTCTCTCCGCCATGAGCATGCTCGGCGCGACGGATCGTGAACCCCGCTCGTATCCGGACATCGCCGATGCCCTGCAGCGACACGGCGCGGCGGCGCCGGAGGACTTGCACCAGTTGTGGCGGCGCGTCGTCTTCAACGTGCTGATCTCGAACACCGACGACCACCTTCGGAACCACGGGTTCCTGTGCGAGGACCACCGGGGCTGGCGTCTTTCTCCCGCCTACGATCTCAATCCGGTGCCCACCGACATCCGGCCGCGGGTGCTCTCCACGTCGATTGCCGACGACGATCCCACGGCATCGCTCGACCTGGCGCTGGAGACCGCCGGGCACTACAGGCTGGGCGCGAAGGATGCAAGGATGATCGCGAAGGACGTCGCGAACGCGGTCGCGCAGTGGCGCGCCGTCGCTCGCCGCCTCGGTGCGGCTCGGCAGGACGTCGACCGGATGGCGTCGGCGTTCGAGCACGCCGACCTGGACGCGGCGCGGCGCCTCCGGTCTCCCTGAACAGGCGCCGCCTTTACAGACGAGTCAACGGCGGCCGCATTCTGCTATTGGCCGCTGTTCTTCCAGGCTTCGTATACCGCCGCCGTCAGCGCGGACAGGCGTTCCTTGTGTTCCTCCCATTCTTCCGCGGTGAACTTGAACTGGATCTGAGTGCCGGGATCGTCCACCGGCTCTCGATTCTGCGGCCATGTATCGTGTCGGATTTCCTTTACGGGCTGCCGGAACTCGTCCGGGCACAACGCTTTGGCGCGCGGGAAGAAGACTATCCCCACGCCTCCTTGCCAAACATCGATGCGTGCATATGACCATGTCTGAAGCTTGATACTGAGTCCAGTGGCTGTGGGATTCGTCCTGGACCTGGGCCAGTGCTCCTTGAACATGTCCTTCGCGGCGCCGAAGATCTCGGACATGCCGGAGTCTTCCACGCGTCTCGCCAGGCGCTCTCTTTTTTCGGCCCTGCTCACATATCGCCTTGACCGGCGCGGATCGGGGTCTGTGGCAGCTTCGACCTCCACCTGCTTCGCAAGCAACGTCTTGCCGTCGTACGTGAAGCCGTGGAAAGTCAGCAACGAGATATCCATGCCCGTATTCTCGGCGAGGAACCTCACCATCCGCTCCGTCCTGTCATCGGCTCCGAGGCCGATCAGGAACAGGCGTAACGGCCTGAGGGAATCGAGGCTCTGGCCTTCGGTATTTTCACCGTACCACTCCTCGAAGTCCTCTATGTGGTCGATGCCACCCGCACCGGAGTTGGCGGCGATGTGCTCGGCCAGTGCGACGTCGGTCTTGTTGTCCAGGTCGGAGGCGTAGTCGATAATCTGCGCGACGGCGTCCCGTGACAGCGTACCGCGCTTTAACTCGAACACGACCAGCCTGCCGTCCTCATCCACCCCGAGCAGATCGAGCGGCCCACCGTCCGTCGGCGTCTGTCTGCCGACGAGCCTCAGGCCCGGAAGCAGCAGGTCGGGGTTCCTGACGAGAGTCTCCTCCAGCAGTGACTCGGTATCTGTCCGGCCCTGCGCCGCCAGGGGCACGACGCTCGAGTCGCCATCGAGCGCCCATATCTTCACTTCATCCATCGGCAGTGCTCTTCTGTATGACTTCGTTTGCGGCGCGCACTCGCCGATCCTACAGTTTCCGGGGTGCCCTACGACGTGCTCTTCCGGCGCTCGATCTCGGCTCGCAGGCGCTCTTCCTGGGCGCGCCGCTCCGGCGGGAACTGCTCGCCGAAGTCGTCGGCCTCGAGCGCCGGCCGCAGCTCGATACCTCCTCCAGCCGCGTGAGGTGGACCTGCCACGGTACCGCGGAACACGAGGCAACCCGAACGGCACCGGCACCGTCCAACCCATCGATGATCGAGACGCGGGTGGTGGCGGGCTTGCCGCCGGCCACCGGGACGGGTGCGGAAGAGACAGCCACCGCCGCGAACGCGGACGTGCCGGCCTTCGAGGCGCTCTATCGCACCCACGCGAAGCGGATCTACTCGCTCGCCTATCGGTTCACGGGCAACGCGGCCGACGCGGAAGAGCTGCTGCAGGACATCTTTCTGCAGGCGTATCGGAAGCTCGAGAGCTTCCGGCGGGAAGCGGCGTTGTCCACCTGGCTGCACCGGCTCGCGGTCAATCGGTGCCTGGACCATCTTCGGAGCCGCGCGGCCCGACAGGATGCGAGAACGGGATCGCTGGCGGACGAGGCGCGGCCGCAGCCGCGGGCCCGGGCCTCCAGCCCGCTCACCCGCCTGGACCTCGAGCGGGCGATCGCGCAACTCCCGGACGGCTGTCGCGCCGCATTCGTGCTGCATGACGTCGAGGGCTACGAGCACCAGGAGGTCGCCGCGTTGCTCGGCATCGCGGCCGGCACCTCCAAGTCGCAGGTGCACAAGGCTCGCCTGCGGCTCCGTGCGCTTCTGAGGCGAACATGACCATGAGCAACCGTGAGCCGACGTTCGGATCCGAGTGCGAACGGTTTGCCGACGCGCTGGCCGCAATGGTCGACGAGGCTCTCGAGCCGCGCGACCGGCGCCGGGTCGACGCCCATCTGGCCGGCTGCGAGGCCTGCCGGGAGCTCCTGGCCGACCTGCGCGCTATCCGGTCGCTCACCGCCACGCTGGAGCCCATCGAGCCGCCGGCGCGGATCTGGCACGATGTCAGGCGGCGGGTCGCGGTGGAGGGACGGGCGCCGCGGTTGGCGGCCAGTTGGTGGTCGCCGTGGCCCTTCGGCGGTGCGGGGCCGATCCGGGCAGCCGGCCTCTGGTCGCGGTGGTCCGCCGGTGGGGCGGCCCTTGCGGCGGCGGCAGGCATCGTGCTGGCGATCGTCCTGGCCGGGAGCCCGGATCCGGTGCGGTCACCGGCGTCGGATGCGCCGGGCGGCGCGGTGCTCCCGGCGCCGGCCAATGGCCTTGGACCATTCGAGCCTGCTTACGTTTCCGCGATCCGGGATCTGGAGCAGCTCGCCGGCGCAAGGGCACCGGTCCTTCCGGCGGTGCAGACCATTCTCGCCGGGAACCTGGCGGTGGTGGAACGCGCGATCGCCGAGAGTCGTTCCGCGGTCGAGGTCGCGCCGGGAAGCGAAGTGGCTCGCGACCGGCTCCGGGCCGGGTTGGCGCGCAAGCTCGCGCTGCTGCGGACGAGCGCAGACCTGGGGCTCGAACGAATCGAACGCAGATGAACCGGCGGAACTGGAGGCAACACACCATGACAAGGCAGGCAATACGGAGCGCGCTCGTCGCCATCGTCCTGATCGGTACCGCCGGGGCGGCCGCGGGGCAGACGGAAGAACTGGTACGGACCATCCGGATGGAGCCCGGCGGCCTGCTCACGCTCAGCAACATCAGCGGCGAGACGACCGTAACGGGTGTGGACGGCGACGACCTGACGATTCGGGCGACGAAACGGCTCGTCGGACGCGGCAGCGCCGAGTCGCTGGACCGCGTCGAGATCGAGATCGAGGAGCGCGGCAACCGGGTCGACGTCGAACCCAGGTACCGGCGGCGGTCCCTCCTGCGGTCGCTGGGCAACCTGCTCGGCGGCGGCCCGGGATCCGTGGCGGTGGACTACGTGGTGACCATGCCCCGCGGCACGGGTGTGACCATCGAGTCCGTGTCCGGCGACGTCACCGTCGAAGGCGTGGACGGCGAAACGCGCGTCGAAGTGGTGAGCGGCGACGTGCGGCTCGCTTCGCTGGCGGAGCTGGTCGAGGTGGAGGCGGTGTCCGGCCGCGTGCGGATCGCCGACGTGAGCAGCGACGACGCCATGACGGTGGAATCGGTCAGCGGCCGCCTCGACATCGAGACGGTCCGGGCGCCCCGGCTGGAGGCGTCGTCGGTGAGCGGCGCGGTGGCACTGCGCGGGGTGGATTCGCGGCGCGTCGAGGTGGAGACGGTGTCGGGGTCGGTGACCTTCTCGGGGGCGTTGGCGGCCGACGGGCGCTACGAGTTCGAGTCGCATTCGGGCGGCATCCGCCTGACGGTGCCGGAGGGCACGGGATTCGAGCTGGAGTCCGAGTCGTTCAGCGGCGGCCTGCGCTCCGCCATTCCGATCGTCGTGGGCCGGGGCGACCGCGCCGGGGAGGTGACCGTCTTCGAGCAGGGGAGCCGCTCGATAGAAGGAGTCGCCGGCGGTGGCGGCGGCCGCCTGGAGCTGTCCACCTTCAGCGGGGACATGAGGATCGAAGTGGGACCGGTCCGCTGACGGCTGGGCCCGGACCCGCCGCCCTCGCGGGACCGCTTCGCGCCAAGGCCAACCCTCCCTGGGAGTCCTGCTCCGTTCCCCTGCGTTTCGGCCCATCCCGCTGGAGAACGCGCCGAACCTTCACTTGGGCGCTATCGGTTCGCCGGTGTAGAACGCGGTCGTCCGCGTCGCCGCCGCATGCGCGGCCTCGGGATCCGTGCCCGCCGCGATCGCAGCCTGCTCCCATCCCTCGCTGCTGCCGGTGATGAACGCCTTGCCGTCCGGCGAAGCGGCGAAGGCTTCCTCGTCCGGCTTCGGTGCGTCCGGCTGCGCGATGTGGAGCGCGAGTCCCAGCAGGCCCATCTCCCAGCCGACGCCGGCGGCGCCCGGTCCGTACTGGTCCCAGTAGTCGGACAGGTGCGCGATGTGCGATAGCGTGAGCCGGGCGGTGCCGTCTCCGCCGTCCGCGACACCCACTTCCACCCAACTGACGCCGGCGTACTCCCAGGTGAGCGCGAAGTGCGAGCTTGGTTCGCACGCAGTAATCGTGCCGCCCGCGTTGCCTTCCAACTGGTAGCGGCCGCCGAGCTCCAGATCGCCGCTGACCGGCGCGAACCAGCGCGGAATGCGCTCGCCGCTCGTCACGGCGTCCCACAGGTCCGCGACCGTCGTGGCGAAGCTGCGGGACATCGTGACCGCGCGCGCCGGTTGGCCGTCGCGTTCCAGGGACGAGACGGAGCGCTCTACGGCTCCGAGATGGTCTTCGACATCGAACTTCATGTCTGCTCCTGCCGGTGTGACCGGTCTGCGGAAGCGCCGCCGTGTGACGCCGCGACGTTCCGATGTGCTCCGACGAGCATGGGCCATGGTACACGCGCGGCCGGGATGGAGATGCGAGCTGTGAATCGGCTACGATCCCCCCGCGACGTCAACCCGTTCGACCCATGACTCGACATCCCAATCCCCGCGTGGCCGCGGCCCGCGTCGATGCGCTCTTCATCGACCGCTGGTCGCCGCGATCGTTCTCCCCCGAGCCGCTGACCCACGCCGACATCGCCTCGCTGTTCGAGGCGGCGCGCTGGTCGCCGTCCTCGTCCAACGTCCAGCCGTGGCTGTTCCTGTACGAGACGGACGGCCCGGACCGCGAGGTCTTCGATTCCATCCTGAAGCCGCGCAACCGCGAGTGGGCGTCGAAGGCGCCGTTTCTCGGCTTTATTTTCGCCAACACGCGGACCGCGGACGGCCGCGAGCCGCGCACCGCACAGTTCGACGCCGGCGCGGCGTGGATGTCCCTGGCGCTGCAGGCTCAGGCGTTGGGGATATGCACGCACGGGATGGCCGGCATCGACGTGGACGCGGCGCACGAGAAGCTGGGCGTCGACACCGAGCTGTGGACGGTGATCTGCGCGTTCGCGGCCGGCCGAATCGGCCCGCCGGAAATGCTGCCGCCGGAGCTGCGGGAGCGCGAGCGGCCGAAGGACGACCGCAAGCCGCTCGGGGAGATAGCGCACCGGGGCATCCTCCGGGCGCGGTGAGCAGCATTGCCGCCCGCGAGCCGCTGCCGATGTGGAGCGCTGTTTTCCGGTCGACCGCCGCGCCGGATCGAGCATGACTTGGACGGGGAGTCCGCGCCGGTCGGGGCAACTCGCGGACAGTCTGGCAGCCGTCATCGGCTGGAAACAGAAATGGAGAACGCCATGAGGCCGCCCAAGCTGCTTGCCGTTCTGTCGTTCGTCGTCGGTGCGACGTTCGCGGCCGGTGCGTTCTCGGGACCGGCGGGCGCGCAGGAGGGCGATGCGGCCACACCCAACGTGGTGCTCATCCTCGCCGACGACCTCGGCTGGGGCGACGTCGGCGCGATGCACCCGGAGTCGGCCATCCGAACGCCGCACATCGACCGCTTGGCCGACGAGGGGCTGCGCTTCGTGGACGCGCACTCGCCCTCGGGCGTCTGCACACCGACGCGCTACGCGCTGCTCACCGGGCGTTACACCTGGCGGACGCGGTTGACCCGAGGCGTGCTGGGCGGCTACAGCCCGCCGCTGCTGGAGCCGGACCGTCCGACCCTGGGGACGCTGCTCCAGGGGCAGGGTTACCGGACCGCCGCCATCGGCAAATGGCATCTCGGCATGGACATGCCGTATCTCGACCCCGCGGCGGAACGGACCGAGCCGTGGGAGGGCGATCCCGGCATCGACTTCGGCGGCACGATCGCCGACAGCCCGATTCACCATGGCTTCGACGAGTACTTCGGGGTGAGCGCGTCGCTGGACATGGCGCCGTACGTCTACGTCCGCAACGACCGCTTCACGGCGCTTCCGACTCGCGAGCAGCCAGCGGTGCCGTTCCCGTACTTCATCCGGCATGGACCGCGGGCCGACGATTTCGTCATCGACGAGGTGCTCGACCGGCTTGTCGACGAGGCGGTCGGTTTCATCGACCGGTCGTCGCAAACCGGTGATCCCTTCTTCCTCTACTTCCCGCTGACCGCGCCGCACAAGCCGACGCAGCCCCACCAGCGGTTTCGGGGCCGCACGGACCTGGGCGAGTACGGCGACTTCGTGGCGCAGGTGGACGATGCGGTCGGGCAGGTGCTCGCGGCCCTGGACCGAGCCGGCGCCGACGACGAAACGCTGGTGATCTTCACCTCCGACAACGGCTCGTACATGTACCGCCGCGACGACACGGATCCGGATCATGTGGACGACCCGTCGATTCAGGCCTATCGCGTGGACCGTCACCGCTCGAATGCCGACTGGCGCGGCACCAAGGCCGACATCTGGGAGGGCGGCCACCGCGTGCCGTTCGTGGCGCGCTGGCCTGGCGTGGTCGAGCCGGGATCGGAAGCTGCCGCGACTGTCGTCCATACCGACCTCTACGCGACCCTGGCCGACATCGTGGGCGTAACGCCGGGGCCCGAGACCGCCGAGGACAGCGTGTCGCTGCTGCCGATGCTGCGCGGCGAGCCGGTCACGCGCGGCGTCCCCGTGGTTCACCACTCCTCCGGCGGGATGTTCGCGATTCGCGACGGAGCGTGGAAGCTGGTGCTGGGCAACGGATCAGGCGGCCGCCAGGAGCCGCGGGGCGAGCCCTTCGAGCGTCCGTATCAGCTCTTCGACCTGTCGAAGGATCCCTCCGAGGCCCACGACGTCGCGGCGGATCACCCGGAGGTCGTCGAGCGGCTGGAGGCGACGCTGGAGCGGTTCCGCCGGGCCGGCCGGAGCGTTCCGCTGCATGGCGATGCGCGGTCTGCCTCCGGTGCGATCGTGCAGCGCTGAATGGCTGCCGAGTGGCCCGCGCAGGGTCTCGATGATTGCCGGCCGCGTTGGCGAAGGGGGGGCACGGCGCCCGATCCGTGCAGGTGCGGCGATGCGCGTCGGCCCCGGCGCCTGTCACCGCGTCGTGACCCAACGCGGGCGAGAGTGGCGGGTGAGCCGAAACCAGCGGCAGACTTGCTGAATTCCATATAAATCAGCGGCGCACCGGCGCCATCGAGCCCGGGTCGGACGCCTACGGGCGCGCCCTGGAACATCTGGTGTTTCTGGAGCTCCGGGCCTGGCGGGACTATCGCCGCCGGGACGACCCCCTCACCTACTGGCGCAGCCAATCGCAGCTCGAGGTCGATTTCGTGGTCGACGACGCGGTGGCGATCGAAGTGAAGGCGAAGTCCCGCGTATCGGCCCGCGACTACAGGGGCCTGCTAGCCCTGGCCGAGGAGGTCCCGCTCCGGCGGAAGCTGGTGGTCTGCCACGAGCCGCGCCGGCGCCGGGAGGACAACGGGATCGAGATCGTGCCGGTTCGGGAGTTCCTGAGCGGGCTGTGGGCGGACGCGATCATCGAGTGACGCGGCAACGCATGGGTAGCCGGCCGCCGGCAGCATTGAAGAGTGTGCGGCCCATGCTCATATTTCAATGCACTGGAGACCCGCGGGCGCGGCGCCATGGAGCTATACGCGGCGATTCGGAATCCACGTCAACCCCTCTATAATCCGAGCCACGGTGCCCGCTCCATGCGAACCGGCGCGGTCGCGTGTCTCCGACCGGAGCTGCACGGAGCAGTACTTCCAGGCAACCCGTAACGCGAGACAGGAACTGACATGGCAAGAGCCCTCGATCGACGCGAGTTCCTTGCGACGGGTGCGGCCGCCGCCGCGTACGCGTTGAGCCGCCCCGCGTTCGCGCAGGCCACCGATCCGACGACGCTGAGCATTGCCGATGCGCAACGGCTGATTCGTTCGGGTGCGCTCTCGCCGCTGGAACTGGTGGAGGCCTACCTCGAACGTATTGGCCGCTTCGACGCCCGCCTGAACGCCTTCGTCACCGTGACCGGCGAACGCGCCGTGGCGCGCGCGAGGGCACTCGAGGCGGAGCTCGCCGGCGGGCGGTGGCGTGGACCGCTGCATGGCATTCCGATCGCGCTGAAGGACAACATCGACACGGCGGGCGTGCTGACCACCGCCGCGAGCGCCGTGTACGCGGATCGCGTCCCGGACGAGGACGCCGAGGTGGTGACGCGGCTCGAGGCGGCCGGCGCCGTCATCGTGGGCAAGCTCAACATGCACGAGTTCGCCTACGGCGGGACCTCGGCGTTCACGCATACCGGCCCCGTGCGCAATCCGTGGGACGTGGATCGCATCCCCGGCGGATCGTCCGGCGGCTCCGGCGCGGCGGTCGCCGCGCGTCTGTGCGCCGGCGCCCTGGGGACCGATACCGGGGGATCGGTGCGCATTCCGGCCGCCCACTGCGGCATCGCCGGTCTGAAACCGACCTACGGGCTGGCGAGCATTCGCGGCATCGTCCCGCTCAGCGTCTCGCTCGATCACGTCGGCCCGATGTGCCGGACGGTGGCCGATACCGCGCTCCTGCTGCAGGCGCTGGCCGGGTACGATCCGCGCGGCATCGCGAGCATCCGCGCGGAGGTGCCGGACTACACGACCGCGCTGCTGCGCCGCACGTCGTTGCTGCGTGTGGGCGTGCCCCGCACGCCGTTCTACGACGACCTGGATCCGCAGGTCGCGGAGGCGGTCGATCGGGCGCTCGGCATCCTGAGCGATCTGACGGCGAGCACGCGCGACGTCGAGTTGCCCGCGCTGCCGCAAGCCCGTCCCGTTGCCGTCGAGTCCTATGCGTATCACGCCGATCTCCTCGGCGAGAGCCGGGAGCTGTACGAGGAGAGCACGCTGGCGCGCATCGAGCCCGGAGCCGAGGTGCCCGCGGCCGAATACGCCGAGGCGCTGTACCAGTTGAAGCTGGTGAGAAAGGCGATCGCGCACGTGTTCGACGACGTCGACCTGCTGATCACGCCGACGCTGCCGATACTCCCGGTCGAGATCGAGGCGGCCCGTGAATCGCCTCTGGAAGCGACCCGGATCCTGATTCGCAACCCGGCGCCCTTCAATTCCTACGGGATTCCGGCGATCACCGTTCCCTGCGGATTCAGCCGGGAAGGCCTGCCCATCGGGTTGCAGATCTGCGGCCGCGCCCTGGGCGAAGTCGACGTGCTCGCCCTTGCGCACGCCTACGAGCAGGCGACCGACTGGCACGAACGCACGCCGCCGCTGTGAGTCAGGAGTCTGCGCCGTAGAACGGGTCAGACTCCTGGACAGGCCCGGTTGGGCGGCAATCGGAGCCGCAGACGTCGCTTGTCGGGCTCAGGTCCGCATGACCCCGAGCACCTGCACCGCCGGGTCGACCTGCTCTTCGTAGATGAGCGGGGTCGATGAAGTCAGCCTGCGCCGCCGGAGCGTAATGCAGGCTCCCAGGCAGGCGACCAGAAGCGTGCAGGCGACGCTCCACAGTACCGGCTCGGCCAGGAGCCAGAGCTCCAGCCGCGCCGTCCACCATGCGTACGCCGTCAAGGCGAGGGCATACACCGGCCACAGGTACTTCACGTTCGCCTTGCCCGGCACGTAACTGCACGCGAACGGCATCTTGTGGAAGCGGCACAGCAGCAGCTCCGTCAGGCAGCCGGACATCAGCAGCCAGAACACGGTGTGTCCGACCGCCGGAGCCGGTCCCCAGAGCCAAGCGTAGGCCGGTAGGGTGGCGACGGCTATCGGCAGCGCGCCGAGCAGCCACATCGCCTTGCGCGACCCGTTCAGGTACACCGCCTTGTCGTCGATCTCGGTCATCCGGAAGATCCGGTTGGCGCGGAGCTCCGTCGGTACCGTGAACAGGACCCGGAGCGCCACCAGCACGAAGAACGAGAGCACGAGCGGTATCGACAGCAGCCGCACGGACGGTACGGAAAGCGACGCGCTCAGGGCGTTCTCGGCGACGCCGGTGACCGGGCTCAGGAACGAGCCGACGACGAACGCCAATCCGAGGCCGACGTACGCCGCGACGAGCAGCCGGTGGAGGCGGCTGCGCGCCAGGCTCCGTGCGGCGAACGCAACGAGGGCCTGCTCCAAGGGATGACGCAGAATGGTCGCGTTCGCCAGGCGGGTTGTCGTGCGTAAGACGAGACCGGCAGGTCGCGCGCCGTCTGGCGGTGTTTCCAGCGCCTGTTTCACGATCCTTCGAAACACGGCGCCGTAGGAAAGCATCGCGATCGAGCACGTGACCCCGAGCGCCAGCAGGCCGGCAGCGCCCAGACGTCGAAACGCTTCCGGGTCGAACCCCCAGATGACCTCGTAGATGCCGAGGAACCAGACTGGCGGCAACCAGATGCCGGCACGGCTGCTCGTCAGCCCGACGAACTGGTATGGGCTGTCCGCCGCGGCCAGCGCCTCGCTCGTCGCGCCGGGGTCGATGGCAGCCAGCCTGACCAGCAGCCCGGGCGCGAAGGCGACCCATTCGACCAGGGCGATCACGAACAGCAGTTGCGCGAGCACGGAGACCCGCCGCAGGAGGCGTTCCGGAAGGACGAGGGCGATGCACGCCTGCAGCGCCGCAAGGGCGAGAAACACCAGGAGGCCGGCCGACACCGTCGCGACGAAGTGCGCCACCGGATAGCGCAGGAACGCCTCGAACGGGAGATAGCCTCCGGCGACGAGCGAGAAGAGCACCGTGCCTGGCAGGTTGACCAGGATCGCGAAGCCGACCACGGCCGCGACCAGCGCCGCGAGCCTGGCGAAGACGATGGTGCGCGGGCGGATCGGCAGGCTGCCGAGTACCATCGCGTCGCGACGGTCGGGAAACAGCTTGTCCCACACCAGCACCGTGACGAACCCGACGGCGGCCATCGAGTAGCCGATGAAGTAGAGCTTGTGCGGCACCGATCGGAGCGCCAGCTCTTCGTCGGTCATCCAGGAGCCGTAGGACAACGACAGGAGGAAGGTGAAGATCGCCGGGGGAATCATGAACACGGCGGCCAGCCAGAGCGCCGACTGGCGCAAGTCGACCGTTTCGGGGATGAGGTCGTTCTCGAAGAGTCCCCGGAGGAAAGTGCGGAACAGGACGCGGAACTGATCTCGCTCGCTACCGACCCCGCAGCCGCGCCCGCTGTCCGTCACAGCTTCATCGCCTCCACCAGCTCGCCCGCGACCTGCTCGGCGTTGCGCTGCCCCGAGAGGCGCGTGAACACTCCCTCGAGCGATGGCTGGCGCATCAACGCCCGCAACCGTTCGACCCGGTCCGCCGCGACCACCTGCGCCTCCCGCAGGATGACGACCGACGAGCAGATCTGCTCGACCATCTCGAGAATGTGCGAGCTGTAGAGGACCATCTTGCCGTCGGCCGCGAGGGCCCGAATGAGCTGCTTCAGGACAAGGGTGGCGCCGACGTCGAGTCCGGACGAGGGCTCGTCGAGCAGGACGATGTCCGGGTCGTGCAGCAGTCCGGCCGCGATCAGGACCTTCTGCCGCATGCCTTTCGAATACGTCGCGAGCCGCGCATGCCGGTCGTCGTAGATGCCGAAGAGGCGCAAGAACCGCTCGATCTTCTCGGCAAGCACGTCGGGCTCGATCCGGCGCAGCCGTCCGACGAGCATGAGGTACTCGGGGCCGGTCAGGTAGGAGTACAGATCGGGTGTCTCCGGCACGTACCCGATCCGCCGCCGGTGGCCGAGGATGTCGCGATGGATGTCTTTGCCATCTACGCGGATCTCGCCGTCCGAGGGCTCGATGAGCCCGGCCACCATGTTGACCGTGGTCGACTTCCCGGAGCCGTTGGGTCCGAGATAGCCGAGCACCTCGCCGGGACGTACCGTGAAGCTGATGTCGCGGACCGCGGCCAGCGCACCGTAGTACTTGGAGACCCCTGCCACTTCGAGCATGCGACTGTCCTTCCGGATCGACGTCGTGCTTTCTCTATGGCTTGGCACGGCTACTCGTGGCGCAGCGCGACCATCGGATCGAGCCGCGCCGCGCGCCGCGCCGGCAGGAGGCACGCGACGACCGCCACGCCGCCGAGCAGTACGGCGACGGATACCTGCGTGACCGGGTCGGCCGGCGGCGTGTCGACGAGCCAGCTCTCGAACAGCCTCCCGACCGTGAGCGCACCCCAGATCCCGATGGCAAGTCCCAGGCCCAGTTGGACAAGTCCCCGCCGTAGCACCATCCAGCCCACCTGACCCGTCCCGGCCCCCAACGCATGCGGAGCCCGATCTCCTGCGTGCGCTGGGTCACGGCGTACGCGGTCACTCCGTACAGGCCGACGGCGGACAAGACCAGGGCGACCCAGGCAAAGGCGCCCAGGAGCGACCCGATGAGCCGCGGGAGGAAGCGTGTCTGGGCGAGTACGCCGTCCAGCGTCCACACGCGGGCAATCGGAAGATCCGGGTCGAGCCTGCGCACTATCTCTCGCGCTGCGCCGCCGGCGGCCGTGCCGGCCACGCCGCGCACCAGAAGATGCTGGAACGGAATCGCGTCCGCGCGATACGGGAGGTAGGCGATCGGGCCGGGCGCGCCCGACATGGTCTGTCGCACCGTCGGCGAGATGCCGACGATCGTCAGCCAGGGCGCGTTCTCGTCCGACTCGTCGCGTCTCGTCAGGCGAATGCGCCGCTCGAGCGGATCCTCGTTCGGGAAGAACAGGTCCGCGAAGCGCCGGTTGACGACGACGCTGTCGTTGCCCGCGGTCCCGTCGCGGTCGGTGAACGCACGGCCCTGCTGCAGGCGAAGGCCCAGCGCCTCGAAGTAGTCGTCGGCGATGGTGATGACGCCGGCGGTTGGCGGCGGGTCGCCGTCGGATGCGGGCCGGCCGTCGATGGCGAGCGCGTGGGACGCGGCGACAGGGGCGAACGGGATGGCGCCGGCGCTCGTCGCCGACGCGATCCTCGGGTCGGCCGCTGCCTGCTCGTCGAATGCGCGGAAGAACCCTACCCGCTGCCCGGCCGTGGGGTAGCGGTCTTCCGGAAGGAAGAGTTGGATGGTCGTCACGTCCGCCGTGTCGATGACACGGTTGGCGAGTGCGACCGTCAGCAGACTGCGTGCCATCAGGCCGGCGCCTGCCAGCAGGACCAGCGTCAGCGCCAGTTGCGCCGTTACGAGCCATCCAATCCAACGGCGCGCCGGGGCGGCGGCGGTCCCGACTCGCCCGGCCGTGGTGACGAGGTCGCGCACGTTCGCTTTCGATGTGTGCACGGCGGGCGCCAGTCCGAAGACCAGAGCGGTCGACAGACACGTTGCGGCCACGAATGCCAGCACCCGGCCGTCGAGGTCGAAGTCGATCCAGTACGGGGCCATCAACGGCTCGAATCCCATCGAAAGCAGGCGCGCGCCCAGCGCGGCGAGTCCCAGGCCCAGCGCTCCGGCCAGACCGGCGAGCAAGAGGCACTCGACGAGCAGTTGTCGCCCGATTCGCGCTCGTGTCGCGCCCAGCGACACGCGCATGCCGACCTCCCGGGACCGGCGTCCGGCGCGCGCCAGGAGCAGGTTGGCGCCGTTCGCGCAGGCGATGAGCAGCACGACGCCGGCAGCGGCCAGCAGTGCCGTCAGGATCGGTCGGAACGTGCCGTTGTAGTGCTCGTTGAACCGATCGACCCAGGGCTGAAATCCCTCGTTCGTGTCGGGATGGGTTGCCGCGAGGGCCGCGGCGATGGCATCGAGATCCGCCTGGGCCCGGGAGACGGTCATCCCGTCCGCGAGACGGCCCACGGCTCGGAAGACCCGCTGATCGCGCGCGTGGTCGGCCAGGCCGGGTGTAACCCCCAGCGGCTGCCAGAGTTCCGCCCACTGCGGAAACGCGAAGCCGGTGGGCATCACGCCGACGACGGTTGCCGGCAAGTCGTTCACGCGAATGACCCGGCCGAGCACGTCCGGGTCCGCGCCGTAGCGGTTCGTCCAGATGCCATGTCCGAGCATCACGACGGCCGGTGCGCCGGGGCGGTCATCCTGCGGCTGGAAGTCGCGGCCGAGCAGCGGCTCGATGCCCAGCAGGCGAAAGGTGTTCGCCGTGACGCGCGCGCCGAAGAACCGCTCGGTCGCCATGCCCGGGTCGCCGACGTTCATCGCCGGCTCGCTGTAGGCCGCGATGTCCTCGAAGCTCGCCGCCGTGATACGCCAGTCCCCGAAGTCGAGATACGAGACGCCCTGCTCGCGGCCGTCGGCGTCGCGCATCGCCAGTGCCATGATGCGCTCCGCATCGTCCACCGGCAGGCCGCGGACCAGGATCGTGTTGTACACCGTGAACGCCGTGCTCGTGAGTCCGATTCCGAGCCCGAGGGCAAGGACCGCGGCCGCAGCGAACCAGCGTTCCTTCACGAGCAGGCGCGCGGCGAACCGCAGGTCCTGCCATGTCTCCTCCAGCCAGCGCACGCCGCGCGCGTCGCGGCACATCTCCTTGACCTGGTCGAGCCCGCCGAACTCGAGGCGCACTCGCCGGCGCGCCTCCCGCGCGGACAGCCCGGCCCGGATGTGGTCGGCCACCTGCCGCTCGACGTGGTCGCGCAGCTCGGCGTGCAACTCGTGCTCCGACCGATCGCGGTTCGCCATGCGGGTCCACCAGCTCATCGCGCTCCTCCACCGGCGGCGCCGGGAATCGGATGCTCTTTCGTCACTGTCGCAAGACCGTGCCCAGCTCGATTCGCACCACGCGCGCCGCCGGACCGATACACGCGACGAGCGAGACACCGAGGACCAGGGAACAGACGGCGACGACGATCCAGGGGTCGGCGAGGCTGGTCTCGAACAGGGTCAGATTCAGCGTCCGGTCCGTTACGACGGCCAGGAGCAGTCCGGCGGCCAGGCCGGCCAGCACGCACGTCAGGGTCGAGCGCAGCAACCCGGCGAGAACCCGGCTCCGGTTCGCACCGAGCGCCTGACGCAGCGCGGCCTCGCGCAGTCGCCGGTTTGCGGTATCGCTCACCATGCCGAAGACGCCAATCGCCGCCAGCAGGGCGGACCCGAGTCCGAACGGGAGCAGCAGCCCGCTCTGGAACCGTTCCCGTGACAGCGCGCGATCGACGAGCTCCGTCGTGGTGAGGTCGGCGCTCATCGGCTGCTCCGGATCCACTTCGGCGAGCGCACTGCGCAGGATTGCCCTTGCGGTGGCGGGGCCGGCTGACGCACGGACTACTACGTACCGCAACGGGATGGCCGTCTGCGTGTAGGGCAGGAACACGTCGCCGCTGACTTCCTGCACCCGGCGGTATCGGCCGTCGGCGACGACGCCGACGATGCGGTACGAGCGCGGGGCGTTGCGGCCGCCGATAAACCGCTGTCCGACCGCTTCCCGCGGCGACCCGTACATCTCGCGGGCGACGCTGTCGCTGACGATGGCTACCAGCGGCCAGCGCTCTGACGCTGACTCCACGGTGCCCGACGGCTGGCGCTCGGCGGGAGCTCCGGTGGCTGCCGACGGGAGTCGCTCGTCGGTGGACTCGGTGGGTGCCCCCGGCTGGGGCCGGTTCGTGGACCCCGCGGCGGGTAGTGATGCGCGGGCCGCCCCGGCGCCGGCCGCGGTCAGGGCATCCGTCTCCGAGAAGCCCCGGCCGGCCAGCAGCGGGGTGCCGATGGCCTCGAACCAGGTCGGCGTGACGACCTCCAGGTTCAGAATGGAGTTGTCCGCCGCGCGCTCGGCGGACTGGCCGGGCAGCCGGTAGGGGAGGTCCCAGCCGATCACGCCTTCGAGCGGTCTCAGCAGCGCCGCGCCGGCGGCCTCTACTTCCGCGTTCGCTTCCAGCCGCGCAATCACGTCCCGGAAGAACCGCCGCCGCGCCGCTGCATCGGGGTAGCGCACGCGGCTCGGGTTGACGAAGGCGGTCAGGGCGCTCTCGCGGTCGAAGCCCAGGTCGGCGCCGCGCAGGTTGAGGAAGCTCACGGTAAGCGCGCCGGCGATGATCAGTAAAACCACCGTTCCGGCTACCTCGACGGCGAGCAGCGTTCCGCCGATGCGCGCGGCACGGTCCGAACTCCCGCCGCCGGCCGTGTTGCGGCGCAGGAGCGCATCGATGGACGAGTCCCTGACCATCGTCAACGGCACGCACCCGATGCCGAGGGTGACCAGTACGAGGCATGCCCCGGCGAACAGGAGCGACCACCCACCGATCGTTGCGGACGCAATCCGCGGAATATCCCCCGGCGCGAGCGCGACCACGGCATCCAGGATCGCGACCGCGACGCCGATCCCCACGATCGTGCCGATAGTGGCGAGGACCAGACCCTCGGCGACGAACTGGCGCAACAGGTGGCGGGTCGACGCGCCCAGGCCGAGGCGCAGCGCCACTTCGCCGCCGCGGCGCGCCGCGCGTGTCGCCTGCAACCCGCTCAGGTTGACGCCGGCGACCAGCAGCAGGACGACCGCGCCGGTGAATAGCAGCGTTGCGACGACCTGGCCGCTACCCAGGATGTGATCGCGTAGCGGCGTGAGCGCCGCCACCTGATCCCCGGTGTTCGAGCCTGGCCGTTGCGCCTCGAGTCCCGACACGATCCCGTCCAGTTCGGCCGTTGCCTGTGCGTGCGACACGCCCGGGCGCAGGCGCCCGATCACCTGCAGGAACACCGTCCGGTTGTTGGCCAGTCCGGGCCGCGTGCCGAGCGCCGTGAAGACGTCGACGCCCCGCGGAAAGAGGACTCCGGCCGGCAGTACGCCGATCACCGTGAAGTCGAGGCCGGTGAGCGTCAGGCCGGATCCAATCACACCGGGATCGGCACCGAGGACGTTCGTCCAGAACGCGTGGGTGACGATGACGGTCGGCTGCGCTCCCTCCCGGTCGTCCGTCGCCCTGAAGGTGCGGCCGAGCAATGGCCGTACGCCGAGTACGTCGAAGAACTCGGCGGTGACGCGCGCGCTCTCGATGGCGACCGGATCGCCGCGGCCGGTCAGGACGTAGCTGTATCCGTAGACGGTGGTCGGCAGGGCGGCGAGGCTCTCGAAGCTGGTCGACTGCGCCCGCCACGCCAGGAACTGCGGATAGGAGAGCTCGATGAGGCGCGTCGGGTCGGTCCGGCTGGTCTTCCAGCCGGCGACGAGGCGCTCCTCCTGTGCAAACGGAAGGGGTTGGAGGACGACGGCGTCCAGCACCCCGAACATCGCGGTACTCGCGCCGATGCCGATGGCCAGCGTGGCAACGGCGAACCACGAGACTCCCGAGGAACGGTCCATGAGCTGCCGTTGCAGGGCGTAGCGCAGATCGCGCCCGAGGTCCTCGATCCACCGGGTGCGGTGGACGTCGCGGCACATCTCCTTGACCTGGTCGAGGCCGCCGAACTCGAGGCGCGCCCGGCGGCGGGCCTCGCCCGCGGACATCCCCGCTCGGACGTAGTCGGCCACCTGCCGCTCGACGTGGTCGCGCAGCTCGGCGTCCAGCTCGTCCTCTGCCCGGCAGCGAAGCCGAGGCCGCCGCCACCAGCTCACCGCGCGCCTCCGCCCGCGGTGCCGAGAATCAGCCCGACGGCCTCTGCCAGCCGGGCCCAGCTCTCGGTCTCCTCCTGCAACCGTGCGCGGCCCTTCGGCGTCAGGCGATAGAACTTCGCGTCGCGGCCGGTGTCGGACGGCTTCCATTCCGCGGCCAGCAGTCCCCGCCGTTCCAGCCGGTGCAGCGCGGGGTAGAGCGAGCCCTGCGGCACCTGGAGCACGTCGCGCGAGACCTGCTTGATGCGCTGGGCGATGCCGTAGCCGTGAATCGGGCCGGTGGCCGCGACCTGCAGCACCAGCAGGTCGAGGGTGCCCTGCGGCAGGTCCGTCCTGGGTGTGGTCATTGGTTCATGCCTCTGACTTCTACATGTACAGGATCATATGTAGAAGATCAAGGTATTCGGAGATCGTCGAGGATTCGCGTTCCCGCGATGGCGCGCACGTGCTTTGCCAGCGGAAAGCTGTGATCGCCGGCGTGGATCACGTCGAGTCGACTCAATCCGAGGTCGTCCATCGCCGAACGCATCGAACGGGTCAAGGTGGGCGAGCTCGTGCGCTTGATCTCGAAGCCGCGCAGCCGGGAGCCGCGTTGCACGACCAGGTCGATCTCCGGCCCGGAATGCGTGGCCCAGTAGTGGCACTGTCGTGGTTCCAGGCCGAGGGCCTGAACCAGGTTCTCGAGGATGAAGCCCTCCCAGGACGCGCCGATCTTGGGGTGGCGCTCGAGCTCCGCGCGGGTGTTCAGACCCAGGAAGTGGTGCAGGAGTCCGGAGTCGCGAATGTAGATCTTGGGAGACTTGACCTGCCGTTTCTTCAGGTTTGCGCTCCAGGGTTTCAGGCTCCGCAGCATGTAGGTCGACTCGAGGGCATCGAGATACCGGCGCACGGCGTGATGCGAAACGCCGAGGGCCCGGCCGAGCTCGGATCCGTTCCACACTTGGGCGTGATAGTGCGCGAGCATCGACCAGAAGCGTTCGAGGACCGCGCTCGAGATGGCGATGCCGAGCTGCGGCACGTCGCGCTCGAGAAACGTGCGGATGAAATCGCCGCGCCAGCGATAGCTGTCGGCATGGCTGCGGGCGGTGTAGGACGGTGGGAACCCGCCGCGCAACCAGAGGCGATCCGTGTCGCGTGCGCTGACCTCGGGAAGCGTGAACCCCGGCAGCTCGTAGTGGGCGACGCGGCCGGCCAGGGTCTCGGCGCTCTGGCGCAGGAGATCCGGAGAGGCGCTGCCGAGAACGAGAAAGCGTGCCGGCCGCCGGGGGCGGTCCGCCAGGACCCGCAGGCTCGGGAAGAGATCGGGGCGCCGCTGGACTTCGTCGATGACGACGAGACCGCGGAGCGGCGACAGGGTGAGCAGCGGATCCGCGAGACGCGCCACGTCGGCGGACGACTCCAGATCGAAGACATGAGTCGGTCCCTTGCAGCGCCGTGCGATCTCGCGGGCCAGGGTCGTCTTGCCGACCTGACGTGCTCCGAGGAGACTGACGACGGGTGCGCGCGACAGGAGACGTTCGAGAGCCCGGCGATGTTCGTCGCGGGGGACCATCGCCAGTGATTTTATCATGAAAATTGGACGGAATAGATCCAATTTTCATGGTTCAAGCCGTCAGCCTCTACCGCCGCGGTCGAGGTCCGGCCCGTCGTCCCACGGTTCTCTCAGGGTGACGGCAGCAGGAAGTTGATGGTCACCGTCATCAGGACGGAGACGGGCGCGCCGTCGACCAGAGCGGGCTCGTACCGCCACTGCTCGACCGCGGCGATCGCCGCCTCTTCGAGCTCCGGCACGGAACGCAGTACCTCGATATTGCCCACCTCGCCCGTCGGGTCGATGGTCGCTTCCAGGATTACCAAGCCCTGCACGCCGGCTTCCCGGGCCGCGGGGGGATAGACCGGCGGGACATCGTGGATCTTCGCGGGCGGCGGGACCCCGTTGCCGATCCGGATGGGCTCGTCCGGGCGGCCGGAGGGCTGGTCGGGACCGTCGAGCACGGTCTGCAGCTCGTCGAGCACGCTCCGCAACTGTTCCTGGAGGGCGGCGGCCCGCTCGACGAGCTCCGCGATGCGCTCGCTCGACGGCCCCGTCGACTGTTCCTGCCCGCCCGCGCTGCCGATCGATTCGGGGAGCCGGCCGGTCGTGGCCGGCGCCGTTCCGGTCGTCGCCGACCCCGCCCCGGTCAGCGGTTGGCGACTCGCCGGTATCCGGGATAGAACCAGCTCTTCTTCACGCTGCTCCCCCGCTTCCAGCGAGAGCTGCCGATACAGCGGCTCGAAGCCCGACGCTCTCACGGCGAGGATGTACTCGCCCGGTCCCAGATCGAAGATCTCGAAGCGGCCGTCGTCATGGCCGTCCGGACGCGCGTGCTGCGAGGTTGCGCGGCTGATCGTGACGTCGGGATTCCGAACCAGGTTCCCGGACCGATCGAAGAACGCATAGCTCCCCAGGCGCACCTGCTGCCCTGCTGTGCGGATGGTGAACGTGACCTCGGGATTCCGAACCGCGTTTCCGTCCTGATCGACGACGGCGCCGCTGATCCGGGCCGTCTGCGCGCCAACCTGCAGGCCCGCGACAAGCATCGAAACCAGCACGAGCAGGCCCAGGCTCCACAGGCGAGTGAGGCGCGTCATCGGACGCCGATTCGTGTGCGCATTCAACATGGCGGACAACCTCCGTTCCAGGTGTGACGGACGCGCCATCGCCGGCGCCGGCAACCACGTCCGCCGGTGTTTCCGAGCCTCTTTCGCAAGTTCGACCAGATGCGTGGCGCAGGTGGTGGCCGGAACGCCCCGTGCCAGGACGAGGTCGTCGGCCGCGTGCTCGCTCTCGTGGCGCAGCCGGGCACGGACCACCCACGCCAGCGGGTTGAACCACCAGACGCAGCGCAGCGCTTCGGCGGCCATCTGCAGCAGCCAGTCGCAATGGCGGGCGTGTGCCAGCTCGTGCAGCAGGACGACGCGCATCCGCTCCGCCGACCACTCGGCCGCCGCCGCCGGCAGCATGATGGCCGGCCGTCGCCAGCCCCACGTCGCCACCAGACCCGGGCGTGGACCGAACAGCAGCTCGACGCCGCGTCTCAGTCCGCACGACCGCGCGAGGTCGGCGCACAGGCGATGCCACGGCCCATCCGTCGCGCGCCTCGACGCCGCGCGGAGCCAGCGGAGTCTCGCCAACCCGGCCAGAAGCACGCCGGCGCTGGCGACGGCGCCCACCAGCCAGATCATCACGACCAACCAGCCGGCGACACGGCCGCTCGCGACGGCTGCCGCCGCCAGTCCGGACCGGCCGAGTCGGAAACCTGCCGACTCCGACGCAACGGCGGATCCGGCCGGAACGGCATCCGCCGTGAACAGGGAGAAGGGACGCAGCCCGAGCATGTCGGAGACGGGGCCGGCACTCCAGTCGAGCACCCCGAGCGGCGCCACCCGCACCACTGGCGGAACAGGCAGGACGTGGAGGGCAGGTGCCGCGCAGGCCGACACGACGCCGATCGCCAGCACCCAGCGTCTCGCGGCCGCCGACCGGGTACGCAGGCAGAAGGCGCCGGCCAGCGCCAGGAGCAGGATCGCCGACACCTTGACGGTCAACACGGCCACCAGGCTCATGACGGTTCCTCCGGCTCGTCGCGCACGTCGCTCCTGTCCGGCCCGCTGCCTCGTGACTCGCCTGCGGGTCGACCGGCACCTCGGTGCGCCGTTCGCGCGTCCGAAACGATCCGTGCGATGCGGTCGAGCTCCGGCTCGGTCAGATGCCTCGCCTCGCCGCCGAGCAGCGCGGCCACGGCCTGCTCGGCGGAGCCGTCGAAGAACGTCTCGACCAGATGCTGCAACGCCGACCGTCGCGCGGTCCTGCGAGGGGTCACCGGGCGATACACGTACCGCAACCCCTCCTCCTCGTGGCGCACGAGTCCCTTCTTCTCGAGGATGCGCAGTTGCGTGCGGACCGTCGACGAGCTCGGGTCGCCGGGAAGCTCCTCCCGGACGACGCTGGCCGGGGCGCGGCCGTGCCTGAAGAGGATGTCCATGATCTGTCGCTCGCGACGCGACAGCCGGCTGTGCCACGGTGTCTTCATGTGCATGAGTTCAGTCGGTCGCTGCCGGGGCCCCTGTTGGCCTGCTCGGTTATTTTCATAGCATACAGGTTAATAAATTAACAATAATTTTCTCTTGAGAGAGGCCCGCGGGCCAGCGGGGGAACGTCGGCAATTGTGCTCTTTGGGGGAGGTGGGCCTTCCTGGTGGTCTGGGGCCACGCTCCGGCGTTGACCGTGGTGGACCATTGGAAATACCATCATGCCATGACAATTACCATCGACAAGGCAGGTCGCATTGTCGTGCCCAAGAGTCTTCGCGAGCGCTTCAACCTGGTCGCGGGCACGGAGTTGGAGATCGAAGCCCGTGGCGAGTTCCTGCAGCTCAGCCGGACGGGAGCCGAGCCTGCGCTCCTGAGGAAGATGGGGATTCTGGTGCACCACGGCGGCGATCGCGCGAACCTGGACGTCGCGGCGTTCATCCGGGCGGAGCGCGATTCGAGGAGCCGCCGGATTCTTCCCGGGGGCGCCGAGTAGTGCGCGTTCTCTTCGATACCTCGGTCCTGGTGCCGGCGGTCGTCGACCAGTTGGCCAACCACGAGGCGGCGCTCAACGCGCTGGTGAGCTACACCGCCGGCGACCATGCGGGGTATTGCTCGACGCACGCGCTCGCCGAGTGCTACGCCACGTTGACCGCCTTGCCGTTACGGCGACGCGTCCAGCCCGTGGAAGCCAGACGACTCGTCGAGGAGAGTCTCCTGGCGCGGCTGACGGTGGTCCCTTTGATCGAGGCCGACTACCTCGACGCCATCCGGCGTGTCAGCCAGGGCGGATTCGCCAGCGGCGTCGTCTACGACGCGCTGCACGTCCGCTGCGCGGAGAGAATCCCCGTGGATCGCATCCTGACCGCCAACCTGGCGGACTTCGAACGTCTCCGACCGGCGGGCGTCGTTGTCGTGGGCCCGTGAGGTCGTCCGAGGAGGGGTGCCGCGGCCACGGCTGGATCTTCAGTTGTACTCGGTGCCACCCTTGCGCGTCAGGTAGTTGCCGGAAACGCTCTTCAGGATGACGCGGCCGAACTCGGGGGACTCCCGTTCGGTCGCCGGCTTCACCACGACGCCCTCGCGCAGGTGCTTCCCGCCGAGTGCGGTCGCGCCGTCGGTCTGCTCGGTCAGCGCCGCGATGCTGAACGGCCCTCGATACAGAACCGGCACGAGCGGGAACAGGTCGCCCAGGGACGTCTCGATCTCGTTCGGGGCGAGGTAACGGCCGTGCCCCGGCTCGCCGACGTAGGCGTCGAACACCCGGAACGCGGGATTGGGTTCGCCGTAGTGCAGATCCTGTACGCCGCGCCCGTACACCTCGCCGAGCACGTAGAACGGCTGCCCGGCCCCGGCGACGCGGGCGCGTGCGGTCTCGAACGCGGCCTCGAAGGCGCGCCACGTGCGCACGTAGAGGTTCTTCTGGTTCGCCTCGTTCAGGATCAGCGCCATCCCCCGGTCGGACATGCCCTTGGAGGTGACGATGGGGCCGTGGTCCGGATGCCATCCCAGGCAGCACCAGGAGCCGTGCAGCTTCTCCGTGACGACGACCGGCTCGCCGTCCCGGAGCTCGTCGGGGTACTTCTTGACGTTCTCGATGTCGTAGTGGAGCGTCGCCCCGTGCACCGGCCGCACCTCGCCCTGCATGGCGATGGGGATCGGCGGCTCGTACTTCACCAGCTCGAGCAGCTCGGTAACCGTATCGCCCGCGGCGACCGGCCGGCCGCGAATCATGCCGTCGCGGACCGGGTAGACGAGCCCCTGGGACAGCGCGCCGCGCAGCTTCACCGCCTTGACGCGGTTCTTGCGGCTCCCGGCGAGCTTGCCTTCGAGACCGAGCTCGGAGATGAGCCAGGCGGGGCAGACCGCGCCTTCCGGGATGTAGGCGGCGAGGTCGCCGTCGGCGAAGGACCCCTTGCCGACGACACAGCGAAAACCGCCGATCGCCGCCAGCTCCAGGCGGTCGGCGTTCGGATGGGGTTCTATGCGCAAGGCATGGATTCTGGATTCGAAAGTGGCCATGACACATGATACGTGCATGGCCGTCACGGTGCGATCCGTTGTGCGAGTCCGCCCCGGATGGTCTATCCTGACGACCGATTCGCATCCGCAACCGCAGGCGTTTCGAACGGTGCGGGCGTCGAGGTGGTTTCGTACAGCCGTGGGGTAGCCGATGTCCGACCGTCATGAGCCGAGCCGAATGACCGTAGCGATCGCGTGTGCTGTCGCCTGCCTGGCGACGATCGGCCTGCACGCCGAGGACTGGCCGCAGTGGCGCGGCGTCAACCGGGACGCGGTGTGGACCGACACCGGCCTGATCGAGCGCTTCGCCGACGACGGGCTGGTCGTAAAGTGGCGGACGCCGATCCGGGGCGGCTTCGCCGGGCCGGCGGTGGCCGGCGGCCGCGTCTTCGTCCTCGACTACCAGGAGACGCCGGGCAGCCGCACCATGGACGGCCACGAGCGGCTGCTCGTGCTCGACGAGGAGACCGGCGCGGTGCTCTGGACGCGGGAGTGGCCGGTGACCTACCGCAACATCCACTTCAAGTTCGCCATCGGCCCCCGGGCGACCCCTACCGTGGACGGCGACCGGGTCTACATCCTCGGCGCGGCGGGGATGCTGTCGTGCTTCGACGTCGCGACGGGCGGCCTCGTCTGGCGCGTCGATACGGGCGCCGACTACGGCGTGACGGTGCCGGTCTTCGGCGTCTCGCAGTCGCCGCTGGTGGAGGGCGATCACCTGATTGCGCTGCTCGGCGGCGAGCCGGACGCGATGGTGGTGGCGTTCGACAAGCTGACCGGCGCGGAGGCATGGCGGGCCATCGAGACGACCTCCGAGCCGGGCTACTCCTCGCCGATCGTGATAAGCGCCGGCGGGGTGCGGCAGTTGATCGTCTGGCACGCCGCCGCGGTGACGTCGCTCGATCCGGCTACCGGCGACACCTGGTGGCAGTACGACTTCGAGGTCCCGAGCGGGCTGACCATCGGCACGCCGGTCCGCAGCGGGCGCTACCTGCTGGTGACGCAGGTGGAGAACGGCGGCCTGATGCTGGCGCTGAGCTCCGACCGTCCCGCCGCGCGCAGGCTCTGGGAGGGCGCGAACCGCAACCGCACCGACCGTCCGCCGCAGGGGGCGACCCTGTCGACCCCGGTGATGGCGGGCGACGTGTTGTACGGCCTCAGCAGCTATGGCGAGTTCCGGGGCGTCGACGCGACGACCGGCGAGCGGCTGTGGTCGACCGACCGGCTGACGCCGCACGAGCGGTGGGCGAACTCCTACCTCGTGCAGAACGGCGACCGCTGGTTCGTCGTCAACGAGACGGGCGATCTGGTCATCGCCCGCTTCACGCCGGCGGGCTACGAGGAGGTGGACCGGACGCTGCTGCTGACGCCGACCACCCGGACCCGCGGCGGCGCGTCCGGCCGCTGGGACGACCGCGCCGTCCTGTGGTCGCATCCGGCGTTCGCGAACCGGCACGTGGTGGCGCGCAACGACGCCGAGGTCGTGCGGCTGTCGCTGGCGGCGGAGGACTACGAGTAGCGGCCTGCCCTCGCACGCTTCTGAAGCGCAAGGTCCTGGGGTGGTGGGGGCTGGGGCCGAACGCGGAGCCTTGCGACGGGTTTGGCGGCGCTACCCGAGCCTGGACGTGGCGGGGAGTCGCACGGTTGTCAGAGGGTTGCGGTTCTCCCGCCGCGGCGGGGCAGAGCGTCTGCTCAGCCAACCGCCAGCGAGCGCGCCAGCGCGTTCCTCGCCGCCTTGCCGTCCCGCTTCGACAGTCTGCCCAGCTTGCGGAGGATCAGGGCGTCATCGAGTGTGAAGAGCTTCAGGCGGACCTTGCATGGAACCTGGAGGCCGGCCTTGCGCCACTCCTGAATCGGCACGTCGCTCGGCCATTCGTTCCGTGCCGAGGTGACCATGGCCAGGATCGACTGCGCGTGCACGTCGTTGAATGCCGCCGACGATACGACGAGCGCCGGACGGCGCTTCGCTGTCGGACGATCGGTGAACGGGAAGGGCACCGCGACGACGTCGAGGGGTTCACAGGTCACGCCAGGCGTCCTCGTCCTCCGGCGACGTCCACTCGCTCAGGGTCGCGGAGAGACCCTGCAGGTAGTCGTCCTGAGCCCTGGTGACCTTGCGAACTATCAGGTGATCGTCCTCTACCTCGAACGAGATGACGTCGCTGTCGCGCAGGCCGGCCTCGTCCCGGATGCGTTTCGGTATGGTCGTCTGACCGCGCGCCGTGATTCTTGCGATCTCCATATTCCGATCTTACCATCTTTCTAGGAATTCATATGTCAGTAATACTGATAATCCAGGAAAGCATGGCCTCGGCGGTCAGCGTTCAGATCTCGAAGCCGACCGAGCGCATCAGCGCGAGGGCGTTGCCCTTGCCGACCACCCCGGGCCGCAGCGTGTAGTCGAAGCGGAGCTTTCCATTCGTGAAGTGGTCCGTGAAGTGCACGTTCTCGGCGCGCGGGCCGAGCGCGTCGGTGATCGCCGTCAGCGCCAGGTCGTGCGTCGTCACGAGGCCGATCGCGCGCCGTTCGACAAGGCCCCTGACGACGGCGTCCGCGCCGATCCGGCGGTCGTGGGAGTTCGTGCCGTGCAGGCATTCGTCGATCAGGAAGAGGACGGGCAGGGCAGCGGGCGGTGCATCGGGTGCCGCGTCATCCCGGCTCGACGCGTTGTCCGGGTTCGGCGCCGGCGCCGAGGTCCTGGCCAGGATGGCCCGCAGCCGGACGATTTCCGCGTGAAAGCGGGAGCTGCCGTCCTGCAGCGAGTCGAGGATGCGGATGGATGCGCCGACCGCCAGAGGTGACATCACCAGCCGCTGCGCCCGAACCGGTGCGCCGGCCTGGGCGAGGATCGAGTTGACGCCGATGGCGCGGAGCAGCGTGCTCTTGCCCGACATGTTCGAGCCGCTCAGCACGAGCACCTGCGGCCGGCCGTCCAGCAGGACGTCGTTGGCGACGGCTTCCGCGTTCAGCAGCGGATGCGCGACGCCCTCTGCCTCGAAGCGCGGCGGCCCGTCCAGCAGTTCCGGCCAGACGTCGTGGGGCCGTTCGAAGCGGTAGGCGGCGAGTGACGCCAGGGCCTCCATCTCGCCGACGGTGTCGAGCCACGTGCCCAGCTTCGGGCCCGAGGCGAGGCGCCAGCGCTCGACCGCATGGGCGAGGTGCACGTCCCAGACCAGGAAGAACCCGAACAGCCACGCGAAGGCGTTGTGGCGCGAATCCACGTGCTCCATGAGGCGCGTCAGCCGGGCCACCTGCCGTGACGGCGGCTCCCCGGCGACATCGAGCCGGGCGCGAAGCTCGGCGAGGCGGGCGGTGCGGAAGCGTTCGGCCTCGAGCCGGCCGAGCAGGCCGCCGAGCAACGCGACGTGCCGGGCGGCGGAGTCGATCCCCTCGAAGACCTGTGCGGCGGCCGGCTGGATACGCAACTGCACGAGCGCCACCCCGACCACGGCGGTCACGAAGTACCAGCCGAGCAGCGACTGGACGCCGGCGGACAGATCGAGGGAGCGCCCCGCCGCAAGCGCGTAGGCGAAGCCGGCGGCGAGGGCCAGCGTCCCGGCCACCGAGGCGACGCGCCCCGCCATCAGCAGGCCCGGTGAAACGAAGGCGGGCGGCGCCGCGCCCCAGGCGGCAAGCGCCTGCGCGTCAACGGCGGCCCGCGCGTCGTCGCCCAGCACCGCCAGGTCCTCCCGGAGGTCCAGGTTGGGTGTGAGCTCCTCGACCGCCGCCTGCCGGGCGCGGGTTGTCGCGGGCGGGGCCGGCTCGAGCAGCCAGGCGGCGAGCGTCGCCATGCCGCGGCGTGTTCGCGCGGCGCAGAGGCGCTGGAACAGCGAGCCGTCGCCGAACAGGTCGAGGTCTGCGGCGTACAGGTGCCTCGGGTCCGCGAACTCGTCCCCGCGTTCACCGGTTCCGGGCCACGCGTCGTCCAGCCGCGCGAGGCCGCGGTCGTAGAACGCGATCGCCCGCTCCAGGCGTGTGCGTTCCGCCTCGATCCGGTCCATGCGAAACCCGAGCCAGACGACGCCGGCCAGCGGCGCCAGCAGCCACCAGCCGGAGTATCCCGCTCCGCCGACGATTCCGATCCCCAGCAGCGCGGCGATGCCCACCAGGAGCAACCGGACGTTGCCGATGGCGTGATGCCGGCGCTCGGCGGCCGCGTGCGAGGTCCGCCGCGCGGCGCGGCGTTCCCGGTAGACGCGGCGGGGATCCTGCGCGGTTGCCGGTGAGTTGGACATCGTGTCGAGGTTCGTCATGGGTTGCTGTTTCCTTACGTGGCTTGCCTTCCCCGGGTTCTCGCGGGGATGCGAGGATGGTGGCGGTCCGCAGAGGATGGGCGGCGGCGAGCTCCGTAGAGGATGGCGCCGGTGCGGCGCTACCGGTCGACGTCGCCGAAGTAGCCCGGCAGATCCGGCTTCGTGTCGCGCAGGATCTCGACGATGGACTGCCGGTCGTCGCGCGTCAGGTGCTCGTATCGCGAATCGCGGTCGGCACCGGACAGCACCTGCCACAGGCGCCGGTAGACGGCCTCCTTCGCGTCGGCCGGCAAGGCGTCGAACGCGGCCGTGTAGATCATGTAGCTGCACGGGTAGCGGAACAGGCGGAGGTCGAGGTCGATTTTCCGCAGCGTCCGCCCGCGCCGATCGAAGGGCCCGCGCGCCTCGAACATCGCTTCGAAACCGGCCGTTCCCAGCATGCGGTCGGTCAGCGGCGACTCGTCGACGAACAGCATGTAGTCGACGAGCTGACCCCCCGCCGCGCGCAGCGTGTCGTCATCACCCCCCGCCGCGCGCGGCGTCGCATTTCCGCCCGCCGCCCCCGGCGCGCGCAGCGCCGCGTCGCCTCCCACCCCTCCGGGCGCCCGGAACAGCCCGCGGGAGGCACGGCCCGCGTGGGCCGCGACCCGGAACTCCCACCCGGTTCGAATGAGCAGGTTCGTCATGTGCGTCTGGTGCTCCAGCACCATCAGCGCCGCGATGTCGCTGTACGCGGTCAGGTAGTCCGATGTGTCGAACCGGTCCTCGACCGTGGACAGGTTGAAGTTGGCCTCGTCCTCCAGCAGCATCGGTTCGTCCGGATCGGTCGCCACGGTGTTGCCGACGTGCGGGCCGAGGCCGGTGTCGCCGGTGACGTACCAACCGCCCCAGCGCGACGAGATCGGAGTGCGCTGGTCGACGGGGACGGAGACGAACGGCATGCCCTCCGGGTCGATCACCGCGCTGCCGACGGCCAGTCCCGGCAGGCCCAGCGTCGCGTCCGAGACGTGGCATTCGAGGCACGAGCGCGGCCGCTGGAATCCGCGCGCGCGGCGGCGCTGGGAGAGCGCGTAGAAAATCACCCCCTGCCGCGGGTCCAGGGCCGCCAGCTCGAGGGCGGGCGCACCGCGGATCCAGGCCACCGCCACGTCGTCGGTGAAGTAGATGGCGCGCGGGTTGTCGGGGCCGATGAAGTCCGACTGCAGGCTCGTCTTCGAGAACACGAGGGTCTGCGACTCGACGGGCACGTCGAGCGCGTCGAGCACCGCCGGCAGGAATCCGCGACGGGAGTCGAACGCGAGCGACGCCTCGCCGGTCCGCAGCCGCTCGTTCAACTGCGCCACCCGGTCCGTTCGGGGGCGCGTGGCGTACTCGATGGCGGGATGCCGGCGCGAGGCCGAGAAGCGCTCCGCCAGCGTGGCTGCGCCGGCCCCGGTGGTGGCGACGACGCCGCAGGCGAGCACGGCCGCCCGCGCGATGGCGGCCCGATTCGACATCGTCCTACGGGAAGAACACGAGCTTGAAGACCATGCCTGCGATGCTCAGGAGCAGGCCGATCACGATCGGACCGTAGACGGCCTTGATGACCCTGACATCGGCCTCCAACTGCGAGATGTGGGTTGCCAACGGCACCAGGTCCGCCTTGGTGGCGAGTTGCTCTCCGACCGGGATGGCTCCGGCAGCCGCCCTGGCTTTCTCGTGGGACGCGCCAGCCTCGAGCAGTGCGTCGTAGACCTCGCTGACGATGACGCTCATCGTCCTACGGGAAGAAGACGAGCTTGAAGACCATGCCTGTGAGGCTGAGGAGCAGGCCGAGCACGATCGGACCGAAGACTGCCTTGATGACCGTGATATCGGCCTTCAGGTCGGCGATATCCGCTTTCGTGGCGAGCTGTTCCCCCACCGGGATCGCCGCGGCCGCTGCTCGGGCCTTGTCGTGAGAGGCGCCCGCCTCGAGCAGTGCGTCGTAGACCTCGCTGACGATGACGCTCATCTCTCCCACTGTAGCCGGGGGCGGACATCCTGACAACCGGCGCGAACGCACGCCGAATCGCCGGGCAGGTATCCGACCCGCGCGGCAGCAGGGTGCCGTTGCGACGCGTTCCTGCGACCCGGCGGGCGCATTCCCGACCGGCCCTGTAAACTACAGGGTCTTCGACGCGTCGATCCATGCCACGATCCTGCACCATTCTCGTGCTCGCACTGTGCCTCCTGACCGCAGCGGCGGCGGACCTCGCCGCGCAGCCCCGCGGCGGACTCCGGATGGGCGGCCACGGACCGGATCGGCCGCGCGTCGACGACACGATCGTCACGTCCTCGGGAGCGGGCTACGGCATGCTCACGGGCCGACCGCGCGTCCGGGTGTCCCGGACCGACACGCCGCCGGAGATCGACGGCCGGCTCGACGACGAGGTGTGGCGCACGGCGGCGATGCTCTCGGAGTTCGTGCAGCAGGCGCCCCTCGACGGCGCCCCCGCGACCGAGCAGACCGAGATCTACATCTCCTACGACAGCGAGCACATCTACTTCGCCTTCTACCTCCACTACTCCGACCCGAGCATCATGCGGGCCAACCGGGTGGACCGCGACACGGCGTGGCAGGACGACCTGATGACGGTCTACCTCGACACGTTCATGGATCAGCAGGTCTGCTACGACTTCGACCTCAACGGCTACAACGTGCAGGGCGACGGCATCATCAACGCCAGCCAGTCGCGCGGCGGTCCGATTCCCATCGCCGACCGGTCCTGGGAGGCGCTGTTCTACAGCGGGACGCAGATCGTCGAGGACGGCTACACGGCCGAGATGGCGATCCCGTTCAAGAGCTTCCGGTATCCGGAGCGGCCCCCCGGCGTGGAGCACCGCTGGGGCTTCCAGTTCGTCCGCGAGATCAAGGGCAAGAACCAGGAGAACGTGGTCTGGGCGCCGATGTCGCGCGACGTCCAGAGCTTCATGGCGCAGATGGGCGTGCTCGAGGGGATGACCGACCTGTCCACCAGCCGCAACCTGGAGATCCTGCCGTCGTTCACCGCCATCCAGTACAGCTCGATCGACAGTGAAACCGGGGAGTTCGTCAACCGGGGCACGGACCCCGAAGGGGGCGTGAACGTCAAGTACGGCATCACGTCGAACCTGACCGCCGACTTCACCGGCAACCCCGACTTCTCGCAGATCGAGTCGGACCTGCCGCAGATCGAGGTCAACCAGCGCTTTCCTCTCTTCTTCCCGGAGCTGCGGCCCTTCTTCCTGGAGGGCGCGGAGATCTTCGAGTTCGTCTCACCCGTCGATCTGGTGCACACGCGGACGCTCGTCGACCCGAACGTCGGGGCGAAGCTGACCGGCAAGGTGGGCAACACCACGCTCGGCGTGATGGTGACCGACGACGAGGCGCCGGGGAAGCGCGACGATCCGAACGATCCGGGGTTCGGCAGGACCGCGCAGGTGGCGATCGGCCGGGCGCGCTACGACCTGTACTCGGAGTCGCACATCGGGGCGCTGGTGACGGACCGCGAGTTCCTCGACGGGTACAACCGCGTGGGGGGCGTCGACGGCCAGTTCCGGCTGAGCCAGGCCACGCGCTTCAACTTCGTGGCGTTCCAGTCGCAGGACCGGGACGAGCAGGGCGTCGAGCGCGAGGGGCCGATGCTGGGCGCGATGGTCGCGCACGAGGGCCGCAACCTGCAGGCCAGGTTCTTCGGGGCGCGCATCGACCCCGACTTCCGCACCGACGTCGGGTTCCTCCAGCGCTGGGACCAGCGGCTCGGGGGCGCCAACGTGGGGTACCGCTGGTGGCCCGAGCACTGGCTCATCAGTTGGGGGCCGATCCTCGACTACCAGCTCAGCTACACCCACGCGGGCATCCGGGAGGATGAAATCATCGATGCCGGGCTGAACTTCGACTTCTCCCGGAACATCAACGTCTCCGGAAACGCCATCCAGGCCCACGAGCGCTTCGGGAACGTCGATTTCGACCGCCGCAACTACAACCTCTCCACGTTCATCAGCACGAGCCGCCTGTTCTCGCTCGGCGGCAGCTACCGGTGGGGGGACGAGATCTACTACATCGACCGGCGGAACCCGTACCTGGGGCGCGGCAACAGCGCGTCGCTGTCCGCCACCATCCGGCCGTATCCGCGGTGGTCGTCGCAGCTCAACCTCGTCACCAGCCGCTTCTTCGACGACCGCAACGGCAGCCACGAGGTGTTCAACGTGCAGGTGCTGCGGGCGCTGTCGACGTTCACGTTCACCGACCGGATGCTGCTCCGCAACATCACCGAGTACAACTCGTTCCGGGGCACGCTGGGGTCGAACCTGCTTCTCACCTACCGCATCAACGCGCTGACCGTCTTCTACGTCGGCTACGATGATCACTACCGGCAGGAGGACCTGATCGACGTGCACGATTCGCGGTTCTTCCAGTCGACGGCCTTGCGGCGGACGAACCGTGCGCTCTTCACCAAGCTGCGGATTCTGTTCCGCTACTGAGCCGGGATGAAGCGCTGCGAGGCGCTGGCAGCGGCGAGGCGCCCGCATGGCAGGGCGCCGCGAGGGAGCTGTTTCGGGGGTACCTGGGAGTAACGCAGCCCAGAGAGGATGCATGCTTCCGGGGCGCGAAAGGCCTGGGTGACGCATGGGTGACGATGTCGGAAAGATGAAGAAGCCGGCCGCGGAATGGCGCGAGTTGCTCTCGCAGGAGTCCTACGCGGTCCTGTTCAAGGAAGCGACCGAGCCGCCCGGCTCCAGCGACCTGAACCACGAGAAGCGCGAGGGGACGTTCGTCTGCGCGGCCTGCAACCTGCCGCTCTTCGAGTCGTCCGCCAAGTACGAGAGCGGTACCGGTTGGCCGAGCTTCTTCGACGCCATTCCCGGCCGTGTCGGTACGAAGACCGACTTCAAGCTGATCCTGCCCCGCACGGAGTACCACTGCGCGCGTTGCGGAGGGCACCAGGGGCACGTCTTCAAGGACGGCCCGCGGCCGACGGGTCAGCGCTACTGCAACAACGGCGTGGCGCTGCGGTTCGTACCGGCCGGCGAGGAGCTGCCGCCGCCGCGTGACTGAGGGCGCGATGCCGAAGACGACCGACGGGGTCGAGCTGGATGGCGAAACGCGCGAGGACTTGAAAGAGTAGATGCCCAGGACAGTGCGGTGGATGGTGGCTCTGTTCGTGACGCTCGCGGGGCAGCCTGCGCTCGCCCAGGAGTGGGCCGGATGGCGCGGTCCGGCACGCGACGGCATCGCGCCGGCCTCGCAGGCGCCGGAGACTTGGCCGGAAGCGTTCGCCCGCGCGTGGCAGGTCAGCATCGGAGAGGGTTACTCCTCGCCCGTGGTCTCCGGCGGCCGCGCCTTCGTCCACAGCCGGGAGGGCGACGCCGAGGTCGTGACCGCAATCGAGCTGTCGAGCGGCGCACGCCTCTGGCGACAGGACTATCCGGCGCGCTACATCCAGAACACCATCGTTCCAGGTGATCTTCCGGGTCCGTTCGCCACGCCGGCCGTAGACGGCGGGCGGGTGTTCACGCTGGGCGCGGCCGGGATTCTCTCGAGCTGGGACGCGGCGACCGGCGCCCTGGTCTGGCGGAACGACTACTCGGCGTCCGTGCAGGTGACGGGTCTGTTCTGCGGCACCTCGGCCTCGCCCTTCGTCGCCGGCGGGATGCTGATCGTGCAGGTCGGCAGCGATGGCGGGGGTGGCCGCGTGCTCGCGATGGACCCGGCGACGGGGGACGAGATCTGGGTCTGGCGGGGCGTGGGTCCCGGCTATGCGTCGCCGATCGTGGCCGAGATCGCGGGGCGGCGCCAGGTGGTGACGCTGACCGAATCGTCGATCGTCGGTCTCGACGCCGCCGGCGGTGCGCTGCTCTGGAGCGTGCCGTTCACCGACGAATGGCACGAGAACATCGTGACGCCCGTCTGGACGGGCGAGCACCTGGTGGTCTCCGGTCCCCGCCGGGGGACGCACGCGTTCGCGATCCGGCGCCAGGGTGACGGCTGGGAGGCTGCGCCCGCCTGGAGCAACGCGAGGGTGACGATGTACATGAGCTCGCCGGTGCTGGCCGCCGGCACGCTCTACGGGCACTCGTCGACGCGGAGCGGCCAGTTCGTGGCGCTGGACTCCGCCACCGGCGCCGTGCGCTGGGCGAGCGAGGGACGCGAGGGTGATCATGCGTCCGTGCTGATCGCAGGCGATGACCTCCTCCTGCTGACCAGCGATGCCGAGTTGCTGGTGGCCGAGCCGGACGCGGCGGCGTTCGCGGTCGCGCGCCAGTACGAGGTCGCGGACGGCGCCACCTGGGCGATGCCGGTGCCGCTGCCCGATGGCCTGCTCGTCCGGGACGCGACCAGCCTCGTGCGTCTCGTTCCGGCCCACCGGGAGTCTGCGCCGCAGGAACCGCGCAGACGACGCTGAGCCGGCACCCGCCGACGGAGCGAATCACGGCGGTCCGCCATTCCCCACGCTGCACACGAGTCATGACCACGGGCCGGCGCATCGCCCTCGGCTTCTGGCTGACCGTGACGGTCGGTCTCAGCGCGTTGTACGTCGCGCGGCCGGACCTCATCGAACCGGCGCGGCTCGTCGGCGTGCTTCGGCAGTCGGGTCCTTTCGTCATGCTCGGCTACGTCGTAGTGAGCGTCGTGCGTCCCGTGACGCTGATTCCGAGCACGGTGCTGATCGTCGTCGGGACGCTCCTCTTTCCGGATCGCTACTGGACGGTGTTCGCCGTTTCGCTCGGCGGCGTCGTTGCATCGGCCGCGCTCATCTACTACTTCTTCGATTTCCTCGGTCTGGCCGAGTTGTTCGAGCGCCGGCACGCGGCGCGCGTACGCTGGCTGGAGGAGCAGATACGCCTGCGCGGCTTCTGGATCGTCGTCGGCTGGTCGGTCTTCCCGGCCGTGCCGACCGACGCCATCTGCTACGTCGCCGGCTCTCTGCGGATGCCGATCGGGAAGTTCCTGCTCGGCGTGACCCTCGGCGAGATCCCCGTGGTCGCGTTCTACGTAACGGGCGGGACGTGGCTGTTCGGATCCTGAAGGGTTTGCCGTGAGGGGTCGCGGGCTCCGGTCGTCAGGTTCGCTCGTGCGGACCGCCTGGGATTCCCGGTGCGGGTAATCCTACCGCGTCAGCGGGATGTCGGCGCGGCCCGCACGGTGACTGTCGCGTCGAATCAGCGCTGTCGCGCCGGCACCCACGCGGTGGTGCGCCCGCCGATCGTCACGTGCTCGATCCGCTCGCCGCGCGTCGTGCGCGCGTCGCCCTGCCTGCCCCAGCGCCGGTGGAACAGCCACGTGCGGGGGTAGAGCGAGTCGTCGGCGTTCGCCCCTACCGCGCGCTTGACGATGGCGCCGAGCCTGGCCCGCAGGCGCCGCGCCTCGGCGTCGGTCAGGGACGACGCCCGCCGCCGGGGATCGATCCCGGCCTGGAAGAGCACCTCGTCCGCGATCCAGTTGCCCACCCCGGCCGCGAACGACTGGTCGAGGAGCAGCGACTTGAGGATGCCGCCGCGCGACCGCAGCAGCTCGGCGAAGCGTTTCAGCGACGGCATCGCCAGCAGCGGGTCGAAGCCGAGCTTCGCGATGGGCGGCTCGCGCTCGGGATCCTCGCGCAACAGGATGCGCCCCAACCGGCGCCCGTCGGTCATCGCCAGCTCGCCGCCGTCGTCCAGGTGCAGGCGGATCTTCACGAAGCGCGGCGGCCATATCGACGTGTCCTCGCGGGGTCCGGACTTCAGTTGCAGCGGCGTCGAGGCCGGCGTTTTGAAGCCGCCCGACATCCCGAAGTGGAAGAGCGGATGCGGCGGCGCGTCCAGCTCCAGCCAGAGCTGCTTCCCCCAGCGTTTCGCCGCGACGACCCGCTTGCCCTCGAGCGCGCGGCGCCAGCGGTCCGGCTTCACCTTGTCGAAGACGATCGGGTCGTCGTCGCACCACGCCCGCGCGATGCGGCGCCCGGCCGTCACCGCTTCCGCCAGCTTGCGTCCCCGTTCCACTTCCGGCAGCTCCGGCACGTTCCTTCCTCTCCCCGGGGATGGTAATCCGGCGGATTCGTGTTCCGCGTCGCACGCGACCGGTTGGATCAGGCTGTGCCGCTTTCGAGGCGTGAGCGTTCATGGCCCCCCGGAGAGGTCGGCGCCGATGATCGGTGCCATCGCGGGCGGCGCGCGCGGAGCGTCCGAGTAGACCGGCGTATCGGGTAGATGCGCAGGCTGCCGTCGCAGGCCCGACCCGGTCGACGTTGGCACCGGCGCGTAGCCGCAACCGCGGTTGCCATCGATTCCCGTCAATCGGTCAGGGAGCAGGTGACGTCAACGTCCAGAGGGTCAGCGTGTCCACGTCCTTGACGAAGAACCGGTTGCCGGAGATCGCCGGTTGGGCCCACGTGGCGCTGTCGGCGACGGTATACCGCACGATTGGTTCGAAGCCGGTGCGGCTGGCGCGCGCCGCGATCAGCTCGGCGTCGTCGTTGAGCAGGAAGAGCAGTCGTTCCGTCTTGGCGATGGCGGTGTTCTCCGCCTGACGCGGCGGTCCCAGCCACAGCGTTGCACCGGTTGCCGCATCGAGTGCGAAGAACTGCCCCCGCCTGCGCTCGGTCAGACCGAACAGGGTGTCGGCGACCACGACCGGGTTGGTCATCGCCGTCGAGACGTCGTCGTTCCGCCATGCGGTCTCGACCACCCACTCGCCGTCGCGGCGATATGGCCGCAGGGCTCGGATTCCCATGTTCTGGGCGCTGACGATGACTCGCCCTGCGTGTTCGAGCGGGATGATGGCGTGCGTGTACGGGGATTTGAACGAATAGGTCCAGAGCACGACTCCATCGTACACGGACAGTCCCACCACGCTATCCTGCGAGACCGACACCACCTGCCGAACTCCGTCCAACTCGACGCTCACTCGGCCAGCAGTTGTCGGATCTCCGCTTCGAGAGCGGTCCGGTCGACGAGACCGACATGCGCGGTGGCCAGCCGCCCCCGGCGGAGCACGCGTCGGCGTTCTTCTCCGGCCGCGAATCGTGCCGACCGCTCCACCCGATGTGCTCACGCCTGTAGAACGTCCGAAACCTCGGATTTGTGACACCGGAATGCGCGCCGCCCGCGTTGTCGCAAGCCGTCGATCGGGTGGCACGGTTCCATCCGGCGTCAGGATTCCGTCAGTCCACGCGCAGGGCGCGGAAAACGTCGAGTCTGACCATGCGCCGGGCCGGCCCGGCGAAGGCAGCCGTGCAGACCGCGACGAGCAGCAGGAGCACGCTTCCCCACACCAACGGGTCCGCCGGCGTGATCCCTGTGGCCGCCTGTGCGACGACCCGCGTCGCGAGGACGGCTAGGCCGGCGCCGGCGCCGATGCCGACCGCGACGACCCACGCCCCGGTGGCGAGGACGAGCCGGAGCAGGGTCCCGGAACGGGCGCCCAGCGCCGCCCGGATCGCGAACTCGCGCGTCCGTCCCCCGACCAGGTAGGCGATGACGCCGTAGAGGCCGATGGCGCCGAGCACCATGGCCACGATGCCCGAGGCGCTGGTCACCGATGCCCCGATCCGGAAGGGAAGCATGGTGACGTCGGCCGTCTCCCGGAGGGTGTTTCCCTGAAGAAAGAAGAACAGATCCGGCTCCATGCGGCGGAGCTCCCGGCGGATGTCGGCAGACAGCGCCGTCGCGTCACCGCTGGTTCGGGCGAGGAGCACCGCGCCCGTGCGCAGGCGCTGCGACGCCGCGAGGTGCAGGTACGATGCGGGATCCTCCGTCGGGAACCGCACCTTGTAGTCGGCCGACACGCCGACGATCTCGTACTCGAGGCCGTCCCACTCCGTCAGGCGGAACCGCCGCCCGACCGCTGTCCCCTCCGGCCCTCGGTGGGCGCCCAAATCCGGCCATTAGTGGGCGGCTGAAAACCGGCCATTTCCGATAGCGGCCCGAGACGTTGACGCCGGCCTGGAACACGACGTTCCTGCTGGCATGAGCAACGTCTTGAAGGAAGAGAAACGACAACAGGTTCTCGCGCTGGGGCGCCTCGGCTGGTCGCTGCGGCGGATCGAAGAGGCCACCGGGGTCCGGCGCGAGACCGCCAGCAGCTACCTGAAGGCAGCCGGCCTGACCGTGCGGGGTCGTGGCCGGCCTCCCGCTCGCCCGGCAAAACCGGCCATTTCGCCGGAGGCGCCCACCGACTCTTTGCCGGTCACGGCCGCCGGCAAGGGCGCCGACGCCGACGCGCCCGTCCCCGCGCAGCGGCCCAGTCGAGCGCCACAGGCGAGCGCGTGCGAGCCGTACCGCGAGCTGATCGTCGACGCGCTCAGCCGCGGCCGCAACGCCATGGCCGTCTGGCAGGACCTGGTCGACGACCACGGTTTCCCGGCGAGCTATACGAGCGTGCGGCGCTTCGTCTCGACCGTCCGGCAGCAGCCCGCCGTCGAGGCCCGGGCGGTCATCACCACGGACCGCGGAGAAGAAGCACAGGTTGACTACGGGGAGGGGCCGATGGTCCGTGACCCGGACACCGGCAAGTACCGCCGGACACGGCTCTTCGTCCTCGCCCTGGGCTACTCGCGCAAGGCCGTCCGGCTGCTGGTTCACCGTTCCAGCGCACAGGTCTGGGCCGAGCTGCACGAGCGCGCGTTCCGTCGCCTGGGGGGCACCGTACGCGTCGTCGTCCTCGACAACCTCAAGGAGGGCGTCCTCACCCCGGACATCTACGACCCGACGCTGAATCCGCTCTATCGCGACGTGCTCGCCCACTACGGCGTCGTCGCCCTGCCGTGCCGCGTCCGCGATCCCGATCGGAAGGGCAAAGTCGAAGCCAGCGTCGGTCACGCCCAGAAAACGCCGCTGCGCGGTCTCCGCTTCGAGCATCTCGACGACGGCCAGGCGTACCTGGACCGCTGGGAGCAGCGCTGGGCCGACACCCGCATCCACGGTACGACCAAGCGCCAGGTCGCCGCCATGTTCGAGGAAGAACGCCCCGCGCTCGGCCCGTTGCCCCTCGAGCCGTTCCGCTACTACCAGTACGGCCGCCGCAGTGTGCATCTGGACGGTTGCGTCGAGGTAGCTTCGGCCTACTACTCGGCGCCGCCCGGCTGGATCGGTCGACGTGTCGACGTGCAGTGGGACGACATCCACGTCCGCCTCCTCGACCCGAGCAACGGCCAACTGCTGCGCGAGCACCTGCGCACGCAGCGCGGCTGGCATCGCATCGCCGACGACGACCGGCCCACCCGCACCCCGCCGAAGACCCTGGCCCTGCTCGCCGCCGCCAAGCGGGCCGGTCCCGCCATCTCCGCCGTCTGCGACCACATCCACCGCCATGAGGGCGCCGCCGGCGTCCGCCGCATCCTCGGCGTCCTCTCGCTCGCCAGGAAGCACAGTCCCGCCGTCGTCGAACACGCCGCCACCGCCGCGCTCGAACTCGGCGTGCCCACCTACCGCTTCCTGAAGCGCTACCTCGACCGCTACCCCGGCGCGCCGCCGCTGTCGTTGCGCCAAGTCGACCCGCTCATCCGCGAACTGACCGTCTACCGCGATCTGATCGACCGCAGAACAGGAGACCCTTCATGAATCTCGTCGAACTCGACAAGGCGCTGCGCAAGCTGCGCCTCTCCGGCATGGCAAACGTCCTCGAGACGCGCCTGCTCCAGGCCCAGACCGAGCAGCTCGCCCCCATCGACCTGCTCGCCGCGCTCGTCTCCGACGAGCTCCAGCGCCGCGAGGACCGCCTGCTCGCCCGCCGGCACAAGCAGGCCCGATTCCGGGACCCGGACCGCTCGCTCGACAGCTTCGACTTCGACTTCAACAAGAAGATCAACCGCGCGCTCGTCTTCGAGCTCGCCACCGCACGCTTCATCGCAAAGCGCGAGGACGTCCTCCTGATCGGCCAACCCGGTACCGGGAAGAGTCACCTTGCCCAGGCCATCGGACGCGCCGCGATCCAGCAGGGCTATCGCGTCCTCTACCGGGAAACGCACGCCTTCCTCGAAGAACTCGCCGAGGCGACGCTGGCCGAGACCCGCAAGGAATACCTCGCCGAGCTGGCCCGTGCGCACCTGCTCATCATCGACGACCTCGGCATGCGCAAGCTGCCCCACACCGCCGCCGAGGACCTGCTCGAGCTCATCATGCGCCGCTACGAGCGGGCCTCGACGATGCTCACCTCCAACCGCCCGGTCGACGAGTGGGGGAAGCTGCTCGGCGACACCGCCGCGGTCACCGCGCTGCTCGACCGGCTCCTGCATCACGCGCACGTGCTCAAGTGCGGGCCGCGCAGCTGGCGCACCCGCGTGCGGACCACCTTGGTAGAGTCGACGGGAGGTGCGTAACCGGTGGGGAGTCGGTGGCGCATCCGGCGCTTTCGCACCGGGCCGCAGTCCGAACACAGCGGAGCGGAGGATTCGCGCGCGGCCGAGCGTCAACGCCCATCCGGACGTGGTCCGCGCGCGCGAGAGCGCCGCCTCCAGGCTCGCCTGGCGCAACAACCGCCAGCGATCGTTTCCACGGGCACCGCGTGCGCCAGACGAGCCTTCCGCGACACTCGAGTGGTCGCTCGACGGAACGCCCTTTTCCCGCTCGTCGTCGTCGACCACACCCTCCGGCCCAGCCCGGCCGTTCCGTCTCGCGAGGGTAACCCGGCCGGGCATGACCAACACCGACGTCCGGCTCGGAACCTCTACCCGGGAGACCAGACCAGACAAGGCCCTCCCTCCGCTCGGAGCATTACCTCGCGCACGCTGTCGCGGACCAACGCGCACGCATACACCGATGCCGATGACAACCGAGCGGTGGGTCTGTCGCCACGCTTGCGCCTCGAACGCTCGGCCGACCGCCTCCTCCTCGCTCCGTTACGTAACGGTGCAGGATGGTCGTGTGGCGTTGACGAACGCGGAACGGCAGGCACGTTATCGGGAGCGGCGCAAGGCCGGCGAATCCCGGATCCGGTACCGTCGGCCAGCGGACCGGAGTCGCGGCCACAGCAGTGGAACGACGCCGTGCAGACGCTCCTGGAGTTGCAGGAACAGTACCGGGAGTGGCGGGACGCGTTGCCGGAATCGCTGGCCGGCTCCGCGACTGCGGAGTTGCCCGAGCAGGTCTGCGATCTGGATCTGTCGGTACTGGAGGGGCTGTCGAGCTGCCCAGAGGCTTCGGGCGTGACGGCTAGCGCGCCGGCAAACACCTTGCCAACAGAGGACGCCGTGAAGTAGATCTCGACTCCAGTCTCGGGCCGTCGGAAATGGCCGGTTTTGAGGCGCCCATAAATGGCCGGTTTTGACCCGCTCATTGAGGCTCCGGCCAGAAGCGCTGGGCCATGGCGTGGCTGACGATGGCCACGCGCGGCGATTCCGGCGTGTCGGCCGTGGTGAAGGTCCGCCCCTGCAGCAGCGGGACGCCCAGCGAGTCGAAGTAGTCGGCCGACACGCCCGCCGTGTCCACCGAGGTGCCGCGGTCGGCCGGTCCGTGCAGGCCCGGCACGAGGATATTCTGCGGGCTGAACGACAGATCCAGGGGCGCCCGCGAGGCCAGCGCCGCCGCCTCCACTCCCGGCATCGACTGCACCCGTTCGAGCGCAGTGTGAATGAATCGGTCCGCGCGTTCCCGCCCGTAGCCGATCACGTTCAGGTCGGTGCCGACCGCCGCGATGCGGTCAGGCTCGAACCCGAGCGAGACCACGGCCGTCGTCCCCACCGCGCCGCGGGCCAGAAGGCCCGCGAGCACCAGCAAGGGCACTGTAGCCGCCAACTGCCCCGCCACCAGCGCATCGCGCAGCAGCCAGCGGCGACCGCCGGCGCGGGAGATCGCGACGCCGCCGTTCAGGTCGCGCACCAGGTTCGGCCGCGTTGCGCTGAGCGCCGGCACGAGACCCGCCAGTACGCCCGCTCCCGTTGCCAGTACGGCCGTGAACAGGAACGCGCGCGCATCGAGCGCAAACTCCAGGGTGATGGGAATCGGACCGATGGGAGAGTCCACCATGGCGAGCCCGCGCAGCAGGCCCCACGCCAGGGCCAGGCCCGCCGCGGCGCCGAATGCCGACAGCATCAGGCTCTCGGTGAGCAACTGCCGGACGAGACGTCCCCGGCCGGCGCCGATGGCGAGCCGCACGCCGATTTCCCGCCGTCGCGCCACACCGCGGGCCAGCAGCATGCCCATGACGTTGGCGCACGCCACCAGCAGGACGACACCGACCACCAGCATCAGGCCGGCGGCGCCGATTCGCACCGGGCCGGCCACCGGGGGCGGCAGCCGCATGTCGTCCGTCCGGGTCAACGACACCCGACGATCCGCGTTCGACTCCGGGTACGCGGCGGCGAGGTCCGCCATGAGCACGTCGAGGCTCACCTCCGCCCGGGCGAGGGTGACGTCGTCGCGAAGCCGCCCCTTGATGAACATCCAGCGCTGCCCGCGGCGCTCGAGCCGCGTCTCGCCCGGGGAGGTCACGAACGTCGAGATGCCGATCGGCGTCACGTCGTCGACCCACGTCATCGGCGTCCACAGGTCCGGGCCCGGTATCGGCGGCATGCCGAAGAACCCGGGCGGCGCCACGCCGACCACGACGTACGGCTGCGACCGGATACGGAGGGTTCGTCCCACGACGCCTGGATCCCGTCCGAAGGCTCTTGTCCACAATCCGCTGGAGATCACGGCGACGCGGGGGACGCCGGGCCGATCGTCCTCCGGCGCCAGCAGCCGGCCGAGCACCGGCTGAACGCCGAGAAACCCGAGGTAGTTGCCGGTCACCGTTTCGCCCATCACCAGGTCGACGTCCTCGTCCACCCGCACCACCGCGAGCATCGGCGCGTGCGCCGCCATGTCCGTGAACACGTCGTTCTCCGCGCGCAGATCGACGTAGTCGGGATAGGAGCTCGTCGTGTAGCGATCGTCGGGGTCGCTGGTATAGACGTCGACGAGCTGCGCGGGACGAGCCGTCGGCAGTGGGCGGAACAGGACCGAGTCGACGACCGCGAAGAGCGTGGTGTTGAAGGCAATCGGGACGGCGAGCGACACGATCGCGGCGATGGTGAAGCCCGGATTCCGGCGCGCGCCGCGGAATGCGTAGCCGAAGTCTCGGAGCAGGTCCTCCAGGGGCCGTCCGCCCCGCGCATCCCGGACTGCCTCCCGAATGGCGTCGACGCCGCCGAGGCGCAGACGCGCCTGCCGGCGGGCCTCGTTCGAGGTCATGCCCGCGCGCATGTTCTTCGCCGCTTCCATCTCCAGGTGGAAGCGAAGCTCTGCCCTCGTCTGCGCATCCTCGTGCCGGCGGCCGAGCAGGCCACCGATCCGCGCGAGCAAGTCGGCAAGCAGGTTCATTCTCGGATCCCCAGGGTCAGGGTCAGCACGGCGACGAGCGTGAAGCCGGGATTCCGGCGCGCGCCGCGCAGCGCGTGGTGCAGATCCCGCGCCAGGTCCTCGAGCGGTCGCATGCCGCGCGCGTCCCGTACCGCTTCGCGGATAGCGTCCACGCTGCCCAGCCGCAGGTGGGCCTGCCGCGGGCCTCGCCCGGGTCCATGCCGGCCCGGAGGTTCTTTTCCGCTTCCATCTCCAAGTGGAAGCGCAACTCTTCAGCGGTCTCGTCGTCCTCGAGCCGGCGGCGCAACAGACTACCGAGCCGCGTGAGCAGGTCCGCGGCCCGGCTCACCGACAGCCTCCGGCGCCGTTCGACAGGCCCTCGCGCTGTTCATGGGCAGCCGCGGTCGGCCCATTCGCGGGCGGGCCGTTCCCGTCTCGGCACGCGGAGGCGGCATTCCTTTTGTCCATCTGAATGTAAGGCTGCCACAGCTCTTCCAGATTGTCAAAAGGTGAATGGGTGACAAATAATATGACATGCAAATCAACGTGAGTGGCTTGCTGCGGGACTTCGCAAGGGTGCGTCGCGCGGCGCTGGCCGGCAAGAGAATCGTCGTCAAGACCAGAGAGGGCAACCTCGTGCTGACGGCGGAATCGCAGGCGCCCGACCCCGCCGTTGCGTCGAGTGGTGGCGAGGGGCTGCCGGGCGCGGCCCCGACTGCCGGCGCGCGCCGCTTCGTATCCCGCGCCGCGCTTGCCGACGCGGCCCGGTGCGCGCCGCGGATCGATGCGCAACAGTTTCGCGACGACCTGGACGCCGTGATCGATTCAGAGGTCGATGGATAGTCACGGCCTTCTGGACACGTCGATTGTGATCGACCACGACCTCGTCGATCCCGAGCAGCTCCCGGGTGCATCCGCCGTGTCGGCCGTCACCATCGCCGAGTTGACGATTGGCCCGCTCGCCGCGCGCGACGACGACGAGCGCGCGCGCAGGCAGGACCGGCTGCACTGGGCTGTCGCAACCTGGGAGCCGCTGCCGTTCGATGCGTCGGCGGCCCGCGCCTACGGACGCATCTGCTCGGCGCTGATGGCCAGAGGGCGGGTCGGCCGCCGCCGTTTCGCCGATCTCCTCATCGCCGCGACCGCCCTGGCGCACGACCTGCCGCTGTACACGAGGAACCCCAGGGGCCTGACGGGCCTCGAACGTCTCATCGTCGTTCGAACGGTGTAGTCGGCCGGGCCCGATCGGCACGAAGAGTCGCACGGCAGGTCGATCGTCGTGCCGCGAAATTCGGGCGAGGCCACGCCGACGATGGTCAGGGATCGGCCATACGCTCGTGTGCTAGCTGACACGCCCTTGCCCGTGCACGATTGTGCGGCGCCATCGGCGGCATCGATCGTGAGCTCACTCGGGTGCCGCGGCCGCCTGTGAGAGCTCTTCCATTGCGTCGCTTCCGAAGCGCTCGATGGCCTCCAGAGTCTCGCGCACGTCGTCCCAGGTCGTGGAGTGGTTGATGACGCACAGACGGAGCGCCAGCCGCCGGCAGAGCAGCGTCGACGACAGGAAGGCGCGGTCTTCCCAGAACACGCGGGCGAGAACCTTTCGGTTGATCTGGTGCAGCGCCCGCTCGGCATGGGCGCCGCCGCACGGGTTGACCCGCAAGCAGACGATTCCCAGCGAGGCGGGCGTCATGAGCTCCAGGAGCGGGCTGTCCGCGACGTAGCGGGCGGCCCGCTCGGCCCGCTCGATTCCCTGGGCCACCGCGTCCCGAAACGCGGCCATGCCGAAGATCTGCACCGACATCCAGATCTTGAGGGCGCGGTCGCGGCGGCTCAACTGCAGGCCGCGGTCGGCCTGGTTCGGGTGGTTGGCGCCCCACACCGAGTCCTGCAGCACGTCGTGGTGGATGGCGAAGGCGCGTTCGAGCGTTCCCACGTCCCGGACCAGCAGGCAGCCCGCCTCGTACGGCTGGAAGAACCACTTGTGCGGATCGAGGCCGATGGAGTCGGCGCGCTCGATGCCGCGCAGCAGGCGCGCGCCCGGTTCGGTGACGGCTGCGAAGCCGCCGTACGCCGCGTCGACGTGCAGCCAGATGCCCTGTGCGGTGCAGTATTCGGCGATCGCGTCCAGCGGGTCGACGGCGCCGGTGCTCGTGGAGCCGGCGTCGGCGCAGACGGCGATCGGCGTGGCGCCCGCCGCGCGGTCGGTCTCGACGGCGTCAGCCAGGGTGACCGGATCGAGACGAAAGTCGGCGCCGGCCGGCAGCACGCGAATACCCTCCGGGCGAATCCCGATGATGCGCGCGGCCCGGATCTGGGCGCTGTGGCTCTGGTCGCTCATGTAGACGGTCGCCTGCGCCGGGTGGCCCGCCGCCTCGCGCGCGGCCACCAGGGCATCCAGCGCCGCTGCAGAGCCGCCGCTGGTCAACACCCCGCCGGCGGTCTCCGGGTATCCCAACCAGCGCCGGAACCAGTCGATCACGACCGCCTCGAGCTGGCTCGGGCCGCTCGCCGACAGCCACGTGGCGGCGTTGATGTTGAAGCCGGTCGCCAGGTAGTCGGCCAGCACCCCCGGCCATGTCGGCGCCGACGGCACGAACCCGAAGGCCCGCGGGTGGTCGTGCCGCATGGTGGGCGACAGGACATCGCGCACGGCGCGGTCGATCACCTCGCGCGGCGGCCGGCCGGCCTCGGGAGGCTCCTCCATCAGCCGGGAAGCGAGCTCCTGCAGGAACTCGCCGTCCCAGGCGCGGTCGCCGGGCAGTTCCCGGTTCCGCTCGATCAGGATCTCGGTGACGTGCTGCGCGAGCTCCCGCATCAGATCGGGCGGCATCCGGAGACCGCGCGTCATGGAGTGCGCTCCGAACCGGCGACTGCATCCGCAAGCGTGGGCACGATGCGCGTCGCGCGTGTGGCTGTCATTCGTGACCTCGTGCGGAACTCTATCCCGGAACGTCCGGGCCCAAGCAAGCCCCCTTGATTCTTCGGTATCATTCGTGCATGCCCGAAGGCGAACGCTCGACTGTCTATCGTCAAGACTCATGCGGATTCGAGCGGGTCGGGCTCCGACACACCGGACGCCGGCCGCGCGGTTCGGGTTGGCGCTCCCGGCTCGCGGTTCTGGCGCTTGCGACGCTCGCGGGGTCGCCGCTCCAGGCCCAGGAGACGGGCACGGTGCGCGGCACGGTGACCCTGATGGAGAACGGCGGCCCGGTCGACGGCGCGCTGATTCTCATCATCGGAACGGGAGCCTTCACGTTCACCGATGACGGGGCGTTCGAATTCACGAACGTGCCGGCCGGCACGTACGACGTCATCGCCCAGCGCGAGCAGCTCACCGCCGGCTTTCAGGCCATCACCATCGGCGCCGGCGAAACGGCCACCGTCGACTTCGAGCTGAGCCTGTCACCGGTGCGCGAGGAGGTCACCGTCACCGCGTCGGCGGCGGTCGGCGCCGCGGCGACGCTCCAGGCGTTCAACGCCGTCACCACGGTCGATTCGTTCGAGATCGCCAGGCAGGCTCCCAGCACCATCGGCGAAGCGCTCGAGGACGAGCCGGGCATCGCGAACCGCAGCTTCGGTCCCGGCGCGAGCCGGCCGGTCATCCGCGGCTTCGGCGGCGATCGGGTGCTCATCATCGAGGACGGCATCCCTACCGGCGACCTCTCCGCCACCTCGGATCATCACGGGATGACCATCGACCCGAACAGCGCCGAGCGGATAGAGATCGTGCGCGGGCCGGCCACGCTGCTCTACGGCTCCGGCGTCGTGGGGGGCCTCATCAACATCATCACCCCGCACGCGGCCTACCGGAACCTGCTCACGCCGCCCCAGAGCTACGGCGAAACTCTGATCGACGGTACGCGGGCGCAACTCGGCGGCGACACCGGAAGCGCGAACCGGCAGGCCGGAACGTATGCCAACCTGCAGCACTCGCAGGGCAACCTCCTGTACTGGGCCAGCGGCGCCAAGCGCCGGACGGGCGACTACGACACGCCGGAAGGCCCGGTCTTCAACACGGCCGCCGAGCTGACCAACGCGCGCACCGGGCTCGGCTACTTCGGCGATCGGGCCTTCGCCAGCCTCTCTCTCACGTTCGAGGACAGCCGCTTCGGACTCCCGTTCGAGGACCTGTTCCACTCGCACGGGCAGGAGGAGGACGCCCACGGGCACGACCACGGGCACGAGGAGGACGAGCCCGAGGAAGCCGCCGGCGAGGACGATACCGCTATCGATCTCACCTCGCGGCGCCGCGTCGGCCGTTTCGACCTCGGCCTGCGCAACCTGAACAACGACTTCCTGCAAGGCGTGCGCACCGGTTTCCACGTCATCGACGTGGCGGACGATCACGTCGACACCGTGGGCGGCGTCGACAACGTCGATTCGCGGATCAGCAACCGCACCTACATCAAGCGCACCCTGTTCTACCAGCGGCAGCTCGGGCACTTCACCGGCCGGTTCGGCACGGAGCTGAAGTACCGGGACTTCGACGTGACCGGCACCGAGGCGCTGGCGCCGCGCACCGACCAGAGCACGGTCTCGGTCTTCGGCTACGAGGAGGTGAGCTTCGGGCGCTACCGGCTGCAGCTCGCCGGACGCGCGGAGCGCAACGACTACAAACCCGCCGGGCGCGTTCCTCTGCCCGGCCACGACGGGGCGGGCGACGCAATGGACGACGACGGCCACGGTCACGACCACGGGCAGGACGACGATGCCGAGGACGAGGACCACCTGGAGCCGCCCGACCCGCGCGATCGGCAGTTCCTGGGCGTGTCGGCCTCGGTCGGGCTGCACGCCGACCTCGGCGCCGCCACCGCGTTCGTGGCCAACCTCATGCAGTCGCATCGCGTCCCGGGACTCTCGGAGCTCTACAACTACGGGCCGCACCTCGGCAACTTCGAGGTCGGCAACCCGGACCTGGAGGCGGAGACGACGCTCGGCCTCGACTTCAGCCTCCGGCACCAGTCCGGCCGCGTCGGGACGGACCTGAACTTCTACGTCTACGACATCGAGAACTTCATCTTCGGGGATCACACCCTCGAGGTGGTGGACAACCTGCGGGTGCTGGACATCATTCAGGACGACAGCAGGTTCGTCGGCTTCGACGCGCGGGGCAGCGTGCGGCTGGGCGGCCAAGCCTGGGCGTCGCTCGGCATCGGCTACGTCAACGCGACACTGACGTCGACGAACGAGGCGGTGCCGCGCATCCCGCCGCTGCGCGCCACGCTCAGCGTCGACATTCCCCATGGGGCATTCACCGTGAGCCCGGAGCTGATGTTCGCGGCGCGGCAGGACCGGGTGTTCCGCGACGAGACCTCGACTCCCGGATACGCCGTCCTGAACCTGGACGCGTCCTACATCTGGCCGCGGCAGCACATGGCCCACGTGCTGTCGTTCACCGGATACAACCTCACCAACGCGCTCTTCCGGAACCACATGTCGTTCATCAAGGACCTGGCCCCGGAGATGGGCCGCGGGGTCAAGGTAGGGTACTCGTTGCGGTTCTTCTGATCGCAGTCCGCTCCGCCTGCCGGTGCGCTCCCGAAACCGCTCGCTTACCGCTTGACCGCGTCGGGTCCGGCCTCGTCCGGCAGCTCGTAGCCGAATTCCGACTCGCCGGGGTCGGCGACCTGCAGCAGGTGCACGAACGCCTCCCGATCACGCGCCCTGGACGCCGTCGGAGAGAATCTCAGGAGCCCCCGCTTGATCCGCCCGCGGGCCCGCAGCCAGGGCAGCAGCGCCAGCGGGGGCTTCGGCGGAAAATGCAGCCGGTCGGCGGTCTCGTCGCCGATGAGCTCCCGCGAGACCCGGTACGCATACCGCTCGAGGTGGGCGCCCGCCCCGGGATCGCCCACCCCGAGGACCGTGGGGACGGCGGCCACGATGCGCCGGGCCATGGCGATGGCATCCGCATCGGGCGGCGGCTCGCAGGCGGTGGCGACCCGAAACAGCCGGAGTCCTTCCTCCTGGCCGTGGAACAGCAGGGCGTCCGGCACGCCGAGCACGTGCGCGGCGCAGGACCAGACAGCCATGATCCCCTCGCGGTCGTTCCGGTCGAGCTCGGCGCCGAGCATCGCCGCCAGGTCGAGGAGCCGCGCCGACAGGGCCGCGGCGCCCAGGGCGATGTGGGCCGCGCTGACGGGGACTCCCCAGGCGGCGCGATCCCATTCGTTCGACGCCGAGAGCCGCATCCGGGCCCTGGCGTGCGCCATGCGGATGCGGAGGGTCAGCTTCCAGCCCTCGCCGGACGGCTCCACGCCGCGCGGCAGGAAGATGTCCAGCAACTGGTGCAGGTTCCGCTTCAGCCACCGGACGCCGTCGTCGTCCGCGTATCCCGCGCGGGAGTACGACTTGCCGACCAGCGTGGAGAAGCCTTCGACCATGGCCCCCGCGACGTACGCCCCCAGAAAGGCATCCGAATTGCGGAGGAACGTCCGGCAGCCCTGTTGGGCCGCTTCGCGGTCGTACCAGGCCGGCGGGGCGGCCGCCTCGTGGACGAAGCGCTGCAGGCTCCGCGGGGCCTCTCCAAGCACGTCCTCCTGCAGCTCGATGCCGGCGCGCAGGAACCGTTGCGCCTCCTCCGGGGCCAACTCCGCGAGGTCGGCGGTTGCCGCGTCGGCGGCGGGATCGCCTGTCTGCAGGTGGGTGGCGTAGAGATGAGCGAGCGCCGGATCCAGGATGCGGGCCCTCTCGTAGCCCTCGGCGAAGGCTGTCGGAACCATTTCGTGTAGAGCCTAGCGGAAGTGCTTGAAGTGAACCCGGGCGCGCCGCACCGCTTCCCGTCTGGGCACCCCGGCTCGGATCAGGTCGTTGGTACAAGCGTCGAGGTGAAACCGCACCTCGTCGTCGAGCCCGTCCTCGAAGCGCTCCCGCCGGATCCAGGCGGTCAGGAACGACAGCAGACGCGAGAACACGTCACACCTCGTCCGGCGTCGCGCTGAGGGCGGCCTGCATTGCAGCGGCCAGCCGTTCCCAGCCTGCCGCGTCCTCCTGGAACCGCCGCCGTCCGGCGCGGGTCAGCCGGTAGTACTTGGCGCGGCGCCGGTTCTCGCTCTCTCCCCATTCCGACTCGATGAGGCCCTGATGCTCCAACCGGTTGAGCGCGGGATAGAGCGAGCCCTGCGGCACGTCGAGGGCCTCTTCCGAGATCTGCCGAATCCGCAGCAGCACCCCGTAGCCGTGCAGACGCTCCAGCGAGATCGCCTTGAGGATCAGAAGGTCGAGGGTGCCGGGGAGCACGCCGGCGGACTTGGGGTTCATTGCTGTCTCCTAGTTTTTCTAGGAAACTAGCACGTCATTCCCAGTTGAGCAAGGGGAATGGGGCCGACATCCACAGGTTGCCTTCCCGCGAAACCCGCCCCATGCGCGCGAGATTCCATCGGTCAGTCCGCTTCCTTCACCGCTGCGATCAGGTCCAGCACCGCCTGCTTGCCGTCGCCGAAGAACATCAGCGTGTTGTCGGCGGCGAACAGCGGGTTGGGGATGCCGGCGAACCCGGGGGACAGGCTGCGCTTGATGACCACCACGGTGCGCGACTGGTCGACGTTGAGGATCGGCATGCCGGCGATGGGGCTTCCGGGGTCGGTACGGGCGTCGGGGTTGACGATGTCGTTGGCGCCGATCACCAGGCTGACGTCCGTCTGCTCGAACGACGGGTTGACGGCGTCCATCTCCTTCAGCTTGTCGTAGTCGACGTCGGCTTCGGCCAGCAGGACGTTCATGTGGCCCGGCATGCGGCCGGCTACCGGGTGGATGGCGTACTCCACCTCGACGCCGCGCGACTCGAGCAGGTTGGCGAGGTCGCGCACCTGGTGCTGCGCCTGCGACACGGCGAGGCCGTAGCCGGGCACGATGACCGCCCGCCGCGCGCCGTCGAAGAGCATGGCCACCTCTTCCGCGGAGGTGCTCTTGACCCGTCCGGCGTAGATGGCGTCGGCGTCCGACTTCGTCCCGCTGCTCTCGGCGATCGCCCCGACCAGCACGTTCACCAGGGAGCGGTTCATCGCCTTGCACATGATCCGCGTCAGGATGAGCCCCGACGCGCCGACCAGCGAGCCGGTGATGATCAGGATGTTGTTGTTGAGCACGAACCCGGTCGAGGCGGCGGCCAGTCCGGAGTACGAGTTGAGCAGGGCGATGGCGACCGGCATGTCGGCGCCGCCGATCGGGATCGTCAGGAGGATGCCGAGGACGGACGCGATGCCGACCAGGCCCGCGTAGAAGGCGATGGTGCCCGGCTCGCTGACCACCATCACGCCGCAGCCGAGGGCCGCGAGGGCGAGGAGACCATTCAGCGCCTGCTGGCCGGGAAAAAGCACCGGCCGGTCGGGCAGGAGTAACCCGCGCAGCTTGTCGAACGCCACCAGGCTGCCCCAGAAGGTGACCGAGCCGATGAGGCCGGAGGCGACGGTGGCCACCGTGGTCTGGGCCGGCGGGTCCGTCGTGCCCACGAGCACCGCGCCGGCCACCAGGGCCGAGGCGCCGCCGCCGAAGGCGTTGAGCAGCGCCACCATCTCGGGCATGGCGGTCAGCTCGATGCGCAGGGCCAGCGTCGCCCCGATCGCCGCGCCGAGCACGACCCCGCCGAGAAGCAGGCCGAAAGCCTGCCCGCCGGTGCCGAGGATCTGCTGATCGAGCAGCGTCGCCACCACCGCCAGCAGCATCCCGGTGGCGCCCAACAGGTTGCCGCGCACCGCGGTGCGCGGGTGGGTCAGGCCGCGGATGCCGAGGATGAACAGCACCGAGGCCGCGAGGTAGATGAGATTGATGACGCTGTCCACAATCGATTCCGTTCAACCGCGAGCGTTGGTCAGGAGTCTGCGTCGCAGGAGTCTCGCGCCGGCGACGCTTCCAGCGCACCGCAAGGTCGCGCCTAGCAGCCCGTGGCGAAAGTCCCCGCTGCATTCGAGCGGCGATGCATCCCGCCTGACTGCGTTGTTCGTCGGTTACATATGCTCAATATGCGCCCTTCTCACGCCTTGTCAGGCGGGCGCCTCGTCGCTCTCGGTGCGACGCGGGGTTCCACCACGGGCTGCTAGTCCTTCTTCCGGAACATGCCGAGCATGCGATGGGTGACCAGGAAGCCGCCGACCACGTTGATGGTCGCGATCACCAGGGCCAGGAAGCCGAGGATCGTCGCCGTCTGGTTCGACGAGGCGACCGAGAGCATCGCGCCGATGATGGTGATGCCCGAGATGGCGTTGCTGCCCGACATCAGCGGCGTGTGGAGCAGCGGCGGCACCTTGGTGATGATCTCGAAGCCGACGAAGACCGCCAGCATGAAGATGGTCAGCAGCGGAATCAGCGCGTCCATCGGAACTGTGCGTCCTCCTTCATGTTGCCTGTCCGTCGGCGCCGAGCAGCTCCCGCACCCGCGGATGCACCACCCGGCCCTCGTGCGAGACCAGCGTGCCGGCCGTGATCTCGTCGTCGAGATCCAGCGCGAGCGCGCCGTCCTTCACCAGATGCAGCAGCAGCGTCGAGATGTTCTTGGCGTACATCTGCGACGCGTGGTACGGCACCGTCGACGTGGGGTTCGTCGGGCCGAGGACGGTGACCCCGTTGGACGAGACCACGATCTCGTCGCCCTTCGTGAGCTCGCAGTTGCCGCCCCGCTCGGCCGCCAGGTCGACGACAACCGATCCCGGCGCCATGCCCGCCACCATTTCCGCGGTCACCAGTATCGGCGCGGTCTTGCCCGGCACGAGCGCGGTCGTGATGACGACGTCGCTGTTGGCGACTACGCGGGTCATCGTCTCTCGCTGCCGCCGGTAGAACGACTCGTCCTGCGCCTTCGCGTAGCCGCCGGCATCCTCGGATTCGCTGGTCTCCAGCGGCAGCTCGACGAAGCCGGCCCCGAGGCTCTCGACCTGCTCCTTGACGACGGGACGCACGTCGTAGGCCTCCACCCGCGCGCCGAGGCGGCGCGCCGAGGCGATGGCCTGCAGGCCCGCCACGCCGGCGCCGACGACGAAGACCCGCGCCGGGGTGATGGTGCCCGCGGCGGTCATCATCATCGGGAACATCCGCGGCAGCGCGTCCGCCGCAAGCAGCACCGCCTTGTAGCCGGCGATGGTCGCCATCGACGACAGCGCATCCATGCTCTGGGCGCGCGTGATGCGCGGGATGAGCTCCATGGAGAACGCGCTGGCGCCGCGCCCGGCGACGGATTGGGCGGCCGCCGGCTCGCCGAGCGGCTCGGAGAAGCCGATGACGGCCTGTCCCGACCGCAGCAGCTCGGTGTCCGCACGGCCCGCGTCACCTGCCGCGCCCGGGCTCCGGACCTGCAGGACGACATCGGCCTCGGCGAAGAGCTGCGCGTGCGACTCGGCGATCCGGGCGCCCTTCTCCACGTAGGCGGCGTCTGGGAACCCGGCCGCTACGCCCGCCGACGCCTCGACCAGAACGTCGAGCGACGCCCTGGTCAGGCCCGGCAGCGCTCCGGGCACCAGCGCCACGCGCCGCTCGCCCGGGAACGTTTCCTTCGGGACGCCGACGATCATGGCAGCCGGTACGCGACCAGCAGGCCTCCGTAGCCGCCGCCGCTCGTTGCCACGACGATGTACTGCTTGCCGTCGATTGCGTAGGTCATCGGCGAGCCGGTCTGCTGCGTCGGCATCTGCACGGCGCCGAGCTCCTCGCCGGTCATCTTGTCGTAGGCCCGGAGCATGGCCCCGGTCACGCCGTCCTCGTTCGTGAAGTTGCCGCCGTCGCCTGCGATCATCAGCGTCTTCGTGACGAGCGTGCCGACGCGCCCCGGCCGGCCCGTGCGCGGGATGTCGACCCCTTGCAGCAGCCGGTGGTTGCGGATGTTGTCGGCCGTCTCGCCGTGCGCCACCTGCCACAGGATCTCGCCCTGGTTGAGATCGATGGCGGTGATGCGGCCCCACGGCGGCCGGATGATCGGGATGCCCTCGACGTTCAACGCATCCTGCCGCGCGCTCACCCCCTCGGGCCGGCCGCGGATGAAGTTCATGTCCGACCGCTCCGGGTCGTTGACCAGCCCGAGGTTCGTCACCTCGGTCTTCGAGTACTGATAGAAGATGCCGGTCTCCGGGTCGAACGAGCCGCCGGGCCAGTTGACGCCGCCGGTCGACGCCGGCACCTGCAGCGTGCCGTAGGTCCCGTCGGCCGTGCCGACCGAGGGGGGCGTATAGATGGAGCGCCCGTAGCGGAAACGGCCGAGGACCTCCAGCGCGCGGGCCTTGAGCTCCGGCGTGAAGTCGACCAGGTCGTCGGGTCCGATGCCCTGCTGGTCGAAGGCCGGCGGCTTCGTCGGATGCGGCTGGGTCGGCGCCAGGATCTCGCCGGGGATGTCGGAGGCCGCCACCGGCTGCTCGACGATCGGCCACACCGGCTCGCCCGTCTCGCGGTCGAACACGAAGAGCCACGACTGCTTGGTCGGCAGCGCCACCGCCTTGATGTCGCGCCCGTCCACGGTGATGTCCGTCAGGACCGGCCCGGCCGGCAGGTCCCAGTCCCAGACGTCGTGGTGCGTGATCTGGTAGTGCCAGCGCCGCTCGCCGGTCTCGAGGTCGAGCGCGACGAGGCTGTCCGAGAACAGGTTGTCGCCGAGCCGGTGCCCGCCGTAGTAGTCGTTGGTCGGCATCTCGACCGGCAGGTAGACCATGTTCAGCTCGGGATCGATCGTCATCTGGCCCCACACGCCGGCGTTGCCGGTGTAGCGCCACGAATCGCCTTCCCACGTTGCGTTGCCGAACTCGTCGCCCAGCGGGATGGTGTGGAAGATCCACTTCCGCTCGCCGGTGTCCACGTCGTAGCCGCGGATGAAGCCCTTGACGTTGCTCATCGAGCGCGGCGCGCCGCCCGGCAGGTGCGCGGCGCCGATGACGATGGTGCCGTTGACCGCGACCGGCGCCGCGTGCAGCCCGATCTCGCCGGTGACCAGGTCGATGTCCTGGTCCAGGTTCAGCTTGAGGTCGACGATGCCGTCGTTGCCGAAGTCGGACAGCCGCCGGCCGGTCTTCGCGTTCAGGCCGATCAGGTGGTAGCCGGGCGTGACGTAGAAGATCCTGCCGTCGCCGCCGTCGTCCAGCCAGGTCAGCCCGCGGCCCGACAGCCGCCGCGGCGCGGACTCGCCCCGCTCGCCTTCGTCGTAGCGGTGGAACCAGAGCAGCTCGCCGGTGGCCGCGTCGAGGGCGACCGCCGCCCGCCGCGTGCCGACCGTGGCGTACAGCGTGCCGTCGATCATGAGCGGCGTCGCCTGCAGGCGGAACTCCGGGCGCGTCCCGAAGTTGTCGGTGTTCAACGTCCAGGCGACCTCCAGGTCGTTGAAGTTGTCACCGTTTATCTCGTCGAGGGGCGAGTACCGCGTATGGGCCAGGTCGCCGCCGTAGCTCGGCCACTCCCCGTTCCGCGTGCCCTCTTCCTGCGCCGTGAGACCGGCGTTCAGCCAGGCGAGGCTGGCGACCAGCGCCAGGGTCCAGCCGTACCGGGAACAGACGTGTCGCATTCGGGATCCTCCGTGTTGCCGCAACAGGAAAGCATACCGCGCCCCCGCCGGCGGCGGCCAGATTGGCCGTTTCGGAGTAGCATGAAAAGCTCGCGGCCGGCCGGGAATCTCGCCGTCGGGAACAGGGCGGGGCGGAAGCCGGCGGGTGAGCTGCGTTGCAGAAAACGGCGCGGCGCGGGCGCCGCGGTCAACCATGCGGGAGGGACAGGATGCAGAGAACGAAGCTCGTGCGTACCGTGATGGTCGCGTTCGTGCTGGCGGCGCTGGCGACCGTGGCGGCGGCCCAGGAACGGGAGCTGCGGACGGTGGAGATCTTCAGCCCCGCCGTCGACCGGACCATGAAGTACAACATCCTGCTCCCGGACGACTACGACACGTCGACCGAGCGCTACCCGGTGCTGTACCTGCTGCACGGCCTGACCCAGAACTACACCGCCTGGGGGCTCGCCAACGGCGCGCCGTTCTACGCCGGCCTCTACGACGACCTCATCGTCGTCATGCCCGACGTCGGCAACTCCTGGTACGTCAACTGGGCCGAGAGCGGCGACGGACAGTCGAACAACTGGGAGGATCACGTCATCCAGGACGTCGTCAGCCACGTCGACTGGAACTTCCGGACCATCGCGCGCCGCGAGGGCCGCGCCATGACCGGCCTGTCGATGGGCGGCTTCGGCGCCATCACGATGGGGCTGCGCAACCCCGGGATGTTCATCTCCATCGGCAGCACCAGCGGCGCGCTGGAGTACGGCCGGCAGGCCGCCGCCCGCATGCGGGGCGAGATGCCGCCGCGGCCGCCCCGCCAGCTCACCGCCGAACAGCAGGCCCGCCGCCGGCAGCCGAACCCGCTGATCGGCGTCGACGGCTTCAGCAGCCAGGTCGAGCGCACGCCGAGCGGCACGATGTTCGAGACCCCGGAGCAGGCCGACGCCTACGACCCGTTCAAGCTGATTGCCAAGGTGCCGCGCGAGGACCTGCCGCACATCTATCTGGACTGCGGCACCGAGGACCGGCTGATCGCCGGCGCGCTGGAGCTGGCCGCCTACCTGGCGGAGCAGGAGATCCCGTTCAACTTCATGCAGATGCCGGGCGCGCACAACGCGGCCTACTGGATCGAGGCTATCGGGCACATCATGGGCGTGCAGTACGAGGTGATGCAGCGTGCGCTCGGCCAGCGGCCGTTCGGGCGGCGGCGCGCGACGAACTGAGGCCGGCGGGCTCTCTACGGCTTGAGCCGCGGCCACGCTCCACGCAGGCGGCCCGGGTGGAACAGCACGCGGTCTGCCGCCAGCGCCTCGGCCAGCGCAGCCGGGCTGCCCTTGAAGAGGTCGCATCCGGTGCGAGCACGGCTTTTCCGACGTGCGGTGCGGGCAGCAGGTCGATGGCGGCGCCGGCGCGTTCCAGCGCGTCTCGCCATCGTCGCGACAAGTCGGACGCCCGCGGGGGAGGCCCCTTGAAGTCGAGCGACGCTACCTCCTCGGTCGAGTAGCGCGACGAACGGCGTGCGTGGGCGAGGATGCCGCCCGGCGTGAATCCGGGATCCTTGCCGCAGGCCGCCCAGGCCAGGTAGCCGAGGGGCTGCAGGCGCGCGTCGCATGCCAGGACGTCCACCCAATCGCGTGCTTCGAGCCGCCCTACCAGTGCCAGCACCTTGTTGGTGGCGAGGTCGAAGGGGTGGAGTGCGAGGCCCAGATCGTCGTCCTCGACCAGCGGAAAGAACCGGTACGCGCTGTCCCGCGTCCATTCCATGACGAGACGATCCGGGGCGCGGGCAACGGTGGCCTCGATGTAGCCTGGACGTTCGCGCAACGCAGCGACCTCGTATCCAGCCGATTCGAGCGCGATTCGGTCGCGGTCCCAGGAGCGTGCCACTGCCGCGGTCGTGTCATGGAACACATCGATGTCACGCGAAAGGCGATGCGATTGGACAGCGAGGCCAAGTGCGACGCCGCCTGCCACGTAGCTCTCGCCGCTACGGCGGCGTCCGTCGGCTAGCAGGCGGCAGACGTCTCGCTGGAGCGGTGTGAGAGCCATTTGCGCGACTCGGCGACGCGCCGAAATGCTCTCAGATCGCCGTACTGCTCGATCAGTCGAAGCACGCGCTCGCACTCGGCGGCCGTGGTCGGATAGTAGTCTCTGCGGAGAAACCAGAGACACCGGGTCCGGTAGTCATCGACGAGGCGACGGATCGGGTTCTCCGGCAAGACCGGTTCCACGAGGCTATCCTATTCGATGCGTTTCCCGCGGAGTCACGCCCCCCGGCGGTAGAGCCACAGGATGGTGGATATCTCATGATCGGCCGACTCGGTCTTCGTTCGCCCGCAAGCTCGCAAACCCGTGTGCATAGCTGGCTCGTGCTCCTGCGCGCGTCCGCAATGGCGTCGGCGCTGGTGGCGGGGGCGGTCCCCGCGGCAGCCCAGGCGCCCGACGGCGAGGTACTGTTCGAGCAGCACTGCGCCGCTTGCCACCTCGCCGACGTCGTCCCCCGCGCCCTGGCCATCGACAACATGCGGGCTTTGCCGCCCGCGGCCATCGTTGGGGCCCTGACCGACGGGGCAATGCAGCAGCAGGGCGCAGAGCTGAGCCCGGCGGAGCGACGCACGATCGCCGAGTTCATCACCGGGCGGACGATGGCGGAGGATACGGAGGTTGCGGCGGGAGCGTGCGCGGCGCCCTCGTCCGGGGAATGGCCGGGTCTGGACGGCGGTCCGCTCTGGAACGGCTGGGGCGTCGACGTCACGAACAGCCGTTACCAACCGGGCGAGCACGCCGGGCTGGCGGCGGCGGACGTTCCCGGCCTGCGGCTCAAGTGGGCGTTCGGGTACCCCAACTCGGCCACGGCGCAGTCGCAGCCGACGGTGGTCGGCGGCCGCCTGTTCGTCGCCAGCGAGCGCGGCGTGGTCTACGCGCTCGACGCGAAGACCGGTTGCACGCACTGGACCTTCGCGGCGCAGAGCGGGGTCCGCAGCGCCATGACCGTGACCCGCCTCCCGGACCGCCGGCATGCGCTCTTCTTCGGCGACTTCAATGCCAACGTGTATGCACTCGACGCGGCGACCGGGGCCGAGATCTGGCGCAGCGATGTGGAGTCTCACGAAGGAGCCCGCATCACCGGGGCTCCGGTCTACCACGATGGCCGCTTGTACGTGCCGGTCTCGTCGCTGGAGGAATTGCTGGCCGCCAACCCCGAGTATCCCTGCTGCACGTTCCGCGGGAGCATCGCCGCCCTCGACGCGGCGACAGGCCAGCCGATCTGGCAGAGTTACACGATTCCGGAGACGCCGCAGCCCCGCGGGCGCAACCCGGAGGGCTTCTACCTCATGGGGCCCTCCGGCGCCGCGGTCTGGTCGGCGCCGACCGTCGACGCGAAGCGCGGGCTCGTCTACGCCGCGACCGGCAATGCCTACACCGAGCCGGCCGCCGACACCACCGATGCGATTATCGCGTTCGATCTCGACACCGGCGCGGTCCGCTGGACCAACCAGTTCACGCCGGACGACGCGTTCATCCTCAACTGCGACGGCGGCAACCCGAACTGTCCGGATGACGACGGCCCCGACTTCGACTTCGGCGCGTCGCCGGTGCTGGTGACGATGAGCGACGGCCGCGACCTGCTCGTCGTCGGCCAGAAGGCCGGCGTGGGCTACGGCCTCGATCCGGACCGCGACGGGGCCGTCGCCTGGCGGTACCAGGTCGGGGCGGGCAGCGAGCTGGGCGGTATCGAGTGGGGTTTCGCGGTGGACGGGGAGAAGGCGTACTTCGCCAATTCGGACTACCTGACGCCGGAACCCGGGGGGCTGGTCGCGGTGCGCCTGCGGACGGGCGAGCTGGTCTGGTACGCCGAGCCGCACGAGCCGGTCTGCGACAGGTGCAGCCCGGCGCTGCTGGCCGCCGTCACCGCGATTCCCGGGGTCGTCTTCTCCGGCGCCTACGACGGCCTGTTCCGCGCCTACGACGCCGAGGACGGATCCGTGCTCTGGGAGTTCGACACCAACGGCGACTACGACACCGTGAACGGCGTCACCGGCAGGGGCGGGTCGATCAATGGTCCCGGCCCGGTCGTGGTCGACGGGATGGTCTACATCAACTCCGGCTACGCCGCGTTCGGCGGACGCCCCGGCAACGTCCTGCTCGCCTTCGGCGTCGATTGACGCCGCCTTGCCCTCGCCGGGAAGCGTGATGCGCCTCTACAGCGAGCTCGCGGCGTGGTGGCCGCTGCTCGACGATCCGGCCGACTACGCGGAGGAGGCCGGCGTCTACGGCGACCTGCTGGCCGAGGCGTGCGACGCGCCGATCGAGTCCCTCCTGGAGCTGGGCTGCGGCGGCGGCAACAGCGCGTCCCACCTGAAGCGGCGGTTCCGACGTCTGGTGCTCACCGACCTCTCCGAGGACATGCTCGCGGTCAGCCGAGCCCTGAACCCGGAGTGCGAGCACGGGATCGGCGACATGCGCACGCTGCGGCTGGAACGGACGTTCGACGCGGTCTTCCTCCACGATGCCGTCTGCTACATGACGACGGAGGCCGACCTGCGGCGCGCCATGGAGACCGCATGGGTGCACTGCCGGCCCGGCGGCGCGGTGCTGTTCGCGCCGGACTACGTGCGGGAGAAGTTCGGAGCGGGGGCGACCGCCGGCGGCTGCGACGAGCGTCCCTCCACGGGAGGTGCGGGTGCGTGCCCGCGGGGGCTGCGCTATCTCGAGTGGGTCTGGGATCCCGACCCGCGGGACACGGAGTACCTGGTCGACTTCGCGTTCCTGCTTCGCGAGCGGGACGGATCCGTGCGTACGGTGCATGACCGGCACGTCGAGGGGTTGTTCCCGCGCGACCGCTGGCTCCATCTCCTTGGGGACGTCGGGTTCGACAAGGTCCGCAGCGTCCCGCTCGTCCTGTCCGACGTGGAGCCGGGCCGGCACGAGATGTTCGTCGGGCGCCGCCCGCGCTGACCGTTGCAGGCTGCTGTCCGCGTCAGTCGAAATCGAGGGCGAACAGAAGCGCCGTCCGGACCCGCTCCCGGACCGCCGGGGAGACGGACCCGACGAACCGCCGGAGACCCGCCTTCGGGACCGTGATGACGTGGTGCAGGTTGATTGCCGAGGCGCTCTTCAGGCCGCTCTCGACGCCGACGACGACTTCGGAGGGTACCCCTCTGATGGTGCGGGTGAGCGGCGCGACGGTGACGCTGTTCAGGACGGAGATCATGTCGGAACGCGTCAGCAGCAGCACGGGCCGCTGCTTGTCCGGCGGCGCGAACCGGAACATCCATATCTCCCCGCGCCTCACCAGTCGTCCCCGTCGTCGGGATCCTGCCGTTCTCGCATCGCGACCGCCTGGGCGGCGATCAGTCCTTCGAATTCGTCCGGCCGAACCGGATGCGCCTCGTAGCCGGCTCGGTCCTTCGTGGCCAACTGGCGCCGCCGCTGGCCGTCGAGCCATTCCTGCAGCGCAAGACGGAACAACTCCGACCGCGTCTTGTGGACACGTTGCGCCGCGCGATCGAGATGTCCGAGCAAGGGCTCATCTATGGTTATCGATATTGTCTTCATCCTGCCACGACCATTGTAGGTTGCCGCAGACCCGTCGACCAGGGCCATTCTCGAGCCGCCGGGGGCCGCGCAAGACTTCATGCGCAGGGTCAGCCCCTGCGATTCCACGTAGAATTGAGGGAGTTCGCGGCCCCGTACACACGGTCTCAGACAGACAGACAGCCATTGACCACACAGACATCGACACCGACAGCACTGCAGCCCACCCTGGAAGAACCGCAGGACTCTCTCCCGGAAGTCACGATCGAACAGCTTCCCGACCGGCTCAAGGAGGCGGTCGCCCGTCCGGGCTGGACCTCGCTGATGCCGGTCCAGGGCCAGGCGATCCCGTACCTGCTGGCGGGCCGCGACCTCGTCATCCAGGCGCGGACCGGGAGCGGCAAGACGGCCGCGTTCCTGCTGCCGATGCTGGAGCGGCTCGACCCGGCGGCCGACCGCACGCAGGCGCTCGTCCTGGTGCCGACCCGCGAGCTCGCCCGGCAGGTGCAGCACGACGCCGAGATGCTGTGGGGCGACAGCGGGTTCCGGACGGTCGCGGTCTATGGCGGCGTCGGATACGGACCGCAGATCGATGCGCTCAAGGCGGGCGCGCACCTCGTGGTGGCCACGCCCGGCCGCGCCCTCGACCACCTGCTGCGCCGGACGTTCAATCTGGACCACCTCTCGATGCTCGTGTTCGACGAGGCCGACCGGATGCTGTCGATGGGTTTCTATCCCGACATGAAGCAGGTGCAGGCGTATCTGCCGAACCGGCCGATCCACACGACGATGTTCTCGGCTACGTTCCCCGGGTCGGTCATGCGGACGGCGCGCGAGTTCATCGCCGAGCCGGAGTTCCTGACCCTCAGCCGCGACCACGTCCATGTCACCGACACGGAGCACATCGCCTACACCGTGCCGCCGATGGAGAAGGACCGCGCCCTGGTCCGGATCATCGAGGTGGAGAACCCGTCGTCGGCGTTCATCTTCTGCAACACGAAGTCGAACGTGCACTACATCACGGTGGTGCTGCAGCGCTTCGGCTACGACGCCGACGAGCTGAGCGCGGACCGGTCGCAGGCCGACCGCGAGCGGATCCTCAAGCGCGTGCGCGCCGGGACGCTCCGCTTCCTGGTGGCCACCGACGTCGCGAGCCGCGGGCTCGACATCCCCGAGTTGTCGCACGTCATTCAGTACGAGCCGCCGGAGGACGCCGAGGACTACATCCACCGGGCCGGACGGACCGGCCGCGCCGGGGCGGCGGGCGTGGCGCTGTCGCTCGTGAGCGAGGCGGAGACGCTCAACCTCGACCAGATCGTCAAGCGGTACGGCATCGAGTTCCAGCAGCGGGCGGTGCCGACCGACGACGACGTGGCCGCCGTCGTGGGCGAGCGGCTGACCGCGCTGCTCGAGGCCCGGTTCCGGGAACGGGACGCGCTGAAGGCCGAGCGGAGCCGCCGCTTCGTCGGGCTGGCGATGGAGCTCGCGGGCAACGAGGACGAGTCGAAGATCATCGCGATGCTGCTCGACGACTACTATCAGCAGACGCTGCACGCGCCGCCCGGCGCGCCCGCGCAGGCCGCAGGGGCAGCGGCGCCGGCGGCGAAGGGCAACAGCACCGGCGATGCGTCGAGTCGGCCCAAGCCCCGCCCGCGGCGCCGGTCGCGGCGCGGACCGCGTTCCGGCCGCTGAGCCGGAAGGGCCGGCGCGGACCCCGCACGGGGCGCTGCGGGCGCCGCGTGCGGCGGCGAGGTTGCTCCGCCGGTGCCGGCCGGGCGGTGCACGCGATAGTCCCGCCGGGACACGGCCGGGCGGTACACGCGATAGTCCCGCCGGGACACGCTAAAATGAACAGTTCGGTGACGCGGGCCGTCCCGCGCCGCCCACCCGCCCACGGACGTTCGAAGGAGTAGATGGATGACGATTGCGGTTGCTGAAGCCGTTCACCCGTACGAGAAGGCCGTCGCCGCCGGCCGCCCCGCGTTCAAGGTTGCCGACCTCGGGCTCGCCGAGCACGGCCGTAACGAGATCCGGCTTGCCGAGCAGGAGATGCCGGGCCTGATGGCCATCCGGCGCGAGCATGCCGGGCAGCAGCCGCTCGCCGGCGCGAAGGTCATGGGCAGCCTGCACATGACGGTCCAGACCGCGGTACTGATCGAGACGCTGACCGCGCTCGGCGCCGACGTGCGCTGGGTGTCCTGCAACATCTTCTCCACCCAGGATCACGCCGCCGCGGCGGTCGCGGTCGGCGGACCCGGCAGCGGCGGCACCGCCGCCGAGCCGCGCGGTGTCCCCGTCTTCGCCTGGAAGGGCGAGACCCTGCCGGAGTACTGGTGGTGCACGCACGAGGCGCTGGTCTGGCCGGACGGCAGCGGCCCGGATCTCATCGTGGACGACGGCGGCGATGCGACGCTGCTGGTTCACAAGGGCTACGAGTTCGAGCAGGCGGGTGCGATCCCCGCGTTCGATTCCGACTCGGAGCCGGAGGAGTGGGGCGTCATCCTCGACCTGCTGCGCGAGATCCGCGGGCGGGACGCGTCGCAGTGGACCCGCATCAGCCCCGCCATTCGCGGCGTCAGCGAGGAGACCACCACCGGCGTGCACCGGCTCTACGAGATGATGCGCGACGGCACGCTGCTGTTCCCGGCCATCAACGTCAACGACTCGGTCACCAAGAGCAAGTTCGACAACATCTACGGCTGCCGCCACTCGCTGCCGGACGGGCTGGCCCGCGCCACCGACGTCATGCTGGGCGGCAAGGTGGCCGTGGTCTGCGGGTTCGGCGAGGTGGGCAAGGGCTGCGCGCAGTCGCTGCGCGGCCAGGGCTGCCGCGTCGTGGTCACCGAGATCGACCCGATCTGCGCGTTGCAGGCGGCGATGGAGGGCTACCAGGTCGCCACTCTCGACGAGATGCTGGAGACCGCCGACATCTTCATCACGTCCACCGGCAACCGCGACATCATCAGCGCGGCGCAGATGGCGCGCATGAAGGACAAGGCCATCGTCGGCAACATCGGCCACTTCGACAACGAGATCGACATGGCGGGGCTCAAGCGCATCCCCGGCATCGAGCACATCCCGATCAAGCCGCAGTACGACGAGTGGCGTTTCCCCGATGGCCACAGCGTGCTGGTGCTGGCCGAGGGCCGGCTGCTGAACCTCGGCTGCGCCACCGGCCACCCGAGCTTCGTGATGTCGGCCTCGTTCACCAACCAGGTGCTCGCGCAGCTCGCCCTGCACCGCAACCGGGGCGAGTACGAGAAGCAGGTCTACATGCTGCCGAAGCAGCTCGACGAGAAGGTCGCCCGGCTCCACCTCGACGCCCTCGGCGTCAGGCTGACCGAGCTCAGCCGGGAGCAAGCCGACTACATCGGCGTGCCGGTGGAGGGGCCGTACAAGCCGGAGCACTACCGGTACTGAGTGGATTGCTTGGATACTTTCATGACATCTCACAAAACCGCCCTGCCGCCCGTGACGGCTCCATTTCAGCCGAGGGAGCATGCAGAGTCATGTTCTCGGGCGGTCGGGATTCAACACTCGCCACGCTCCGCGTGTTTGAGAGGAGATGCCGTCTTCCTGGTTACTGTGACCTCTGATCACCTCTTCGGGAAGTGCGTAGATCCTGTATAGGTCAGGCCGTATTGATCTGCTTCATGGATACGCGACGAAATCGTTGGGCTCCTCGGTGAGGAGTCGAAGCAGCTTCGGGTGGAAGAAGAGCTTCTCGCGACCCAGGCGCCGGTCGCTGAGAACGCCGAGTTCCACCAGCGTTTGCAGATAGCGTGACGCCGTCTGGCGTTCCGCGATGCTGGCGTCGACCAGATCCGCGATCCGGCAGTAAGGCTGCTCGAACAGCAGGTCGATCAGCGCTTGCCGGTAGGTCTTCGGAGAACGATCCCGCACGAAGCGTGCGGTCTCGTCCCGAAGGCGGAGGACAGCTTCGATCTTGGTCGTGGTCCAGGTCGCGGTGTCTTCGACGCCCTTCAGAATGTAGAGCAGCCAGGGCTCCCAGGCGCCCGCGCGGGTGACATCGAGCAGCAAGCGGTAGTAGTCGGTCCGTTGTGCGATGATGTGGCGGCTCAGGTACAGGATGGGGCGGGAGAGGAGTCCCTGCTCCACGAGGAAGAGCGTATTCAGCACGCGCCCGGTGCGGCCGTTGCCGTCGGTGAACGGGTGGATCGCCTCGAACTGGTAGTGCGCGGCGGCCATGCGGACCAGGGGATCGATGTCCTCGGCGCCGTGCAGGAAGTCCTCCCAGTTGGCGAGCAACTCCCTGATCCGCGTCTCCCCGACGGGAGGCGTATAGACGATGCCCATCGGGCCGGCGATCACGGTTCCCGGGTCGCTCCGCACGGGCATCGGCGTTCCCTTGATCCGGATGCACACGCGTTCGGCGGTCTCGGTCCCCAGCGGCCCTGCCTGCAAGTCGGCGAATCCTTCGAGCAGGGCGGTGCGGTAGCGGAGTGCTTCCCGGGTCGCGGGGTCGGCGGTCTGCTGTGCCCGCAGGTGGCGGAACATCGTGTCCGCGCTGGTGACGATGTTCTCGATCTCCGAGCTCGCCTGGGCCTCCAGCAGCGGCAGGCTGGTCTCCAGCATCCTCGGGTTGGGAATCAGGTCGGCGGCGCGGTTTAGATCGGCCAGCGCCGCCCGCGCCGTGACGCATCGCTTCAGGACGGGCTTCGTCTCCAGATCGACCGCCGGAGGCAGCGCCGGCAGGGCGTTGTGCGGCCGGTGCGGATGCCAGGGGCGTGTTCTGGTCATGTTCAAGAAGTCGCCTTTTTTCGACACGTAACCAGGATATGTCGACGGAATCATCATTTCTCGATCGGGCGGCCGGTCGTATACGGGCGCGTCGCCGTGCACCTGAGCAAAAGGCCTCCCGGGCTACGCGCGCGATGCCGGGCATCTCGCTTGCCAGATCTGTGCGTGTTTCAGCGTCTCCGGCGGTGCCGACTGGACGTGGGGCTGACGCCGGCCCGGGATGCTCGCGTGCCGTCCTGTCGTTGCTAACCCCCCGCGAGCGATGCCAGGGCGCGCAGGATGGCGATACCGAGCGTCACGCCGGCCGCGGTAACGATACCGGCGGCGGAGAGCACGATCCCGACTATCCACTTGATGAGGCGTGTCTCCAGCGCCGCGATGCCGGCATTGAACTGGTCCGGCGTGACGTGGCCGCCGTGCTCGGCGGCCTGCCGGACGGCGTTCGTGATGGCGTCGGCGTGAGCCGGGTCGATGCCGGCGGCGGTCGACTCGCGGGGAATCGCGTGCGTGTCGACCAGCGTGTCTATCGATTCTACTCCCGCCGCCGCGGGCTCGTGTACGCCCGCAGCAGCTTCTCCTGCGCGTTGATCCGCCGGGCGTGCGGCTTGCCGCGGACCGGCCGGTAGGAGCCGTCGGTCTGCAGCTCCATGGCGCGGTCGGTGTCGTCGAGCAGGTTCTGCAGGACGACGTCGCGCAGGTGGGCGCGCAGATCGGGGTCGCGCACGTGGCACAGCGCCTCGACGCGGCGGTCGAGGTTGCGCTCCATCAGATCGGCGCTGCCGATGAGCAGCTCCGGCCGGCCGTCGTTGGCGAAGTAGTAGAGCCGCGAGTGCTCGAGGAAGCGGCCGACGACCGAGCGGACCCGGATGGTGTCGCTGATGCCGGGGATGCCGGGCCGGAGGCAGCAGACGCCGCGGACGATCATCTCTATCGGGACGCCGGCCTGCGACGCCCGGTAGAGGACGCGGATCATGTCCGGATCGGCCACGGAGTTGTTCTTGACGATGATGCCGGCCTTCCGTCCCGCGCGCGCGTGCTCGGCCTCCCGCTCGACCAGCCGCGTGAACGCCGGGCGCAGGTGGTGCGGGGCTACGAGGAGCTCCTCGTAGTCCTCCTTGCCGGAGTACCCCGTCAGGTAGTTGAAGACCTCGGTCACCTCGTCCAGCACGGCCGGACGCGCGGTAAAGATGCCGAAGTCGGTGTAGACCTGCGAGGTGACGCGGTTGTAGTTGCCGGTCCCGACGTGCGCGTAGCGGACGATGCCGTCGTGCTCCTGCCGCACGACCAGGCAGAGCTTGCAGTGCGTCTTGAGGTTGAGCAGCCCGTAGACGACGTGGATGCCCGCCGCTTCCAGCCGGTGCGCCCACTCGATGTTGTTGCGTTCGTCGAAGCGCGCCTTCAGCTCCACCAGCACCGCCACCTGCTTGCCGGCGTCGGCGGCCTGGATCAGCAGGTCGAGAAGCGGCGAGTTCGGGCCGATGCGGTAGAGCGTGATCTTGATGGCGATGACGTGCGCGTCGTTGACCGCCGCGCGCAGGAACGACTCGACCGCCGAGAACGACTCGAAGGGGTGGTGGACGAGGCGGTCGCGTTCCTGGACGGCGTTGAAGATCGCTTCGCCCCCTTCGTCCGTCCAGAGGGCGCGCGGAGAGAACGGCCTGTCCTTGAGCCGCGGGTGGTGCAGCTTCGTCAGCGCGCTCCAGTCGCCGTAGCCCATGCGTCCGGCGGTCCGGACCACGACGTCCTCCTCGATCTCGAAGTTCTCGACCAGGATGTCGAGGACGCGCGACGGCATCGACGCCTCGACGAGGAGCTGCGACAGGTCGCCGTAGCGCAGCTCCTTCAGGGTGCGGTCGACCGACTCGAGCAGGTCGTCCGCCTCGTCCTCCTGGATCACCATGTCGGTGTCGCGAATGATCCGGAACAGGTGGGTCTCGCGCACCGCGACGCCCGGAAACAGGCTCGCGACGTTCAGCTTGACCACGTCCTCGAGCAGCGCGAACGAATCGCCCGGCCTGCCGGCGGCGGACGCCGGAATCGGAATGAAGCGCGCCAGCACGTCCGGCAGCTTGACGCGGGCGAACCGCGTGCGGCCGTCGTGCTCCACGACCACCGCGAGGTTCATGCTCAGGTTCGAGATGAACGGAAACGGGTGCCCCGGGTCGAAGGCGAGCGGGGTCAGCACCGGGTGGATGTTGCGGCGGTAGTGGTCGTGCAGGAAGGCCTCGACCGCCGGCGTGTAGTCGGCGGGGTCCAGGATGCGGATACGGTGCGAGGCCAGCAGCGGCCGCAGGACGTCGGACCAGCAGCGCTCGACGTCGTCCATCATCCGCTTGGTCCGGATGCGGATGGCGTCGAGCTGCTGTTCCGTGCTCATGCCGTCCGGCGACAGCGCCTCGCTCTCGGAACGGAACTTCCGCAGCAGCGTCGCCACCCGGACCATGAAGAACTCGTCGAGGTTGGTCGAGACGATGGAGAGGAACTTCACTCGCTCGAGCAGCGGGTGGCGCTCGTCCTGGGCCTGGAGCAGGACCCGCTGGTTGAACTCCAGCCAGCTCAGCTCGCGGTTGATGTAGAGGGCGGGACTCTCGAGGTCGGCGGGATCGGGTCCCTCGTCGGTGCGCGCCGCGATTGCCGCTGTCAGGTCGGTCGGACTGGCCATTTCGAAATCAAGGCGACGAAACGATCATCATAGCAGCGCCCGCGAGGCTGTCCGTACGATGTGATACTGTGCCGCCGTGACCGTCGAGCAGGTTGCGGGCCACATGGTCGAGGAACTCCGTCGGCGAGCGGAGACCCCGAACGAAGAGTTCGTGGCGCATGTTCCGGGAGATTTCGAGAGGATTCTCGACCGGGTGCTCGCGTCGCGCGGTAACGATCCCGCGGTCGGGACCGAGCGGATCGCGAGGCGCAGCCGCTCATGACTTCCACCCCCACGGCGAGTCTGGCCAGCTCCGAGCGCGGCCGGGCGCTGACCATTCTGGCCGCCATCCTGATAATGCTCGTGGTCGACTGGCTGCCCGAGCCGGCGCCGCTCGAGCGCGCCGGCGACGTCATCGCCCTGACCCCGAACGGCAAGGCGTGCCTGGCGATCCTGGCCTTCGCGATCACGCTGTGGGTGACCGAGGCGATCCCGTTCGCGGTCACCGCGCTCTTCGTCCTGCTGCTGGTGCCGATCTTCGGGATCGCCGACTACGCGACCACGGTCCGCGCCGGCTTCGGCAACACGCTGGTCACCTTCTTCATCGGGGTGCTGTTCCTCTCCACCGGCTTCACGCGGTCGGGGCTCGGCACGCGGCTGGTGCTGCACATGCTGCGCATCGTCGGAACCCGCACCGACCGGGTGCTGCTCGGCTTCCTGGTGATCGGCGCCATGCTGTCGATGTGGATCACCGACATGGCGGTGGCCGCGGTGCTGCTGCCGCTGGGCGTCGGCGTATTGAAGGACGCGGGGCTCAAGCCGCTGCAGAGCAGCTACGGGCGGGCGCTGATGATCTCCTGCGCCTTTGGTCCCCTGATCGGTGGCATCGGCACGCCGGCCGGCGCCGGCGCCAACCTCGCCGCGGTGGGCTACCTGCGCGAGCTGGCCGGGGTGGAGATCTCGTTCGCGCGCTGGATGGCTTTCGGGTTTCCGGCGGCGCTGCTCATGATTCCGGTCTGCTGGCAGATCCTGCTGCGCGCGTTTCCGCCGGAAATCGACCACCTGCCGCTGGAGCGGAAGGAGATCGACGACCGGATCGCGGCGCTCGGCAGCGTGACCCGCCTGGAGATCTGGACCGTCGCCGTCTTCGCGGGGACCATTACGACGTGGTTGACGACGCCGCTGCTGGCGCAGTGGAGCGGCGGGCTCATCGATCCGCCGACGCAGGCGGTGGCGCTCGGCGGCGGCCTGCTGCTGTTCCTGCCGGGGCTGCGGGTGCTGGTCTGGAAGGAGGCCCAGCGCGACATGGACTGGGGCGGCGTCGTCCTGATCGTCGCCGGGCTGTCGCTCGGGGTGATGGTGTTCGAGACGGGGGCGGCGCGCTGGCTGGCGCAGGTGATGCTGGGCCGGCTGGCCGACGTGCCCGGCGTGCTGCAGCCTTTCGTCATCGTGCTGGTGGTGGCGGCGCTGCACATGCTGTTCTCGAGCAACACCGTCACCGGGGCCATCATCATGCCGATCCTGATCGCGCTGGCGCAGGACCTCGGCCTCGACGTCTGGACCATCGCGGCGCCGGCGGCGTTCACGTCGACGCTCGCCTTCATCCTGGTGACCGAGAGCCCGACCAACGTGCTGCCGTACTCGGCCGGCTACTTCTCGATCCGGGACATGGCGAAGGTCGGCATCGTGATGACGTTCGGGGCGGCGGCCTGCGTTACCATCGCCGTCGTGACCGTGCGGGCCCTCGGCGGCGGATAGCTGCTACCGATGCTTGAAGCGCTGATTCGGGACGTGCGCTACGGCCTGCGCTCGCTGTTGCGGTCGCCGGGCTATGCGCTGATGGTGGTGCTGACGCTGGGGCTCGGCATCGGCGCCAATACCGCCATCTTCAGCCTCGTCAACGGCGTGCTGCTGCGGCCGCTGCCCTACGCCGACGGGCACGAGCTGGTGCTCGCCCGCCAGCAGGCGCAGCGCGCCGGCTCGGCGAACATCCCCTTCTCGGTCAAGGAGATCAGCGACTACCGGGAGCAGCTCGCGACCCTCGACGGCTTCGTCGAGTACCACGGCATGTCGTTCACCCTGCTCAACCGCGGCGAGCCGGACCGAGTGCTGACCGGGGTGGTGTCGGCCAACTTCTTCGACGTGCTCGGCGTGCAGCCGCTCTTCGGCCGGACGTTCCGCGACGGCGACGACGATCTCGGCGCCGAGGCGGTTCTCGTTCTCAGCTACCCGTACTGGCAGCAGCGCTTCGGCGGCGACCCGGACATCGTCGGGCAGGTCTTCGAGATGAACGACCGGCCGCATACCGTGGTCGGCGTCCTGCCGCCGGTGCCGCAATATCCGCGGGAGAACGACGTCTACATGCCGACCTCCGCCTGTCCGTTCCGCGCCCGCGCCGAGGCCCGGATGGAGGAGGATCGCACCGCCTTCCGCGGGATGACCGCGTTCGGCCGGCTTGCGCCGGACGTGGGTGTCGACCGGTTCGGGGCCGAGCTGGCCACCGTGGCGGCGCGGCTGCGGGGCGACTTTCCGGAGACCTACCCCGCCGATTCGGGGTACACCGCGGTCACCCTGCCGCTGGCCGACGAGCTGACCCGCGACGCGCGGCCCACGCTGCTGATCCTGCTGGCCACCACCGTGCTGGTGCTGCTGATCGCGTGCGCCAACGTCGCCAACCTGACGCTGGCGCGGATGAGCCGCCGGGAGCGCGAGCTGGCGCTGCGGTCGGCCCTTGGCGCGGGCCGCGGCCGCCTGCTGCGGCAGCTCCTGACCGAGGCGAGCCTGCTGGCCGTCGCCGCCGGCGGATTCGGACTGCTGGTGGCCTGGCTCAGCCTCGACCTGCTGGTGGCGTTCGCGGCGCTGTTCACGACGCGCACCACGGAGGTGGCCATCGACGGGTGGGTGCTGGCGTTCACCCTGGGCCTGGCGCTGGTCACCGGGATCGTGTTCGGCAGCGCGCCGGCCCTGACCGGGCGCCGCGACGTGGCGGTGGCGCTGAAGGAGGCGGGGGCGCAGACCACCGACACGCCGGCCCGGCGCCGCGCGCGCGGCCTGTTGACCGCTTCGCAGGTGGCCGCCGCCTTCGTGCTGCTGATCGCCACCGGGCTCCTGCTGACCAGCTTCTACCGGCTGCAGCAGGTGGATACCGGGTTCAATCCCGAGAACGTGCTGACCGCCGAGGTCTTTCCCAACTGGTCGAAGTACACGACGGCGGAGAGCCGGCGGCAGCTCTTCACCGACGTGCTGCAGCGGCTGCAGGACCGGCCGGGGCTGGCTGCCGCGGCCGTCGCCAACGGCTTCCCGATGGCGAGCGAGGTGGGGCAGCAGCGGCGGTTCGCCATCGAGGGGCGGACCTACGAGGAACCCGACCTGCGCCCGGAGCTGGAGACGCGCGTCGTCAGCCCCGACTACTTCGCGACCGTCGGCGTTCCGCTGCTCGGCGGCCGGACCTTCACCCGGCTCGACGACCCGGCGACGACGCCGGTGGCGGTCGTCAGCCGATCTCTGGCCGAGCGCCACTGGCGGGACGGTCAGAGTCCCCTCGAACAGCGCATCACCCTGGACGAAGGCGAGACGTGGATCACCATCGTCGGCGTCGTCGGCGACGTGCGCGACCACGGGCTCGACCGCGAGCCGCCGGACCAGCTCTACCGGCCGTTCCTGCAGGGCGAGGGTTCGCCGACCCGGGTCCTGGTGCGGGCGCGCACGGATCCGCTGGCCCTGAGCGGGCAGGTGCGGGACGCGGTCCACGCCGTCGACCCCGAGCAGCCGGTGGAGAACTTCCGCACGCTCGCCGAGACCCGCGCCGGCACCACCGCGTCCCGGCGGCTCTCGGTCGTGTTGCTGGGGCTCTTCGCGGCGCTGGCCCTGGTCATCACCGTCACCGGTATCGCCGCGGTCATCGCCACCTCCGTCAGTCACCGTACCCGCGAGTTCGGGTTGCGCCTGGCGCTGGGGGCCGAACGGACTTCGATCCTGACGATGGTCCTGCGCCAGGGGCTGGCGCTGGTGCTGGCGGGGCTGGTCATCGGCGCGGCGGCCGCGGCGGCGCTCTCGCGCTCGCTGTCCAGCTTCCTCTTCGAGACCGAGCCGACCGACGCCGGCGTCTTCATGATGGTGTCGCTGGTCTTCGTCGCCACCGGGCTTGCCGCGTGCTACCTGCCGGCGCGCCGGGCCATGGGCGTCGACCCGCTCGTGGCGCTACGGGACGAGTAGGGCCAGGAGTCCGGGGCGAAACGCCGGGTGGCGCCGGCTCAAACGTCGTCTGCGCGGCTTCGGTGGCGCAGGCTCCTGGTACCATGCACGGGAGATTTCTCGAGGGCAGCATCGGCTGCATGCGCCGGTCCGTGGCGCAGATTCGTAGCCGCCCGTCGACAGGGCAGAGGTTCACATGACCATTACCAGTCGGAATGCCGTCTTGCGGTCCGTCACCGGATCCCGCGTCGCGCGGTCGTTCGTCGGCCCCTGCATCGTGCTGGCCGCGGCCCTCGTCCTCTTCGGGGCGGCCCCGGCCGCCGCGCAGGAGGCGCCGCGGTACGAGCTCGATCCCCTCTGGCCGAAGCTGCCGTTCGGCGACCAGTGGCTCACCGGCGGCCTCGGCGGGATGTGCGTAGGCGGGGATCGGATCTTCATCCTCAACCGGCAGAACGTCGTGCCGGCCGATCTCGACGGCGCGCGCCCGGGGCCGCCGATCATCGAGCTCGACGCCGAGGGGAACGTGGTCCGGGGCTGGGGCGATCCGGCGCGGATCGGCGACCGGCTGCACGACTGCCACGTCAACGCCGACGGCAGCCTCTGGGTCGTCGCGGCCGGGACCGGCGTGGTGCAGAAGTACGCGGGCGACGGCAGCGAGCTGCTGCTCCAGATCGGCGAGACCGGGAAGTACGACTCGTCGGACGGCACCCGCCAGGGTGAGCCGCTCAACTCCGACCGCGCGCAGTTCTTCCTGCCGGCGAGCCTCGACGTCGACGAGCAGACCGGCGACATCTACGTGGCCGACGGGGAGGTGCCCGGCGGCAACCACCGGATCGCGGTGCTCGACAGCGAGGGCAACTTCCTGCGGCAGTGGCCGCTCCACCGCGCCGGGGGCGAGGACGTCATGCCGTTGCCGCACTGCCTGCGCGTCTCCAGCGACGGCCTGGTCTACGTCTGCGACCGGCGGGCGGACCGCATCCAGGTCTACAACCGGATGGGGGAGTTCATCCGGAACATCGCCACGCCGTTTCATCCCGTCACCCCGCGCGACGCCACCCGCACCGGCACGCGCGGGACCGCCGTCGTGCTGGCGTTCTCGCCCGACCCCGAACAGGGCCTGCTGTTCGTCATGAACCAGAACAGCGTGATGGTCGACGTCGTCGACCGGCAGAGCGGCGAGGTGCTGACCAGCTTCGGCGGCGGGCCGGGCCGCTACCGGGGGCAGTTCACGCTGCCGCACGGCATCGGGGTCGACTCGGCCGGCAACGTCTATGTGGCCGAGCAGGAGGGCCGGCGGATCCAGAAGTTCGTGCCCGTCGCGCCGTGATCGCGGGGCGACGGCGAGTTTGCTGTCGAGCCGGCGGTACGCAGAATTAGAGCAGGAGGCAATGGGCGTCACGCACGTCACGGTCACCATCCGGAACCCGGCCGATCCATCCAGGAGCTGGCAGGGGCCATTTCTGGTCGATACCGGCGCGATCGATTCGCTCGTCCCGAGAACGCACCTGGAAGCGATCGGCCTTGAGCCGGCGGCGCAGCGGGTGTACGAAACGGCCGACGGTCGTCAGATCACGATGGATGTCACGATTGGACGGGTCGAGGTCATGGGTGAGGTCACCGGGGGGCTCATCATCTTCGGTGACGCGGATGCCGAGCCTCTGTTGGGCGTCACGGCGCTGGAATCCGCCGGCATCGAAGTCGATCCGCAGAACCAGCGGTTGAAGAAGCTCCCTGCCGTGCGCCTCAAGGGACTTCGCCATCCCACGGATCGAGAGGAGCGATTGTGACGAAGTTGCCGGCGTGGTGGAAGGCGGGGGCTGCGACGCTCGTCGTCGTGGCGGCAGGGTTTGCCGTGGCCGGCGGTCTCGGCGTGTCGAGCGGTCTCTATGCCCCCGACGCCGAGCCGGCTCGGGAGGACCGGGACCGGACGGGCTCCGTCGAGGTCGCGTTGCGGGTCGAGGGCATGACCTGAGGCGGCTGCTCCGTGGCCGTGCGCCACGCGCTTCGCGACGTCGAGGGTGTCGTAGCGGCGGAGGTGTCCTACGACGACAAGCGGGCCGACGTCCGGTACCGTCCCGCGCTGGTCACGCCGGAGTCGCTCGTAGCGGCCATCGACCGTATCGGATTCGAGGCCAGCGTGATGCAACCGGCAGCAGTGCCGGACCGAGGCCGGTGAGCGACGAGGCTCCGCCCGCGAGGGGCCATCTGCCGGCCGCGACCGGTGCCGTGGCGGCGGTTCTGGCGGCGAGCTGTTGCCTGCTGCCCCTGGCCTTGATCGCCACTGGTCTCGCCGGCGCCGGGCTGATGATGACCATGATGCGCTACGAGTGGCTGACGCTGCCGGTCGGCGTCGGCGCCCTGGCTGCTGCTTGCATGCTGCACTTGCGCGAGCACCGCCGATGCAACGCGGCGGGGTGCCGACTGGCCGGGGAGCGAGTGACCCGGACCGTGCTCGGCCTTGCCGCGGCGGTCGTCGCGGTCGCGCTGCTCCTGAAGCTGTTTCCGTCCTGGACGGCGGGGATTCTGGAGGCGCTCTAGGGCGGGGCGCGAAGGAGAAACACGATGAGGATCAGCCGTCGACAGATGCTCGCCGCCGTGGGCGCCGCGGGCGCCGGGCTGGGCGCGGCCGCCGCCCCCGGGTTCCCCGCGATCCTGCAGTCCCGGCCTCTGCGCATCGGCGCGCTCATCTCGCATATGGACCGGCAGGGGCAGGACGAGCTGATTCAGCCCTACGACCAACAGATGCGGCTCGGCCTCGAGCTGGCGATCACGGAGATCAACGCGGCGGGAGGCATTCTCGGGCGGCGGGTCGAGCTGCTCGTCGCCGACGACGAGGGCAGCCCCGCGCCGGGCGCCGCGGCGGCGATGGATCTCATTCGGAACGAGGGCGTCGAAGCGCTCGTGAGCGGCTTCATCATGGCGATGCCGCCGTATCTGGACCGCACCCTGGAGCGCGAGGGGCTGGATGTGCCCGTCGTGCATGCCTTCCAGACTCCGGGTACCTACTGCGGGCGCGTGGCGCACGTCGGCTCGACGACGCTCCAGGCGATCTCGACGCTGATCGAGCACCGCGGCCCGGAGGCCCGGCAGCGCACGTTCCAGATCTCCGACTGGGCGCCCTCGCAACGGACCGTCTCGAACCAGTTCTACCGCCACGTGCAGGCCGGCTCGACCGGGGCGGCGCTGGTGACGACGCCGGTGAGCGGCAACAGCCCGGGCGAGTACACCGGGCTCGTACAGTGGGCGCGCGACCTCGACGCGAGGAACTTCTGGATCTCCGTCCCGCGGCCGTACGCCGTGAACGTGGTGAAGCAGGCCGACTCGCTCGGCGCCGCGTCCGAGTTCGACTATCACTTCCTGGAGTTCAGCGAGTGGCAGGCGTCGCAGCTCCCGGACGGAGTCGAGGCCTGGACGTCGGTGCCCTTCGTCGCGAGCGACGAACGGCCCGGTGTCCGCGACTTCGTGGCCCGCGCCCGCCGGCACGCGGGCGACGACCTGGTCACGCACGTCGCCTTCTCGCACCACACGGCCGTCCACGCGCTGGCGCAGGCGATGGAGCTGGCAGGCAGCACGGCGGCGGTCCCGGTTCGGTCGGCGCTCGACGGTCTCGAGCTGGAAGTGGCTACCGGCACGCTGACACTGGGGTCGGATGGCTACGCGACGATGCCCATGTACGTGGCGCGCGCCACGCGCGACGGCCTGGAGGTGGCGCAGCGCTTCGAGGCGTCGGCGCCGGGTGCGGCATGCGCATGACCCGTAGCCTCCCGTGGGCGCTGGGAATCGCCGCTCTGTCGGTGTCGGGCGCCGCGGCGCAGACCGTTCTGTCGGTGTCGGGCGCCGCGGCGCAGACCGGCACCGCCGGTGCGTCCGGCGCCGCAAGCGAGTGGACCTACTTCGGAGGCACCCGCGCCTTCACCCGCTATGCTCCGCTCGACCAGATAGATCGGTCCAACGTCGCGCGGCTGAGAGTCGCGTGGCGGCGGCCGGCGGTCGACCCATCGTTGATCCGGCCGTTCCCGGAGCTGGAGCCCTCCGGCTACCTGCGCGCCACGCCGATCCTGGTCGACGGCGTCCTCTATGCGTCGAATGCCGTCGGTCTCGTCGAGGCGTTCGATCCGGGCACCGGTGAGACCCTCTGGCTACAGCGGCCGTCCCTGCCGACCCTGGAGGGGGTGGCGGGCCGCGGGGTCCATGGCGTGGCGTACTGGTCGGACGGTGTGCACCGGCGCATCTTCTCGTTCCGCAACCGGTTTCTCCATGCGCTCGACGCCGGGACGGGCGAGCGTTCGATCCGGAGACCGGCTTCTACTACGCCTTCTCGCACCTGGTGCCGCGCGTGTACCGGCTGGCGGACGCCTCCGGCGAAGAGAACGCCGAGATGGCGTACTACAGCCCGAACCGCGACGCCCCGTACCTGGACGGCATCCCGCTCGTGAAGCCGCCGTGGGGCCGGATCTCGGCTTTCGACATGAACCGGGGGGAGCTCGTCTGGCGGGTGGGCAACGGCCGGGGCCTGCGCGATCACCCGGCGCTGCGCGGGCTGGACCTGCCGCCGCTCGGCATCGCCAGCCGCCCGGTGGCGCTGGTGACCGCCACGCTGCTGTTCATCGGGGAGGGCGGCAACGTCTTCGGCGGCATCCAGGAGAACATGTGGGGAGCGGCCTTCCGGGCCTACGACAAGGCGACGGGAGCGGTGGTGTGGGAGACGGAGCTGCCGGCCGGGACCACCGGCGGCCCCATGACCTACCTGCACCAGGGGCGGCAGTACATCGTCGTTCCCGTCGGCGGCCGCGACCGGCCGGCCGAGTGGGTGGCGCTGGCGCTGCCGTGACGCTCCTGCCATAGTGCGCCGGCAAATTTGCCGGCGTGAAATCCGGAACACTTGACAACCGTCCGCGCATCAGCGCACGATGTCAAGGATGCTCCAGCACGTCGCGAATCCCGACATCGAGGCAAGGGCCGCCAAGGCCGGATTGAGATTCGGGGACAAGAGCGTCCACACGAGCCGCACGATCATGCTCGCGGACCTAGGCGAGCTTCTCGCGGCCGTTCCCCTGGAAGCCGCCCGCGCAGACTACGTGGCGGCGATCGTCGACGACAACGTGCTCGGAAAGGCGACCATCGCGACCCGCCGGTGGACGGGCCAGCGTCTGGGTGAGCTGTATGCGCTCGACCCGCGCGTGCCGATTTTCCGGGTGCTGCGGCGGCTCTGGCCCGTCGACATCCCGGGAAGACCGCTGCTGGCGATGCTGTGCGCACTGGCGCGCGATCCGTTGCTGCGCTCGACGGCGCCGGCCGTGCTCGCTCTGCCGGTCGGAACGGAACTCGTCAGGTCGGGGTTCCTGGATGAGATACGACAGGTCGTCGGAACACGGCTGAACGAGTCGGTCCTCGACAAGGTGGGGCGAAACGCGGCGAGCTCGTGGGCGCAGTCGGGACACCTGCAGGGCCGCATGCGCAAGATACGGACCGGTGTGGCGCCGACGCCAGGCTCTCTGGCGATGGCTCTCTGGCTCGGTTCCCTCGAAGGGCTCGGCGGCCCGGCGCTGCTCGATTGCCGCTGGACGCGGGTACTCGACCGCGCCGGCCAGGATCTCCTTCCGGCGGCGTTCGAGGCGAAGCGGCTCGGTCTGATCCACGCGCGCGCCGGCGGGGGCGTGGTCGAGATCGATGCGAGCCGGTTGGATCCGGCGGCAGCCAGGACCTGAGCAATGGGCAAGATCGAAGACTTGGCGGCCGTCTACGAGCGACACGTGAGCGTGCCGTGGCAGCGCAGCGTATCCGGCGCGCAGCGCGTGATGCTGGTGGTCTACGACAAGGAGCTCGAACGCACGCTGCGGGACCGAATCGGCGAATTCGAGCAGGCGACGCACCGCAGCGCGCACGACTGGACGCTCGTCGACTGCACGCGCTGGTTCGCCGAGTGGATGGCGCAGGACGAGTACCGCGACGCCTGGTTCGAAGATCCGGATCTGCTCGGCATGAAGCTGGAGAGCGAGTTTCGCGATGCGGTCGCCGACAGGCTCAGAACGCAACTCGAGGCGGCCGGCGACAACAGCGTGGTCGCGTTGCTGGGCGTGGCCTCCCTCTACGGTTTTCTGCGCGTCTCGGAGGTGATTCGTTCGGTCGAGCAGGCGATTCGCGGACGGCTGGTGGTGTTCTTTCCCGGCACGAAGAACGAGAGCAACTACCGGCTGCTCGATGCCCGCGACGGCTGGAACTATCTGGCCCAGGGGATCACGCTGCACGATGGAGGACCGGCGTTGTGAAGATCCACGAGGTGCTCGATCGCGACCCGCGGACGGCGCGGCTCGCCAACAACGGGCAGGCGCGCATTGCCGACACTGTCGATGAGTCCGCCAGGGAAGAGCTGCGGGCGGAGCTTGAGACCTTCGTCTGCGACGGGCAGTTCGGCGACGCCCTCCAGCGCATTCTCGATCGATATCTCGCGAACCTCGACACCCCGAAGCAGGACTCCGCGTGGGTCAGCGGCTTCTTCGGCAGCGGCAAGTCGCACCTCCTGAAGATGCTCACCCACCTGTGGGTGAACACTCCGTTCCCCGATGGGACGACCGCGCGCGGTCTGGTCCGCGGCGGTCTGCCCGACGAGGTCCAGGCGCAGCTTCGCGAGCTGGATACCCACGCGCACCGGGCCGGGCGGACTCCCGCGGCGGCCGCGGGAACCCTGCTCGGTGGCAGCGTCGATCACGTCCGTCACAGCGTGCTGTCCATTCTGCTCCGCGCCCGCGGCCTGCCCGCGCTGTATCCCCTGGCGCGCTTCTGCTTCTGGCTGCGCGAGCAGGGGCTGCTCGACGGCGTTCGCACCGCGGTCGAGGCAGCCGGGAAGGACTGGCTCCGCGAGCTCAACAACCTGTACGTCAGTCCCGTCATCGCCGACGCGATCGTCGCCGCGGATGCCGGCTTCGCAGCGGACGGCAAGGCGGCGCGGCAACTGTTGACGCAGCAGTTCCCGCCGTTGAGAACCGACATCTCGACCGAGCAGTTCATCGAGGCCGCCCGGCTCGCCCTGTCCGAGAACGGCGAGCTGCCGCACACCGTGCTCGTGCTCGACGAGGTGCAGCAGTACATCAACGAGGCCCAGGATCGCTCTGCCGCCCTCACGGAAGTGGCCGAAGCGGTGCAGACCCAGCTCGACAGCCGGGTCATGCTCGTGGGCGCCGGACAATCCGCGCTATCGGCCGGCACCCCGGCCCTGATGTGGCTTCGCGACCGCTTCCGGATCGCCGTGGAGCTCACCGATGCAGACGTCGAGGCCGTAACCCGCAAGGTGCTGCTCCACAAGCGGCCGAGCGCCGGCCCGGCGATCGAGCAGATGTTCGAGCGTCATGCGGGCGAGGTCGCTCGCCACCTGCAGGGCACCCGGGTCGGGTCGCGGCCGGAGGATGCGCACAACCGGGTAGCCGACTATCCGCTGCTCTGCACCCGCCGGCGTTTCTGGGAGGCGTGCTTCCAGGCGGCCGATGCCGCCGGAAGCCATAGTCAGCTCCGATCCCAGTTGCGCATTCTGCACGACTCGCTCGAGAACGTGGCCGACCGCTCGCTCGGCGCTGCGATCCCCGCCAGCGACCTCTTCAACGCGCTGGCGCCGAGCCTGGTCGGCACCGGGGTGCTGCTCAACGAGCTCAACACCCGGATCCAGAAGCTGGACGACGGCACCAGCGACGTGGGGCAGCTTCAGCGCGACCTCTGCGGACTGGTCTTCCTGATCGGGAAGCTGCCGCGGCAGGAGGGTGCCGATCTCGGGGTGCGCGCCAACGCGGGCACGTTGGCCGACCTCGTCCTCGACGACATCGCCACGGACTCCGGCCCCCGACGCCACGCAATCGCCCATACGCTCGAGTTGCTGGCGAGAGACGGCGTACTGATGAAGGTCGGCGAAGAATATCGACTGCAGACGACCGAGGGCGCCGAATGGGACCGCGCCTTCCGCGAGCGTCGTCAGGCGCTGACCGAAGTCGAGATTGCCACCCGCCGCGATCAGCTCTTCGCCCGGGCCGTCCAGGAGGTGCTCGGCGAAATCAAGCCCGCGCAGGGGCAGGCCAAACTGCGCCGCAAGCTGGCGATGCACGGCGGCACCGAGCCGCCGAACGCAAACGGCGAGGTCGTCAGCGTCTGGGTGCGCGACGGCTGGTCGTGCGGACGCAACGATGTGGAGAACGAGGCGCGCCGGCTGGGCGCCGACGACCCGACGCTGCACGTCCACCTTCCGAAGAAGAGCGCCGACCTGCTCCGGGGCCACATCCTCGACGTCGAAGCGGCCCGGCAGGTGCTCGATCACTACGGCGTTCCCGCGTCGCCGGAAGGGCGGGAGGCCCACGAGAGCATGGCGAGCCGGCACGCCGGCGCCGCCCAGGACCGGGACGCCATTGTCCGTGACGTGCTGCGCGCGGCGACGGTTCTCCAGGGCGGCGGCACGGAGACGTTCGGCGAGGGCCTGAGCGAGAAGCTGAGGACGGGTGCCGGCGCGTCGCTCGCGCGCCTATTTCCGAGGTTCGACGACGGCGACCATCGCGGATGGGATGCCGCGGTGACGCGGGCCCGGCAGGGCTCGGACCAGCCGCTCAAGGTGGTCGGCTGGGACGGCGCGACCGACGGCCACCCGGTGGCCAAGGAGGTGCTCGGCGCGGTCGGCGCCGGCGCCAGGGGCACCGCGATTCACAAGGTGCTCAAGGCCGCCCCCTACGGCTGGCCGCAGGACGCCGTCGACGCCGTCCTCATCGCGCTGCATCGCGCCGGTCATCTGCGCGCGACCCGAAACGGGCAGCCGGTGATCGCAGGCGCGCTCGACCAGGCCGGTATCAAGACGGCGGAGTTCCGTCCGGAGAAGGTGCGTCTGACCACCAGCCAGCGGATTGCGTTGCGGGGGCTGTTCGGGCGGCTCGGCGTCAATACGAAGAGTGGGGAGGAAGAGAACCGTGCGCCCGAGTTCCTCGGCGCACTCGTAGAGCTCGCGGGACGCGCCGGCGGGCCGGCGCCGCTGCCGCCTGCTCCGGACGCCGCGGGCATCGAGGACGTGAAGCGGCTGGCCGGTTCCGAGCAGCTCGCGGAGACTCACGCACGGAAGGACGAGCTGGAGGAGCGGATCGAGGAGTGGACCGTTCTTGCCGAGCGCGCCGAGGTGCGGATGCCGGCCTGGGAATTGGCGCTCGCCTTTCGCCGGCATGCCGAGGGGCTGCCGGTGGCCGCGAGTGCCGGCGCGGACATCGACGCCATCGTGGCGCAGCGTTCGTTGTTGACGGGAACCGATCAGGTCGGGCCGATCGTCGGTGCGCTGACCGCCGCGTTGCGCGAAGCGCTGGTGGAGAGGCACAGGGAGCTCACCGGGGCGATTGAGTCGGCCGGTGCGACGCTCGCCGGCGACGTGACCTGGTCGAAGCTCGACGCCACCGCGCAGGCGGAGATCTGCCAGCGACTTGGTCTCGACGCGCCCCCGGCGCTCAACGTAGCGACGGACGGCGATCTGCTGCGCACGCTCGATGCCCGATCGCTGGCGGCGTGGCGGTCCGAGATCGACGCAGTGGAGGTGCGGACCGGCCGGGCGTTGCAGGAAGCGGCGAAGCTGATCGATGCCGACACGCCGCCGGGCAGCGGGGAAGCGACGGACGGCAGCAGCCCGCCGACTCCCCCCCGTACGACGACGATCCACGTGCGCCGAGGTACGCTGCCGGACGAGACGGCCGTGCGGGAGTGGTTGCGGGAGCAGGAGGAGAGATTGAGCGATGCTGTTCGGCACGGTCCGGTGATCGTGCGCTGACGCTGCTGGATGGAAACGAGGACGGCACATGCTTGGCACTCTCCAACTGGACAGGTTCCGTGGGTTCGAGACGTACGCGTTGACCGATCTGACCCGTGTGAATCTGCTCGTCGGCAAGAACAACTGCGGCAAGACGTCGATTCTCGAGGCGATCCACTTTCTGGTTTCCGGAGGCGATTCGCTCGTCCTTACGCGAGCGGCTGAACTGCGGGGTGAGGTCAGCGACACCGGCACGCCGTCTGCACCAGGATCGCGGCCCGACGTCTCCCACTTCTTCTTGGGCCATCGTTTCGATCCGGGGGCGTGCTTTCGTCTCTCCGGCGACGGCTACCGGCCCGTCGCCGTCGAGGTTCGTCTTGTCGACGTCGACGACCCTCGGTACTTCGGCGGCGATTCGGGAGAAGCCGTTTCGCTCGTTCTTCAGATAAAGGGAGACGCGTTCAAGGGCGTGCGGGATCTTCCGCTTACGGAGAACGGAGCTTTGGTCGCGCCCAGAATTCCCTTCCGATCACCGCGAAGAACGCTTGCCGGTCCGGTCGCGGGAGGGTCGGAAGATCCGCCGACGCCGGTCGAATTGGTCACGCCCGACTCCCTCGATCCCGATCACATGCGGATTCTGTGGGACAGAGTGTTGACCGAAGATCGAGAATCCGAGGTCGTCGACTCCATGAAGCTGCTCGCTAGCGATCTCAAGTCGGTCAGCTTCCTGACCAGTAACGCCTCGCGGACGCGGTCGGACCGGGCCGGCGTGCTGCTCGGTTTCCAGGGTGGCGGGCGACGCGTGCCCCTCGGGAGTTACGGCGATGGGATGCGGCGGCTTCTCGCGTTGTCGCTTGCTCTGAGACAGACTGCAAATGGAGTTCTGCTGGTCGACGAGATCGATACCGGACTGCATTGGACGGTGATGGAAGACATATGGCGACTGGTCGTCGACACCGCGCGCGCATCGTCGGTGCAGGTGTTCGCGACGACGCACAGTTACGACTGCATCCGGGGGCTCGCGGCGTTGGCTGAATCGCGTTCGGATCTTGCCTCGGAGGTGTCCATCCACAAGATAGAGCGCGCGCTGCACAAGGCGGTACGCTTTGCCGAGGATGACATCCCGGCGATTGTCGATCAGAACATCGAGGTCCGGTGACAATGGCGCCAGAGCGATCCAGCCTGCGCGTGGAAGGCGGCGATGACTTGCATGCGATCACGCACTTGCTCATCCGAAACGGTATCGACTACGACCAGCAGCCGTGGGTTCCGTCGATCGAGGCGGTAAAGGGTGGCAAGACGGGAGTCCTCGACAACGTAGAGCGACTGGTGCGGGCTAGCAGCAACGGGCGAATCGGCTTCGTGCTGGATGCGGACGAGTCGGTCGAGAATACGTGGCGGGCGATGTCGGCACGCCTCCGGGCGGTGGGTGTGGAGATGGAGGAGCTCATTCCACGTGGAGGATTCGTGGGGGAATCCGGAGAGTACCGAGCGAGAGTCGGCGTATGGCTGATGCCGGACAATCTACAGGAGGGCCAGCAAGGAGAAGGGACCTTGGAGCGTCTTCTTGAAACGCTCGTTCAAGAGGCGGATCCGGTGCTTCCACATGCGCGAGAAGCGACGAGCCAAGCGAAGGCACAGCATGGAGCGAGCTATCCCGACGGCGCCGTCAGGAAGGCGATGCTGCATGCGTGGCGGCGGCAGGGGGGATGCTTCGCACGACTTCCGCACCGCACTGACCGGGGCGGGAGAAAACGACTTCGAGCCGGCCCCGGGCCACGTGATTGCCGCGTCGCCCCATGCGAAGCGGCTCATCGACACGCTGCTAGACAAGTCTTCATGAGAGCACGAATCCGATGGGACTCATTCAGCGACTCCGCATGCCCGGATTGCTGTCGTTTCCGCCCGACATGGATTTCTTCGACCTGCAGTCGCTGAACGTCCTCATCGGTCCGAACGCGTCGGGGAAATCGAACCTCATCGATATCCTGGAGCTGTTGCGCGCGTTGCCGACGGACTTCGCGGCGGCCGTGTGGAACGGCGGGGGCGCCGCTGAGTGGTTGTGGAAGGGTGGCGTCCAGTCGCCGCCGGCGGCAGTCGAGGTCGAAGTCGACCCCTGCGACGCGGTCAACAGGCAACTTCGGTACCGGCTTTCGTTTGCAGCCGCAGGGCCCCGGGTCGCCATCATCGACGAATTGATAGACCAGCCGAAGGACCGGCGAAACGTCGAGGGACCGTACTATTACTTCCAACAGGGGCGTCCCGAGATCCATATCCGCATACAGACGGCGGATGGTCCACGCCTGGAGAAACGGGCGGCGCAATTGGACAATCGCTCGCTGGATCAGTCGGTTCTTGCGCAACGCAAGGATCCGTATTCCTATCCGGAGCTGTTCCAGCTTGGAGCCATGTTCGGCTCCATCCGGACGTTCCGTGAGTGGACGTTCGGCCCTCATGGCGCGCGGCACCCGCAGCGAACGGACCTTCCCGCGGACCGGTTGCTTCCTGACGCCAGTAACCTGGCGCTCGTCCTCAACCAGATCGAGCACAAGGTCGGTCCGATTCTCAACGAGTACTTGAAACGCTTCTTTCCCCGATTCAACCGGATGACGACAGCAATAGAGGGCGGCACAGTGCAGTTGTACCTGCACGAGTCCGGCCTTCGGGCGCCGATTCCAGCCACGCGGTTGTCCGACGGTACGATTCGATTCGTCGCGTTGCTTGCAACCCTCCTGACTCCGGAACCTCCGCGGGTCGTTTGCATCGAAGAGCCCGAGCTCGGACTGCATCCTGACGCGGTCGCTCTGCTGGCGGACCTGCTCGTCGAGGCGTCAGAGCGGATGCAGCTCGTGGTCACGACGCATTCGGACGCGCTGGTGTCGGCGCTGACCAGTCAACCGGACGCGATCGTTGCATGCGAAAGAGCAGGAGCCGGGACCGAACTGCGACGGCTCGATCCGGAGAAACTCGCCTCAGGGCTTGAGAATCATCGGCTCGGCGACCTTTGGCGAATGGGCGAACTGGGGGCGAACCCGTGATCTTCGGCGAGCAGTCGCTCAAGCTCAAGGTCTCGCACGCGGCGGACGTGGACCTCGAACGCCGTCTCGTCGAGGCGTTCGCGCACCGGCGGTTCGACGTGGCCGGATGCAGGGACAAGCTCGAGCGCTACGGACCGGCGCTGGCGTCCGGGGGCGTCGTGAACATCAGGCCGGGCAGCATGAATGCCGCCGGAAGACTGACGGACTGGCAGAGGAATGGAACATGATCGATGCAGTAAACGTAGAGCCGCGGGACGGTTACCGGATCTGGCTCCGGTACTCGGATGGCGTCTCCGGAGAGGTGGATCTTTCCGACATGGCGGGGCGGGGGGTCTTCAAGGTCTGGCTCGATCGCACCTTCTTCGAAGGGGTGCACGTGTCCGGGCACGGGTCGATTGCCTGGAGCGACGACATCGAGCTATGCGCGGACCCGCTCTACATGGAGCTGACCGGCAAGTCCGCCGAAGACCTGTTTCCGGCGCTCAGGGACCGGGCCGGCGATGCCTGAGCCGTTTGCCGGCGCGCGGTGGTGGAAGTTCGATTTCCACACCCATACCCCCGCGTCGCTGGATACGCCCTGGAGCGGGATCGAGAACGAGAAGGAGCGGTTGAGCCCCGAGCAATGGCTGTTGCGATTCATGGAGGCGCAGATCGACTGCGTGGCGGTCACCGACCACAACACGGCGGACTGGATCGACAGCCTCAAGAACGCCTACAGCCGCCTTGCTTCCGAACGGCCCGCCGGCTTCCGGCCGCTGTGTCTTTTTCCCGGGGTGGAGCTGTCGGTCAACGGGGGTTTCCATCTTCTCGCCATCTTCGATCCCGACGCCACGGGGCGCGACGTCAGCGATCTGATTGCGCGCGTGGAGTACCGGGGAACGCCCGGCCGTTGCGACGGCGTTACGCGGAAGTCCGCGACGGAGGTTGTTGAGCTCGTTGCCGACCTCGGGGCGTTGGCGATACCCGCACATGTCGATCAGGAGAACGGGCTCCTGCAGACGGCGGGGGATACCGGCCAGCTTGCGCTGGATGCGAACACCGTGGGCCAGGTGATCCGCCGGTCGGAGATACTGGCCGCGGAGGTTGTGAATCGCGACTGGGTCGAGCACCAGATGTGCAGAGATGCCGGCTGTGCGTGGACTGCCGTTGTCGGGAGCGATTGTCACAATTTCCGGCGGGGGGTCAAGCCGGGTGATCGCTTTACGTGGGTGAAGATGGGGCAGCCGTCGATGGAGGGACTGCGTCTCGCGCTTCTGGACGGCGCACCGTTGTCGGTTCGTCGCAGCGACCGGGAGGGTGGAGACCCCAACGAGCTGCCGCGGCTTGCGATAGAGGCGCTACGTGTCGGCAACGCCCGCCGCACCGGGCGAGGGGAAGCACTCCAGGTGGGGTTCAGCCCCTGGATGTCGGTGATTGTCGGGGGACGCGGGACGGGGAAATCCACCCTGGTCGAGATGCTGCGCCTTGCCCTCGATCGCGCCAGCGAACTTCCGGCGAGACTGCGCGACGATTTCGAGCAGTTCGCCAGGGTGGCGGCGTCCCGTGATGATCAGGGAGCCTTGCTCGACGAGACGACGGTCGGTGTCGTCTACCGCAAGGACAGCGCGTACTTTCGGATCCACTGGCGGCGCGGCGATGCCTCGATAGAGGAATGGAACGGTGCGGATAACTGGTCGTCGAGCCCCGGGGACGTGCAGGGGAGGTTTCCGATCCGGATCCTCAGTCAGAAGCAGATCTTCGCGCTCGCTGCCGACACGGATGCTCTGGTCCGCCTGGTGGACGACGCTTTGCCTTCCGAGCATGCGGAGCACGAGCGACGTAGGCGGCAGATGGAGACGCGCTACCTGAGCCTGCGCGGCCAGATCCGCGAACTGGAGGCGCGCCTGGCGGATCGAACCCGGGTGGAGGGCGAACTTGCCGACGTCAAGCGCCAGCTCGCGGCCTTCGAGGCGGGCGGGCATGAGGCGTTGCTGGTGGAGTTTCAGCGTTTCCGGCGCCAGGAGCGGGCGATTCGCAACCGGCGGGAGGAGATGGCTGACGCCGTGAAGCGGCTCCGCGGCGCAGCGGCCGAGATCGAGCCGTCCGACGTGCCCGCCGAGGAGTTTCCGGCGCAGAGCGCCGCGGCCGCGGAAATGCTGGGCCTTGTCCGGGCCCTCGCCGAGAAGCAGGGCGAGATGGCTCGGCGGCTGATGGAGACAGCGGACGAGGCGGCAGGATTCCTGGAGCAGTGGCGGGCCACGGCGAACGCTTCCGAGTGGGTGGCCGCGGCGAGCGCCAATCGCCAAGCGTACGATGCGCTGGTGGAGCGACTTGCGAAGGAAGGCGTTGCCGACCCCACGTCGTACGGCAGCCTGGTGCAGCGACGGCATGCCCTCGAACGGGAGATTCACGACCTCGAGACGCTTCGCACGCGCGTTGAGCAGTTGAAGGTCCAGTCCACCGGCGTGCTCGGGGACCTCGAGAACGACCGGACCGAGACATCACGGGTGCGGACGGCGCTCCTGGACAGCGTACTGGCCGGCAATCGGTTCGTGGCGATGACCATCGTTCCGTTCGGCCGGGAGGCGCGGGCCGCCGAACCAGCGTTTCGGCGGCGCGTCGGACGTCAGGATGAGCATCTCCAGCAGGACATCCTGGCCGCCGATGGAGACAGCGGTATCCTGGCGGACCTGTACAGCGGCCTGCCGGCGGATTTCGACGAACGCGTAGCGGCGGTCCGGGAACGGGTGGCGGCAGTCAAGCGCGACGTCGGGACGATTGCCGCGGGCGGCAATGTCGAGGCCCGCACGAAGTGGTTTCACAATCATGTGCAGGCCTTGCCGCCCGAGCAGGTCGACCGCTTCATGTGCTGGTGGCCGGAGGACGGCCTGCGGGTCCAGTACCGTCGCTCCGACGCCGGCCAGCTTGTACCGATCGCGCAGGGATCGCCAGGTCAGAAGTCGGCTGCGATTCTGGCCTTTCTCCTGTGCCATGGCGATGAGCCGATCGTGCTCGACCAACCGGAGGACGACCTCGACAACCATTTGATCTACGACCTCGTGGTGCAGCAGGTTCGGGCCGGCAAGCAGCGCCGTCAGGTCATCGTGGCGACGCACAATCCGAACATCGTGGTCAACGGGGACGCGGAAATGGTGATCGCGATGGATCATCGGGCAGGTCAGTGCCGGATGCTGGTAGAGGGGTCGGGATGTCTTCAGGAGCCGGGGGTCCGCGAGGAAATCTGTCGCGTCATGGAGGGCGGCCGACAGGCGTTCGAACGCCGGTACCGCCGCCTGCTCGAGGACGCCGGCCATGCTTGACGCGCCCGAAGCACTCCTGCGGAGCATCCGGCTCGGAGAAGGCGCGCATCTCGAGCTGAAGGAGGTCGTGTTCGCCGGCAAGCGGATCAAGGGACCTGCGCGCGAGCAGCTCGCCGACGAGCTCGCGGCGTTCGCCAACGCCCACGGCGGCGTTCTTGTGCTCGGCGTTGACCACCGTACGCGGGACATCGTGGGCATCCCCCTGGATCGGCTCGACGCCGCCGAGCAGTACGTGACCGAGATTGTCCACGATTCGATCAAGCCGCCGATCCATCCCTTGATCGAACGGCTCGAACTGTCGGATTCGGAGGGCGTGCCGCGACCGGTACTGCGTGTCGAGGTGTCGCCGAGCCTGTTCGTGCACGAGAGCCCGGGCGGGTTTCTGCATCGCGTCGGCAGCGCGAAGCGGAGGATGGAGCCCGACTTTCTGGTGCGTCTCCATCAGCAGCGCAGCCAGTCGCGGCTGATCCGTTTCGACGAACAGCCGCTTCACGACGCGTCGTTCGCCGATCTCGATGGCGCGTTGATCGACCGTTTTGCGGTCGACGGCATGCGCGACGATCGGGAGACCCTGGCGTGCAAGCTCGGCATGGCCGCAAGGTCGAGCGCTCGCGGTCCGCTCCCGACCGTGACGGGGATTCTGCTGGGGACCACGGAGCCGATCGAGCGACTGCCGCATGCCTATGTGCAGGCGGTGGCGTACCGCGGGCGCAGTGTGCGCGAGTCGCTGGAGTCCCCCTGGTACCAGCTCGATGCCTCCGACATTTCGGGACCGGTCGACCGGCAGATCGCCGGGGCCTGCCGGTTCGTCGCCCGCAACCAGAAGGTGCGTGCGAGAAAGACGATGGGGCGCATCGACCTGCCGCAATACGATATGGCGGCGGTGTTCGAGGCGGTCGTCAACGCGGTGGCGCACCGCGACTATGCAATGCACGGCACACGCATCCGCCTGCACCTGTATGCGGATCGCATCGAGTTGTCCTCGCCGGGCGCGCTTCCGAACCGCATGACGGTGGACGATCTTGCATACCGGCAAACGAGCCGCAACGAGACCCTCACGAGCCTGCTCGCAAGGTGTCCCATACCGCCGGGGATTCCAGGGCTGGAAACCCCGCGGCAGACGCTGATGGACCGCCGCGGCAACGGGGTACGGGTCATTCTGGAGAACAGCGAGAAGCTGTCGGGGAAGCGTCCCGTCTACGAGACTTTCGGCGACGAGTTGCGGTTGACGATCTACGCCGCCGACCCGGCCGGCGGGGCGTCCGAGGCTGCTGCGACGTAGTGGGAAGCAGTTTCCCGTTGGAGCAAGTGAGAGTGAACACGGTGTCCGCTGACCTGCGCAACCGGCTCGCCGCGACCATCAAGGCCGCGCGGCGCGTGGGCGAACCCGGCGCCCGCAACGCGCTCGGCATGCTCGCGGTCGGCGACGCCCGCGCCCACCCGTCGATGTCGTCGGCGGAGCAGGACCTGCGGCGCCGGCTGCGGGCGCACGGACGCCAGCTCGGGGACGGACGCGACTCGACGACCGGCGAGCAGAAGATCGACCGCCTCACCCACGAGGTGGCCTACGAGCACTGGCACCGGATGCTGTTCGCCCGCTTCCTGGCGGAGAACGACCTCTTGATCGAACCGGAATCCGGCGTCGCCGTGTCGCTGGCGGACTGCGAGGAGTTGGCGCATGAGCAGGGGCAGGACCGCTGGACGCTGGCCGGTCGCTTCGCCGAGTTGATGCTGCCGCGGATCTTCCGGAACGATGACCCGGCGCTCGCCGTCAGATTGGCGCCGGAGACGCGGCAGGAACTGGAGCGGTTGATCGAGGCGCTGCCGGCCGACGTCTTCACCGCGCGCGACGCCCTGGGCTGGACCTATCAGTTCTGGCAGGCGGAACGGAAGGACGCGGTCAACAAGAGCGGCGTGAAGATCGGGCCCGACGAGCTGCCCGCCGTGACGCAGCTCTTCACCGAGCGCTACATGGTGCTGTTCCTGTTGCACAACACGGTCGGCGCGTGGCGCGCGGGCAGGATCCTGGCTGCGCAACCGGAACGCGCCGCGAGCGCCGCGAGCGAGGAGGAGTTGCGGCAGGCCGTGCGCCTGGAAGCGGACGGGGGCTACGACTTCTCGTACCTGCGATTCGTGCGTGAGCCGCGGGACGGAGACGAAGCGGGGCAACCGACGGGACCTTGGCGGCCGGCGGCCGGGTGCTTCGAGGGCTGGCCCCGCACGGCGGCCGACCTCCGCGTGTTCGACCCCTGCTGCGGCAGCGGTCATTTCCTGATCGAATGTCTCGATCTGCTGGTCCGCCTGCGCATGGAGGAGGAACGACTCCCACCGGTCGCCGCGATCGACGCCGTGCTGCGGGACAACCTGTTCGGTCTCGAGATCGATCCGCGTTGCACGCAGATCGCCGCGTTCCACTTGGCGTTGACCGCCTGGACCTGGCCGGGTGCGGGCGGTTATCGGCGGCTCCCGGACCTGAATCTCGCCTGTTCCGGACTGGCCCCCAACGCCCCGCGCGACGAGTGGACGCGGTTGTCGGAGGACGCGGCCGACGCCGGAGGATTGCCCCCGAAGCGCGACCTGCTCGGCGTCGAAGACACGCTGCTGTCCGCGCCGCTACGCAACAGCCTCGGCGCGCTGCACGACCTCTTCGCCCAGGCCCCGGTGCTCGGCTCGCTCATCGACCCGCGCGCCGTGGAGGCGGACCTGTTCCAGCACGACTACGAATCGGTGCGAGTGCTGCTGGGCGCCCTGCTGGACCGGGAACGCGGCAACGACGAGCAGACCGAGCGCGCCGTGGCGGCCCAGGGGATGGCGCGCGCCGCGGAGCTGCTGGCCGGCCGCTACCACTTGGTCGTCACCAACGTGCCCTACCTCGCCCGTGGCAAGCAGAGCGACGCCCTGAGGCAGTTCGCCCAGGACCGGCACCCGGCCGCGAAGGGAGATCTGGCCACCCTGTTCGTCTCGCGCATCTTCGGCTGGCTCGACGATCACGGCGTCCAGGCGGTGGTGACGCCGCAGAACTGGCTGTTCCTCACGAGCTACAAGAAGCTCCGGGAGATGCTGCTGAGCGGCGGACGTGGAATCTGGTCGCGCGGCTGGGGCCGGGCGCGTTCGAGACGATTGGCGGGCATGTGGTGAACGTCGCGTTAAACGTGCTCTCTGCTGGCAAACCGAAGACAGCGTCGCGTGTGGCTGACATCGACGTTTCTGAATCGCGTACGGCGAGCGCTAAAGCCGCGCAACTATTGAATGTGGACGTAGTTGCCGCGGGACAGTCTTTGCAGCTCAAGAATCCGGACGCCAGAATCGCAATAGCAATGTCTTCTCGGGGAATGTTGTTGGAAGAATACTCCGTCGCACCAAACGGAATGCATGCAGGAGACTCGTTGCGTTTCCGTCTCCTTCATTGGGAGCTGCCCGTCGGCAAGCCTACATGGCACTACTTTCAGACGGCGATGAACAAGACCGTGCACTACGGAGGCCGGGCGCATTTCTTCTACTGGCCTGATGGAGGGCGCATACATGAGGAGAGCCCGAGTGCTTACGTCAAGGGTAGAGCTGCATGGAAGAAGCGCGGTGTTGTCGTACGCGTAGTGGGCCAATTGCCAGTGACATTGTACGGCGGTGACCTGTTTGATATTGGTTGCGTTCCCATCGTCCCGGAATCAACGCGACACCTGTTGCCGCTATGGTGTTTCTGTTCGTCCGCAGAATACAGAGAAGCAGTGCGCCACATCGACCAGAAGCTGAATGTTACCAATGCAACTCTGGCGAAGGTTCCATTCGACCTCGATCACTGGGCTGCAGTAGCCAAGGAGAGGTATCCTAACGGTCTCCCCGACCCCTATTCCAATGATCCAACTCAGTGGGTGTATCACGGCCACCCTTGCGGCAGTGTTGCATGGGACGAGAACTCCAAACGGCTAGTCCACGGGCCACGGCGGATCGATGAGACCGTTCTTCAAGTCGCGGTCGCGCGGCTGCTAGGGTACCGCTGGCCCGCCGAGCAGGATCCCGAGCTTCGGTTGGCGGCTGAAGCACGGGATTGCGTAGCGCAGGGCAAGGACCTTGCCGAGTTCGCCGACACCGACGGCATTGTCTGCCTGTCTTCGGTTGGCGGCGAGTTCGCGGCGGCCCACCGTCTGCGACAACTACTTGTCGCCGCGTACGGCGCCGACTGGTCGCCGGAGACCGAACGGCGGCTCCTGGTCGCCGCGGCCGGAAGATCCGAGCCCGTCGATTCCATCGAAGCATGGCTGCGCGACCGCTTCTTCGAGGAACACTGCCAGCACTTTCTTCAGCGTCCCTTCGTCTGGCACATCTGGGACGGTCGCCGCGACGGTTTTCATGCATTGCTCAACTACCACCGCCTTGCCGGTTCCGACGGCGTGGGCCGCCGCACGCTCGAAGCGTTGGCGTACAGCCATCTCGGGAATTGGATCGCTCGTCAAAGCGCAGACCGGGACCAGGGAATCGACGGGGCGGACGGGCGACTCGCGGCGGCGCAGGATCTTCAGAACCAGCTCGCGACGATTGTCGCCGGCGAACCTCCGTGCGACATTTTCGTTCGCTGGAAGCCGCTCGATCAGCAGCCAATCGGCTGGGAGCCGGACATCAACGACGGTGTGCGGGTTAACATCCGTCCGTTCATGTCGGCCGAGCTCGCCAAGGGCGGCCGTGCGGGCGCCGGCATTCTGCGCGCCAAGCCCAAGATCGCGTGGGGCAAGGACCGCGGCAAGGAAGCGCTGAAGCCGCGGAAGCGTTGGAGGCCGCCGTGGCTGGACGACGATCACGGGGGTGACGTTGACGAAGAGCGGGAACTGCGGCCGCGGGACGACTACCCGTGGTTCTGGGGCTGCCGCGGTGGCCGCACATTGACCGAGCACACGGATTTTCTCGGCGGTCCTGACTTCGACGGCAACCGCTGGAACGACCTGCACTATACGAACGCGTTCAAGCATGCTGCGCGGTCGCGAAGGGGGTTGGAGGACGGTGCATGACCGCCGCATCCCTGCCGAGACCGGTTGGACGACAGCGGGAGGTCCTCTACCTTCCTGCTCAGGGGCATACCGTCGTACTCGGCACCGCGGGCAGCGGAAAGACCACGCTCGCCATCCTTCGATCCTTGTATCTGTCCGATCCCGCCACTACCCACGGCGGTCGCACATTGCTGGTGACCTTTAATCGATGCCTAGTCACGTACATGAACCACCTCGCGGGGACGGTCCAGCGGCCGGTCGAGGTTCGAAACTATCATCATTTCGCTCGCGGATATCTCAGCTTCAGAAACAAACTCCCCTGGGGGAGTATTTGCGGGTCTCGGGAACGACTGCACTTCATCGAAGCCGCAGTGAACGCGGCACGGAACGCGGGAGTGCGGAGCCCGACCTTGGATCGCCCGAGGGAGTTCTTCGACGAAGAGTTCCAATGGATCCAGCGGCACGGTATGGGTGGCGAGCAGGAGTACGTCGACGCCGAGCGCACGGGTCGTTCTACGCGGGTCAGGAGATCCGAACGGGCCGCCGTGTTCGATCTGTACAGACGTTACCTGGAACGGCGCGCGGAAGCAGGCAAGCTGTACGACTGGGACGACTTGGCCGGTACAGTGCGCCGGGAACTCGCCGCCGACGGCGGAGACCGCCTCTACCGGCATGTCGTGATCGACGAGGGGCAGGACTTCTCGCCGGAAATGCTGCGGTCGCTGGCTGTCGCCATTCCCGACAACGGCAGCCTCACGTTTTTCGGAGACATCGCGCAGCAGATATACGGCCACCGGATGTCGTGGCGAAACGCCGGATTGAACGCGCGCCGCATTTGGCGCTTCCAGGAGAATTATCGCAACACGAAGCAGGTCGCCCGGCTCGCCTTGGCGTTGGCGGCGATGTCGCACTTTCCGGATGACCCCGATCTGGTCGAGCCGACTGCGCCCGCCGCCGACGGTCCGCTTCCCGTGCTGGCGCATCAGCCGAGCGAGTCGGCGGAACGCGAGCTTGTGGTCTCGCGGGCGACCGATCTTGCACAGACCGGAACCGTCGCCGTTCTGTTTCGGACCCGCGAGCACGAGAAGGAAACCCGGCGGTACCTTCCGCACGGGGCAACGCGGCTGCACCGCGATCTCAACGTCTGGCCGACGGGACCGGGGCTTTTCTACGGCACGTATCATGGGTCGAAGGGGCTGGAGTTCGACACGGTGTTCATGCCGTTCCTGTCCGCCGAGCGCTGGCCGCATCCGCAGGACGTGAAGATTCTGGGCCGCGAGGAAGCCGCAGTTCGCGATTCCCGCCTCCTGTACGTCGGGATCACGCGCGCCCGATCGACACTGGTGTTGACGCACACGGGGCAACCGACGGCGCTGCTGCCGACAACGGCGGGGTTGTATCAGTCATGAACGGCATTCGGGAACGCGCGAACCGGCGGGGCGTCACGCGTCTGTGTCACTTCACGCCGTCACGGAATCTCGCGCACATTGCGAGCGATACCCGGGAAATTCTTGCCTCGCGGCACCTCAAGGGCGACGAGGCCGCGATCTTCAACCCGACCGACAAGGCACGTCTGGACGGCCACACGGGCCACGTGTGCTGCTCGATTCAATATCCCAACGCGTGGTACTTCCGGCGGGCGCGGGAGAATGAGAGGCTGTTTCCCGATTGGGTCGTCCTGCTGATCGACGCTCGGTACCTGTGGCAGGCCGGTACGAAGTTCTGTCCGCGAAACGCGGCAGCCGGGCATGGGCGACTCGTCCACGAAGGCGTGACGGCGTTTGACTCGTTGTTCGCCGAGATAGTAGAGGGATTCGATGTCTACCGGCGCGGACCGCAGCGGCCCGACTTCCTGCCGACCGATGAGCAGGCTGAAGTTCTGATTCCCGACCGGATCAGCCGTCGCGATGTCAAGGGTGTCGTCGTGCGGGATGACGAGCAGGCGGCGCGCGAAGCGTCAAGGCTGAGACTCCAGGGCCTGCCCGTTCCTCGGATAGTGGTCGTGCCGGAGTTCTTCGAACCCTACACGCTGAGTCGGGAACTGCGTAGCGGGAGGACGCCGTCCGAACGCGAGTACAACCAAGGAGGCGTACATGCCTGATGGCGGCACGGGACAGGCGCTCGGTCCGGCCGTCCCGCTGGCCAAGGCCGAGGGCGCGTTTCTGGCGCTCGCGGCGGGAGACGCGCTGGGCTGGCCGCAGGAGATACGGCGGAGCGTACGGAGCAACGCCAGCGGCACGTCGTCGCCCCGGATCGAGTTTCGGACGTGGACCCGGCGGACCGGCGGCCGGTACCGCCCCTACGAAGAGACCATCGGAGCGGGAGAGTACAGCGACGACACCCAGCTCACGCTTGCCGTGGCGCGCAGTCGGACGAATCACGGCGTCGACTGGTGGAAGGCGTTCATGCGAGTGGAACTGCCGCGCTGGACGATCTACGAACGTGGCGGCGGCGGCGCGACGAAGCGCGCGGCGCAGGCCTGGCTCGCTGGCGGCCCGCCGTGGCAGTCGGGCAAAATCGATGCTGTTCGCCGGTACTTCGACGCGGGCGGCAACGGGGTGGCCATGCGCGTGCTTCCGCACGCCCTTTTTCTCGCGGGCCAGGACGATCCGGCGGTCCTGTTACATGACGTCGTGCGTGACGGGGCGGCAACGCACGGCCATCCGCGCGCGTTGGTCGGCGCAACCGCCTGCGCGTACGCGGCGTGGTCGCTGGCGCGCCGGAACCAGACGCTCGGCTTCGGAGAACTGCTGGACCTGCTGATTGACGAACAGGACGGATGGGGAGCGTTTCCCGACATGGTGCGCGGTGGCGATGAGTGGTTCGCCGCGGCTGGTCGCGTGCTCGACGAGCCCTACGAGCGTCTCTGGGAGCGCACGGTCGGCGAGATGCGGCAATTGCTGGAACAGGCCCGCAACGGAATTCGGGCGGGCGCACTCGCCGACGACCGGGCGGTACTCGACGACCTCGGATGCTTCGGGCGCTTCAAGGGCGCAGGCACCGTCACCGCTGCTGCTGCGGCGTATCTCGCGGCGAGACATGCGGCGCAGCCGGCCCAGGGCGTACTCCGGGCGGCCTTCGAGCGCGGCGCCGACACGGACACGCTCGCGGCGATGACCGGGGGGCTCCTCGGGTGCCTCGCTGGCGACGAGTGGTTGCCGGCGCCCTGGCGTGATGTGCAGGACGCTGCGTACTTGCGGTACATCGCCGGACGGGTGGTGCAGGGACCAGCAGGCGCCGAACAGCGGCCGGTGGAGACACCCGCTGCCCCACAGTCAATCCTGACCGACCTTGTCCGAAAGCGGGATCAAGAAGTGGCTCTGGGTGAGTCGACGCGAGTTCATGCGACCGCGCTGCCGGACCCCCAACCACTCTCGAAGTCGATCAGGGTGCGCGCATGGCGGCTCCGAACGCCCGAAGGGCAGACCATGTACGTCACCGTGATCGAGGCAAACGGTCGGCCAAGAGTCGGTCCGAAATCAAGAGCTGCACGGTTTGTGAAGAAAACGCTGTTTCGACGCGGGGCTTACTACATCGAATTCGAGGAAGGGCATGCTGGAGTGCTGGTAGTTGCCGACTTTCATCGTTCTCCGCGGGCGGTCCTCCATCGTGTCAACCATCCAAAGGAAAATGATGCAGCCAGGTGGATGGGAGTAGCTGTGTCAACGGGCAGCCGATCGATGCCAGTGACGATGGGAAGGATGCTTTTTCCGGGTGATCCTTTGTTGAACGAGCTAAAGGTAACGCGGCTGCCCGACTTTGCTGAACTGATTCGCGAGGTCGAACAGGCGGATCCGGAGGTCTTCAGGGAGCCTGAAATCACTCAGGAGGTGCTGGGACATACAGGGAGCGACATCCGACATGTCATATGCGTGGATGTGCTTGGGTTCAAGCAGATTGTAGAGAGTGATCCTGGAATAACCACTAGAACAAGGATTCTGTCTCGGCCGGGACTTGAAGAAGCCACGTTCGGAAAGGAAGGCATCGAAGTGGAATCCACTTCAGTATCCCGAAGCGGTCCGGCAAACCTCGTTTTCCTTGCACACCAACTGTCAGACGGACGATTCGGCCAGATCAGTGGTCCGCCAAAGGACGTAGGTTTCTTTGCCGATCACTTGGTAGTAGCCTCGGACTCGCTGTATGGGGTTTACAGTGAACCACTGCAGGCCCTTGAAGCTTCGATTCACGCAATCAGATGGTGCCTGCGGTCTGTTGATCCCTTTTCACATCACCATGCGATAAGGGTCGGGATAGGATCCGGAACTTCTGTCCGGCTCTGTGAGTCCAACGACGATGAAGTCGTAAACGGTTTGCGGGAAAAGGGGCACGTTGTTGCGATGTACTACGGGACCGGGTACGTCAACGCCTATCTCGCCGAACAGAAACTGTGCAAGGGGCGCGGTCCCTGCATTGTCGCCGCACCGAACTTTTGCCAACAGATCTCCGGGCAGATTGAAGGCCTTGTGGGCAGCGGCCGGTTAGTACCGCATCCGAAAGAACCTGGCGCATTCGACGCGAACTATCTGATCGGTCTTTCGGATGAAGAGGTTGCAGAATACCGAAAGCGTCTGAAGTATCTCGGCGAGGCGTGCATAGATCGTACTCCAGCGAGTCACAAGGATGAATTCAAGCAGCGGTTTGCAGAGTCATTGCGTGAGTTCGATTGCTACGACGAGCTGCGCAAGAAGGGATGATGCTGTTCATGTCTCACCCTGTCTGTATACGTGTCCGGCCGTTCGCGGTGATATTCGAGGCGGAGAAACGCAGTGCCTGACGCTGCCGGGCAGCTCCTTCGGCGGATTCAGTCCGCGGTGGACGGCTCCCTGGAACGCCGGGAGGTGGCCTTTTCCGGCAGTCGGATCGAGGAGCCCGGACGGAACGATCGCCGCCGGTGCTGTTTTCGGGCCCGGGCAACAGTCGAGCAGGAGAAGCGCGGTGAGTGAACACACGACGGACCGGCATGATCGGAGGGTCGCGTGGGTCTTGCGGGATGAGGACGCCAATCACCATGGAATGGCCTGACGTGCAGCGGCGCATCGCCGGCGGGGAGGACGCCCGCACCGAGTTCAAGCGGAGGCTGGGAGACCTGCGCGGGGTCGGCAGGACGGTCTGCGCGTTCGCGAACGGGGACGGGGGGCTTGTCGTCATCGGCGTCGATGGTGGCGGCGCCGTCGTTGGCGACGGGGAGAACCCGGAAACCGTTCAGGAGCGGTTGGCGAGCTTTCTGCAGACCGGTTGCGGCAAGCCCGTGACCGCGGAGTGCGGCAGGCACCAGGCCGAGGGCGGGTGGGTGCACTGGATCGACGTGTACCGGCATCAGCGCGGATACGAGCCGTTCTCCTGCGACGGCCGGTTCTGGATCAGGCGCGGACGGAGCACGGGGGCGCCGTCTCCCTCGGAGCTGCAGGAGCTGCTGAACACCTTCGGACTCGTGCTGACCGAGAAGCAGATCATCCCGTCGGCAACCGTCGACGACATCGATTTCGGCGCCGTGCGGGCGTTCATGCGCGCGCAGGGCCTCGACCCGGACGAAGCGCCCCAGCCGGCTCGCGAGGACGATCTGAGGAACGGCAGCATCGTCGACGAGCTGGATGGTGTCCCGAGGCCGACGCTGTACGGGTTGATGGTATTCGGCCGCGACCCCCAGGCATTCGCGCACACGCTGAGCCTGTTCGTACAGTGCACGGCGTACGGGGGTACGGATCAGGCCGCCGAGGTGTTGAGCGCCGGGGAAGGCAGGGGCCGGTTGCAGGACCAGGTGCAGCGTGCAATGGGGTGGTTTCGCAGTCTTGGCCGGCGCGAGACGTACGAGGGCATCCGGCGCATCGACGTCCCGCCGGCCCCGGAGGCGGCGTTGCGGGAAGCGTTGGTCAACGCCGTCATCCACCGCGACTACGCCATCACGGGATCGCAGGTGCTGCTGGAGGTGTTCGACGACCGCATCGTGGTGACGAGTCCCGGCGCATTGCCCAATCACATGACCGTCGATCAGGCGCGCAAGGGCGGCGCGCCGCGGTCGCGCAACGAGATGATGGCGAACGCCATGGTCGTCGGTGGGCTGATGGAACGCCGCGGACGGGGCTGGCTGACCATGCGGCACGCCATGCGGCGCTTCAACGGAACCGAGCCGGAGCTTGTCAGCGACGAGCGAAACCGGTTCGTGCGGGTGACGTTCGAGCGGGGGACACGCGGTGTCACCCCGGCCGCCGAGGGTTCCACATGACGAGAGCGAGCGGGCGAGCCGTCGGACAGGAGACACGCTGCGATGTCCATCCTTGACGCGTCGTTGCGGAAGACCTGGGACTCGTTGCGGGCGAGGAAGCAGGTGCAGGAGGACTTCCTCGACGAGGTCCGGCTGAAGGGGCTGCGGGGGATACGCAACCTGCGGGTAGCGTTCGACTATCCGGTGGCCGTGATAGCCGGCCCGAGCCGTCGTGTTCCATGGCTGGGAGATGGCGGCCTGCGAAGCGGTGGGCGACGGCCCGGAGCAAGTAGAGGATGCTGACGACTGAATCGCGGATCCCGTTGGCCGTCCGTGCATCGAGGCGTTTCATGACGTCGGACCACCGGCGGCGGCGTTTCACCGGCGTGGTTCACGTGCGGGGGCGGACTTGAGCGCGCACGAGCGGTCCAGCTCGCATCCGGCGCCGGAGACCGTCCTCGACCGGTTGATCGAGCATCTCCGCGCCCGGAGTACCCCCCTCGACGGCCAGACCCTGCCCGCCGCGATCCTGTGGACGGACCCGCAGCGCGAATGGCTGCCGCTGGTCGATGTCCTGCTGCCGCGCGTCGAGGAATGCCTCGTCCTGGGCGACTACGTCTCCGCCCGCCGGACCGGTCCGGCCATCTGGGTGCGCTGCGTCGTGGACCGCGCGCTCGACGAACCGAAGCTACCGGATGACCGCCCGCCCATCCTCTACCTGCCGGGCGTTGCGCGGCAGGACCTGCGTGCGGCCGAGGAGTGCCCGGACGAACTGAAGCCGCTGGTGGAGCTGCTGTTCCGGGGCGCTCTGTGGCGCCAGCCGAACGGCGGCGACTGGACCGTGAACGCCTTCCTGACCTCCCGGAAGACGCTGGGGCTGGACGTTGCCGGCGACCGGGCCACGGCGGAGGCGCTGTTGCGGGCGCTGGGGGAGGTGGCGCTGACGCCGGTGGCGCAGCTCGAGGGACGCCGCCTGGGGGCGGACGACTTCGATCGCATGCTGGCCGGCGACGTCATCCGGGATCTGCTGCGTTGGATGGGCGACCCGGACACGACGCGGACCCGATTGGGAGAGAACGGCTGGCACGCGTTCTGCAGCCGCTGCCGGGACGAGCTGGGGTTCAGTCCGCAGCAGGAGGCGGACGTCGTGGCCGGAGAACGCATGGCGAAGGGCGAGGGGGCGTGGGCGGCGGTGTGGGAGCGGTTCACCGAGGCGCCGGGCAACTACGGTGACATTGCGGGTCTCCTGCGGCGCAGCGCCCCGGCGAACGCGCTCCGTTTCGAGGAACGGGAACGGTGGCCGGACCTGAACGACCAGGACGAGGAGGCGGTGCGGCTCGCGCTGCAAGGGCTTACGGAGCTCTCGCACCGTGAGGCATGCGAGGCCGTGGCCGGTCTGGAGCGGAAGCACGGGGAGCGGCGCGCGTGGGTGTGGGCGCGCCTGGGGCTGGCGCCGATGGCGGCGATTCTGAAGCCGCTCGGGAGTCTCGCGACCGCTGCACAGCGAGCCTTGGGCGGCACCGAGCCGGCCGACGTGGCGGCGGCCTACCTGGAGCGCGGGTGGCAGGCGGATCTGGGGGCGTGGCAGGCGGTGGCCGCGGCGCCGATCCCCGACGAAGCATGCGTGGCGGCGGCGGTGCGCCACCTGTTGCAGCCGTGGCTGGACGAATCCGCCCGCGCGTTTCAGGCGGCGGTCGAGCGCGCCCCCCTGCCGGCGGCCGGCGGGCAGCCGGCGATCGACGTGGACAACGACGGTTGCCTCGTGTTCGTGGACGGCCTGCGCTTCGATCTGGCGCAGCGTCTGGCGGAACGGTTGGAAGGCCGCGGGTTCCGCGTCGACCTGGGGCGGCGCTGGGCGGCGCTGCCGACTGTCACCGGCACCGGCAAACCTGCGGTGACGCCGGTGGCAGAGCAGATCGACGGTGACACGCTGGGGCAGGCGTTCGGCGCGCGGATACGGGTCGGCGGCAAACCGGCCGCCGGCCCCGGTGCGCGCCCCGCCCATGCGTCCGATCCGCGCCCCGCCGACGCGCCGGCCCTGCGCGCGGCGCTGGAAGCGGCGGGCTACCAGATCCTGGGTGGCGATGGCGCCGACGCGCCACGGACGCATCCGGCGCGGGGGTGGCTGGAGACCGGCGAGTTCGACACCCTCGGCCACCAGCGGGGCGCGCTTCTTGCGCGGGACCTCGAACGGGAGCTGGAGCGCGTGGCGGGCCGGATCGAGCGCGTGCTCGACGCCGGCTGGACGTCGGTGCGGGTGGTGACGGACCACGGGTGGCTGTTGCTCCCCGGCGGACTCCCGAAGGTGGATCTGCCGAAGCACCTCACCGAGAGCCGCTGGGCGCGCTGTGCGGTGATGGCCGGCGAATCGGCGCCCGACGTCGTCCGCGCCCCCTGGCACTGGAACGGCGCACAGTGGTTCGCGACTCCGCCCGGCGTCGCCTGCTTCAACCGCTCCGAGGAGTACGCGCACGGGGGCCTGAGCATCCAGGAGTGCCTCGTCCCGGATCTCGTCGTGACGCGCGCCGAAGCAAGAGAAACTGCCGGCAGCATCACGTCGGTGACGTGGCGCGGCCTCCGTTGCTTCATCGAGGCGGAGGTCCGCGGCGGACCCGTGACGGCCGATCTGCGCCTGGGCCGGCCTACCGGCGAGTCGGTGGCCGCGGCGGTGAAGCCGGTCGACGCCGAGGGGGCCGTCAGCCTGGTGCTGGCCGACGACGAGCACGAGGCGGCGGCGCTGGTGCTGGTGCTGTCGGACGACGCGGGCCGCGTGCTGGCCCAGCGGCCGATCCGGGTGGGAGAGGACGTATGAGCGAGTCGGTCGCAATGGACCCACTGGACACGCTGGCCGCGGAGGCCTTCCCGGGCTATCTCGTTCGCAAGGACCTGGTACGTCGGTATGCGCGGCAGTATCCCGTCCCGACCTACGTGGTCGAGTTCCTGCTGGGACGCTACTGCGCCAGCGTCGACGACCGCGAGATAGCGGAAGGGCTGGAGATCGTCGAGCGGCAGCTCAGGGGCCGGACGGTGCGGACCAGCGACCAGGAGATCTTCAAGTCGCGCGCGCGGGAGAACGGATCCGTCAAGCTGATCGACGTGGTTCGCGCGAAGCTGGACGCGAAGAACGACTGCTACGTCGCCGAGCTGCCGAGCCTGAACCTGAACGACGTGCAGGTGTCGGACGCCATCGTCAAGGATAACGAGCGCATGCTGGGCGACGGGTTCTACGCCGAGGTGACGCTCGGCTACGACCCGGTCGAGTCGCAGGACGCAGCGGGTCGTCCTTTCCGCGTCGCCCAGTTGCGTCCCATCCAGATGTCGAAGCCCGACGTGCTCGACGTGCTGGCCAGGGGGCGCCGCGAGTTCACGACCGAGCGTTGGCGCGACTTCCTCATCCGGTCCGCGGGCCTGGAGCCGGGCAGCCTGGACGAGGCGGCCAAGCGCGTCGTGCTGCTGCGCATGGCGCCGTTCGTCGAGCGCAACTACAACCTGGTCGAGCTGGGTCCGCGCGGCACCGGCAAGAGCCACATCTACCAGCAGCTCTCCCCTTACTCCCACCTGCTGTCGGGCGGCAAGGCCACCGTCGCCAGGATGTTCGTGAACATGGCCAGCGGGCAGCGCGGCCTGCTCTGCCAGTACGACGTGGTCTGCTTCGACGAGATCGCCGGGATCTCCTTCGACCAGAAGGACGGCGTCAACATCATGAAGGGCTACATGGCCTCCGGCGAGTTCAGCCGCGGCAAGGAGAGCATCCGCGCCGAGGGCGGCGTCGTCATGGTCGGCAACTTCGAGGTGGACGTCGAGCAGCAGCAGCGGATCGGGCATCTCCTGAGTCCGCTGCCGAAGGAGATGCGGGACGACACCGCGTTCCACGACCGCATCCACGCCTACGCGCCCGGCTGGAACTTCCCGAAGCTGAGTCCGACCGAGCACCTGACCGACCATTTCGGACTGGTCAGCGACTTCCTGAGCGAGTGCTGGACCCGCCTGCGGCAGGAGAGCCGGGTTTCGGTGCTCCAGAACCGGGTGTTCTGGGGCGGCGCCCTCAGCGGACGCGACGTCGAAGCGGTGCACAAGACCTGTTCCGGACTGGTGAAGCTGCTGTTTCCCGATCCGGGCGAGCGCGTCTCGGACGACGACCTCGAGTGGGTCGTGCGCCTCGCGCTGGAATCGCGCCGCCGCGTGAAGGAGCAGCAGAAGCGGTGCCTGAAGAGCGAGTTCCGTAACACGCACTTCTCCTTCACCCTGGGTGTCGACGGTATCGAGCAGTTCGTCTCCACGCCGGAGCTGCACAGCGACGAAGCCATCGACGGCGACCCGCTGCCGCCGGGACAGGTGTGGGCCATCGGCCCCGGCCGGGGCGAGACCGGCGCGGGTCTCTATCGCATCGAGATCGCCGCCGGCCCCGGCAGCGGCGCGAAGATTCTCAATCACCCCGTGCCGCCCGCGTTTCGCGAGAGCGTCAAGGTGGGCGAGCAGAACCTCTACGCGCGCGCCAAGGAGCTGATCGGCGACCGCGACCCGCGGGCCCACGAGTACACCATCCAGCTCCGGCCTTTCGATGCCGACACGTCCGGGGCCGGACTCGGACTGCCGGTCCTCGTGGCCTGCGTGGGCGGCTTGCTGGAGCGGAGCACACGCGGGGGGACGATCATCGTCGGACCGCTGAACCTGGGCGGGTCGATAGAGACGATTCCCAACCCTGTTGCGGTCGCGGAGCTCGCGGTGGACAAGCAGGCCGCCACGTTGCTGATGCCGGTCTCCTCCCGGCGCTCGTTGAACGACCTGCCGGACGATCTGTGGACGAAGATCAACGTCGAGTTCTACAGCGACCCGGCGGACGGCGTGTTCAAGGCGCTGCTGGAGTAGGAGCGTCCGCTCGCCGACTTCATCGATAGAATAAGGAGAGGACAAGAAGCAGTGGGCGTTACACACGTAAGGGTCACCATCCGGAACCCGGCCGATCCCTCGAGAAGCTGGGAGGGGCCGTTCCTCGTCGATACCGGCGCGATAGACTCGCTCGTTCCGAGATCACATCTGGAAGCCATAGGCCTCGCACCCAAGGCCCAACGGGTCTACGAGACGGCGGACGGCCGCGAGGTCACGATGGACGTCACGACTGGAGAAATCGAGTTCCTGGGCGAGTTCACGGCCGGCCTCATCATCTTCGGGGACGCCGGCGCCGAGCCGCTGCTGGGCGTAACGGCGCTGGAGTCTGCCGGCATCGAAGTCGATCCGCAGAACCAGCGGTTGAAGAAACTGCCCGCGGTGCGGCTCAAGGGACTCAAGGGACTTCGATGAGCCGTGGCATGCGGCAACTCGGGGCGCTCGCCGCGGCGGCCCTCGGCCGCCCGCTGGCCGAGGGGCTCGAGACGCATCGACAGGCGTGATGCCGGAGCAGAAGCTCGTGGTCCCGGCGTGCCCCCGGGCGGTCGCACGGTCATCTGTGGCGGTTCGACCGGGAGCACTCGCGCGGGACTGCCAGGCGGAGGTGTGCCGGACGTGCGGGTTGGTGCGGCTGACGTCGTACCGCACGGGTCAGGTGGTGCGCTACGAGGGTTCGGGAGCGCACGACGGCGCATGAACGGCAACCGGCATCCGGGCGTCCGGATCGCAGGAACGAATCGAGGTTGCTTCAACCATGGTCGAGACACAGCTTGCTGAGGCTGCATCGGTCAAGCGGCCGCCGTCGCCGCGCGGCCAGCGCGCCGTGGGGCCGCAGGCTTCCGAGGGCATCACCCGGATAGGGGAGGGGACCGTCATCGAGGGCGAGGTCACGGGAAGCGAGGACCTCGTCATCGAGGGCAAGGTCGACGGGACGGTCGAGCTGCCGAACCATGTCCTGACGGTGGGTCCCGCCGGCCGGGTCAAGGCGGAGTTGTCGGCGAAGACGGTCGTAGTTCTGGGGAAGGTGAGCGGGCGGGTCGCGGCGAGCGAGCTGGTGCGTATCGGCGAGACCGGCTCGGTCGAAGGTGCGATCTCGGCTCCGCGGTTGGTCGTGGCCGACGGGGCGCACGTGCAGGGGCGCGTGGACGTGCAGGCCACGTGACCTGGGCGGGACAACCGGACGTGCGCGTCCGATAGAGCGCGACTAGAGGCAGATCGGACCCTGGTCCGTCGCGCCCCATGGGTCGACGATGTGTCGACTCGGCGGAGCCTGGGCGTCAAGACGGTCCGGTGCCGGGCGCGCCTCCGGCCACCGTGGCTCGACTGGTTCCTGTCCTCGAACGAGGGGACGCTCGAGCACGCCCAACAGATTGCCGGCCACGCGTCGCCGAGGACGACGAAACTGTACGACCGGAAGGCGGACACGGTCACGCTCGACGAGATCGAACGCATCGTGATCTGACGGAACGCTAACGCGCCCACGGGCCGTATTCGTCGTCGGCGCCTCGGCCGCGATGTCGCGGGCGGCACGGCCGGCGACTTGCGCGGGCGTTCTCCGACGCGCTGTCCCGGAAATTCCCCTGCTGAAGCAAGAAAATCGTCGACCATCCTGCGGCCGGCGCGTTCGGTTCGTGCTTCCCGGGCGTCTAGATCAAGTGTTTTGGACTCGTGTGGCGCCGCCAACTCTGCAGACCGGGAGCGACAACCGGGATGGACGCAACCTGTACGGGTATCGAGTTGCTGTCGACTTTGGTGGCCGAAGTGCGCCGGGCTTGCCACGGGGCGGTGACAACCCGACCACATGGTTCGCGACGTCTTTGCGGTCCGGCTGGTCGCTCGCGAGCGACGACTGACTGGACGGACATGGGGTGCTGATCGAGCCGAGCGCGTGCTCGGCTCGCGTGCTCGGGATGGTTGCTGGCGGTATCGAGCCTGTGGGCGTCGACCGGCGACGTCCTCGCGCAGGGCAGTGTGGAGTCGAACCGCGCCGCTCTACCACGCGACCGGCGGCGGTGCCCTCGCGCAGGGAAGCGTGGAGTCGGACCGCGCAGCGCTGGTGGTGCTCTACAACGCCACCGGCGGGGCGAACTGGACGAACAACACCAACTGGCTGACCGACGCGCCGCTGTCGGAGTGGTTCGGCGTCACGACGCAGAGCAGCCGGGTCGTGGGACTGCGTCTGGCCGGGAACGGGTTGAGCGGGGCGCTCCCGCCCGCGCTGGGCGACCTTGCATTCGTGGACCTGGAGGCGGAATCGGCAAGGGAGGACAAGGTGCAGTCACGGCGTTCCCATTAGAGGGGGCCTGCCGGACGAGCCTGTACTGCTGAAGGCATCGGGTGTTCAGTGTGACCGAGCCACCCGCGGTCGCCTTGACGCGGCGTGCCTGGCCTTGTGCGAACCGCATGGTTCGCACCGTCTTGCGGTCCGGCTGGTCGCCTTGGGCCGCAACGCTGGCCCCCGCGGTTGGCCCGCGAGCGACGACTGGACCGACCTGGGATGGGTGACGAGATGCGGGCGGCGGTCGACTGCCTGGAGCGCATGCGCATCCGATGAGCGGCCGAATCGGGACCGGTCGGAATCCTGCGTCTCCTCGAACAAGAATGGGGGAAGACTTGCCAGTGACCAGACCTCGTCGCCTGCGCCAGACCGATCTGATGGCGCACTTCGTGGAGCACTTTGCGGCCCGCGGCCTCAGGCTGCGCCGCGCCGACGCGCGCGAGTTCCTCGAAGAGCTCCACCGACTCTGCGTACAACAGTTGAAGGACACTGGCGAGTTCATGTTGCCCCGCATGGCGAAATTCGTAGTGCGCCAACGACGAGCGCGGCCCGGGCGCAATCCCCGGACCGGAGAAGCTATCCGGATCGAGGCGAAGAAGGCGGTCGGCGTCAGGGCTGCGAAGCAGCTCAAGGACTCGCTCTAGTGGACGGGTGTCGGGGGTGCGGCGCCTCAGCCCCCGAAGCAAGGTGCGTTGGGAGATCCGGGTCGAGCCGACCTCGAGCGGGGGAATCACCATCGTCCTGCCGGGGGACCGGCCCTGCGACGCGGCGGGTGCGGTATGCACGGCGGGGGGCAAGCGCGCCGACAGACTTCAAGGTGACGGCGGGCGGTTCCTTGCGCGCGGTGTCCGATGTCGCGATAAGCGGCTCGACCCTGACGCTGACGCTGGCGGCATCGGCCGCCGCGGGGGAAGAGGTGACCGTCAGCTACACACCCGGCACGAGCCCGATTCGGAGCGCAACGGGACGCGACGCGGCCGACCTGATCCGGGTCGCGGTGACGACCGTGGAAGTCAACCGGCCACCGATGCCGGCAGGCACATTGTCGGCGCTGTCGCTGCGCGTGGCAGACGGCGCGGTGTCGGTGGACGTATCGGGTGCGTTCGAGAATCCGGACGGCGATGGGTTGACCTACGAGGCGTCGTCGTCGAACGAGTCGGTGGCGACGGCCACGGCATCGGGATCGACGGTGACGGTGACGCCGGTATCGGGCGGGACATCGACGGTGACGGTGACGGCGACCGACGAGGGCGGGTTGTCCGCAACGCAGACGTTCGTAGCGACCGTGGCGAACCGCTCGCCGGAAGCGGTGGGCACGCTCTCGACGTTGTCGCTGCGGGTGCCGGGCGGGGCCGAGACGGTGGAGGTATCCGTCGCGTTCCGGGACCCGGACGGGGACGACCTGACGTACGGGGCGTCGTCTTCGGCCGTGGCGGTGGCGACGGCCACGGCATCGGGATCGACGGTGTCGGTGACGCCGGTATCGGGCGGGACGGCGACGGTGACGGTGACGGCGACCGACGCGGACGGCTCGAACACGTCGGCGATCCAGCGGTTCGAGGTGACGGTGGCGAACCGTTCGCCGGAGGCGGTGGGGAGCTTGGCCGCGTTGACGCGGCGGGTGGCCGACGGGGCGGCGACCGTGGCGGTGGCGGCCGCGTTCCGGGACCCGGACGGGGACACGCTGACCTACGGGGCGGAGTCGTCGGCCACAGCGGTAGCGCGCGCGTCGGCGTCGGGGACCGCGGTGACGGTGACGCCGGTCTCGGACGGAACGGCGACGGTGACGGTGACGGCGACCGACCGCAGCGGGTCGAACACGTCGGCGGAGCAGCGGTTCGAGGTGACCGTGCCGGAGAACGCGGGTCCGGAGCGGGTGGGGACGCTGGAGAACAAGGCGCTGGATCTGCAGGGCGGCGCCTTGACGGTGGACGTGTCGGGGGCGTTCCGGGATCCGGACCGCGACACGCTGACCTACGGGGCGGAGTCGTCGAACCCGTCGGCGGTGACGGTTTCAATGTCGGGCTCGCGGGTGACGCTGACGCAGGTGGACCTGGGAACGGCGGAGGTGACGGTGACGGCGACCGACCGCGGCGGCTCGAACACCTCGGCGACGCAGACGTTCGACGTGACGGTGGGGGGCAACCGGTCACCGGAGCCGGTGGGGACGCTGCGGGCGCTGTCGCTGCGGGTCGAGGACGGCGACGAGACGGTGGAGGTGGCGAATGCGTTCCGGGATCGGGACAACGACGATCTGACGTATGGGGCGTCGTCGTCGGATGAGCGGGTGGCGTTGGCGGCGGCGGCGGGCTCGACGGTGACGGTGACGCCGGCGGCAAGCGGGACGGCGACGGTGACGGTGACGGCGCGCGACGCGGACGGCTCGAACACGACGGCGAGGCAGCGGTTCGCGGTGACGGTGGCGAACCGGTCGCCGGAGGCGGTGGGGACGCTGACCCCGCTGGCGCTGCGGACGGCCGACGGCGCGGTGGCGGTGGACGTGTCGGGTGCGTTCGCGGACCCGGACGACGACGCGCTGACCTACGGGGCGTCGTCGTCGCCGGTGACCGTAGCGGCAGCGGTGACGTTGGGGTCGATGGTGACGGTGACCCCGCTGTCGCAGGGCGCGGCGACGGTGACGGTGCGGCCACCGACGTGGACGGCTCGAACACGCCGGCGATGCAGGCGTTCGCGGTGAGCGTCGACGGCGGCGGTGGTGGTGGCAGCAGCGGTGGTAGTGGCGGTGGCGGTGGTGGTGGTGGTGGTGGCGGCCGCCGCAACCGGGGGCCCGAGGTGGTGGGGACGCCGGCCGACCGCGTGCTGGAGGTCGGCGAGTCGCTCCCGGTGGACGTGTCGGCGGCCTTCCTGGATCGGGACGGCGACGTCCTGACCTATGCGGCCGAGTCGTCGGCGCCGGAAGTGGCGGCGGTGGCGGGGGTGGCCTCCGGCGTGGTGACGGTGACGGCGTTGTCGGTGGGGGCGGCGGCGGTGACGGTGACGGCGACCGACGCGGACGGCTCGGGCCGCTCGGCGACCCAGTCGTTCCAGGTGGCGGTGTCCTGCGGCTACGCCGTCGAGCCGTTGCACCGGGATGTGCTGTGGCCGGCCGGCGCGGGCGAGGCAACGGTTGCAACGGGTTCCACGTGCGCGTGGACGGCGGCCATCGAGGCGGCGTTCCTGACGCTGACCTCCGGCGCCTCGGCGAGCGGCCCGGGAACGGTGACCTACGCGGTGGCGGCCAACGCGGGCGGGCCGCGGACGGGTGCGCTGACGGTGGCGGGGCAGCGGGTGACGGTGTTCCAGGCGTCGCCGGTCGTCTTCGCCGATCATCCGTTGGAGCGCGGGGCGACGCCCGTCCGGGCGATCCACTTCCTGGAGCTGCGGGCGCGCATCGACGCGCTGCGCACGGGCGCGGGCCTGCCGCCGTTCGATTGGACGGACCGGACACTGACTCCCGGCGTCACGCCGGTCAGGGGCGTGCACCTGACGGAGTTGCGGGCGGCGCTCGCGGAAGCCTATGCCGCCGCGGGTCGGCAGGGGCCCGTCTGGACGAACGCGGACCCGGCGGGTGCGACCGTCATCCGGGCGGCGCACTTGATGGAGTTGCGGGACGCCGTCCTGGCGCTGGAGTGAGCCGTGCTCCAGACGATCTGGAACTCATGGCCACCTTGACCGTCGGCATCCTGCGCCTGCTTGGCAAGTATGGCGACAGCCTTCGAAGGAGGGCTGAGGATGCACAGAATCGCATGGTTCGCGCGTCGATGTATGGGTCTTCGATAACATAGGACTTGGCGTTGAGTACGCGAAGATGCCGGATCGTGTTGCGTACTACGTCACGATCCGAACCACCGAGTACGAGTTCTAGACGCGACCAAGCCGCGGCACTGTCCAGCGGCGCGGCGGTTCAGTGCCTTGTCGCTGATCGTGAGCGACAACCCCACTGTGCTGGCGGCGATGGTCTTTTCGCTTAGGGACCTGAACCGGTGTCGGGTGTAGGGTCCGTGCTGTGGTCCGTTGGTTGGGTTGCCATGGTTGCTCTCTGTGTTCGCCTCTGCGGTGTTGTCGTCATTGGGCAGGACCGCGGATCATCGGGCCGCCAGCGCCGTCGACAGTCGCCCTCGAAGCTGCCCGGCGCGCAGCCGCGACGCCCGCTGGCGGACGGCGGCTTCGGTCCGGCCAAGCCGATCGGCGAGCCCAGCCGGCGGCCGCCGTGCTCCCCAGTCGCGCGCCGAGCTGCTGCAGCCTGGTTTGCAGCGTGACAGCACTGTCACCACCACGACGGCCTGCGCCACAAGCACGGTCGCGATGGTGCACTTCGTGTCGCCGCTCATCGAGGAGCCAGCGTAGCACAGCCGCCGGCGCGTAACATTGTCGAGCGGATCTCCGTGTGCAAATGGCCACCACCTCGGGCGGCAGAGCGGCAACCCGGCGAGGTGGCGCGCCCTGGTTGCGTCGCGAGTGGTAGTATCCGTCGCGCCCGCCGAACTGGCGGCGACAGCGCGAGGCGGGCCGCCTGGCCCAAACGTGGAGGTACTCCATGGCTGCCGTTGATGTGATCACCAAGGCAAGAGAACTCCCGAGCGGCGCGGTGTTCCATCGTTGCGCGCTTCAGGTGAACCCTCACCACTACGATTCCACGTACCGGGGCAACGCACCGTCCGGCGACGCTGTCGATCACGCCAGGGCGATCGTTCAGAAAGCGTCGGACCTCGGCGTCTCCGTGCTCGCCATCACCGACCACAACCACGCGGGCGGCGTCGCCGCATTCCGCGCCGCCGCCGAGGGACGTGGCATCCACATCTTTCCCGGCTTCGAGTTGTCGTCGAGCGAGGGTATTCACGTTCTGTGCATCTATGCCCCCGACACCGCGGACGACCTCCTCGCGCGCTACCTCGGCGGGTTCGGCATCACCGACACGAAGCCCTCGATCAAGTTGGCTGACAAGGCCTTTGTGGACATCCTCGCCAAGGTGCGTGAGCAGGGCGGTGTTGCGATTGCTGCCCACGTGACCACCGCTAATGGGCTACTCAAGGTCCTCACCGGTCAGGCGCGCATCCAGGCATGGCGAAGTGGGGACCTGCTGGCGATCCAGATTCCCGGCCCCGTTGCCGACTTGCCCCACAGCGCGAAGCAAATCGTGGAGAACACGAACCCCGACTACCTGCGCGACCCTGCTGCCGAGGATGGGCTCGCCATCGCGGTCGTCAACGCAAGGGACATCGCCAAGCCCGAAGACCTCGACGATCGCTCGGCCACCTGCTGGATAAAGATGTCAGAGGTGACGATCGAGGGGTTGCGCCAAGCCTTTCTGGACCCCGGCTCGCGCATCCGCCTCAATCCCAAGGAAGGCAAGCTGGAGCCAGAGGAGCACGCCGAGCTCGTCGCGCTCGCCTGGGAGGGAGGATTCCTCGACGGCGCTGCTATCCACTTCAATCCGAATCTCAACGTCCTGGTTGGGGGGCGCGGGACCGGCAAGTCGACCGTGATCGAGAGCATCCGCACGGTGCTGGGCGTCGAGGCCGTCGGCGACGAGGCGCGCAGGGCCCTCGAGGGCATCATCCGCCACGTCCTAAAGAACGGGACCAAGATCTCGCTCCTGGTTCGCGCCCATCGCCCGGCGGTTCGCGATTACCGCATAGAGCGCACGATCCCGAACCCGCCACTGGTCCGGGACGATCATGGCGAGGTGTCCAATCTCTCGCCCCAGGACATGCTGCCGCGTGTCGAGGTCTTCGGCCAGCATGAGATCTCGGAGCTGACCAAGAGCCGCGAGAAGCTGACCCGCCTGCTCGACCGTTTCATCGATCTCGATGACGACCTCCCGCGCAAGAAGGCCGACCTCCGCCGCGCGCTGGAGAAGAGCCGCAAGGGCCTGGTCGACACGCGCGCCGAGTTGGCGCAGACCGAGGAGCGTCTGGCAGCGCTTCCGGGCCTCGAAGAGACGCTGGAGCGCTTTCACGAAGCCGGGCTCGAGGATCGGCTCAAGGAGCAGAGTCTGCTCGTGCGCGAGGAACGCCTGCTTGCCTCCATTCCGGAGCGCCTCGCGTCATTCCGCGAATGTCTCGAAACCCTGAAGCGCGAAGTCCCGATGGACCGCGTGTTCCTCTCCGCCAAGGCTCTCGATGATCTGCCCGGAAAGGCGATCCTGCAGCGCTTGAACGACATCTTCAAAACGCTCGACCGCGAACTCCAGCGAATCGCGAAGGACCTGGAGCAAGCGCTGGCGCGCGCCGACGAGGGTGTCGCCCAAGTGCGCACCGAGTGGGAGACGCGCAAGAAAAATGTCCAAGAGGTCTACGAACAGATCCTCCGCGAGCTGCAGAAGTCGCGCGTGGACGGCGAGGAGTTCATCCGCCTGCGGCGGCAGATCGAGGAGCTGCGGCCTCTGCGCGAGCGGCAGACCTCGGCTCAGCGCACCGAGAAGGAGAAGGCCGACCGCCGCCGCAGCCTGCTGGCGGAGTGGGAGGACTTCAAGGCGCAGGAGTTCCGACGCCTGGACGGCGCGGCGAAGGAAGTCAACAAGAAGCTCCGTGATCGGGTGCAGGTGGAGGTGACCGCGGCCGGCGACCGCGAGCCGCTGTTCAACCTCCTCCGGGAGAAGGTTGGCGGGCGACTGTCCGAAGCGATCGAAGGCCTCCGGGGCGCTCGCGACCTCTCACTCACTCAGTTCGTCGAGGCCTGCCGTTCCGGCGCGGAGGCGCTGAACAAGACGTTCGGCATCACGCCAGCCCAAGGCGAGCGCCTCGCCAAGGCTGAGCCCGAGGTACTGATGCGCGTCGAGGAACTCGACCTGCCCCCGACGACCGCGATCCGACTCAATACGGCTCCCGCCGGGGAGCCCCCGGCGTGGCAGGCGCTCGAGGACCTCTCCACCGGCCAGAAGGCCACCGCGGTCCTGCTCCTGCTGCTGCTCGAGTCCGAAGCGCCGCTCATCGTCGATCAACCGGAGGACGATCTCGACAACCGCTTCATCACCGAGGGCGTCGTCCCGCGCATGCGCGGGGAGAAGCAGCGCCGGCAGTTTCTATTCTCCACCCACAATGCCAACATCCCGGTCCTCGGCGATGCCGAGTTGATCGTCGGCCTTTCCGCCACTGGCGAAGCCGAGCACGGCCGGGCGCGCATCGCCCCCGAGCACATGGGCTCGATCGATGCCAAGCCCGTGCGCGAGCTGGTCGAGGAGATCCTCGAAGGCGGCAAGGAAGCCTTCGAACGCCGGCGTCGGAAGTACGGGTTCTGAGGAGCAGTACCGATGAACCGAACCGAGCTGGAAGAGCTGATCCGCAACGGCGAGAACTCGGGCGTCGAGTTCAAACGGGACGATGTCATCCCTGAGCGACTCGCCAAGGAGCTGGCGGCACTGCTGAACCTGGAGGGGGGACATCTCCTTCTCGGCGTTGAAGACGACGGTACCGTTACGGGTTTGGCCCGCGAACCGAAGCAGATCGAGGAATGGATCATGGAGGTCGCGCGTGTGCACCTTCGCCCCGCGGCCATTCCGTTCTGGGAGACCCTGAAGCTGGACCATGGAAACGTTGTCGGAATCATCTCGCTTCCCGCCGACGCGCCGGACAAACCCTACAAGGCCAAGCGCGGAACGGCGTGGGTGACGCAGGTTCGGGTGGGCACGACCACCCGCGATGCGACGAACGCAGAGGAAGCGCGCCTCTATATGCAGTCCGGGCACTTACAGTACGACCGCAAGCCGATTTCCGGCGCGACGTTCGACGACCTCGACTCGCGACGCCTAGTGAACTACTTCCGTAACTTGCGCCAGCAGGGGGCTCCCGAGGATACGGACCTCGAGTCCTGGCTGCGCCTGCTGGTCAACACCGAGTTGATGGCCGAAGACCGCACCCGACCAATGCCGAGCGCGGGCGGGCTGCTGCTCTTCGGACTGAAGCCAAACCGCTTCCTCCCCCAGGCCGGAATCAGCGCAGCGGCCTACTCCGGCACCAAGAAGGACTATGACGCGAAGGCCAGGTCGATGTTGCGAGGGCCCGCAGTATCCCTGTTCCCAGCCCCGTCGGACGATCCCGGGCAGCCGCTCTACCCTCTGCTGCCACGTACTTTTTCGGAGGCTGGCAACGCTGTTGAAGCGGGCGTCATCGAGCAAGCCCTCGACTTCGTGCGCCGCAACATCGAAGTGACCGCCTGGATCGAAAGCGGCGGGCGGCGCCTGGAGCGCTGGGACTACCCGCTCGAAGCCGTGCGTGAAGCGCTGGTCAACGCGGTCGCGCACCGTGACTACACCATCACCGTGACCGACATCGAGCTTTCCATCTACACCGACCGGATCGAGATCATCTCTCCCGGACGCCTCCCGAACACGGTCACCGTCGATAAGATGCGGGCCGGATACCGCGCTTCGCGCAACGAGCTGATCAAGGAGGTGCTGCGCGACTACCGCTACATCGAAGCCACCGGCCTCGGAGTGCCTCGCAGAATCATTGATGGGATGCGCGCGCACAATGGCACAGAGCCTGACCTCATCGAAAAGGATGATCGCTTCCTGGTACGCCTGTGGAAGGGAAGCGATCGAATCTGAAGGGGTCCCCGGTTTTGTTCAGGACAGGTCAAGGGCCTTCGCACGGATGAGCCTCCCCCAAGCGAGCTGGTCAGCGCGATCTGCCGCTGAGTCCGATAAACGGCGGTTACGTCAACTTGGGCGTGGCCATCGCCTCGACCATCGCCGTCATTTCTCCCGCCACGGGCTGCGTTTCCCCCGCCGCCGAGTGGTCGCCCGGGTTCACGCCCTGGTTCACGCCCCGGCCTTCGTTGAGCGCGTCGCTGTAAAGATACCGGCCGGTCAAGGATTCTGGATGGTCAGCCCTGAGATCTTCATGACCGAGCACCGGGACGACGTCGAGCACCGGGACGACGCCCGACTGGGCGAGAGTGCGGGAGACGCTCGCGAATCCCAACTGGGACTTCCGGACCGTCGACGGCATCGCGAGGGAACTCATCGGTTCGCCTCCTGTAGGGGTACGGGGGGTAGCGGAGGAGTAGCGGAGGCGGGGCGGTCGGTCGGGCGGAAAACTCGCGTCCTGTCCACGCGCAGAATTACGTCGGAATCATCGAGACGCGCCGGGGAACGGTGATTGAAATCCTGCCGAAGATCGACCTCGCGAACATCCGGAACGAGACCGAAACGTCCAACGCACGCCCCGGCGGACGGACGGGCGGCTCTGCCGATTCTTCGACAGGCCGGCACGAAGAGACCCGCAGGGTCTTCCTGACCATGCTGCGGGACTGGCGCGGTATCGGGCAGGCGCAATTCGACGCCGCCGGTATCCGTGCCGTCCGCCTACTCGAAGCCCAGCTCGACGCGCCCGATCCCCGGGAAGTCCGCGGTCAGCCGCTCTCCCGCCTCGGTGGGGTAGATGACGTCGGTGGTCACCCCGGTGGTCACGAAATCGCCGCGCGAGAGGGCGAGCCCGTGGCGCGGAAGCTCGTTGGCCAGCCACGCCATGACCTCGAGCGGGTGGCCCAGAACGTTGCCCCCCGATCCGGTCAGTCGCTCTTCGCCGTTGACGAGAAGCCGCGTCGGCTGCGCGGCGAGGTCGAGCCCGCGCCAGTCGTCCACCGGCGCGCCGTGGATCCAGGCGCTGTGAATGGCGATGTCGGCCGCGAACGACTCCGGCGTGAACCGGTCGAGGCCCGCGAAGTGATGCTCGACCAGCTCGATGGCCGGATAGAGCGCCCCGATGTGCTCGGCGATGGACCGGCGATTGTGGCCCCCTTCGATCACCGGCACGTCGGCCGCCATGCGGAAGGCGATCTCGACCTCGATCAGCCGGATGACGTAGTCGGCGGCGCGCAGGGTGACGCCCGACTCGTGCAGCCGCGCCGTGAACAGGCGGCCGAACACCGGATAGGGCACGCCCAGCATGCGTTGCGCGGCGGGATTGGTCAGCGCCACCTTGTAGCCGGCCGTCGTGCCGCCCCAGTGCGCGCACAGCCCGTCGACCAGCGCGGCCTGGGCCTGATAGGCCGCCGCGAGGTCCGGCGGCATCAGCGCCTGCGGCAGCTCGTCGACGCGTTCGTGCCGGGTGCGGAGCGACTGGAGGAACCGTGCGGTCTCGTTGATGCTCATGGGGTTGTCCGGCGCGACAGTCTTCCACCAGTATACGGGCCACCGAACCCAGCCTTCAGGCGGTTCCCTTGCGCGGCTTCGGGCGGTGCCCGGGCGCGCCCGACGCGGCCGAGATGCGACGCCTGTGTTGACATCCATCTCCCGTGCGGGCATGGTGGGCGGATTGTGCCCGTGACGTTCCGCGCGGCGCGACATGGTCCCGACGGCAGCGCACCACACGGCACGAGCCGGAGACGACGGGAGGAGCAATGACGGCTGGCGACGCGTGGCCTCGATGGATCTTCCGGGTGGGACTCGTCGGCGCGTGTCTCTCGGTCCTCGCGCTGGTCCTCGCGGGCGCCCCGCGGGCCGCGTCCGCGGAGACCCGCGGCTACGTGATCTCCATGGTCCACACCGCGACCTACGCGAACACGGACACCTGCCCGCGGGGATACAACGGCGGGCTGGCCGATCTGAAGGTGCGGCGCCTGGTCCGCCGGGGCTTCAGCGAGGAAGAGGCGATAGCGATTCTCGCCAACGGCGGCGTGGATCGGGACGGCAACCGCGTCGAGATCGCGGAGCTTCCCGAACTGAACGGCGTCGAGGTCAACCCGGGCAACGTGCCGGTGCTCGTTTCCGATCCGCAGGTCCATACCGCGCACGGCCGGTTCGCCTACGGCTTCAATCTGAACGGCCGGGTGGAGCCCGATGGGTTCGAGAATCCCGAAAGCGGTGAGCGGGGCGTCGACAACCGGATGTGGCGCGCGCTGGGCTGCTTCGAGGTCTACCAGGTGCGGCGGCCGGTGCGGCCGTACAACGAGGACATCGCCTGGGACACCGCGCTGGATGCGATGCCGGCCTGGCTGATGTCGATCACCGGCGACGACCTGGACAGTGACGGAGAGGTCACGGTCGCCTTCGACCGGGCGCTGAACGTCGCCATGCGGGACGCCCGCGGCGGCGTGCTGTCGGGCGCGACGTACGTGGTCGATCCAGACCCGCGCTCGCACAGCGTGTTCAGGGGGCGCATCGAGAGTCGGGTGCTCACCATCGAGCCGGGCGACTTCTCGATGCAGGGCGAGTCGCAGTTCTACGCGATCCTGCGGTTCACCGGAACCCGGTTGCGCCTGGAGCTGGCGGACGACGGCAGCGCGGCGGGCATCATCGGCGGCTACCAGCCCTGGCGCGACTACTTCCACTACCTGGCGATCCGCGGCGAGGAGAACGCGCAGGTCGACCTGGCCGGGGTGTACTACGCCATGCGGCGCCTGGCCGACGGCGCGCCCGACCCGCGGACCGGGGAGAACACGGCGATCTCGGCCGCCTACTTTCTGGAGGCGGTCCCCGCGTTCCATGCGACCCTCTCCGGCGAGGTCGTGGCCGACGCGGTGGGCCCCGGCCCGCTGCTCAGCGGCCCCGCGGTGAGCGAGAACGTCACCCTCGATCCGGAGTGAGGACATGGACGGGAGGATGCACATGCCTGCGACGCGGGCGCCCCGCCGCTCCCGGTTCTGCGCGGGCCCTTGCCGCGGACTGCCGGCGGCTCTGCTGGCCGGACTGATCCTGGGTGCGTCGGCGGTGGCCGGCGCGGCGGGCGAGATGACCTTCCTGCGCCTGACGCCGGCGCAGTACCAGCGCGCCGTCCACGAGATATTCGGGCCCAGCATCCAGGTGGACGAAGGCACGACGGTGCTCGGCGTCCGCGACCGGGGGCTGCTGGCGCTCGGGGCCCGGCGGAGCACGCTGAGCGCGGCCGAGATCGAGCGCTTCGAGGCGCTGGCCCAACTGGTCGCCGCGCAGGTGACGGATCCGTCGCGGCGGGCCACGCTCATCGGGTGCCGGCCGGAGGCGGACGACGCGCCCGACGACGCCTGCGCCGCGCGGTTCGTCACGCGGGCCGGGCGGTTGCTGTTCCGGCGTCCGCTGACCGGCGACGAGATCGATCTGTACGTGGCGGTGGCGCGCACCGCGGCCGAGACCCTCGACGACCACTACGGAGGACTGCGCGCGGCGCTGGCCGGGATGCTGGTGGCGCCGGAGTTCCTGTTCCGCGTGGAGCGCAGCGAGCCCGATCCCGCCGACCCCGGCACGCTGCGGCTGGACGCCTGGTCGCGCGCCTCCCGGCTCAGCTTCTTCCTGTGGGACAGCGCGCCGGACGGACTGCTCCTCGACGCCGCCGAGTCGGGCGAGCTGCTGACGCCGGACGGGCTCGACGCGCAGGTCGAGCGGCTGCTGGCGTCGCCGCGGGTCGAGCAGGGGCTGCGGGCGTTCTTCTCGGACATGCTGCAGTTCGATCGCTTCGCGACACTCTCCATCGATGCGAGCCTGTTCCCGCGGTTCACCAAGAACGTCGAGGACGACGCGCGCGAGCAGACCCTGCGGACGGTCGTCGATCACCTCTTGCACAGGGACCGCGACTACCGCGATCTGTTCGTCTCGCGCGACACGTTCCTGACCCCGCCGCTGGCCGCCATCTACGGCGTGCCGCTGCCGCGCTCGCAGGAGCTGGGTGGGGCGGTGCCGTGGGTGCCGTACCGATTTCCCGAGGGCGACAGCCACGTGGGCCTGCTCGCTCAGGTGAGCTTCCTGGCCCTGCACTCGCATCCCGGGCGGTCGTCGCCGACGCTGCGGGGACAGGCCGTGCAGGAGATCTTCCTGTGCCGGCGGGTGCCGCCGCCGCCCCCGGACGTCGACTTCAGCCTGCTGCAGGATACGTACAACCCCGACTTCCGGACGACGCGCGACCGTCTCCGTGAGCATCGGGAGAACCCGGCGTGCGCGAGCTGCCACAACCTGACGGATCCCATCGGGCTCACGCTGGAGGTGTTCGATGCGGCCGGCGGGTACCGGACCACCGAGAACGGCGCGCCGATCGACACCAGCGGCGAGCTCAACGGCAGGACCTATGAAGGGCCGCCGGGGCTGGCCGCGGCGCTCCGGGACGAGCCGCGGGCGACCTCCTGCTTCGTCGAGCGGGCGTTCTCCTACGGCGCGGCGCGGCTGCCGACGGACGACGAGCGGGCCTGGCTCGCGGACGTGCAGGCGGAGCTGGCGGACGGCGGCGTGAAATGGCGCGCGCTGATGCGCCGCATCGCACGGAATCCGGACTTCTACACCGTGGTGCGGGATGCCGGGTGACCGGTGGGTGCCCATCGGGGCGAAGGGCGGGTTCCCGACGAGGTGACCGCGGGTTCCCGATGGAGTGACCGGAGCGTTCGCCGGCAGAGTGCGGCCGGGCGGAATCCGGTCGGAGGATCGGCGGGAGATCGGTTGGAGAGGAAACCGACATGAGTGCTACACGCGAGATCGGCCGGCGCACCGTCCTGCGCGGCATGCTGCAGGGCGGCGCAGCCGTCGCCCTCGGGCTGCCGGTGCTGGAGTGCTTCCTGAACACGCACGGGACGGCCTACGCCGCAACCGCCGGCGCTCCCGCCGCGCCCCTGCCGCCCTGCTTCGGCACGTGGTTCTGGGGCCTCGGCTTGACGCCCAACCACTGGGAGCCCGCGGCCACCGGTCCCGACTACGAGCTGCCCGAGCACCTGGCCGGACTGCAGCCCGTCAAGTCGAAGATCAACCTGTTCAGCGGCATGCAGGTGTTTCTGGACGGCAAGGTGAACCAGAACCACTACTCCGGCGCCCAGGGGCAGGCCACCGGCATGGTGTCGCGCAACGGCGGCGACTACTCGACGAGCATCGATACTCTCATCGGCGAGCACATCGGCCGCGGCACGCGGTTCCGCTCCCTGGAGGCGACCTGCGACGGCGACAGCAGCGCGAGCTGGAGCGCGCGCGGGTCCAGCGGCCTCAACCCGTCCGAGACGTCGCCCCTGGCGCTGTACGCCCGCATCTTCGGCGACGGCTTCCAGGATCCGAACGTGGCGGACTTCGAGGCCGACCCGGCGGTGATGGTGCGGCACAGCGTGCTGTCCGCGGTCACCGAGCAGCGCAAGAGGCTGATGTCCGCGGTGTCGGCGTCGGACCGGCAGCGGCTGGACGAGTACTTCTCGTCGGTGCGCGACCTGGAGCAGAAGCTGGCGTTCGAGCTCGACCGGCCGGCGCCGCTGCCCGCCTGCACGGTTCCCGAAGCAGGGACGGAGGAGATCGGGGCGCTCGTCGAGCAGGTCGAACGCACCCACCGGCAGTACGCGCGGCTCTTGGCTCACGCGATGGCATGCGGCCAGACGCGGATCTTCAATCTCACGATGGGCTCGGCGTTCTCGCGGCTGCGCCGCCCCGGAGAAGTGAACGCGTACCACGCCCTGACGCACGAGGAGCCTATCGACAGGGAGCTCGGGTATCAGCCCACCTGCAAGTGGCTGGGCGAGCGGATGATGGACTTCTTCCGCGAGCTCGTGCAGACGCTGGACGGGATACGGGAAGGGGAGGGCACGCTGCTCGATCGCACCGTGGTCTTTGCTTTCACCGACCACGGCGAGGCGCGGATGCACTCGATGAAGCGCTACCCGATTCTCACCGCCGGCAGCGGCGGGGGGCGAATGAGGACGGGCCTGCACGTCGCGGCGGAGGGCGACGCGGCGACTCGCGTCGGCTTCACCGTGCAGCAGGCGCTGGGGGTGGCGAGCGGCCGGTGGGGCAGCGAGTCGAACCAGGTGTCGCGGCCGTTCAGCGAGGTGCTCGTGTGAAGTCGGACGTGGAAGGCTGGAGAGCTGCCATGATGCGTTTGCAACGGTGTCGGCTGCCGGTTCGGTGGGCGGTCGTGGCCGCGGCGGCAGCCGTGTTCACGCTGAGCGCGCCGACTGCCGCGCCGGCGGAGGAGAAGTCGGCGCCCCAGACCGTGCCGCCGGGGGTGACCCTGGTGGAGGTGGTCCGGGAGCTGAACGCGTCGGCCGCCCAGTTGCTCTGGATCCGGCTCGGGGATGCGGAGGGCGGAACCCTGCTGTTCCGCGCGGACAGCGGACCCGGGGTGGCGGATTGCGTCGACGACTGCGCCGTGGAGTTTCCCCCGCTGCTTGCGCCGGGGGATGCCCGATCCTTCGCCGACTGGTCGCCGGTCCGTCGCCCGGACGGCCGCCTGCAGTGGGCCTACCAGTCGCGTCCGCTGCACACGTGGTCCCTGGAGGAGGAGCCGGGCGAAGTCGCGACCAACGTCGGTCTGGCCGAGACGGCGAACCTGAAGCTCGCCGAGCGCGCAGCCGCGGCCGGGGCGCTGATGCCGCCTCCGGAATGGCGGGTCGCCCGCTTCGAGCCCGCCCGGTCCATCGATTTGCCGGCCGGCATCGAGGCCGGACTCGTAGCGTCGGCCCAGGCCGTCGTGCTGACGGATTTCGAGGGCTTCACGCTCTACGCGCCCGACAACGAAGCCGCCGGCGACGAGCGGACCTGCTCCGACCGCCGCTGCGCGAGCGACTGGCAGCCCGTCCCGGCCCCCGCGTTGGCCCTCGACGTGGGCGACTTCTCGGTCGTGAGCCGCGTGGACGGCTCCCGGCAGTGGGCCTACCGGGGCCGGCCCCTGTACCGGTACCGCGGGGACCTGCTGCCCGGGGACGCGCACGGCCGGAGCGCCGACGAGCACTGGAGCCTGGCCGTGCTGACCGGGAACTTCCGGCCGCCGCAGGTGGCGGTGACGGCTCTCGAGGGCTACGGCGACGCCCTGTCGCTCGACGGCATGACGCTGTACAGCGGCTCCGCGTTCGAGAAGTACTGGGGCGGCCGCAACCTGCGGGACAGCTTCAAGAACGCCTACCGCCGGGGGAAGCAGTTGGGCGGCGACGCCTGCGCGGACGCCGAGTGCCTGAAGGCGTGGCGCCCGTTCCACGCCGCGGCCGACGCGCGGTCGAGCGGTTTCTGGGAGGTGATCCCGCGCCGCGACGGCAGCCGGCAGTGGGCCTACAAGGGCTATGCCGTCTACACGTACGCGGGCGACGAGGCGCCGGGCCAGAACCGGGGCCAGGCCATCTACGCCTTCGCAACGCTGGACGGGAGCCCCGAGGAGATCGAGCGGGCGGTCTGGCTGGCCGAGCTGGGCAAGACCTACGGCGGGGCGGGCATCTACTGGAACGTCGCCAAGCCCTGATCGCAGACTGGCGCCGTCAAACCCGTCGCAAGGCTCCCTATAGCGATGCGCGATATCACTTCAAGACTCCTGGCAACTCTGTTGATGACGGCGGCCGTTCCCGCCGCGGCGCAGTCTCCCGACGGCGGCTGGCGCTACTTCGGCGCCGACGCGGCGTTCACGCGCTACTCGCCGCTCGACCGAATCGACCACGAGAACGTCGGCGACCTGGAGATCGTCTGGCGCCGGCCGGCCGCCGACCCGCAACTGCAGGCGGCATTCCCGGATCTGGGTGTCAGCGCCTACCTGCGGTCGACGCCGATCCTGGTCGACGGCGTGCTCTATGCCCCCAACGCGCACGGGCTGCTGGAGGCGTTCGATCCGGCCACCGGCGAGACGGTCTGGCGCCAGCCGCCGTTCGCCGCCACCGAGGCGGAGGTGGCCGGCGGCAGCACCCGCGGCGCCGCCTGGTGGACCGACGGCACGGCTCGGCGGCTGTTGCTGGTCCGGGGCGGGTACCTGTATGCGCTGGATGCGGAAACCGGCCGGCGGGTCGCGTCGTTCGGCCTCGCCGATCAGGGCCGCGTCGACCTGGACTGGGAGCATCCGCTCGCCGGCGAGTTCGACTGGACGGCCGGACCGATCGTGGTCGGCGACGTCGTGGTGGTGGCCGGCACCACCGGCGGAGCCGGCGACGGCGGCGTCGTGCGGGAGGCGGCCCCGGAGGATGTCCGCGGCTTCGACGTGCGGACCGGCGAGCTGCTCTGGACGTTTCACGTGGTCCCGCGGGACGGAGAGCTCGGAGCCGATACCTGGGGCGACGGCTCGGGCGGCTATTCGGGCGACCTCGGCTCGTGGTGCTGCCTGACCGCCGACGAGGAGCTGGGGTACGTCTATGTGCCGCTCTCGGCGCCGACCGGGATGGTCTACGGCGGCCACCGGCCGGGCGACAACCTCTTCTCGGACAGCCTCGTCGCGCTCGACGCCGCGACCGGCGAGCGGGTGTGGCACTTCCAGATGGTGCACCACGACGTCTGGGAGTACGACACCGTGGGACCGCCCATACTCGGCGACATCACGGTGGACGGGCGACGCATCGAGGCGGTGATGCAGCCGAGCAAGACGGCGTTCCTGTACGTCTTCGACCGCGAGACCGGGGAGCCGGTGTGGCCGATCGAGGAGCGCAAGGTTCTGCAATCCATCGTGCCGGGCGAGCGGACCTCGCCGACGCAGCCGTTCCCGACGAAGCCGCCGCCGTTCGACCGGCAGGGCGTCACCGTCGACGACCTCATCGACTTCACCCCGGAGCTGCGCGCCGCGGCGCTCGAAGCGGTGGAGTCGCTGGTGCTGGGTCCGCTGTTCACGCCGCCGTGGCCGCGCAGCGGCGAGCCCGGCGGCAAGCTCGGCACCCTGACCGTCCCCGGCGGCTGGGGAGCCGGGAACTGGCACACCGGGGCGTTCGATCCCGAGACCGGCATCTACTACGCGGTGTCCCACACGCAGCCGACGGTCTGGAGCGTTTCCCCGACCACGTCCGAGGACGCCACGCTGGCCTGGGCGACCTCCCGCGGGGAAGTGCGTGTGCCGACGCCGAGACCGCACGGCCTCCCGATCACCAAGCCGCCCTACGGCCGCATTACCGCCCTCGATCTCAACCGCGGCGAGCTGGCCTGGATGGTCCCCAACGGCGACGGGCCGCGCAACCACCCGCGGCTGAGGGACCTCGACCTGCCGCCGCTCGGCATCCCCAACCGCCCGGCGCCGCTCGTCACCGGCAGCCTGCTGTTCCTCGGCGAGGGCAGCGACGCCGTCATCGGCACGCTCCGCGGCGATGGCGACCCGTCCGATCCGGAGCAGGACCAGTCGTGGCGCTGGGGCCGGAAGTTCCGGGCCTACGACAAGGCCACCGGCGAGGTGGTGTGGGAGACGGAGCTGCCTGCCGGCACTACCGGCGGCCCGATGACCTACCTGCATGAAGGCCGGCAGTACATCGTGGTCGCGGTTGGGTCGCGCGACGAGATCCCCGAATGGGTGGCGCTGGCCCTGCCGTAGCTGGAGTCACTCCGCGGCCGACGCCACCGGCATGACGAACTCGTGGCCGGGCTGCCGCACGGTCAGTACCGGACAGGGGGCCTTGCGAACGACCTTCTCCGCCACGCTGCCCAGCAGCAGGTGCTTGACCGGCCCGCGCCCGTGCGTGCCCATCACGATCAGGTCGATCGCGTTGTCGGTGGCGTACTGCAGGATCTCGACGAACGCGTGACCGACGCGGATCGCCCGTATGGTCTCGATGCCGTCCAGGGAGATTTCGGCGAGACGCTGTTCCGCGTCGGCCTCCCACGTCTTGAGCAGGTCGGAGACGACGAGCGCCGCCGCGCCGACCGCCCAGTTCTGCGGCGTCGGGTCCGCCACGACGTGCAGCAAGTGAACCTCGGCGCCATACCGTTCGGCCATCTCGCGGGCATAGCCGAGCGTGTGCTCGGCGGTGTCGCTGAAGTCTGTCGGCAGCAGGATTCGCTTGAAGGTCATGTCGCCAGTCATCGATCTGCGCCGCCGGTCGACCTGGGAGGCGGGCGCGTCAACCATCCGCTGTCACGTGCGGAATCAGCGGTTGTGGAGGCGAGTGCGGCGCCGTCACGGCGACGGGTTTACCAGCTCGCTCAACAGCGCGGCCATCCGCTCTCTCGCCGTCGCCAGACGTTCCTCGAGCTGGTCGAAGACGAAGCGGTGGCCGGCCCGGCGCGCCTCGATCAACGGGACCTCGGCCTGCAGGTACGCTCCCTCCAGCGTGCTCCGCCGGTCCGCGTCGCGGACGCGGTCGATCAGATGCCTGGCCGCGTCGAGCGACTCGCGCACGTCGGCGATGCCTTCGAGCAGGAGCCGCGCGTCGGCAGCCCGTCCGGGGCGGGGCACTATGCCGTCCGGGCCGTGGCATTCCGCGCATTGGCGCTCGAGCCCCTCCGGCGACAGCAGTTGTCCGCTGACGCTGCCGTGACAGTTCGAGCAGGTGGGGACGCGGCGGTCCCCCTGGGTCAGCAGCTCGTGGTGCCGGCTCGACTGGAAGTTGACGTAGGGGCCGATATGGCAGGAGCCGCACGTCGCCGGCAACTGGGTGCGATGGACGGGGCTCGACGGGTTGAAGCTGCCCAGCACACCCTGGTGCGCCTGCCACGACTCGAACGTGTCCGCGTTGCCGCCGTGACAGCGGTCGCACCCGACGTCTGCGCGGCGGTGCGGCGACAGGCTCCACTCGTGCAGGTGGTTCTGAGCCGGCTCGGTGTAGGGGTTGGCGAAGTGACAGTCGGCGCACCGGCTCCGGTCGAGCTGCGCGAGCGCCGTCGGCGCGCCGAGCAGCCCGAGGGTGGCCAGCGCGGCCGACAGCGAGAGCAGGCGCCGCATGGTGGCAGAACGCATGTTTCCTTCCTCGCCGGGAGATCCGGCGGGCGGCATCGCCCGCGTACGGTGACTCCCCGAACCCGTTACGCGGAGGCACGATATCACGACTGGAGGATCGATTCGGGATCTGTTTGTGACGCGGCCTACAACAGCCCCACCAGCGGGCCGATCCCGATCAGCAGCATCGTCATCAGCACGACCCAGACTGCGCTGATCACCAGGCCCGGCGGCAGCATGTCGAACATTCGGTAGTAGCCGCGGCTGTAGGTGACCAGGGGCACGGCGTCGAGCGGCAGCAGGAAGGCGCACGACGCGGTGAAGATGACCGGCAGCGCGTAGAGGGCCGGGTTCACGCCGGCCGCCGCGCCGAGCACCATGATCGGGGGGATCATCACGGCGTTGATCACCGGGGCGATCGGCAGCATCAGGTGGATGACCACCGTGAAGGCGCTGATCGCGGCGATGAGCGCCACGGCGTTCCAGTCGGCGAGGCCGCCGAGGGCCGACTCGGCGAGCCACGTCGCGAGCCCGGTCCGCGACGACGCCTGGCCCAGCGACGTCACCCCGCCGATCACCATCAGGGTGTCCCAGCCGGTGACCTGCTGGACCTCCTTCCAGGTGAACAGGCCGATGCCGGGCAGGAACATCGCCACCGCGCCGACGACGGCCACCAGGAAGGTGTCGAAGACGGGCAGCCAGGTGCTCGCGATCCAGAGGGTGATCATCGTGCCCATGATGGCGATCACCTTCCACTCGGCGGTGCTGACCGGCCCGATCCGGCGGCGCTCGTCGTGAATCTCCTCCAGGTCGCCGATGGACGCGATCTCCGGTGGAAAGAACTTCAACAGCACCCAGGCGGCGACCGGCAGCAGGACCGCCACCATCGGGATGCCGATCGCCATCCAGTGCAGGAAGGGGACGCGCTCGCCGCCGGCCTGCTCGATCATGACGAGGCCGAGCAGATTGATGGAGCTGCCGGCCGGCGTGCCGACCCCGCCGATCAGCGCCGCGATCGGGATGCCGATCATCACCGCGCGGCCGAAGCGGGAGCCGGGCCGCAGCCCGAGCTTGTCGAGGATGCCTACGGCGATGGCCATGAAGATCGCGGCGGCCGGGACGTCGGAGACGACCATCGAGATCATGCCGGTGCCGATCATGAACACGTACACCGCGCGCGTGGCGTCGGTGCCGGCCCGCGCGATCAGCCACAGGGCGAAGCGGCGGGCGAGCCCGGTCTTCACCCAGGCGTAGGCGATGGCGAACATCACGAGCACGAAGAAGAAGACGCTGCTCATGAAGTTGGCGGCGGCGGCTCCGAAGATGGCGCCGGGAGTGGGCGGCCGCCCGCTCACGAGCGAGGTCAGGCCGAAGAGCGGCTGCAGGGCCAGGGCCAGCAGGGAGGTGACCGCGATCGGCAATGCCTCGGTCGACCACAGCACGAGCACGCCGGCGAAGAGCGCGGCCAGCCGGTGCGCCTCGGGAGGCAGCCCGCCCGGCGTGGGCAGGATCAGGATGAGGCCGGTGAGGGCCGCCGCGCCCAGCAGCCCGGCGGTGGTGACGTTCGGGCCGGTCGCGCCCGGGCCCGGCGCGGCGGTACCCGCGGCGCCGCCGGTCGAGCCTGCATCCCCCGCCGTCATGACCGTGCCCCGATCTCGTCGTGGATCTGCCGGGCGATGTCGACGGCGGTCAGGGCCGCCGGCGCGCCGCAGTAGATCGCCTGCTGGAGCACGATCTCGTTGACGTCGTCCATGGAGAACCCGCCCTCGGCGAGCGCCGCCCGCACGTGTATCCGGTACTGGTCCCACTGGCGGAGCGCGATCTGCGTCCCGATGACCAGCACGCGGCGCGTGCGGTGGTCGAGTCCCGGCCGCGTCCAGATCTCGCCCCACGCGTACCGCGTGATCAGGTCCTGGATCTCCGTGGTGGCGTGGGTCGTGTCGGCGACCGCCCGGTCGACGTAGGCGTCGCCCAGAATCTCCCGCCGGATCGCCATGCCCGCCGCGTGCCGCTCGCGCTCGTCCATGAGTCGCCTCAGTGTGTGAGGAATTCGCTGACCGCCGCGTTGACGTCCGCGTGCATCGTCTCCATCAGGCGGCGCCGACCCGCTCGAGGACGCGCTCGATGTAGGTGCGGGTGGCGCCCAGGTAGTTCTCCACCTCCAGCCGGCGCTCGATCTCCGCGTGATCGAGATGCTGCGTGACCAGCGGATCGGCGCCGAGGACGTCGGCCAGGGGACGTCCCTCGACGGCGGCGCGCCGGCAGGCCGCCGCGATGCAGGCATGCGCCTCGTGCTTGCCGATCGACTCGGCCAGGGCCATGGCGATGGATTCGGCCAGCAGGACGCCGCCGGACGCGACGGCGTTGGCGCGCATGCGTTCGGTATCGACGACCAGACCGTCCAGCGCGTCGGCCGCGGCCCGGGTTCCGCCTGCCGCGATGACCACCAGCTCGGGCAGCGTATCCCATTCGACCTGCCAGCCGCCGAGGCCGCGCTCGTGCTCCTGCACCATGGCGGCGAGCAGCGTCGCGACCAGGCCGGGGGCCCGGCCCGCGGCGGCCAGGGCGATGGACGCCGCCACCGGATTCCGTTTCTGCGGCATCGTCGACGAACCGCCGCGTCCGTGCGCCGGCCGCTCGGATGCCTCGCCCACCTCGGTCTGCGCCAGCAGCGCGACATCGCGTCCGATCTTGCCAGCCGTGCCGGCGGCGATCCCGAGGGCGCAGGCGAGCTGCGCGAACCGGTCCCGGTGCGCGTGCCAGGGCAGGTCGGGCGCCGGCAGCTCCAGCCGGGCGGCCAACGCCTCGGTCACGGCGGGCCCCCGCGATCCGAGCGCGGCCAGCGTGCCGGAGGCGCCCCCGAACTGGAGCACGAGGGCGTCGTCGAGGGCCGCCTGCAGCCGGTGCCGCGCCCGGTCGAGCGCATCGGCCCATCCCGCCGCCTTCAGACCGAACGTCACCGGCGTCGCCTGCTGCAACCAGGTGCGACCCGCCATGACGGCGTCGGCGTACCGCCGGGCATGGCCGGCCGCGGCCCGCACGCCGCGCGCCAGGTGGTCGATCACGGTCGGAATCGCCACCCGGAGCTGCAGGACGAGGCCGGTGTCGAGGATGTCCTGGCTGGTCGCTCCCCAGTGGACGAAGCGCGCCGCCTCGGCGTCGGCCTCCGCCACCCGCGCGGTAAGGTGCCGGACCACCGGGATCACCGGGTTGCCCGTCTCGGTCGCCTCGGTCGCGATGCGCACCCCGTCGTACAGCTCGGCCCGCGCGGCGGCCTGGATGGGGCCCACGCAGCTCGCGGGGACCAGTCCGGCCGCCGCCTCGGCGTAGGCGAGCGCCGCCTCGACGTCCAGCATCCCCTGCAACTGGGCCTGACCGGAGAAATGGGCCGCGACGTCCGTGTCCCCGAGCACGCGAGCGTGCAGGCGCGCGCCGTGGGCCTTGTCAGACATCGAAGAACACCGTCTCGCCCGGGCCCTGAAGCAGGATGGCGTGGCGATAGCGGCCCGCGTCGCAACGCGCCGCGATTAGCGTCGGCCGGCGGTCCGGCGCGACCCGGGCCAGGACCGGATCGTGCTCGTTCGACGGCTCGTCGTCGAAGTAGATGCGGGTGACGAGCCGCGTCAGGAGGCCTCGGGCGAAGAGGCCGACGACCAGATGCGGCGCCTGCGGCCGTCCCCGAGGTCCGGGCACCGGCCCCGGCTTGATCGTCTCGATGGAGAAGCGGCCCCCGGCGTCGGTGTGCACGCGGCCGAACCCGTCGAACGTCGGATCGGGCGCCGCTGCGCGCGCGTCCTCCGGATGATTGCAGCGCCCGGCGGCGTCGGCCTGCCAGATCTCGATGAGCGCATCCGGCACCGGTCGGCCGGCGCCGTCGCGGATCGCACCCTCGACGACGATGCGCTGCCCCGGCGTCTCGCCGGTGACGAGCGTCAGCCGGTCCTGCTCCGGCACCAGAATCGCAAAGAAGGGACCGACGGTCTGGGACGGCGTGAGAGGCAGCATGCGGCGGACTCTAACCTTCCAGCGGCGTGGCGTCCCTTCCGCGCAGGACGATGTCGAAGCGATAGCCGAGGGCCCGCCCCGGCTCCGTCGCCTCGAGGTCGAATGCGGCCACCAGCCGCTCGCGGCCGCGCGCGGTGGGGACCGCGTTGAAGATGGGGTCGAGCGCCAGCAGCGGGTCTCCCGGGAAGTACATCTGGGTCATGAGCCGGGTCAGGAAGCTGCGGCCGAAGACCGAGAAGTGCACGTGCGCCGGACGCCAGGCATTGTCGTGGTTGCCCCAGGGATAGGCGCCCGGCCTGATCGTCGTGAACCGGAACCGTCCCTCCGCATCCGTGAGCACGCGGCCGGCGCCGCTGAAGTGCGGGTCGAGCGGCGCGTCGTGGGTGTCCCGTGCGTGAGCATAGCGGCCGGCGGCGTTGGCCTGCCAGACCTCGACCAGGGTCTCCGGCACCGGTCGCGCGTCTTCGTCCAGCACGCGGCCGGCGATGACGATGCGCTCGCCGAGCGGCTCCCCGGAATGCTGGCGGGTGAGATCGTCGTCGAGCGGGCCGACCGGCCCGTAGCCGTAGACCGGCCCCGTGATCTCGGACAGCGTCTGCGGGATCACGACCAGCGGCCGGGAGGGGTGGCGCAGCGCGGTGGACCGGTACGCCGGCACGTCGTTCGGTGGATCGTGACCGGCGGCGGGACGGCGATAGGGGAGCATCTGGGACGCCACGTCGCTCGACAATCGTAGCGGAGTTCGGCCGGACCCGCAGGATAATGGGCCTCAACGCACTCGCCACCAAGGGGCGGTAGTATTCGATGTGGTTCCGACAGGGGAGCGTCCACCGCGGCGCGGTGCGGTCGGGCGGCAGGGTGAGGGTGGAGAAGGAGAGAGTCCCATGCTGAACGCAGGTCGACCTGATTCGGTTCTCGCAGTCGCCGCGGCGTTGATCGCAGTGGCGGGGATGATTCTCGGGACGGGCGCGGATCTTCAGGCCCAGTCGTCGACCAGCAACCCGTATCGGGCGACCTTCGGCTGGGAACAGATGCCCGCGGGGCGCGTGATGGGTACGGTGAGCGGCGTCTTCCCCGACCCGGACGGCGAGCATCTCTGGATCCTGGACCGTTGCGGCGCCAACCAGTGCGCCGGGTCCGACCTCGACCCGATCATGAAGTTCGACCTCGAGGGCAACCTCGTCGACAGCTTCGGGGCCGGCCTCTTCGGCTTCCCGCACGGCTTCTTCCTGGACCACGAGGGCTTTCTGTGGGTGACCGAGGGCGGGTCGCACGGGGACGCGCGCGCGACGCCGGGCGAGCGGATCGGCATCGGCCACCAGGTGCTGAAGCTGAACCAGCGGGGCGAGGTGGTGATGCGGCTGGGAGAGGCCGCCGTCTGGGGCGACGACGAGCACCATTTCAACGGACCGTCGGGCGTGGTGGTAGCTCCCGACGGCGACATCTGGGTGTCGGACGGGCACCGCGGCGGCAACAACCGGATCGTCAAGTTCTCGAGCGACGGCACGTTCCTGCTGGCGGTCGGCGGCGGGGTGGGCTCCGAGAGCAAGGAGGCGGCCCGCTTCAGCGATCCGCACGACATCAAGATGGACTCGCAGGGGCGTGTCTATGTCGCCGACCGGGGCAACAGCCGCGTCCAGGTGTTCGACGGGGACGGGAATCTCCTGCACATCTGGACCCACTACGGCAAGCCGAGCGGCCTGTTCATCGACCGCAACGACATTCTGTACGCCGGCGACGGCCTGTCCGGAATGGTCCGTCAGGGGCCGCCCGACAACTGGCGCAGCAACCTCGGCTGGGAGAAGGGCATACGGATCGGCGACCTGAGGACCGAGCAGGCCTGGGTGACCCATTTCGTTCCGCAGCACGACGAGGACGTGGGTGCGGGCATCGAGTTCCTGGGCGTGGACTTCGACGGAAACATCTACGCCGGCGAGGTCAGCCGGCGGCGACTCGTGCGCTACGTGCTGCACCGCCCCTCGGAGCTGCTCGGGCGTTGATCCGATGAGCGCGAGAACCTTGTTTCTGGCTTGGCAGGACAGTCGGAGCCGGCAGTGGTTCCCTGTCGGCCGGCTCGACGCCGAACTGAAACCCTCCACGTTTCGCTTTCGCTACACCGGCGGCGCCGAACGGGCGCAGCAGGAGGTGGGCTTCGCTCTCGCGCGCGACTTTCCGAAGTTGAGGGAGGACTACCGTTCGTCCGTCCTGTTTCCACTGTTCCGCAATCGCATCATGGCGGCCGAGCGCAAGGACTTCGCCGAGTACCTGCAGCTTCTCGATCTGCCGGTGCGGGCCGATCCGATCGAGATTCTGGCGGTGGACGGCGGCTACCACGTCACCGACGCCTTCGAAGTGTTTCCGAAGCTGGAGAAGGGCGCCGACGGCGGCTTCCGATGCCGTTTCTTCCTGCACGGCTGGCGTTACGTGAACGCGGTCGCGCAGGCGCGGCTCGTCCGCGTCGCCATGGACGATCGCCTGCACGTGACGCTGGAGCTGTCCAACCCGGTCGCGCGGGTGGCCGTGCAGCTTCAGACCCTGGACTATCACGTGATCGGCTGGGCGCCCCGGTATCTCGTCAAGGACCTCATGATGGCGATGGCGGAGAGCCCCGGGACGTGCGTGGCCCACGTGGTTCGGGTCAATCCCCTGCCGGCTCCATCGAGACAGCGCCTGTTGATCGAATTGGCCGGCAACTGGGGCCGCCACGAGCCGATGACCGACCGCGACTTCCAGCCGCTGGTCGAGTAGGCCGCCGCGACGGCCGGGTCGCAGCGGAGCCCTCCATCCCCGTTCGTTCTATCGTTAGAGACATGGATACCTCGGCGTTCGGGCGGCGGTTGCTCGGGGACTCCGGCACGCGGTCGCTGATGGCCGACCTCGGCGAGATCGCCGCCGCAGGCGGCGCGATCATGAATCTCGGGGGCGGGAATCCGAGCTTCATCCCCGCCGCGGAGGCGGTCTTTCGCCGCCGCATGCACGACCTGTTGCAGCGCGAAGGGGCGTTCGAGCGGGCGATCGGCCTGTACGGCGGTCCGGAAGGCGACCGGGAGTTCGCCAGCGCCCTCGCCGCGTTCCTCCGGCGCGAGGCGGGCTGGAGGGTCACCGCGCGCAACATCGCCGTGACCAACGGCAGCCAGTCCGCCTTCCTCCCGCTGTTCAATCTCCTGGCCGGGCCGATGGGCGACGGCCGGCCGGCCCGCCGCATCCTGCTGCCGCTCTCCCCGGAGTACATCGGCTACGCGGACCTCGGCATCGCGCCCGGCCTGTTCACGGCGCGCCGGTCGACCATCCGCAGGCTCGACGACCAGCTCTTCAAGTACGGGGTGGACTTCGCGGGGCTCGACGAGGCCGAGGACATCGGCGCGATCTGCGTGTCGCGCCCCACCAACCCGACCGGGAACGTCATCACCGACGAGGAGGTCGCGCGGCTCGGCGCCGCCGCCCGCGCCCGCGGCGTGCCCCTCATTCTGGACACGGCGTACGGCGCGCCGTTCCCGGGCATCGTGTTCGGCGAGGCCACGCCGGTGTGGGACGAGCACCTGGTGGTCTGCATGAGCCTGTCGAAGCTGGGGCTGCCGGGCTGCCGCACCGGCATCGTGATCGCGAACGAGGAGATCATCGAGGCGCTGGCCGCCGCCACCGCGATCTTCTGCCTGTCGCCCGGAAGGCTCGGCCCCGCACTCGGCACCGAGCTCATCGCGGGCGGCGGGCTGCCCGCGCTCGTGCGTGACGTCATCCGGCCGCACTACGCCGGGCGGGCGGCGCGCGCCGTGGACCGGCTCCGCGCCGGGCTCGGCGACTATCCCGTTCGCATCCACAAGCCGGAAGGGGCCTTCTTCCTGTGGCTCTGGATGCCGGGGCTGCCCATCACCAACGCCGCGCTCTACGGCCGGCTCAAGCAGCGCGACGTCATCGTCGTCTCCGGGCACTATTTCTTTCCCGGTCTGGAGGACGACGACTGGCCGCACAAGCGCGAGTGCATCCGCATCAGCTACGCGGACGACTGGGAGCGGACCGAGCGCGGGCTCGACGTCATCGCGGAAGAGGTGCGCCGGGCGTACGACGAAGGCCCGGCGGGCGGGGCCGGCCGGGAGTCTGCGCCGTAGAAGCGGCGTAGTTCCCGGTCGAGACCGGCTGGGAGGCAATCGGAGCCGCCGGCGACGATTGCCGGGCGAGTGGACCGTTTCATTGCCGGTGCGCCAAACTCTGTTCCCATGGACAAGCTCAAGCTCTTCGTGAACGGAAGATTCGTCGACAGCAGCGCCGGCGGGATCGACGTGACCGATCCCGCCACCCAGGAAGTGATCTGCGAGGTGCCCTTCGCCACCGCCGGCGAGGTGGATCAGGCGGTCCAGGGGGCCAAGGCGGCCTTCCGGACCTGGCGCGACGTGCCGACGCCGGAGCGGGCGCGGCTGCTTTTCGCCTATCAGGACATCCTGAAGAAGAACCAGGACGACATCGCCCGGCTCCTGTGCCGGGACACCGGCAAGACCTGGGAGGACGCGCGGGGCGAGGTCTGGCGCGGCATCGAGGTGGCGGAGCACGCCTGCAGCGTCGCCTCGCTGATGATGGGCGAGACGGTCGAGAACGTCGCCCGGGGCATCGACACCTACAGTCTCGTCCAGCCCGTCGGCGTGTGCGCCGGCATCACGCCGTTCAATTTCCCGGCCATGGTGCCCTTGTGGATGTTTCCGCTGGCCGTCGCCTGCGGCAACACCTTCGTCCTGAAGCCCTCGGAGCAGGATCCGACGGTTCCCAACCGGTTGATGGAGCTGCTCGCCGAGGCCGGCGCCCCGGATGGGCTGGTGCAGGTGATCCACGGCGGCAAGGAGCAGGTGCAGGCGCTGCTGACGCACCCGGACGTGCGCGCGGTCAGCTTCGTCGGCTCCGCGCCCGTCGCCAGGAGCATCTATGCCACGGCCGCCGCGAACGGCAAGCGCGTGCAGGCGCTCGCCGGTGCCAAGAACCACCTGGTGATCCTGCCGGACGCCGACAAGAAGCAGGCCATCGCGAGCCTGGTCGGCGCCACCTGCGGCGCCGCGGGCCAGCGCTGCATGGCGATCAGCGCCGCGGTGCTGGTAGGCGAGGCCGGGGACTGGCTGGACGAACTGCAGCAGGCCATGGCGGCGGTGCGGCCGGGCCGCTGGGACGACAAGGCCGCGAGCTACGGTCCGCAGATCACCCGCGCCGCACGGGAACGGATACTCGGCTACATCGAGCGCGGCAAGGCCGAGGGCGCGAGCTGCCTCCTCGACGGCAGCGGCTGCGAGGTCGACGGCTACCCCGACGGCAACTGGGTCGGACCGACCCTGTTCGCCGGCGTCACCTCCGAGATGTCGATTTACCGGGACGAGATCTTCGGTCCGGTGCTCGTTACCTCCCACGTGGAGACCCTCGACGCCGCCATCGAGCTCATCAATGCCAATCCCTTCGGCAACGGCGTCTCCATCTTCACGTCCTCCGGCGGCGCCGCGCGCCGGTTCCAGCGCGAGATCCGGGTCGGGCAGGTGGGCATCAACATCCCGATCCCGGTGCCGCTGCCGTTCTTCTCGTTCACCGGCTGGAAGGACTCGTTCTTCGGCGATCAGCACGTCTACGGCAAGGAGGCGGTGCGCTTCTACACCGAGACCAAGACCGTCACCGCGCGCTGGTTCGACGACGCGCCGGTGGAGCGCCCCAACATGACCATCCGGCTGGGGTAGCGGGCCGCGCGTACTGATTCGCCTTCACTTCGCGGCCAGCCGCCAAGCTAGGCGACCGTTGACCGCTATCATGTAGTTGGTGTGGAACTCCGAAGGATAAGTCTCGAACGGTACAAGGGTTACGGTCGGCGAGTCGAGGTGGATTTCGCTCCGCTGACCATCCTCGTAGGACCCAACAACTCGGGCAAGACCGCGCTGGCGCAGGCGATCCAGTTGGTGGCCGGCGGCCTCGCTCCGTCGGATGGCGACGTACGGGAACCACTTCCCCTGGAGTCGGGCGGGATCAGGCACGGGGAGACTTTCGCCGACCTTGTCACCCGCCGCGACGCGCACGGCCGACTACAGTTCTTCATCGCCCTGGCGGGTGAACGCGGCGAAGCGTCACTTTCCGCAACCATCACGAACGTAACGGCACCGGAACGGCCTTCCGAGCGGCAGATATCCGACTGGCGGATGAAGAGCGACGACGGCGAGATTGTCGCGGAGAGACAGGGATTCGGTGCAGGTTCCGATTACCGGATCTCGGTCCCCGGGGGGCATCCGAACCTTCGAACGATAGCTTGGCGGGGGTTGCTCCCGCGGCAATCGATGGAACTCGCGGCATGGCTCGGCCCGCACGTCGACGCCCTCACAGCCTGGGCCGCCGGTGTTCGCCACCTGCGTTGTCCGCGGTACCTTCTCCCGTCGCCTTTTCTCGCCGCTGAACATCCGCCCGCGAGCATCGGAGCAGACGGACGCCATGCACCGCTGGCTCTGGCGGCGGACGATGGGTTGCGGGAATCGGTTCGTGACTGGTACCGCAGGACTTTCGGCGTGCGTATCGACGTGGTCTCGCAGGGCAGGTACTTCGATCTGGTAACCGGAACGCCGATTCGGGACGGCGACGTACGTCTCGGACAGGCGGGTCGAGGACTCTCCCACGTTCTGCCGGTCGTGGTTACAGCGCTGTCGGCCCGCCGGGCGGGTTCCGGCATCGACATCATCGAGCATCCGGAGGCCGAACTACATCCAGCCGCGCATGCGGACATCGCGGAGCTGTTGCTCGACAACCTCGCAGGACCCGCGCGGCCTCTGATCATCGAGACGCATTCCGAAATGGTCCTGCTCCGCGCCCGGCGCTGGGTCGCGGAAGGACGGCTGCCGGCCGAGCATGTGCTGGTGTACTGGATCCACACGGAACCGTCGGGTGGGTCTCTGGTAGAGAAGATTCGAATGGACAAGAACGGCGAGATGGAGACTTGGCCTGACGGCGTCTTCATCGAGGACTACGAAGAGATTCTGGCGATTCGCCGTGCCGCCAGAGGGAAGGGATAGAGAGCGTGTGCGCATTGCGATCGACGTGAGCGCGGCCAACGATCCGGACGCGCATCAGTGGCTGGACCGCCTTCTGTACAAGATCGAAGACGGTTGGCACGTCTGGGACCTGACCGCTGCGCAAGATGCCAACGACCTGGAAGCCGCAACGTGGATTCGTCACCGCGGCAGGCAAGGACGCCGGGTGCAAGAGTTGCTCGTGGCATCCATTCAGCGCGGCGCGTGGACGCTGGCTCCGCACGGGCGACGCATGCGCGTTACTGCGCATCCGGTCGCACCGGATGAACTTGCGCCCGAGCACGCTTGCCGCTTGGCCGACGAACAGCTCGTGATCCTCGTGGAGAACAGGCACAGCGACGGCCCGTTCGTGGAACGGGTTGTGAGGGAGCTGGACGATTCTCTTGGCCAGTTGTGGGATAGGCCGGGAGCACCGATTCGATTCGACAGCCTGGGCGGCAGGGGGCAGATGCGACGGGAAGTCGAGAACAGGACGCGGGGCACGCCACGCCCCCGGCTCGTCGCCGTCATCGACAGCGACCGGAAGGGTCCGGGCGACGCGGAGAGCCCGGTCGCCCGGAGGCTGCGAGCCACCTGCGAGGAGCAGGGCTTGTCCTGCTGGGTTCTGGCCAAGCGGGAAGCGGAGAACTACCTGCCTCGAAGCCTCCTCCGTGAGCGGCCGAACGTTGGTGACAGCCATCACAGACGCGTGGAGGCCTGGGACAGACTCACTAGCGGCCAGAAGGACTTCTTCGACATGAAGCAGGGCTTGCCGGAAACCCCTTCCGCGACCGAGCAGGAGCTGTTCGATGGGCTGTCGGACACGGACCGAGAGATCCTTGCCGAAGGGTTTGGGCCGAACGTGCACGAATGCTGGACGCTGCGGCTCGTGCGGGGAATCAGGGATGAACTGTTGGTTCGCGGACAGGGCGACCTCGAGCGGGGCATCGCACTGATCCGGCAGGAACTGTAGGCAGCATGTCGGACGGCAGGCAGAAGCGAACCCACGTTGTTACGGAGGTCATCTTCCTGGGCAAGCTCGTGGAGCGTGTCGTTGCCGGCAAGATCCGCGTACCGAGGTTTCAGCGCGCATTTGTGTGGGGTCAGGCTGACCTGCGCCAACTGCTCGACAGCGTTCTGCGGGGCATTCCGATCGGCTCCATTCTCGTCTGGGATACGGAGCGGCACGTAGAGTCCACCCCACGCATTGGCCCGGTCGAAGTCACTTCCCGACCGCAGGGGCTGGTCGGCCATTTGCTCGACGGCCAGCAGCGCGTCTCCACTCTCGTTGGAACCCTGCGATTGACCGGCGATGCGGAACCGATCGTCGAGCAAATCGACTGGCGGGTCTACTACGACCTGGACAATCAGGAATTCGTGCACCTGCGCGAGCCGACGGGACAAGTCGGACGGCAGTACTTTCCGGTGAGCAGCCTGCTCAGCACGGCAGGGTTCTTCGAGGCGTGCCGCCGCATTCAGTCGGGAGCCGGGGACAACAAGCTTGCCTTGCAGCGGCTCGCCGAGGCGGACCGCCTCGCAAACGCCTTTCGGGATTATCAGCTACCACTGATTCACATCCAGGAGGCGGACCTCGAGAGCGCCGTTACGGTCTTTGCTCGCCTGAACCGCAGGGGACGCAGGATGACGGCCGACGAAATGGTGTCTGCGCTGACTTATCAGGAGGGGGAGTTCAATCTCGCCCAGAAGCTGGACGAGTTCAAGTCAGAGCTCAAGAAAACGGGCTTCGGAAACCTCCGTCGCATCTTTCTCTTCAGGGCGGTGCTCGCGGCTCTTGACCTCGAAATCTACGGAAAGGACTGGGCTGACCTGATGGTCAAGCCGCAACTGCGTGAGAAGCTCCCGAAAGCGTTTGGCTCCGCCGCGCAGGGAATCAGACTCGCGCTGAAGATGCTTCGGGAGCTCGGTGTAACTTCCGACCGCTTGCTTCCATACGGACTGCAACTCGTGCTCCTCGGCGAATTCCACCGCATTTGCCCGCATCCGACCGAAAGAGCGGTCGATCTGCTGAAGCGCTGGTTCTGGGTCACTTCGTTTACCGGTTGGTTCGGCGGCGTCAACACCACTCAGGCCAAGCGCGCACTGGAGGAGATCCGTGGGCTCGCGCGGGGTACCAGCGAAGAATTCAACGTGGTCGATCTGGACTCTCAGGCCCAGCCGTTTCCCGACCGCTTCGATGCTCGAAGCGCCCGCGTGCGATCCTTTCTCCTTTACCTTGCGTCTCTTGGTCCCCGGTCGCTTCAGCGCGACGGCGAGTTGGATCCGGGTTCTCTCCTCTCCCAACTGGGAACCGACGCGCTGGGCTATGTGTGGTCCAATCCTGACCAGAGCGATACGGTGTCAAGTCCTGCGAACAGGTTGTTCGTGGATTCGGAGCATGTAGGCCAGGCACTCGGCAGGCTTTCGGAGTTGGATGACAAGACACTCGACGCTCTGCTGCCTACGCACGGCTTCTCAGTGGATGCTATCGCTCAACTGCGGAACGGTGACCGGGCGGGTCTGCTCAAGTCGCGGCGCGAAATCCTGATAGCTGGAGAGAGAGAGTTCATGGCGGCGCGGAACGTGAAATTGCCGACCGAGTTGACGGCGGCGACGATTGCCGACAGCGAGACGTCAGACGACGAATAGGGTGCGGCTCTTCTTCGTCGGCGTCTCATATTCGCCGAGGTTGCCGCCGCTGTCCGGATGCTGCCGGTCGACGCGGGGTCAGACCGATCTCGACATCGAGATAACCGAACGCCCAGACCGGATCGTGGTCGTGCGTCCTTCGTGAGCCCTACGCTTCGGGGTGCGACCCTCCCATCGCCCGGGAGAGCCGGTCCCTGTAGCGGCGCGCGGACTGCAAGGATCGACGAAGCGGAAGTCGGTTGGTTCGTGCCGGACCGCCGCGCGGAAGAGCCGGCTACGGGTCGACGAAGTGGAAGTCGGCCGGTCCGTCCCGGCGCGCCAGCAGCACGACGTCGGCGTCCGGGTGCACGTGCCAGGCATGGTGCGCCCTGCCTGGGATGATCACGTAGCTGCCCGCGGTGGCCGTGTAGCGGGTGCCGTCCATGACGATGTCGACGGCGCCTTCCAGCACGACCACCGTCTCGGTGTAGGTGTGCCAGTGCATGGCGAACTCCGACCCGGCGGGGAACCGCGCCAGGTAGGTCGGACCGCCCGTCTCGGGGTCCGTGGCGATCGGCGCGTTGCGGAGCCCGGCCGGAAAACCCGGACGGTCGGAGGGCGGCCCCCAGTCGGCCGCCTCCCACTGCAGCACGAGGGGCGTCACGCCGTGTCGAAACTCCTCCTGTGCGGCGGCGACTGGCGGCAGCGACAGCGCAACGGTCAGGGCCAAGGTGAACACACAAATGCGACTCACGACTCACCCCTCATGAGAAATGGAACGCCTGCCACGCCGGCCCCGACACTCGCGCCGAGCGCACGCGCGGCGTCCTGCGCCGGCTCGGTGTGAGGCGGGCGGGGAGAGCGCGGTGGCGGCTGCTCGCCTGCTTCACTTCGACTCTTCCGCGGCCTCGGCCGCCCGCCGTTCCAGGTTCCGGTAGATCTCCAGGATGTGCCGGATGTCGTGGTTCCCCTCGTGGCACGCGTACTCGAAGAGCGGTCCCTCGGTCGCCACCATCGGCACCTCGGCGCTCCACGGGCGCATCCACGTGTTGGGATCCTCTATCGTGAACTCGTAGTGGATGCGGTCTTCCGCGACGCGCGTGAAGCGCTCCACGACGGTCATCGCCTCGGTAGCCCCCCGGTAACGCCGCCGCTCGTTGAAGTTGCGCGTCTCGACGACCAGCGTGTCACCCTCCCAGCGGCCTGTCGAATCGCCGGCCCACTGTCCGATCCTGCGGGCGATGTACGGCCGCCCGTCGATCGGGATGATGCGCGGCGGGTTGGTGTTCAGCTCCGTGAACACCACCACGTAGTCCGGGGTCTGGAAGATCTGGTGGATGTCGTTGTAGGCCGGCGGCAGGTTCGGCGGGCCCTCGTGCGACCAGACGATGCAGCGCTCGGGGAACGGCCGGTGCAGGTGGCTGTCGAAGACGCTGGGCAGTTGCCGCGCGGCCGCCTCCGCGGCCAGCTTGTCCGCGGCTTCCGGCGTCAAGGGTGGGATTCTCCCGTTGGGCGGATCCGTGATCAGCGAGGTACGCCGGGTCGACAGGCCTTTCGGTACGGGCGTCCGCAGCCAGATCTCGTTGTCGTAGTGGACGTACGAGGGGTCTCGGTTGACCTGATACAGCCGCCGCTCTCTCTCCTCCGCATCCTCGATCTCGACAGCGTTGCGCGCCGACGGATCGACCCCCTCGGCCGTCAACTGCGCGTTCAGCGCGGCCACTTCCTCTTCCGTGAAGAACGCTTTCTCGCCCAGGTACTCGGGCCGCTCGAGGGGCGTGAAGGTCTGTGTCGTCCAGTAGCCCTGCAGATCCGGCTGGCCGTCGGGCAGACGCGGCATGGTCCACGTCGAGGCCGTGTCCGGCGCATCCTCCGACTGGCCTTGTCCTGAGGCCGGATTCGGCGTCGCCCCACCGAGCGCGATCACGATCACCCACGCCGCAAGACTGCGATGGCTCATCGTTCCTCTCCTTGAATTCGCTAGTTTTGCACAGTCGGCCGGCGGGGCCAATGAGTTTTGCCGCGCCGCTCGCCGTCGAGATCGTCGGCGTGGGGCTCGACGCAACTCGGGCCTGCGAATGCCATCGCGGCGCGACCGCTGCCCCGGACCCCTGCCGTGCGGGAAACGGCCCCGGCGCAGCGACGCCGGGCTATCGCTTCTCCGCGATGATGCCGACCATCGGCGGCGCCGACAGGAAGGCGCCGGCGTCCCGCTCGCGCTCGCGCCAATCCGCCTCGAAGGCCTCGCGCTCCGCTTCGGTCAGGAGTCCGGCCTCGACCAACCGCGGCACGTAGCCGAAGAAGAAGCCGGTCGGCCACTGCCACAACGCCGTGCCGGGTCGGGCGAACCGCGCCAGCGGGACGAGCTCGACCAGACGGCATCCGGCTCCCGCGATGAGCCCCGGGAGCCGCTCGCCGACGTTCAGGTCGCCCCCGGTGCGCCGCCAGCTCTCGTACACCGCCGCGAGCACGCGTTCGAACGCCGGGCTTCGGGGATGCAGCGCGGTCGCGTTGTAGTTCAGATAGTCCCAGACGACGAGACGTCCCCCCGGCCGCAGTCCCGACACCACGCGTTCGATGATCGGCAGAGGCTCGGGGAGAAAGCAGAACAGCCAGCGCGCGAAGGCCCCGTCGAGGGAACCGGGCTCGATCTGCAGCGCTTCCACCCGCTCCACCCGCGCCGTGAGCTGGGCCAGCCCCCGCCGGTCCGCTTCCCGGGCCAGCGCCTCGACGAACCGAGGCGATTCGTCCACCGCAAGTACGCGTCCCTGGGCACCGACGCGGTCCGCCAGCTCAATGGAGGCGAATCCCGGGCCGCAGCCCAGATCGAGCAGGCGATCGCCCGGCCCGAAGCCGGCGCGTTCCCAGAGGTCGTGCGCCCATTCCGCCCACAGGCGGTGCTGCGTCTCGAGACGGCGTCGCTCGTCGGCGTCGGTGCCGAGCAGATAGGGTTCTTCTTCCGGCGCGGAATCGCGGCCCGACGTCTGTCTCATCCGGGGACCTCGCATGGAGCCGGGTGTTCCGGGCCGGCTCCGGGATGGACTGAGATCATCATCGGGGTCTGCAGTGGCGGCACACGAGCCCAGTCCGCCCATCAGTATTGCACCTCGCGGTCGCAGAATGCGCCGGCGCCGGCTCGAGCGGACCCGGCCGGAAACGCCGTGCGATTGCCTTTGGCTGAGCATCTGCCAATAATCGATATGAGCCCGATGGTGGTCGGATCCTCCAGGGTACGGGGAGACATGAGAATCGATCGACTCCGGATGCGGAACTTCAAGCGCTTCGCGGACGGGTGTGGCTCTTCTTCGTCGACGGCCCAGGGGGCTTCTGCGAGCGGCATGGCAAGAGCTACTTGACGCGTCGAAGGCGTGGTGGGGAGGGCGGCGGGGGCGGCTCGCTGACCGGCGGGGCTGTCCGCGCAGCGTATCGCTGGGCGTGATTCCGTTCGTATTCGCACGCTTCGTGGAAGTCCCAGTACGGATCGAAGTCGCCGCTGGCTCGCAGCGCCCGCAGCTTCAGGACCGCCTCGGCTCCCACCAGGCGCCAGCGGGCGCCGGTCAAATCCATCCGGTCGCGGACCAGGTACCGGCACGCCCCTTCGATGACGCCAGTGGCGATGGGATAGCCCGCCGCGAGGTAGCGGTCGTAGTGCAGATACGGCGCGTACTTCTGCAGGTAGTCGGCGCACGTATCGACCGGCTTGCGGGTGTCCTTCGACAGGCCGGCGACGGTCGCGGCACGCCGCATCGCCGCCGCCACCCGGCTGGCCTTGCCCTCGAGAATGCTCTGCACGCGCGTCCAGGCCCAATGCGCTGCATCGGGGCTCCCCTCGCGATGGAACACGTGTGCCGCCTTCCAGACGTACTCGACCACGTGGATGATGTCGAGTATCACCGTTACGTCCACGCCGTAGGCGGCGGCGCTCGCTTCCACCAGGTCGAGCTGCGTCTCGGCGCCGTCGACGAGCACGACCCAGCTCTTGACGTGCTCGGGGTCGTGGCGCTCGGCTTCCAGCGTCGCCTCGGCAACCACCTCCCAGGGCTCGCGTTGCAGGCTCGCCCAGACTCGCTTGGCCACCGGGCGGGGCCGCACGAGCGGGGGCTTCGCGCCCGGCTGTCGCGGCATCAGGCTCTGCAGGAACTCCTCGGGGCTGCGCACCAACGGCGCCGTCGTGTAGACGGCGGCCACCGTCGCCATGCGCCTGGCGTTCTTCTTCTCGCCCGGCTTCAGGCGCTGGAACAGGGAGAGCGGCTCCCGTTGCTGCCGGCGCTTCTCGGCCGCCCGCCGCGTCGCCTCGCGCAGGTCGTCGCGATGCAGCACCACACCCTTGCCGTCGAAGGTGAGCACGACGACCGACCCCTCGGGGGGCGGCTCGCCCGTCGCCGTACGGCGCGCCTCGTAGAAGGCGTCGAAGTCCTCGGCCGCACGAGCCACCAACTGTTCCGCCTGACGCTTGGGCACTTCGGCCCCGGTACTGCGAGACAGGTCGAACAGCGCTTCGTCGAACGACCGCGAGGCGGCCGCCTCGGCCACCCGCCGGCGCACCTCCAGCGAGTAACGCTCCGGCGGCAGGTTCAGCGCGGCATCGAGCGGATGCAGACTGTCATGACCGGGACGCGCGTAGCCCACGCGCTCGACCGCCACGGTGCCGAAGGTCGTCTCGATGCGGCGTTCGTGCACGCGCCGTTGCGAGCGCTCGACACCGTCGGCCCCCGTGACCGGACCGGCGGTCTCCCCCGGACTGCGCTGTTCGAGGTGCCCCTGCAGGAGCTTGCGCATCAACTCCTGCCCCCGCCGCTGCAACTCCCGTTCGAGGTTGCTCTCGCTCATCTGTTGTGCTTCGCGCGAAGAAAGGTAGGCTTTGGCCTCGGCGAAGGCGGCCTCGGCCGCCGCATACGGCGCCGGGGCGGGGGGAGTGGGGACAACGGCTCGCATCGCTCAACTCTCCCGCAACCGCTGCTGCGCATGCCGGACCACAGGATAGACCAGGACCGTCTTGGGCGCCTCACCGGCACGGCGACCGTGCCGGTCCATGCGACCGCGACCGCTGGTCGAGCCCAACGCGACAAAGTTGGCGGCGCGGTAGCAACCCCCGTGGTGGCGGCGCGCATCCACCAGCGTCTCCACCAGCCAGGGCTCGACGTGGTAACGGCGCGGCCAGTCCACCGCCAACTGCGAGAGACCCCGCGCCAGCACGGCGCTGGCCAGGTTCTTCACCCCGACCCACGGCAGCAACAGGAAGCGGCTGTTGTTGACCACGTGCTGCAGATTCCGCGCCCGAGTCCGATCATCCCAGCCGACCCAGCGGTCCCGGACCGCCATGCGCCACGCCGGACTGGAGAACTGCAGGCAGCCGACCACCGCCCCCTGAGGCCGCGACGCAAACACCAGATAGCGCAGGTGAGCGCCGAACGGGACCGTGTGCCCAAGGTAGTGGTAGCGTCCCACCAGCTCCCGGAACAGCAGGCGCTGGGCAGGCTCGCGCACCAACTCGACCGCCAGCGGCTCGACATCGCGCACGCTGCCGACCAGCGGGAGCCCCGGCTCCCCGGCCGCCGTCCGGGGAACCCGGGTGACCGAACCGAGCGCGCGGCCCCGGCGCTTGGCAGGCAGCTCCAGCGCATCCTCCGCGTCGAGCCGCTCGAGGAACTCCCGGCACTCCCGCGCCTTCAGCCGCCCGTTCGGCCGCCGCCACCGCAACAACTCGCACACCGTGCGCGCCAGCTCCATCCGGCTCAGACCCGAACACTCCCGCACGACCTCCCGGATCAGAGTCAGCTCCTGCACGCTGAACGCACGGCCGGAGAATCGCGTCGTCGCCACGGTCGTCACAGCAGCGTCTCCCTTCCCACGAGACCGTAGCAAAACGCCCCGCAAATGTCCAGAGGGGGCCCGCCGGAGGGAACCGACCGACGCGCCAGGCGCCGCGACTAGATCGGGCTGGCTGCCCGAAAGAGGCGGGTGGGCGCTGTCCGGAGTTCTGTCCCCGCGAAAATGAACAGAAAAGGAACCGTCCGCGGGCGAAAATGCCTATGAACAGGGGGAAAAACGGTCGACGAAGAAGAGCCACACCCCCCCGTATCTTGCGTACTCTCGAGGCGCAGCCCCTCGCTCCACCGGTCTCACGTTTGGCCGGCCTTCTGTCGAGCAAGTGCTTCGAGCTTGAGGATAGCGCTGAGGCCCGGGTTGGCCGAGTACCGCTCGGCAATCTTACGGTACGCCGCTTCCGCTTCCCGCAGTTCCTCTTCCGTACCGTCCGCACCGCCCTGCAGCAACGAGAAGTACCGCGCGGTGGCCTCGGCCAGTTGCCGCGCCATGAGGCTCTGCTGAGGAACAGCGACTTCCTGGATGTCTTCCGCGATGTCCTCGATAGACCGATTCGCATACTCGACCAGCGGCGGTCCGCTCCGATCGAGCGTGCGCAATTCACCCGCCTCCAGGGATTGGATGACGAATGGGGAATGCGATGTGCAGACGAACTGGATCTTCGGAAAAGTCTCCTTCAGGTCGCGAACCACCCGCCGTTGCCATTTCGGATGCAGGTGCACGTCGATTTCATCGATCAGGACCATGCCGGGGGTCTGCTGAAGCACCGGCGGAACGTCGCCATCGTCCACAGGATCGTCCGACACGAGGCTTGAGTTCTGCATGACAGCCTTGGATGCAACGTCGGCGACCAGCGCGACCATCATCTGTTGCCCGGCGCTGAGATTCGTGAACGGCTGAGCCTGGCCCCCGATGGAAAGCACGATCTCCTGCCGATCACCGTCGTACCAGAGATCGTCGGCGCCGAGCACGCACCGCACGATGGCCCGCTTCACGACTTCGTAGCCCGGCCTCCAGCGCCCGGCACGATTGGCGGACGCAATCGCCTCCCGCTGAAACCAGATTCTGAGATCATTCAACCGGATACGTTCTTCGAAGCAATCGTAGAACGCCTCCCAACGGCGCGCGGGGCGGCGCGGCTTCAGTCCGGCCGAGCTGCGGGCTCGCGACGGAAGCCACGCACGTCCCGCTCCGTAGTAGGCGATTACCGGACTCTGGACGTTCTCTCCTGCGCTGTCCCGCGAGAAGTGATTCTCAATGATTCGCCGGGCCTCTTCGGCTTCGGCATTGGTAGTTCTCGACCCAAACGGTCTAATCTGCCTGCACCACTCGACCTGCTGTCCGTCGATTTCCCCCGTCGCGGTAATGGACACAGGCTTGCGCTCAACGAACTGCAACCGGTCGCCTCCCTGCTTCAGGTCGAGGCGAATCTCCCTTGGAAGGATGTTCCTTCCACTGTTCGAGAGCATGGAATCGGGCGGCCTGACGAGCCAGATCCCGGCCGCGACCGCCAGCGCGTCGAGAATCGTCGTCTTTCCGGCGCCGTTGTCACCCACCAGCAGAGTAAATCGAGGATGCAACTCCAGCGTGTGGTCCGCGAAGGGTGTGGCTCTTCTTCGTTGACCGTTTTTTCCCCTGTTCATAGGCATTTTCGCCCGCGGACGGTTCCTTTTCTGTTCATTTTCGCGGGGACAGAACTCCGGACAGCGCCCACCCGCCTCTTTCGGGCAGCCAGCCCGATCTGATCGCGGCGCCTGGCGCGTCGGTCGATTCCCTCCGGCGGGCCCCCTCTGGACATTTGCGGGGCGTTTTGCTACGGTCTCGTGGGAAGGGAGACGCTGCTGTGACGACCGTGGCGACGACGCGATTCTCCGGCCGTGCGTTCAGCGTGCAGGAGCTGACTCTGATCCGGGAGGTCGTGCGGGAGTGTTCGGGTCTGAGCCGGATGGAGCTGGCGCGCACGGTGTGCGAGTTGTTGCGGTGGCGGCGGCCGAACGGGCGGCTGAAGGCGCGGGAGTGCCGGGAGTTCCTCGAGCGGCTCGACGCGGAGGATGCGCTGGAGCTGCCTGCCAAGCGCCGGGGCCGCGCACTCGGTTCGGTCACCCGCGTTCCCCGGACGGCGGCCGGGGAGCCGGGGCTCCCGCTGGTCGGCAGCGTGCGCGATGTCGAGCCGCTGGCGGTCGAATTGGTGCGCGAGCCCGCCCAGCGCCTGCTGTTCCGGGAACTGGTGGGACGCTACCACTACCTCGGGCACACCGTCCCGTTCGGCGCTCACCTGCGCTATCTGGTGTTTGCGTCGCGGCCTCGGCGGGCGGTGGTCGGCTGCCTGCAGTTCTCCAGTCCGGCGTGGCGCATGGCGGTCCGGGACCGCTGGGTCGGCTGGGATGATCGGACTCGGGCGCGGAATCTGCAGCACGTGGTCAACAACAGCCGCTTCCTGTTGCTGCCGTGGGTCGGGGTGAAGAACCTGGCCAGCGCCGTTCTGGCGCGCGGTCTCTCGCAGTTGGCGGTGGACTGGCCGCGCCGTTACCACGTCGAGCCCTGGCTGGTGGAAACGCTGGTGGATGCGCGCCGCCACCACGGGGGTTGCTACCGCGCCGCCAACTTTGTCGCGTTGGGCTCGACCAGCGGTCGCGGTCGCATGGACCGGCACGGTCGCCGTGCCGGTGAGGCGCCCAAGACGGTCCTGGTTTATCCTGTGGTCCGGCATGCGCAGCAGCGGTTGCGGGAGAGCTGAGCGATGCGAGCCGTTGTCCCCACTCCCCCCGCCCCGGCGCCGTATGCGGCGGCCGAGGCCGCCTTCGCCGAGGCCAAAGCCTACCTTTCTTCGCGCGAAGCACAACAGATGAGCGAGAGCAACCTCGAACGGGAGTTGCAGCGGCGGGGGCAGGAGTTGATGCGCAAGCTCCTGCAGGGGCACCTCGAACAGCGCAGTCCGGGGGAGGCCGCCGGTCCGGTCACGGGGGCCGACGGTGTCGAGCGCTCGCAACGGCGCGTGCACGAACGCCGCATCGAGACGACCTTCGGCACCGTGGCGGTCGAGCGCGTGGGCTACGCGCGTCCCGGTCATGACAGTCTGCATCCGCTCGATGCCGCGCTGAACCTGCCGCCGGAGCGTTACTCGCTGGAGGTGCGCCGGCGGGTGGCCGAGGCGGCCGCCTCGCGGTCGTTCGACGAAGCGCTGTTCGACCTGTCTCGCAGTACCGGGGCCGAAGTGCCCAAGCGTCAGGCGGAACAGTTGGTGGCTCGTGCGGCCGAGGACTTCGACGCCTTCTACGAGGCGCGCCGTACGGCGACGGGCGAGCCGCCCCCCGAGGGGTCGGTCGTCGTGCTCACCTTCGACGGCAAGGGTGTGGTGCTGCATCGCGACGACCTGCGCGAGGCGACGCGGCGGGCGGCCGAGAAGCGCCGGCAGCAACGGGAGCCGCTCTCCCTGTTCCAGCGCCTGAAGCCGGGCGAGAAGAAGAACGCCAGGCGCATGGCGACGGTGGCCGCCGTCTACACGACGGCGCCGTTGGTGCGCAGCCCCGAGGAGTTCCTGCAGAGCCTGATGCCGCGACAGCCGGGCGCGAAGCCCCCGCTCGTGCGGCCCCGCCCGGTGGCCAAGCGAGTCTGGGCGAGCCTGCAACGCGAGCCCTGGGAGGTGGTTGCCGAGGCGACGCTGGAAGCCGAGCGCCACGACCCCGAGCACGTCAAGAGCTGGGTCGTGCTCGTCGACGGCGCCGAGACGCAGCTCGACCTGGTGGAAGCGAGCGCCGCCGCCTACGGCGTGGACGTAACGGTGATACTCGACATCATCCACGTGGTCGAGTACGTCTGGAAGGCGGCACACGTGTTCCATCGCGAGGGGAGCCCCGATGCAGCGCATTGGGCCTGGACGCGCGTGCAGAGCATTCTCGAGGGCAAGGCCAGCCGGGTGGCGGCGGCGATGCGGCGTGCCGCGACCGTCGCCGGCCTGTCGAAGGACACCCGCAAGCCGGTCGATACGTGCGCCGACTACCTGCAGAAGTACGCGCCGTATCTGCACTACGACCGCTACCTCGCGGCGGGCTATCCCATCGCCACCGGCGTCATCGAAGGGGCGTGCCGGTACCTGGTCCGCGACCGGATGGATTTGACCGGTGCCCGCTGGCGCCTGGCGGGAGCCGAGGCGGTCCTGAAGCTGCGGGCGCTGCGAGCCAGCGGCGACTTCGATCCGTACTGGGACTTCCACGAAGCGCGCGAATACGAACGGAATCACGCCCAGCGATACGCTGCGCGGACAGCCCCGCCGGTCAGCGAGCCGCCCCCGCCGCCCTCTCCACCACGCCTTCGACGCGTCAAGTAGCTCTTGCCATGCCGCTCGCAGAAGCCCCCTGGGCCGTTGACGAAGAAGAGCCACACCCGATACGGGGACGCCATCGGTGACCTGGAGGAGAGGCTGGGGAGGTACTGCAGCTATTGCGAGAGAAGGTTACCGATCGGCTTGGCGGTCGAACACATGGCACCCAAGGACCCGCAGCGGAACCGGAACCGGGACCGGGAGCTGGACTGGGACAATTTCCTGCTCGGTTGCACCAACTGCAATTCGGTCAAGGACGATACGGAGGTTGCCGATGACGATGTCCTGTGGCCGGACAGACACAATACGATGCTTGCGTTCGCGTACTCACGAGGCGGGTTGGTTCGAGTTGCGGGAGGACTCACACCGGATCTGCAGCGGCGCGCGCGGGCGCTGATGGAGCTTGTTGGACTGGACAGACACATCCAGGGTGAGGGTGGCCAGCCGGCCAAGAGGGACCAACGCTGGATGGACCGAGAAGAGGCATGGGCAACCGCACAGTTGTTCCGGAGCCGTTTCGAAATACTGGGCGGATCGGATGAGGTGCGCAGTTCGGTAGTCGATGCTGCGAGGTACTGTGGACTCTTCTCCGTATGGTTTGCAGTCTTCGACGGGCATGTAGGCCTCAGATTGGCGTTGATCGACGCGTTTCCAGGGACGGCGGCATCATGCTTCGATCAGGACGGGAGTCTCGTCAATCGACCCGGCGCCGAGATATAAGAGTCCCGGCCGCCGGTCACTGCCCGCGGCCGGGGTCGTAGAACGGTGCGTCGCCCTTGATGGTGACGCGGTAGCCGTGGCGGGTCTCGGGGTAGTAGTCCCAGATCGCCAGGTGCTGGGTGCAGCGGTTGTCCCAGAAGGCGACCGAGTTCTCCCGCCACCGGAAGCGGCAGTGGTAGTCGGGCTGTGCGCAGTGCCTGAACAGGAAGGCCAGCACCGCGTCGCTCTCGGCGACCGGCAGGTCCTTGATGCGCGTCGTGAAGCCCTCGTTCACGTAGAGGGCCGGCTTGCCGGTGACCGGGTGCGTGCGGATGACCGGGTGCTCGGCTGACGGGTAGTCGTCGTCCCGGAGGGTGCCCTTGCCGTACCGCCCGCGGTAATACTGCTCGCCTTCGTGGACGCCGGTCAGCCCGGTGAGGAACCGCTGCATGCGGTCCGAGAGTCCCTCGTAGGCGGCGTACATGCTGGCGAAGAGGGTGTCTCCGCCGCAGGACGGTATCTGGACGATGCGCAGCATGCTCGCCATCGGCGGCTCGATGTCGCAGGAGACATCGGTGTGCCAGAGGCTTCCCGCCACGAACTCGACCTTGTCGTCGCCGTGGACGACGAGGATCTCCGGGTGCTCGGCGTCCTTCGGCGCTGCCGGATGGATGTGCAGCTCGCCGAAGCGGCGTCCGAGCGCCATGTGCTGCTCGAAGGTCAGATCCTGCTCGCGGAAGAAGAGGACCAGGTGCCGCGCCCACGCGTCCTGCAGCTCGGCCAGCGTCGCGTCGTCGAGCGGCCGGGTGAGATCGATGCCGTGAACCTCGGCTCCGATGGTCGGCGTGAGCGGTGCGATCCGCAGCGTGGCGGAAGTCCGGGAGGACCCGGACAGGTTCGGCATGGCCATCGGTCGATTATAAGTCGTCGCGGGGTCCGCTGGCAGCCGGGGGAGGGGCGGCACCCGCGGCGCGTTGCTATACTGCGGCACCATGCCCGAGTCCCGCACGATGGTGGCGCTGCTGGCCGTCCTTCTGTGCCTGTGCACCGGATGCGGGCCGTCCGCGGCGCAACCGGAACGGGAACCCCCGGACCGCGCGGAGCAGCGGCATCTGTTGATTGTCCTCGACGGGCTGCGGCCGGACTACGTGACGCCCGGCCTGATGCCGAACCTGCATCGGCTCGGCGAGCGCGGCGTCGTCTTCGCGGATCACCACGCGGTCTATCCGACCGTAACGCGCGTCAACGCGGCCTCCATCTCGACCGGCGCCTATCCGGAGACGCACGGGCTGATGGGCAACGCGGTCTTCTTTCCCGCGGTCGAGCCGACGCGGTTCCTGAGCACCGGCGAGCGCGCCAACCTGCTGCGGATCGAGGAGGTCGAGGACGGGAGCCTGCTGACCGCACCGACCCTGGCCGAGCGGCTGCAGAGCGCGGGACTGCGGCTGCTGGTGGCGAGCGCCGGCTCGAGCGGGTCGTCGTACCTGCTGAACCACCGCGTCGCCGGCGGCGGCATCATCCACTACGAGTACGCGCTGCCGGAGGCGTTGGGGCAGGCCGTGCAGGAGCGGCTCGGTCCGCCGCCCCCCGCCGCGATGCCCAACCGCGACCGCAACCGGTACATCGTCGACGCGTTCCTCGAGGTCGGTCGCGGCCATGTCGACCCGGCAGTGACCGTCCTGTGGCTCAGCGATCCCGACACCACCGCCCACGCCAACGGCATCGGCCACCCGACGTCGGTGGCGGCGCTACGAGCCGTGGACGAGGAGATCGGCCGGATTCAGGACGGCCTGCGCGCGGCCGGCCGACTCGATGCATTCAACCTCTGGGTGACGTCCGACCACGGGTTCTCGACGCACACCGGCGCCGTGGACCTCGAGGCGCTGCTCGCGCCCTTCGCCGGCGAGCTGCCGGACGGGTCGCCGCGCATCGTGGCCGGCAGCGGGGCGATCTACGTGCGGGACGGCGATGCCGCCGCGGTGGCCGGGATCGTCGAGGCGCTGCAGGGCTCGGAGCTGGTCGGCGCCATCTTCACCAGGGACGCACAAGTGCCGGGGACCCTGGCGTTCGACGCCGCACGCTGGGACCATGCGCGTTCCGCCGCCATTCTCTACTCGCCGGCGTGGACGGACGGGGAGAACGAGTACGGATACCGCGGAACGAGCGCGTCGGGCGGCACGGCGGGCCATGGCAGTGCGAGCCCCTTCGACATCCACAACACGCTGATTGCGGCCGGTCCGGCCCTGCAGTCGGGTATCGAGGTCGGACTCCCGACCTCCAACGTCGACTTCGCCCCGACGTTCCTCTACCTGCTCGGACTGTCCGCCGCGCCGACGATGGCCGGGCGGCCGTTGACCGAGGCTTTCCGCGACGGTCCGGACCTGCCGGCCGAGCCCCGGTCGGCCGAGATCGCCAGGGAGACGCCGGACGGCCGCTACCGCGCGGTCGCCCGGTCGACGGTCGTCTTCGGCCGCCGCTATCTCGATTCCGCGGTCGCCGAGCGCCGGTAGCGTGCGAATCAGTACCCGGCGAGCACCGGGAACCGCTCGTCGTCCGGCAGCGGCTGCACTCCGAGCGCGTTGAGGAACATCGACACCTTCCGGTAGCGGGCCGCGGTGGCGACGATGCTCATCATCTGGTGCTCGGTGTAGCGCTCCGCGAGCGCCGCCCAGGTTTCGTCCGAGATGGTCGTGTCGCGGTACATCTCGTTGGCGGCGTCGATGAGCGCCCGCTCGTTGTCGTTCCAGCCCGCCGCGTCGTGGCCCTGCGCGATCCAGTGCGGGTCGAGGCCGTGGTCGCGCGCCCGGCCGACGCTGCCGACGTGCTTGGCCCACTCGTAGACCGCCTGCGCGTTCCAGCCGGTGCGCAGAATCAGCAGCTCGCGGTCGTGCGGCGCCAGTCCCGACCGCTCGGGATTCATCACGTAACCGGGGTTCTCGTTCCAGGCGTCGGCCTGCGCCGGGTGGCGCCGGAACGTGCGGGAGACGCGGAGCCCGGCGCCGTCGACCGGCTCGACCCGCGGCACGGTGAGCGGCGGCTCGCGCGCGGGCACCACAACCCGGTAGGCGACGTCGTCCACCGGCAGGCGGGCCGTCGTCTCTTCGTCGGGCTGGATGCCCAGCGCGTTGAACAGGATGGACAGCGTGGTGGTGTCGGCCACCGTCGCGACCGCGTCCATGAGGTTGTGGACATCGTACCGCTCGGAGAGCAGGTCCCAGGTTTCGTCCGTGACCGACGAGTTGCCGAACAACTGGTCGGCCAGTCCGACGAGCACGTTCTCGAACGGCTCCCAGCGCTCCTGGGACGGACCTTCGGCGGTCGACAGGATCTCCTCCGGGGTCAGCCCGGCGTCTGCGGCGCGGGCGGCGTGCGCGGCCCACAGGTAACCGTTCTGTGCGAGCCATGCCGTCCGCAGGATCAGGATCTCGCGGTGCCGCGGCGACAATGTCGATTCGTTCGCGACGTAGTGCAGGAACGGGAAGATGCGGTCGGCCAGCGCCGGCACGCGGACCAGCGTCCGCAGCGCGTTGCCCGGATTGCCGTCCGGGGCGTAACGCTCCACCACCGCCCGCTGTGCGGCGGTCCATTCGGCGGCCGGCAGCGGGGGAATCCGCGGCTCGCGCAGGCGCCGGTGCGGCTGCACGCTCCCCGGCAGGCCGGTGACGGCGCGGGCCGGCTCGATGCGCAGCAGGGCGGCGTTGTCTTCTTCCGTCAGCACGTAGAGATAGCCGTCCGGGCCCTGCCGGACGTCGCGGATCCGCTGCTTCAACTCCCCGAGCAGCCACTCGCGCCCCATCTCCTCGCCGCGCCGGTTGAACACGACGCGCTCGAGGTGCCCGGTCCGCTGCATCCGCCCGACCGTCATCGAGCCGACGAACAGGTTGCCGCGCCAGGCAGGGAAGTGCTCGCCGTCGTAGAAGGTCAGGCCCGAGGGCGCGATCGACGGCCACCACAGGATCTCCGGCCGCTCGAACTCCGCCAGCCACGGCGTGTCCGACACGCGGACCCCGGTGTACTCCCGGCCGTCGGAGGCGACCGGCCAGCCGTAGTTGCGGCCGGGGAGGATGACGTTGACCTCGTCGCCGCCCTGCGGGGCGTTCTCGCTCGCCCAGAGCGTCCCGTTCTCCGGGTGGAAGGTCAGGCCGAGCTGGTTCCGGTGGCCCAGCGAGTAGATCTCGGGCAGGTAGCCGGGCTCGCCGACGAAGGGGTTGTCGTCCGGCGCGGTGCCGTCGTCGTTCAGCCGCACGACCTTGCCGACGTGCTCCGCCGGATCCTGGGCGCGCAGCCCGGTGGTCTGGGAGCGGATGGCGCCGCCGATCGTCATGTACACCTTGCCGTCCGGCCCGAACGTGACCCGCGACGCGGCCACGCCGCGGCCGAAGCCTGCCGCAACGAAGACGTCGCGGACCTCGGTCAGCGCGCCGCTGTCGAGGCGCCCGCGCGCGAGCGCGATCACGGCGCCGCGCCGGCCGTCCTGCTCCGCCGGCTTCGAGTAGGTCAGGTAGACCAGCCGGTCGTCGTCCGGGTGCAGGGCTATGTCCATCAGGCCGGCCAGCCTGGTTCCCTTGTAGACCTCCGGGACGCCGGGAATGGGCCGCGGGTCGAGCACGCCGTCCCGGATGAGCCGCAGGGTCCCCTCGTTGCGTTCGGTGACGAGGATGTCGCCGTTGCGGCGGAACGCGAGGCCCCAGGGATGGGAGAGCCCGGTCGTGATCGGCACCACGCGGATCCGGGGCACGTCGTTGCTGTACAACACCACCGGCTCGGACGGGGGTTCCAGGGCCGGCACACCGCTGAGCGCGGTCGTGCGCTGCCGGGCCTGTCCGGAGGCGGCGGCGACGGCGAGGAGGAGGCACCCACAGGCGAGCAGCCCAATCCCGGAGAGACGGCGAACAGGAAACGGTTGCACGGTGGCACCTCCCTGCCCCTGCGTGGGGGCGAATTCCGTCGCGTCGGCATCTTCTCACATGTGGATGCTCGTTGCACCGGCGTCAGACCAGGGCCAGTTGCGGGAGGTGGTCGAAGTGCCGGTCCCGGGCATGCAGCACCAGGTTGTGCTGCAGGACGAGAGCGGCGAGCCACATGTCGTTCGTGGGAATCGGCGTGCCCTGTTTCCTGAGCTGGCCGTACACGGCGGCGTAGTGGTGCGTCGTCTGGTCGTCCGCGTACAGGACGCGCACCCCGTCCTTCATCAGGAAGAGCCGGAGGAGGCGCTCGTTCTCGGCCGGTCGCCGGCCGTGCGCGAAACCGGCCCGCAACTCGCCCATGACGACGAAGGGCAGCAGGATCTCTTCGGCCGCCTCGAGCAGAGCGACCGTCTCCGTCAGGCCCTTGCGGAGATCGACGTAGCGATTGGTGTCGAGCACGATCCTCATCGCCAGAGATCCGGATCAGGCTCGTCCTGCGCGGCGAGGGCTTCTTCGACCGCCGTGTCGGCGTCCCACGTGCCGGCCACGTCGCTCAGATCCCGCCTCCGGCGCGGCGTCCGGGTCACTCCCGCACCTTCCGCCAGCGCATCGATCACGATTTCGTTCAGGCTCCTGCCGGTCTCGCGGGCACGCATGCGCAAGGCGTCGTCGACGACCGCCGGGACGCCGCGGATCGTGTACTGCATGCATCAACAATAGGCACTGCAGGCATGAACGGCAAGCGCCCTCTCCAGACGGGTGTCTGCCAGGGTGTCCGGTTGCCTGTCCTGATTGCTGGTGGCACCTGCATTCGTCGTGGACCAAAATGGGCCGGGTGGCGTCGTTGGCTGATCTCTCTGCGGACCGGCGGCGGGCGCCCGGCAGCCCGTGGCGCAGACTCCTGGCGATCTGCATCGTCGCCGCCGGCTTTCCGGCCGCCGCTCCCCACGCCCAGGCGGCTCCCGAGACCCAGGCTCCCGCGGATGGGGCGATCGACGCCGGCGTCCTGACCGGCCGGCCGACGGTGCGTCCCCCGCGGCTGGCGGAGCCGCCGGTGATCGACGGCCGCCTCGACGAACCGCTCTGGGCCCGGGCCGCCCACATCACGGAGCTCGTGCAGCGCCGCCCGTTCGACGGGATCCCGGCGAGCGAGCCGAGCGACGTCTATCTCGCCTACGACAGCTCGAACATCTACGTCGGGTTGCACGCGCACTACTCCAATCCCGGCATGATCCGCGCCAACCGGCGGGACCGCGACGAGTCGATCGACGACGACCTGTTCCTGATCTACTTCGACCCGTTTCTCGACCAGCAGCGGGCGTACGTCTTCACGGTGAACGGCTACGGCGTGCAGGGGGACGCCATCCTGCAGGCGGGTGCGCTCGGGGGCGGCCGCTTCGGGGTGCCCCGCGGCGACGCCTCCTGGGACGTCCTGTTCGACTCGGCGGCCGAGCTGGTCGACGACGGCTTCGTCGCCGAGCTGGCGATTCCCTTCAAGAGCCTGCGGTACCCGCGCCGGGAGGCGGGCGTACCGCACCGCTGGGGGCTGCAGATCGCGCGCATCATCGGCGGCCGCGACGAGGCGGACGTCTGGTCGCCCACCTCGCGCGACATCGCGGGCTTCCTGCCGCAGATGGGCGTGCTGGAGGGGATGACGGACCTGTCGCGCAGCCACAACCTGGAGCTGCTGCCGACCTTCACGACAATCCGCTTCGGGGCGCTCGACCGCGCGACCGGCCGGTTCCGGGACCGGGACCCGTCCCCCGAGGGCGGCCTGAACCTGAAGTACGGGGTCACGTCCAACCTCACAGCGGACTTCACGTTCAATCCCGACTTCTCCCAGGTCGAGTCGGACCTGCCGCAGATCGAGGTCAACCAGCGCTTCGCGCTCTTCTACCCGGAGCTGCGGCCGTTCTTCCTGGAGGGCGCCGAAATCTTCGACGTCCGGGCGCCCATCACGGCCGTCCACACCCGGCGGATCGTCGATCCCGCCTATGGGGCCAAGCTGACCGGCAAGGTCGGGCGGACCAGCATCGGCGTCCTGTACGCCAACGACGCGGAGCCCGGCAACGTGGACGATCCGATGGACCCTGCGTTCGGGTCGTCGGCCGACACGTTCGTCGGCCGGGCGCGCTACGACCTCTACGCGCAGTCCCACATCGGGACCATCTTCACCAACCGGGAGCTGCCCGGCGGCCACAGCCGGCTCGCCGGCGTGGATTCGAACTTCCGCCTGGGCGACACCCACTCGGTCGCTTTCCGCGCCATGGGCACCGACCACCAGGACCAGCAGGGGCTGAAGACGAGCGGCTACCTGGTCGACGCCGCGTTCAACAAGCGTGGCCGGAACCTGCGCTACTCGCTGTCCTCGCACGCGCTGTCGCCCGACTTCCAGACCGACGTCGGGTTCGTCCGGCGCACCGACCAGCGCTACACGTCTCTCACCGGCGGCTACCGCTGGTGGCCGGAGAACTGGCTCCGCAACTGGGGGCCGGAGTTCATCTACGCGCGCAACTACGATTTCGCGGGCGTCCTGCAGGACGAGATCGCCGACGCGGGCATCAACTTCGCGCTGTTCAGGAACATGTTCGCGGCCAGCAACGTCCGGCGCGAGCTGGAGCGCTTCGGCGGGATCGACTTCGTCAAGACGCGCACCCGCGTCTTCGGCCGGGTCGATACGAGCAGGCGCGTCGGCGTATCGCTGGAGTACCGGCGTGGCGAGCAGATTCTCTTCCACACCCGGATCCCCTACCTGGGCCGCGAGCAGGGGATCACGGCGCGCGTCATCCTGCGGCCCGTCCCGCGCCTGCAGTCGGCAATCAACGTCACTACGAACCGGTTCACCGACCCGCGCCGCGGCAGCGAGGAGGTGTTCGACGTCCGCATCTTCCGCGCGCTGACGACCTGGCAGTTCAGCAACCGGTTGCTCTTCCGCAACATCGGCGAGTACAACACGCTGGACGGGACGCTGGACCTCAACTTTCTGCTCACCTACCGCGTCAACGCCGGCACGGTCCTCTACGCCGGCTACGACGACCACTACCAGCAGGCCGACCGGATCGAAGGTGACCTGACGGACTGGCACGACGTCGGCGGCCGGGGCCTGCGCGTGCTCGGGCGCCGGCGGACGAACCGCGCGGTGTTCGTGAAGTTCCAGTACCTGTTCCGGTACTGAGGCCGGGGAGGCGAGCTCCTTGCGGCACGGAACGACGGTTGCCGGCGCCGCACTGCTTCGGAAGGGTTCGGGTCCGGAGTTCACGTCCGTGTCATGTCGGGCAGCGCGTACAGATCCTGCAGCGAGTTCTCGACCTCTATCGCGATAGAGTCCGCCGGCCTCGTCAGTTCGCCGGCAGCGTCTCGATCCAGGCCACGATGTCGGCCGCGTCGCGCGGCGGCAGGTCCGCCACGCTCGCGCGCATGGAGGCGCCGGACGTGTCGTCGGGATGCGAGCCCCGGACGCCGTCGATGAACTTCCGGAGCTGCCGCAGGGTGAGAAGGCTCCGTTGCATTCGAGCGGCGATGCATCCCGCACGAACGGCGTTGCTCTTCACCCCGCGGCTCCCGCCTCCCGCTCCCGACGGTCGATGTCCCGCAGGGCATGGTAGGCCGACTGGATGGCGCCTTCCTGCCAGCCCGGGTGGTGGCTGATCTGATCGCCGACCATGTAGTGCCGGCCGGTGGGGTTCTGCAGCGTCGCGAAATGGTCCCGCATCGCCTCGTCGGTCCAGCGGGTCGAGCAGCCGAGCACGTGGTTCATCCGATACCAGGCCACGCTGACGCCGCGGCCGACGTGCCGCCGGTAGTCGGGATGGACCCTCTCGCCTTGAGTCAGCGCCGCCTCGACGCGGTCGGCCGGCGACAGCCGCGTGAGCCGCAGGCCGGGTCCGTCGTCGAAGGCGTAGGCGCCGAGAATGACGCCGGTGCCGCCGTGGATGCCGTGCGGCGGGTACCAGATCTGGGTGATGTCCTGGTTGGTCCAGGAGATGCCGCCGTAGATCTGCTCGTCTTCCCAGAAGCGGCGCTGCGCCTGGAACGCCAGCTTGAAGAGCCTGCCCCGCCCGGGGGCGGACAGCGCGCGCACGTACCGCGCGGGCAGGTTGTGGCGGAGGCCCACCACCAGGTGGGCCGGCATGCTGTTGAGGCAGTAGTCGGCCCGCACCGCCCGCACCTCGCCGCGAGCGCCGGTATACGCCACCTCCACGCCGGTCTCGCCCAGCCGGATCTCGCGCACCGCCGCCCGCAGCTCGACCGCGTCCCCCACCCGGCGCATGAAGCCGTCGACGATGCGGTCCATGCCGCCGACCGGTTGCAGCATGGGCGCCGCTTGATCCGCCAGCTCGCCCCAGTGCATCGGCTCCCGCCAGAAGCTCGCGTCGAGCAGGTTGGAGAAGTCGCGCACCGGCTTCCTGATGCCGGGCGACGTCATGCCGCCGCTCGCGTAGCCGGCGCGGTCCGAGCCGCGGTAGGCGAGCGTCTCGTCGAGATCGCCGTACGCGCGCAGGAACTCCCGCAGCCGCTCGTGATCGTCGGCGTCGAGCCGGGCGTCGAGGGCGCCGGGGTCGACCGACTTGGCCAGCAGCTCCGCCAGGAAGCCGCGGGCATCCGTCATGTACTCGCGACTGCGGACCGGCCGGCCGCCGAAGGCGTCGTCGTCGTGGACCCAGGCGTTGCGGTTGTCGTTGACGAAGATCTCGAGCGGGACGTCGAGCTCGCGGCAGTAGTGCAGCAGGCTCGCGTGGGTGCCGGGAATCCGCGCCGGGCCGGCGTTGAAGTAGAGGCGGGGCTCGTCGTCGAAATCGCAGACCTGCCGGCCGCCCAGCTCGTCGACGACATCGCCGCGCCGGAGGGTGAGGCTGCGGCCGCCCGGACGGTGCGAGGCCTCCAGAACCGTGCAGCGGTGGCCGGCCCTGCGGAGCTCATAGGCGGCCGTCAGCCCGGCGATGCCGGCGCCGATGACGACGACGTGCCGCGTCTGGCCGGCGGCCGGTCGGAGGGCGAGCTGACCGGCCCGGGCCATCGCCGGCAGCAGCCCCAGGGCGGTGGCCGCGGCGTGCACCGCGGCCGCCCCGCCGGCCGCCCCGACGGCGTTCAGCAACTGGCGGCGAGAGATGCGCCTGCCCATCGGTGTCTTCGCGACGAGTCCCGCTCCGGCGCGGTGCCGTTCACTATAGCCCGGACACCGTCCAGCCAGGGCCGCATCGAGGCGGCGCCGAACGGGGTTCCGCCCTGGTGCTGCCCCCACGTCGAGCCGACGCCGACGGCCTCGGCAGGAAGCGGAAGGGACCCCTGCGCCCACTGGCTGCGCAACGCCTCGTCGATGTCGACCATCGCCAGACCGGAGGGATCCGGCATCCGGGCGCGCAGCGCCTCGCGCACTTCTTCGAGGCCGGACATCCCGACCACCACGCCCCGCGGATCGTAGACGACGGTGTAGCTCGTGCCGGCGATCGCCGCTCTTTGACGTCCCGAGACGATTGTGCCATGGTCCCGGCAGCCGCGCGGCAGGTCGCGCCGGTGAGGAGGTGTGTCAACAGCCATGCGCAAAACGCTTTCCGGTCGGCTCCTGGTGATCCGTTGGGCGGCGGCCGCGGCCGTCGCGTGTGTGGGAACCGTAGGTGCGAGCGCTCAGAACGGCGCGGCCGACGGGGAATGGGGCGTGTTCGGGGCGGACGCGGGCGCGACCCGCTATTCACCGCTCGACGAGATTGACTCCGGCAACGTCGCGGACCTGGAGGTGGCCTGGCGCTGGAGTGCGCGAGACCAGGGCACGCCTCCGCCGTCCGGCCGGACGCAAATCAGCCCCATCGTGGTCGACGGCGTCCTCTATACGACCATCGGCAACCAGCGCAGCGTGATCGCCCTCGATGCCGCCACCGGTGAGTCCATATGGAACTGGCACCCGGGCGACAACGAGCGCCGGTGGGGCGACATCATCGAGCCCGTTGCGCGGAGCGCCGGGCGCGGCGTGACCTACTGGACGGACGGTGCGGGGGATGAGCGCATCTTCGTGGTGACGCCGAGCTATCAGTTGGCGGCCCTCGACGCCCGGACGGGAAATCTCGTGGAGGATTTCGGCGCGGCCGGCGTGGTGGACATGATGGACGACCTGCGCTGGAGCGAGCGGCCGGCCGCGGAGCTGGCGGGTCGCGTGGCCAATACTTCACCACCGGCGATTCTCGGCAACGTGCTCGTGGCCTCGATCTCGATGCATACCGGCAGCATTCCCACCCGGGCCTCCCCCAACGAGGTCTGGCCCATGAACATGCCCGGCGACGTAGTGGCGTACGACACCCGCTCCGGCCGGATGCTCTGGCGCTTCAACACGGTCCCGAAGGAGGGAGAGTTCGGGGTCGAGACCTGGCTGCAGGCGGACGAGTCCCTCTGGGACGTACCGACCGGCACCCACGATTGGGTGCGGGAGCATCCGGAGCTCCTCGATGCCTCCTGGAAGTACACGGGGAACGTCGGGCACTGGGCGCCGGTGACGGCCGACCCGGAGCTCGGCCTGTTCTACGTGGCCACCGAGACGCCCACGAACGACTACTACGGCGGCTATCGGCCCGGGGACAACCTGTTCGGCAACTCCGTGCTGGCGCTGGACGCGGAGACCGGCGAGCGGGCGTGGCATTTTCAGCTCACCCATCACGAGCTCTGGGACTACGACATCCCTACCGCCCCCATCCTCGTGGACATCGCCGTCGACGGCGTCCCGATCAAGGCGCTGGTGCAGCTCTCGAAGCAGGGGTTCGCCTACGTGCTCGACCGCGAGACCGGCGAACCCGTCTGGCCGATCGAGGAGCGGGCCGTGCAGGAGTCGGACGTTCCGGGCGAGTGGACCTCTCCGACACAGCCCTTTCCCACCAGGCCGCCTGCGTTCGAGCGCCAGGGCGTCTCCGAGGACGACCTGATCGACTTCACGCCGGAGCTGCGGGCCGAGGCGTTGCGGATCGTGGAGCAGATCCGGCTGGGGCCGCTCTATACGCCACCGTCCCTGATCGAGCCGGGCGTCAATCTCGGGACCCTCGGACTTCCCGGTGCGGGCGGCGGCGTCAACTGGCCGGCCGGCGCGGTGGACGTGGAGGCGGACCTCCTCTTCGTGCCGTCGCAGACGAGGCCGACGCTGTTCGGACTGACGGACGGCACGGAAGGGACCGGCGTGCGCTACCACATCTCGTTTTCCCGAGGGGTTCCGACCGTCCGCGACCTGCCTCTGCTGAAGCCACCCTACGGCCGGATTACGGCAATCGACCTGACGGCGGGAGAGATGCTGTGGCAGATCCCGCACGGCGCCACGCCCGACTACATCCGGGAGCATCCGGATCTGCAGGGCGTTGACGTGCCGCAGACCGGGATTCTCACGCAGAGTTCCGGACTGCTCGTGACGTCCACCCTGCTGTTTGCCGGCGAGGGACAGCGGGGGGCTCCGGTTCTCCGCGCGTACGACAAGCGGACGGGCGAGATTGTCCATGAGATTCCGCTGCCGGGGGGACCGACCACGGGTTTCCCGATCACCTACCTGGCGGATGGCCGGCAGTACCTCGTCGTAGCGGCTCTGGACGAGGAGAGGATCGCGGAGCTGGTCGCCTTCTCGTTGCCGTAACCGCGGGCGGGCGAAGTGCGAGCGCGGACTCCCGCGGATAACGTTGGGCGTCGAGGCCCGGCTGCGAAGGCGACCATCGCCGCCGTGGTCAGGAGGCTGAAGCGCCTGACCCGCGCCACGGCGTCAGACGTGGCCGCCATCGACCCACGTGCAGGCGATAGGTCTCGTACGACCCTCCGAACCTGCGACGCAGGGACGGCTCCTCGTAGAGCAGCACGAACAGGTGGAACACGACCAGCAGCACCGCTGCGTACGCGAGCAGCCGGGCCTGGCCGAAGAGCAGCGCCTGCCCCGAGACGATCATCAGCACGGAGATGTACATCGGGTTTCGCACGAACCGGTAGAGACCGGACGCCACCAGCACCTCGGTCTGCGCCACCGGTCCCGGGGTGCCACGCCCCTCGAGGGCGAAGCGGGCGAAGCACTCCAGCAGGCAGGTCAGACCCGCCGCGATCGCCGCGACACCCGCTACCCGCTCGCCCGGCAGCCCGAGCAGCGGTGGCTGCATCGTCCAACCGACCAGTGCGAACGGGCCGACGCCGGCGACGATACCGGGAGCGGCCCAGAAGAAGACGAACGACCCCACGATCGCACGCGTACGTGTTCTCTTCACAAGCACGTCATGAGAGGAAGGCAGCGCCGGTGCTCACAGCTTCTTGAAGTACCTCGCAATCGGGAACAACCGGAAGCCCGCGGACTCGTAGGTTCGTCGAGCGGGCGCATGCCCGGGGTCTCCGCCGGTGTCCACCACCACGGTGGTCATGCCGGCCTCCTTGAGCCAGGCAAGCGAATGTCTGGTGAGGGCTGCCGCGATTCCGCGGCGCTGGAAATCGGGATCGACCGCGATCATGTGGATCTCGCCCATGCGCTCGCCGGGGTGAAGCTTCAGCGCGACGAATCCGACGGTTCGTGCGCCTTCCGCTGCGACCCAGACGTGCGAATCGTCATCCGAGCAAACGGATTCGACCGCGCTCCGTTGCGTCACGCGCCAGTCCGGATGCTGCTCGCGAAAGATGTCGGAGCCCATCGCCTTCTCGATGGATTCGAAGACGGGTTCCCAGGCTCGCAACGACAGTCGAACCACCGCGTCGAGCCTGGAGTCGTCGTAGGGTTCGATTTCCATCGGTGTCAAGGCAGGGCGAAGACGAACAGAACGTTCCCGGACGACCCCATCCGTTCCAGAGAAGACAGTAAAACCAAGCAGTCTTTCCGCAATCAGTTTCCCAGGAGTGCCAGAACAGTCCCGCCCAATCCAGTGCAAGATGTGGTAGCCTCGTGGTAAGTCGATTTCGCAGGGGACGCGATGACGAGGTTGACCGCCCGACAGGTTCAGACGCTGCGCAAGCCGGGCAGGTATTCGGACGGGCACGGGCTGCATCTGTTCGTGCAGCGTAGCGGGACGCGGTCCTGGGTGCAACGGCTCACGGTCCCGGGTCGGGGCAGAGTCGACCGCGGGCTCGGCTCGGTCGACATCGTGAGTCTGGCGCAGGCTCGCGCGTGGGCGCTCGACAACAAGCTCGCGGTCAAGCGGGGCGAAGACCCGTTCTCGGGGCCGCAACGCTCGACGGTGCCGACGCTACGGAAGATCGCGGGCAAGGTCGCCGACTCGAACCGGGCGCGGCTGTCGCCGAGCGAACACAAGGCGCGGGCGGCGACGCTGGAACGGCACGCGGCCGATCTGCTCGACCTGCCGGTCGACCGGGTCGGCAAGCCGGAGGTGCTACGAGCCCTCGAACGGGTGTGGACGTCGCAGCCGGGCACCGGCCGGAAGCTGCGGACGGCGCTCGGGGCCCTCTTCCGGCATGCGCGCGCGGCGGGGCTGATCGAGGTCGATCCGGTCGCGGCGGTGGCCGGCGCGCTCGTTCCCCAGCCGGCCGTACGCGAGCACATGCGCAGCCTGCCGTATGCAGACGCGCCGGCGGCGATGAAGCGGATCGACACGTGCCGTGCGACGCTGTCGGCGAAGGCCTGCCTGCGGCTCCAGATCCTGACGGCGGCGCGCCCGTCTGAAGCACGACTGGCGACGTGGGGAGAGATTGCCGAGGACGCGCGCGAGTGGCGTATCCCGGCTTGCCGGATGAAGCGGGACCGCGAGCATGTGGTACCGCTGGTTCCTGCGGCCCTCGCGTTGCTCGGCTCGGTGCGGTCGCTGCGCCGGCACGACGGCGACGACGCGTTGGTATTCCCGAGTCCGCAGGCGGGGGCCGGCTCGCTGTCGGCGGCGACCGTGGCCGGGGTCATGAGGTCGGCCGGTCTCGCCGAAGCGGGGTCGCCTCACGGCTGGCGCTCGACGTTCCGCACGTGGGCATCGGAGCGCGCGGACGCGGATTACGCGGTGATGGAAACGAGTCTGTCGCATGCGGTCGGCTCGGCTGTCGAACGGAGCTATTCGCGGTCGACGTTTCTCGACAAGCGCCGTGCACTGCTCGACGCATGGTCCGAGTTCCTTGCCGGCAATCCATCTATCCGTGACAAACAAGATGCTTGATGTGGATTTCTATCTGCACGACGGCGGCCACCGTCGTGTCGATCTCGGCCTCCGCTTGCACTGCTCGCTGGACACACCACGTCTCGCGAGGCGCGTGATCGCTACACCGATGCCGTTGGCGAGTCGACTCCGGCATGGCTCGGTGGACAGTCCCGAGGGTTCGCGGTCCAGTCCCGCGGCGCGGCCGGCGGTGACCGCGCCGGCGTGCGCCGACGCTCACAGATCCTCGCCTCAGCTGGCGTTGGAAGACGCTTCGGTGAGCAGGAGCCCTATGTGTCGAAGCGCGTCGTGCACTCGGAACTCGAGCACTCTGACGAATTGCTTCACATCGGCATCGGAGAGTTCACCTTTGTGGAGCATATGCTTGATCTGTACCTCCAGGTCGTTCATGGCCGTGATCACCTTTTGCAGCTGAGCCGCGGCTTCGCGCGGCGCATCGCGGAACAGTCCGGACCGCCACAGCTCGTTGAGCGCATCCGGACGCCAGTCGGCAACCGGCGCCGGCGGTTTGGTCACGGAGGGCTCGGTGTGGTAGACGGCGATTACCACGCCCCGGTCGACGACATCCTCTCGGGTGCGATGCTCGTGGACCGGTTGCGGTTCGCCGCCCGGTCCATGCTTCCAGGCGCCGAGGTCGTACCCATCGGGTGAGAGGCGCATCACCCATTTGACGGTCTCGCGTCCGGTCCTGTCCCGCAACCACGCGCGCTGGTCGACTCGCAGCGAGGCGCAAGGGGAAACGAGGCAATAGTCGTTCTGGCAGATCTGCGCCGGGAGCATGGAGTTGTCCGGCATCTCGACGTAGAACGCCTGCTTGTCGTCGACGTTCTCGGGGGCCGGCGCGAGTTTGGGCTCCTGCCGCAGGTAGCCCTCCTCGGAGGGGTCTGTCCACGGGTAGACGGGCAACTGCCGGTTCTGCGCGAAGCGGGTCGGCGGCTGCCGGCCGGTTGCGTTTCGGTCTTCGGGGTGGCTGAGGCCAAGACTCAGCTGCAGCCGCAGTCCGAGCACCTCGCAGACCTTTTCGAGCGTATCGGCGCGCGGTACGGCGCCGTTTCGAATTGCGCGCAGCGTGTCCGGGCTTCCGGTTGCGCTGACCGAGATGCGGCGCTCGGACAGGGAGCTGCGGGCGACGGCCTCGAGGATCTGCTGTCGGATGTCCATGCAGGCGGCCATTGTACAGCGTGGTCTGTGCCGTGCAGCCCTGCAGAGGGCGGCGTGGGTCTGTTCCTGACGCGTTCCATTCAGACCTTTACAGAGCGTAGCATATCGTCTACCATGACGCGTCATGGGCTACTCGCGACATCCTCCGCCCCGTCGTCGGCAGTTGCGCGACGCCGCCGACCAGACCTCGGATCGACTTCTCACGCGGGCCGAGGTGGAGCGGCGGACCGGCCTCAGTCGCAGCACGATCTACCACCTCATGACGATTGGCCACTTCCCGCGGCCGTACCGGGTAGGCCCCAGAGCCGTTCGGTGGTCCCAGCGGGAGGTGGACGAGTGGGTCGCATCTCGACCGCGCTCGTACGGCGCACGCAGGCAGGGCGAGCTCGTCAACGGCGACGCGCAAGACACCGCTCAGCAACCTCCCGGAGATGCCAGTGGCGCCGACGGTCCTGAGGAGTCGCAGCAATGACGCTCCCGCCGCCGAAATCAGCACAATCCTACGAACGACACCCGCTCTCGGCGGTCTGGCCGGATCTGGAACTGACAGCGCGGCAAGCGCTGCGCGAGAGCATGCGACAGCGCGGCTACGACCCTCTCGAGCCGGTCGTCCTGTACGAGGGCCGAGTGCTCGACGGCTGGCACCGGTATTCGATAGCACGGGAGCTCGGCATCGAGGTCAGGACGGTCGACTACGAAGGAGATGATCCTGCGGGCTTGGTGATCGCCCGGCACGCCGGGCGTCGCAACCTGACCCCCAAGGAGCGGGCGCACGGCGTGGTCAGGTGCCGGGGATGGGCGCCGAGCGGGCGACCTGCCGATGACCGCAAACCGTCACAGGACCGCGGTGCGGGGGTGCCGGAAAGCCGGTCAGCTGGCCGCCTTTCCGGAAAGCCATCAACGAACAAGGAGCTGGCTGCGGAGGCCGACGTCTCGGAGCGCACGATTCGTCGCGCCAAGGCGCGGGTTCGTGCGAAGGACAAGAAGCCCGAGGCGTCGGTCGCCGGGCGGCTGGAGGCGAATCGCGCAGCGGTTCAGGCGGCGGCTACGACCCCGGGTGACGAGATTCAGGCCCGGGCCGTCGATGCCGGACCGGTCGCCGTGAGCGACGCTCATCGGATCCGGAGCAAGCCTGACGATGAACAGCGCGGAGGTGTCGCGGCCGTCGTTGACGGTGACGCGGCGAGGCTGCGGGCGGGAGTCGAACCGGAAGCGCCGCCAAGCCTCCCTGGGGAGCCCGCTTCGGAAGATGACGGGAAGCGTCGGCCGGCCGGCCCGCCCGTGCGTATCGAAGCCGATGCGATGGAGGCGCCCGACGTCTCGGGGCGGTCGGACTCCGGTCCCGATTCTTCCGTTCACAACGAGTCGCCCGTGGCGCTCGAACGCGAGGCGTCCGGACCCGCGACACTCGGGTTGGGGTCGACAGAGCCTGCGGCGGATCAGGCGAGTGGTCGGTCCGAGCCGAGTACCGGCGCAGCCGACGCCAAGATCGTCATGGCATCGCCCGCGGCGCTGGCACCGTCGGACGGTGGTTCCGATTTGCCAACCGAGCGGGAGGTGGTCGAGACCGAGGCGGCGGATGCGGCCGGGGGGGCGACGCCGTCCGACTCGGCGTCATCGAGCGACAGCGGGTCGAGCGGCAGCACGCCGACAGCAGTACCGGACCGGGAGTTGGGCGGCGCCGATGCGTCGCCCGACCCGGCGCCGTGGTTGCCGGCGCGGGCGGCGGTTGCCGGCCGGGAAGCGGCGGATGCACACGTGCAAGGAGTCCACGCTGCAACGGCCGCGCAATCCACTTCCGACGCCGATGCCGAGCGCCGGCGTTGCCTGTCGGCATTGCGAACCGCCGCGCTACGTCTTGGAGAAGTCAGCCGGGTCGGTACACCCTCGGGCTTCGAGGCTGCGTGCGAACTGGTCCAGGCTCTGGTGGCGGCGATGCAGCGGTGTCTGGAGGCAGGTCTGGATGAGCAGGCGCTGTTTGCCGGCCTGCCGACGGACCTGGTTCGCAGCCTGGAGGCGCGATTGAGCACCGAGACGGTCATGGCCACGTCGACACAGGAGGGGAGCGGCGCCGATGGCCGGGGTCGCGGGTCAGCGCCCCTCGAACAAGCGAGCAACCCGCGCGCGTGGCTGAGGAAGTTCGGTTTGAACCGCTCCCGTCAGCCGTGAGCAGCAACCGCGGCTCTGTGTGTGCTTGCGGGAGCAGCGGACCGCTGACGGCGGTCGCTCAGATCCGCAGGTGCGCGTAAACTCTGCGGCCGACACGTTCGACGACTGACTGACGCCAGGAATGGCCGCTCGCCGCCACACGAAGCGCTCGCCAGTGCGCCGCTGAAATATCCGGAACCAACCCCCCCGCAGACCTGACGCTGCGCCGGTCCACGCGCCCCGTCGCGTCGGCACGACACCGGCGACGGCCGCCCAGCGCAGCCATTGGCCATTGCTTTTCGATGAAGCGACCCGGCCGACGTGCTGCCGGGACCCGCGCGGCCGGGATGGCCCCCGGCGCCTTTGCCTGGCGGAGCATTCCTGCACTGCGCCGCGCTTGACCCTGGCCGCCCGCCTCGCGCCTTGACGGCTCAAGCCACCACCAACACCACGCCTCGGCCGCTGCCCGCCCGGCGCGCCTCCCCGAGTCGGCGCGCGGCACCACGGGACCCGGGAGGAGAGTGGCAGCGGGGGGACAATCAGCAGAGCGGACGCGGCGGACAGGCAGAAGGCGGGCGGACAAGGCAGCGCGTCGGCATTTCTGCGCCTCGCCCACGCCGCCCGTCGCCGACCCCCCCATCCGCTGACGCCTCGGGCCTGCCGGCCCGCTTCACCCGGCCCCCTCGGGCCATTTCTCCTTTCTCCGGAGGACAACCCCATGCCTCTCATCGACCTGCTGCGCCCGGACCAGCGCGCCGCGCTGCGGCGCCTGCGCAAGCGCATCGCCAACCGCGAGAACATGCGCCGCTACCGCAGCGACCTCAACTACATGCATCTGTGTCCCGGCGTCGACCTGCCGCTCGAGGCCGGCACCTGCGGCCGCGTGATCTGGCCCGAGAGCACCCGCTGCACGGCCTGCCGCAAGCGGCGCTACTGGCTGCTCACGCAAGCGCTCAACCCGGTCGAGGTCGCCCTGTCCGCGCTGCTCGACGGCACCGAAGCCGACACCGCCGAGCACGACGCCGACGCGCGCGACGATGCCGGCGAGGCCGTCCCCCTGCTCGACAACCTGTCCGCGCTCGGCGATCCCTGCCTGCGCTGGTAGCGCCGAAGACGCGACCGCCAAGGCGGGCAACGCCGACGGCAGGCGGGCGATTCTCCCAGCCCCGTGCTGTCCTGCCTGCGGTGGCGGGTACGTCATCGAGCGACGCGCCCGCACCCAGCGAATACGTTCAATCTCCCCCGCATAATCTCCCCGCACACGCCCGCCCGCGTCATCGGCGGGCTCGACCGCGGGAACCGCGCATCGAGCCCGCGTTGGCGCACCATCTGCCTGGTGCGGGGGCGCCGGAAGGCCATCGACGAACCGGCCACGAACGGACCGTCACTTGCCGCGCAGCTTCGAGATCGCCATCGCCCGCCGCCTCTCGCAACCGCCGAATCAGTCGCGCGAGATCGCGCCGCGCGCGCTCGATGTCGACCGTACAGCCGGACAGCATGCTGCGGTCGAGGGTAGGTGGTTCAGCGCATCGAAGGTGATCACCGACACAGTCCGGTTCGAGCGCTCCCCCGCAGCACGCGGGTCGCCGTGACCTGGGAGGCCGACGGAAGGCCGAGACGATCTGCTTCGAGGCGAGGGCACGCCGTCGAGCGCCGACTCCGGCAACGGCTGGCCGCAGACTTCACCGAACCTCGGGATCGGCAACAACAAGAAACGGCGAGTTCCGACTCCGGACCGGACGTCAGGCACCGAGTCGACTCGGGCCGAAACGGGTACGGGACCGGACTCCGGAGAACGCCGGCTGAGCCGTTGGACCACTACTCGCTCGGATACGGCTTGCCGTCTTCCCCGACGACACGCCACGGCAGATGTTCGCCAGTCAACCCCTGAGCACGGACCCTGCAAACGTAGCGCTTCGAACAGCCGACCGGGCGGGCGAGCCGGCCCTGGCTCAGGGTCCGGCCGGGTAGCGAACCCGAGTCAGCATGCCGTCGGTGCGCGGTCTCGTCGCCAGCCGCGCGACGACAGGCCTCGAACCGATGGAAGCCGTCGGCAAGACAGTACCGCGAGCCGTCGCCGAAGAAGACCACAGCAGAAACCCGGGACACGCTCGCCCGAAGCGCTCGGCATGGTCATCGACGACAGCCTCGTCGATCGCCTCGCGCACCTGCACGCCCGCATCCAACCAGACATCGTCGACACGGCGCACGCGGCGTTCGGGAGCCTGAGCGAAGGCGGCAGCCGGAACCGTCGGCGATACGGACACCGAACCTCGGGACGGCGAGTTGTCCGACGACATGTACAGTCGGTAGCAGGATACGAGACGCCGGCCCGACGCCGCCCGAACCTGCCGGAACCGGAACGCTCCCGCATAGCCGTACCGACGCAAGGAGCAGAAGCCCCGCGACCTGGGCGCGCGTTCGGGTTGCAGCCGCACCGGACCGAGACGTTCAAGCTGTCGCCGAAGACAAGTCGGTCGAGCGGATAGAATGGACCACGGCGGCAACGGGCAGCGCGAACGGCCTTGGCGAGCCACGAACCGGTACAGCGGCAGGTGCTCGAGGCGGCGCGGCGGCTGAGCGACGAGGGCAGGAGGACGTTCAGGCTCGCCCAGGTCGTTGCTGCGCTGCCGGAACTGAACGCCGGTACTGTGCGCACGCATGTCAGCAGCCGCTGTTGCGTGAACGCCCCCGGCAACCACCCGCACCGCTGGCCTTATTTTCATCGCGTGCGACGCGGGGTCTACCGGCTGCGCACGCCCTTCATTCCGGTTGGGGGCACCTCGTGATGTGCTTGCCCCTTGACGAACGTGTGGGCTTATGTTTACACGTGTAAATTATGCCCAACCCCACATCGTCGGCGCTCCAGCTCGTGCCGCCCCCGGCCAAGGCATCGGCGCCGGCCACCGCCGCGGGTCTGGACGCGGTGTTGAACAGCTTCGGTACCGAGTGTCGATTCAACAGCCGGAGCTGCAAGGTGGAAGTGCGCCACGGCGTGGGCGACTGGAAGCCGCTGACTGAACGGCCCGCGGCACGGCTGCGAGAGCGGATCGCCGAGGAGTTCGACGAAGAGCGAGAGCAGCAGCAGACGAAGCCGCGGCCACTGAGGTTTACCGACAGCCGGTGGCGCCAGGCGGTCAACGCGTTGGTGGCCGATCGGGAAGTCGATCCGTTCGTCGAAGCGCTCGAGGCGCTCCCACCGTGGGATGGTGTGCCGCGGCTCGACGACTGGCTCGGTGCGTGTTTTGTGCTGGATCCGGGCACCCCGCCCGCACTGCGCGCTTGGGCGGCGCGCTCGGTTCTGCTGGCCGCCGTGTGGCGAGCGTACAAGCCGGGGACGAAGTTCGATTTGATCGTCGTGCTAGTCGGACCCCAGGGAGTAGGAAAATCCACGGCTTTCGCCTGGCTATTCCCACCCAGCGAGCGCGATCGGTGGTTCAGTGACGCACTGACTCTGAGCAGCAGCGAGCGGGAGCGGGTCGAGGCGCTGCAGGGGAGAGTCATCGTGGAGTGCGCCGAACTGGCGGGCGCCACGCGAGCCGACCTTGCGCGCATGAAAAGCTTCGTCAGCCGCACCGACGACGGTGGGACGAGGCTGGCGTATCGGCGCGACCCGGAATCTCGCCCGCGCCGTGCCGTCATCGTGGGCACTACGAACGACCGGAATTGCCTGCCCAATGATCCGACGGGCAACCGCCGTTTCGTGCCGATTGCAGTCACGGCCGGCCAGGTTGCGCACCTGCGGGCGTGGCTCGACCAGCACCGGGGGCAGTTGTGGGCCGAGGCGCTGTATCGGTATCGCGCAGGCGAGCCGGCCTACCTGCCCGACGGACTGGTCGAGACTCAGGCGACCGTGACCGAAAGGCACCGTGACGCCGACGACGTCGTGGAGAACCGGATCGACGCGTGGCTCGATCGGAGCGACCTGCCGGAGTTTTTCAAGGTCGAGGACGTGGCGGTCGAGATCGAGTTGGTCGACCAGGGCCGACGATTGTCGCGTGCACTCGACAAGCGAATTCGGGCCGCGCTGACGCTGCGCGGATGCGTCCCGGCGCGGACGCGACTCGACGGTGTCAAACATCCGATCCGTTGCTTCCGCAGACCGTAGGCTCGTGTGTGCCGGTTGTGCCGGCTGTGCCGGCTGTGCCGGCTGTGCCGGCTGCGCACGATGGGCGGGCCGCGTGCTGAGCGTTACGCTGGCCGATTGCGCAGAGCCGGGCAGAATTGCCTGAGTGAGTGGCACAAGTGGCACAAGGGGCACACGAAGGACGGGCCGCGTTCGCACTAGCCGTGCCTACGGTTGTCGCTCGGAGCGAAACCACAACCCGTCATCACGAGTGCCGACGTAGACGTCGGCCTCGATCTCGTCACGACCCGCGCGACGACAGGCCTCGAACCGATGGAAGTTTTCGGCGAGGCAACAGCCCAAGTCGTCATGGAAGGCGACCACGGCAGGAAAACCGGACGCGCTCGCCAGGATCATCGGCGACGGCCTTGTCTATCGCCTCGCGCACCACGGTGCCCGCATCCGCCGTGACCCCGTCGACACCGAACCGGCCGTCCGACGACAGGTGCAGTAGAAGAAGGACACGAAGCCGGCGACGCCGGCCCGGCACCGTACCGGAACCTGCCGGAGCCCGAACCCGCCCGCATCGGGGGCGAACCTGCCCACCACGGCCAGGATCGACCGGAGTGCCGCGACCGCGTGCCCGACACTCCGCTTGTGCAACCCGTATCGAAGCAGCCCCCCTTGATGCAGACGAGGAGACAATACGTGGGACACAAGGTCGGCGACCGCACTTCTACGACGTCGGCCTCCGCAGCATCGAGCCTGCGCCGGCACACCTGTCGCGACAAGGACTGCGGTGTGGGGCGCCGGAAAAGGCGGGCCACACATGGCCGCCTTATCCAGCGTGGGGCGGCACGGTCGACACCGTCGACGCGGCGAGCCCGACGACGGAATGGTCGAACTTGCGGGCTCGAACTCCGCCTCGGCGGCGAGCAGGACGACGGCACGGCCGTTGCGCCCACACCGGCGTCAATCCAGACCGGAAGGATCGTCGCCTGCCCGTGCGGCTTCGAGGTCGCCATTGCCCGCCGCTCGCAACCGCCGAATCAGTCGCGCGCGAGATCGCGCCGCGCCCGCCGCGCCCGCTCGGGGTCGACTATCCAGCCTGAGCATGCTGCGGTCCAGCGCGCCGAAGTCAATGACGTGAATGATGCTTCATGCACAAGGAGGTTCCGCGCATCGAACGGCTGGCCACAGACCCCGCGAACCTCGGGAATCGGCAACAGCACAAAACGCGGGTTCCGACACCGGACCGACGTTGTCAGGCTCCGAAGCCGGCCGAGGCCGAAACAGACCCGTCCGGACCGGACGCCGGGAGAAGCCCGCCGAGCGGATGGGCGACGACGCGCCGGCTCCGACTTGCCGTGCCGCGCAGCTTCGGGATCGCCATCGCCCGCCGCGTCTCGCAACCGCCGAATCAGTCGCGCGAGGTCGCGCCGCGCCCGCTCGAGGTCGACTGTCCTGTCCAGCCGGACAGCATGGCTGTGGTCGAGCGTGTTCACGTCAATCCGATCCTTGTGCACAGGGTGGTTCCGCGCATCGAACATGATCACCGACGCTGGTCGGCGCGCATGGCTGACCTCGTAATCGTCGAATCGCCGGGGAAGACGCGCCAGATCGACCGGGTCCTCGGGCCGGGCTGCGTGGTCGGCGCGTCGTTCGGGCACGTGCGCGACCTGCTGCAGCCGAAGCGCGACGGCGGCTCGCCGGGCGAGCCGCGCCAGCAGACTGGGGCTGGACCTCACTGGCGGCTGGAAGCCGAGTCGGGAGGTCATCGACTCGAAGTCGAAGACTGTCGAAATGCGACGCGTGTCGCATTTCCGGGTAGTTGTTCTTAGAGCGCCGTCGTGCGCGAGCTAGTGCTGTGCCACGTGTAAAACTTAGGACTGTCGGGGAACTCGTCTCGAGCCGAGAGAGTTCTCATGCCGGAGAAGAAGTACATCGTTCGACTCACCGCTCAGGAACGCGAGGTCTGTCAACAGACGGCCGGCAAGCTCAAGGGGAGCGGCGAGAAGGTGCGCCGCGCGCAGATTCTCCTGAAGGCCGATGCGGACGGACCGGCGTGGACCGACGAGCGCATCGCCGACGCCTTTTCGTGCCGCACCAAGACGGTCGAGAACCTTCGCCAACGCTGCGTGCTGGAAGGCTTCGAGCGGGCGCTGGAACGCAAACAAAGGGCGTCGCCGCCGGTCCCCAAACTGCTCGACGGCGAACAGGAGGCGCAGGTCATCGCGCTGCGTCTGGGGCCGCCCCCGGAGGGGTACGCCAACTGGTCGTTGCGGCTGTTGGCGCGGCGGGTCGTCGAGTTGGGGCTCGTCGAGGCGGTCAGCCACGAAACCATCCGGCGGACGCTAAAAAAAACGAGATGACGCAGCGGAGAATCCAGTACTGGGTGATTCCGCCGCAGGCCGATGCCGAATTCGTGGCGCACATGGAACTGGTCCTCGACATCTATGCGCAACCGTACGACCCGGCTTGCCCGGTCGTGTGCATGGATGAGCAGCCGGTGCAGTTGGTCAAGGAAACCCGTCCGCCGATGGCGGCCACGAAGAAGCATCCCCAGCGTGTCGACTACGAGTACGAACGGGCCGGCACGGCCTCGGTCTTCCTGTTCTGCGAGCCGCTGGCCGGTTGGCGGCAGGCGACGGCCCGGGCCCGGCGTACGAAGGCGGACTGGGCGATAGAGGTCGCCGGCCTGTTGGAAGGACGCTACGCCGAGTGCGAGAAGGTCACCTTGGTGTGCGACAACCTCAACACGCACACCAAGGGTGCCTTCTACGAGGTGTTCGAGCCGACCCGGGCACGGGAACTGGTCCGTCGCATCGAGTTCTGCCACACGCCGAAACACGGGAGCTGGCTGAACATCGCGGAGAACGAACTCAGTTCGATGACGCGCCAATGCCTGCACGGGCGCCGCATCGGCGACCTGGAGACGCTGCACGCCGAAGTGTCGGCGTGGTCGGCCGACGTCAACGGCATGCAGCGCGGTGTCGACTGGCAGATGAAGGTCGACGATGCGCGCTGTAAACTAAAGTCCGTCTATCCGAAAATTATGACGTGACGGACCACTAGGCCGGCGGCTGCGGCCGCTCTGTCCACGAGGTGATCGCGTCGGCGCCGGGCGAGCCGCGGGCCGACGCCAGATCGGCGCCGGCAGTCCGCGGACCGATCCGGTTTGCGTGCCGACGGTCGATCGCCAGGACGAGGGTTCGGCTCGGAGGATGCGTCCGGTTCCGGCCATTCCCTCAGTCTGCCCGGCGCGTTGGTCGTGGTAGCCGCGTCCGCTGCCGAAGTGGTGCGCCAGGATGCGCTCGCCGGGCTCTCAGCGCCTCTCTGCTTCGACCACGTCCTGGAGCTGCTTCGCGATGCGCGCCTTGACCACCTGCCGGGCCGGGATCTCGACCCTCGCACCCGTCGCCGGGTTACGGCCTGTGCGCTTCTCACGCTGCTGCACCACCAGCTTCGCGATCCCCGGCAGCACGAACTCGCCGCGCCGCAACAACTCCTGCCCGGTCAACCGCTGCAGCTCGTCGAAGAACGCGCCGGCCTCCGCACGCTTGATGCCCAAGCGCTCGGCGAAATGCGCGTACAGCTCGCTCTTGTTCATTCTGCGAGACTCGGCCATCCCCTGCCCCCTCTGCCTTCGTGTCCCCCCCGATCGGTCCGCAGCACCCGAGCTCTCCTCACGGCGGCCTCGTCTCCAGTGGCGATCATCGACCTTGCCTGCGCAGGTCGCCACGCGGGACGCCGTTGCGATGATCGCGCCACAGCGCCATGCAGTCGCGGTACGGCCCGCACCCGGCGCCGGCCGCGCGGCGACGTATCGGGCATCCGCCTCGATGCGCCGACGGGGCGCCGAGATCGGTGTCGCAAGACTTCCTGACAACCCCGGCGGCGTTTTCGGGCGATGCGTCCGGGTCGACGCCGCACGCCGCCGCCATCGAGGCCGCTACGGTGTGCGGACGCGCAACTATAGCGGCACGAGCTCGACGAGGTGGTGAAGCTGATTCGGACACGCGCAGACCGCAGGCGGCAGCCACTGCTCGGCGCCGCCGCCGGCACATCGCCGAGTCCACCCTGCGCGGGGTCCAACCTGTAGGCATCGAGAGCCGGCACCCGGGACTCGAGTCACGACCACAGGACACCGGATTCGGATAACGTCAACGGCCATGACCCAGACAGAGACACTCGGCCGCGGCCGTCAGCCCGGAGGCTTGCGAAGGAGGCCGCGACTGGCGCCAGGCGGCTCCGGCGCAGCGCGCGGCGCCATCGCCCGCAACCAGGCCCCGCGGCCATGGGAAAGGAAGCGCCATGATGCAGACCGGCCCGCGCGAAGAGGAAGTGCGAGCGGCGAACGAGATCTTCACCCTGCTGTCCGAGGGGCACAACCTGGCAGTGATCATCGATGCGCTCGCCGGCCGGGATGGCCTCAGCTACGAGGCCTGCAGCGAACTGTCCAACCGCATCCGCAAGCTGCGCATCAAGGGGTTCCGCGACGCCAACCGCGCGCCGCACGACCGGCTGGTCGAGACGATCCTCGACGCGATTGCCGAAGGCGACCACGGGCTTGCCGCAGCCATCCTCGGCACCTGGATGCAGACCAATTCGGCCCTGCGGGAAAGGACCGCCGCGCACCTGCGGGAACGAGGCATCGACGTCGTCGACGCGCCGCCGGTGCGTTTCACCAGTTGCTGGGACACCGACGAGTGGCTGCTCGAACGCAACCGGATGCTGCGGGACGACAGCGACGGCGCCCCTGCGCACCGCGACGATGCCGCGCTGATGCTGAGCCTGGTATCCGGCCGGTTTCCCGGCCCTCCACCGGTCGAATCCGAGCTCTTCAGGACCTGGATCGACACGCTGTGGGACCTGCCCGCGTCGGCGGCCGAATGGCCCGACGACGCGGCCAACCTGGGCAAGTGGATTCGCTACATCCTGCGGGAGAAGGAACGCGAACTCATCGAAGGCGTCGTCCGCAAGATCGCCGACCAGTGGAACGGAATCGACAACGAGTTCCACGACGACCTGGACTACCTGGGGATCGGCCAGCTGACGTTGCAGGCCCCGCCCGGCGGACCGGAGCTTCTGATCGGCACGCTCGAGTTCCTGACGGCGCTGCGGGTGCAGCTGGAGGCGTACCGGCCGTTGCGGCCGCAGGCGGCCTCCCGCCAGGAAGAGCTCGAACGGTCGGAAGCGCGCCGGACGGCAGAGGACGGGATCCTGAAGTTGACGGCCGAGTGGCGGGAGCGAATGGCGCGCGCCAGACAGGCGCAGGAGGCGGCGACAGCGGCACGAAGAGCCGAGCCCGCTGTCGAGGAGGAAGAACCCCCGACCGGGAAGGAGGCCGACGCAGACCCTGCGGCCGTCGAGGCGCTGACGGCCGAACGCGATCGGCTGCAGGCCGAACTGGAAACGCTGCGCGAGGAGAACGGCCGGCTGCGTAGCAGCAACGAGGAGCTGCGCGCCGAGAGCGAGCGGCGGGACGACGAGGCCAGGAAGCTGAACGAGCTGATCGCCCGCAGCCGCAGGACCGAGGAGCAGTGGCGGCGGGCGTATGTAGAAAGCAGGAAGGGCCGCCGGCCCGACGACACGCCGGTCCGCATCGACAGCGTCGGCGAGGCGGTGGCGCTGGCGCGCGAGGCTTTCGGCGACCGGTTGCTGATCAAGCTCAACTCGCGCTCGAACGAGACCACGCCGTTCGCGCACCCTGCCGAAGTGTACGACGCGCTCGCCTGGCTTGCCACCGCGCACTGCGACGGAAACGACCATCGCATAGGCGAAGCCTGCTCCGGGTGGACGTACAAGACGAGCCAGCGGGAGGAATCGATCGCGAAGTATCGCGAATGGTACGAGACGCTGGTCGACGGGAAGACGTGGTATCTCGGCGCGCACATCGGCAAGGGAACCCGCCGCGACCCGCGGCACACGATCCGGATCGGATTCGTGCGCGACGAGGAGAACAACCGCGTGATCGTGGGGTTCATCGGCCTGCACCAGCAAAACCGGCAGTCATGATGAACAGGAAGGAAGCTGCGGGACCGGAGTTGGACCGCCCGGAGGCGGCCCGGATGGGTGAACGGCGCGCGTCGAGCGCGATAGCCGCCGCGGGTGGTGGCCCGCCGGGTGGTGGTGCGGATCGCGCTGGATGCTCGGCCGCGAACCCCGCCCGCCGGGCCAGCGGCGCCGCGGCGTCACCCTCAGGCGCGACGTGTTCGCGCACAGCTGGATCGAGGACGGTGTCCCGGGATCGCCTCCGGGTCCGGTTACGATGGTGTCGAGAGAGGACGGCTGCCGGGACGCGCAACGCAGTGGCGGCGCGGCGCCGGGGCTGGCGAGGGCTCGCCTGTCGGCGTTGCAGCCGGATGGCAGGATGCGCTGCAGGCATGGGCGAGCGAAGGCGAGCGAACCGGGCCGTGGCCGGCGCGGCGGCGCGGGACGGGGCACTGCCGCTCGCCGGGTGGTGCGGTTGCGGCTGAAGACCGCCCGGTCGGCAGCGAAGCCTGCCGACCCGGGGCAGGGCAGGGCAGGGCAGGCAACAGCTTCGCGGCCTGACTGAAGTGCAGGGGCCGGCCCTGCAAGGCCGGGCTACTGATGCAGGCTGACGAGCCGGACACCGGCATGCGACACGACGACACGCTGCCGTCCGTCGAGACGACGATGCTTTTCCTCGCCCTGTGCGAGCGGTACGGTTCGGAAGCGTCGGCGGTGGCCGCTGTCGTGCGGGGGCGGCGCGCCGGCGTACCGGGATTGCCCTGCCGCGACGACTGGCCGGCGTGGAACGCGGCCGAGATGCGAGCGGCGGTCGACTACCTCAAGCAGGCCGGCGCCGCGGCGAGCGAATCCGGCGCGTTGGGTCGGTAGCGGCCCCGTCGGTCTCGGCGCCGCCCGGCGGCGGACGTACGTGCATGTCGGCGGCCGGCGCGATGCGGCGGCGGGTCGCCCTGGAGGGAGCAGGTCACGATGTCGAGGAGCGGAATCCTGGACGCGCTGCGCAACGAGGAACGCTCGCTCAAGAGCCAGCTCGTGGCCATCCAGCGCGCCATCGAGGCGATTGAAGGAGTTGCCGCGCCGACCGCCCGGCGCGGGAGGAAGCAGGCGGTCAAGGTGGTCGGCAGGCGCAAGCGCAGGATGACCGAGGAGCAGCGCCGGGCCGTGGCCGAGCGGATGCGGAAGTACTGGGCCGCACGACGGGCGGAGAAGGCCGCGGGGAACTGAGTGCAGCAGTGACGCGAACTGTCGCCTCGGTTCTCCACGCCGGGGCGTCGCCCGGCTCACCGGGACCCCATCGAGCGCTGCGAGCCGGCCCGGCGTCGTTCCTTTGCGCAACGGCGGCGCGCCGAGCTACGCCCCGACGGTCTCGCGGTCCGTCCGGGTCACGGGAGGCCCTCGCGCAGCAAGCGCGCCGCCCGCCGGCAGGTCTCGTTGATGCGCGCGTCCAGATGACGTGGTAGAGGTGTCGGCGCAGGGCGGCGGCCGCGTCGTTGTGGGCGAAGCGACCGAGTTTGACCTGCCGGGCGAACACGTCGGGCCGGACGGCGTCACGCGGACGCTGGACAAGCTCGCCCGCGGCGGCCGGGAGCCGGACGGTGCACGTTGCGTTCATCGCCCGCGGAACCGGCTCGGCCAAGCGGCGGCCGACCAGGGAAGCTGCGACGGCGTCGAGGTCCGCCGCGCAGATCTCGACCAGGTGGCCGCTGTCGCCGACGTGCTCGAGTTCGAGCACAGGTACACCGCCGGCCATGATCGCCTGGGCGTCGCAGGAGCGACCGACCGACGCGCAGATTCCAGGTGCCGGCCGACGGTATGCGCCCAGGCGATGGTTCGCCGTCGAGCGGTGAATCCCCCGACGCTATTCGGACGGATAGGTGAGGATCGGGTCGACAACGGCTGACCACAGACCCCACGAACCTCGGGATCGGCAACAGCACAAACACCGGGTTCCGATACCGGTCCGACGTTGTCAGACTCCGAAGCCGGCTGGCGCCGGACCGACCCCCCGGACCGGACGCCAGGAGAAGCCCGCCGCGCGGAGCGGCGACGACGCGCCCGATACGACTTGCCGTCTTGGCCGACCACATGTTGCCGGCAGGTGAGAGCTGCTTCTCACCTGCGCGCGGACCTTGTGGGCATATAGGGGCTGGCTGCACCCAACCTGGGCGGCAAAATCCGCCGTTGACGCGAGCCGTCGCGGGGCACGACCACCGGAGGAACCGGACGCCCTCGCCGAGGCGCTCGGCATGGTCATCGACGACAGCCTCGTCGATCGCATCGCGCACTCTGGCGCCCGCATCAGCCGTGACCTCGTCGACACCGAGCACGCGGCCTTCGGGAAACCTGATCGAAGGCGACAGCCGGAACCGCCAGCGACACGTTCACCGAACCACGCGACGGCGAGCCGTCCGACGGCATGTGCAGCAGAAGCAGAGACGCCGGCCCAGCACCGCTCGGAACCTGCCAGAGCCCGAACGTGCCCGCCAGCCCGTAACGACGCCACGGGCAAATGCCCCGCGACGATGACCACCACGGCCAGGCCTTCATCGGACTGGTCGCGACCACGCGCCCGGACACCTCCGCTGATGCGACCCGCATGGAAGGAGCCGGCATGATTCAGACGACCAGAGAATACGTGGGACACAAGGTCGCCGACCGCTACTTCATACGACTACGGCGTCCGCAGGTATCGAGCCTGCGCCGGCGCACTTCCTGATGCAGGCGGCACAGGCACCGGAAAGGCGGCCAGATGGCCGGATTTCCGGAAGGCCGCCGACGAACAGGGTAGCTGAGGAGGCCGATGCAGCCAAGCGCGATTCGACAGGCCAAGGCGCAAGTTCGTGCGAGCATCGAGCCTGCGCCGGGAGCACCTCTTGCTGCAGGACCGCGGTGCGGGGCACCGCAAAGGCGGCCAGGTGGCCGGGTTTCCGGAAGGCCGCCGACGAACAGGGTAGCTGAGGAGGCCGATGCAGCCAAGCGCGATTCGACAGGCCAAGGCGCAAGTTCGTGCGAGCATCGAGCCTGCGCCGGGAGCACCTCTTGCTGCAGGACCGCGGTGCGGGGCACCGCAAAGGCGGCCAGGTGGCCGGGTTTCCGAAAGACCGCCGACGAACAGGGTGGCTGAGGCCGTCAAGCCCGCGGACTTGGTGACCCCCACCGAGTGGGGCGTCGGGCGTCATGACGCCGGCACTCAAAGATCACGGTCGCGAGCAACCGCGGAGCATCTACGGACCGGCGTGCACGACGCCCGAGCCGATCGAGCGGTCGCGCCGCGGAAATGCTGGCCGCAAGATGACCGCGGCGCCGGACCAGTTCGCGCCCGTGCCGCTGTCGGTCGGGCCAGCGCCGCTTGCCCTCTCGCCGACGCCCCGGTACCAGGAAACGGGGATCGCCTCGATACGGATGACCTCGAGGGTCTGCACCAACTGCTGCTGCTTTTCGGTCAGCGGCAGCGACGATGACCATCTGCGCGGCCGCACCGCGCCCGACCGGCGCGAGCGGACTACGCTGCAACACCGGACGCAAGATGACGTGTCGCACGAGCGCGCCCGGGGCATCGAGGCGCTGAAATGCGTCGCCCAAGCGCCGCCGCACAACGTACACTGGAGCCGGGGTCGGCATAGTCGCGCTCGAAGCCGAGCCAACCGAACCCCAGGCTGTAACCAGCGGCGCAACGCCCGCCGGAAAGCAGAATCGATGCCCCGAGCACCCACCGTCAACGACGCCACCGTCCTGAAGCTGACGCTCTTCGCCCTGCTCGAACGCTCTCCACCTTCGACCGCGGCGACCTGGACGAGATGAACGAGCTCACGCCGACACCACCCGGTCCGGCCGACGAGATCATGGACGCGATCAACCGCGTCCGGGTCGACGGCAAGGCGGTCGTGCGCACCGAGCGCACCATCGATAAGGGGAAGCCGTTCTACCAGCTGCACTACCCGTTCGAAGCAAATGACTTCCCCGGCGAGGCCATGACGATCTGCCTGGCGCTGACGATGCGCATGCAGCAGCTGGTCGGCATGCCCGTGCCCGACGACGAGCGGGACGGACCCACCGAGGAGGGCGTCGACGAGAAGACCATCGACCGGCTGGCCGCGTCCATCGAGATCCTCGAGCCCGCCGAGGTGGTGCACTGACCGCAGGCGCCGAGCGGAAACACGCACCGCCGAACAACTCCGCTCAGTCGGATCCACCCGACACCTCCGTTCCATAGAGCAACGGATCACCCAGACCCACTGATCTCCACGCTCCTGACAGCCGCAACGAGTTCGGCCGTCACAGTCGCACCAGGAGCGGGACCGGGACGCGGTCCTGCATACGTAGAGAGCCCGTCCAGGCGCCGAGAGGTACGCGTTCACGCAGGCGCCGAGCAGCAGCATCGAGAAGACTCGAAAGCAGTCGCCGAGCGGCAGACCACCACGAAGGCGCCGAGCAGCGACGCCCCGCAACGCGTTCACCGCAGGAGCGCCAGAGGCGCACGAACACCTTCCCGGGAGTTCTCCACGAAGTGGAGGGCGAAGCGAACCGCCCCGGCGAATCCGCACCTGGCGCCGAGCGGTACGTACCAACCGACAGCGCCGAGAAGAGCGCGACGAATCCGGGAATGCGCCGAGCAGAACAGGTCATCAGCGGCCTACCGCCAGGGCCGGCTGCGAACGCAGCCCGCGGACTGCCGCACCGAGCAGGACGCCAACCGGAACGGAGTCCGTGCCGAGCAGGACGTCTTGCCCGCAGGCGCCGAGCGCACCGCGATTCGAAGACGGTACGCCGGGACCCCGGCTGCGCCCGCAACCACCAAGAAGGACATCTCCAACGAGTGCACTCGAGCGTACCGGCTCAGGAATCTCCCGAACGCGCCAAGTCGAAAGCCCCAGTCATCAGCACGCACCACCGAGTGCCTGGCCACGCACGCCGGCACCGAGTGTCCCGCACGCGGAAACCGGGAGTTCTCCACGAAATGGAGGACGAAGCGAACCGCCCGGCGAATCCGCACCTGGCGCCGAGCGGTACGTACCAACCGACAGCGCCGAGAAGAGCGCGACGAATCCGGGAATGCGCCGAGCAGAACAGGTCATCAGCGGCCTACCGCCAGGGCCGGCTGCGAACGCAACCCGCAGACCACCTCGCCGAGCAGAACGCCGACCACCACCGAGTCCGCGCCGAGCAGTACATCTCGGCCCGAAGGGCACCGAGCGCAAAGCGATTCGGAGACGGTACGCCAGAGCGCCGGCAGCCCACCGAGACGAACACCTCGACGAGCCCACCGAGCGGGCTTCACGCATACAGACCGGTCAACGCGCCCAGCGGCACGCTGTCACCTACGCGCCGAGCGGAAACATCGACAGGACAACCCGGAGTCACGCGCCGAGCAACAGGCCATCACAAGGACACCGAGCAGACTGCGCCCCACGACGCCTTTTCCACCGAAGGGCCGCCGAAGGCGCACAAACAACCTCGACGAGTTCTCCACGAAGTGGAGGGCGATGCCAACCGCATCAGTTTCGGCACCTGGCGCCCAGCGGTACGTTTCAACAGACGGCGCCGAGACAGGCGCACACCCCGCGGACCACCGCGCCGAGCACAACGCCGACTACCACCGAGTCCGCACCGAGCGGTACACTTCGGCCCGAAGACACCGAGCGCAGCGCGATTCTCAGACGCTACGCCAGAGCGCCGGCAGTGCTCCCGCGCCCCACCGAGACGAACACCTCGACGAGCCCACCGAGCGTACCGGCCCCAGAATGTCAAGCGACACTCAAAACTGACCCCCTGGCGACATCGAAAACTGACCCCCGAAGAAACGGCGTATGTCGTCGTGTTTGAGATCATCGAAAACGACAGTGCCTGTGGATTGTGTGCCCGAACCAGGTGGGCGCCTGGAAGCGCCAGGCAATCGACGGGTTGGAGGAGGTCTTCGCGGGCGGCACAGCGTCGCGCGACTCCGAGCACGAGTGCGCGGGGCGGAACTCGAACAGGCCGGCACCCTCCTACGGGGATTTCGGTACCCTGTTCGGACATGAACGAGCTGCCGTCGGTCGCCCTGACGGAACAGTTCCTGCGCTTGTGCGAGGACCCGCCGCTCCCTCGCGGCCGATGTCCGAAACGCCAATAGACCCGACCGGAAAGGGTGGGATTGACCCGAAAACGCAGGCAGAGTCGGTCGAGAACAGCTCCGACCAGCGGTCGAACAGAGCCGGTCAGGCGACGGGAAGCCAGATCCTGATCGCACAGCTCGTACTCGAAATGCTCGACCTGATTGCCGACTGGAGAAACCGGACGCTGGCGCCGCGCCATCCGGAAGGGCCAGTCCTGGCCATCCGCTGAACCCACCCCGACAAGGGGAACGATCCGGGAGTCGGTTCATTCGCCGACGAGTCGCAAGTAATTCCATTCCTGACACCCGGCGCCCCGCCAGGTGACAACTCCGGCGCCGGAGAGCGACGCGCCGGGCGGCTCCGGCGCCGCCGGCCGGGGGTTTGCGCGCCGACGCCAGGTGACAACCCGCCCGGACGAAAGGGACGTAGACGACGGTTCCGGCAGGTGCTCTTTGCGAGCACCTGGACAGCGTGCAACTCCCGGCGCCGGGGAACGACGCGCGGGGAGCGTTCGAGGCCGCTGGCCGGGAGCTTCCGAGGTCGCCGCCAGGGTGCGCCCGGCCCCGGCGATCACGACGTGGACGGCGCGGACCTCAGCGCACGACGGCCTCGGGCTCCGGATCGCGGTCCGGGGCGCGCGGCGGCGCCGGAGCGGAAGCAGGGCGCGGACACCCCGGCCGCACCAGCCGGCCCAGCGCCGCAGCCGTCGGCGTGGGCAGACACCCGAGCCGTACCGGAGCCGCGGTCCCGTTCACGCAAGAGAGGCTCGCGCCGGTCCCCCCTGACTGACGCAGCCCGCGCGCACGCCCGCCGGCCGCCGCGCCACGGACCGGGCGGCCCCGGCGCCGACGCCGAGCGGCACCTACGACACGGACGCGCACGGCGGCCAGCGGATCGAACGCGACACCCAGCAAGCACGCACCGAGCGCACGGCGGCCGCCGAGCCACAGGCGACCCGGCATGCCCCTGACGACGACGGACCGCCTCCAGGGCCTGCGGATCCTGCGCTGCCACGACATCGTGATCGGCGAGGCCATCGTCGGGGCCAACGTTGCGCGCGGCTGCTTCGCGTCGATGCGCGGCATCGTCGGCGGCCGCACGGCGGCCTGCGAAAGGCGATGCACCGGGCCCGCCGGCTGGCCTTCGCCGACCCGAGAGCGATCGCCGCCGGCCTCGGGGCAAACGCCGCGGCCGGCGCCGACAGCGACTACGAGGAGATCGCCAAGAAGGGATCGATGTTGCTGGTCTCCATCACCGGCACCGCCGTCACGGTCAGGGCCGGAACCGGACCCGACACGGTCCCCCACCGATAGAGATCGGGCGAGGCGCCGAGCAGGACGCCCTCACGCACGCACCGAGCAACCCTGCCGAGAAACGCCTCGAGGCAGTCGCCAAGCACTCGGCCGCCACGAACGCGCCGAGCGGCAACGCCGCACGAGAGGTTCCACGAGGAGACCGCCGAAGGCGTTCCGGAAGTTCTTCACGAAGTGAAGGGCGAGGCCAACCGCCGCACGGTTCGACAGTCTCCCCCGAGCGGCACGTTGCAGCCGGCGGCGCCGAGAGACGCGCCGGCGAAGCCGGGAAGGTCGCCGAGCGGAACCCGGCCACGAGACGCCCACCGCCATGGCCGGCTGCGAACGCAGCCCGCGAACCACGGCGCCGAGAAGAAGACCCGCCGGAACCGAGTCCGCGCCGAGCAGCGCATCCTGCCCGAGAACGCCGAGCGCACCGCGATTTCGAGACGGTACGACGGAACGCCGACAGCACCCGGAACACACCGAGACGAACATCTCAAGGAACGCACCGAGCGTGCCGGCCCCGGAACCCTGCCGACCAGGCAGCATCAAAACGACCCGCCACCGGTACACACCGAGTGTTCCGCGATACTGACACGCGCCGAGCGTCCCGCGCGCACAGACCGAAAAGCAGGACGCCTGCCAACCGGCGCCGAGCGTACCGGCCCCGCAAACGCACCCCCCCGAAAAAGATCGGCCACCCGGGAACAAAAGGCCGGAATCTGGCGTCTAATGGTGCACGGCACCGAGAAGTGCGCCTCTCAGTACCGGAGCGGCGATTTCGTGCTCGCAGCACTCGACCTGACGGCCGACCCGATAACGCGAACGCTGGCGCCGCGCCACACCCCCACGCGCGGCGTTACTCCCGCAACTTCAACTGCCCGTCGGCCTCGTCGTGGATGACTTCGATATCGTGATCAGCAAGCCACGCCCGGCAGTGGAACGCCGCGTCAAAGTCGGGGTGGTCCGTCACCAGCAGACGCCACGCCCGGTCCGCCAGTTCGTGCGCTGGCCCAGACTCGGCGCGCCCGGCCTCGAGCCCGCGTTCGTACTCCGCCTGCAGCTTGACCTCATCCACCGGTAGCCGCGTCGGCTTGTCGACGCCCGCAGCATGCCGAAGCATCCTCTCCAGAGCATCTGCACCGGTAGGGCAGCCTTGAACCAGAGCCTCTATGACCCGCGGCCGACTCAGGCCGAACGTGCCGAGCCCGACAGCGAGCTTGTCGAGCCGTTCCACCAGGCCCGCCGAGAGACGAATAGTCACCGTCGCTTTCCTCCCTCGGTGGGCGCCCAAATCCGGCCATTAGTGGGCGGCTGAAAACCGGCCATTTCCGATAGCGGCCCGAGACGTTGACGCCGGCCTGGAACACGACGTTCCTGCTGGCATGAGCAACGTCTTGAAGGAAGAGAAACGACAACAGGTTCTCGCGCTGGGGCGCCTCGGCTGGTCGCTGCGGCGGATCGAAGAGGCCACCGGGGTCCGGCGCGAGACCGCCAGCAGCTACCTGAAGGCAGCCGGCCTGACCGTGCGGGGTCGTGGCCGGCCTCCCGCTCGCCCGGCAAAACCGGCCATTTCGCCGGAGGCGCCCACCGACTCTTTGCCGGTCACGGCCGCCGGCAAGGGCGCCGACGCCGACGCGCCCGTCCCCGCGCAGCGGCCCAGTCGAGCGCCACAGGCGAGCGCGTGCGAGCCGTACCGCGAGCTGATCGTCGACGCGCTCAGCCGCGGCCGCAACGCCATGGCCGTCTGGCAGGACCTGGTCGACGACCACGGTTTCCCGGCGAGCTATACGAGCGTGCGGCGCTTCGTCTCGACCGTCCGGCAGCAGCCCGCCGTCGAGGCCCGGGCGGTCATCACCACGGACCGCGGAGAAGAAGCACAGGTTGACTACGGGGAGGGGCCGATGGTCCGTGACCCGGACACCGGCAAGTACCGCCGGACACGGCTCTTCGTCCTCGCCCTGGGCTACTCGCGCAAGGCCGTCCGGCTGCTGGTTCACCGTTCCAGCGCACAGGTCTGGGCCGAGCTGCACGAGCGCGCGTTCCGTCGCCTGGGGGGCACCGTACGCGTCGTCGTCCTCGACAACCTCAAGGAGGGCGTCCTCACCCCGGACATCTACGACCCGACGCTGAATCCGCTCTATCGCGACGTGCTCGCCCACTACGGCGTCGTCGCCCTGCCGTGCCGCGTCCGCGATCCCGATCGGAAGGGCAAAGTCGAAGCCAGCGTCGGTCACGCCCAGAAAACGCCGCTGCGCGGTCTCCGCTTCGAGCATCTCGACGACGGCCAGGCGTACCTGGACCGCTGGGAGCAGCGCTGGGCCGACACCCGCATCCACGGTACGACCAAGCGCCAGGTCGCCGCCATGTTCGAGGAAGAACGCCCCGCGCTCGGCCCGTTGCCCCTCGAGCCGTTCCGCTACTACCAGTACGGCCGCCGCAGTGTGCATCTGGACGGTTGCGTCGAGGTAGCTTCGGCCTACTACTCGGCGCCGCCCGGCTGGATCGGTCGACGTGTCGACGTGCAGTGGGACGACATCCACGTCCGCCTCCTCGACCCGAGCAACGGCCAACTGCTGCGCGAGCACCTGCGCACGCAGCGCGGCTGGCATCGCATCGCCGACGACGACCGGCCCACCCGCACCCCGCCGAAGACCCTGGCCCTGCTCGCCGCCGCCAAGCGGGCCGGTCCCGCCATCTCCGCCGTCTGCGACCACATCCACCGCCATGAGGGCGCCGCCGGCGTCCGCCGCATCCTCGGCGTCCTCTCGCTCGCCAGGAAGCACAGTCCCGCCGTCGTCGAACACGCCGCCACCGCCGCGCTCGAACTCGGCGTGCCCACCTACCGCTTCCTGAAGCGCTACCTCGACCGCTACCCCGGCGCGCCGCCGCTGTCGTTGCGCCAAGTCGACCCGCTCATCCGCGAACTGACCGTCTACCGCGATCTGATCGACCGCAGAACAGGAGACCCTTCATGAATCTCGTCGAACTCGACAAGGCGCTGCGCAAGCTGCGCCTCTCCGGCATGGCAAACGTCCTCGAGACGCGCCTGCTCCAGGCCCAGACCGAGCAGCTCGCCCCCATCGACCTGCTCGCCGCGCTCGTCTCCGACGAGCTCCAGCGCCGCGAGGACCGCCTGCTCGCCCGCCGGCACAAGCAGGCCCGATTCCGGGACCCGGACCGCTCGCTCGACAGCTTCGACTTCGACTTCAACAAGAAGATCAACCGCGCGCTCGTCTTCGAGCTCGCCACCGCACGCTTCATCGCAAAGCGCGAGGACGTCCTCCTGATCGGCCAACCCGGTACCGGGAAGAGTCACCTTGCCCAGGCCATCGGACGCGCCGCGATCCAGCAGGGCTATCGCGTCCTCTACCGGGAAACGCACGCCTTCCTCGAAGAACTCGCCGAGGCGACGCTGGCCGAGACCCGCAAGGAATACCTCGCCGAGCTGGCCCGTGCGCACCTGCTCATCATCGACGACCTCGGCATGCGCAAGCTGCCCCACACCGCCGCCGAGGACCTGCTCGAGCTCATCATGCGCCGCTACGAGCGGGCCTCGACGATGCTCACCTCCAACCGCCCGGTCGACGAGTGGGGGAAGCTGCTCGGCGACACCGCCGCGGTCACCGCGCTGCTCGACCGGCTCCTGCATCACGCGCACGTGCTCAAGTGCGGGCCGCGCAGCTGGCGCACCCGCGTGCGGACCACCTTGGTAGAGTCGACGGGAGGTGCGTAACCGGTGGGGAGTCGGTGGCGCATCCGGCGCTTTCGCACCGGGCCGCAGTCCGAACACAGCGGAGCGGAGGATTCGCGCGCGGCCGAGCGTCAACGCCCATCCGGACGTGGTCCGCGCGCGCGAGAGCGCCGCCTCCAGGCTCGCCTGGCGCAACAACCGCCAGCGATCGTTTCCACGGGCACCGCGTGCGCCAGACGAGCCTTCCGCGACACTCGAGTGGTCGCTCGACGGAACGCCCTTTTCCCGCTCGTCGTCGTCGACCACACCCTCCGGCCCAGCCCGGCCGTTCCGTCTCGCGAGGGTAACCCGGCCGGGCATGACCAACACCGACGTCCGGCTCGGAACCTCTACCCGGGAGACCAGACCAGACAAGGCCCTCCCTCCGCTCGGAGCATTACCTCGCGCACGCTGTCGCGGACCAACGCGCACGCATACACCGATGCCGATGACAACCGAGCGGTGGGTCTGTCGCCACGCTTGCGCCTCGAACGCTCGGCCGACCGCCTCCTCCTCGCTCCGTTACGTAACGGTGCAGGATGGTCGTGTGGCGTTGACGAACGCGGAACGGCAGGCACGTTATCGGGAGCGGCGCAAGGCCGGCGAATCCCGGATCCGGTACCGTCGGCCAGCGGACCGGAGTCGCGGCCACAGCAGTGGAACGACGCCGTGCAGACGCTCCTGGAGTTGCAGGAACAGTACCGGGAGTGGCGGGACGCGTTGCCGGAATCGCTGGCCGGCTCCGCGACTGCGGAGTTGCCCGAGCAGGTCTGCGATCTGGATCTGTCGGTACTGGAGGGGCTGTCGAGCTGCCCAGAGGCTTCGGGCGTGACGGCTAGCGCGCCGGCAAACACCTTGCCAACAGAGGACGCCGTGAAGTAGATCTCGACTCCAGTCTCGGGCCGTCGGAAATGGCCGGTTTTGAGGCGCCCATAAATGGCCGGTTTTGACCCGCTCATTGAGGCCTCATGCCTCCACCCCACCGCACCTTGCTGCGCAATGTCCGCACAGTAGCGGCACGAGTCGTATCTGCGCAAGGTGAACAAGTTCATTGCAGGGCCCTGCAACCGATCGCTACCGTCGATCCGCCTGTGCGAAAGTACGTGGATTGTTCACCGTGAACACGCCGTAAGTGACTGGAAGCACTGGGGTTCTCGCGCCAGGCACCCCACCGCGCATTCAACGGTCTAACGACACCACGAGGAGGAGGTAAGAGGGTGAGCCGACCCCAGTTCTGGCGTCGCTCACCCAGTATCTTTCCCTGCGGGAAGGCTTGATCCGGTGGTCACGTTGACACGTGACATTGACATGTACCTGATCGGGCCGTTTCCGCGGCCCCAGTTTTCCAGAGGGCCATGGCCCCAGTTATTGCCTCTCCGCGGCCCCAGTTCTCGGTTGAGGTGTGCAATCTCCCCCCTCGAACCGGTCCTCGGACACCCGCCGAACGCCGCCCAGAGCCAACGCGTCGAACGGCACGCCACGACTCCCGGCAGTCGATCGGGAACGACGAGAGCGTCGCCATCAACACCGGGATCCACACGACGTCGAGCAGCCCGGCATCGAGAAGCCGAACGGCCAGTCTGGGGATCCCGCCGCGCACCGAACAGACCCCAAGCAACGACCCGCCCGATCACGAACCAGGCGCAACGGACCGCCTCGACGGCCGCGAGGAACCCGAGCCGACGCATCGCGTCCCCATGACGCACCGAGCGGTGCGACCATCGAAGACGCCACCCAGACGCAGAGCCGGGTTCACTCCCGAAGAGCACCCAACCCCGGCACGACGTTCACCGGACGGCCGTCCGGCCAAGCTGCCGACAGACATCGGCCGGCGAGAGAACAGCACCTCGCACGCAATCGAAGAACCGAGCCAGAGACCAGGATCGGGACCACGCCGGAGGCGGACGACGAAGAGCTTGATCGACGATCATCAAACGATCCGACCGGCGCCGCAGACGGCCCGAACGGTATCCAGCGGCCACACGTCAACGACTCGAGGAGCACCACCGGAAGGCGTGCGGAACACGCATGACGAGCCGCCTGCGGAGCGGACATCCAGCAGGACATTCGTCCGGCGCAGAGACGATCGGAATCGTGGAGATCCGCACCACATGACCGAACATGCGGAGCACCCGAACGACCTCGATCGAGCACGATCGCTGGACGGGGCGTCGGCGGCCGGAATCGTCCCCACCGCCGACGGCGCGGCGGAACACGCTGACACGACGAGAAGCCACCATCCCGAAGCCGCCCCAAGCGGGACGAGATCCACCCATGACGAACCACGAAGCGGGCATCCCCTGATCAACGACGAGCCGAAGAGCGACGCAGCCGCGGAACTGGTCGGCGTCGAACCGGAGACGATCCGGCTGCTCGCCGACGCGGCCGATGACGCAGCGAGCCCGCTCGGCATCAGACTCGCGCGAGCGCTCGCTCGCGTCCGGCAACAACGAACTTGAAGCCGAGTACGCAGCGATGCACGACGAACCGCTGCCCCGCGGGCTGATGTGCAAGCACGACGCCCTCTGGCCCACCTTCGAAAAACTGCGAACCGCCGCCGGCGCACTCAAGGCATGGACCGAGTCGTGAACGCGTGCAGGACGACCGAGCCAGTCCACCCGAAACCGAGCGCATGAACGGCCCGTTCGCCACTACAAGCGCCGCACGTCGAACCTTGTCACGCACCGCGGAAACGCCACGAACGACGACCGCACGATACCGCCCAGCGGCGAGAACGTGATGCCGCCCCGCAGGTCAAGCCCGTCCCGCAGACGCCTTGTGGCGAGCAACTCGGCGTGCCACATGACCGAGACTTGAGGTCCGGTCTGGGTCTCGCCGTCGTAGTACCACGTCGGGATCTCGGGATTCCATTTGCGCACGAGGTTGGTTTCCCAGTGGACCGTCGGCCCGATGCCGAACCCAAAGTGGAAGAAGCTCTGTCCGTCATCCAGGAGCCATCGGTTGCCTTCCGCAAGAAGCTGACCTCGAGCCGTCCGGGAATGCGGTCCGCGAACTCCAGGCAGCGCCGCCCGACCAGCCGCGGGTGGCATTCGACGGTGACCCGGTCGAACGGCTGCAGCAGGGCCGCGATAGCTTCGTCATCGCCCGCCGGCACGGCGCGCGGGTCGAAGAAATTGCTCGCGGTGTAGAGCTTGATGCCGCACGTGGCCGGCAGCCCGCCAATTGCTGACCGAGAGCGTCGTCCTGAGCGTTGGTGGCGGCGCGGCCGGCCTCGCCGTGAGGCACCGGCATTGCGAAAGCCGCCGGAACCAGCTACCCCCATCCGCCTACCGCCACCGCGCCAGTCGTCGACTCTACTTGGAGTAATTCCTGGGACACTACTGTGCGCTTCCCGCTGTCGCAGGACCAGTCGGCCCGCGGTGTGGCGGCGGGGGAGTTGTTCGAGTTCGCCTGTCACGAGGGGAACTACGCGATCACCAACGTCCTGCGCGGCGCGCGGGCGCAGGGCGACGAGGTGAAGTAGGCTCACTCCTGCTTCAACAGGTTCGCGGGGAGACACGCCGGCGTGTCTTCTTCGTACTGGCTGTCGGGCAGGGGCCGCTGGTCGGAACCGTCGGCGTTCATGATGAACAGCTCGGCGTACGGCTGTGGCTGGTTGAGGACGAGCGGCGACTCGTCCTTGTAGCCGAAACGCGAGCTGCTGAAGAGGATGAAGTTGCCGTCGGGCGACCAGAGGGAGACCCGAGAGCGCCGGCAACGGGTCGCTGATGCGGCTCGCTCCGGCCGCCCTTCGCTTCTGGCAAGACCGACCGCGCCTCGCCGCCACCGCCGCCGAGCAGTCCCGGACGACCCACGACGCCGAGGAAGCGGTAGACGCCTGCCGGGCGTTCGCGGAGCTGCTGGCCGACGGCATCGCCGGGTCGCCGCGCGCCGAGGTCCTCGCCCCAAGGCGGTTCGAAGGTGCGGAAGCGATCACCCGGGTCCTGGCCGGAAGCTGGCGCGGAAGGCGGCGGAACAGGATTTGCTCCAGCGGCTATGTCGTCGACACCCTGGAGGCCGCCCTCTGTCGGTCGCCCGCACTGCCGACTGCCGCAACGCCGTGCTGCTCGCGGCCAACCCGGCCGACGATGCCGACACGGTGGCGGCGGTGACGGGCCAGCTCGCCGGCGCCCTCTACGGCCTGAACGGCATCCCGGAGACCTGGCTCAGCCGGCTGGCCTGGAAGGACCGGCTCCTGGAGGCGGGTCGGCGGCTGTTGCCAGCATCCCTCGCCGACAGCGAGGAGCGGGGCGCGTAGCCGAAGCGCGGCAAGGACGCGGAGCCCTTCGTCGATGGCTCCGCGCGCAGAGAGCGCGCGGAATCTCGTCTCCGCGTCATGCTGCGTGCCGGCGATGGTGCACCGCGGCGGCCAGCGCTTCGCCAGCACGGGAATCTCAGTTGGCGACCGACGCTTCCTCCACCAACGCGCCCGTAAAGGCACGCCGCCGCAGACGTCGTGTCAGCGGAACTCCCACGCGCCTGTCAGGGCGCGCAGCGACACAAAGGTCGCGCCGCGCCCGCAGGGGCGCGCTACCGCACCGGACGCGAGTACCAGCCCGGCCAGACGGCTTTCCAGCGCCGGAACAGCGCGATGAAGAGCGGGTTGGTCCAGATCAGGACGCGCCACAGCGGCCACTTGTCGAAGCGCCGGCAGGAGGGTCGCACGCGCGGCTCACGTATGAACCGGACCTTGCCGTGCTCCGCCCGCGCCAGCTTCCGGAGCGCGCGGTGGAAGTCGACGTCCTCACCGATCCAGGCCTTCTCGTCGTAGCCTCCGACCCGCTCGAAAGCGTCTTTGCGGCAGAACTGCGTCGCGCCCCCTGGACCATCCCCGTGAGGCGGCCGAGGATCCGCCAGGCACGCAGATAGAGCCGGACCGTGAGCCGTCGCGGCCGGTACTCGACGTCCACGCCGCCGCCGATGCACGACGGATCGCCCATCGCCTCGTGGATCACCTGGAGCAGCGTGGGCGACACCGCCACGTCCGCGTCGACGAAGACGAGCACATCTCTCGCGGCATGGCGCGCGCCGGTGTTGCGGGCCCGCGCAATGCCCTGCACCGGCTCGCGAACGACCGTCGCGCCCTCGTTCCGGGCGACGGCGGCGGTTTTGTCCGTGCTGTTGTTGTCGACGACGATCACCTCGACATCAACGTCCGTGTCGGAGTGTTCACGCAGATGGCCCGCGGCGGCCCGGATCGAGCCCAGCGCGGCAGCCAAGTAGGCCTCTTCGTTGAAGGCGGGAACGACGATCGAGGCCTTCACGGCAAACGCGATGCCTTGACGCGAATTCGGAACAGCGTCGCACCGATCGCGCCGACAGCAACAAGGATCGTGCTCCGAAACCCCATCGACATGTCTCAACCTACCAGATTCGGGCAGGGTCGAGCCAGCGGTCGCGTAGCCGCCGTGCTTCCAGGGCTACAGCCCAGAGAGGCTCGCGTCCTCGAAGGTGAGCTGAATGCGATACCGCCGAAGGGCTAAGTTCGGAATGGCCAAGGCCGCGTGCTGCACCCCTTCAGGAAAATCCGAGGCCACGAGGATGCCGCGAACGGTTCCCGCGCCCTGATGTTGCAGGTGCCATCCCATGTAGCGGGCGATCTGCCCGATGGCCGAGTCCTTCGCCTCCCCGACTTTCAGTTCGACCACGACGGTCGCGCCGTCGGCCCCACGACCCATGATATCGACGCGTCCCACGTCGCACTTGACCTGCCGCCCCACGAACGTGAGACCCTCCTCAAGGGCGTCCAGTCGGTGCACGAGCTGATCTTCGACGTCCCGCTCGAGGCTGATCGATGCCTCGACGACCTGCGCGGCCTCCTCCGACACGTCCTCGGCCTCGTTGGGCACCCACAGATTCGGGCCGTGCGCCTCTTCCTCGTACAACTCGAACGTTCCGTCAGCGAGCTTGTAGAGAAAGCGTTCCGCGTTGGGGTGATGAACGTACGCCCTCGGATTGTTGACGGCGCAGGCGTAGAGGTGAGCACGGAGCGTGGCCGGCTGCCATTCTCCCGGGTAGCGCGACTCGACGGACTGCTTGATGGCCTCCCTTGAGAGGGCGCCGCCGCGCTCCCCGAACGCTTCCTTGATGGCTTGGGCCATCGTCGTCACAACCGACCTCCTTCCTTCACGCGTGAGTGAGAGCTGCCCCGACCGCGCTGGCGGGCGGTGTGTCACCGCCAACGGCGAAGCGCCAGCGCAGCAGCCTGCATCGGCTTGACGCGCCGCACGACGAGGGTGGTTTTCCGCCGCGACTGCCACACCTCGACGCGCTCAGGAAGACTCCGCGTTTTCCGTTCCTCGGCGGGCTCGGCGCGTCGCCCACGCCTTTCGCGCGGCGACCGACCCAAGCGTCTCGCCGTGCTCTTGTGGCTTGCCAACACTGTCGTACGCAGCCCGCAACAGGGGCTCCGCCTTGCGGATGTGTTCCCTGTCGCGGATAGCGATCTCTCGGTACCGACCGCCGTTGCAGGCCCGAGTGATGCCGTCCGCAAGCAGATCGTCGCTCAGGTGCTTCCTGTGGATGAGTACGCGGAGGCCGTTCCGGACTCGCAAATGGACGTAGGCAACAACCGGTTCCCCGCTGGGGTGCGCCACGCACTTGAATGACATCTCACTCTTGAAGGCGGCCGTTCGCACGTTGCCGAACGACTCCACCAATGTCCTGAGCTCGCGGAACAGAGTGCGGGTCGCATCGTCGGTCTTGTTCCAAGGCTCGTAGATGGAGAAGTCCGGGTCGTCGCCCGCGCCGCGGTCGGAAGGGCCCACCGCGCGGGGCGCTACTGCGGGGTTCCTCTTGACAGGGCGAGGAGGGGCCGGCTCGATCGCCTCGCCGCCGTACACCCACTCCAACGCCACGTAGGCGTCGCCGTACCGTCTATAGCGCAGTAGTTCGATACGTCGGCGGCTGTCTCGCGCAGCGATTCGATCCTGACGCAGGAAGTCGCCCGCGATGCATAGCAGGCGCGGCGTCCTGAAGTCGATGTTCCTGACGCGCCCGTCGCCAAGCTTCTCCCGAACCAGCTCGCGGAATTCCGCCTGATGGTCCTCCAGCCATGCGAGATAGTCCAGACCTTGATTGATGACGTTTTCATCCTGGTGCCGCTTGTACTCGACAACCACCGGCCGACCGTCTCCGTCGATTCCCAGCGTGTCGATACGCCGGCTGTGACGCTGGCCGGTCGAATACTCCGAATCGAGGAATTCGACGCCGGTCAGGGTGCGTAGGTGCTTCTCGAAGAACTCTTGCAGTCCGCGTTCGTAGGGGAAGGGCCCCTGATCTTGCAGCTCGTGAACGTTGTCGTAGATCTTGTGAAAAAATCGGGTCGTCGCCATCCCGTCTCTCTCCGTCAACTGGCTGAGCAGCGAACATGAAGCCGCCCCTGGACAGCTTGACCTGCGCGCCCGCCGGGCGCATTTTCCGGCGACGACCTCATGCTCAAACACCGCCATTATGGACCACGTCGTCGGACGACGACCACCTCGACGGCGCGGGGAGTAGCGAGAAGCGCCGTCCACAGCGCCGGGTGCTCCGAGCCCCACGTGCGGACCGCGCTCACCGTCTCGTCCTCGTCGGTCTGCACGAACAGGAACGTCGCGCGTCCGCCGACGAGAGCCACCGGCAACCTGTGGGGCAAGTAGAGGTCTGCGTCCCGACCGCGCCCTGTTCGGGGGCGCGGAACATCGTCAGTACCGACCCGGACGAGCATCCCGGGCGCCGCTGACGGCGTGAGCAACCCTTACGAGCAGTTCGGGCCGTTCGGCTTCAACGGCGGCTACTACTACGCCCGCATCGGTTTCGGCGGCGTTCCTGACGCTCGGCGTACCGAGACCGAATTCATCCGGAAGTGCGGAGGCGGGGCGGGCCTGGGCGGGGGCCCTCGTCACGTCCGCCGCTTCGCTGAGGATCGGCTGCGGGGTTCGGTCGCCGGAACCGGACGCCACCGTGGACGGTCGTCGCGCACCTGCTTCCTGTCAGGAAGACGAACGGGGGCGGCCCTACCGCCTCCAGTGCCGATCCTGCCCGCGGCTGTGGTCGGCGCCCTCTCCCGCGTCATGAGCGGGCGCGGGCGGCGTCGCCGGGTTCTCGGGGACTTGGCTGGGCGCGGGTCGAGGCGCCGCGCGGGGTGGAGAGCGGCGCTGTGCGGTGGCTGGCGGTGTCGGCGCGGCGGGCCGGCCGGGCTGCGGTCGGCCTCGGGCAGCCTCGGCGCGCTCGCGCTCCCGCTTCTGCCACTCGCGTTCGCGCTCGTGTTGCCGTTCCCGTGCCCGCGCCTCCCGCTGAACCGCCGCGTCGTGGTCGCGCACGACCGGCTCTGCGGAGCGTTCGTAGCGGTCGAGCCGGCGTCGTGCGCGCTCGAGCCGTGCGTAGCAGCGGTCTATCTGCGCCGCGGGCGCGCGGGTGCTGCTGGCGATGAGCACGGCGTCCATCGCGGTCTGGACGGCATCACTCAGCCGCCGTCGGATGCAGAGCACGCGCTCGAGGCGTGCGGCGGCGAGCCGGACGTCGAGCGCCCGGCGCGCGGCGATGCGGTCGACCGGCCGGCGGACCGCGGCCGCGAGGCGAGCCCAGGTGCGCCGGACGATGCCGTGTCGGCGTCGCGGCCGCGGGACTAGGCGCTGGGCGGTGGCGCGCGCCCGGTCCCGCGACGCGCCCGCCTTGCGCAGGCGCCACTGCAGACGCAGCAGAAACCGCTCGGTCCGCGTCTGCGGTGCGGCGTGTCCATCCGCCGTTCCCCTTTCGTAGACCTGTGCCCAGTCGTCGCGCTCGCCATCGGTTCGAGGTCGCCGGCCGGGGCCGCGCGGCCGTTCGGCGGACGGCAGCGGGTGCAGGTCGCGGGCGCGCCGGCGGGCAGCGTCGAGCTCGGCGGCGCGCTGCGCGGCCTTCGCTTGCGGCGTCGCCGCGCCACGGTCCGGCTTGAAGTGGCTCATCCGCCCGGCGACGTACTCGGCGTGGCGCTCGCGCGCTTCCCGGGGCCGGACCCGATTGTCGATCACGATGCCACCGTGCTCGTGTTCCCACTGCTCGGCGACCTTCGACAGCCGCAGGCCGGAGCGACCGAGCGAGGCCGCCTTCCCGGTATCGGGGTGCACCTTGCAGACGACCAGGTGCCAGTGCGCGTGGTTGGTGTCGTTGTGCGCGATCACGACCGCGAGGTGGTCTTCGAGGCAGAGCGCGCTCAGCGTGCGGTCGGCGAGCTCGAGCTGCTCGTCGCGGGTCGGGGCCTGACCGGGCGGCCACGCGGCTGTGAAGTGCGCGTACGGGGTTGCGCAGCTTGCGGCCGCGGGCGGACACGCCCGCCCGCTCTTTGAGGAACGGCGCATCGGCGACCCTTCCCTGCATCATCCGCACGCACAGGCCGACGTCGGCCGTCGGCGAGCCGCCCAGCGTGGTGGTCCACGCCACGCGCTCGGCGGTTGTAGGCCGCCGGTCGTCGGTGCTCACTTGGTCGTGGGTGAGGTAGGCGACCAGGCCGGCGACGCCGCGACCCACGGATATCGGTTTCAGGATCATGCCAGACTGCTCCCGTAGCACAGCATCGAGCGCGGCCCGAATGTCCTCGCCGGCGACGGGCGCGCCGGCGTGCAGGCGGCGCGCGATCTGGTTCAGGCACACGCCGGCACCCCCGCTCCAGGTCGAGCTGGCGGGAAGCGTCGCCGCGAAATCGGGGAGCGGGGTCATCCTGGGCGGATCCCTGCCGTTCAGCCTGCCGTCGACGTGCGGGAGATGGGACACGGGCAGCAGCGTCCCATCGTCCCTGCGGCTGCCCCATGCGCTTCGCGGTCCTGATCAGCACGCCAGCACCCCGTGGACCGGAGCGCGCCAACCATCGTCGACATCGCCGGCGACTCGGCAACGTGATCCCGTTCACGTCGATGTCTTACGGGTCCTCGAGCTCGTCGATCCGAGCTGGTCGGCTTTGCGTCGTCTCGATCAGCCAGACATGGAGCGCCTTGACGGTGGTGATGAGTTGCTCGAGGGTGTACGGCGTCTTGTGAGGCTCGACGCTGGTCTCGCCTTTGAGCGGGGCCTCGTCGGCAGCGTGAATGATCAGCATCCAAGGGATCATGGCAACGGGCACGGGCCAGAGCGCGGATGCCACCGGTTTCTTGGGCGCAGCGGGAAACCTCGCCCACCATGCTTTGGATACCGCGTCCCACGGCTCCGTGTTAATGCACTCGAGGATCATCATGTCGTCGACGTTGTTCGCGTGCCATTCTCGTATCGCGATGGGGCACAACGCCTGTTCCTCTTCCTTCCAGCGCAGCGACCGGCCGTCCATGGGGGACTCGAACGGCTCCTCCGTCTCAGGATCCGCGCCGCGGATCCGCTCGGCCGTCGGCGCGACAGCCCCGCCGATGCTGCCGCGCAGGCCGATACAGGGCGCATGAGACCACTTGACGCCGGGAATGGCGGCGATCTCCTCGATCAAATCGAAGGCCGTGTCGGTGCCGAGAATCGTGTCGGCAAGGAGCTTGGTTCGAAGATCGGTCCTCGTCACTTCGGGATCATTATCCACGGGATGGCGGGAACAGATCCGCGATGGGGCAACCGAAGTAGTCGGCGAACTTCCGCGCGTTCTCGACGGTAGTGGTCCGGTACCGCTGGCGGGCGACATCGCTGACGTAGGGCTGCGGCAGGCCGATGGTGTCCGCGACGGTCACCTGCGTGACTCCCGCCGACGAGGTCGCCTTCGCCACGCGGTTGGTGCTTCGCGCGGAACCAGAATCGCGAGCTGTTGCTCGGTCACCTCGAAAATAGAGCTATACGTTTCGGACGATGCCCTGGATCTCAACGGGATGCCACGGTGGCTCCGTGCGACATCGCCGCGGTCAAGGTCGACGAAACGCCCGATGCGAATTCGGCGATTAGAGTCCAGCGCATCCCGTCGAGCTTGCAGAAACGACCCGGCGGCGGGAACAACCGATGCGCGTCGCGTCACACCTGCGCCTTGGACTCTCGCCGCGATGCCCAGTACTTCCGCATCCGGTCAGCAACCGCTTGGCGCTGTTCCTCCCTCATCGTGCGCTTCCGCTTGGCGACCACCCTGAGCGCCTTCTTCTTGCCGCGCCCGGCGGGCGCAGGGGCATCCGCTCCGTCTATCGCCTCGATCGCACGTTGTATCGCGACGAGCTGAGTCCTGAGCGATTTCTCCTCATCCTTCAGGGCGTGCAGAATTCCGTCTCTCGACATCGTGATCCTGCTTCCTTGGATGCGACCCGCGACACCATCGTGCCGGTCCCCGATCCGTACGCACATCGACGGCCGCCGCCCACGGCCGCGCTGAGAGTCCGGCAGAAACGCGTTGCTGCCTACGCGCAGATCCGGACTCCGTCACAGCCGGGCCCGCCTCCAGGAGGTGCTCGACCGCCGCACGCATCTGGGCGGCGGTCCACACCGGCCATTCGCGTCGGTCGGGCAACCCCGGCACACCGGCGCTGGGCAACCGCGGACACCGCCGCTTCGGGCGAGCTGACGGCGCCAAGTGGACTGGATTTCCTGGCTCAGGTAGAAGCCGGGCGCCAGTTGGGCAGAGGCCGTGCCGGTGATCAGCCGCGCAGGCGGGTGCGCACCCGGAGAAGAGCGCTCTGGCGATTCGGAACGGTGGCATGTCAGTTCCCATCATCCCTGTGAGGGACCAAGTCCGCCGTCCACTGTCGACGCCTGTCGACTTCGCGTTCGTCGTGACCGAAACAGCGGCCGGCTCGCCCGACCTGCACGGGCTGCGAGCGGCAGGCTAGCGTGCTGGAGCAAGACCTTGGCGATTCCGTTCACCATCCCGTGTGCACGACAAACTTGTCTGCCTGCGTTTACGGGCGACGAACACCCGGGGCGCGGAGCAGCACAGCAGCCGTGCAGGGCCAGTCGACCACTCACGCCCGCTATTCGGGCGGAACGTTACGCTTCGGGGAGCACGGCGTCCTTGAGCTGCTTCGCGATGCGAGCCTTGACCACCTGCTTGGGCGGGATTTCGATGACTTCCCCGGTTGCTGGGTTGCGACCGGTCCGCGCTTCGCGCTTCTGCAAGACGAGCTTCGCGATGCCGGGCAGCGTGAACTCGCCGCAATCCTGAAGCTGTTGCTCGCACAGCCGCTGCAACTCTTCGAAGAATTCCCGCGCGTCGGCGCGCTTGAGGCTGATGTTGACGGCAGCGAAATGCTCGACGAAATGCGCGAACAACTCGGTCTTGCTCATTTTGCAAGCTTCGGCCATCGATGTTTCCCCTTGTTGTGAGCACGCTGAGGCGGCTACCGAGACGACCCCGCGCGCAGTGATTCAGTCAGAAAACCCGACAAGAAACGCCGGATCGTAGGACCTGGGGCTGTCTTGTGTCAATCCGTGCCGGCCGCCGGCGTGTCCGATCAGGTCGGCAGCCCCGTCGTGAAGCCCCGCGCTGCACCGAGAGCGAGCAAGACGCTCCCGACAATCCGGCGCGAAGGAAGGACATGTCAGACGGCCCCCTCCTCCAAACCGGACTTTCTCGGTAGCGCGACGGTGACTATCCTCTGCCGTCCGATCCGGGAGGTTCGTGTCGCGCGGCCTCGTGTGCGCCCCGATCGCCTGGCGCACACGCATCCGGCGGCGGAGGGTTTGATGAGACGGCTCGTCGAGGCGTCACGTGTGAGGATCCTGCGCCTGTCCGTAGCCGGCCCAGGTGGTCTCGTAGAATCCCGACCAGAATTGCACATGGAATTGGTCATGACCACGCGTGGGTATTCATGGATTCCATTGGCAACAAGGCGGTTAATCCCAAGTTGGCGGAGTCCGCACCGAAGTCCACGGATCGGTGGCAAGCCTGACGCCCGGCCCGGCCGGGATATGCCGGCTATTGGCCGATCTCTTAGCAGACGCAACGGCGCGTCCAAGACGAGGGGGGCACTCTGCCCACCGTTCGCGGTCGGTAGTGCGTTCCATAGGGAGGCCGCGACGGTTCTGGTGCCACGGCACTTTCCGGCATTCCGCCGTCATCTCGGGGACTCTGCTGGACCGCTCCGTCGGAGTGCGGAAGACATTCCGGGCAACGACGCAGGCCGGGCTCCTGTTCCACGCCATCGCGATTCCTTGGGGTGCACTCGGTGGTCGGACTAGCCACGACCCCGTCCATTGATGCGGCGGCCGCGGAAGATCCGGGCAGGGACCCGGGTCTACGTACCCCGAGTCTGGAGCAACGCCGCGATGGACCACCTCGGACGAGGAGCAGCCATGAAGAAGACCCTTTCCGTCATCGTCATCCTCGGCGCCACGATGACTGCCTACGGCTTCTACGGGACACGAGCCATCGAGATCATGCCGAACGTCAGAACCGTCGCCGTGACCGAGGGCGACATCGTCGACACCATTGGAGCGACCGGCGCCCTCGAGGCGGTGACGACCGTACAGGTCGGAAGCCAAGTCTCCGGCATCATCCAGGAGCTCTACGTCGACTTTAACTCCATCGTCCGCGAGGGCGACGTCATCATGCGCCTCGATCCGTCGCTGTTCGAGACGCAGCTCGAGCAGGCGCGCGCCAACCTGCTGCGCTCCGAGGCCGAGGTGGAACGCTCGGCGGTAGGCGTCGACGACGCCGTAGCGCAGCTCCGGCGGGCGCGCGAACTGGCTGCCGGCGATCTCATCTCCGAGACCGAACTCGAAGCAGCAACAGTGGCCCTGCGGTCCGCCGAGGCGCAGTTGAAGTCGGCCGAGGCCCAGGTGCGGCAGTCGAAGGCGGCGCTGCGCATGAACGAGGTCAACCTGGAGCACACCGTTATCCGTGCCCCGATCGACGGCATCGTCACGGCGCGGCTCGTCGACGTCGGGCAGACCGTCGCGGCCAGCTTTCAGGCCCCGGAGCTGTTCGTCATCGCGGCGGACCTGACCAAGATGCGGGTTGTCGCGAACATCGACGAATCGGATGTCGGCCGCATCCGACCGAATCAGCGGGTGACATTCACGGTCGACGCCTACCCCGCCGAAGAGTTCGAGGGCACCGTTTCCCAGATCCGGCTCGAGCCGATCGTGACGCAGAACGTCGTGACCTACGCGACGGTCATCGACGCGCCCAACCCCGAGCTCAAGCTCAAGCTGGGCATGACCGCTACGGTCACCGTGGAGGTGGCGCGGCGGGAGAACGTTGTCCGGATTCCCAACGCGGCATTGCGGTTCCGGCCAACGCCGGCCATGTTCGAGGCACTCGGCCAAGCAGCGCCGCCCGGGTTGTCACGCCTCGCGCAGGCCGACGGTACTGCCGCCGGCCGCCCGGATGGTTTGAACGGGACCGAGGGACGGGACACACCGAACGCGCTGGCGTTACAGCGAGGCGCCGACACCATCGATGCGCTCTTCGCACCCATCGAATGGGAGGATGCCACCGGGCGCGTCTGGTTCATGGACGGCGCCCGACTCTCCGGCTTAGACGTCCGTCTCGGTATTACCGACGGTAGCGCGAGTGAACTGCTCGGGGTAGTCGGACGCCCCCGCTTCGCAACGGGTTCTTCTGTGCCGGCGCCGTCTCTTCCGAACGGATTGCAGCTTGTCACCAACGTCGCCACGACGGGGGCCGACACCAGTCCGGCGACCGGCAACAGCGGGTCGCCGCTGATGCCGCAGTCACCCTTGGGGCGCCGCGGGCGCTGAGGAAACGACGATGCCGATCATCACCGTCCAGGATCTTACGAAGACGTACGCCATGGGCGACGTCGAGGTGCGGGCCCTGCGGGGCGTCAGTCTCTCCATCGAGGAAGGCGAGTTCGTCTCGGTCACCGGGCCGTCGGGTTCCGGCAAGTCGACATTCATGCACATCCTGGGCTGCCTCGACCGGCCCACCCGCGGGCGCTACCTGGTTGATGGAAGGGACGTCTCTCGCCTGTCACGCGAGGAGCTGGCCGAGGTGCGCAACCGGAAGGTCGGCTTCGTGTTTCAGGGCTTCAACCTGCTGGCGCGGACCACCGCTCTCGACAACGTCGAGTTGCCGTTGCTCTACGGCTCCGGTCTGAACGGACCTGCGCGCCATGCACGGTCTCGGGAGATGCTGCACGCGGTCGGGCTCGGGGACCGGATGGACCACTTCCCGAACCAGCTCTCCGGCGGGCAACAACAGCGGGTCGCGATTGCCCGCGCCCTAGTCAACGAACCGGCCATTCTGCTGGCCGACGAGCCGACCGGCAACCTCGACTCGCGCACCAGCATCGAGGTGATGGACATCGTCCAGCGCCTGAACGAGGAGAGTGGCATCACCGTGCTCCTGATCACCCACGAAGCCGACATGGCCGAGTACGGCAAGCGCCTCATCCGCTTCCATGACGGCACTGTCGCCTCGGACCGCGTGATCGCGACGCGCCGGGCGGCCAGCGAGGAGTTGGCGGCACTGCCGCCGGCGGATACGGAGACGACTGCGGCCTGAACCGCCGTCTAGCGCCCCGAAACGCCTCGCTGGCTCGGCGTTTCGGCCCATCCCCCCCGCTCTAGGAGCTTACGCCTCAGCACTCCGCTGCGCTGAGTTCTGCGGCGCAAGCTCCTAGTCGGCACAGCCAGGAACGAGGTCAGCAGATGTCCGTGCTCATGGTCTTCCGTATCGCGCTCAAGGCGCTAGGCCGCAACAAGATGCGCACCAGCCTCACGATGCTGGGGATGATCATCGGCGTGGCCGCCGTCATCACGATGGTGGGCCTCGGTCAGGGTGCGCAGCAGGAGATCGAGACCCGGATCCAGTCCGCCGGCACGAACATGATCACCGTCCGCGCCGGCAGCTCTAGCCGGGGCGGCATCAGCATGGGAATGGGCCAGTCGCCGCGGCTCAAGGCCGAGGACGTCGATGCCATCCGCGAGCGGGTGCCCGACGCCCAATATCTGGCGGCCGCCGTCAGCACGCGCGACCAGGTCGTCGCGGCCGGGCAGAACTGGAACACGACCATCCAGGGCACCGACGTCGAGTTTCCCCAGATCCGCTTCTGGGACATCCAGCTCGGGAGCTTCTTCACCACCACGCACGTCCGGAGTGCGGCCAAGGTGGCGGTGCTGGGCTCCGTCGTCCGCGACAATCTGTTCGGCGAAGGAGTGGACCCGGTGGGGGCGCGCATCCGCATCCGCAACCAGTCGTTCCAGGTGCTCGGAGTCATGGCCGCGAAGGGCTCGGGGCAGTTCGGCGAGGACCAGGACGATGCCATCTTCGTGCCCTACACCACCGTCAACAAGAAGCTGCGCGGGCGCGACGGCACCAATATCTCGGAGATCACCATCTCGGCCGCCTCGGCCGACCGCATCAACGCCGTGGCCGACGAGATCACGGCGGTGCTGCGCCAGGAGCACGACCTGGACCCGGGCGAGGACGACGATTTCTCGGTCCGCACGCAGGAAGACATGACCAGCATGCGAACGCAGACGACCCAGACGATGACCGGCCTGCTAGCCAGCATCGCAGGCGTCTCTCTGCTCGTCGGTGGCATCGGCATCATGAACATCATGCTGGTGTCGGTGACCGAGCGGACGCGGGAGATCGGGCTGCGCATGGCGGTGGGCGCCAAAGGGCGCGACGTCCTGCTGCAGTTCCTGGTCGAGGCAATCGTGCTGAGCCTGGTCGGGGGCCTGGTGGGGGTCGGGCTCGGCTTCAGCCTTTCGGAGGGACTGACGCAGTTCCTCGCCTGGCCGACCTCGGTGCCGGCGGATGCGGTGGTGGTCGCGGTCGGCTTCGCCGCGGCGACCGGCATCTTCTTCGGCTTCTATCCCGCGCGCAAGGCGGCGCAGCTGGACCCAATCGAATCACTGCGCTTCGAGTAGGTGTGTTTCAGGCCAGGTCGGCCGGCCGGATAACACGCAGTCGAACCGCTTGCCGTTCCGGCGCGTATACCTCCACAACGCCTCGGCGACCCTGGGCACGGGAGAACCCGGCCACCTACCGCTCGAGCGCCGCCAGACGATGTTTGAGGGCTTCGACGCCGCCCTCCTCGACCGCCTGCTGGTACCGGTAGAACGTGTCGCGGGAGTAGCCCATGACCTTGCAGGCCTGCGACACGTTGCCGAGCTCCTGGGCCAGCCGCAGCAGGCCAGCGTTGTGTTTGATCACGGTTCGATGTGTACTCATCCTCGGGGTTCCCTTCTGGAGCATCCCGCTCCGGTTGTGTTGGTCCACAACCAGGGTACCCCGCTTCTTCTGCCGCCGAAGGAGTGTCAGATCACATCGCAAGTACTGCAGATATGCCCGATTCCGGTTGACTAGTCCAGGGGTTCGCCGGCTAGCAGCAACCGGTTCGCGAGCGACTCCATCGGCATCCGTCCCGCGCGGATCTCTGCAACCCGCTCGCGCCACCGCGCCGGAATCGCTTCGAGCCCGAACCGTGCGCCGAGTATGGCGCCGGCAACCGCGCCGTTCGTGTCCGTGTCACCCCCGCCTTCGATGACGCTGCCAAGGGTCTGCTCGAAGTCGGCCGCGTGCCAGAACGCGACGAGTCCGACGACGAGTGCCAGCAGCGTGTATCCCATCGAGTCGTCGTCGAGGCGCACATCGGCGATCCGAGCTTCGGTGGCCCCCAGAACGGCCTCGCGGACGGCTTCCGGCACGCTCGCTTTGTAGCCGTACCGCCCCAGGTTGGGCAGTGACGCCTGGACGCCGTCAAGGGCGGCGTCGAGCAGCTCGTCGGCCGTAATCGACACGCCGCGCAGTGCCGCGGCCGCCGCGAGGTTCAACAGCGCGCACGACCAGCCGCAGCGTTTGTCCCAATGCGTCGGTACCGCGCTGACGATGCTGTTGCGCACCAGCGCCACCGGATCGTCGCGCCAGCGAATCGCGATAGGCGCGCACCGCATCGCCGCGCCGTTACCGGCCCGCGATCCGCTCCACGCCATCTCTGACGCTTCCGTGATCGGCATGCCCGCCGGTTCGCGGGGGCTGCCGGACCGTCCTCTCGCGGCCAGGAATTGCGGGGTATCTCCACCGTACAGCTCCAGGACGTGGCCGGTCAGGCCGCCCATGCCGAGACCGTTCGTCTCCGCCCACTCCCAGAACCGCCGCCCCAGATCCGCCGGATCGAGCGGGCTCCGCTCGGCCGCCTCGGCGATGATGATCGCCTGGGCCAAGTCGTCGTCGTCCGGATAGCCGGAGTCGGCCGCGATCTCGCGGACGCCATCCGGGAACGACCCGGCAATCCTCCGCCTCGACCAACCCTCCTGCACAATCCCGAGGAGATTGCCTGCCGCGATGCCGACCATCAGGCCGCGGGCACGTGCGGTCAAGTCGTTCGGTTGCATAAAGTTGCCCCGTGGGCGGCCAGGCTCCTTTGCCCCTACTTCGGCGGCTCGTTCCTCTCCGCCCGTCGCCGCTTGGCGGGCGGCCGCTCCAATGGGGCTGAGGGCTGCTCGTCGATATAGCTCGATTTGGTGACCGACCAGAGCGACGCCGGGCGCCCCCGACGGGCCCGAGGCGCAGACGCGACCTCAAGGCGTTTCTCGAACGCGCCGCTTTCCTGGACGTTACGCTGGAAGTTCCCTGGGTCGAGACGCGTGTTCCAGACCGTTTCGTAGACGCGGCGAAGCTGGCCGATCGTGAACTCCGGCGGGCAGAACTTCGCGGCGAGGGCCGTGTACTCCAGCTTCGACCGGGTCCGCTCGACGGCGTCCCGCACGATCCGTTCGTGGTCGAACGCAAGGCGAATGCGGCCGTTCTCAATCTCCTGCACCGGGGTCAGGGCCGCGGCTGCAGCGTCCCCGCCCTCGCGCAACACCGGCAGACCAGCGGCGATCGCCCAGTAGGCGACGCTGACCACCCGCATGCGGGGGTCCCGCTCCGGAGCCCCGTAGCTGCCGAGCTGCTCCAGGTGCGAGGCGCCCGCGTACAGTCCGGTCTCCTCGGCGAGCTCCCGCGTCGCGGCCTGGTCCAGATCCTCATCGATCTTCACGAAGCCGCCCGGCAGCGCCCAGGCGCCGAGGAACGGCTCTTGACCTCGTTCTATCAGCAGCACCTGCAGCGTATCGTCCCGGATGGTGAAGACCGCGATGTCCACGGTGACCGCGAAGGGCGGATAGTCGCGCGCGTTGTAGTCGTACGGGACACGAGGGGCCACGGGCAGAAAATATATTGTCTCCTTGACAAAAGCAAGGCTCGCGCCTTAAATTGTCACTGCGACAATAACGAATCGAGGTGACCTTGACCGTACCGAGTCTCGAGACCGTGGCGATCGGCTGGCCCATCACCCGGCTGGGGGTGTCTTTCTTTCCGGTGTACCTGGCGACCAACGGTCTTCCGGCAATCGAGACCGGCGAAGCCTCCGGCCTCGTCGTGGACGAGCTCGACGAGCCGGCCGTGAACGCGCTACGGGTGCGCAACCCGGGCGACAAGCCGGTGCTGGTCGTCGAGGGCGAGCATTTCCTCGGCGGCAAGCAGAATCGCGCCGTCAACGTGACCGTGCTGGTGCCGGCCCTGCGCGACCTGGACATCCCGGTCTCCTGCCTCGAGCAGGGCCGTTGGGGCCGCCGCCGCGCCGCGCGGCGCGACGAGGCGTTCACTGCGTCCCGCGTTCGCGCGGTGAAGAACGCCGGCGTCGCCGCGTCCATGCGCGGGAGCGGCTCGCGCGACGGCGAGCAGGGAGCCGTCTGGCACGAAGTGGACGAGATGCTGAACCGCGCGTCCGTGCGGTCGGCCACCGCCGCGGCGGCGGACATGAAGCGTGCGGCCCACCGCCGCCAGCCGTCGCGCGCCGCGACCATCGAGAAGCTGGCCGCCCGCGGCCCGCTTCCCGGCCAGTGTGGCATCGTGGTGGTCCACGGACGCTGGGTGACGGCGATGGACCTGTTCGGCGCACCGCACCTGCTGGCCGCCCACTATGGTGCGCTCATCCGGTCGCACCTCTTCGAGTCACCCGTCGCGACGGGGAGGCCTTCCGCCACCGCGGTGCTGGAGGTTGTCCGCCGCTTCGCCTCCGCGCGGGCACAGGAGACGCCGAGCGTAGGGCTCGGCGTCGAGCACCGGGTGACCGGCGATCGAGTCGCCGGCCACGCGCTGACGCTGAACGGGGCCATCGTGCACGCCGCGTTCTTCACCGAGAATCCCGGAGAAAGAGCCCATGGTAATTACAGGCAGGACGATTAAGGGACAGGCTACACGCATGACGACGAAGGACTCGTTTCTCACCGACCCCACGGTCGCGAAAGTGTCGAAGTGGATCGCGGACCGTTTTTGCCCTTCGTCAGGGTGGGAGCACAGCTATGTCGATCGCAGGACAGGTGCTCCGTGGTCCTGTCGCGGTTTGGCAGACGCGTTCGAGCAGTATCGGTGGCGGGACAAGCCATGGCCGGAGACCAAGAAGGAGCTCGACTGCTTTCAGCGTGATCTTCGAGGCGCCGTGGAACAATCATGCACGGAGCGTGTCGTTGAGGTTTGCGAGCAAATCCTGCGCTGGGGCGGTGTCGCGGCACATAACTTGCCTTATCTGATGTCGCGGAAACCCGTCATTGTCTCGGAGCTTCGACACCTACGCGCTGTGCTGGACCGGGACTGCATTCCATTGAGGAGCGACATGCTCATGGATCGTGACGGGAGCAAGGAATGCCGCATGAACGCGGGGTTCGTCAAAATCTACAGCCTGCTCTGTGATGACTGCGTGATGTACGACGGCAGGGTGGGTGCAGCCCTCGGGTTTCTGGTGCGGCAGTTCTGCGAAGAGACGAAACGGTCGACGGTTCCGCGTTCTCTTGCGTTTGCATTCGGAAGCCCCAAGGAGAGCCGGAACCCGGAGAACCCGAAGGTACGGAACCCCACCCGCGGTTCGCTACGGTTTCCGAGGCTCCGACCGGATTCGCGTTTCCACACGGAACAGGTCATGCGAGCCAACTGGCTCCTGCGTCACACCCTGGAGGAGAACCCGGGGACTTTCAGCAAGGGGAGGGATGGACTTCAGGAACTCGCGGCGGGTTTGTTCATGGTTGGCTATGACCTTGGACCGGTAGACCGCGCAGTGCAACGCGCAGCCTCCGCGGCAAGGAATCGCCACCAATCGAGATGAACTGTACCGGGTTTCCTGGAGGCTTCATTCTTTGCGAGGATGGAGTCAATGGGAAGACCGAGTCGGTATTCACCGGAGGTACGGGAGCGAGCGGTTCGGCTGGTGTTGGAGCACGCGCGCGAGCATGACTCGAGTGGGCGGCCATCCGGTCGAACCTGCAGGGTGCAGTCCGCGGCCGCCGACTGACGACGACGGTCCCGGATGACGCAGCCGACCGACCGCAGGGCCTGGTCGAACGCAACTTCACGGCCACCCGCCCCAACCAGCTCTGGGTGGCCGACCTGACCCACGTGGCGACGTGGCGCGGTTTCGTGTACGTGGCCTTCGTCGTCGACGCCTTCGCGAGGCGCATCGTCGGATGGCGGGTCACACAGACGCTTCGCACCGACCTGGTGCTCGACACTTCGCCCGCCTTCTTGAGCCCGCCCGCGGGAGTCCTCCGTCAGCGAGCCATAGAATCGCGGTGGCTGGAAGCACCCTCTACGTCGTCGACGCGGACTCCGGCGCTGTTCGAGTGCGTGGTGAGCGCCGCGCAGGTTCGTGCCCTCGGCCATCATCTGCAGCATGAAGACGGTCCACGCATCGAGGCCGTCGGCGCGCCGGACGGCGTCGAGCCGGTGGTAGTACACCTGGCGGTGGCGCAGGATCGGGACGCTGACGGCGCAGGCCGGGATGTCGGACAAGCTGCGTCGGCGATGCCGGCGGCGATCAGTGCGCGGCCGGTGTGGCCGTTGCCGTCCTCGAACGGGTGAATGGACCCGAACTGGTAGTGCCCGGCGGCTGCCCGCGCCATGCGCACGGCCGGCTCGCCGGTCTCGAGCAGGCGCCGCCACAGGTCGCCGAGGCTGGCGCCGATCACCACCGGGTCGTCGGGCGGCGTGTAGACGACGCCCTGCGGGCCTGCGATGATTGTGCCCGGGCCTGAGCGGGGGGGGCATCTCGCGGCCCTTGGCCGCGCTCCACATGCGGGCGGCGGCCTCGGTCGACGCCCACTCCTGCTCGCCGGTCCACAGCTCCGTGGTCTCCTCCTGGAGCCTGACCGCGCTCACCGTGTCCGGGTCGGCGTCCTGCGCCGCGGCTGGCGGCGTAGCGCAGCATCTCGCCCGGCGCACCGCTGCGCCTGTGCCGGAAGCCCGCAGTCGCCGCACTGGAGGACGCTCAGCAACTTCGTCGAGCCGGCGGCACCTGTCACAAGACATGGAAAGGTACCGGCGACCGGCTGCACTAATGCTTCCGTGAAGCCCAGCTGGAACGACGTTCGAGCCGCTCACGGACCGGCGCTGGCCCGCATCATCGCGAGCTACGCCCCGCCCGGCCCTGACCGCGAGGACCTCGCACAGGAGGTGGCCTTGGCGCTGGTACGGGCGCTGCCGGCGTTCCGCGGCGAGGCCTCGCTACGGACCTACGTGCTGCGAGTCGTGCACAACGTCTGCCTGCGCCAAGTCATGCGTCATCGGCGGTGGAAGCTCGATCCGATCGAGGAGGTCGCCGACCCGACAGCATCACCGGAGCGAAGCGCGATGCAGCGCGAGAACGAAGCGCGGTTGGTGGCGGCGACCCGGAAACTCCCGGTAGGGCTCCGCCAGGTCCTGACGCTGTCACTCGAAGAGCTTCCGCACCGCGAGATCGCCGACGTGCTCGGCATCACGGAGAACGCGGTCGCTATCCGCATGTACCGGGCGCGTCGGTTGCTCAAGACCCTGTTGGAGGAGCGATGAGCGAAGAACTGGATATGGGGGCGCTGTGCCGCGAGTGGAAGGAAACCGACATGAAGACTATCGAAATGGCTCTGGAGACCGGAAAGCTGCGCCGCGAGGTCACCTGGACCTTTGTCCTGATGACCGCGATCGCACTGTTGGCCGGAGGCAGCCTGTTCCGGCTCGTCTTCGCGGCTTCGACGCCCTGGACTACGCTGCTGTCGGGTGTGATCGTTGTCGGTGTGAGCCTGGTACTGTTCCTGAGGTTCTTCCGTCGTCAGTGGCTTGCGGTCCGCGCCGCTGACGCGCTGCTGACCGGCACGCCGGTCGAACTGGTCCAGGGCCGTCAGGCGCTGCTCGAGGTCGAGTTCTACGCCTGGACCGGCCGGTCCGCCCGGTTCGCCGAACTGCTGATCGGGCCGGTCGGGATTCTGTTCGCGACCGCTTGGTGGTGGATCGGCACCGTGTCAGTGTGGTTGCCCGTCGCTCTCGCGCTCGGCCTGGTGTCCTTCTCGGCCTACGGCCGGTTGCACCGGATTCCACGGCTGCGCCAGGAAATCGCCGAACTGGACGCTCTGGTCGCCACGCTTGTTTAGCCTGCCCTCAGGCCCAGCAACCTGAGGCGGAAGTCTCCACGTTCACACGTATGGGCGGAAGCGGCGATGGCGCGGTGTCCCGTGTGTCTGGTCCGCCCGCCAGGTTGGGCGCCCGCTGGCTTCAGGGGCTCTCGCTGTGACCATGACCGGCGGAGTTCGGTGCGGAATCCACCCTCGGTGAACACCCAAAACCGGCCATTCGTGGCCATTCGTGGACGGCTGAAAACCGGCCATTTCCGATGCGGCCCGAGACGTTGACGCGGGTCGGGAACTCGACGTTCCTGCCCCGGCATGAGCAACGTCTTGAGCGAAGTGAAACGACAACAGATCCTCGCGCTGGGACGCCTCGGCTGGTCGCTGAGGCGGATCCAACAGGCCACCGGGGTCCGGCGCGAGAACGCCAGCCACTACCTGAAGGCGGCCGGCCTGACCGTGCGGGGCCGTGGCCGGCCTCCCGCTCGCCCAGCAAAACCGGCCATTTCGCCGGAGGTGTCCACCGACTCGTCGCCGGCCTCGGCGGCCGGCAAGGGCACCGGTGACGCCGCACCCGTATCGGAGGAGCGTCCCGGTCGAGCGCCGCAGGCCAGCGCGTGCGAGCCCTACCGCGAGCTGATCGTCGACGCGCTCGGCCGCGGCCGCAACGCCATGGCCATCTGGCACGACCTGGTCGACGACCATGGCTTTCCCGCGCGGTATGCGAGTGTGCGGCGCTTCGTCGCAACGCTCCGGCAGCAACCCGCCGTCGAGGCCCGGGCGGTCATCACCACGGCTCCGGGGGAAGAGGCACAAGTCGATTACGGCGAGGGACCGATGGTCCGTGACGCCGACACCGGCAAGTACCGGCGGACACGGCTCTTCGTCCTCACGCTGGGCTACTCGCGCAAGGCCGTCCGGCTGCTGGTTCATCGGTCCAGCGCACAGGTCTGGGCCCAGTTGCACGAACGGGCGTTCCGCCGGCTCGGCGGCACTGTACGCGTCGTCGTCCTCGACAACCTCAAGGAGGGTGTCCTCAGCCCCGACATCTACGACCCGACGCTGAATCCGCTCTACCGCGACGTGCTCGCCCACTACGGTGTCGTCGCTCTGCCGTGCCGCGTCCGCGATCCCGATCGGAAGGGCAAAGTCGAAGCCAGCGTCGGCCACGCGAAGAGAACGCCCCTGCGCGGCCTCCGATTCGAGCGCCTCGACGACGGCCAGACGTACCTGGACCGCTGGGAGCAGCGCTGGGCCGACACCCGCATCCACGGCACGACCAAACGCCAGGTCGCCGCCATGTTTGCCGAGGAGCGTCCGGCGCTCGGACCGCTGCCCATCGAGCCGTTCCGCTACTACTAGTACGGCCGACGCACCGTGCATCTGGACGGTTGCGTCGAGGTCGCCTCGGCCTACTACTCGGCGCCGCCCGGCTGGGTCGGCCGCCGCGTCGACGTGCAGTGGGACGACAGCCACGTCCGCCTCCTCGACCCGGGCACCGGCCAACTGCTGCGCGAGCACCTGCGCACGCAGCGCGGCTGGCATCGCATCGCCGCCGACGACCGGCCCGCCCGCACCCCGCCGAAGACCGTTGCCCTGCTCGCCGCCGCCAAGCGGGCCGGTCCCGCCATCCCCGCCGTCTGCGACCACATCCACCGCCATGAGGGCGCCGCCGGCGTCCGCCGCATCCTCGGCGTCCTCTCCCTCGCCAGGAAGCACGGTCCCGCCGTCGTCGAACACGCCGCCACCGCCGCGCTCGAACTCGGCGTGCCCACCTACCGCTTCCTGAAGCGCTACCTCGACCGCCATCCCGTCGCGGCGCCGCTGTCGTTGCGCCAGGTCGACCCGCTCATCCGTGAACTGACCGTCTACCGCGATCTGATCGACCGCAGAACAGGAGACCCCTCATGAATCTCGTCGAACTCGACCAGGCGCTGCGCAAGCTGCGCCTCTCCGGCATGGCCGATGTCCTCGAAACGCGCCTGCTCCAGGCCCAGACCGAGCAGATGGCACCCATCGACCTGCTCGCCGCGCTCGTCTCCGACGAGCTCCAGCGCCGCGAGGACCGCCTGCTCGTCCGCCGACACAAGCAGGCCCGATTCCGAGACCCCGACCGCTCGCTCGACGGCTTCGACTTCGCGTTCAACAAGAAGATCAACCGCGCACTCGTCTTCGAGCTCGCCACCGCACGCTTCGTCGCCCAGCGCGAGGACGTTCTCCTGATCGGCCAACCCGGTACCGGGAAGAGTCATCTTGCCCAGGCCATCGGACGCGCCGCCATCCAGCAGGGCTATCGTGTCCTCTACCGCGAAACGCACGCCTTCCTCGAAGAACTCGCCGAGGCCACGCTCGCCGAGACCCGCAAGGACTACCTCGCCGAGCTCGCCCGCGCGCACCTGCTCATCATCGACGACCTCGGCATGCGCAAGCTGCCCCACACCGCCGCCGAGGACCTGCTCGAGCTGGTCATGCGCCGTTACGAGCGGGCCTCCACGATGCTCACCTCCAACCGCCCGGTCGACGAGTGGGGAAAGCTCCTCGGCGACACCGCCGCGGTCACCGCGCTGCTCGACCGGCTCCTGCATCACGCACACGTGCTCAAGTGCGGGCCGCGCAGCTGGCGCACCAGGGTCCAGACGTCCGCGGGGGGAGCGACCGAAAAGCTGCGCCACGGGTAGCTACGCGACGGGCGGCGTGTCAACGAGCTGCGCGCGTCCTCCGCGTGCGCTGCGGCCCGGCCGGGTGACACGCCGCCCGTCGCTCCGCTCAGAGAGCAGTTATGGGCCTTGCGGCCCGGCCTCGCACCCGAGGCGCGACCACCAGTCAGCACGTGGGCTCGCCGCGCAGTCGCGGAAACACAGCCAGGCCACGAAAGCAGAACCCTCCGGCTGGGGGCGGATCGACCGGCGCGATCCTCACCGACGCGAGTGTCAGGAGACTCGGTTACCCTTGCGCGCACACGAGCCCATGAAGTAGAACTCACTCCCGTCTCGGGACGCCAGAAATGGCCGGATTTGCGGTGTCCACGAATGGCCGGATTTGACCCGTCCACCGAGGGAATCCACCACTCGGAGTCGGGGAGCGCCTTCGCAGGGGTCCGTGCGGACGATGGCGAGCCCGTGCTCAGTTCGCTTTCGACCGGTAACGGACTGCTACATGTACATCGAATGCACATGCCAGCGGGCACCCCCTCCGAGATTTGACACCCCAAGTGACACCCTACGGAGCGGACGCCCGTGCGATCTCTGGACACCCCTGGAAGCGAAAGGTGCCGATTCCCTCAAGAAACAGGCCGTTCTGGACGCCAGCGCACACCACTGGACAGCGTGATTTTGTTCTCTTAATCTGCGGGTTCGGGGTTCGAGTCCCTGGCGGCTCACCACTTTAAACTTAACAAAATGAATTGTTTAGAGTGGATCATCGGGGCATCGGGAAGGATCGCCAGAATCACTGACTCAGCACTGAGTCAGCACTGACGGCGGATTTCTTACCCTCGTTTCTGAGCTGGTCTTCGGATGACGGCGCCACATCCCCGCGGTCGACCCGTCGCCCCGGTGCTGCGGCGAGGATCCGCGCACCGAAGATCAGAGCCACCCACCTTCGGCGTTTGCCGCGTACGACGGTGCCCGGGTACGCCCTGCCAGCCTCTCCACGGACTTCCTTCGTAATCGGTTACGGCGATCCCCGAAAACCTCAGACAACCCCGTCTTTATTGGCCGAACCGTTCACCCGGATCGGTCCGATAGGGTCATGAAATGGCTGGCAGGACCACAAACGGCTGGCAGTACGGCTGGCAGTGAAGAACCGCAGACTGAGAGTCTGGCGCTCCTCGTCACGCCGGAGATCCGGACCTCCGGAAACCCGATGGCCGACCACTGACGACCCCCTACGCGGCTCGTCGATTGCGTGTGCGTGGCCAGCCCCTCAACGCTCCGGCCTCCCGTTCCTCGGGATCAGTCCGTTTGTTCGCACGCGCCATGGCCGACACGACGCCCTGCCATGACCGATGAGTCGCTCAGCCTCTCAATCGTGGCTTCCGCACCGAACGTAACGGCAGATCTACAACTCATTTGTTTTCAATATTTTATAGAACTGTTCCAGCGACCGTGTACAGTTTCATGCACAATTTGCGACTGGATTAAACTGGACGAACCCAGCCGTACGTGGACGACGTGGACGGATAGCAGTGATCGAGCGACGTGACGGAGTCTCCAGTGGCACGTACTCCTCGGCACGCCTTCGGTGGTCGCCGGGCCCAGAGGCTGGGCACGGGGTCGGCGGCCTCGGACACATCCCGCCTCCTGGACGTGCAGAGTGTCGGTGCGGTTCCTGGTGCAGGCTGCTGACCGTAGCCGCGATGGCCGAAAGCACGTTCGTCCACGCCTTGCAGGACCTCCGTGATGCCGAAGCCGACCGGCAGCCCTGATGTCGCCGCCTCGCACAGGGCGCGCGCTCGACGGTGTTGGTGTTCCGAAGGTCGTCGAGCGGGTTGCCGGTGAGGACCACGAGGTCGGCGAGCTATCGGCCGCTCCCTCGGTGGTCGGCATGAGGCCGAGTTCGCGGGCCGCTTCATGCCCGCCGCGGCCATCGTCCACAGCGCCCAGTGGATGTGCTGTCGGCCCTTGCGCGCTACAGCGATGTACATCTTGACGGTTCCTGTGTCGAAGTAGTCGGCGTACCGCTTGAGGACGTCCCGCGCCTCGTCCTCGGTGTCGATGCCGTCTCTGATGCCGTCTGCCCAGAACATGCCGGGGCCCGTCGAATAGATGCGTGGACCGAGCACCGTCCCCGCACGCACCATGTCCGCATAGGACAGCACCTCGGTGTTGCCGGTTTGGGGGTCGCGCGTAGTGGTGACGCCGTAGGCGAGGTTCGCCAGAAACGGCCAGACATCCGTGCGGTGGATCTGATCGCGGGCGCGCAGGTGCGCGTGGATGTCCACGAAGCCGGGCACCACGGTGCGTCCCGACACGTCGATGACAGTGGCCTCCGGTCCACCGCCCCGCGCGACCCCACTGCCTCAATGCTCGGCCCGCGCACCACGATGTCGGCGTCGTCGATGACCTCGTCGCCGTTCATGGTGATCGCGCGCGCGCCGCGCAACACTGCCACGCCTTCCGGGAAATCGCGGGCCGCGTCGATGACGACCCGGACCTCGGTGGCCGTGAACGCGGCGTCTTCGTCTGCGTCCTCGGCGTCGTCCGCCTCGGAATCGTTGCCGCCGCCGCTGGCGTCGGAGTCTTCGTCCGGCGGGCATCCGCCGGCTCCGCCTCCGCTGGCGCCTCGTCCCCAGCCTCCCGGCGTTCCTCGAAGGCGCGGGCCTCGTCGATGTTGTAGGAGAACCAGGCGTTGCCCAGAGACCAGTGGACGGTCCGACCGTCCGCGCTCCAGACGGCAAACTCGCCCCCCACGTCGGTCAGCCGACGAGCGGGGAACGCCGCTTGCTCCAGATTGGACACGTTGACGGTGGGCGACGCACCAAGCCGGGGGACCGTCACTGTGTACACAATGGCATGCACATCCGGCCGGCCGTCGACGTTGACTTGCCCCCCAACCGAGCGCCGTATTCCCCTTGACGTTCTACCTGTCCCTCGCTACTCTGGTAGCTAATCTACCCATGCAGGAGGCGGCTACGTGGCACGACCACCCCTGAGCGAAGACCAGCTCGGATTGCTGCAAGGGACGCTGGACATGCTCATTCTCCAGACGCTCCGGCAGGGACCCGCATACGGCCACCAGATCGCGATCACTATCGAGCGGACCTCCAACGACGTGCTGCAGGTGGATCACGGATCGCTCTACCCGGCGCTGCACCGGCTGCTGAAGCGCGGCTGGATCACCGGCACGTGGGGCGTCTCGACCAACAATCGGCGGGCGAAGTTCTACGCCCTCACCGAGACGGGCCGCCGGCAGCTCGTGCGGGAAGCGACGAAGTGGGAGCGGATGGTCGAGGCGGTCGGGCGCATCATGCGGCCGGCCGAAGCGGGGGAGTGAACGAGGTGGCGCCGTGAAGTGGCCGTTGTGGCTGTACAGGGTGGTGCCGTACCTCGGCCGTCGCCAAGCGGAGGCGGACCTCCAGGAGGAGTTGCGTCTCCACCTGGAGCTGGAACGGGAGCGGCAGCGTGACGCCGGCGTGCCGCAGGCCGACGCCCTGCGCGCGGCGCGGCGCAAGCTGGGCAACGGGACGCTGATCCGCGAACGGACCCGCGACGTCTGGGGCTGGCGCTGGCTCGACGAGCTGGGTCGGGACGTGCGCCATGCCGTCCGTGGGCTGAGACGGAGTCCTGGCTTCACGGCCACGGTGGTGGTCGTGCTCGCGCTGGGCATCGGCGTGAACACGGCGATGTTCGCCGTCGTCTACGGCGTCCTGCTACGGCCATTGCCCTACCCGGACGCCGGCGCAATCGTGCGCGTTGGCGAGTCGTTGGGGTCGAGCGGCGTATCCGACATGTGGCTGTCCAACCGCTCGATGCCCCTGCTCGTGGAGAGCGCCGAGTCGTTTGAGCAGCTCGCTGCGTACGAGGATCACTCGGTGGAGTCGGCGAGCCTGGACGGCGCCGCGCTGTCCGGCGCCCGGGTCTCGCCGTCGCTGTTCCCGCTGCTGCGGGCGGCGCCCCATCTCGGCCGGCTCTTTACGGAGGAGGAAGCACGCGTTGGGGCGAACCCTGTCGTGTTGCTGAGCCACGGCGCCTGGACGAGGCGCTTCGCGTCGGATCCGGACGTCGTCGGGACGCTGGTCGACCTCGACGGCGACCCGCACACCGTCGTCGGCGTACTCGCCGAGGACTTCTACTTCCCGAGTCCGAACAGCGAGTTCTGGACGCCCTACGTCATCCCGCCGAGCATGGAGGGCCCGGCGGAGCAGCGTGGAATCCTCTCTGCCGTGTTCCGCGGGCTCGGGCGGCTCCGTCCCGGCGTGTCGCCGACGCAGGCCGCCACCGAAGCCCGCACCATCCTGCAGCGGAGCAGCGACGAGCTCATGGCGCTGGTGAGGGAGAATCGGCCAGCGGGAGACGTTCCCGAGGTCGGCGTCCGCGTGGTTCCGCTGCTGGAGGAGATGGTCGGCGAGTATCGGCCCGCGCTGCTGGCGTTGGCCGCAGCGACGGCGCTGGTGCTGTTGATCGCCTGCATCAATGTCGCGGGGCTGCTTCTCGCGCGTGGAGTGACCCGCCGGCGGACGCTGGCCGTCTGCGCGGCGCTCGGCGCGGGCAGAAGCCGGCTGGCGCGGCAGCTCCTGATTGAGAGCATGGCGCTGAGCCTGGGCGGGGGCGTGCTCGGCCTCGCCGCGGGGGCTTTCGTCCTGCGCGCGGCGCCTGCGCTCGTTCCGGTCGAAGTCGCGCGGCTCGACGAGGTGGGAGTCGACGCGGTAGTACTCGTGTTCACCGTGGGGCTGTCGATCGCTGTCGGGCTGCTGTTCGGCGCGGCGCCGGTGCTCCAATGGTCGCGAGTCCGTCTGGTGCCCGCGTTGAACGAGGGAGGCGCGCAGTCTGCGGGCGGCTTCAGGCTGCTGCGGTCGAACCGGGCGCGCGCGGCGCTGGCCACCGTACAGGTGGCGCTCACGCTCGTACTGCTGATCGGCGCGGGCTTGCTGCTGCGCAGCTTCGTGCAGCTCGTCACGTTCGACCGCGGCTACGACCCGATCAACGCGGTCACCACCGCCGTCATCAACCCGGTGTCGAGCCAGCCACCCACGACGCCGGAAGCGTTCCTCGAGCTACGGGCATCACATCACCGACTCCAGTTGCAACTGCTCGACGAGATGACCACGCGGCTGGAGCCGCTCCCGGATATCGAAGCGTTCGGGTTGTCGTGGAGCCTGCCCTTTGAATGGTTAACTGGAAGCCGTTCGCCGTTTCGCCCGGCCGGCACACCCATGCCGAGCAACCAGAGCGAGTTCTTGCAAACGTGGCTTCAGGTCGTCAGTCCTGGCTACTTGGAAGCGATGGGATTCCGCCTCCGTGCCGGCCGTACTGTCACCCGTCTGGACGGACCCGACAGCCCGCGCGTCCTGGTGGCCAACGAAACGCTCGCCCGCAGGATCTTCGGGAGCGAGCCGGCAGTCGGCCGGCGAGTGTTGATTGGGGATCGCGCCGAGCCCTGGGAGGTAGTCGGCGTCGTAGAGGACATCGTGTACTGGGGACTCGAGCTCACTGCGGAGCCCCGCGCCGAGGCGTTCTTCTCACTGGCTCAGACCGGCGGCCAGAGGTACTTCGGCTTCTTGACACGGATATACGCCACCATCCGGACGACCGGCGACTCACTGGCGGCGATTCCGTTTCTCCGCGAGGCCGCAACGGCTGCTAACCCGCAAGCGACGCTCGGCCCGGTGATGACAATGGAGGCACGGCTGTCGGACGCGGTCGCGCATCCGCGCTTCCACGCGCTGTTCGTCGGATCGTTCGCGGGGGTCGCCCTGCTCCTCGTTGCATTCGGCATCTACGGCCTGCTCAGCTACACCGTGGCGCAACGCCGGGGCGAGATTGGGATCCGCATGGCGCTGGGGGCCCGTCGCGGCGACATACTCGCGCTGGTGGTCAGGCAGGGCGCGGCGCTCGTGGTTGCCGGCGGCGTCATCGGGGTGTTCGCCGCCGCCGCGTCGGCTCGCGTGCTGGAGAGCCTTCTGTACGGCGTCGACACCGACGACCCGCTGACGTTCATCGCGGCACCCCTCGTCGTCGTGGCGGTCGCGCTTGTCGCCTGCTGGTTCCCGGCGCGGCGGGCGGCCCGCGTCGATCCAATGAAGACGCTACGCTTCGAATAGCATGCCTCGTGTGCGGCGCTGGCTCGACGACCTGGGGTGGGACATGCGGCATTCTGTCCGCGGCCTGGGAAGGAGTCCGGGTTTTGCGGCCACGCTGCTCTTCGTGCTGGCGCTGGGCATCGGCGCCAACACGGCGATGTTCGGCATCGTCTACGGGATGCTGATCCGCTCCCTGCCGTACCCGGACGGCGAGCGCATCGTACGCGTCGGCCAAGAGCCCCGACAGATGCCGGGAGCGCCCGTGTACCTCAGCGCCCGCGCGATGGCGCAGATAGAGGAGACGGCCGATTCGTTCGAGCAGCTCGCCGCGCATGAGGGTGCCGTCTTTCGATGGACGAGCCCGGATGGCGCAAGACCATGGGGCATGGCGGTCTCGCCGGCGCTCTTGCGGCTGCTCGGGGCAACGCCGCGGCTCGGCCGGCTCTTCACCGACGAGGAAGCGCAACGGGGCGCCGACGGGGTCGTGCTGCTGAGCCACGGCGCCTGGACCCGGCGCTTCGGCGCGAACCCGGACGTCGTCGGCACGGTCGTCGATGTCCGCGGCGAGCGTCACACCGTGGTGGGCGTGCTTGCGGAGGGTTTCTACTTTCCCAGCCCCCGGGAGGAGGTTTGGACGCCCTTCGTGCTGCCTCCCGACGCGGCAACCGTGGTCGTATTGGGGCGGCTCCGTGAGGGGGTCACGGCGGGACGGGCCGCCACCGAGGTCCGCGCTATCCTGCAGCGCATGGAAGGGACCGCGGCCCGGCTCCCGGCCGGCGGCGCGGGTGGACGCCCTTCCGGCGATTCGCAGAACCGCGTCCGGGTGATCCCGCTCCGGGAGCAGATGGTCGGCGAGTACCGTCCCGCCTTGGCCGCGCTGACCGCAGCCACCGCGCTCGTCCTCCTGATCGCCTGCATCAACGTGGCCGGATTGCTGCTGGCACGGGGAGTGAGTCGCCAACCCACGATGGCGGTCTGCGCGGCGCTGGGCGCCGGCCGGGGCCGGATCGTGCGCCAGCTCTTGACCGAGAGCATGGTGCTGAGCCTGGGCGGCGGCGCGCTGGGGCTCGCCGCCGGGGTCGTCGTTTTCCGCGCTGTGCCGGCGCTGGTGCCGCGCGACATCGTGCGGCTCGACGAGGCGAGCCTCGACGGCGTGGTGCTCGCCTTCACGTTCGGTTTGTCGATGGTGGTCGGGCTGGCGTTCGGCGCCGTGCCGGCCTTCCAGTGGTCCGGGAGCCGACTGCTCCGCACCCTCGTGGAGAGCGGCGCGCGGTCCACCGGCGGCTTCGGGCTGCTGCGCGCCAACCGGGCGCGTGCCGTGCTGGCGGCGTCGCAGGTGGCGCTGGCGCTGGTGCTCCTGATAGGCGCGGTCCTGCTACTACGCAGCTTCGTCACGCTCGTGACGGTCGATCGCGGTTACGACCCGACCAACGTGATTGCGGCCAGCGCGCGTCGCCCGTCCACCTTCAGTGCGGGATGGGCGACCACGGAGGACCGCGTCGAAGAGCAAGCATCACGAAGGCGCTTCTACCGCGAGCTCGACGAGGCGATGGACGGGTTGGCGCGACTTCCGGACGTCGAGGCGGTCGGGGTGACGTCACGCTTACCCCTCGCCGGTAGCAGCTCCGTACAGCAACGGGTGCATGTACCTGGCCGCTCGGTTCCCGACGATCCGAGCGAGTCGCTCGGGACTCTGCTGCACGTGGTCAGCCCCGGCTACTTCGACGTGCTGCGGCTGCGGCTTGTGAGCGGACGCCTGTTCACGCGCCGAGACGGGGCGGGCACCCCGCGGGTTCTCGTGGTCAACGAGACGTTCGCGCGCGAGATGCTGGGCGGTGCGCCGGCCATCGGGCAGCGGGTACGCTTCGTCGCTGCCGGCTCGGTCGATTCCGGCGGTGACGACGTACCGTGGGAGGTCATCGGCGTCGTGGCGGACATCACCTACCGGGGCCTTGCGGTTCCGGAACAGGAAGCCGAGGCGTTCGCGCCAGTGCGGCAGATCGACGCTGCGCCGGAGTTCGCCCTCAACTTTCCGCTCGTTGCGGTACGGACCAGCGGCGACTCGACCGCGGCAGCCCCGTTCCTGCGCGAGGCGGTGGCCGGGACACGCCCCGGCGTTGCGGCCGAGTACGTGCTGACCATGGACGCGCTATTGTCGTACCGAATCGCCGAGCCCCGCTTCTACGCCGTGCTGGTCGGGTGCTTCGCGGCGCTCGCCTTCTTCCTGGCCGCGTTCGGCGTCTACGGCTTGCTCAGCTACACGGTGGCGCAGAGACGCGGAGAGATCGCGATCCGGATGGCGCTTGGCGCGCAGAGCGGCGATGTCCTGGCGCTGGTGGTCCGGCAGGGTGCAGCGCTGGTGGCCGCCGGCACCGTCATCGGCCTCGTTGCAGCCGCTGCGTCCAGCCGCATCCTGGAGAGCTTCCTGTACGGCATAGCTACGGACGACCTCGTGACGTTCGTCGCGGCGCCGTTCGCGCTGGTCGCCGCGGCCGTTTTGGCCGGCTACGTGCCGGCGCGCCGGGCGACACGGATCCCTCCTATGGAGGTCCTGCGCTCCGAGTAGCGCCGGCGGTGAATGGACATGAAACAGAGAGGACCGACGAGCCGTCGAGCGTGGCTGCATCGCCTCGTGCCGTACCTGGGCCGCCGTGCGGCAGCGGCGCCAGCACCGAACGCCACGCTGTCTGCGCAACCGCAGTAGAATGAATAACTTACAGGAAGTGCACAATTTCCACCACCCATTCCATTCCCAATCGGATCTGGACTCAATCACACCTTACAGGGCTGCTTGGGCCGGCGGTGGACGTCAGGCAGCCCAGGCACTTTCTCTTGGTCCGAAATCCGAGGGCAGGATGTTCTGGCTCCGATTGAAGCGGCCAGCGCGGACAGCGCCCGGCGCCGGCTGGAACCGGGCCGCCGCCGAGATGTGGGTCCGTCTGGCCGCGGCTGGAGCCTTGGAACGCGCTGCCGCTGAGGTGCGTCATGGCGCTCGAGACGATCGGGTTCGGGCGTTGGTGGACCGGGCCCTGCGGCGGCTGAGTCTTGTGGCGGATCTGGCAGTGGAGGAAGACGTGCAGTCACTGCGTTCCCGCTAGAGGCTCGCCGGCGGGCTCAGGAGAGACCCTCCGCCCGAGCCGTTTGGCCGACCACCCTTCTGGTCGCCCCCATCTCGGACGCGATTTTCTTTCGAGTTCGCATGTTCGCTCTCTGTTGCACGGGCGCCTCAATAAATAGATGAGGACTTGAGCAGGCCGCAGATTGGGCTCCAGGTCGGCTCCGAGCAAACGCGGCGGCGGCGCCTAGAACCACCTGCCGAACGTCGAGAGCTTCTACTACACGCGGCTCCACGGCCGCAACTCCCAGCAATGGTGGCGACACGAACACGCCGAGGAGCGTCACGACTACCACTACATCCACCGCGGAGCTGCGGCCGTTCCGGGGACACGGCGGATGCCGCGGCCCCGTCTCGTCGAGCACGTCTACCTGTACATGAACAACCACTTCGCGCCGAAGGCGGTGGCCAACACGGCCACCGCCGGCAGCAGCTCGGCTTGGAGGTGCGGAGAAACCTACCGCGACGCACTATCCCGAGCTGCGGGACGTCGTCGGGGCGGAGTCCGGGGCAGTGTCGTTGCTGCGTCCCGGCCCAGCCGTTCCGCCAAGCCGTGCCTGACCGGCGAGCGCCTGCGCGGGGCCGATCTATCCCGACGTGATAGAAGCGTTCGTGACTGTGACGGACAAACCGTTGCCGCAACACCTCCCGCGGCGCCCGAACGCGAGTTCTCCGCCTTGCCAGCCGCGTTCAGCGTAGAACCCTCGAACGCCACCCGGCGTTCGCGCGGCGGCTGGCGCGCCCTGCGTACCGGGTCACGTTGCCTTCAGGCTTGTGGACCACCTGCTCATCGGTGCTCCGTGAGGTCACTTGTTCTCCTTGCCATCGTCCGCAGCAGAAGTCCCGGTTTCCAGGAACGCCGCTACCAACCGAATGAGCATCCACGCCCGCCCGTCTCTGTTCAGTGCCCGGTACTCCGCCCGTAGGGGGGCGATCGTCCGTCCGAACCGGTCGTGTCCGACATCGTCGGCACCGCGATCGCCCGAGGACTCACCGCGGATACGGCGTCTCGTGCGGTCACTTGCGGTCTCCTCGTGACCGCCGTCGGTACGATCCGGCGAATCTCTGCCCCGCAACATCGGCCCGCCGCCGAGGTCGGTGCGCGGCCGACCGACGTAGAACTCCAGTCCCAGCGCGTCGCAGATCTCCGCCAGGCGGCTGATGCTCGAATCCCGCCCTTCGAGCAGGTAGCGAATTGCGTTGTCGGGCAATCCGGCCTCTCGCGCGGCCCGAAACGCGGTCGTTCCCCGGGTTCGCAAGGCTCGACGGACCACGGCTGCGATGTCCTCAGGCGTCACGTCGCCAATCCTAGCGAGAAGGTCCCATCGGGTGTTGACAGTCGCCACCAATGGCGATAATGTCGCTATCAATGAACGAGCACTCGCTGCTGCGTCTCGCGACGGCGTATGCGGATCACGCCGGTCAGACGCTGTCGACAGTGTCGACGCGCATCGCCGGGTCCGGCGACCTGTTCACTCGTCTCGGCACCGGGAGCACGATCACCATCCGACGGGCGAACCGGATCGCCAAGCGATTCTCGGATGTGTGGCCGGAGGGCCTCTCGTGGCCGGAAGGCGTCGAACGCCCGCCACGCAGCAGCGACAATCTCCATCCTAGGCTGGCTGGGAGGAGGCAACGGGGTTGATCTGTCTGGTCGGCGTGGCCACGAACAGGAAAACGGAGCTGATGCGCGTTGCCGGCGCCGGCACGTGCGACCGTGCTGTCGACGAATGCGTGTGTCTCTTGTGGACCGGCAGTCCGGTGTGCGGATCGCATGGGCTTGGGCCGCCTGAACCGGACACCTCATCGCCCTTGGCGCTGGCCCGGACTTGTACCGGAGTAACTCGTTAGCGAAAGGAATGGAGCGTATGCGACTCGTCAGATGTGGTCTCACGGTCTTGGGGGCGTTTCTTGTGGCCTCAGCCCCACTTCATGGACAGACTCTGGGCGCGTATCTGCCCACCGATTCCCAAGCGCCCGTTGCGGCAATCTCCGATGCATCACCCCCCGCGTTTGATCTCGACCGGGCCGTGGCTGGTGTGTTGGAAGAGCGGCCAGCCCTTCTACTCCAGCGAACCAGAACTCGGCCGGCAAGAAGGGCCTCTGGCGGAGGCAACCCGACCTTGGCTTGGGCAGGCATCGGAATGCTCGCGGTTGGTGGCATCCTGGCCATAAATGGCGCTGTGAGTACATGCGGCGTTTCGGTTTCTCGTGATTTCCGTGATGTCAGCACATCGCCATGCTGGACGCGAGCTGGCGTTGGCGCGGGTGTAGGCGCGCTCGGTGCGTTTCTGTTCATGAAGAACCGCTGAATTCGCTCTCAGGTCCGTGGCGGCCAAGCGTGTCGAGTATCAACGCGCCTGCCGTCCACGGACCGTGCTCGAAAGATCCGTCAACTAGTTGCAGGAGAGGGTTCGGAACTCAAGTTTTCGTGAACGTCTTGTTTCGTGAACGCCTTGGCGCCGCACGCACTGCCGTAGCGGGGTGATACGTGCCCGGCCTGGACCATCCGTTCAGGTCGGAGCGGCGGCGCTGCAACATGGCAGGGGGACGTAATGCTGAAGAAGTGTTGGCGAGCGGTCTTGGTTGGGATGTTGTGTTTCGTGGGAGTTGCTCCGGGGGCCGCTCAGGAGAGGTTCAAGGTCCTTGCCACCAATCGGACCAGCACGATGGAAATCGAGCTCAACGAGGCGGGGGCGGACGGGTACCGCTTCGTCGGCACGCAGGGCGGCGAAACGTTCTTCGGTGGCAGCGAGACGGTCGTGTTGACGATGCTTGACCCTGAGGGCGGGCGATTCCGATACATCCTGCTGGCGACCAGTCGGACGAGTACGATGGAGCGCGAGCTCAATGACGTACCGACGGAGTTCAACTATGTCGGCATGACCGTGTTCAAGACGAGGTTCGGTGGTGAAGAAACCGTGGTCGTCCTCGAAGCGGAAACCACCACACTTGCCTCGGCTTCGGCGCCTCCGGCGGCATCACGCTCGCCTTCCGGGGCGCCGGCTTCTTCGGCTTCGAGCCCGACCACGGAACCGGAACTCGGGATTTACATGGTCCGTGAGGATGGGCCACGAGAGATACTGACGATACTGACACCGAATAGCATCGCCCGTGTCGAGGAGGAAGGCGGCGGATTGTTCGGACGACCGCAACGGTTCGGCATCCTGAACGGCGTCAGCGCGGCCGCCAGGAGCAGGAATCACTTTCAAGTGTTCGAGTTCACGTTTCCGGCAGGAGCTGCGATTACGGGTCGGCCGTTCAACCCTGACCGCTTCATGTTGGTGCAGTTGTACGAAGACAGAGAGTACGGTGAGCGAACGCTCGACATCCTGCCTGGTGGACCTGATCTGGACGTGGTGATTCCGCTCAGCACGGAGCAGGTTGATTCCAGTACTTTTCGTGTCCAGCCCAGCGAGCCTCTGGGACTCGGTGAATTCGGCTTCTTCGTTCTGGACACCGGAGTGGACATGCAGCGGGGAGTCACCGTTTGGGACTTTGGGGTCGACCCATGACTCGCGGCATCCGGGATCAGTTGAGCCTCGGCCGAGGAGCGGCCGCGGAAGCACACGGAAGCCCCGCCGGTTCGGCTGCGCCGGCGTGACATTCAGCGGGTGGTGACGTCGCCAAGCGGATCGAATTCGACGATTGGTACTGCCGGTGAAGATGCGTCGGATTGAAATCCAGAAGCACCGAAGGAGACGAGGAGTCATGGCCAAGTGTCACTCATGCAACGCAGATCTCACGCCGGGTGCTCGTTGGTGCAACCTATGTCGTGCGCACACCATGAGCCCGAGAATCGGGCGACTGGCGTCACCTGCCAAGCGACTGGGAGCGTTTCTTCTGGACGGGATACTGCCACTCGTCGCACTTGCCGTGATATTTGGCGTCGCTGGAACGGCAGAGGCTACGGACAGCGGTCTCGGTCGCACTGTTGGTAACATCCTCGCCTTCGGTCTGTTCATCGGCTACGTGGTCTGGGCGCTCATGCTGTTTGCCACCGAGGGCATGACACCGGGCAAATACCTGCTCGGCCTCCGGGTCATCAAAGAGGACGGGAGTGTCGCAGGGTTCCTCACGATGCTCATCCGAGAGTGGGTCGGAAAATGGATATCCAGCTTCGTTCTCTCGTTGGGGTTTCTGTGGATCCTCCTCGACAAGGAGAATCAAGGCTGGCACGACAAGCTGATGAACACGTATGTGGTCAGCCTGGACTCTCGTCGCGGAACAAGCGAGCACCTCCCGGGCCAGCCAGAGCGAGATGACGCTGCTGGCCAACGCGGCGTAGGCGATGAAACCGATGACCGACCCCGGCATCCGGCGAACGCTCGACCTGATGCCGCTGGTGTTCGTCGACTCAGCGGGTCCGTCGGTCGCGGCGTTTTGATCGCTGCTACGGTCGGCCTCCTGGCAGTCGTGGCCGTAGGGATTTCGTTGTTCCTGTCGAGGCCGGGTGCGCCGGCCGGTGAGAGCAGAGGCCATGGGACGGGCAATTCCTTGGGTCGGGCGCAGGTAGACGGCGGCGGAGCCGTGAGTCCATCCAGAGATGGGGAGGGGATGGCGGTCGCCGCCGGGGTCGAGGACGCGCGCGCTGACAACAGCGCTCCGACGCAGGCGACCGAAGCGCGCGCTGACAACAGCGCTCCGACGCAGGCGACCGAAGCGGAACTTCTTCTGGACAGATCTGCGCGCCGACGCATCCAGGCGGGTCTGACGGCGGCTGGCTTCAGTCCCGGTAGCCCCGACGGCCTGTTCGGTGCTGGCACGCGCCGTGCCATTCGGGAGTGGCAAGCGACGCGCGGTAGCTCCGCGACGGGGTATCTTGACGCCGACGATGCCAGCTCGCTAGTGGCTTTGGGCGCGTCGAGCGGCGCGGCGCCGGAGCCGCGGAACGCCAGATCTCCCGCCCCGTCGCCGCCGCGGAACGCTGGATCTCGCGCGAGCGAAGCTCGCCTGGTCGTGCAAGCAGCGCCGGAAAGCCTGATCGAGATCGACGGCGCGCAGGTCGGCGCCACCAACCAGGCAGGAGTGCTGGTCGTGACGGGCATGCAGGCCGGGCGTCACATCGTGGTCGCCAGCAAGGAGGGGTACGAGACCGTCAATCGTCGGGTCGAGGTGATCCCAGGTCGCTCGGATGTCGTGGAACTGACGATGGTCCCGCGGCCTGCAACGCTCAGCGTCACTGCAAGCGTCCCCGATGCGATTGTGCGGATCACGGGGGTGGGCGAATACCGGCTACCCGTGACAGGAAGGAGAATCGAGCCGGGCTCGTACCGTCTTACGGTGAGCAAGCCTCTCTTTGTCGAGGTGGAGGAAGACGTGGAGGTCCGTGCCGGGCAGTCGGCGACGCTGGACTTCGTGCTTCGGCCACGACCGGTGGACGAGCTGCTGAGTGAAGTCCGCACCCTGTTCAACACCCGGCGCTACAGCGATGTCGTCCGCGGCGCGAGGACCGTATTGGACTTGCATCCACAGGCCGGCGAGCCGTATCTGCTGGCCGGACGAGCTCTCTACGAGTTGGGGAACTTTGACGACAGCGCCGCTTTTCTGAGGCAGGCGATCGACCTGGGACAGACAGTCGAGTTGCCGACCAAGCACCGCCACGCGGGACTGGGGTTGCTGGAGAATTTCTGCGACGGCGTACTCTCGCTGACGAAGGATGAGGTCGTCTTCCGATCGTTCAGTTCGCAGGATCACGGCTTCCGCGCGGCACCACAACGGATGTTGGAGCTCCGGCCGCAGGCCGCACGCAATCGACGCGTATTGCGGATCGACAGCAGGATCTCAGTGCTGGAGGGAGGCCGCGAGCGGACGCGTAACTTCGACTTCCTCCACAAGGACACCCTTCGAGAAACGAACCGCGAGGGCATCAGTCTTTCGTGCAGGGGCTGTGATGCGTCCATGAACGTGCAAGCCGCGCTGCTCCAGTATCTGCGGCGCTCGGCGATGTGAGGGCGGGCGAGCAAGTCTCGTTCGTCATCGGGAAGCAGGGGACCAGCATGACGCTGCAGTGCGTGAGACGTTGCCGGTGTTGGGCCGTGGCGCTGGTATCGATGCATGCCGTCGCAAGCGGCGGCGGTCTGTCGCGGGGCGACCCGGAGGGTCTACTACTCCGAGACATCCGCCAAGATATCCGTCGCCTTGTTGGGGCGGATGCGGGATTCCGTCGTCGGCGGAGCACCCGAGGAGCTGTTGATCGTCTTGGGGGACTTTCGGCTGGCCGGGCACCGAGGCGTCGGCGGGAACGGCGATGGTGCGATCAACACCTTGGAATCAGTTGAGGTGGTTCGCTTCGAGGTTCGTTACTCGTTGCCGGTTCGCTGGATCGGTTTGGCGTTCGTCGGCTCCGAATCTCTCGTCCGCGAACTGCTCGCCGCGATGTCCAGCGGTCGCCGTACTGGACAACAGGCGGCTGATGGAGCTGCGGGATCGCGTGACAACAGAACCGGACTTCTGGATGGCGGGGCTCCTTGATGGACGCGATCGAGAACCCCGTCGGGATTCCGCTTGCCGCCATGGACGGGTTCGCGGCAACGGAACGCGGACGGGCTCGGCACGGCCGGCATGGCCGGCAGGCCGCACAGGCCCGGGAAGCCTAGACAAGAGAGGTGACTCGGGGCCGGAATGGACATGAACGAGATTGATCTTCAACGGCTCTATGAGGCGCAGCTGACCGCCCAGACGCGGAACGAGCGTATCCCTGCTCAGGACCGGAACGCCGCCGCGGCCATGCTGAACGTGTCCGAGCGGCTGATGGGCACAAGACTGAACCCAAGCGAGGAATACCGGACGTGGGTGTTCTCCGACCCGCACTTCGGACACGAGGCGAGCGTCGCCATCTTCGGACGTCCGTTCCGGAACTGCCACCACGGCGACGGCTACCTGCTGGAGCAGTGGACGCATGGCGTACGGGACCGCGACACGGTGGTCTGTCTGGGCGACGTCACCATGGACCGCCCGACGGACGGCCTGATCGACCGCCTCCGGCGCAGACCGGGCCGTAAGATCCTCGTAGCCGGGAACCACGACAACGCGCACATCCGCCGCCTCCGGCGGGCGTTCGACGCGGTGGCGGCGTGCGCCCACCTGCCGGGCGAGCCCGACCTGCTCTTCACCCACGTGCCCCTCGACGACGTCCCGTCCGGCTGCGTGAACGTCCACGGCCACACCCACCTGAAGACGTCGGTAGACGAGCGCCGGATCAACGTGTGCGTCGAACAGATCGGGTACCGGCCGAGCCCGATGGCCGACGTGAGAAGACTGGCCCGGCGCCTGAGTCAAGCCCCCTGGGCGGGAGCGCCACGACCGACCTCTTCATCGCCTGGGCGAAGGGCTGGCCGGACGCCGGAAGAGGACAGGGAGACGCGCCGTGAGCGGCACACCCGACAGCGAGGACCGGGACGGCTCGACGGCCCCGGCGCCGGGCCACCCGACGCTCGAACCAGACGAGAGGCTGTGGCTCGAGAGCTACCTCGAACGGCTGAAGAAGGCGCCCGGCGGGTTGCTCAAGCGACTCGTGGTGTACGGCTCGAAGGCCCGTGGCGACGCCGGACCGGCGCGCGACGTCGACGTCCTGGTGCTCGTCGGAGACGTCCCGGACGCCGTAGGGAGCGCGCTGAACTTGATCTACGGCGACGACGACCCCGACAGCGTCGACCACAACGTCGTGGTCCGGACGGAGGCCGACTGGCTCCGGGACCTGGAGAAGGAGCTGCCGTTCCCCAGGAACGTCGAGGCCGAGGGCGTCCAGATCCATCCGGTCCACCGCCCGGCGAGGAGGCCGCCGGGCGACCGGCCGCCGGTGACCCGGAAGGGCATCCGGCACGCCGTGCCCGTATGGTTGGAGGAGGCCGGGAGCGACCTGAAGACGCTCGCGTACGAAATCAAGGAGCTGAAGGACGGGCGATTCAAGTACCCCGGCATGGCGGCACGGCCTGCCTTCGACGCGGTCTTCTTCTCGGCGATGGCGTGGTGCCTCACCAGGGGAGTGAGCGTAGTGCGGCGCAAGGATCTCCCGACGAGTGTCGAACGCCACCTGATCGGGCCCGGGGCGCTGGACCCCGGCTGGCGGAATCGCATCCGAATGGTCTGGTCCGCCTGGAAGGCGGAAGTTGACTGGCAGCCGAGCGGGGACGCCGAGCCGACGGTCGACGACGCCGCCGAGTGGGCCGAGACAGCCCGGGAGTTCTGCGCGCTCGCCCGTGACGCGATCGCAGCCGCAGGCATCGAGGTCGACCCTCCCGACGAAGCGGGAACGAGCGGGAACGCCGCCGAAACGGAGGTAGTGCCGTGAGCGGAGGAGCCTTCCGAACTCAGGGACCTCCACGCCGAGGAGGGGTTGCAGGCATCCGGCCGACCTGATGCCTCCCGGGCGGGCCGCGCTCTGAACGTGCGCGAGAGCATCAGGAGCACTCAGGCCGCGGCGGCGGCGGGCGGCCGGTCACCGAGGCACACGGCGCCGCGACCGACATGGTCGCGCGGCCGCGGCAGTCGAGCGCCGCGTATGACGCCGACCGCGAAAGCACAGATTGGACCGATGCTGATTCCATCCGGGTGGCGGGAGATCGTACGGACCGCACGTGCCGCTGTCGACGAGGGGTCCGACGACGGCGACGCCGGGGCCGTCGTCGAGGCGACAGGGCTCGACGACCGAGGCCGCCTGCTGCTGCGCATCTCCTCGAACCTGCCGGCGCGCGCACGGGGCGTGGCGGCTGCGGCGCATGCCCTGAGCGGCGAGATCTGCGACCAGTGCGGCGGTCCCGGCGATCCGGTTCGCCTAGGAGTCTGCGCCGTAGAACGCAACGACGTGAGTTCTGCGTCGCAGACTCCTGGAGCGGTGGGGGCTGGGGCCAAACACGGAGCCTGCGACGGGTTTGGCGGCGCTAGGAGTCTGCGCCGCAGGACGTTTGCGGCAGGAAATGGGTCGCCAGCCCACGCCCTGAGCTCCGTGTCGGGGCGGCTTCGCCGGTCGGCAGGGCGGGATGGGTTTTCGGTGATTGGCGAACAGAGAGCAAAATTCGGTCCTCGCGGGCCGCACGGGCCGCCAGAGACCGCGATGCGCGTCGCTTTCCCGCCGTTGCGAACCGCATTCCCCGCCTCCTACGCCGCCATCAACACGTGCAGGCGCTTGACGTTCAACGCCAGGCACACCAAGTCCCACTCGCAGCGCACCTTCGCCAGTCCACGCAGACTGAAGCGCCGGAAGCCCAGCGCGTGCTTGATCCAACCGTAGGGAGCCTCCGACAACCACTTGCGCTCCGCATACGCCGTCCGGCCCGCCGGCGTCGCCAGCTTCTCCCTCATGCGACCCGTCGCCGGATGGGCCTCCAGATCGCGGGTAGCCGCCTGCTTGCCCTCCCGGCCCGGCGCCACATACCCGTCAATGCGCCGCCGCTCCAGGTCCTTCAGGTCCCGCTCGTTGCAGTACCCCGCATCGGCCAGCACCGTCTCCGGCTGCGCGTCGAACGTCTCCTTCACCGCGTCGAGCAACACCGGCAACTCACCCTGGTCGCTCGCGTTCGCCGTCAGATCCGTCGCCACCACCAACTGGTGCTCCGCGTCCACCGCCGCCTGCGCGTTGTAGCACTGCTGGAACCCCTCACTGCTCGTCTTCATGATCGAGCTCTCCGGGTCCGTGAAGTTGCTCTGCGCCTTGTCGTCCGGCTCGCCATACGCCCGCTTGTACGGCGGACCGCCCTTCGGGTTCCGGTCCTGACCCGGCTGCCGACCCCGCGCGTCGTCCGCCGCCCGTTGCTTCGCTTCCAGGCGCGCCTTCGCCGCGCGAATCGCGGCCAGACGTGCTTCCCGCCGGCGCAACTCCGCCGGCAGATCATCGCCCCGAACCTCCGACCCCAGGCGTGCGTCCTCGGCCTCGTCAACCGCATCCACCTGACGCAACAGCGCCTCGATCTCGCTTGCCAGCCGCTGTTCCTCTTCCTGCATCCGGTCGTAGCTCATCGCCTTGTGCTTGCTCGCGTTCGCACGCACCTTCGTCCCGTCGATAGACAGCTTCCCCAAGCGAGCCAGACCCAACTCCTGCGCCAGACGGACCACCTCCACGAACAGCGCCTGGAAATCCTCCAGGTGCCGACGCCGAAACTCGCACAGCGTCCGATGTTGCGGAAAGTTCCCCGCCGCCAGCACCCGGAACGCCACGTCCTCTTCCAGCTTCCGCGCCACCCGGCGCGACGAGAACACCCCGGTCGCGTACGCGTAGAGCAGAACCTTCACCATCATCCGGGGCTCATACGGCGCGTTGCGGCGGCCGTCTCCCTCGTACGGCGCGTAAAACGCCGTCAGATCCAGATCGTCCACCAGATCGCTGAGGTGGTGCGCCAAGTGGCCCTCGGGCAGCCACTCCCGCACGTCGGGCGGCAACAGCAGTGACTGGTCCGGCACGTAGGGGCGGAATGTCGTCGACATCGAATCCTTCCGTCGTCGGCTCGCTCGCCTACAATTGTCGCATCTGTTTTTCTGCGGCGCAGACTCCTAGCCGGCACGCCGACCCGGACCACGCGCTGCGACCACTGCCGCGGAACGGCCGACGAGGTCCTGCCGCGACTGGCTTGGCGCCGACACCGCGACGTCGCCCGCGAGACTCCCGACCCGCACGCCTCCCACCGCAGCTACCGGAATTGCCCTGTGGTCGAGGACATCCTCACCGACGAGGACCTCGCGGCGCTGATGGAGGTCCGCGAGCACGACGGCTGGCCCATGGAACTCGCAGGGGGCGTGTACGGCATGCCGTACTGGCTGATCTGGGGCACGGGCTGGAACGCGCTGATCCGCGCTGCCTTCACGCTCCTGCTGTCGCTGCAGTGCGACGGACAAGCCCAGCCGCTCCGGTTGGGCGGGACCTGCAGGGGCGGCGATCCTTCCGGGCCGTCGAGCAGCTCGCCCAATCCGTGCGTGCTTGCCTCTCTCCCGGCGTCGCCCAGGCACGCGTTCTGCCGCCCGCCGAGCCTACGTGGGCGGTCAGTCGGTCGCGCTGTTCGTTGGTCTCGCACGTCAGGTAGCACAGCGTCATGGTTCTGCGCTCCTTGATTGTGCGTTCGAGTCGCCGCGCCATCTTTCATTTTCTCGTCCCCAACCTGGTTCTCCATCTTGTTCTCCTGTTCGCTCGGCAACTGCGGCAAGAAAGACAAGCGACTGCCTTCCACACGAGATGCACGCACTCGGCCGGACGCCCGCGTCCCCAAGGACGGCGGGCGGGTCTCCACAGGGCGGGGAGCGGGAGCTCACACTGGTAACAGGGCGACGAACCGGGGACCCGTGGCGGCGGGGCAATCCTGCTGCAGCGCGTCGCGCCGGCGGCCATCAGGCCGGTCAGCGCTGCCGCTCCGGTGGCATGGAGCATACTTCGCCCGCCCGGGTCCTCGTGCTGCACGGAAGTGAACGAGCGGCGTCCGCGCGATCACGGATGTGGTCGAGCGGCTGGTCGAGCAGGAGCGGCATACGGGCGCAGAGGCGGGCCGGAAGGGTGGATACGGCCGGCAAGTAACAAGACGTGTCACCGCGCCGGTGAACTGGCAATCGAGTGGACCTGAACCGCTGTCCTGCCGCTCGACTATGCCTTCCATTGTGAAGAGGCGGGGGCATGCCAATCGCAGGGCCGTGCGGGTCGCCGACGCGAGATAGTCGGCGAGCAGGGTCACGAAGGGCATCGCGGATCCGTCGCGAGAAGTTGGCACGTCGACCGGCCCGGGCAGACAGCAGGCTGCGGAGGGCGCCGGGCGGGCGTCGGCGTTACGATGATGGAGAGATTCCAGCGGAACAACGCCGAGGGAAACGTGGTCGCGCTCGTGCGGGACGACGGCAAGAGTCCCGACGGGCAAGACGGAATGCAATTGGCCCGAGGCGAGACGTACAGAGCATCGGGGTACGACCAGCTCGGCGGGAGGAACGACGGATGAACGACAGCGACGCGGCGAGAGGCCCGTGCGATACTGCAGCGGCGCTCGTGCACCAGCTGTACATCGAAGAGTTGAAGCGAGCGCTGATGCCGCCGGTCCACCCGATGGTGAACGGGGAGCAGACGCAGGCGCTGATCCGGTCGGCGCGGGGGATGGGACCGGCCACGTGCGAAGAGCCGGACGAGACGACCTGGATCTGGTCGGACCTGCACCTCGGGGACGAAATGTCGCTGGAAGTCTTCGACCGACCATTCCGGACGGTGCACGAAGCCGATCGCGAGATGATGACCGCCTGGCGCGACGTGGTGGACATCGACGACACGATCGTCTGTCTGGGGGATATCGGCGTCGACGGTAGCGTCGACGAAACGAAGGCGGCCCAGTGGAACGACGCACCTGGGATCAAGTGGCTCGTGGTCGGCAACCACGACGTCGACCCGCTCAATGCGCTCAATGCGCTCGTGATCGACCGGACGGAGGCGACGCTCGCGGCACCGGGCAATCCTTCGCTGGTGCTGACGCACGTGCCGCTGCGACGGGTCCCGGCAGGATGGGTCAACGTGCACGGGCACATACACCAGGAACGATCGCCGACCGATGAGCGGCACATCAACGTGAGCGTCGAGCAACTCGACTACCGGCCGGCGCGAATGAGCGACATCCGTCGCCTCGCGCGACGGCTCGTGAAGGGCACGAGCGTGCCAGGAGAGACCACACGAGTGCGGCTCGACCTCGTCGAGCACGCGATGACATGAGCCGCGTCGAGCAGGCCTTCGACGTAACGGTGGCGAACCTCGTCGGTGAGCGTGAGCGGTCTTGACGGGGTCCAGTGGCTCGTGGCCACGGCGGTCCAGCTCAACGCCCTGCGAGGGCACGAAGGGCCTCGCAGCACAAGGGCGACCCGCCAGGTAGCGGTCCAGGCTACGATGAAGGCCGATTGGCGGGGCTACGCGGGTTCATGAAGGTGAGAGACGTCACGAAGCGCATCACGGCGAACGGTTGGTACTACGTAAAGAGCCGTGGAGACCACCATCAGTTCAAGCACCCGGCCAAGCCGGGGAAGGTCACAGTGAAGGGACGGCCGGGCGAGGAAATCAGCGGGGCACTGCTCGCGAGCATCTGGCGACAAGCGGGCGTCCGCAAGCCCGAGGAGTAGCGTCATGAGCAGCGTGGAAAGCACAACGACACGGACACAGCTCGAGCAACGAGTCGCCGTCCTCCAGCAGGTCTGCGCGGAGGCGTACCAACTGGCCGGCGCCGTCGGTGCGCCCGAGAAGGCGCTGGACAACCTCGCGGCGGCAGCCAATGGCGAGCCGATCCCCCACGCCACCTTCCTGCCCGTGTCGGCGGCGGACTGCGACGAACTCGCCGACGCAGAGACGGTCCGGGCCAACAAGCACCGGTCAGACTCCTCCGTCCGCGCCTGATGCACTTGGCGCCGGGATCAGGGGACGCCGCGCGCATCGCGCGGAAGGACCAAACTACCGTGCACTCGCTGGCGACTGTCCCCGCGCGCGCGGGGATGAACGTCGCCGGCCTGAACGAACGGCAGCGGGACGCCGACTGTCCCCGCGCGCGCGGGGATGAACCTCAAGAGCACCGCGTGGTGCAGGAGAATGAAACGACAGAGCGAGCAGGAGCGCGCGCGGCGCGCGCGGCAGCGCGAGCTGTTCGAGGCCAGAATGTGCCTGCAGGAGTGCAGGCGGCCGGCGCAGAAGGACTCCAACCTCTGCAAGCAATGGGACGACGCGCTGTGCGCGCAGTACCTCGTCCGGATCGGCGAGCGGCGCCCCGGCTGACACCCGACCGAAGAAGACGATGCGCGACATCGAGACGATCCGCCGCGAGTGGGAGGCCAGGCGCGAGGCGGAAGGGCGCCGGCGGCCGAGCGTGCCGACGGTGGCGAGCCCGGCGGAGAAGACCTGGATCTGGTCCGACCTGCACCTGAGCGACCGCAACGCGCTCGAGGCGTTCGACCGCGGGTTCGCCGATGTCGCCGCGATGAACCGCGAGCTGCTCGCGGCGTGGCGGCGGAAGGTGCGTCCCGACGACACGATCATCTGCCTGGGCGACGTCGCGCACACCGACGTCTGGCGGGAGCGGCGGCTGCTTCTCGACCTGCAGCAGTGCCCCGGCGAGCGGGTGCTGATCGTCGGCAACCACGACATCACGCGCGAGGCGCTCAAGGACGTGGGCTTCAGGGCCCAGTACATCGTGGCGCTCTACGACGCGGACCCGCCGCTCGCGCTGACCCACCGGCCGCTGGCCGCCGTGCCGGCCGGGGCGATCAACGTCCACGGCCACCACCACAACGGGTGGGAACCGACCCTCCGACACATCAACATGACCGTCGACAAGTGGAGCTGCGAGCCGGTCGCGATGACCGACATCATCGCCATGGCGCGGCAGCGCCTGGACCAAGGAGCAGGGCCGTGAAAGTCACCGACATCGAGGGCGTCAAGGTCGTGCACGAGTTCGAGGTTCTGTGGCACGAATGGGAGTGCGACGGCTACGGATGGGTGACCGAGGACGGGCGCGCATGGCTCACGACCCACGGGAGACGGTTCGAAGCCGAGATGTCGGAGCTTCTCGAACGCATGGACGCGGCGCTGTCCTCGGCCCAGGGGATCCGCAAGGCGCTGGCGCTGATGGCCGAAGCGCAGGAAGGCGCGGAATCGAAGGAACCGGAAGCGGCCGACAACGAGGTGGCGGGTTGACGGCCGACACGGCCACGCCGGCCGCCGACGTCCCTGTTGGCCACGGCGTTCAGGGAGCGCTCTGGCTCCGCGTGTCGCGAGCCTTCAGGCTCTCCTCCACGCGCGTCACGCGCTCCCGAAGGTCTGCGATGTCGTGGCTGAGGGTGTCGAACCGGCGGTTCATCTCCGTGTTGGACTCGTCGAAGCGCCGGTTCATTTCCGTGCAAAACTGATTCATCTCCTGGCGCATGCTCTCGATGCGCTCACCGTTCTCCTTCCGGAACTCCTCGAAGCGCTGGTTCGTTTCGTTTCGCATCCGTTCGATGTGGCCGATCAGCGTCACGGTGTTCCGGTTCATGAGGAACGCCAAGCTCATGAAACCGACGATCAGCACGAACAGCTCGTAGCTCATCTTGGCGTGCTCCCGTACCGTGCCGCGGGTGCGGTCGCAACCTGCTTCTGCGAAGAGGGTACGGCATGCCCGGAACCACTCCACAGCCTCCCAAGGAGTTCGGGCAGCCGCCAGAGAAGCATCGGCCCGACCGGACCTAGGACGTGCGGCGCGGATTCGCCCAGTGGGTCCGCTCGATCGGCCGGATTCTCGGCCTGCGGCCGACGGTCGACTAGGTCGCGGCACCGGACGCGAAGTTCATGGCGCAGTGCACGGCGGGCGCGAAGAGGCCCCGGGTGACCATCAACACCAGCTTCTGCCCCGACAGGTGGCTGGCGCAAGGCGGCTCCGAGCAAGTCGAGCTCATCATCCACGAGCTGGCTCACGCCCTGTCGGACACGCCGATGGAGCACGGCCCGAAGTGGGGCGACGCCTGCGCGGCCGCCGGCGCCAGGGTGGCCGACGCGATCGTGCGCAAGCAGTTGCTCTACAACCCCGGACGGCCGCTGGCGCGGACACGCCGCAGCATCGCGGGTCCGATGAACACACGGCCGCAGCCGGCCGCGGGCTGGGCAGCAGACGCGAGTACGACAATCGGCTCTGCCGCCGGCAACCGATCCACCCCGCCGGGGCGGGGATGATCCAGTGACGCTCGAGAGTCCGCGCAGGACGAGAAACTCCACCCCGCACACGCGGGGATGCACCGCGCCTTCAGCATGTGCAGGACGCGCAGTCCGCTCCCGGGCGCATGGTGATAAAGCTCTGACAGCCGGGCGCGCCCATGACGGCGAGGGCCGGGTCGTGCGAGTAACCGTTCATCTCGGTTGGCGAGTCCAGCTTTTGACGGGGGGACTGACCCTCGGTACGCGTCGCCATTCCTCGTTGGGTCGTTCCGGGTAGGTCGGATGGTGTCTGTCCGTCTCGATTACTGCGCTCGGCAGGTTTCGTCGGGTGCGTTCCACAAGGCTTAGGGCAGTGATCAATACAAAGTCTTCAACTTCATCGGGGTAGCAGTTTGTAATTCCATTCCCCGTGAAATTCATCGCGGACCAGCGCGAGTGCCTCCATCTGTTCCTTGGTCACTGTAACGCCCGTGGGATACTCCCCGGCGTCGAGTTCGGCCCGGACCTGGAGCCCGGTCTCCGTCCGGACGTTCCCGATGCGGTCGACGATGGTCTCATACGTCGTCAGCGGGGTGCCCCGCCAGTTCGCCGTGATGTGACAGAACAGCCGGTGCTCGATCTTGTTCCACTTGCTGGTGCCCGGCGGGAAATGACTCACCTCGATGGTCAGTCCGGTCTCGTCGGCCAACTGTTGAAGCTCATGCTTCCAGGCATGCAACCGGTACCCGTTGCTCCCGCCCGCATCGGCCGTGATGAACAGGGTCGTGGCGTCGGGGTAGGCGCCGCAGCCCATCTGGCGCCACCATTGGCGAATCGACGCCACCGCGAACGCCGGTGTGTCGTGGTCCCAGCCCACGCTCACCCAGGCTTCGTTGCGCGCCATGTCGTAGACGCCGTACGGAATCGCCTTGCCCTCGGCGTCGGTCGGGAAATCATGCACCAGCACCGCCGGCGGCGTGCCCTTCGGCTGCCATTCCCGCCCGCCGTTCTTGAAGTTCCCGACCAGCTCCTTCTTCTTCGTGTCGACCGAGATCACCGGCTCGCCGGCGGTCAGATGCTCGTCCGCAGTCCGGTTGATGTGCTCGAACTGCGCGTTGCGGTCCGGATGCGTGGCGCCCTCCTGCCGTTTGCGCGGCGATTGCAGCCGGTACCCCAGACGGTGCAGCAGCCGGCCCACAGTGGTCGAACTCACCCGCCAGCCCTGCTCGGTCAGCCCCGCCGCCAGCTTCGCGCGACTCTTGCACGTCCAGCGCAGCGGCGAGGTCGGGTCGCCGCGCGTGAGCGGGTTCACCAGCGCTTCGAGCGCGGCCTGGATGCCGGGTTGATCCTGCTGGATGCGGGGCCGCCCGCCGCCAGGGCGCCGGATGCGGTCCGTCGGAGGCTCGTCGCGGGCAATCTCCCGGCGTCCCTTGCGAATCGTCTCCCGAGCCAGACCGGTGGCCGACGAAACCACCGCGTCGCCGCCGTAGCCGATGGCAAGCGACTCGGCCGCCGCCCACCGCCGGCGACTGCGCTCGTCCAACACCGGAGCGACCACGGCATACTTCGCAACCAGGGTCGCTTCCAGCTCGATGTCTCGCTGCATGCTTCCAGTATGGCCGGAAAGCCAGCAGGTGGCAAACTAGTTGCGGGCAGTGCCCTTAGCGGATCGTCGTGGCTGTCCAGCATGCGCGAGATATGGGCACTGCTTTGCTGAAGTCTCCCGCCCTTTCCGGTCGCCATTCTATGGAACGTGTTCCTGGCGTTTGCTATTACCCGGTCGGCGTCTGCGTCGTCGGCCTTCGGCCAGCAGGCCATCACTGCGGCTTGCAGAATTCGGTCCCGTCGGTCGTCTCGTCGCAACCAGTTTATGATTGTACCGTCGGCATCCGCCACCACTCGCTTCGGTTCGAAACCGACTGCTCTACCGTGTTCCAGCGCCCAGTCGTTGATCTCGTTCCGCTTTATCGTATGTGCATTGCTGGTCAGTAGCAGCGTCGCGCCGACAGCAAGCGCCTCGGCAACGATCTTGGTATCGCGGTGGTCACTCAGATTCATGTCTGCCGGTGCCACGAAGCATGCCGTGGGTAATACTCGGGCAATTGTTCCAGCGAGCCGGTTCTGGTCGTCGTCAAGTCTGAGCAGTCGATACGGCGATCTCGGCTGCCCTGCGTCTTGAGCGCGTGCTCTGCTGCGCTGATCCCGTTGATAATCCTGGGCGTATGTCCGTTGGGTGCGGCTCTTCTTCGTAGAGGATTTTTCGCCCTATTCATGGGCTCTTTTGCCCGCGAATGCGTCTCTCCAGTGGCCATTTCGGGGGGGGAGACATCAAGCAGGCCAGCGCGTACCGGCGTCTTTTCGGCAGCCAGCCGAGCCTCGTCACGGCGCCGAACACCTTCGGTCTTCTCCCCGACAGGCGCGCTCCCTTCTGGACATTCGCGCGGCGTTCTGGTACGGTGCCGTGGGAAGGGAGGCAGACCTGCGATGGCTGTGACGACAGGATTCCAGGGACGTACATTCGACGTGCCCCGAACCTGCGTCCCTTGCATCGATCCCCCGAGCCGAGCCCCGTGCGCAGCGGCCGATGCTGTCTTCGCGGATGCCAAAGCCCTCCTCTCGTCCAGCGAAGCCCGGCAGATGAGCGAGAGCGAACTCGAACGGGAACTGCACCGGCGGGGCCAGGATTTGGTACGCAAGCTCCTGCAAGGACATCGCGACCAACGCAGCCCGAAAGAGGCTGCTGGTCCGGCCGAGGACACCAGCGGTGTCGAGTGCTCGGAGCCGCGCGAGCACGAAAGCCACGCCGAAACGACCTCCGGCACGATGCAGGTTGTGGGCCTGGGCTGCGCGCGCCGCGGTCACGACGGCTTGCATCGGCTCGACACCGCGCTGAACCTGCTGCCGGAGCGCTACCTGGTCGAAATGCGCCGCCGCGTGACCATCGCGACCGCCTCGCGGGCACCACCGCCTACGCCCTGGAAGCCACCGTGGTACTCGACATCATCCACGTGGCAGCGGCGACGCGGCGTGCGGTGCTCGTCGCCGGCTCATCGAAGGGCCTGTCGACATTTGGTCCGCGATCCGATGGTTACGGGAGCGTTGAGCCATGCAAGTTGTTCCCCGCCGCACCGCTCCACCCGCCCCGGCGCCCTATGCGGCGGCGGAGGCTTCCTTCGCGGAGACCAAAGCCTACCTTTCTTCGCGCGAGGCCCTGCAGATGCGTGAGAGCGACCTCGAACGGGAGTTGAACCGGCGTGGTCAGGAGTTGATGCGCAAGCTCCTGCAAGGGCACCTCGACCAACGCAGCCCGGGGGAGGCGGCGGGTCCGGTCGAGGGATCCGACGGTGTCGAGCGTTCGGAGCGGCGGCTGCACGACCGGCAGTTGGAGACGACCTTTGGCACGGTGTCGGTCGCGCGCCTGGGCTACGCGCATCCCGGTCACGAAAGTCTGCATCCGCTCGATGCGTCGCTGAACCTGCCGGCTGAGCGTTACTCGCTCGAGGTGCGCCGCCGGGTGGCCGAAGCGGCCGCATCGCGGTCGTTCGACGAAGCGCTGTTCGAGCTGTCTCGCCATAGCGGGGCCCAGGTGCCCAAGCGTCAGGCGGAACAGTTGGTCGCTCGCGCGGCTGAGGACTTCGACGCCTTCTACGCGGCGCGCCGAGCGGCGGCGGGCGAGCCGGTCGCTGACGAGTCGGTTGTGGTGCTCACCTTCGACGGCAAGGGCGTGGTGCTGCATCACGAGGACCTGCGCGAGGCGACGCGCAAGGCGGCCGAGAGGCGCCGGCGGCAACGCGAGCAGCTCTCCCCGTTCAACCGCCTGCGGCCGGGCGAGAAGAAGCACGCCAAGCGCATGGCGACGGTGGCCGCCGTCTACGCGGTCGCGCCGTTGGTGCGCAGCCCGGAGGATTTCCTGCTGAGCCTGATGCCCCGACAGCCGGCGGCCAAGGCCAAGAATCGGGCCAAGACCGCGGCGGTGCGTCCTCGCCCGGTGGCCAAACGGGTCTGGGCGAGCCTCGAACACGAGCCGGCCGAGGTGGTCGCCGAGGCAATGCTGGAAGCCGAGCGCCACGACCCCGAGCGCGTCAAGCGCTGGGTCGTGCTCGTCGACGGCGCCGAGACGCAACTCGACCTCGTCGAAGCGGGCGCCGCCGCCTATGGCGTCGACGTGACGGTGATCCTCGACATCATTCACGTGGTCGAGTACGTCTGGAAGGCGGCGCACGTGTTCCATCGCGAGGGGAGCCCCGACGCGGCGCATTGGGCCTGGACGCGCGTGCAGAGCATTCTCGAGGGCAAGTCCAGCAAGGTGGCCGCGGCGATGCGGCGTGCGGCGACCGTCGCCGGCTTGTCGAAGGACACCCGCAAGCCGGTCGATACGTGCGCCGACTACCTGCAGAAGTACGCGCCGTATCTGCACTACGACCGCTACCTCGCGGCGGGCTATCCCATCGCCACCGGCGTGGTCGAAGGGGCGTGCCGGTACCTGGTCCGCGACCGGATGGAGTTGACCGGAGCCCGCTGGCGGCTGGTCGGCGCCGAGGCGGTCCTGAAGCTGCGGGCGCTACGGGCCAGCGGCGACTTCGATGCGTACTGGGACTTCCACGAAGCGCGCGAGTACGAGCGGAACCACGCCCAGCGCTACGCTGACGGGATAGCACCGCCGGTCAGCGAACCGCCCCCATCGCCCGCCTCACCCCGCCTTCGCAGGGTCAAGTAGCTCTTGCCATGCCGCTCGCAGCCCCTCCTGGACCCCTCTGGACCGCCGACGCAAAAGAGCCGCACCCATGTCCGTTTGCCGCCAGCTCCACGGCTACGGTCGGAGATACCATGGCCTGCCGTTCGTCGAGCTCCGCGATAGCCGCATGCAACTTCCGCGGCGTCGGCATTCGCATCTCCGTCGTATCGAACAGGATCATAGTCCGTTCGCCTTCAAGACCTCGGCAGTTTCAGCCACAACCTGCTCAAACCTCTTGTTCCGTTCACGCCGCTCCTCCTCGCTTTCCGTGCGGGGCGGTTCGGGTGGACCGTAGTACGCCTCATCGGCCAGCGCCTGGACCTCGGCCGCGGTGGCGGTTGGACCCAGCTCCTCTCTAGCGTCGTCGAGGAGCATTCGCTGCAGTCGGCGTTCCGCGATGATCATCTGGCTCATGGGCGTTCAGCATAGCGCAGTACGCTCATCCGCTACCCGGTGCAGCCCCGGCACACGGGGATGAACCCGGGCAGTGCGGTGCAGGTTGAGCCCTTCGGACGGCTGCCCGGCGCGCGCGGGGATGAACCCTTTTCAATGCCACCGGAACGTCCCCGGCACTGGCCGCACGGTGGTGCCGTCCACGTGGCCCAGGTTCATCGGGCGCGAGGTGCTGCAGAACATCTCTGCGTACTGCTTCAGGAGCCGCGATTCCCGAAGCACATCCGTATCGTGCGCGAGGTGACTGATCACCTCCTGAGATACGAGCAATACCAGCTTCGCCCTGGCTCGCGAGGCGATGACGTTGAAGCGGTTGAGGCTCATGAGGAACTCGTCTTCCTCGGCGATTTGGTCGGGATCCCCAAGCGTGTAGGAGGCGATGATTACGTCCCGCTGCTGCCCTTGGAACCGCTCAACCGTGTCTACTGCCTCCCTGATCCAATCCGCCATCTGCCCGGTCGCGTTGAACACCTGCTGCAACCGGGTCACGATTAGGCCCTGCTGGGCCCGGTGCGGCGTGACTACTCCGACAGCCTCTCGCCAGAAGTCGACTATCGGGTGCGGGGTGGTGCTCGGGGGAAGTGCCGCGCCGGTGACCGCGTCGTTCTCGTTCTTGAGCCGAGATGCCATGCGCCCTTGGAGGAGGAAGAGGAGAGCGGCCACAGCGTCGGCCTCGAAGGCGTTGCGCTGACTGCTCCGGCCGTCGTCGTAGACGAAGCAAACTGCTGGCTGGTCGGGTTCGAGCAGCTGAGCCCACTCGGGAGTCCAGAAGAGCGGCGCCGGCCAGTTTGCAGGTTGGACTGTTGGAATCGGAGAGAGCAGGTCCACGCATAGTTGCGGAGAGTGGCTGCGCAGAGTCGCCTGGTAGTCCGTGTGCCGCGCGAAGTCCACGATCGTGTCGTTCGAACGGTAGTTGACCCCCAGTGCACTCTCTGGTACTCGGTGAACCTGACGCCAGAACGCGTAGACCGATCCAACCAGGTCCTCCAGGTCCTTGGGTGGTTCGGCTTGGTGAATTGGTGGCAACTGCAGGGGGTCGCCAGCCAGGACCATGGTACCGTCGCTCGCGATCGCACTGATCGGGAGGATGGAGTGTGCGACGTCCATCTGCGAGGCCTCGTCGATCACGACGAGGTCGAACCACTCTTGCTGGGCGGCGGCGTTGTTGCAGGTGAGAAGGTTGTGAACCTGTTCGGGGGTGGCGCCAACCACGAGAACACCAACGGGATTCTGGAGGCGGCGGCGGAGGCTTTGGACTCCTTGGGACGGGTTTCGGCGGTCAAGCTCCAGGTCGATCGCCGAAGTGATGTTCCCCGGAGCAAGCTGGAAGCGGGAGCGCACCCGGAATACGTCGCACGCCCCGGACAAGAGAGCCGCGATATCCTGCGCGACGTCCAGGAGCACGTTGTCGATCGCCGTGTACGTAGACGCCGAGAGGAGCACCCGCAGGGGGCCGCCGCTTCTCTGGGCATCCAGCACCGCCCCGAGAATGATCGCCCGCACGGTGGTGCTCTTCCCTGTACCGGGGGGTCCCCAAACGAGCCACGCCCGATGGCTCAGCGAATCCTGCCAGGCTTGCCACTGTGAGCGATTCAATGCCCTACCCTGCACCAGCAGCCGGTCCCCAACGTCACGCCGAACCGCAGCGAGGTTCCTAGCGACCACGGGCTGGGCCATTGCCTGGATGTTCCAGAGGTAGTCGGCACACGGAGTATGCACCGTGGCGCGAGCTCCGGGGGTGGCCTGACCGGTGGCTCGACGCACAATCGGATTCGGGTTGTTCCTGGCGATGGGCGGATTCCCGATCGCCCGCAAGGTTGCGAGGAGCTTCGACGTAAAGAAGTCTCGATACACGGGATCGAGGATGACATCCTGGCTCAGATTCACGACCCCGGCAGCCTCGAGCGTATCGAGAATCGTTGGTGAACGCGGGTCAGCGTCCACGGCGAGGAGTCCGCGGTTGCGGTCCAGTGCAATGATCGTGATGCCCAGGAGGTCCTCCATGAGCGCATGCCAATAGACATTGCCCAACTGGTGTTGTAGCTGCTGCTGCAACGGGGTTCCGCGGACGACGGCGATCACGCTCCGGTCGAGGAAGCCTCCGATGCTCTCTGGAGCCAGGGCGAAGGCGAAGTCCCCAACCTTCGCCTTCACCTCCCGTGAATCGGCGTTCAACTGATACACGCGCCGACCCTGCCGCGGGACCAGACCGAGCTGACCGAGAGCCGCCTGTTCTGCGGCACCGATCAACCGGGCGCGAAGGCGCGCACTTCGGAAGCGGGCAGATCGCTCGTGTGGCGGCATCGCTCGTGCCTGATGAACGTCAAGCTCTTCCAAGGCGGTGTTCAGACGAGCGAAGGCGTGCCAGAGCTGCCCATCGGTGCTAACGCGAGTTTGCCGTATAGGAGGACCGAGCTTGATGAACGGAGCGGTGTGACTCAGTTGCGGCCGGAGGTCCGTTTCGAGACGCCGCGTCACGGCTTCCAGGGCGCCGAGTCGCTTGCGCACGGTCTCGGCGTAGATCGTCATCTGCTGCTGCCAGTGACGGCGTGCCGTCACTTTGCCCCAGATTTCATGCGCACGCTCAGATGGAATCTGGTCGCTCAGGGGCGTGCTGAAGAGCGGATGGATGTTGAACGTTGCCACGTTCGCCGGAAGACGCTGCTCGTGGTACACGCGTGCGAGATCGATCAAGCTATAGTAGTGTGCCACGGGAGCGGCCAGCAAACCCCGTACGACGTCCCGGACGATGGTGATCGGCGACCGCTGCGTGACCAGATCCGGATTCGGTAGCAGTTCCTCTGGCGGGAACAGCCACGCGAGATAGCTGAGCATTCGATTCGCGAGAATAGCTTGGAGATGCCGACCAATTACCCGAGCGAGGTGGTCGTACTGGAGCGAATCCCACATGTAGAACTGGACGTTAGTGCGGTAGTCCGCTCGCTGCGCCCCGGTCAGGCCCGCGAGGGCAGGATCGGTCAGGGTCTGCTGGTCCTGCTGCTGACACCAGTCAAGGATGTCGTGGATCTCCTGAAGGAAGGCCAACAGTTCGCGGCGCTCCGCAGCGAGATCGCGGTCGATGACGACCCAGGTGTTGGCCGACGCGCCGCCCGGCGTGTTAGGAGGCCAAGCTCGACTCTGCCTCGACGTCGTGAGAGGCGACCGGAACGCCCGCGGCTCATGCCAGAACGCCCGCAGCCCAAACGCCACCGTGATGGCACTGCCGATGTCGAAGTCCACGGAAAGGTACATGTGAAGGTCAGTCCAACCCGGCATGCTCGCGGACGTGCCGCTCTGGGGCGGAATGGCCACCTGACCCGTCTGCAGGGACGTCGCTCGGCCTGCAACGACAGTACGAGTGGCACGCAGGATCTGGTGCCTGTCGAACACCGGGCTCGTGTGTTGAAGCCCTGCCAGTGCCGCCACCTGCGATATCCCTGCCTGCGCGAGACTCAGCCGGGCGCCTTGCGAGATGAACGCTACGCGGCTTACGTGGTCCTGCCCCTGCGCGGTCGGAAGGCAGTGGTCGGGGTGAGGCGCGACGTTGGGATTCGTCGGGCTCGCTGGACGGGGCTCGCCAAGGTACTCGCAGAACGAGCAGCGGTTGTCCACGTGCCATTCAAGAGAATCCCATGGTTGCTCCAACGCCTGTGGAACGTCAACCTGGAGGAAGCGTCGGATCCGAAGGGCAAACACCTCGAAGGGAACCGCTTCCAGGTCCTCCTGCATCGCGTCCCAGAGTTGGTTGATGGTCGGAGTCACTCCCTGCGCGACCAGCCGTCGGCTGGCGCGGAGCAGGTTGGACGCGTCGTGGGAACCGGGCCACACCGCGCCGTTCGGAACGACCACGTAGGTCTGATCGAGACCCTGGTCAGCCAGCCAACCGGCCAGAGCCATGCTGTAGTAGGCGACCTCGGCAAAGTACCCGGGGGATGCTTCCGCCGTCATCTTGATCTCGACCACGCGTAGCTGGCGCCGAGTGTCACCCGCGGGCAATGTGTGAAGCGTGCCGTCAGGAACGATGAAACGAGGGAAGGTTGCAGGAGGCAAAACTGCGATTACGTCCGGTCGCAGCTCGGCATATACCAACAGGGTGCCGTGCCCCTGGATCCCGAGGGCCCCCTGAAACGCCTGGCCGACTGAATATTCTGCCTCGACCAAAAAGCAGATGGGATTCCCACGAGCAAGCGCCTGTTCGAGCGGAGTCGGCCGATAACGCGTCTGGTTCGACAGCGTCGTGTACGGCGAGCCGATGATCGCGCCCGCCCCGAACGTCTGGGTCAGGTCATCCAGCTTCTCTTCCTGCCATTCGTCTCCCGCTTGCTGGATCTGCCGCAGGCCGGGGCGCGGAGACTGCGGATACGGCATCCCGAGCGTCTGGCGATCGCGCCGGAACGTGAGATTGTCCGGGTAGAGGTTGAGCGCGAGTTGCCGGAGGCAGTTCGTCCGGAGGAACTGACCTAGCGCTTGCTTGCCGACTTGGGGCATGACTTCTCCATCGTTACCGAAGCCGTCGCGCAGAGGAGATCGTGGAGAGGAAATGCTCCGGAATCGGGCTCGTCTCCGAGCAGCCCGAGAGCAACCGCTACAAAACCGGCCCGGCGCAGCACGAGTTGGTCGACATCGGTGAAGGAAAGCCGTGCGCGCATCAGCTTCCCTGCCCACTTCGCAACCAGGCTCCCTACGTGTACCTTGCCCGCTTCACCAACACGCAGATCCTCGTCGTGTCTTCGCTGTCCCTTCCGCAGAACGAAAACCGCATCCCAAAGGCCCGTGCCTCCGTGGGCGTGGAGCCCAACACCGGCCTCCCCGGGAGCGGGGACAACGTGGGTGGCGCGGAACGCGGCCCCCGCCAGGGCAACTGCAAGCGCGAACCACGCATCAGGCACCACGTGACGGAAGCTGAACACCAAAAGGCCGTCGGCCTTCAACACCCGTGCTACTTCCTGAAAGACATCGGAAAGTCCCGTCGTGAACCGTGTCGTAGCGCCAGCATCGTGTCGCCGAGCGATCAGGCTCTCCCGCACCGTACGGTTACGACTATCCGGCTCGCTGACGAGACCGACGAGCTGCATCCACGGCAAGAAGAACTCGGCGAGCTCGGAGTAGGCGATGTTGTCGAAATAGGGTGGATCAGTGAGGACCATGTCCACGGTGCCGTCTGGCACGAAGGACAGATCCTGGGCGGTCGCGCAGACGATGGACGGACGTTCCGGCGTGCGCCGCGGAGGTACTGATCGGAAGCCGCCGCTCTTGACTGGCTCCTTGGGCCTGCGAGCGAACTCCGCTGCACGCATGAGCTTCCTTACGGTGTTCGGATATGTGCCTCGGCCGGTACCGTCGCACCAAGGATTGAGCTCAACGGGCCTTGGGACGTGACGAAACGCGCGAATGCTGAAGAGCGGAGTTAAGCGCCGCCAACCGGCCGCATAAGCCGTCATCATGCAGTTCGTGGTGAGGTGTTGGCTGAAGGCCACGGCCAGAGCGCGGCGCACAGGCTCATCGAAACCCGCGGTCGCTTCGGCGAGCAGGGACAGGTGCAGGAGCTGGCGATCGTTGAAGAGGTCCGTCCACTGTCGATACCCGTAATCGAGGAGGCGCGAGTCGAATCGATCTTGGTCCGCGATAGAGGCCGAAGGGAACGTCTCAGGGTGGGACCTCCGACGGTAGTTACACAGCTGGCTTGCTTTCCTGTAGAGCGCGATATCTGATTCGCGCGCGCGAACAATGCGTCGCTTCGCGATGGGGACAGGACGACCGCCGGCCGGCGCATCGAGGACCTCCAAGGCAAAGAGCTCCCACACTGGGGGAGATCCTGAAGTTCTTCCCACATCGATCAGTGTTTGCCGGTGGGCGCACATTGGGCAGGCCGCCGTACCATGAGTTATCGTGCCTGCTTCGATGCGGGTCGATTCGCTACACTCAGAACACTTGAAGCTCTCCTGACCTGAGGATCGCCGAGCCACGTCGCCGCACGTCGAACAAATCACCCATTGGATCCCATTGTCCTGGGCGAGGCGGTACGTTGGATGTGCTTGAAAGCGACTCCCACAGTCCCGACACTCCACGACCTGCACCCAAAAGTAGTGAAGAACCGTGCGCTCGACACCGCTCTCATCAACGCTAGCGTGCAGCGGACGGAGGGACGCGCCGACCGTCTGCTGAAGCTCCTCCAGGGGAGCCCGGAGGTCCGGAAGGCCTTCCAGTTCCAACTCGAATCGTGTCACGGCGCATGCAACCGGATCTACGTCGACACCGATCACCCTTCCGCCTAGGCGGTTCGCTTCCACGACGGAAGTTCCCCCACCTACGAACGGATCGAGTATCGTGAACCCACGAAGGTCGGAGGTGCTGTAGTACGAACGCCAAAAGTTGTCATTGGGATCAGCGGCGCCGCTGACCAGAAGTGCACGGAAGACACAGCCCAAGCGGCGAGCAAACCACTTGTGCGCGGTGTAGATAGGCCGGGGTCTGCGGCCTTCGCGAGCGGCGAACTTCGCGAGCTCCCTAGCGGGAAATTGTCCCGATTCCAGCAGCGAGGGATTGGGAAGTGTACGACGCTGTTCAGGCAGAGAAAGTGCGTCCATTGCTAGTTCTCAATGATCGAGTCGCTAGACGTGATGGCCACGGTGTGCCTTCAAGCGGGCCTCGCGAACGAGCTATTCTTCCTCCAGGCCGTCGTGCAGACGACAGTTTCGTTCTGTCGGGCCCGGAACCCCTCATGGGTCCGGATTCCGGTACAGACAGTACGGCCCGCGTGGTGCAAGTGCAGCGTTTGCAAAGGTTACGCCACCACGGAGGCTCTTGCGTGACGACCCTGACAATATCACAGATTGTCCCGTTTCGCGGACCTGTTGGACGAGTGCTGATCGCCCGGCTCGATCAGCGGCACGCCAGCTCGGACGGCAGTGCGGTGCCGCTCAAGGCGTCCGACAAGGTGTATGAGCGGATGGCCGGGTTCGTCCGCTGTCTGGTCGATCGACGCAAACCGGGCAAGGTCCGGCACACGTTGACCGACCTGTTCGGCCCGCGGATCTTCGATCTTCAGCTTCGCCTGCCGCCAGGCGGACGCCAATGACGCCGACCATCTGTAGGACGACCGCACCCACAAATATCAACGGTCACGCGAGAGGGACCGGGACCCATAGAAGCCGACGTCCTGGCCCAGCGCCCGCCGGAGGGCGTCGTAGGCGCCACTTCAACGTGTCCGTCGGGCACACCGACTACGCTCCGGTCGGCCTGAGCTGGGTGCTCGGACGCGCGCAGCGCCTCCTCGAGGACCTCGTCGGCGCACGGGACCTCGCCGACCTGATAGAAGCGCGCCAGACGCCGGCGACACACGCGAACTGGCCGGTCAGGAGAAACCAGGGCGAGCCCTACATGACGATCGTCTGCCCGATGGACAGAGCCGGCTGGAACCATCTCCTGCACGGGGACCTGGCAGTGTTGCTGCCCGTCGAGTGCCCCGGTGTCGGGCCGCCCTGGCGAGCAGGACAGATCAAGGAGCGGTTCGGCAAGCTGAAGATCCACCACGGCCGCCACACGCCGTTCTACGAGGGGATCGGCGCCATCCTGAGCGACGTCAGCGCGACGACGTGCATCTACTGCGGCCGTGCCGGCCGTATGCGGAGACCGGGCTGGATGCACCCAGCGTGCGACCAACGCTGGACTCTCGAACAGCGTAACCCCGAGCTGATGCATCGGAACCGCGAGCCGATCCAGGATCGCGTTCGCGCGTGTAGCCGACGTGCGTTGCGCGGCGCGACGTCGATGCCGGCCAATTGCCTGGTCGGGCATCTGGCGGAGCTGGGGTGGAAGGATCTGCTGCTGATCGACAAGGGGCCGTTGCCCAACCCCGGAGGCTCCACCGGCCACGCGTCGAACTTCATCTTTCCCAATCGTCCGATGCGGCTGCACAATGGGCGGTCGACCACTTGCTCGCTGACCAGGACGCGGTGCCGACGCTGGTCGAGGTCAGGAGGGGTCAAGCCCTGGACCGCGGCCCCGAGGCAACCAGGAACTGCTCGCGCGGCGCAAGCGCTGGCGACAGACACGCGTCCGCGCATGGACCCGGATCGGAGACCGAATCCGCCGCAACGCGGCAAGAGGGCAGAACACGGCGCACGAGGCGATCGCGGTTGCAATCGAACCACGGCATCCGATGCCGTAGTTAGTTAACGAAGCCCTCGAATGGTCTAAACGACCGGGACCACCTCAGATTGACGCTGAATCAGCTCGTGGACAAGCTTGAGGAAATGCGGGCCGCCGGCAAACGCCAACAGCAAGACGTGACCCTCATGATGCACCTGTTCGGGATCATCTTCGCCAACGAGATCGCCCGGCACGGGGGTTCCACGATCGCGGCGGAATACACCAAGAAGACCGGCGAACGCATCGGGAATGGTGCGCAGATCAACGACGGGCGCAAGCTCGCGCAGTACGTCGCCGTTCTACCCGGCGAACTGGCGAGGTAGAAGTAATGCGGCACGACACGCGCCACGAACTTCCGAGCGCCGAGAGACGGGGCCGCGGATCCACCACGAGGGAGGGATATCCGAGTCAGGGGACCTCGTTGGGGCGACATCGACATCCTGGCAGCCGGCGCCATCGTGGAAATCCTCCGCTGGGCGCTGGCTGCAGGCCAATACTGAGGATCGTGGTCGTGGCCGACGCGGGCCGTCGGAACCGGACAGCCGTGGAGGGGCATGGGGCCGCTCGAGACAGTCCGGATCCAACGACGCGTACTCCGAAGAGAACCGGGGTAGGATTAACCTGGACGCAGGCGCACGCCGCCGGACGGCACCGACCGCGTTGCCCGGTGGCATGGACCGTGGTGAGAGGAACGAGGACTTGCCCGACAACGCGACCGGCAGACACGACCATGTTCGACTCGATCATCGGGCACGAAGACGCCGGAAACCGACGCGGTCGCGGTCCGCGAGCGCGGGCGCAACGGATGTCCCCGAGCAATCAGGACCGCCCGGCGATCTCAGGCGGAGGACCACCTGAGGATGGTGCAGCTCCCAGTCTTGGTCGTGTTCGCACGAGGTGCTGTTCCGGCCGCTCCAGTTCCCGCAGGCAGCAGCCCGGAGGCGATCGCCCCGTGGGACGACGACCGCAACGGTCGGGTCAGCTGTACCGAAGCGCGGCGGCACGGGATCGCGCCAGTGACGCGCGATCACCCCGCGTACGCGTTCATGAGGGACGGCGAGGGAGACGGCGTCGTGTGTGAATCCGGGCGCCAGAGCGCGGTGCCAGCGAGCCAGCCCACCGCACCGGCTCCGGCCGAGGGCGGATGCGGACCGTACCGCAACTGCACGGCGCTGAGGCGCGATCACCCCAACGGCGTGCGCCATGGGCACTGGGCCTACCAGCGGCGCATGGACCACGACAACGACGGGTGGGCCTGCAAACGGTAGCACCGCCGAGGGGCGCGAAACGAGGGGGTCTGGGGAATCGCCGCTGCTGACAGACGCTGATGACACCGCCAGCCCACAGCAACCCACATGAGCGTGGAGACGCGAGGGAGGAGAGGGTGAGGAGCATTGCGGTCATGCTCGGAGCCGGCTTCTCAATAGCTGCTGGTGTACCGCTAGCAAGTCAGCTCTTCGAGCGCCAACCTGAGGTTGATCGTCTGATTCGGCGACGGCTCGTTGAGCGGGTCACCCATGAGTGGGCCATCTGGCGTGCACGCACCGGTGGCTCTCCGGAAGAGTACCTGGCAGAACTCGCCAGCAGGGGCGGTCGGATGTGGCGCGAGGCAGTGTGGTTCGTGTCGCTAGTGATAGCGAGCCGAATGGGAGGATTGCGGCAGATTGGCGGACAATTGCGGCTGGCCGGACACCATGTTGAGAAAACGAGCGCCGCAGCGCTCGAGCAGTTCTGGACCGCGCTCTTCCAGATCCGAACAGACGTTTCGGTGATTACGACCAACTACGACATCCTGGCAGAGCGGGGTTTGCGCACCGCCCCTCGGCCTAGCAGCCCGTGGAACAAGGTTGCCGGCGGCCTGACACCGGTTGAGAGGGTGCGGATCTAGAAGTGTAACATGGGGTTTGAGCCGGCCAGCGGCTTTTCCAAGCTCACGCCGCCTCAAGATGAAGCATGGACCGTTTCAGCCCCCACACCCGCCTCAGGCGCTCCCAGCAGCCCACCCAGCGCCCGATCAGACCGTAAATCGCCGACAAAGCCCGCCCCTGCAGGCTCCGGGGTGTACCAACGCCGGTCTGCCGGCGCAGGAGCAGCCCGATGTTGCAGGCGGCCGCCTGGATGAGAACGCGCTTGCGGACATTCTCGTGGCCGCGCACCCAGACCCGACGCATACCGCCCGTCTCATACATGTGCGCGAAAGTACGCTCCACCATCTCGCCCCGGCGGCGTTGCAGGCGGCGACCCCGCCGCCCGCGCACACGCCGGCGGTTTGCATACAACGCTTGCTGCGCAGCTCGCTTCTCCGGCGGCGTCTCGCCCGTCTTCTTGTCCTGCCAGCGGCGCCGGCCGCGCTCCGGTTCCGATACGTGGCTTCGAACACCTACCTCGCGCAGCCCCACCAGCGTCTCGTCGCTGTGATAGCCCTTGTCGGCCACCACCTCTTCGACCCCCGAACCCTCCGGCTGCACTGCCTCGACCTGCTCGGCCGCCGTAATCAGCGTCTCCGGCAGCGTCGCCGTATCGCCGTCCGATGCATCCTGCACCGTCACCGACACGATGGCGCCCGTGTCCATGTCGACCCCGTGCTCGGCCTTGTGGGCCAGGTGCGTCCGGCCGTCCTTCATCTTCGCGATCTTCGCGTCCGGGTCCTGCGGCGATTTCCAGTCCTTGTTCGACGTCTTCTTGTTTTTCCGGGACCGGTCGAACCGAGCCAACTCGGCCCGCGTCGGGGTCTCCACACCGGACGCTTCCGCCAACCGCCGAATGAACTCTTCGTGGGATTCTCCCGTGTCCCGCCGCTCGATGCTCCGCATCGCCGCGTTCGCTTCCAGCGTCGTCGCATCAATGCCGACCGTCTTCCCCCGAACCAGACCCGCTTCCGACAGCCGCTCCAGAACCCACGTGAAAACTGCTTCGTGGGTCTCTACGTCGATCCGCCGCCGCGTGCGCGACAGCGTCGAGTGATCCGGCGGCGCCTCCGTCAATTCCAGGTCCAGAAACGACCGCAGACTCAGCGAATCGGCTACCCGCCACGCAATCCCCCGCTCCGACGACTGTGAGCATGATCGTGCTGCTGCCTGATCGGTTCTGACCCCTCCGACGACCGACTTCGTGTCCTGGGTCTGATCTGTCGACCCGGTTGGGCAGCACACATCCAGATGTTGTCTGGCCGGGTGGGCAGTGACCCAATAGGGGCCTGTTTGGAGACCCGTCACAGTCCTGTCCGCCCGCCCGACCAGACGGCGTCGCCAACCCGTGAAGGAGGCCGGCAACATGTCGAAGGGTGCGGCTCTTTTGCGTCGGCGGTCCAGAGGGGTCCAGGAGGGGCTGCGAGCGGCATGGCAAGAGCTACTTGACCCTGCGAAGGCGGGGTGAGGCGGGCGATGGGGGCGGTTCGCTGACCGGCGGTGCTATCCCGTCAGCGTAGCGCTGGGCGTGGTTCCGCTCGTACTCGCGCGCTTCGTGGAAGTCCCAGTACGCATCGAAGTCGCCGCTGGCCCGTAGCGCCCGCAGCTTCAGGACCGCCTCGGCGCCGACCAGCCGCCAGCGGGCTCCGGTCAACTCCATCCGGTCGCGGACCAGGTACCGGCACGCCCCTTCGACCACGCCGGTGGCGATGGGATAGCCCGCCGCGAGGTAGCGGTCGTAGTGCAGATACGGCGCGTACTTCTGCAGGTAGTCGGCGCACGTATCGACCGGCTTGCGGGTGTCCTTCGACAAGCCGGCGACGGTCGCCGCACGCCGCATCGCCGCGGCCACCTTGCTGGACTTGCCCTCGAGAATGCTCTGCACGCGCGTCCAGGCCCAATGCGCCGCGTCGGGGCTCCCCTCGCGATGGAACACGTGCGCCGCCTTCCAGACGTACTCGACCACGTGAATGATGTCGAGGATCACCGTCACGTCGACGCCATAGGCGGCGGCGCCCGCTTCGACGAGGTCGAGTTGCGTCTCGGCGCCGTCGACGAGCACGACCCAGCGCTTGACGCGCTCGGGGTCGTGGCGCTCGGCTTCCAGCATTGCCTCGGCGACCACCTCGGCCGGCTCGTGTTCGAGGCTCGCCCAGACCCGTTTGGCCACCGGGCGAGGACGCACCGCCGCGGTCTTGGCCCGATTCTTGGCCTTGGCCGCCGGCTGTCGGGGCATCAGGCTCAGCAGGAAATCCTCCGGGCTGCGCACCAACGGCGCGACCGCGTAGACGGCGGCCACCGTCGCCATGCGCTTGGCGTGCTTCTTCTCGCCCGGCCGCAGGCGGTTGAACGGGGAGAGCTGCTCGCGTTGCCGCCGGCGCCTCTCGGCCGCCTTGCGCGTCGCCTCGCGCAGGTCCTCGTGATGCAGCACCACGCCCTTGCCGTCGAAGGTGAGCACCACAACCGACTCGTCAGCGACCGGCTCGCCCGCCGCCGCTCGGCGCGCCGCGTAGAAGGCGTCGAAGTCCTCAGCCGCGCGAGCGACCAACTGTTCCGCCTGACGCTTGGGCACCTGGGCCCCGCTATGGCGAGACAGCTCGAACAGCGCTTCGTCGAACGACCGCGATGCGGCCGCTTCGGCCACCCGGCGGCGCACCTCGAGCGAGTAACGCTCAGCCGGCAGGTTCAGCGACGCATCGAGCGGATGCAGACTTTCGTGACCGGGATGCGCGTAGCCCAGGCGCGCGACCGACACCGTGCCAAAGGTCGTCTCCAACTGCCGGTCGTGCAGCCGCCGCTCCGAACGCTCGACACCGTCGGATCCCTCGACCGGACCCGCCGCCTCCCCCGGGCTGCGTTGGTCGAGGTGCCCTTGCAGGAGCTTGCGCATCAACTCCTGACCACGCCGGTTCAACTCCCGTTCGAGGTCGCTCTCACGCATCTGCAGGGCCTCGCGCGAAGAAAGGTAGGCTTTGGTCTCCGCGAAGGAAGCCTCCGCCGCCGCATAGGGCGCCGGGGCGGGTGGAGCGGTGCGGCGGGGAACAACTTGCATGGCTCAACGCTCCCGTAACCATCGGATCGCGGACCAAATGTCGACAGGCCCTTCGATGAGCCGGCGACGAGCACCGCACGCCGCGTCGCCGCTGCCACGTGGATGATGTCGAGTACCACGGTGGCTTCCAGGGCGTAGGCGGTGGTGCCCGCGAGGCGGTCGCGATGGTCACGCGGCGGCGCATTTCGACCAGGTAGCGCTCCGGCAGCAGGTTCAGCGCGGTGTCGAGCCGATGCAAGCCGTCGTGACCGCGGCGCGCGCAGCCCAGGCCCACAACCTGCATCGTGCCGGAGGTCGTTTCGGCGTGGCTTTCGTGCTCGCGCGGCTCCGAGCACTCGACACCGCTGGTGTCCTCGGCCGGACCAGCAGCCTCTTTCGGGCTGCGTTGGTCGCGATGTCCTTGCAGGAGCTTGCGTACCAAATCCTGGCCCCGCCGGTGCAGTTCCCGTTCGAGTTCGCTCTCGCTCATCTGCCGGGCTTCGCTGGACGAGAGGAGGGCTTTGGCATCCGCGAAGACAGCATCGGCCGCTGCGCACGGGGCTCGGCTCGGGGGATCGATGCAAGGGACGCAGGTTCGGGGCACGTCGAATGTACGTCCCTGGAATCCTGTCGTCACAGCCATCGCAGGTCTGCCTCCCTTCCCACGGCACCGTACCAGAACGCCGCGCGAATGTCCAGAAGGGAGCGCGCCTGTCGGGGAGAAGACCGAAGGTGTTCGGCGCCGTGACGAGGCTCGGCTGGCTGCCGAAAAGACGCCGGTACGCGCTGGCCTGCTTGATGTCTCCCCCCCCCGAAATGGCCACTGGAGAGACGCATTCGCGGGCAAAAGAGCCCATGAATAGGGCGAAAAATCCTCTACGAAGAAGAGCCGCACCCCATGTCGAACAGCATCGCGCCCGACGGTCCGCCCGTCAAGGTGATCGTCGGCGTCGACACCCACAAGCACGAGCATGTCGCGGTAGCGATCAATGACCTGGGCGCCCGGCTCGCGACGTTCCGGGCGCCAGCGAACGGTGCGGGCTACGCCGATCTGGTGGCCTGGGCGTGTACGCTCGGCGACCTCGAAGCCTTCGGGATCGAAGGCACAGGTTCCTACGGGGTCGGCCTCGCGAGCTTCGTGCGCCGACAGGGGTTCCGCGTCGTCGAGGTCAACCGTTGCGACCGGCGCAAGCGGCGCAACAACGGCAAGAGTGACACGCTCGACGCCGAGGCTGCCGCGCGGTCGGTGCTCGCCGGCGTCGCGACCGGCACTCCAAAGACGGCCGACGGGGCGGCAGAGATGGTCCGCCAGATCAAGATTGCCCGCGATACGGCCGTCAAGGCCCGCACTGCCGCGATGACCACCCTCAAGACGCTCCTCGTCAATGCGCCGAGCCGGGTCCGCGAAGCACTTGAGCCGCTCACCGACCGAAAGCTCATCGACCGCTGCGCGGCCCTCAGACCAGGAGACATCATCGACCCGACTGCCGCCGTGAAGCATGCGCTACGGGCGCTCGCGGCCCGCTGGCGTACGCTGTCGGCCGAGATCGACCAGCACGACGAGTTGCTGGACATCCTTACCAGGGCGGCAGTGCCGACCCTGCGTGAGGCCATCGGGATTGGTCCCGAGTCCGCGGCCGAGATGATGATCGTTGCCGGCGACAACCCCGGCCGGATCCGGTCCGAAGCCGCGTTCGCGAAGCTCTGCGGCGCCTGCCCGATTCCCGCCTCGAGCGGGCTCACGAACCGGCATCGGCTCTTCCGCGGCGGCCACCGCCACGCCAACGCGGCGCTCTACCGGATCGTGATCGTCCGCATGCGCTGGCACCAGCCGACCATCGACTACGTTCGACGTCGCACCGCCGAGGGCTTGTCGAAGAGAGACATCATCCGCTGCTTGAAGCGCTTCGTCGCTCGGGAGATCTACCACGCACTGCTCGACGATCACAGAGTCGGTGCGGCGTGCGCCGAGGCTGCCTGACGTGGTCGTGTTCTCGACATCCGGCTACCGACGAGGCGCTCGCTGCCTTTGGCCGCCGCTCGCGGTAGGGCGCCGAAACGCGGTCGTTCCCGCCTGGTTCCGAGCAGCAGGAGACCAAGTGAAGCGGACGCCTGTCTGCAGGCGTTCGCGTAGCGCGGTAGCCGAGCGCGCGGTCACGGCGGCAATGGCTGAACCGTTGCTACGCGAGGAGCTGTGAGAGGATTGACAGTGGCTGGACGGATCGTCGTCGGCGCCCGTATCTGCAGCCGTCAGGGTCGCCAGGACCCCGCTCGCAGGCGCAAGGATGGGCCGGCCGCCCGGCTCGCGGCGCGGAGTCATCGGAGCCCCGCGCAGGGTCGGTCACGCCCCTGTCGATACGGACGCTCATCGCAGGTGACGTCGGGACTGGGTGCAACGTTCGATGATCGTCCGTATGGCGACAACCACGCCGGTTTCTGTGACGGCGGTTCCGAAGGAAGCCTCGAACTCGACGAGCCCCCTAAGCATTTCTTGACATATAGGGGCGTCAGACCCTCGAAATAGCCGATGAACAGCATCCGGAAATACCGACCCGGACGCAGACTCGGACGGCCCAGCCGGTCCGCGTAGAAGGCCGCGCACAACTCCTCGACGAACGCATCGAAGCCGGAATCCGCCAGGACCCGGTTCAGCCGCTCGAAGTAAGGATGCCCGTCGCTTGTCGGGAGGTCCGACCTGTCCACCCACATCGGCGACGCCTGGCGCGCCGCCGGTCTCTTGCCCATTGCCATGGTCGTTCAGTGTACGGGTTCGATCGCGCCGGGGCCAGGCCGGATCAGCGACTTTTGCCACGGGCTGCTAGGGTTTCCCGTCCGGGCTTCAATTACGGCTTCGGGCCCGAAGCCCTGGCGGGTCGTGCCCTGGACCCAGGAAGAAGCTACGTCGCTGGACAGGTACCACTCTTGAAGCTGCACGGGTCCGTATCGTGGTCTGTCGAGCGCGGAGAACTGGTGAAGTACCACGATTGTCGTCCGGCGATCCGGGGCGACCCGGCTATTGTGGCCCCGATTGTCGGGAAGACGGTCCCGCACTATCTTCGACAGACCTGGAGAGTTGCCGGCAGCTGCTTGGTCAGCGCGAGCACGTGGATTGTCATCGGCTATAGCCTGCCCACTTACGACCAATTGGTCCGAGAGCTTCTGCTCGCTGCTGCGACGCCGGCCACCACCGTGCATGTTCTTGATCCCGACCCCGCTGCCGCTCAACGATTCCAGGCGTTACTGCCAAAGGCTGACGTCCATGCACACGCTGGACTTCCGGGCGGCACGGAAGCAGTTCGCGCGGTACTCGTAGGTGCCAACCGCCCCGCCGAGCCGGCCATCGCTCAGCGGTTGGGGATCCAGAAAGCACAGTAAAGAGCGATGGGCGGGACGGCGGTCAAGGTTGCCGTTCCCCAGCACGAGAGACCCGAGATAACGGCCGGCGCTCGAGACCCGACCGTCATGGTCAAGGCGCCGCCGCACCAGCGGTCGGCCGATGTCGCCAGCGCGAGGCGGAATCGGCAAATCCCGGGTCGGATCGAACTAACCCATGTTTACTAATCGTCCTCGGGGCGAGGAGGGAAGAGGTCGTCGATGCCGCAGGCGAAGTACTTCGCGAACTTCCAGGCGTTAGTTAGCAACCGTGATCGTGGAATGCCGCTGACGCAAGACATCACTGACGTAGGCCCGTCGACGCTGAAGGCGCCACGGACTGGTTCGTGGGACGAGGTGACGCTGGGCGCGCTGGTGGCCGAGATCGCCGCCGAGCACGGCTACGAGGCCCGCGTGGACCCGTCCCTGGCCGAGTCTCCCGTCGCGCAGGTCGACCAGGTGGCCGAGAGCGACCTGCACCTGCTGCGGCGGGTAGTCAGCCACTACGACGCGACGCTGAAGGCGGCCGCCGGCCACCGGGTGGTAGTACGGCGGGGCTCGGCGCGCACGGCCGGTACCGGCGTGCCGCTGCCGATCACGGCGGTGGTGGCTGCCGGCTACGGGCGCGTCGACCAGCATCCGAGGTCGCGTGAAGGTGCGGGGACGCGCCCAATACGGTTCCGTGCGGGCCAGCTACTACAACGCGTTGACGGCCGCGGTGGAATCCGTGCAAGCCGGCAACCAAGAGCCCACCTTGTCAACGAGCACTGGAAAATGATCGATTCTGGGCGGAAGGACGACCACAACATGTAGGGGTCGTATGAGCGGGCATCGTCAGCAAGAGCTAGTCTGGACGAGCGTGCGCGGGGCCGGCGTCAGGGCCGGAAGCCCCGCGAAGCGGGGGCGGAGCGAAGCGACGCGCCTTGACGCCGGTGAGCACACGCGCACGCTGTTCGTCTGACGATACCGGCGGCACCACAACATCTTGCGGTCGGCGGAACTCCAATATTCGGCGGATCCTCGAGCTCGCCAACACCACCTTCGTTATTCGCGATCCGCGTCCTGACGCGCCGTAGGCCAAGGCCGATGCAGAGGCCAAGTTGCTGGGCGCCGATTACGGCACGCATGGCCGCCGCCGCTGGCTCAACCGCACGCGGGGGCTGCTCAAGCGAGCACGGGTGGACGAGGTGATCACGGCCCTGCGGGAGCTGTGTCGCGGGCGCACGGCCGGCAAGATCCGCACGCACCTCAACTACTTCCTGAAGAACCGTCATCGTTTCGCCTACACCACAATGGTCGGGCTCGGGCTTCCGCGGGGCAGCGGCGCCGTCGAAAGCGCCATCCGTCGCGTCATCAATCTCCGCATCAAGGGCGCATCCATCTATTGGCTACCGGAGAGCATCGACGCGATTCTTCTCCTGCGGTCTTTCTATAAGTCCGGCAGATGGAACTGTTTGCAGCGGATGGCCATGACGCCGGTGGGTGTGAGCGCGTGACCGGGAAATCGGGAATGCGCCCCTGCAGTACGGCTGGCAGTACAGGCCGAGGGGAGATCAACGCAAAACCTTACGGCGCTGAAGCGCGTGCGCTCCGGATGGTTGCCGCAAGTCCAGGCACAGTCAAGCAGAGTTTGGTCAACGCCTTACGTCTGGCTCTCCTGAAATACGTGTGGGTGGGCTTGAAGCTGCTCACCTCGGCGGACAGGGGCGGAGCGATGACGAAGGGATGGCGCGGAACCGAGGCGGATTCGGAGGTTGGCACCGAGCGACGGGCGCGGTGGCCGGCTGCGATGTACGGGCGTAACTGCGGGCCGACCGGCGTGTCAACGCGCTGCGCGCGTCCTACGCTGGCGCTTCGGCCCTGGCGGGTGACACGCCGGCCGTCCCTCCGCTCAGAGAGCAACTATGGGCCTTGCGGCCCCTCCTGGACGGAAGCGTCCCGGTCCTCAACGTCTTCACGCCGGACGGGCATCCTGCAGACGGGCGCGTGGGCTTGCCGAGGACCGTCACTGGGGGCAGCGGAGGCCGTGAACGCGGGGAGTTATTGGGTTCGGGACCTGATCGACCCAACCCGATCCCGACCCACACCTATTTCAGGAGACTCTTACGTCTTCGAAACGGAGGTGTCCCGCCGATAGTAGAAGGTCGGTGACGACGGGACCTTCACGTTACCCCACCTTCTGCAACTCGGCAAGGGCATCTTCCTCATCGAGGTGCGCCTTCAGCATCCAGAGATGCTGGTAACCGGTGATACGTCGGAAGTTCTTCTCCGTCTCCCGGAACGTCGTCGCCGCCCAGCGCACTGCCATCTCTCCATTCCGCCAGCGGCTGACACGCCGCGTGTGCTGACGAACGCCCGCGTGCGACGAGTCGATGATGTTCGTCGTGGTCAGACACCGACGCAGCGGCAGCGGTAGCCCGAGGCGATTGACTGTGAACATCTCCGCGAGCCCTTCGCGCAGGCTCGCCGCCGCCGACGGCCACTCCCGTTTCAGCCAGGAGGCATACTGCTCGAGCTTGCGCATGCCCTCGTCCGCCTCCAGCTTCCACGCCGCCCGCAGCGTCGACCGCGCCTGGTCGTGCTGCGCCTTCGGCAGATGGCCGAGCACGTTGCGGACCTTGTGATTCCTACACCGTTGGACCGGATTTTGCGCGTCGAAGACGTGGCCGATGGCGCTGCGAAGTGCCTTGGCGCCGTCGATCACGAACAGACGCCGGCGGTCCGCCCGCAGCCCGCGCTCGACCAGCTCTTCGAGCGGGCTCGTCGCCACGGTCGCGTTCTCCGACCCGCCTTCGCGGAGGCCCAGCACATGCTTGCTGCCCGTCGCATCCACGCCGACGGCCGCCAGCACGTGGTAGTCGCCGAACACGATCCCGTCGACGTAGACCACCAACACGTCCAGCGCGCTCAGGTCTCGCTCGGCCAGTTCCTTGAGAACCCGCGTCCCCGCCTCGATGGTCTCCCGCGAGACCTCCGACTTGCTGATGCCCACCTGGTCGGCCATCTCCGGCAGCACCGACGCATATCGGCGCGTCGACACCCCGTTCATCACCAACTCCAGCATGCGGTCGGCCAGCCCCTGGTCCGCCTGCAACGCCGTGTAGGCCGGGACCTCCACCTCGCCCGACTCCCCGGCGCATCGCCGCTTCTTGCGCAGCCGCGGCTTGGCGACCCGCAACTGCCGTCTTCAAGGCGATCCGGCCTCCCTGCACGCCATGCCAGTACACCTCCCGGTCAGTGCCACGCCGCCCCTGCGCCTTCGGTCCCGCCACCTGTTCGGCGCTCATCTGCAGGACCGCCTCGACCGTCGCCCGCCCCATGACGTCGATCACCTCGTCGATGGCGCACTCGCCCTTCTCCAGCAGCTCGACGAGCGGGATCAGCAGTTGCCCGTCCTTCGCCAGCCAGTCCGCCAACTCGCGGCTGCTCGCCGTAGCTTCCTCGCCCACGATCCTGTACGGTTGCTTCTTCACGGTGGCTTCTCCTTCCTCTTGAACACCCGACCAATACCACGGTCGGGCAAGGAGTCGCCACCGACTCTCCACTACGACTGGGGCACCCTCTCGAAACGCGCTGTAAAAGAGAGTCGTGTCTTCGAGTGAACTTAGGAAGGAGTGCATCGAACACCCTCTTGAGTGCAGCCTCAACGGGTTCTACTTCTCCGTCCAGCCTAGACACGATGGTCGTCGCTGCTTCGTACCAGAGGTCCTGCAGGAGCTTGCGGTGCCCGGGAGAAGAAAGCGCCTCTGGTACGGCCGCGATCAACGCCTCGTCAGCAGAATCTGTGGGTGAGTTGAGGCTCCGGTAGGTCGCCAAGTGCATGATACAAAGCGACTTCCAGCGCCGTGGAGGTGCGAAACCCATAGGCTCTTTTGGTTATCACTCTGGCCTTGCCGTTGAAGCCCTCGACAACGCCACTGGAGAACTGCCCCTTGGCTCGGAACCAGTTCAGGATCAGGTCGCGGTGCGAGCGCACCATCCGGGCCACGTCCTTCATCGGTTCGAGCCGTGAGCGCATCGTCCGAGTACACCAGCGGTCGAGAAACCGCCCCGCCCAGTACGGCGACACGTAGCCCCACAACCGCTGGAAGTCCTCCTTGAGCAGATAGGCCCGAACCGTCCGCAGGTTGCGACGCACCAGGTCCGCCAGCCGGTCCTCCTGCGCATCGGTGAGATGCTCCGGACGCTTGAGCAGGAGCCAGCGGCTGTGCTTGAGCACCGGCGCCTTGCCCGCGGCGGCGAGCTTCCGGACCTCGGCCGCGCGGACTTCGTCGATCGCCTTGGAGAAGTGGCTCATGATGTGGAAGCGGTCGAGCACGTGCACCGCCTGCTGAGCACGTTCGGCGGCCACCTTCAAGTAGGGCTTCCACATGTCCGAGCAGACGAAGTACAGCGCCGCGCTGCGTGCGGGGCCGAGCCAGTCGAAGAAGCCTTGCAGCGTCTCGGCCCGACGGTCGCGTCCGACCCACAGCAGACGCTTGCGATGACTGTCGATCTAGTCTTGAGTTGCATCCCCGTTTTCCTTTCCGCGTCGCATCGACGCGGCCGAAGCGGCAAACCACGGCGGCTGCCCGAGGCAGATACCCAGAGCGGAGACAGGTGGTGTGACGGGCCGCGGAGAGGCATGCTACTGCGACGGTGTCGAACGCGACCTCCTGGCAGGGCGCCGGCGAAGCTTGGCGCACGGCCTGCGCCAGCTCGAGGCGATGCAGCGCGCGACCGCCGCCCTCGCCGGGCGAGGCGTTCCGGCCCTCGTGCTCAAGGGCCTGCCGCTCGGCCAGAGACTGTACGGCCACCCCTTCGGGAAGAGCTCGGTCGACATCGACCTCCTGGTCCCGCCAAACGACTTTGCCACCGCGGGTCGCGTTCTGTCGGAGTTCGGCTGGCGCCGGACCCCGCCGGACTTCCCGGCGACGCCGGCCCGGACACGCTGGTGCGAGAGGGTTCTGGACGCGCACGTGTTTATCGGCCCCGGCCGCAAGCTCGACCTGCACGGGAACCTCCTGGGAAACCCGTTCCTGTTCGATCCGCCGTTCGCCGAGCTGCATGCGGACGGGGCCGCCGTCGACGTCGCGGGGTGTCGCTTCTGGACGCCGGGCGACGCCCATCAGTTGCTGTATCTGGCGTGCCACGGCTCGCTGCACGGCTGGGAACGCCTCCAGTGGCGCGCCGGCAGCCCTTCGAGGCGGCGTGCCTGCCGCGGACCATAGCCGCGCAGTCGATGCTGCGGCGGCGCGGCGTGCCGAGCCGCCTCGTGTTCGGCGCGCGGCGCCCGGCGCCCGGCGGGTGCAACGACTACCACGCCTGGCTGACGGTCGACGGCGAGCGCGTCGTCGGCGGTCGGCGCGCGGAGACGTACAAGCCGCCGCCGCTCCCGCCCCCGGCCGGCGGGCGGCGCCGGCGCTGAGCGCGAAGCGTTCCCGTCAACGTCAACGCGCCGCTCACTCCGCGGCGGCCGTGGAGCCCCTTCGAGGCCGCCGTCCGGCCGTCGACGGCCGGACGGGTGATGGCCGGCCTGCGGCGGGCCCGCGGACTCTCGGGCCACGGGCTCCTTGCCGAGAAGGCGGTCGTCAGGCAGAAGCGTGCCATGACGGAGGAGCAGCGCAAGGCGGTCGCCGAGCGGATGCGGAAGTACTGGGCCTCGCGGCGAGCCGCCAAGGCCGAGGACGACAAGGCGCCGGAATGATGCGGTGACTTCTCGACCAGAGTGTCCTCGCAACGACGACGAGGAGAATGACCGGCGCCCGTGGGGCCGACCGAACGCCCATCCCGATATCGAGAAGCTCGATCGGCTGCTCGGCTGACTGATCGCAGCCACGGAGCCGGACCGTGTCGTTCTCTTCGGTTCGGCGGCCAAGGGCCAGATGACCCCTGACAGCAACCTCGACTTCCTGTTGATCAAGAGGGCGTGCAACGCGCGCGCGGGGATGAAACCCCACGGCGAGCACCGAGGGACACATAAGAGCAACCTGCTGATCGGCGTGAAGATCTCCAGCACTCCGGCCGTGTTCATTTCGGAGACCGACCGGCCGCCGATGCGCGGGAGCGCGTACCGTTCAAGGCTGCGGATCCAGTTCTGCGCGTGACACCGCCCGTGCCAGCCGCCGCGCTTCTGTTCGAGTACGCGGTGGGGCGGCTCTGGCGAAGAGAGGCGAGGCGAGCATCAGGCTTCGCCCTTCAGACATCTGTCGGTGGGCCGGGTGCTGGTCTGGCTGCACGCGCGCCGACGCCCCGACGCGCCGGGCCATCTCTCGGTGGCCTGCCACTGAGGTGCCGTCGGGTGGTATGGTGGGATCGCTCCCATGCAACGGCCCATCACCGGTTTTGCATGCGACGAGTCGGGCGACTGGACCGCCCTGCTCAGCTGCGGCCATCGCCAGCACGTGCGGCACAATCCGCCGTTCGTGACCCGCCCGTGGACGGTCACGGCCGCGGGCCGCGCCAGCCGCCTTGGCGAGCAGCTCGACTGCGTGCGCTGCGACCGGCTCGAGCTGCCGGACGCGTGCGTGGCCTACGAGCGCACGCCCGAGTTCACCGAGGACTCGATTCCGAACGGCCTCCTGCGCCCGCCACGTGACCGTAGCGGGCGTCTGGGGCCGGATCGTCGTGACCGCGGGCGCGCTGCGCTACCGATGTGCCGAGCTCGGCATCGACATCGCGCTCACGCCGGAACAGCCGGGCATCGTCGCGCCGGAGGCGTCACACCAGGTCGATCCCGCCGGGCTCGTGCGCTTCTTCGTGGAGTTCCTGCGCGCGCCAGATCTAGCAGCACGCACCTGAAGCTGAAGCGGCTCCTGCCTCGTCGGACGTGCACGCCCGCCGGGGAGCGCTACAGGCCCCGTGGGATCATGATGGGCCGCGGTGGCCGGCGCCGGTCGCCGTCGAAGGAGCGGCTGGCGGGTGGATGATGTACGAGATCCGACGCCACCTGCACCGTCTCGAACCGCGGCGCGATTCAGCACGGGCCGTTCATCGCTCAAGGATGTCCTTCAACGTCTCGCCGGCTGCCGGCTCCTCGTCGTCCGCAAGCATCTCGGGGGCGGTGAACAACGGGTTGCCGGGCGACCACAGCTCCACGCTCTCGGAGTTCTCCTCGTAGTAGGCGGCGTCAGTGGTCACGCGGACGGGCTCGACCATGCCGGGCGCCAGCAGGCTGTACTCGCGCGGTCTCAGCGGCTGCACCTCGGTGCCCGGCGGCATCAGATCCGGGTCCCTGATCACGCGGTCCAGGTCGTCCAGGGTGACCGGAGACGGGGCGCGGTCCGGCATGCCCGGATCCGTGTCGAGCGCGGCGTCGATGTCGAATCCGCTCTGCTCCTCTTCGAACACTTGCCGCTTGATCCGGTCGGCGATGTTCGGAGCGTTCGGGTTGCCGCCGCCAGCGAGGACGGCATCGGCGATTTCCCGGGGCATGCGAGCGAGGATCGGTTGCAGGCGTCCGACGACCTGCTCGAACAGTCCGATGCGGTCGCGCAGCGCACCATAGACCGCCGTCTCGACCGTACCATCGTAGTGCAGGTTCACCACGCGGATGGTGGCATGGCGCTGGCCGACCCGATCGATGCGGCCGATGCGCTGCTCGACCCGCATGGGGTTCCACGGCATGTCGTAGTTGACCAGCGCCCCGCAGAATTGGAAGTTCAACCCTTCGGCCGCGGCGTCGGTGCACAGCAGCAGGTCGGCGTCGCCGTCGCGGAAGCGGCGCTTGACCTGTTCGCGGTCGATGACTCGCCACTCGTCGTGGTTACCGATAGGACTCTCGCCGCCGCGGCCGGAGAAGCACAACAACCGGTAGCCCCGCTTCCGGAGCGCGCGCCGCAGAAAGTCCATGGTGTCGGTGTATTGCGTGAACACCATGACCTGGGCGTATCCGCCCCGCGTCAGCTCGTCCAGGTTCTCGACCAGCCGAGCGAGCTTGCTGTCCGGCGGCAGGGCGGCGATCCGCTCCAGCAGGCTGTCTATCTCCCCCTGTTCCTCGACCGCCTGCGCCTGCAACTCCAGGGCGCGGATGTCGTCGGCGTCCGGGATCTCGTCGAGGGCCTCGTCGTCGGGCGCGTCCTCTTCCAAGGAGACCGTCGATTCGAGCGCCTCATGGCGGCGCTTCTCCAGCGTGGCGCGCAACGCGCCGAAGCTGCTGGCGAGCCGGCGGCGGTAGATGGTCATCACGAAACCGACCGCGGATCGCTCCGCGCTGGCGGCCCGCTTGTAGGTCGTCGAGACGTACTCGTCCACAGCCTCGTAGAGGCTGCGTTCCGATTCGCTCATCTCGACGAAACAGTCATGCACCTGCCGGTCCGCGATGGTGGACGACAGCACGCCAGCCGCGGCGTACTTGCGCAACAACTCGCGGGTATGCCGGGAGATCAGGCGCCGGATGGGCGTGTGCGCGAGCATGACACGGACCGCCGCGCGGCGGTCCGCGGTCTCCAGGCGCCGGCGGGGAATGCTCGCCTCGTCGCGCAGGGCGCGTAGCAGCGCGGAAGTTCTCAGGCGCGACAGGCCGGTCAGGCTCTGGATCGCGTGGCCGGATGCTTCACCGTGATGGCGCTCGACAGCCTGGAACAACCGCGCCATCCGATCCAGCGCTTCCGCCGAGGGGTTCGGTTGCCTGACCTCCTTGAAGAAGTCGAGGAACGCCGTCGCCGTCCACTCCGGGGGGAGACCGAGCAGATCCAGCAGGTCCCACACCTCTATCGGATGCACCTGCATCGGGGTCGCGGTCAGCAGGATGAGTCCCTGCGTGCATGCCTTCAGGGCGCGCATCAGCTTGAGCAGCGCGTTCGGCCCGCCCTCCTGCGGGCTGCCCGCGGCGCGTCTCCGGGCGTGGTGCGCCTCGTCGAGCAGGACCAGGTCCCAGGGCTCGGCCTCGTCGAGCAGGACCGCGGCGCGCTCCTTCCGGCGCATCAACTGGCTGGACGCCAGCACCACGGGTTCCTCGTGCCAGCGCTTCGCGTCGACATTCCGCTCGTGATTTCCGCGCAGAGCCCTGGCCGGGTAGCGGACGAGCTTGCCCTCGTCGTAGATCGGCCAGTTGAGGTTGAACTTCTCACGCAGCTCGATCTGCCACTGCTTCAGCACCGCTTTGGGTGCGAGGATTAGGATCCGCTTCGCGCGCCCCGCGAGCCACGCCTGCCGCAGCAGCAGGCCCGCCTGGATGGTCTTGCCGAGGCCGACCTCGTCAGCGATCAGGAGCTTCGGCGGCCAGCGCGTGTAGAGTCGCTCGAAGGCGCGGACTTGGTGCGGCCACGGGTCGATGGCCGCAGTCTCCGCGCCGACTTCCATTCCGCCCGCGGGCAGGGACGCAGCGCGCTGGATGAACGACCAGACGAGCCGCCGGCGGTCGGTCGGCGGAAGCGGGGGCGGTGCTGGCGTCTCCGGCTTGACAGGCTCGACGGCCGGCTCCGGCGATGGCGCCTTCTCCTTGAGGCGTGCGGGCAGTTCCGCTGGCAGGAACCGGAGCAGGTCCTGCCGGGCGGCGTCCGGCACGTCGAGCACGATGGCGCGCGGGGACTGATCAGCCCACAGACGCGCGAAGTTCTGCTCTTCACGATCCACCCGCTCCGGTTCCGGACCCCAGCTCCGGTAGACGTTGATGCTCTCCCAGTTGCGCTGCCAGCCGGCGGTGGTCTCGTTGAGGCTGCCGGTCCAGGCGATCCTGTATCCGGCGCGATCCTCGATGACGGCGGACTTCTCGTGGAAGATCGCCGTGCCCTCAATAGGGCGCCGGTTCGCGTCGCAGGGGACGGCGACCTTCACGTCGAGGTGGCCGCGGCCGATCATCCAGGCGAGCAGCTCCAGGGCATGGGCGGCGTCGGTGTCCGGCGGCGCCAGCGGCAACTCGGCCAGGCGGCGCTCGACCCGGTCGCGTAGCGTCTCACCCTCACGAATCGCGTCGATCTCCTCGCGGTCGAGCGTGCAACCGACGATGAGGCGCATGCGCCCCTCGTTCCGGACGAGGCCTTCGACGCCGCGGGCGGCCAGCGCGAGCGCTCCGGCGTCGAAGTAGCCGGTCAGCCTGTCGTAGCGTTCGGCGTCCTGAAGCGCCGGGACGTAGAACACCCGGACGAGGTCGCCATCCTCCGGGGTGTACTTGAACTGCCAGTCGCGGTCGTTGAGCACCGCTCTACTCCCACGGATTCACGATCGCGACCCCGGTCGCCTCGAAGTCGCCGACGTTGCGCGTCGCGACGCTCATGCCGTGCACCAGTGCGATCGCTGCGATCTGTCCGTCCTGGATGGCAAGCCGTCGGCCTGCGCGTTCCGCGCCGGCGGCCACGTCCCCGTACCGCTCGGCGGCGCGTTCGTCGAACGAGAAGATCCGGCCGCGGAACTGCGCGCATGTCGCCTGCCAGAAGTGCAGCAGACCTGATCGCCGGCGGCCGTCAGGCAGGCGTGCGATTCCGTACCGCAGTTCCGACAAGGCGATTGCCGGCAGCGCGAGCGACGGCTCGTTGACTTCGAGCCACGCGATCACTCGTGGCTCCGGCGCCGGTTTTGTCAGTTCCGACAGGACGTTGGTGTCGACCAGGATCACGCCAGCTCTACCGGCTCCTGCGGATGCCTGTGCTCGCGGATGAACGGCTCGATGTCCTCGCCCGGCTCGACGAGCGCTACCAAGTTGTGCGGAAAACGGCCTGTGGGCGCGGCTTCCTCGGCCGCAGCGTCGAGGAGCGAGCGCACCAGGGCTTCGAGGCTGCAACCGCGCTGTTCGGCGCGTCGCCGGAGCCTTGCCTTCGATTCCGCCGACAGGTTGCGAATCGTGATGCTTGCCATAGTTACGCGACCAGACCCACTAATGATTGCATGCAATCACCTTGTCGGCAACTTCGCCGGCCGGCGCGGGCTCGTCCCGGCGCCGACGGTGGCGGAATCGTTCGGCGCGACCGGCCGCGTCTTCATTCGCGGGCGCTGCGCCAGAAAGCGAGCTGATCGGGCTCGTCGACGCGGTCGCTGTACGCAAGGCGAGACAGCTCGTAGAGGGCCTGGAAGTCGTCGCCGGCAGCTCGCGCGTCGCCAGTGAGCTTCGCCCCCGTGATGTCCGGCGACAGGGGCAGCACTTCGAGGACGGCTTCGAGAGCCGCGACAAACCTGGGGTCCTCGCCCACGCCGGCCCGGTCGAGCAGTTCCCGAGCCGCGGTCAAGGACCTGCTGCGGGCCGCGTGCGCCGCGTGGTGCAAGGTGTCTATCATGCCGCGCGAGCCATCGGCCGGGCCGAGCGCCCCGGTGGCCGCCCGGCGTGTGCTGTCCCACAGCGTGAGGTTGCTTCCCGACTTGTGCACGAGCCGGCCGGTCAGGTCCCGGTCAAGATCCACGCCAACGGCGCGCGCCAGCCGGAGCGCCTCATCGTAGTCGAACACAGGCGCCCGGAACGTGTCCCACGCGAGCACGAAGAAGGCCGTCGCCGGGTCGAGGTCGGCGTTCGCCCTCAGGTGGGTCAGCCGCTCCAGCCGCCAGCGCTTGACCTCGCGCCGGGCGACGTCGAGTGCATCTTCAGGCGACACAGCGTAGGGATCCCACGGTTCTTCCAGCAGGGTCCGCTGCCCGCGCCGCTCCTGTGGCCGGTCACGAGGCTCGCCGCGCCGCAGCGGCCAGTGCCGGGAGAACTCTTCGAGGGCCGGCCCGAACGCCGCCAGGAACAGATCGACGCCGCTGATGCCGGCGGCCTGGAACTCCTCGACACGCTTGCGCACGGCCCCGGCGACCTGCGGCTCCACGTCTTCCCAGTAGTTGGCGCTGTCGGCTGGGTCGATGGCCGGCCGCGGGCGACAGGCGAGGAAGACCGTGCTGTTGGCCGCCGCTTTGTCGCGGATGTGCAGGCTGCCCCCGGCCTCCGTGTTGATCGGCCACGATGCCGTGATCGCGAACCCGGCGTCCATCAGGCCCGAGGTGAGCGCGTCCCACGCCCCGGTAGCCTTGTGCGTGAACATCAGCGTCATGATGCCGTCCGGCTTCAGCACCCGGCGGCACTCGGCGAAGATCGCGGCCATGCGCTGCTGGTAGTCCCGTCCGGCGAGGGCGCGCGCGCCCTTCTGGTCCCGGAACTTGGCCGGGTTGGCGACCGCCTCGTTCTCCTTGTCGGTCAACTGCCGCCGGAACAGCTCCGGGAAGACGCGGCCGGCGGTCCGCTTCAGCCAGACGTAGAAGAAGTCCGACAGCTCCGCGTACATCACGTTGTCGTAGTACGGCGGGTCCATCACGACAGCGTCGATGCTCGCGTCGGCGATGTGGTCGAGGCTGTCGCCGGGCTTGCACGTGATCGTGACTGGCGGCAACGGCGTCTCGGCCGGCTTCGGCTCGGCCGCGTCGAGCAGATCGCCGGCTTTGCCACGCGCTTCGGGACGGATCAGGGTCACCAGTTCGTCAATGCACTTGCCGGTCTGGCCGATGGCCCAGTAAAAACCGAGGCCGACGACCAGCGGGGCCATCTCGACGTAGGACCACTTGAACGAGAAGTCGTGTCGATCGAATGTGCCGGCCACCACCTGACGACTGACGTGCCAGTGGGTCAGTCGCGAGTTGTAGTCGCGCAGCTTGTCCAGCGAGAGGGCCAGGTACCCGTAGACTGCCTGCCGGACATCGTCGAGCGGCCCCGCGGTCCGGTCCGCGTCCAGCATCTCCCGGAACACCTCCACGCTCGTACCGTGGCAGAGGAGCTGGCGCGGCGAGAACAGGTCGCGCCAGAGTCGGATGCCGTAGATTCGCGACCGGTCGCAGTACATCTCGTCGTACCGTTCGCTCGGTACGATGTCGAGCGACTCCCACTCCGGCAGCTTCTCGCCGAGCCTCTTCCGGATGGCCGCGCTGTTGTCGTCCTCCGGCCGGGGCGCGCGGTAGCCCCGGACCCACTTGTCCCGGCCCCGCTTGCCGGACTTCAGTACCTTCCCCGGCACGCGCCGCTTGTAGACGACCGCGAAGAGCTGCTCGCCCATCCGCCCGGTCCGGGCCTGCCGCTTGATCTCGTCGCCGTCGACCACCCGGCCGCAATCGTCGTACGGACAGTGGCCGTCGCCGCGGGCCACCGTGCCGGGAAACTGCTCCTCGGCGGACTTGACGATCTCGAACGAGCAGATGCGGCCGGGCTTTCCCGGACCGCCGGCGCAGGCCGGCAGCAGCCGAACGCCGGTGCCGTCCGGCGCGAGCCGCCAGTTGGGCGAGAGCGGCAACAGGCCGTCGCAGTACGGGCAGGTGACCGTGCGCGCCCAGAGGTAGCCATCCGGTCGCGTGTCCTCTTCGGGTTCCGCCGGGAACACTTCAGAGAGACGCTCCCGGATCTTGGCTACGAGCTGACCTCCGAGTTCTTCAAAGACTGCCCTGAGTTGCAGGCCATGGGACGCCGGCCAGTCGACCGTCGCGCGCTCGATCAAGGCCGCGACCGGATTCACATCATTGGCGTGAACCGAGACTCCAAGACGCAAGGCCTCGAACGGGATGCTCCCACCGCCCGCGGTGGGGTCCAAAACAGTCACTCCGCTCTTGCCCAGGCTCTCTGCCAGCCAGCCCTTGTCCTCGCGCGCTGGGGTATAGCCAAACGCCCGCGGGTACCCGTAGGCGCCAGCCCCGAGGCGCTCGCCGGTCCGGTTCGCGTTGGCGATGCGCGCTTTGGCGGCCACCGGGTCGCCGTGAATCCCGAGCACGTGTCGGAACTTCTCCCGGTCGGCGTCCGCCGGCAGCAGCGACGCGAGTACCGCCGCGCGGGAGGCCACCAGCGGCCGGCGCGCCCACCAGACGTGGAGGCGGTTCGGCGCGGGAAACGGGGTCATCGGCGTCCGCTCGCGTGTGCTCTCGATGCCGATCTCGGCAATGGGCAGCCAGCGTTCGATCAGGCGGGTGTCAGGCATCGTGAGGCGTCCGCAGAGGTGATGGCGCCGGTATGGCGCCGGCCGCACGAGGACTTCGTGGGAGTATAGTTGCGACGCGGCTGGGGCATCCCATCCCTCTGAGGCGCGTCAAGACAGCGCGAAACATGAACGAGACACCATCCGCCTCCGCATCGAGAAAGCTGCCCGACGGCACCTTGCTGGCTATGAACGCCAGCGTTCCCGGTCTTGTCGCCGAGGGGCGTAGCGTCGCCGAAACCACGGAGACCGCCCACGGGCTTGCTCGCAAGATCGCCGAGTCCTGCATCGAGCATGGCGACCCGCTTCCTCCGGCCCTCGCCGATCCGGTCGAGCCCGAAGCCGGCATCGACCTGCGCGTGCCTGTCAGCGTCCCGTAGATGGGCGGTTTCGCCGGATTCCGGTAGCAGGAGGTCGCGCGTCGCCGGAGGCGGCGAGGTCGAACCGGGAAGTCACGAGGTCCGAGGATCACCGCGCCCGCCACTGCCGTAGCGTCGATACGCTACCCGCTTGCGATGCGCGGGCGACGTAGCGTTCGTCCGCCGTGACGAACACGCCGCCGTGAACGAGCGCCACGGCGTGGTACGCCGCGTCGTAGAATGCGACCTCGTACGCGACGGCGAGAGACAGGGCCTGCGTTCTCCATCTCACGTCCAGCCGTGCCTCGGTCAGGCCGAAGTCGATCAGCGACGCGAGCAACTCGCCAGCCTGATCGGGAAACCGCCTCGCCAGCGTGTTGCCCACTTCGTAGAGCCAGAGCTGGGGAACGACCATCTCCACGGAGCCGGACACGGCTTCGTCGCGCAGAGACACCGCCGCGTCGCCATCCTGTTCGTCATCGCCCGGAAGCACCCACTTGAGGAGCACCGACGCGTCGGGGATCACGATCACGATGGCCGCCGCTCCCGCTCCTCGCGTATCCAGCGGACCACGTCTTCAGTGGCGACCGGTGGCAATTGGGCGCGCAACGAGTCCATGCGCGCGGCGGCGTTCCGGCGTGCGGAAGCCCCGGACCACTCGCGGATCGCCGTGTTGACTGCGCGGCTTCGAGCGCCCCGAGGCAGTTGCTCGATGACGCGCCACGCGTCATCGTCCATCATGATGTTGACCCTTTTAGGCACGCTGTCCCGCTCCTACATATCGAAGGTGTGTAACTGTTCCACACCTGCGCCAAAGTTGGCAAGCCCGCCGTCGAAAGCCGAAACGGGCTCCGTCCCCTGATGCCCGCTGTGACCGGAGCAGGTGGCCCGCTACGGCTGTTGCGCCCGTCCGAAGGCGTCTCGGTGGTGGAGGCGCCAACAATCGCGGTAGACTTGCCCCGCGACTTCGTCTGCGACGCGTCGCGCCTTCGCGTCTGCGCCGCAGCGTAGCGGCCCAACCCGGATCGCGCTTCGAGACCAAACGTGGCATTGCCAACGATCTTCGAAATCTGCCGTCCGCGGCCGGACGTGCTTGCCGGCACCGTCGCCGACACCGATTTCGCGGCCGACCTCGCGCAGGTCCTTACCGGCAAGGCGAGCGCCGACTACCGGGAGCCCGGTCGATTCTTCGCGAACACCTTTCCGACCAGGGGACTGAAGAACCTGCTCACCAACGTGTGCGGGCGTTTGAGCGGCGCCGGCGACGCGGTGGGCGCGGTGTTTCGTCTCGACACGTCCTACGGCGGTGGAAAGACGCACGGCCTGATCGCGTTGGCCCACGCCGGGCGGGGGATGGCCGGGGTATCGAACGCGGCCGAGTTCATCGATCCCGCGTTGTTGCCGGCAGCGCCGGTGCGGATCGCCGCTTTCGACGGCGAGAACGCCGATCCCGCCAACGGCCGCGCGCTCGACGGCGGCGTGCTGGCCTTCACGCCTTGGGGCGAGATCGCCCACGCGCTGGCTGGTCCGGCCGGTTACGAGCGGGTGCGGCGGAGCGACGAGCAGCGCGAGGCGCCCGGCGCGGACACGCTGCGATCCCTGTTGGGCGACGCGCCGGCACTGATCCTGCTCGACGAGCTGTCGGTCTATCTCCGCAAGGTGAGCCGGCAGGATGACGCGGGAGGCCAGTTGACGGCCTTCCTCACGTCGCTGTTCAAGGCGGTCGAGTCCTCGCCGAACACGGCCGTTGTCTACACCCTCGCAATCGGCAAGGACGGTCGGGCGACCGACGCCTATTCGACGGAGAATCAGTTCGTCGCGGACCAGATGGCGGAAATCGAGAGCGTCTCGGCCCGCAAGGCGACGCTCCTGAATCCGACCGAAGCGGACGAGACGGTGCAGGTTCTACGACGGCGTCTGTTCGAGTACATAGACGGCGACGGGGCGGGTGCAGTCGTCGACGCGTACTGCGAGTTGTGGGCCGGCAACCGGGATGCGCTCGGCGCCGACGCGGCGCGTCCGGAGACGGTGGAGCAGTTCAGGGCCAGCTACCCGCTGCACCCGCACGTCCTGGAGACGCTGACCGGCAAGACAGCCACGCTGGCCAACTTCCAGCGGGTGCGCGGTATGTTGCGGCTACTCGCCCATACCGTCAAGCACCTCTGGCGGCAGCGACCCACGGACGCGACGGCGATTCACCTTCACCACGTCGATCCCGGCTGCGAGCCGATCCGGCAGGAGATCGTGACCCGTCTCGGCCAGGATGCCTTCGTGCCGGCAATCACCAACGACGTGTCCGCAGGATCGGCCGAGCAGCGGTCGCTGGCAGAGGACATCGACGCACAGCAGCATCAGGGGCTGCCGCCCTATGCGGCCTACGTCGCACGGACGATCTTCATGCACACGCTGGCGTTCAACGACCCGCTGAAGGGGTTGACCGCCGAGGAGCTGCGGTACGCGACGGCGGGGCCGGCGGTCGACCCGAGCTTCATCGACGAAGCCCGCAAGCGGTTCACGGCGGAGTCGGCGTATCTCGACGACCGGCCGGCGGCTCCGATGCAGTTCCGGGCCGAAGCCAACCTGAACGTGATCATCCGGCGCGAGGAGCAGCACGTCGAAGCAGCCGATGCCCGTGCGCAGCTCAACGACCGGATTCGCGGCATCTTCGGCGGCAAGACGTTCGAGACCGTGGCGTTTCCGGGCGGTCCGTTCGACGTGCCGGACGAGGTGGGCGACGGCCGCCCGAAGCTCGTCGTGTTCGCGTACGACGGCTTGGCTATCGGCGACGCGGTCGACGAGGTTCCCGAGCTGGTCGAGCGCGTGTACGCGCGCAGCGGGGCCGACGGTTCGGGGCTCCGCCGCCTGCGGAACCACCTCGTCTTCGTTGCCGCCGACGAGCATGCCAGCGACGCGATGCGACGCCGGATGCGGTCGCGCCTGGCCTTGCAGCGCCTGAAAGCGCCGGACCGTCTGGTCGATCTGGCCGAGCACCAGCAGGAGAAGATCCGCGATCTGGAGGCCCGGTCGGAGCAGGAGCTGGCGATCGCGGTGCAAGCATGCTACCGGCACGTGTTCTACCCCTCGCGCAACCGCATTGGCACGGGCGGCGTGGACTTGGCGCACACGGCGATTGACATTCCGTCGGCGTCGAACCAGCCGGGCGCTGGTCAGCAGCAGGTCGCGCGTGCACTGCGGGATCTCAAGAAGCTGCGCTTCCGCGAGGATGAGCCGGACGCGCCGGCCTACGTGCGCGACCGGACCCCGCTCCGGAAGGGACAGATCACCACGGCGGCGCTGCGCGACGAGTTCCGGCGGGATCCGGGACTGCCGATCCTGCTGGTCGACGACATCTTCATTCGGGGTATCCGGCTCGGCATTGAGCAGGGCGACTACGTCTACCAGCGGGGTGACCTGCTGTTCGGTCCGGAAGATCCGCCAGCGGACATCCGGATCGACGAGCAGGCCGTCGTCATGACGATGGCCTACGCCAAGAACAAGGGGGTCTGGCCACGCTCAAAGCCGCCGCCACCGGATCCGCCGCCACCGGATCCGCCGCCACCGGATCCGCCGCCACCGGATCCGCCGCCACCACGACCTGATCCGCCGCCGTCCGCCGTCGCCGTCAGCGCCGAGGGAGTGCTCCGGGATGCGTTGACGCAACTCTGGGAACAGGCGCGAGCAAAACGGGCAGGCCGCATCGGGATGCTGACGATCCGGATGTTCGATGCCAGCGACGCCTTCCGCCTGCTCGGCGCGGTCGGTGCGGTGCCCGGGGCAGAGAAGGTGGTGACCATCACCGGCGGCTACGAGACGCGCGCCGGCGGCACGTTTGAGATGGAGTTCCGCGGTTCGGTCCCGGATGCCCAGCCTGTGAGGGAGTTTCTGGAGCCGCAGCTTCGGGATGCCGGGTCCAGGAAGGTCGAGGCGAAGTTCGAGTTATCGTTCGGCGACGGCTTGCCGATGGAGGGAGATGCGCCCGAGACGCTCACCCAACGCCTGTGCCGCTTCGCCAGCGGCGCCGCCTACGTCTCGGCGACCGCAGAAGCGAAACCCTGATGGCCCGAATGGAGAGCCTCGCGAGTGTGGCGACGCCGGCATCCGCGCCGCGGTACGAACTGCGCGTGCGGACGCACGGCGCATCCGACACGGAGTACGAGATCTGGCAGTTGCCGGCGCCCGCCACACCGCACGTCAGGGCGCCGATTCGCATCGCGGGACTCCGCGGCCGGAACCTGGATCTGATCGAGCACCGCGTATTGCGGCGGCTAGCCGGAGCCGGCATCCGACCCGCACCGCCCGCCGATCGCCGAAGACGAGGCTACGTGCTCGGCGAGGACACGGCGCTCACGCTGGGGTTGTTGTTCCGGGGGCTGGCGCCCATGCGCAGCCTGGACAACATGCGCGCGGTGGCCGAGGGCATCGAGAGGATGGAGCGTGAAGAGGCCGCCTACTGGCTCGGCATGGCGATGCATCGCCGTCGCCCGCGGCGCGTGCTGACGGCGCTGCGGGTGCTGTTGACCGAAGGACCTTCAAGCACAGGAGGTCGGCGTAAGGGCACTGCCCGCAACTAGTTTGCCACCTGCTGGCTTTCCGGCCATACTGGAAGCATGCAGCGAGACATCGAGCTGGAAGCGACCCTGGTTGCGAAGTATGCCGTGGTCGCTCCGGTGTTGGACGAGCGCAGTCGCCGGCGGTGGGCGGCGGCCGAGTCGCTTGCCATCGGCTACGGCGGCGACGCGGTGGTTTCGTCGGCCACCGGTCTGGCTCGGGAGACGATTCGCAAGGGACGCCGGGAGATTGCCCGCGACGAGCCTCCGACGGACCGCATCCGGCGCCCTGGCGGCGGGCGGCCCCGCATCCAGCAGGATCAACCCGGCATCCAGGCCGCGCTCGAAGCGCTGGTGAACCCGCTCACGCGCGGCGACCCGACCTCGCCGCTGCGCTGGACGTGCAAGAGTCGCGCGAAGCTGGCGGCGGGGCTGACCGAGCAGGGCTGGCGGGTGAGTTCGACCACTGTGGGCCGGCTGCTGCACCGTCTGGGGTACCGGCTGCAATCGCCGCGCAAACGGCAGGAGGGCGCCACGCATCCGGACCGCAACGCGCAGTTCGAGCACATCAACCGGACTGCGGACGAGCATCTGACCGCCGGCGAGCCGGTGATCTCGGTCGACACGAAGAAGAAGGAGCTGGTCGGGAACTTCAAGAACGGCGGGCGGGAATGGCAGCCGAAGGGCACGCCGCCGGCGGTGCTGGTGCATGATTTCCCGACCGACGCCGAGGGCAAGGCGATTCCGTACGGCGTCTACGACATGGCGCGCAACGAAGCCTGGGTGAGCGTGGGCTGGGACCACGACACACCGGCGTTCGCGGTGGCGTCGATTCGCCAATGGTGGCGCCAGATGGGCTGCGGCGCCTACCCCGACGCCACGACCCTGTTCATCACGGCCGATGCGGGCGGGAGCAACGGGTACCGGTTGCATGCCTGGAAGCATGAGCTTCAACAGTTGGCCGACGAGACCGGACTGACCATCGAGGTGAGTCATTTCCCGCCGGGCACCAGCAAGTGGAACAAGATCGAGCACCGGCTGTTCTGTCACATCACGGCGAACTGGCGGGGCACCCCGCTGACGACGTATGAGACCATCGTCGACCGCATCGGGAACGTCCGGACGGAGACCGGGCTCCAGGTCCGGGCCGAACTCGACGCCGGGGAGTATCCCACGGGCGTTACAGTGACCAAGGAACAGATGGAGGCACTCGCGCTGGTCCGCGATGAATTTCACGGGGAATGGAATTACAAACTGCTACCCCGATGAAGTTGAAGACTTTGTATTGATCACTGCCCTAAGGTCTGAGTCAACCCCAACTCGGTGGGGCTTTCGCCGAGTTTCAAAGTTATCCGACCTGCACCGGCGGAACCTGGTCTGCGTAGGAGTGAGGACTTGATGGATAAAGAAGAGATCCCGCAGATTCTTAGAGAAGTTCCGCCTGAGAAGTTCCGTGAGCTTATCGAGGCGCTGTTGGGGCTGCCCATGGCAGGATCGTCCTCCGGGGGACGCAACGAGATACTGGACAACCCAACCGAGGAGGAGAGGAACGATAACAGAAACATAGTCTTGGGCAATGGTCGAGTCATGACTCCCCGGCAGGAGAGGCGGCTGCGGTTCTCCACGGGGTGGTTGGGACGGGAACAGAGAAGTGGGGCTAGGAGCAACGTCGGCATGGTAACCGCCATGTACCTTGGGGCCGCCAGCAACAGCCGTTTCAAGTCCAAGGGGGAGGAGAAGTTGTGCAAGGAAGAGTGGTCTAGGATGGCGACTCTTGCCGAGCCTTTGGAAGTGCCTGAAATGGATGTTACAGAAGAAGTGAAAAAGGGGCTGTCCACGGGATGGTTGATTTATAAGGTGAGCGAACTCATTCAATGGTTTACCACTGAGTAGGCGCGAGGGCTGTGAGGGACTGTGGACGGCGAGCCCCACCGCCCGGAGGTCACGGTGTTGCGGTTGCGTAAATCAGTAGAAGGGGGGAGAAAACGAATGGGTGCAGAGCTTGCACATTGCGTCGCCTCGTCCGTTCGGCGCCGGGTCGCCGGCCAGCCGCGCGCTGCGGAGTCCGATCCTGGGCGAAGACCTGCCGTACGGAGATGGGTAGGTGGGCATTCTTGTGCAGGGAGGGGGAGAGTGAGGGGAGGAGTGAGGGGATGACTAGCCGAAATGGCACGAACTGGAAACAAGATATAGGCGTAGTAGCGGCGGTGCCGGCACTGATAACTGTGTTGTTAGTGGTTTTTGGAGTCACGCGAGACGAAGTACTGGCAGCAATATGGCAATGGAATCTTGTGGGCTTGATACGGTCGGTTGCCACGCAGATTGGGCTCTTGTGGCTGGCGACCCGATTTGCGCGGGCAGTGCTGTCATGGCTAACACGGGTTGGCCAGCGAGAGTCGCCAAGAACTTGCCTTGAGAGACTGAACGCAGCCATCGACGTAATCAAGAGCCAGAAAGGCTTGGCTGTGTCGGCAGCGGGCATTGCCTTGATGCTTTACACAGTTGGAATAGTGCGAAGCTGGACTACCAGTGAAGACGAGGTATTCTTGTTCTCCGGTCGGGACAGGGTGGCGCTAGAGCTCAACTACTCGCGGCGTGTGACACTCGATGTTAGCGTCAGTGGTAGTGAGGAGTGCATGGGCGAAAGGGATAGAGTGCGCATTGCAACGATGATTGTCTTGCAGGAATTTGGGATAGAGGCGCGGGTAGAAGATGAAGGATACCCGAACATGGCGATAAGCACGGTAGTCGGTGTGGCAGGCCGAGATGCTGGGTCGCCCATATGCAGTGCAAGCTTCAGTGTCATGTTGAATGGACGACCCCGCGTGGGAGATAGTCAGGCGGGACATTACTGGCATCATTGGGTTAGCACGTATCGGGGTGATGCATTTGAGGCAGAATATGAGAGACTTCTCCGTTTCCACTTAGCAGAGTCGCTAGGACAACCTAATGAGCAGACGTAGATGATACGATATCGTTACCCTTCCTCCGTTTTACCCGGCAGGGCCGGACCCGCGCATGCATGAAGTCTGGGTGAGTTTCGCAGTAGGCTGTTACCCTCCCTCCCTCGGTATATTGAACGCCGCGGCCGAGGTGACCCGGCCCCGATCTTCACCAATCGACGCCTACTCTCGCGTAACTCGGACCCGGTACAGCTCGGCCGCGCCCGTTGCCAGCCCGAACAGGTAATAGCTCGGCCTTGTGAGTCTCCTGAAATAGGTGTGGGTCGGGATCGGGTTGGGTCGATCAGGTCCCGAACCCAATAACTCCCCGCGTTCACGGCCTCCGCTGCCCCCAGTGACGGTCCTCGGCAAGCCCACGCGCCCGTCTGCAGGATGCCCGTCCGGCGTGAAGACGTTGAGGACCGGGACGCTTCCGTCCAGGAGGGGCCGCAAGGCCCATAGTTGCTCTCTGAGCGGAGGGACGGCCGGCGTGTCACCCGCCAGGGCCGAAGCGCCAGCGTAGGACGCGCGCAGCGCGTTGACACGCCGGTCGGCCCGCAGTTACGCCCGTACATCGCAGCCGGCCACCGCGCCCGTCGCTCGGTGCCAACCTCCGAATCCGCCTCGGTTCCGCGCCATCCCTTCGTCATCGCTCCGCCCCTGTCCGCCGAGGTGAGCAGCTTCAAGCCCACCCACACGTATTTCAGGAGAGCCTTACCGAATCTCCTCAAACGCGTGTGGGTACGGGCGGGGCCAGTTCGATGCCGCCGCAGCAGAGAACAGCATCGAGATGAGGGCGCCGTGCGAGTGGAAGCCGTAGGCGCGGCGGGCGATCACGCGCAACTTGTTGTTGAAGCCTTCCACCGGCCCATTGGTCATCTTCGTGTCGAGGTAGGCGAGGATCCCCGCCGCGTGCTTGCGGACCGTCCGTGCCAGCTTGACGAACGGCGCCAGGCGCGACCGCGCCGCCCACGCCAGCCACTGGTCGAGCATGTCGGGCGCCTCGTCCGGCGTGGCCTGCTCCAGGATGACCGCCAGATACTCCTTCAATTCGTAGGCGCGGTCGAGCGCACGATTCTGCCGGCGGAGCGCCTTCAGGCGTCGCTTCTCGCCGGGCTTGAGCCGCGCCGGGTGTTTCAGCAGGCAGAAGCGCGACCCCTTGAGCGTCTTGGCCGCCTTGGCGCCCAGGCGCCGTTGCTCCGCACGCCGGACCTCGTCGACCGCGTCCGAGGCAAGCCGTTCGACATGGAAGCGGTCGAAGACCACCTCGGCGTGAGGCACCCCCGCCCGCAACGCTTTCTGCCCAACTCGCGGCCAGGTCCGCCGTCACCAACACAATCTGTTCGCAGCCGGACGGTCCCAGCAGGTCGAAGAACTTCTCCAGCGTCTCGGCGCTGCGTCCCTTGCCGGCCCACACCGCCCGCCGCTTGTCGTGGTCGACGACCACCGTCAGATAGTGATGCCGTTTTGCGGTAGCTGAACTCATCGACCCCGATGCGCCACAGCCCGGCGAGCCGCTCCGGGTCCAGCCGCCGCGACACCATTCGCTCGACGATGCCCCCAACGCCTGTCACGAAATCCCCAACGCGCGACTGACCGTCGTCCGGTCGGTCACCTGCGCCAGATACGCCGCCAGCTCTTCGAACGGCGCCGTGAACACGCTGTTGCCCGCCGCCAACGGCACCCGCTCCACCCGCACGCCGCACTGCTGAGGTTGCCAGCGCCAACCCGCCGCCCAAATGCGGCGCCCCCGGCGACCGAGCGACTACGATGTCCTGAGCGCCCATCGCGTACGCACTTCCCGTACCAGCCTCGTCACTGCTCCTGCCCTTCGCCGCGCGCACCTTCCCGCCGTCGCGGCCGGTTTCCGGTCCACTCGTTGGCTACGGCGGCCCAATCGATACGCCGTTCTTTAGCCAACGTCCACACATCCCAGAAGTCCGGATCCGCCGAATGTGGACGGTGTTCCTCGGCCAGCTCCTCGACCTCAACCAACACCGGAATCGGCGTCGCCCAGCCCAGAAGGATGGCGTGCCGCGACGGTAGACTAGGCAACTCCTTCAAAAGACCACCGACGTTGTCCGGAACGAGATTGGAAACCAGCTTCTGGTCAACATCGTTGACGATTCGGTGGAGCAGGAACGTATTGCACTGCGCCAAGACAGTCGGCGAGAGTTCCGACGGTCGCTGTGACGACAGAACCATTCCAAGCCCAAACTTCCTGCCTTCGCGGGCGATCCTCTCAAACGCCTCGCAACACAATCGCGCTGGGGCCACCGCTGGACCGTCATCGTCATATCCGCGGCGCACAAACGTGTGAGCTTCCTCCAAAATGAGCGCCGTCGGCAACGCTCTTCCGTCGGGATGCTGGCGTCGATATCTCTGTTGCGCTTCGAAAACAAGGCGCGCGAGAACGGCCATAACGATATGCATAACACCCGATGGCACGAGTGATAGATCGATAACCGCAATCTGGCCGTGCTCCGCTCCGTCGCTTCCGATCGTTCTACGGAGCCACTGCTCGAGAGAAATCGGCGCGTCTGGCGCGACCACAGATGCTAGCAGTTGGTCAGCCAGCATGGAGCGAATCCGCAGAGTCAGCGTTGCTATAAAGTTCGCCACGTTGGCATTCGATGCGCTCTCCGCAGCCAGCGCATCGACATGATCAGCCAAGACCTGAACGTCGAATGGCGCAGGCGTGTCCTCGCCCACTTCCTCTTCAAGCGGCACCGGTGGTAGCGATTGTTCGACGGCGTCAAAGAGTCGGAGGAACGCATGGAATTCCGCCACGTTCGGTGCAGTGTAGTTAGGCCGGCCGCGACGCTCATCGTGTGCGGCATGCGCATTGCAAAACGCCCCAGCCCTTTCCGCCAACGCGTCGAGATGCGGTCTGGACGCGTGGCCATCCGGGGTGCGATCTGCAAAGTCCTGCATGACAGCTTGCAGGTTGCGGAATAGCTGACAGCAGTTGAGAAGTGGAACGAAATCGGTGTACGACGCTCCAGTTCCGTCCGCGATGTAGGCCACTGTGCGGGAGCGGAACATGCGCACTTGTCTAACGACTTGCGCGTGAAGGGGCTCGCGAAGTGCACCACCGGAGCGAAGGTGCCTGAGGGCCTGCATCAACAACGGACGCTGTGCGCCTGGTTGAGCCTGCGACATTGCCGCCCACTCGTGTCCGTTCCACATCCATGCCGGGAGGACAAACGCCTGCTCTCCTCGGCCAGGACGAAAGACTCGTACGCGCTCCGGAATGTCCTCGAACGCCTTCGAATACTCGCCGTTCGGATCGAGGACGATGAATCGCGCGTTCGGCCGTCGAGTACTGGCGCCACCTGCGATGGCCTCTTCTGAAGCCTGAATCGACCAACGCATCAGGCCCGCCACCGTGCAAGACTTACCACTCCCGGTGTTACCCAGGACGGCTAGATGTCTGCCAAATAGCTTGTCCGGATCAACCATCACCGTCGCGTTGGCCGCAAGTGGCGACGACCCAATCCGAACCCGCTTGTCTTCGGTCCTCCCTCCGACGATGGCCGCGATCTGCGCCGGCGTCGGCACCAGTACTTGATCACCACATGACGGGAACGCGGAAACGCCACGCGTTAGTTCGAACAGGTCAGAGCTCGTCCCGCCCTCTCGACGCGATGTCAGCGTTCCGACAGGCGACACGGACAGCTTGCGTAGGGGGAACGGAAGGTCGATCAATCCGAAGTCGCGAAAGCCAGATCGCTTAGGGTACGGTGAACGTTCGATTCCGATCCATGCAATGTACCCAACCGTAGCACCGGTCTCATTCGGAATTAGGACGTAGCTGTTGAGACGGGGAAACGCGGCCGGCGTGCCGGCGTTCAGGGCGGTGGCGTGCGGCGCGTCAACGTCGAGTGCGACTCGGATCTCGTCCGGGGAGACGGACTCAACCGTCCCGATCACAAGACTTGCAATACGTTCGACTGGCGTCGTCATTGGCCTATGTCGCCTTGTTCGATGGTGCCATCTGGGCCTACGGCCTCTGCTTGTTCTCGACCGTTTCCGGGGAAGCCGTCCGGTCGACGCTTGAGAAGCTCCGTCATCCTGGCGGTGATGTGGTCAAGTGCGGGTTTCGGCAGGTAGTGTTCTACAAGGCACCTGACGTCGGCGAAGTGCTGCCCGACCATGACCGAAATCTGAGCCTCACGCCCGGATCTGTCCAGGAATCGCTCAAGGCGCTCGTCTGCCGAGTACGCGATGGCGACCAAGTGAGTTGACGGAATGGTGAGCATGTCGGTGATTACTCGGTTGATATGGTCGTCGCCAAACCCATAACCGTATGTCACGAGAACCGTATTGGGCCTACACAAGGCAGCGGCGAAATCCCTAAACAGTTCTGCATACGGATACTCTATTGTCTCGACATCCTTCGCCGCGTTCGGATAGATCATTGCGCTGTCCGCGGGCGCGTTCGGAAGCTCTGAGTGATTCCCATCCGCGCCAAACGGGATGCCACGTTTCCTGATGCGCCCTTCAGCGGGATCGAGCAGCCAGTCGAGCGATCCGTGTAGCTTGGTGATCCGGATGACGCCTTCCATGAATCTAGTGCTGTGCCACGTGTAAAACTTAGGACTGTCGGGGAACTCGTCTCGAGCCGAGAGAGTTCTCATGCCGGAGAAGAAGTACATCGTTCGACTCACCGCTCAGGAACGCGAGGTCTGTCAACAGACGGTCGGCAAGCTCAAGGGGAGCGGCGAGAAGGTGCGCCGCGCGCAGATTCTCCTGAAGGCCGATGCGGACGGACCGGCGTGGACCGACGAGCGGATCGCCGACGCCTTTTCGTGCCGCACCAAGACGGTCGAGAACATTCGCCAACGCTGCGTGCTGGAAGGCTTCGAGCGGGCGCTGGAACGCAAACAAAGGGCGTCGCCGCCGGTCCCCAAACTGCTCGACGGCGAACAGGAGGCGCAGGTCATCGCGCTGCGTCTGGGGCCGCCCCCGGAGGGGTACGCCAACTGGTCGTTGCGGCTGTTGGCGCGGCGGGTCGTCGAGTTGGGGCTCGTCGAGTCGGTCAGCCACGAAACCATCCGGCGGACGCTAAAAAAAACGAGATGACGCAGCGGAGAATCCAGTACTGGGTGATCCCGCCGCAAGCCGATGCCGAGTACGTGGCGAACATGGAACAGGTCATCGACGTGTATCAGAAACCCTACGCTGCGGATCGTCCCGTCGTGTGCATGGATGAGCAGCCGGTGCAGTTGGTCAAGGAAACCCGTCCGCCGATGGCGGCCACGAAGAAGCATCCCCAGCGTGTCGACTACGAGTACGAACGGGCCGGCACGGCCTCGGTCTTCCTGTTCTGCGAGCCGCTGGCCGGTTGGCGGCAGGCGACGGCCCGGGCCCGGCGTACGAAGGCGGACTGGGCGATAGAGGTCGCCGGCCTGTTGGAAGGACGCTACGCCGACTGCGAGAAGGTCACCTTGGTGTGCGACAACCTCAACACGCACACCAAGGGTGCCTTCTACGAGGTGTTCGAGCCGACCCGGGCACGGGAACTGGTCCGTCGCATCGAGTTCTGCTACACGCCGAAACACGGGAGCTGGCTGAACATCGCGGAGAACGAACTCAGTTCGATGACGCGCCAATGCCTGCACGGGCGCCGCATCGGCGACCTGGAGACGCTGCAAGCCGAAGTATCGGCGTGGTCGGCCGACGTCAACGGCATGCAGCGCGGTGTCGACTGGCAGATGAAGGTCGACGATGCGCGCTGTAAACTCAAGTCCGTCTATCCGAAGATTATGACGTGACGGACCACTAGGTTCACCACGGATCCCAGGAGGGTTGTAGTGGAGATCGAGTTCAAGTCGAGATGAACGGAATACCGGCGTCAGCGCACCAACGAACCGATCCACAACGCGCAGGCCAGCGACGTCGCAACCATGCTCGACAAGGCGGTCGTAGTTCGTGGTGAAGACGTGCAGGCGCTCCCGAGATGCGGCACGACTTGCAAAGCTCATCAAGAAGGACTGCAGAGTGTTCGCCGCTTCCGCTCGGCCCTCCGTCGTGCCGCCGCTGGCGATGCCCGCCTCGGTGGCTAGCAGTGACCGCAGGAACCGGCCAAGTTGAACGTCCAGAGCAGTCTTGATGGCTGCAGCGGCAGCGGTGTCGCCGGTGATGGTCAACCCCTCCATCAGCGCCAACGCGCTTCGAACTTGATCCTCCATGTTCGGTCCACCGCGACCAAGTCGGGCGGCGCTCGTACGAGTGTGCGCTTCAATGGCCGCGTCGTGCGGCGTCCCCAGCGCAAGGGTTTCCATCGTCGTCGCCGGCGCGCCGGCGATTCCGCCGACCGCAGTCGTAAAGCCGCTACCAAGCAGGAGGTTCAAGTGCTCGCTTTGGAATACAGCCGACAGCCACGGCTCGATGTGCCGACGCGTAATAGTGGTGAACGATTCGAGACGACCGTCTTCGGTCGGAACATCGGCGTCGTCGTACCATGCCTCATTCGCACCGACCCGGTAACCGTGTGCCTTCATGTATCAGCGCCTCCACAACGACTCAGCCCATGGCCGGATTCGACGGTTCCTGAGCATGAACCGTAGCTCCGCTATCGTAATCGAGAGCCCTCACCTGCGCGCCTTGGTCCGCATCCGCCGCGGATCTGATTGCGCGGCGCCTTCGGGGCAGCGCCCGGAAGCGGCGAGCCTGCGGGTCACCGCCTCGACGACCGACTCGGACTTCGGTTGGAGTCGGCGGCGTTTCGTGAGGCCGGTAGGTCCGAATCGGATATTCTGGGCGCCCTTGCTCGACCGGCGGAAACGCTTGGTCCTCCACCCGCACGACGTCGATTAGGGCATGACCCGTTCGCCGCTCCTTTGCCGCGGCTCAGCACCCGCAATTCGCCTGTCTGATCTCTTCTCCCGGAGTCCCCACGCCGCGTGATCATAGCCCGACGCGGTCCGCGCCTCGCGTCTGCTCGCCATCAGCCGGCAACACGAGGAAGCCGCCGACCACCCACGACGGCGGCGAAGTTCGCGCAGACGCCTTCTCCCCCGGGGTGGGCGGGCTCGGTCATGCCCGCTCACCTCGTGGCAAGTAGGGTGAAGTGAAACGGCCACCTGCGCCGGTCAGGTCACAGTTCCGTGCCTCCCACGCACCCGGGCTTCCGCCAGCGGCCTCTGCAGGACCTCCTCGAACGACGTCGCGTCAGCTGCCGTAGCCGCCACACGTGCCTCGCCGGCGCTTAGCCCCATCTGGCCGCCGCACAGCGCGTCGGCCCGTCGCCTACCCGCCCGACGACGGGGCCATCCGCGCGGTCAACCCCAGCGGGCTCGATGGCGTCGGGTCCCACCCGAACGACAGCGACATCCCGCGCTCGGTGAACCCGTGGGCTTGGTCACCAGCAGCGTCCGCACCCGCACGTCCAGCGACAGCCCCGTGAGGGTGTCCGTGAAAGGCGAGGCCGCCGCCGCCGTCCGTGCTCAGCGCCACGTCCCCGAGACAGCATGGCCAGCAGCGACGGCGGGATCGAGACCGTCGTGGTCACGCTTCAGGACCTCGCGCCGCTCGAGGAGCTCGACCGCATGCGCGCCGATTTCCTCGGCATGGTGAGCGCCGGATCGGCCCGGACCGAGCGCCAGTAACCGCGCGTGCGTGTGTCGATGGTCACGGTGGAGCAACGAAGTCAGCGACGACCGCCGTAGTGCCACGTGACCGATGGTCATCGGATGGACTACTCGCGCCCCGACAGCCACCGCACGGCCGCCGCCTCCGTGGAACAATCCGAGGGACTGCGACCGCCTTCGACCGCGTTCTGCAATCCGGTCTGCTGGATGCCAACCCGTCCGCCCGCAGGGCGGATGGGCGTGATGCTGGACGAGCGGGCCCGCTGAAGGGTGCGGACGCCGTCCCTGCAGCAAGCGGCCTGGATCCCGACGGGTCGGTGCGTCTCGTATACCACTTCCAGGTTCGCCGAGCACTGTAGAATACCGAGCCACGCGGCACCGGATCCGCGCGACAAGTGGAACCCCATGGATCTCACCGACGCACAACGTCGAGCCATCGAGCACGATGGGCGCAACCTCCAGCTCATCGCCTGCGCCGGATCCGGCAAGACGGAGGTCGTCGCCCGCCGCGTCGTGCATCTGTTGACCCCGGAACGGCCCGGTTCCCTGGAGCCGCGCAACATCGTCGCGTTCACCTTCACCGAGAAGGCCAACAACGACGACCTGCGGCGGCGGCTCGACCGAAGCCACGCCATCCGGCCCTGTGTGCCGGGAACCGACTCACGCCAGTCCCCACGTCCCTTCCTCCGTTTCACGGGGCAGGTCGCGTTGATTTACGGCGGCCTCGACTACCGGGAGCGGGAAGCGCAGGTAGAGCTGTTCCGGCGACCGCGCGAGGATGGCGGGGCCACCTGTCTGGTCGCGACCGATGCCGCAGGCGAGGGGATCAACCTGCAATTCTGCTGGCTGATGATCAACTACGACGTGCCCTGGAACCCGGCGCGGCTCGAACAGCGGATGGGCCGGATCCAAGCGGCACGACCCGGTCGTCATCGTCAACCTGCTCGCCGGCGAGACGCGCGAGGGACGGGTGCTCAAGACGCTGCTTGAGAAGCTGGAACTGATCCGCCAGCAGCTCAACTCGGCCAAGGTCTTCGACGTGGTGGGCCGCTTGTTCGAGAACGTGTCGCTGAAGGACTACCTGGAGCAGGCGTCGACCGAGGAGGGAGCCGCTTCGGCCGTCAAGGGCATCGCCGGCCTGCTGACGGCGGAGCAGATAAGCGCGCTCGGCGAACGTGAGCGGGCGCGTTTCGGGGGCGGCGAGGTCAAGAGCCGCCTCCCCGCGCTACGGACGGCTGTCGATGAGGAACCGTACCGGCGGCTGCTGCCCGGCTACGTCCGTCGGTTCCTGACCGCCGCCGTACCGCTCGTCGGCCTGCGCCTGGACGGCTCCCCGGACGGCGTCTTCCGGCTCGCGCAGGAGCGTCCGGGCGGGCTGGATCCGGTCCTGAGCGAGATCGAGACCTACCCCGGCGCAGACGGCGGCTTTACGTTGTCCCGGCCGGCGAACGGCTCGGAGGTTATCTGGCTGCGCCCCGGCGAACCGGTGTTCGGCCGATTCTGCGCCGTCCTGCTGTCACGGCACGCAGACGAGGCCCGGCGCGGCGCCGTCTTCGTCGATCCGCATGCCGACGCGCCGTACCTGTTCCATCTGGCACGCGTGTCGGTGGTCCGCCAGCGACAGCCGCTGGCAGCAGGGTCACTCGCAGTGGTTGACGAACTCAGGGGCCAAGACGCCAATCCGGAGGTTGTCGAGAGCCGGCTTGTCGGACTCCGCCAGGACGGTGACGGCGCCATCGAGCCCATCCCGCTGGAGCATCTGCTGCTGCTGCGGGGGGCGCGGGACGTCGCGCCCGGCAGCGTCCCGTTCGCGCGGATAGCGGCTCGCCTGACCGACGCGGCCCGCGAATGGCTCGTCGGCGGGGCGCTCGCGCGCCTCGTGGACGAGCATCGGGCGCGGATCGAGCGGTCGCTTCCGGAGCGGCTCGACTGGCTGGCCCGCGGATCCGATCACAAGGCGGCGGCGTTGAGATCGCCAAGCGGCGGCGGAGCTGGCCAGAGTGAAGGACGAACAGCGCCGTTTCGCCGCCGACAAGCAACGGCGTCTGGAGCTGCTACAAAGGGAGCCGTCGCTGGTCGTGGCGGGCGACGCAGACATGGTGGCGTGCTGCCGACCCGCAACCCGACTGACCGACGGCACCACACCGCGCTGGTCGGAGGATATCGCCATGCGACTGGCTCAGGCGCGAGAGGAAGCGGCGGGAGCCGCCGTCCGCGACGTGTCCGTCCCGAGCTGGCGCGGCGTGCCGGGCTCGGCGACTGGCCTGGGTTCGACCTCCTGTCGGAAGGCCCCGACGGAAACCGCCGCGCCATCGAAGTCAAGGGCCGGGCAGGAACCGGAGACATCGAGCTGTCGGAGAACGAATGGGCCAAGGCCTGCAACCTGCGGGGCGGTTACTGGCTGTACGTCGCCTACGACTGCGCGACGGCCCGGCCACGGTTGGTCCGGGTCCGTGACCCGTTCGCCAAGCTGCTCGCGAGGAACCGAGAGTTCTCCGCTTACGCCATTCCCGCGAAGTCTGTGCACGCGGCAGCCGACGGCGCCGCCGGGGATACCCCGGTGCGGCCCAACGCCGTGACCGGATGAGGATGATTCGATGAACAAACAGAACGAGCCTGAACCGGATGCCGCACCTCCCGAGGTCGCTTTCTATTACCCTGGTTGGATCTGGCGGTCTGACGATGCAGTCAAGAACCTCTTGCTATTCTTCGACGGGGTTGCGTTGCTGGTGCCGGAGTACATGAAGGATCGTCCCGGCGCCGTCGTACCCGAAACCGCCGAGCCGCTCCTCGACGCCGGACTGCTCCACATCCTCGAGCCGGAAAAAGTCGTCGACAAACCCGCGACCGAGAAGCTCGCCGGGGCCCTGACCGAGATAATCGCGTCGGGCGCACTCGACCCGCTCGGGACAGAGCACACCCACTTCCATGAGCTCTCCTACTCGCGCCTGGGAGGCTTCGGCGACGGCGAGCTCGTCCGGATGATCGTGGAGGAATTGAAGGCCCGCGGCCTTGCTCGCGACACGGAGGACGGGGTCTCCGTTCCCCTCCATCCGATGGTCCATTCACTCGTTCTGGTCCTCCTCGCCCAGATTCTGGTCCCGCAGGGCCGCCAGTTCGGTCTCGTACTCGAACCAGCTACGGATCGAGCCAGCTTGGTCAAGGCGCTGACGGAGTTCCTATCGCTGCCGTCCGTGCCGTCCGCGGGCAACGTTGTGGCGACGGACCTGGAAATTGTTGGCGTAGATCTGGGTGCCGTGCCGCTTGATGAAGTCCTGTCATATCGCACCGAACACCAGAAAGACTACCGCGCGTACAGGTTGGCGATCAGGAAGTTCGTACGGGATCTCAGTCTTCTTCCCCCCGGCGACCGAGCCGCGGCTCTGATTGACCGTGGCGAGGAGATCGAGGATCTTGCAAGGGACATCAAGCGAAGCTCCAGAAAGGCATGGAAACAACCGGCGTCGTTTGGGCTCGGCATCGCCGGCGCGGCGTGGAGCGCGACGTCGGGCGATCCAATCGGTCTGATCATCGGTGCCGGCGCGACTCTACTTGGCGGGGTTGGTTCGAAGCCGGTAGATTGCGGTGCGTACTCATATCTGTTTCGGATGGCCGATCTGTACGCTTGACGGCGCGGAGACTTCATGAGAACCCAGGAGACGCGCCGGCACGTGACCACCGCCGACAAGCGCCTCATTGAGGTGGCGTTCCCCCTGGAACAGGTTCCCTCGACGCCGTCCACGAGAAGAACTCGACGCTGCACATCTGGCCGGCGCGGCGTCCGCTGGCGGCGTGCCGGGCGGCGCTGATCGCTGCGCTGACGCCGGACCCGGATGACCCTCGGGAGCGTAAGGCGATCTACGAGCGGATGGCCGGCACCATCATCGAGACCGTGGAGGACGAACGGGTGGACGGGCGGATGGTCGCGAAACGGAAGCGCGAGACCCGAGGCGGGATCCTGCACTGGAAGCGGGCAAAGGACACGGATCTTGAGTGGTTCCGCGCGCGGATTCGTGAAGCCTACAACGGTCGTGCTCCGCGGGTGCTCGATCCGTTCGGAGGCGGCGGCGCGATCCCGCTGTGGAAGCGATGCGTTTGGGTTGTGAGTGGTTGTGAGGCCACGGCGGTCGACATCAAATCCGGTGGCGTGGTTCATCCTGAAGGTGCACGCTCGACTAGCCGCGGAAACTCGCTGGCCGCACCCGGGCGTTGCCGGACTTCGCGCTGCGGGACGGCGATTTCATGACCGCGTTCTTGAAGGGGAAGGGCTTCAAGGGCCGCGCGCTGAGGCGCGAATGCGCGAAGCTCGGTCTAGGTGATGCGGGGGACGCGGAACCGGAGCTGCTTGAAACCAGGCCGGCGATGGAGGCGGACCTCAGTTGGCACGTGCGCGCGTGGGGCCGTCAGGTGCTGATGGCGGCGAGGCGACGGCTCGCTGACCGCTATCCGACGTACGCGGCGTTTCAGGCGCTCGCGCCGGGACTGGAGCCGTTCGAAGCGCGACCGCTGACGCTTCTCAGCCCCGACGCGGACGGCGAGACCGACGTCCGATCGCTGAATACGGAGTTCGATGCTGCCTGGCTCGAGGATCGGCGCAAGCCGCGCTGGGTGGCGGAGCCGACCGTCGCCTATCTCTGGGCTCGAACGGTCCGCTGCAAGGGCTGCCGCGCCACGATCCCATGTCAACGAGCGCTGAGAAACGCGTCAATCCGAACAGATCATCGACCACAACATGTAGTAGGGGTGTATGTTGTGGCGCCGTCGGACGAGGGCCAGTCTGGACGAGCGTGCGCGGAGCCGCCGTCAAGGCCGTTAGCCCCGCGAAGCGGGGGCGGAGCGCAGCGACGCGCCTTGACGGCGATGAGCACACGCGAACACTGTCGGCCTCGACGGCGCCGATCTACGACAACATCTTGTGGTCGACCGTCGGCGAGAAACCCGCACATTCCGGCGCTCGCCAACACTCAAGACCCGCTGGCTCGCGAAGAAGGGCACCAAGCGCGTGGTGCTGACGATGACGCCGAACGCCGAGCGCGACGGCGTCGTATTCGGCGTCGAGGTGGACGCGCCTGAAGGGGATGCCACCGCTGCCCAGCGGCGCAAACATGACCGGAGGATCGGTGGCGGCACGATGAGCCGGTCAGGCGCCTCGTGCCCGCTGTGTCCGACCATCATGACCATGGAGGACCGCGGCTCGACGGCCGAGCCGGGCGGTTGGGCGAGGTCATGACGGCGGTCGTGGTCGATGGACTCCCCCACTTCACCCGTGCCGCCCGCAATTCCAGCTCCGTCGGCAGTCGGTACTCCTTTCCGGACGGCGACGTGGCCCTGTGAGGTGACGGCTGCGGCAACGGTGAACCTGAGGCCGCCGACCACCGAGCCGATAGGCGTAGCGATTCCGGCGGAGGCCTACAAGGCGTCGGCTCCCCTGGTACCTGACGCGCTCCAGGATCTTGTTGATCCGTTGGACGAGATTGTCAAGGCGTCGCCGGCGTACGGCTGGGATTCCGACTGACCGTGCAACTGGGAGACGATGCGAAGGACGTGCCCGCGGACACCCTGGACAGGGTCGACGAGCTGCTTCGGAACGTCAGTCCGGATTTGCGCTTGCGATGAAGGCGCCCAACGGCGTGTCGTATCGCCGGTACCGTACGGTCACACAGCAGCGCTCTGGTGAGAGCGTTCCGGCCACGGGACGACTTCTAAGAAACCGAGCGCGAGAACCTGAACGCGCTGACCGAGGCGGAGATCGCCAGGACGTGCTGCTGGAAATCGTCGCAGACGCCCGCTGCCAGCGGGACGGTCAAGTGCAACGGCGTCGAATGAGTCATACGTCGCCAACAGCCCGGCCGGTGCCTATTGGGCACACCAGCTACTCACCGGTCACGCCCATCCAACCGTCGCCCATGAGGTCAGATACTTCGCGCCAAGCCCATCGCGGCCGACCTCGACCGGCCCGATATGCTCCCGAATCATGCCCGTTAGGCCGAGCGAATGTACTTCTCGTCGCGGTTCATGAATGCCGGCAGCGTCCCTTCCAGGTACCGGACCACGTGCTGGTTGACAGTCGGATTCTCCAGAGCTCCTGAAACATAGGTGACTCTGCACATCTTCTTCTTGTCGATACTCGCAGCGATGACTTGATCTGCGTCCGCGACGACAGCCAGGTTGGGGTTGTGGGTAACGACAATGATCTGACGACGCTGTTTCGCGAGCTTGATCGACGGCACCAAGATCTCGTGAACGGTCTCATTGTCCAGATTCTCCTCCGGTTGATCGACAATGAGCGGACCGTCGTTCTTCTCGACGAGAATGTAGAACAGTAGCAAGAGAAGTCCACGCTCTCCGGGAGACAGTTCGAAAAGCTCCTTTCCTTCCATCTTGAGCGCATACTGCGGCTCAAGGTAGTCGAGGCCGAACAGAAAATCGTAGAATCCTTCCGCCGTCCGTTGGCTCCTGAGCTGCGATCGGGTTGACATGGGACGTGGTTTGTCTTGTCGCACATCATTCTTGAGTGCCTGCATAAACTCGTTAAGGAATGCCTCTACTCCCTCAGGACTGTCGAACGCGTTTCGCTTGACAAGTTCCTTTATCTTCGCGGTACCTTCTTCAGCACCTTGAAAGGATCCGGACCTTCCCTTGTTTATCCAGTCAGAAAGACTGTCCACGAGGTTCTTTTCGCTGATTCGAACGTCGAACGACAACTTGATGCTTTCAGCAAGTGCCTTGTGTCTTTGAATGAAGTCCTGAACCGGGCTATAGAGTCTCCGGTAGCTCTCCTTAAGTCCAGCGACCTGGGCGTAGATGGCCATGCAGATACTAAGACGCGTCGCTTCCAGTGCGGCAATCTGAGCAGGGAGTTCGGAAATGCGCTGCAGCTCGGCCTGCAGGCCCGAGATCGACTCCGGGTCGTTGGCTTCGCCTTCGAGTCGCGCTACCGCATCCTTCCACTCCTTGTACGAACTCAGGTACTCCTGGTGTCGCCGCGTCGGCGCGTCGAGCTGGTTCTGAAGTTGGATTATCCTCTGCTTCGCAGTTGTGAGAAGTGAAACGTCACTTCCTTCCTTTTCGGAGTCCAGCTGCTCCCTAGTGGCGGACTCCTCAGTGGTCAGTTTCGCATGAAGCTCCCTGACCGTACCCGTGTCGATGGCAACCTTCACGAGGTCGCTCCACGCCAATCCGAGGGTTGCAAGATCCGCTTCCGATTCTCGTTCGGCGAGTCGGCAACTTTCCTCAAGATTCCGAATACGCTGGAGTATCTTCTCGGCAGTTGCAGTCTTCGTTAGAAGTGACGCCCGAGTAGCTTTGGCGGTTTCGACCTTGGACTCCAGATCCACAATCAACTTGCGCTGAGCCTCGATGGCAGACTGGCACTCCTCGATCGCCTTCTTCGTTTGAGGATCCGAGTCAGGTTTCGCTACAGCTATTGGCTCGTTCCTCTTCAGTATGCTCAGCTCCTTCAGACGAGCCGTTCGCCGCTTTTCTATCTCGCGTTTGTGGTCCGGTGCCGCATCCTCCTCAAGCGCGGATATTGTGCGGTTGGTTTTCGAAAGCTCTCCTCTCAGGGCGTTGATGCGATCAAAGGTCTCCTCGCCAAGATAGTCAAGAAGGGAATCCAAGCTCTGCTTGCCGAGACGCTCGGCGTTCGGAATGTGCGAAAAGATAACGGCGCGCAACTCCAGGTCGAAGGCTCCGCCTCCTTCGGAGGCGAGCTCGTTGCAGAGAGTCTCCAAGTAACTTTGAGGGATGTACTTGACTCGCTCCACGTCCTCGGGGTCCTGCCGTTGGGAAAGAATATATACCTCCTTGTCGTCACTGTGCCACGATAGAGTTGCCTCGAAATGCACTGACTTGTCTTCGCGTGAGTTGCGAAACTTGTTCTCGTTCAGGAATGAGAAGTTGTCTTGTTGCTGACTGTTTCCTCCAAGTGCTATGATGTCGGCTAGCGCGCTCTTGCCACTCCCTTTGTTTCCTATGATGGCAATCAGCCCTGAATTGAATGGGACCGAACAGTCAAACCACGCCTCACGGAGTGGCGCACCGTCGACCTTTCGAAGTTCTAGCGATCGGATGTACCGTTGAGGCCTGCTCTTGACGTTCGTCTCTTTGGGCGGTTCGCTGCCAACATAAACGCGGTCTTCGAATTCGAGAAGAGCATGTTGCAGGCCACGGAATGTTGGATCCGCCTTCAACCATAACTCACAACGACCCAGCGAGTCCTTGTCGCCGGACTCAGCCCAGTTATGAGCATCGCTACAATCAAGCAGGTGATCGTTCACGTTTTGTGCGCGCAGCGTTTCACGTGCCCGCCTATAGGCATCCGCGTTGGCAGCCGATACAAAGAGTGCATCGGGTTCGTTGATGATCGTCTTCTTTTCAGCGATCGATTGGTCAGTCCACTTGAGTGAGGTCCATTCGGTCTTGCCTACCGCCGTGATGTATTTGTTCTTGAAGTAGGGGGAGTCGAGAGCGTCCCTGATCTTCTCAACTGAGAGGTTTAAGTTACGAAACCCCTCTAGTACCGGCGGGCCGTAGTCTGGCTTCTTGTCGGCCGGTGCACTGGCTACAATTGCTTTGCCAAGATCTTCTAAACTCTGAAGGGTAACGACCCCGGCCCAGTCCGCTTCGATTCCGGGGCTGAGTGTGTAGTGTGCTTTGAGCTGATTCAGAAACTGTTGCTCAATCTGGTCGCTGGTGATTTCGTTTGAGAATACTACGTGGTAGTTGATGCGCCTGAGTTTGTCCTCGGTTCCGGCGAAGCGCGCGAGTCGAAACTCGAGCACGGGAAGGAAGGCGTCAATGTTCTGTAGGCGTCCCTGGCTCTTGAACTCGAGGACCTTGCGGTAGCCGTCGAGGAAGAGGTAGTCGTTGATTCCTATGACGGAGAAGTCTGCAGGAAGCTGCTCGAGTGCCGTGATGAAGCGTTCCCATAGGTCGCTACCCGAGCCGTAGTTGTGGTACAGAGATGCCGGGGTATGCACATGCAGATCCCAGCGCCTCCACAAAGAGCCACGAGCGTCATTCACCAATGGGTTCTCCTCGTGTTTCCAGCAGCAGTCCGTGGCGGAGCCGACTGTTTGTGGCGTGATGAATGCGGCCGGCGACTCTGTAACGCGGCACAGAACGCCAGAAGCGGCTGGAGGCGTCGGTCGGGGCGTAGATGAGCGGCCAGACACCGGCGGTGGCTTTGGCGACGTCTTTCCTGGACGTTGGCGGCCCGGAACGCCTCATAGACGTTGGTGACGATCTGGCTCATCCGCGTTGAACTGTGATCGTGCATCAAATCATGATACCACGGCCACCGGAAGCTTCTCGGGCTGTTGAGGCAACGCGGACGGCCGTTAGGATTCTCGCGGTCGAAGGGCGTCCGGGGATGGCGATCATGGTCCGTTGTAAGCCGGACCGATACGTGGGATGCGCCGAGGGAAACAGTTGCCTACGGAGGCCATAAGTCGCGTAGTATCAGTCGCTTACAAGCGTTGATCATCGGGAGCCGTGGTCGCGTAGCCAGGCAACTCGTGCTTCACGGCCTGAGGTGTTCCGGGACCTCCGAGTATTCTGCGTGGCGTTAAAGGCATCTCCTTGAACGCGGAACCGGCGATGCCATGCCGGCGCGGCGGCGGCGCTGCTCGACGCGCTCGGGCCGGGCGCCTGGGGCGAGCTTCCGCGACCACTGCCTCGACCTGCTGCTCGACCTGTCCGAGGCGCTCTTCGTGGCCACGGCGACGGGCCTCATCGGCAACGGTGGGCACGTGCCCGCGCGGGTGGCGACCCGGCGTCCCGGCGACCCGGGTAACCGTTCGGTGAACCCGGTATGGACATGGGAGCGGGCCAACCGGACGCTGGCGTTGTCGACGGCCAGCACCGATCGAATGTCCCTGCGCAGGGAGAGCCCCGGACCGGATCGGCTCGCTGTGCGACGATGCTTGCCCGACTGCCGGAACGCCGGATACCGGCTTGGCCGAACGGTTACGACCCGGAGTAACCGTTCGGTCGTGCCGGTATAGCGGACCGACAACTGGGCGGTCGATGCGTGAACCCGCGCAGCCGAGAAGAGCGCGGACGAGCTGAAGTGAGCGGAGCCAGGTAGCGCGCCGTGCGGCCGAGAACGCACTGGCTCCGCAGGCCGAGCTGGTCAGTCCGCACGGATTTCTCCGGACCCCGACGGCGCGTCTGGCTGGTTCGGCCGCATGTCCATACCGGCTCCACCGAACGGTTACGACCCGGAACTGACGTGGACCCCAGCTCGGCGATCCTGACATCGTGGTAACGCGCGTGGTAAATGCCGTTTCTTTACTTCAGTAACCTATTTATATATAAATAGGTTACATCAATATCAGTTCTGTAGGGCGAAGACGAACAGGTTGTTCCCGTTGCTCGGGCGCAGCTCCGGCGTCAATTGCAGGAAGCTCGCGGTGGTCGCGGCCGGGCCGGTGCCCACCGCGATGTACTGGCGGCCGTCGACCGCGTAGCTGATCGGGAAGCCGGAGACGGGGGAGCCGAGGTTGATCTCCCAGAGCACCTCGCCGGTCTCCTGGTCGAAGGCGCGGAAGCGGCCGTTCGCATCGCCCCCGAAGACGAGGCCGCCGCCGGTGGCGACGAGCGACAACGTCGCGGCCCGCTGCTGGTGCAGCCACCGGGTCTCGCCGGTCTCGGCGGAGATGGCGTAGACGGTGCCGAGCTGCTCGGTGCCGGGCGCCAGCTCGTGGCGGACGGCCAGCGCGTAGATGCGGTGCGAGGCGTCGGGCGAGGTGGTCGCCAGGAGGCGCTGGCACATGTTGCGCAGCGGCATGTACATCGTATTGGTGAGCGGGCTGTAGGCGCCGGCCTCCCAGTCCTTGCCGCCGTGCATGTTGGGGCAGGCGAGCACCTGCTGCCCCTCGGCGGTGAAGATGACCTCGGCGTTCTCGGTCACCGCCCCGGTCGCCCCGTCGATGTGGCTGATGACGTTCTGGGCGATGGTGGGGGTGGCCCACAGGAACTCGCCGGTCTCGCGGTCGAGGGTGTAGACCAGGCCGGTCTTGCCCGGGATGCCGGTCATCACCTTGCGGATCTCGCCCGGCCGGATGCGCGGGTTGATCCAGCTCACCGCGTCCGGATCGGGCGCCACGGAGGTGTCGAGCAGGATGCGCTCGAAAGGATGGTCGAGGTCCCAGTGGTCGTTCATGTGCTGGTAGTGCCAGCGGATCTCGCCGGTGTCGACGTCGAGGGCCAGCGTCGAGTTGTGGTAGAGGTGCGTGTTCTCGACGCCGCCGAGCATGAACTTGGGGGCCGGCGAGGTGACCGACGTGCCCTGGTAGATGAGGCGCAGCTCGGGGTCGTAGCTGGCCGGCATCCACGTGCCGACGTGGACCCGCTGCTCGTAGGGCACCCCGCCCCAGGTCTCGTCGCCCGGCTCGCCGGGAGCCGGCACGGTCCGCCGCCGCCACAGCTCCTCGCCGGTGAGGGCGTCGTGGGCGACGATGACGCACGACTCGGGTCCTCCGCGCGGCCGGCAGCTCCGCCCGGAGATGACCTTGCCGTCGGCGATGATCGGACCCGAGCTGTGTCCGGCCGGGGTCTCCCGGTAGTCGAAGATCCGCGTCTCCCAGGCGATCTCGCCGGTCGTGGCGTCGAGACCGAACGCGTAGTTGTCGTCGCTGGTGTTGATGATGAAGCGGTCGTAGATCGCGATGTTGCGGTTGTTGCGCGAGTTGCCGCCGACGAAGTCGTAGACGTCCTCCGGCAGGTCGCGCCGGTGCGCCCACAGCAGGTCGCCGGTCGCCGCGTCGATCGCCTCGATCACGTCGCTCGCCTGCGGCATGTAGAGGACGCCGCCGTAGGCCAGCGGGGTGCCCTCCTGCCGTCCGGGCGCCAGCGCGCGGGTCCACACCATGCGCAGGTCGCCGACGTTGTCCCGGTCGATCTCGTCCAGCGGGCTGTAGCCCCAGCCGTCCAGCGTCCGGCGCCAAGTCAGCCAGTCGCCGGGGGCCGGGTCCTGGAGCATCGCGTCGGTCACCGGGACGAACCCGTCCGCGGCCTCGGTCTGGGCGGCGGCCGGCGCCGACGCGAGGGACACCGCGGCGAGGGCCGCGAGCATCGTCAGGACGAGCGGCCGGCCGGCTGCTGTCGAGCGGATCGAGTTGGCGATTGGCATGGTGAGCAACCGTAGCACGATCCCGGAGCCCGCTCGCCTTCGCCGCCGCGTTGCGGGCCACCCGCATCAGTCCCGTCGACGACGACGAAGCAGGTCGCGGCGGAGGTCACTGCGGCGGGGCTGACCCACGTTACGACGGCCTACTGCCTCTCGCCGCCCACTACGGAAACTCGAACCCCTCGGGCATCACGCCGATCAGAACGGACGGGCGGTCGTTCAGGCGAATGGTGCGGGGGACTCGGTCCCAGCGGACCGCTCTGCTCCAGCGTCTTGTTGATCAAGCAGGGCCTGCCGCCCGGCGCGGTCTAGAGCGGTGGGGGCTGGGGCCAAGCACGGAGCCTTGCGACGAACTTGGCGGCGCTAGCGCGTGACACCGTGGCAGCGCCGCTGCAACTGTTCGAGGTCCTGCTGCATCCCCACCAACGTTCTACCGCAAGCGGGCGCGAGATCCTCAGAAGCCGGGCGGCGCTTCGTCGGCCGACGGTCCGTAGATCGACGGTACGGCGATGTCGTTGAGCCGCAGATAGACGCCGAGCTGCGCCCGGTGGTGGATCAGGTGGTTCATGACGAAGCTGCGCAGCACCGCCACCTTCGGCAGGGTCATCAGCGTCTGGCCGTTGCTCAGCAGCGTCCACGGCTTCATGAGGTCGGCGTCGCTGGCGGCGGCGATCGCGGCCCGAGCCTCGGCGGCGTGCCGGTCGAACGTCGCCACGAGCTCCGCGGTGTCGGCGGGCGTCGGCGGGGGATCCATCTGCTTCCCGCCGGGCGCCATGTCCAGCTCGTCCTGATTGATCGTGAGCGGCGCCCAGGAGGGGAGGTTGGCCAGGTGGCCCGCCAGCCAGACCATGGTGCCCGACTTGGGGTGCGGCCGCCAGTCGAACTTGTCGGCGGGCACGCGCTCGAGCGTCCTGCGGGCGCCCGCGATTTCCTGATCGAATTCCGGCAGCAGACTCTCGCTGATGGCCATCTCAATCCTTCCGTTCCGAGCTTCGGTCTCGTTCTTGCGGTCCGGCCTCCAGTTGTCGAGCCGCCGGGCGCTCCAAGCTTCAGTCTAGCAGTCCGCAGGGCCACCGACGGGTGGGCTCTCCACGACTTCCGGTTGGTGCGCGCATGGCGCTGCAGCGGGTGGGGCGCCAGGGAGGTTTTCCGGTCTCCGCGCCGACATTTCCCGGCGCGGTACGCTGCCGTTGCGCACCGGACACACGCGGTTCGTACACTGCATTCCATTGGAGGTAACTGACATGAATCGTCGTTCGCAGTGGGTTGCAGGAACCGTAGTGGTCACGGCCCTGGTCGGGTGGCCGGTCGTCGCCGGGGCGCAGAACGCCACGTCCGGCACTATCGGCGGCGTCGTCCGCGACGCGCAGCAGGGCGTGCTGCCGGGGGCCGCGGTGGTCGCGGTGCATGCGCCGACCGGCACGCGATACGAGGGCTTCACGCGGGCCGACGGACGCTTCGACCTGTTGAACGTGCAGGTCGGTCCCTACGACCTCGAGGTCGCGATGAGCGGCTTCGGGACGCAGTCGCTCTCCGGCGTCGTCGTGACCCTCGGCGAAGCCACGGAGGTGCCGGTCACGCTGCAGCTCGCCACGTTGACCGAGACGGTGGAGGTGACTGCGGAGGCGAGCGAGGTGTTCTCGCCGTCGCGTTCGGGCACGACCGCGGGGGTCGCCGCCGGGGTCATCGAGACGCTGCCGACCCTCGAGCGCAGCCTGCAGGACTTCGCGCGGGTAAACCCGTTCTTCGTCAAGACGAGCCGGAACAACGACTCCGAGAGCTTCCTGAGCGTCGCGGGGCGCAGCGGCCGCTACAACAACATCCAGATCGACGGCGCGGTGAACAACGACCTGTTCGGGCTCGCGCGGCAGGGTACCCCGGGCGGACAGGCGAACACGCAGCCGATCAGCCTCGACGCGGTCAGCGAGCTGCAGCTCGTGGTGGCGCCCTACGACGTGCGGCAGAGCGGCTTCTCCGGCGGCGGCATCAACGTCATCACCCGCAGCGGCTCGAACGCCTTCAGCGGCACCGGCTACTTCTACAGCCGCAACGAGGGCCTGGTCGGCAGCGGCGTCGACGACGTGCCGATCGCCACCTTCTTCGACCGCCAGCAGGGCGCCAGCGTGGGCGGGCCGCTGGCCCGGAACCGCGCGTTCTTCTTCGCGAACTTCGAGAGCCAGCGCCGCGAGACGCCTGTCGGCTACTCGCTCGACGGGTCGTCCGGCGTCGACTTCGGCCGCCTGGCCGACGCGCAGCGGATCGTGCAGGTCGCCAACACCCGCTACGGCTACGACGTTCCCGGCGGGTTCGGCGAGATCATCCGCGGGAACCCGAACGACAAGCTCTTCGTCCGCACCGACGTCAACCTGGCGCCGGGGCACCGGCTCTCGTTGCGGCACAACTACGTGAACGGCACGGCCGACGTCGGGTCGCAGTCGAGCTTCCGCTACCGCTTCACCGACAACTTCTACCGGTTCGAGAGCGCGACCAACTCCACCGTCGGCCAGCTCGACAGCACGTTCGGCAGCGCGGTGAACCAGGCCCGCATCAGCTTCCAGCGCATCCGCGACCGCCGGGGACCGCGGACCGCGCCGTTCCCGCAGGTCACCATCGACCTCGAGGGCGGCGAGGAGATCCGCTTCGGCACGGAGCAGTTCTCGACGGCGAACGCGCTCGACCAGGACATCATCGAGATCCACAACGACCTGACCTGGGTGCGCGGCCGGCACCAGTTCACCATCGGCACCCACAACGAGCTGTTCAGGTTCCGCAACCTGTTCATCCGCGACAACTTCGGGGTCTACGAGTTCACCAGCCCGGAGCGCTTCGCGCAGGGGCTGGCGCAGTCCTACAGCTACAGCTTCTCGCGGACCAGCGACCCGCGGCAGGCGGCCGAGTTCCAGGTCTATCAGCTCGGGTTCTACGCGGGCGACCAGTGGCGGGTGCGCGACGACCTGTCGCTCACCTACGGGCTGCGCCTGGACGCGCCCATCTTTCCGGACACGCCTGCCGCCAACCCGCTGGTCGGCCAGTTGTACGGGCGGGGAACCGACGTGGTGCCGGCGACCCGCAACTGGTCGCCGCGGATCGGTTTCAACTACGACCTGAGCCCCAGCCAGCAGGTGCGGCAGCAGGTGCGCGGCGGCCTCGGGCTGTTCCACGGGCGCACGCCCTACGTCTGGCTGTCCAACCAGTACTCGAACACCGGCAACGAGTTCCAGCGCATCCGGGTGTTCTTCGATCCGGACAACCGGATTCCCTTCTCGGCCGATCCGAACGGCCAGCCGACCGACATCGGCTCGGCGTCGACCAACGAGATCAACCTGGTCGATCCCGACTACCGCTTCCCGCAGCTCCTGCGCGGAAACCTGGCCTACGACCGCGACCTGGGTTTCTTCAACCTGATCGGCAGCGTCGAGCTGCTCTTCTCGAAGACGCTGCAGGACATCGACTACCGCAACCTGAACCTCGTCGAGAGCGGCGCCGCGCCGGACGGGCGGCCGACCTAGTGGTCCGTCACGTCATAATCTTCGGATAGACGGACTTGAGTTTACAGCGCGCATCGTCGACCTTCATCTGCCAGTCGACACCGCGCTGCATGCCGTTGACGTCGGCCGACCACGCCGATACTTCGGCTTGCAGCGTCTCCAGGTCGCCGATGCGGCGCCCGTGCAGGCATTGGCGCGTCATCGAACTGAGTTCGTTCTCCGCGATGTTCAGCCAGCTCCCGTGTTTCGGCGTGTAGCAGAACTCGATGCGACGGACCAGTTCCCGTGCCCGGGTCGGCTCGAACACCTCGTAGAAGGCACCCTTGGTGTGCGTGTTGAGGTTGTCGCACACCAAGGTGACCTTCTCGCAGTCGGCGTAGCGTCCTTCCAACAGGCCGGCGACCTCTATCGCCCAGTCCGCCTTCGTACGCCGGGCCCGGGCCGTCGCCTGCCGCCAACCGGCCAGCGGCTCGCAGAACAGGAAGACCGAGGCCGTGCCGGCCCGTTCGTACTCGTAGTCGACACGCTGGGGATGCTTCTTCGTGGCCGCCATCGGCGGACGGGTTTCCTTGACCAACTGCACCGGCTGCTCATCCATGCACACGACGGGACGATCCGCAGCGTAGGGTTTCTGATACACGTCGATGACCTGTTCCATGTTCGCCACGTACTCGGCATCGGCTTGCGGCGGGATCACCCAGTACTGGATTCTCCGCTGCGTCATCTCGTTTTTTTTAGCGTCCGCCGGATGGTTTCGTGGCTGACCGACTCGACGAGCCCCAACTCGACGACCCGCCGCGCCAACAGCCGCAACGACCAGTTGGCGTACCCCTCCGGGGGCGGCCCCAGACGCAGCGCGATGACCTGCGCCTCCTGTTCGCCGTCGAGCAGTTTGGGGACCGGCGGCGACGCCCTTTGTTTGCGTTCCAGCGCCCGCTCGAAGCCTTCCAGCACGCAGCGTTGGCGAATGTTCTCGACCGTCTTGGTGCGGCACGAAAAGGCGTCGGCGATCCGCTCGTCGGTCCACGCCGGTCCGTCCGCATCGGCCTTCAGGAGAATCTGCGCGCGGCGCACCTTCTCGCCGCTCCCCTTGAGCTTGCCGACCGTCTGTTGACAGACCTCGCGTTCCTGAGCGGTGAGTCGAACGATGTACTTCTTCTCCGGCATGAGAACTCTCTCGGCTCGAGACGAGTTCCCCGACAGTCCTAAGTTTTACACGTGGCACAGCACTAGGGGCGGCTGCACCGGGACTTCAGCAACGTCGTCCTGCTGACCAACACCAACGAGGGGAGCAGTTGGACGATCGCCGCGAAGCTCGACAAGCGGTTCCGCGACAACTGGTTCCTGAGCGGCTCGTATCTCTACGGCGAGTCGCGCTCGGTCAACGACGGCGGGTCGAGCCAGGCCACCTCGAACTGGCGTTTCAACTACCACGCGGGCAACCCCAACGCGGTGCCGCTGGGCATCTCGAACTTCTCGCCGGGGCACCGGTTCAACCTGTCCGGTTCCTACCGCATTCCGGCCGGGCCGGCGGGAATCACCCTGGCCGCCTACTACAACGCCCAGCAGGGCCGGCCCTTCAGCTACCTGGACGGGAGCGACAGCAACGGCGACGGGACGCGGGGCAACGACCTGCTCTATGTGCCGCGCGGCGCCGAAGAGGTGATCGTCACCGACGGGTCCTTCGACGACCTGATGCGGTTCCTGACGGATGGCTGCGACGTCACGCCCGGCGCGATCGTGCCGCGCAACGCCTGCCGCGGGCCCTGGACCCACTCGCTGGACTTCCACGTCGGCGTCGACGTGCCCGTGGGGCGCAACGAGGTCGAGTTCTTCCTTGACGTCCAGAACCTGGTGAACGCCTTCAGCCGCGCGAGCGGGCTGGTGGAGTTCGCGTTCTTCCAGAACCTGCAGCCGCTGCGGTCGAGCGTCGATCCGGAGACTGGCCGCTACGTCTACAGCCTGAACACGCCGGCCCGGCCCGGTTTCGCCGGCGACCGGTTCACGCGTGACGATCTGCGCAGCCGCTGGCAGGCGCAGGTCGGGTTGCGTTATTCGTTCGGACGCTGATTCATTCCCGCCAGTCCGCGAACGAACGTGTGCGGGCTATACTCCGGCGTTTTCATGCGTGAACGTGTTACGGAGCACAAGCACGGCGGCCTGAAGGAACTGCCGGCCACCGCGATCTGCGGCAACGACATCACCTCGTCCTGCCTCTACGTTTCGGCGCTGGCGATCATCTACGCGGGGAAATGGGCCTGGGTCTCGCTGTTGGTAGTGGCCGGCGTGCTCTTCCTGTATCGCCGGATCTACGCCGAGGTGGTCGGGGCGCTGCCCCTCAACGGCGGCGCCTACAACGCGCTTCTCAACACGACGAGCAAGTCGCTTGCCTCCATGGCGGCGTGCCTGACCATCCTCTCGTACACCGCCACCGGGGTGATTTCGGCCAACGAGGCGATGCACTACGGTCTCGGCATCTGGCCGGCGCTGCCGGTCATGCCGGCGACGGTCGTGCTGCTGGCCGTATTCATGCTCCTGACCATCATCGGCATCGCGGAGTCGTCCAGGGTGGCGACAGGCATCTTCCTCTTCCACCTCGGCGCGTTGACGGTGCTGCTGCTGGCAGGCGGGCTCCATCTGCTCGGCAACGGACTCGGGGTCTTGTCGACGAACTTCGCCCTGCCGTCGGAGCAGGGCCTGATGGCGGCGCTCTTCTTCGGGTTCTCGGCCTCGATGCTCGGCATCTCGGGGTTCGAGAGCTCCGCGAACTTCGTGGAGGAACAGGCCGAGGGCGTTTTTCCCAGGACGCTGCGCAACATGTGGGTCGCGGTGAGCGTCCTCAATCCGACGCTCGCCCTGCTGGCCCTGGCGCTGGTGCCGATTCCGGACGTGGCGTCGCACGAGGAGGCGTTGCTGGCGCACATGGGAGGAATCGCGGCGGGGCAATGGCTCGCCTGGCTGATCTCGGTCGACGCGATCCTGGTCCTGAGCGGAGCCGTCCTCACCTCCTACGTCGGCGTTACCGGCCTGGTGCGGCGGATGACCCTGGACCGTTGCCTGCCGCAGTTCCTGCTGAAGAGCAACCGCCGCGGCACGTACCACCGCATCATCGTCCTGTTCTTCTGCGTCTGCGTGTCGATACTGTTCATCACCGAGGGTCGGCTCGAGGCCCTGGCCGGGGTCTACACGCTCTCGTTCCTGTCGGTGATGGCGTTGTTCGGCGTCGGCAACATCCTGCTCAAGGTCAAGCGCGCCGGCCTTCCCCGGCCCGAGCGCGCCGCCTGGCCGGCCGTGATGCTCGCCATCGCGTTGACCGCCCTCGGCCTCGCCGGCAACGTCGTCATGAACCCCGACTACGTGTGGGTGCTGGCGGAGTACCTGGTTCCGACGCTGCTGGTCGTGGCGATCATGCTGGGCCGCATCGGCCTGCTGAAGGTGTGCCTCTTCGTCGTGCAGGCGGTCAGCGAGAGGATCCGGAAGATGACCGGCCGGGTGTCCGAGTCGCTGCAGGAGCGCATCCGCGCCATCAACAGCCAGCAGTTCGTCTTCTTCAGCCGGGGCGACAACATCCACAACCTCAACCGCGTGGTCCTGTACGTGCTGAAGAACGAGCACACCAACCGGATCAAGGTGGTGACGGTGGTCGGCGACGGCGTCGAAGCGCCACCGAAGCTGGCGCGGGGCATCGGGTTCCTCAACGAGGCGTATCCGGACATCGACATCGAGCTCGTGGTGATCAGGGGACGCTTCGGGCCCGAGCTCGTACAGCGCCTCTCGCAGGAATGGCAGGTGCCGGCCAACTTCATGTTCATCGGATCCCCCGGCGACCACTTCGTCTACGGGCTGGCCGAGCTCGGCGGGGTCAGGCTGATCATCTGACGGGCCGGCCGGACGGTCCGGGCGCCGGCGACCAGCTTGCGGCTCGCAGCGGCATGCCTGCCGTCCTGCGGTGTCCGCTACCATGACAGCCCGTGATTGCGCACCGCGTCAACCGCGAGGCGGTCGTCGTGCTCGGCTGGGGGCGCGCGATCCTCCTGCAGCTCGCGCATCCCCTCGTTGCGGCGGGGGTCGGCGGGCACAGCCGGTTCGACACGGGGCCGCTGGCGTACATCGAGCGCATGCGCCGCACCATCCGGGCCATGCTTTCGCTCACCTTCGGGACCGAGGAGCAGATCCGGAGGACCACCGAGCGGATCAACGCGATTCACCGGCGCGTGCACGGCCGCCTGGAGCGCAGCGTCGGCCGCTACCCGGCCGGCACCCCCTACGACGCAACTGATCCCGAGCTGCTCACGTGGGTCCACTCCACGCTCATCGACAGCCAGCTTCGGACGTACGCCCTGTTCGTCGGGCCGCTGTCGACCGATGAAAGGGATCGTTACTGCGCCGAGGCGGCACGGCTCGGTCCGCTGCTCGGGGTGGCGGCGCGGGCCTTGCCGGACACGGCGGCCGGGCTCGAGCGCTACCTGACGGAGATGGAGCAGGCGGAGCGCCTTGCGGTCGGCGAGCAGGCGCGCGCTCTGGGATCGGCGCTGCTGGCGCCGCCCGGCGGGCGCTGGGTGACGCCTGCGGTCCGGTTGGGCCGGTTGGTCACGGTGGGTCTGCTGCCGGCATCCATCCGTGGCCGATACGGATTCGCGTGGGGCGCACGGCACGAGCGCCGATTGCGGTCGGTCGCGGCGACGTTGCGAGCCGCTCGGCGGGTCGTCCCGCCGGTGCTGCGCGAGTGGCCGGCCGCGAGGCGGATGCCGGATTAGGCACAACGACCGAAAAGGATCGCAATTCCTGCGACGTGCTGATAGAATCGGTGGGTTTAACTGAAACTGTGAGCCCCGCTACGGCGTCCTTCCTGGTAGAGGGTGGTTCGGGCGAGCCCTTGCGCCGGAAGCAGGACGTTCGGCGCTGCTTCTCATACCGTACGGCGACCTGAAGGAGAGCTATCAGCTTGTTGACACAGGAACGAAACGACATCGTAACCGCACTCGTGACCCTTGGCCAGGAACGCGGGTTCCTCACGCTCGATCAGGTGCTCGATCATGCGCCGCCGGATCTCGACGTGGAGGAGGTGAGCGCGGTCCTGCAGGAGCTCGAGGCACAGGGCATCGAAGTCGAGGGCGCCGAGCAGGTGCAGCCGGACGTCAAGCGCCGCTCGGCTTCCCGCGTGAGTCCGACCCCGGCCGCGGAGCAGCCGCTGCCGGTGCACGAGGAGGATCAGGGACAGGATCTGGTGCGCACGTACCTGCGCCAGATGAGCCGGGTGCCGCTGCTGACCCGTGAGGGCGAGGTGGCGATCGCCAAGCGGATCGAGCGCGGTGAGCTGCGCATCACCAAGGCCATGTCGCGCAGCCTGCTGGTCGCGCGTCACATCGCGGTCATCGCGCAGGAGGTCGAGGCGGGCCAGCGCACCCTGCGCGACACCGTGACGCTGCCCGATACGGAGCTGACCGAGCGCCACCTGGCGACCCGCGCACGGCGGTTCGTGACGGATGCCGAGGGCGTCGCGGCGGCGTTGAAGGACCTCGGCAAGCGTGAGCGGCGCGCCACGGCCATCCGCAAGAGCGGCCGGCGGGTGCAGGTCCGCACCCTGTGGCGCATCGGCCGGGCCCGGATCGGGGTGTCCCGCGCCATTCGCAGGTTGCCGTTCACGGTCGCCGTGCGGCGCGAGCTCATCGAGAAGGTCGAGCAGGCCGCCGGCGGGTTGAGGGAAGCCGAGCGCCGCGTGGAGCGGCTGCAGAGGCAGTTGCGGAACGCGCCTTCGAACCCGGCGCCGACGTTGAGCCCGGCCATCGAGAAGGCGCAGAGCGCCCTGTCGGCGCTGCGGGGGGCGGTCGGTGAATCGGCCGCCAACCTGAAGGCCGTCCAGAAGGCGTTTCGACGCGGGGTCATCGAAGGCGACCAGGCCCGCAAGGAGCTCACCGAGGCGAACCTGCGGCTGGTGGTCTCAGTGGCGAAGAAGTACGTGAACCGCGGGCTGGCGTTCCTGGATCTCATCCAGGAAGGGAACATCGGCCTGATGCGCGCGGTCGACAAGTTCGACTACCGGCGCGGCTTCAAGTTCTCCACCTACGCCACCTGGTGGATTCGGCAGGCCATCACCCGCGCGATTGCCGATCAGGCGCGCACCATCCGCATCCCGGTGCACATGATCGAGACGCTGAACAAGCTCAACCGCGCGATGCAGACGCTGACGCGCGACCTGGGCCGCGAGCCGACGCCCCAGGAGCTGGCCGAGCGGGCGGATCTGCCGCTGTCGGTCGTGCGCAAGGCCCGGAAGATCGCGCAGACCGTCGTCTCGCTCGACGCGCCGATCGGCGACAGCGACGAGAGCCAGTTCGGCGACTTCATCGAGGATCGCCAGGCGGTCAATCCGGCCGAGGCTACCGTGGCCTTCGACCTGCGGCGGCAGACCGAGTCGGTGCTCGAGACGCTGAGCCCGAAGGAGCGCGAGGTCATCCGGATGCGTTTCGGCCTCAACGACGGGGCCGAGCCGACGCTGGCCGAGCTGGGCGAGAAGTTCTCGCTCACGCGGGAGCGGATTCGCCAGATCGAGGCGGCGGCGTTGCGCAAGCTCCGCGATCCGCAGCTCAGCCACCGGCTCAGCTCGTTCGTCGAGCCGCGCCAGCCGCGCGGGACCCGTCGGGGGCGGGGGGGCGCGCTGACCGAAGAGCAGGGCGTCGCGTAGCGCATACATTGAACGTCTTTCTGGTCGACGGCACCTACGAGCTCTTCCGGCACTTCTACGCGGTGCCGCGCGTGACGAGCGCCGACGGGAGCGAGGTCGGCGCCGCTCGCGGCGTGATCGGATCCGTGCTGGGCATGCTCGATGAGGGCGTCACCCACATCGGGGTCGCGACGGATCACGTCGTCGAATCGTTCCGCAACGAGCTCTGGCCGGGGTACAAGACGAGCGAGGGGCTCGACCCGGACGTCCTGAGCCAGTTCCAGCCGCTCGAAGAGGCCCTCGAGGCCCTGGGGCTCGTCGTCTGGAAGGCGGTGAAATACGAGGCCGACGACGCCCTTGCCTCCGCCGCGGTCCGGGCGGCGGGGGACGAGCGGGTGGAGCAGGTATTCGTCTGCACGCCGGACAAGGACCTCGCGCAGGTGGTCGACGGCGATCGCATCGTGCAGTTCGACCGGCGCACCGGAGCGGTGCGCGGCGCGGACGGCGTACGGGACAAGTTCGGCGTCGGCCCCGCCTCGATTCCCGACTACCTGGCGCTGCGGGGCGACACGGCGGACGGCTTCCCCGGCGTGAAGGGCTGGGGCGCCAAGTCGGCCGCGACCGTGCTCGCGCGCTACGGGCGACTCGAGGACATTCCGGACGCCGCCGCCGACTGGGACGTGCAGGTGCGCGGGGCGGCCAGACTGGCCGGGGCGCTGGCCGCCGCGCGCGAAGAGGCGGCGCTCTTCCGCGACCTGGCGACCCTGCGCACGACGCTGCCGGTCTTCGAGGACATCGACGAGCTGCGGTGGACCGGCCCCGAGCCGCCGTTCTTCGACATCTGCGCCCGGTTCAACGCTCCCGGCTACTTCCGGCGTGCGCAGGCCGCGGCGACGGCGCGGACGTGAAACCGCTCACGCGGCGGCGGCGACCGCCAGCCGGCCGTCGAACAGGTGGATCTCCCGCCTGGCGTGCTCCGCGTAGCGCGGGTCGTGGGTCACCATGCAGATCGTCGAGCCCTCGTCGTGCAGCGTCTGCAGCAGTCCCATGACCGCCTCGCCGTTCTTCGAGTCGAGGTTGCCGGTCGGCTCGTCCGCCAGCAGGATCGAGGGCTGTCCGGCCACCGCCCGCGCAACCGCGACGCGCTGCTGCTGGCCGCCGGAGAGCTGGCTCGGCAGGTGCTTCGCGCGGTGGGCCATCTCCACTTTCTCGAGCGCCTCGGTCACCCGCTCGCGCCGTTCGGCCGGCTTCATGCCGCGGTAGGTGAGCGGCAGCTCGACGTTCTCGTAGACCGTCAGGTCCCCGATCAGGTTGAAGCTCTGGAAGATGAAACCGATCTCGCGGTTGCGGGTCCGGGCGCGGTCGGCCTGGCTGAGCTGGGCCACCGGCCGGCCGTTCAGCGTGTAGTCGCCCGCGGTGGGCGAATCGAGCAGCCCGAGAATCGACAGCAGCGTCGACTTGCCGCATCCCGACGGTCCGGAGATGGCGACGTACTCGCCGGGGTAAATCGACAGATCGATGCTGTCGAGCGCATGTGTCTCGACCTCGTCGGTATAGAAGACCTTCGAGACGCTTTCCAACTGAATCAAGGCCGGCGCTTCGCTCATCTCGACACGCTCCGTTCAGACGTCTGGTCGTGACCCCCAGGGGCCGGCCTGCCCGAGCAGTTGCGCTGCCCGGGGCGCGGCGCCCTATTCGATACGCACCCGATCGAACTGATCCCAGGTCGACATGTCCGACAGCACCACCCGGTCGCCCGGCTGCAGGCCTTCCAGCACCTCGATGGTGTTGACCGAGGCGCGGCCCAGGCCCACGCGCGTGCGCGACGCGTGCGTTCCGTCGACGTCGATCCGGAACAGGCTGACCACGCTCTCCTCCTGACCGAACACCGGCCGGCCGACGAAGAGGACGTCATCCATCCGCTCCAGCTCGATGGTGCCGTCGACCGTCAGGTCCGGGCGTGCGCCGCGCGGCAGCGCGCCGTCGAGGGCGACGTCGACCGTCACCGTCCCGTTCTCCACCGCCGGGTCGATGCGGGTGACGTGGCCCGGGATGACGCCGTTGCGGGTGTCGACGGCCGCCGCCTGGTTGATCTGGATGTCCTTGGCCTGCGTCTCCGCAATGCGCAGCTCGGCCTTCAGCACCGTCGGATCGCCGACCCGCGCCAGGTTGGTCCCGGTGGTGATGCGCTGCCCTTCCTCGAGCGGGACCTGCTGCAGTACCCCGGGCATCCCGGCCCGCACCCGCAGATCGGCCACCTGCTGCAGCCGCAACTCGTACAGCGTCCGCAGGCGGTCCACCTCGGCCTGCTCCACCGCAAGCTGCGCCTCGACGGTGTCGGTGGCCATCTGCAGCCGCTCCTGCTCGATCCGGAACCGGGTGTCGTACTCCTGCACGGCCGCCTGCGACTTCTGGAGCTCCAAGGACGAGACCAGGCCCTGGTCGAAGAGCTGCTCGTCGGCGTCCGCCTGCAGGCGCGCCGTCTTGAGCTGCGCCTCCACCGTGGCGAGCGTGGCCTGCTGATTCAGGATCTCCCGCTCCACCTCGACCTGCCGGTTGCTGTAGCGCGCCAAACCCGCGTCCAGGTTGAGGCGGGCCTCCAGCGCGGTCTGCTCCAACTCGGGATTGCCGAGCTCCACTATCACGGTGTCGGGAGTGACGAGCGCGCCGGGCCGGATCACGATGCGCTCGACGGTGCCGTCGGTAGTCGCCGGGATCCAGCGGATCTGCTCCGGGACCAGGGTGCCGGTGCCGCGGACCTGGCGGACCATCGGCCCGCGCTGCACGGTGTCGAGGTAGATGGTGTCTCCGTCGACCCGCGGCGCGGCCGGCTCGAGGCGCGAGACGCCCACCGTGATCAGCACGACCACGATTGTCGAGACCACGGCGTACAAGGTCTGCCGAAGCTTCTTCTTGCGTGCGAGATCGGGTCGGGCGATATCCATTTTCAGTTGCCGCCTGCGGCGCTCGACGAGTCGAGCCGGGCGCCGAGAACCTCGTTCCCGCTACTGCCTCCAGACGCTGCCGGCGCCGATCAGGTTCGCCGGTCCGGCCGTCCCACCGGATTCACGACCGGCACGGGCGCGACCCCCGGTTACGTCGCTTCCAGCACCCGCGCGATCGCGGTCGACATGCGGGTCCAGTGCGCGGTCTCGGCGTCGAGCTGGCGCCGCCCCGCGCCCGTCAGGGCGTAGAACTTGGCCTGCCGGTTGTTGTCCGAGCTGCCCCAGGCGGCCGAGAGCAGACCCTGCTGCTCCAGCCGGTGCAGCGCCGGGTACAGCGAGCCCTGGTTGACCTGGAGCACCTCGTCCGAGATCTGCTGGAGGCGCTGGGCGATGCCCCACCCGTGGCGCGGCCCGAGCGCCAGCGTCTTCAGGATGAGCAGGTCGAGCGTGCCCTGCAGCAGGTCGGTCTTGGATCGCAACTGCAATCTCCTGTCGCTAATCTACAAGTCATTAGACTCGCACAGCGCAGGCGATGTCAAGCCCTGACCGCGGGCGGTCGACTCACTGGTCCGTCGTTTCGTGCCGCGCCTCGCCCGCCATCAGGGCCGCCTTGATGGTCGAGGCCCAGATCCGGGTGCCCTTCTCGTTCAGGTGCAGGCCGTCCGCGATGAAGATGTCGTCCATCACCTTGCCGTCCGCGCGGAGAAAGGGGGTGGCCACGTCGATGTAGGACACCAGGCCTTTCTCGTCGGCCAGACGCCGGTAGAGGGCGTTCGTCTCCTGCGCCTTGTCCCACACCGCCACGCGGGCCAGGCTCGGCTTGACGGACATCACGTAGACCCGCGCGGTGGGAGCCGCCGCGTGAATCCGGCCGACGATGGCCTCCAGACGGCCTGCGATCTCCGCCGGCGGGACGCCGTACACGCCGGTGTCGTTGTCGCCCTCGTAGATGACGACGGCGCGCGGCTCGTAGGGCAGGACGATCCGATCCAGGAAGTGCTCGACGTCCTGCATCGTGCTGCCGCCGAACCCGCGCGGGATTACGGTGAGCGGTGCGAGATCCTGCTCCAGGGTGGGATGCCAGCGACGGATGCTCGAGCTGCCGGTGACGACGATGGCGCCCGCGGGAGGCATCATGGCTTCGTCCGCGGCCTCGAAGGCCTGGATGGCTTCTTCGAACCGGGTCGGGTCGATGGTCCGGGTCTGCGCGACGGCCAGCGTCGCGAGGCCGAGGACGAGCAGCAGCGAGAAAAGGACGCGTGCGTAACGGGTCTGCATGTCAACCTCCTGGTGCATGACGTCATGTCGACGGGAAGAGCCGGGGCACGTGCGCATCATAGTGGGTTGCGTTCAGGGGTGCGCCGGCGGCCCGCGGACCGCCGCGCATCCGCGGTCTCCGGGGTCCCGCGCACGCGGCCTGCGGCGTTCGCCGACGTCAGCGGCCGGGTCCGGGCCGCCACTCGTCGGCCAGCCGGCGCGCCTCGCGCACGTCGTCGTCCGTCATCCGCTCGGCCAGCTCGTCGCGCCGGCCGGCGTAGAGCCGCCCGGTGAAGTCGTTGCCGGCGCCGCGCCACGCCAGCTCGATCCACATGTAGGCCAGCACGTGGTCTTCGCGGACGCCGGCGCCGTAGATGTACAGGTAGCCGAGGCCCGCCTGGGCCGGTGCGTAGCCCTGCTCGGCCGCCGCCCGGTACCAGCGCGCCGCCTCCGCGTCGTTGCCCGCGACGCCGCGGTTCCGGAAGTGGAGCAACCCCAAATTGTACTGGGCCGGAGCGTAGCCCTGTGCCGCGGCGCGCTGGATCCAGCGCGCCGCCTCGGCGTCGTCCCGCTCCACGGCGCGGCCCGCGTAGTAGCGGCTGCCGAGCTCGTTCTGCGCCGCCGCGTCGCCCCGCTCGGCGCGTTCCAGCAGTCCCGGCGGCAGTTGTGCGGCGAGCGCGGGCACCCTGAGAATCGCCGCCAGGCAAACGGCCGCTGCAAGTCGCCTGGGCATGTTCCGCAGCCGGTCCTGAGCTCGGCGGTGGTCAGTCGACGGGTGGCGCGTCGCCCTTAGATCGCATCGATCACGAGAGATTGCAGCTCGCGGATGTCGTTCTGCAGGTCGCCGATGCGGGTGTGGATGTCGTCGATGCGGCTGTTGACGTCGTCGATGCGGCTGTTCACGTTCGTGTTGACGCCGTCGATGCGGTCGTTGACGTCGTCGATGCGGTTGTTGATGCCGCCCGCGATGATGGCCACGAAGCTGACGATGATGGTGATTGTGGCGATTCCCGTACCGATGATCGAGAATACGATGGTCCTCGAACCGCTCATCGTTTCTTCACCATAGCACGGATGGAACCGCGTCCTGTTGCGGTTGGCCGCGGTTCGTCGGTCCCGACGGCCGCCCGCGGCGATAGACCGTCCTTGCGGAGCGCGGTGGCTCCCGGCCGGTCGAGGTCGAGGCGCATCATCATCGAGCCCGCGCAGAAGCCGGATACGAACAGGTGCGAGCCGCTCCGGACCCCGTCGGCCACCGTCGTGTCGGCCCGCCCCTCGGACTCCCGGTACACGGCGTCCCGACAGCAGATGCTACATCCCCCACACGGTGGTCGCCCGGCCCTCGACCGATTCCGCGCGCCGGAAGATCTTCTCCTCCCACGACTTCCCGGAGCGGTCGAAGACCACCAGATGCCCCTCGCGAGCCGCGCAACGGTCCATGTACGCCGCGGTCTGTTCGATCCCCTCGGCGATCGTGCGCTCCAGGCTTCCGTGCAGCACCTTGCACTCGATCACCATCCGATCCTCCGTCGCGCCGGACTCCTCCGAGCCTCTCCGCGGCCAGATGATGAGCAGGTCGGTGCGCCCTCTACCCAGTCCGTACTCGCGCTCGATGCGCCCGCCGCCGTTGACGACACGCTGCAGGAACGCCTGCAGCAGGAGCTGCGGCCCCGCCTCCCGGTAGTCGAAGCGCTGCACCCAATGCTCCGAGTGCTCGCGGAAAAACCGCTGGAAGGAGGCCAGCAGCTTGTCCACGTCGAGCCCGCCCTCGGCGTCGACGTACCAGGCGGTCTCCTGGACCAGCGTCGCCTGCACGGCGCAGGTGAGCTCGCGCGGCACCACCTCGGCGTAGATCGGGTTGGCGATGCGCGGCGGGTCGTCGACGGCAATCAGACCGAGGTCGCGGACGTACTCCAGGTCCCGACTCGACGAGCGGTTCTCGCCGGCACCGGTCAGCAACGGCTCGACGACACGCCGCACGCGGTCTTCCTGCAGCTTGTCGGCGAGCTGGTCCAGGTGGACCTGCCGGCTCTCGATCAGGTGTTCCCGGGCGTCGAGGACGTCGCCGGCCCCGATCGCCCGCGCGCGGTCGCGGCCCGGCCGGTTGCCGAAGCAGGCCCGTCGGCAAAGCGCGTTCACCAGCCACGGCTGGCCGCGAGTCCCCGTCCACACCGTCTCCACAGCCTGCGACGTGAACACTTGTCCCGTCTCGGTCGTGTGCTGGGCGAGCAGTCCCCGCATCTCCACCTCGGTGAAGTCTCCCAGGCGGAGCGATTCCGCGCGCACGTTGAAGGCGCTGCCGCCAGCGATGACGGTATTCTCCGCGCTCGAGCGAATGCGGTAGTCGCGCACGTCGCGCACCCCGCACAGCACCACGCTCTGCGGAAAGCTCCGCGGTCGCCGGTCGTAGCCGGCGCGAAGCTGGCGGAGAACCGCAATCAGGCTGTCGCCGATCAGCGAGTCGATCTCGTCGAGCAGCAGCACCAGGGGCCGGGGATCGGTCAGGCTCCAGCGTGTCAGCGCCGTTGCGAGAGCGTTGTCCGGGCCGGCGGTGTCCAGGATGCGGGGCCAGTGCTCGTCCAGGAATCCATCGTTCAGCAGATGCGCCCGGTTGGCCAGCTCGCCCAGGATGGCCCGCATGGCGCGCCCGACGTCCTCGCGCGCGGTCTGGGCAACCTCGACGTTCGCGTAGATGCAGCGGAAGGCCCCTTGCGCGCCGCTGTTCAACAGGTCGCGCAGCGCGAGCAGAGTCGAGGTCTTGCCGGTCTGCCGCGGCGCATGCAGCACGAAGTACCGTTCGTCGCCGATCAGTCCGAGGGTGTCGTCGAGGTCGACTCGTTCGAGCGGCGGGATGCAATAGTGCCTTTCGGCAACGATCGGGCCCTCGGTGTTGAACTTGCGCACGAAGCACGATACCGCAAGGCCCGGTTTCGCGGTCACCCGCCGCACCTCGGCCTTCGCGTCTCCTTCGGCCCTCCCGGCCGCCTCCGTAGACGAGCGCCGGCCGCGGCAGGCCGGCGACGCCCCACGCCCGTTCTCTCCGGACCGCGAACACCGCGATCCCTTGACATTCTACCCGTCGATGCTACTCTGGTAGCCAATCTACCCGTGGAGGCAGACACGTGGCACGACCACCCCTGAGCGACGACCAGCTCGGACTGCTGCAAGGCACGCTGGACATGCTGATCCTCCAGACCCTCCGGCAGGGCCCCGCGCACGGCCACCAGATCGCGGTCACCATCGAGCGGACCTCGAACGACGTGCTGCAGGTGGACCACGGCTCGCTCTACCCGGCGCTCCACCGTCTGCTCAAGCGCGGCTGGATCACCGGGACGTGGGGCGTCTCGACCAACAACCGGCGGGCGAAGTTCTATGCCCTCACCGAGGCGGGCCGGCGGCAACTCGTGCAGGAGGCGACGAAGTGGGAGCGGATGGTCGAGGCCGTCGGGCGCGTCATGCGGCCGGCGGAAGCGGAGGAGTGAACGAGGTGGCGCGATGAAGTGTCCGTCGTGGCTGTACCGGCTGGTGCCGTACCTCGGGCGCCGCCAGGCGGAGGTGGACCTTCAGGAGGAGTTGCGGCTGCACCTGGAGCTGGAGCGCGAGCGGCAGCGCGACGGCGGCCTGTCGGAGGACGACGCCCGGCGGGCGGCGCGTCGCAGGCTGGGCAACGGGACGCTCATCCGAGAACGCGCGCGCGACGTCTGGGGCTGGCGCTGGCTCGATGACTTGGGGCGGGACGTGCGCCACGCCGTGCGAGGCTTGCGGCGGAGCCCAGGATTCGCGTCCACCGTGATGCTGGTGCTGGCGCTGGGGATCGGCGCCAACACCGCGATGTTCGGCATCGTCTACGGCATGCTGATTCGGCCACTGCCGTATCCCGACGCGGAAGCCATCGTGCGGGTGGGCGAGTCGTTCGGTCCGCGACGTGAATTGGTGCCGATGCGCCTGTCGAACCGCTCGATGCCCCTGCTCCAGGACAGTGCCGAGTCGTTCGAGCAGCTTGCCGCCTACCAGGAGCTCTCTCTTGACTGGGCCGGTCCGGACGGTGCGGTTTCCCTTTCCGGCGCCCTGGTTTCGCCGTCGCTGTTCGCGTTGCTGCGAGCGACTCCCCATCTGGGGCGGCTCTTCACGGAAGAGGAAGCGCGAGTCGGGAGGGACCGGGTTGCGCTGCTCAGTCACAGCGCGTGGATCCAGCGCTTCGGGGCGAACCCGGACATTGTGGGGACGCCGGTCGTTCTCGAGAGCAACCCGTACACCGTCGTCGGCGTGCTTTCCGAGGGCTTCTACTTCCCGAACACGGACGTCGAGATCTGGACGCCGTACGTCGTTCCGCCGTTCACGCCGCCCAGCGCGGTGGGGCCGGGGGAGCAGCGCGTGCTCGTCATGTTTTCCTTCAGCGCGCTCGGGCGGCTTCGTCCCGGCGTGTCGCCGGAACGGGCGGCTACCGAAGCGCGCACGATGCTGCAGCGCAACAGCGACGAGTTCCTGGCGCAAGCCGAGAATCCGCCGGGAGACAGCCCCGCAATCGACGTCCGGGTGGTCCCTCTATTGGACGAGATGGTTGGCGAGTACCGGCCGGCGTTACTGGCGCTGACCGCGGCGATGGCGCTCGTGCTGCTGATCGCGTGCGTCAACGTGGCGGGACTGCTTCTCGCACGCGGAGTATCGCGCCAGCGGGCGCTGGCGGTCGGCGCGGCGCTCGGCGCCGGCCGGTCGCGGCTCGTGCGGCAGCTCCTGACGGAGAGTGTGGTGCTGAGCACGGGCGGAGGGGTGCTCGGGCTGGCGGTGGCGATTGTCGTCCTGCGGACCGTGCCGGCGCTGGTTCCCGGCGACATCGCGAGGCTCGACGAGGTGTCGATAGACGGAGTTGCGCTTGCGTTCACCGTCGGTCTGTCGAGCGTCGTCGGGTTGCTGCTCGGCGCCGCCCCGGCGTTTCAATGGTCGCGGACCGATCCGGTGCGCACCCTGAGCGAGGGGGGCGCCAGGTCCACGGGCGGGTTCGGAGTGCTCCGCTCCAACCGGGCGCGCGCGGGGCTCGCCACGGCGCAGGTGGCGCTCGCCCTGGTGCTGCTGACCGGCGCTGGGTTGCTCCTGCGCAGCTTCGTCCAGCTCATCACCGTGGACCGCGGCTACGACCCGGCCAACGTGATTGCCGCACGTGCGCGGAACCCCGACCTGGTTCTCAGTCGACAGGGAGTGACGACGGAGTCCATGATGGAGCTTCTGGCGGCCAACCACCGGTTCCACGAATCGCTGGTCGGGGAGATGACCCGCCTGGAGGGTCTGCCGCAGGTCGAGGCGGTGGGCGTGTCGACGTCCTTCCCGCTCGTGGTTCCGCCTGGAGGAGCAGTGCCGGTCCATGTCGACGGTCGACCGGAGCCGAGCGATCCCGGCGCTCTCCCGCGGACGTCGGTGCACGCCGCCAGCCCCGGCTACTTCGACGTGCTGCGGTTGCGCATCCGCGACGGACGTGCCTTCACTCCCCTCGACGGAGCTGGTGGTCCGCGCGTGCTGGTGGTCAACGAGACGCTCGCGCGACAGCTCTTCGGCGGCGATCCCGCGATCGGCCAGCGGCTCGTGCTGCGGGGGCCCGGCGGCAGCGAGCCGTGGGAGGTCATCGGCGTCGTGGCGGACGTCGTGTACGAGGGTCTCACTCTGACGCAGTCCCAGGCCGAAGCGTTCATCCCGCTGGCTCAGGCCGGTGGCACTCCGATGTTCGGGTTCCGCCCTCCAGTCATCACGGTACGGACGGCCGGCGATCCGCTTGCCGTCGTCGACTTCCTCGGCGAGGCGGTGACCGCGGCGTACCCGTCGGCGACGCTCTTCGATGTGATGACCATGGATGCGCGGCTGTCGACGGCGGTCGCCCAACCTCGCTTCTACGCGGTGTTCGTCGGTTTCTTCGCGTCGCTCGGCGTATTCCTGGCCGCGTTCGGTCTCTACGGCCTGCTCAGCTATACGGTCGCGCAGCGGCGGGGCGAGATCGGCATCCGCGTGGCATTGGGCGCGCAGAGCCGCGACATTCTCGGTCTGTTGGTGAAGCAGGGCATGAGGCTGGTCATGGTCGGCGCTTTCCTCGGCGTCGCTGCCGCCGCCGCGTCGAGCCGGATTCTGGAGAGCTTGCTCTACGGCGTCACTACGGATGACCGCCTGACGTTCGTGGCGGCGCCGCTTGTGCTGGTGGCCGTGGCGCTGGTCGCGTGCTGGCTGCCTGCGCGGCGGGCTGCCCGTGGCGATCCGATGAAAGCGCTCCACTTCGAGTAGGGCGACGATATGGAGTGGCCGGCGTGGCTCTGTCGCCTCATCCCATACCTGGGCCGCCGCCAAGCCGAAGAGGACTTGCGGGAGGAGCTTCGGCTTCATCTGGAGTTCGAGCGCGAGCGGCAGCGCGCCGGCGGCCTGTCGGAGGACGACGCCCGGCGGGCGGCGCGTCGCAGGCTGGGCAACGGGACGCTCATCCGAGAACGCGCGCGCGACGTCTGGAACTGGCGCTGGCTCGACGATCTGGGCCGGGACGTGCGCCAGGCGCTGCGCGGCCTGAAGCGAAGCCCCGGTTTCTCCACCACGGTCGTGCTCGTGCTCGCGCTGGGGATCGGCCCCAACACGGCGATGTTCGGCATCGTCTACGGCATGCTGGTGCGACCGCTGCCGTACCCGGACGGCGAGCGCATCGTGCGCGTCGGCCTGGAGGATCGACGGATGCCGCTGGCGCCCGCATACCTCTCCGCCCGCATGCTGGAGCAGGTACAGGAGCAGGCCGAATCGTTCGAGCAACTCGCGGCGTATGGAGCGTACACCTTCGCGTGGACGAGCCCGGACGGCGCCAGGCCGTGGGGCGCGCCCATCTCGCCGGCGCTGCTGCGGATGCTGGGGGCGACGCCGCAACTCGGCCGGCTCTTCACCAACGATGAAGCGCAGCGGGGATCCGACGGGGTCGTGCTGCTGAGCCACCGCGCCTGGACCCGGCGCCTCGGCGCGAATCCGGATGTCGTCGGTACGGTTCTCGCCGTCGGCGGAGAGCGCCGCACCGTGGTGGGCGTGCTCGCGGAGGAATTCTATTTCCCCAGCCCGCGCGAGGAGGTCTGGACGCCGTACGTCATGCCGCCCGACGAGGGAACCGCCGTCGTGCTGGGGCGGCTCCGGGAGGGAGTCTCGCCAGAGCGGGCCGCCACCGAGGTGCGCGCCATCCTGCAGGGCATGGACCGCGCCGCCGCCCGGCGCCCGAGCGGGGCCGGGAGCGGAAGCACTCCCGGGGACACCGCGGAGATCCGGGTGCGGGCGACCCTGTTGCAGGAGGAGATGGTCGGCGCGTATCGTCCCGCCCTGGCCGCGCTGACCGCGGCTGTCGCGCTGGTGCTGCTGATCGCCTGCGTCAACGTGGCCGGGTTGCTGCTGGCGCGCGGTGTGACCCGCGAGCGGGCGCTGGCGGTCTGCGCGGCGCTGGGTGCCGGGCGCGGCCGGATCGTGCGCCAGCTCCTGGCCGAAAGCCTGGTCCTCGGCCTGAGCAGCGGCGCGCTGGGGCTGGCGGCGGCCGCCGCCGTGCTCCGGACCGTGCCGGCGCTGGTGCCGGGCAACGTCGTGCGGCTCGACGAGGTGGGACTCGACGGCGTGGTGCTGGCCTTCACGCTTGGCCTGGCGGTGGTGGTCGGGCTGGTGTCCGGTGCCGCGCCGGCTCTCCATTTGTCCGGGAGCCAATTGCTCCGCACCCTGGTGGAGGGCAGCGCACGGTCCACGGGTGGTTTCAGGTTGCTGCGCGCCAACCGGACGCGGGCGGTGCTGGCCGCGGCGCAGGTCGCGCTGGCGCTGGTGCTGCTGGTGGGGGCCGTTCTGCTCCTGCGCAGTTTCGTCACGCTGGTGACGGTCGATCGCGGTTACGACCCGACCAACGTCGTCACCGCGGGCGCTCGGTACCCGGTCATCCGGCCCGACCGACTGGCCGGCCGGGAGGATTTCAACACACAGGTGGTCAGGGCCGATGCGCAGAGACGACGCTTCTACGTCGAACTCGACGAGGCGGTGGGCGGGCTGGCACGACTTCCGGACGTGGCGGCGGTCGGGGTGACGTCGCGCCTCCCGCTCGCCGGCAGCGGTTCCGTGCAGCAACGGGTGCACGTCCTCGGCCGCCCGGTTCCCGGCGACCCGGCCGAATCGCCGGAGACCCTGCTGCATGTGGCCAGCCCGGGCTACTTCGACGTACTGCGGCTGCGGCTCGTCCGCGGGCGGCTGTTCGCGCGCCGCGACGGGGCGGGCGCACCGCGGGTTCTCGTGGTCAACGCGACGTTTGCCAGCGAGGTGTTGGGCGGTGCGTCGGCCGTCGGGCAGCGGGTGCGTTTCGTCGGCAACGGCGCTGACAACGAGCCGTGGGAGGTCATCGGCGTCGTGGCGGACGTCACGTACTGGGGCCTTGCGGTCGCGGGGTCTGAAGCCGAGGCGTTCGCGCCGTTGCGGCAGGTCGACGCCGCGCCGGCGTTTGCCCTCAACTTTCCGTTTGTCGCGGTGCGGACGAAGGGCGATCCCCTCGCGGCGGTCCCGTTCCTTCGCGAGGCCGTAGCCGGGACGCGGCCGGGCGCAGCCGCCGAGGCGGTGACGACCATGGACGCGCTGCTGGCGTCCCGGGTCGCCGAGCCCCGCTTCTACGCCGTGCTCGTCGGGTGCTTCGCGGCGCTCGCCTTCTTCCTCGCCGCGTTCGGCGTCTATGGCCTGCTCAGCTACACCGTCGCGCAGAGACGGGGGGAGATTGCGGTCCGGATGGCGCTGGGCGCCCGGCGCGGCGACGTCCTGGCCCTGGTGGTCGGGCAGGGCGCCGCGCTCGTGGCGGCCGGGACGGTCATCGGTCTCGCCGCGGCGGCGGCGGCGAGCCGCGTCCTGGAGAGCTTCCTCTACGGTATCGCGACCGGCGACCTCGTGACGTTCGTGGCGGCGCCGATCGCACTGGTCGCCGCGGCGCTCTTCGCCTGCTACGTGCCGGCGCGCCGCGCGACCCGCATCGCGCCGATGGAGGTTCTGCGGTTCGAGTAGGCGGACGTCGGATGGAGAGTCGAACCATGGGATGGAGAGCATGGTTGCAGCGCTTCGTGCCGTACCTGGGCCGCCGCCAGGCCGAGGCGGACTTGCAGGAGGAGCTTCGCCTGCACGTGGAGCTGGAGCGCGAGCGGCAGCGCGGCGCCGGCCTGCCGGAGGGCGATGCCCACCGGGCAGCGCGTCGCAGGCTGGGGAACGGGACGCTCATCCGCGAACGCACGCGCGACGTCTGGGCTGGCGTTGGCTCGACGACTGCGGGCGACGCCGCGGCTCGGCCGGCTCTGCAAGCGGAGGGAACGACAGGAGGCTCACTCCTGTTGCCGGTCGCGAGAAAACGCGTTTTTCTGACAGGCATCGAGGGGTCTCATTGACGACGTGAGGGTCGCGGTCATTCCGCGGCGTCATCACGGTGCGGACGCTGACGGTTGCGTTCCTGCTGGCTGAGCTCGGCCTCCCGTCTGCGATAGCTGCGACCTTCGATGAGCAGGATCTCGACGTGGTGGGTCAGCCGGTCGATCAGTGCGACGGCGCACGAGGCGTTGGGAAAGACGGTGTCCCAGCGCTTGAACGGCAGGTTGGTTGTGATCAGCAGTGAGCGGTGCTCGTAGCGGCGGCTGACGAGCTGGAAGATCAGGTCGGCGGCTCGCGCGTCGTAGGCGAGATATCCGAGTTCATCGATGACCAACAGCGTTGGTCGCGTGTAGTGGCGCAGGCGGCGTTCGAGTGCGCGGGCGGTCTCCTGGCCGTTGAGGTCGAGCAGCAGGTCGGCGGCGGTTGTGAAGAGAGCGGAGTGTCCGGCGAGGACAGCCTGATGGGCGATGTTCTTCGCCAACATTGTCTTTCCCAGGCCTTGCGCACCGACCAGGATCACGTTCTCGCCGCGGGCGAGGAAGTCGAGCGAAAGGATGCGTTCGAGGGCTGAGCGGTCGAGCGCGGTGGGCCATTCCCAGTCCCAGTCGGCGAGCGGCTTGAAACGTCCGAGGCGGGCGCGTGTGAGTCGACTCTCGACGCTGCGGCGCTGCTTGTCTTCGAGCTCTGCGGCGACGAGGTGCTCGAGCAGGACGGTTGCGCTCCAGCGCTTGCGGGTGGCCTCGGCGATGCGGTCGTTCAGTTCGTCGGCGGTACGATTGAGTCCGAGCCGCCGGAGGTCAGTCGCCAGCGTCGTCAAGGTTTTTCTGTCCGAGGGCATCGTAGGACTCCAGGTCATGGGAGCGGACGTCGAGGTCTCGCAGTCCGGGTCGGTCGGGCAGGGTGAGCCGCAACGGGGGTTTGAGTCCGCGCTGTCGTCGTCGAGTTTCGAGGATGTGTGTGATGGAGCCGGCGCCGAGGGCGTCGCGTTCGAGGGCCAGGTTGACGGCGGCGGCCAGCTCCTGCGGCCCGTAATCGTCGAGCAGTGCGAGCAGCCGAGTGGCGTTCGGGCGCAGCGCCTCCCCCCGTTCGGCGAGCCGCTCGAAGAGCGTGGCGGTGGCGGGGACGGCGGCGCGGAGGCGGTCACGCGTGGTGTGGGCGTTGGCCTGGCGGGTGGCGACGAGCAGGTTTTCCACATGGGCGGGATCCTCGACGCTCAGTCCAGTGTCGTAGGTGCGGTGATGGTCGGTCAGCTCGGTCTGCCCGTCGAGGATGCGGACGCGGGTGGCTGAGGCGACCAGGGTCAGCGGCTTTCGAGCGTGCGTATGCGGGATCGAGTAGTTGTTGCGGTCGAAGCGGACGTAGGGCGTCTTGCCGGAGCGGACGACACGCACCAGGTCGGTCTCGAAGGGATGGGCGGGCAGCGGCAGCAGGCGGGGCTTCTCTTCGGCCCAGACGTCGGCGACACTGCGGTCGGGGTGGTCGGGATGACGTCGGCGGTGGGCGACCTCGTCTCGCCAGCGGCGGAACTGGGCGTTGATGTCGTCGAGGTCGCGGAAGGGCCGCGCGGCGAAGAACGCGTGCCGTAGGTATTGGATCTGGCGTTCAATTTTCCCCTTCTCATTTCCACGTCCCGGCGTGCAGGGGCGCGGTGCGAAGTGGTAGTGGCCGGCGAGGTCGAGCAGGCGGGGATGAAACTGCACGGCGGCGCCGCGACGGTCGAGCACGGCGCTGCGCAGGTTGTCGTAGACCAGGTTGCGGGCACAGCCGCCCAGCGTCTCGAAGGCGTCGACGTGTCCGCGGAGGAAGCTCTCCAGCGTCTGGTCGTAAGTGAACAGCGCGGCCAGTGCCCGCGAGTAGCCGAGGACCATGGCGAATCCGGAGACCGTACGTGTGCCCTGTCCGATGCGGACCTTGCCGAAGGTGCCCCAGTCGACCTGCGCGGACTCGCCGGGCAGAGTGACGACGCGGCGGTAGACGGTGCGGTTGGTCTCAGGTCGCAGGCGCCGCACGAGGCGGCGGACCTGGATGACCGAGCCCGGATAGCCGCGCTGGCGGACCATCTCGTAGATCCGCGTGGCGCGCAGATTCGGATACTGCGCCAGGGTGTCGCGGATGAACGGCAGGTACGGGTCGAGGATGCTGGGCCGACACAGGCGCGGGCGGACGCCTGCCGTCTCGCGCTCCACCGCGGCGCGGACCGTCTCATGGTGGAGGCCGAGCTGGGCCGCGATGGTCCCGACCTTCCAGTGCTCGCCGTAGAACAGGCGCCGGATCTCGGCGCGCTGCGCGGGCGTGATCATCGTCCCTCCTTGTGCGCTCGACGCGGGGCTCCCGCATCGGGATAAGCCACCGGCTCGTCCGCCCGCAGACCACGCAGCGCGTAGGAACGGGGAGCCGAACCGGGGCGACGTCAGGGACGGCGAGTCTGGTCGATCGCGGTGCCGCGGCGGAAGACTGATCCGTCACGCGCCGGCGGTCGCGGTACGCACGCTGCCGGTCGCGATGGTCGAGACGGCCCTCGGGACTCTGCTGATGGCGGACCCGGGCAGCCCGCACCGACCGGCGACGACCGGCCGCCCGGCAGCGCGGTGTGCAGTAGGCATGGCCGCGATCACACGCGGCGCAGATCGCGAACAGGCGGCTGCAGTGTCGGCAGGTCTTCTGGCGAAGCGACTGGTCCACGGCGTCGGAGCGCGCGGGGCGAGCTCCGACTGGACAACGAGCAGGAACCGTGGCACAACGGCACCGACCGGCTCGGTCTGTCGGAGCTCGGGGCGGTCACGAGGGTCCGGTCGCACCCGGGCCCTCACCCCACGTCTGAGTCCGCTTCAACCGTATCCGAACGCCCCCGTTCCTTGCGAGCACAGGCGTCGCCGTGACTCCGTCCGCTCAGGCACGGGCGCCGACGACGAGCCGTCCAGCCGTCGCCGGCCGTCTCACAGCCCCTCGCGTAGCAACGTCCAGCCCCTTCCGTTGCCGGTCCCGCGCTCGGCTACCGCACTCCGCAAACGTCCGCAGACGGACGTTCGCTCCGCTTGGTCTTCTGCTGCTTTCAGAACGCGGCTTGAGCCGACCCGCGTGCAAATTCCTTCAGGAATTCGTGACCGCTGACAACTCCCCTGCACGTCGCCGCCGGGTCGGGCGGCAGCGTGGAGGGGCTACGGGAGCTTCTGTCCGCCGGCGCCGATCCGAACGCCCGGGGACGATACTGCTATACGCCGTTGCACGAGGCGGCGCGGTCCAACCGGAATCCGTACGTCGTGCGCGCGTTGGTGGCGGCGGGCGGCGACATCGATGCGGCCAGGCTCTTGCGGGAGGCTGGCGCGAACCTGCCGGACCGCCCGTCCCGGCGCTAACGCTGCCCGGGCGGGCCATCGCCCGCGAGGTCCATGCCGTGCTGCCGCAGGAACCGCTGCAGCAGCGCGAACAGCTCGGCTTCCTCTTCCTCCCTGTCGGGGGGCAGGCTGCTGTACCAGCCGAAGCGGGTGCCGGCCGGAAACTGGAGGAGCTTCTGCTGCAGGCGGGTGAGCGAGCCGGGATGATACGGTTCGACCCAGAAGTCGAGGCGCTCGGACGGGCCGATCCGCCCCACTCGAATCACGGGCGCCAGCATCGCCTGTCGCATACGGGTGGTGAGCTCTTGTCTGTCCGCTTCGTGGACGTGGTCTCGAAGTCGAGATAGCTCGTCGAGGTCCAGGCGCCAGCCCTGCCCGTCGGCCAGCGCGTCGGCCAGGGCCCGCTGGGTTCTCCAGCCGGACCGGGACAGCTCGCTCAGCCGGCGGTCCGCGGGATCGCGTCCCTGCCGCACGGCCTGCGCATACCGCTGGGTGAGCTGGTTCCAGAGCGCGCCCTTTGCTTCCGCCGTGCCGTGGTCCTGCAGGGTCTCCGCGGCATTGCGGACGACTTCGGGGTCCGCATCCTCCAGCGCTTCCGTGGCCAGGTTCGCCAGGCCGGGGTGACTGTGCAGGTCGGCGACGTTCTTCAGCACGCTCCGGTAGCAGCCGGTTCCCGATCTGCGGGACAACGCCTCCCGGACCAGGGGCAGGCCGTCGTCGGGGCTGAGCCTCAACGAGTAGGCCAGCAGCGCATGGAGCGGTCGACAGGCACGGCCGTCCAGGCTGGCGCGGAGCCAGCGCACCACCCCGGGGAGCACGGCGGACGACGCGTAGCGGGCCAGCAGCCGGCCGGGGAGGTCCGCGTCCGGGGCCGTTTCCAGTTGCGTCAGCAGCTCGGATTCCAGCTCCGGCAGGGTTGGGTCCGGGAGCATGCCGAGCGTGGCGACGTCCAGCGTGCTGTCGCCGCTCCGGATCTCCCGGAGAATCCGACGCCGCCCCTCCGCCGGCGCCATCTCGTACAGCCGGCGCAGCGCCGCGTCGCGAACCGGCTCCGGCCGGCGGGGATTCCCCGCCGGCCGGTCGACGATCCGGCGCAAGACGGGCAGTAGACCGGGATGCCGGATGGCTCCCCAGTCGTAGTCGAGTAGTGTGTGCTGTTCTTCGTCGGCAAGCAGGTCGAACACCGCGGGCAGGCGGGGCCGCAGGACCTCGGCCTTCCGTCTGAGCGTCTCCGGAACTGGGAGGCCGCGGTGCCGGATGAGGGTCATGGCGCTGATCGCCAGGGCGCGCCCTTCCTTCGCGGGCAGGGCATCGGCGAGGTCTTCGAAGGACTCGTCCAGTTTCGCGTCATGGGCGCTCCGGCGAGCCTCCGAGCTCGCGAGCGGAGTTCCGGCTGAGGCGGCGTCGTCGGGATGCCGCGCCAGCCAGTTCAGGAAGGCCAGGGCTCCCAGGTAGCTCGATCGAACCGGGTAGTCGGGGAGTGTCAACCGCAGCGTCATTTCCCGCGCGATATGCGCCCTGAACGCCGGCGGCGCTCCGCGGAGGCCGAGCGAGAACGCATAACGGCAGGACCTGCTCACGACCGGGTAGTGGTCCAGCATGGCGTCCACGGCCGCGGCCGTGCCGAGGAATCGCAGGAACCGGCAGGCGGCATCCACTGCGGCGCCGTCACCACCGTCGCGAAGCGCCCGGGTCGACTCGGCGATCCGACGCTGCTCCCAGGCCGGGTCGGCCGGGACGATATCCACGTCGACCACGTTCGAGGTCACCGGCAGAGGCGAGAACTCACCCACCGAATGCAAGCGTCCGGACACGACGAACAGGCGGAATCGGCCGGGCCGTTCGAAACGAACGTGTTCGTTGAGCACCATGCTCACCGCAACCGGATCCTGCCCGAGGACCGTGGGCGGGCGCGAGATTCCACCGCCGATGAATCCGAAGATGCCGGAGTGGAAGTAGTCCTCCAGCGGGTCGATCGTCGCTTCGGAAGGAGCGACGATGGGCCGGTCCACGTTCAGGCGCCCGCTCCGGTCGTAGTCCCGGAGCTCGAGGCGGTACCGGTCGGGAATCCGGCTGGAGAAGGAGAGTTGCAGGCGAATGACCTCGCCCATCGAGAATCGTCGCCTGCCGTTCTCGATGCGGACGGTGAGGTCGACGCCTGCGGGGTTCTCCGCGACTCGCTGACGGCGCTCGGCGTCGAACGTTTCCTGGGCGGCAACTTCCGGAGGGCGGACGAGCGCGAGCAAGAACAGGAGAAGGCATGCCGCGGCTCTATCACGATTGCGGACGTTCACGAAGGCCTCCAGTCCATCCGTCGCATCCTTGCAACTGGTCTCTTGGACACCGATCGCCGGGAAAATGGACCACTGCGCCGACAGTCTGCTGCTCTGGTAGATATTCTACCCGAACTACCCGACAATGGAATGTCGAGCGCGACTGCAGGCGCTGGTGCTGATCGCCGTGGCGCTGGTCGCCTGCTGGCTCCCGGCCCGGCGCGCGACCCGCATCGATCCGCTGGAGACGCTCCGCCTCGAATAGCCTGCGCCATGCGGGTCCGCGGTCGCGGGTGCGGCGCCTATAATGCGCGCATGCACGCGGCATACCACCAGTTGCTCGCCGCTCTGGTGGCGGTCTGCAAGGCCCATTACGACAGCGATCTGGTGTCCGTCGCGGTCTACGGATCGGTCGGCCGCGGCATGCCCCGGCCCGATTCGGATGTCGACCTGCTCATCGTTGCGGAGGGTTTGGCGGACCGGCACTCGTTTCGGCTGCGCGACTTCCGAGCCGTTGAGAGCGCGCTCGGTTCCTGCCTGGATGCCGCCAGAAAGGCTGAGCTCCACCCCGACCTGTCGCCGGTCCTGATGACTCCCGCGGAGATCGAGCGCGGCTCCATGCTGCTGCTCGACATGACCGAGGACGCCCGCATCCTCTTCGACCCGGCCGGCTGTCTCGCCCGTGCGCTCGACCGTCTCCGGGACCGGCTGCGGGAGCTGGGCTCCAGACGCATCTGGCTGGGCAACGCCTGGTACTGGGATCTGAAGCCCGACTACAGGCCCGGCGACGTCTTCGATCTGTTCGCGCCATGACGAACACGTCGCTCGCCGAGAGCTACCTGATCAAGGCGAGGGTCCGCCTCGAGGTGCTCGAAGTGTACCTGGACAAGGAGGCGTATTCCGACGTGGTGCGGGAGGCGCAGGAGATCGTCGAGCTCGCCCTCAAGGGAATGCTGCGGCAGGTCGGCATGGAGCCGCCCCACTGGCATGACGTCGGCCGATTCGTCCGCGAGCACCGCGACCGTTTTCCGGGCGTGACCGACGCCGGAATCGAACGACTGGCCGAGGTCTCGACCGCGCTCAGAAAAGAACGTGAGCTGGCCTTCTACGGGGCCATCGACTTCATTCCGACCGACGAGTACACGCGCGAACAGGCGGAGCAGGCGCTCGACGACGCTACCTGGGTCGTCTCGGTCGCCGCGCATGTGATCGAACCTGGATAGTCGACCCCCTCGACCATCGAGAAGAGCGCCGACTTCCTCCGCGACATCCGCGGGCGCGGGCAGTACGATGCGGTCCGCTCGGCCTTCCCCGAGCTGGTGGCGGGATACCTGCCCAACGGCGAGCGGAACGCCGCGGACGGACTACGGTTCGTCTTCTACTACCGTCCACTCTGGCAGCGGGTCGTCCAACGAAGCCCACCCGGAAGCGTCGGAGGCCATCTCGGCGTCGGTCAGCAGACAGCCGTCCAGCGCGGCCTCGATGGCCTCTTGCGGCATCTCGATTCCGATGAAGACGAGCTCCTGACGACGGTCGCCGTGATCCGGCTCCCATACCTGGCCGACCCACTCCAGGGTCTCCGGGTCGTCGGCGAGCTCTGCCGGGTCCAGCGCGGCGAGCCAATGGCCTCCGGGCTCCAGGGTCAGCGAGTCGCCGGCGATCGAGAGCGCACCGGCCACCTCATGGCGGGTGGCCAGCCAGACGACCCCCTTCGCCCGCAGCACGCCCTCGAAGCAACCTTCGAAGATCGCCGCCAGCCGCGCCGGATGGAAGGGCCGTCGCCTCCGATAGACGAAGCTGCCGATGCCGTACTCCTCGGTCTCGGGCGTGTGGCCGCCTTGCAGTTCCTGAAGCCAACCCGCCGTTTGCTCGACGCGTTCGAAATCGAACAGGCCCGTGTCGAAAACCAGGTCGAGCGGAATCCGCCCGTAGGTCGCCTGGGCCAACGTCGCCGTTTGGTTGAGCTTGCGCAGGATCCCGGTCAACCGTGCGACTTCTCTCCGGCTCATCTTGTCGGTCTTGTTGAGCACGAGAACGTTGGCGAGCTCGACCTGATCGACGAGGAGCTCGGCGATGGAGCGGTCGTCTTCGACGTCGACCCCCAGCCCGCGATCGAGCAGGTCTTCTCCGGAGCCGAAGTCGCGAATAAAACGCGGGCCGTCGACGACGGTGACCATCGTGTCCAACCGGGCCAACTCGCCCAGTTGGGCGCCAAGATCGTCCGACAAGGCGAAGGTGGCCGCGACGGGAAGCGGCTCGGAGATACCGGTTGATTCGATCAGCAGGTAGTCGAAGCGACGTTCCCGCGCCAGGCGTGCGACCTCGTCGAGCAGGTCTTCACGCAACGTGCAGCAGATGCAGCCGTTGGACATCTCGATCAGCCGCTCGTCGACGCGGTTGAGCTCGGCGCCGCCGTTGCGAACGAGCTGGGCATCGACATTGACCTCGCTCATGTCGTTGACGATGACCGCGACGCGGCGGCCTTCGCGGTTGTGCAGCGCGTGGTTGAGCAACGTCGTCTTGCCGGCGCCGAGGAAGCCGGAGAGCACGGTTACGGGAAGGCGTGAATCGTTCAATTCGATTTCTCCACGGGCTCAGGATGCGGTTGGCCGTCGATTGCGTCGGCGAGCGCACGCCAGGCCTGGGGAAGCGCCTGCGGCGGCAGTCGCTTGGAAGGCCGTTTCCATTGGCGCAGGACGGCGCGACGATACTCCAGACCGCAACGCGCGAGCGCCCACTCCTCGTAGTCTGCGATGCGCCGAATGGCGGCGACGGTCAAGTCAACCGGTACGCGGGGCGACGGAGGCGTCTGTGCAGTCGGGATCATGTCGGGCTTCCAAATCGGCTCTTGGACCGTCTCCGACGGCAGCCAAACGGGTAGAAACTGGAAGCGTTTGAGGAAGACGCCGCCCTTCCGCGGCGTTCCGTACAGGAGGCCGAAACCCCACAACATGAGGCTGTCGCCGTCGGGCAGCGCGAGCGTGTAGCAGCTCGATCCTGCTTCTCCTTCGTGCGGCCGTCGCTTGAGGAAGCCCGCTTCGAGCAGGAGGTTGCCTTCCGGACGCACGATGTCCCGGCCCCAGTTCCAGCACTGCCGGTCCAGCAGTTCTCGCCCCTTGCGCCGGCGGGCGCCGGAGATCGGGCTCACAGCCATGCTCCGCCCCAAGCCAGCAAAGCGCTGAACCCGGTGGCCGCCACAGCCTGCCGGCCCACCAACCGCAGCGCGAACGCGCCGCCCTGCTCGCGCGCAATCGCCAGGCAGGTGGCCAGGCAAGGCAGCAGCACGCCGGCCAGGTAGACGGCCGTCAACAGTTGGACGGCGCTGAGGCTTGCGGCGACGCCCGGCTCTGCGAGCAGCAGGATGCCGTCCTTGCGGACGCTCGCCATGACCACCGCCAGGGCCGCCTCCGAGGGCAATCGAAAGATGGCCATCGCCGGCTCGACGACGGCCGACGCAGCTTGCAGCGCGCCCAGCCAACGCAACAGAGAAGCCGCGGCCGTGATCAGAAAGAAGACCGGCAAGGCCCTGCGAAAGAACTCCCGAACGACGCCCTGCGCCTCGAGCCAGATGGCCCTCGGGCGCGGCCAGGTCAAGAAGACCCGGCCCTCGGTCAACAGCACATTCAAGGGAGAACGAGCCGCTTGCGGCGCGATGAGCCGGGCGTAGGCGAGAGTCGTGGCGCCCAGATAGAGCAGGTAGGGTACGACCAAATCGGGTCGTCCCGCCGCGGCGAAGACCGCCAGCGTGGCCCCCAACTGATACGAACAGGCGGAACCGAAAGCAATGGCCGAGACGCATACGCCACGCGCGCAAGCCGACGACGAGCGAGCGCCGATGACGGCGGGCACGTTGCAGCCGAAACCCATCACGACCCGCGCCACCTCCCGGCCCGTCATGCCGAACGGCTGCAGCCACGGATTCATGGCGTTTGTCAGGCGATCCAGCAGGCCGCTCGACTTGTACGCACTCATCAGCAGCGCATGGAACACGACAACCGGAGTTGCCCACACCAACAGCAGCGGCCCCATCGTGACAAAGCCGTAGTCGCCGGCCAGGATCTCCACAAGCGGCTGCGGCCAGCTCGTCAGCAACCCGGCCAGCGGCCCAGTCAGGGCGCCGACCCAGGGTTCGATTCGATTCGCGAGACGGTTGGCGGCGTCGACCGCGACCCAGGCGGGCGTCAACAACAGCAGCAGCGCCCAGAAAGGCCCAAGAGCGGAGCGCTCCAGGAAAAGAGGGCGCCGACGGGCGATCGGATCGCCGAAGTTCAAACCGGCTTCGGCGGGGACCGGGCTGGGCGCCACCACGGTTCGAATTGGCGTCGGGAGCATTTCGCGGCCCCTTCAACAGGCGCAATCGTCGCCGCAGCACGACAGATCGTCGAGGTACATTCCGTAGCGGCGGTACTCCTCCAGCGGCTTCGCGCTCACCCGCAGGCGGCGGGCGATCCGGTTGGCCACCACGGCGAAGCGCTGGCGGAACTTGTAGATGAAACAGAAGATGACATCGCCTTGGCGCACCTGCGGCCCGACCAGGAAGAGCCCTTTCGTCACGGTGGACTCGTCGTCTTCCGTCAGCAGCGGAAAACCGTCATCCCGCCAATCGAACAGCGGGCGAACGAGGCTTGCCGAGCCGACGAATCCGGAGGCCAGGATCGGCTTCTCGGCGCAGTCGACGACGTGGCCGCCCTTGAGCGCCAACTGATAACCCTTGTCCTTGCGGCGAACGCCGATGATCGGACAGCCGCCGCGCAGCGTCACCCGACCCGAGTCAACGGCCGAATTCAGACGCGCCTTCGTAAACGGCGACAGGAGTTCCTCGGTGGACACCCAAAACCGGCCATTAGTGGACGGCTGAAAACCGGCCATTTCCGATAGCGGCCCGAGACGTTGACGCGGGGCGGGAACTCGACGTTCCTGCCCCGGCATGAGCAACGTCTTGAGCGAAGAGAAACGACAACAGGTCCTCGCGCTGGGACGCCTCGGCTGGTCGCTGAGGCGGATCGAACAGGCCACCGGGGTCCGGCGCGAGACCGCCAGCAGTTATCTGAAGGCGGCCGGCCTGACCGTGCAGGGCCGTGGTCGCCCTCCCGCTCGTCCGGCAAAACCGGCCATTTCAGCGGAGGTGTCCACCGACTCTTCGCCGGCCTCGGCGGCCGGCAAGGGCACCGGTGATGCCGCACCCGTCCCCGCGCAACCGCCCGGTCGAGCGCCGCAGGCCAGCGCGTGCGAGCCCTACCGCGAACTGATCGTCGACGCGCTCGGCCGCGGCCGCAACGCCATGGCCATCTGGCAGGACCTGGTCGACGACCATGGCTTTCCCGCGCGGTATGCGAGTGTGCGGCGCTTCGTCGCAACGCTGCGGCAGCAACCCACCGTCGAGGCCCGGGCGGTCATCACCACGGACCGGGGAGAAGAAGCACAGGTTGACTACGGCGAGGGGCCGATGGTCCGTGACCCGGACACCGGCAAGTACCGCCGGACACGGCTCTTCGTCCTGACCCTGGGCTACTCGCGCAAGGCCGTCCGGCTGTTGGTTCACCGTTCCAGCGCACAGGTCTGGGCCGAGCTGCACGAGCGGGCGTTCCGGCGGCTGGGCGGCACCGTACGCGTCGTCGTCCTCGACAACCTCAAGGAGGGCGTCCTCACCCCGGACATCTACGACCCGACGCTGAATCCGCTCTATCGCGACGTGCTCGCCCACTACGGCGTCGTCGCCCTGCCGTGCCGCGTCCGCGATCCCGATCGGAAGGGCAAGGTCGAAGCCAGCGTCGGCCACGCCCAGAAAACGCCGCTGCGCGGCCTCCGCTTCGAGCATCTCGACGACGGTCAGACGTACCTGGACCGCTGGGAGCGGCGCTGGGCCGACACCCGCATCCACGGTACGACCAAGCGCCAGGTCGCCGCCATGTTCGAGGAAGAACGCCCCGCGCTCGGCCCGTTGCCCCTCGAGCCGTTCCGCTACTACCAGTACGGCCGCCGCAGTGTGCATCTGGACGGTTGCGTCGAGGTCGCCGCGGCCTACTACTCGGCGCCGCCCGGCTGGATCGGACGCCGCGTCAACGTGCAGTGGGACGACATCCACGTCCGCCTCCTCGACCCGGGCACCGGCCAACTGCTGCGCGAGCACCTGCGCACCCAGCGCGGCTGGCATCGCATCGCCGACGACGACCGGCCCGCCCGCACCCCGCCGAAGACCCTGGCCCTGCTCGCCGCCGCCAAGCGGGCCGGTCCCGCCATCTCCGCCGTCTGCGACCACATCCACCGCCATGAGGGCGCTGCCGGCGTCCGCCGCATCCTCGGTGTCCTCTCCCTCGCCAGGAAGCACGGCCCCGCCGTCGTCGAAGACGCCGCCACCGCCGCGCTCGAACTCGGCGTGCCCACCTACCGCTTCCTGAAGCGCTACCTCGACCGCCACCCCGTCGCGCCGCTGGCGTTGCGCCAGGTCGACCCGCTCATCCGCGAACTGACCGTCTACCGCGATCTGATCGACCGCAGAACAGGAGACCGCTCATGAATCTCGTCGAACTCGACCAGGCACTGCGCAAGCTGCGCCTCTCCGGAATGGCAAACGTCCTCGAAACCCGCCTGCTCCAGGCCCAGACCGAGCAGATGGCACCGATCGACCTGCTCGCCGCGCTCGTCTCCGACGAGCTCCAGCGCCGCGAGGACCGCCTGCTCGCCCGCCGACACAAGCAGGCCCGATTCCGAGACCCCGACCGCGCGCTCGACGGCTTCGACTTCGCCTTCAACAAGAAGATCAACCGCGCACTCGTCTTCGAGCTCGCCACCGCACGCTTCATCGCAAAGCGCGAGGACGTCCTCCTGATCGGCCAACCCGGCACCGGGAAGAGTCACCTTGCCCAGGCCATCGGACGCGCCGCAATCCAGCAGGGCTACCGCGTCCTCTACCGCGAAACGCACACCTTCCTCGAAGAACTCGCCGAGGCGACGCTCGCCGAGACCCGCAAGGACTACCTCGCCGAGCTCGCCCGCGCGCACCTGCTCATCATCGACGACCTCGGCATGCGCAAGCTGCCCCACACCGCCGCCGAGGACCTGCTCGAGCTGATCATGCGCCGCTACGAGCGGGCCTCCACGATGCTCACCTCCAACCGGCCGGTCGACGAGTGGGGGAAGCTGCTCGGCGACACCGCCGCCGTCACCGCGCTGCTCGACCGACTCCTGCATCACGCGCACGTGCTCAAGTGCGGGCCGCGCAGCTGGCGCACCCGGGTGCGGACCACCTTGGTAGAGTCCACGGGAGGCGAGTAACCGGTGGGGAGTCGGTGGCGCATCCGGCGCTTTCGCACCGGGCCGCAGTTCGAACCCCGTGGGCACGTTTCCTCCACCCGTTCTGCGGTAGCCGGCGTTCGGCTGGCGTCCGAAGGCGTCCGCAGCGTTCCGCCAGTTACCCCGGCGTTGCACAGCGGAGCGGAGGATTCGCGCGCGGCCGAGCGTCAACGCCCATCCGGACGTGGTCCGCGCGCGCGAGAGCGCCGCCTACAGGAGCGCCTGGCGCAACAACCGACACCGACCGTCCCCACCGCCGCCGCGGGCGCCAGACGAGCCTTCCGCGACACTCCAGTGGTCGCTCGACGCAACGCCCTTTCCCACTCGTCGTCGTCGACCACACCGTCCGGCCCAGCCCGGCCGTTCCGTCTCGCGAGGGTAACCCGGCCGGGCATGACCCACACCGACGTCCGGCTCGGAACCCACCCGGGAGACCAGACCAGACAAGGCCCTCCCTACGCTCGGAGCATTACCTCGCGCACGCTGTCGCGGACCAGCGCATACACCGATGCCGACGACAACCGAGCGGTAGGTCTGTCGCCACCCTTGCGCCTCGATCGCTCGGCCGACCGCTTCCCCCTCGCTCCGTTACGTAACGGTGTAGCATCGTCGTGTGGCGTTGACGAACGCGGAGCGGCAGGCACGTTACCGGGAGCGGCGCAAGGCCGGCGAATCCCGGATCCGGTACCGTCGGCCAGCGGACCGCAGATCGCGGCCACAGCAGTGGAACGACGCCGTGCACTCGCTCCTGGAACTGCAGGAACAGTACCGGGAGTGGCGGGACGCGTTGCCGGAATCGCTTGCCGGGTCCGCGACCGCGGAGTTGCTCGAGCAGGTCTGCGATCTGGATCTGTCAGTACTCGAGGCTGTCGAGCTGCCCAGAGGCTTCGGGCGTGACGGCTAGCGCGCCGGCAAACATGTTGCCAACAGAGGACGCCGTGAAGTAGATCTCAACTCCAGTCTCGGGCCGCCGGAAATGGCCGGTTTTGAGGTGTCCACAAATGGCCGGTTTTGACCCGTCCACTGAGGGAGTTGGCTGGGGTCCGGGCCTTTTCGCGTCCACGGCTCCTCGCGGTCGAAGACGACGGCTCGTCGACCGGCGGCGGCCAGCGCGACGGCGGCGTCGACGCCGCTCTCGGATCCGCCGATGATGCATCTCTCGTCGCCGCCGAGATCGTCCCACGAGGTCACCTGGGAGTTGTGCAGGCACAGCTCGGCGCCGCGGAAGCCGTTGGTCCGCGGGTACTGCATTTCGCCGCCCGCCCAGACCACGAACCGCGCGTGGACGTCGCCGCGACTCGTCTCCACCCGAAACCGCTTGGGTCGAGCTCCCGTCGCGACCGAGAGAACGTCGACCCCGGTCTCTACCGGCAAGTCGAAATGCTTCGCGATCCTTCGCAGATAGCCGGCGTACTCCTTTCCCGTAGGATGCTCGACGCCGATCGAGTAGGCCGGCGAGGTGTGCAGACAGACGGCGTTCAGGTCGAGGGCGCCGAACTGGGTGCTGTTGAACGACGGCGTGATGAAGCGCATCTGCCGGGGCCAACGCCGGAATGAGGCGCCGACGGCGGCGCGGTCGAGGATCACGAAGCTCTCGATTCCGAGGTCGCGTAGCGTCACACCAAGGCCGACGCCGGCGGCCCCGGCGCCGACGACGACGATGTCGAACGAGCGGGCTTGTTTCGTCATCGGCTCACCCGCACCGTTCGGCGTCCGCCGAGGCGTAGCTCGCCCTCGCGCGGTCGAGTCCGACCGTCGCCTCGAGCGTCTCGACCACCTCCGGCAGTCGCTTGCCCGGAATGACGCATGTCCCGTGTGTCTTTCATGTCAGTTGCAGTCAAACGGTCCATCACCTTCTCCCTCCCGAGGCCCACTTTTCGTGACCCTGTTTCCCGTTTCCATCGTGCAGGGCAGCCGAGAACGCGCCAGGAGACAGCACCCTGGACGGGCGCAAGGCACGACACCGCTCACCGGTGTCGCGAGACGCCATCCTTGAACCGCAGTCAGCCGCGGACAGGCACCATGGCCGCAGCACGCACGCTCGTGCGCTCGCGGCAATGCGCTGTCGACAAACGATGGAGGAAACGCAACGCGTGACGGGAACTAGCGCCCCGAAACGTCTCGCTGGCTCGGCGTTTCGGCCCATCCCCCCCGCTCCATGACCTTGCGCGGCAGCACTTCGCTTCGCTGCGTTCTGCGGCGCAAGCTCCTAGGCGGGCGGGCCCCGGGCGGGGAGGCGGGGGAAGTGACAGGACGCGATCCATTCGCCGCCGGCAGCCCGCTCAAGCGGCTCCGCAACGTCGGCGAATTCGATCTGCAACGAGTTCGAAAGTTCGGCGGCAGGCTGGTGTCGGAGCTGGCAGACCGCGCAATGCTGCTCGGCTGCGTGCTCCTCGTGACAGAAGACCGCGGCGGCGGCGGCGGCGGCCACCGCCATCACCAGGACAACGATCCATGCGCGCCCGTCAAGGCTACGCCGTGCGAGCTCCGGGTGTGCGCGTCCTCTCCGGACCATCGGTCTTCACGCTAGCGCCCCGAAACGGCTCGCTGGCACACCGTTTCGGCCCATCCCCCCGCTCCATGACCTTGCGTCTCAGAACTCCGCTTCGCTGCGTTCTGCGGCGCAAGCTCCTAGTGGTCCGTCACGTCATAATCTTCGGATAGACGGACTTGAGTTTACAGCGCGCATCGTCGACCTTCATCTGCCAGTCGACACCGCGCTGCATGCCGTTGACGTCGGCCGACCACGCCGATACTTCGGCTTGCAGCGTCTCCAGGTCGCCGATGCGGCGCCCGTGCAGGCATTGGCGCGTCATCGAACTGAGTTCGTTCTCCGCGATGTTCAGCCAGCTCCCGTGTTTCGGCGTGTAGCAGAACTCGATGCGACGGACCAGTTCCCGTGCCCGGGTCGGCTCGAACACCTCGTAGAAGGCACCCTTGGTGTGCGTGTTGAGGTTGTCGCACACCAAGGTGACCTTCTCGCAGTCGGCGTAGCGTCCTTCCAACAGGCCGGCGACCTCTATCGCCCAGTCCGCCTTCGTACGCCGGGCCCGGGCCGTCGCCTGCCGCCAACCGGCCAGCGGCTCGCAGAACAGGAAGACCGAGGCCGTGCCGGCCCGTTCGTACTCGTAGTCGACACGCTGGGGATGCTTCTTCGTGGCCGCCATCGGCGGACGGGTTTCCTTGACCAACTGCACCGGCTGCTCATCCATGCACACGACGGGACGATCCGCAGCGTAGGGTTTCTGATACACGTCGATGACCTGTTCCATGTTCGCCACGTACTCGGCATCGGCTTGCGGCGGGATCACCCAGTACTGGATTCTCCGCTGCGTCATCTCGTTTTTTTTAGCGTCCGCCGGATGGTTTCGTGGCTGACCGACTCGACGAGCCCCAACTCGACGACCCGCCGCGCCAACAGCCGCAACGACCAGTTGGCGTACCCCTCCGGGGGCGGCCCCAGACGCAGCGCGATGACCTGCGCCTCCTGTTCGCCGTCGAGCAGTTTGGGGACCGGCGGCGACGCCCTTTGTTTGCGTTCCAGCGCCCGCTCGAAGCCTTCCAGCACGCAGCGTTGGCGAATGTTCTCGACCGTCTTGGTGCGGCACGAAAAGGCGTCGGCGATCCGCTCGTCGGTCCACGCCGGTCCGTCCGCATCGGCCTTCAGGAGAATCTGCGCGCGGCGCACCTTCTCGCCGCTCCCCTTGAGCTTGCCGACCGTCTGTTGACAGACCTCGCGTTCCTGAGCGGTGAGTCGAACGATGTACTTCTTCTCCGGCATGAGAACTCTCTCGGCTCGAGACGAGTTCCCCGACAGTCCTAAGTTTTACACGTGGCACAGCACTAGCCTACGCCTGGACGCCCTTCGCGAAACGTGCCTGTCGCTTCAGTTCTCACAGCCTTCCTCGTTTCCGCCTACGCCGCCCCGACTTCCGCGCACTGTGCGCACATGCCCTCGACCTCGACCGTGCGACGTGTCGCGACAAACCCGAGGACGGCGGCATCCTCGGCAAGCAGTCCTCCGATCCGCGGATCCTCGAGCTCGACCGACGTCCGGCAGCGGCTGCAGATGAAGAACAGGCACTCGTGGTCGCGCTCGGGATGCACGCACGGGACGTAGGCGTTCAGGCTCTCGATCCTGGAAACCAGGCCCTGCAGCATCAGGAACTCGAGCGACCGGTACACGGTCGGCGGTCCGACCGGCCGCGAATCTCTGCGCGTGACCGCTTCGATCAGCTCGTAGGCGCCCGTCGGCCGACCGCTCGCCCAAAGCAGTTCCAGGATACGCCTCCGCAGCGCTGTCATCTGTACGCCGCGCCCCTCGCAAATCGATGCGGCGAGCACGACCCGTTCGCGTGGCGAGTGCCGCCTGCGGCAATCCGGATCGGTGCACGGCCTGGGTCGGGTGGGCGGTTTCGGCATCGCCTGTCTCAACTCGCGGCAGGGTCAAGTAACACTATAACATTGCGTTCTGTCTCGCAAGAGACCGCCATCCGGGACGCCCCGACATTGACCGGCCGACATCGGTCTGCACGGGATGCAGTTGCGCGAAGGGAATCGCATGGCGCTGGGAACAGCGACTGGGTCGGTGACGTGCACGACCCCAACTGGTGGCCGTCATCCGTCCGTACGTCGACCCAATGTGGTGCTCTACGGACGTCGGCGGAGTCCTGCGGAATGTTCCGGTAGCGCAACCCAGCCGTGCGGCACCTGCAACAGCGGTACGTGCGTCAGCAGCAGCGGCGGATCGCCGGGTGCGAACAGCGTGACCGCGGTCCGGTCCACCGCGACCGGCCGCGTCTGGTTGACCGGGTCCACGTCGTGATTGCCGAGCACGAGCCACTTGACGCCGGGCGCCTCCGGCCACCAACGCTGGTGGTGCGCCTGGACGCTGCCGTCGACGCTGACGTCGCCCAGGCAAATGATCGTGTCGTCGGCGCCGACCATGTCGTACCAGGCGTCCATCATCGCCTGGTCCGCCCTGCGCACCGTTCCGAACGGCCTGAAGAAGACCCCGAGGGACACCTTGTGTCCCAGATGCAGGTCCGACCAGATCCAGGTCGTTTCGTCCGATGCTTCGCACCGGTGCGGCCCGGTGGCGCGCGCGTGCCGGATCAGCGCCTGCGTCTGCCGCGTGTCCACCATCGGATGGACGGGTGGCATCAGCGTTTGCTCCAACTCGTCGACGTACAGCGCGTGCAGCCGTTCGGCGGCCGCATCGGGCACGCTAATGTGCCTGTTCTCCGGTCCGGTTCTCGTCGCATCCCCGGGAGCCGAGCGCGGTAACCGTTTATGGCCCTGCTCCTTCATCGTCGGTTGTTGCTGATGGTCCACTCGCGCTCTCGGGCCTGCTCGACGACCCGGGCGAGGCGTACCGGCCGGTACAGGGTCTGCTCTACGGTCAAATTGATGTGCCGCACGGTCGGCTCTGTTCCCTCGTGCAGGTGGCCGTGCACGCAAATCGCGCCTGGCGGGACCTGACGTAGCGGCTCGTGGCTCAGAGCCAGCGGGGGGTCGGTCGCACAAAGCGCCAGCGTGTGCTGGACCGTGAAGCCCAGCAGCCGCAGGCCATGTGCGTTGCCGTCGTGGTTTCCGAGCACCAGACTGCGGTCGCCCGGACATGAGCGGATCTCGTTCATGAGGCTCTCGTTACGCCACACGTCCTCGTGGAGCAGGTCTCCGAGGCAGATGATCGTGTGGCCGGCCTGCACGCGGTCGCACCACTCCCCGAGGAGGAAGGCGTTCATGGCTCCGACCTCGATGAAGGGCCGGCCGAAGACGCTGATGACCGACGGGTCGCCCAGGTGGAGGTCGCTCCAAATCCACGTGGTCTCGGGGTCTGACCTGATGATGGGAATGGGGACCTGGTCCCACTCGTCGGCGTCGCGGCCGTCCCAGCCGGCGCGCGCCAGATCGCTTTCCCACAGATCGCGGAGTGTCTCGACGTCGACCATTTCGCCGGTCTGATAATAGTCGCCATGCCGGGTTGACGCGCCGCCCACATGCGGGGATAAAGACTAAAGTGCCGTCAACCGAGCCGCCAGATCCTCGAGGCGAAATCCTCCTTCTTCCCATACAGAAGGCGCAACCCGAATTCGGGCGGCACCAGAGGTTACCTCCAATTGCACTCCCGAAGACTCACTCGCTGTAATCTCTTCGCGAAAGCCTTCCAGCTTGTCAAGATCACTACATAGAGGAGCTACAGCCTCACCGATATTCTCCACGAACCGCATGCCGTCCCGTACGTCCTCCAGTCTCGGCTCCTCCGCCGTCACTGCGACGACGCAAAGCAGAAACCTGCTCTTTTCCTTTACTGCCTCCTGGGCCTGTTTCGTTGTCATCCGCGCGCCTCGCCGATCCCGCGTCGCCTTGACCTCCACCAGCCACGTTCGCCCGCTTCTCGACACTTCCAGGTTCATGACGTGGTCGGTTTCCTGGTGGATCTCGAAATCCGAACCGACGCCCGTGCGCCGCACCACAAACCTGGCCGCCTCCAGGCTCTCCTTGACCAGGTTCTCCACGTGCTCGCCGAGCACGCGGTTCGCGTGAACAACTCGTCTCTTCTCCCGCCGCTCCGCGAGCAGCTGAGGCAGACCGTCATCGTTCTTCAGATCCTCGATGTACTCGCGGGCGTAGTCCAGCCGCCCCACCTCCCCTTCCGCGGAAGTCAGAATCTCCACGAAAGCCCTTTCCAGGCCTTCCCGGTCCTCCCTGCTTTCGGAATACAGTTCCTGCATCAGATCCAGTCGCGATACACCAATCGCATCCAGCAACCTCTGCACAGGCCGCCTCTTAATGCACTTCTGGACTTCTTCCCCGCCGCTCTTCAGCAGCTTCGCGAGCGACTGTGCACTCATGGAGTACCGCTTATCGCTCTCCAGACGGATCCAGTGGTCCCCTCCATTGCGCAACGGCTCCAGCCAAGCCGCGCCATAGGACAGTGATCGATATAAAGTCTTCAACTTCATCGGGGTAGCAGCTTGTAATTCCATTCCCCGTGAAACTCACCGCGGACCAGCGCGAGTGCCTCCATCTGCTCCTTGGTCACCTTGACGCCCGTCGGATACTCCCCGGCGTCGAGTTCGGCCCGGACCTGGAGCCCGGTCTCCGTCCGGACGTTCCCGATGCGGTCGACGATAGTCTCATACGTCGTCAGCGGGGTGCCCCGCCAGTTCGCCGTGATGTGACAGAAGAGCCGGTGCTCGATCTTGTTCCACTTGCTGGTGCCCGGCGGGAAATGACTCACCTCGATGGTCAGTCCGGTCTCGTCGGCCAACTGTTGAAGCTCATGCTTCCAGGCATGCAACCGGTACCCGTTGCTCCCGCCCGCATCGGCCGTGATGAACAGAGTCGTGGCGTCGGGGTAGGCGCTGCAGCCCATCTGGCGCCACCATTGGCGAATCGACGCCACCGCGAACGCTGGTGTGTCGTGGTCCCAGCCCACGCTCACCCAGGCTTCGTTGCGCGCCATGTCGTAGACGCCGTACGGAATCGCCTTGCCCTCGGCATCGGTCGGGAAATCATGCACCAGCACCGCTGGCGGCGTGCCCTTCGGCTGCCATTCCCGCCCGCCGTTCTTGAAGTTCCCGACCAGTTCTTTCTTCTTCGTGTCGACCGAAATCACCGGCTGGCCGGCGCTCAGATGCTCGTCGGCAGTCCGGTTGATGTGCTCGAACTGCGCGTTGCGGTCCGGATGCGTGGCGCCTTCCTGTCGTTTGCGCGGCGATTGCAGCCGGTAGCCCAGGCGGTGCAGTAGCCGGCCCACAGTGGTCGAACTCACCCGCCAGCCCTGCTCGGTCAGCGCCGCCGCCAGCTTCGCGCGACTCTTGCACGTCCAGCGCAGCGGCGAGGTCGGGTCGCCGCGCGTGAGCGGGTCCACCAGCGCTTCGAGCGCGGCCTGGATGCCGGGTTGATCCTGCTGGATGCGGGGCCGCCCGCCGCCAGGGCGCCGGATGCGGTCCGTCGGAGCCTCGTCGCGGGCAATCTCCCGGCGTCCCTTGCGAATCGTCTCCCGAGCCAGACCGGTGGCCGACGAAACCACCGCGTCGCCGCCGTAGCCGATGGCAAGCGACTCGGCCGCCGCCCACCGCCGGCGACTGCGCTCGTCCAACACGGGCGCGACCACGGCATACTTGGCGACAAGGGTCGCTTCGAGCTCGATGTCTCGCTGCATGCCTCCAGTATGGCCAGAAAGCCAGCAGGTGGCAAACTAGTTTCGGGCAGTGTCCATAGACCGCGTGAACCCCTTCGCATTCACAATCGACCTGCTTGACTTCCAGTCCCTTGGAATCATGCTCAACGAGCCATTCGACAACAAAGCGCCAAAACAGAAGAGCCCGTTGTCGGCTGCTGCGCACTCTACTCATCACTTCCGCGCGGTTCACAATATCCGTCACGTCGACAGAGCGCACCGCCTCGTGATCGCCGTCCGGTAGAGGCTCACTCATGAAGGCGTGTTTCAAATCGACGCTCTTCGCCGTTATCACGTCCCTACTGACGAGGTTCTCCGCGCCGTCGAGCTCTTGCCAAACATCGAGATCAGGCAACTCCACGAAGAACTCCAACGCCATGGACCGCGACGGCGGAAAAATGTCGGCAAACGGTTGAAGGTCCTCCGGCAGCGTCATGACCGGCCCAAGTGGCGGCTCTCCGTCACCAGACGTCCGCGGCGTATATGTGACTACCACTCTGTCAGATTCGCCCTCACGTGCAAACACCGGGAAGTTTCGCAACTGCTCCCAGGCACGGCGCCTTGCCAGCCAGGCGAAAAGACGTGCACTCGCCGTCGCGAAGTTGTCGTCCGCGTTCCGTCTAGCGCGCTCCTGCAGTCTGTCCAACAGACCCTTACTCACGTCATCGTTGTCCAGGTCTCCTGCTCCTTTTGCGTCAGCCAAAGAGGACAACCGCACGTCGCGGAGTTCCTGCCGGATATTCCAATCTAGCAACTCGGCAATATCCTTCAGCTCCTCATCGACGCCGACGTCTCTATAGAGGGCCGCCAGCGTGTCGAGGAAACCACTTTGGTCGAGTACCAGGTGGAGTTCTCCTACAGTCTCCTGCATATCGCTGTCGTCTAGGAACCCATGGAACTGGTCAAGCCACTCCAGCGCGGAAACCCCTTCATGCAGCAGGTCCTGCAGTGCGCGAAGTTCTGCGTACTTGTCGTCATCGCGGGTTCTCTCCTCGATCTCCGACGCCAGCGTTTTTCCATCGACTACCTCCTGAAACAACGCCGCCGGCCGCTGGCCGCGGTCCAGTTGTGTTTCCACCCAGCTGTTGACGGCCCGAGACCAACCGGCCGCTTCCGCCCTGTCGGGCAACAAGTCGCGCCGTTCCTTCCACCCATCCAGCAACCGCCAAAGAGAGTCCACGCCCTCCTCAGTCTCCGCGACAGGCAGTCGTGCCCCGCTCGGCGTCAACGGGTCACCCTCCCGCGCGACGATCGACGGAGACGTACGAATCTTCTCAACAAGATGGTCCCTCAGCAACGCCCGTAGCCACTCCGGGTCCAGCCACTCCTGGCTCCGAATCTCAGGAATGTTCGCCAATGCGTGGGCGTTCCGCCAACCTGACGAGGCTGCAAAACACAACAGGTCAACTGTCAGCTCGCACGCCTCCTCAAGGATGCGCTGATTGCGAAGATTTGCATCATCCGTTCCCTGCCCCAGGAAGACACCGTTTCGCTCCTCCGTCGGCGTGAAGCCAAAGCTATTGATGACGACAGGAAAACTGAAGTTCTCGGTACCCGCCAACGGAAATCCGAGAAAGAGCTTCGGTATTCCCGTTACCGGTACACAGCCACGGGTTTCACCTACTTGCTCGAGAGCAACAGCGACTGACGTCTCATCAGTGCTCTTCACCAGATACTCCGATCGCGCCTCGTTTCCATCTTTGCTTTCCAGCACAGTAACCAGCGAGGGGTCGTCCTTATCGTGGAGGTGTCTTCTGTCGACCCTTCGGACACTCGTGTGGGCGTCTGCCGACCGCGCTTCGATCATCGAGAATTCCGGATTGAAGACGAGCACGAACGGTGCGCAGCGCCCCAATGCATCGAGGCCGCTCTCTACGGCGTCGATCGAATCTTCCATGACCGGATAACGAAAACGGGTCGTGAACTCGGTTGACGCCCGGGTCGTGGATAGAGAAGCATTGAATTGCTGCCACGCCCGATCCATGGACGTACTGAGGTCCTGAACTGACCCATCCTCCCGTCGTATGGTGAACTGAAACGCCGGACCGTCCGCAAGGCGGCCTGACACCTCAATTTCCGGGGATATCAAGTGGGTCGTGAGAAATCCGCTGCCATACTGTCCTATTGCCTTCTCGTCCTCGACCTTGGTAGAGCCATGGAAAATGAGGTGCCCCACCTCGAACATTGTAAAGGGCCTGCCGTTATGCTCAAAAGCCAGGTCGGCGCCGTCGTACTTGATCAAGGCAACAAGGTCGCCCTGCGTCGCGCGAGACGTGTCCCGAGCATTCTGCAACAGTTCCCATATCCACCGGCCGAGGATCCGTCGACGATTCGACTGGTTCGCCTTGAGATGCTTCAGGACGGCCTGCGCGGTGTTTTCCGTAAGGACAGTGACGGAAACTACGTTGCCACGTTCGCGGGCGCGAGCCCAGGAATCACGGGTCTGGGGCGTCACGCCAGTTGACAACTTTGTATCGATCACTGTCCTAAGGATTCTGTCCTTGATTCGATCCGGGCTTGGTCGATCTTCTGTTATCATAGCTGAACTGTAACAAATCTCCGGGATTCACGGGCTGGCGAGTCATCGAGCGTTCCCGCCGTGTCCGTGGGAGCGTCGCACATGACGCGTAGCTTCCAAAGGATACTGGCGGGGCACCGACTCTGAGTCACGGATGTTTGCCGTTTATGCCCTTGACGGATGTCAACAGGTGCAGTGGGGCGCTGACTCGACAGCCTGGCCGCGAATCGTGGATGCCCTTGTGACGCGTGCTGACTCTGCCTATGTCTTAGTGCGTGCAGTACACGACCCGCGGCGTCCGGCGGTAGTCGACGATGCCTTGCGCTTGCGTGCGCGCGAGATCAGCAAGAGCCTGAACGGAGTCGTCGTCGACGCGCTGGCGGCAGGCGCGGGAGTGACGCGGGCGCCGCGCCGGAGGCGGGATCTGAGCGATGTAGCCCGCAGGTGGCACGCTCACCCCGCAGTCGAGGAGGCCCTCGCCGGGCAGGACGAGCCCGATCCGGATCTCTGGCGATAAACAGCATCCGGAAATACCGACCCGGACGCAGACTCGGACGGCCCAGCCGGTCCGCATAGAAGGTCGCGCACAACTCCTCGACGAACGCATCGAAGCCGGCATCCGCCAGGACCCGGTTCAGCCGCTCGAAGTAAGGATGCCCGTCGCTCGTCGGGAGGTCCGACGTGTCCACCCACATCGGCGACGCCTGGCGCGCCGCCGGTCTCTTGCCCATTGCCATGGTCGTTCAGTGTACGGGTTCGATCGCGCAGGGGCCAGGCCGGATCAGCGACTTTTGCCACGGGCTGTTAAGCCTGGGTTGGCGGTGGCGTTTCTACCTGGGCTGCTCGTACGGTGGTCGCTCGCCCGGGGCATTCGGCCAGGTCGAGCACGAGGCGGTCGGTCCCGGCGGCCAAGAGGCCGCCGCCAGATTGAAGCACGACGCGCCGCCCGGCTCCGATCACCGCCTGCGACAGCGTCCCGGCGGCCAAGAGGCCGCCGGCGGGCTCTTCGTCATGCGCGACGTCCCGGCGGCCAAGAGGCCGCCGCCAGATTGAAGCGACGACACGACATCCGGCGACGGCGAATTGGACCGCGTCCCGGCGGCCAAGAGGCCGCCGCCAGATTGAAGCCAGATGACCGACGACCAGCGGTTCGGCAACCGCGGCGTCCCGGCGGCCAAGAGGTCGCCGCCAAGATTGAAGGGCGGCGTCGGGACATCGGGCCGTGGGACAACCGGCCGGTGTCCCGGCGGCCAAGAGGCCGCCGCCAGATTGAAGCAGGTGCCGGCACCACGAGATGAGTTTCAGCGCCTTTGTCCCGGCGGCCAAGAGGCCGCCGCCAGATTGAAGCAGGTGCCGGCACCACGAGATGAGTTTCAGCGCCTTTGTCCCGGCGGCCAAGAGGCCGCCGCCAGATTGAAGCGCGTTCAACACCGAGGGCGACGCATCGGCGTATGCGGCACCACGGGGCGGGGGGGCGTCGCACCGATGAACGGCGATTCCGAGCGCGACTCCGCATAGTCGGGGCGACCTCAGCACGTGAAGGACAGCCCCGCTTGGCGCTCAACGCTCGATGTGTTCGGACCGGCAGGTGCCGGCTCGGGTTGTGGATGATGCGACGCCGCGGTCCGTCGGCAACGGAGATCCCACAGATCCACTCCGGCCCGGCGATGCCCTATCGTGCGGCGCACGTCGTGCACCAGATGCCCGGCCTCGGGAGCTCATGCTTGCCAACCCGCACCGGCCGGATACCGTGCTCGTCGACGAGACCGACCGGCGAGGTCAGGTTTGTTGCGGACCGGCAGAACGCCGCGTTAGACTCTCCCTTTCTCATTTCCACGTCCCGGCGTGCAGGGGCGCGGTGCGAAGTGGTAGTGGCCGGCGAGGTCGAGCAGGCGGGGATGAAACTGCACGGCGGCGCCGCGACGGTCGAGCACGGCGCTGCGCAGGTTGTCGTAGACCAGGTTGCGGGCACAGCCGCCCAGCGTCTCGAAGGCGTCGACGTGTCCGCGGAGGAAGCTCTCCAGCGTCTGGTCGTAAGTGAACAGCGCGGCCAGTGCCCGCGAGTAGCCGAGGACCATGGCGAATCCGGAGACCGTACGTGTGCCCTGTCCGATGCGGACCTTGCCGAAGGTGCCCCAGTCGACCTGCGCGGACTCGCCGGGCAGAGTGACGACGCGGCGGTAGACGGTGCGGTTGGTCTCAGGTCGCAGGCGCCGCACGAGGCGGCGGACCTGGATGACCGAGCCCGGATAGCCGCGCTGGCGGACCATCTCGTAGATCCGCGTGGCGCGCAGATTCGGATACTGCGCCAGGGTGTCGCGGATGAACGGCAGGTACGGGTCGAGGATGCTGGGCCGACACAGGCGCGGGCGGACGCCTGCCGTCTCGCGCTCCACCGCGGCGCGGACCGTCTCATGGTGGAGGCCGAGCTGGGCCGCGATGGTCCCGACCTTCCAGTGCTCGCCGTAGAACAGGCGCCGGATCTCGGCGCGCTGCGCGGGCGTGATCATCGTCCCTCCTTGTGCGCTCGACGCGGGGCTCCCGCATCGGGATAAGCCACCGGCTCGTCCGCCCGCAGACCACGCAGCGCGTAGGAACGGGGAGCCGAACCGGGGCGACGTCAGGGACGGCGAGTCTGGTCGATCGCGGTGCCGCGGCGGAAGACTGATCCGTCACGCGCCGGCGGTCGCGGTACGCACGCTGCCGGTCGCGATGATCGAGACGGCCCTCGGGACTCTGCTGATGGCGGACCCGGGCAGCCCGCACCGACCGGCGACGACCGGCCGCCCGGCAGCAAGGTGTGCAGTAGGCATGGCCGCGATCACACGCGGCGCAGATCGCGAACAGGCGGCTGCAGTGTCGGCAGGTCTTCTGGCGAAGCGACTGGTCCACGGCGTCGGAGCGCGCGGGGCGAGCTCCGACTGGACAACGAGCAGGAACCGTGGCACAACGGCACCGACCGGCTCGGTCTGTCGGAGCTCGGGGCGGTCACGAGGGTCCGGTCGCACCCGGGCCCTCACCCCACGTCTGAGTCCGCTTCAACCGTATCCGAACGCCCCCGTTCCTTGCGAGCACAGGCGTCGCCGTGACTCCGTCCGCTCAGGCACGGGCGCCGACGACGAGCCGTCCAGCCGTCGCCGGCCGTCTCACAGCCCCTCGCGTAGCAACGTCCAGCCCCTTCCGTTGCCGGTCCCGCGCTCGGCTACCGCACTCCGCAAACGTCCGCAGACGGACGTTCGCTCCGCTTGGTCTTCTGCTGCTTTCAGAACGCGGCTTGAGCCGACCCGCGTGCAAATTCCTTCAGGAATTCGTGACCGCTGACACCGGATCACTCGACGCTGTCGCGCACGCGGCGGCGGATCGACGTAGAGACCCACGAGGCAGTTTTCACGTGGGTTCTGGAGCGGCTGTCGGAAGCGGGTCTGGTTCGGGGGAAGACGGTCGGCATTGATGCGACGACGCTGGAAGCGAACGCGGCGATGCGGAGCATCGAGCGGCGGGACACGGGAGAATCCCACGAAGAGTTCATTCGGCGGTTGGCGGAAGCGTCCGGTGTGGAGACCCCGACGCGGGCGGATCTGGCTCGGTTCGACCGGTCCCGGAAGAACAAGAAGACGTCGAACAAGGACTGGAAATCGCCGCAGGACCCGGACGCGAAGATCGCGAAGATGAAGGACGGCCGGACGCACCTGGCCCACAAGGCCGAGCACGGGGTCGACATGGACACGGGCGCCATCGTCTCGGTGACGGTGCAGGATGCATCAGACGGCGATACGGCGACGCTGCCGGAGACACTGATTACGGCGGCCGAGCAGGTCGAGGCAGTGCAGCCGGAGGGTTCGGGGGTCGAAGAGGCGGTGGCCGACAAGGGCTATCACAGCGACGAGACGCTGGTGGGGCTGCGCGAGGTAGGTGTTCGAAGCCACATATCGGAACCGGAGCGCGGCCGGCGCCGCTGGCAGGACAAGAAGACAGGCGAGACGCCGCCGGAGAAGCGAGCTGCGCAGCAAGCGTTGTATGCGAACCGCCGGCGTGTGCGCGGGCGGCGGGGTCGCCGCCTGCAACGCCGCCGGGGCGAGATGGTGGAGCGTACTTTCGCGCACATGTATGAGACGGGCGGTATGCGTCGGGTCTGGGTGCGCGGCCACGAGAATGTCCGCAAGCGCGTTCTCATCCAGGCGGCCGCCTGCAACATCGGGCTGCTCCTGCGCGGGCAGATCGGCGTTGGTACGCCCCGGAGCCTGCAGGGGCGGGCTTTGTCGGCGATTTACGGTCTGATCGGGCGCTGGGTGGGCTGCTGGGAGCGCCTGAGGCGGGTGTGGGGGCTGAAACGGTCCATGCTTCATCTTGAGGCGGCGTGAGCTTGGAAAAGCCGCTGGCCGGCTCAAACCCCATGTTACACTTCTAGATCCGCACCCTCTCAACCGGTGTCAGGCCGCCGACAACCTTGTTCCACGGGCTGCTAGCGTCGGCGATGTCCCCTCGGCCTGCTCGTCGACGAACTTCATCCTGCTCAGAAATGGTCCGGCGAACTGGCTCAGCCCGGCGTGCCGCTCGGCCGTCTGCTCGAAGCGGGCCTTGCGGTCGCCCCGCGTCCAGTTCGCCAGGTCGGACTGGTCCTCGCGCAGCTGCGCCGCGGGCACGGTTGACAGCAGCCGGCCCGTCGACATGTACGGCAAGCTCCTCGACCGCAACCAGCCGCATGGTGGCTTACTACTCTACCGGAGCGACTTGCGGAACGTGGTGCCGTGGCACGATACCTGTAGGTAGGCCAGTCAGGCCAGTCACCGTATTGTGATGTATACTCTTGACGTCTTGGCAGGTGAGAATAGGGAGCAAATGCTATGAAGAAGAAGTGGATCATGTACGTGGTCGCAGCCAGTAGTGTCCCAGGAATTACTCCAATAGATTCAACAAGTTACGGGTGCCGCCACTATGAGAAGTGTAATCGGTCTCAGAGAATAGCCGCAAAAGCGGGGTTTTCTCGAACACCGTCAAGCTCAGTGTCTGTAGAATTGTGTAGAGACTTACTGGGAGATCCAGCCGTTTCTTGATGATGGCCACGAGCACGTACACCGACACCGCGATCCAGATTTGGCTTTTGACGGCGTTCTCCGAGGTCCCAAAGAACGACCTGATCCGCAGATGCTGCTTGATCCACTTGAAGAACAGCTCGACTTGCCAGCGGTACCGGTACAGCTCGGCGACTGTGAGCGCAGGGATCGCAAAGTTGTTGGTCAGGAAGTTGAACGTCTTGTCCGTGGATTCATCCCAGTACTTCACGCGGCGGAGCGGCTGCGTATACCGGGACGCGGAATCCGCGGCCGTGAGCACGATGGTCTGATCACAACGAAGACCGGTCGTCTTGTCGACCGGCCGAGAGTACCGACGTTGGTACCGCGTGTTGGACTTTGCGCGGATGACGAAGAACGCGCCGAACGCCGCCAGGGCGTACAGGCGCTCGAAGTCGAGGTAGGCACGATCCATCACGTAGAAGGCGCCAGGTTCGGGGGCGAAGCGGTCGAGCGCGTGAACGTCGGCCATTTTGCCGTCGGAGACATGCAGGAACGTCGGAATCGGGCCGCGCAGGTCGAGCAGCGTGTGCAGCTTGACCGCTGCTTTCGTGGACTGGAACGGCGCCCACGGAAACATAGACAGGCACAGGTCGATGGTCGATGCGTCGAGGGCGAACACGGTGTTATCGAGGTCCAGACCCAGGTCTTCACTGGCGTACATCGGTCTGGCGATGCCGATCAACGCTTGCGCCACCTCGGCGTAGATTCGCCAGTCGCGTTGCTTGTTCGCATTGGCCAAGGTGTTGCGCGAAACCGGGCTGCGAATGCCCAGGTGATAGAGCTTCTGCCGCTGCGCACGCAGGCAGACCTCGATATCACGCAAACTCTCCCGATACGTAAGTTGGGCGAACGCCATGCACAGAAACTGGCTGTGGCACGGGAAGGATTTAACGTAACGGTTGCCGCCATATCGGCTCACGGCGCGACGGAAGGTGTGCATCGGCAGGTGATCCATCACCTGCGCGAAGACCAGCTTGCCTGAGTACATGCTCCCATCTCCTCGGAAACGGGCACGAGCATCGTCTCAAAGCGGGGGCGAGTTCAAGTCGATGACAGCTCCAAATCGCTGTATCTCTTTTATGCTCTGGGACTTACGGGTGGCTGTCCCGAGTTTCTTGGGACACTAGTGGGTCGCAGCACTGATCGTCCTGACTGGCATTGCCATATATTTTGACGATGAACGCGCGATTAGAGTAATGGGGCTAGTGAACGGAATCGTCCCCCTTCTTATCCTAGCGGTTGGTGAATGGCGAGCTCCTGCTATTAAGACGCTGGACGAATTCTTTTGGAAACGGCACTTTTGCATCTTATGCGGCGCACTGATGGTGTTTGCATCTATGCGGCTTGTTGGGGTAGCCGCAGGAGTGACACTTGTGGCGCTCATTCAAGCAAGGGCACCTTTTGCACTTATGATGGGAAGACAGTTGTTGCCGCTGCTAACTGCAGTGATGCTTCTGTTTCTGGGGGTTCCACTGTTCTATGTCAGCGGGCGACTGATGGGCCGCAGATCCAACATGCTCGTGACGATGCCTAAGGGTTTACTCGACGTGTCCTTTGCAGTTTTACTCGGTTTCTTAATATCTGAAGGCTTTACCTTGTTCTTCTTAGGAAGAGAAGAATGGAGCAGTCAGATGCAATCAACAGTCGAAGCGTCGGCTGCGCCCTTCCTTGCAAGTTTTTCGGTCGGGTTTCTTTTTGTTCTCATTCCTCCGCTACTCGGTTACTGGAGAGGTCGTCGGCAAAACATCGGCGTATATACGAGTTACGTAATAAAGAGGACCCCAACCGACGCACGAATACTTATTGCTGAATTCGTGCACGACAAGGCGACAGATGCAGTAAGGCAAGCTACCGAAGTCAATCCAGCACCTGGGGGAAACTCGCTGCCTGCCGCGCGCAGCAGGCACACAGAAGAGACAAGTTAAGTAGAGTCGACGACTGGCGCGGTGGCTGTAGGCGCAGGGGGTAGCTGTTGCCGGCCGCTTTCGCCGATGCCGGTGCCTCAATCCTCACCATGACTCCGTCTCCAGTCGCCGCTCGTCGAACCGGACATGCAGATCTCCCGCATCCGGCTCTCGGACGAGATCATGCCTTCGCCCACGGAAAGCTCGCCGTACGTGGTCCAAGGCGCGTGAGCCCGTACTCGGACCAGAGCCGCATCGCCGGGAAGCGCACTTCCTTCCCGGTCCGCACCTTGTGTTTACGGCAAAGCCACTGGCGCAACCGGCGAGTAGCGTGCCAGTCAATCATCGCGTAGGCCGGGCTGACTTGCCCCAGGACGAAGTAGTTCGCCCAGCCGGTCAGCAACCGGTTGAGGCGCGCCACTACAACCCCCGGTGGCAGCAGCAGGTCACGCGGCGTCGTCATCTCGCTCACTCGACGGCAGATGCTCCGAACGCTCTCCCGACTCGGCCGCGTGCCGATATAGGCAGCACCCGTGTCCGGCCGATAGTTGCGTCCAATCCGGTAGCCGAGGAATGTCATCGATTCCTCCGGCAGCCGGCAGCAGCGGGTCTTTTCGACGTTCATCGGCAGCTTCAGACGCTGCATCACAGTCTCGACCGCCGCCAGCATCTCCGTTGCCGGCGAACGACCGAGCACCGCGAAGTCGTCTGCGTAGTTGACGATTTCCGCCTGGAAGCGCCGGGCGTAGCCCAGCACCTTCCAGCCCAGAATGAAGCGGCGCATGTAGATGTTGCTGAACAGCGGCGAAATCGGAGAGCCTTGCGGGTGTCCCCTTCCGCTCGCGACGCGCCCGGTTTGTCAGGCGGCGACCACCGTGCCCATCGTCTTCCTCCACTGCCATCTCCAGCCACGACTTGACCCAGCCCAACAACCGCCCGTCGCTCACGCGCCGCGCGATGGACCGGAGCAGGTCCGAGTGTGGGATTTGACCGTAGTAGTCCGACAGGTCGGCGTCCACCACCTCCAGGTGGCCCGTCGTCAGCAGCCGATGCACGCGCTTGACCGCGTCATTCGCGTCTCGGCCCGGTCGGTACGCATACTGCTCCGGTTGCAGGTCGGCTTCGAATATCGGCGACAATACCAGCATCGCCGCCGTCTGCGCCGCCCGGTCTCGGAGACAAGGGACGCCGGCTTCATAATGCACCTCCTACAGCACGACTTCGGGATTCTCGTGCGACCGTTCCGATTCGCGAGGAGTTTCGGACCCAGGCGCGCAGTGTCTCCTTTGTATCGTCGTCGAAGGCGATCCAGTACGGCGAGCCGTGGTTAGGTCGTCGAGCCGTGACTACACCGCGGTCGATCCAGTAGTAGACCACATTGCGGCTGACGCCGAGTTCGTCGGCGACCTGACGGACGCGGCGCTCGCCGGGGCGCTGGAAGTCGGGCGCCGGAATCCGGTGCTTGTGACGGATCCAATGGACCATCGAGACGTTGAATGCACCGCCTTTGGCGCTACGGCGACCCTCTCGGTTTAGCGCTGCCGCGACCTGCTCGTCGGACCGCTCGCGAGCCAGCTCGCGCACGCGGTCGACGACCTCGTCGGGGTACCGGAGGCGATCGGCAATGTTGGCGGGCAGCGTGACCTTGAGGTCTTCGCAGGCCCCGCCCTGCCACCGGACATGCAAGACGGCGGTCTTGCGTTCGCCGAACCGCTCGACGGTGATGTCCTTGATCACGAGCCGGAGGATGCGCTTCTTGTCCTTCGCCTTGGTCGTCGGCGCGTTCCACAGGCGGGGGAAATCGTGGGCGAGCGCTGCCACCCGGGCGCGCTGCTCCGGCGTGACCACGAGCGCTTCCTGGCTCTGGAAGTCGGCAAACTGCGTCCGGACCTCTTCGAGCCTCACCAGGGCATCGTTCCAGCGCTGCTCGAGCGTCGCGGCCACGAGGCGATTCGACGGGTCGACTTCCTCGTAGCGGCGCTGGGCCAGCTGCGCTTCGTACTCGGCTCGTTCCAGGCGCATGCGCCATTGGGTGGACATCGCCTTGTCCCGGTGCTCGAGCTGCCGCAGCGCTTCCTCGGCGACCTCGAGCTCGGCAGGCTGGAGCACCGCCAGCACCCGCTCGGTGACCGCGGTGTCCAGCAGGTCGCAACGCAGGCTCATGCAGCTGCTGGTCGCCACACCTTCGCGTCGCCGCGCGTTGCACTCGTAGGTCGGGTAGATGCCGCCGTTGCCTTGGTACCGGATGGTCAGTCGGCGACCGCAGCGGCCGCACAGCAGCAGGCCTTGGAGCAGTGCGAGCCCTTCCCGCGCGGCGCCGCTCAAGAGCATGTGCTCGGCATTGGTGCGGTTGTTTTCGAGCAGCTGCTGGTTCCGCTCGTACTCCGGCCAGGAGACGTAGCCGTCATGGTGATTCTGGATCCGGACGAGCCAGGCGTCCAGCGGAACGCGGCGCGTGCGCATGCGGACGTCGCCTTCGGGGGAAACCTCCTTCGTGCTCTGGTGACGCCCGAAGACATACGCCCCGGCATACGTGGGGTTCTTGAGAATGTCGAGCACGCGGTTGTGGTTCAGCCGGCCCCAGATGAGTCGGCCGCCCCACGCGCCGCCGTAGGCGCGCTTCGGGAACCGCAGCTGCTGTCGGCCGAAGTGGTGCACGACCGCGTAGGCGCTGCCCGTCTGGCGGAAGACCTCGAAGACCAGCCGGACAGCGCCCTGGACCTCCTGGTCCGGATCGAGCACGATCTGCCCCTCGTCGCCGTAGCACAGGCCGACCGGCAACGGGAACCGGAGCTCACCCTTCCGGGCCTTGTGGAGCTTGCCGCCCTGGAGGCGCGCGCGAATGACGTGCAGCTCGGCCTGGGCGATGGTGGCCTTGAGTCCCAACAGCAGCGCGTCGTTGAAGTCCGCCGGGTCGTAGCAGCCGTCCTCGTCGATGACCAGCGTCCGGGTCAGCGCGCAGATCTCGATCAACCGATGCCATTCCAGGTTCGAGCGGGCCAGCCGCGAGGCTTCCAGGGCGAAGATCGCGCCGACGCGCCCCAGCGACACATCGGCGACCAGCGTCTTGAAGTCCTCGCGGTTGGTCGTCTGCGCCCCCGACTGCCCGAGGTCCTGGTCGAGGACCCGGATTCGCTCCGGCGCCCACATCATCTCGACGGCCCGGTTCCGGAGGTCGTACTGCCGCTCGGTGCTCTCCTGGTGATCGCGCACCTGCCCCATCGTCGACTGCCGGACATAGATGTAGGCCGGCTTCTGCAGGTGGTGGCTCTGTACTTTCGACATCGTCAGCACCACCTTCGATCACGTCCTGACGGGTGCTGGACGGTAGCGCGTGCGCGCTCGTCCCAGTGGCCACGCGCTCGGAAGCGATCCAGCACTGCAGCATGTTCGCGGCCAACAGGCCGGCGGTCTCGACATCGACGGGGATGGCGGCCGCCATCTGCATTCAGTCGATCGGCTCCCGGCGTCGCAGCAGCTCGAGGTTGACCGCGGCGACCTCGTCGAGGAGCTGTCGCGTCCGGCGGTAGTTGGCGACGAACTGCTCGACCTGGCTGCGATGCTCCTGCGGCACGTAGACCATGACCGGTCGCGCCTTCGGCATGCTGACCGACAGGTACAGCTTCGGGCCGTGGCCGATCCCCCGCGCACACTTGCATCCCGGCCGCCCGCAGCGCTTGAAGCGTTCGATGAGCGAGCCGCGCAGGATGGCCTTCAGGGGCGGGAGCTGCCGCAGCAGCATGGTCCTGCGCCTCCGCAGGGTGCTCGCCAAGCGCGTTGTCAGACCAGTCATACCACTGGTCCGATACTACACCCCTCGACCTCATTTGTGAAGCCCTCGGCCGTCGGCCTGCTCCAGGGCCGCCAACAGCTCGGTCAGCGCGATGAGCTTCACGAAATCGAGGACATGAGCACCGCTCGCAAGATCCGCCGTCGTGGCCGGGACCTCTCGGTCCGTCCACTCGCGGGGCACGCAGAACGTGCCGCCGGAGGTGCCCTGCAGGATGAGCGTATCGATGCCGGAGACGCGGCGCGTCTTCAGGATCGGAAACCGCCGACCCTGGAGTGGATGAAACGGGTGGGTGATCTCAGTCCACCCCGACGGCTCGTTGGGACGATGTGCAGTTTGCGATGACCGTGGGAATGCCCAACGGCCTGAACTTCCCGCGCTGTTTCTTCGGGATGAGGACCTGCCGCACCGCACCCGGCCGGTAGGTCCCTGCCTTCAGGTCCCGCGCCAGTGCTCCCAGCCATCGGTCCACCCCGAACGATTCGATGTCCGCGACCGTCTCGCCGTCCACCCCGGCCGCGCCGCCGTTGCGACGGACAGCCTGCCAGGCGACCACGAGCACGTCATCGCGCCACACCTTGTCGCTCAGCGAGCAGAACCGGAAGCCCCGAGCTTCCTTCGCTTTCGCATGTAGCGCCGTCTGGAGTCGCTGAACTCTCTCTGAGGCTGTTAGGCTCGCGCCAGTCCCCACGTCCCGTCCCCCGTCATGCGCTGCTCTCGAACTGAGGCTCCTTCCCTCCACCGGCGTTGCCCGGCTTCCCCGGTACCTACGAGCCTCTCCGCCACCCTGCGCGGCCCGACCTGACCCTCGCGGGCTGTTGGTTGGCGCGTGCCACGCCACCGGCAGGGCTTCCCGTGTTGCGTCCATCTCCCTCTTCCACACGTGCCGTCGCCATTACCCCGGCGGAACCGGCCGGTGCTCGCGTCGCTCGCTTCCCGACCGCTGGCAGCCTTCCCCGTCTTACGGGCGGGTCGGCTTCCGCATCAAGTCTTTCGAAGCCTGCTCGGCGTTTTATGTGCTCTCTCCCGTTATGCGCTGTAGTTGGGTTTTTCGGGGGAAGTTGAACACCGATTTCGGAGGAAGTTGAACACCGGTTTCGGGCGAAGTTGAACGCCGATTTCGGGAAGTTGAACACCGATTTCGGTCATCGTGAACGCTCGTCGGTAGCCTGATCCAGCATGCTTTCGCCCTTTCGACGGGAGGGGCGAGGCGATGCCGGCACGGAGGCTGCTGATGAGGAAGATTCGTGAGGTTCTACGGCTCAAGCACGAGCGGGGGTTGTCCCACCGGGCGATAGCCCAGGCCTGCGCCATCGGCGTGGGCACGGTCACGCTGTATCTGAAGCGGACGGCGCAACAAGGGTTGGGCTGGCCGTTGCCGGCCGAACTGGACGATGCGGCGCTCGAGGCGCAGTTGTTTCCCCGCCCGGCGCCGGTGCGCGACCGGGTCCGGCCGGACTGCGCCTACATCCACCGGGAACTGAAGCGCGACGGCGTCACGCTGCAACTGCTCTGGGAGGAGCACCTTCAGGTCCATCCGAGCGGCTACCGCTACACGCAGTTCTGCGAGTTCTACCGGCAATGGGTCAAGCGGCTGCGGCCGTCGATGCGACAGGTCCACCGCGCCGGCGAGAAGACCTTCATCGACTTCTCGGGCAAGCGGCCGAGCCTGGTCGACCGGCGCACGGGTGAGTTGCGGCCGGTCGAGTTGTTCGTCTCGGTGCTCGGCGCCAGCAGCCTCACCTACGCCGAGGCGACCCGGACCCAACAGTTGTCGGACTGGGTCAACGCGCACATCCGCATGGCAGAGTACTTCGGCGGCTCCACGACGATGTGGGTGCCCGACCAGTTGAAGAGCGCCATCACCCGCCCCTGCCGCTATGAGGCCGGCGTCAACCGCACCTACGAAGATCTGGCCGCCCACTACGGCGCGGTCGTCATCCCGGCGCGGCCGAGGAAACCTCGCGACAAGGCTGCGGTCGAGAATTGTGTGCTCATCGCCCAGCGGTGGATACCTCAGTGGACGGGTCAAAACCGGCCATTTGTGGACACCTCAAAACCGGCCATTTCCGGCGGCCCGAGACTGGAGTTGAGATCTACTTCACGGCGTCCTCTGTTGGCAACATGTTTGCCGGCGCGCTAGCCGTCACGCCCGAAGCCTCTGGGCAGCTCGACAGCCTCGAGTACTGACAGATCCAGATCGCAGACCTGCTCGAGCAACTCCGCGGTCGCGGACCCGGCAAGCGATTCCGGCAACGCGTCCCGCCACTCCCGGTACTGTTCCTGCAGCTCCAGGAGCGTCTGCACGGCGTCGTTCCACTGCTGTGGCCGCGATCTGCGGTCCGCTGGCCGACGGTACCGGATCCGGGATTCGCCGGCCTTGCGCCGCTCCCGGTAACGTGCCTGCCGCTCCGCGTTCGTCAACGCCACACGACGATGCTACACCGTTACGTAACGGAGCGAGGGGGAATCGGTCGGCCGAGCGATCGAGGCGCAAGCGTGGCGACAGACCCCCCGCTCGGTTGTCGTCGGCATCGGTGTATGCGCTGGTCCGCGACAGCGTGCGCGAGGTAATGCTCCGAGCGTAGGGAGGGCCTTGTCTGGTCTGGTCTCCCGGGTGGGTTCCGAGCCGGACGTCGGTGTGGGTCCTGCCCGGCCGGGGTACCCTCGCGAGACGGAACGGCCGGGCTGGGCCGGACGGTGTGGTCGACGACGACGAGTGGGAAAGGGCGTTGCGTCGAGCGACCACTGGAGTGTCGCGGAAGGCTCGTCTGGCGCCCGCGGCGGCGGTGGGGACGGTCGGTGTCGGTTGTTGCGCCAGGCGCTCCTGTAGGCGGCGCTCGCGCGCGCGCGGACCACGTCCGGATGGGCGTTGACGCTCGGCCGCGCGCGAATCCTCCGCTTCGCTGTGCAACGCCGGGGAAACTGGCGGAACGCTGCGCACGCCTTCGGACGTCAGCCGAACGCCGGCTACCGGAGAACGGGTGGAGAAAACGTGCCCACGGGGTTCGGACTGCGGCCCGGTGCGAAAGCGCCGGATGCGCCACCGACTCCCCACCGGTTACGCGCCTCCCGTCGACTCTACCAAGGTGGTCCGCACCCGGGTGCGCCAGCTGCGCGGCCCGCACTTGAGCACGTGCGCGTGATGCAGGAGCCGGTCGAGCAGCGCCGTGACCGCGGCGGTGTCGCCGAGGAGCTTGCCCCACTCGTCGACCGGGCGGTTGGAGGTGAGCATCGTCGAGGCCCGCTCGTAGCGGCGCATGATCAGCTCGAGCAGGTCCTCGGCGGCGGTGTGGGGCAGCTTGCGCATGCCGAGGTCGTCGATGATGAGCAGGTGCGCGCGGGCCAGCTCGGCGAGGTATTCCTTGCGGGTCTCGGCGAGCGTCGCCTCGGCGAGTTCTTCGAGGAAGGTGTGCGTTTCGCGGTAGAGGACGCGATAGCCCTGCTGGATGGCGGCGTGGCCGATGGCCTGGGCAAGATGACTCTTCCCGGTACCGGGTTGACCGATCAGGAGGACATCTTCGCGCTTTGCGATGAAGCGTGCGGTGGCGAGCTCGAAGACGAGCGCGCGGTTGATCTTCTTGTTGAAGGCGAAGTCGAAGCCGTCGAGCGCGCGGTCGGGGTCCCGGAATCGGGCCTGCTTGTGCCGGCGGGCGAGCAGGCGGTCCTCGCGGCGCTGGAGCTCGTCGGAGACGAGCGCGGCGAGCAGGTCGATGGGGGCCATCTGCTCGGTCTGGGCCTGGAGCAGGCGCGTCTCGAGGACGTCTGCCATGCCGGAGAGGCGCAGCTTGCGCAGCGCCTGGTCGAGTTCGACGAGATTCATGAGGGGTCTCCTGTTCTGCGGTCGATCAGATCGCGGTAGACGGTCAGTTCGCGGATGAGCGGGTCGACTTGGCGCAACGACAGCGGCGGCGCGCCGGGGTGGCGGTCGAGGTAGCGCTTCAGGAAGCGGTAAGTGGGCACGCCGAGTTCGAGCGCGGCGGTGGCGGCGTCTTCGACGACGGCGGGGCCGTGCTTCCTGACGAGGGAGAGGACACCGAGGATGCGGCGGACGCCGGCAGCGCCCTCATGGCGGTGGATGTGGTCGCAGACGGTGGAGATGGCGGGACCGGCGCGCTTGGCGGCGGCGAGCAGGGCCAGGGTCTTCGGCGGGGTGCGGGCGGGCCGGTCGTCGTCGGCGATGCGATGCCAGCCGCGCTGGGTGCGCAGGTGCTCGCGCAGCAGTTGGCCGGTGCCCGGGTCGAGGAGGCGGACGTGGATGTCGTCCCACTGCACGTCGACGCGGCGACCGATCCAGCCGGGCGGCGCCGAGTAGTAGGCCGCGGCGACCTCGACGCAACCGTCCAGATGCACACTGCGGCGGCCGTACTGGTAGTAGCGGAACGGCTCGAGGGGCAACGGGCCGAGCGCGGGGCGTTCTTCCTCGAACATGGCGGCGACCTGGCGCTTGGTCGTACCGTGGATGCGGGTGTCGGCCCAGCGCCGCTCCCAGCGGTCCAGGTACGTCTGACCGTCGTCGAGATGCTCGAAGCGGAGGCCGCGCAGCGGCGTTTTCTGGGCGTGGCCGACGCTGGCTTCGACCTTGCCCTTCGTCAGAGCTGCAGAATGCTCCTGGTGCTGTTGAAGCACCACAGATTCGGATCACCCACCCGTTCCATCCGCTCCGGGGCGCCCGTTTCCCGTTCGTGGTGACCAAGTCCCTCTGGGGAGAAGACCGGGTAACGGTGCAGCGGCCCGACGGTACGGTCTGGTCGATTCCTGTTGGCTGGACGGACTTTGCGCCACCAGACCCAGCGGTGGTGGCGGGGCGCGGGCGTGCGCCATTTCGTCTTGAGGACCTGCTGCGGCTCGCCGAGACGGTGCGCGAGAGGGTCCGGACATGAGCGGCGGTGGCGTCACGGAGATTTCGTCCATGTTGTCACATAGATTTCATCCGCCCGGAGTAGAAAACAGGAGGCAACCGGCACGAGCGTGTTGCAAAATACCGCAAATAACACGGCGTCATTCTTGGGCTTCATGTCGGATTCTTCTTGACGCCGCCCGGAGGTATAGTCATAATCTATTGGACATACGCGATGCGCCGTCCTCCAAAGCTGCCGCCGGACGCCAAGACGCAGGCCCTGCGCGAGGCAGGGGCCTTGCATCCGCACCCCGAGGCCGTCCGCGACGATGTCTTTCGGAGCCATCCGTTCTTCGACCCGCGCGACCGCGTCCAGGTCAAGTACGAGATGGTGCGCCGCCACCAAGTCGATGGACGGCCGGTGACCGAGGTTGCCGCCCGTTTCGGGGTCAGCCGCCAGACGTTCTACCAGACCGCGGCCGCGTTCGAGGCGCACGGGATCCCCGGGTTGGTGCCCAAGCGTCCCGGACCGAAGGGAGCCCACAAGTGCACCGAGGCGGTTGTCGACTACGTCGAACGCTGGCGCGCGGGCGAAGACGTGCAACCGGACGAACCGCTTACGGCGGCCGTGGCGCGGCGGTTTGGCATTTCGATCCACGCCCGCTCGCTCGACCGGGCGGTGGCGCGGCGCAAAAAAAAACCGCACCCGTAGACGACCCCATCACAACGTCGGGCCTCGATTCCGATCAGGTGTGCCGGCAGTACGAGGTCGTGCGGCAGGACGCCGCCACCGATGTCGCGTTCGCTCGCCAGGGCTACGGGGTGACGCTGTTGATGAGCCGCGGTATGCCGGCGTGGTTGAAGGCCGTCTCGACTCTTTGCCTCCCGTCGGTCAGGCCGGCGCCGGCCGGCAGCGGGGACATCGAGATGGCGCCGCCCGTTCGTTCCGAGATGGCGCGTGTGTTGGCGACCCTGGTACTCAGCCGCGTTACGGAGGGTGTTTCCCCATGAGTCAATCCACCGCGGTCACGGCGGGCCATCTGCGTCGGTTGGCCTGTCTCTACGTGCGGCAGTCCTCCCTGCAGCAGGTGCACGACCATCAGGAGAGCACTGCCCGGCAGTACGCCCTGAAACGACGGGCATTGGCGCTCGGCTGGGCGGCCGACCAAGTCGTGGTCATCGATGACGACCTGGGAATCTCGGGCGCGTCAGCGGCCGAGCGGACCGGCTTCCAACGCATCGTCGCCGACGTGGGTCTCGGGCGCGTCGGTGTGGTCATGGGGCTGGAGGTCTCCCGACTCGCGCGCAACTCGAGCGACTGGCATCGCCTGCTGGAGATTTGCGCGCTGAGCGAAACGCTCATTCTCGACGAGGACGGGCTCTACGACCCGGCCCACTTCAACGACCGCTTGCTGCTCGGACTCAAGGGTACGATGTCGGAAGCGGAGCTCCACGTGTTGCGCGCGCGTCTGATCGGGGGGCAACTGAACAAGGCGCGCCGCGGCGACCTGTGGGTCCGCCCTCCGCTGGGTATGGTCTTCGACCCCGCCGGGGAAAAGCTCATGCTCGATCCCGACCAGCAGGTGCAGGGCGCCGTCCGCCTCGTGTTCGACACCTTTCACCGCTCCGGCTCGGCCGGCGCGGTGGTGCGATACTTCCAGCAGCAGCAGGTCGCGTGGCCGCGGCGGGTCGTCAAGGGACCCCGTGCAGGTGCGCTCGTCTTCGGCGAGTTGGAGCGTAGCCGTGTGCTCGGCATCCTGCACAATCCGCGCTACGCCGGAGCGTACGTCTTCGGACGGACCCGGCAGCGCAAGGTCCGCTCCAGCGGCCAGGCGCGGTATCGACGACTTCCTCGCGAGGAGTGGAAGGTCTTTCTGCCTGACGCGCACCCCGGCTACATCACTTGGGAGCAATTCGAAGCGAATCAGGAGGCGTTGCGCGCAAGCGCCCATTGCATCGGCACAGACCGTCGGCGTAGCGCGCCGCGCGAAGGCGTGGCCCTGCTGCAAGGACTCGTCATCTGCGGTCGGTGCGGCAGCCGCATGACTGTCGGCTACGTCATGTCTCACGGGCACCCGGAACCGCTCTATCGCTGTCAGCGCCGGGGAATTGAACGGGCGGAGGGGGTGTGCCAGAGCCTGTCGGGCGCGGCGATCGACCGCGCGGTCAGCGACCTTGTGCTCGAAACCGTCACCCCCGGGTCAATCGACGTCGCCGTCGAGGTGTTCGACGAGTTGCGAGCCCGGGCCGCCGAGGTCGACCGCGCCAAGCGGGCGCAGATTGCTCGGCTGCGAGAGGACGCCGAGCGGGCGCAACGGCAGTTTCTGCTCGTGCGGCCCGAGAATCGACTCGTCGCCGACAGCCTCGAACGGCACTGGAACGAGGCGCTGCAGAGATTGGCCGCCGCCGAAGAGGCGTACGCCGGTACGGGCAAGACCCAGCCCCCTGTGACTCCTGAGATGAAGGAGCGCGTAGCGGCGCTGGTCGCCGACTTGCCGCGCGTCTGGCATGACCCGCGCACACCCGCGCGCGACCGCAAGCGGATGCTGCGGCTGCTGGTCGAGGACGTCACCCTGGTGCGCGACGACGTGATGATCCGAGTGTCCATTCGCTGGCGCGGTGGCGCGACCCGCCAGATCGAGTGTCCACTGCCGCTCGGGGCCCCGGATCTGCGGCGTACTCCGGCTGCCGCCGTCGAACAGGTCCGCGCACTCACCACCGAACAGACCGACGCCCAAATCGCCGAGACACTCAACGGGCGGTCGCTGCGCACCGGGACCGGATTGCCATTCAGCCGCCTGCGCGTCCGCATGCTGCGCGAAGCGTACGACATCGACAGCTACGTCGAGCACCTGACCGCGGCGGGCTGGCTGACCGCACCGCAGATGGCCGAGCTGCTCGACGTACATCCGGCCACGGCCAAGCGCTTCGCGCGCCAAGGCGTGCTGCGCGCCGTGCGCGCTGACGACAGAGGCACGTTACTCTTCGAACCGCCCACCGGCCCGCTACCCGTCGCCCATCCGGGGAAACGGTTGCGCGACCGGCGGCAGCACCCAAAGCTTGTATCGCATGTACAGGAAGGTGCGTAGTATGAAGCCTGAAACTTCCGATCGGGATCGCGGACGCGGCACGGCAGGGGGACGACGCCGTAGTGGGCGAGCACGTCGCGATAGAGCGGATTCAGCGTCGGGTCGTAGATGTCCGGGGTGAGGACGCCCTCCTTGAGGTTGTCGAGGACGACGACGCGTACGGTGCCGCCCAGCCGCCGGAACGCCCGCTCGTGCAGCTCGGCCCAGACCTGTGCGCTGGAACGGTGAACCAACAGCCGGACGGCCTTGCGCGAGTAGCCCAGGGTCAGGACGAAGAGCCGTGTCCGGCGGTACCTGCCGGTGTCCGGGTCACGGACCATCGGCCCCTCGCCGTAGTCAACCTGTGCTTCTTCTCCCCGGTCCGTGGTGATGACCGCCCGGGCCTCGACGGCGGGCTGCTGCCGGACGGTCGAGACGAAGCGCCGCACGCTCGCATAGCCCGCCGGGAAGCCGTGGTCGTCGACCAGGTCCTGCCAGATGGCCATGGCGTTGCGGCCGCGGCCGAGCGCGTCGACGATCAGTTCGCGGTAGGGCTCGCACGCGCTGGCCTGCGGCGCTCGACCGGGCGGTTGCGCGGGGACGGGTGCGGCATCACCGGTGCCCTTGCCGGCCGCCGAGGCCGGCGAAGAGTCGGTGGACACCTCCGCTGAAATGGCCGGTTTTGCCGGACGAGCGGGAGGGCGACCACGGCCCCGCACGGTCAGGCCGGCCGCCTTCAGATAACTGCTGGCCGTCTCGCGCCGGACCCCGGTGGCCTGTTCGATCCGCCGCAGCGACCAGCCGAGGCGTCCCAGCGCGAGGACCTGTTGTCGTTTCTCTTCGCTCAAGACGTTGCTCATGCCGGGGCAGGAACGTCGAGTTCCCGCCCCGCGTCAACGTCTCGGGCCGCTATCGGAAATGGCCGGTTTTCAGCCGTCCACTAATGGCCGGTTTTGGGTGTCCACCGAGGGTGGATACTCGCCCGCCTGCGCGACCAGACCTTCTTCGAGCTCGGTGCGCTCAACGCCGCGGTCCGCGTCCTGCTCGACGAGCTCAACGACCGGCCGATGAAGAAGCTGGGCGTCAGCCGCCGCGCCCTCTACGAGCAGCTCGACCGCCCGGCGCTACGGCCCCTGCCCGCCGCGCGCTACGTCCTCGCGCAGTGGAAGCAGTGCCGCGTCAACATCGACTATCACGTGGCGGTCGAGCACCACGTCTACAGCGTCCCGTACCAACTGGTCCGCGAGCAGGTCGAGGTCCGCTACACGACGAACACGGTCGAGATCTTCCACCGCGACAAGCGCATCGCGTCGCATCGGCGGCGCTACGACCGACAGCCGTCGACCGTGGCCGAGCACATGCCCAGTGCCCACCGCGCGCATGCCGAGTGGTCGCCGTCACGCCTGATCGGCTGGGCCAACAAGGTCGGACCGGCGACCGGACAGCTCGTTACCCAGATCCTGCAGAGCCGCCCGCATCCCGAGCAGGGCTATCGCCCCTGTCTGGGGATCATGCAGTTGGGGCGGCGTCACGGAAACATCCGGCTCGAGGCGGCCTGCGCCCGCGCGCTGGCGCTCGGCTCCTGCCGCTATCACACCGTCAAGAACATCCTCGGCGCCGGCCAGGACCGTCTGCCCATCGAGCCGCCGGCCGAGACGGACCCGACACCCACACACGCCAACATCCGCGGCGCCGACTACTACGCCGCGGCCACGACCACAGAGGAGGACCGATGCTGATCGAACAGACGCTCGACAAGCTCAACGCCATGAAGCTGGGCGGGATGGCCGACGCCTTCCAGCAACAACTGCAGACCGGCGAGGCCGCCACGCTCGGCTTCGAGGAGCGTTTCGGTCTGCTGGCCGACGCCGAATGGACGGCCCGCGAGCAACGCAGGCTGACGCGGCGCCTGCAGACCGCCAAGCTGCGTTACCCGGCATCGCTCGAAGCCGTCGACTTCACCCATCCCCGCCGGCTCAACCGCCAGCAGGTCCTGACCCTGGGCACCTGCGCCTGGCTCGCCGAGCGCCATAATTTGATCGTCACCGGGCCGTGCGGGATCGGCAAGAGCTTTCTCGCTTGTGCATTCGTCGAACGGGCATGCCGCCGCGGCTTCACCGCGCGCTACCTCCGCATGCCCCGCCTGCTGCACGAGCTGGCCGTCGGCCGCGGCGACGGCTCCTACACCCGACTGCTCGCCCGTCTGGCGAAGCTCGACCTGCTCGCCCTCGACGACTGGATGCTGGCGCCGTTGCGCGACACCGAACGCCGCGACCTGACCGAGGTGATCGAGGACCGCGCCGAACGCGCCTCGACGCTGATCGCCAGCCAGTTGCCGGTGACCGACTGGCACGCCGTCATCGGAGACCCGAATCAGGCCGACGCCATCTGCGACCGCCTGCTCCACGACGCACACCGCATCGACCTGAAGGGCCGCTCGATGCGGCGCACGCACGACGCGCCAACCGACGGCCAGAAGGAGACCACATGAGCATCACGTCGGTGAAACCCGCGACGCTCCCGCCGCGCTCGAGTGGCCTGTGGATCCTGCCGGTGCTGTGGAAAACGCGCGCGATACGCCCGGGGGCGACTGCGGCCTTCCAGAAGGCGCGTTTCCCACAACACCTTGGACGCCGCAGACGGCGCCCACAGGCTCCACAGGCACTTTCGTCGTACGCTCGATCAGGACAAGATAGGATCTCGAAGACCCGTTACGTAACGCTACTGCAGCGAGGGAACTGACAGCGCATCGTCGCTACGCTCCGACGAGCGTTCACGTTCGCCGGAATCAGCGTTCACGTTCGCCGAGATCGGTGTTCACGTTCACCGAAATACCCACAGGCGCAGGAACGACAGGAACTCCGCGTGGCGGTGCCGCTTCCGGCACTGCCCGAACACCTTCCCAGTGGCAATGTCCAACGCGGCGAACAGCGTCGTCGTGCCGTGCCGGACGTAGTCGTGGGTGTAGCCTTCGGCGTAGCCGAGGCCCATCGGCAGCGTCGGCTGGGTGCGATTGAGCGCCTGAATCTGCGACTTCTCGTCCACGCACAGGACCATCGCGTGGTCGGGCGGGTTGAGGTACAACCCGACGATGTCGCGCACTTTCTCGATGAAGAACGGATCGCTGGACAGCTTGAAGGTCTTCGCCAGATGCGGCTTGACCCCGAAGAGGGCGAGCCAGCGCTGTACCGTGCTCTTGGCAATGCCCTCAGCTCGCCCCAAGGTGCGTGTACTCCAATGCGTGGCGGCGTCGGGCTTCTCCTGCAGGGCACGGTTGATCACCGCCGCCACCTTGTCGTCGTCATAGGTCCGGGGACGACCGGGGCGGAGTTCGTCGTGCAGGCCCTCGATACCGGCCGCTCGGAAGCGCCGTCGCCACTTGCCGACGGTCTGTGGCGTGACGCCGAAGCGCCGCGCGACGGCAGAGTTGGCCAAACCTTCGGCACTGGCGAGGATCATCCGGGCTCGCTGGACCAGGGCGTAGGGCAGGGTGGCCGACTGGGCAATGCCCTTGAGCTGATCCTGCTGCTCGTCGGTGAGCGTGAGTGGTACCAGGGGGCGTCCGAGTGGCATGGCAGTCTCCCTTGCTTGAAGCCTGCCAATTATGATACTCAGTTCAGGGACGATACACTAGGGTACCGACCAGATTCGTGCGGAAATACACGCTAACGACCCTGCGGGCGCGGGGCCGCCCCTCCCCGCGGGATGAAAGGCCGCATACTGGATGGCAGGGCGTGGCGGTGTAGGTCGGCAAACCCTTCGGGGGTCCTCTCAGGACCCCGCACGCTAACGTGACCGGAGCCGTTCGGTGCGCACCCCGCAGTGTGTCCGGCAGTCTGTCGCTGCCGAGGCCGAGGAGGAAACGGTCCCGGGTCCCCGGTGACCCGAGGAGACTCCCGGCGGCTCCCCGCCGCGCCGTTCTGATGCAGCCGCGTCCCGGCAGGAGGCGTCGCGGCTTGGACGGCAACGCTGGCGAGCAAGGAGGGGCTGTATGCGGAAGCGGAAACAGAAGGAGGGGTGCGCCCGTCGGGAGTTGGCGTTGCCGCGGCCGGACCCACGACACCCTGAAGCGGTTCTTGAGACGGTGTCGCGGGCGGCGGGCATCGACGTGCACAAGATGAGCCTGACCTGCACGGTACTGGTCGAGGACAGCAACGGGCGCGTGGAATCGGAGACGCGGCAGTACCGGACCTACGGCGCGGAACTGGACCTGCTGGTCGAGTGGCTGTCGGGGCTGGACCTGGCACGGACGGTGATGGAGAGCACCGGGGTGTTCTGGAAGTCGGTGCAGCGGGCGCTGGCCGCGGCGGGCGTAGAGGTCTGGGTTGTCAACGCGCGACATGTCAAGCGTGTACCCGGCAGGAAGACGGACGTCTCCGACAGCCAGTGGCTGGCGACGCTGGCGCGCTACGGCCTAGTCAGCCCGAGCTTCCTGGCGCCGCCGAAGTTGGAGGAGTTGCGGCGTCTGACGCGCCTGTACGCACGGACGCGTCGGCTGGCCTCGATGCTGCGCAACATGCTGCACCGGATGCTGGACGAGAGCGGTCTGCGTATCGGCGGCATTCTGACGGACCTGTTCGGGCTGTCGGGCCGCAACCTGCTCGACGGCCTGCTCGAGGGGCGTGAGCCGGAGCAGATGGTGGCGGGCGTCAAGGGCAAGGCGCGCAAGAAGGTCCCGGCCCTGCTGGATGCCCTCGGGCAGGGACTCGACGAGGGCGCCAAGCCGCTGGTGGGGCTGCTGCGTGAGATGCTCGACGCGGTCGAGCGTTCGCTGGCGGAGCTGGAGCGTCGCATTCTGGACGTGGTCCAGCGGGACTACGAGTTGCCGTGGACGCTGCTGCAGACCCTGCCGGGGACCGGGCCGTTGGCCGCGGCCGCGCTGCTGGCCGAAGTGGGTGACGACATGGAGGCGTTCGGCACCGCGCGACGGCTGTCGAGCTGGGCGGGGATGTGCCCGGGCAACCACGAGTCGGCCGGCAAGAGCAAGGGCGGGAAGCGGCGCAAGGGCAACGTGTATCTGCGGCGGATCCTGTGCGAGGTCGCGCACGCGGCGGCGCGTACGCGCGGCGTGCAGTTCGGGCCCTACAAGCAGGGACTGGCGATCCGGCGCTGCACAGGCCGGGCAATCGTGGCGACGGCGCACAAGATCCTGCGGATTGCGTTCGCGATGTTGCGCGACGGCCAACCGTACCGCGACCCGCAGGTCGACTACCAGGCGCGCACGGCGATCAGGAACAAGGCACGCTGGCTGAAGATGCTGCGCAAGGCCAACCTGCTGCAAGAGGTCGCGCGGGCGGCTGCCAAGCAGTCAGGCGGCGGTCGGGACGGGACCCGTGCGGGGCCGGGACTTCCGCCCTCGGGAGGCGCATCGGAGCCGGCTCTGGCCTGAACGGGGCGACGCGGAGCGGAGCGTGCACGGCAGGAAGCGCGAGCGAAGGGGTAAGTACGCGCATCGGGCACGCGCCTGAGTGAGCGAGCGGCGCTCGTCGCGCGGATAGCGCACCATGACGCGGACATCGTCGCGGCCCCGCTGGATGCGCTGCGCCTCTTCGCCGTAGAACGCCTGGCGCACTTGGCGCCCCAGGCTCTCGAGGGTGAGGCCGACGGTTTCGGCCGACGGCTTAGGACAGTGATCGATACAAAGTTGTCAACTGGCGTGACGCCCCAGACCCGTGATTCCTGGGCTCGCGCCCGCGAACGTGGCAACGTAGTTTCCGTCACTGTCCTTAGTGCGGCACGCGCTGCGGCACCGGCCCGATCACATCGTCGTCGGCGAGGTACGCGGGGCTGAGGCGGCCGACCCTCCTTCAGGCGCTGAACACGGGGCACGGCGGGTCGCTGGCCACCGTGCACGCGAACAACGCCGAGGCGGCGCTGTCGCGCTTGGCGACCTGCGCCATGCAGGCGAGCAACGCGCTGCCCTGGGCGGTGGTCTGCCGGGGCGTTGTCGATGGCATCGAGGTCGCCATTCACTAAACGCGGACGGCGGAGGGGATCCGCCGCGTCGACCAGATGGTGCGCGTGCGGGACTACGACGCGCACGCGAACCGATGGGTCGTCGAGCGAATCTGGCCCGCCCCGGCCGCGGCGTCCGAGGGCTCCGGCACCGCACCGGGGCGGGCCAAGCCGCCGCCGCGCCCGGCGACGATGCGTCGCGGCGGCCGGCGGCGGAGGCGGTGACATCCGGGAAGGACGGAGGTGCAGGGATGAGCGAACGAGACGAGAGCGGCGCGGAAGAGCGGCCGCCGTACGGGTAGCGACCCGCGAGCAGTTCGACGAGGCGGTCGAGGAGCTGTTCCGGACGGGGCAGCCGATCGAGGCCCCGTCGGTGGAGATGCTCGCGGCCTGGGACGTCTGCCTCGAGGACGAGGGGGGCGAAATCGAGGCGCTGTGATGGGCAAGCTCCAGGAGAAGGCCGCTGAGTACCACGAGCAGTTCGCCGCGCGCATCATCAAGGCGCTCGAACAGGGCACCGCGCGGTAGCAGAAGCCTTGGAAGCCGGGCGAGCGCATCCTCCCGCACAACTTCGCCAGCGGGCGCGACTACCGCGGCGGCAACGCGTTGTACCTGGCCCTGAACGGGCTCGAACGCGGCTACGCCGACCCGCTCTGGGGCGGCTACCGCCAGATCCAGGAGGCCGGCGGGCACGTCCGCAAGGGCGAGAAGGGGACGCCCATCATGTACGTCGACTTCCGGCAGCGGCGCACCGCCCGCGACGAGCAGGGCAACCCCATCCGGGACGAGGAGGGGCGGCCGAAGCTGGAGTAGGTCCAGCGGAATCGGCCACTCGTCAAGCTGCACTACGTCTTCAACGTCGAGCAGACCGAGGGGCTCACGCTGCGGCCGCTCCAGGCCACGCCGGGGCCGGAGTGGGAGGGTCACGAGCGAGCCGAGGCGCTGATCAAGGCCAGCGGCGTGCGGGTCGACCACGTGGCCGTCGACCGCGCCTTCTACAGCCTGAAGGCCGACCGGGTAGTGCTTCCGGAGCGACGGCCAGACCCGGTCGAAGGGAGGCAACGCCCGCCAGGGCGGCTCAACGGAGGCGTCGGTCGCGGGCTTTCGCGATGTTGCCGCGCGGTGCTGGCTCTTGCGGGCTTGAGCGGGCGATTTGCCTACATAGTGCCGACACAGCCGCTATTGCCTATCCCGCAAAACCGCTGTAAGCCCCGCGACCCCGCGCGGGGCGAGCGTCCAGGCGGCGGTCGAGAAGCCGAGCGACCCCGAACTGACGTGGACCTCAGCTCGGCGATCCCAGCATCGTGGTAACCTGCGTGGTAAACGTCGTTTCTGCATTTCAGTAACTTGATGTTAACTCAACAGGTTACACTAATCTCAGTTCTGTAGCGCAAACACGAACAGCGTGTTGCTCCCGGTCGAAGTGGTCAACTCCGGCGTGATCCGGAGGAAGGCGGTCCCCTGCGTGATGCCGCCGGCCGCGATGGCCACGTACTGGCGGCCGTCGACGCTGTAGCTCATCGGGCGGCCGCTGACCGGGCCGTTCAGGATGGTCTGCCAGAGGATGTCGCCCGTTGCGGCGTCGAAGGCGCGGAAGCGGCGGACGGTGTCGCCGGAGAAGACCAGGTTGCCGCCGGTGGCCAGGACCGAGCCGTAGATCGGCGCGCGCTGCTCGTACTGCCAGAGCGTGCGGCCGGTCGAGGCCGAGATGGCCTGCAGGCGGCCGACCGGCGTCGTGTCGGCGTTGAGGTCCGGGTGGTGGCGCACGACGGCGCGGACGTCGTAGCCGTCGCTCGGGCCCGCCACCTCCACCGACATGGACAGGTCCATGCAGGCGTTGTTCATCGGCATGTACATCGCATCGGTGTCGGGGCTGTAGGCGCCCGACGGCTGGTTCTTGCCGCCGAGCAGGTGCGGGCAGGCGAGCACCGGGTCGGTAACCGACCAGGGCGTGGTGCTCTCGTCGATGATCGGACGGCCGGTCCGCACGTCCAGACCGGTCATGATGTTCTGGTAGACGGTCGGGCGCGCCCAGAGGAACTCGCCGGTTGCCGCGTCGAGCGTCCAGACCAGGCCCGTCTTCCCCGGAATGCCGGTGATCACCTTGCGGGTCTCGCCCGGCACCAGGTCCGGATTGATCCAGGGCACCGCGGCGGGATCCGGCGATACCTCGGTTTCCACGATCAGCCGCTCGAAGACGTGGTCGAGGTCCCAGTTGTCGCGCGGCAGGTGCTGGAAGTACCAGATCCGCTCGCCGGTGCGCGGATCGATGGCGAGGGTCGAGTTGGTGTACAGCAGGTCGGCCTTGCCCGATCCGCGGAGCGGCTCCGGCAGCGGCGACGGCGGTCCGGTCCCCCAGAAGACGAGGCCCAGCTCGGGATCGTAGCTCCCCTGCATCCAGGCGGAGGTGTGGCGGCGGGCCGAGCGCGCGAGGCCGCCCCAGGTGTCGCCGCCCGCCTGATCGGGCGTCGCCGCCGTGTTCACCCGCCAGCGCTCCTCGCCGGTCTGCGGATCGTGGCCGGTGATGAAGCAGCCGCCCGGCCGCGGGCTCGACGGGTTGCAGCGGGAGCCGGTCACCAGCATGCCGTCGACGATGATCGGCCCGGTCGTCTGCGCCACCTGCTCGCGCCAGTCCGCTCGCTGCGACTCCCAGACCAGCTCGCCGGTTCGGGCGTCGAGCGCCACGAGAAACGCGTCGTTGGTGGCGACATAGACCTTGTCGTCGTAGATCGAGACGTTGCGGTAGCGGGCGCGCGTGCCGGTGGTGTTCCACGGCTCGTCGGGCGTGAAGCGCCGGTACTCCCAGAGCAGGTCGCCCGTGGTCGCGTCCACCGCCTCCACGCGGTCCTCCACGTGCGGGAAGAACATCACGCCGTCGTAGACGATCGGCTCGATCTCCTGGTAGCCCTCGGTCATCGATCGCGACCAGGCCAGTTGCAGGCCGCCGACCGTGTCGGCGTCGATCTGTTCGAGCGGGCTGTAGCCCCAGAGGCTGTACCCGCCCCGGAAGGTGAGCCAGTTCTCCGGACGCGGATCGCGCAGCATCTCGTCGGTCACCGGGACGAAGTCCTGCAGGAGCTCGGGGACGTCGTCCTGCGCGAGGGCCGGCGTCCAGGCGCCCGGGGCCGCTATACCGAGGAGCAACATTGCCGCGAGAAACGACGCCGGCAGGTATCGGATGGTCATGATCGCACCTCGGCTGCGACTGGATTGCCGTGGGTCGGCATTATAGAGACAATCCGCCGGACGGTCGATTCCATCCTCTACAATCGAGCCGGGAGCCTGCGCCGTGGCACGCCGTAGACTCCCGCCAGGCTTGACTGGGCGGGAAGCGGAGCCGTCAGGGGAGGATTTCCGGGCTATGGCGATGCCGGCCGGCACGAACACGACGCGATTTCACGATCTGGACGCGCTGCGCGGCTTCGCCATGCTGCTGGGGATTCTGCTGCACGCCGGCGTCTTTCTCGTGCCGGTCGAGTACTGGCCGGTGCACGAGGCGTGGGCCTGGGAAACCGCGCCGGAAGCCAACGTCTACGCCTGGATCCTGTCGGTGATTCACGGCTTCCGGATGCCGCTGTTCTTCCTGCTGAGCGGCTTCTTCACCGCGATGCTGTGGCAGTCGCGCGGGCTGCGGCGGCTGTGGCGGCATCGCCTCGACCGTATAGGTCTGCCGCTGTTGGCCGGCATGTTCACCGTCGTTCCGGCCATCGTCTGGCTGGAGGCCGGCGCCGGCTTCACGCCGCTCGACTGGCTGCTGGCGTGGGTAGGCGGGCTGCACCACCTCTGGTTCCTGTGGTACCTGCTGCTGATAGCGGCCGCGTTCATCGCGGCCGTCCGGCTGGGGCTGACCTTCCGCCATCCGGCGTGGTGGCTGCTGCTGCCGTTGACCGTGGCGCCGCAGTACGTGATGCACGAGCCGGCGTTCGGCCCGGACACCGAGGACGGCCTGATCCCGGCCGGCCGCGTGTTCGCGTACTACGCCATCTTCTTCGCGTTCGGCGTGTTCTTCCGCCAGCGTGACATCGCCGTGCGGCGCTGGTGGGCCGTCGCCCTCGCGCCCTCGCTGTTGCTGCTGCTGCCGGCTGGTGTCGTGCTTCTGTACGACGAGGGGTTTCAGTACGCCGGTGCGGACTGGGTGTGGGGCGTCGCCGCGGTCGTGCAGGTCGCTTTCGCGTGGCTGACGTGCTTCGGATCGATGGGACTGTTCCGCTGGATCTTCGCGCGGGAACGCTTCTGGGTGCGGTACCTGTCGGATGCCTCCTACTGGCTCTACCTGACCCATTTGCCGCTGGTGATCGCGGCCCAGATGCTCGTCGTGAGCTGGCCGATCAGCATCCACCTGAAGTTCCTGCTGATCAGCGCGACGATCGTGGCCGGCCTGCTGCTCGTCTACCAGGTGGGCGTGCGCTACACGGTGATCGGGACGGTGATGAACGGGCCGCGGACCCGCCGCGCGACGCCGGCGGCCGGATCCATGGTGCCCCGCCCGGAAGCAGGAGGGTGAGGGTTGAGGTCGACATGAGCGTCTTGGTGTCCGGCGTGTTTTTCGGCGCTCCTCCCGGAGACGACTTCGCTACCGCCGAGAACATGATCGACGCCGATTCCTGCCTAGCGCTGGCAGAACTGCACGACACGCCGCTATCGACCGAGATTCCTGGCAGGGAGCGGGGTTCGTCTCAAGCAGCATCGCGGGTGACCTCGGCTGTCACACACATCGGCGAGACTGAGTGCATGCAGCGTTCGTTTTCCGGGAGCGCGGCTCCTGCACCAGAGCCGAGCACCAGCGGATGAATCAAGGCCTGGGGGAACTCTGCGGCATGGCGACGACGCGCTGCAGGAACGGCGGGACGCTCGGCGGACCTCGGAACTGCGGCGCGCTGCAGAACGAAGCCGATGGCTGACCTACGGGCTTCGGTCGCTGAATTTGGGGCTGATCCGTCGGCTTTGCGCTCGCTCGACGATGAGTGCCCGGAGCTTCTCCCGTACGCGACGTTGCTGACGGCGCGCCGCGACCGCAACGCCACGCTGGGCGTGGTGGAGGCCGTGTACGAATGGCAGGGCGCGCCGCTGGTGTTCCTGGTCGACGCGGACTCGGTGGAGGACGATGGTCAGTTACGACTGATACGACGTCTGCTCGCAATGCGCGGGGACGCGCCCTAATCTCGGCGTGGTCTCACCGGGCCATCTCCGTGTCTATCGTATCGCCCTCGACAGGAAGTCCTTGCGGCAGGCTCAGGTTGGCGCCGAAGACTGGGGTGATGCCAGGTCTACGTTCGCGCGGCTGGGCAACGTGCGGCCCCAAGCCGCAATCACGAGCCGGGGCTGGATTTCCAATGTCGTCCTGAACCTGCTGAGCGGTTCGACGACCAGGCTTGTCGACGAGTTCAAGGTCTCGCACGAGGACGCCATCTCCCTTGTCGGCCGCGCACTCTTCACTCGGTTTCTGGCGGATCGGAGCCTGCTGCCGGAGGGCATGTCGGAGCCGGAGAGGGCGGCGGGCCTCTTCGACTCGCGCGAGGTGGCGGAAGAGACATCCGACTGGCTCGACGCGACGTTCAACGGCGATCTGCTGCCCTTGTCTGCGGGCATATTCGAGACTCTGCCGGAACGCGTTTACGGCGTTCTGGGAGACGTGCTGAGACGCGCGCCGGACGGCCAGTTGTTTCTCGGCTGGGAGGAGAAGTGGGGCAACCTGGACTTCGCGCACATCCCCGTCGGTGTCCTGAGTCAGGCGTACGAGCTCCACCTGAGGGAGCACGCGCCGGACAAGCAGAAACGCGAAGGTGGCTACTTCACCCCCCGGCCGATCGCTGACCTGATGGTCCGAGCCTCGTTTCGCGCGCTCGAGCGCCGAGGCACCGGCGAGTCGGTCAGGGTTCTCGATCCCGCCGTCGGCGGAGGCATCTTCTTGCTGACTGCGTTCCGGGAATTGGTCGCGGAACACTGGCGGGCCGATGGAAGGCGGCCGGATACCCACGTGCTTAGGCGAATCCTCTACGAGCAGATGGTCGGCTTCGACATCAACGAAGCCGCGCTGCGGTTCGCGGCACTGGGCCTGTATCTCCTGTCCATCGAGCTCGACCCGAACCCGAGGCCGGTCGACAAGCTGCGCTTCAAGAAGCTCGGCGGGACGGTACTGCACCGGGTCAAGGGCGAAGACGAAGAGGAAGGGACGGCGCTGGGCAGCCTGGGATCCCGCGTCGGGGAAGAGCACAAGGGGCGATACGACCTCGTGATCGGGAACCCCCCCTGGCCAAGCGGGACGAAGTTGCCCGAGTGGAACCGCGTCTGCGAGACGGTCGCGCGCATTGCTGCAGACAGGGGGATCGCAAGCTCGGAGCCTCCCTTGCCCAACGAAGTGCTCGATCTCCCTTTCGTGTGGCGGGCGATGGAATGGGCGAAGCCGGACGGCCAGATTGCATTCGCGCTGCACGCGCGCCTGCTGTTTCAGCAAGGCGACGGGATGCCAATCGCGCGCCAGGCTCTGTTCGAGGCGCTGGATGTCACATCGGTCGTGAACGGCGTGGAACTGCGGCAGACGAAGGTGTGGCCGCACATATCGGCACCTTTCTGCATTCTGTTCGCCACGAACAGAACGCCTGGGGTTGAGGCCGGGTTCCGCTTCATCAGTCCGCGGATCGAGGACTCGCTAAACCGCGCCGGGGGCATGCGGATAGACACGGTGAACGCGGAAGTCGTGCCGTCTCGGCAATTTGAGGACACACCAGAGATCCTGAAGATCCTGTTCCGGGGGTCGAAGGCAGACCTGGGAGTCCTCGAGAGGATTCGCGCGCAAGGCCACCCAACACTTGCCGCCTTCTGGCGCGAGAAGTTCGGTCTCAGCGGCCGGGGTCAATTGCGAGGCAGCGGCAACGGTTATCAGTCGCTCAGACAGAGCAGTCGGGTCCGCAAGCGAGGTGATGGTCTGCCCGGTGCAGCAGCGACTTATTTGCAGGGGTTGCCGGAAATAACGGCCGCGACCTTTACGAAGAACATCCTCGTCGATACCACGTCTCTCGATATATTCTCGCGTGATCGGATTCACGACCCTCGGTCTCCAGACTTGTTTGCGGGGCCCCTTGTTGTCGTTCACAAGTCGCCACCGGCAGCTACGGGTCGAATAGGCGTAGTGGTCTCCGACGAGGGAGCCGTCTTCAACCAATCGTTCTACGGATATAGCCCCGGGACGCATCCGGATGCAGCCCTGCTCGTTCGGTATCTTGCACTCCTTCTTGGAAGCAAGTTGGTGGTTTGGCTCGCGCTCGTGACGAGCGGCGAGTTCGGCTTCGAACGAGAAGCTATCGAGAAGGCGACGCTGGACCGCATTGCGCTCCCCGCCTTCGACAAGCTCGAGGCTTCCCGGCGTCGTGAAATCGCACTGCTGGTCAACGGGCTCCAGTCGGGAAAAGTGACATGGGACGAGGTGGACGAGTGGGTCAACGACCTGTATGGATTGGGTAAACGCGACCTGCAGGTCATTCTCGATACGCTGGAGTTCAACCTGCCGTTCGCCGATAACAAGCGGAACGCGCAAGCGTTGCCGAGTTCCGCCGAGCGGGAACGGTTCTGTGAGATCCTTCGCGATGAACTGATGCCATGGTGTGATCGGTTCGGGACGACGCTGGCCGTGGACGAGCTTCCGCCGCTGGCCATGTCGCCGTGGCAAGCCACCGCCGTACGGACAGCGCGCCGCGAATCGACAGAGGTCCCGGCTGGCGACTGGCTAGGACTGCTTGGCGCCGCCGACGAGGCAGCCGCATCCGAGATCCTCGTCGATAACGGATCGGACGGCCTCCTTATCGCGCGGCTCGCGCAGCGGCGCTATTGGAGTGAGACCCAAGCGCGGCTCCTTGCACAACGGATAGCGTGGTCCCACGTTGGGGCGCTGAAAGGTCATGCCACCGCATGACAGGTTCGGCAGCTCGACCTCGATACGACCAGGTCGCGGAACTGACCCGCGGCCTTCGGCTTCCGCTGGCAGCAATCGCGGACGACCATCTCGAGATACTGGCGGAACGCCTCCGGCAGGCGTTCGACGACGTTCGCATGCACGCGCCGGCTACGGTAGCAACCGGCACAGAGCCGGAAGTGACCGCGTTGATGCACGCGCGGCTGAACAGACTGGTCCACGAGGACCGCCTCTGGGGGCAGCTCGTCCTTTACGTGGGGCGGGGAGTGGAGAGCATCAGTTTCGACGGGTCTCACCTCGAGAAACGTCCAGATCTCTCGATTGTCCTGTCACGCAGAGACCGGCGCTTGCCATTGGTCGCGGAGGCGAAGATTGTCGACGCCACGGCTTCGAAGACGGCGGAGCTGTATTGTGAGAAGGGTGTGGCTCTTCTTCGTCAACGGCCCAGGGGGCTTCTGCGAGCGGCATGGCAAGAGCTACTTGACGCGTCGAAGGCGTGGTGGAGAGGGCGGCGGGGGCGGCTCGCTGACCGGCGGGGCTGTCCGCGCAGCGTATCGCTGGGCGTGATTCCGTTCGTATTCGCGCGCTTCGTGGAAGTCCCAGTACGGATCGAAGTCGCCGCTGGCTCGCAGCGCCCGCAGCTTCAGGACCGCCTCGGCTCCCGCCAGGCGCCAGCGGGCACCGGTCAAATCCATCCGGTCGCGGACCAGGTACCGGCACGCCCCTTCGATGACGCCGGTGGCGATGGGATAGCCCGCCGCGAGGTAGCGGTCGTAGTGCAGATACGGCGCGTACTTCTGCAGGTAGTCGGCGCACGTATCGACCGGCTTGCGGGTGTCCTTCGACAGGCCGGCGACGGTCGCGGCACGCCGCATCGCCGCCGCCACCCGGCTGGCCTTGCCCTCGAGAATGCTCTGCACGCGCGTCCAGGCCCAATGCGCTGCATCGGGGCTCCCCTCGCGATGGAACACGTGCGCCGCCTTCCAGACGTACTCGACCACGTGGATGATGTCGAGTATCACCGTTACGTCCACGCCGTAGGCGGCGGCGCTCGCTTCCACCAGGTCGAGCTGCGTCTCGGCGCCGTCGACGAGCACGACCCAGCGCTTGACGTGCTCGGGGTCGTGGCGCTCGGCTTCCAGCGTCGCCTCGGCAACCACTTCCCAGGGCTCGCGTTGCAGGCTCGCCCAGACCCGCTTGGCCACCGGGCGGGGCCGCACGAGCGGAGGCTTCGCGCCCGGCTGTCTTGGCATCAGGCTTCGCAGGAACTGTTCGGGGCTGCGCACCAACGGCGCCGTCGTGTAGACGGCGGCCACCGTCGCCATGCGCTTGGCGTTCTTCTTCTCGCCCGGCTTCAGGCGCTGGAACAGGGAGAGCGGCTCCCGTTGCTGCCGGCGCTTCTCGGCCGCCCGCCGCGTCGCCTCGCGCAGGTCGTCGCGATGCAGCACCACACCCTTGCCGTCGAAGGTGAGCACGACGACGACCCCTCGGGGGGCGGCTCGCCCGTCGCCGCACGGCGCGCCTCGTAGAAGGCGTCGAAGTCCTCGGCCGCACGAGCCACCAACTGTTCCGCCTGACGCTTGGGCACTTCGGCCCCGGTACTGCGAGACAGATCCAACAGCGCTTCGTCGAACGACCGCGAGGCGGCCGCCTCGGCCACCCGCCGGCGCACCTCCAGCGAGTAACGCTCCGGCGGCAGGTTCAGCGCGGCATCGAGCGGATGCAGACTGTCATGGCCGGGACGCGCGTAGCCCACGCGCTCGACCGCCACGGTGCCGAAGGTCGTCTCGATGCGGCGTTCGTGCACGCGCCGTTGCGAGCGCTCGACACCGTCGGCCCCCGTGACCGGACCGGCGGTCTCCCCCGGACTGCGCTGTTCGAGGTGCCCCTGCAGGAGCTTGCGCATCAACTCCTGCCCCCGCCGCTGCAACTCCCGTTCGAGGTTGCTCTCGCTCATCTGTTGTGCTTCGCGCGAAGAAAGGTAGGCTTTGGCCTCGGCGAAGGCGGCCTCGGCCGCCGCATACGGCGCCGGGGCGGGGGGAGTGGGGACAACGGCTCGCATCGCTCAACTCTCCCGCAACCGCTGCTGCGCATGCCGGACCACAGGATAGACCAGGACCGTCTTGGGCGCCTCACCGGCACGGCGACCGTGCCGGTCCATGCGACCGCGACCGCTGGTCGAGCCCAACGCGACAAAGTTGGCGGCGCGGTAGCAACCCCCGTGGTGGCGGCGCGCATCCACCAGCGTCTCCACCAGCCAGGGCTCGACGTGGTAACGGCGCGGCCAGTCCACCGCCAACTGCGAGAGACCCCGCGCCAGCACGGCGCTGGCCAGGTTCTTCACCCCGACCCACGGCAGCAACAGGAAGCGGCTGTTGTTGACCACGTGCTGCAGATTCCGCGCCCGAGTCCGATCATCCCAGCCGACCCAGCGGTCCCGGACCGCCATGCGCCACGCCGGACTGGAGAACTGCAGGCAGCCGACCACCGCCCCCTGAGGCCGCGACGCAAACACCAGATAGCGCAGGTGAGCGCCGAACGGGACCGTGTGCCCAAGGTAGTGGTAGCGTCCCACCAGCTCCCGGAACAGCAGGCGCTGGGCAGGCTCGCGCACCAACTCGACCGCCAGCGGCTCGACATCGCGCACGCTGCCGACCAGCGGGAGCCCCGGCTCCCCGGCCGCCGTCCGGGGAACCCGGGTGACCGAACCGAGCGCGCGGCCCCGGCGCTTGGCAGGCAGCTCCAGCGCATCCTCCGCGTCGAGCCGCTCGAGGAACTCCCGGCACTCCCGCGCCTTCAGCCGCCCGTTCGGCCGCCGCCACCGCAACAACTCGCACACCGTGCGCGCCAGCTCCATCCGGCTCAGACCCGAACACTCCCGCACGACCTCCCGGATCAGCGTCAGCTCCTGCACGCTGAACGCACGGCCGGAGAATCCCGTCGTCGCCACGGTCGTCACAGCAGCGTCTCCCTTCCCACGAGACCGTAGCAAAACGCCCCGCAAATGTCCAGAGGGGGCCCGCCGGAGGGAACCGACCGACGCGCCAGGCGCCGCGACTAGATCGGGCTGGCTGCCCGAAAGAGGCGGGTGGGCGCTGTCCGGAGTTCTGTCCCCGCGAAAATGAACAGAAAAGGAACCGTCCGCGGGCGAAAATGCCTATGAACAGGGGGAAAAACGGTCGACGAAGAAGAGCCACACCCTTGTGAGAAGGGGATCCTCCGCTTCGTCGAGGGAGAGTACGCGTGGGGCAACCGCGAAGCATTCATGATCGGCTACGTGCGGGATGGCTCGTCGATCGAGACGACGCTCCAGGACTCTCTGTCGAAAGTCATGGAATTGCGCCCTGACCGTTACCTGGTGGAAGCGCTCCCCGTCCCTGTCGAGTCCGACTCTTCCGACTTGGCCTATACGCGGCATCGCCGGGACTTCGTGTATGGTAGCCAGCGACCGCCAAACAGCCCCGGGCCGATTTCGGTCTGGCATTTGTGGCTGACGTAGTCGGAGGGGCCGAAGCCGATGGTTGGCGCCCGCATATCTGAAGGGTTCGCGGTTTGGGTCTCCGGCGGCTCAACACGTTCCCCAGTCGAGTCAGGCCGGCATCGCGCTGACCGGCAGTGATTCCAGTCCCCGCAGAACGATACCCCGGCGGAAAGCGGGCCGGTCCGTGAGCAGCCGCAACGACGAGTAGCGCTCCAGGAGCATTTCCAGGGCGATGCGCCCTTCCAGGCGCGCCAGGGGCGCGCCGAGGCAGTGGTGGACGCCCCGGCCGAAGGAGATGTTGCTGCCCTTGGAGCGCTCGATGTCGAGCCGGTCCGGGTCGTCGAACACCTCCGGGTCGCGGTTGGCCGCGCCGATGGCGAGGACGGCGCCGTCGCCGCGCCGCAGCGTGACGCCGTGTAATTCGCAGTCCTCCAGCACGGCCCGGATATCGAGCTGCACCGGCGTGTCGAAGCGCAGCAGCTCCTCCACCGCCGCGGGTATGCGGCTCGGATCCGCCCGCAGGAGTGCGAGTTGCTCCGGGTGCCGCAGCAGCGCCAATACACCGTTGCCGATCAGGTTCGTGGTGGTCTCGTTGCCGGCAATCAGCAGCAGGCGCAGCATCAGCAGCATCTCCCGCTCGGTGAGGGAGTCTCCCTCCTCTTCCGCCTGGGCGAGGGCGCTGACGATGTCGTCCCTGGGCTCGCGGCGCCGGGCCTGGATGATGGGCATGAAGTAGGCGTCGAGCGACTCGCCGGCCGCCACCGCCCGCTCTCTTTCCTGCGCGGTGATCGTCGGTTCCAGCATCCGGGCGCGTGCGTTCGACCAGTGCCTGAAGCGGTCCCGATCTTCCGGCGGCACACCCAGCATCTCGGCGATCACGATCACCGGCAGCGGATTGGCCACGGCCGCCATGAGGTCGAATCCCGCGGGGTCTTCCAGGTCGTCGAGCAGCTCTCCCATGATCGTCCGGATATGCGGTTCCAGAGCGTCGACCGCGCGCGGCGTGAACGCCTGGTTGACCAGCGCCCGCAGGCGGGTATGTTCCGGCGGGTCCAGGAACAGCATGGTCCAGTCCGCCCGCGGCGGCACGTAGATCCGTCGCCGCCTCGGCGCCCTGCGGTTGGAAGGCATGCTGGAGAACCGCCGGTAGTCCCGCAGGATGGCCTCCACGTCGGCGTAGCGGGTGAACACCCAGGCTTCCAGCAGCCGGCTGCGGTGCACGGGAGAGCGGGCGCGAAGCCGCGCGTAGGTGGGATACGGATTGTGGATGGATCGGGCGGACAGGGGGTTGTACGCCACTCCGCTGCGCCAGCGTTCCGGCAGCGCGACGGCGCCGGCCGCCAGCGATTGCAACGCCCACCGCAGGTCGGCCAGCATCAACTCGCTCGGCTATTCCGATGCAGGCGGCGACCATGACACACTGCGCGCCAGTGGGGGCGAGACCGACCCGCCACCGCTTTCGCCACAGGTTGATGCGCCGCGTCAGTACGCCAGCGCGTAGCAGTCGCGCCGCGGGTCGCCGGCGGCCAGGCGGTTGCCGGTGGCCGGATCGATGAGCACCGCGGTCGCGCAGCCGGACATGCCGAACGGCCGGACCTCGTTGACGTGGTGTCCCCGGCGCCGCAGCTCGTTCGCCACCTCCGACGAGATGCGCGACTCGAGGTCCATCCGGTTGAAGCCTGCGGCGTGCGGCCAGAACGAACCGTGCAGGTGCTGCGTCCGGACCCGCGGCCACGCGATCGCGTCGTGCAGATTGGGGTACCAGTCATCCCAGAACTCGACGACGTTCAGGAACGCCTGCAGGATGGTCTGATCCTGATTGTCGCCCCCCGGCGTGCCGATGGCCATCAGCGGCTCGCCGTCCTTGAATACGATGCTCGGCGTCAGCGTGTAGCGGGGGCGGGCGCGCGGGCGGATCTGGTTGGCGCGGCCCGGATCGAGCCAGAACTGCTCGCCGCGGGTGCTGAGGCCGATGCCGGTCTCGCCCAGGATGACCCCGCCGCCGGTCCAGCCGCCGCTCGGCGTGGCGTCGAAGACGTTGCCGTCCTCGTCGATGACCGCGATGTGCGTCGTGTCCTTGAGTCCGCCGGCCGACGGCACGAACGATCCGTCGGCGTCGCTGGCCGCCACCCCGTCCGCGATGTCGGCGACCCAGAACGGCCACTCGTTGACGTTCGGGTCGTGCGGCAGCGGGTCGCCGGCGTGGAAGGCGACCGACGCCACGGCCGGGTCGATCTCCGCCGCGCGTTCCTGTGCATAGGAAGTGGAGAGCAGGCCCTCGGCCGGCACGTCGACGAAGTCCGTGTCCGCGTAGTAGGTGTCGCGGTCCGCGTAGGCCAGCTTCATCGCCTCGACCACGGTGTGGATGTAGTCGGGGCTGTTGTGGCCCATCGCCTGCAGGTCGAACTCCTCCAGGATGTTCAGGGCCTGCAGCAGGACCGGACCCTGGCTGTTGAAGCCGTGCTTGTAGATGGTGTAGCCGCGGTAGTCGGTGCTGGTCGGCTCCTCGACCCTGGAGTAGAACTCGGCGAAGTCGCTCAACTCGAACGGCGCGCCGTGCTCCTGCAGGAAGGCGACCATCTCCTCGGCGATGTCGCCCTTGTAGAAGCGGTCGCGGGCGGCGGCGACGCCCTGCTCGCGGCCGAGATGGGCGCTGGCCCGTTCCGCATCCACCATCTTCGTGAGCGTCGCGGCCAGGGTCGGGAACTTGATCGTCTCGCCCGTCGCGTAGAGCGAGCCGTCGGGCTTCAGCCAGAACCGCTGGTTGTCCGGCCAGGCCTCCATGAACTCGAGGTTCGCCTCGATGGCGCGCGCGGTGAGCAGCCGCAGCGGGAACCCGTCCTTCGCATACTCGATGGCGCGGGCCGAGACCTGTTCGAAGCTCATCGTGCCCCAGCGCTCCAGCACCGTCAGCGCGCCATGCAGCGCGCCGGGAACGACGGCCGGGTCGAGGCCCTCGCCGAGGAGGTCGCGTCCCCGCGACTCGTACCACTCGATGCTGGCTCCCTTGGGCGCCCAGCCCTGGGCGACGACGGAGGTGACCCTGCCCTCGGCGGCGGGGTAGACCAGGACCAGCGACTCGCCGCCGAGCCCGTACAGGTCCTGCTCGACGACCCCGCCGACGAGCATCGCCGTCACGCCCGCGTCGAACGCGTTGCCGCCCTGGACCAGGATCTCGAATGCGGCGGCGGAGGTCAGCGGATGTCCCGTCGACAGCCCGGCGTGCGGTCCGGACACGGCCGGCCGCTGGGCCTGCAACACGGTCGCGGACAGAACGAGGGCCAGTCCGACGAGGACCACGGTGAGTCTGTGCTGCATCATGACGTCCACTCCCGATTCAGGACCGGCACTTTCCGGGGTCCGGGTCCGTCGTTGCGCTACCTTGCTTCATTGACGATGTTGCGCGGCCTCACTCACTGACGACGAAGTCCGCGGCCCACTCGTGCGGGCCCCAGTGCACGACGAGCCGCCCCCGGTCCGGACCGGTCGGGACGAGCGTGGCCCCTAGCGGACGGAACGAGCCTTCCGTGCGCGCGTAGTCGACCGCGACCTCGGCCGCGTCGAACGCGGCATCGTACTGCGTGCCCCAGGAGTCGGGCTCGTGGTTGAACACGAACCGCCAGCCGTTGCCCGCCTTCCGCAGCCAGACGCCGTAGGCGCCGGCGAAGCCCGGCGCGAGGTTGCCGGTCGGGATGTCGGTCGTGCCGAACCGCAGCGGGACGTCGCTCTTGAGACGCAGCACGGAGGCGCGGATCATCTCGATCACCTCGCCGTCCCGCGCCGCCGCCACGTTCGGGTAGTCCTCGTCCTCGACGTCGATGCTCTTCCAGTAGAGCATCGTGACGCTCGCGCCGTCGGGCAGCACCAGCGCCGTCTCGTTCCGCTCGGCGAGCATGTTGCCGCGGGCGATCGCGTCGTTGGAGTCCTCGGCCTCGCGGGCCGTGCCGCGCCCCGAGACGAGCGCCTGTCGAGGCCTCTCCGGCAGTTCCTCGAAACGGAAGTCGGCGGTCCAGGCGTGACGCCCCCAACGCAGCGCCAGGCGGCCGGTCTCGGAGGCGGTGGCGTGCAGCGACGCGGTGAACGTCGGCGACTCGACCGCGGTCTCGCGGTGGCTCAGGGGGACGATCTCGACGGCGCCCCCGTCGGCCGGGTGGATCTCCAGTTGCCACCCCGCGGCGTCCCGCACGAGCCAGAGGTCGGGGTCGGCCGGCTCCATCTCCTCGTCGGGCTCGTCCGCTTCCGCATCCGACTCTTCTGCGTCCGCGTCGGATTCCTCCGCTTCTCCGGCTTCGGCTTCCGCCTCTCTCGCGGCGACGAGGGCGGCGATCTCCGCCTCGATCGCCTCGATGTCCGGGGCCAGCGTGCCGAGGCGCAGCGCGCGGTGCGCGTCCAGCGTGCCGACCTTCACCCGGGATCCGACCGTGCCCGAGAGGAGCCACTGGTAGGTGTGGTGCCCGGCGCGCAGCTCGGGCGGGAACGCCACGTCGACTTCCTGGGCCTCGAGCGCGAGCGACGCGTGCAGGAGTCCGTCGGCCTCGTGACTGGGCTCCGGCGTCTGTGCGCCGGCTGCCGCGATGGTGAGGCACGAGGCGGCGCCGGCCGCGATCAGGACGCGCCGAACGCGCACCTGTCCGCTCCGGCGGCGGGCGGCGGGGGATCCGTCACTGACTTCGAGCATTCGATATCGCATGGAGAAAGCAGAAGGGCGGGACCAAAGCGGCCCCGCCCTTGGAAGCATGTCGAACCGGCCGCGGCGGGCTCGTCAGTTGTTGTTGGTCGTGGCCGGCATCGCCTCGGACTCGTCGAGCTCGACGTAGCCGATGAACCCGAGCGACATCTCGTCGTCGGTCCGCGGCCCGTGGCCCACGAAGCGGTTCGGGTTGAAGCCGCGCCGCGACGCGCGTTCCGGCGAGTTGTCGTACCAGAAGTCGACGTCGATGCGCGTGCCCTTCGGCAGCAGCTTCGGCTCCTTGTACTTGTAGGTCACCTGCCAGCTCTGGTCGTAGTGCGGCACGTCGAGCAGCAGCTCCTCGGTCCCGTCCGGGTAGTGCGCGACGTAGCGCGCCGCGGTGGCCCGCAGGTGCGCGTGCGGCCAGTAGGTCAGCACGAGGATGTCCTTGTCGAGGACGCGCGACGACCCGATCCGGTAGTTCGGGTGGTTCGGCGGAATCTCGAACCCGCGGTTCGACAGCGTGTCGTTGATCACCTGATGCTCGACCGGCTCGTCGGCGACGAAGAAGGCGATCTCGGGATCGCTCCACGCGGCCGAGCCCTCGGCCGGCTCCTTGTGGTAGTGCACGTTGAAGGAGATGCTCGAGCCCGTCTTGAGCAGAACGCCGAAGCCGTCCGGCAGCATGTCCGCCTCGCCGCCCTCGGCGACGCAGCTCAGCAGTTGGCGGCCAGCCACGTCGGCCCCTTCGTCCTCGACCGCGTCCGGCGGCACGAAGGCGCCCGGCTCGATGACGGACGAACACATGTGGTGGGTGATCTGGTTGTCGCCGACGCGGAACTCCCAGCCCTTCACCCAGGTGTCCTCGGGCAGGATGTCCTCGGTCAACTCCGCGTAGAAGGTGATGTTCAGGTCGTAGATGTCGTCCTCGACCAGGTACGGCTCCGGCATCTTCACCACGAAGTCGGGGGTGCCGAGCGACCAGCCGTCGTTGGCGTCCTCGGCCCACTGCACGGGCGCCGGCGCGTCGGCCCTGTCGCCCGCGGGAGCGCCGGCGTCGACCCACTGCAGGATGGTGTCGATCTCGGCGTCGGTCAGGCCGCGCTCGTTCTCGAACACGCCCTGCGGCGCGGAGGCGAACCACGGCGGCATCTCGCGCGACTCGACCTTGCGGGCGATGGAGCGCGCCCAGGGCCGGGTCTCCCTGTAGTCCATGAACGACATCGGCGCAATCAGGCCGCTGATGTTGTAGCCGGACGGCCGATGGCAGGTCTGGCAGTTCTCCTGCATGATCGGCAGGATGTCCTTGTAGTAGGTCACCTCGGCGTCGTGCTGCGCGTAGCCGGGGGCGGCGGCCGCGACCATGCCGAGCACGAACAGGGCGACGAGCGTGCGCTGCAAGTTCATCGATATCTCCTTGGCACCGAACGGAACGCGTGCACAGACCGATTGCGTGAAAAGAGGTTTGTACCATAGCGCCGGGCCGCGCCGCAAGCGAAACCTGCACCGTTGTCGCGTGAGGCACCGAGGGGGCGAGGCGCTACCCCCCTTTCTCGGTGCTGCGTGAAGTGCCGAGGGTGCTGCGCCCGTTCCCGGCGCCACGTGAGGCTCCTCTCGGAACGTCACGGAATCGGAACCCGCTCGACGAGCTCCGCGAACCAGTTGCCGACGTAGACGAGCTCCGCCGGTCCCTCGCGCGGGTCGTTCCCCGTCGGGTCTTCTTCGGTCTCCCGAAGCATGACGAAGCGTTCGCCGTCCGGCGCGACGTCCCATTGCCGGAAGGGGCTGCCGACCTCGATGCCGCGCGGCAACGCGAACAGCCGTTCCGGACGGGACGGCGTGAAGGTCGGATCGCCGGCGTACCCGACCGTCATCATCGCCCTCCCGTTCGGTCCGGCCGCCACGTAGAAGAGCTCCCGGCCGTCCGGCGACCAGACCGGCGAGAAGCCGGTGCCCGGCGACACCTGCCACTTGCCTGCGTCGACGTTCGGAAACGGCCGTACGTAGACGGCCCAACGGCCGGACTCGTTGGACTGGTAGGCGATCCAGCGGCCGTCCGGCGATACGCTTGCCAGGGTCTCGACGGCCGCGGTCGCAATCAGCGGTTGCGAAACGCGGTCGCCGTCGAGCGGCAGCAGGTGGATGTCCGCGTTCGTCATGCCGGCGGCGTGCACGACGACCAGCGTGTCCGGGCCGCCCGCCCAACCGGAAACCATCTGCACCACGGGCTGGCTCGCGGTCAGACGTTCCGCCTGCCCGGTGCCGTCCGCCGCCTTGCGAAACAGCCCGAAACCGTCGTCTTCCACGCCGGTGAACACGACGCGGCGGCCGTCCGGCGACCAGAGCGGATCGATGTTCCAGCCCTCGAAAGTCAAGCGGTTCGAAACCTCGCGGGCGAGATCGTGGACGACGATGTCGGCGCTGCCGCCGTCGTCGATGACATCCAGCGCGATGCGATCGCCGGTGGGCGAGATGCGCGGCGTGCCGTACGCGCGCGGCGGGGCGGGGACCGGGTCCTCGCGCCCGGCGCGGTCGATCCACACCAGCCTCCGGCGGCTCTCCCACGCACGGTCGTCCGCGTCCGCCGCATAGAGGAGCGTGCCGTTGGCGGACCAGGCGCTGGAGCCCGCGTCCGGCACGACGGGGACCGGCGCGCGGGTCAGCTCCAGGCGTTCGGCGTCGAACGGCGCCGCCAGCAGCGTCGTGGTCCGGGGCCCGGGCCGTCCGGCTGCCGGTCGGGTCGACCGCTGGAGCAGCAGGTGGCCCGTCGGCGTGTAGGTCGCTCCCGCCACGTCGGACGCCACGACGTGGTGTCCGGCGTCGGCCAGCGACACGGCTTTCAGTTGCGAGCCGCCGTCGGTCGAGAGCTCGGCATACAGCAGCGCGCGCGAGCCGGGCAGCACATGCGGCGCCGAGCAGACGGTCACTTCAGGCACCGCGCCGGCCGGTAGCAGCTCCTCGGGGGTCCCGCCGGCGGCAGGCACGCGCAGCAGGCCGCCCAGAGCACCGATCACGATGCGGTCGTCGTCCCCCCAGCTTCCGCGCAGCGCCGGGACGTTGTCGGCGAGCGTAACGGCCGCGCCCCCGCGAACCGGCACTCTCTTGAGCGTCCAGCGATACTGGATCCGGTCCGATCCTCCAGGGGGGCCGGACCCGGCGAAGAAGCCAATCCAGGTTCCGTCCGGCGAGAAGAACGGATCGAGTGCGCCCTCCGTGCCGTCCAGCGCCCAGGCATCGCCCTCGTTCAGGTGTCGGACCATCAACTGCCGCGTCCGGCCGCCGCCAGTGCGACCGACATAGGCCAGCGTCGACCCGTCGGGCGAGAGGGCGAACCCGGAGCCGCGCGCCATCGGGGACGGCAGGTCGAGCGTCAGGCGCCGGACCGCGGGCGGCTCGGGTGCAGGCGCGAGGGTCCAGAGCGTCGTGGCCGCCAGGACGCACCCGATTGCGAGGCCGCCGATTGCCCAGGCCGTCCGTGTCCGCCATTCGTGCGGCGATGACGGCGATGCGGCAGCGTCGCGCGCGGCTTCCGGCAGCGTCTCCGAGGGGGAGGCGGCGGCTTCCAGGTCGCTGATCGCTTCGCCCGCGTCCCGCATCCGGCGCCGCCGGTCGCGTTCGAGGCAGCGGGTCAATAGCCGCCGTACAGGCTCCGGCGTCGATGGCGGCAGCGCCGACAGGTCGAGATCGCGGTCGATCACGCGGGCCAGCACCTGCGCCACCGTCTCGCCGGCGAACAGACGCTCGCCGGCCAGCATCTCGTAGAGCACGACGCCGAACGACCAGAGGTCGCCGCGCGTGTCGGTCGGCTGACCTTCCGCCTGCTCGGGAGACATGTAGGCCGGCGTCCCCAGGATCAGGCCGGCGCCCATGCGGGTCACCGAGGCGGTCAGCGTCGGCGACTGCAGCGGGTCCGCGTCGGGGGGCGCCGGCGCCGTGTCCAGCGCCTTGGCCAGGCCGAAGTCGAGGACCTTCACGGTCCCGTCCTTGCGCACCTTGACGTTGGCCGGCTTCAGATCCCGGTGGATCACGCCCGCTTCGTGCGCGGCCTGCAGCGCCAGGGCGATCTGCCGCGCGATGGACAACACCTCGTCCAGCGGGATCGGTCCCTGCTCGAGGCGCTCGGCGAGGGTCGGACCTTCCACCAGCTCCAGAACCAGCGCGCGCGTGCCGTCGGTCTCCTCCAGGCCGTGGATCTGGGCGATGTTCGGGTGGTTCAGCGAGGCGAGGACGCGGGCCTCCCGCTCGAAGCGGGCCAGCCGGTCCGGGTCGGCGGTGAACGCCGCGGGCAGCACCTTCAGCGCGATGTCGCGGTCGAGCCGCGTGTCGCGGGCGCGGTACACCTCGCCCATGCCGCCGGCCCCGAGCGTGCCGCTGACGTCGTAGGCGCCGATCCGTGTCCCGGGTGTCAGCGGCATGGCTCTGTGCAAATGGTAGTGTGGACCCGGATCAAGTCGGCGATCTTTCCCGTTCACGCCGTTTCACAGGGCCAGGAGCTTGCGCCGCAGAACGCAGCGAGGCGGAGTGCCGAGGCGCAAGGGCATGGAGCGGCGGGGATGGGCCGAGCCGGCGAGGCGTTTCGGGGCGCCAGCCCCCGCGGGCCGGGAGACGTGCGCCTCCCGTTCGGGGCGGTCGGGTCGGCCCGAGGATGGGACACCGCGGTCATTCGATGAGCCTCACAGCGAGTCCCATGGCGCCCGCAACCTCGGTTTGCCGCCGGTCGGCGCTCACGAACAGCGACGGTGACGGCATGCGAATGGAAAACAGTTGGGCCGACGCCACGTGAATCGCATCGAGAGCGCGCAACGGATGGGTTGCGGCGAGTGTTTCGGCCGCGGCGAGCACCTCCGGGCCGACCGTCACGAGCGTCCAGCGCGACCGGTCCGCAGCCAGACGGTCGAGAAGCGTCGGCAAGCGGGTCGCTTCGAGTGACCCTTCGTGCACCCGCCGCCTGAAGGCGCTTCGTATCTCGACCGGCGTCAGGGTGGAGGAGACGCACGAACGCTCGCGCAGCAGGCCGAGCAGCTTCCGCTGACCCGACTCGCGGACGTAGCGCTTCACCAGTGCACTCGAATCGCAGTAGGCCCACACGGTCAGGCCCGGTCGTCGCGATCCTCGATGATGGTCTCCGAGACCGGCTTCCCCGTTACCACGATCGGTCGCCACCGCGCCGCGGGCAGGGGGCCCGGCTCGGCCGCGGCCACGACCAGCCCTGCATCGATCATTTTCCGCAGCGCCGCCGCGTCGCTGTCCGGTTCCGGCTCGGCGAGCGGCTTGATGACGGCGATGGGGCGTCCCCGCTCGGTCAGCACGACCTCTTCGCCGCGCCGGACGGCCTGCATCGTCTGCGAGAACCGCTGGTTGGCCTCACGCAATCCGAGCTTCATGTAGTAACGATACTACATTCTGGCCGGCGTCAGCGGCATCGCTTCACGAGGCGCGCGTGGCCGCGCGTGCCGCGTGCCAGAGGTCCCACTGGTTCTGAAGGTTCATCCAGATCTCGGGATCGGTATTCAACAGTTTCGCGAGACGCAACGCCGTATCCGCCGTTACCCTCCGCCTGCCCGAGGAACCGCGAGATTTCAGGCATGCTCGAATGACATTCAAATGTATGCTATTGTCTGAATCCCCGCGGCGGGCGGCTCAAGCCCGTACGTATCGGGAGACAAGGAGGCGCGATGGGACGGACACCGGCGGGCGAGACGCGCGAGAAGGTCTTCGCTTTCGTACGGGATCGGCTGTTGGCGGGGCAGCCGCCGACGGTGCGCGAGGTGCAGGAGGCCCTCGGCTTCCGGGCGGTGCGGACGGCGCAGCAGCATCTGGAGCGGCTCGTCGAGGACGGCCGGCTGGTCGCCGGCCGGCACCGGGCGCGGGGCTACCGGCTGCCCGGGTCGATTCCGGGAGCGCGCACCGTGCTCGCCCCGCTGCTCGGCCGCGTTCCGGCCGGGGCGCTCGACGAGGCGATCGAGGATCCGGCCGGCTACCTGCCGGTCGACGCCCGCGGCGCGGCGGCCGGCGACCTGTTCGCGTTGCGGGTGCGCGGCGAGAGCATGACCGGGGCGGGCATCCTGCCGGGCGACCTGGTGATCGTGCGGCGGCAGCCGACCGCCGCGAACGGCGACGTCGTCGTGGCGCGGGTCGGGGACGAGGCCACGGTCAAGACCTTCAGGACGCGCGGGCGGCGGGTGGAGCTGCATCCCGAGAACCCCGCGTTCGAGCCGATCGTGCTCGACGCCGGGGAGGTCGTGATTCTCGGGAAGGTGATCGAGGTCCGGCGGATCCTGGACGCCCGCGGCGTCATGGGCTGAGCGGGCCACGAGCTGTATGAGGAAACCGAGAGGAACCGGGAGGAAACAGTGGCGGCGGCGATGGCGAACGCGGTACTGGACATGAACGCACTCGTCTCCGCGTCCCGGAGCTGGGTGCGGCGCAGCCTGACGCAACCGGCGCCGGCCGCCTGGACCCTGGCCGCGCTCGGCGGCTGCCTGGCGGAGCTGTCGGGCGCCGGCCCCGCGCCGGCGCTCACCCTGGCGTTCGGCCTGGTGCGCGAGGCGCAGCGGCGGGGCGAGCCGGTCGCCTGGATCAGCCGGACCGAGAGCACCTTCTTCCCGCCGGATGCGGCCGAGGGGGGCATCGATCTGGCGGCGCTGCCGGTGATCCTGCTCGACGACGTGCGCCACCGCCTGCGGGCCGCCGACCGTCTGGTCCGCTCCGGTGCCTTCGGGTTGCTGGTGATCGACCTCGGCGACCGCCTCGATCTGCCGCTCGCCGTGCAGACCCGCCTGGCCGAGCAGGCGCTCGCGCACGGCACGCTGGTTCTGTGCCTGACGGAGAAGGCCGAGCGCCAGCCGTCGCTCGGATCGCTCGTCGCGGTCCGCGGCCAGGCGCGGTGCATCCGCCATGGGAACGATCGCTTCGCCTGCCGGGTGCACGCGCTCAAGGACAAGCGGCGCGGTCCGGGCTGGACCGACCAGGAGTGGTGTCGTGGACCGGATGGCGTGCGTTGAGCTGCCGGCGTTTCCGCTCCAGCTTCTATTGCAGCGGCATCCCGACTGGGCCGGCCGGCCGGTGGCGGTGGTCGACCGCGACAAGCCGCAGGGCGTGATCCTCTGGGTCAACGAGCACGCCCGCGCGTGCCGCATCCGCACCGGAATGCGCTACGGCGCCGGGCTGTCTCTGGCGCGCACGCTGCATGCCGGAGAGGTGCCGCCGGCCGAGGTCGAGCGGGGTGTCGCGGTGCTCGCCGACCGGTTGCGGCGCTTCAGTCCCGACGTCGAGCCCAGCCGCGACGAGCCGGGAATCTTCTGGCTGAACGCTTCCGGGCTGTCGCATCTGTATGCGTCGCCCCGCCGGTGGGCGGACGCGGTCGTCGGCGCAATCCGGGCGAGCGGATTTCGGGCGACTATTGCCGTCGGCTTCACCCGGTTCGGCACCTACGCCATCGCCAGGACCGCGGTCGCCGCGGCCGGCCGGCCCGTGGCGGTGCTCCGGGATGCGGCCGCCGAGCGGGTGCTGGCGGGGGAGGCGCCGCTGGATCGGCTGGGTCTCGATCCGGCGTTGCGCGACAGCCTGCAGAAGCTCGGCATCGAGAAGTTGCGGGCCTTTCTGCGGCTGCCGCCCGCGGGGATCCGCCGGCGTTTCGGTCCGGATGCGGAACGGTTGCACCGGCTGGCGGCGGGCGATCTGTGGGTGCCGCTGCAGCCGTTGCGGGTCCGGGATCCGCTCGTCGCGCGCCACGACTTCGACGACCCGGAGGCCGACGTCTCGCGCCTGCTCTTCGCGGTCGAGCGGCTGCTGAACCGCCTGCTGGCCAGGATCGCCGCGCGCAGCGAGATGCTGGGGGCGGTGACGCTGCACCTGCGGCTCGACCGGGCCGGCACGAAGAGCGAGCAGATTCGCCCCGCCGCCCCGACGCTGGACGCCGCCCAACTGCTGGGCCTGGTGCGGCTCCGGCTGGAGGCGCTGGGATTGGGAGCCGGGGTCGTCGAGCTGCGCGTCACCGCCCGCGCCGTCCGGACCGCCGCCGCACAGCAGGGATTGTTCGTCGAGCGGCCGCCCCGCGACCTGGCGGCGGCGAATCGCGCGCTCGCACGCGTTCGCGCGGAGTTCGGCGACGACGCGGTTGTCCGGGCGCGTCTTGCCGAGGCGCACCTGCCGGAAGCGCAGTTCGCCTGGGATCCGCTGGAGTCGGTGCCGCGGCCTGCACCGGCGCCGCGTCCCGCACCGGCGCTACGGCCCGCGGCGGGCGCCGACGCCCGCCGGCCGCTGGTGCGCCGGATCCACGCGCGTCCGATCCCGCTCCCTCCGCGCCCGCGCCACGAGCCGGACGGCTGGCTGCTGCGCGGCGGCGTGACCGGGCATGTCGAGAATCTCGCCGGGCCCTACGTGATCTCCGGCGGATGGTGGCGGTCGGCGGTGCACCGCGAGTACTACTTCGCCCGGATGCGCGACGGCGACCTGCTCTGGATCTACTACGACCGGCCGCGCCGGCGGTGGTGCTGGCAGGGGCGGGTGGAGTAGAGAGCGCCTCTCGAAGCGGCGCAGCGCGCGGAGTTTCGACTTCAAGCGCCGTGCGCCCCCCGATACGGTGCAGATCGATGTCCTACGTTCCGCTCTGGTGCCGGAGCAACTTCTCGTTTCTCGACGGGGCGAGCCACCCCGACGAGCTGGTCGAGCAGGCGCACGCGCTCGGGATCGAGGCGCTCGCCCTGACCGACCGCGACGGCGTGCACGGCATGGTGCGGGCGCACGTGAAGGCGAAGGAGCTGGGTGTGCGCCTGATCGTCGGCGCCGAGGTGACCGTCGACGATGCGGCCGGCGGAGCGGGCGGTGACGCATCGGCCGCCCTGGCGGCGGGTGATGGAGCAGACGCCACGGCCGCCTCGGCGCCCGGTGACGCCGCGACTGCTGCGGTGGCCGGTGGTACGGCGCCCGACGCATCGGCCGTCGCCGCCGCTGACGCGGCGCGGCTTTCCACCTGCGTGCTGCTGGCGGCGAACCGGACCGGCTACGCCAACCTCTGCCGGCTGATCACCGCCGGCCGCCTGCGGCGCCCGAAGGGAGAGTCGCGCGTCACCTGGCCGGAGGTGTGCGAGCGGGCCGAAGGGCTCATTGCGCTCTGGGGCGGCGAGCGGAGCCTGCTGGTCCGGGACGCGGAGCCGCGGGCGGTTGCCGGGCCGTTGCGGGAGGCCTTCGGCGACCGGTTGTACGCGCTGGCGGCCCGGCACCGGCGCGCCGAGGAGGTGCGCCGGGAAGCCAACCTGCGCCGGCACGCCGGGCGTGCCGGCCTGCCTCTGGTCGCCGCCACCGAGGTGCTCTACCACACGCCGGCGCGCCGCGACCTGCAGGACGTTCTGACCTGCATCCGCCACGGCGTCACGCTCGCGACCGCCGGCCGGCTGATCAGGCCGAACGCCGAGCACGATCTGAAGTCGCCGCAGAGAATGGCGCAGTTGTTCGCCGACGAGCCGGCGCTCGTCGAGCGGACCCGGGAGGTCGCGTCGCGCTGCACCTTCAACCTGTCCGAGATCCGCTACCGCTATCCCGCCGAGCGGCTGCCCGACGGCAAGACGTCGTCCGACTGGCTGCGCGAGCTCACGCTACGCGGCGCGCGCGAGCGCTTCGGCGACGATGTGCCCCCGGCCATCCGCGAGCAGATCGACCGCGAGCTGGCGCTGATCGACGAGCTCGACTACGGCGGCTACTTCCTGACGATGTGGGAGATCGTCCGGTACTGCCGGCAGGAGGGCATCCTCTGCCAGGGGCGCGGCTCGGCGGCGAACTCGGTGGTCTGCTACTGCCTGGGGATCACGGCCGTCGATCCGACGCGGGTCGAGCTGCTGTTCGAGCGCTTCCTGTCGCGCGAGCGGCACGAGCCGCCGGACATCGACCTCGACATCATGCACGCCCGCCGCGAGGAGGTGATCCAGCACGTCTATCGCAAGTACGGCCGCGACCGCGCCGCCATGGTGGCCAACGTCGTGCGTTACCGCGGGCGCTCGGCGGTGCGGGAGGTGGGCAAGGCGCTCGGGCTGTCCGAGACGGCGCTCGATCGGCTCGCCCGGCTGCTGTCGCACTACGGCCCGCTCGACGCGGCGGGGCTGACGCACGCCGGGCTCGACCCGGACTCGCCGATCCACGGTCACCTTTTCAGGCTGTGCGAGCAGATCCAGGACTGTCCCCGCCATCTGTCGATCCACCCGGGCGGCTTCCTGCTCGGCCACGAGCCGGTCCACGACCTGGTGCCAATCGAGAACGCCACGATGCCCGACCGGACGGTGATCCAGTGGGACAAGGACGACCTGGAGGACCTCGGCCTGTTCAAGGTCGATCTGCTGGGACTGGGCGCGCTGACGCAGCTCGACCTGGGCTTCCGCCTTCTGGACCGGCACTACGGCCGCACGCTGTCGCTCGACCGGATTCCGCAGGACGACCCGCAGACCTACGATCAGATCTGCCGCTCCGACACGGTCGGCGTCTTCCAGATCGAGAGCCGCGCCCAGATGGCGATGCTGCCGCGGCTCCGGCCGCGCCAGTACTACGACCTGGTCGTCGAGGTGAGCATCGTGCGGCCCGGCCCGATCACCGGCGGCATGGTCCATCCCTACCTGCGGCGGCGCCGCGGCGAGGAGGCGGTCGTCTACCCGCACCCGTGCCTCGAGCCGGTGCTCCGCAAGACGCTCGGCGTGCCGCTCTTCCAGGAGCAGGTGATGAAGCTGGCGATGGTGGCGGCCGACTACACGCCGGGCGAGGCGGACCAGTTGCGCCGCGACATGGCGGCATGGCGCCGCAGCGGACGCATCGAGCGGCACCGCGACCGGCTGGTGAGCCGCATGCTGGCCAAGGGGATCGCGCGGGAGTTCGCCGAGCGGGTCTTCGATCAGATCCGCGGGTTCGGGGAGTACGGCTTTCCCGAGAGCCACGCGGCGAGCTTCGCCCTGATCGCCTACGCCACGGCGTGGCTCCGCTGCCACTACCCGGACGTGTTCACCTGCTCGCTGCTCAACGCGCAGCCGATGGGGTTCTACACGCCGGCGACGATCGTCGACGACGCGGTCCGCCACGGCGTCGAGGTGCGTCCGGTCGACGTGACGGCCAGCGACTGGGACTGCACGCTCGAGCCCGGGCCGGGCGACTCGGAGGAGCCCCGCCCGGTGAGGCGCCTCGACACCCGCTGCCCGGCGCGACGTTTCGCTGTCCGCATGGGGCTGCGGTATGTGAAGAGTCTCTCCGAGGAGCGCGACTGGCGGCGGATCGAAGCGGCGCGGACGCATCGGCCATTCGAATCGCTGGCGGACTTCAGCCGGCGCACCCGGCTCGACGACCGCGTGCTGCGGCGGCTGGCCGAGGCGGGTGCGTTCGCGCCGTTCGAAGGGCGGCGCCGCGCCGCGTTGTGGGAGGCGCAGGGGCTCGGGCCGGCGGCGGAGAGGCCCCTGCCGGTCGCGCCGGACGATCCGCTGCCCGACTTCGACCCGTTGGACGACTTCCAGGCAATCGACTGGGATTATCGGTTCAGCGCCCACAGCACCCGCGGCCATCCGCTCGCCCCGCTGCGCGAGGCGCTGGCGGCGCAGAACCTGCCGGACGCGCGCACCGTCGCCGGCCTGCCCGACGGCCGCCGGGTGCGCTACGCCGGCCTCGTCATCTGCCGCCAGCGCCCCGGCACCGCGTCGGGGGTGACCTTCATGACGCTGGAGGACGAGACCGGGTTCGTGAACGTCGTGATCTGGAAGCAGGTGTTCGAAGACCACGCCGTGCTTGCGCGGACGGCGTCGTTCCTTGGGGTGAGCGGGAAGCTGCAGTCCGAGTCGGGGGTCGTCCACGTCGTGGCCGATGCGCTCTGGGTCCCGGAGATTCCGAGCCGCCCGCCGACCGCCGGCAGCCGGGACTTCCATTGACCGCGATTCGGACATCGGTCGAATAGACCAGAAAAAGGCCTATAATCTGGTTTCAACGAATATGAGGTGCAATGCATGGCTACCGTCCCGCTGTCAGAGGCCAAGACCCACCTCGCGAAGCTCCTCGCGGACGTCGAGGCGCTCGGCGAAGAGGTGGTCATCACGCGGTCCGGACGTCCCGTCGGCGTGCTGCTCTCGTTGACCGACTACGAAGGCCTGCTCGAGACGCTGGAGACTCTGGCGGACCAGGATCTCGCGAAGTCGATCGAGAAGGGGCTCGCCGACGCGGCGGCGGGCAGACTGGTGAGCCACGAGGACGTTTGGGATGACGTGGACCCTGGTCTACGCCACTAGTGCCGCCCGCACCATCAAGAGGCTCGATCCCGCCATTCGCCGGCGTCTGCTCGCCGCCCTCGGGAAGCTCCGCGAGGATCCCGAACGCGGCAAGCCGCTGCAGCTCACGCTGAAGGGGCTGCGCTCCTGGCGCACCGGGGACTACCGAATCGTGTATCGCGTCGTCGAATCCCGCATAGAGATTCTGGTCGTCGCCGTCGGCCACCGGCGTGATGTGTACGAGCGGCTGCAGAAAATGCTGGTCGCCCGGCGCTGAGCAACCCCACCTGCCGCCGTTCTCGACTCGAACATGAGCGGCTTATGATTGGTGTCGGCAAATGGACACACCGGACCCGCTGAAAGCGTATCTCGCACGCATCGGCCGAAAGGGTGGATCGACGAGCCGGCGCGGGCTGTCGTCCGCCGACGCCCGGGACATGGTGCGGGTGCGCGAGGCGCGGCGCGCGTTCCGCGCGTTCCACGCCCAGTGCTTCTGGTTCCTGCGCCCGGACCTGCAGGTCTCGCTCGACGACGTACCGGAGATCGTGCGCGGGCTGCGCCGGAACGGCGGGCGCAAGGGGTTTCTCGTCGCGGCCCGGCTATGCCGTTGAGCACCATCCAGGCGGACGTCCTGAGGCTCATTGCCGAGAACCGGAGCCCCGACAGCTACGTTGCGGGGGCGACGGTGCTGCATCGGGCGGAGGACACCCCGCGGTACTCGGCTGATCTCGATCTGTTTCACGATCTCGAGGACAGCATCGCCCGCAGCGCGGAGACGGACGCGGAGACGCTCGGCGCCGCTGGCTACGAGCTCTCATGGTTGCTGCGCACGCCCACCTTCCATCGCGCCGTGGTGCGCGCCGAGGAACGGGCCATGAAGATCGAGTGGGCCCAGGACAGCGCCTTCCGCTTCTACCCGGTACAGGAAGACGAACGGTTCGGGTACCGCCTGCACGACGCCGATGCCGCGACCAACAAGGTGTTGGCCCTGGCGGGACGAAGCGAGATCCGCGACTTCGTCGATGTCCTCCATCTCGACGACAGTTATCTTCCGCTCGGCGCCCTGGCCTGGGCGGCGTGCGGCAAGGACCCGGGCTTCACCCCGGACTTCCTGTTGGACCATGCGGCGCGGCACGCGGCCTATACACAGGTAGACCTCGGCCGGCTCTCACTGCGGGAACCGCTCGATCTCGGCGTCCTGAAGCGGCGCTGGCTCGCCGCGCTGGAACGGGCCCGGTCGCTCGTGGCCCGGCTTCCGCCCGCTGAAGTCGGGTGCCTGTACGTGGATTCCGCCCGCGGCCCGGCGGCGCCGGATCCGACGTCCGATGACTTCCGAGCGCTGACCCGGCACCGGGGATGTGTGCGGGGCGCGTGGCCGACCGTTTCGCCCTACCGGCATCCGTAGCATTGCGAACCGGCCGGTCAAGCCGGACGTGGTCTGTGAACATTTCTGTGGCGCGGGCTCCCAGCCGCCCGGGCCGCTGCGGCTGGCGCGGGAATTGCTTTACACCGCAGCAGGACGAGGCATAATGACTCACGAGTCCGGAGCCCCGACAATGACTGTTCCAGGCCGAGTCATGACGGCGGAAGAGTTGATCCGCCTGCCCGACGACAACTGTCGTTATGCCCTCGTCGGAGGGGAGTTGCAGCGGATGAACCCGGCAGGATTCGATCATGGCGCCGTCATCGTCAATCTGACCGCGCCTCTCGCGCAACATGTGAAGGCGCACCGGCTCGGCGTGGTCTGCGGCGCGGAGACCGGCTTCGTCCTGGCCAGGGATCCCGATACGGTGCTCGCGCCCGACATCGCGTTCGTCCGCCGCGACCGAGTGCCGCCGACCGGCCGCCCGACGTTCTTCTGGGAGGGGGCACCGGACTTGGCGGTGGAGGTGACCTCGCCGGGGGATTCGCGCCCCGAGGTTGCCAGGAAGGTAGAGGTCTGGCTGTCGGCCGGAACCCTGGTTGTCTGGGTCGTGGATCCGAAGCATGCCTCGGTGGCGATTCACGAGCCCGGCCGGGCGGTCCGCCGCCTTGACGAGTCGGACACGTTGGAAGGCGCCTCACTGCTGCCGGGCTTCAGCCTTCCGGTGCGCGAGATTTTCGCCCTGTAGACGAGGTTGGCCCGCGCCCGGCGTGGCCGCGCCCGGCGCCCCACCGCGCTATTCGTCCACGTCGATGAGTTCGAAGTCCCGCCACTGCCGGAACTCCGCGCGGCGGGTGCGGCGGAAGACGACGCGCACGTCGCTGTAGCTCTCGAACTGGATGCGCGCCCAGATGTCGCCGAGCACGGGGCCGCGGTCGAGCGAGCCCCGGGCCTGCTGGATCGAGCCGAGCATGCCCCACCAGAGGCGCACGCGGTCGATGAGCTCGAACTCGACGCGCGCCGGCTCGTACGTTTCGCGGTCGATCCAGACGCGGCCCTTCGCCTTGTTGAGCGCATAGTCGATGCGGCGCCGCACGGGGAGGCGGCCGGGGCGGGGCTCGAACGCAATCCGGTGGCTCGGGCGGTTGCGGAACGGTTCCCCGCCCTCGAGCGTGAAGACGTAGCGTGCCACGAGCTCTTCGTTGAAGATGATGGCGTCCTCGTCCTCCTCGGGCTGGTCGTCCCGCTCGCGCAGCTCCTCGCGGAACTCCGCTTCCCGTTCGGCCACCCAGCCGCGCTCCACGTCGTTCAACGGCCGGCCGTCGATCGTCAGCCGCCGCTCGAACGGGACGCCGTCGATCGGCACCACCTCGTAGTCGCCGACGTCCCTGGTGCGCACGTCGCCGTCGCCGTCGAACCGCCGGACCTCCTTCGTCATCCGGGACCGGTAGCGCGCGGCGACGTTGTTCTCTTCGTACCACACCGCGCGTTCGAGGGCCTGGAAGATGATCGCGCGGGCGTCCTCGTCGCCGGCCGCCGGTTGAGCGGCCGGGCCGGCGCCTCCGGGCCACGCGAACGCAATCGCCAGCAGGGGAGCGGGCCACCACTTTCGCATGGGACCATTTTGCCTGAAGCGGCACCGGCAGGCGGCGTCGACGCCGGCGGAGCGGACGCAAAGTCGCCGGATTCGGCCGGTCGGTCGGTTGCGTCGGCGCCGTTACTCTCGTGCCGGCTCCTCGCGCAGCTTCCGGAAGGCGACCCTCCATGCTCGTGAGGTGCTCATCGTGAATCCCTCTACGTCCCCGCCGGCGTCGCGGTGGAAGGTGAAGTACCAACCGCTGCCGTAGAAGCCCTCTTCGAACGTGGAGATGAGTCGAATACGACCCAGCTTGCGGTGCGAGAGCACCAGGCGGCGGTCATCCTCCCGGAACGCGTACCGCACGTCGAGGTCGTCGCTGTAGTACGACCCCGCGTACTCGGCCAGGCGCCCGGTGGGCAGCCGAACCACCGGCGCGGCATGCGTGTAGATGCCGCGCAGCGATCCGCTGAGACGGAGCGTCGGCCCGCCGCGTCCTCCGCCGGGTTCGAACGTTGCCTCGGCGGCGGTGCCGGCGACACGGAATCTTCCCTCCGCGGTCGGACGTCCGTCCGCGAGCGGCCGGAGCGGCCGGCCGGCGCCGCCCTCGACAAGCAGAAGATCGTCGCCGCGGACCACGATCTGCAGCGGGATGTCGTGCTCCGGGCGCCGGTAGTAGCCCGCCAGGGCGGCGAGGGCCTCGCGGTCGGGGGCGGCCCGCGAAGCAACCGCGCCGGCCGGTCGATCCGCCGGCGGGGGCGGCCGGTTCCTCGCGCGCCGGCCGCTTGCCGTGCGCGGCGCCGGCGGCAGGAAGACGTCGGCCGCGTCCCGCGCCAGGCGACCCGGATCGGCCGTCCGCACGTTGCAGAGCACCGCCACGCCGAGGTCCTCGTCGGGAAAGCGCAGGAACTCGCTGCGGTAACCCGCGTCGGTGCCGCCGTGCCCGATGGTCGACCGGCCGCGGTGCATCCCGTGTACCAGCCCGAACCCGTAGGAGATGCGCGCACCGCCGGCCAGGGTGCCCCGCTCCTGGAGTTGCCGGAGAACGCCGCGGCCGCCGACCTCGCCGGTCCGGAAGTTCCGGTTCCAGCGTGCGAGGTCCCGCACCGTGGTGAAGAGGCTGGAGGCCCCGACTACGGCGAAGTCCGGGATGCTGAGGCGATAGCCGCCCGTGCGGCCGGACTCGTAGGCGTAGGCGCGGTCCCTGACGATCATCGTGTGATCGTCGCGGAACGTGGTCTGCGTCATGCCGAGCGGCTCGAACAGGCGCGTGGTGGTGAACTCGCGGAGCGTCCGACCCGACACGCGCTCGACGACGACCGCGAGCAGCGTATACCCGGAGTTGCTGTAGAGGTAGCGGCTGCCCGGCGGGAAATGCACGGCCGTCTGCCGCGAGAGCAGGTCGAGCACGTCCCCCTGGGTGATGACGTCCCCTTCCCAGCGCCACCCCGCCATCTGGAGCAGGCTCCACTGATCGCGAATCCCGCTCGTGTGGTGCGCGAGATGACGGAGCGTTATGGGCTCGCCCAAGTCGGGAAGCTCCGGCACGTAGCGCCGGATGTCGTCGTCCCACGAGACCCGGCCGTCGGCGACGAGCAGCGCCACCGCCAGGGCCGTGAACTGCTTGGACACGGATGCGACGTGGAAGACCGACGAGGGCGTGATCGGAACGTCGTACTCGAGGTTGGCATCGCCGTAGCCCTTCGCGAACAGAATGTCGCCGCCCCGCATGACGGACACGGCGCAGCCGGGGGCGCCGCGCATGGACCACGGCTCGAAGATCAGATCGAGGCGGCCTTCCGGGTCGGCGCGCTGTCTGACCGGCGCAACGACCGCCAGCGCGATCAGGAGGCAGACTGCCGCCGGCACGCCGGCTGCCATGCGCGACCGCCGGCGTGCGGACGCCTGCCGCGGTGCCGTGCGTCCTTCGGGGTTCATCGCCGCGGATCGCCTGTGGCCGGCGGGACTCGCGGCTGCGGCGGATCGATGACCAGCAGGGCGCCGCGCACCACCACCTCGCGGCGTCCGGAGGCGCTGATCAACTCGCCCACCACGTCGTACTCGCCGGCAGGAAACCCGTGCCACTCGAAGGTATGGAGCCGTTGGGAATCCGCGCCGGTCAGTCCGACGGTGGTGCTGCGGTAGAACGTCCCCGAGTCGGCGACCACTCTCAGCTCGTCGGTCTGGGCGGTCGGCCGGATCATGATCTCGATCTCGATTGTTCCGGGCGATTCGACGACGAGCCGTGCGGGCGCCGGGGCGGGGGAGGGAATCTGGCCGGCACTGGTGGCGGCTCCGGCCGCCGCCGGTGCGGCGAGCGACAGAGAGAGCAGACCGACCGAGAGAACGCGATACGTTGCCTGCATGGTTCACCTCCTCGTGCAGGGTCGAAACGGATTGTCGGCCGAGCCCGGGCCCGGCAAGGCCCCGGCCGCCACGACTGCGCCAATGTTAACACCATGTAAATTATCTGTAAACCCAGAATTAACATCTCTCGGTGTCCGCCGGGGCGCCCTCCGGGCTCCGGATGCCGGGTCTTGAAGGACGCGCGGACGATTCGCTATCCTGTGGGACTGAAGCAAACCATGACTGCCGAGCCAATGCCGGTGATGATCGAAGCGACGGGGCTCTCCAAGTACTACGGATCCTTCGTCGCGGTTCACGACATCTCGTTCTCCATTCCCCAGGGGCAGGTCGTCGCCTTCCTCGGGCCGAACGGCGCCGGGAAGACCACGATGATGCGGATGCTGACCGGGTACCTGGCGCCGAGCGCGGGCGATGCGGCCATCGCGGGGCACGATGTCCGGCGGGATCGGATCGCGGCGTCGCGGCGTCTCGGCTACCTGCCCGAGAACGGCCCGATGTACCCCGACATGACGCCGCTCGAGCTGCTGCGCTTCTTCGGGGAGGCGCGCCGCATGGCGCCGGCGACGCTCCGCGAGCGGATCGACGCGGTCGTCGAGTTGTGTGCGCTGGAGCTGGTCACCAGCAAACCGATCGGCAAGCTGTCGCGGGGATACCGCCAGCGCGTCGGGATGGCGCAGGCGCTGCTGCACGATCCGGACGTGCTGATCATGGACGAGCCGACGGCCGGGCTCGATCCCAACCAGATCAAACAGTTCCGCGAGAACATCCAGCGGCTCGGGCGGACCAAGACCCTGCTGATCTCGACCCACATCCTCCACGAGGCCGACGCCGTCGCCGACCGCGTGCTGCTGGTCGACAGCGGCCGCCTGGTGTTCGACGGTCCGGTCGAGGAGTTGAAGGAAGACGGGTCGCTGGAGCAGCCGTTCTACCGCCTGACCGGTGGCGGGGCGCCGCCGGCGGCGGACAACGGCGCGGCGCCCGGGGAGGCCGGAGGCGCGCAGGGCGCCGCCGCGGACGACGGCGCCGTCGAGTCCGAAGCGGAGGCCCCCGCAACGGACGGTGGCGACACCGGCGCGGTCGAGTCGGAGGGGCCGGGCGCCGCGATGGACACAGGTGGGACCAACGACCTCGACCCGCAAGGGGAGAGCTCGTCGGAGGCGTGAGAACGATGGGAGGCACAGTCAACACGGCCGTCATCAGCGCGCTGGCTCGCCGGGATCTGCGGATGTACTTCAGCAGTCCCAGCGGCTACGTCTTCATCACCCTGTTCATCTTCCTGAGCGCCGCGGCGGCGTTCTGGCAGGATCGCTTCTTCCTGCAGAACCTGGCCAACCTCGATCAGTTGAACGGGGTGTTTCCCTACCTGCTGCTCTTCTTCATTCCTGCTCTCACGATGGGGGTCTGGTCGGAGGAGAAGAAGCTCGGCACGGACGAGCTGCTGCTCACGCTCCCGGGCACCGATCTGGAGGTCGTGCTCGGGAAGTACCTGGCCGTGCTCGGCATCTACACGGCGTCGCTCGTCCTGTCGCTCAGCTACGTCGGGGTGCTCTTCTATCTCGGCGCGCCCGATCTCGGGCTGATGGCGAGCAACTACCTCGGCTACTGGTTCGTCGGCGCGGCGCTGATCGCGGTGGGCATGCTCGCGTCGCTGCTCACCCGCAACGCGACGGTCGCTTTCATCGCGGCCGGGCTGCTCTGCGCGCTGCTGGTCGCGGCCGGCCCCGCCGCCTCCGCCATCGCTCCCGGACTCGGGCGGGCGCTCGAGGCGCTCGGCGTGTTCCTGCACTTCGACGACTTCGCGAAGGGGATCGTCAGCCTGAGCGCCGTCGTCTACTTCGCGTCGGTCGGAGCTTTCTTCCTCTATCTGAACGTGCTGGTTCTGAGCCGGCGCCACTGGCCGCGCAGCGCCGACGGCTATCCGATGGGCCTGCACCACGCGGTGCGCGGGGTCGCCGTCGCCGCCGCACTGGTCAGCGCGGGCGTACTCGTGACCAACCGGAGCATCCGCGTCGACGCCACGGCGGAGCAGTTGCACTCGCTGAGCAGCGAGACGCGGCGGCTTCTCGACGAGCTTCCGGCGGATCGGCCGGTCTTCATCCAGGCCTTCGTCAGCCCGGACGTGCCGGAGCCGTTCGTGCAGACGCGCTCGAACCTCATCAGCATCCTCGAGGAGATCGACGTCATCGCCGGCCCGCGGGTGGAGGTGCTCATCCAGGACACCGAGCCCTTCACCGACGCGGCGCGCGAGGCGCGCGAGACCTTCGGCATCCAGCCGCGGCCGGTCCGCAACGTCAGCACGGCGCGGTCGGAGGTGGAGGAGGTGTTCCTCGGGGTGGCGTTCACCTGCGGCGCCGAGGAGCAGGTGATCGGCTTCTTCGACGTGGGGCTGCCGGCCGAGTACGAGCTCATGCGGAGCATCCGCGTGGTCGCCGGGACCGAGCGCAAGCGCGTCGGCGTCGTCGCGACGATGGCCAACCTGTTCGGCGGGACCAACTTCCAGCGCAACCAGTTCACGCCCCAGTGGTCCGTGGTCACGGAGCTGCGCAAGCAGTACGACGTGGTCGAGATCAGCCCGGAGATGGCGATCGGGCAGGACGTCGACGCGCTGCTCGTGCCGCTGCCCTCGTCGCTGCAGACCGACGAGCAGGGCTTCGTCGCCGACTACATCCGTTCCGGCAAGCCGGCGCTGATCCTGGTCGACCCGCTGCCGGCGGTGAACCCGACGCTGTCGCCCTCGGAGTGGGTCGGCGACGGGAACCCCTTCACCTATCCGCCGGGGCAGCCCCGGCCCGGCCCGCGCGGCAACGTGCGCGAGTGGATCCGGAACCTGGGGGTCGACTGGGAGCCGACGCGCATCGTCTGGGACGCCTACAACCCGCACCCCGAGCTCGCCCACATGCCGGAGGACGTCGTCTTCCTCGGGGCGGGCAACGAGAACCCGGCGACCTTCGACGCCGGCGACCCGATGACGGCCCGGCTCCAGGAGCTGGTCCTGCTCTTCCCGGGGTCCCTGCAGGCGGTCGACGATCCGCGCTTCGAGTTCCAGCCGCTGCTGCGCTCGGGCACGGTGTCGGGAGCCAACGGCTACTTCTCGCTGGTGCGCGGCACGCCGTTCGGGCCGCAGGTGAACCCCAGCCCGCCGCGCCGGCAGGACGACGACGACTACATCGTCGCGGCCCGGATCCGGTCGGTGGGCGCCGGTGCGGCGGACGAGGCCGTCGCCGAGCCGGAGCCCGAGATCGAGACCGAGGCCGCCGCGTCCCCGGAGGCGGCCGAGCCGGACGCTGAAGCCGCAGCGCCGGCCGCTGGCGAGGCGCCGGCCGCGGAGCCCGAGTCCGACACGGCGGCGTCGGCCGAGTCGGATGAAGCTGTCGGGGACGCCTCCGAATTGGAGCCCGGAACGCCGGAACCAGCGGCGGAGGTGACTGAACCGGAGGCAGGCGCGGAAGAGACGCCGGAGGGAGCCGAGGCGCCTGAACCGGAGGCGGAAGAGACGCCGGAGGGAGCCGAGGGGCCTGCGGACGAGGCGGAAGCTGACGATCCGCGCGAGGCGGAACCGGACGCGGCGGCCGCGGCCACGGGCGGGGCCGGAGCCGAAGCGGCGGAGTCGGAACCTGCGGCATCCACGGAAGCGGCTGCGGCTTCGGCTGCGGAGACCGCGGAGCCCTCCGCGAGCCGGACTGCGGAGTCCTCCGCGAGTCGGACGGCCGAGTCGGCCGAGCAGCAGGAGTCCCGGCCTGAACCCGTCGAACCCGCCGGGACGCCCGCAGAGGCGCAGGAGCCCGCGGCTGCAGAGTCTTCCGCCCCGGAGTCGGAGGAGGAGCAGACTGCCGAGCCGGCCGGCGCCGCAGACACCGCCGAGCCGCCTGAGGCCGCCGACACGGCCGAGCCCGCCGCCGCGGCCGAAGAACCGGATCCCGGCGCGGACGCTGCCGGGGAGCCCGGGCAGGCCGCGCCGGCCGAGCCGGAAGCGCCCGACACCGAGCCGGAAGCGCCCGACACCGAGCCGGAAGCGCCCGACACCGAGTCGGAAGCGCCCGACACCGAGTCGGAAGCAGCAGGCGTCGCCGCCGAGAGCACGCCGGAACCAGACCCGGCCGGCGACATCGACATCATTGTCGTCGCCGACCTCGACTTCATCAGCGAGCAGTTCTTCCAGATCCGCGAGCAGGCGCCGGGCGGGCTGAACTTCGACAACATCACGTTCTTCCTGAACGCGATGGACACCCTGCTCGGCGAGGACGCGTTCATCGATCTGCGCAGCCGGCGCGCCCGGCACCGGACCCTGGAGCGGGTCGAGGCGCAGACGGCCGAGTTCATCGAGCAGCGGACCGCCGACGAGCAGCAGGCGGAGGCGGACGCCGAGGAGGCGCTCACCGAGGCGCAGCAGCGGTTGAACGACCGCGTGGCCGAGTTGCAGGGCCGCGCCGACATCGACGCGCAGACCCGGCAGATCATGGTGCGCAACCTCGAAGAGGTGGAGAACCGGCGGCTCGAGGTGCTGTCGGCCAACATCGAGACCGAGAAGGACGCGCGCATCCAGGCCAGCCGCGAGAACATGGAGGCGCAGATCCGCCGCATCCAGACCTCCATCAAGACGTTCGCGATCCTGCTGCCGCCGGTGCCGGTGGTGTTGCTGGGCATCGCGATCTTCGTCCGGCGGAAGCGGCGCGAGCGCGAGGGCGCGGCGGCCGCGCACCGCCTGCGAGAATAGAAGAGAGGTCGAGCCGCACGTGGGACAGACGCTGCTGCAGAAGGTCTGGGATCGTCACACCGTCCGGCGGCTGCCGTCGGGGCAGACGCAGCTCTTCATCGGGCTGCACCTGATCCATGAGGTGACGACGCCGCAGGCGTTCGACATGCTGCGCCAGCGGGGTGTCGGGGTGGCGTTTCCCGAGCGGACCTACGCGACGGTCGACCACATCGTGCCGACGCTGGATCAGGCCCGGCCGTTCGCCGACGCGCTCGCCGAGCAGATGATGGCCGCCCTGGAGCGCAACTGCCGCGAGTTCGGGATCCGGTTCTCCGACCTGTCGACCGACCGGCAGGGCATCGTGCACGTCATCGGCCCCGAGCTCGGCCTCACGCAGCCGGGGATGACCATCGCCTGCGGCGACAGCCACACGTCGACCCACGGCGCGTTCGGCGCTGTCGCGTTCGGCATCGGGACGTCTCAGGTCCGTGACGTGCTGGCGTCGCAGTGCCTGGCCATCGACCCGCTGAAGGTGCGCCGGGTCTCCGTCTCGGGCGCGCTCGGGCCGGGGGTCTACGCCAAGGACGTCATTCTCGAGATCATCGCGCGGCTCGGAGTGCGGGGCGGCGTGGGCTTCGCCTACGAGTACGGCGGCGCGGCGGTCGAGCGGATGACGATGGACGAGCGGATGACGATGTGCAACATGTCGATCGAGGGCGGTGCCCGGATCGGCTACGTCAATCCGGACGAGACCACCTTCGCCTACCTGGAGGGCCGTCCGTTCGCACCCGCGGGCGATGCCTTCGAGCGCGCGAAGGCGTGGTGGCGGTCGATGGCATCGGATCCGGACGCGGCCTACGACGATGTCGTCGAGCTCGACGGGGCGGCCATCGAGCCGCGGGTGACGTGGGGCATCAACCCCGGCCAGTCGGTCGGGATCTCGGAGCGGATCCCGGACCCGGCGTCCGCGGCGTCCGACGCGAGCGCCATCGGGGAGGCGCTCGACTTCATGGGTTTCACGGCCGGCGCGCCGATCTCCGGGACCCGCGTCGACGTGGCGTTCGTCGGCTCGTGCACCAACTCGCGGCTGTCGGATCTGCGGGAGGCCGCGCGGGTGGTCCAGGGGCACCGGGTGGCGTCTCACGTGAAGGCGCTGGTGGTGCCCGGCTCCAAGAACGTCCGCCGCGCTGCGGAGGCCGAGGGGCTGCACGACATCTTCGAGCAGGCGGGCTTCGAGTGGCGCGGCGCGGGCTGCTCGATGTGCCTGGCGATGAACCCGGATCGCCTGAACGGACGCGAGGTCTGCGCCTCGTCGTCGAACCGCAACTTCAAGGGGCGGCAGGGCAGCCCGACCGGCCGCACGCTGTTGATGAGCCCGGCGATGGTCGCCGCCGCGGCGGTCAGCGGCGAGGTGACCGACGTCAGGAGCTTGCTGTGAGCGAGCTGAGACCGATCGACCGGATCACCGGCACCGCCATTCCGCTGCGCGGCAACAACATCGACACCGACCGGATCATCCCGGCGCGCTACCTGAAGGCGATCACCTTCGACGGCCTCGGCGAGCACGCCTTCGAGGACGACCGCGCGTCGATGCCCAACCACCCGTTCGCGAACCCGGCCTACGCCGGCGCGTCGATCCTGGTCGTCAACGAGAACTTCGGCTCGGGCTCGTCGCGCGAGCACGCGCCGCAGGCGCTCAAGCGCTGGGGCATCCACGCCTGCGTCGGCCAGTCGTTCTCGGAGATCTTCCTGGGAAACTCCACCACCATCGGTCTGCCCTGCGCCACCGCCGAGCCCGAGGACATCGCGGCGCTGATGGCGGCGGCCGAGCGGGAGCCGGGTGCCGGGATGGTCTTCAGTGTCGGCGCCCGCTCCATCGAGGCGGCCGGCCGCACCGTGCCGCTCGCCATGCCCGCCGCCGTCCGCGATTCGCTGCTCACGGGACAGTGGGACGCGACCGGCCTGCTGCTCGATCGGTTCGACGACGTGCGCCGTGTGGCGACGAGCCTTCCCTACGCTCAGGGATTCTGAATCCCGTTCCGCGCCCGTGAACTGAGGACGATACGGTACAGCTTCACGCCCAACATGCGTGGGTCGGCCGAGATGTCGAGGGCTCGAGGCTGGAACGCGGTCGATTCGATCGTCAGCCGGGCCGGTCCCGGCGCGGCAGTCGCACCGAGGCCGATCACCTGCGGCTCGTCCGTCAGGATCCGGCGCTCCATTACCAGCCGGCCGCTCATCCATACGCGGATCTCCGCCGGGGGAACGCCGGCCGGACGGCCGGCGGCCACGGTCATCGCGACCTCCACGCCCCCGGGAATCGTGAGCGAGGCGCGTTGGCTGCTCCAGCGGAAGGTGCCGTCCCCTCGATCATCGCGTTCGGCCGCATGGAAGCCGTCGAGTTCGAAGAACACGTCGTCGAGCGGATTCCCGACGTCGACTGCGGCGCGAGGGGCGTCGCGCCGCAGCACTCGGAACACGCGCATCCTGATGGGCGGCCGGACAACCGCCTGCGGCGCCCTTGATCGTGTTTGCTCCAGCATGAGCAGGTCGATCTGCGCGCGACCGGATTCGGCCAGGGAGAACGCCGGGGCGTAGAAGGAGAAGTAGTCGCGATCAGTGAACACGAAGAAGACCGGCCGGCTGTTGGCCAGCCAGGAGTGGATTGCCTGCGTGATCGCCGCGGATCGGCGGACGCTGCCGGGACCGGCGGGCGCGAGGACGGCATCGAGATCGTGCAGATAGGCCAGCGACGTCGGTACGTGCGTACCTGCCAGGCCGGGGCTCATCAGCACGACCGCATCGGCCGGGAACCTGCCCGCCAGCGCGGCGGTCTGCGCGAGCGCCCCTCTCCACAGCGGCTTGTCGACGACCGCCAGGCTCGGGCCGACCATCAGGCCCACCAGCACGGCGCCTGCGCCTGCCCCCACGATGCGCCGGTAGGGTAGCGCGATGCGGCCCGCCAGCGCGACGACCTCCGTCGCCAGGATCAGCATCAGCAGCGGGAGGACGACCGGCACGAAGCGGCGCATCGACCAGATGTGCAGGCCCGGTTCGAGCGGGTCGTACAGGTAGTGCAGGCCGACCACCGCCAGCAGGACCAGCGCGAGCGCACTCTCCCGAGCCGCCCGCCCCCGTCCCGACAGACCCGCGCCCAACCGCCACGCGAGCCCGATCGCGGCGAGCATCAGCACCGGCCAGGAAACGTACCAGCTCAGCCAGACGACCGTCTCGCCAAGCCGCGCGGTGGTCGTTGCCATGTAGTTGAAGATGTAGATGGCGAGGACACCGGCCAGCCCCGCACCCCAGGCACGCCGCCGGGTCCGCGGCGGGTACCGGCAGACGGCCAGCGCGAGGCCCACGGCAAGCAGTCCGGCAACCGTCGCCGCCGCAATCCCCGTCGCCCCGGATTGTCGGAACTGGGTGCTCAGATAGGACGTCCGCAGCAGTTGCTCGACGTAGGGCTGGTAGTGGGAGTGGAAGGCCAGATAGTGCACGCCGTTGTGGACGACGAGCAGCCCGAAAGGAACCACGAGACTGCCCATGCCCCACCTGCCGCCCGCCCGCCTGGCGAGCGACCGCCAGGCGCCGAACGCCAGCAGGGAAACCGACAGCAGCACGATCAGATCGACCTTGGCGAAGCACGCCAGACCGAGGAAGCAGCCGCCGGCGACCGCCCATCGCCGCGCGCCGTGTCGATGCGCGACCAGCCAGGCCAGCAGGCCGGTCAGCACGAAGTACTGCGCCACCATCTCCGGTACGGGAAGCCTGGCGAACCACAATTGCGGCAGGGAGGCGAGAGTGAGCGCCGCCGCAAGCCAGCCGGCCCACCGCCCGCCGAGATGTGCGGCCACCAGAAACAGGCTGCCGGTGCTCAACGTCGCGAACAGCGGCGCCACGAAGAGCAATCCGCGCTCGCCGGCGATTTCGTGGAACAGCGCGGTCAGGACCGGAAACAGCGGTGAGAAGCCGGCCGTGACCGTCGGCGCGACGATGTCGGGAATCAGGAAGCCGCCCGGGAATCGGGCGTAGCGGCCGGTGGCATCGAACCGCCTCCTGTTCTCGAACAGCTCGATGCGGGCGTCAGCGGGCAGTCGGCTGACCAGCTCGTCCTCGAACTCGAGCGCGCCGGTGGCGGCAATCCGGCTTCCGAAGTTCACGTAGACGGACGCGTCGCTTCCGGCGACTACCGCCTCGTAGGGCGGGACGAACACCCAGGCGCTCAGCAGGAGCAGCGCCCCGAGCTCCGGTCCCGCTGTCGGCGCGCGGCGTCCGGCACGCGGCGACGGGGGTGCGGCGGCGAACGCATACGCGAGCAGCGCCAGACCGACGGACCCCGCCGCCAGCAGCCCCAGCCACAGGTCGAGTCGGAAGCGGCCGAGCTCGGCGAGCACCAGCGCTAGCCAGGCGGCGACTCCGACGCCCGCGGCGACGCGAAGGAACGCGCGCTCGATTCCAGCCAAGTGTGCCCCGGGTCTGCAGGACGCTTATGCTGCCGCTCGGGCTCCGGCAGGGACCGGCGACCCGTTCGTTGGGACCGAGGCCGGTCGGCGCAGCAGCCAGACCAGTGCCGCGGGTGCGGCCAGTGCCCAGCCGCGGATCAGTCCCACGTGCGGATTGAATCCGTAGTGGTGAGCCAGCTCGCCGACCGGCAGGGTGAGCATGGCCTGGACCAGAGCCAGGAGGCCGAGTCCCAGCGCCGCGCGGCGCCACCCGGCGCGGCCGGCGACGGCAATCCAGAGAGACGTGAACAGGCCGAGCTGAAACGCCGGCACGAGAGCCCAGGCGCCCTGCGCGTCGGCGAAGAGGTGCCCTGCATGACCCGCCAGCGCCTGCAACCCCGCTGCACTGCCGTACAGCACGCTCCAGACCGGTCCGGCCGCGTAGCCGGCGAGGATGCCGGATCCCATCGCGAGTAGCGCGCGACGGATTGCGGCCCCCGTTCCCGCGGCCGGTCCCACGAAGCGGAGGGCAACCGCCACGATCAGGGCAGAGGCCACGGCCGTCTGCGAGAACGCGTGAATCGCCGTGGCGTAGGAGCCGATTACGGCGGCAGGTACGGCCAGCACCAGCAAGCGCGAGACGCCGAGCGCGAAGAACACGGCCGGCGTGGCGGCCAGGGCCGCGGCCCGCCGGAGCGGCGTCGAACGCGCGGTCAGGGCCCCCGCCAAGTAGAGCGGGATGAGCGGCGTGAAGATGCACTCCTGCGTCACGACGAAGGCGCCGTGCGTCGTCCGGATGAGCGGCCCGTCAACCGTCGCCGTCGTCCTTGCCGCGGTCAGAATGGCGCCGCCGGTCGCAGCAATCCAGCCGGCGATCACGTCCACGGCCGGGCTCTGATAGAAGAAGGGGGCAGTGGCGAAGTAGACGACCACCAGCAGTGCGGCCGACACCAGGAACCGCCGCGTGGCGCCGCCGAGCAGGAGAGGGCCCGCCCTGCGGCCGGGCGGGGCGCTATGCCCCTGGCGATGCATCCAGCCGAAGACATAGGCCGCGGTCGCGACGATCAGGAGCCCCGGCCAGACGTACGTGTGGAGCAGATCGAGCAGCGCGCGGTCGCTCGCCACCAACGAGAGATGACCCAGCCGGACGATGTTCAGGAGCGTTATTCCCAGCAGCCCGAGCGCCACGCCGCGCAAACGCGCGTTCCAGGCGGCGGGAAAGGCAAGGATGGCCCCTGCGCACAGCGCCATCGGATCGCCGCCGCTGCAGCTCGCATCGGCGTAGACCAAGTCGGATGGCGCGCCGGTCAACTGGTCCGCCACCTGCTGCTGCAGCTTCGCGAAGGGCGTCAGGAGGCTGCGCTCCACCCAGCCGAGCCGCATCAGGCCGAACAGACCGACGAACCACACGCCGACGGTGGCGAGGAAACGCAAGCCGCCGTCGCCGTCGCTCGAAGCAGGCACGCGGGTGGCGGAGAGCTTCATCCGGCGACTCCTCACGCCACGCTCATGCCCCCTGCTCCTTGCGCGCCGCCGGCCGAACCCCGACCGCGGCAATCAGATAGCCGTGGCGCCGCAGGCGAGGGAAGCGTCTGGACAGCCGGTCGAAGGGGGCGCAGAGCATTCCCGTCAGACCGGCAAGGGGACGCAGCCATGCGTGGCAGGCCAAGTCGAGCATTCGCAGCCAGCCCGGAAGGAACAGTATACCGGTCTCGGCGGTCACGTCGAAACCGGCGCGCTCGAGCAGCGCGCGCAACGCGCGGCGCGAGTACGACTTCTCGAACCCGTAGCCGTACAGGCCCAGCCGGTACAGCAGCACAACGAGTAGCGGCCGCAGGAACGGGTCGTGGCGGTTCGGCACGCCGATGATGGCGCGTCCACCGGGACGCAGCACGCGAAAGATCTCGCGCACCGCGCCCTCGGTTTCGTCGAAGTGCTCGACCGTGCCCATCGAGTAGACGGCGTCCACGCTGCCCGACCGAAACGGCAGGGCACGCACGTCTCCCTGCACGGCGAGCAGCGGTTGCCCGTCGGCGACGAAGCCCCGGCGGGCGTCGATCGCGATGGGCAGCGAGATGTCGACGCCGACCGCCCGCGCCCGCCGGGCGGCGGCCCAGCGGAGGATGTGCGTGTTCTTCGCCTCGTCCCACAGATCGGTCTTCAGGATTCGCAGCCCCCCGAGCGGTGGCAACTGCGTGTGCAGCAGCCACTGCTCGTCGTTGCGGTACTGCGTTGTGGAGCGGGCATCCGCGAGGTCGGGGAAAGTGGCGCCGACGTCGGCCCAGAACCTGCGATAGCCGGCTTCGTGATTCGAATCAACCACCGGCCCCAGCCCCTCCGCCGACGGCCAGTTCCCGCCACGCCGCCGACCCGGGCGCGAAACAGAACGCGTCGAGCGCGTCGCGCAGCCGGCGCGCTTTGTCGCGGTTCGATTCCCGATAGTCGCAGACGTGCAGGTCCAGGGTGGCGCGGTCCAGCTCGGGCCACAGGTGCAGGACCAAGTGCGATTCGGCGAGCACCCACACCAGCGTCGCGCCGCCACCGGTGAACGGTACCGCCTGTTCGGTCACCACCTGCAACCCGGCTTCGCGCGCCACGACGCCTACCGGTGCCAGCAGGCGCTGGGGATGGTGGCTGTCCTTCTGCAGGCGGTCCGAAAAGTCGCCCTCTCCGACAAAGTGGTGGGCCGTCACGGAACCGCGCTACCGATTCACGACGTTGCCGCTTCAGACCGTACGCCGCCGACGCAGCCACGCGCCGCGGCCGGCCAGCAGCAGGCCGAGGATGCCGACGCCGACCAGCGGCAGCGCGGGGGTCGCCATGAACGGCATCCACAGGTCGGACATCCTGATCTCGGCGAACGTGGCCGTCATGCCCGTTGCCAGCGCGTAACCGGCGATGGCCACCACCTCTTCCTGCGCCGCGCTCAAGGTGTTCATGTCGTTCGCCTTCGGGGCGTTCACGAAGTGCCCGCAGTACGCCGGCTGCGCGTAGCCCGTCGCGATGCTCATCTTCCGGCAGTCCAGGGCTTCCCACCACAAGTGGATGCTGTCGTATTCCCCCCCGATTTCCATGGCGGCCATGTCGACGACCGACTTCTCCGAGGCGCCCAGGCCGTCGTACATCGCACAGTATCCGCTCTCCATGCCCTCGGCCATGATCATCGGATCGTACTCGTTGACCGCGGCGTTCATCCGAGGGCAGTCGAGGCTGTTCCACCAACCCTCGACGTTGTCGAACGAGGCGGCTTGCGCCGAGCCTCCGAACACGAGAAGGCCCGTCAGGACCATGGCGGACACGAGACAACCACGGGTTGTTGACTGCATGAGAACTCCCAAGTCGCTGGTGTGTGTTACCGGCTCCCGCCAAAACGCGGCACTCGGCCCGGGGAGACCCCGCAGCTTGGCGCCCTCGCTGCCGGCCATATCGCTTCCGGCATGAACCCATGCACTATATGATGGGACTGCCCCTCTGCGCAAGAGTGCTTTACCGTGAGCAGTCTTGCGGTCGAATAGGGGAGGGGTAGTTCCTTGGGAGAGCGCACAGGCGAGGCACTATCCCTCGTTGGAGCGACGAGGCGTGGGATACGGATGGCCGCGTCGGCCGTCAGCGTGATCGTCGGCGTGCGACAGCATTCAATAGTGGCAGTCGTTGACGCGGCTCACGACGGTGGCGAGCATCTCCCGCTGCCGGCCCGAGATGTGGCCCGCGTCCGTCTTCATGATGGCGTTACGCGGAGGCAACCGCCCGCGCCGCGTCCAGGAAAGCCGCGGCGGCGTGCGTCCTCTCGCCGGTGCGCCGGTAGACGAGGCGCACCTGCCGCGGGAGCCGGAGCTGGGCGACCTTGACGGCGGCGAGCTGTCCGCGCGCTAATTCGGCCAGCGCGCAGCGTTTCGGCAGCAGGGCCACGCCGAGCCCCATCTCGACCGCGCGCTTGATCCCGTCGAGGCTCGGAAGCCCGATCTGGATGTTGATGGCCGTATGCCGCTGCTCGTAGAGCTGCAGCACGCGCTCGCGGGCGGGCGACGCCTCGTTGTGGGCGATTACCGTCTGGCGGCCGAACTCCTCCATCGTGATGCGCGAACGCCCCGCCAGGGGATGCCGGGGGTCGATAAGCATCACGAGCTCGTCCTCGCCGAGCGGAAGCGACTGCAGGCCCCGCTCGCGAGGGGGGAAGGTGAGCACGCCGAAGTCGAGCGAGCGGCTGAGGACCTCGTTGGCCACCTGCCGGGCCGCGACCCGGCGCACCTCGACGTGCGCATGGGGATGGTCCGCGCGGAAACGCTCGACGACCGGCAGCAGAACGTGCACGGCGCCCTCGTTCGCGCCGATCAGCACGCGGCCGCGCCGCAGATCCTGCAGCTCGCGAACCGCGCTCTCGGCCTCCGCGCGCAGTGCAGTGAGGCGCTGCGCGTAGTCGAGCAGGAGCTCGCCCGCCTCGGTCAGCCGCCCCCCCTTCGAGGAGCGATCGAACAGGCGCTCGTCCAGCTCGTCCTCGAGCCGCCTGATGGCCTGGCTGACGGCCGGCTGCGTCCGGTGCAGCCGCTCCGCGGCGCGCGAGAAGCTGCGCTCGTTGGCGACGGCGAGGAAGACCTGCAGCTCGGCGAGATCCATGGCGATGCTCCGCGTGCGACGCGCGAGCCGGGTGCGCAAGGGCCGGAGAGAGGTCTCCGCCGGCCCCGGGAACGGGACGATCCCGCGAGCGGCACGTCGACCCGTGCCCAACTATAGCCTGGAGTTATGAAGATGGCGCGTCGATAAGTGTCGACGCGCCAAACGCGGAGGTCTCGCAGGGGTGGAGACCGACCGCCAGGAGCCGGGTTCCGGGCGGTCAGTCGACGACGTAGCTGAAGAGCTTGAACTCCCCTTCGCGCTCGAGGATCGAGCCGAACAGGGCGAGTCGGACCTCTTCGCCCTCCTCGTCGCGCAGGTCCAGGACGGTCTCGCGATGCACCTGATAGGTCGCGTACGGGGTCGTCGGACCCGCGAACCGCACGTCGACGAGCTCGTAGCGCCGACCGCCGTAGCGGCTGACCAGGCGACGCAGCGCGTTGTTGCTCTTCTGGTGTAGATCACCCCAGGCGTAGTCGAACGGCAAGCCGCGCTCAGGTCGGCTGGACGGCAGATCCGGCCAGACCGCGGTCCGGAACTCGAGCTCGTCGAGCGCCAGGTCCGCCAGCGTATCGGCGTCGTTGTCGGCCAGGGCGGCCAGCACCGCTTCGCCCAGCGCTTCCGGTGAGGAGAACGTCCGCTGCAGCGGCGACAGGCGGGTATGCGTGTCGTAGTCGCCCCCGCAACCGCCCATCGCGCACACCGCGGCGATGGCGAAACACCGCACGAGTCGGACGAGGGCCCCGCGTCCGGCGAGGCCTCCGTCCGCCGCTACCCGTCGCCGAACGGCTAGTTCATCGAGAAGTCGGTCCACCCCACCCACCAGTTGCTCTGGGACGAGTCCACCGGCCCCACGGCGCCGATGAAGTCGGTGACTTCGAAGAATCCGTCGTTCGGCGGCGTGGCCGGCGGCACCGTGCCCATCACCGCCGGCGAGTCGTCCGTCGGGATGAAGTTCGGTGACTCAAGGTTGAACATGCAGCGGTAGCCGCAACCCGCGTTGCCGCCGATCTGCGGGTGGGCGAGGTCCGGATTGTCGGGGTCTTCGATGAGGATGTCGTCGCTGGCGTCCACGACGGCCGAGGTCGTCCTCCCCTCGGGGTCCGAGGAGTCCGGTCGATACTGGCCGTCGCAGCCTTCGACGAAGCAGTTGCCCCAGAGAATGCCGTTCGCAAGTGTCAGCGCGCCGTCGTCGGCCTGCGTGAAGGTGGCGGCGTGGTCGATGTCGATGGCGTCTTCCTTGAAGCCGGCCACGATGAAGTTGCGAATGGTCGCCGCGGTTCCCTCCCGCAGCAGAATGCCGGTGTCGCTCTCCTGGCCCGGGTAGCTGAACGGGTCGCCGAGCAGCGTCAGGTTGTAGAGGGTCGGGTTGGAGCGGGGTTCCAGGTCGTTGTTGTCGCCGTTGTTGTCGGCCTCGATCCCCTGGTCGGCGTCGTCGCCCACCTGCAGAGCGATCATGAACTGCCCCTTGCCCTGCCACCCGTCGGTCCAGTCGAAGCTGTCGTCGGCGATCCCGAAGCAGATGACGTGCTTCACCTCGACCGTGCCGCCGAAAAACTCGAGGCCGTCGTCCTTGTTGAACTTGACCATCACGTGATCGACCTCGGTCATGCGGCCGACTCCCTGGAAGGCGATGCCGTTGAGCTCGTTGTCCGGGCTGAACTCGGTGCCGGCGAACTCGACGCGCAGGTAGTAGAGCTGCCCGCTGTCGTCGTTCGGATCGGTGCCGCCGTAGACGCCGGTGTCGCCTTCGCCGGTCGCTTCGCCCCCGGGAACATTGAGTGGAGCGCGCCCGTTGATGATGAGGCCGCCCCAGTCGGCGCGCTGCCGATCGCCGGGCTCCTTGTCGCTGGTCATGACGATCGGCGCGTAGGCGGTGCCGTTCGCATGGATCTGCGCGCCCCGCGCGATGACGAGCGTGCCGTTGGTCGCGGACTCACCGAAGATCGTGGTGCCTGCGTTGATCGTCAACCGGGCGGGCTCGTCGACGAACACCGCGCCGCTCAGCAGCCAGAGCCGGCCGGAATCGAACGTCGTATCCTCCGTGATGCGCCCCGAGACCTCGCAGACCTCCATCGAGACGCCCTCCACGGCGCCGCAGTCGATGGTCGCCTGCGTGGACACGGTATCTCCGCCCCACGCGATGACCGCGGCCAGCGCCAGTGCCGCAAGCAGGCGGCGCGCCGCGGGCCGCGTACGGGGAGTCGTAGCGTTCCAGATCATTGCCGGTTTCTCCTTTTCCTTGGTAGCGTTCCAGATCATTGCCGGTTTCTCCTTTTCCTTGGTCGAGCGTCGTCCGTACGCGCCCGTCGCCGTCGGGCAGGGCGGGCCCCGGTCAGGGGTGGTAGGTGATGCCGAAGCTCAGCGAGCGTCCGAGGTTGTAGATCCGTTGCGTCGGGCCGTCTGCGCCCTGGGTGTACTCGTAGTCCTGGTCGGTCAGGTTCGCGAACGCCAGTTTCAGGCTTGCCTGGTTCCACCGCTTCGCGAACACGAAGTCGAGCGAGTTGCGCGCCTTCTCGACGATGTCGGGCAGACCCAGCGATCCGACGTCGCTGATCCGGTCGTCGAAGTAGTTCCAGAGTAGGCGGCCTGAATAGCCCGCGCCGCGCACCTCGAACACCGCGTTGAAGAGGTTCGGCGACGTGCCCGCCAACGGCCGAACGAGCGAGGTCTGCACCTGGCGCGCGGCGGGCGACAGCGAGACTTCCGAATCGACGTAGGTGTAGTTCGCGCCGACGAGGACGTGCGCTCCGATGAGCGAGCGCGCCTCGAGCTCGATTCCGCTGTTCTTGGCGGTATCGGCGTTGGTGAACGACGTCCGCAACTGCGCCGTAGGCTCCACGGTCCGCTCGATCGGGTCGTCGAATTGCTTGTAGAAGAAGCTGGCCGACAGCACCTCCTCGGCGCCGGGAAACCACTCCCAGCGCAGGTCGACGTTCTGGATCAGCGACTGCCGGAGGTTGGGGTTGCCGATCACGGCGCGGCCGCCGACCACGTCGGTGAACTCGAACGGCGAGACCTCGCGGAACTCGGGGCGGTTGACGGTCTGGCTGTAACCGAAACGGAAGTTCTGGTCGGTCCGGACGGCGTAGACGAGGTTCACGGCCGGGAAGATGTCGGTCTCGTCGAGCGACGCCGTGCGGACGTCGCCCGATTGCTGGTCGAGCGTTCCCGCGAACGGGTCGAGCGTCTCGACGTTCTGCGTGAAGTGCTCGATGCGCGCGCCGGTGACCAGGCGCGCCTGCGACGTCAGCGGCAGGTCGATCATGCCGTAGTACGAGCGCACCTCCTGCGATGCGTCGTAGCGGTCGGTGCCGCGCGTCTCCTCGTTCACCTGGAACGCCGGACCGATGTTCTGCGGCGTGAAGATCTGCTCGGCCGGCAGCGACAGGTCGATCCCCGCGGCGTTGCGCGGTGCGAAGCGGAGCCGCCGGGACACGAAGTCGCGCTGGCGGTCGATGTAGCCGGCGCCGAACTTCACCTGCGAGGCGAGGCCGTCCCACTGCTCGAAGAGGGTGCTCCAGTTCCCCGAGCCTTCCAGGCTGTTATCCAGAAGGTCGTTGAACTGCCGCAGTCCGCTCTGGGACTCGTCGGCGAGGACGAACGCCGTGCGGGCCGGGTCGAACTCGTACAGCACCTCCCGCAGGTCCGGTTCCTCGCGGTCGGCGCGCGAGAGGGCGAGCTTCCAGTCGAGCCGGCTGTTCGACAGCGTGGGGAAGAGGTGGTCGCCGCCGAAGTGATGGCTCGAGATCTGCTCCTCGACCCACCAGAGCCGCTGGTTCCGGATGAGGTTGCCGGCGTCGTCGTTGTACCCCTCGAACCGGCGGGTCTCGTTGGTCCCGACGTGGGTGAGGAAGTTCTCGAACGAGAGGCGCTGGTTCGGCGTGAACTGGTACGCCACGTTGCCGACGCCGCCGATCACCCCCGACCGCTCGCTGATCTCGAAGTCGTATGGCCCGTTGAAGCGCTCGAGCCGCCCCTCGCCCACCTTGTAGTAGGTCTGCTGCTCGGTGTTGAACTGCGCGTTCTGGGCGTGGCGGAACGTGGCGACGACCCCGAGCTTGCCGAAACGGCCGCCCAGCGTCGCGCTGTACGACTGGTCGAGCGGGAGGGTCTCGGGCCGCGGGTCCCAGACGTTGTTGAAGGACTCGCCGATCTTCTCGAGCTCGTCGCGCGGGAAGCCCCTCGTTCGGGAGAAGCGCCCGGCGCTGCTTACCTTGCGGTCCGGGAACCCGGCCGGCAGGGAGCGGGTGCCGTCGTCGAAGCCGGTCCAGTCCCGGCCGCCGCCGGGATAGCCGTACCCCATCGCTCCCGTCGTGAGGCTGTTCCAGCCGCCGCCGGCGGAGATCTGGTAGGAGGTCGAGTCCGGCAGCTTCAGCGGCACGATCTCCACCAGGCCGCCGGCGAACTGCGACGGCTTGTCGGGGGTGTAGGTCTTGCTGACCTGCACGCTGTCGATGAGGCCGGTGGGGAAGAGGTCCAGCGGGACGACTCGCCGGTCCGGCTCGGTGGTCGGCAGCGTGGCGCCGGCCAGGGTGGTGTTGCTGTAACGCTCGCCGAGGCCGCGGACGAAGACGGACTGGCCCTCGACGACGGACACGCCGGTGACGCGCTGCATGGCGTCGGCGGCGTTGGAGTCGTTGTTGGCGGACATCTCGATGGCGCCGATGTTGTCCTGCACGGACGGGGCGCGCATCCGCATCATCATCTGGGCGGCGGCGGTCGACGAATCGGCCTCGAGCGTCGGGGCCGTCACGACGAGTTCTTCCGCGAACACGTTCGAGCCCAGTGCCACCTGGACCGCGGACAACCGGCCCGCGGCCACGTCGACCGTCACGGAAGTCTCGGCGTAGCCGGCCATGACGATCCGGATTTCGTACGTGCCGGCGGGCAGCTCGAGGCGGTAGCGGCCGTCGAGGTCGGTGTAGGCGATCCGACCGGTGCCGACCGCCTCGACCGGGACTCCCGGCAGCCTGATCGCGAGGTTCTGATCGATGACCGCGCCCGCGACCCAGCCGGTTTCCTGGGCCTGCGCGGGCGCTGCGGCGATGAGGGTCGACACCAGGATCGACCCAATCATTCTGCGCATGTGATTCCGTTCTCCGACTTGGTGGGTTGACATCCGGCGGAGGCGCACGACACGCCTGCGGCCAGCAGATTCGACACACGATACTGACGGCGTGTATCTGGCCTATGACCGGTTCGTTAAATCAGGGTAAAACGTCGTGTTGCGGCAGGGATCCGGCGGGATCCGGAGCGTTGTGCGGGTGCGGATCCGGACGCTGTCGGCGTGCGAGTCCGAGGCTCGAGCCATCCGGGGCCGCCGGTCCGGCGGGGTCGGCGCGATGTGCGGCCATCCATAAGAAAGTGTGATTTTATAGTAATTAGTATAACTTTGACTTGCGACCTGCGGGTCGGGATAGAGTAGGAGTATCAGATCCATTCAGGCGGGAGCACCATGGCCAAGGACCGATTGACAATCTTCGACACGACTCTGCGCGACGGCGAGCAGTCGCCCGGATTCTCCATGAACACGGACGAGAAGATCCGGCTCGCGCGCCAGATCGAGGCGCTGGGCGCCGACATCATCGAAGCCGGATTTCCGATTGCATCCGACGACGACGCGCACGCCGTGGAGCTCATCGCGCAGCAGATCCGGCGCCCCGTGATCGCCGCCCTGGCGCGCTGCAACCCGGCCGACATCGAACGGGCCGGCGAGTCGCTCCGTCCGGCGGAGCGCTCGCGCATCCACACGTTCATCGCCACCTCCGACCTGCACCTGGAGCGCAAGCTGCGGATCGGCCGCGACGAGTGTCTGCAGGCGGTCACCGACGCCGTGACGCAGGCGCGGGGCTACACCGACGACGTGGAGTTCTCGGCCGAGGACGCGACCCGCAGCGACATCGAGTTTCTGTGCCGTGTCGTCGAGACGGCCATCGAGGCGGGGGCCACGACGATCAACCTGCCCGACACCGTCGGCTACTGCACGCCGGAGGAGATCGAGGAGTTCTTCACCGAGGTGCGCGGCCGGGTGCGCGGCGCGGACGGCGTCGTCTTCAGCGCGCACTGCCACGACGACCTCGGGCTGGCCGTGGCCAACTCTCTCGCCGCGATGCGGGCCGGCGTGCGCCAGGTGGAGTGCACCATCAACGGCATCGGCGAGCGCGCGGGCAACGCGTCGCTCGAAGAGATCGTCATGGCGACGCGGGTCAAGCCGGACCGGCTGCCCTACACGACCGCGATCGACACCACCCAGCTCGTCCGGACGAGCCGGCTGCTGTCGGAGCTGACGCAGGAGCAGGTACAGGCCAACAAGGCCATCGTCGGCCGCAACGCGTTCGCCCACGAGGCGGGCATTCATCAGGACGGCGTGATCAAGGACCGCCGCACCTACGAGATAATGACGCCGGCCGACGTCGGCGTCGAATCGACGCTCGTCCTCGGGAAGCACTCCGGACGGCACGCGGTCAGGAAGCGCTGCGAGGATCTCGGGTACGAGCTCAGCCGGTTCGAGCTCGACCGGGTCTACCGGGAGGTCATCGCCCTGGCCGACCGCCAGAAGTCGGTCAGCGACGAGGACGTCACGGCGATCGTCGGGCACCTGCGGGCCGCCGCGCCGACCGTCGTGGCTGGCCAGGGCGTTGCCTGAACCCGATATTTCCCGCATGCACGCCACCATCGCGCTGCTGCCCGGGGACGGGATCGGTCCGGAGGTCGTCGATGCCGCGGCGGATGTCCTGCGGACGGTCGGCGAGCGCCGCGGTCACACCTTCGCGCTGCCCCGCTCGCCGTTCGGGGCCGCCGCCCTGCGCGCGGGCGATCCGCCGCTGCCGCCGGCCACGCTCGATGCCTGTCTGGCGGCGGATGCCGTGCTGCTCGGCGCGGTGGGCGATCCGGCGTTCGGCGACGGACCGCGCGAGCGGCGCCCGGAAACCGGGCTGCTGGAGCTGCGCAAGGCGCTCGGCGTCTACGCCAACCTGCGTCCGGCCCGGGTCTGGCCGGGGCTGGAGGACGGCGGCTCGCTCCGGCCCGACGCTCTGCGCGGCGTGGATCTGCTCATCGTCCGCGAGCTCATCGGCGGAATCTACTTCGGCGAGCCGCGCGGCCGGACCGACGACCGGCGGGAGGCGTTCGACACGATGCGCTACGCCGCGCACGAGATCGAGCGCATCGCGGTCGTCGCGTTCGAGAGCGCCCGTGGCCGGCGGAAGCTGGTCACGTCGGTCGACAAGGCGAACGTTCTCGAGTCGTCGCGGCTCTGGCGGGAGGTGGTCACCGAGGTGGCCGCCGGCTACCCGGGCGTGAAGCTGGAGCACCAGCTCGTCGACTCGTGCGCGATGCGGCTGGTCTCGGACCCCGGCTCGTTCGACGTCATGCTGGCGGGCAACCTGTTCGGCGACATCCTCTCCGACGAGGCCGGTGCGGTGGTCGGCTCGCTCGGCCTGCTGCCGTCGGCGAGCGTGGGTGGCCGGGGCGGCCTGTTCGAGCCGGTCCACGGCTCCGCTCCCGACATCGCCGGCCGCAACGTGGCGAATCCGGTTGGCGCCATCGCCTCGGCCGCCATGCTGCTGCGGCATGCGCTCGGCTTGAGCGACGAGGCCGATGCCATCGAGACGGCGATCGGAGCTGCGCTCGACGCCGGTTGCCGGACCGCCGACCTGGTGCGGGAGGGAGAGCCTTCGCTGAGCTGCACGGACATGACGCGGGCGATCGTCGAGCGGCTCGAGGCGGCATGACCGGCGTCAATCGGGGCCTGGCCCGCGTAAACGGGCAGCGCGAATCCGGAGTCTGGTTTCACCAGGAGTTTGCGCCGTAGATAAGGCGTAGACTCCTGGTCAGGCTTGGTTGGGCGGCAATCGGAGCCGCAGGCGACGATTGTCGGGGCAGGGTTCAGGAGTGCACTTGCAGATCATCATCACGACAGTCGGCGGCCGGCGCGCGGCGCGATGGATTCCGGTCGGGCTCGTCGCGTGGCTCATGGCCGCGGTTCCGGCCGTTGTGCACGCCCAGCAGCACGGCGCCGTCGCCGTCGCTCCCTTCGTCAACATTTCCGCGGCGCCTTCCGACGACTGGATCGGTGCAGGCATCGCGGAAACGGTGTCGGCCGATCTGGAGCGGCTCGACGAGGTAGCGGTCGTCGGGCGCGAGGCGCTGGGCGACGAGATGGCGGCGGCCGGCCTCGGTCCGGGCGCTGCCGACGCCGAGTTCGCGGCGCGCGAGGCGGGCCGCCGGCTCGGCGCCGCGTGGCTCGTCACCGGCGGCTACCAGCGGATCGGCGATCGGATGCGCATAACCGCGCGCCTTGTCGATACCGCGACCGGCGCCGTCGCGACCGGCGTCAAGGTCGACGGTGCCGTCGGCGATCTCTTCGGGCTCCAGGACCAGGTCGTGCACGAGCTCGGCATGGCGTTCGACGCGACAGCGGAGCGCCGCGACTCCGGGTCGCCCCGCTTCCCGGCCGGTAACGGGAATGGCAACGGCAACGGGAATGGCAATGGAAGCGGCGCGTTCGGCGGCGCGGCGTTGCCGGAGGCCGCGACGCAGGCGTCCGCGGCAGGCTCCGGGGCGCGGGTCGGGCGTCCCGGCAGGCTGGCGGGTCTCCCGCCGCGGGCCGGGCGGGGTGGACCTGCCGGCGGACCAGGCATGCGCGCAGGTGGGCGCTTCGCACCACCTGCTGTTGCGGAGCGTCCCGCGCCGCTGCCGCCGGCCGAGGTCACCGGCAGTGTCGTGCTGGGGGCCCCGGCCGGGGCGGGCAGCGAGGGCGGAGCGACCGCCGGGTTCGCCGCCGCCGCCGGTATCCTGACCGGCCGTCCCACGCTGCGCCCCACGCGCACGGATGTCCGCCCCGACATCGACGGCCGCCTCGACGACCTGGTCTGGCGGAACGCGGTGCGCGTGACCGAGTTCGTGCAGGAGTCGCCGTTCGAGGGCGCGCCGGCCAGCGAGGAAACCGAGGTCTGGATCAGCTACGACAGCCAGAATCTGTACGTGGCGGTGCACGCGCACTACGAGGATCCCGGCATCATGCGGGCGACCCGGGTGGATCGCGATCAGTCGTGGCGCGACGACAACATCACCGTCTACTTGGACCCGTTCCTCGACCAGCAGCGCGCCTACGCTCTCTCGGTCAACGGCTACAACGTGCAGGGCGACGAGATCATCAACGCGCGCGGCCGAAGCGGTCGCGGCGGTGGTGGCGGCGGCGGTGGCGGCGGCGGCGGCGGCGGCGGTTTCAGGCGCTCGGGCATTCCGTTCGGCGACCGCTCGTGGGACGCGTTGTTCGACAGCGGCGCGCAGATCGTCGACGACGGATTCACGGCGGAGATGGCGATTCCGTTCAAGAGCCTGCGCTACCCGCAGCGGGGGCGCGACGTCCCGCACCGCTGGGCGTTCCAGATCGTCCGCGAGATCCGGCAAAAGGACGAGAACGCGGTCTGGGCGCCGATCTCCCGCGGGGTGTCCGGCTTCCTGCCCCAGATGGGGCTGCTCGAGGGCATGACGGACCTCTCGATGAGCCGCAATCTCGAGATCATGCCGGTGGCGACCGGGGTGCAGTTCGGCTCGCTCGACACTTCCAACGGGGCTTTCGTGACCGACAAGGCCCAGCCGGAAGGGGGCGTCAACGTCAAGTACGGGATCACGTCGAACCTGACGGCCGACTTCACCCTGAACCCGGACTTCTCGCAGATCGAGTCGGACCGCCCGCAGATCGAGGTCAACCAGCGCTTCGCCCTCTTCTACCCGGAGCTGCGGCCGTTCTTCCTCGAAGGCGCCGAGATCTTCAGCGTGTTCGGGCCGATCAACTTCGTCCATACCCGCACCATCCGCGACCCCGACTGGGGCGCGAAGGTCACCGGCAAGGTGGGCAGGACGTCGGTCGGCTTCCTCGCGGCGAACGACGCCGCGGCCGGGTCCGTGGCCGGCCTGGCCGGGCCGGCCGGCAATGCCGCCGCGAACGTCGTGATCGGCCGCGCGCGCTACGACCTCTACGCCGAGTCGCACATCGGCGCGATGGTGACCAACCGCGACTTCCTCGGCGGCTACAGCCGCATGGCGTTGGCCGACGGCAACTTCCGGCTCGGCCGGACGCAGGCGGTCGCCTTCAGCGCGGTGCAGACCGACAATCGCGACCTCGACGGCCTCGACTCCCGCGGCACGCTGTTCGACGTCAACTACCGGCTGCAGGGCCGCCACTGGAACATCTTCAACGGCACCTACCTGCTGTCGCCCGACTTCCAGACCGACGTCGGCTTCGTGCAGCGCACCGACCAGCAACGCAACGTAACCACCGTCGGGTACCGCTTCTGGCCGGAGAGCTGGGTCATCAACTGGGGGCCCAGCGTCACCTACGGCCGCAACTGGAACTTCGACAACGTCCTCGAGGACGAGCAGCTCCAGGGCAGCCTGAACACGACGTTCGCCAACAACATCAGCGGCAGCGTCAGCGTCAGCCGCGACATGGAGCGCTACCTCGGCGTGAACTTCGACAAGATCGGGTACCGCGCCTTCGGCCGCATCAGCAGCAGCCGCAAGTATTCCGTCGGCGCTTTCTACCGCTACGGCGACGAGGTGCGGTACCAGGAGAACCCGTTCCTCGGGCGCGGCGGCAGCGGCGGGATGTTCGTCACTCTGCGGCCGACAACCCGGTTCCAGTCGCAGCTCAACCTGAACACGAGCCGGCTGATCGACCCGCGCGTCGACCCGAGCGTGGCCGACCCGCTCGTCTTCGACGTCACCATCCTGCGGGCCCTGAGCACCTACCAGTTCACCGACCGGCTGGCGCTGCGGAACATCGCCGAGTTCAACACGCTGCAGCGCACCATGGGGCTGAACATGCTGGTGAGCTACCGGGTCAACGCGGGGACGGTCTTCTACATCGGCTACGACGACCGCTACCGGCAGGCCGATCGCATCCTCGGCGAGGACTTCGACGGCGACGGCATCAGCGACTACCTGTTCCCGTCGATCACGACGATGCAGCGCACCAACCGGGCGTTCTTCACCAAGTTCCAGTACCTGTTCCGATATTGAGGACCCCGGGCCGGCGTAGCGAGCACGGCTTCCTGCCGCTGCGGTTCCGGTCCGTTGGGGACAGGCCGGCGTCGCCGGCCCGCAGGCCGATGCGGCGCGGCGGCGGTCCGGCATCGAACGCCCGCCGCGGGGCCGCGCGCCGCGCATCCGTTACAATAGTGGGCTGAATGTCGTCCCGCACCCGGTCCGCAAGCAAGGTGGTAGGTGTGCGCCATCTGATTCCGCTTCTCGCTATCGTGACGGGCGCCAGCCTGTCTTCCCCGTCGATTGGGGCCCAGGAGGGCCTGCCCGGATCGCGGTGGGCGCCGGTCGAGCCCGGCGCGGTCGCCGTCGTCCCGTTCGAGAACATCTCGGCCACGGCGGCCGACGACTGGATCGGGGCCGGGATCGCCGAGACGCTGTCGGCCGACCTGGAGCGTCTCGACGCGGTCTCGGTGGTCGGAGGCCGGAGACTGGCGGCCGAGGCCCGGTCGCTCGGCGCCCGGATGCGGCCGCCCGGCGGCGGAGACGCCGAGCGCGCCCTGCGCGAGACCAGCCGGCGGTACGGCGCCGCGTGGCTGGTGATCGGGGGCTACCAGCGTCTCGGCGAGCAGGTGCGAATCACCGCCAGACTCGTCGACACCGGATCCGGGGCGGTTCTGGCGGGCACCAAGGAGGATGGCGCCGCCGACGAGATCTTCGCGCTCCAGGATCGTATCGGTGCAGAGCTGGCCGGCGCCCTCGTGGCGTCGCTCGCCGGCGCGGACCGCTCGTTGTCGCACACGGACCGTATGTCGCCGCCGGACGTCGCGGGCGGCCACGTCAGCGGCAATGGCAACGGGAACGGCTATCGCGCTGGCAACGGCAATGGCAACGGCAGGGGCCTCGGTGCCGGGAACGGCAACGGAGATGCCGCTTTCCTGCCGCGCCGGATGCCGCCCGCGGTGGGCGACGGAGCGGTGCGGGATCCCGCGGACTCGATGGCCCTGGCCGGCGAAGGTTCCCGCCGCGGCCGGTTGGCCGCCGTGCGTCCGGGCGCGCCGGTGGAGACCGACGTGAACGGCGAGATCGCCCTGGGCGGACGCGCGCCCATGACGGCCGGGTTCGGCGTGGCCGAGGGGGTGGGCATCCTGACGGGGCGCCCGACCATGCGTCCGCCGCGCACCCGCGAGCGTCCCCGCGTCGACGGCCGGCTGGACGACGCGGTCTGGCGGAACGCGCTCCACATCACCGACTTCGTGCAGCAGAGTCCGGTGGAGGGGGCGCCGGCGAGCGAGGCCACCGACGTCTGGATCGCCTACGACAGCCAGAACTTCTACCTCGCGGTGCACGCCCACTACGCCGACCCGAGCCTGATGCGCGCCAACCGCATCGACCGCGACCAGGCGTTCGAGGACGACAACGTCGCGATCTACTTCGACACGTTCCTCGACCAGAACCGCGCCTACCGCTTCAGCGTCAACGGCTACGGCGTGCAGGGCGACGCCATCGTCAACGCGCGGGGCTACAGCCGCAGCGCGCGCGGCCGGCGGACCGGCAGCTACTCCTCCTCCCGCAACGAGATCCCGACCGGCGACTCGTCGTGGGACGCGCTCTTCGACAGCGGCGGGCAGATCGTCGACGACGGCTTCACGGCCGAGATGGCGATTCCCTTCAAGAGCCTGCGCTATCCGGCGCAGGACCGGGACATCCCGCACCGCTGGGGCTTCCAGATCGTGCGCGAGGTGCGCGGCAAGGACGAGAACCAGGTCTGGGCGCCGGTGACGCGCAACATCTCGGGCTTCCTTACCCAGGTGGGCGTCCTCGAGGGGATGACCAATCTGTCGATGAGCCGCAACCTGGAGATCCTGCCGACGTTCACGGGTATTCAGCACGGCTCGCTCGACAGCCGGGGTGACTTCGTGAACAAGGATCCGTCGCCCGAGGGCGGGCTGAACGTCAAGTACGGGATCACTTCGAACCTGACCGCGGACGTGACGGTCAACCCCGACTTCTCGCAGATCGAGTCCGACCTGCCGCAGATCGAGGTCAACCAGCGCTTCGCGCTCCGCTATCCGGAGCTGCGCCCGTTCTTCCTGGAAGGCGCCGAGATATTCCAGATACTCGGTCCGCTCACCTTCGTCCACACGCGGACCATCGTCGATCCGGAGTTCGGCGCGAAGCTGACCGGGAAGCTCGGCAACACGACTCTCGGCATGATCGTGGCTGACGACGAGGCGCCGGGCCGGGTCGAGCCGGGCAACCTGGCCTACGGCCGCAAGGCGAACAACTTCGTCGGACGGGCGCGCTACGACCTCTACGCCGAGTCCTACCTCGGGGCGATATTCACACACCGCGGCTTCATGGACAGCCACAGCACCCTGGGGGCGCTGGACGGCAACTTCCGGCTCGGCCGGACGCAGGGCGTCGGATTCAAGCTGGCCCAAACGGATCACCGCGACCTGGACGGCGTCACTCGGCAGGGCCAGATGGTCGACCTCAGCTACCGGCTGAACAGCCGGCACTGGAACAGCTTCGTGGCCCTGTACACGCTGTCGCCCGACTTCCGGCACGACGTCGGCTTCGTGCGGCGGGTCGACACCAAGCGCCTCTACAGCCGGCTCGGGTACAACTTCTGGCCGGAGAGCTGGATCGTCAACTGGGGGCCGAGCATCCAGTACGGCCGCAACCACAACTTCGCCAACGATCTCGACGACGAGGACGTCCGCCTCGGGTTCACCGCCCGGTTCGCGCGCAACATCAGCTTCAACGCGGACGTGCGCGAAGAGATGGAGCGCTACCAGGGCATCCGCTTCCACAAGCGCGCGGTGTCGGTCGGCGGGCAGGTCAACACGAGCCGGATGCTCGCGGTCGGCGGCTACTACCGCCAGGGCGACGAGGTGAAGTACCAGGAGAACCCGTACCTGGGCAAGGGGGGCAGCGGCAGCTTCTTCGCCGCGGTGCGGCCGGTCTCGCGGTTCCAGTCGGAGCTGAATCTCAGCGTGAGCGACTTCATCGACCTGCGAAACGGCGCCGACACGATCTTCGACGTCAAGATCCTCCGCAACCTGAGCACCTACCAGTTCACCGATCGCTTCTTGCTGCGCAACATCGCGGAGTACAACACGTTCGACCGGACGTTCGGCATGAACTGGCTGCTCACCTATCGCGTGAACGCGGGAACCGCCTTCTATCTGGGCTACGACGACCACTACCAGCAGGCCGACCGGCTCTACGGAGACGTCGACGGCGACGGGTTCGAGGACCAGTTGTTCCCGACGCTGACGTTCATGCAGCAGACCAACCGCGCAGTCTTCACGAAGGTGCAGTACCTGTTCCGGTACTGACCGGATCCCGATGATCGCTCTATCGCGCCGGCTGCCCCGGCGCCCAGAGGTCACAACATGAACACCCGCTCGTTCTCGATTCTGTTCGCATTCGCTCTGGCGGTCGCGGCGGCCGCGCCGCTCGCCGCCCAGGACGGCGGCCCGCAACTCGACAGGCTGACCCTGCCGGACGGGTTCTCCATCGAGGTCTACGCGCCCGACGTGCCGAACGCGCGGCAACTGTCGCTCAGCCCGGACGGGACGCTCTTCGTCAGCACCCGCCGGCTCGGCAACGTCTACGCGGTGCGCGACGACGACGGCGACCAGAAGGCCGACCGCGTGCTGACGCTCGACAGCGGCCTGAACATGCCGAACGGCGTGGCGTTCCGCGACGGCGACCTCTACGTCGCCGAGGTCAACCGCGTCCTGCGCTACGACGACATCGAGGCCAACCTGGAGACGCCGCCCGAGCCGGTGGTGGTCAACGACGAGTTTCCGTCCGACCGGGCGCACGGCTGGAAGTTCATCGCCTTCGGCCCCGACGGACGCCTCTACGTCCCGGTCGGCGCGCCGTGCAACGTCTGCGACCACGAGGCGACCACGCCGATCTACTCCACCATCAACAGCATGAACGCCGACGGGAGCGACCTGCGGATCTATGCGCACGGCATCCGCAACACGGTCGGCTTCGCCTGGCACCCCGATACCGAAGAGCTCTGGTTCACCAACAACGGCCGCGATCGGCTCGGCGACACGCAGCCGGCCGACACGCTGCACCACGCGCCGGAGCCCGGCCTCCACTTCGGCTTCCCGTTCTGCCACCAGGGCGACATTCAGGATCCGGAGTTCGACACCCGTCCGTGCAGCGAGTTCCGTCCGCCGGCGCAGAAGCTGGGCCCGCACGTCGCCTCGCTCGGCATGCGGTTCTATACCGGCGACATGTTCCCGGCGGAGTACCGCAACCAGATCTTCATCGCCGAGCACGGCTCGTGGAACCGGACCCCGGAGGCGGGTCACACCGGCTACCGCCTCACGGTGGCGAAGCTCGACGGCGACAAGGTGACCGACTACGAGGTGTTCGCCGAGGGCTGGCTGGAGGAGGACAATACCTGGTGGGGGCGCCCGGTCGACGTGCAGGTGATGCCGGACGGCGCGCTGCTGGTCAGCGACGACACGGCCGGGGCGATCTACCGGATCACGTACTCGGAGTAGACAGCCTCACAGTCGGAGCGGCCGGGATGGAGGCACGGCGCGCGACGCCTCGATCTCCGGTGAGGCAGCTCTTCGCAAGCGGGGTCGGGCGGGATCGAGCCGGCAGGCGGAGGTTCCCAGAGCATGGCACAACCAGGCGTTGCATCGGCCCCCGGGGCATCCGGCGATCCGGAGCGTTTGCCGGGTGCTGCAGGCGTGCCGGCGCTGGAGAACGGCGACCGGCTCACGCGTTGCGAGTTCGAGCGCCGCTATGCCGCGCGGCCGGACCTGAAGAAGGCCCAACTGATCGAAGGAATCGTCTACATGCCGTCGCCTGTCAGCATGGCGCACGCGGAGCCGCATGCGACGGTTCAGACCGTGCTCCTCGTGTACGCCGCGTCTACACCAGGTGTCCGTGGAGCCGACAACGCCACCGTCCGACTCGATCTCGACAACGAGCCACAGCCCGACGTGGTGTTGCTCATCGCGGCGGACGCGGGCGGCCGGTGTCGAGTGAGCGCCGACAACTACCTGGAGGGAGCGCCGGAGCTGGTGGTCGAGGTCGCGGCCAGCAGCGCGTCGATCGATCTGCACGCCAAGCTGCGCGCGTATCGCCGCAACGGCGTGCAGGAGTACCTCGTGTGGCGGACGCATGAGCGGCGTATCGACTGGTTCGAGCTGGCCGACGGCGAGTACCGCTCGTTGCCGTTCGATGATGCCGGCGTGATCCACAGCCGGGTCTTCCCCGGACTTCGGCTGGGCACCGGCGCGTTGCTGAAGGGGAACCTCGCCGGGGCCCTGGCGGAGGTGCAGAAGGGCGTCGGCACCCCCGAGCACAGGGCGTTCGTCGAACGGCTCGCGGAGAAGCGGAGCAGCGCATGAGCCAAAGCAGCCCGTGGCGAAAGTCCCCGCTGCATTCGAGCGGCGATGCATCCCGCCTGACTGCGTTGTTCGTCGGTTACATATGCCCAATATGCGCCCTTCTCACGCCTTGTCAGGCGGGCGCCTCGTCGCTCTCGGTGCGACGCGGGGTTCCGCCACGGGCCGCAAGGGCCGATTGCGGCGTGGTGACTTCCCGGACCGGGGCGAAGAATCGAGCCGCGACCTTCGGAGGGATGGCCCTGGCCGCTGTAGCGGCGGGGTCGCTGGCCGTTGGCGCGGCGATCGGCGTACAGGCGGCGACCGTTGGGATGGTTGCAGGCGCATCGGCCGCCGCTGCTCCCGCCGCCGGCGCCCAGGCCGCGGCGGCCGTGGTCGGCCAGCTCACGCCCGAGCTCGTTCGCGAACGGACGGAGCGCGAGTGGGACGTCAAGGCCGAGAAGATGCGGCGGCACCTGCTGCCGCTCATGCGGGCGCACGAGATCGATCTCTGGATCATCCTCAGCCGCGAGAACGCGCCCGACCCGGCACTGGAGCTGTTCGGCGGCTACGGGATCACCGGCTGGTACGGCCACCGCAACGCCTATCTGTTCCACGACGCCGGCGCGGACGGGCTGGAGACGACCGTTCTGGGGACGCACCTGAGCGGCCACCTCGCGCGCTTCTACGACACCCGCGAGCTCTATGGCGAGGAGGGGCTCGCGCCGCACCTGCGGCGGTACGTGGAGGCGCGCGACCCGCGGCGGATGGCGATCAACCAGTCGCGGACCATCAGCATGGCGGACGGCTTGACGGCGGAGCTGAAGGAGTACCTCCTCGACGCCGTCGGTCCGCGGTACGGGGACCGGATGGTCTCGTCGGAGCCGCTGCTCGTCGAGTACGTCTCCACGCGCACCCCCGCCGAGGACGCCATCCAGCGGGAGGCGAGCGCGGCGACGTTCGCCATCCTGCGGCGGGCGCTGTCGAACGAGGCGATCACGCCGGGGCGGACCACCCTGCTCGACGTCCACTACTGGATCACCGCCGAGTGGAAGCGGCAGGGCTTCGAGTTCAACTTCCCGGCGTCCGTCGACCTGCAGCGCGCCGGCGTCGATCCGCTCGACGACAGCGACGATGCGATCATCCGGCCCGGCGACCTGCTGCACGTCGACTTCGGCGTGCGCAGCTCCGGCATCGTGGCCGACCAGCAGAAGATGGCCTACGTGCTGCGGCCCGGCGAGGAGGAGCCGCCGGCCGGTCTGCGCGCGGCCTTCGAGCGCTCGAACCGCATGGCCGAGATCATCCTGGAGGAGTTCGTCCCCGGCCGCACCGGCATCGCCATCAAGACGGCGGCCGAGGCGCGCGCCGCCGACGAGGGCATCGACGCGCTCGTCTACTCGCACGCCCAGGGCAACTGGGTCCACGACGCCGGGGTCTGGATGGTCTTCGACTGGCCCGACCGCTACGGCGACCACCCCCGGTTTCCGCTGCGCGCCGGAGAGTGGATCTCGCTGGAGTTCGCGGTCACCGCGCCAGCGCCCGAATGGGACGGGCAGGCGGTCACCATCATGCGCGAGGAGGACACGCTCGTGCACGAGGACGGCCGCGTGGAGTACCTGTCCGGGCCGCAGACCGAGCTCTGGATCATCCGCTGAGCGGCTGGCACACCGTTTCGTTACGCCGTATAGACGACGCTTCGACCGCCGCCTTCAGGTGTCTGAACAGGCCGGGCGCATACTGCACCTCGTCGAGGATGACGGGCGGGCGCGCCAGCCGTTCAAGAATGCGACCGATGCGTTCACCCTTGCTCCACGAGCCGGGAGGCGGGAGCGACGAACCGCCGATACAGGTCGAAGTTGTAGAGTGCGAACGCTGCGCACATGATGATGCCGCTCAGGCCCATGGTCGGCGCGGCCAGGGACATCGGCTCGTTGAGCAACCGATAGACGCCGACGGAGTACCCCGCCAGCAGGCCGAGCTGCACGAACAGCCCCAGGCCCCAATCGAGCGCGGCCGTCCTGTTGCGCGCGATGAGGGCCAGGTACGACAGGGCGACGGCAACGATGTAGAAGTGCAACGGTCCGAGGTACGCCTCGAACCAGACCCTCGTCGGGTAGTCGAGCTCCTCGACGATCAGCGTCTTGAGGCCGACCGCCAGTCCGTTCGTCGCCAGGAAGCACAGGCCGAAGTAGGCAGCGAGCCAGATCGCCCGCCGCGGCCGGTCGCTGAACGTCCCGTTGCGCTCCGTTGCCCTGGCGACGATCAGGAAGAGCCCGACTGCCGATGCTGTCATGACCGGGATGTAGACGTACCACTCGAAGAAGCCGATGTCCCGCATCCAGAGCAGAAAGGGGCCGAGCACTTCGCCCAGGTGGTTGGTGAACGTAGCCGGTGGAGTCATGGGTTGACCCTCCTCAGTTCTGTTTGGACGATCCCGGCCGCACGACAGTTTCAGATGCTTCCGCACGGAACGGCATCGAGCTCGTGACGGGACTCGACACCCGCGCCGAGTTGCGAGATCGCGATGGCGTGGCTATTGTCTCGGGATGCGCTGGCCTCGAACGTGGTGTGCGTTCGCGCTGGGGTGCCTCCTGGCCGGCGCAGCACCGGTCTCCGCGCAGAGCGCGGCCGACCGCGACGTGGAGGCGGTTCTGCAGCGCATCCAGGCCTCCGTCGAGCGCTTCTATGCGCGGGCGTTGCACGTGGTGGCCGACGTGCGCGTCCGCGTGCGGCCGCTGGGGCGGAGCTTTCGCTCCACGGGTCGGGGCCGAAGCCTCTTGTACGAGATGCGGGTCGAGTGGGCGGAGGGGACGGACACGACGGCCCCCGCTCCCGTCGTGACGCGACGGCTCCTGGAAGCGAACGGCCGTCCGGCGGCGCCGGAAGACGAGCCCCAGTGCGCCGATCCGGAGCCGTTCTCGGAGGAGCCCCTGGCCATCTTCCTCCCCGCGAAGCGGAAGGACTATGTGTTCACCTGGTCCGGGCGCGAGCGCGAGGCGGGCCGGGAAACGGACGTCCTCGAGTATCGGCTGCGGCACGAAGAAGCGCCGACCATCGAGTGGGAAGATACCTGCGTCAGCATCGATCTGCCGGGACACACGCGGGGAAGGGTCTGGGCCGATGTGGAAAACGGCGATGTGCTGCGGGTCGACGAGCGCCTGACCGGCATGTTCGAGTTCCCGGTGCCGCGCGACCAGCGCCGCCGGGGCGTCCGGTCGACGATGGCCATCGAGAGCTCCAACAGCACGGTCCGCTATCGCCGGGTGGCGTTCTCCGATCCGGACGAAACGCTGCTGCTGCCCGCGTCGAGCGAGTCGATGACGGTCTGGCGCAACGCGGGCGTCGCAAGGCAGTTCATCATCCACGAGATCTCGAACTATCGGCGGTTCGTCACGGGCGCGCGCATAGTCGGGATTCCGCGCCGTCCCTGATCGCGACAGCGAGCGCGCACGGATCGACGGCCCGGGCAGTTGAACAGCGCCGGGATGTCCGCACGGTGCGAGGCCGTCGCATGCACGTAGGACCCGGCCTGTCCGTGCCGCACGGCGAGCGAGAGGTCTGGCCGCAACGAGTGCCGGCCCCGCGTGATAATCTCGACACCCTCGACACCGCCATGCCCATTCCCGCCGGCCAACCCGCCCCCAACCTCAGCATCTCCACCTGGGTGCAGGGCGCCGCCACGAACCTGGATCAACAGCGCGGCAACGTGGTCCTGATCGAGGTCTTCCAGGTCAACTGCCCCGGCTGCTTCTTCAGCGCCATCCCCGAAGCGATCAAGGTCCACGAGCACTTCGCCGCCCAGCCGGTCACCGTTCTCGGCGTCGCGACCGCCTTCGAGGACTGGGACAAGAACACCCTCGACAACTTGCAGCGGCTCGCGGAGACCGGCGAAGTGATCGGCGAGACCCGTCGGATGCTGGATCGGGCCGGGATGCTCGACGACGGCAGGCTCCGCTATCGCATTCCGTTCCCGCTGGCCATGGACGAGCTGGACCCGGTTACGGGCAGCCCCACGCAGGAAAAGGCCCTGGCCGCCATTCGCCCCCAGGTCCCCGCCTTCGACACGCTTCCCGAAGCGCACCAGAGCCAGTTGATCGACCGCGTGACGACCTACCTGAAGTCCCGCGAGTACGCGCCAGCGACGTTCGATCGGTACGCGCTCCACGGTACTCCGTCGACCATCCTCGTCGACCAGCGGGGTACTCTGCGGGACATCACCTTCGGCCAGGTCGACGATCTCGCCCCCACGATCCAGGCTCTCCTCGACGCGTGAAGGCCGCGGGAGGCCCTCGCAGGGTCCTCGACCTGGAAGCCGAGATGCAACAAGACCTGGGCGTCCGACCCAGACGGCGTGGTGTGGGAGACCTTCCACCGGCTGGGCCACTCCGAGACCATGGGCCGGGACGAGGCGCGCGACTCGCAGATCGAGGATTTGCACGAACGGCCGGTAATATAGTGCCGACCCGCAGCCGCGCGCACCGGCGGAAGTTGAAAGCGCGCGGCGCGGCCCGGTGCCCGTAACGTCAAGCCCGTGACCTTCTCTTTCGCCCGGAAACTCGCCGCCGAAGCCCTCGGCACCGCTTTCCTGCTCGCAACGGTCGTCGGCTCCGGAATCATGGCGGAGACGCTGGCCGGCGGCAACGTCGCGCTCGCCCTGCTCGGCAATACCGTGGCGACCGGCGCCATCCTGATGGTGCTGATCCTGATTTTCGGGCCGGTCTCGGGCGCCCATTTCAACCCGGCGGTCACGCTCAGCTTCCTGATTCGCAAGGAGATCGGCACACGCGACGCGCTCGTCTACGCCGTCGTCCAGATCGCCGCCGGCCTGGCCGGCGTGCTGGTCGCCCATCTGATGTTCGGCGAGCCGGCCTTCGCCGCGTCGGTCAAGGGCCGCACCGGCATCGGCCAGTGGGCGGGCGAGTTCGTCGCGACCTTCGGCCTGGTGGCCACGATCCTGGGCACGGTCCGGTTCCGGCCGGAGGCCACGGCCTATGCCGTCGGCCTGTTCATTTCGGCGGGCTACTGGTTCACCTCCTCCACCTCCTTCGCCAATCCGGCGGTGACGATCGCCCGTAGCCTGACCGACAGCTTCTCCGGCATCCTGCCGGCCCATGCTCCGGGCTTCATCCTGGCGCAGCTCGCGGGCGCAGTCGCGGCAACCCTCGTCTTCGGCTGGCTACTGAAAGACGGGAAAGACTGACCGGCGGGCACCGGTCTGCACTGCGGCGCGTTGCCGATATTGTCGGCAGCCCGGCAACGCCATAGGGGCGGCGTGCGGACGCATCGGCGCGCCGGTTCGCGACGTGCCGCCCCCAAACCTGCCGCTCGCCCGCATCTCCCGCCGAAGGCCGTATCGTGCGGTAGCACGGGCTCGTGGACGCAGTTGGCTCTGAACGCGCACGCAGGTCATGCCACCACGCGTTCCTGGCGGATGCGTTCCTGCGCCAAGTCGTACTGCGCCTGCCGGCGGACCCAGAACGCGGCGTTGCTCCAGCCGATGCGTTCCAACGCCAGGGCCATCGCCGGCGAGATGCCGGTGCGACCGTTCAGCAATCGTGAGAACGTCTGCCGCGTGCAGCCGAGTTTCTCGGCCGCCTCGGTCACTGTCCAGCCCTCGGTGGCCAGTGCGTCCCGGAGGCTCTCTCCCGGGTGCGCCGGGTTGTACATCGTCGGCATCGTGCCCACCTCTAGTGGTAGTCGACCAAGTCACACCAACCGCCACGCCGTCCTCGAAACGGAAGACGATACGCCAGTTTCCGGAAACCCGCACGCTCCACTGGCCCCGGCGATCGCCGGTCAGCGGGTGCAGACGATAGCCGGGAAGACCGCTGCCGCGACCTCGGCATCTTCGACACGGCGCTGTACCAGCGGTCGTGCTGGCAGCAGGCCATTCCCAGGGCATCCCTCCGGCAGCAGGTCCCGCTCCTCGGCGTAGAGCAGGAAGACGAGCCGCAGGATGGCGGTGAGCAGCGCGTGGTAGACGTCGTCGGGACGCTCGGCCAGCGGCTCGCGCAGCAGTGCACCGTGCGATGCGTCGTCGGCGGCCTGGACGCCGCGAAGCAATTCGTAGAGCGCGTGCAGCACCTGCTGGGCCAGCCGATCGCTCACCTCGTTCTGGAAACGCCGGCTGTCAGTTCCGGCGCGTCTCGCGACGGGGCAGGGTCTGTCCGCCCGTGTCTCCAGGTGTCCGACGAAATCCGCGCCAAGAAGATGGAAATAATGAGGGGAAGCCTCCCGGCGCAGGGGAGGAAATGCTTTGTATTCAGTGCTTTGCGGAAGATGGGTGGCGGTGAGGCAGGGATTCGAACCCTGGGAAGAGGTTAATGCCCCTTCAACGGTTTAGCAAACCGCCGCCTTCAGCCTCTCGGCCACCTCACCGCACGGGAGAGAGCGGCCCGGAACGCCCCGGAACGAGCCGCTCTCATTACGATACCCCACTTCCCGGCGCGCGCAAAGCCGACGAGCACCGCGGGGCCGGTACCGCGGTACTTGCCCATAGGTTCTTCGATACGACGCGGTCGCGGGCGTGGGTCGTCGTCCGCCGCATCGCGCACACGTCTCACCACCGCGGTCAGCAGATGGCAATGCTCCGGATGCTCAACCGTGACCTGCACAGCAACTACGGGCCGACCGCCGATACCGGAGGACTGATGCAGAACCGCGCACCGGTGGTCTACGCCTACCCGGATCTCGAGGGCCTGCTGGCCGGCGAGCTCGCGGGCGGACGCAAGGCGGGGCTGCCTGGCCCGGGAGAACGGCCGCCCACCGAACGGCCCGGGAGCTGAAGCGCCGATCCGGAGGGACCGCGGCAGGGCGCGTTCCCCCGGATCGGCCGTTTGCCTACGGGTCCAGGCTGGCCGTGTAGGCCACGATGTCGACGATGTCCTCCACGGTGAGGTCCTTCACCGCCGCGTCCATCAGGTCGGACCACGCGCCGTCGCGCAGGCCGGTCTGCAGGTCGTGGAGCTGGCGCGCCATGTAGCTGGGCGAGCGTCCGGCCAGTGCCGGCACCGGGCCGAGGCCGCGCAGGTCGGCGCCGTGGCAGGTGGTGCAGGCCACGGAGTTGTCGCCGCCGGTCAGCACGAGCCGCCGACCCCGCCCCACCGCGCCGGACGGTACGTAGGCGATGAAGCCGGAGGAGTCGTCGCGCAGCTTGGTCCGCTTCAGGTCCACGGGGGTCTCGACCACGCGCGTGCCGATCGGCTCGACGCCGCCGCCCTCGATCACCTCGTGGATCCACCCCGCGAAGCGCGTCTTCGGCACCGCGTCGGTCTCGACGACGCGGACCCACGGCCTGAAGTCCATCGACGAGAAGTACTCGGCCGCGATCCGCGCCTCCTCGTCGCTGGTCGCCAGCCCGATGCGCTCCATGAAGGCGGGCGGGCCCATGCGCGGCTCGCCCGGCCGGCGCAGGCCGTTCCGCCAGTCGGTCATCTGCTGCACGATGTACTCGTACGGCTGGCCGGCGACGCCGGCGTTCTCGGGCTTGCCCTGGCCGTTCGGCAGGTGGCAGTAGCCGCACGCGACCACGCCCTCGCCGCCGCCCTTCGCCACGACCTCCGGCATCGGCGGATGGGCGTCGGGGTGCCAGTCGGGCGGGCCGTTGTCGATGTTGATCTCCGAGCGCGGCATCGACACGCTGGAGCCGGGCACCGTGACGATCTCGTCGGGGTCGGGCGCCTCGGCATCTCCGGCCGGCTCGTTGAGCACGTAGGCCCACGGCAGCACCGCGTTCGCCCCCTCGGTCTCCTGCTGCGCCTGCAGACTCGTGTCGGCTGCGAGTCCGGCCGCCGCCAGCATCACCACCACCCATGCGCTACTCGACTGTCGCATCGCGTCCTCCTCGTGCCTGCGCGCTGCACCACGCGGCGATGTGTCCCCGCCGAACAGGCCCATCTTACACGCGGGCTCCGCCGCCGCACCGCCGCCGGCGCCGGTCCTGCCGGCAGCACGCACCGGGCGCGGTCGAGATCGGCTGCGACGGGCCAGGCCGTTCCAATTGAACCGGCGGCCCGAAGGCGATAACATCAGGGGCTCCTGGAAACGGTGCCGGCGCCCGCGCGGCGGCGCCCGCGAATCGGCAACACTCTTGGAGATCAGATCGATGACGCGATTGGTCGCACTGTCCGCCGGCGTCGTGCTCGCCCTGTCGCTCGCGGCCGTCCCCGCGGTCGCGGCGGAAGACACGCCCACCTACAACGGGCACGTCGGAGAGATTCTCCTCGACAACTGCGCGAGCTGCCACCGGCCGAACCAGGTGGCGCCCATGTCGCTGCTGTCGTACCGCGACGCGCGGCCGTGGGCGCGGGCCATCAAGGCGAAGGTCGTCTCGCGCGAGATGCCGCCGTGGTTCGCCGACCCGCGCTTCGGCGAGTTCTCCAACGACATCAGCCTGAGCGACGGCGAGATCGAGACGATCGTGGCCTGGGTCGACGGCGGCGCGCCGCAGGGCGACGGGCCGGCGCCGGCGCCGCCCGACTTCTCGGCGGCGGGCTGGAGCCATCCCGACGGGCTCGATCCGGACTACGTCATCGAGTTCCCGATCGCCTGGAAGATCGACGCCGAGGGCGAGACCCCGAACTTCAACCTCTTCACGCCGCTGCCCTTCGACGACGTCATGCGCGTGTCGGCGACCGAGGTGCGGCCCGGCAACTACGCGGTGACCCACCACATCACGACCGGCCTGGTCGACCTGCCGCCGGGGACGAAGCTCGGCCGCGGGCCGGCGTGGCCGGGCGGGCCGCTGGTGGACTACGTGCCGGTGGAGGATCCCGACGCGGCGCAGGCGGATGACGAGGCCGAGGACGACGAGGCGGAGGGCGAGGAGCGATCCGCCGAGGAGATCGAGGAGCGCCGGCGGGCGCGGGGCGGTTTCGGTCCGTACATCCCGGGCGTGGGAGCCCGGGTGGTCCGCGACGGTCAGGTCCGCGAGGTGCGCGGCGACCTGTTCGACTACATCATCTGGAACCTGCACTACCAGGCCACCGGCAAGCCGGAGGTGGCCCGGCCGTCCATCGGCGCCTGGTTCGCGAAGGAGACGGACGGAAAGTACCAGCGCACGCTGTCGCTGCGCGAGTACACCTCCGAGAACGAGCAGCTCGTCGCGCCGCCGCCGCTCACCGCGGAGGAGCGGCGGGCCGCCAACCCGGACCGGCAGGCGGGGCAGGGGCTGAATCCGCTGCTGGCGCCGATTCCGCCGAACGATCCGAACTGGACGGTCACCGGCATCGGGGCGTTCCAGAACGACGCCGTCCTGCAGAGCCTGTTCCTCCACATGCACGTGCGCGGCAAGGACGTCACCTACGTGCTCACCTACCCGGACGGCCGGGAGGAGATCCTGCTCCGGGTGCCGAACTACGCCTTCGACTGGCAGTTCGAGTACGACCTCGTCGAGCCGATCCGGGTGCCGGCCGGGAGCACGGTGAAGGCGGTCGCCCGCTACGACAACTCGCGGGCCAACCGCCTGAACCCGGCCCCGCACAGGGAGGTCTACTGGTCGGAGCAGAGCTGGGACGACATGTTCCTGGCCAACGTCAAGTACACGCTGGAGGACGAGGACACCGGGGGCGACAACTAGGAGTCCGTGCCGAGTGATCCGGGAAGGGCCGCGCGCCGCGTTGCGCCGGCCCTTTTTCTTCCCCGCTTGCACCCTGGAGCATCGAGACATGTCGTACGGGAAGACAGCGGTCCTTCTGCTGGCCGCGGCCGTCTGGCTGGCGCCGGCCTCCACCCGGGGCCAGCGGCTGGCCACGACCACCGGCGAGCCGGCGGTCGAGATCGTGCACACGGTCGGCTGCGTGGAGCGCCGCGCTGGGGAGGCCGAGTGGTGGCTGACGCGCGCCGCCGAGCCCACCGTTTCCGAGGCCGGGGTATTCGACGAGGACGAGGTGGACGAGGCGCGCGCGCAGGCCCTCGGCACGCGCGCGTTCCACCTGGTGGGCGTGGCCGACTTCCTCGGCGCCGAGGCCCTGCTGCGCTCGTTCGACCGGTCGTCGTTCACGACCCCGGATCAGGTGAACGCCACCAACGAGCTGCGCGCGGGCCGCACCGTCCTGGTGAAGGGGCTGCTGATCGAGGCGGACGACGCCGCGCGGATCAACCTGTTGGCGGTCGTCGGCCTGGCCGACGCCTGCGGCGAGTAGGGAGTCGCTTCCGATGACGAGGCTGCTTGCATTCACCGTGCTCTTCACCGTGGCGGCGGGGACGTCCGCCGAGGCCCAGACGACCGCGCAGATCGAGGCCGAGCCGATCGTGAAGCTGCGGGAGGGCGAGACCCTGACGCCCGGCCAGTGCCTGTCGGAGCAGGAGCTGGAGCTGATCGACGCGCTGAACGCGCTGCGGCGCCCGACCGTCGGCGTCGAGCGCGACGGCGAGGGCGACGACCCCGCGCCCTTCGACCCGCACTACCTGGTCGGGATCTGGAACATCGAGGGCGTGCTGCCGGAGTCGCGGCTGGCCCCGTCCGGCTACTTCGTCGGGACGGAGACCGTGCGCCACGCCGGCGGGTGCACCTACGAGAGCACCGTCGAGGCGGCGGTGGACGATGCGCCGGTGACGATCGAGGCGCTCATGATCTACGACCGCCGCGCCAGGTACCTCGTGCGCATCGAGGACGACAGCCGCGGCTTCCGCCTCGTGAAGGTGGGCCGGGTGGGCGGCGATCCCGGCGGGTACTTCTCGCACCACTGGGAGGCGGCGCCCATCACGCGCGGGGAGTCCGCCATCCGGTTGCGGGGCCGCACCTACATGACCTCGCCCTTCGCCTACCAGGTCCGGACGCGCATCTCCACCGACGACGGCCCGTTCGTCAACTTCGGCTCCGTCTGGTGGGAGCGCGCCGAGGACGAGCGGTAGTCACCAGCGCCGCCCGGAACGGCTTTCCGTCCGCCTGACCGTCACCGCTCCGCGCCCGCTTCGTGGGCGCCGAGCCCTCGGCGGCGAAACCGTCACGCCGCATCCGGCGGATGCTGACGAGAAGCTGACGAGGCCGAGCTCCGGAGCTCCAGCCAACCGACCGCCGCCCGGGCGTGTACCGAATCGCCGCCACCGGCGCTACTCCATCCGATGCGCACGATCGCGCACGAGGAGCCCCTGTCGCAGATCACCGATCTCGGGTTCATCTCGTTCTATTGACAACACAAGATTGTGACATATTTACCAAAGCAACGATCCAAGTGGCGACCCCCTCGCCAAATACGGGCTACCCAGCAGCTACCCAGGGGTAGATTCGTGGCATTTTGGAAAGCAGAATCCATCTACCCTACTGCAGATTGGATAATATTGGGTGCTACCGCTTTTTTTCCTCCTACCATCTTGTCAGGGGCATGTTCCTGCTGGTCTAATGCCTTCCGCTGCTGGTGCTGCACGCTACACGACGAACCGTCGATTGCCGCGAACGGGGTTTCATGGACTTTGGTGAACCCGGCGCGGGCGGCGTGCGGTTAGTTAGAGCAGGGTTCACCGCGCCGGTGCGGCCCCTCGTCGGCGGTGGCCGCTGCCTCATGCATGGTCGTCGTGGCGCAAGCACGGTGGAGCCGGAAACAGTGCGTGGCGAAAGGATGGACCGCGTGCGGAATGTACAGATGCTGGCAACCGTTGCGCTCGCAGGGCTCGGGTCGACGATCGTGGCGCTGCCCGCCGCGGCGTCGACCACACCGCTGATCGCGAGCGCGCAGGTGAGCGGTGATCGGACTGCGCTGGTGATTGCCGGCGTCAACTTCGTGGTCGCGACCGACCCCGAAGACCCCGGCGCGGGCACCGACGGACCGCCTGGTGTGAGTCTGGCGCTGACCCCGCTGCCGGTGACGATGTCGTCGGCGACCTCGGCGACCGCGACGCTGCCCTCGACGCTGCCGGCCGGCACGCATCTGGTCGTGCTGACGCGCAGCGACGGAGAACTGGCCGTCTTCTACCTGACGACCGGCGCGGTCGGCCCGCAAGGGAGCCCGGGTGTCGCCGGGCTCGCCGGCACGGCCGGGCGCAAGGGCGCGCCGGGACTGCCCGGGCCGGCGGGTCCACCCGGTCCGGAAGGCCCGGCGTTCACCGCCAGCGACGCGAGGGAGAACACCGTGGTCGGCCTCGAGGCGCTGCACGCGCTCACGACTGGCTCCTTCCACACGGCGGCCGGAAGAAGCGCCCTGCGCAGCCACGCCAACGGTATCGCAAATATCGCCGTGGGCGCGTCTGCCCTGCGCAACCTCGCTTCCGGCGCTCTGAACATCGCGCTGGGCTTCGAAGCGCTCGCCAACAGCTCCGGAAACTCCAATCTCAACATCGGATTGGGCAGCGGCGCAGGCCGTGCGCACACGAGCCTCGACTACAACATCTATATCGGCAATGCGGGCGTCACCGGCGAAGCCGGCATGATCCGGATCGGCACGCCGAGCATTCACGGCCGGATGCATCTGTCGGGCACGGTGAGCGCGCCGGCGTTCGTCGGCGACGGGTCGGCGTTGACGAGCGTGCGGGCGGTGTACCGATAGCGGAAGGAAGAGCTCGGCACGCAACTGCATCGCGTGTACCGGATCCCCGCTCCTCGGGGGCGGTGCCGGTTGGGCCTTCGAGGGAAGGAGAAAGCAAGCATGCGGACAGGGATGGGGACGGTGGCGGCGGCGGCAGTGGCAGGACTTGCGTCGGTGGTCATGGCGGTGCCCGCCGCGGCCAGTCCGCCGCTGATCGCGAGCGCGCAGATCAGCGCCGATCAGACCACGCTGCACATACTTGGGGTGAACCTGGTGTTCCCGCCGGCAAACCCGGGCGCCGGCACGACGACGCCCCCGAGCGTGAGCCTGGCGGCAACCACGCTGGCGGTTACGGCATCGTCGCAGACCTCGGTGACCGCCACGCTGCCCGGGGGGCTGGGCGCGGGGACCTACCTGCTGGTGCTCATGCGGAGCGATTCCGAGATCGCCGTCTTCTATCCGACGGTCGGTGCGGTCGGTCCGCCGGGCGTCGAGGGACCGGCGGGGCCGTCCGGCCCGATTGGCGCAGCGGGCAGTCCTGGGCCGCCCGGGACGACGGGACCGCAGGGGCCGGAATTCACGGCAACCGATGCACAGGACAATACGGCGGTCGGAACCGACGCGCTCGCCGGTGTGACGACGGGGCAGTTCAATACCGCATTCGGAGTCCGTGCTCTGCAGCTCAGCCGTACCGGCAGCTACAACGTCGCCGTCGGCATGAACGCGCTACGGTACAACCTCGGGGGCTCGTCGAACACGGCGATCGGCCATTCTGCCCTCGCCGGAAGCACCGGGTCGTTCAACATCGCCCTGGGGTCATCGGCCGGAGGGTACAACCCCACGGGTAACAACAACATCTATATCGGCCACGGAGGCATCGCCGACGAGTCCGGCACAATCCGGATCGGTACGCCGAGCACGCACACGCAGACGTATCTGGCGGGCACGGTGATCGCGCCGGCGTTCGTCGGCGACGGGTCGGTGCTGACGAACGTGCCCGCCGTGTATCAGCCGTAACCACTGAAGACAACACTGGAGGCGGCCCCGGATGTCGTACACACGCATCGCAGTCGGCGTCATTGCCGCGAGTCTCCTCTCGACCCCGGTAGCCGCCCAACGGATCACCGTCGACGAGACAACGGAGATCGGATCGGCCGCCGGGTCGCGCGTGCGGACGCTTCTCGGCCTGGTGCTGGTGGGATCTGGAGCTGCGATGCTCGCAAGCGAGCCGCAGCAGCCCGTCCAGCCTGACCTCGTCAGACCGTCGACGCTGAGTGCGGAGTTCGGCCGGGAGTCCCTCGGCTTCGTCGACTTGATGAGCGGTCCGCCGTTTCGCCACGCGGACCCGGCCTGGGACGACCTGTTGGTCGCCAACTACGTCGCCGGCGGGGTCGAAGGGTTGGCGCTCGGCGGTGCCGCAATGCGCCACCTCGTCTGGCGCGACGGCCGCGAGCTTCACACGGGAGCGATGCAACCCTACCGCCGCCGGTCCGGCGCAATGAAGTACGGCGGGCTTGCAGCGATTGTTGCCGGCTCCGTGCTGCTGATATGGCGCGGCGGCGATGGTGACGACGACGCCCCCGTGCGGCTGCACGTCGGTCCCGGCGCCGCGGCGGTCCTCGGACGGATCGCGTTCTGATGCGGATGCGCACGCCCGTTCTGCTCATCGTCGCACTGCTCGGCATCGCGTGCGAGGGGACGCCGAGCGGCCCGACGCATACGACCGCAGAGCGCCCCGCTCTGCTTCCGGCGGCACCGCGCAACCCGTTCGTGTTGCGTCATCCCGACCCGCAGTTCGTCGACGCCTTCTGGCAGCAACTGATCTTCAATCAGTACGACCGGCCCGGAACGCTGGCGGAGCAGGGCGCGCGGCCGCTGCCGAGGCACCTGAACGTCTACGTGCGGACGGGACTCGAGGGGCGGCGCATCGTTCCCGACGAACATACGGATTACATCTATCGCGCGGTCCCGGAGCTCGTACGGCAGATTACCGGTCAACCATATCGGGGGCGCGTAGACGACGGGCTCGCCGATCTCGGGGATCGCGCCGGGTGGATCAGGGTCGAGTTCGTTCAGAAACCGGAGAGACCTTCGTGGGCCGGGTGCGCTCGTGCGCGGGTGGGAGTCGATCCCGGCCGTATCCAGATGTCCTTGAACCCATACTGCATGTCTGCGCGGACTTTTGCGGACGTGTTCGCCCACGAATTGGGTCATGCGTTCGGGCTCTACCACGTCGCGGGACCATCCGCGGTCATGGAGTCCGGTGCGAACCCGGGCACGGGCCGCTTCAGTTCGCGGGAGCAGTACCACGCGCAGTTGATGTACCGGGAGGTCGAGCGCCAGGAACGGTACTGCGGCTGGCCGTTCGGCCCGTCGTGCGCGCTCAACGAGGCGCCGCCGTCTTCGGATCCACTGTGGATCGTCGACTGAAGCCGACGAAGATCCTCCGCGACCCGCGGACCGCCGACGAGGGCGGCTGATTATGTGGCTGGCGACATTCCTGCAATGCCAGAGACGGCACATTGCTGCGTGGACTCCGACTTGTCGAGAGGTTGACGGTATGCTGAACGTGCGGTCGCGGACGACGATGGCGGTTACGGGTTTCGGTCTCGCATGGATGGTCACGGCGTTGCCGGCGGCGGCGGAGCCGTCGAGTGCGCGTTTGGGGGCGAGCGCCGACCCGACGGCACCGGTGATCGGGGGCGTCGCGTCGGCAAGCGCCGTCCCGGCGCCGGCGGCGACGGGTCAGGTGTTCGGGCAGTGTTTCTATTCCGTCAGCCCGACGTCGATCAGCAACGTCAGCGCCGCAGGCGCGTCGGGATCACTGACGGTCTCGTGGCACTACGAGCCGGACCCCCTGTTTCCCGACGAGGAGGACGAATCGGTGTGCGCGGACAATTGGGGCGCGTCCAGCGGGGTCGCCTGGATCTCGGTCCGCGAGTCCAATACGGACACGGCAACGTACACGGTGTCCGCGAACACCACGACCGCCGCACGAACCGGTACCCTCACCGTCGCGCGGGAGACGGTCACCATCAGCCAACTGCCCGACTATGCTTGCACGGTCGGCGCCACGGGAGGCGGACAGGTCGACCAGGCGATATCGTTGAGTGGCACCCTCACCCCATCGAACGCGAGCGCGGTCTTTCGCTGGAAGGCGACGCGGATTGCCGGCGGCCAGCCCGTCGAGACGCACTCGCCGGGCGAAGGCGCATCGAGCACGTTCACGCCCGGCAACGCCGGCCGGTGGGTCTTCGGACTGACCGTTCAGCAGCCGCGCGGCACCAACCTGGCCACCTGCACCGCGGAGCGGACCGTTACCCTCCCCAATCGACGGCCGGTCGCCGACGCGGGCGCCAATCAAACGGTGGACGAAGGGGATACGGTGGCGCTGAACGGCACGGGCAGCTCCGACCCGGACGGCGACACGCTGACCCATGCGTGGACACAGACGAGCGGGACGTCGGTGACGCTGACCAACGCGTCGACGGCCAGCCCCCGGTTCACTGCTCCCCTGGTCAGCTCCGACACCTCGTTGAGGTTCACCCTGACGGTGTCCGACGGAGATCTCTCGGCGAGCGATGGCGTTACCGTGACGGTGCAGGACACGACCGAGCCCAATCGACGGCCGGTTGCCGACGCGGGCGCCAATCAGACGGTGGACGAAGGGGATACGGTGTCGCTGAACGGGACGGGCAGCTCCGACCCCGAGGGCGACACGCTGTCGTATGCATGGTCACAGACGAGCGGGACGACTGTGACGCTGACCGGCGGGTCGACGTCCAGCCCGACGTTCACGGCGCCGCAGGTCACCGCGGACACCTCGTTGGTGTTCACCCTGACGGTGTCCGACGGGGATCTCTCGGCGACCGACACCGTCACCGTGGCGGTGCAGGACATGTCCCCCGCCAATCGACGGCCGGTCGCCGACGCGGGCGCGGATCAGACGGTGGACGAAGGAAGTACGGTGACGCTGGACGGCACGGGCAGCTCCGACCCCGAGGGCGTGACTCTGACGTATGCGTGGACGAGCGGGACGACTGTGACGCTGACCGGCGGGTCGACGTCCAGCCCGACGTTCACGGCGCCGCAGGTCACTGCGGACACCTCGTTGGTGTTCACCCTGACGGTGTCCGATGGGGATCTCTCGGCGACCGACACCGTTACCGTGACGGTGCAGGACACGACTGAGCCCAATCGAGCGCCGGTGGCCGACGCGGGGCCCAATCAGACGGTGGACGAAGGGGATGCGGCGACGCTGAACGGCACGGGCAGCTCCGACCCCGACGGCAACACGCTGACATATGCGTGGACACAGACGAGCGGGACGTCTGTGACGCTGACCGGCGCTTCGACGTCCAGCCCGACGTTCACGCCGCCGCAGGTCACTTACGACAGGTCGTTGGTGTTCACCCTGACGGTGTCCGACGGGGAGTTCTCGTCGACCGATACCGTTACCGTGAGGGTGCGAAATACCCGCCCCCCCAATCGACGGCCGGTCGCCAACGCGGGCGCCGACCAGACGGTGGACGAAGGGGCCACGGTGATGCTGGACGCCTCGGGCAGCTCCGACGCCGACGGCGACAGGCTGTCGTATACGTGGACGCAGACAGGCGGGACGACGGTGACGCTGAGCAGCGTGTCGACGTCCAGCCCGACGTTCACGGCGCCGCAGGTCACTGCCGACACCTCGTTGGTCTTTCGCCTGACGGTGTCCGATGGGAGGCTTTCGGCGACCGATACCGTCACCGTGGCGGTGCAGGATACGGAACCGGAGGTGACCTTGAACGAGCATCGCAAGCGATTGTTCGAGGACTGGGTGACCCGAAACAACAAAGGCGACGTGTGTACGGCTTACAATGAACTCCCACCCGGTGCGCGGGAAGTCTTCATCTGGAATACGCACCGCTTGCACCTGTCCGGATATTGCCGGATATCACTGAGCTGCATGCCATATATGGCAGGGATAGAAACAAGTGTGGAGGTGGGGAGCACAATCGCACGTTTATGATGGCGAAGCCGGAGCTCCAACGCAAGTGGATGGATGTGTACTATGATCGGGAGGGCCGTGAGTTTCCGAAGTGGAGAATAACCGAAGATAAGGCCTGTGGGGTGCTGGGCGCGTTGGCCTGCCGGTTGGGGTTGGACGGCTGCAATTGTCCGCACTGGCCATTCAATTTTCAGATTGAGACGGATGACGGTGACCCTCGCGGGCAGATTAATTTCTTTTACCCTTCGGATTATGTCCCTGTCAACCGCAGTTATTATGTGGGTGTCGGCCAAGAAATGTGTCACTCCGAAGAAAAATGGGTGCCGGATGACGAAGTGTGCGAGGAGGGGCGGTATTGCGAGTGCGGGACTGATGGAGGATGTCCACTTGAGACGCCCCCGCCTGGAAGGTGTCGCGTGAATCAGTTCAAGGACGAACGCCTCACTCCGCCGGAATCGTACTCACGGGGGCCTGCGGGACAGTTGACGATTCTTGAACCCGACCACCGTTTGCTGTTTGAAATGGACCAGGACTACCATGTCGTCCATGACTCGGCCCCGGTCTGTGAGAAAGGTGATTACAGATATGCGTATTCGAGAAAGTACATGGACCCGGACTGGAACTGGTTGCCGTCGGACTGCAAGAAGGCTCACGAACCGGGCGCGCCGTTTACCCTTGACTCGATAGAGTCGACGCCGATACGGGCAGTGCATACGCTGGAGCTCCGTGCACGCGTTGATGGCCTACGCCGCCGCTTCGGCTTGACCGCGTTCGCCTGGACCGACGCGACGATTCACTTTCTCACGACACCCGTCAGGGTGGTACACATGACTGAGTTGCGCACAGCGCTGAATGAGGCGCACGTCGCGGCCGGGCGTGGAGTGCCCACCTACACTGATCCGACGATCGTCGCGAACGTTACGCTGATCAGGGCGGTGCATCTGACGGAACTCCGGGCGGCGGTGGTGGCGCTTGAGGAATAGTATTGCGGGTGACGCTGTGAATGGGCCCGACCGGTCGGCGCGCCGCGATGGCAGGCGCCCACCGCGCCGCGGCGCAGAACGCGTAGTGCGTGCCGCGTGACCCGGCACGTTCGGATGGCCTTGGCATGGTCACGAGGTTGCGTGCCTTGGCGCCTGGGAATGGGTCCTCGCGACCTGACGGTAAGGGGGAAGCATGTGGGAGATTGCGGCCGTCCTCGCGGCGGCAGGCATACACACCGGCTGGATCGCAGTACCGCCGGCGGAGCCCGTGTCGACGCTGGCCGGTCTCACCGTCGGGGAAATGGTGCACGTGGAGGATGTGCACGGGCGGAGGGTGAACGGCGCTGTCGCGGAGGCATCCCTGACGGCGCTCAGAATCGTCGGCGAAGAACGGTCGGTCATTCTGCAGGCCGATGAGGTGCAGACGGTAGGCCGGCGGGACTCGGTATTGAACGGTGTGTTGTTCGGGTTGGCCGCCGGGATGGTCGGGATGCACGTGGAGGGCCGTATCGGAGTCTGTGGGGGTTCGGTGGAGTGCTTCATATACATAGCGCTTCCGGTGACCCTGGTTGGGGGGGCAGCCATCGGGGCGCGTGTCGACGCGTTGATGCACGGCACGTTGTATCGGCGGCCGGGCGCGGCGCAGGTGCGCGTTTCCCCGATCGTGTCGCGCGACCGTATGGGTGCGCGGTTGTCGATGACCTGGTGACCTGCGTCCCCCTGGACGGAGAAACGTCCGACCTCCACGCCGAGGTTGCGCAGACGCCGAAAATGGCCGGCAGTCTCCACCATGGCACATCGTGATGCTGTTCGGGGGCGGCGTCCACCGGCCGTTCTTTCCGTCGACCTGAGCCGATTCGTTCACTTTCGGCGCATTCCCCTGCAGGAGGTGACGAGATGCCCTCGAATGCGATGCGACGGCTCGTGGCGGTCGTGGCAACAGGTACGGTGCTGGGGAGTTCAGTGGCTGCCGCCGCCGATGACCCCGATGAAGCGGCAGCGGAAGCCGGTCCGCCCCTGCATTCGCCGCAGGCTCTCGAGACGATGGCGGAACCGCGCTGGAGGTTCAGTGCGGGGGCCGCGCTTGGCCTGCCGGGGCTGTACGGATTCCGCGCCGTCGGCGTCGGTGGCTGGTTTGCCGTCGGGTCCGGACGACTGCGTCTCGAAATCGACTATTCGCACAGGCAGGGGCGGGAGGAAGAGTCGGGGACATTTGGACGCGGGGAGTTCACAAGCGAGTACACGTGGGTCGACGGTTGGGACGTCGACGCTGTGCGCGTCGTGGTCACCCGACATTTCCGCGAGGAGCGCCGGGTCCGGACGCACCTCCTCTTCGGCGTGGGTTACTACGATTCCGGAAGCTATAGGTGCAATGCGTCTCGGGAGCTGTTCAGAGGGGACGTGTTGTTCGAGCGTCCAGAGGAGTGTGTTCGGAACGCTGAAGACGACTTTGCCGGCGTGCTCGGCGGGGGGATTGAGATTGCCGTCGGAACTCGGTTCTTCGTTCGGGCGCAGTCCAGGGGATTTGTGTCTGCCAACGATTCCGATCCAGGCCTGGTGAGCTTGCTGCAGGCGACGTTGAGTGAAGTGCTGGTCGGCGTTGGCGTACGTTTCTGAGGAGTCGATGCTGGCAGCAGGCCACATTCCTTCGGCACTGGTCGCTCGGTTGAAGAAGGAGACATCGGGATGAGCTCACCATGGTTTGTGACGCTGCTCTGTTGGATGCTTGTTGCCTTGCCGGTGGAAACGAAGGCCCAGGAGGCAGCCCGCTCGCTGGCTGAACTGATGGGGGCGAAAGGGACATTCGTGGGCGAGGATGTCTACATAACGCGCGCTACAGGGAGACCGATTAGCGGTGCCATTGCGGATCTGTCGCCCGATGCGTTGTCGGTTACGAGCGGGGCTCAAACATGGAGACTGCGCGATGCGGATATCCTGAGGATAGAGCGCGGGGACTCTCTGGAGAATGGAGTAGGCCTTGGCTTGCTTCTTGGCATTGGGGCTGTCTTGATGACAGGTATCACCTGTAAGGCAACACAACAGAATACGGAGCAGTGCGCGTATGTAGTCGCCTATTCCACCATTCCAACGGTAGTGGTGGGAGGGGTCGTCGGAGCAGTTGTCGATGCGAAAATACGACAGACGCTGTACGTTGCGGGGATGCCGGGGTCGGCGCGGCTGGGGGTGAGGCCGATGTTGTCGAGGAACAGTATGGGTGCGGCTGTGGCTTTGGGATGGTAGTCCGACGGTTCCGAAGACAGGGACGGTAGGCCGGCGGGACTCGGGTATTGAACGGTGTTGTTCGGGTCTGCACCCTTGGAAAGGACGCAGACTCCTGGCCAGGCCCGGCTGCCAGGAGTCTCCGCCGCAGGCGACGCCTGTCGGGGTAGGGCGCGTGCACGAGGGGGTAGTCCGTCTTTCGCCCACGCACGAACCACAGTACCGGGACGGGCGGCAGTGGCCGGCAACGCCGGGCCTGCGGCGAGACACGGCGGTTTCGCGGCCTGTTGATTCCGGCATCGAGCAGCAGGTCGCGGCCCCTGGCTCGGCATGTCTGCGACCGGTCGTCGGAGGGTCTCCGCAGCGGTCCCACGCGCTGCGTCCGCGCTCTGGACCGTGGCGGCAAGTAGTTCATTTATTGAGACTTGACCGCACGGGAGGTCCGCCGCGCCCGGCCGGCGGCGGCTGTTCGGCAGCGTCGATCGCCGCTGGCCGAGGGGCGCCGAATCCGTCGGGCCGGGATCCCTCGGTGGGCGCCCAAATCCGGCCATTAGTGGGCGGCTGAAAACCGGCCATTTCCGATAGCGGCCCGAGACGTTGACGCCGGCCTGGAACACGACGTTCCTGCTGGCATGAGCAACGTCTTGAAGGAAGAGAAACGACAACAGGTTCTCGCGCTGGGGCGCCTCGGCTGGTCGCTGCGGCGGATCGAAGAGGCCACCGGGGTCCGGCGCGAGACCGCCAGCAGCTACCTGAAGGCAGCCGGCCTGACCGTGCGGGGTCGTGGCCGGCCTCCCGCTCGCCCGGCAAAACCGGCCATTTCGCCGGAGGCGCCCACCGACTCTTTGCCGGTCACGGCCGCCGGCAAGGGCGCCGACGCCGACGCGCCCGTCCCCGCGCAGCGGCCCAGTCGAGCGCCACAGGCGAGCGCGTGCGAGCCGTACCGCGAGCTGATCGTCGACGCGCTCAGCCGCGGCCGCAACGCCATGGCCGTCTGGCAGGACCTGGTCGACGACCACGGTTTCCCGGCGAGCTATACGAGCGTGCGGCGCTTCGTCTCGACCGTCCGGCAGCAGCCCGCCGTCGAGGCCCGGGCGGTCATCACCACGGACCGCGGAGAAGAAGCACAGGTTGACTACGGGGAGGGGCCGATGGTCCGTGACCCGGACACCGGCAAGTACCGCCGGACACGGCTCTTCGTCCTCGCCCTGGGCTACTCGCGCAAGGCCGTCCGGCTGCTGGTTCACCGTTCCAGCGCACAGGTCTGGGCCGAGCTGCACGAGCGCGCGTTCCGTCGCCTGGGGGGCACCGTACGCGTCGTCGTCCTCGACAACCTCAAGGAGGGCGTCCTCACCCCGGACATCTACGACCCGACGCTGAATCCGCTCTATCGCGACGTGCTCGCCCACTACGGCGTCGTCGCCCTGCCGTGCCGCGTCCGCGATCCCGATCGGAAGGGCAAAGTCGAAGCCAGCGTCGGTCACGCCCAGAAAACGCCGCTGCGCGGTCTCCGCTTCGAGCATCTCGACGACGGCCAGGCGTACCTGGACCGCTGGGAGCAGCGCTGGGCCGACACCCGCATCCACGGTACGACCAAGCGCCAGGTCGCCGCCATGTTCGAGGAAGAACGCCCCGCGCTCGGCCCGTTGCCCCTCGAGCCGTTCCGCTACTACCAGTACGGCCGCCGCAGTGTGCATCTGGACGGTTGCGTCGAGGTAGCTTCGGCCTACTACTCGGCGCCGCCCGGCTGGATCGGTCGACGTGTCGACGTGCAGTGGGACGACATCCACGTCCGCCTCCTCGACCCGAGCAACGGCCAACTGCTGCGCGAGCACCTGCGCACGCAGCGCGGCTGGCATCGCATCGCCGACGACGACCGGCCCACCCGCACCCCGCCGAAGACCCTGGCCCTGCTCGCCGCCGCCAAGCGGGCCGGTCCCGCCATCTCCGCCGTCTGCGACCACATCCACCGCCATGAGGGCGCCGCCGGCGTCCGCCGCATCCTCGGCGTCCTCTCGCTCGCCAGGAAGCACAGTCCCGCCGTCGTCGAACACGCCGCCACCGCCGCGCTCGAACTCGGCGTGCCCACCTACCGCTTCCTGAAGCGCTACCTCGACCGCTACCCCGGCGCGCCGCCGCTGTCGTTGCGCCAAGTCGACCCGCTCATCCGCGAACTGACCGTCTACCGCGATCTGATCGACCGCAGAACAGGAGACCCTTCATGAATCTCGTCGAACTCGACAAGGCGCTGCGCAAGCTGCGCCTCTCCGGCATGGCAAACGTCCTCGAGACGCGCCTGCTCCAGGCCCAGACCGAGCAGCTCGCCCCCATCGACCTGCTCGCCGCGCTCGTCTCCGACGAGCTCCAGCGCCGCGAGGACCGCCTGCTCGCCCGCCGGCACAAGCAGGCCCGATTCCGGGACCCGGACCGCTCGCTCGACAGCTTCGACTTCGACTTCAACAAGAAGATCAACCGCGCGCTCGTCTTCGAGCTCGCCACCGCACGCTTCATCGCAAAGCGCGAGGACGTCCTCCTGATCGGCCAACCCGGTACCGGGAAGAGTCACCTTGCCCAGGCCATCGGACGCGCCGCGATCCAGCAGGGCTATCGCGTCCTCTACCGGGAAACGCACGCCTTCCTCGAAGAACTCGCCGAGGCGACGCTGGCCGAGACCCGCAAGGAATACCTCGCCGAGCTGGCCCGTGCGCACCTGCTCATCATCGACGACCTCGGCATGCGCAAGCTGCCCCACACCGCCGCCGAGGACCTGCTCGAGCTCATCATGCGCCGCTACGAGCGGGCCTCGACGATGCTCACCTCCAACCGCCCGGTCGACGAGTGGGGGAAGCTGCTCGGCGACACCGCCGCGGTCACCGCGCTGCTCGACCGGCTCCTGCATCACGCGCACGTGCTCAAGTGCGGGCCGCGCAGCTGGCGCACCCGCGTGCGGACCACCTTGGTAGAGTCGACGGGAGGTGCGTAACCGGTGGGGAGTCGGTGGCGCATCCGGCGCTTTCGCACCGGGCCGCAGTCCGAACACAGCGGAGCGGAGGATTCGCGCGCGGCCGAGCGTCAACGCCCATCCGGACGTGGTCCGCGCGCGCGAGAGCGCCGCCTCCAGGCTCGCCTGGCGCAACAACCGCCAGCGATCGTTTCCACGGGCACCGCGTGCGCCAGACGAGCCTTCCGCGACACTCGAGTGGTCGCTCGACGGAACGCCCTTTTCCCGCTCGTCGTCGTCGACCACACCCTCCGGCCCAGCCCGGCCGTTCCGTCTCGCGAGGGTAACCCGGCCGGGCATGACCAACACCGACGTCCGGCTCGGAACCTCTACCCGGGAGACCAGACCAGACAAGGCCCTCCCTCCGCTCGGAGCATTACCTCGCGCACGCTGTCGCGGACCAACGCGCACGCATACACCGATGCCGATGACAACCGAGCGGTGGGTCTGTCGCCACGCTTGCGCCTCGAACGCTCGGCCGACCGCCTCCTCCTCGCTCCGTTACGTAACGGTGCAGGATGGTCGTGTGGCGTTGACGAACGCGGAACGGCAGGCACGTTATCGGGAGCGGCGCAAGGCCGGCGAATCCCGGATCCGGTACCGTCGGCCAGCGGACCGGAGTCGCGGCCACAGCAGTGGAACGACGCCGTGCAGACGCTCCTGGAGTTGCAGGAACAGTACCGGGAGTGGCGGGACGCGTTGCCGGAATCGCTGGCCGGCTCCGCGACTGCGGAGTTGCCCGAGCAGGTCTGCGATCTGGATCTGTCGGTACTGGAGGGGCTGTCGAGCTGCCCAGAGGCTTCGGGCGTGACGGCTAGCGCGCCGGCAAACACCTTGCCAACAGAGGACGCCGTGAAGTAGATCTCGACTCCAGTCTCGGGCCGTCGGAAATGGCCGGTTTTGAGGCGCCCATAAATGGCCGGTTTTGACCCGCTCATTGAGGGGGATCCACAGAAGCTGTGGAAAAGCCTGTTGAAGAACGCGTCGTTCCGGTGGAAGCGATTCGTCAACGCGGACCGGTTCAGCGATTTGCACCATCGCGGTGCGCGGCCGTCCGGCCCAACGTGGGCGCACGCACGGACGTCGTCTTCCGACGCCGCCGAAGACGCCGTGCGGTCCACGGCAGCGAGCTCTGCCGACCGAGGAGCTGTCGTGCGCGATCGCCGCCGCGGTCCCGGACTGCACCCGTGATATGGTGCCGTCAACGGAATCGACACACATGTCACGGCCGCAGGCCTGCAGTCGAAGGGAGTCCACGATGACTCGTCCCGTTTCGATCGTCACGCTCGCCGCTCTGGTCCTGTCCGCCGTTCTGGCCGTCGCCGCGCCGGCTGCGGCCCAGGCGCCCGCGGTCAGCGCCGTGACCGACGCGGTGCTGGCCGATCCGCCGCCGGAGAGCTGGCTGAACTGGCGCCGGACGCAGGACGGCTGGGGGTACAGCCCCCTGGATCAGATCTCGCGCGAGAACGTCGGCGATCTCCGCATGGTCTGGTCGTGGGCGATGGAGCCGGGGTCGCAGCAGACCACGCCGATCGTGCACGAGGGGGTGATGTATCTGGCCAGCCCCGGCAACATCGTGCAGGCGCTCGACGCCGCCACCGGCGACATGCTGTGGGAGTACCGCCGGGAGTTCCCGACCGCGCGCGGCCGCGGGCGCCCCAACCGCAACATCGCGATCTACCAGGACAGGATCATCCTGAACACCGCGGACGCGAACATCGTGGCACTGGACGCGCAGACCGGCGAGATCGTGTGGGAGGCGGAGGTCGCCGACTCGTCGAAGGGCTTCTTCTTCAGCAGCGGCGCGCTGGTGGTGGAGGGCGTGGTGATCTCCGGGATGGCCGGCTGCCTGCGGTTCTGGGAGGAAGGCTGCTTCATCACCGGGCACGATGCCGAGACCGGGCGCGAGCTGTGGCGGACCTCCACCGTGGCGCGGCCGGGCGAGCCGGGGGGCGACACCTGGGGCGACCTGCCGATGATGTTCCGCGGCGGCGGCGACGCCTGGATCGCCGGGAGCTACGACGCGGACCTCGGCCTCACCTACTGGGGCGTGGCGCAGGCCAAGCCGTGGGCGCAGGTGAGCCGCCGCACCGATGCGGACGCGCTCTACACCAGCTCGACCCTCGCTCTCGATCCGCAGACGGGGGAGATGCGCTGGTACTTCCAGCACCTGCCGGGCGAGTCCCACGACATGGACGAGACCTTCGAACGCATCCTCGTCGAGGTCGACGGGCGTCCGTCCGTCTTCACGATGGGCAAGCTGGGCATCCTGTGGCAGCTCGACCGCGAGACGGGGCAGTACATCAATGCCACCGACCTCGGCTACCAGAACATCGTCGACATCGACCCGGAGACCGGGCGCATGTCGTTCCGGCCCGGCATGATGCCGGTGCTCGACGAGGAGCTGTCGTTCTGCCCGAGCCACTCGGGCCTGAAGAGCTGGCGGGCGATGGCCTACAGCCCCGAGACCGAGGCGTTCTACATTCCCCTGACGCTCAACTGCCAGCGGACCATCTACAGCGAGGTCGAGTTCCGCGAAGGGGGCGGCGGGGCCGGGATGGTGTTCCGGGAGAACTTCCTGCATCCGGACAGCGACGGCAACATGGGCGAGTTCGTCGCGATGCACGTGAGCGGCGAGATCCTCTGGTCGCAGCGCAAGCGGTCGCCGTACATCTCGGCGGCGCTGACGACGGCGGGCGGCCTGACGTTCGTGGGCACCTATGACCGGCGGGCGTACGCCTACGACGTGGCGACCGGCGACGAGCTCTGGGAGACGCGCCTGCCGACCGCGGTGCAGGGCTTCCCCGTCACCTACAGCGTGGATGGCCGGCAGTACGTCGCGATCGGGACCGGCACCGGGGGCGGGAGCTGGACGACGATGCCGGCGGAGCTGATCCCCGACGTACGGCGTCCGAACGCAGGCAACGGGTTGTTCGTGTTCGCGCTGCCCGCGGAGCAGGAGTCTGCGCCGTAGGCGCGGATTCCTGCAGGGTTGGCTGGGCGGCAACCGGAGCCCCAAGGCGACGGTTTCCGGGCGGAGCGAGGCGTTCATCGGGAGAGGTTCGCATGGCGGAGTACACGTACGAGCAACTGAGGCACAAGACCATCGGCGATCTGCGGGAGATTGCCCGCGGCCTCGATCACGAGGCGGTGCAGGGATTCTCGCAGCTCAACAAGGAGCACCTGCTGCCGGGGCTCTGCAAGGCGCTGGGGATCGACACCCACGAGCACCACCACGTGGTCGGCGGCTTCGACAAGAACGCCGCGAAGCGGACGATGCGGGCGCTCAAGGCCGAGAAGCAGTCGGCCTTCGAGGCGGGCGACCGCGCGCGGGTGAAGATGCTGCAGCGGCGCATCCACCGGATCAATCACCAGATCCGGGCGCACGTGCGGTGAGCAATCCCACGCGGGCGCACGTGCGGTGAGCAATCCCACGCGCCCACGCGGGCGCACGTGCGTGGGCAGGCCCGCGGCCGGGCCGGTGCGGCGGTCAGCCGATGCCGAGCAGCTCGACCTCGAAGAGCAGGGTCGCGTCTCCGGGGATGGGCCCCTGCCCGCTGCTGCCGTAGCCGAGCTCGGGCGGAATGACGATGCGCCGGAGACCGCCGACCCGCATCCCGAGGACCCCCTGGTCCCAGCCGGCAATCACGTTGCCGGCGCCGAGGGTGAACGCGAACGGGTCGCGCGACCGACTGGAGTCGAACTGCATGCCCTTGTTCTCGGTAGCGTTCGGGTCGTAGAGCCAGCCGGTGTAGTGCACGGACAGGGTGTCGCCGTTCATCGCCTCCTGTCCCGTTCCCACAGTCAGATCCTCGGTGCCGAACGAAACGTCGAGCCCGACGCTGGGCGACGTGGGGGTCGTGGGTGAAGTCGGACCCGCGTCGTCGCCGCCGCCGCAGGCGACGCAAAGCAGCAGAACCGGAATCGACAGAACGAATCGCCGCATCATGTGTGCCTCCACGTGATAGCGTACAACGATGCTAGGCCTTCTCTTTCTCTGCGTCGCCAACTCTTCCCGCAGCCAGATGGCCGAAGGCCTCGCGCGGGCGCGGTTCGGCGACCGGGTTCGCGTGGCCAGCGCCGGGTCGTCGCCCGCGACGGTCAATCCGTTCGCCATCGCGGCGCTCGACGAGGTCGGCATCGACATCAGCGGGCACCATTCCAAGAGCGTGGAGACGATCGACCCGGCGTCGGTAGATCTCGTCGTGATGCTTTGCGCCGAGGAGGTCTGTCCGGCGTTCCTGGGGACGGCGCGGCGGTTGCACTGGCCGCTGCCGGACCCCGCCGGCGGGGCCGGGTCCGACGCGGAGAGGCTCGACGGGTTCCGCACCGTCCGCGACGAGATTGCACGGCGCCTGGAGACCCTGGACGAGCTGCTGTCCGACACGAGGGCGGTAGCGGCCACGGAAGGCTGATCCATGTTCCTGCCGCTCGGCGACGAGCCGAACCCGCGCGGCGTGCCGGTCGTCACGTATACCCTGATCGGACTCAACGTCGCGGTGTTCCTGTTCGTGACGCTGCCGCTCAGCGGGGTCCGCCCGGCGCCGGACGACCCGCTGCTCTGGGAGTACGTGAACGCCATCGGCTCGCAGCTCTCCGGGCGGATGGCGGCGGAGCGGCTGCTGCTGCAGACCTCGGCCTACGACCTGGTCGTCTTCTCCTACGGGTTCCGCCCCGCCGATCCGGACATGATCGCGCTGCTGACCTCGCTGTTCCTGCACGGCGGGTTCATGCACCTCGCCGGCAACATGCTGTTCCTCTGGATCTACGGCGACAACGTCGAGCACCGGCTCGGTCCGGCGCGCTACCTGGCGGCGTATCTCGGCACCGGCGTCCTGGCCACCCTGTCGCACGCGGTGCTGGACTTCGGGTCCGTCCTGCCGATGGTCGGCGCCTCGGGCGCCATCTCCGGCGTGCTCGGGTTCTACTTCATCTGGTTCCCGAGGAATCGGGTGCGGCTGTGGATCATGCTGTTCCCGATCTTCATGAACGTGGTCTACGCGCCCGCGCGGCTGGTGCTGGGGATGTACCTCATCGTCGACAACCTGCTGCCGTTCCTGGTGACGCGCGGCGCCGGCGGCGGCGGCGTCGCCTACGGCGCGCATATCGGCGGCTTTGTCGGGGGACTGGCCTACGCCTGGTGGAGCGAGCGGCGCGAGCTGCAGCGGCGGCCGGCGGACTTCGAGCCGGACCCGGTGGCCCCGGCGGCCCCGGCGCTCGACGCGGACCCGGCGTCGCTGCGCGGCGTCCGGCAGTTGATCGCGGCCGGGGAGCACGAACGGGCCGCGCCCGCCTACTTCGGCCTGAGCGCGGCGCGTACGGCCCGGCTGCTCATGCCGATCGACTCCATCAACTTCGGGCGCTGGCTGGCCAACAACGGCCATGCCGACGCCGCGCTGGTGGTCTATCAGCGGCACCTGCGCGACTATCCGCTCGGTCCGTACGTCGCCGAGGCGCATCTGGGAGCCGGTCTGGTGCAGCTCTACGCGCGCGACCAGCCGACCGCTGCCTACCAGCACCTGTTCGCGGTGCTGGATGCCGATCCGCACCCCGAAACCGAGTCGTACGCGCGGCGGGCGCTGGCCGACATCGCCGCCCGCCAGAAGTTCCGGGTGCACGGCGTGCATTGAGCCGCTTCGCTTGCGCCGGAGGTGCGGTCCACGCGGCGGTGGACGCCGGGCGCAGGCCGCGGCGCTCAACGCCGGCGGGGGATCGGCTCGGTGAGATACCCGGTCAGCTCGCGTGTCCACCAGCTCCCGTCCGCGCCTTCCCGGGGCGTGGTGAACCGGTAGCGGTAGAGCGCCAGCCGGATATGGTCCGGCGGCTCGCCGGGGAAGGGATTGCCGTCGAGCAGCCCGAGCGCCGCCGGATTGTTCTCGAAGAGCCGGTCGACGAGGGCGAACAGCCAGTGGGCCTGCCGCTGCGGGTCGAGGGCCGCGAACCACATCTGCCAGTCGAGGCGCGGCATGTGCGGCTGGACGAAGCCCGGCGCGCGTGAGAGGTCGCCCGCCTTCCACGGAAACGCGTACTCGGTCCAGGTCACGCTGTCGGCCGATCCCTCGATGACGATCTCCGGCCGCTCGGTCGTCATCACGCGGAAGAGGCCGTAGCCGTTGACCGAACGCAGCGGAGCCACGGCGCCGAGCAGCGCGTCGGACCAATCCGGCAGCGGCGCCGGCCGCCGGATCTCGCGGACGACCGTCAGCGCGCTCAGGACCGCCAGGAGGGTAACCGGTATCGCCGCGGCCCGGCGCCACCGCCCCGGCCGCGGCTCTCCCTGCTGCGCGTATCCGGGCGGCGCCTGCAGCCACGGCAGCACGCGGACGATGGCCGTATCGTCCAGCAACGCGACATAGAGCACCACGGCCAGCAGGTTGAAGAACCCGTAGTTGCCGGTGACCGCGATCAGCGCCTGCAACAGGCAGAGCAGCGCACAGCCGGCCGTTCGCACGCCCCGGAACCGGGGCGGAACGAAGACGACGAAGGGCACGGCGATCTCGATGCAGAACATCACCCCGACCGACAGGACGCCGAACCAGTCGGGGGCGTTGTGCGCGTACCAGCCCACCCAGGTCGGTATCGGCTGCGTCTCGTAGTGGTAGCGGAGCGCGGTCAGGCCCGACCACGTCTCGTCGCCGCTGAGGAGCTTGGTGATGCCCGACAGGAAGGTGAGCTTGAACGCGAGGCTCCAGACGAGCCAGCGCGCCGCGGCGTTGGGCGGACGCCGGGTCTCCAGCGGCGGCCACCAGCCCGGAGGCGCATAGAGCACGGCCAGCACGCCGGTCTCCAGCAGCAGCAGGTCCCACTGGAAGAACAGGAAGTCCTGTCCGGCGACGGTGAGCGACAGGTAGACGGCCCACAGCAATGCAAGGACGGCAACCGGGGCCATGCCGAGCATCGCGGCGATCGACAAGGCGATCCCGAGCCAGCACAGCGCCATGAGAAGCGCATCGCCCGGCCAGATCCAGAGCAGCGTGGGGAGCTGCAGGTAGGCGTCCCGGCCCCAGAGGTCGTAGGCCCGCTCGAGATAGTCCGCGGCCGGGAGCAGCCCGGCCGATCCGACCAGGCCCTCGAGCTGCGGCGCGAGCGAGGCGAAGGCCACGAAGTAGACGAAGCCGAGCAGGCGCAGGAAGACGCCGCGGGACAGGGCGAAGCGGGGCGGATCGTCGGAGGGCAGGAATCTGCCTGCTACGGGCACGCGACATTCTATGTTGATAATCTATACACATGAAAGCCGTACAGGTCATGCTGGACGAGCATCTGCTGCGTCGACTCGACGCCGACGACGAGGTCAGGCGCAGCGGTCGGTCCGCCGTTCTCCGTCGCGCGGCCGCCGAGTACCTGCAGCGCCGTCGCGCGCGCGAAGTAGCCGACGCCTACGCGCGCGCCTATGGCGACGGCGTGGGGCCGGACGACGACCTCCGCGGCTGGGAGCATGAAGGAGTATGGCCCGAGCCGTGAATCGGGGCGATATCTGGACCTACCGGTTCACCGGCCGGGACAAGCGCCGTCCCGTCGCCGTGCTCACGAGGCAGGAGGTCATCCCGTTGCTCCGCACGGTGATGGTCGCGCCGATCACGTCGACCATCCGCGGGGCCCCGGGCGAGGTGGTGATCGGGCCCGAGCACGGCCTGCAGCAGGAGTCGGCCGTCAATCTCGACCACGTGCAGACCGTCGAGCGCGCGCGTCTCGAGCGCCGCATCGGCCGGCTCGGTCCGGAGGAGATGCGCGAGATCTGCCGCGCGCTCGCCTTGGCCGTCGGCTGCGACGGCTAGTGCATGTCCGCCACGGGTCGTGCTGCGACGCACTCGTCCAGAAAGAACTCGTACGGATGATCAGGCGGCGTGGTCGAGCGTGAGCTCGCACCGGATCGCCTCTTCGATTTCCTGCGACCGCCGGCCATACTCCTCAGCCAATTGCCGGACAGTGTCGCCGGCGCGGAACCGCTCGGCGACCTCTTCGGTGGGTATGCCGGTCTCCACGATCACCGGTCGTCCGAAGCGCACCCGTGGATCCAGCGAAATGATCCTCGGCTCGTCGGGCAGCATCGCAGGAGAGCGGGGCGTGTTTGGATCGTGGCGCACGAAGGGATAGAGGCGAATAGCCAAGCCATCGACGTCCTGATCGATGCGCCGCAGGTGGGCCTCCATCAGTTGCCGCATCGCGAGTTGGCCACTTCTGGTCGCGTTGATCAGGGCCCCGGCTCGTGCGACGAAGATCGAAACGCCATCCGTCAGCATGCTCTCGGACAGTAATGGGTGTCGACTGTCGAACGACTCCTCCAGATAGCGAATCGCGGTGCGGAGCTTCTGCGGGGGAATGCGATGATACCGGCGGAGGGCCCCCAGCACGTGCAACTCGGCCACGTTCCAGAAGGACAGCAGATGGCGCTCTTGATCTGCGACGTGGATCAGAGGATCTCCGCCATACGTGTGGAACCCGAACGACCAGTTCTGTACGGTGCGGAGCGGAAGTCGCACGTACCGCGCCGCCTCCCGGCTCGTGTACGACGGCAGATCGCGCGGGTCGCGTCCGCCGTAGAGATGCCACCGGTCTTGCGCCTGACTCATCCTCACCTGGTCTCGTCATCCGGGCGTCGTGCAGCAGCGCACCAGGGCCCGCCGACCTGCGTCATGCGGCAGGGATTCTGTCACGGTCGGGTGACAGATCCTGGCAACCACGCGAACGAGTGCCCATTCCCCGACCCGAGGCGTGCGCCGTGCGGAGCCAACTCGAGACCCTGAGACATCAGCGTACCGCTGACGGCAGACACGCGTCAACGAGCGTCGCCAGCTCCAGGCCCGAAGCCGCGGGAGCGGCGCAGTGCCTGCATCCCTGCCCGCCCAGCCCAGCGAAACCGGGAGGAGATCCAGTGAGGTAAACAGTCTCAGGATTCGCGCCCGAAGCCGCGAGAGCGGCGGAGCGCCTGAATCCCTGCCTCCCATCCAAACTTCGCTCTGGCGAAGTTTGGCTGGGAGGCAGGGATTCGAACCCCGATTCCACGGTCCAGAGCCGCGTGTCCTACCGTTGAACGACCTCCCAGCAAGAAGGCGCAGGCGGGATCAACTGCATAGTATAGCAGGCCTTAGACGCTGGCGGAGCCGCGAAGCCACTCGCAGGGCCCCTGCAGGGCGGTCGCTCATGACTCTTGCGCCGCCAACTCGATCTCCGCCGCGAGACTCGCGGTGACCCCGTCCCCGCGGAACGTGCCGGTGACCGGGGCCGCGTCCCGGGGGGCGGCGGCGGCGGCGACGGTGACGTGGCGGTCGGCGACGGCGAGCCCCTGGGTGGGATCGTAGCCGCGCCAGCCTCCGCCGCGCAGGAAGACCTCGCCCCACGCGTGCAGCTCGGTCGAGTCCGCCTTCTCGCTGTGGGCGTAGCCGCTGGCGAAGCGCGCCGCGAGGCCCACCGCCCGGCAGCAGGCCACGAAGAGCACCGCGAGGTCGCGGCAGGCGCCGCGCCCCGCCGCGATCGTCGCTGCGGGAGAGAGCGGCGGGCCTTGCGGGCGCGTCTCCCGCACGAATCCCGCACGGATGCGCCGGGCGAGCGCCAGCGGGAAGCGCGCCGGGTCACGCTCGGAATCCTCGGCCGCGGCCAGGGCCAGCTCCCGTACGGCCGGGTGCGCGGTGTCCGGCGGACGCCGGTAAAGCGCCAGCCGCTCGCTGAGGTCCGGTGCGTACGCATAGGGCAGCGGCCGGTCCGCCTCGCTGACGAGGAATCGAAACGGATCGGTGAGCAGCGTATCCACGACGGCGCGGGTGCTGAGGGTCAGGCGCGGCCAGCGGCCCTCGAACCACGCGTGCGTGATCACGTTGCCCTCCGGATCGAGGTTGTCGGCGCGCACCACCGGCTCGGGATCGATTTCCAGCGTGAACTCGATGATCCGGAGCGAGGCGTCGGCCCGCGGGCGCAGCCTCACGACATGGGGTTCCAGAAAGACCGGCGCGTCGAAGGCGTACGACGTTCGATGGCGGATCGTGATTCTCACGATACGGTGGAGGCAGGAGCCTGCGCGGTGGTCTCGATCTCGTCGTAGGCGCGGTCGAGCAACTCTTCCGGGGTCTCCTCTATCGCGCGCCGGATGCGCTCGTTCCACCAGCGCGAGAGCTGCTCCAGGTCCTGCTTCCGGAAGCGGCGCTCGATGATCCGGAAGGAGTTGCGCCGGTACAGAACGACGTCGATCGGAAAGTCGACGTCCGCCGCGCTGATGCGGGTCGAGTCGAAGGAGAGGCAGGCGACCTTGAACGCATGCCGCATCGAGTCCTCGACCCTGAGGGTGCGGTCGAGGAGCGGCTTGCCGTAGCCCACCGACCCGATGACGTGGTAGGGCGTCAGCCGGCCCGTGTCCACCCAGTTTCCCTCCGGGTACAGCAGGTAGAGCTTCTGACGCGCGTCGCGCTCCATCTGGCCGCCGATGAGGGCGTGGATGTTGAAGGCCATGCCGCTCTCGTGCAGCGCCGCCTTGTCCTCGTGCGCGACCGTCCGCACCTGCTCGGCCAGCAAATTGACCGCCTGGTAGAGCCGCTCGAACGGCTCGTCGCGGCTGGCGCGCTCGGCCAGCCGATCCTCGAAGTAGGTGAGCGTCTTGTCCCGCAGCGACCGGAGCCCGGACGTCATGACGAAGAAGGTGCCGCGCGGCGGCGAGTAGACGTTGACCTTGCGCAGCGTCGTCACCTCGCGGCCCGACGTGATGAGGGTGTCGGACAGGCCCACGATGCCGTCCTCCACGTTCATCCCGACGCAGTAGGTCATCGCAACGATTCTCCCTGCCGGCGCTGCGCAAAGAACGTATGCGGGATCTCGTCGCCGGCGCCGTTGAGCTCGTCCTGCGTCGCGTCGAGGAAATCGTGCAGGCCCGAACGGATAACGTCGACGATGTCAGTATAGTCGAGCTCCGTGTCGGCTTGCTGTAGCATGAGTCGCTGCATGCTGTCCCTGCGCCGCCTGTGGAGCCGTTTGCTGCGCCGCTGGGAGCACGACGTAACCGACGACGACATCTACTATTCCTACCGCCTGTTCCTGCGGCGCCCTCCCGACCCCGGCGGGCTCGCCCACCATCGGCGCGAAATGGCGCGCGGCATCTCGCTCGACGAGCTGGTCAGCAGCTTCGTCAACTCGGCGGAAGCGCGCGGGCGCGCCGCCGAGGGGCCGACCGCGGTCGATCTCGGCGGCTACCGGGTCTGCATCAACGAACAGTTGGAGACCGAGCCGTTCCTGCGCCGGATCGTCAACACCCGCGACTACGAGCCGCATGTGCGACAGGCCGTCCGCGAGCGCGTGCGGGAGGGGGACGTGGTCGTCGACGTAGGCGCGAACGTCGGCTGCATCGCCTTGCTGGCCGCGACGCTGGTGGGTGAGCGCGGGCTCGTGGCCGCGGTCGAGCCCAACCCCGATAACGTCCAGATGCTGTACGCCGGCATGGCGGCGAACCGGACGCACAACGTTCGCGTGCTGCCGTACGCCGCATCCGACCGGGCCGGCGTGGTCTCGATCTCGGGTGGCTCCAACGCGCATCTGATCGCGGCGCAGCGACCGGGGCCGGCCGTGGTCTACGCGCAGACGGTCGTCCTCGACGAGGCGCTGTCCTGGCTTCCCCGCCTCGATCTCCTGAAAATGGACGTCGAGGGCCACGAGACCCTCGCCTTCGACGGCTGCCGCAACCTCGTCGAGCGGCACCGTCCCACGCTCATCGTCGAGTTCAGCCCTACCTACCTGACCAACCACGGGCAGCACGATCCCGCCGCGCTGCTCGACCGGATCCTGGCGCTGTACCCCTGCATCCGGGCAACGAGCGAGTACGGCGACGATGCCTCGTTCGATCGGGCGCGCGATCTGCTGGCCTACTGGGAGCGGCGGAATCGGGAGCTGACGGCCGACCGCCGGATTGCGGACGATGCGCTTCACTTCGACCTGATCGCCGAGCGCGGCCGTGCCCGCCCGGCCGCCTGAGTCCGTGGCGTTGAACCGTCAATCGGCGATGCGTTCCTCGATCAGGGCGACTCCTCCCAGGCGGGTCATCTGGTTGCGGATCCAGGCCTGTCGCCGGCGCACGCGCGGCGACGGATCGTCGGCCCGCCAGCGGGACGGCAAGGGCAGGACCGCCGCCAGCAGCGCAGCCTCGTCCGCGTCCAGCTCCGCCGGGCGCTTGTCGAAGAACCGTTCGCTCGCCGCCGTGATGCCGAACACGCCCGTCCCGAACTCGGCGACGTTGAGATAGACCTCCACGATCCGACGCTTGCTCCAGCAGAGCTCGAGGAGCACCGTGAGATACGCCTCCAGCCCCTTGCGGAACAGGCTGCGTCCCGGCCACAGGAACAGGTTCTTGGCCGTCTGCTGCGAGATGGTGCTCGCGCCGCGCAGGCGCTCGCCCTGCAGGGCGTCCCCCAGCGCCATGCGAATCGCTTCGACGTCGAAGCCGTTGTGGTCCGGGAACTTCTGGTCCTCGGACGCGATGACGGCCAGGGGGGCGGACGGCGCGATCCCGTCCCAGCTCGTCCACCGGTAGGGCATCCGTGCGGGTCCTCCCGCGTCGGCCGCGGCGAGTGCGTCCCGCAGCATGAAGGCGGTGGTCGGCGGCGGCACCCAGCGCAGCAGGAGCACTGCCGACAACGGGGCGGTCAGGCCGACGGCGAGCAGAAGCAGACAGGCGCGCAGGAGCAGGCCCCGCAGCGTCCGGCGCCGCCGCCCGCTCGCCCGCCGGCTGCGACGCGGGCGCGCGGGCCGCGACGCGGACGATCGGCTCGCGCGGGCGGCGCGGGATGCAGGGGGCCTCTTGGAAGGTGCAGTGCTCATGGTCCTCGGAGCGTTTTCGGGATGCGTCTCGGCGCCTGCCGCGGCGGCGCCCCGCCCTGCGGGTACGGTAGCAGGTTCGGCGCTGTTTTCGGAGCTCCCCCGCTTCCGGGTTATCGGTCGTTCGACGTACCGGCGTTCGGCATGCGATAGTCCGACGTACGAGAGGAGCGTCGCCGCCCCGATTCGCCGTGTCCCTTCTCATGCGCCACCATCTTCCCGGGGACCGCCTCGAGCGCCTGCTCGCGGTCGTGCTGCTGATCGGCATGGCGGCCGGTTGCAGCGCGCGCACCGCCCCGATCGCTTCGACCGCGGTCGCCGACGCGCAGACCGCGGTGCGGGTCAAGACGGCGCTCGTCAACGACCCGGCCCTCGGAACTTTGCCGATCGACGTCCGGGCGGAGGCCGGGGTCGTGACTCTGCACGGCACGGTGCGCTCGGCCGCCGAGGCGGAGCAGGCGCTGGCCCTCGTCCGCGGGGTGGCGGGGGTGACCCGGGTCGAATCGGCTCTGACCGTCGGTGAGCCGGACGCCGCTCCGCATGCCGGGAGCGGGAGAAGGGGCCCGGGAGCCGCGCCGGCGTCGAGCCGCCCGCGGTTGCCGGCACTGGCGCCGCGCCCCGAGGGCGGCCCGTTGCGCCTCGTCGGCCTGGGCGCCTCCGTGCGGGTGACGCGCCCCGCGGAGACGGACCTGGGACGCACGCTGGTCGTGGGGCCGCTGCTGCGCCTGCGCCCGCGCAACGGCTTGGGGCCGACGGTGGCGTTCAACTGGACGAACGCGGAGATCGAGACCGGGCCCGGGGGCCGGCCGGGGCTCGCCGCGATACAGTTGCGCCCGGTGATGGGCGGCATGGAGCTCGGCACGGCCCGGGGACGGTTCTGGGCCGGCGCCTCGCTCGTGGCGGGCTATTCGTTCAACAAGCTGAACGTCGACACGCTGCGGGCCGGGCCCGGCCGGGCCGTAGCCGTCGGAAACAGCTTCGTGTGGCGCCCCGGCGTCGCCGTCTGGGCCGACGTCACGCCGCGGATCGGGATCAACGTGTTCGGCGGGTACCTGTTCACGAGCCCCAGGGTGACGTTCGCCAGCGATGCCTCGATCGCCACCGAGCGGTTGAGCACGAATTCGGCCGTCGTGAGCGTGGGCGTCGCGTACTGGATCTTCTAGATGATGTCCGGCTTCGTGCATACGGTCGTCGTGACGCGTCTGGCCAGCGGAGGCCGCGCCATGGTCTTCGCCGGCCGGGCGCTGCGCGAAATGTTCCGGCCGCCGTTCGAGTTCAACGAGACCGCGCGGCAGGTGTACGAGATCGGCTGGCGCTCGCTGCCGCTGATCGCCGCCGCCGGCTACGCGGTGGGCATCGTGATGTCGATGCACACGCGGGCGTCGCTGGAACGGTTCGGCGCCGAGGCGCTGGTCCCGGCGGTGCTCGCCCTCGCCCTGGTGCGCGAGACCGGGCCGCTCGTGGTCGGGCTGCTCGTCTCGGGTCGGGTCGGCGCGGGCGTCGGGGCCGAGCTCGGCGCGATGAAGGTGACCGAGCAGATCGACGCGCTCGAGGCGGTGGCCGTCGATTCGTTCAAGTTCCTGGTCGTCACGCGCGTCGTCGCCTGCATGATCGCCATGCCCATTCTGACCGCGGTCATGAACATCATGGGCATCGTCGGCGGCTGGACGGCGGAATCGGCGGTCTCCGGCATGGCCTTCGAGACTTACTTCCGGGCCGCCTTCTCGCTGGTCCAGTTCTCCGATTACGTTCCCGCCACGCTCAAGACGATGGTCTTCGGATTCATCATCGCGGTCACCGCGTCGTACCTCGGCGTCCACACCTCGGGCGGCACCCAGGGGGTGGGCTACGCGGCCACCCGCAGCGTGGTCACCGCGTCGCTCCTGATGATCGCGGCCAACGTGGTGCTCGTGCGGCTCATCTTCTTCATCTTTCCGGAGACGGCGGAGTGAACGTCTCCGGAGACCGCGCCGTGAACGAGCCGGCCGCCGCCATCCGGCTCGATCGGGTGTCGAAGGCGTTCGGCGCGTTCCGGGTGCTGGACGACGTCTCGATCCGCATTCCGCGGGGGCGCGCCACCGTCGTGCTGGGGCGGAGCGGGACCGGGAAGAGCGTGACGCTGCGGCACATCGTCGGTCTGCTGCAGCCGGACTCGGGCCGCGTGTTCGTGGACGACGCCGAGATCACCGCGCTCTCGCCGCCGGCGCTGGCCGAGGTTCGTCAACGCATCGGCTTTCTGTTCCAGAACGCGGCGCTGTTCGATTCAATCACCGTGGCGGAGAACGTGGCGTTCCCGCTGCGGCGGCATACGGCGCTCTCCGACGGGGAAGTGCGGGCGCGTGCGCTGGAGAAGCTGGCCTCGGTGGGGCTGGCGCGTGCGGCCGAGTCGATGCCCGGCGCGCTCTCCGGGGGCATGCGGAAGCGAGCGGGCCTGGCGCGGGCGATGGCGCTCGATCCCGCGATCCTGCTGGTCGACGAGCCGAGCGCGGGGCTGGATCCGGTGACCTCGGAAGAGATCGACGACCTGCTCGTTGCGTTGAAGCAGGAACGCGGCACGACGCTGGTCGTGGTCACCCACAACATCCCGAGCGCGCGGCGCATCGCGGACACGATGCTGTTCCTGCACGAGGGCCGGGTGTTGGCCAGCGGCACGGCCGAGGACCTGGAGCGGTGCGAGCACGAGCTGGTGCGGAAGTTCATGCAGTCCGAGGCGGGCGGTTGACGGCAGGCCGCAGGCCGGGGATGCATCCGGAGACGGGCGGGTGACGGTTGGCCGCGCGCCGGGTCCGACCCTGGCCGCGGGGGTGACCGTCCGGCGTGTCCCAGACGACCGCGCGGCTGGCGGGCGGTCGATACGCGGGAGAGGGAGGTTCAGATGGGTTCCCCACGCTTGGCGCTGGTAGGCGCGTTCGTGATCGGCGGGCTGCTGATCTTCGCGGTCGGCCTGTTCATGATCGGCGACCGCCGGCTGCTGTTCAGCGAGCAGTTCGAGATAGAGGCCGGCTTCGGCAACGTCGCGGGCGTCGAGATCGGTACGGGCGTGCGATTGTCGGGGTTGCCCGCCGGCGAAGTGACAGGCATCGACATACCCGACGCGCCCGGCGGCCGGTTCGTGGTGCGGATGCGTGTCCGGGAGGACCTGCACGCGCTGGTCCGCACCGACTCGGAGGCCGCGATCCTGTCGGACGGGCTGCTCGGCTCGGCGTTCATCCAGCTCCGCGCGGGAAGCGAGAGGGCGCCGCTCGTTCCGGACGGCGGCGAGCTGCGGGGGATCGACGCGGTGGCGATCGCCGACCTGATCGCCGAGGGCCGGGAGACGTTCCGCATCGCCGCCGACGAGATGGTCGCCATGCGGGCCGAGCTGACCGAGAGCTTCGGCGGCTTCGAAGAGACGATCGTGAGCACGACCCGCCTCATCGACGGTCTCGGCGGCGATGCCCAACAACTGACCGCGGCCAGCGCCGGCCTGATCGAAGAGGCGCGGGGCATGGTGGCCGAGGTGCGCGGCGTCATGGGCACGGTGACGAGCGGGCAGGAGGCCGTCGAGCGCGTGCTGACCGAGTCCGAAGGGACGATGCGGGCGGTGCGGCAGAGCGCCGAGCACGTCGAGGACGCGATCGGGCGGTTCAGCGGACCCGACAGCGCCACCCAGCGGCTGCTGGTGGAAGCCGGCGACGTCATGAGCCGCGCCCGCGAGGCGATGGCCGACGTCGCCGACAACACCGAGGCGCTGAAGCGGAACTGGCTCTTCCGGGGCTTCTTCGCCGAGCGCGGGTTCTACAACCTGGACGAGCTGACCGTGGACGAGTACCGCACGCTCCTGCGCGACGATCGCTACGCGCCGCTCCGGATCTGGATCGCCGCCGACCGGCTGTTCGACACGGGGCCCGACGGCGGTCTGACGTTGCGGGACGGGGCGGCTCGGCGGATCGAGGAAGCGATGGGCGAGCTGCTCCAGTACCCGCGGAACAGCCCGGTCGTCGTGGAGGGCTACGCCACCGACGGCGACGTTGGACGGCGCATGCTCGACGCGCTCGCACGCGCGGAGCTGGTGCAGCGGCACGTCGTGCGGGCGTTTCGCCATGCGAGCGGGACCGCCACGATGGCGCTCGGCGCCGAGGCCGCGGGGAGTCCGTCGGGAGACGGGCGCTGGGACGGGGTGGCGCTGACGCTGTTCGCGGACCCGGAGCAACTCGTGCGCGGCACCGCCGCGGCCGCGCAATAGACCCGCATGGCGGCCGCCGCGATCGTTCGACGAAGGGATGCGGCCGCCGGCGGTGTAAGGGTCAGTCGACGGTCACCCCGGCCGCGTCGGCCAGCAGCGGGTAGAACTGCAGGAAGACGTTGTCGCGCGCCGCGTGGTCGATGTGGCACGCGTAGCAGCGGTTGCCGGGCGGCTGGGGCTGCGCGGTGGTCAGCAGATTGGCGCCGCCGCGGAAGTCGTAGTACGCCCAGCCGGCCTCGACCCGCTCCTTGTCCTTGACCGCCAGCTCCACTGCCAGCACGTCGGAGGCGAAACGCCCGTGGCGCGCCGGCATCGCGTCGGCCTCCGTGCTGCGGACGAGCAGCACCAGCATGGTGCCCTCGCGGAACTCGCCGGTGCGGACGAAGTGGTCGTAGGCGGTCGGCTCCATCAACGTGTGGTTGAACGACTCCCGCTGCGGCGGCTCGTCGTTGTAGCTCAGCCCGAGCGAGGCGCCGACGAAGGTCCAGCGCAGGTAGTCGTCCGGAAGCTGGAGCGCGCCGTCCGCGCCGTAGCGGGGCATGACCGGCACCGTCTCGTCGCCACCGGACTGGGCGGCGAGGTGCGCGGCACCGGCGACGGCCAGCGCCGTCACCATTCCCATCAGCAGGAACGCGAACCACGAGGAACGGGATCGCTGTCGTCGCATCGGTTCACTCCATTCCAGAGGGAGGAGGCACTCTCATTGAAGGACGACGGGAAGCCGTGCCGGTTCGCCTTCCCCGCGCAACAGGAGCATGTACTCGCCCGCCGGCCAGTCGACGCCGTCCGGCGATTCGAAGAGCACGTCGACACGAGCCGCGCGGTGGCGGTTGACCGCCACGTAGCGATCGGCACGGCCCTGCAACTTCCAGAACGCTCGGTAGACGCAGGCGTCCCGGCCGAGGCCCCCACTTCTTCTGCCGATTTCCGGCACACCGGCAGGGTACGCGCAGCCGAATGCGGTATCGACAGTAGTGGTTCGCATCGGACGCGCCCGCTGCAGCATCGCCGTCGCCTCGCCGCGTCCGCGCCGCCACTCGGCTTGCGTGGGCGTCTCGACGACCCGTCCGTCGGGGAGCGCGAGCGCGAAGTCGCGGGGTCTCAGCCAGCGAGCCCGCTGGGCGGTGACGCCGACATCGAAGAGCAGCCAGGGCTCCGCGTGCTCACGCTGGGAGTAGTCGTATGCGGCCACCACGCGCAGGTCGTCGTTGCGGTACTCGACCGTGGCGCGCCCGATCTGCGTGATGTCGGATGCCCAGAGCGCGGACCCGGTGAGGAGAGCCAATGCCCATGTCAGTGTGACGCGCATGCGGGCATCCTGTCTCGGAAGCCCCGCCGGGGTCAACCCGACCGGCATCCGCTCACGCCAGCAGCCGCCACACCTGCGTGACGACGAAGCAGACGGCGAGGCCCATCGCCACCGGCAGCAGCGAGGCGAGCGTCGTCCAGCGGGCGCTGCGGGTCTCCTTGTAGATGGTGTAGATGGTCGTCGAGCAGGGGTTGTGGAGCAGGCTGAAGAGCATCAGGTTGACCGCGGTCAGCAGCGTCCACCCGCCGCCCCGCAGCAGGTCGCCCGTCGCCTGCACGCTGTCGAGCTCGAACATCACCCCGGCGCCCGCACCCGTCCCCGCGGCAGCCCCGCCGGCAGTTAGCACGGTGAGCATCAGCACGGTCGGAATGACGATCTCGTTGGCCGGAATGGCCACGACGTAGGCGAGCAGGATCACGCCGTTGAGGCCGATGAGCAGGCCGAACGGATCGAGCCACCCTACCGCGTGCTCCGCGACGCTGGCGCCGCCGAGCGTCACGTTGGACGACAGCCAGATGACGGCGCCGGCCGGCACGGCGAAGACTACCGCGCGCCAGAGCACGATGAGCGTGCGGTCGATGAGCGAGGTGTACAGCGTCTGCAGCACGCGCGGCGGGCGGTAGGGCGGCAGCTCGAGGCTGAAGCTGGTCGCCTCGCCCCGCAGCACCGTGTTCGACAGGAACCACGACGCCAGGAACATGGCGCCGATGCCGAGCACCGCGATGCCCACCACCGCCGCGGCGGACACGAGGCCGGCGAGGTGGGCCGGGGCGAGGGCGCCGATGAAGATCGAGGCGATCAGGATCTGGGTCGGCCAGCGGCCGTTGCAGAGCGAGAAGTTGTTGGTGATGATGGCGATGAGCCGTTCGCGGGGGCTGTCGATGACCCGGGTCGACACGACCCCGGCCGCGTTGCACCCGAACCCCATGCACATCGTCAGCGCCTGCTTGCCGTGCGCGCCCGCCTTGCGGAACAGGGAGTCGAGGTTGAAGGCGACGCGCGGCAGGTAGCCGAAGTCCTCCAGCAGGGTGAAGATCGGGAAGAAGATCGCCATCGGCGGCAGCATCACCGCGATGACCCAGGCGGTCGCCAGGTAGACGCCGTCGAAGAGGAAGCCGTTCAGCCACCAGGGCAGCCCCACCGCGTCGCCCGCTCCCTTCAGGGCCGGATGCGCGGCGTCGATGAGGAGCCCGGCCAGCATCCCGGACGGGACGTTCGCCCCTTCGATGGTGATCCAGAAGACCGCGGCGAGAATCGCGAGCATCAGCGGGAAGCCGAGCCAGCGGTTCGTCAGGAGCCGATCCAGGCTCCGGTCGACATTGAACCCGGCCTTGCGCAGCCCGCGGGCCTCCGCGTGCGCCGCGACGTCGTGCGCCGCCGCGTAGGTGCGCTCCATGAGCGTGTCGTGGAAGTCCGCGGGCACGTCCCACTGCATTTGCTGCGCCGTGTCGAGCACGCGCTTCCTGGTGGAATCCGGCGGCGCAGGAGGCGGCGTCCCCGTGTCGTTGTCACCGAGCTGGCCCAGCTCGCCCGAGCGCACGGCGGCGGCCACCGCGTCGTCGGCGTTCAGCAACCGTTGGGCCACCCAGCGGCTGCTCGGCACGCCCGGGAACGCCTCCTCGACCACCTCCGCGAGGGACGCGACGGCCTGCTCGACCCCGGGGGCCTGCTGCGCGAGGCGGAACGGCGTGGTGCGCGTCCGGCCGGTGGCGACGCCGTGCGCGGCGTCGAGCAGCGCGTCGATGCCGGCCCCCGAGCGGGCCGAGCCGGCCACCACCGGTACGCCGAGCTCCCGCTCGAGCCGTGCCGCGTCGACCGCAATCCCGTGGCGCCGGGCCTCGTCCATCAGGTTGACGTAGACCACCACCCGGTCGGTGATGTCGAGGATCTGCAGCACGAGGTTCAGGTTGCGCTCGAGGCGGGTGGCATCGACGACCGCCACCGTGACGTCGGGCCGCCCGAACAGGATGAACTCGCGGGCCACCTCCTCGTCCGCGCTGCCGGCCTGCAGGGAGTAGGTGCCGGGCAGGTCGACGATCTTCACGCGCGACCCGCGGTGCGCGAAGGCCCCTTCGGCGCGCACGATGGTCTTGCCGGGCCAGTTCCCGGTATGTTGCCGGAGTCCGGTCAGGGCGTTGAAGACGGTGCTCTTGCCGACGTTCGGGTTGCCCGCCAGGGCGACGAGAATGTCCCACTTGCCGGGGTTCAGACCGAGCCGGATCAGGCTCTGCGTCCGGTGCTCGGCGCGGCTGCCGCAGGACGGGGCCGGCAAGGCCATCAGGCCACCACCCCGACGTCCCGGCCGGCATGCTCGCTGCCGCTGCCGGCGGCGCGATCGACGTGGATCCAGGCCGCCTGCGTCCGGCGCAACGCGATCAGCGCGCCGCGGATGCGGTAGGCGACCGGATCGCCGGCCGCGCTCACCAGCTCCGGCGTGATCGGCGTGCCGCGCACCACGCCGAGATCGAGCAGCCGGCGGCGCTGGATGCCCTGGCAGGCGCGGGAGATGCCGGTGACGCGGACGGTCTCTGCGGCCTCCGCGTCGAGCAGCGTCGTGCGGCTCGTCTCGGCATGCTCGCCCGGCGGCAGGTGCTGGACGGTCACGTTGCCCGCGGCCACCGTGTCGATCTCCCACTCGCGCCCGCCGCTCCGCACGCGGACGCTGCTGTCCGTTCTCGCGACGAGGTCCAGGCGGCCGCCCAGCACCAGCCCGTCGCGAATCAGGCCGTCGTAGATTTCCCGCGGCTCGTCCTCCAGGTGCAGGATCTCGACCGTTCGTCCCGGCTCGGCGGACACCAGGCCGAGGCCCTGGTCGGGCGGGACGTCGCCGGTAGAGGTCGGAATCGGATCGCCGTGCGGATCCCAGCGGGGATGGCCGAGCCGCGTGTCGAGGGCGTCGACCTCGGCGGCCGACAGTGCGTGCTCCATCCGCTCCGCCTCGTCGTGCCATTCGCTGGCCGGGACCCCGGTCCGGTCGGCGAGGTAGCGTTCCCACATGCGGTGCGTGCGCACGAGGCGGAGCGCGGATTGCCGCCCCTCGCCGGTCAGGGTCGGCCCGCCGCCGCCGGTCCGGACCAGCGCCATCGCGGTCAGGCGCGAGAGCAGGGTCGCGGCGCGCGCCCGGGAGACCTCCAGACGGCCCGCGAGGCTCTCCAGCGAGCAGACGCGACCGGTCCGCTCGCAGGTGTAGATGTGCTTGACGGCGTCCTCCAGACGGACGCGTTCGCTCAGCAGCAGGAGGCGGTGCAAGCGGGGTGCGAGGCCGGTCCGGGGCCAGAGCACGGCCGCCACGGCGGCCAGCAGGATGCCGAACACGATGAGCGCGAGCGCGGGGTCGGGCATGAGAATTTGACTATTCAAAAAATCGTTCTTGGGTAGTCTAAACCAGCGCCCTCGGGCTCGTCCAGCGGAGCGTCGGCCGGCGTTGCCGGACCTCGTGCGGTTCCCTGGCGCCCGGCTCCGGGGGTTCCGCTCCGGGAGTGCGGTCAACCGGCCTGCCGACTGCGGTCGACACCCGTCACAGGGCTGCTATCATCGGTTGCTCGACAACGAATCCCTGTACTCCTCGGAGGAGGCCCTCATGGACCGCTGGATCATCCGCTCTCTCGCCCTCGCCGCCGCTCTGATCATCAGCCTGCCGCTCGCCGCCGGCGCCCAGGACGACCTCGTCAAGCGTGGCGCGGCCCTCGGCGATTCGCCGCCGGTCGACCTCGCGGAGGCCTTGCAGTCGATCACCTCCTACGCCGACCGGACGGTGACGGTCGAGGGCAGGGTCGACCGCGTGTGCCAGATGAAGGGCTGCTGGATGGAGCTGGTGCCGGCCGGCGCGGATCGCGGCATCCGGGTCACGTTCAAGGACTACGCCTTCTTCGTGCCGACGGATTCCCGCGGGGCCAGGGCGCGCCTGGAAGGGATGTTCGAGCAGCACACCTGGTCGAAGCGGGATGCCGACCACCTGATCGCCGAGGGCGTGGCGCTGACGCGCAATCCCGACGGGACCGCGACCGAGGTCAGCTTCGTCGCGCAGGCGGTGGAGCTCCGGAGATAGCTGCCGGGACCGTCACTTGTCCTCTTCCTTGCACGCGCGCGGCGGCGTGAGAGGATAGACGCATGGACATGCTGACGGCGGTGGCGGCGGCGGTCGGTGCGCTCAGCGCACGGTCACGTCGACGAAGCCCGTCGTCCAGCAGCACTGATCGCCCCCGCCGCCGTTGCCGGAGATGTCGTTGGCGGTGACCATCAAGCGGTAGTCGCCCGGCTCCGTGAAGGTGGCGAACGTGGTCGTCTCGCCACCGGTCAGATCCGTGAACTCGTGGCGTCCGTTCGTGCCGTCCTCGGCGCCCGACTCGAAGACCACCTCGGCGGGTCCGCGATAGAGGCGCCACGTCAGCGTCAGCGGCGGCCGCGGGCGTCCGCGCCGGCGCGGCGGCGGCGGGTTGGTCAGCGGCTCGTCGCGTGCGGACGCTCTCAACTCGATGGTCTCGCCGGCCGACGCGGTGTAGGTGGCGGAAACTCCGGTCACCGGCGGCCCCTGCAACTCTTCGCCGTCGCCCACTATCAGCCGCGGCGGCGTGTTGCCGTTCGCGCGGTTCAGGAACGGGTCGACGAAGTAGGGCGGATTCAGCCAGAACGAGACCTCGGAGCGCTGGTTGTTGGCGGTCAGGGTCCAGGTGAGACGCTGCTCGCCGAAGTCGGCCGGTACGATGATCGAGAACACTCCCCAGGCGCGCCGGGGCAGGAAATGCGTCGGCTGCCCGAGGTCGGGGCCGCCGGGCTGAATCTGATTGTCGGGGCCGATGGGGACGTCCAGCGGATCCTCGTTCCGGCTGAAGTATCCCAGCAGGATGGTGAACGACCCGTCCGCGTTGCGATACCAGCCTTCCACGGCCGGGAAGATCGCCTCGCCGCGGCTGCCTTCGGGCTCGAGCGGGAGCGGGGCGCGGGGCGGCTGCGCGTACGTCGTGACGCCGAAGAAGATCACGGCGGCGAGTGCCGTCGTGAAACCGACCCAATACCTGTAGAGCTGCATCGAAATCGTCCCCGGGAAGGGCGAGGGTGTGAAGCGAAGACTCGCGCCGCCGCCCGTACCGGGGCAGCGGCGCGGGCCGAGAGCGCTGCGATCAGTCGTCGTTGTCCGTCAGGGCCGCGCGCGCCGCGACCTCGGCCTCGTAGTCCTCGTCGGTGAAGTAGGTCACGTTGACCCACGCGTGGGCCATCTCGTCGACCGTCCGGTCGCCGTACCCGACCCAGACGTTCGGATCCGGGTTGGCGCGGTTGGCCGCGGTGTTGTCGTGCCACGCGGTGATCTTGACGAGGGTGCCCTTCGGCAGCAGCGGCGCGACGTCGTCCGCGTAGACGTAGGCGTTGTGCCAGTTGAAGTTGAAGTCGCCGACGTGGCTGAGGACCTCGCGCCGGCCGGTGGGCAGGATGGCCTCCATCGCCATCGCCTTGCCCCGCAGGTGCATGTGCGGCTGGAAGCTCTCGATGCGGGCCGCGCGCTTCAGCGGGAAGAAGCCCTCGGTGACCGAGACGGTGTTCGGCGGAATGTCGACGCCGCCGGCTCCCATCAGGTGCAGCACCTGCCGGTGCTCCGGCTCCTCGCCCCGCGGATAGAAGTAGATGCCGAGCTCGACGTGATCGGTGATCTCCTCGCCCACGGCGGAGTAGTGCACGTCCCAGACGATGCGCGAGCCGGGCAGCATCAGCTTGCCGCTGCCGGGACGCATCAGCTCGCCCTGCTTGCCGACCGCCCACTCCATGAACAGGCCGGAGTTGTTCAGCGGGTCGTCGGAGCCGGTCGCCGCGGTGTTCTGCAGCAGCGGATCGGTCTCCTCCTGCTCGAGGCGGGCGATGGCGTGGTGCGTGATCCTGCGGCCGGCCGTCGTGCCGGGACGCAGCTCAATCGCCCGTACCCAGCGCGGCTCGGTCAGGCCGGTGTCGGAGACCGGCTTCCACCAGGCGTCGTTCGCCTCGGCCGGCATCGTGTAGGGCTCGGATGCGATCACCAGGTCCGGCGCTCCGAAGAGCTCCGCGAAGTACCACTTCGACTCGTCGGGCCACTCGATCGGCGGCGGCATGTCGGCCGGGTTGCCGCGCGGCGCGCCGCCGTCGACCCAGCGCACGACGGTGTCGACCTCGGCGTCGGTCAGAGACCGGTCGTTCTTGAAGTCGGAGATGCCGACCGTCCGGTCGATGTGCCAGGGCGGCATCTGGCGCGTCGACACGCGCTCCCGGATCGAGCGCGCCCAGGGGCGCGATTCCTGGTAGGTCACGAGAGACATCGGGGCGATCGAGCTCGCCCGGTGGCACGCCTCGCACTTCGCCTGGAAGATTGGGGCCACGTCCTTCGTGAACGTCGGCGTCTCGTCCTCGGCGGCGAACGCCGAGCCGGGAACGAGCACCGCCAGCGCGGCGGCAGCCGTCAACACGCCCAGGATTCTGGTCAACATGGGAATTCGTCCTTTCGTTCGCTCCTCGCGTCCGCGGCGGCAACCGCCGCCGGCGGAGCGCTCATTATAATCGTGGTCGACGAGCCCGGCCGCGCCCGGGCGTCAGGTCGCCGCCGGCGGCCCCGCGATGGTTGGAGCCGACCGGGGGGCGGCGGCCTCCGGCTCACAATCGCGTAGACGAACAGCGAGGTCGAGACGTTTATGCGCAGGACGACTTCGATCGGCGTCGCGGCGGTCATTCTCCTGGGCGGCATCGCCGTCACCTCCGTGGCGGGCCAGCGGGGCGGAGCGTTCCGGGCGTCGCGCGACCATCCCGCCATCCAGTACACGGAAGGCGCGGTCGACAATGCCATCGAGGACCTGAACCGGCGGCTCGAGGAGGGAGCCGCCGTGCTGGACTTCGGAGGCCGGAGCGGCTACCTCCGCTCGGTGCTCGAGGCGCTGGAGGTGCCCACCGAGTCCCAGGTGCTCGTGTTCTCGCCGACGAGCTTCCAGGAGGACCACATCGACTTCGACAACCCGCGCGCGGTCTTCTTCCGCGACGACGTCGCGCTCGGCTGGGTGCGGGGCGCCGACGTGATCGAGCTGGCGGCCCAGGACCGGCGCCAGGGGACGATCTTCTACTCGCTCGAGCAGACGGCGTCGGCGGCGCCGCGCTTCCGGCGGCGGGAGACCTGCCTGGCCTGCCACCTGTCGTGGGACACGCTCGGCGTGCCCGGCCCGCAGGTCCTCAGCATGTTCCCGATGCCGGCCGACCCCAACGCCTACGCCAGCGGGCACGCCACCGACCACCGCAGCCGGCTGGAGGACCGCTGGGGCGGCTGGTACGTGACCGGGTCGCACGGCGGCGTCGCGCACATGGGCAACGTCGAGGTGGAGGACGTCGAGGACCCGCACGCGACCTTCGGCGTCGTGCCGCCGGTCATCGAGTCGCTGGAGGGGCGCTTCGACCTCGAAGGCTTCCCGACGCCCCACAGCGACATCGTGGCGCTGATGGTGCTGGAGCACCAGGCGCACATGACGAACCTGATCACGCGCATCGGCTGGGAGGCGCGGCGGGTGGAGCTCCGTGCAGGGATGGTGACGCGGGAGGATCGCGGACGCTCGACCGACGACGGCCGGTTCCGGGAAGTCGTCGACGAGGCGGCGGTGGAGCTGGTCGACTACCTGCTGTTCGTCGACGAGGCGCCGCTGCCGCCGGGCGTCGCCGGCGGCTCCGGCTTCACGGAGACGTTCTCGGCGCGCGGCCCCCATGACACCCGCGGACGGTCGCTCCGCGAGATCTCGCTCGACGGTCGTCTGTTCCGCTATCCGTGCAGCTACATGATCTACACGGAGGCCTTCGACGCGCTGCCGGAGACGGCGCTCGATGCCATCTACCGCCGCATGTGGGCCGTCCTGTCGGGAGAAGTCACAGAGTCGCCGTACGACCGCCTGGCGCTCGCCGACCGGCAAGCGATCGTGGAGATCCTGCGCGAGACCAAGCCGGACCTGCCGGACTATTTCGGGCCGGTGACACGGTAGGTCCGCGGCGGTCGGCTACACGATGCCGTAGGCGAGCATCGCGTCGGCGACCTTCCGGAAGCCGGCGATGTTGGCGCCGCGCACGTAGTTCACGGAGCCGTTCGCGTCGGTGCCGTCCTGGCGGCACTTCTCGTGGATGTCGCGCATGATGGTCTGAAGCTGCCGGTCGACCTCCTCGCGAGACCAGGAGATGCGCAGGGCGTTCTGGCTCTGCTCCAGGCCGGACACGGCGACGCCGCCGGCGTTGGCGGCCTTGGCCGGGCCGAACAGGACCCTCCGGGCGAGAAACGCTCGGACCGCCCCCAGGGTGGAAGGCATGTTGGCGCCTTCCGACACCGCCAGGAGCCCATTGTCGATCAGCGCCTCCGCGTCGTCGGCGTCCAGCTCGTTCTGCGTGGCGCAGGGCAGGGCGAGCTGGCAGGGGACGCGCCACGGCCGTTGCTTCTCGTGGTACTCGCAGCCGAAGTGCTCGGCGTACTCGTGGACCCGTCCCCGGCGAACCTCCTTGAGCTCCTTCAGCCACGCCAGACGCTCGGTATCGATGCCGTGCGGGTCGTGGATGAAGCCGTTCGAATCCGAGGCGGTAACGACGGTGGCGCCCAGCTCGTTCAGCTTCTCGATGGCGTAGAGGGCGACGTTGCCGGAGCCGGAGACGACCGCGGTCTTGCCGGCGATTTCGTCGCCGCGGGTCGCCAGCATGTTCTGCAGGAAGTAGACCGCGCCGTAGCCGGTCGCCTCGGTCCGCACCAGGCTGCCGCCGAACGCCAGGCCCTTGCCGGTGAGGACGCCGGTGAAGCGGTTCGCAAGGCGCATGTACTGGCCGAACAGGAAGCCTATCTCGCGCGAGCCGACGCCCATGTCGCCGGCGGGGACGTCGGTGTCCTCCCCGATGTGGCGGTGCAGCTCGCGCATCATCGCCTGACAGAAACGCATGACCTCGTTGGCGCTGCGGCCGCGCGGGCTGAAGTTGGAGCCGCCCTTGGCGCCGCCCATCGGCAGACCGGTGAGGCTGTTCTTGAGGATCTGCTCGAAGCCCAGGAACTTCAGCACGCTCTGCGTGACCGTGGGGTGGAAGCGCAGGCCGCCCTTGTAGGGGCCGATGACGTTGCTGAACTGCACGCGCCACGCGCGGGCGGCGCGGACGCCGCCGCGGTCGTCCTGCCAGGTCACCCGGAACGTGATGATCCGATCGGGCTCGGTGAGACGCTCCAGGATGCGCGCCTCTTCGTACTCGGGGTGCGCCATCACGAAGGGGACCACGCATTGGGCCACCTCGCGGACCGCCTGGTGGAACTCCGGCTCGCCCGGGTTGCGCCGGACGAGACCGGCCATGAATTTCTCCAACCGCTCATGGACGCCCGGAACCCGGTGCATGTCTTGCTCCTCGGCTTGCGTTCCGTCTGTTTCGTGTTCTGCCGCTGCGCGTCTTCGTCAGTCGCTGCGCGGCTTCTTGAGCAGCGCCGCCAAGTCGCGTGACGTACCCGGCAAGCGGTCGTCGCCCAGCGACAGCATCCAGGCGGGATACGGCGCCGGGGTGGCGCTCACCTCGTCCAGCCGCTCGATCTCGTCGCCGGTCAGGGAGAGCTCGACCGCGCCCAGGTTGTCCACGAGCTGGTCCATCCGCTTGGCGCCGATGATGACGCTGGTGACAGTGTCCTTGGCCAGCAGCCACGCCAGGGCCACCTGGGCCACGGATGCGCCGTGGGCATCGGCTATCGGCCGCATGACGTCGATGATGTCGAACGCGCGCTCCTTGTCGAGCGGCGGAAAGTCGAACGCGACGCGCCGAGCGCCGGCGTCGCCGGCGCCCTCGCGGGTGAACTTGCCGGAGAGAAAGCCCCCGGCCAGCGGGCTCCAGACGAGCAGGCCGAGGCCTTGGTCGCGGAGGAGCGGAATCGTGTCGTGCTCGATGTCGCGCCCGGCCAGCGCGTAGTACGACTGCGTGCACTCGAAGCGCTCGAAGCTTCGCCGCTCCGACACGCCGAGCGCCTTCATCAGCTCCCACGCCTCCAGGTTCGAGCAGCCGATGTAGCGGACCTTGCCGGCGCGAACGAGATCGGTCAACGCGCTCAGCGTCTCGTCGATGGCGGTCTCGGGGTCGGCGCGGTGGATCTGGTAGAGGTCGATGTAGTCGGTGCCGAGCCGCTTCAGGCTCGCCTCGCACGCGTCGATGATGTGCAGCCGGGAGAGGCCGACCTGGTTGGGGCCGGGTCCCATGCGGCCACGCACCTTGGTCGCGATGACCACGTCGCGGCGGCGGGCGGCGAGCGCGCGGCCGAGGATCTCTTCCGAATCGCCGGTGGAGTAGACGTCCGCCGTGTCGAAGAAGTTGATGCCGGCGTCAATCGAGCGGCCGACGAGCGCGTCCGCCTCCTGCTGGCCGAGCGCGCCGATCATCTCCCACTGCGTGCCGAAGGTCATCGCTCCCAGGCAGAGTTCGGAGACGTACACCCCAGTCGTGCCCAACCGTCGATATCGCATGCAACAATTGTACTTGCGCGACTCGTTGGGCGAGCCCGCCGTCTCGAACGACGCAACGCGGCGACGAAGTTGGGTATCGCCTCGCCGGTCACCGTCCGCTGCCGCATGCCGTCGAGGTTCGCCGCCTCGTCGGCGCCGTGTCGCCGGCGGTCTAGCAGCCCGCGGCGAAAGCCCCGCTGCATTCGAGCGGCGATGCATCCCGCCTGGACTGCGTTGCTCCTCCGTCGAATATGCCCAATATGCTTCCTCGTCGCGCCTTGCCACGCGGGCGCCTCGCCGCTCTCGGTGCGACGCGGGGTTCCACCACGGACTGCTAGCGGCTCTTCCACTGCTCGATCATCCAGTCGCCGGCGTCGCGCAGCGAGCGGACGTAGCCGCCCATCGCGTAGTGGCCCACGCGGTCCAGCGCGGTGAACGCCACTGTGCCGCCCGCTTCCTCGAGCTGCCGGGCCGCTTCCTCGGCGGGACCGAACGGAACGACGTCGTCCGCGCGGCTGTGGATGATGTGCACCGGCATGCCGCCGAGCGCGTCGAGCGGGTCGTCGCCGGGGCGGCCGGCGATGGGAATGGCGCCGGTGAAGAAGTCCGGGTGCCGGGTCGCGAAGAACCACGTGCCGCGTCCGCCCAGGCTGAAGCCGGTCACGAGGATGCGCGCGCGGTCGATTGTGTAGGTCTCGAGGATCTGCTCGAGCAGCGCCATGACCCCGCGGTCGGAGACGTCGCTCGTCCAGCGCCGCGTCGGCACGTCCGGGGCGACGACCACCGCGTTCAGGCCGCGCAGCGCCGGCTCGAACATCTGCCGCATGTGGAGGCTGCCGTAGTACGAGCCCTGCTTGCCGCCCGGGTGCAGGGCCAGGATCAGGGCATGCGGCGTGGCCGGGTCGTAGCCGGCCGGCACGGATACCGCGTACGGCATCTCCCCGTGCCCCTCGATCTCGAACGTCAGGTGCTCCACCGCCGGGCGTCCTCCCGCCTGCGCCAGCAACTCGCCATCGGAGCCGGGCATCGTCGCCAGTCCGATCAGAGCCACTGCCGCGACCGCAGTCATCAGAGTGCGCATTTGCTGGAATCCTCTCTGCCGTGCAGCGGCCGCCGTCTTCCGCGCACCGGTCCCTGCATAATATCCGAGCGCCACGGCGCGCGCGGCGCGGCGCGGCGCGGTCGGGCGGTTTTCCGCGGGTCGCCCGCGAGAGTCCAGTCACCCTTCAGGTACAAGCATGTCTGTCCGCACCCGCTTCGCACCGAGTCCGACCGGCTACCTCCACATCGGCGGGGTGCGCACGGCGCTGTTCAACTGGCTGTTCGCGCGCCGGCACGGCGGGCGGTTCATCCTGCGCATCGACGACACCGACCGGGAGCGCAACGTCGAGGCGGCGCTGCGGCCGATTCTCGACGGGTTCCGCTGGTTGGGCATCGACTGGGACGAGGGGCCCGAGGTCGGCGGCCCGTACGCGCCGTACTACCAGTCGCAACGGACCGAACGCTACCGGGCGGCGGTAAGGGAGCTGCTCGACCGGGGATTGGCGTACCGCGACTACGCGACGACTGATGAGACGACGGCCGAACGGGAAGCGGCGCAGCGCGAGAAGCGGCGGTTCATCTACAGCCGCCGCTGGATGGCGGAGACCGACGCCGACGCGGCGCGCTTCGAGGGCGAGGGCCGAACCGCGGTCGTCCGGTTGAAGATGCCGCGCGAGAGCGCGTGCCGCTTCGAAGACGCCGTGCGCGGGCCGGTCGCCTTCGACTGGGCGCTCGAGCAGGACCACGTCATCCAGCGGGCGGACGGCAGCCATCTGTACCACTTGGCCAGCGCCGTCGACGATCACGACTTTGCGATCTCGCACGTGATTCGGGCGGAGGAGCACCTGTCGAACACGCCGCGGCAAATCTTCATCGCCGACGGGTTCGGCTACGAGCTTCCCCGCTACGCGCACCTGCCCTACGTGGCGGCGCCGGGCGGGAGCGAGAAGCTGAGCAAGCGGAAGCTGGGGAAGTACCTGACGCAGGTGGACTTCAAGAAGGTATTCGACCACGGCGCCGAGATCATGGCCTCGCTCGGGAGGGAGGTCGTGCCGGAGACCTTCAATCCCGTGCTGGTGGAGTTCTACCGGGAGGTCGGTTACCGGCCGGACGCGCTGGTCAACTACCTCCTGCTACTCGGCTGGTCGCTCGACGACCGGACGGAGGACTTCACGCGCGACGAGATGGTCGAGCACTTCTCGCTGCAGCGGGTGAACCGGTCCGCCGCGAGCTTCGATCCGCAGAAGATGATGGCGTTCGAGGAGCGGCGGATGAACGCGCTGCCGGTGGACCGGAAGGTGGAGGCGGTCTCTCCGTACCTGGTGCGGCTCGGGCTGCTGGGAGCCGAGCCGACCGCGGCGGAGCGGGCCCGCATCGAGGCGGTGGCCGTCGCCGCCGGGGACCGGATCAAGGTGGCGGGCGACATCGTGCGCTACGCGGAGTTCTTCCAGGACGACGCCGGGTTTCCATACGACGAGAAGGCGTTCCGCAAGCGGATCGGCGCCCCGGATGCCGCCGACCGGTTGCGGCGCTTCCGCCCCGTCCTGGAGACCGTCGAGCCGTTCGACGCCGCCACGCTGGACGCCGCGCTGCAGCGGTTCGTCGAGGCGGAGGGGATCAGGATAGGGCAGATCATTCACGCCCTCCGGGTTGCGGTGACCGGCAAGGGCGTCGGCTTCGGTCTGTTCGAGGCGCTGGAGATTCTCGGCCGCGCGGCGTGTCTCGCTAGAATTGACCGGGCGCTCGCCGCAGTGGATGCGGGGCCGGGCGCCGACTGATGAGCGAGGACACAGGCGTGAGCATGCCCGAGATCGAAACCACGGGACTCGATTTCATCCGGGAGATCGTCACCGCCGACAAGGCAGCCGGCCGGCGCGCGGGGCGCGTCCACACCCGCTTTCCGCCGGAGCCGAACGGCTACCTGCACATCGGCCACGCCAAGTCGATTTGCCTCAACTTCGGCATCGCGCAGGAGTACGGCGGCCTCTGCAACCTCCGCATGGACGACACGAACCCGGAGACCGAGGACGAGGAGTTCGTGCGCGCGATCGAGCAGGACGTCCGCTGGCTCGGCTTCGACTGGGAGGACCGCTCCTGCTACGCGTCGGACTACTTCGAGCGGCTCTACGAGTGCGCGGTGACGCTGATCCGCAAGGGGCTGGCCTACGTCGACGATCTGCAGGGCGAGGAGGTGAGCCGCTACCGCGGCCGCTGGGACGAGCCGGGGCGCGACAGCCCCTATCGCACGCGGCCGGTGGAGGAGAACCTGGACCTGTTCGCCCGGATGCGGGCGGGGGAGTTCGAGGACGGCGCGCGGACGCTGCGGGCGAAGATCGACATGGCGGCGCCCAACATGAACATGCGCGATCCGACGATCTACCGGATCCGCCGCAGCCCCCACTATCGGCAGGGCGACGAGTGGGTCATCTACCCGACCTACGACTTCACGCACCCGCTGTCGGACGCGTTCGAGCGCATCACGCACTCGCTGTGCACGCTGGAGTTCGAGGACCATCGGCCGCTCTACGACTGGTACCTGCAGGCGCTCGACTTCGAGGACCCGCCGCGGCAGATCGAGTTCGCCCGGCTCAATCTGACCCACACCGTGCTCAGCAAGCGCAAGCTGCTGGAGCTGGTGGAGGGGAAGCACGTCGACGGCTGGGACGATCCGCGCATGCCGACCCTGGCCGGCATGCGGCGGCGCGGCTATCCGCCGGCCGCCATCCGTGACTTCTGCGGACGAATCGGGGTTGCCAAGGCCAACAGCGTCGTGCAGATGGCGCAGCTCGAGGATGCAGTCAGGCAGGAGCTCAACCGGACAGCCCCTCGCGTAATGGCGGTCAACCTGCCGCTGAAGGTGGTCATCGAGAACTACCCGGAAGATCGCGTCGAGGAACTCGACGCGATAAACAACCCGGAGGACCCCGGCGCCGGCACGCGCAAGGTTCCCTTCTCGCGAGAGCTGTACATCGAGAACGCGGACTTCCAGGAGAACCCGCCAAGGAAGTTCTTCCGCCTTGCGCCGGGGCGGGAGGTCCGGCTGCGGTACGCGTACTTCCTGACCTGCCGGGACGTGGTCAAGGACGGGGCCGGGAACGTGGTCGAGCTGCGCTGCACCTACGATCCGGAGACCCGCGGCGGGTACGCGCCCGACGGGCGCAAGGTGCGCGGAACCATTCATTGGGTGTCGGCCCGGCATGCCCTTCCGGCCAGGGTGCGTCTCTACGAGCACCTGTTCAGCGTGGAGCACACCGAAGACGTGCCCGAGGGGACGGACTACAAGGACGGACTGCAACCGTTCGAAACACGCGACGAGAGCTGGGTCGAACCGAGTCTCTCGGGTGCGAGTCCAGGTGCGGTCTATCAGTTCGAGCGCCGGGGATACTTCTGCGTCGACAGGGACTCGACAGGCGGGGATCTGGTCTTCAATCGCACGGTCGGGTTGCGGGACACCTGGGTGAAGATCCTCAAGAAGCAGGGCAAGCAGTAGCAGGGCAAGCAGTAAAGGGGCCGAACGCCTTCCCGTCTCGCTCGATCCCGAGCGACGAGTTCTGTTGGTGGTTCTGATCGATCAGAGAGGGCAGGTGTATCGATGACGGAACGCAGGGTGCAGACCATCGAGAAGGACGGTAAACCCGAATACGCCATCGTCCCGATCGAGGAGTACCGCAGAATGGTCGCCGCGCTGGAAGATGCGGCGGATGTCGCAGCCATCGGACGGGCGTGGGACGAGGACGCCGCGGGCGAGTCGGTGCCGGGGGAGGTAGTGAACGCCATTCTGGACGGCGCGTCGCCCCTGCGGGCGTGGCGGCTGTACCGGGGGCTTACGCTCGACGTGCTGGCGGAGCGAATCGGTGTGTCGAAGGGGTACCTGTCACAGATCGAGCAGGGACGCAAGGCCGGTACACTCGGTGTGTTTCGCCGCCTCGCCGACGCGTTGGGCGCGTTCATCGACGACTTGGCCGGATGGGAGAACGAGCGGGACGGCAATCCTGCCCGGCAACGAGGAGGCACCTGACCATCCGGCCGTTCTGTTCCTACTCGCTGGCGCCTTCGGCCATCATGACCAGTGTCGGCAGGATGAAGAGAATGAACGCGGCCGACAGCACCAGGCCGCCCACCATGCTGACGACGAACGGCACGAGGAACAACAGGTCGTCGCCGCGTTCATAGAGCATGGGAGACAGCCCGAGAATGGTCGTCGCCGTCGTCAGGAACACCGCCCGGAAGCGGTGCCGCGCCGCCGCCGCCGCGGCGGCGATGGCCGGCAGCATTTCGTTCTCCCGGCGAATCACGTTGTAGCGGTCCAGCAGCACCAGCGCGTCGTTGACGACGACTCCGAAGACCGCGATCAGGCCGAGCATCGACATGGCCCCCAGGTCCCATCCGAGCACCCAGTGGGCCAGGACGGCGCCCGCGAACGCTATCGGGAACCCGGCCACGGCCACCAGCGGCTTCCAGTAGCTGCGCAGAAAGGCCGCCATGAGCGCGTAGATGGCAATGAGCACGACCGGCACCAGCAGACCCAAGGTCTCCAGCATGGCCCGCTCGTCGCGCACCCCGCCTTCGGGCTCCACGGTCAGCCCGGGGTAGTTCGCGAGCAGCCCCGGGACGAACTCCCGGTCCACTCTGCGCCGCGCCTGGATGGGAGTGATCTGCGCGGCGTCCGCTCGCGCCTCCACCGTCGCGGCCTGCCTGCCGTCGATGCGCATCGACGACGCCGGCGCGCGGCTCTCGCTCAGGCTTGCCACCACGGACAACGGCACCTCGCCGCCGCCGGCGCGGCGCACGCGCTCGCTGGCCAGCTCCCGCAGGTTGCTCCGCCGCTCGCGCGGGTAGCGCACCATGACCCGCAGCTCTTCATGGCCGCGCTGGATGCGCTGCACCTCCAGGCCGTGGAAGTTGGCGCGCAACTGCGCCCCGATCGCGGCCGGCGTCAGTCCCGCCGCCTCCCCGGCCGGGGTCAGCGCGATGTCCAGGTGCCGCTTGCCGAGCGACAAGCTGTCGGTGATCTCGTAGACGCCCGGGATCGCCGCCAGAAAGGATCGCAACTCGCCGGCCGCCTTCCCCAGCGTTTCCGTGTCGTCGTGCTTCAGCGCGTAGGCGACGGTCGGCCGGGGGCGAATGTTCGTGGTCTGAACCTCCATCCGTTCCAGGTACGGGAGCTCGCCGATGCTCTGCCGCCACGTCCTCTCGATTTCCGCCGGCGATGCCTGCCGGACGGGCCGTCCGTTCAGATGGACCCGCACGCCCGCGAGGTGGCTGCCGTTGGACTCCTCCGCTACCGGTCGCGGCGACAGGACGTCGCCGGCGACGATGCTCACCGCGTTGATGGACTCACCCGGGAGCTGCTCGTTCATCGCGTGCGCGGCGTCGACGACCTGCCGGGCGGCGGCCAGCGTCGTCCCGAACGGCGTGCCGGCCGGCAGGCGCAGGTCCACCTGGACGTTCTCGGGCGGGTTCATCTCCGCATCGAAGACGATCACCCGCACCGCCTCGGAGCCGACCAGCAGCAGGGAGAACAACACCAGCGCGCCCCCGCCGGCCAGCGTCGACGAGCCGTGGCGCACCGACCACGACACGGCCGGCACCACCGTGCGATCGCGGATCTCGTCTATCCGGACGCACACTCGATCCTGCAGCGTCCGTAGCGGCTCGAGGCTCCAGCGCCCCTCGTGCGACAGGTGGGCCGGCAGGATGAAGAACGCTTCGACCAGCGACACCGAGAGCACGAAGAGTGCGACATACGGAAACACGTTCACCAGTTGCGTGACGGTGGCCGTGACGAAGAGGAACGGCACGAACGCGAGCAGCGTCGTGCAGGCGCCGATGGTTATCGGACCCACCACCGCCCGGGCGCCCGCCGCGGCCGCCTCGACCCCGCGCTTGCCCCTGTCGCGTTCGGCGGCGATGCTCTCGCCCACCACCAGGGCGTCGTCCACGACGAGGCCGACCATCAGGAAGAGGCCGATCAGCGTCGCCATGTTGAGGGTCAGGTCCGCGGAACCGAAGAACAGCAGGGAGCCGACGAAGGAGAACGGAATGCCGACCGTAATCCACGTCGCGGCCCGCAGATCGAACACCAGCAGCAGCAGTACGTACACGAGGATCGTTCCGGCCAACCCGTTTCTGGCGATCGCCCACATCCGGTCGACGGCCGGCTGCGCCCGGTCGTTCCAGACGTTCACCTCGACACCCTGCGGCGCGTCGTAGCCGGCGAGCCAGCGCCGGATGTCGCCGGCCATGTCGGTGATCGACTGCTGCTCGGTGGCGTCGACGCGCACGAATACCGCGGGCGTGCCGTTGACCTCCGAAACGATGTCGTCGTCGACGAACCCGTCGCGGACCTCCGCCACCTCGCCCAGCGTCAGGATGGTCCCGTCGAGCCGCGTGATGAGCGGAATGCTCTCGAACTCCTCGCCGATGCTGCGCTTGGCGACCGTGTGCAGCACCACCCCGCCGGAGTCGGTGCGCAGCTCCCCGAACGTGAGATTGAGCGAAGCCCGCTGCACCGCGTTCGATACCTCGGTGATCGACAGGTCGTTGCGGCGCAGCTCCTCCTCGCTCAGCTCGATTGCGATCTCCCGGTCGCGCGTTCCCCGCAGAGTCACCTGCGAGACGGACGGCAGCTCGAGAAGCTCGCCGCGTACGTCCTCGGCCGCGAGCCGCAACTCGTGCTCGCCCGCCGCCGGCGACGAGACGGCCAGCGTCATCGCCTCGATGCTCAGGCGCGCAAGCTCGATCTCAGGCTCTTCCGCGTTGGGAGGCGGGAATCTCTCGATGGCGTTCACCGCGTTCCGCACGTCGTTCAGGACGGTGTTCGCATCGGTGAAGGTCGCCAGCTCGATGTTTATCCTGCCCCATCCTTCCGAGGCGGTGGCCACCACCCGCTCGACGCCGGCAAGCCCGATGACGCTCTCCTCGACACGGCGGTTGACGTCCTGTTCGATCTCCTGCGACGACGCGCCCGGCAGGCGTACGGTCACGGAGACCACGCGCAGATCGATTTCCGGGAAGTTCTGCACGGCGAGGCCGAACCCGGACGCAATCCCGCCCACGACGAAGACCACCATGAGCAGATTCGCGGCGACGGAATTCCCTGCGAAGTAGCCGATCAGCCCTTTCCGCGCGGAGGCCGCGGGCTGTGTGGTCCCCTGGCTGTCGGTAGGACTCATGTTTCTCGATCCTCAGTTCGACGGCGACACTTCGGTCACCGCGACCGCCAGTCCTTCACGGGCGATGGGCAGGGAGCCGACGAGCACGCCCTCGCCCGAGTCGAACGCCTGCACGACCCAGCCGGCGTCCGTCCGGCCGACGGTCTCCGGCGAAAACGCGCTCAGCAGGCCGTCGCGGACCACCCAGACGCTGTCTCGCTCCTGCAGGACCGATTCCGGCAGCACGTACACGTCCTCGTAGACGGGCCCCGTGATGTCGACCTCCACGAACGTGCCCGGCGCCGGCAGCGAGTCCGGGTGTGCGTCCTCCGCGAACTTCAGGAATACCGACGCCAGACGGGTTCTGGGAGCGAGCACCGAGGAGACGCGCGCCACGCGGGCCTCCCAGCTCGCCATCTCTCCGAGGACGCGAGCCGAACGGCCGATCACCGGATCCAGATACTCCAGGTCTCGGAGCTCGATCGGCACCGCTACCTGCAGCGCCTCGGGCCGGTACACGATGCCCAGGCGCGACGACGGTCCGTCGACTTGGTCCGCCGGCCCCACCAGCTCGCCCACCTCGACGTCCGAGGCCGTCACCCGGCCGTCGTACGGCAGGGAGATATTCGTGCGCTCCAGACGCAGCTCGGCCAGCTTCAGGTCGGCTTGCGCCCGCATGAGCCGCGCTTCGGCCTCCGCAATCGAGGGCAGGCGGCGGATCGCGTCGGACGGCTCGACGCCCGGGTTGTCGCGCTCGAAAGCCCGGACGTCCTCTTCCGCCCCGGCCCTCTCGACCCACACCCGGGCGTCTGCCTCCCGGACGGCCATTTCCGCCGCTTCCACCTGCAGCTCGAACTCGGCCGCGTCTATCCGGATGAACGGCTCGTTGGCCCTGATCGACCCGCCGTTGCTGAAGTCGGGCGAGACCCAGGCGATGCGGCCCACGACCTCGGACGCCACCCTCACCCTCTCTTCCAGGTTCACCGCGCCGGTCAATTCGACGGTCAACGCCTGCTCGGTCGGCGCCGGGTGAATGACCCGTACGGTGGGCCGCGCGTTCTCTGCCGCCGGGCCGGAAGCGGCGCCGCGCTCCACGCGGCCGGGCGCCCGTGCGAAGAACAGGGCTACCGCGATCAGGAGGACAACCGCGGCCAACTGCGCGATGCCGCGCCATTCGGTCCCGCCGGACCGATTCCCGGAGGGGTTCGGTTCTTCTGCCATTTCCATGTTCCTCGGCTCGAGCCAAGTCGTTTCGCGAGGGGGAGGCGGCTCCGAGCCCGCGCCATGTTTCCGCGATGTTCCGCCTGTCTCCGTGGGCCGCGGCGGGGTCGGTGCTCGCTGCGCAACGCCCGTTCGCGAGTGCTCACGGAAACCGGGTTTCGCAACTTGACCTTTTTCGGACCAGAATGGGATTCTGCATGGGTCAATGCGGCAAGTCAACGTGACTGCCCGAGTTGTTCAGGGTCGAGAGGGCCCCCGGCGGAGAGGAAGGCCCCAAGGGGCGGTTGCGGAACACGGCCATATCGTCCGTGCACGAAACCCGGTCCGGCTGGGGAGATCGCCGTGAACGGCGCGATCGACTGGCTCGCCCGCAATCCCGTCGCCGCCAACCTCCTGATGGTCCTGATCGTCGCCGGCGGCCTGACGGCCGCCGCGACGGTCACCGAAGAGGTCTTCCCCGAGATCGATCTGCGCCGCATCAGAATCGAGGTGCCCTACCTCGGGGCGGCGCCGGAGGAGGTCGAGTCCGGGGTGGTCCTCCGCATCGAGGAGGCCATCCAGAACATCGACGGCGTTCAGCAGATCGTGTCGACCGCTTCCGAGGGCTCCGCGTCGGTGGTCGCGGAGCTCGAGTTCGGCGCCGACTCCCAGCGGGTGCTCGACGAGGTGACGAACAACGTCCAGGCGATCACCACGTTTCCCGTCGAGACCGAGAAGCCGATCATCCGCGAGATGGTCACCCGCAGCCAGGTCACCGACATCGCCATCGCCGGCGCCACCGACGTCGCCTCGCTGAAGTCGATCGCCGAGATTGTGCGCGACGGGCTGGTCGCCCTGCCGGAGATCGGCCAGGTCGAGATCGTCAGCGTCCCGCCGTACGAGATCTCCATCGAGGTGTCGGAGGTGGCGCTGCGCCGGCACCGGCTCACGTTCGACCAGGTGGCGAACGCCGTCCGCCGTTCGTCCCTGGATCTGCCCGGCGGCTCGGTACGTACCGAACGCGGCGAGATTCTGCTGCGCACGGTGGGACAGGCCTACCGCGGCGCCGACTACGAGAGGATCGTGCTCTGGACCCGGTCCGACGGCAGCCGCCTGCTGCTCGGCGACGTGGCCGCGGTGGTCGACGGCTTCGCGGAAACCGATCAGCGGGCGCGCTTCGACGAGCTGCCGGCCGTGACGGTGTCCGTCTACCGCTCGGGCGAGCAGAGCGCGCTCGACGTCGCGGCTGCGGTTCGAGACTACGTCCGGCGCGCGGACGCCTGGTTGCCCGAGGGCGTCACGCTGACGATCTGGCAGGACCAGTCGCAGGTGCTGACCGACCGGCTGGCGATCATGATCAACAACGGCGCCGCCGGCTTCGTGCTCGTCTTCGTCGTGCTGACGCTCTTTCTCGACATGCGCCTCGCCTTCTGGGTCAGCCTGGGGATCCCGATCGCCTTCCTCGGCGCCTTCGCGCTCATGCCGGGTCTGGGCGTGAGCGTCAACATGGTCTCGTGCTTCGCCTTCATCCTGGTGCTCGGGATCGTGGTCGACGACGCCATCATCGTCGGCGAGAACATCCACCGCCACCAGGAACAACACGGAAACGGTCTGCGCGGCGCGGTCGAGGGAGCGCGGGAGATCGGCAAGCCGGTGATCTACGCCGTCCTGACGACGGCGGCGGCGTTTCTGCCGCTGTTGTTCGTGACCGCGTTCGGCCAGATGTTCCAGGTCGTTCCGCTCGTCGTGCTGCCGTGCCTGCTCTTCTCGCTGCTCGAATCGCTGGGCATCCTGCCCGCCCACCTGGCGCACGGCAGGCGGCGGCGCCGCGCCGGTCCGTGGCGCCGGTTCCAGCAGCGCATAGCCGGCGGATTGGTATGGTTCGTCCGCCGGGTCTACGAACCGGCCCTGGAGGCCGCGCTTCGCTGGCGTTACGTCACGGCCGCGCTCGGGCTGGCCACCCTGATCCTCAGCGGCGGCCTCGCCCTCGGCGGCTCGACCAGCTTCCAGTTCGCCCCGTCGATCGAGAACGAGTTCATGACCGCCTCGATCACGATGCCCCTGGGCACGCCGGCCGAGGCCACCGCGGCGGCGGTCGCGCAGTTCGAGGCCGGAGCCGCGCGGCTGCGGGCGAGCCTGGAAGCGGAGACCGGCGTCGACTACTTCCGCCACGTCGCGACGATGGTCGGCGACCAGCCGGTGATGGCGCGGGGCGGCGGCCGCTTCGGACGGATAAGCAGCGACGTCGTGGCCTCCCCCCACGTCGGCGAGGTCACGATAGAGCTCGCGCCCACGGAGACACGCCTGCACACCAGCGAGCAGCTCGGCATCCTGTGGCGCGAGGAGACCCGTCCGGTCCCCGAAGCGGTCGCCATCGACTTCCACACGTCCCTCCTGAGCACCGGCGAGGACGTCGACGTCGAGCTCTCGGGGCGCGACCTCGACCGTCTGCGGGCCGCCGCCGACGTGCTGAAGGGCCGGCTGGCCGAGTACGCGGGCGTCTACGCGGTCGCCGATTCCATCCGGACCGGCAAGGCGGAGATGCGGCTGGACATCCGGCCCGCGGCCGAGACCCTCGGGCTGACGCTGCAGGATCTGGGACGGCAGGTGCGGCAGGCGTTCTACGGCGAGGAAGCGCAGCGCATCCAGCGCGGCCGGGACGACATCCGGGTCATGGTGCGCTATCCCCGCGAGCAGCGGCAATCGCTCGGCAGTCTCGAGACCATGCGCGTGCGCACGCCGGACGGCGGCGAGGTGCCGTTCAGCCAGGTGGCGCTGGTGGAGCCGGGCCGCGGCTTCGCCTCGATCCGGCGCATCGACCGCAGCCGGGCCGTCAACGTGACCGCGTCGGTCGATCCGCAGGTCGCATCGACGGCGGCCCTCGTCGGGGATCTGCGCGAGCGCATCCTGCCCGCCATGCTCGCCGAGTTTCCGGACGTGTTCTACAGGTTCAGAGGTACCCAGGAAGCGCAGGAGGAGGCCGTGAGCGGCCTGCGAACGGGGTTCCTCCTGGCCCTGATCATGATCTTCGGCCTGCTCGCGATACCGCTGCGGTCGTACGCGCAGCCGCTCATCATCATGGGCGCGATCCCCTTCGGCCTCGTCGGCGCGTTGTGGGGCCACATGCTGATGGGACTCGACGTCACGTTCATGACGCTGCTCGGCCTGGTCGCGCTGACCGGCGTCGTCGTCAACGACAGCCTGATCATGGTCGACTTCATCAACCGCGAACGGAGCACCCGCGGCGAAGCGATTCAGGGAGAGGCCGGTCTGCCGGGTGGCCACGCGCCCGTCGCCGACGGCCTCGAGCACGCCATCCGCCAGGCCGGCAGCCAGCGGTTCCGCCCCATCGTGCTCACGTCGCTGACCACCTTCGCGGGCCTGGTCCCGATGCTGGCCGACCGCAGCATGCAGGCGGCGTTCTTCATTCCGATGGCGGCCTCGCTCGCCTTCGGCGTGCTGTTCGCCACCTTCATCACGCTGTTCCTGGTGCCGGTCTCCTACGCGATCCTCGACGACCTGCAACGGCTGCCGCGAGCGCTCTCGGCGTCGCTCGGCTCCTCGCCGCGGGCGGCTCATCCCGCTTCCGGCGCCTGATGCGGCCGCTCACACGCCGGTGGCCGATCCCAGCCCCATGGCCCGGCGCCAGGCGGCGATCTGGCCCAGGTGGCTTCCCTCGTGCGTGGTCATCATGAAGGCCGTGTAGTCGCCGACGGTCGGGAAGCGCTTGCGGGTGCCTTCGTTCGGGTGCTCGCGCTCGAAGAGCGCCGGTTCGGCCGAGGCGAGCGCCTCGGCCACCCGCTCGTGCTGGCGGGCCAGCTCTGCAAGGAGCTCCTCCTTCGAGGGAAAGGCGGCCGCGTCGCCGCTCGGGACGCCGCCGATCGCGAAGGCCTCGGTCCACGCGGCCGGGAAGGTCGACGGCAGGCCGAGCATCTTCGCTACCTGGTTCGACGACGCCGCGAGATGGCCCAGGAGCCACGCCGGATGGTTGACGACGCCGTGCGGCTGCCGGGTCATCTGCTCGTCCGACAGGTCGCCCACGAGCGTGCGGGCCCGGCCGAGATTGAACTGATACGTGAAGATGAGATGTCGCAGCATCGGTCGCAGACTCCTACCCCGCGCTCGATGCCAGCCCCATGGCGCGCCGCCACGCCGCGATTTGCCCGATGTGGTTGGCTTCGTGGGCCGACAGCAGGTAGTCGACGAAGTCGCCGATGGTCGGGAAGTGCTTGCGCGTCCCCTCGTCCGGAAACTCCTTCGGGAAGATCGCCGGGTCCGCGTTGGCCACGGCTTCGGACACGCGCTCGTGCTGCTTCTTCAGCTCGGCGAGCAACGCGTCTCTCGACGGGTACTGCGACGCATCCGCGCCGGGCACGCCGCCGGTCTTCGCGGCTGCTTCCCATTCTGCGGGAAAGGTAGACTCCAGGCCGAGCGCCACCCCGGTGTGGTTGGATGCCGACGCGAGATGACAGAGGGTCCACGCCGGGTGGTTGACCACCCCGTGCGGCTGCTGGACCATCTGCTCGTCGGTCAGGTCCTTGACCAGCGACTCGAGGTGACCGAGGTTGAACTTGTAGGTGAAGAGAAGGTGCTCGCGCATCGGGTACTCCAGCAGGCTGCAGGTGTGAACGTTCGGACGGTAATCAACCGCCCAGTATACTCCCATCGCACGCAACCGATACCGAGACGAAAGTGGGTTCATGACTGCCGCCGCGAACCGTCAGATCCGCCTTGCCGCCCATCCCGCGGGCTTCCCGTCGGAGACCGATTTCTCGCGCACCGAGACCCCCGTTCCGCAGCCGGCGGACCAACAGATGCTGTGCCGCACCGTCTACCTGTCGCTCGATCCGTACATGCGCGGGCGGATGAACCCGGGGCCGTCCTACGCCAAGGGGGTCGATCTCGGCGAGGTGATGGTCGGCGGCACGGTCTCGCGGGTGGTGGAGTCGAGGCTGGACGGGTACTCCGCCGGCGACATCGTCCTGACCGCGAACGGCTGGCAGGATTACGCCCTGTCGGACGGGGCCGGGGTCCGCAAGATCGACCCGGCGGACGCGCCCATCTCGACTGCGCTGGGCGTGCTCGGGATGCCGGGTCACACGGCGTACGTCGGACTGCTGGATCACGGGCGGCCGAAGCCGGGCGAGACGGTGGTGGTGTCCGCCGCTTCCGGTGCGGTCGGGGCGGTGGTCGGGCAGATCGCGAAGCTCAGGGGGTGCCGGGTGGTGGGCATCGCCGGCGCGCCCGAAAAATGCGAGTACGTGACCGGCGAGCTGGGCTTCGACGCCTGCGTCAGTCATCGCGGGGACGACCTGCTCGGAGCGTTGCGCGCGGCGTGTCCCGACGGCATCGACGTCTACTTCGAGAACGTCGGCGGGAAGGTGTTCGAGGCGGTCCTGCCGCTGCTCAACAATTTCGCGCGAATCCCGGTCTGCGGCCGGATCGCCAACTACAACCTGACCGAGCCGCCGCCCGGTCCGGACCAGGTGGCCCGGCTGATGGGGCTGACCCTGGTGCGCCGGCTCACGTTCCGCGGCTTCATCGTGTTCGATCACCTGGACCGGCAGCCGGACTTTCTGCGCGACGTGGCGACGTGGATTCGCCAGGGCGGGATCAAGTACCGGGAGGACGTGGTGGACGGGCTCGACCGGGCGGTCCCGGCGTTCCTGGGCCTGCTGCGGGGCGAGAACTTCGGCAAGCTGCTGGTGCGCGTCTCCGACGATCCGACCCTGTAGCGTTCGTTCGGTTCAGCCATGCGTGCCACGCCGCGGGGCGCAGAGCCGCGGGGGGGAGAAACAACGAGTGTCACCACGACGCCGCGTCCCGGATGCGCTCGTTCTCATCTTCGCGCTGATCGTGCTGGCGCAGCTCGCGAGCTACGTCCTGCCGGCAGGCGAGTTCCAGCGGGACGAGCGCCGCGTCGTTCCCGGCACGTGGGCCGCGGTGGATGCCGAGCCGCTGCCGCCGCTCGCCTTCCTGACCTCCATTCCCGCCGGTCTGTCGGCGGCGCACGACATCATCTTCTTCGTCTTCATCGCCGGCGGGGTCATCAGCGTCGTGCGGGCCACCGGTGCGATCGACGCCTCGATCGGCGCCGCCATCGCCCGGCTCTCGTCGCGGCCGGGCTGGCTCGTCGCGGGGATGGTCGGGCTGTTCGCGCTGGGTGCGTCCACCGTGGGGATGGCCGAGGAGTACATGCCGTTCGTGCCGGTGCTGGTGACCCTGTGCCTGGCGCTGCGACTCGACGCGGTGGTGGCGGTGGGCATCGTCTACGTGGGCGCCGGGGTCGGCTACGCGTGCGCCGCGCTGAACCCGTTCACGGTGCTGATCGCCCAGGACATCGCCGGGCTGCCGCTGACCTCCGGGCAGGCCGTGCGGTGGGCGCTGTTCGTCGTCTGCGCGGCGATCGGAGTCCATCACATTCTGGGGTACGCGGCCGGGCTCCGCCGCGACCCCGCCACGAGCCTGGTGGCCGACGTCGACTACTCGAGCGGCTTCGATCTGCCCGAGGACGTGCGGTTCACGGTGCGGCGCCTGGCGGTCCTGGTGGTCCTGGCGGCCGGCATCGGGCTCTTCGTCTACGGAGTGGCCGCCCGCGGCTGGTACCTCGCCGAGCTGTCGGCGGTGTTCCTCGGCATCGCGCTGCTCGCGGCGGGGGCCGGGGGTCTCGGTCCGGACGGCGCGGCGCGCGCTTTCATCCGGGGGGCGGCGGAGATGACCGCAACCGCGCTGTTGATTGGCTTCGCCCGGACCATACAGGTGGTGCTGGCCGACGCGCAGGTGATCGACACGATAGTGAACGGGCTGGCCGCGTCGCTGGCCGGCCTGCCGTCGCATGCCGCCGCGCTGGGCATGCTGGTCGTGCAGACGGTCTGCAACCTGTTCATTCCCTCCGGATCGGGGCAGGCCTACGTGACGATGCCGATCATGGCCCCTCTTGCGGACCTGACCGGGGTGACGCGGCAGACCGCGGTGCTCGCCTACCAGTTCGGCGACGGGTTCACGAACATGCTCGTGCCGACCAACGCCCTGCTGATGGGGATGCTGGGGCTGGGCCGGATCCCGTACCAGCGCTGGGCGGCCTTCGTGGTGCCGCTGCTCGTCAAGCTGTACCTGGTCGCCGCGGCTGCGCTCGTCGCCGCGGTCGCGCTCGGCTATCGCTGAGTCGGGGGACGATCCGCGGCGCCGGCTTCGCGTCTCCCGTGCGCCGGGATCCGCGGATCCCGGCGGCGGTCGCCTTCTTCGGCGCAACCGGCGGTGTCCGGGCTATACGTCCGGGCTATACAATGGACCGTTCCGGAATGCAAAGGAGTTTGCCGTGTCCATTCGCCATCACGCCGCGCTGCTGGTCGTCGCGATTCTCTGGGCCGCCGGCTGCGGCCCGTCGCCCGTGGACGCGCCCGGGAGCGACTGGGCGGGCGGAGCTCCCGGGCCCCCGCCGCTGTTCGCCACGCCCGACGGCGGCGTGACGCTTCGTTTCGTCGACGCGCCGGCTCTGGTGCCCGACCTGACGATGGAGACGCTCGACGGCCAGACGATCTCGATGGCCGACCAGCGCGGCAAGGTGGTGCTGGTCAACTTCTGGGCGACCTGGTGCGGTCCGTGCCGCGAGGAGATCCCGTTCCTGGTGCGGCTCGCGGAGCGGTATCCGGACCATCTGACGGTGATCGGCGTTTCCGAGGACCACGGATCGCCCGACGCCGTGGCCGCCTTCGCCGCACAGTACGGCGTCAACTACCCGATCGCGATGTCGACGCCCGAGATCAAGCGGGCGTTCCCCGGGGTCTTCGCGCTGCCCACCTCGTTCGTCGTCGATCCCGAGGGGCGCATGGTCGAGAGCCACGTCGGGCTGATCAGCCCGGTGATCCTGGAGCAGGAGACCCGTTACCTGACCGCGCTGACCCACGACGCCACGATCGAGACGGCTCCTCCGAACGAGCAGATCCGCCTCGCCAACGCCGCGCAGGCGACCGAGATTCCCGGCGTGGACCTGTCCGTGCTGACCCCCGGGCAACGCGAGGAGGTATTGCGGCGGGTCAACGAGGAAGGCTGTCCCTGCGGCTGCTCGCTGACGCTCGCGCAGTGCCGGATCAACGACTCGGCCTGCGGCATCAGCCCGCCGCTCGTCGAGCAGCTCGTCGCCGAGGTCGCCGGCGCGGAGTAAACGGGCTGCGAGCCGCACTCCCGCGGCCGGCTCTTCGCGTTCTCCGATCGACGCGCTGGACGGAACCGGGCGCCGACGCGCATCGAATGCGCCGGCGCCCGCGGCCGGGTGACGACCGCGGCGGCCCTCTCCCCGAGCGTCAGGACGCCTCGGCAACCCGCGCCGCAGCCGGCGCGCCGCCGGCGGACAGCTCCTCTTCCGGCACCGGCGGCAGCTCGGTCATGGTTCCCGAGCCGAACATCCGCCGCAGCGTCCGCTGCACGTCGTCCAGGATCAGGTACGACACCGGCACCAGGATCAGCGTGATGAAGGTGGCGAACAGCACGCCGAAGGCCAGCGACACCGCCATCGGCACCAGGAACGCCGCCTGCATGCTCCTTTCGATCATGAGGGGTGCGAGACCGAAGAACGTGGTCAGCGACGTGAGCAGAATCGGACGGAAGCGGTTGCTTCCCGCTTCGCGGATCGCAAGCTGCAGCCCGCTCGACTCGAACTCGCGGCGGTCCGTCTGACGGCCGCCCGACCCGCGGATCCTGCGGCCGAGGTCGGCGTGGACGCTCCGCGCGCGGTTGATGAAGTCGACCATGACGAGGCTGTCGTTGACGACGACTCCGGTCAGCGCGACCAGGCCGAACATCGACATCATCGTCACGTCGAGGCCCATGACGATGTGCCCCCAGATGGCGCCCACCAGGCCGAACGGGATGGCGGCCATGATGATCAGCGGCTGCACGTACGATCGCAGCGGCACCGCGAGCAGGGCGAAGATCATCAGCAGGGCGAGGAAGAAGCCGCGCTGCAGGCCCCCGACGGCGTCCACCTGCTCGGCCTGGGCGCCTTCGAACGTGTAGAACACCCCGGGATGGCCGGCGAGCACTTCCGGCAGGATCCGGGTCTGCAGGTCGGCGATGACGGCGCCGGCCGACGTGGTCGCGGGGTCGACCGAGGCGGTCACGTTGACGGCCCGGTTGCGGTTGACACGCTTGATCGACGCGAAGCCGCGGCCCGGCTGCACCTCCGCGACCTGGCTGAAGGGCACCTCGTCCCCGTTCGGCGTGCGGATGCGCATGTTCTCCAGGTCGCCGAGCGACCGGCGCTCCGCCTCGGGATAGCGCACCATGACCCGGATGTCGTCGCGCCCGCGCTGGATGCGCTGGGCCTCCTCGCCGTAGAAGGCCTGCCGGACCTGGCGGCCGAGGTCCTGCAGCGTCAGTCCCAGCGTCTCGGCGGCCGGCTTGATGCCGAGCTGCATCTCCTCCTTGCCGGCGCGGAACGAGTCGGAGATCTCGTACACGCCGGCATACCCCGCCAGGCGCAGCTTGACCTCCTCGGCGGCGTCGCGCAGCCGCTCGATGTCGGGCCCCGCGAGCTGCACGTCGACGTCGTCGCCGGGGTTCATCATCGACATCGAGAAGTTGACTTCGACGGCCTCCGGAATCGCCTCGGTGGACTCCCGCCACAGGTTGCCGAGCTGCTCGCTGGTGTAGGCGCGCGTCTCCGCCGGCGCGAGCTCTATCGTCACCTCGCCCACGTTGGCGGACGCCACGGTATCGACCGGACCCATGGGTCCGCCGCCGCGCGACAGCATCGGCTGGTCGCCGACCGCCGTCGACACGTGCCGGAAGTAGTCCATCCCGGTCTCCTGCTGCAGTCGGGCGCGCAGGCGCGTGGCGCCCTCCTCGAGCTTGCCGATCGCCTGCGACGTGACGTCGACCGGGGTGCCCTGCGGCATCGTCACCGACGCCGACATGAAGTCGGCCTCGATGGACGGGAAGAAGTGGAAGTTGGCCCAACCTCCCAGCACCATCCCGCCGGTCAGGATCAGGGTCGACAGACCGATCGCCGCCGTCACGTACCGCCACTGCAGTGCGGTCTCCAGCAGCGGCGTGTACACGCGCGCGATGAACAGCTTCAGGCCGTTGGAGAAGAAGCTCTGGAAGCGGCGCCACGGGCCGGGCTTGCCGCGCCGGGGGATGTGCGACAGGTGGGCGGGCAGGATGCCGAGCGACTCGACCAGCGAGAAGAGAAGGCACGGGATGACCACGAGCGGAATGACCCGGAAGATCTTCCCCATCATCCCCGGCACGAACATCAGCGGCATGAACGCCGCCACCGTGGTCAGGACCGCGAAGGTGACCGGCTTGCCGATCTCTCTCGCGCCCTCTATGGCGCCGCGCATCCCCTCTCCGTGGTTCTCCTGGTGCCGGTAGATGTTCTCGCCGACGATGATGGCGTCGTCGACCACGATCCCGAGCACGAGGATGAACGCGAACAGCGAGATGACGTTGACGGACACGTCGAGCCCCGGCATCAGGGCGATCGCGCCGAGGAACGAGATCGGGATCCCGAGGCTGACCCAGAAGGCCAGCCGCAGCTCCAGGAAGAGCGCCAGCACGATGAAGACGAGCGCGAACCCGGTGGCGCCGTTGCGCAGCATGAGGGTCAGCCGGTCGTTCAGCACGTCCGCCTGGTCCTGCCAGAGCGTCATCGAGACGCCCTCGGGCAGCCGCGGCCTGGCGCGTTCGACGTAGCTGTCGACGGCGGCCGCGATGTCGAGTGCGCTCTGATCGCCGGTGCGGAAGACCGACACCAGCACCGTGGGCTCGTGATCGAATCGGGCCTGCTGATCCGTCTCGGCGAAGCCGTCGACCACCGTCGCCACGTCGCCCAGGCGCAGCCGGCTGCCGTCGGCCCGCGTCCACAGCACGAGGTCCTCGTACTCGGCGCCGCGGTAGGCCTGCCCGATCGTGCGCAGCAGGATCTCGCCGCCGTCCGTGCGGACCGAGCCGCCGGGCAGGTCCAGGGATGAACGGCGCACGGCGTCGGCGACCTGGTCGAACGTCATCCCGTGCCGTCGCAGGGCCACCTCGGAGACCTCGATGGAGATCTCGTAGGGGGGCGCGCTGACCACGTCCACCTGGGTGATGTCCGGCATCGCGGTCAGCTCGTCACGCACGCGCTCCGCGAGCGCCTTGAGCGCGAAGATGTCCGTATCGCCCGAGATGGAGATGTCGGTGACCTGGTTGCGGGCGGTCATCTCCCGGATGATGGGCTTCTCGGTCTCCAGCGGGAACGTCGTTATCGCGTCGACGTTGTTCTTGACCTCGTCCACCACCCGCCGGGCGTCCGCGCCGAGCTCGAGCTCGATCATGACCGACGCGTTGCCCTCCGATGCGGTGGACTGGATCTCCTTGATGCCGTCGACGCCCTGAATCGCTTCCTCGATCCGGATGACGACCCCTTCCTCGACCTCTTCCGGCGCCGCGCCCAGGTAGGGCACCTGGATGCTGATCCGGTCCAGATCGACCTCGGGAAACACCTCTTCCTTGACCGTGGTGGTCGCGATCAGGCCGCTCACCATGATGAAGACCATCATGAGGTTCGCGGCCACCGGATTCCGCGCGAACCAGGCGATTCCACCGTTGTTCATGACCGTCTCCCTTCCTGCGGCCGCGGCGCGGCGTCAATCCCGGGATCGACCCTGGCGACCGATTCGCCCGCGAGCGCGTCGCGTACGCTGTCCCTCATTGCGGCCGCCACGCGCGACTGCAGGTCGGCGAGCGCCTCGACGGTGCCGTCGATCTTGACTGCCGTCACCACTGCGCCGCTCCGGACGTCGGTAAGCCGCGCGGTCACGCGGACCAGGGAGCCGATCCGCTGGATGCCGCCGCCGACGGCCCACGCGGCTTCGCCGCCGGGGGGCACCAGGGCCACCGCGGGAAGGGCGGCCAGCCGTTCGGTTACCGCTGCCGCGATCGCGGCCCCGAGGTCGACGTCGATCGCCGGTCCGGCGCCGGAGCTGAGATCGTCGAACGGCAGCACGGCCAGCGCGGCTGCCGTTGCTCCGGTCGGCATGCCGCCGCGGTTTCGCGGCGCCGTCGACTCGAGCGACGCGGCGAGGTGCTCGACCACGGCGGTCGCGACGTCGGCCTCGAGGGCCGCCTGATTGGCGCTCGTCCCGTCGATCTTCGCCGCGTGCACCACCGCACCGTCCTCGTTGTCGACGATGCGCGCGGTGACCCTCACCAGCGGCCCGACCTGCTGTACTCCGCCGCGGACGACGTACCGGGCATCCGACTCGTCCTCGGCCAGCGCGATGCCGTTCGCCGACGCCAGGCGCGTCATGACCGCCCGCCCGAGGGCCGGACCGAGATCCGGCGCTCCCGTCTGCTGACTGAGGCTCGCGAACGAGGCGACCGCGACGGCGGGTGCTGCCGGGCGCGGCGCGGAATCTGCGTCCGGCTCGCGCGCCGGTCGCCCCGGTACCGGTCCGGTGCCCCGCTCGCGCACCGCGGGTCGTGCCCGCTCCGGCGTCCGGCGCGGCTCGCCGCGCCCCGCGGGGAGGGGCCGCCGGGCCTCCGTGGTCAGGCGAGCCGCGCTACCTTCCGGTGCGGCTCGCCGTGGTGTCGACACCGGCGCTGACCGCGCGCCGCTCTGCGCCGCCCGGTCCTCCTGCAGGAGCGCCATGAGCCAGGCCGGCCGGTTCGCGCCGCCGCTCGGCGTCTCCGTTGCGGACCCTGCCTCGCCGGCTCCCGGCGGCTCCAGTGGTACGATCGCGGCGGGCGGTCGAGCGGCTGCGACGGTGCCGGCGGGCGACGCTTGCTCCGCCGCGAGCGTCGCTGCCGGCGCGGGTGTCATCGACCGTCCGTTGCCCGCCGGCACGTTCTCGGGTTCGACCGCAGGGTCCACGGCGGCCACCGAAGCCGGAACTCCTTCAACCCGCGCTGCCGAATCGCGCCCCGCTGCCGCCCGCCGCTCCAGCAGGCCCGGGTCCGCGTCGGCCAGTTGCACCCGCATTCCGTCGGTCGGCGTGTCGAGCGGGGATATGACCACGAGCTCGCCCCGCTGCAACCCCGCGCTCACGATGACGGATTCGGTGGAGGTTCTCAGCACGTCGACGGTGCGGAACGAGAGCCGGTCCTCGGGCGTGACCACCAGAACCTGGTCGCGCCCGCGCAACGCCTGTCGCGGCAGCATGGCGACGTCGCGCGCGGTGCGGCCGTCGATCTCGGCCTCGACGTACATCCCGACCGCCAGGGGCGGCCGGTTCGGAATGGGTCCGGGCGCGTACGGGTCCGCGACCTCGGCGACCGCGTGCACCATGCGGCTCACCGAGTCGATCTCGCTTTCGGTGCGGACGATCCGCCCGTTCCAGGCGTGCGTCTCGCCGGCGAACGTCGCACGCAACGTGACATCCGGCTGCGTCTGCTGCTCGACGCCGCGGTAGGAGAGCGGCAGGTCGAGATAGGCGAGCTCGTCGTCGGGGAGCGGCAGGCGAATCTCGGCGATGTCGACCGCGTACACGGTGGCGACGGCGTCGCCCACCCGGACGTACTGGCCGATGTCGACGTTCTTCGTGCGGACCCGGCCGGCGTAGGGAGCCACGATCTCCGCGCGCTGAAGGTCCCGCGTGGCGCGTTCGACAGCGGCCTCCGCCGCCGCCACCGAGGCACTCGCGTCCTCGAGCTGCGGCTTGCGCAGCGCCAGCTCGCGCGGGTCGCCCCGGCCCAGCGTGTTCCACTCCCGCTGCGCCACCTCCGCCTCCGCTTCTTCCTCCGCGAGACGCAACCGGGCCTGCGCCAGTTGCGATCGAGCGCTCACGAGCGCCTGCTCGTAGTCGAACGGGTCGATCATGACGAGAACGTCGTCCGCCTCGAAGAACCCGCCCTCCGCGAACGAGGGGGCGACCCAGGTGACGCGGCCCGCGATCTCGGGCACGAGCTGGCTCTCGGTGCGCGGGCGGACCGTGCCCTGGCTGGTGACGCTCAGCGGCGCGTCCCCGAGCGTGACCTCGTGCACGCGAACGCCCGGCGGTTCGATTACCGGCGTCAGGGTCTCGACCGGTGGTCGATTCATGATCATCGTGACTGCGCCGAAGCCGGCCGCGGCGATGATGACCAGGGGCAGGAGGGCCTTGAGCATCCCGATGAGTACGCGGTTCATGATTGTTTCCTGTCTGATGCCGGATCGGCTCAGTCGTTCGCGTCCAGATTCGCCATCGCGATCGGCGATTCGAGCTGCTCGAATCCGCCGCCGAGGGCCAGGTACAGGTCCACGCGGTTCTCGAGCCGCAGGCGCCGCGCCGCGATCAACTGGGACTCGGCCTGAAACGCCGAGCGCTGCGAGTCGAGCACCGTGATGTACGTATCCAGTCCGGTTCGATAGCGCTCGTCGGCCAGGCGTTCCGCGGCGCGGGCCTGCTCGACGGACGTCGTCAGGTGGATGACCCGGTCGGCCAGATAGGCTTCGGCGGCCAGGGCCGTCTCGACCTCCGAGTACGCCACGAGCGCGGTGTTGACGTAGGTCGCCAGCACCTCGGCGACCAGTGCCTCGGCGCGGCTGACCTGTGCGCGCAGCCGTCCGCCCTGCCAGAGCGGGGCAAGCACGTTGCCGACGAGGCCCCAGACGGCGAAGTCGCCGTTGAGCAGCGTGCGGAGGGTATTGGTGGAGGTCCCGGTGTTCACGGTCAGGCTGAAGCTCGGGAGCAGATCCCGCCGCGCCACTCGCAGCCGCGCCTCGGAAGCCGCCACCTGCCGCTCAGCCGCGACGAGGTCCGGTCTGCGCGCCACGAGGTCGGCCGGGATCCCGCCCGGCACGGCCGGCGGCATTCCCGGCAGGTCCGCCGGCGGGGCGATGTCGCCGCCGGCGTACTGCGCCAGCAGCACCTCGAGCTGGCGGGTCGACGCATCGAGCTGCTGCCGCCGCTGGGCGAGATCGGCGCGGGCATTGGACAGGTTCAGCATCGCCTGACGCAAGTCGAGCGCCGGCCGCACCCCCGACTCGAACCGATCCCGCACGCGCGCCGCCGATTCGCCGAAGCTCTCGACGGTCGCCTCCGACAGCAGCACCTGCTGCTGAGCCTCTGCAATGGCGAACCAGGCCTTGGCGGTCTGGCCGGCGATGGACAGTTGGGCGCCCCGCAGGTCGGCCGACGAACGCTGCAGGTCGGCCAGGGCCGCCTGCTCCGTGGTTCGCAGCCTGCCCCAGAGGTCGACTTCCCACGTCGTGTCCAGCGAGATGCCCTGGTTGGTGAACACCGTGCTCAGGACGCGGTCCTCGGCGCCGGGAATCGGGAAGCCGACGAAGTTCTGCTTCCGGCGGCTGCCGCTGTACGAGCCCTGGACCGTCGGCTGCAGCGCGCCGGACGCGATCCGCGCGTCGGCCGCGGCCTGCTCAAGACGGGCGGCGGCCGCCCGCAGATCGAGGTTGCGCTCCAGCACCGTCTCGATCGCAGCGGCCAGCTCGTCGTCGCCGAAGTCCGTCCACCAGTTCGGAGCCACCTCGCCGCCCGCAACGTCGGCGGCCGTCCACGCCGGAGGGATCGGCACCTGAATCGCCGGGCGCTCCACCGGCAGGGCGGTCACGCATCCCGCGGCCAGCGCGGCGGCGGCGATCGGCACGGCCCGGAATCCACGCATCATCGAGGTTGGTCTCAACAACTGCACGTCAACACCTTCACTGAGCGGCGCTCGCCACGGCCGGCACGCCCAGCGGTACCGGCGCCGCCATGCCGGCCGCCGCATAGAGCACGAGCGACTCGAGCACATCCTCCGGGTCGCGCGTCGCGCCGTGCTCCCGCGCTACCAGTTGCGGTCCCCAGGACATCGTGAACGCCATCGATCCGACCATGAACAGCATCCGCCAGCGCAGGTCCGCGACGTCGAGCTCCGGCAGCGCCCGGTTGAGCGCGGCCGTGAACCGCTCGACCACGTGATCGAACTGCTTGACGAACGTTGCGCGAAAGTCCTCGTTCGTCTCGCTGTGGATTCGCCCCAGGAGGCGCTGGAAGCCGTTCTCGCCCCACACGCCCTGGCTGTGGAACGGAGGAGAGAGGAACGCCCGGATGACTGCCTCGAGCTCGGGGGGGGCGTTCCCGGCCCGCGCTTCGGCCGCGTCCAGCAGTTGCAGGCGGCGCTCGTTGATCGGCTTCAGACGCCGCTCGAGCACCTCGGCCAGCAGCGCCTCCTTCGAGCCGAAGTGATAGTTCACCGACGCGACGTTGACCCCGGCCTCGGCCGTGATGTCACGCAGCGAGGTCGCGGGGAAGCCGCGCTCGCCGAACAGCCGCTCCGCCACGTCGAGGATGCGGGTTCGGGTGTCGATGGCCATCGCTCTGGATCTCCTCTGCTCAAGCGCTTGTTTCAATCATACGTATGAACGAGACGAAAGTTCAACGGCCGGATCCGCGGGTTTGCGGCGGAGTGCACGCACGCCGGCGGCGTGTGACTCCGGCGACAACGCGGCAGGCGGGTCGGTCCGGGCGGCGGAAGTACAATCACCGGGGCCGGCCGGCTGCACGCCGGCAGGTCGGACGCAAACCGCCGGGGCGGCCCGGCTCGCTCGCGGAACGATGTACATGTCACGAAGAGAACAGCCGCAGGGATCGAGGCAGCGGTGGTTCGCGGTCGTCGCCGGCCGACCGCGCGGGGCGTACCCCGGCGCACGCTCGGCGCTGCGGTTGGCGGCGGTCGGGCTGCTGGCGCTACGCCGAGGAGGCGGTGCGGTTCATCCGCGGGCACGAGCACCGCGACGGGCCGTTCTTCCTCTATGTAGCGCACACGATGCCGCACGTTCCGCTCTTCCGGTCCGAGACGTTCGCGGGGCGCAGCGCGGCGGGGCGCTACGGGGACGTGATCGAGGAGATCGACTGGAGCGTCGGGCGCATCCTGGACACGCTGCGGGAGGAAGGGCTGGCCGAGCGCACGCTGGTGATCTTCTCGAGCGACAACGGGCCCTGGCTGTCCTACCGGCAGCACGGCGGAAGCGCCGGCCCGCTGCGTCAGGGCAAGGGGACCACGTGGGAAGGCGGCATGCGCGTGCCGGGCGTCTTCTGGTGGCCGGGGACCATAGAGCCCGGGGTGGTCCTGGAGATGGGGGCGGCCACGGACCTCTTCACGACCGTCGTGCCGCTGGCGGGTGGAACGCTGCCTGCCGATCGGCGCCTGGACGGGGTCGACCTGTCGCCGGTGCTGCTCGGCACCGGGCCGGGACCGCGTGACTCGATGGCCTTCTATCGCATGGGCGAGCTCTACGCGTATCGCCAGGGGCCGTACAAGGTGCACCTCGTGACCGAGGGCCGGTACGGCATCGGCGGCGGACGTGCGGAACACGATCCCCCGCTGCTCTTTCACCTGGGCGACGATCCGGGGGAGCGGTACGACCTTGCGGCGGAGCGTCCCGGGGTGGTGGCGAGGCTGCTGGCCGCGGTGGAGTTCCACCGCTCCGGGATGACTGTCGCCGAACCGCTGTTCGACGCGCGCGGTCCGCGATGATGCCGGTTCCGACACCTGCGCCCGGCGGATCCCTTCGCAGCGGACAGGCAGCTCCGCCGCGATGTGCGCGCAGGCTGTCGCTGCGTTCCTCGACGCTGGCCGCCGGATTGATCGCGGCCGTCGCGTGCACGGCGGTCGTTCCGGTGCCGGCGCTGGCGAGCGATGATCTGTCGCTTGCGGAGAAGGCGCGGCTCTTCGACGTCGACCTCGCCGAGCGGTTCCTGGCGGCGGACGGTCAGGTGCGGGTACGCCGGCGGCTGCCCACGGCCGATCAGCCGTTCGTCACCTACAACATGTCCGACACGGCGTACATGACGGGTTTGTACTGCGCTGCCCAGACCTGGCGTTACCTCGCCACCGGCGACCCGGAGGCGGCCGGGAGAGCCCGCGCGTCCAGCCGGGCCCTCCGGCACCTGGTGGCGGTGACCGGTCGCCGAGGTCTGTTGGCGCGGGCGTCGGCGCCGATCGACGAGCCGTGGTTCGACGACGGGACGTGGCGGCTGAGCGACGACGGCGGTCGCCGCTGGCGCGGCAACGTCAGCTCCGATCAGGTCGACGCCATGATGTTCGGCCTCTTCGTGTACGGGACGCAGATCGCCGACGCCCGCGAGCGGCGCGCGCTCGGCGCCACGGTCGCCGAGGTGGTCGACGCGATAGTCGAGGACGGCCTTCGCATCATCGGCTACGATGGGCGGCCGACCCGGTGGGGGCGTTACGAGCCGGCCTACGTCGCGGGTGAAGAGCCCATGAACGCGCTGCTGATGCTGCAGATGTTGAAGGTGGCGCAGGCGCTGACCGGCCTGCCGCGGTTCGGCCGGGAGTACGCGCGGCTGATCGAGATGGGATATGCCCGCATCGGCGAAGGGGCGCGACTCGACCGGCCGCCGCGCGAGGCGAACCACTCCGACGACGTGCTGATCGCCCTCGCGCTCTACCCGCTGCTGGAGCTGGAGCGGGATCCCGTCGTCCGGGGGCACTACGAGCGGGCTGCGCAGCGCTGGTTCCACGGCGGGGCGCACCCGGGCATCGACGTCGAGGCCAATCCCCTGGCCACGTTTCTTCACCGGCACTGGACCGGCGACCGATCGTACGACGCCGCCGCGCTCGACACCCTGCGTCGCGTGCCGCTCGACATGAAGTGGAACGCCGACACCATAGCGGCCTACGCACTCCGCTTCGGGTTCTCCTTCGAGGCCGATCCGGTGCTGCCGCACGACGCCGACGGACCACTGCCGATTGCCCAGCGAGGACGCACCTGGAGCTTTCTCGTCCACAACCCGTACCGCGTCGGCGGCGACCGTTTCGCGGTGTTCCCGTTCGAGACGAACGGCCTCGACTATCTGATCGGCTACTGGTTCGGCCGGGCGCACGGGATGATTCGTGCCGACCACTGATGCCGAGCCGTGGACCAGTCCCGCCGAGGTCGAATTCCGAATCGCAGCGGGTCAGCGAGCGAGGATCGCCTTGCTGCGACCATGTCGCATTTTAACTGCGACATGATCTCATTACGAAAAGCGCCGGCCGTGCCCTGTAAGCCACTCGTGTACAAGGGGTTGGCGCCACCCCGCGACACGTGACAGAAAGTCGTCATTCAGGGTTGGCATCCGCGAAATCCGGTGCTAGACTTCGCTCTTCGGGAGAGGTATTTCTTCCCTCTGGTTCCCGGCGCGCAGGGGCGCGCTACGAGGAGGTCGTCTCATGGGAGACGTGGCGCACACGCAAGTGCAGACAACCACTGAGCAGCAGGGCGTTTCACGGCGGGGCTTCATCAAGGGAGTGATCGCCACCGGCGCCAGCGTATCGGCGTCGAACTACGTGCTGAGGAACGGTCACGGCGTCGCCTTGGCGCAGGCGCCGGGCGCGGTCGAGCGGTTGGTGACGTTGAACGTCAACGGCCAGCAGCGGCGCGTCGACGTCATGTCGCAGGAGACCCTGGCCATGACCCTGCGGTACAAGCTGGGTCTGACCGGTACCAAGATCGGCTGCGACCGAGCCGAGTGCGGCGCCTGCACCGTGCTCGTGGACGGCGTGCCGCAGTACTCCTGCTCGACCCTGACCCATCAGGTTCGCGGCCGGGAAGTGCAGACCATCGAGGGTCTCGAGGGCGCGGACGGGACGCTGCATCCGGTGCAGCAGGCGGTCGTCGACCTGCAGGGCTTCCAGTGCGCCTTCTGCATGTCCGGATTCGTCATGAACATGGTCGCGCTGACGAACGAGAATCCGAACGCGACGCGGGGCGAGGCTGCCCATCACCTGGCCGGCAACATCTGCCGGTGCATCGACTACAACAAGATCCTCAACGTCGCCGAGAAGGCGTGCGAGTATACGCGTAACGGGGTGAGGAGCTGACGATGGCTGACTACAAGCTGATCGGCAAGAACTACACGACGCCCGACATGATCGCCAAGGTCACCGGGCGTGCGAAGTACGCCGAGGACTTTCGCGCGGAGGGCATGCTGTTCGCGAAGCTGCTCGTCAGCCCGATGCCGCACGCGCGCGTTCGGCGTCTCGACACCAGCGCGGCGATGGCGATGCCCGGCGTGGAAGGGATTCTGACCGCGGACGAGCTGCCCGAGGCCGAGGCGCCCCAGGAAGCGGGCCTGACCAACGAGCCGTTGTACGAAGGCGAGCCGATTCTCGCCATCGCCGCGGTCGACGAAGAGACCGCGGCCGAGGCGATCGAGGCCGTGCAGATCGACTTCGAGCCGCTGCCCTTCGTGCTCGATCCGATGGAGAGTCTGCGTCCGGGCGGTCCCAACGCGCGGCTCGACGGCAACACCATGGCCGGCCGCGACCTGTCCACGATCAAGTGGGGCGACGTCGACTGGGCCGAGTTCGACGCCGGCACGATGCCGACCGGCGGCGAGGTGACCGACGAGTGGCAGGTCGGCGATGTCGAGGCCGGGTTCGCCGAGGCGGACCTGATTCTCGACGAGTCCGTGTTCTCCGCGTCGCTGTCGCACCAGCCGCTCGAGACGCGAACCGCGATGGCCTACTGGCAGAACGGCAAGTGCTACATGCACTGCTCGACGCAGAGCACTGCCCGTACCGAGGGCGGCATGGCCCGTTGGATCGGAGTCGATCCGACCGATCTCGTGCTGATCGCCGAGTACTGCGGCGGCGGGTTCGGCAGCAAGATCTCTTCGTCGATCCAGGCGCGGATTCCGGCGCTGCTCTCGCGCAAGGTGGGCAAGCCGGTCATGATGCGCGTGACCCGTCAGGAAGAGAACTTCTTCGGGCGCGCCCGGCCGGGCATCCAGGCCCGCGCGAAGTTCGGGTTCAAGAGCGACGGCCGCGTGGTGGCCATCGATCTGACGATGGTTCAGGACGGTGGGCCGTACGGGCGGTCGGGCGACTACATGTCGTGCGCCGACCAGGCTTCGCTGATGTATCAGCCGGAGCACATGCGCGTGCGCGCCATGACCGTCTACACCAACACGCCTCCGCGCGGTGCGCAGCGCGCGCCGGGCGGCGTCCAGGCGGTTGCGATGTTCGCGCCGATCGTCGACAAGGCCGCGCGGCAGCTCGGCCTCGACCGGCTCGATATCATCCACACCAATGCCCCGCAGGGGCAGGCGCTGTTCGGCCGCCCGCGGCAGGGGCGGCAGGGCAACGTCTCGAGCGCCTTCCCGAAGGAAGCCATCGACAAGGCGCGCGAGGAGTTCGACTGGGAAGGCATGAAGGCGCGCAGCGGCCAGCGCAACGGTTCCAAGGTGACCGGGGTCGGCGTCGCGATCAGCTCCTACTCCGCCGGAACGTCGGGCGTCGACGGCCTGCTGGTGCTCCGGCCGGACGGCATGGTCGAGATTCACACCGGCGTAGGCAACCTCGGCACGGAGTCGTTCTCCGACACGTCGCGCGCGGCGATGGAAGCGCTCGACACGCCGTGGGAACAGGCCGAGGTCGTGTGGGGCGACACCAGCAAGCATCTGCCGTGGAGCGCGATCCAGGGCGGCAGCCAGACGACCCACGGCCACACCCGCTCGAACTGGGCAGCCGGTCTGGAGGCCAAGAAGCGCCTCCAGGAGATCGCGGCCGACCGGTTCGGGGGCTCGCCGGAGAGCTTTGACGTCGGGAACGGCCGCGTCTTCCGTCGCGGCAACCGCGGGCAGGCTATGACGTTCGGCCAGGCGGCCGAGCGCGCCATCCAGCTTGGCGGCATCTACGACGGATCGCAGTTGCCCGAGGACATCAACGAGATGACGACGCGGTCGGCCACCGCGCTCGCCGGTCGGGGTCTCGTGGTCGCCGCCAAGGACAACTTCGAGACCGGTGGCCGGAACATGTCGTTCTGCATCGGCTTCGCCGAGGTCGAGGTGGACACCGAGACCGGCGCGGTGGTGTTGAAGGACTACAAGGTGGCATCCGACGCCGGGACGGTTCTGCACCCACAGAATTTCGGCGGTCAGGTGCACGGCGGCGGCATCCAGGGCTTCGGTGTGGCGCTCGGTCAGAAGTGGGTCATGGACCCGCAGTGGGGGCTGCACGTGGCGAAGCGGTTCTACTCGAACCGGCCGCCGACGATTCTCGACGCGCCGCACGACCAGGAGATGGCCTGGAACGCCGCGGATCTGCCGGATCCCTTCAACCCGCTCGGAGCCAAGGGCATCGGCGAGGCGCCGGTCGGCGCGGGCGCCGGGGCCGTGCTCAACGCCATCTCCGACGCGCTGGGCGGCCGCGTCGACTTCAACCGCTCGCCGATCATGGGCGACATGATTCTCACGATGCTCAATCCCGAGCTCGATGAGGCTCACAACAAGCTTTCGACGCACGTCTAGCGCCATACTGGGAAGGTAAAGGGAGAAGAAACAATGGCCGTGATTCGCGACAAGATGCCGGCATTTCAGCTCTTCCAGCCTGCCAGCACGGACGAGGCGCTGGGAGTGCTCGATCAGTACGGCGCCGATGCCTGGGTGCTCGCGGGTGGGCTGGATACCTGGGATTGGCTGAAGGACCGCGTCAAGAAGCCCGCCGCCGTCGTCGATCTGGGTGGCATCTCGGAGTTGCGGGAGATTCGCTCTCTGGGCGGCGGACTCGAGATCGGCGCGATGGCGACGCTGCGCGAGGTGATCCGGCACCCGGAGGTGTCCGAGCAGTTCAGCATGCTCGCCGACTCGGCCTCGCAGGCCGCATCGCCGCAGATTCAGAACCAGGGCACCGTCGGCGGCAACGTCGGGCAGGACACGCGGTGCTGGTACTACCGGGACGGCTGGAGCTGTTATCGCGCCGGCGGCAACATCTGCTACGCGGATACGCCGACCGCCATGAACCGGGAGCACGCCATCCTCGGAGCGAGCCGGTGCGTGGCCGTCAACCCGTCGGACACCGCTCCGGTTCTGGTGGCGCTGGACGCGGAGATGGTGGTGCGGAACAGCACCGGGGAGCGGGTGATTCCGGCGCAGGACTTCTTCATCGGTCCGGCCGTCGACATCATGCGCATGACGGCGATGCAGCCGGGCGACATCCTCACGTCGATTCGGATTCCGTGGACGTGGGCCAACACGAGGTTCTACTTCGAGAAGGCCAGGGACCGGGCCGTCTGGGACTTTCCGCTCGCCAACGTCGCGTCGGCGGCGAAGATCACCAACGGCGTGGTCGAGGACATCCGCATCGTGGCCAACGGCGTGGCGCCGTATCCGGTGCGGTTCCTGGCGGCCGAGGATGCCGTCCGGGGCCGGCAGGTGGGTCCGGCGGTCGCCATGGAAGCCGGCGACATTGCCATAAACGGGGTGCGGCCGCTGCGGCACAACGCCTACAAGGTGACGTTGCTGCGCAACCTCGTGAAGCGGTCCGTTCAAGGCGCCGAGGCGTAGATGGAACTGTTTCAGTGGGGAACCAATCCGTGGGGACAGGAGACCCTGATCAGGGTCTCCTGGGATCTTCTCTATCTGTTCTTCTGGGCCGGCGTCGCCTTCATCGTCTTTCACGTCGTCTACGCGGCGGTCTGGCTGCCCAAGCTCGCGAGGGCGAACGGCGGCCAGCAGGATGTGGCGGCTGATGTCCCGGAGACGATCGAGCGGCATACGTTGTGGGCCCGGATATTCCACTGGGTGATGGCCGCAGCGATGCTGGTGTTGCTGGTGACGGGTTTCTTCCCGATCATCGGCATCCAGTTCGCGTGGGTCACCATCCACTGGGTCGCCGGCGTCGTACTGACGATCTCGATTCTGTACCACATCGTGCATGCGACCTTCTTCCTGGACTTCTGGTCGATCTGGATTCTTCCCGAAGACATGGACGAGGCCGTGCAGCGCGTGAAGCGGCAGATGGGGCAGGAGGCCGGCGAGGTCAAGAAGCACGGGAAGTATCCGCTGGACCACAAGCTGTATCACACCGCCGTCATGCTGGCGGGTCTGGCTGTGATCGGCACCGGACTCGTGATGATGTTCCGGATCGAGAACGTGCTGGTGCCGCGGAATGCGTACCTGTTGTCCGAGGCGACGTGGGGGCTCATGTATGCGCTCCACGGGCTCGGTGCCGTGCTGTTCGTCATGCTGACGCTGACGCACATCTACTTCGCGATTCGGCCGGACAAGTTCTGGCTGACGAAGTCGATGCTCTTCGGTTCGGTCAACCGCGAGCAGTATCTTGCGCACCACGACCCGAAGCGGTGGGACGTGTCGAAGGAATCGGCATCGAAGGGCTAGCACCGCGTAGTCGATTTGGCATTCAGGGGCGGCGCCGGGCTGAGGCTTGGCGTCGCTCCTTTCTTGTACGGCGCCGCAATTGCGCCGGTTCCGCGTAGAGGGTGAGGTGTCCGCAATGTCGCATTCCGCGACGGAAACGCTGCAGGCGCACGTCGATGCAGTCGAGGAAACGTACGAGTACTGCCTCGCGTACGCCGCCAAGGGCGTCAACGCGCAGATGGCGGTCTCGAACGACAAGCTGGTGCGAGAGCGCCTCGAGAAGTTGGAAGCGACCCTGGCGGAGCTGCCGGCCAGCTTCCTGGCCCTGGCGGAGGAGCGCGGTTCGGGGAACGGTGACCGCTACCAGGCGTTCATCGAAGTCATGCGACGTGACGCGGCGGCGGGTCTCGCGGCGGTTCAGCTCGTGCTCGCGCAACCGGGGATCACTTCGCAGATGGTGGACAACCTCAACGGGACGATCCACTTGCGCGCGCTGCTGACCGACGTGTTCCTGCTCGACGAGATTCTGCGACCGGGGGCCGAGCAACCGCCGCATACGCCACCGGCCGATCCGGAGTAGCGGTTGCGCGGCGGTGGTCCGGCCGAATCGCCGCACGTCAACGGCGGGACGGTCGTTCGGCCGGCGGGTCCTTGCCGGGAGATGGGCTTTCAGGCGACGAAGTTCCGCTCTATCGCGAGAGTCGATGGTCGATGGAGCTCAGGGGTAGAGCCGCGCTGATTACGGGCGGCAAGCGTATTGGCGTCGTGGTCGCGGAGCGGTTGGCCGGCGTCGGCGTGGACGTGGCCCTCTCCTACAATCGCTCCCGGGACGAGGCGGAGCTGGCCGCGACGCGGGTCCGTCAGGCTGGGCGCGCGGCGGCCGTGACGCAGGCCGATCTCACCAGCCCGTCGGAAGTGGAGCGGGTGGTCGAGACCACGGCGTCGCGGTTCGGACGCCTGGACATCCTGGTCAACATGGCGTCGGCCTATCGCCGCAGGGCCTTCGACGCGCTGACGGACGAGGACTGGACGGGGACGCTTGACGTCGACCTTTCCGCTGCGTGCAGGCTGGCGCGCGCCGCGGTGCCGCATCTGCGGGCGGCCGGGGGTGGACGCATCGTCAACTTCACGGATTGGACTGCGGCCAGCGGCCGGCCGCGGTACCCCGGGTATCTTCCATACTACGTGGCGAAGCGCGCGGTGATCGGCCTCACGGAAGCGCTGGCGCTGGAACTGGCCGGGGACGGGATTCTCGTCAACGCGATCGCGCCCGGGCCGATTCTGCCGCCGCCGGAGCTCGACGCCGGCGCGACGCGGGCCGTGGAACGTGCGACGCCGCTCGGCCGGTGGGGTGGCCCGGCGGCGATCGCCGACGTGGTGGTCGGTGTGCTGGAGTCCGACTTCACCACCGGTGAGACGATCCGCGTCGATGGCGGGCGGCACCTCCGGTAGGGGACGGGAAATGCCCATTCTGATTGAGAAGCCGGCCATCGTCGAGGCGGCTGGAACCAGACCGAAGCAGATCCAGGAGTTCGCCGGCCGGGTCAACTCCGGACACCGGCAGGTGAGCGTGGCGCGGATGGTTTCGCCCGCGGGCTGGGAGGAGCCGGGGCAGCGGCCGGAGTTCGAGGAGATTACCGTCGTGCTCCGCGGGATGCTGCGCGTCGAGCACGAGGGCGGCCACCTCGACGTGGCGGCGGGGCAGGCCGTCGTGGCGGCTCCCGGCGAATGGGTGCGCTACAGCAGCCCGGAGCCCGGCGGCGCGGAGTACATCGCCGTCTGCCTGCCCGCCTTCTCGCCGGCCACGGTCCGTCGGGACGGCGGCTGATCCGCCCTGACGTTCTGCCGGCCGGCGCGGCTACTCGTCCGACGAATCCGTAGCGCCGGCGCTCTCTTGCGGCCGCAGGTGCTCGAGGACGAACGCCAGCATCTTCTCCCGGCGGTGCAGCTCCAGGTCGGGGCCGCCGAGCCGGTGCCGCGACTGCGGGTAGATCATCATGTCGAACGGCTTGCCGGCCTTCTGCAGCTCGAGGGCGAATTGCAGGGTGTTCTGCATGTGCACGTTCTCGTCCATCGTTCCGTGGACGAGCAGCAGCGCGCCGTGCAGGTCCGCGGCGTCGAAGCGGGGTGAGCTGCGCCGGTAGCCGTCGGGGTTGTGCTGCGGCATCCGCATGTAGCGCTCGGTGTAGATCGTGTCGTAGTCGCGCCAGTCGGTCACCGAGCCGCCGGCGATGCCCATCGACCAGCGCCGGCTGTGGGTCAGCGCGTAGCTGACCATGAAGCCGCCGTAGCTCCAGCCCTCGATGCCGATGCGGTCCGCGTCGGCGTAGCCCTGTCCGACCAGCCAGTCGAGGCCGTCCTCCTGATCGCGCAGCTCCAGCTCGCCGAACCGCTGGTAGACCGGCCAGGTGGAGACGGCGCCCTTGCCGCTCGCCGTGCTGTTGTCGAGCACCCAGACGAGGATGCCGCGCTGGGCGAGGAGCTGCCAGTAGAGCGTCTCGCGGCTCCAGGCGTTGCGGACGCGCTGTATGTGCGGGCCGCCGTAGATGTGCTGATACACGGGATAGCGCCGCGAGGGATCGAAGTCGGGCGGCCTGATCATCAGCGCTTCCATCTCGAACCCGTCGCGGTTGGCGACCTGCAGGAACTCGGGCGCCGGCAGGTCGAAGTCGCGGAGCGCTCTCACCTCGTTCGCAGCCACCACGCGCGCCTCGGAGCCGTCCGCCGCGTGAACCCGCACCTGCGGCGGCGTCGAGATGTCGCTCCAGCGGTCGATGTAGTGCGTCAGGCCCGGGTTGAACGTGGCCCCGTGCGTACCCGGCGCATCGGACAGTCGCTGCAACCCGGCGCCGTCGAGGCCCACCCGGTAGACGTCGAGCCCGATGGGGCTGCGCTCCGTGGCGGAGAAGTAGACGACGCCGGCCTCTTCGTCGACGCCGTGCACGCGCCGCATCTCCCACTCGCCGGTCGTCACGGGGCGCTTCACGGCGCCGGAGCGGTCGACGTGGTAGAGGTGCTTCCAGCCGGAGCGGTCGCTCAGCCAGAGGAACGTGCCGTCCTCCAGCCAGATTGGGGGACCGTTCACGTTGACCCACGCTTCGGTCGTCTCGCGCAGCACTCTCTCGACGGATCCGCTCTCGGGGTCCCCCAGGACCAGGTCGAGCCAGGTCTGCTCGCGGTCCTGCACCTGGAAGACGACGTGCGAGCTGTCGGGCGTCCAGTCGACGTTGACGACCAGCGGATCGGAAGTGCGGTAGCCCGAAAGATCGGTCCACGTGGTCGGGCCGCCGGCCGCTCGTACCGTGCCGAGCCGGACCACCGGATTCGTGTCCCCGGCCTTGGGGTACTCCCAGTGCTCGACCTCGGGGTGATACGGAATGTGGTCGAGGACGGTGAAGGTCGGCACGGCCCGGTCGTCGAGCTGCAGGTAGGCGATGCGGGACGAGTCGGGGCTCCACCAGTAGCCGCGGAAGTTGCCGCGGCCGTAGATCTCTTCCTGGTACACCCAGTCGAGCTGCCCGTTCCGGACGCGCTCTCCCCCGTCGGTCGTCAGTGCGCTCTCGCGGCGGTGCTCGACGTCGACGACGATCAGGTTGCCGCCGCGCACGAACGCGACGAGGCGCCCGTCGGGGCTCAGCGACACCTCGTCCTCGGCCTCCGGAGTCGCGGTGAGGCGGCGGGCGCGTTCTGCCGCGACGTCGTAGTGATAGAGATCGTCGGCGAACTCGAAGACCAGCGCGGTGCGATCGCCGTTCGTGACGTGCCCCGCCTGCCGGGCGATGCGCCGTGCATCGGCCGCGCTCAGGCCCGGAAGCTCCGCCACCGCGGCTTCGAACGGGGCAACGGCGTAGAGCGGCGTGCGTTCGCCCGTGAGCGCGTCCACCCGTACCAGCGGGCTGTCGAAGCCGTCCCGCGGCGAGCGCCGCTCGACGTAGTGCCGGTCGTCGAGCCAGGACAGGCCGAACGGGGCGTTGCCGTCGAAGTTGACGCGCCGGGCCGGGTCGAAGATGTCGGCGATGGTCAGCGTGCGCTGCTGCGCGCCGGCCGCCGCCGGCAGGATCGCGAGACACGCGGCCGCCGCCAGGGCGACCAGGGCGGGCACGGATGCGTGCAGTCGGCAGCCGCCGCCGCGCCGGTGCGCCGGGCGGCCCCCGGACGGGAGAACGACGCGGGCGAAGGGTCGTGCAAGACTCATGGGACAGCCTCCCGGCCGATATAATCCGTTGAGCGCTCCATTCTATAGCGGCCGGTTTCCCGGCGCCGGAGGAACCCCATGACCTGCCTGCGATTCCTCGTCCTGTCGATTCTCGTGGCCCTTGCCGGCGTCCCGTCCCCGGCCTTCGCCGAGTCCCGCGAGGCGTCGTCCGCCGCGGCGGCCCAGGAGGCCGAGCGCCCGTACCTGCTCGAGCGCATCGACGACGCGGCCATCGGCCAGATCTACGCCGACGGCTTCGAAGGGCTGGACCTGCGCGAGAAGGTGCTCATCTGGCACCTGTACAACGCGGCGCTCGCCGGGCGCGACATCTTCTACGACCAGCGCTACGTTCACAATCTGGACATGCGCGAGACGTTCGAGGAGATCCTCACGCACGCCGGCGGCGTCGACGCCGACACGCTCGAGTCGATCCACCGCTATGCGAAGCTCTTCTGGATCAACACGGGGCCGTACAACAACCTCACCGCCCGCAAGTTCGTCCTCGGCACGACGCCCGCCGCGTTCCGCGCGGCGGCGCACGCGGCCGCCGCGGCCGGCGCCGGCTTCCCGACCCGCGACGGCGAGAGCCTCGACGGGCTGCTCGACCGCCTCGAGCCGCTGTTCTTCGACGCCGCCGTCGATCCCATCCTGACCAACAAGACCCCGGCCCCCGGCGACGACATGCTGCTGTCGAGCGCCAACAACCTGTACGACGGCGTCTCGATGGCCGATCTCGAAGGCTTCGACGAGCAGTACCCGCTGAACTCGCGGCTCGTGAAGCGCGACGGGGAGCTCGTCGAGGAGATCTACCGGATCGACGACGGCGGCAAGTACGCGCAGGAGCTCACCGAGGTGGTCCGCCACCTGGAGGCGGCGATTCCCTTCGCGACCGAGCCGATGGCGGCGGCGATCGAGGCGCTGATGACGTGGTACCGCACCGGCGAGCCGCTGGACCGGCGCGCCTACGACATCGCCTGGGTCGCCGACCAGGCGTCGCCGGTCGACACCATCAACGGCTTCACCGAGGTCTACATGGACGCGCGGGGCGCCAAGGGCGCCTGGGAGGCGCTGGTCTACTACGTCAACCGCGAGAAGACGGAGACGATCCGGACCCTGGCCGAGCATGCGCAGTGGTTCGAGGATCGCATGCCCTGGGATCCGCGGTACCGCAAGGCCGGGGTGCGCGGCATCACGGCCAATGCCATCGACGTGGTGATCGAGATCGGCGATGCGGGGCCGGTCACCCCGATCGGCATCAACCTGCCCAACGACCAGACGGTCCGCGAGCAGTACGGCAGCAAGTCCATATCGCTGTCGAACGTCATCGAGGCCTACGACCTCTCGGCGCCGGCGGCCTATCGTGCGGAGTTCACGTGGGACGAAGCGGAGACCGCGCGGGCCGAGCGGTGGGGCAGCCTGGCCGGCGACATGACGACGAACATGCACGAGGTGATCGGGCACGCCTCGGGCCAGCTCGCCGAGCGCCTCGGCGGCAACGCGCAGCCGTTCCTGCGGGAGCAGTACTCCGCGCTGGAGGAGGCCCGCGCCGACCTCATCGCGCTCTACTTCATCGCCGATCCGAAGCTGGTCGAGATCGGCATCTTCGACGCCGAGGACCAGGCGGACATCGCGCTCGCCGAGTACGAGGCCTACGCCCGCAACGCCATCCTGCAGCTCCGGCGCGTTCGCGAGGGCAACCAGTTGGAGCAGGACCACATGCGCAACCGGCAGATGGTGGTCCACTGGCTGATCGAGAACACGGACGCCGTGGAGGTGCGCCGGCGGGACGGCAGGACCTACAACGTCGTGACCGACGCCGAGGCGTTCCGCGCCGGCGTCGCGACGTTGCTCGCCGAGGTGCAGCGGATCAAGTCGGAGGGCGACTACGACGCGGCCCGGTCGCTGTTCGAGACCTACGGCATCCGCTTCGACCCGGCGCTGCGCGACGAGGTGCTCGAACGGGTCGCCCGCGTCGACCTGCCGTCCTACACCGGCTTCGTGATGCCGAAGCTCGAGGCGGTGACCGCCGCAGACGGCTCGATCACCGACATCGTCATCTCCTATCCCCGGGACTTCACGCAGCAGATGCTGGAGTACTCGGGCAAGAGGTAGGCGGCGGCCGGGCACCGCAGGGCGCGGCAGGGTCGTTCCCCGCCGCGTGGTGTCCGGTTTCTTCCAAGTGGCTGCCCGCGAGGCGTCGGCTCTGACGCTCTCAGCCTATCGACCGGTGAGCAACCCGCGCAGCCGCAGGACGCCCTCGCTGGCCGGCCCGACGACCGGCGCCGGGTGCGCGGCGGCGCTGCCGGGCAGGATGCGCTCCATCGAGAACTGCGCGAACAGGATCGCCGTTCCGTCGTCGATTGCGCGGACCGCTTCCAGCACGAGCTCGTCGTGGCTTTCCGGGTCGCCGCCCACCAGCGCGTCCAGCGCGCCCTCCACTGCCGAGAGAGAGATCGACAGGGGGTGGGACCGCCGGGCCGCCTCCGCCTCGATCTCCGCGGCGAGCAGGGTCGAGGAGTCGGGCGCGGTCGACAGCACGTGCAGCGGCCGGTCGAGGGAGAACGCGCGCTCGACGATGCCGTCGAACGACGTCATCACCGGGATGTCCATCCCCTCGCGCGCCTGCTTGGTCATGTCGCCGAAGAAGGAACCGGTGACGATGATGGCCTCGGCGCCGGTCGATGCGCTGTACTTCACGAGCCGGTCGACGCGGGCGCCGAGCTCCGCGTCGTCCGCCGACCCGCGGCTGCGGTCGAGGTAGAGCGAGCCGTCGAGCAGGTGGGCGACGTCGGCCGCCGACCAGTTGCGGTCGAAGGCGGTCTGCGTCGTCGGAATCGCGTTCATCAGCGCATGGATCGCGCCGATCCGGTAGCGTCGCTGCTGCGTCATGTCGTGCTCCAGTCCCTGGCCGCGCCGGCGCTCATTCGGACGCCGCGTACGACTTGCTGAAGCCGTTGCGGCTGTTGGTCACCGTGAACGTTCCGTCGCGGCGCGCCTCCACCTTGATCCAGTGTGCGGGGCCGCTGTGCACCGGCGGCGGCGCGGCGTTGGAGCCGCGGCGCGGCGGCGGGACCGGCGCCAGCGGCATCGCCTCCGGCTGGTCGTCGAACAGGTTGGCGATGAACACGCCGGGCACGGTGTACTCCTGGCCGCTCAGGACCGAGAAGTGGAGCTGCCACAGGTCCATCAGGCGGGGTGCGGTGTGCAGCGTGGTCATCGTGTCGGGGGTGCCCCCCTTGCGGGTGCCGTTGTTCATGATCGCCACGCGCGGCGCCACGCCGTGCACCAGCACCCGGGCGTTCGACGTGTTGAGCCCGTGGTGCGAGACCACGTACAGATCGACCGGGCCGATGGGGTTGTTCGGGCACATCAGCTCGAACTCCTTGTTGGCGGTCAGGTCGCCGAGGTGCAGCGCCCGGAAGCGTCCGAACTGCAGGTGCACGCCCGCCGACTGCGCGTTGTCGCCGAGGTCCTCGGGGTAGCGCTCGAAGTCCGCGCAGTAGGGATTCGGCTCGCCCGCGCCCGGCAGCGGCTCTTCTATCACCTCGCCGGCCGAGGCCATGACCTGCACGTCGACCCCGCTCAGGGGCACCGTGTCGCCGGGCACGACCACCGTCCGGCCGGCCGCGCCGTACAGCTCGCGGTACGGCCCGTCGATGAACGCCTGCACCCGCTCGTTGTCCTCGATCGTGGGCCCGTGGTCGATGTAGTGCCCGATCGGGATCCGCGTGGCGAGCTCGGCCAGGCCGCCGTAGTGGTCGCCGTGCCAGTGGGTCGTCAGCAGGTGGTCGATCCGCTCCAACCCGGCGTCCTCGACCGCGGCCATGATGCGGCCGACGTCGCGCTCGGCGTTCGCCCCGCCGTTGCCGGTATCGATCAGCATCGACTCGCCCGACGGCGAGACGTAGAGCGTGGCGCCGCCTCCCTCCACGTCCACGAGGTAGACGCTCAGCACGTCGCCGTCCGGCGACTGCGCCGCCGCCGTGGCGCCGAGGACGGTCAGGACCAGCATCACGCGGATGGCTGTCTTCATGAATCTTCCCCTCGATCTGATCTCGATCAACCGGTCTCGGCGTCCGTCAACGCAGGTTGACGATTATAGGCGGATCGCCCCCGGCAGTCTGCGCCGCAGGACGGGGCAGACTGCTGGTCAGGCCCGGTTGGGCGGCAAGCGGAGCCGCAGGCGACGATTGTCGGGCTACCGCAGCCAGCCCGGCGGCACGCCGGCGCGGCGCGCCTCCTCCCGGATGTTGCCGATCTGCTGCTCCAGGCGCTGCGCTTCCGCCTGGGAGCGCTCGAGCTCCTCGAGCGCCTCGGTCCGCTGTCGTTCGACGACCCGGCGCCGCGCGGGATCGTCCATTGCGGCGAACTGTGCCCACAGCCCGTCCGCCCGGTTCTGGAGGGCGGCAGTCGTCAACTCGGCGCGCGTCCGCGCTTCCTGCGCGGTCGTCATGCGCGTCCGCCAGCCGTTCTCGTCGAGGGTCTCGCCGGCGTCCGGCCCGGCTGCCGCCTCGCGACCGTCCGTCCTGTCGCCGGCGCGTCCGGCGCCGACTTCCGCTTCCGGCGCGGCGGTCGCCGGGAGCGCGCCGATGGTGAGTCCGCCGCTGTCGCGCAGGTCGTCGTTCGTATAGACCTTCGAGCGGTCCTCGGCCGCGATCGTGGCGCGCCGCGCCTTTTCCCGCCGGGCGATCTCGACCAGCGCCTGCGCCGCCGCGCCGCCCGGCGCGAGGGTCAGGACCAGTGCCGCGGCCGCCGTCCGGATGATCTCACGCTTCACGAAGTCCTCCTTTCGATGCCGGTCGATGCAGGACGCGTGCCGTACCGAACGGTGGACGACACCGGGCCGAGTCGGCCACCCGGAGGTCGGAGCACGAATGCCGGCAGGAGCGCGGTTAGTTAGAATAGCGTGGCCGTCGCTCGTTCCGCACGTGCGCAACGTTGCGCCGGCGAGGATCGTCTATGCCATCGAGCGCCGGGCCGGATGACCGGAGGCCGGGTCGGCTCCTCGAAGATCACGTTCATGAACGTCGGCATCGTATGCTACGCATCCGTCGGCGGCAGCGGCATCGTCGCCACGGAGCTCGCCAAGGGGCTCGCGCGGCGCGGCCACGAGGTGCGGCTCATCAGCAGCGAGCCGCCGGTGCGGCTGGGCGATTTCCAGGCGGGTCTGGCGTTCCACGCCGTGCGGACCCCCGGCTATCCGCTGTTCCGGGAGCCGCAGTACCTGCTGACGCTCGCCAACAAGATCGTCGAGGTGTGCCGCGAAGGCCGGCTCGACATCATTCACGCGCACTACGCGGTCCCGCATGCCACCGCCGCCTATCTCGCCCGGCAGATCCTGGCTGCCTCCGACGACGGTCACGTCCCGCGGGTCATCACGACGCTGCACGGCACCGACGTGACACTGATCGGGAGCGATGCGTCCTACCTGGAGACCGTTGCGTTCTCGATCGACCAGTCGGACGGCGTCACGGCCGTCTCCGGCAGCCTGCGGGACGATTCGTACCGTCAACTGCCGGTGCGCGCCCGGATCGAGGTCATTCCCAACTTCCTCGATTGCCAGGACCACCGCAGGGTCGCCGATGCGAGGCTGGCGGCGCGCTACCGGGCCGGCCGGCCCGATGCGAAGCTGGTGATTCACGTCTCGAACTTCCGGCCGGTCAAGCGGGCGGACGTCGTGGTCGAGCTCTTTCGCCGCATTCGCGAACAGGTGCCGGCGCGTCTGCTGCTGGTGGGCGACGGTCCCGACCTGTCCGCCGCCTGCCGCCGGGCGCGGGATCTGGGATTGGCGGCCGACGTGGAGCCGCTCGGCGAGCAGGAGCTGGTCGTGCCCCTGCTGTCCATCGCCGACCTGTGCCTGCTTCCGTCGGCGCAGGAGAGCTTCGGAGTCGCGGCGCTCGAGGCGATGGCGTGCTCGGTGCCGGTGGTCGCCTCGCGGGTGGGCGGACTGCCCGAGGTGATCACCGACGGCGAGTCCGGCTTCCTGCGCGACCCCGAAGACCTCGACGGCATGGCCGCGTGCGCAATCCGATTGCTGACCGACCCGGCGCTGCACCGCCGCATGGCGGCCGGCGGCTGGCGGACCGTGCACGATCGCTTCTGCGCCGACGAGGTCGTACCGCGTTACGAGGCCTTCTACGAAGCCGTGCTCCGGCAGGACGCGCCGGCGGTTCGGGACGGCGCGGCGATTCCCTCGCGATCCCGGGCCGGCTCCTGACGCGTCGTTATACTGGGAGAACCATGAATACCTATCGATTCGCGGCGATGGTTGCGGCATCGCTCGCCATCGGCGCCGGCGGTTTCGGGACCGTGGCTCGAGCCCAGCCGCTCGCATCGGGCGAGGGGCGCGTGGAGCTGGGTATCGCCCTGCGCCAGCTCAACAGCACCGGTTCCTTCCTGTCGATCGTGGCTCATCCCGACGACGAGAACAACGCGCTGTTGGCGCGGCTCTCCAGGGGGGAGGGCCACCGCGCCGTGCTGCTGTCGGCAACGCGCGGCGACGGCGGCCAGAACGAGATCGGCGCCGAGCTGTTCGACGCCCTGGCGGTGCTGCGAACCGAGGAGCTGCACGCCGCGCATCGCCTGGACGGCGCCGAGCAGTATTTCACCCGCGCGGTCGACTTCGGGTACTCCTTCAGCATCGAGGAGACCTTCGAGCGGTGGGGCCGGGAGGAGATCCTGGGCGACTTCGTCCGGATGATCCGCACCATTCGCCCCGATGTCGTCGCCGCTCTGCCCCCGGGAGGGCGCGGCGGCGGCCAGCATCACCAGGCGTCGGCCGTGCTGGCGCACGAGGCGTGGCACGCCGCCGCGGATCCGGATCGCTTTCCGGAGCAGCTCGCCGCGGGGCTGGCCCCCTGGCAGGCCCGGAAGTTCTACTACCGGGTGGGGTTCCCGTTCGGCAGGGGCGCCGGCCCGCCGGGATTCCGCTCGCGGTCGACCTCGGATCCGGAAGTGGCCACGGTGGACCTCGCCGGCTACGACCCGTTGCTCGGCGCCACCTACGTCGAGCTCGGGAGCCGCGCGCGGGGCATGCACAAGTGCCAGGGCACCTCGCAACTGGTCGCGCTGCCGTCCGGCGCGGCCGGCGGGCGCTACCGCCTCGCCGAGACGACCATCGCGGAGCACTCCGCGGCGGGCGAGACCTCCCTGTTCGACGGCGTGGACACCTCCATCGCGGGGCTCGCGCGCCTCGCCGGAGAGAATCCGCCCGATGAGCTCGTGCGGACGCTGGGGCTGATCGACGGATATGCATCCGATGCCCTTCGACAGTTCGAGCAGGGATTGGGCCGATTCCACATGGCGGGTGGGCCGATCCGCAGGTCCGGGCCGGGGCACGAGCCGCTGACCTCCGGTCTGGAGACGGTGCGCGACCTGCGCGCTCGCCTCGCCGGACTCGGCTTGTCCGCAGACGCCCGGCGGGAGATCGAGTTCCGGCTGGCGGCCAAGGAGCGCCAGTTCGAGCGGGCCGTCCTGCTCGATTTTGCGGTGCACATCGACGCGTTCGCGGACGACGGCGTCGTGACGCCGGGCCAACCGGTGCAGGTGACCGTGCGGGCGGCGAATCACGGCCCCGGGGGCAGCGGCTCCGGTGTGACGGTCCGGAAAGTCAGCCTTCTCGGCTTCGACGGCGAGGAGGCGTGCGAGAGCGGGCCGATCGGCGCGGGCGGCGTGTACGTCTGCGACCAGCAGATGAAGATTTCCGCCGACGCGCGGCCTACCGACATCCACTGGAGACACGTCGAAGGGGCGGATCGTTACGCCCTGGATCCGGACGTGCCGTTCGGTCTGCCGTTCCGCCCGACGCCGTTCCGTGCTCTGGTCGAGGTCGAGCTGGGGGGGCGGGCGCGCATCGCCGTGGAAAGGCCGGTCCGTTACCGCTACGTCGATGACATATTCACCGCCGAGAAGCGGATGGACCTGCAAGTCGTGCCGCGGTTCGCCGTTTCCATGACGCCCGAGATCGCCATCATTCCCGAAGGTTCCGGCACCGCGCGCGAGGTTCGCGTCACGGTGACCAACACCGGACCGGACGCGGCGGCGGGTTCGGTCGTTCTCGATCTGCCCGCGGGATGGAGCGCGGCGCCCGCGAGCGTACCCGTGCGGCTGTCGCGCGAGGACGAGTCGCGGACCGTGCGCTTCAGCGTGTCGGCGGCTGGAGCGGAGGAAGGCGAGTACACCGTCAGCGCGGCCGTCGAGCACGCAGGCGAGAGGTTCGAGCGCGGCTACCAGGTGATCGAGTATCCGCACATCGAGCGGCGGCACATCGGCCGCGCGGCCGGCGGCACGTTCAAGATCATCGACGTCGCCATCGCGCCGGACCTGACGGTCGGCTACGTAGAGGGTGTCGGCGACGCCGTGCCCCCGGCGATAGAGCAGCTCGGGGCGCGGCTCGAGTTCGTCGCCGCCGACGATCTGGCCTGGGGCGACCTGTCCCGCTTCGACGTGATCGTGACCGGCGTGCGGGCCTACGAGCGGCGGCAGGACCTGCGCGCGAACAACGACCGGCTGCTGGAGTACGTCGACAACGGCGGTACGGTCATCGTGCAGTACAACAAGTTCGAGTTCAACCAGGCGCAGTACGGCCCGTACCCCGCCGTGGTCAGCCGCAATCGGGTCACCGACGAGACCGCGCCGATTCGCGTCCTGGCCAACGACCATCCCGTCTTCGCCTGGCCCAATCCGGTCGGCGCGGCGACCTGGGACCGGTGGGTGCAGGAGCGGGGGCTGTACTTCCTCGGCGAGCGCGACGAGCGTTACGCGGACCTGGTCGAGCTGGAGGACACCTTCGAGTACAACCCCGGCCTCAAGCGGGGCGCGCTCGTCGAGGCGCAGCCGGGCCGCGGGCGGTGGATCTACGTCGGGCTCGGCCTCTGGCGGCAGCTTCCCGCCGGCACGACCGGCGCGTACGCGCTGCTGGCCAATCTGCTCAGCCTCGGGGCCGGGGAAGGCCGGGAGTCCGCGCCGTAGAACGACTCCCGGGCAGGGACCGGTGGGGCGGAAGAATCGGAGCCGCGGACCGGGCCCTGATGGTCGGGCGTGGGGAGTCCCGGCTCAGGGCCGGCCGAGAAGGTACACGTCTCCGCCGGGGGTCGCGGAGCCGCCCGCGGGCTCGATCGTCACCGCCGCGGGAATCAGTCCGGTCGCGCCCTCCGGCGCCGCGACGGCGGCCATCGCGCGGCCTTCGGCGTCGGCGGACAACAGGGCCGCGCTCCGCGGGGTCGCCTCCGGGATGAGCCAGAGCTGGTAGGCCCGTCCGGGTGGTAACGGCGGCAGGCCGGTCGCTGCGAAGAGGCCACCCTCCGCGGCGCTCCAGTACAGGCGTCCGCGCGCGTCGGGAGCGGCCGGCTGGCCATCCAGATCGAGCGTCTGCACGTCGGCGGCAGCAAGCACTTGAGCCCCGCCCCGGAGATTGTCGACGCTCTGCCGCGCGGCCGCCGTCTCCAGCTCCGCGATGCGAGCCTGGGTGTTGGCCGCGTCCAGGTTCTCCTGCAGCGCGGTGGCCAGGCCGGCCTGGCTCGCCGCGAGCCAGCCGAGCCCGCCGGCCGCCACGAGGCTTCCGGCGGTGAGCAACAGCAGTGCCCGGCGCCCGCCTTTCTTCTGCCCGGTCGGAGTCTGGTCGTGCATGCCGGTAGTCGCTTTCTGCTCGGTGGGAGTCGGCTCCTGCAGGGGTGGAGCCGGCACCTGCAAGGGCCGGGCGGGCGCATCGGCGGGCGGATCCGCTTCGGAGGCGCCGGCGGCGGGCCCGACGTCGATTTCGATGTCCCCGGGCCGGGCGCCGTCCCGGGTGTCCGCGCGCTCGGCAGCGCTTGCGGCGTCGACCGTTTCGGCAGCGCTTGCGGCGTCGACCGTCTCGGTGGCGCCTGTGTCGTCGACCGCCTCGGCAGCGCTTGCGGCGTCGACCGTCTCGGTGGCGCCTGTGTCGCCGACCGTCTCGGCAGCGCCTGTGTCGTCGGCCGTCTCGGCATCGCCTGTGTCGTCGACCGTCTCGGCAGTGCCTGTGTCGTCGGCCGTCTCGGCAGCGCCGGCGTCCTCCTCGGGGTCGGGACTGCCGCTGGTACCCGCGCCCGCGTTCGTCTCGGCGCCGGCGTCGGTGTCCGGCAGCGGTGCGCCGGTCACGGTCTCGATGACCCGTTCGCGGAGTTCGGCCAGCGGCTCGTGCGGCGGCGCCGTCCACGCGAGTCGCCGCACGACGGGCAGCAGCGCCAACACTTCGTCCACGGATTCGCGGTGCACCTCGAGGTGCGCGTCGAATGCCGCCCGCTCCCCGGCGTTCAGCGCACCGAGCGCGTACAGGCCCGCCAAGTCGCGGGTTGCAGGCAGGCCGTGCCGTGGCTCGCCGGCGCGGCGTGCTGCGGCGCCCCCGAGGCGTTGCAGACCGGTCCGGAGGCGCGCGTTGGCTGCGTCGGGGGCCTGTTCGAGGTGCGCCGCGATCTGCGAGATCGTCAGCCCTTCGAAGTAGGCGAGCTCAATCGCGAGCCGCTCCAGGGGAGGCAGTCCGCGGAACGCTGCGCGCAGGTGCGGTGCGTCTTCGGGGCCGGACTCGCCGGTCACGCGAGCCTGGGCCGGGTCGGGAACGTGCAGCGTCGCGACGTCGCGCGCCCGCATGCCGGTTGCGGCGTCGTTGCCGGCCGCTCCCGCGGCCGCCGACGTTTCCTCGTCGACGGCGCCGCTCGCGCGCAATTGATCGATGGCGCGGACGCGGGTCGTGGAGAGCAGCCAGTGGACATCCGGGGCATGCAGGCCGGGATGGCGTCCCGCCTCCGACCAGGCCGCGGCGAAGACTCCCCGGACGATGGCTTCCGCATCGGCCGGCTCGCCCACGATCCGCATCGCCAGCGAGTACAGCGCGGCGGCGTGCCGGTCGTACAGCGCGGCCAGCGTCCTCGCGTCGTCCGCATCGAGCCGCACCATGAGATCACCGTCGCGCGGCGGCGGGCGCGTATCGGATCGTCGGCCCGGTGGAGGATGCATCATTTTCGAAGATAATCAGGATTCTATCCGAAGCGCCCCCGCCTTTTCGCCGTGGACACGGCGGGCGTCGGGACGATAGGCTGAGAGCGACCGGAGCAGGAGGACCTCGATGCCAGTGACGGACCGGGCGATGAGACGACGACAGTTTCTGGAGAGCGGCTCGGGTGCGCTCGTGGCCGCGGCGTTCACACGCACGGCGGCGTTCGCGGCCCTGCCGCCGGGTCAGGCCTTGAGCGAGCGGGTCCAGGGCGTACGCGCGATGACCTTCGACGTGTTCGGTACCGTCGTCGACTGGCGGACCAGCATCACCCGCGAGGGCGAAGCCGTCGGGCGCGCGAAGGGCATCGAGGCGGACTGGGCCGCGTTCGCGGACGACTGGCGGGCCGGTTACGGACCCGCGATGGGGCGGGTGCGCCGCGGCGAGCTGGGGTGGACGAAGATCGACGTTCTGCACCGGATGATCCTCGACGAGCTGGTGCCCAAGTACGGGCTGGAGAGCCTCACCGAGGAAGAGCTCGACCATCTGAACCGGGCCTGGCACCGGCTGACCCCGTGGCCGGACACCGTGGAGGGGCTGACCCGGCTGCGGGAGCGCTACGTGCTGGCGTCGCTGTCGAACGGCAACGTGGCGCTACTCGTCAACATGGCGAAGAACGCCGGGATCCCGTGGGACGCGGTGCTGTCTGCGGAGCTCGCGCGCCACTACAAGCCGGATCCGGAGGCCTACCTGACGGCGGCCGACCTGCTGGGACTCGCTCCGGAGCAGGTGATGATGGTCGCGGCGCACAAGGGCGATCTTCGCGCTTCCGCCCGGATCGGTTTCCGCACCGGCTACGTGCCGCGGCCGACCGAATTCGGGCCGAACGCGGATCGGGACCTGACGCCGGATCCCGATTTCGACGTGGTGGCCACCGACTTCAACGACATGGCGAGCCAGCTCGGGCTCTGAGAGCCTCTCGCCCGGGCGGGCCATCCGGTAGCGGCGGTTCGGCGCCGTCAATCAGTATCGCGTCGTGCGCTCGACCCACGCGCGCACGTCGTCGAGCGCGTCGGCGAGCGCCTTCCGCCGCCGCCGCAGGGCGCTGCGAGTTCGCAGCGGCATCTGGCGCAGCGCGAAGAAGGCGCGGGTGGTGCGCCAGACGGCCGACTCCCGCTCGACCGCCGGCGTGCCGAGGATCGCCAGGGCGACCAGTCCGAAACCGGTCGCGGCGCCGGTCGCCGTCCCGGCTCGGGCGCCGACCGTGGCGGCTATCGCCGTGATCCACGTCGCGTGCATCAGCCCCCCGCCCATGATCTGCCACACCGCGCGGCTCTGGAGGTTGGGCGCCCAGCGTCCGATGCGGTCGGTCAACCAGTAGGGCAGCGCGAAGGCGACGATGCTCGCCAGCGCCAGCGGCCCGAGCAGCAGCGCCAGCAGCCCTTCCCGCAACGCGAAGCGGACGACCTCGGCGGCCGGGATCCGCTGGTCGAGGTCCCGCTCGCGGAGCCCGAACCGGGCCAGGCTGGCCAGGTACTCTTCGACGTGCGCCGTGATCTCGGCCAGCCGCGCCGGGTCGCTTGCGCGCAGCCGGGCCATCCCCTCGGCAATCAGGCGGCGGCGCCCGAGCCGCTCCCGCGCATCGCGCGACGCCCCGCGGGCGGCCGCGTAGAGGCGGTCTATGCGCTCGACGATCGGCAGGTCGTGCCGCGGCTCCGCCTCGACCATCAGGTGCTTCAGGCGCTCCTCGATGCGATCGGTCAGCGCCCGTACGGCGGTCGTTTCGTCTTCGGCGTACCCCGCCGCCAGGTCCGCGTAGTCCAACGGACGCCCGAACACGGTCGTCACCCGGGAGCGGAACCGCGCCAGAGCGTCGAAGTTGAGTCCGACCGGCACGATGGTCACCGGGTGCCCCGCGGCGCAGCTCCCGAGCACCATGCGGGCGGCGCCCGTCCGCAACGGCTCGAGCCGGCCGCGGGCATGGCTGGTGCCCTCCGGAAAGAGGCAGATGGCCTCGCCGGCCGCCAGCGCCGCCGCGACCGCCGAGAACATCTCCACGTTGCGGGAGGTGTCGACGCCGTGATCCATCTTCCGGTAGACGGGAATGGCCCCGGAGCGGCGGATGAGCGGGCTCAGCGGATGCCAGGCGAAGAGCGTGGACTTGGCGAGGAACCGGATGCGGCGCCCGGCCGTGGTCTGGATGACCGCGGGGTCGATGAGGGTGTTGGGATGGTTGGCGACCAGCAGCAGCGCGCCCTCCGGCAACGCGCCCCCGATGCGGTCGACCTTGTAGTAGGCGTGCACGGCCAGCCGGCCGAACCCCCAGACCCACGATTGCGGCGGCGTTCCGGCGGGTCCGGTCGGGGACGCGGCCATGGTCTCACCGGCGGCGGGTGGCGGCGAAGCGCAGGCGCACGTAGTCGGCGACCCAGCCGCCGTCCGGTGCGCGCAGCACCGGCTCCAGGCGCTCGCGCATCTCGCCCAGCAGCTCCGCGCGGTCGCCGTCCGGGACGCCGGCCAGGTAGGGCTGGGCGAAGGTCTGCAGCCAGTCGGTCACGTCGGACGGCAGCGGCGTCGGCCGCGGAAAGAGGCGGATGGAGTCGACGTGGAAGCCGTTGGCGTCGAGCCGCTCGCGGTACTCCTCCGCGGTCGGGAAGTACCAGGGATTCAGACGCTCGGCGTCGATGCCCCGCCTGGCCAGGACCTCGCCGAAGGCGGCCCGGATGGCGGCGACGCAGCCGTGGCCGCCGAGCTCCGCCACGAGACGTCCGCCGGGCGCGAGGGCCCGGTGGATGGCCGCCAGGGCCGCGTCCGGATCCCGGATCCAGTGCAGCACGGCGTTGCTGAACACCGCGTCGAACTCGCCGTCGAAGCGCAGGGCGGTGACGTCGGCGACGCGCGCGTCGAGCCCACGCTCGCGCGCCGCCCGCACCTGCTCCGGGCTGGCGTCGACGGCCACCACGAGGCAGCCGGCCTCGACCAGCCTCCGGGTCAGCGCGCCGTCGCCGCAGCCGATATCGAGCACGCGTTCTCCCGGCCGCGGGTCGAGAAGCTCGACCACCGGCGCCCCGAGGTCGGAGACGAACCGCGCGTGCGTGTTGTACTGATCAGGATCCCAGACCTGCATCGGATGCCGTTCGCGCCGCCGCACGCCTCGCTCGCCCCAAAAAGCGGCACGGCATTGCGCCCATCGAGATATAGCCTTCATCCTTCATCCCGCTCTCGTCCCCGGCGGGGTGGCGTCGAGCCGGCCGGTGTAGAGGGCCATGCCCACGACGGCGTCGATGCCCGCCGCGTCTAGCCGGTCGATCTCGTCCTGCGTCGTGATGCCGCCGGCCGCCGTCAGGCGGCGGGACGTGGCGTCGCGGACGGCCAGGATGGCGTCCATGTCGGTCCCCTGCATCAGCCCTTCCTTGTCGACGTGGGTGTACAGGAACTCGCCGCACCACGGCTCGAGCGCGCGGACCGCCTCGACCGCGGTCAGCGGGGTCGCTTCGCGCCAGCCCTTGACGACCACCCGTCCGCCCTTGCTGTCCACCGCGGCGATGACGCGCTCGGGACCGATCGCCTCGGCCAGCGCCGCGGCGAAGGCGAGGTCGGGCCGCCCGTCGCGGAACAGGGAAGAGCCGATGATGACCGCGCCGGCGCCGTAGCCGAGCACGGTGCGGGCGCGGTCGACGGAGCGGATGCCGCCGCCGACGCGGCAGGTGAGCCGCGGGGCAACCGACTGCACCAGCGCGTCGTTGTTGCCGGAGCCCATTGCGGCGTCGAGGTCGATGACCTGCACGCGGGGGAAGTCCCGGAACTTCCGCACCCAGCCGTCGACGTCGTCCGAAGCGATCGCGGGCCGCTCGCCCTGGATGAGCTGCACGACCTGTCCGCCCTTCAGATCTATCGATGGAATCAGCACGGCTCTCCCGTTCCCGGCGCCGGACGCCTCAAGCGGATGCCCCGGGGCCGCCGCTCCGCGCCCAGCGGCCCATGCGCACCGGTATGCCGCGGTCGTGGAGGTGCTGCTTCAGGTCGGCCACCGCGTGCTCGGCGTAGTGGAAGATCGACGCCGCGAGCGCCGCGTCCGCCTTGCCGGCCGTGAACACGTCGACGAAGTGATCGAAGGTGCCGGCGCCGCCCGACGCGATGACCGGGATGGAGACCGCCTCGGAGACCGCCGCGTTGAGCTCGCAGTCGAACCCGCTCTTCGTGCCGTCGCGGTCGATCGACGTCAGCAGGATCTCGCCGGCGCCCCGGTCGGCCGCCTCGCGCGCCCATTCCACCGCGTCGCGGTCGGTCGCCTGCTGCCCGCTGCGCACGTAGATCCGGAACGCGCCGCCCTCGCGCTTGGCGTCGATGGCGACGATCACCGCCTGGCTTCCGTAGCGCCGCGCGAGGGCGGTCAGCAGCTCCGGCCGGGCGATGGCGGCGGTGTTCAGGCTCACCTTGTCGGCTCCCGCCTCGATGGCCGCGTCGGCGTGCGCCTCGTCCTTGATCCCGCCGCCGACGCACAGCGGCAGGAAGATTTCCTGCGCGACCGCCTGGATCGTCCTCTCCATCGCCTTGCGCTTCTCGATGGTGGCGGTGACGTCGAGGATCACCACCTCGTCGATGCCCTCGCGGTTGTAGCGCCGGGAGAGCGCGGCCGGATCGCCGGCCGAGCGCAGCCCCTCGAAGTTGATGCCCTTGACGACCTGGCCGTCGCGGACGTCGAGGCAGGCGATGATGCGCTTGGAGAGCATCAGGCGGCCATCCGATCGAGGACGTTCCTGAAGAGGCGCAGCCCGACGTCGCCCGACTTCTCCGGGTGGAACTGCATGCCGACGAGTCGCTCGCGCTCGACGACGCTGGCGAACTCGATGCCGTAGGTGGTCGAGCCGATGCAGTCGGAGCCGACGGGGGCGGCATACGAGTGCGTGAAGTACACCTGATCGCCTTCCTCCACGCCGTCGAGCACCCACGAGTCGCGCGTCCGGTGCAGGCTGTTCCAGCCGACGTGCGGCACCTTGAAGAGCGAGCCGTCGGCCGGGCCGGCCGGGTCGGGATGCTCGATGAGCCGGCAGCGTCCCGGCAGCGCCCCGAAACCGGGGACGCCGGGCGCTTCCTCGCTGCCTTCGAAGAGCCACTGCAGGCCGACGCAGATGCCGAGCAGCAGGCCGCCCCGCTCGATCACGCCGGCGATCGCGCGCCGCCAGTCGGCGTCGAGGGCGGCCGTCACCTCGAAGTTGCCGACGCCCGGGACGATCACCGCGCGGGCCCCGGCCAGCGCCACCGGTCCCGCCGGCGTCTCGAAGGGCGCGCCGAGGTGGGTGAGCGCCTTGCGCACGGACGTGAGATTGCCGGCGTCGTAGTCGATCAGCGCGATGCTCATGCCTGGGCTCCTAGAGCAGCTCCTTGGTGCTCGGCAGCATCTCGCCGAGCTGCCGGTCGCGCGAGCAGGCCACCCGCAGGGCCCGCGCGAACGCCTTGAACAGCGCCTCGATCTGGTGGTGGCTGGACCGGCCGTACAGGACCTTCACGTGCACGTTGGCCCGCGCGCCCTGGGCGAAGCCGTCGAAGAAGTCGTGGACCAGCTCCGCCTGCAGGTCGCCCACGCGCTCCACCGCCAGGTTCAGGTCGGTGACCGCGTGCACGCGGCCGCTGAGATCGACGGCGGCCACCCCCAGGGTCTCGTCCATCGGCATGACGAAGTACCCCGCCCGGTTGATCCCCCGCTTCGAGCCGAGCGCCTGCGTCACCGCCTGTCCGAGCGCGATGCCGACGTCCTCGACCGTGTGGTGCTGGTCGACATCGAGGTCGCCGGTCGCCCGGATGGTCAGGTCGAACGCCCCGTGCCGGGCGAGCAGCTCCAGCATGTGGTCGAAGAAGCGGATGCCCGTGCTGACCGTGTACTGCCCGCTGCCGTCGAGCGCGATCTGCATCGCGATCTGCGTCTCGGTCGTCTCGCGGGTGATCACGGCCCGCCGCGGGTCGGCGGTAGTTGCCTCGGTGCTCAACCGGCTCCTCCTCGCCGCCTGGCGGCGGTGCCCGGCTTCCTCGCGGGCCGTGGCTCCGGCAGAACGCGCCGCGCGACCGATCCGGCGTGCGCGCGGAGTCCTTCCGCGTTGGCCAGCGAGATGACGCTCGGCGCGAGGCCGCGCAGCCCCTGCCGCGTCAGCCGCTGCACGCTGTTCACCCGCACGAAGTCGGCCGCGCTCAGCCCTCCCCGGACGCGCGCCACGCCATCGGTCGGGAGGACGTGGTTCGACCCGGTCGCGTAGTCGCCGGCCGCCTGCGCGCCGTACGGGCCCGCGAAGACGGTGCCGGCCCGTACCACCCGGCGGGCGACGGCCAGCGTGTCGGTCACGGCATGCTCGGGCGCGATGGCGTTCGCCAGCTCCACCGCCTCGTCGAGAGAGCGGGTCACGACCGCCACCCCGTTCCCGCCGATGGAGGGCGCGGCGTCCGGATGCTCTTCGAGCTGCGCGGCCACCGCGGCGGCCACCGCGCGCGCCAGCGGCCGGACCGGCGTCAGCAGGATCGCGCGGGCGTCCGGGTCGTGCTCGGCCTGCGCCACCAGGTCCGCGGCGATCCACTCCGGGTTGCCGTCGCTCGAGACGACGACGATCTCGGTCGGTCCGGCGTAGAAGTCGATGGGGCAGTCGCGGGCCACCTGCGCCTTGGCGGCGGCGACGTAGGCGTTGCCCGGGCCGACGATCTTGTCGACGCGGGGGATGGTGGCCGTACCGTAGGCGAACGCGGCGACGGCGTGCGCCCCGCCCACCTTGAACAGTCGCGTCACCTTGGCCTCCACCGCGGCCGCGAGCACCGCCGGGGCCGGGTTCGGGCAGGTCGCGATGACCTCCGGCACACCGGCCGCCCGCGCCGGCAGCGCGGTCATCAGCAGCGACGACGGCAGCGGATGCCGCCCGCCCGGCACGTAGCATCCCACGCGGTCGAGCGGCGTCACCCGTTGCTCGATCACCACCCCCGGGGACACCGTCGTGCGCCATCCGCGCGGAACCTGCTTCGCGGACACCCGGCGGATGTTGCGCGCCGCGGTCCGGATGGCGGCCCGCACCGCCGGCGGCGTCTCCTGCGCGCCGCGCCGAATCTCGTCCGCGTCGAGCTCGATCGATCCCTGCAGGCGGTCGAATGCCCGCGCGTACTTCAGCACCGCCGGGTCGCCCCGCCGCCGCACGTCCGCGACGATCTCCGCCACCCGGCCGGCGACCTCGGGGTCGGGAGCCCGCCCGCGCTCGACCAGCGCCCGCACGGCCCGTGCCTGCGTCGACGCGATGATTCTCATAGGACGATCTTGTTCAACGGGTACTCGACTATCCCGTGCCCGCCGGCGGCCCGCAGCCGAGGCATGAGCTCGCGCACGTCGCGCTCCTCGAGGACGGTGGAGACCGCCACCCAGTCGGCATCGCTCAACGCCGACACGGTCGGGCGCTGCAGCGCGGGAAGCAGCGCGAGGATCGCGTCGAGGTCGGGGCGCTGCACGTTCAGCATCAGGCCCACCCGGCCCTGCGCCTCCATCGCGGCCCGCAGCAGCAGCGCGATGTTCTCGATCTTGGTCCGCTTCGACGGGTCGTCGAGGGCCCGCCGGTTGGCGACCAGTTGCGGGTTCGATTCGAGCACCGTGTCGATGATGCGCAGGTGGTTGGCGCGCAGGGTCGACCCCGTCTCGGTCGCCTCGACGATCGCTTCGGCCAGGTCGGGCGGCTTCACCTCGGTCGCGCCCCACGAGAACTCCACGTGCACGTTCACGCCGAGCCGCGCGAAGTACTGCTCGGTCACGCGCACGAGCTCGGTCGAGATCCGCGCACCCTCCAGATCCTGCGGCGTGCGGTACCGCGATTCCTCCGGCACGGCCAGCACCCAGCGCACCTTGCGGAAGCTCTGCTTGGAGTAGACGAGGTCGGTGACGCTCACCACCTCCTCGCCGGTGGCCGCGCGGTGCTCCGCTATCCAGTCGATGCCGGTCAGCCCCGCGTCGACCGCCTCGTCGGCGACGTAGCGCGCCATCTCCTGCGCCCGAATCAGGGTGCACTCGATCTCCGGATCGTCGATCGTCGGGTAGTAGGAGCGGGAGCTCACGTAGATGTTGAAGCCCGCGCGCGCGAAGAGCTGCACGGTGGACTCCTGCAGCGAGCCCTTCGGGATGCCCAGCCGCAGCGTCATCGCGCCTGTTCCACGAGCTGGCGGTCCGCTTCCGGCGCAAGCTCGTCGAGCGTCTTGAAGAAGCAGGTGCGCTCGCCGGTGTGACAGACGTTCCCGTCGCCTTGCCGCTCCACGCGCAGCAGCACCGTATCGTCGTCGCAGTCGGTCAGCAGGCGCCGGACCTTGAGCCGGTTGCCCGACGTCTCGCCCTTCATCCAGAGCTTGTTGCGGGTCCGGCTGAAGAAGGTCGCGAACCCCGACGAGCGGGTGCGCGCGAGCGCCTCCTCGTTCATGAACCCGACCATCAGCACCTCGTTGCTGTCGTCGTCCTGCACCACTGCCGGGATCAACCCGTCGAGCTTCGAAAAATCCATCTGCATGCCCGTTGCACTCCTCCGTCGCACTCTCCGCGCCGCACGGCTCGTCCGCAACCGCGCTCTTCCGCCTCGCTGCCCGCGCCCGCCGCTCTCCGCGCACAAAAAAAGCCTCGCCGCGTGCTCGGCGAGGCCTCGTGGTGCGTGAGCGTCTCCAGTCCGATTACGTCACGCGCAAGTCCACGGGCCCGCCCCCCGGCGGGTATGGTGACGATGATGCGCATGATGGACGCCCAGCCGCATAGCGCATAAAAGGTACCCTAGCCGCGCGAACTCCGTCAACCGGCCGGGGCGCTCCGGGAGTCTGCGCCGCAGACGGGTCGGACCCCCGGCCGGGCTCGCTTGGGCGGCAATCGGGGTGCCGGCGGCGCTTGTCGGGCTGGACTCGTCGCCGCGGAGGCGGATCCACGTTTTTTTTGCGGAGAGTTAACGTCGCCGGAACGTGTGTGAGACGATTGGGTCCTAGAATCGACGCATCCCGAGGTGCGGGAGCGGAGACGGTGGCCGCATCCACCGTGCGCGGCGTTGGGGACCGTCCATGACAGGGGGCAGGCGATGACCAATCACGTCCGTTTCGATTCGTTGCTCCAGCGCCGGTTGGATCGCCGCGATCTGCTGACCGGCGGTCTGGCCCTGCTGGGCCTCGGCGCCGCCCGCCGCGTCTCGGGTGGCTCTCTCTTCCAGCCGTCGGTCTTTCCGCTCGGCGTGGCGTCCGGCGACCCGTCGCCCGACGGCGTCGTGCTGTGGACGCGCCTGGCCCTCGAGCCCCTCCAGGGCGGCGGGATGCCGCCGGAGGACGTGGAGGTGATCTGGGAGGTGGCGCGGGACGAGCGCATGGCCGACGTCGTCCAGCGCGGGACGACGGTCGCCGGCGCGACGCTCGGGCACAGCGTCCACGTCGAGGTGGACGGGCTGGAGCCGGGACGCTGGTACTGGTACCGGTTCCGCACCGGCGTCGACGAGAGCACGGTCGGCCGGACCCGCACGCTTCCGGCCCCGGGCGCGCCGGCCGACAGGCTCCGGTTCGCGTTCGCCTCGTGCCAGCACTACGAGCAGGGGTACTACACCGCGTACCGGCACATGATCGAGGACGATCTCGATCTCGTCTTCCACCTCGGCGACTACATCTACGAGTACGAGGGGCGCGACGGACGCGTACGAAGGCACACCGGCGACGAGATCGAGCTGCTCGACGACTATCGCAACCGGTACGCGCTCTACCGCAGCGACCCCGACCTGCAGGCGGCGCACGCGGCGTTCCCGTGGGTGGTCACGTGGGACGACCACGAGGTGGACAACAACTACGCGAACGACGTCTCGGAGGAGGAGGGGCTGCCGGCCGAGCTGTTCCTCCGTCGCCGCGCCGCGGCCTACCAGGCCTACTACGAGCACATGCCGCTCCGCCGTTCGTCGCTGCCCAACGGCCCCGACCTGCAGCTCTACCGCGCCTTCGATTGGGGCGACCTCGCCTCGTTCCACGTGCTCGACACGCGGCAGTTCCGCACCGACCAGCCGTGCGGCGACCGCCGCGGCGTCGTCTGCGACGGCATCCACGATCCGGCCGCGACGCTGCTCGGCGAGACGCAGGAGCGCTGGCTGATGGACGGGCTCGACCGGTCGCCGGCGCGCTGGAACGTCATTCCGCAGCAGATCATGATGGCGCGGGTCGACTTCACGCCGGGCGCAGGCGAGTCGTACGGGCTGGACGTCTGGTCCGGCTACGAGGTGGCGCGCCGCCGGCTGATGGAGTTCCTCGCGACGCGGCAGCCCGCGAATCCGCTCGTCCTGACCGGCGACATCCACAGCAACTGGGTGGCCGATCTCCAGGTGGACTACGGCGACCCGGCCGCGCCGGTGGTCGGCACCGAGTTCGTCGGAACGTCCATCAGCTCCAGCGGCGACGGCGCCGACACCCGAGACACCACCGCGGCGCTGCTCGCCGAGAACCCGTGGATCCGGTTCTACAACGGCCAGCGCGGCTACGTGCGCTGCGATCTGACCCCGGAGCAGTGCCGGGCCGACTACCAGGTCCTGGAGTACGTCACCCGGCCGGGCGGCCCCATCTCCACGCGCGCTTCGTTCCTCGTCGAGGACGGGAGGCCCGGCGCGCAGCGGCTCTGAGTCGGCTTGCAGACCGCGCCGAACATCCCGGCCATGCGCCCGGAAGCCGAGGCGCGCGGGCTGGCGACGCGCGTCATGCGCGGCCGGCCGGCCGTGGGGCCCGAGGACCGCGGGCTGTCCGAGCGCTGTCTGATGGGCTTCAACTCCGGGCCGCCGATGACGCCGAGCGTCTACAACAACAACGTGCAGCTCTTCCTGACGGGCGACCACTTCGGCATCCTGAACGAGATGGTGCACAACGCGCGGCTCGTGCCGCTCGACGGCCGCCCCCACGTGCCGGGGGTCGCTGCGCCAGTGGGCGGGCGACTCGCGGGCGAGCTGGGGACGGCGACACGCTGGTGGTCGAGACCACCAACTTCCTGCGCGAGACGTCCTTCGGCGGCTCCAGCGCCAACCTGCACCTGGTGGAGCGCTTCACCCGGACGGGGCCGGACACGCTGACCTATTCGTTCACGGCCACCGATCCGACTACGTGGGCCGGACCTTGGACGGCCGAGGTGCGGATGACCCTCAGCCCCGAGCCGCTGTACGAGTACGCCTGCCACGAGGGCAACTACTCGATGGCCAGCTCGCTGACCGGTGCGGAGGCCGTGCGGCAGGCGGAGGACGACGGGCAGTAGGCTCTCTCGTTGGGATTGGGGTTCGATGACCGGGTCAGTACCCGGTCATCTCCCAGTTGGGTGTTTCGTCGCTGGTTATACGATGGTTCTTCTCGTTGAGCTTGTTCGGGAACAAATTCGCCAGGTCGTTGGGCATATTTCGTCCCTAGCGAACGAGACCACGGTTCCGGCCCCAAGTAATCCAAGCATCTCGCATCGCGTCGAATCTCCCAGCGTCCTCCGGCCTTACTGGATTCTCCCCGGAAATAAACTGGAGAGCCCAGAACCAGTGGTCGGGCTGGGATGAAAGCCGATGGAGAATCAAGGGTAGAGCATCTTGGCCAAGTCCTATGATTCTCTGATAACTTGGGTGAAACACACGTCGTGACATGACCGATTCGTGAGCCGTCTGAGACTTCCAATCGTCGGCATACTTTTCGAAGCACCTCTTTATCTCTTCTCGCCGATTCCCCCTTACCGTGAGGCGAGCCGCATAGCTCATGTACGCGTTACTGGCAGGAGTAGTGTCACGCATGCGATTTCGCACCACAATTGTGTAGTTGCGCGCCAAATTCGAGGTTTTCTCGGCACGTGGAACCCAACTGCTTAGTTCGTGGTCGCAGTGGTCGGAAACGTACGGCATTGACACAGTGCCTCCTCAGTTGATCTCCCGAAGGTCGGCCGCCGCCGTAAGCGCATGGAGTGACTCAGCCTTCGACCGCGCCCGTTCGATAAGTTCACTTAACAAGTCAAGATCTTCGGTTCGCAGTGTCAAGAACAGGTCTCGTAGCGTACCCTGACTACCGTGGTGGTAGGTAATCCGTAGCATGTGTGATACCAGAACCGCCTTAGGCGACTGACGGACGTCGGAACCGAATATTGGCCGCAGGACTCGGCGGCTGACCGGCGGGGGCGTAACGAGAGCGTTCCATCCAAGCATGAAGATCCCTACGACCAAGGATACCAAGCTGAGCGAGTGGCGGCCGTTCGACACCCTGTCAATCGACGGGCTCGATGCGCAGCAGGGCGGCCGCCCCGCCCTCGGGGTCGCGGCCGAGGAAGCTGCCCCCGGTCAGCACGTACAGCAGGCCGTCGGGGCCCTGGTCGACGTCGCGGATGCGTTGTCGCAGGTCGGCCAGCAGCCATTCCCGCCGTTCTTCCATGCCCTGCCGGTTGAGCTCGATCCGTTCGAGGTGACCCGTGCGGTCGACGCGGCCGGTCATCAGCGAGCCGGCGAAGAGGTCGCCGCGCCAGGCGGGGAAGCGGTCGCCGCTGTAGAAGACGAGTCCGGAGGGGGCGATGGATGGAATCCAGACGATCTCCGGCTGCTCCATGTCCTCCTGCCAGGGCCGCTCCGACACCCGCGGGCCGTAGTACTCGCGCGAGTACGAGACCACCGGCCAACCGTAGTTGCGGCCGGGCAGGATGCGGTTGACCTCGTCGCCCCCCATCGGTGCGTGCTCGCTGGCCCATGCTTCCCCCGTCTCCGGGTGAATCGCCAGCCCCATCGGGTTGCGGTGCCCGAGCGAGAACACCTCGGGCCGGGCGTCGTCGCGGCCGACGAACGGGTTGTCGTCCGCCGCGGTGCCGTCGTCCCGCAGGCGCAGCACCTTGCCGACGTGGCTCGCCGGGTCCTGAGCGAGCGGCCGCCGCCCGCCGAAGGCGCCGCCCAGCGTCATGTAGAGGGTGCCGTCGGGGGCGAACGCCACGCGCGACGCGCCACCGTTCATCTCGGCGTCGGCGACGAACACGTCGCGGACCTCGGACAGCGCCGCGCCTTCGAAGCGGCCGCGGGCCAGCGCGACCGTCGAGCCGTCCGCCGCCGGCTTCGAGTAGGTGAGATACACCAGCCGGTTCTGCGAGTAGTCCGGATGGACGGCGACATCCATCAGGCCTTCGAGCTGTCCCCGCAGCGAGACCTCGGGGACGCCCGCGATCGGGGCCGGTTCCAGCACGCCGTCACGGATCAGCCGCAGCGTGCCCAGGCGCTCGGTCACCAGGATGCTGCCGTCCGGAAGAAATGCGAAACCCCAGGGGTAGGTCAGCCCGTCGGTGACCACCGAGACGCGGACTCGCTGGCGCTGGGCGGTGTCGTAGACGACCGGTTCCACGGGCAGCGGCACCGGAGGAATCCCGTCGGCGGCGAACGGTTCGGGCTCCGGCTGCTGCACGGCGGGCTCCTGCGCGTCGACCTGCTCCGCGGGTTGCTGCACGGCGGGCTCCGTGTCGGTCCGCGGCGCCTCGACGGGTGGCGCGGCGGGTTGCTGGGCGCCGGGCGCGGCCATCGAGAGGAGTGCGCACGTCATCGCGGTCAGGAGTACGGCGGCGGTGGGGCGATTCATGGCTGTTCTCCCGCCGGCTCAGTCGGCCGGCGCAATGTCGAATCCTAGCGCCGTAGCGTTGTCGCGGATGCGTTGGTCGAGCGACAGGATCCGCAGCTCCGTAACCAGGTTGCGGGCCACCAGTGCCGTGGACAGGTGGATGGCGTCGAGCGACCGGACCGGCTCGCGCGGGAAGGCCTGCCGCGACCGCGCCACGACCTCGCCGTCGATGGCCAGGACCACCCAGTGCTCGGATGCTGCGCCGAGCGTCGCGCGGCGCCTGGCGACTTCGGCGTGACTCCGCTCTCCGAGAGCCGCCGCGCGGCCGAGGACGCGGTCACATTCGATCAGCGTCAGGTCGGACGTGACCACGAGGTCGGCGGCGCCCAACGCCCGTTCCGCCCTGCCTCCGGGACGCTCGCCCAGCAACCAGGCCAGGACGGCGCTCGACTCGGCGTAGACGCTCACCGATCGCCCCGTTCCTCATCGAGCAGTCGCTGCGCGGAGCCGGAAGGCAGGAACGGTTTCTGGGACGGATAGAGGTCCGGCCGGTTCGGCCCGCCGATGCGCGCCTTGCCGGCGCGCGCGTGGCGTACGAGCCCGGGGTACGTGGCCGCCGCCGGCACATGGGACGGCTGACGCAGCTCGGCCACGACTTCGCCGCGATGCGTGACCAGGATCTCTTCCCCGCGGCGGACCATCCGCAGATGCTCGCTGAGGCGGTTCTTCAACTCCCGAACGCCGACCGTGATCATCGACCCATTGTAGCCCCATGCGGCTACAAACGGTCGGTTCCCTGTATCGCCAGCCGACCGTCCACGGCGCTCTGCCGCCTACTGCCCGTCGACCGAGAACGCCAGCAGCACGTTGCCCGGACGCCAACGGTCAGGGCATCGGCCGCGCCTGCCAGCCCTTCCGGCGGGCCCATTTCACGGCGTCCGCGATGTCGGCTTCCGAGAGATCCAGAGCCGCGATCTTCTTGCGCACTCGGTCGGCACCGATGTCGCGCGCCGCCGTATCCTCTCGGCCGATCATCACCTCGGTCGCCTTGACGATGGCCGTAGCCTCGTCGCCCCGCCGCAATCCCAGCTCGTCGACCGCGTCGCGGGTGATGACCGCCGTGAGCTGCTGGTCGCCGATGCAAAGCCGGACCTGCGCCAGCAGACCCTCGCGCCGCACCTCCTCGACGATGCCGCGCAGGCGGTTCCGGCCGCTGAGCGACACCAGGACGCCGCCTCGCGACCGCCGCCCGCTCGGCGGCAGCGCCCCGCGGGACGCCAGCAGCCGGTCGATCTCGTCGTCCGCGATGCGGTAGTGGCCGCCGTCGGTCCGCGAGGTCCTGACGCTCCCCTTGTAGATCCACTGCTTGAGGGTGGAGTAGCCGACCCCGAGGCGGGCGGCCGCCTCCCGTACGGTCAGGATTGCCATGATGGATGCAGAAAGCGGTCGAAGTCGTTTGTCAAATCACTTGGAATGATATTAGATCGTCCGGCACGCTGGTGCGGGTCGCATGTCTCGAACGGAACGCTCGCGGCGCATCGCACCGGCTTCGCATGCGGAGGACCGTATCTCCGGAGGCTCCATGCACGTCTCCAGGCTCCATGCACTGCGGGTCCGGGTCGCCGGACGCTGCGGGCCGATCCGGACGCCGGCGTCGATCCGGTCGCTGGCGCAGGTCCCGGCCATGGTGCGGATCCCGGCTCTGGCGCTGTTCCTCACGCTTGCGGCGGCCGGGGGTTGCGGCCCCGCCGCCGGCGGCGATCACGGTGACGCCGACCCGCCGACGCTGCTGGTTTCGGCCGCGGCCAGTCTGTCCGAGGCGATCGGCGCCGTCGCGGATCAATACGAGCAGGAGCACGGCGTCCGCATCCTGCTGAACGTTGCCGGGTCGCAGACGCTGGCGTCCCAGATCATCGAAGGCGCCCCGGTCGACGTCTTCATCAGCGCCGACGTGCTGCAGATGGAGCGCGCGGCGGCGGCGGGCCGCATCGACGCGGCGCGGCGGGTGGACCTGCTCTCGAACCAGCTCGTCGTCGTCGTGCCGTCCGACCGGGCCGGCACGGTGACGAAGCCGCGCGACCTCATGGAGCCCTCGATCGAGCGGATCGCCCTCGGCGACCCGGAAGCCGTGCCGGCCGGGGTCTACGCGCGGAGCTATCTCGAATCGCAGGGGCTGTGGGATGCGCTCGCCGGGCGGATCGTGCCGGCCCGCAGCGTGCGGGCGGCCCTGCGCGCGGTGGAGGCGGGGACGGTGGAGGCCGGCATCGTCTACCGCACGGACGTCCGCGCGTCGGGCGGCGCGCTGATTGCGTTCGCAGTGCCGCCGGAGGACGGCCCGGCCATCGTCTATCCCGCCGCGATCGCCGTCGACGCGCCCGACCCGGCGTCGGCGGCGCGCTTTCTCGACTACCTGCGGAGCGCCGCGGCGAGGCGGCGGTTCGAGGCGGCGGGCTTCATCGGTCTGCCGGCGGTCGGCGGGGCGGCCTCGGAGGCGGCGCCGTGAGCCTTCCGCCCATCGTTCGCAGGCAGATCCCGCGAGGGGAGCGCCCGGTGATCTCCGCGGCGTGCGCGTGGACGAGCTCGGCAACGGAGGGCGCACGGTGACGGCGGAGCTGGTGCAGGTCACCGGGTTCACGGTGCTGATGGCGGCGGTCGCCACCCTCGTGATGCTGCCGCCGGGCGTCGCCATCGCGTGGCTGCTCGCGCGGCGCGAGTTTCCGGGGCGGACGGTCCTGGAGACCCTGGTCTCGCTGCCGCTTGTCGTGCCGCCGGTGGCGACCGGCCTGATCCTGCTGAAGCTGTTCGGCCGCCGCGGGCCGCTCGGGGCGCTGCTCGAGCCGCTGGGCGTCGACATCGTCTTCACCTGGAAGGCGGTGGTGGTCGCCATGGCAGTGATGGGGCTCCCGCTTCTGGTGCGGGCGACGCGGGCCGGCTTCGAGCAGGCGGACCGGCGCTGCGAGGCGGTCGCCGCCACCCTCGGCGCCCGGCCGTGGCGCGTCTTCTGGACGGTCAGCCTCCCGCTCGCCCGGCGCGGGCTGCTGGCGGGCACGGTGCTCGGCTTCTCGCGCGCCATCGGCGAGTTCGGGGCCACGATCATGCTGGCCGGCGCGCTGCCCGGGGCGCGCACGCTCTCGGTCGCCATCTACCGCAACGCGGAGCTCGGCCGCGACGCGGCGGCGATGACGCTGATTGCCGCGGCGGTGACCATCGGCTTCGCGGCCGTCTATCTCTCGAACCGGCTCGGGACCGCGACGTGAGCGGCTGCGGCGAGGCGTCGGTCGTGATCGATATCAGGCTCCGCGCCGGCGCGTTCACCCTCGATCTGCGCGAGGCCATCGCGGCGCGCACCGTCGCGCTGTTCGGGCCGTCGGGATCCGGCAAGACCACCACGCTGGACGCCGTCGCCGGCCTGCGCCGGCCCGACGAAGGCGTGCTCCGGATCGGGCGGCACGTGCTGTTCGATTCCCGGCGCGGCGTCGACGTGCCGGTCTACGAGCGCCGGGTCGGCTACGTGCCGCAGGACCTGGCGTTGTTTCCCCATCTCGACGTCCGGCGCAACGTGCTGTACGGCGCCCGGGGCCGGGCCGCGGATGGCGGCCTGCGGCTGCGGAGCGCCGAGGACGGAGGGGCCGACACCGGCGCCCTGGATAACCGGGGCGCGCACGCCTCCGCCGACAGCCTGGAGCCTCACGGCGCGCATGCCAACTTGCTCGAGCTACTTGAGATCGACACGCTGCTGTCGCGCGCGGTGGACGGCCTCTCCGGCGGGGAGCGCCAGCGCGTCGCCCTGGCGCGGGCCCTGATGACCGAGCCCGACCTGCTGCTGCTGGACGAGCCGCTCACCGCGCTCGACCTCGGCCTGCGCGACCGGATCCTGCCCTACCTGGAGCGGGTGCGCGACGAGCTGGGCACCCCGATGGTCTACGTCTCGCACGTGGCCGACGAGGTGCGGCGGGTCGCCGACTGGGCGATCGTGCTGGAGGCCGGCCGCGCGGTGCGCTCGGGGACGCCCGCCGACGTGCTGCGGGAGAGCGCCGGCCGCTGATCGGTCCGGAGGCAGGCGAAGCCTCTGGCTGCGGCCGGCGCCGTGCCGGCACGGGGTCAGTCTTTCGGCTGACCCACCTCCGCCTGCCGCATCCCCGGTTTCCACGGCGTGTCGAGGAACGGGGGCGGGAGGTACGCGCCCCGCAACGGCATCGGCACGTCGGGCAGGCTGCCCGCGTCGACGGCGCACCGATTTTATGCGTATAGAAATAATTCTGTATGACATAATAATTTCGTGCGCTTCATCGACCGGGCCGACGAGATGCGCCGGCTCGACGCCGCGCTGGTCCGGCCGGGCGCTTTCGCCGTCATCTGGGGCCGCCGCCGGGTGGGCAAGACCCGCCTGCTCATCGAGTGGTCGCAGCGGCATGACGGCCTGTACGCGGCGGCCGATCCGTCCGCTCCGGCGGTGCAGCGGCGCTACCTGGCCGCCGCGGTTCAGCGCCGGTTTCCCGGTTTCGCCGACGTCGAGTACCCGGACTGGCGGTCCTTCCTGCAGCGGCTCGCCCGGGAAGCGGACAGGAGCGGCTGGCGCGGGCCGTTCGTGCTCGACGAGCTGCCGTACCTGATCGCCTCCGACTCGACTCTGACCGGCGTGCTGCAGGCATGGGTCGATTCGGCTCCGGGGCGGCCGACGTTGGTGGTCAGCGGATCGAGCCAGCGGATGATGCACGGCGTCGTCCTTTCTGCCGGCGCGCCGCTCTACGGCCGGGCGCGGGAAGCGTTCGCCGTGCGCCCGCTGAAGCCGGGATACCTGGCCGACCTGTTCCCCGCGGCCGAAGGGCGCGACCTGCTTGCGCTCTATTCGTCGTGGGGCGGGATGCCGCGCTACTGGGAGCTCGCGGAGCCGTTCGGCCTCGACCTCGAGAGCGCCGTCGACGCGCTGGTGCTCGACCCGGCCGGCCCACTGCACCTGGAGCCGGACCGGCTGCTCCTGGAAGAGGTCCCGCCGGCCCTCGGTGGGCGCCCAAATCCGGCCATTAGTGGGCGGCTGAAAACCGGCCATTTCCGATAGCGGCCCGAGACGTTGACGCCGGCCTGGAACACGACGTTCCTGCTGGCATGAGCAACGTCTTGAAGGAAGAGAAACGACAACAGGTTCTCGCGCTGGGGCGCCTCGGCTGGTCGCTGCGGCGGATCGAAGAGGCCACCGGGGTCCGGCGCGAGACCGCCAGCAGCTACCTGAAGGCAGCCGGCCTGACCGTGCGGGGTCGTGGCCGGCCTCCCGCTCGCCCGGCAAAACCGGCCATTTCGCCGGAGGCGCCCACCGACTCTTTGCCGGTCACGGCCGCCGGCAAGGGCGCCGACGCCGACGCGCCCGTCCCCGCGCAGCGGCCCAGTCGAGCGCCACAGGCGAGCGCGTGCGAGCCGTACCGCGAGCTGATCGTCGACGCGCTCAGCCGCGGCCGCAACGCCATGGCCGTCTGGCAGGACCTGGTCGACGACCACGGTTTCCCGGCGAGCTATACGAGCGTGCGGCGCTTCGTCTCGACCGTCCGGCAGCAGCCCGCCGTCGAGGCCCGGGCGGTCATCACCACGGACCGCGGAGAAGAAGCACAGGTTGACTACGGGGAGGGGCCGATGGTCCGTGACCCGGACACCGGCAAGTACCGCCGGACACGGCTCTTCGTCCTCGCCCTGGGCTACTCGCGCAAGGCCGTCCGGCTGCTGGTTCACCGTTCCAGCGCACAGGTCTGGGCCGAGCTGCACGAGCGCGCGTTCCGTCGCCTGGGGGGCACCGTACGCGTCGTCGTCCTCGACAACCTCAAGGAGGGCGTCCTCACCCCGGACATCTACGACCCGACGCTGAATCCGCTCTATCGCGACGTGCTCGCCCACTACGGCGTCGTCGCCCTGCCGTGCCGCGTCCGCGATCCCGATCGGAAGGGCAAAGTCGAAGCCAGCGTCGGTCACGCCCAGAAAACGCCGCTGCGCGGTCTCCGCTTCGAGCATCTCGACGACGGCCAGGCGTACCTGGACCGCTGGGAGCAGCGCTGGGCCGACACCCGCATCCACGGTACGACCAAGCGCCAGGTCGCCGCCATGTTCGAGGAAGAACGCCCCGCGCTCGGCCCGTTGCCCCTCGAGCCGTTCCGCTACTACCAGTACGGCCGCCGCAGTGTGCATCTGGACGGTTGCGTCGAGGTAGCTTCGGCCTACTACTCGGCGCCGCCCGGCTGGATCGGTCGACGTGTCGACGTGCAGTGGGACGACATCCACGTCCGCCTCCTCGACCCGAGCAACGGCCAACTGCTGCGCGAGCACCTGCGCACGCAGCGCGGCTGGCATCGCATCGCCGACGACGACCGGCCCACCCGCACCCCGCCGAAGACCCTGGCCCTGCTCGCCGCCGCCAAGCGGGCCGGTCCCGCCATCTCCGCCGTCTGCGACCACATCCACCGCCATGAGGGCGCCGCCGGCGTCCGCCGCATCCTCGGCGTCCTCTCGCTCGCCAGGAAGCACAGTCCCGCCGTCGTCGAACACGCCGCCACCGCCGCGCTCGAACTCGGCGTGCCCACCTACCGCTTCCTGAAGCGCTACCTCGACCGCTACCCCGGCGCGCCGCCGCTGTCGTTGCGCCAAGTCGACCCGCTCATCCGCGAACTGACCGTCTACCGCGATCTGATCGACCGCAGAACAGGAGACCCTTCATGAATCTCGTCGAACTCGACAAGGCGCTGCGCAAGCTGCGCCTCTCCGGCATGGCAAACGTCCTCGAGACGCGCCTGCTCCAGGCCCAGACCGAGCAGCTCGCCCCCATCGACCTGCTCGCCGCGCTCGTCTCCGACGAGCTCCAGCGCCGCGAGGACCGCCTGCTCGCCCGCCGGCACAAGCAGGCCCGATTCCGGGACCCGGACCGCTCGCTCGACAGCTTCGACTTCGACTTCAACAAGAAGATCAACCGCGCGCTCGTCTTCGAGCTCGCCACCGCACGCTTCATCGCAAAGCGCGAGGACGTCCTCCTGATCGGCCAACCCGGTACCGGGAAGAGTCACCTTGCCCAGGCCATCGGACGCGCCGCGATCCAGCAGGGCTATCGCGTCCTCTACCGGGAAACGCACGCCTTCCTCGAAGAACTCGCCGAGGCGACGCTGGCCGAGACCCGCAAGGAATACCTCGCCGAGCTGGCCCGTGCGCACCTGCTCATCATCGACGACCTCGGCATGCGCAAGCTGCCCCACACCGCCGCCGAGGACCTGCTCGAGCTCATCATGCGCCGCTACGAGCGGGCCTCGACGATGCTCACCTCCAACCGCCCGGTCGACGAGTGGGGGAAGCTGCTCGGCGACACCGCCGCGGTCACCGCGCTGCTCGACCGGCTCCTGCATCACGCGCACGTGCTCAAGTGCGGGCCGCGCAGCTGGCGCACCCGCGTGCGGACCACCTTGGTAGAGTCGACGGGAGGTGCGTAACCGGTGGGGAGTCGGTGGCGCATCCGGCGCTTTCGCACCGGGCCGCAGTCCGAACACAGCGGAGCGGAGGATTCGCGCGCGGCCGAGCGTCAACGCCCATCCGGACGTGGTCCGCGCGCGCGAGAGCGCCGCCTCCAGGCTCGCCTGGCGCAACAACCGCCAGCGATCGTTTCCACGGGCACCGCGTGCGCCAGACGAGCCTTCCGCGACACTCGAGTGGTCGCTCGACGGAACGCCCTTTTCCCGCTCGTCGTCGTCGACCACACCCTCCGGCCCAGCCCGGCCGTTCCGTCTCGCGAGGGTAACCCGGCCGGGCATGACCAACACCGACGTCCGGCTCGGAACCTCTACCCGGGAGACCAGACCAGACAAGGCCCTCCCTCCGCTCGGAGCATTACCTCGCGCACGCTGTCGCGGACCAACGCGCACGCATACACCGATGCCGATGACAACCGAGCGGTGGGTCTGTCGCCACGCTTGCGCCTCGAACGCTCGGCCGACCGCCTCCTCCTCGCTCCGTTACGTAACGGTGCAGGATGGTCGTGTGGCGTTGACGAACGCGGAACGGCAGGCACGTTATCGGGAGCGGCGCAAGGCCGGCGAATCCCGGATCCGGTACCGTCGGCCAGCGGACCGGAGTCGCGGCCACAGCAGTGGAACGACGCCGTGCAGACGCTCCTGGAGTTGCAGGAACAGTACCGGGAGTGGCGGGACGCGTTGCCGGAATCGCTGGCCGGCTCCGCGACTGCGGAGTTGCCCGAGCAGGTCTGCGATCTGGATCTGTCGGTACTGGAGGGGCTGTCGAGCTGCCCAGAGGCTTCGGGCGTGACGGCTAGCGCGCCGGCAAACACCTTGCCAACAGAGGACGCCGTGAAGTAGATCTCGACTCCAGTCTCGGGCCGTCGGAAATGGCCGGTTTTGAGGCGCCCATAAATGGCCGGTTTTGACCCGCTCATTGAGGCCGCCGGCCACCGCGCTGCGCCCCCTGCTGGACGTCATCGGCGCCGGCGCGCACCGGGTGAGCGAGATTGGCGGGCGCCTCGGCTGGCCGGCCTCCAGTCTGGCGCGGCCGCTGGCGGCGCTTACCGGGATGGGCCTGGTGCGCCGGGAGACGCCGTTCGGGAGCGATCCCCGCTCCGGCAAGCGGAGCCTGTACCGGATCGACGATCCGTTCCTGCGGCTGTGGTTCCGGGTGGTCGCACCGGGGCGGGCGGCTCTCGCGCAGGCGCCGCGCGAGACGCGGCTGGCGTACTGGCGCCGTCACCGCGCCGGGCTCGAAGCCCAGGCCTGGGAGGAGCTCTGCCGCATGGCGGTCCCGTTCCTGCACCGCGCCGGGTCCGCCCTCGCCGACCTCGGCCCCTGGGAGCCGGCGCAGCGCTACTGGCGGCGCAACGAGCCGGAGCACGACGTGGTGGCGCGTTCGGTCGACGGCCGGCGCCTGCTGATCGGGGAGGCGAAGTCGACGTCGCGGCCGGTGTCGTTGGCGTCGCGGCGGTTCCGCCCAAGTGCGCCACGGATCGCGGGTGTCGGCGACCTGGAGATCGTGCCGGTGGTGTTCGCGCCGCTGGGGACGACCGGGCCGGCCATCGAGAGCGGCGCGCACGTGGTCGACGCGCGGACGGTCTTCGGCGTGCTGCGGTGAATACCGAAAACCGATGCTGCCTGGTGTCGCGTCAGAGCCGTTGCTATCGGCTCGTGCGAATGCGTCGTCACGTTGAGGTCAGGCGATGTCGCGTTTGCTGCTGGTCGTGTCCCGCAGCCCTTGGAGCAGGCCCTCTACCTTTGCCATCCGTTGAGACAGTTCGGCCGTCTCACCACGGACGTTGCCGATTTCGCCGCGGAGCTCGTCGGTGCGCGTGTTGATCTCGGCACGGATACCGCCCATCTCCTCGCGCAGGCTTCGGACCTCGGCGGCTGCTTCGGTCCTGCCGACACCCATCTCTTCGCGAAGGCCGCGAGCCTCGTCGGCGACCTGGGCCCGGACAGCAGCGACCTCGGTTCGCACGCCCCCGATCTCACCACGGACGTAACCGGCGAGCCACAGGACGGCCGCCAGTTGCGTGCCGGCGAGCGTTGCGCCGATGCTCAGGATCGCGATGAACTCGGGACTCATGGACTCTCCCATCTTATATTGGCCGGGTGCCTTGCGCGCTCTTGCGCGCTGCCCGGCTTGCGACGCGACCAGTGCAAGAGTGAGGCCACGACGGGAGAGCGCGGACGGCCCAGGCCGCAGCTTCTTGAAGGCCCCGGAAGATCGCAATAACTGCAACGTGCAGTCTCGCTCGCGCCGGCAAGAACGACAGCGCTCTACGCGGATGTCACAGATAGGGCGTGCCGCTCCATTCCGGAACCTGCTGGTTCTGCTTCAGCCGCAGGCGCTGCAGGTTCAGGGCGGAGTAGTAGCTGTCGAGATCCGCGTCCGCCGCGACGACGCCGGGCAGGCTTGCCGACGCCTCCAGTGCGAAGCGCTGCGCCAGCGGATGGTCCGGATTCTCGCGATACGCCGCGTTCCACCAGTCGAGGATCCGTTCCTGCGCGGTTCGCAGCAGCGGGTCGGCCGGCAGCCGATCGCGCTTCTCGTGCTGATTGACCTTCCGGTGGGCGGGCATCAGGTTCCAGAGATCGCCGCAGGGCCAGACGGTCCAGGGAAGGCAGTGATCGATGTCGAGGTTGGCGGCGGTCAGCCGCTTGCCGCTCCAGACGCAGTAGAGGCGTCGTGCGGCGAGAAGGCGCTCGGCACGCTCCCGGGGAACCCTCACGTCCCGTGATGGATCGGACCATGTCATGGCTGCCGCCAGCCGGGCTTCGTCGAGTGGGCGTCCCTGTGTCGCTCCGTAACGCTGCGTCACGCGCATCCACTCGGCGATGATGGCAGGCTCGATCCATGCGCTGAAGCGCTGGATGGCCGCCCACAGGTGTGCCGGCACGCGCATCGTGCCGAAGCTGGCGAGATAGGGTCCGTCCAGCCATATGCCGGCGGGCGCACGCGAGGCCGTGACCGGGCCGCGCACCGGGAGGATGGGACGCGTTCCGTTGGGATAGGTCATGTAGCGGACGGGCATCTGGACGATGGTCCGCACCGCATCCTTGATGGCCTGGTGCAGCGCCGCGCCGGTGTCCCCGGTGAACGGCATGCCCACCCGCAGATCGTGATGCGAGACCTCGCCGAGCTTCCTGAAGGCTGTCTTTGCGAATCCGAGCCTGTCGCAGCCGCGGTTGGATGGATTCTGCGGCAGATCCGCGACGAGCAGCGGCTTGTAGAGGCGAATCCAGGTCAGGGCGACCAGGCCCATCGGAATGGCCACATGGTCGTCATCCGCGGATCCCGCGACGCCGCCGGCCCCGTCGGCTATACGACACAGCGTGCGCAGCAGGCCCAGCTTGTAGGTGGAACTCTTGTCGTCGTTGAGGATGATGTGCCGCAAGAGTGGCAAGGCGCCGGTCCCGTCGTCCGGCAGCCGGATCGCCAGGTACGTCCATCGCACGTCGGTCCGGCCCAGGTAGTCGTTCGCGGAACGGTGTCTCTCGATGAACGCGCCGTGATCCCGGGCCAGTCTCCGGAGTTCATCTTCCGAGATCGGATGGAATCCCCGTGCCGGTTCGGCCGGGCCATGCCGCAGCGTGATCGCGAGCAACCCGCCCGGCTTGAGCAGGGTAATGAGTTTCCGGAACGCCCTCGGGCGGTCGGACGGTGCGACGTGCATCCAGACGGCACTGAGAAGAATGACGTCGAACGAGAGACCGCTCCTGAACGTTCGTTCGAGCCCCGGCAGGGAGTCGGCAAGCCACTGGATCGGCCGATCTTCGTACCGCTGCCGCGCGGCCGCCCGCATGTTGCCTGACGGTTCGGCGGCGACGACGTCGTATCCCCGCGCCGCCAGCCACGCGGCGTCACGACCGCTGCCGGCGCCGACGTCGAGGACGGTCCCCGTCTTCGAGGGAAGCAGGTCCTCGAGCCATTGATGAATCCGTTCGGCGGGTACGGTCTCGTAACGATCCGCGAGTTGTTCCGCGCGAGCGTCGTACCAGGAAATCGCGTCAGCCAATGGGGCGACCGTTCACTCCGGAAACTGCTGATCTCGCTCGGGGTTCATAGGCTGCTTACCATCCTATCGTGGTCGGATGTCGTTGGGCGCTGGCAGGATTGCGCCACGACCGATGAGAGAGTACCGCATCGCGTGTCACCCCTGCCACGGTTTTACACGATACAATTGGTTGTCGGGTCGAGAACCGGGGACGATGGACGCAGGTCAGGAAGCATCTCGCCTCGTGAACTTCGTCGAGGTCGAGCGTCGCTTTCGGCGCTCCGTGAACCTCGACCGGGACGCGGGTTCCCCGGCCGCGCTCGACGGCTACATCGTCACGCCGGCGGTTCGCCGCGCCCTCTCGCAGATCGCGGACGGCCTCGGTGAGGAGGGCGGCGACCGGGCATGGAGCCTGGTGGGGCCCTACGGGTCGGGCAAGAGCGCATTCGCCGTCTTCCTGGTCGATCTGCTGTCGCCGGGTGGGTCTCCGGGCGCACGGGCAGCACGTAAGCTCCTGAACGAGTCGACCGGCATTGCCCTTCTGGGTTTTTCGGGGGAAGTTGAACACCGATTTCGGAGGAAGTTGAACACCGGTTTCGGGCGAAGTTGAACGCCGATTTCGGGAAGTTGAACACCGATTTCGGTCATCGTGAACGCTCGTCGGTAGCCTGATCCAGCATGCTTTCGCCCTTTCGACGGGAGGGGCGAGGCGATGCCGGCACGGAGGCTGCTGATGAGGAAGATTCGTGAGGTTCTACGGCTCAAGCACGAGCGGGGGTTGTCCCACCGGGCGATAGCCCAGGCCTGCGCCATCGGCGTGGGCACGGTCACGCTGTATCTGAAGCGGACGGCGCAGCAAGGGTTGGGCTGGCCGTTGCCGGCCGAACTGGACGATGCGGCGCTCGAGGCGCAGTTGTTTCCCCGCCCGGCGCCGGTGCGCGACCGGGTCCGGCCGGACTGCGCCTACATCCACCGGGAACTGAAGCGCGACGGCGTCACGCTGCAACTGCTCTGGGAGGAGCACCTTCAGGTCCATCCGAGCGGCTACCGCTACACGCAGTTCTGCGAGTTCTACCGGCAATGGGTCAAGCGGCTGCGGCCGTCGATGCGACAGGTCCACCGCGCCGGCGAGAAGACTTTCATCGACTTCTCGGGCAAGCGGCCGAGTCTGGTCGACCGGCGCACGGGTGAGTTGCGGCCGGTCGAGTTGTTCGTCTCGGTGCTCGGCGCCAGCAGCCTCACCTACGCCGAGGCGACCCGGACCCAACAGTTGCCGGACTGGGTCAACGCGCACATCCGCATGGCAGAGTACTTCGGCGGCTCCACGACGATGTGGGTGCCCGACCAGTTGAAGAGCGCCATCACCCGCCCCTGCCGCTACGAGGCCGGCGTCAACCGCACCTACGAAGATCTGGCCGCCCACTACGGCGCGGTCGTCATCCCGGCGCGGCCGAGGAAACCCCGCGACAAGGCGGCGGTCGAGAATTGTGTGCTCATCGCCCAGCGGTGGATACTCGCCCGTCTGCGCGACCAGACCTTCTTCGAGCTCGGTGCGCTCAACGCCGCGACCCGCGTTCTGCTCGACGAGCTCAACGACCGGCCGATGAAGAAGCTGGGCGTCAGCCGCCGCGCCCTCTACGAGCAGCTCGACCGCCCGGCGCTACGGCCCCTGCCCGCCGCGCGCTACGTCCTCGCGCAGTGGAAGCAGTGCCGCGTCAACATCGACTATCACGTGGCGGTCGAGCACCACGTCTACAGCGTCCCATACCAACTGGTCCGCGAGCAGGTCGAGGTCCGCTACACGACGAACACGGTCGAGATCTTCCACCGCGACAAGCGCATCGCGTCGCATCGGCGGCGCTACGACCGACAGCCGTCGACCGTGGCCGAGCACATGCCCAGTGCCCACCGCGCGCATGCCGAGTGGTCGCCGTCACGCCTGATCGGCTGGGCCAACAAGGTCGGACCGGCGACCGGACAGCTCGTTACCCAGATCCTGCAGAGCCGCCCGCATCCCGAGCAGGGCTATCGCCCCTGTCTGGGGATCATGCAGTTGGGGCGGCGTCACGGAAACATCCGGCTCGAGGCGGCCTGCGCCCGCGCGCTGGCGCTCGGCTCCTGCCGCTATCACACCGTCAAGAACATCCTCGGCGCCGGCCAGGACCGTCTGCCCATCGAGCCGCCGGCCGAGACGGACCCGACACCCACACACGCCAACATCCGCGGCGCCGACTACTACGCCGCGGCCACGACCACAGAGGAGGACCGATGCTGATCGAACAGACGCTCGACAAGCTCAACGCCATGAAGCTGGGCGGGATGGCCGACGCCTTCCAGCAACAACTGCAGACCGGCGAGGCCGCCACGCTCGGCTTCGAGGAGCGTTTCGGTCTGCTGGCCGACGCCGAATGGACGGCCCGCGAGCAACGCAGGCTGACGCGGCGCCTGCAGACCGCCAAGCTGCGTTACCCGGCATCGCTCGAAGCCGTCGACTTCACCCATCCCCGCCGGCTCAACCGCCAGCAGGTCCTGACCCTGGGCACCTGCGCCTGGCTCGCCGAGCGCCATAATTTGATCGTCACCGGGCCGTGCGGGATCGGCAAGAGCTTTCTCGCTTGTGCATTCGTCGAACGGGCATGCCGCCGCGGCTTCACCGCGCGCTACCTCCGCATGCCCCGCCTGCTGCACGAGCTGGCCGTCGGCCGCGGCGACGGCTCCTACACCCGACTGCTCGCCCGTCTGGCGAAGCTCGACCTGCTCGCCCTCGACGACTGGATGCTGGCGCCGTTGCGCGACACCGAACGCCGCGACCTGACCGAGGTGATCGAGGACCGCGCCGAACGCGCCTCGACGCTGATCGCCAGCCAGTTGCCGGTGACCGACTGGCACGCCGTCATCGGAGACCCGAATCAGGCCGACGCCATCTGCGACCGCCTGCTCCACGACGCACACCGCATCGACCTGAAGGGCCGCTCGATGCGGCGCACGCACGACGCGCCAACCGACGGCCAGAAGGAGACCACATGAGCATCACGTCGGTGAAACCCGCGACGCTCCCGCCGCGCTCGAGTGGCCTGTGGATCCTGCCGGTGCTGTGGAAAACGCGCGCGATACGCCCGGGGGCGACTGCGGCCTTCCAGAAGGCGCGTTTCCCACAACACCTTGGACGCCGCAGACGGCGCCCACAGGCTCCACAGGCACTTTCGTCGTACGCTCGATCAGGACAAGATAGGATCTCGAAGACCCGTTACGTAACGCTACTGCAGCGAGGGAACTGACAGCGCATCGTCGCTACGCTCCGACGAGCGTTCACGTTCGCCGGAATCAGCGTTCACGTTCGCCGAGATCGGTGTTCACGTTCACCGAAATACCCACTTCCGCGCCAGACGCTGCATCCGGTGGTCCTCACCGCCGAGCGTGCGCCCCTGGACACGCTCTTGCTGACGTCTCTGGGCTCGACGCTCGAAGCGATCTGGAGGCGACGGAAGGGCGCGAAGCCGAGCGTGCTCAAGAACATCAGGCGGCTCCTGAACGGGGCCGATCCCGTGCTCTCCCGGTGCGCGACATCCGACGTCGTCGGTTGCTTCGAGGAAGCGCTCCTGGCGGTAGCAGCGAAGACCGGGGCCGGCCTGCTGCTGATGGTCGACGAGGCAGGCAAGGCGCTGGAGTATGCCGCGCAGCAGCCGACGCGAGGCGACATCTATCTGTTGCAGGCCCTCGCGGAGGTCGCCGTGCGCACCAGCGGGGTTCCCTTCGTGATTCTGACCGTCCTGCATCAGTCTTTCGATCAGTACGCCCACCAGTTGGGTCCGTCCGACCGCAACGAGTGGGCGAAAGTGCAGGGCCGCTTCGGGGAGCTCGCTTTTCGTGAAGGCGGCGATCAGATGATCCGTCTCACCGCGGCAGCCATTCGTCGGACCACGCAGCGTTCCACGGCGGACAGGTGGACCCGCAGCGTTTCCGCCGCGGCTGAGTGGGTCTCCGAGGGCACGGGCTGGGACAGGGCGCAACTGGCCGGCTACCTGGATGCCTGCTGGCCGCTCCATCCGATCTCCGCCGCCCTGCTCGGGCCGCTGTTTCACGCCCGTTCGGCCCAGAACGAACGCTCGCTCTTCGCGTTCCTGTCCGCAGGCGAACCTCTGAGCTTTCGTGACTTCCTGCGCACGCACGGGCCGGACAGCCTCTATACGGTCGACCGGCTCTACGACTATGTGTCGGGCATGTTCGGAAGCCGCGTGCTCGGCCGGGACGGCCGGCGCTGGGCGGCGATCGAGACCGCGATCCAACGGCTGCCACCCGAATCCGACGCCGTCGACGAGCAGGTGCTCAAGGTCGTCGGTCTGCTGGGGATGTTTGGAGACCGGGTGGGTCTCAGGGCCTCATCCGAGACGGTGGCGGCGTGCGTCGGCGATGGCGGTGCGGCGGAACGCTCCCTCGAGCGCCTCAAGCAACGGTCGGCTCTGGTCTTTCGCCAATTCCGCGATGCGTTCCAGATCTGGGAGGGCAGCGATCTGGATCTAGACGATCTGGTGCTTCGCGCCGGGCGGCAACTGCCGAGCGACTTCTCTGTGGCGACGGTGCTTCAGTGGCATGCGCCGCGGACGCCGCTCGTGGCGCGCCGCCACCTGTTCCAGACCGGCACGCTGCGCTTCTTCGATGTTCACTTCGTCGAGGCGTCCGCGGTGACACGGGGTGAGGACTTGCACCTGAGCGGTGAGGGGGACGGCGTTGTGCTGCTGGCGTTGCCTCGAACCGATCCGGAAAGGGAAGAACTCGGAGGGCAGCAGGGGACCGTGGCCACGGCCGTGGAGGGACTCGGCAAGGGAAAGCCCGTTGTTCTGGTGGTTCCCGAGACGGCGGCCCGCCTGTCTCAGCTCGTGCAAGAGCTCGCCGCCTCGCAGATCGTTCGCACGTCGACGCCGGAGCTGCAGTCCGATCCGACTGCGAGAACCGAGTTGGCCGGGCGGATCGAGGAGCTCGATCGGCAGGTGGCTTCCGAAGTCGGCCGCGCGTTCGATCCGCGCCGGAGCGAGTGGTTTACCGGGGGCGAGCGCCTGGAGCTGTCGTCGTGGCGGGCGGTCTCGAGCGTCCTGTCCGCGTTGTGCGATGCGCGCTATTCGGGTGCGCCCCCGATCCGCAACGAGTTGCTGAACCGCCGCACGCTCTCTACGGCCGCCGCGCGCGCCCGCAGGAATCTGATCGAGGCGATGATTCTGCGCGGCGGCGTCGCGCAACTGGGGTTCGAGGGCAGCCCGCCCGAGGTCAGCATGTATCGCTCCCTGCTGGAGCAGCATGGCTTTCATCGGCGGAGAGGCGATGCGTGGGGGTTTGGCCCGCCGAAACGTGCTCTCCGACCGCTGTGGGCGGCGGTCCAGGAGTTCCTTCGCGACTCGGAGACCGGCCGCCGGCCGCTGACCGAGCTCTACGACCGCCTTCGCCGTCCGCCTTTCGGGATCAAGGACGGACCCCTGCCCGTCATCGTTGTCGCCACGCTGCTCGCTCGGGACGACGACGTGGGGGTCTATGAGCGCGGTTCCTTCATGCCGGCCTGGACGTCGTCGCACGCCGAACGGCTGATCAGGTCACCCGACGGGTTCGAGGTCAGGCAGTGCCGCATCGACAGCCAGCGCCGGGAGGTCGTCAAGCGTCTGGCCGGGATCCTGCTCTCTTCGCCCGCACGCAAGCGGTCGCTTCTCGGCGTCGTACGCGGCCTGGCGCGGTTCGTCGCGAAGTTGACGCCGTACGCTCGCCGGACGCTCCGGATTTCCCAGTGCGCGCGGGACATCAGGGAAGCGCTGGTTCGAGCCCGAGAGCCGGCGCAGTTGGTTTTCGACGACCTTCCTGCGGCGTGCGGCTGTCCACCGTTCGGAAGCAGTTCGACCGACGAGCAGCATCGTATCGACGCGTTCGTCGGGGCTCTTGAAGCCGGACTGCGTGAGATCCGGGACGCCTATCCTGCACTGCTCACTCGGGCCTGCGACGCGCTGGCGAATCGCCTGAGTCTTCCGGGTGATCGGGCGGAGCTGTGTGGCGAGTTGAGGGGGCGGGCGAGGCAGGTCGGCGACGCGGTCGTCGATCCGCGGCTCAAGAGCTTCGTCCTGCGGGCTTCCGACGGCGCGCTCGGGCCGGACGATCTGCTGGTGTCCCTGCTCACGCAGCTCGCCGACAAGCCGCCGCCGGAGTGGTCCGATGCGGACGAGGACCGGTTCGAGGTACGCCTCGCGCACGTGGCGCGCGCGTTCCGCGGTGCCGAGTCGCTCCTGGTCGACGCGAACGGAGCGGCCTGCGGACCGGCGCTGCTCAGACTGGCGGTGGCCCGACGCGGTCGTCCCGAGCACGAACGGGTGCTTCCGCTGCGGGCCGCCGAGGAGAAGCGGATTGCAGCGCTCCGTGATCGGATTCTGGACACCGTGTCGCGGTCCGATCCCGAGGCTGCGGCCTTCGACAACGACCAGGCGCTCGCCGCGCTGGCGCTCGCCGCCGAATCGCTGCTACACGCCGGGGACCAGCCGCAACCGGGAAAGGACGGCCAGTGAGCCCACGAGTGCGTCACATCCTGAGCATGTCCGGCGGCAAGGACAGCACCGCGCTCGCCGTCTACATGCGCGACCGCGAGCCCGACATGGAGTATGTCTTCTGCGATACGAAGAAGGAGCTCCAGGAGACCTACGACTACCTCGCCAAGGTCGAGGCGTATCTGGGAAAGCCGGTCATCCGGCTGAACGACGAGCGCGGCTTCGACCACTGGCTGGAGGTCTATGGCTACTACCTGCCGTCACCGCAGATGCGCTGGTGCACGCGGCAGCTCAAGATCCGTCCGTTCGAGCGCTTCGTCGGCGACGACCCCGCAATCAGCTACATCGGGATCCGTGGGGACGAGCATCGGGACGGCTACATCTCGTCGAAGCCGAACATCACGCCGCGCTACCCGTTCAAGGAGGACGGCATCACCGAGCGCGACGTGTACCGCATTCTGGACGAATGCGGTCTGGGGATGCCCGACTACTACAAGTGGCGAACCCGCTCCGGGTGCTACTTCTGCTTTTTCCAGCGCAAGGCCGAATGGCTCGGCCTGAAGGACAACCATCCCCAACTCTTCCAGGACGCGAAGGCCTACGAGAAGTCCGATCCGGAGACGGGCCGGAACTTCACCTGGTCGCAGAGCGAGAGCCTCGGCGAGCTCGAGCGGCCGTTGCGCGCTGACGAGATCCGCCGCCGGCACCTGAAGGTTCTGGACGCCGAGAAGGCATCCAGGCCGGACAGGCCGCTCATCGAAGTACTCGCCGATTCGCTCGATCAGGAAGACGACGAGGAAGGCTGCCTGATCTGCCATCTCTGAGGCCCGGCCGGCGTTGTCACCCATGCCGATTTCGCGGGTCTCGTGCGGCTGGCTGCCCGCTCATCCTCATGCCGTGTCGGTGGGGCTGCCTGTCGAGTCGATGAAAAAGCCCGCCTCATGGCCATTGGCAGTCACTCCCGCCACGGAGACTGAAAGACTTCGCGGAGGTTCCACGCGAGAAACCGCTCCTCCGGACGATACGTGTCGCGAATCGGTTTGCGGATGGGTCGCTTGTGGAAACGGCCGAGCGACTCCTTGAATCCGGTGGTGCCGACGACTGCTTCGGACACGAGAACCACGTTGCCGTCGACAGGTTGCGAGATCGTGAAGGCGCCAGCGTCGAACAGCTTGTGGTGCAGGACACAGAGCGCGATGCCGTTCCGAATCTCGTCCGGTCCACCGGCCTGATGCCACTTGATGTGGGCGGCGTCGAGCGCCACCGAGCGGGCGCCGATGCGGACATCGAAGTCGCAGACAGCGCATCGGTACTCGTAGGCCCGCAGCAGCCACCGCACGGAAGCCGGGGTCTCTCATCGTGCGGCGTTTCCCGGCGGCGAATTCGGGATCGATACCGACCGCCTGGAGGAGGTCGTCGTGCTGCGTGTCCGGAAAATGTGCGGCGAGGAGATCGCTCGCGACCTGGACCGCGAGTCGGTGATTCGCGCGGAGTGTTTCGTAGATGTCCTCGATCAAGCCGCCGTGGACTTTGGTGCGAAGCAGTGCTGTCTTGTGGGCATCGCCGCTGCTGGTGACGGAAATGCCGTCGGTACGGTCGATCTCCCACACTCCGTCGCGCTGCAGGCGCCAGAAGGGAAATTCCGTATGCACGGCCTTGCGTGGCGGACCGAATTCGCGCAACAGCTCGCCGAGCCGTCGGTCGATCAGCCTGTAAGGCGCCATGCGGCTCTCGCCGCTCAGGCAACGGCCGATCGCCCACAATACGAGGAGGCACTTGTGGGGCGCGCGCTGCCCGTTGCGCTGCCAGACCTGGAGGCCGCTGAAGAGATCTCGAAGGTCTCCGGGAGTCACGAATCGTACCCACGATAACTGTACCCACGATGGTGGGTGGTTCGGGAAAGTGATCGCTCGTGGCGACCGTCGCGAAGCGCGTGTTGCAAGTTCTGCATGGCGACCGGTTCGAGTGAGCGTCGTGTGGCGTCCGGTAGCGTGGCCCCGACGCGCGCGGTTTCCCGAGGTGTACAGCGCGGACTTGAGGGTACCGCCGTGCGTGTTGGCGTCGATTACGCACCTGACCGAGGCCGCTCCTTGAGCAGGCGAGGAAAGCTACGAACTCGCTCAAGGGAAGCAGCCAAGCATCGTCGCCGCGGGCGTGAGCTTCATCTACGTGACGTAGTATTCGCACGTAGCGACTACGGTTCTCTCGAATGAAGGCGGGTAGGGTCTTGACCGCCTCGGATTCGTCGCCCGCCTTGAGCAGGGCCAGGACGATGCCGCCGCCGAACGCGCCGAGCCCGACGTCGACGTTGAACAGATGACGCCGACCAGCAGCGCGCCGATGATGCCGATCGCGATCCAGTGCTCGGGCGGGAAGGCGTCCAGGAAGTCGTCCGCCCCCCCCCCGCTGCCGCGAGGGGTCAGCGGGTCGTGCTCCGGAGTTTCCCAGAGACCGTCGCTGCGCAGGTTGCTTGGCGCGCTCAGCCGGAGGGCGCGTGCTGCTCGGCACGATTCGGGTCTCGCGATGTCCCGGCCGCCCTGCGCATGACGCCTCCTTCGACAAGGCCCTCGATTCTCGCCACCCGCTCCCGGATCTCGGCTGAGCCCTGCAGCAACTGCTCGAACCGCCGAACGCTGCGGTGCTCGGCGTGCTCGAAGCGTACGTTACTGCGCTGCTCGGACAGTTCGAACCGCTCTACACTGCGCTGCTCGCTGCGCTCGAACCGCTCTACACTGCGCTGCTCGCTGCGCTCGAACCGCTCTTCGCTGCGCTCGAACCGCTGGGCGATGCTCTTCTCCATCCGCTCGAAGCGACCCGTGATCCACAGCACGGTCGCGAGCTGCCCGCTGCCAAGCGTGACTCCGATGGTCAGGATCGCGATGATTTCCGGCGTCATGGCGTGCCCCTGTCGATTGTAGTCCCGTTCGCTCTTCGATTCGTCGACGAATCCGTCGCCACGATCAACAAGCAAGATCAGGACCAGGGCCGGCCGGCACCGGCGCCGGCCTTCTCTCCTCCGCCCGAACTCGATGCACGGAACCCCAGGTTGCCGGGACCGTTGGCCCGATCCTCACGGTCGCGCAACCCTCGAGTTGACCTTGACCCTATGCGGTCATGAGAGGGTGTCGTTTCGCGGTCTACGGATGTCGGCTCGAAGTTCGTCGAAAGGCCGACCGAATGACGTGGGCGAGCCACAGAGTGGATGCCACCTGGAGAGTGAGGAGGAACGCGCCGACGCCCAGGATCGCTGCCAACTCGGGACTCACGGCAGGCCTCTACCCGATCCCGATCCGCAGCACCGTGAATAGCAGCCAGCACGTGAACCCGCCGACGATCGTCATCGACAGCCCCCACGCCATCAGCTTGTTGAACAGCTTCCGCGGGTCCTCGGACTTCGGCGCCGCGGCCATGCACAGCGCCCCCAGCGTCGACAGCGCCGAGACGTCCACGAGGTGTGCGCCGACGTTCATCGACGAGGCGATGGCCAGCGGCTCGACGCCTCCGACCTGCGCGGCCAGGTCGGGGACGGTGGGCAGGAACGCCGGCAGGACGACGCCCGACGTGCTGCTGTAGATCGAGATGAAGCCGGTGGTGAACGCCATGACGGCGGTCACGGTGTTGGCGGTCGACACGCCGGCGAGCACGCGGGTGAAGAGCTCCAGTCCGCCGGTCTCGTCGAGGACGGAGATGAGCACGGTGACGCCGCAGACCATCATGATCACGCGCCAGGGCATGATCTTGACCGCCTCGGATTCGTCCCCCGCCTTGAGCAGGGCCAGCACGATGGCGCAGCCGAAAGCGCCGAGGCCGACGTCGACGCCGAGCAGGATTACGCCGGCCAGCAGCGCTGCGATGACGCCGATGGTGATCCAGTGCTCCCGCTGGAAGTCGTCGGCCTCGCCCTTGCCCTCGCCGGCCTCGGCGCCGTCGCGTCCCGGGACGACCAGCGCGCCTTCGTGATAGCGCCCCAGCAGCCGCCACCCGCCGAGCAGGAAGTAGGCGGCGAAGACGACCACCGCGTGCGCCATCATGTTGTTCAGGTAGGTGGACAGCGCGTAGCCGCTGAGCCCGATCTCGTCCATCACGCCGTTGACGATGACCCCGGTCGGGGCGATCGGGGAGAGCGAGCCGGCATTGGCACCGTTGCCGATCATGATCGCCATCAGGAACGCGGGGATGCCGACCTGTCCGGCGACGGCCATGCCCATGGGCGCCATCAGGGCGACCGAGGCGATGTTGCCCGGCCCGATCGAGGCGAGGACGAACGAGAGGGCGAAGAACATCATCGGCATGACGCCGACGTTGCCGCGGCACAGCAGCACTCCCTTGTGGGCGATGAGGTCGAGCGTGCCGTTGGCCTGCGCCATCGAGAAGAGCAGGGTGACGCCGGCCAGGGTCAGGAACAGCCGGGTCGGGAAGCCGCTCATCACCTCGGCGGCGCTCATGTCGGCGATGTAGACGCCGACCACCCAGGCGAGGGAGATGGCCAGGAAACCGACGTGCAGCCGGATCGTGCAACTGACCACGATGGCGATCGCCAGGGCGCCGAGCGACAGGGTGGCGGGATCCATGGGGCCGGAGTATATCTGGTACGGAGCGGCCGCCGCGCGCGAAGATCGGCGGCCGGGCAGGCGGACCTGGCCCGACACACGTCGCCTGCGGCTCCGATTGCCGCCCGACCGGGCCTGACCGGGAGTCTACGGCGCAGACTCCCGGCGGACGGTCCGCGGGCCGCACGGCGGGAGTAGGATTGCAGCGCGCACGGTCAGCGCCCGATAGCGCCTGGGGAGTCCGCGCCGCAGCAAGGGGTTGCCGCGGACGACGCCGAGTTGGGAGTCTGCGCCGCAGTGCTGACGCGGACGACGCTGAGCAGCGGCGGCGATCGGATGCACATCATCATCATCGGCGGCGGGGCCATCGGGTATCCGCTCGCCAAGGCGCTTGGTCCGGCGCACGACGTCTTCGTGGTCGATTCGGATCCGCTGGTCGGCGAGCGCTTCGCGGACGTCGACGCGGAGTTCGTGGCCGGCAGCGGCGCCAACCCCGACGTGCTGCGGCGCGCCGGGGTCGAGCGCTGCGAGCTGTTCATCGCCGCCGCGCAGCTCGACGAGGTGAACATCGTCGCCTGCGCGCTCGGGAGCAAGCTGGGCGCGCGGAGGACGATCTGCTTCGCCACCCGCGAGGACCTGCTCGTCGGCGGCGCCGACGGCCTGTACGGCCACTTCGGCATCGACGAGATCATCTGGCCCGAGGCGGAGCTGGCCGCCGACATCGAGCGCATCATCATGGCGCGGGGGGCGACCGACGCCGAGGTGTTCGCGGGCGGCCGCATCGAGCTGCTGGAGTACCGCCTCGACGCCGCCTCGCCGCTGGTGGGACCGCCGGTGGCGTCGCTCGACCTGCCGCCGGGGGTGGTCATCATCGCGGTGAAGCACGAGCTCTCCACCTCCATCCCGCGCGGCGAGACGCGCCTGGAGGCCGGCGACAAGGTGGTCCTGATGGGCAACCGCGACGGCATGGCGCAGCTCCGCACGCTGATGGCCCCCGGCGCGGGGGACGCGGCGTCGCAGCTCGTGACCATCATCGGGGGCGGCGACGTCGGCTACCGGCTGGCGCAGCATCTCGACCGCGCCGAGGGGATTCGGCTGTGCGTCATCGAGCGCGACCCGGCCCGCGGCGAGCTGCTGGCCGCGGCGCTGGGCCGCGCCCTCATCCTGCAGGGGGACGGCACCGACCTGGAGCTGCTCGAGTCGGAGGACATCGGCCGCAGCGACGTCCTCGTCTCGGTCATCGACAACGACGAGCGCAACCTGCTCGCCTCGCTGCTCGGGCGGCAGCTCGGCGTCGGGAAGGTGATTACGCGCGTCAGCAAGTCGTCCAACCACCGCCTGTTCGAGCGGGTCGGCATCGACGTCGCGTTGTCGGCGCGCGCCGCGGCGGTGACGTCGGTGGTCCACCAGATCGACAGCGGGCGCGCGAGCCTGCTCGCCATCCTGCAGGAGGGGCAGGCCCGTGTCGTGGAGCTGACCGCGCCGGCGGGGTTCCTGCCCACCGCGGTGAAGGACCTGCGCCTGCCGCGGGATTCCATCATCGGCACCGTGCTGCGCGCCGGCGAGGTCCTCGTCCCGCGGGGCGACTACCGGATAGAGGGAGGCGACCGGTTGCTCGTCTGCTGCACCGAGGCGGCGGTCCGGGGCGTGCGCGACCTGTTCGCGCGCGGGTAGCGGCGGCTCATGCGCTTCATCCACATCGCCCAGGTCGCGGGACGCATCTGCCGGCTGTTCGCCGCCGCGTTCGCCGCGCCGGCGGCCGTGGCCGCCTTCTACGGCGAATGGAACGACATCCCGGGCTTCGTGCTCGGCGGTGTCGTCAGCGGCGGCATCGGACAGACGCTGCTCGGCATCTCGCGCGGCGCCGACGACGATCTCCGCCGCATCGAGGCGCTGTCGGTGGTGTCCGGCGTGTGGCTGCTGTTCGCCGTGCTGTGCTCGATCCCCTACCTGTGGGTGGGCTTCGGCGTCATCGACGCGCTGTTCGAAGCCATGTCGGGCATCACGGCGACCGGGGCGACCATCCTGACCGACTTCGAGTCGCCGGGGCGCGGCTTCTTCTTCTGGCGGGCGATGACGCAGTGGATCGGCGGCATGGGGGTAATCACTCTGGTCGTCGCGGTCCTGCCGCGCCTGGCGGTTGGGGTCCGCCAGTTGTTCTTCGCCGAGGCGCCGGGTCCGACCGAGGAGAAGCTGGCCCCGCAGATCCGCAAGACCGCGGCGTCGCTCTGGCGCCTCTACGCGGGCCTGACCGCGGCCGAGGTGGTCGCGCTCGGCCTGGCCGGGATGCCCTGGTTCGACGCGGTCTGCCACGCGATGACGACGCTGGCGGCGGGCGGCTTCTCGCCCCACGCGCAGTCGATCATGGGCTACGACAGCGCGCTCATCGAGTGGATCGTCTGCCTCTTCATGTTCCTCGCCGGGGCCAACTTCGCGCTGCAGTACCGGGCGCTGCTAGGCCGGCCCGGCGTGCTGTTCCGCGACGACGAGTTCCGGGCCTACGCGGGGATCGTGGCGCTGGCCGCCGGTGCACTGGCCCTGCTGCTGTGGACGGTGGAGGGCGACGGCGCGCCGCTGCGCCGGGCGACGTTCCAGGTGCTGTCCATCCTGACCACCACCGGCTACGCCACCACCGACTTCGACCTGTGGAACGACCGGACCAAGCTGGTGCTGCTGGCCGTGATGTTCATCGGCGGCTGCGCGGGCTCGGCGGCCGGCGGGCCGAAGGTGCTGCGGCACATGCTGGTGGGCCGCTTTACGCTGCTGGAGCTGCGGCGGACGCTGCATCCGCGCGGCGTGCTGCCGCTCAAGCTCGGCGGGAAGGTCGTGCCCGACGAGGTGATCCGCTCGGTTCTGGTGTTCTTCCTGTTCTACGTCCTGATGTTCGCGGTCTGCACGGCGATGGTCATCGGCTTCGGGGCGGACCTCGAGACGGCGGTGACCGCCACCACCGGCACGCTGGGCAACATCGGACCCGGCTTCGGCGAGGTGGGCCCGATGTCCAGCTACGCAGGGCTGCACCCGGTCAGCAAGCTGACGCTGATCGCCGCCATGTGGATCGGGCGCCTGGAGGTGGTGACGGTGCTCGCGCTGCTGCGGCCCGAGGTCTGGACCAGCGCGCACTGGCGGGGGATCGAGCGGAAGTGATTGTCCTGGTGCATCACGGCGAGGCGGCGGACCCGGGCGTGGACGCGCAGCGGCCGCTGACCGCGGCCGGCCGCGCGGCGGTCGAGCGGCTCGCACGGGAGGCGGCGCGGCGCGGCGTCGCCCCGGTCGAGATCCGGCACAGCGGCAAGCTCCGTGCGCGCCAGACCGGCGAGGCCTTCCGCCTGGCGTGCAACCCGCTGGCCGCCTTCACGATGGTGCGCGGCCTGCAGCCGGCCGATCCCTCCGACATCCTCGCGGACCGGCTGGCAGGGGAGACGCGGGACCTGCTGCTGGTCGGCCACATGCCGCACATCGCCCGCCTGCTCCGGCGGCTGCTCGGCCGGGTCGGCGAGGACGTGGCGTTCCCCCCGCACGGCATGGTGGCGCTGGAGCCGGACCCGGGCGGCGACCCCACGCACTGGCGGGAGGCGTGGCGACTCGGGCCAGACGCCGCCGGCTGACGTTCTTCGTCGGTCGAGTCGTCGAGTTCCGTTACTTCCCGTCCGCAGGGAACCAGGTTCGCAGGGTTTTTCTCAGCTCCCCGAAAGCGAAATCGGTGCACTTGTCGAATGCCGAAACCGCCGCCACTTCCCTGAACAACGCAGATGAACGCACTTTCTTCTTCTGGCGGATGGCCTGCTCCAAGGCCTTCTTCGGCTCAATGGGTTTGGCGTGACCTGCGGGCCATAGATTCTGCTCCCTGAGCCAATCCCGAAGCGGCCTGAAGCGGTGGCCCCACCCCAGGACTCGCGCGGTCTCCCTGGAAGGGCTCCATATCCACGTCTCGAGCTCGGGGGCGATGGCGATTGCTTTCGAGTCACGCCAGCCGTTGCGCTCGAGCTGGCCCTCGATCTCCCGCCGGACCACATCGGGAGGTTCACTACTACCGCATCCTCGATGGTCGAAGACGACGAGGGCGTACCGGTATCTGTTGATGAACGGACGCAGGAACTCCGCGGCGCTGGTTCGACAACCGGGATCGGAATGAGGATGCCGGTGAATGTCGAACGATATGGCGCGAATCGCCAATTCGCTCTGGCGCTCTTGAAGTAGCGTCTCCACGCAGGCGGAGATGTGCTTGTCCGCCGCCAGGACGATGAGATCCCGAGGTTGCGTGCCGGAGTTCATCCGAGGACTCCCGCCGCGAAGAACACGCTGAGGTTCGGAGACCCCTGCCAGTCCTTGAGCCCGGGATGGGCCGACGCCGGGATGATGTGAGTGGCGCCCTCCGAGCTCTTTCCGACGCACAGAACGTGCTCCTGGTCCGCGTGGCTCAGAAAGATCGGGGAGTGCGTCGCCAGTAGTACCTGCGAGTCGTAAACCGAGGACAGCGCATCGTACACGTCCTGTATGACGCCCGGGTGCAGGCCGTTCTCCGGCTCCTCCATCAGGTAGATTTTGCCGGGTTCCTGCACGTACGCGGGTAGCGTGAGCGCGAGCAGCCGCAGCGTGCCATCGGAAACCGTCCACGAGGGGACGTCCACTCCCGACGCGTAGCGCAACATGAGATAGCAGTGGCGATCGTCTTCCCGCTCGACCACGCGGACGTCCTCGATCTCCGGAAGCGCGGACCGAACGTGGTTCAGCCATCCCTTGAAGGCCGTCTCGTTCTCCTTGCGCAGTTTGCGGATCACCTGGGGAAGGTTGGAGCCGTCGGAGAAGAACGCCTCCCGCCGCCGCTCCGGTGGACTGGACTGGCGCATTCGAACGCTGTCCAGGAACAATCGTTGCGTCCCCGTCTCCAGCATCCGTTTCACATAGGTGGAGACCGGGAAAGTATCGGGGGACTCGGGAAGGTTTCCCAGCGTCGATCGGGCGGGCCCGAACGAAATGGCGATCGTCCAGCCCTTCCCTGCCTGCTTCGATACTTCGATGTTGAAGTTGTCTCGTCCTTCCCGGGACTTGCTCAGTATCGTTCTCGAGCCGGGCCGGCCACCCCCGAGCAGGATCGTGCCGGGCACCTCCGGAGGATCAGGGAATCTCAGAACCTGTTGTGCCGGCGCAGCGAATCTTCCACTGGGTATCAGCAGGCCCCTTTCGGAATCGATGCGTATCGTTCCCGAGTCTTCCCTGATTGCGATTTCGTAACGAAACAGCTCGAAGCTCTTCTCCTGGGGAAGCTGTTGCTTGAGCGCATCGGGTACGGTGAACTCCACCGCCAACTCGAACCCCAGGTCCTTCGCCGGCCGCTTCCAGACCAGGTCCTGGAAGTTCCGCGTGCGCTTCTCGACCGCCTCCACCAGTCCTTCGGACACGACGTCCCCCAGGAAAGCGACGACGTCCAGCAGGGTGCTCTTGCCGCTGGCGTTGGGGCCGACCAGCACGTGGAAGCGGTCCAGGGTGATGTCCGCGTAACGCAGGCAGCGGTAGTTGAGAGCCTGGATGCGGCGGATCATGGCGCAAGCCTACAGGAAGCGCCCGTCATCGGAGACTGGACCACGCGCGCAAGAATCCTGCGAAACACGATCAACGCAGCGCGTGCAGCTTCTCGTCGAGCAGCTCCCACGCGCGCCGCACGTGCCGCTCCTCGGTGCGCACGTGCCCGACCGCCAGGCGGATGGTGAAGCGCCCGTCGAGGCGCGTGTGGGAGAGGAACACCTCGCCGGTGGCGTTGACCGCCTCGATCAGCCGCTCGTTCAGCGCGTCCGCTGCGGCATCGACGGCGGCGTCGGCAGCGCCGCCCGCGGTCGAGGCCCCGGCGTCGGTCCCGGCTCTACCCGGTGCGGCTGCAGCGCCGGTGGGCAAGGCCCGGAAGCACACGACGCTGAACGGCACCGGCGCGAGCCGCTCGAAGTCGGGGCTCTCGTCGACCCAGCCCGCGAACAACCGCGCAAGTCGCATGTGCTCCGCCAGCCGCTCGCGGATGCCGTCCGACCCGAAGTGGCGGAGGATGGCCCACAGCTTCAGCGACCGGAACCGGCGGCCGAGCTGCACGCCGGTGTCCATCAGGTTGCGGACCTCCACCGCCTCGAGCGTCTGCAGGTAGTCCGGCGTCAGGGAGAACGCGTCGCGCAGCGTGTCCATGTGGCGGCAGTAGAACGCGCTGAGGTCGAACGGCGTGAAGAGCCACTTGTGCGGGTTGACGACGAACGAGTCCGCCCGGTCGCAGCCGGCCAGCACGTCCCGGGTCTGGGGCACCAGGGCCGCGACGCCGGCGTAGGCCGCGTCGACGTGCAGCCAGATGCCCTCGTCCGCGCAGATGTCCGCGATGGGGCCGACCGGATCGACGCTGGTGGTCGAGGTGGTGCCGACGGTGGCGACCACCGCCAGCGGCGTCACGCCCCGCGCGCGGTCGGCGGCGACGGCCTCGCGCAGCGCCTCGGGCCGCATCCGGAACTCGTCGTCCGCCGGGATATGGGCCAGCGCGTCGTGCCCCAGGCCGAGCGTCATGATCGCCTTGTCGATCGACGAGTGCGCCTGCTCGGAGGCGTAGACGCGCAACGGACCGACGTCCGGGCGCCCGGCCAGCCCCCGCGTGCGGACGTCGGCCACCGCGCGGTGCCGGGCCGCGGCCAGGGCGTGGAGACTCGAGATGGACGCGGTGTCGTAGATGACCCCCTCGAAGGTGTCGGGCAGGCCGAGAAGCTGCCGCAGCCAGCCCAGCGTCACCTCTTCGAGCTCGGTTGCGGCCGGCGACGTCCGCCACAGCATCGCCTGCACGTTCAGGGCGGCCGAGAGGAACTCCGCGAGCACGCCCGGGGCGGCGCCCGAGATGGCGAAGTAGGCGAAGAAGCCCGGGTGGTTCCAGTGGGTGATGCCGGGCAGGATCACGCGCTCGAAGTCGCGGAAGATCGCATCGAAGGGGACGCCCTCGGCCGGCGGGGACGGCGGCAGCGCGTCGCGCACCGCGCCCGGCGCGTTCTTCGAGAGGACCGGGTAGCGCTCGGTGTGGTTCAGGTAGTCGGCGATCCAGTCGACGAGGGCGTGGCCGTGGGTGCGGAACGCCTCGGCGTCCATGTCGCCGAGGCGCCCCGGTTCCTTGCCGGCCACGGTGTCGCCGGCCACGGTGTCGCAGCCCACCCGAGGTCCGTCAGTTGCCCGCGCCGACGTACTCGAGCGCGAAATTCCTCAGCGGCGGGCTGCGCAGGCCGATCGCCTCGGCCTCCGCGGTGGCGTCCTCCACCGAGTAGTTGTCCTGCTTGACCCGCTTGATCAGCCACATCGCCCCGACCCGGTTGGCGGAGCCGCAGTGGATGTAGACCGGCTGGTTGGCCGGCTCGGCCACCGTGTCGAGGAACGCCTCGGCGATCTCGGCGGTCGGCGTCCGGAACGGCAGGTGGACGTAGTTGAGCCCCGCCGCCTCGGCCGCCGCGCGGCTCTCGTCGATATTGGCCCCCTGCTCGCCCGGGGTCCGAAAGTTGATGATGGTGCGGAAGCCCCGTTCCTGCAGCACGCCCAGCGCCTCGACCGGCGTGGCGCCGGCGCAGGCGACGGTGGCGTCGACGCGCGTGTAGTTGCGGACCCCGTCCGGACCTTCTTCCGCCTGGAAGCTCGGCGCCTGGGCGCCTGCCTGAACCGCGCTCCCGGCGAGCAGAAGGGCGGCAGCACAGAGGACGAAAACGACGCGGATTCTTGACTCTTGCATGATCGGCGATTGTAGCATCGGGTGGCGGATCGCGCCGTGTGCGCCGCGGGCGGTGCGGTCACCGATGCGCTATCGGTCCAGGATGACGTCGAAGCCGGAGAGCAGAAGCTCGACCTTTGCGCGCGGCAGCTTTCTCACGCGCTGCTCGAGCACTGCTTTGTCGAGCGCGACCACCTGCGATACGTTGGCTACCGAGTGCGCTCCAGGATGCGGCGGCCGGCCGCGGTGACGAACGCATCCCTTTCGGCCTCGGCGCCAACCTGCTCGCACACGCGATTCATCGTTTCGGTAACCTCGTCGGGAGCATGGCGCGCGACGTACTCGATGAGCGCGGCGCTGTATACCTCGCTTCGGGATCGACCGGCGCCGCGGGCGAGGCGCTCGACCTTGGCGAAGACCTCGTCCGGTATCGAGACGGCAGTTTTCATACCCGCAGGCAGTATAACCGCGCCAGGGCGCGGGCAGCAGTCCACCCCGATTCTTGACTCTGACATGGTCGCCGGTTGTAGCATCGGGGACGCGAAGTGCCCGGCGCCGCGAGATCGCGGCCGGAGGCGGAAGGAGCCGCTCGTGCCAGACGTCGTACACACCAGCCGGATGCGGATCGATCGGGTCAAGGGACCCATCCGCGAGATGTTCCTCGAAGGGTTCGACACGCCGATCCGTTTCGGCGTCCACGGGGGCATCAAGAAGTTCTACGGGGTCGAGCCGGACGAGGACGTCCCCGCGACGCTCGACTACATGGTCGGCGCCGTCGGCGGTTGACTGCTCGGCACCCTTGCACGCGCACTGGAGGTGCGCGACATTCCGGCGCCGCCCGAGAAGATAACCGCCGCCGTCGAAGGCGACATCGAAGCGATCGACAAGGTGCTGCGCATCACGCGCATCCGCGTCCGCTACGACCTCACGATCCCGAAAGGGAAGCGCGAGGCGGCCGAGCGCGCCGTCGAGCGGCATCCGACGGGATGTCCCGCCGCCAACAGCGTGGCCGGCTGCATCGCTCTCGACATCCAGGCGAACATCACCGAGGAGTAGCCGCCCACCCGCAGGTTATCGAGGCGCGTCGAGGCGGGCGGGTCATGGCTGGCGCGTCTTTCGCGGCGTGCGCCTGCACCGGCTCGTGAGGAGACGCCCGTGGCGACGACCTCCCTCGTCGAGTGGCGTTCGTGGGGGCGCGCAGCCTTCGAGGAGGCGCGCGCCGGGCAGGTTCCGGTGCTGCTGGCGCTCGGACCGCACTGGTGCCCCGGGACCGCGGCGATGCTGCGCGGCGCGTATGCCGATCCCAGGGTGGCCGATCTGCTCGACGAGCGGTTCGTGCCGATCCGGGTCGACGCCGAGGAGCGGCCGGACATCGGCGAGCGCTACGGCCTCGGCGCGTGGCCGACCACCGCGTTCCTGACCCCCGGCGGTCACGTGCTCGGCGGGGAGACCTACGCGACGGCGGAGCGGCTGCGCGACCTGCTGCCGCGGGTTGCCGACGCGTTCGAGCAGCAGCGGGACGCGATCGCCGAGCGCGGCGCAGTGCCGGCCCCGCAACCTGCCGTTCTACTGGCCGGCGCGCCCGATCCCGACGTCGGCGCCTGGGTGGGCGGCCATCTGCTTGCGCAGTTCGACGCGCAGCACGGCGGTTTCGGCGCCGGGGCGAAGCGGGTCCATGCCGCCGCCCTCGAGCTGGCGTGGCGCCGTGCCGGCGACGGTGACGAGGCGTTCGCGGCCGTGGTCGAACGCACGCTCCGGGCCATGGCCGGGGGCGGGCTCTACGACGAGATCGACGGCGGCGTCTTCCGCTACTGCGCACGCCGCGACTGGACCGAGCCGGCGACGGAGAAGCTGCTCGCCGTCAACGCGGAGGCGCTGCGCCTCTTCCTGTTGCCGGGCGTCGAAGCCTGTTTCGATCGCGCCATCGGCGTGGTCGGCTACGTGCGGCGAACACTGGCCGATTCGACTCCGGATCACGCAGGGTTCTTCGCCAGTCAGCAGGGCGATCCGGCCTACTATCGGCAGCAGGCGGATGGAGAGCCCTTGAACGGCGCGCCCCCGGTCGACCGCGCGGTCTACGCGGACGGAACCGCCACCATGGCGCGGGCGTTCGCGGCGGCGTCGGAGACGCTGCGGGATTCGTCACTGCTCGAGTTCGCGGTCGACGCGATGGAGCACGTGGTGTCGGGCACCTACGAGCGCGGCGGCGGCATCGCCCACCGGGCCGGCTCCCGGACGGGGGTGCGGGGGCTGCTCGCCGATCAGGTGCAGGCGAGTGCGGCGCTGCTCGACCTCCACGAGCTGACCGGCCGCGAGGCCTACCTGGACATCGCCCAGGAGCTGATGCACTTCGCGCTTCAGCACCTGTGGGACGCGGCACGGGGCGGCGGTTTCCTCGACCGCGTGCGCACTGCCGGGGACGTCGGCCTGCTGCGCGACCCGGTGCGCCCGTTCGCGGTCAACTGCGAGGCGGCGCGGGTGTTGCTGAGATTGGCCCGGATCACCTCCGATCCCGACCTTCACGGGCGGGCCGCCGCCACGCTCGCCTCGCAGACCCCGGTGGCCCGCGCCCACGGCGTCGACGCGGCGCCCTACGCGCTCGCACTAAGGGACCTGCAGGAGGCGGAGGCGGCCTGAGCGAGCCTCCGCTCAGCCCATCCGGCACCTTCCGGACGTCCGCGGACGCCAGGCGCCGATCGGGCCCCCCGGGCGCCGCATGCTAGACTTCCCGCGCCAGAGGAGCCCGTGCCGTCCGATTTCACCGCGATTGTCCCCGCGCTGGAGCGGGTCGCGACCCGTCTGCGCATCGCATCCGTGCGCGCCACGAGCGCGGCGGGCAGCGGCCACCCATCGAGCTGCTGTTCGGCCGCCGACCTCGTCGCAGCCCTGTTCTTCGGGCACATGCGCTTCGACCCGCGAAACCCGCAGAACGACGACAACGACCGCTTCGTGCTGTCGAAGGGGCACGCCGCGCCCCTGCTGTACGCCGCGTGGGCCGAGGCGGGCTTCATGCCGCCGGACGATTTGCTGAAGCTCCGCCGGATCGACTGCGACCTCGAGGGGCACCCGACGCCCCGGCTGCCTTTCGTCGACGTGGCGACCGGGTCGCTCGGACAGGGCATCTGCGCCGCGGTGGGCATTGCGCTCAACGCCCGGCGCATCGAGTCGGACCACCGCACCTACGTGCTCATCGGCGACGGGGAGTCGGCGGAGGGCTCGGTGTGGGAGGCCGCGCAGGTCGCGGACCGCTACCGGCTCGACAACCTGTGCGCCATCACCGACGTCAACGGCTTCGGCCAGAGCCGGGCGACGCAGTGGGGCCACGACATGGCCGCCTACCGGGAGCGGTGGAGCGCCTTCGGCTGGCACGCCGTCGTCGTCGACGGCCACGACGTCGGGGCCATCGTGGCGGCGCTCGACGAGGCGGCGGGAACCACGGGGCGGCCGACGATGATCCTCGCCCGCACCGTCAAGGGCAAGGGCGTGTCGTTGATCGAGGGGAAGGACGGCTGGCACGGCAAGCCCATCAAACCGGGCGCGGATCTCGACGCCGCGCTCGACGAGTTGAACGGCCGGCTCGGGCCGGGAGCGGCGATTCCGGCCATTCCGCCGCCGGTGCGGTCGGATGCAGCGCCGGGGCAGGTTCCCGCCGGTCCGCCGCGATTGCCGTCCCCGCCGGCCTACGAGCGCGGCAGCCAGGTGGCGACGCGGACCGCCTACGGCGACGCGCTGGCCGCGCTCGGCGCGGCGGACCCGCGTATCGTGGCGCTGGACGCCGACGTCGGCAACTCGACGTTCAGCCAGACGTTCGAGAAGGCGCATCCCGACCGCTTCGTCGAGACCTACATCGCCGAGCAGGCGATGGTCGGCGCGGCGATGGGGCTGGCCGGCCGCGGCGCCATCCCCTTCCCGTCGACCTTCGCGGCCTTCCTCACGCGGGCGTCCGACTTCGTGCGCATGGCCGGCATCGGCGGAATGAACATCAAGCTCGCCGGATCGCACGCTGGCGTTTCCATCGGCGAGGACGGACCCTCCCAGATGGCGCTGGAGGATCTGGGCATGATGCGCGCGGTGCCGGGCTGCGCCGTCCTCTATCCGTGCGACGCGGTCAGCGCCGCGCGCCTGGTCGAGGCCGCGGCCGGCCGCGACGGCATGGTCTACATCCGGACCTCCCGCCCCAGAACCCCGGTCATCTACGGTCCGGACGACGAGTTCCCGATCGGCGGGTCGAAGACGGTGCGCGAATCGCCGGACGACGCGGCGACGGTCGTGGCGGCCGGCGTCACCGTGTTCGAGGCGCTGCGGGCGCACGACCTGCTGGCTGCCGAGGGTATCTCCCTGCGGGTGATAGACGCCTACTCGGTGCAGCCCGTCGACCGGCGGACCCTGGTCGACGCCGGGCGCCGGACGGGCGGCCGGCTGGTCACCGTCGAGGACCACTACGCCGCCGGCGGTCTGGGCGACGCGGTGAGCGAGGCGGTGGCGGCCGACGGCATCGTGGTGGAGCGCCTTGCGATCCGCGAGGTCCCGCGCAGCGGGCGGCCCGACGAGCTGCTCGAACGGTTCGGCATCTCGGCCTCCTGCATCGCCGCCGCGGTGCGCCGCCAGGTCGGCGCCGGGGCGGGAACCGCCGCGGCCGGCCGAGCGTAGACTCGTTGCAGTAGCGAACGGCCCCGGGCGGTCTCGATGCATCGGCGTTGCGCCCGGCGGTCGATCCCGGTCATGATCCGGTTTCGCCATCGCTCCCGCGAGTGCGGGTTACAGCGACGGCTTGCCGTTGAAGCCTTGAAGCAGGAGTCATGAAAATGAAGAAGGCGCAATCCCGAAGGCTGTCGGTCCGGCGCGGCCGGGTTACCCTGATGGCGGTGGCCGCGATGCTTGGAATCACGATGCTCGGCGCAGACGTGGCGATGCACGCCCAGTCGCAGGAGGCGCTCGGGCATGGCTACAGCCGGCCTGCCAGGAGCCCGCACAGCAGCCGCTCGGAGGTCATCGCCCCGCACGGGATGGTGGCGGCGAGCCAGCCGCTCGCGGCGCAGGTGGGCATCGACATCCTGAAGGCGGGCGGCAACGCGATCGATGCCGCGGTGGCGGTCAACGCCGTCCTCGGGCTCGTCGAGCCGCACATGAACGGCGTCGGCGGCGACCTGTTCGCCATCCTCTGGGATGCCGAGACCGAGCAGCTCTACGGCCTGAACGCGACCGGCCGCGCGCCGTACCAGATCAACCGCGAGACGCTGGTCCGGCAGGGCTACACGCGGATGCCGGGCAAGGGACCGCTGACCTGGACCGTGCCGGGTGCGGTCGACGGCTGGCACGAGCTGCTGGAGCGGTTCGGGACGCTGGAGCTCGCCGACGTGCTGGCGCCGGCCATCGCCTACGCCCGCGGCGGTTTCCCCGTGAGCGAGATCATCCAGCGGCAGTGGGCCGGCTCGGCCCTCGCCCTGGCGCAGTGGCCCGACTCGGCCGCCACCTACCTGCCCGACGGCCGGCCGCCGCGCGTCGGCGAGGTCTTCAAGAACCCGAACCTCGCCGCCACCTACGAAGCCATCGCGCAGGGCGGCCGCGACGCGTTCTACAAGGGCGACATCGCCCGCCGCATCGTCGCGTTCAGCGAGGGGAACGGCGGCTACTTCACGATGGCCGATTTCGAGGACCACTCGTCGGTCTGGGTCGAGCCGGTCAGCACCAGCTACCGCGGCTACGACGTCTGGGAGGTTCCCCCGAACAGCTCCGGCATTCTCGCCCTGATGATCCTCAACCTGATGGAGGGCTACGACGTCGCCGACCTCGGCCACAACTCGGCCGACGCCATCCACCTCTACGCCGAGGCGAAGAAGCTGGTCTGGGCCGACCGCAACACCTACGTGGCGGACGCCGACGCCAACGAGCTGCCGACGATGCCGCTCATCACGAAGTCCTACGCCGACCTGCGCCGCCGGCTCATCGATCCCGAGCGCGCCGGGCTGGAGGTCGCGCCGGGCCAGCCCTTCGATCACAGCGACACCGTCTATCTCACCGTGGTCGACAAGGACCGCAACGCCATCTCGCTCATCGAGAGCATCTTCGGCGGCTTCGGCTCCGACGTGGTCCCCGGCGACCTCGGCTTCGCGCTCCAGAACCGCGGCTCCGGCTTCTCGCTCGAAGAGGGGCACCTGAACTCGCTCGAGCCGCACAAGCGGTCGCTGCACACCAACATGCCCGCTTTCGTCACCAAGGACGGCAAGCCCTTCATGTCGTTCGGCGTCATGGGCGGCTCCATGCAGCCGCAGGGCCACTGGCAGGTGCTGTCGAACATCATCGACTTCGGCATGAACCTGCAGGAGGCGGGCGACGCCGCGCGGGTCCGCCACAGCCCGAGCCTGCGCCCCGGCGGCACCGTGGCCGTCGAGCCGGGCGTATCCGACGAGGTCATCGCCGAGCTCCGGCGCCGCGGCCACCACGTCGAGCGCCAGGGCGGCGGCGGCATGGGCGGCTACCAGGCGATCATGATCCACCCGGAGACGGGGATGCTGCACGGGGGGACGGACCCGCGGAAGGACGGGCAGGTCATCGGGTACTGAGTGCCCCCTCGTGGTTCCGAGCGTGCTATCCCGCACACATCGGGTTCACGGAGTAGGGGCTTGCAAGCTTGGTCGGCAGAAGGAGCAGTCTGCAACACTTAGCCCCGTTGAGGTGGCATAGGTGCGCGCTTCGGAGAGCGTGTCGTGGTCCTCGTACTTCCCTTGGCCGTACTTGTGACTGCCGCCTCTCTTGCGGATCTGGCCGCAACCCTCGACATGAACCGTGACATGAGGATTGTTTCGGTTTTCGTAAGTCACATATGACACTTCAACCTCCGGCACGATGGGTGAGTCCATGCGTCAACAGGCCAAAACCTGTACGTGACCGCGGGCGCCGTAGTCGAGGATCTTCTCGTCACGCGTGACGAGGACGTAACCGAACGCCCGGGCTGTTGCGATGAGTATGCGGTCCGCGGGATCGCCGGGCGGCTGACTAGGCAAAGTAGTTGAAGCCACGAGTACGGACGGTGGCATCGCAGCCAGGGTGACGCCGGGCAGATCGCAGAACCGGTCAAACCAGAGATCGGGGTCGAGCGCAAGCGCCATTCTGCCCTTGGCCACGAGCATCCCGACTTCCCACGCGGTGATGGGCGACACGAGCAGAGGAATCCCACGCTCGCAGGCCTCGGGTAACTCGCTTGCTGCGGGTTCGCGTAGGGGGTCACCCTGCGCAATCCAGATTACCGCGCACGTGTCGAGCAGCAGGCCACTCATTGGCGCCTATCCCGTTGCGTCCCAGTCTTCCCCGACGGGATCTGTCAGATCCGTGCCAGGCGCGATCGTGACGGTGCCCTTGAGCGCGCCGAAGACCTGCCCGAACGAACCGCTACGGCCTGCTGAGGAGGGGGCAGGAGCCTGCTGCCCTCCTCCCGTTGCTCGATCGGTCGTGTTTGTCATCGCTTTCCGGAACACCAGCCTACGAGCGGTCAGATCCACGTCGGCGGACCTGTACCCGGCCCTGAGCCACGCGCCCGTCAGTACACTATTCGTCGGGTTGTTCGACCAGTACGCACGGTGCTTGTTGGCTGATTTCGGCAATTCTGCTCCGATGACTCGTTCGATGTCTTCGAACGTCATCGGCACAGAAGAGTTGTCGGATTGACGCAAGTAGGCTGTCAACGGATCGTACTTGGACACTGATCACCTCCGATCCAAACAACAGTAACTATAGTGCTTGATCAGCGATCACCGTCGTGCGCGTGGACCACGGCGCCCCGCGTAAGGCTGTGCTGGCCCCGAAACGGTCGATGCGTTTCCCTCCCTTGCGTCTAGGCGCTGCTTCGCGCGAGCCGGAATGCACTGTATCACACTAACTTTTTAACCGCAAGGCGCCGCCTGGTGGGGATCTCCTTGGCCTTGCGGAGAACACGGGTCACATTCTCCGCATAAAATGCAGAGAATGTGGATCCACGAGCAGCCCGACTGGCCGCGCCTTCGCTGGAACGACGAGACACTCGCCGCCCTGCTGGCCAACGTTCGGCACCGGCAGGGTCGTCTCATCGGCCGCATGGAAGCCCTCGGCTTCGATCTGCAGCGCGAGGCTGTGCTGGGAACCCTGGTCGAGGACGTCGTCAAGAGCAGCGACATCGAGGGGGAGAGGCTCGACGCGGGGCAGGTCCGGTCCTCGGTCGCCCGGCGTCTCGGCATGGACGCCGGGGGCATCGGTCGGGCGGATCGGGATGTGGAGGGCGTCGTCGAGATGATGCTGGACGCGACGCGGCGCTACGACGAACCTCTGACAGCCGAGCGGCTGTGCGACTGGCAGGCGTCGCTGTTCCCCACCGGTCGCAGCAGCATGAGGCGGATCACGGTCGGCGCCTGGCGCGGCAGCGGCTCCGATCCGATGCAGGTCGTGTCAGGGCCAGCCGGCCGGGAGCGCGTGCACTTCGAGGCGCCGCCGGCAGCCAGACTCGATGCCGAGATGGGCGCGTTCCTGGACTGGTTCGAGGGGCCGACGGAGACCGATCCGGTGCTCATAGCGGGGCTAGGAGCCTGCGCCGTAGAACGCAACGCAGTGAGTTCTGAGGGCGCAGGGTCCTTGAGCGGTGGGGGCTGGGGCCAGACACGGAGCCTGCGACGGGTTTGGCGGCGCTAGGAGTCTGCGCCGCAGAAAAACAGATGCGACAATTGTAGGCGAGCCGACGACGGAAGGATTCGATGTCGACGACATTCCGCCCCTACGTGCCGGACCAGTCACTGCTGTTGCCGCCCGACGTGCGGGAGTGGCTGCCCGAGGGCCACTTGGCGCACCACATCAGCGATCTGGTGGACGATCTGGATCTGACGGCGTTTTACGCGCCGTACGAGGGAGACGGCCGCCGCAACGCGCCGTATGAGCCCCGGATGATGGTGAAGGTTCTGCTCTACGCGTACGCGACCGGGGTGTTCTCGTCGCGCCGGGTGGCGCGGAAGCTGGAAGAGGACGTGGCGTTCCGGGTGCTGGCGGCGGGGAACTTTCCGCAACATCGGACGCTGTGCGAGTTTCGGCGTCGGCACCTGGAGGATTTCCAGGCGCTGTTCGTGGAGGTGGTCCGTCTGGCGCAGGAGTTGGGTCTGGCGCGCTTGGGGAAGCTGTCTATCGACGGGACGAAGGTGCGTGCGAACGCGAGCAAGCACAAGGCGATGAGCTACGACCGGATGCAGGAAGAGGAACAGCGGCTGGCAAGCGAGATCGAGGCGCTGTTGCGTCAGGTGGATGCGGTTGACGAGGCCGAGGACGCACGCCTGGGGTCGGAGGTTCGGGGCGATGATCTGCCGGCGGAGTTGCGCCGGCGGGAAGCACGTCTGGCAGCGATTCGCGCGGCGAAGGCGCGCCTGGAAGCGAAGCAACGGGCGGCGGACGACGCGCGGGGTCGGCAGCCGGGTCAGGACCGGAACCCGAGGGGCGGTCCGCCGTACAAGCGGGCGTATGGCGAGCCGGACGACAAGGCGCAGAGCAACTTCACGGACCCGGAGAGCTCGATCATGAAGACGAGCAGTGAGGGGTTCCAGCAGTGCTACAACGCGCAGGCGGCGGTGGACGCGGAGCACCAGTTGGTGGTGGCGACGGATCTGACGGCGAACGCGAGCGACCAGGGTGAGTTGCCGGTGTTGCTCGACGCGGTGAAGGAGACGTTCGACGCGCAGCCGGAGACGGTGCTGGCCGATGCGGGGTACTGCAACGAGCGGGACCTGAAGGACCTGGAGCGGCGGCGCATTGACGGGTATGTGGCGCCGGGCCGGGAGGGCAAGCAGGCGGCTACCCGCGATCTGGAGGCCCATCCGGCGACGGGTCGCATGAGGGAGAAGCTGGCGACGCCGGCGGGCCGGACAGCGTATGCGGAGCGCAAGTGGTTGTCGGAGGCTCCCTACGGTTGGATCAAGCACGCGCTGGGCTTCCGGCGCTTCAGTCTGCGTGGACTGGCGAAGGTGCGCTGCGAGTGGGACTTGGTGTGCCTGGCGTTGAACGTCAAGCGCCTGCACGTGCTGATGGCGGCGTAGGATGCGGGGAATGCGGCTCGCCACGGCGGCAAATCGACGCGCACCGCGGTTTCTGGCGGCCCGTGCGGCCCGCGAGGACCGAATTTTGCTCTCTGTTCGCCAACCACCGAAAATCCACCCCGCCCGGCCGACTGGCGAAGCCGCCCCGACACGGAGCTCAGGGCGTGGGCTGGCGACCCATTTCCTGCCGCAAACGTCCTGCGGCGCAGACTCCTAGCGCATCTCTGGTTCGTGACCATCCATCCGTTCGACGACGGCAACGGGCGCATCGCGCGCGCGGTCGCCGACATGGCGCTGGCGCGTTCGGAGCGCAGTCCGCACCGCTTCTACAGCATGTCGTCGCAGATCCGGGCGGAGCGCAACGCCTACTACGAGGTTCTCGAGCGGACGCAACGGGGCACGACGGACGTCAGCGAGTGGATGGGCTGGTTCCTCGGTTGCCTCGGCCGATCGATAGAGAATTCAGCGGCAGCCCTGGGCCTCGGTGGGCGCCCAAATCCGGCCATTAGTGGGCGGCTGAAAACCGGCCATTTCCGATAGCGGCCCGAGACGTTGACGCCGGCCTGGAACACGACGTTCCTGCTGGCATGAGCAACGTCTTGAAGGAAGAGAAACGACAACAGGTTCTCGCGCTGGGGCGCCTCGGCTGGTCGCTGCGGCGGATCGAAGAGGCCACCGGGGTCCGGCGCGAGACCGCCAGCAGCTACCTGAAGGCAGCCGGCCTGACCGTGCGGGGTCGTGGCCGGCCTCCCGCTCGCCCGGCAAAACCGGCCATTTCGCCGGAGGCGCCCACCGACTCTTTGCCGGTCACGGCCGCCGGCAAGGGCGCCGACGCCGACGCGCCCGTCCCCGCGCAGCGGCCCAGTCGAGCGCCACAGGCGAGCGCGTGCGAGCCGTACCGCGAGCTGATCGTCGACGCGCTCAGCCGCGGCCGCAACGCCATGGCCGTCTGGCAGGACCTGGTCGACGACCACGGTTTCCCGGCGAGCTATACGAGCGTGCGGCGCTTCGTCTCGACCGTCCGGCAGCAGCCCGCCGTCGAGGCCCGGGCGGTCATCACCACGGACCGCGGAGAAGAAGCACAGGTTGACTACGGGGAGGGGCCGATGGTCCGTGACCCGGACACCGGCAAGTACCGCCGGACACGGCTCTTCGTCCTCGCCCTGGGCTACTCGCGCAAGGCCGTCCGGCTGCTGGTTCACCGTTCCAGCGCACAGGTCTGGGCCGAGCTGCACGAGCGCGCGTTCCGTCGCCTGGGGGGCACCGTACGCGTCGTCGTCCTCGACAACCTCAAGGAGGGCGTCCTCACCCCGGACATCTACGACCCGACGCTGAATCCGCTCTATCGCGACGTGCTCGCCCACTACGGCGTCGTCGCCCTGCCGTGCCGCGTCCGCGATCCCGATCGGAAGGGCAAAGTCGAAGCCAGCGTCGGTCACGCCCAGAAAACGCCGCTGCGCGGTCTCCGCTTCGAGCATCTCGACGACGGCCAGGCGTACCTGGACCGCTGGGAGCAGCGCTGGGCCGACACCCGCATCCACGGTACGACCAAGCGCCAGGTCGCCGCCATGTTCGAGGAAGAACGCCCCGCGCTCGGCCCGTTGCCCCTCGAGCCGTTCCGCTACTACCAGTACGGCCGCCGCAGTGTGCATCTGGACGGTTGCGTCGAGGTAGCTTCGGCCTACTACTCGGCGCCGCCCGGCTGGATCGGTCGACGTGTCGACGTGCAGTGGGACGACATCCACGTCCGCCTCCTCGACCCGAGCAACGGCCAACTGCTGCGCGAGCACCTGCGCACGCAGCGCGGCTGGCATCGCATCGCCGACGACGACCGGCCCACCCGCACCCCGCCGAAGACCCTGGCCCTGCTCGCCGCCGCCAAGCGGGCCGGTCCCGCCATCTCCGCCGTCTGCGACCACATCCACCGCCATGAGGGCGCCGCCGGCGTCCGCCGCATCCTCGGCGTCCTCTCGCTCGCCAGGAAGCACAGTCCCGCCGTCGTCGAACACGCCGCCACCGCCGCGCTCGAACTCGGCGTGCCCACCTACCGCTTCCTGAAGCGCTACCTCGACCGCTACCCCGGCGCGCCGCCGCTGTCGTTGCGCCAAGTCGACCCGCTCATCCGCGAACTGACCGTCTACCGCGATCTGATCGACCGCAGAACAGGAGACCCTTCATGAATCTCGTCGAACTCGACAAGGCGCTGCGCAAGCTGCGCCTCTCCGGCATGGCAAACGTCCTCGAGACGCGCCTGCTCCAGGCCCAGACCGAGCAGCTCGCCCCCATCGACCTGCTCGCCGCGCTCGTCTCCGACGAGCTCCAGCGCCGCGAGGACCGCCTGCTCGCCCGCCGGCACAAGCAGGCCCGATTCCGGGACCCGGACCGCTCGCTCGACAGCTTCGACTTCGACTTCAACAAGAAGATCAACCGCGCGCTCGTCTTCGAGCTCGCCACCGCACGCTTCATCGCAAAGCGCGAGGACGTCCTCCTGATCGGCCAACCCGGTACCGGGAAGAGTCACCTTGCCCAGGCCATCGGACGCGCCGCGATCCAGCAGGGCTATCGCGTCCTCTACCGGGAAACGCACGCCTTCCTCGAAGAACTCGCCGAGGCGACGCTGGCCGAGACCCGCAAGGAATACCTCGCCGAGCTGGCCCGTGCGCACCTGCTCATCATCGACGACCTCGGCATGCGCAAGCTGCCCCACACCGCCGCCGAGGACCTGCTCGAGCTCATCATGCGCCGCTACGAGCGGGCCTCGACGATGCTCACCTCCAACCGCCCGGTCGACGAGTGGGGGAAGCTGCTCGGCGACACCGCCGCGGTCACCGCGCTGCTCGACCGGCTCCTGCATCACGCGCACGTGCTCAAGTGCGGGCCGCGCAGCTGGCGCACCCGCGTGCGGACCACCTTGGTAGAGTCGACGGGAGGTGCGTAACCGGTGGGGAGTCGGTGGCGCATCCGGCGCTTTCGCACCGGGCCGCAGTCCGAACACAGCGGAGCGGAGGATTCGCGCGCGGCCGAGCGTCAACGCCCATCCGGACGTGGTCCGCGCGCGCGAGAGCGCCGCCTCCAGGCTCGCCTGGCGCAACAACCGCCAGCGATCGTTTCCACGGGCACCGCGTGCGCCAGACGAGCCTTCCGCGACACTCGAGTGGTCGCTCGACGGAACGCCCTTTTCCCGCTCGTCGTCGTCGACCACACCCTCCGGCCCAGCCCGGCCGTTCCGTCTCGCGAGGGTAACCCGGCCGGGCATGACCAACACCGACGTCCGGCTCGGAACCTCTACCCGGGAGACCAGACCAGACAAGGCCCTCCCTCCGCTCGGAGCATTACCTCGCGCACGCTGTCGCGGACCAACGCGCACGCATACACCGATGCCGATGACAACCGAGCGGTGGGTCTGTCGCCACGCTTGCGCCTCGAACGCTCGGCCGACCGCCTCCTCCTCGCTCCGTTACGTAACGGTGCAGGATGGTCGTGTGGCGTTGACGAACGCGGAACGGCAGGCACGTTATCGGGAGCGGCGCAAGGCCGGCGAATCCCGGATCCGGTACCGTCGGCCAGCGGACCGGAGTCGCGGCCACAGCAGTGGAACGACGCCGTGCAGACGCTCCTGGAGTTGCAGGAACAGTACCGGGAGTGGCGGGACGCGTTGCCGGAATCGCTGGCCGGCTCCGCGACTGCGGAGTTGCCCGAGCAGGTCTGCGATCTGGATCTGTCGGTACTGGAGGGGCTGTCGAGCTGCCCAGAGGCTTCGGGCGTGACGGCTAGCGCGCCGGCAAACACCTTGCCAACAGAGGACGCCGTGAAGTAGATCTCGACTCCAGTCTCGGGCCGTCGGAAATGGCCGGTTTTGAGGCGCCCATAAATGGCCGGTTTTGACCCGCTCATTGAGGCCCTGGGCGGCGTGCTGGGGAAAGCGCGATTCCGGGAACGCGCGGCCGGCCTTTCCCTGAACGAACGCCAGCGCCTCGTCCTGAACCGCCTGCTGGACGGCTTCGAGGGCAAGCTCACCACCTCGAAGTGGGCGAAGCTCGCCAAGTGCTCCCAGGACACGGCCCTGCGGGACATCGCGTTTCTGGTCGCCCACGGACTCCTCGCCCGCAATCCGGGCGGCGGGCGCAGCACCAGTTACGGACTCGCGACGGATGGCTGACGACGGCGCAGACGCAGCGTCACTCCGGCCACACGAACTCGCGCCCGGGGCGGCGATCTCGCCACGCGTCCACTTCCTCCGGGGTCAACTCCGGCCAGTCGAAGCCCGCCTGCGCGCGCCAAGCCTGGAGTGCGTGCCAGATGTCTGTCTTCTGCTTCTCGGGTCCGGGATGTTCGGATGCATCCTGCGAACCGCGCCGGTTGCGATCAGCCAAGCTCCACCTCCCACGACGCCACGTTGCGGGCATCCCGGTCCAGCTCCACTCCGATCAGGTGGATCGGCTGGCCCAGGTGGCGGTACTTGTCAGCGTAGCCCTTCTGCTTCAACTGCGCCATCGCCCGGCCCGTGGATGCGTCGTCGGATGCGAGCGCGTCCGTTCGCGCACGCGAGGCGGTCGTGCGTTCTCCCGCTCCATCGATCACCTTGAGCTCGAACAGGTAGACGTTGTCGTTGAAGCGGACGGCCATGTCTAGGCGGCCGTGGCTGCTGCCGTCCTCCACGGTGACGTCGAGGCCGAGCGCGGCGAAGCAGGAATAGAAGACGCTGGCGTAGTAGCCCTCGTAGCGCGCGATCTCGTTCTTCGTGTGCCACTCGTAGGGGATGCCGGCGAAGAGCGCCCGGAACAGCGACTCGAGGCCCTCGAAGTCGTTGGCCAGCAGCAGGTCGTACAACCGGGCCGTGTGCTCTGTCAGGCCGGGTGGTCGCCCCAGCAGGTGGCGCAGCAGGTTCTCGTTCAGGCTCTGCCGCACTTCGCGGTTGGGGTAGCCGAGCCGGTAGTACTTCTTGCCGCCGCGCCGCTCTTCCCCGCGGATCGTGAGGTACCCCGTCTGGAACAGCAGCGCCTCGGTCGCGATGTCGTCCACGTCGAAGGTCGACAGCAGGTCGCGCTGACTCAGCATGCCGTCCAGCTTCGGGGAGTCGACGCGGCGGCTGGCGAGCATGTCGATGAGGAACGTCGGCGTGCCGGTCTCGAACCACCACGCCTCGAACTCCCGGCGGTCGAACAGCAGCAGGATGTCGAAGGGGTTGTAGACCCGTTCCTCGCCGAGCCAGTTGTAGCCGTTGTACCAGTCGCGGATTTCGTCCCGGTCCAGGCCGGGAAGCTCCGGTGCGAACACCGCGTCCAGGTCCGCGTCGGTGTAGCCGCAGACGGCCGAGTAGCGCGGATCCAGGGTGATGTCCTTCAGGTTGTTGAGGCCGGAGAAGAGGCTGACCCTGGAGAACCGGCTCACGCCGGTGAGCAGCGTGAACTCGACGTGCGCGTCGCTCTCCTTGATCGTCGCATACAGCCCGCGCAGATGATCCCGGTTGGCGCGAGCGACCGCCGGCGTACCCAGGGCGTCCAGGATCGGCTTGTCGTACTCGTCCACCAGCACCGCGACACGCTGTCCGGTGCGCTCGTGCAGCGTCTGCAACACGTGTCGAAAACGGGCGTGCGCGGCGTCGTAGCCGGACGCGACGTCCGTCCGGCGCTCGATGGCGTCGAGCTGCGCCATCACGTCCTCGGGCAGGCCTTCAGGATCGCCGAATCGACCGCTGCCGAAGCTCAGCCGTACCACGGGACGGCGCACGGACCAGTCCCAGTGCTCGTGGATGGCGAGGCCCTCGAACAGGGGCTCGTTGCCCTCGAACAGCTCGTTCAGCGTGTCCAGGAACAGGCTCTTGCCGAAACGCCGCGGGCGGGAAAGGAAGTAGTGCTTCCCCTCCTCCGCCATCCGCCGCGCCCAGCCCGTCTTGTCGACGTAGTAGTAGCCTTCCTCGCGGATCTGGCGGAACGTCTGTATCCCGATGGGCAGCTTGCGTTTCTCGATGTCAGCGTTCCTGAGGCTGACCGGGCGCTCCCGGTCGGCCTCTCCGTGCGCGTGACCGCGCTTGCTCGGGTCAGCGCTGTTGCGGGACGAAGATGTCGCGGGCCGGCATCTCGACCCCCGGCAGCGTCGTGGCGTTCATCGCTTCGTCGGCGCCGATGAGGCCGTTCTCGGCCAGGATCCAGGCGACGAGGCCGTAGACCTGACCGGCTTCCAGCGTGCCGGGCGCGTTCGACGGCATCGCGCGGCGGATGTAGTCGAAGAGCGTCGTGGCGTAGGGCCAGTAGTTGCCGACCGAGTACGGCACGTCGGGGCCGTCGCCGCGCCACTCCTCGTAGCGCGGCCCGAACGGCGGGGCGGTCTCCGGCGTGTACCCCACCAGCCGGTCCGCGATGCCCCCCTCGCCGGCCCCCCCGTGGCAGACGGCGCACTGCCGCGCGTAGATCGGGGCGCCGCTCGCGGCCGTCCCTTCGCCCTCGGGCAAGCCCGTGCCGTCGGGCATGACGTCGATGTCCCAGGCGGCGATCTCCTCCGCGGTGGCGGCGCGGCCGAAGCCGAACGATTCGGGCGTCGACTCCGCGCCGTCCCCGCCGGCGTTCTGTCCCGCGGCCGGGGCTGCGGCCAGGAGGACGGCGCCGCCCAGTGCCAGGACGGCGGCCAGCAGCGGCCCGGTGAGCATCCGGCTCCGGATCACGCGTCCCACGGCGGCTCCTCCCGGTAGTAGACCTGACCGTTCGGCTGGATGCGCCACGCGGTGATCGGGTTGAGGTGGTACCGGCGCGCCCGGCGGCCGCGAACGGCGCGCAACGCGGCGCGGGTCGGCTGGACGTAGCCGCTGTCGTCGGTGGCCCGGCTCATGATCTCGGTCTCCGAGCCATCCCACCGCCACAGGTGCCGGAAGCGGGTGTGCGCCTGCCGCAGCACCGGTCCCTGAAGCCGCGCCTCCTGCCAGGTGCGGCCGCCGTCGGTGCTGACGTCCACCTGCGCGATGGTGCCCCGGCCCGACCAGGCGACGCCGCGGAGCTCGATCCAGCCGGGCTCGACCACGTCGGGGTAGGCCGGCGAGGTGATGATCGAGCGGGCGTCGAAGACGAAGCTGAACTGCCGGGCCGTCCCGTCGGCCAGCGGATCGGTGTACTTCGAGGTCTCCTCGCGCGTCATGAACGGCTGGTCGGCCAGCTCGATGCGGCGCAGCCACTTGACGTTGGAGTTGCCCTCCCAGCCCGGCAGCAGGAGCCGCGCCGGGTAGCCCTGCGACGGCCGCAGCGCCTCGCCGTTCTGCGCGTAGGCGATCATCGCGTCGTCCCAGGCCTTCTCCATCGGGACGCTGCGCGTCATCACCGCGGCGTCCTGCCCCTCGGCCAGGAACCAGGTGGCGTCGGGGCTCGCGCCGATCTCGCGGAACAGCGTGGCGAGCGACACGCCGGTCCACTCGGTGGTGGACGTCATGCCGCAGACCAGCTCCGGCTTCGTTTCCGGCCCGGCGCCCGTGGGATAGTTGCCGGAGCACTCGAGGAAGCAGATCCGGGACGTGGCGGGGAAGCGCTTCAGCTCGGCGAGCGTGAGAATCGTCGGCCGCTCGACCATGCCGTGGATCAGGAGCCGGTAGTCGTCGGGGTCGATCGCCGGCACGCCGCCGTGGTGCCGCTCGAAGTGGAGGTCCGACGGCGTGATCATGCCGTGGAGATCCTGCAGCGGCGTCCGCGACGAGAGGCCGGTGACCCTGCCGCGCGCCAGCGGCTCGTGGGGCGAACGCGCCCCGAGCGCGCTCGCCGGCCCCCCCGGCGACTTCGTGGTGTCCTGCGCGTGGACGCGCTGGCCTGCCGGTGCGAGCGTGGCGGCCCCGATGGCCCCGGCCGCGCCGGCCAGCAGATCCCTGCGGGTGACTGTTCTCGCCATGGTTTCTCCCCCCGTGAGACGCACGACCGAACCGGACGCCGGCGAGGCGCTACGCGGCGCTCAGGGCGCGCAGGGCGCCGATGATCTCCTCCGACTCCGGAAACCGCTGCTCGGCGTGCTTCGAGAAAATCATCCTGCCGTCCGCGACGACGTCGAATATCCCGTTGGCTCCCTCGATCAGCTCGGTTTCCAGACCGAGCGCGCTCTTGATTTCGGCCGCCAGACTGGAGGCCCTGGGCAGGTACTTTCAACGGGTGCAATACGTGATCGACAGCTTCATCGGCTCGACTCCTCGTCTCCGTATACTACTCGTAGCGCCAACCGGCGTGAAACCCGGCCGAGCCATGTCCCGCGAGCGCCTGCGCGTCACCACCGCCGACATCACGACGCTGCACGTCGACGCGATCGTCAACGCGGCGAATACGAGCCTGCTCGGGGGCGGGGGCGTGGACGGCGCGATTCACCGCGCCGCCGGACCGGCCCTCCTGGCCGAATGCCGCACGCTGGGCGGCTGCGCGACCGGCGATGCGAAGATGACCGCCGGGTACGATCTGCCGGCGCGCCACGTGATTCACGCCGTCGGCCCGGTCTGGCGCGGCGGGGCGACGGGCGAGCCGGAACAGCTCGCCGGCTGCTACCGCCGGGCGATTGAGCTGGCCCGCGAGCACGGGCTGCGCACCATCGCCTTCGCGGCGATCAGTTGCGGCGTCTACGGGTACCCGCCGGAGCAGGCGGCGGCGGTCGCGGTGCGGACGGTGGTCCAGGCACTGGCCGGCGCTCCCGGCGTCGAGCGCGTCGACTTCGTCTGCTTCGAGCCGCGGGTCCGGGCGGCGTTCGAGGGCGCGCTCGCGTCGGCGCCGGACGGAGAATCCGGGTGACTGCAGCGGTTCGCGGAGCCGCGAAGGGCGAACAGGGATCGGCCGCGGCGCTGCGCTGGGTGTGCGATCTGCTCGCTGAGCGCCGCATCCCCTATCAGATGACCGGCGACGTCGCCGCGATCGCGCACGGCGCAGGTCGGGCTGTACGCGGCATCGAGCTCTTCATTGCCGCCGAGCACGTGCCGTCCCTTCTGCGGGCGGCGCGCGAGCACGTCGTGGACTATCCGTGGCGCCGGCTCGACGACCACTGGGATCTGGTAGCACTGGTCCTGGCGCACGGCGGGGTGCGCATCGATGTCCGCATCGCTGACGCGGCCCGGTACCGGGACGAAACGACGGGCGTTTGGCGCGAGGCGGCCGTCGACCCGGCGGTGTCCGTCACGCTGCCGGTCGGGGGCGTCGAAGTGTCGGTGACGCCGCGCGAGCAGCTCCTGGATCCGAAGCGCCGCCTCGACCGCGAGGTCGACCGGCAGGACCTTCGTCGCATCGCGAGGGAGGGCTCGTGACAACACGGACGAACACCCTGCGCTCGTCTGGCGTTGCGGGGAGCGTTGCTCGATGGCGAGGCTGATCGACCGGCGGGCGCCGGCCGCTGGACGGTGCACTCTCGGAGATGCGACCGGGAGAGATCGGCGCCGGCGCCCGGTCACCGCCGCCAGGCGAACAGCCGGCTCAGGATGGCCTTCTGCCGGCCGGTGAAGCGCGCCTTGCGCATCTGGTTCGCCGCCTTGCGGAGCGCCTCGGCCTGCGTCGGGTAGGGGTGGATGGTGCCGCCGATGGTCCCGAGGCCCGCCCCCGCCTTCATGGCGACGCTCACCTCGGTGATCAGGTTGCCGGCGTCCGCGGCGACGATGGTCGCGCCGAGGATCCGGTCCGTTCCCTTGCGGACGTGGACCCGGGCGAAGCCGGCGTCCTCGCCGTCCAGGATCGCGCGATCGACGTCGGCGAGCGGCTGCGTGAACGTCTCGACCTCGATGCCCTTCTTCCGCGCGTCCGCCTCGTACATGCCGACGTGGGCGATCTCCGGCTCCGTGTACGTGCACCAGGGAATGTTCAGCGACTCGGTGGACGCCATCCCGAGGCCGAACGGATGCGGGAACAGCGCGTTCTGAATCACGATCTGCGCCATCGCATCCGCCGCGTGGGTGAACTTGAACGGTGAGCAGATGTCGCCCGCCGCGAAGATGCGCGGATTGCTGGTCCGCAGGCGGGCATCGACCTGCACCCCGAACCGGTCATGGGCCACGCCGGCCTCCTCGAGGCCGAGTCCTTCGACGTTCGGGGCCCGGCCCACACCGACGAGGATCTCGTCCACGATCGTCTCGTGCGCCTCGCCGCCGGTGGTGTAGCGGATCCGTTTCCCGTTGCCGCCCTGCTCGTTCGCGGATTCCGCCTCCACCCCGTCGACCGTGGCGTCGAAGGCGAACCTCACCCCGTCGTGGACCATCCGGGCCTGGACGACCGCCGCCGCGTCCGGGTCCTCCCGCGGCAGGATGTGGGGGGTCAGCTCGAACACCGTCACCTCGCTGCCGAAGCGGGCGAACGCCTGGGCCAGCTCGCACCCGATGGGACCGGCGCCGATGACGGCCAGCCGGCGCGGCAGCTCGGTGAGGGAGAAGACGGTCTCGTTCGTCAGGAAGCCGGCCTCCGCGAGTCCCGGTATCGGCAGGGCGGTGGCCCGCGCCCCGGTGCAGACGGCGGCCCGCGTGAAGCGCAGCGTGGCCTCGCCGACGCGTACCGCGTCGCGTCCGGAGAAGCGGCCCGCGCCGATGAAGACGTCGACCCCGAGCCCCTTGTAGCGCTCGGCGGAGTCGACGTGGCTGATCGCCGCGCGCAGCCGGCGCATGCGCGCCATCGCCGCGCCGAAATCGTGCTCGACCCCGCCGGGGAACGACAGGCCGAACTCCGCGCCGTCGCGCGCCGAGGCCCAGACGCGCGCCGCCCGGAGGATGCCCTTCGAGGGGACGCAGCCGACGTTCAGGCAGTCGCCTCCCATGAGGTGCCGCTCGATCAGCGCCACCTTCGCGCCGAGTCCCGCCGCGACCGCGGCGGTCACCAGCCCGGCCGTGCCCGCGCCGAGCACGACCAGGTTGTAGCGGCCGTCCGGAGTCGGGTTCTCCCAGTCCGGCGGATGGACGTTGGCGGCGAGCCGGCGGTTGAAGGCGTCGTCGGGGAGCAGCGTGAATGGATCGTCGGCCATCTCTCCAAGTAGGATAGCGGGTTTGCGCGCGGCGCGGAGTGCGGGCCGCACGCCGCCGCCCGAGGGCGGTTCGGCGGCGCACGCGGGCATGCGGTCGCTCCGTGTTCCGTCGTTCGCTATGCTGTAGAGACGCGGCGCCGCCGCGTCGACGAGGAGGAACGATGCTGTTCGCCAATCCTGCCAGTCTGCGGATGCCCGCCGCCTCGGAGGCGCTGCCGGGCCGCGACGAGCCGTTGCCGGCGCCGGCCGGACACTTCGTGCACGGCCGCCCGATCGCCCCGCCCTTCCCCGAGGGAACGCGCACCGCGGTGTTCGGGCTGGGCTGCTTCTGGGGCGCCGAGCGGACCTTCTGGCAGCTCGACGGCGTGTACTCGACCGCCGTCGGCTATGCCGGCGGGATCACCAGAAACCCGACCTACGAAGAGGTGTGCAGCGGGCGGACGGGGCACTCCGAGGTGGTGCGGGTCGTCTACGATCCGCGCGTCGTCGACTTCGAGCGGCTCCTGCAGGTCTTCTGGGAGAGCCACGACCCGACCCAGGGGATGCGGCAGGGCAACGACGTCGGCACGCAGTACCGCTCCGTGATCTTCGTGGACGACCTCGGGCAGGTTCGTGCCGCCGAGGCGTCGCGCGACGCGTATCAGCCGGGCCTGAGCGCGGCGGGCTACGGCCCGATCACGACCGAGATCCGCTCCGCTCCGCCCTTCTACAACGCCGAGGAGTACCACCAGCAGTACCTGGCGAAGAACCCCGGCGGTTACTGCGGGCTCGGAGGGACCGGCGTGGCGTGCCCGCGCCCGGCGGAAGCCTCCCAGGCCTGAATTGAAGGGAGCCGACCCCGGCTCATGATCGACTGGACCGCGTACGAGGCGGTGCTCTTCGACCTCGACGGCGTGCTGACGGCCACCGCCAGGCTGCACGCCGCGTCGTGGAAGCGGATGTTCGACGACTACCTGAGAAACCGGGCGTCCGCGCGCGGCGAGCCGTTCCGGCCGTTCGACATGCCCGGCGACTACGCCCGCTTCGTCGACGGCCGGCCGCGCTACGACGGCGTCCGGACCTTCCTCGCCTCGCGCGGCATGGTGCTGGACGACGGCGCGCCCGAGGATCCGGCCGGGCTGGAGACGGTGTGCGGCCTCGGCAACCGGAAGAACGCGCTGTTCAGCGAGCTGCTGGCCGGCGAGGGGGTCGCGGTGTACGGCGGCTCGCTGGCCGTGGTGCGGCATCTGCTGCGTCACGGCGTGCGCTGTGCCGTGGTGTCCTCGAGCCGGAGCTGCGAGGCCATCCTGGACAAGGCCGGACTCGCCGATCTGTTCGAGCTGCGCGTCGACGGCCAGGTGGCGGCGCGGCAGGGACTGGCCGGCAAGCCGGCGCCCGACACCTTCGCCTACGCGGCGCGGGTGCTCGGCGTGGCGCCGCCGCGGGCCGTCGTCGTGGAGGATGCGATAGCCGGCGTCGAGGCCGGACGGGCCGGCGGATTCGGCCTGGTGATCGCCATCGACCGCACCGGCGAGTCGGTTGCGCTGGCGAAGGCCGGCGCGGACCACGTGGTGACCGATCTGGGCGACACGTTGGAGCGCGCGGACGGGGACGAAGCCCGTCCTCCGGAGGCTCGCTGACCGATGGGTGACCTGCACCGCCGGCACCCGCCCCAGGACATCTACCCGCGCGAGCCGTGGCGCCTGGTGGAGACGCGCTTCGACGAGCGCTATCTGGCCGCCGCCGAGTCGCTGTTCGCCACCGCGAACGGCTACCTGGGGATGCGGGGAACGTGCGACGAAGGGCAGCCGGTCGTGCACAACGGCACCTACGTCAACGGCTTCCACGAGACCTGGCCGATCGTCTACGGCGAGGAGGCCTACGGCTTCGCCAAGCTCGGCCAGACCATCGTCGACGTGCCGGACGCGAAGATCATCCGCCTGTACGTCGACGACGAGCCGTTCTTCCTGCCGACGGCGACGCTGGAGGGATTCGAGCGGGCGCTCGACATGCGGGCCGGCACGCTGGACCGGGAGCTGGTCTGGGCCCACTCGTCGGGGCAGCGCGTAGCCATCCGGTCGCGGCGCCTCGTCTCGCTGGAGCATCGGCACCTGGCGGCGATCGAGTACGAGGTCACGCTGCTGGCGAGCGACGCGCCGGTCGTCATCGTGTCGGAGGTGGTCGACGACGGCCGTCCGGCGCACCCCAACGGCGATCCCCGCACCCGGCAGTTCGGCTGCGAGGTGCTCGACGGACAGGTGAGACGCGCCGCGGACGCGCGCGTGGTACGCGGCTATGTGACCCGATCGAGCGGGATGGCGTTGTCGTGCGCCATCGATCACGAGGTGCAGACCGACTGCCCGGTCAGCGTGAAGACCTCGGAGGACGGCGCCGCGGGGCGCGTGGTCTATTCCATCGACGGCGCGGTCGGGTCCCGCATCCGCCTCTTCAAGTACATCACGTATCACTCGTCGCGGCGCCCGCAGGTCGAGGAGCTCTGCCAGCGCGCCGAGCGGGTTCTCGATCGGGCCGTGGACCGTGGGTTTCCGGACCTGCTCGCGAGCCAGCAACGTTTCCTCGACGACTTCTGGCATCGCAGCGACGTGGAGGTGCGCGGCAACCCCGAGTGGCAGCAGACGATTCGGTTCAACCTGTTCCACATGTGCCAGGCGACGGCGCGGGCCGAGGGGGTCGGCGTGCCGGCCAAGGGCCTGACCGGACCCGGGTACGAGGGGCACTACTTCTGGGACACCGAGATCTACGTCCTGCCGTTCCTCATCTATACGAAGCCGCTGATCGCCCAGAACCTGCTCCGGCAGCGGCATGCGTTCCTGGACGCGGCCCGCGAGCGCGCGCGGGAGGTCAACCAGCGCGGCGCGCTGTTTCCCTGGCGCACCATCACCGGCGACGAGGCGTCGGCGTACTACGCGGCCGGAACGGCGCAGTACCACATCAACGCGGATGTCGTGTACGCGCTCCGCAAGTACGTCGATGCGACCGGAGACCAGAGCTTTCTCGAGGAGGTGGGCGCGGAGATTCTGGTCGAGACCGCCCGCCTGTGGGTCGACCTCGGCTTCTTCGGCCGCCACGACGGCAAGTTCCGGATCAACGGGGTGACCGGGCCCGACGAGTACAACACCGTCGTCAACAACAACCTGTACACGAACCTGATGGCGCGCGAGAACCTCTGGTACGCCGTGGAGACCATTCGCGCGTTGTCGGAGAAGGATCCGCAACGGTTCGCGGCGCTGGTGCGCGACACCGGATTCCGTCCGGACGAGATCGACGACTGGCGGCAGGCGGCCGACCGGATGTACCTGCCGTACGACGAGCGCGACGGCGTGCACCTGCAGGACGATTCCTTCAAGGACAAGCAGGACTGGGACTTCGCCGACACCCCCGCCGACAAGTACCCGCTGCTGCTGCACTACCACCCGCTCGTCATCTACCGCTACCGCGTCGTCAAGCAGGCGGACGTGGTGCTGGCGATGTTCCTCCTCGGGCACGAGTTCTCGCACGATCAGAAGCGGCGCAACTTCGTCTACTACGACCGGCTCACGACCCGCGATTCGTCGCTGTCGTGCTCCATCGAGAGCATCATCGCGGCCGAGGTGGGGGAGACGGACAAGGCGTTCAGCTACTCCATCGACGCCGGGCTGATGGATCTGGCCGACGTGGCCGGCAACGTGCAGGACGGGTGTCACATCGCGTCGATGGGCGGGTTCTGGATGACTCTCATCTACGGCTTCGCGGGAATGCGCGACACGGGCGGGCGCATCAGCTTCGCGCCGAAGGTGCCGGAGCGGCTCGGCGGCTTGCGGTTCCCGCTGGAGATCCGGGGGCAGCGTCTGGAGGTGGACCTGACCCCGACCGCCGCGACCTACCTGCTGAAGGGGGCGGCGCCGCTGACCATCGTGCACGAGGACGAGCTGGTCGAGCTGGAACCGGACGTCGCGGTCACCCGCGAGGTCCGCCGCCGGCCGGCCGGCGGCACGGCGGCGGCGACCGCTGCCGGGACCGTTCCGTCCACCGCCGCAGATCGACCGGTCCAGCCCGGCCGCAGCCAGCTTGGCTAAGCTGGCTAGCGCACCGTCTGCAGTTGGTTGTCGACCCGCAGCACGCCCTGCGTCTGCCCCACGATCCGCTGCATCTCGATGAACTCGATCCGGCTCTGCACGTAGCCGACGAGCGTGACGATGCTGTTGTCCACGATGATGTGGAACGGCGGGTTGGGCATCGACACGAACCGCTGGAAGTGCTCGCTGGCGGCGAGCTGGCGGCCGATGGCGTAACGGATCCGGTCGTCTCCCTGCGCGGGAGACAGCGGCGTGACGTTCATCCGGACGTCCTGGACGCCGCGCACCTTGGCGATGCGCTCGAACAGCTCGCCCGACTTGTCGCGCTCGGGCGTCACCCGTCCGAAGATGCTCACGACGCCGTTGTCGATGCGGCCGTCGATGTAGTCCCACATCCGGTAGTGCGGGTAGCGCTGGATCGCCCGGCTGACGTCCTCGATCAGCTCCTCCTGGTCCTCCTGGACCGGCACCTCGATCTCGCTGATCACGGTGCCGACGCCGTCGACGTCGAACGTGCGGCGCAGCGCCTCGTTCTTGTCCCAGAAGTGGCGCACCCGCCCGCTCAGGGTCACCTCGTCGCCGGCCACCGACACGTCGAGCCGGCGTAGCGCGCGGTCCTCGCGGAGCTCCCGCTCGACGGCCTGTCCGAGCTGCTCGGGAGATTGGGCGGCGGCGGCCGCCGAGGCGGTCGCGCCGATGACGACCGACAACGCGGCGACGACGCTTGCGAACTGTCTCTGCATCGCGTGCATGCTTTGATCTCCTCGGCAGGCGGTCCGTAGCCCGAACCTTCTACGGGGCAGGCTCCCAACTCCACTTGTACCACACTCGCGGCTTCCCCGGCACGTGCCGCGCGGAGCCGGCGCGGTGGTAGAGTGAGCGGTCGCCGAACGCGTCCTCCCTGCCGGGGCGACGCGCGGGCCGCGGTTGGTGCGGGATGGGCAGGAAGAAGGAGTCGCTGGAGCCGACGATCGTCACGCCGGCGGCCGAGCTGCGGGCGGAGCTGCTGGCCGCGCAGCACGCGCTGCGGCAGGCCGGGGTCGGTCCGGTCATCGTGCTGCTGGTCGGACCGGAGACCGCGGGCCGCGGCGAGACGGCCGACCTGCTCAACGCCTGGATGGATCCGCGGTGGCTCGTGACCCGCGCCTGGGGCGAACCGTCGGACGAGGAGCGCGAGCGTCCCGCCTTCTGGCGCTACTGGCGCGAGCTGCCGCCGCGGGGGCAGGTCGCCCTGTTCCTCAGCGCATGGTACGGCCCGCCGATCCTCGCGCGGGCCGACGGCAGTCTCGGCAAGCAGGCGTTCGACGGCCGCATGGCCCGGATCGCCGCGTTCGAGCGGATGCTGGTGGACGGCGGCACCGTGCTGATCAAGTGCTGGCTGCACGTCGACAGCCGGACGCAGCGGACCCGGTTGGAGACGGCGGCCGCCGATCCGCTGCGGCGCTGGCGGGCCGGTCGGGACCAGTGGCGCCGCCTGCGTCTCCATGATCGGTTCGTCTCCGCGTGGAAGCGGGCGGTCATCGTGACCGGCCACGAGCAGGCGCCGTGGCACGTGATCGACGCGGCGGATCCGGACCAGCAGCACCTGCGGGTCGCGGCCTGCGTCCGGGACGCGATTCGACGCGCCTGCGCGGGCGCCCCGGCCCCGGCCCCGGCCGATGCGGAGAGCCCGGCGCGCCGCGAGCCGCCGCCGGACGTCGCCGATCACCTGGCCGCGCTGGATCTCTCGCAATCCATCGACAAGCCCCGGTTGCGCGTGGATCTGGAGCGGCACCAGGGTCGGCTGTACCGGGCTCAGCAGAAGGCCCGCGAGCGGGGCATTTCCACCGTCGCGGTGTTCGAAGGCTGGGATGCGGCCGGCAAGGGGGGCGCCATCCGGCGCCTCACCGCCGCGCTGGACGCGCGCTACCACCGCGTGATTCCGATCGCCGCCCCGACCGACGAGGAGCTCGCGCACCACTACCTGTGGCGTTTCTGGAGGCATCTCTCCCGCGCCGGCCAGATCACCATCTTCGACCGCAGTTGGTACGGGCGGGTGCTCGTCGAGCGGGTGGAGAACCTGGCGCGGCCGGACGAATGGCAGCGCGCCTACGACGAGATCAACGCGTTCGAGCAGCAGCTCGTCGACCACGGCACGGTGGTCGTGAAGTTCTTTCTCCACGTCAGCAAGAGCGAGCAGCTCCGTCGCTTTCGCGACCGCGAGCAGACCTCGTACAAGCGCTGGAAGATCACCGACGAGGACTGGCGCAACCGCAAGCGGTGGGACGACTACGTCGCTGCCGTCAACGAGATGGTGAGCCGCACCAGCACCCGGCGCGCGCCGTGGGTGCTCGTCGAGGGCAACGACAAGCGCTTCGCCCGGGTGAAGGTCGCCCGGACCCTCGCCGACCGTCTCTCGAAGGCTCTCAAGCGGGTGGGCCGGTAATCCTGGAGGTCCCCGGCACGCGGGCCCGGGCGACGTAGGTCGGGTGCGCGAGCTGGTCCTGGAAGTACGCCGTCTGCGACGCCCAGGCCACGAGATTCGCAAAGAGCTGCGCCGCAATGCAGAGCTGCCCGCCGAGGAACGCTCCGCGCATCGCGGGGCTGACGGCGACGGGGCCGGGCGCGACCAGGGTCCAGGCGGCGAGGGTGGCCGCGGCCAGCACCGCGTTCATGAGCCACAACACGGCCACTGCGGCAGGGCGCCGCCGCACGAAACGAAAGGCGGCAAGGAGCGCCCCCACCATGCTGCGGCGATCCTCGACGACGGTGCGGACCCTGGCGTAGTCGACGAGAAGGCCGACGCCGGCTACGCCGGCTGCGAACATCACGTAGAGCGCGGACCGCAGCGCTGCGCCGCCGGCCGGTACGGTCGGCAAGCGCGCCGGTGCGCCCGGAATGTCGCCGGCGAGCCACGGATACACTCCGCCCAACAGGAACCAGTACAGGACGCCGGCCAGGCCCGCGAGGCGCGCGAGCGGCCAGAAATGGTGCCGGCAGGCCGCGAGGAAAGCCAGTCCTCCTGTGCCCTGCCGGCGGGCGAGTCGGTCGAGGATGCCGCCGGCCAGGAACGTCCAGGCGGTTAGGCCGGCGAGGGCCAATCCGGCAACGGCTTCGAGCGGCGCTCGCTGCAGGTACGGGTTCCCGAGGGTCGAGAGCACGGTCGAGAAGCCCACCAGACCAGGTCCGAAGGTGTGCGGGATGCCGGCGAGTGCGCCGGCCGCCGCAGCCGATCCGGGTCGCGCGGCGCCGGCGCCTCCGGGGATGAGCTGCATCCCCAGCACAACGGCCAGGGCGGCGCCGTAGGCGCCGAGAAGCAACGCCGGGGCGCCCGCGACCCGACGGAGACCGCCGATGAAGGCAATGAAAGCCATACGGTCATCGTAGAGGGCGAATGCCCGTCGGGGAGAGGGGGCGGCGAAACCGGGTCGGATTGGCCAAGGCGGGTGCCGGAGCCGGACGCTTGGCGCCCGGCTCCGGGCGGTGTCGGTGTTCGCTACGGGTCGTACCCGATCCGGCGCCTGCGACGGCGCCGGATCCTAGTCGGCGAGGCCGAAGGTGAAGACGACGTTGCCCGCCGCGATCGAGACGTACTGCTGGCCGTCGACCGCGTAGCTGATCGGCGCCGAGTGCACGCGGGCGCCGACCGTCATGTGCCAGAGCTCCTCGCCGCTGACCGCGTCGATGGCGAAGAAGTAGCCGTCGACGGTGCCGCCGAAGACGAGGTCGCCGGCCGTGGACATCAGTCCGGACGTCGATCGCGGGGCGATCGGATACTCCCAGCGGACGTCGCCGGTCGCCGGATCGATGGCGCGGACCGCGCTGTGGTAGTTGTCGATCGGCCCGGCGCTCTCGCCGCCGCCCCCGGTGTACTGCTCGCCCTCGACGTACTCCTCCTCGCGGATGAAGTAGATCTGCTCGCCGTCGAACGCGTTGACGTAGTACAGGCCGGTGCGCGGGCTGAAGGTGGGCGACCACCAGTTGGTGCCGCCGCCGATGGTCGGCGAGACGAGCTTGCCTTCGACGGACGGCTCCATGTTCGGCACGCGGATCGGACGCCCGTTCTCGTCGAGCCCTTCCGCCCAGGTCTGCCGGGCGTACGGCTTGCCGACCAGGAACTCGCCGGTCTCGCGGTCGAGCGTGTAGTAGAAGGCGTTGCGGTTGGCCCACATCATGACCTTCCGCATTTCGCCCTCGTACATGATTTCGCCGAGGATCGGCACCTGGATCGCGTCCCAGTCGTGGATGTCGTGCGGCGTGAACTGGAAGTACCACTCCAGGTTGCCGTCATCGCCGTTCAGGGCGAGCACCGAGTCGGAGTAGAGGTTGTCGCCCAGGCGCACCTCGCCGTTCCAGTCGGGACCGGGATTGCCGGTGCCCCAGTAGACGAGGTCGAGGTCGGGATCGTAGGCGCCGGTGATCCACGTCGGGGATCCGCCGGTGCGCCACGATTCGCCGGCCCAGGTCTGGTTCCCCGGTTCGTCCGGGCCCGGGATGGTGTAGGTGCGCCAGTTGCGCGCCCCGCTCGTTGCGTCGTAGGAGTCGAGGAAGCCGCGGATGCCGTACTCGCCGCCCGCGATCCCCGTGATCACCTGGTCCTTGACGATGAGCGGGGCCGCCGTCTTGCTGTAGCCGCTCGCGTGCGGGGCGGTCTCGGTGTTCCACACCAGGTTTCCGGTGCGGGCGTCGATGGCGACGGTGTGCGCGTCGAGCGTGCTCATGAAGAGCGTCTCGCCGAGAATCGCCACGCCCCGGTTGTTGCGCCCGCAGCAGATGCGCAGGTCGTCCGGCAGCTCGTGGTCGTAGCGCCAGTACTGCCGGCCGGTTGCCGCGTCGAGAGCCACGACGTTGCTCGGCGCCTCGGTGACGAACATCACGCCGTCGACGACGAGCGGCGTCGTCTCCGCCCGGTCGATCTCGGGAATCTGGTAGGCCCACTTGAGCTCGAGATTGCCCACGTTGCGGTTGTGGATCTGCTCGAGACCGCTGTAGCGCTTGCTGTCGAGGGTGGCGGAGTACATGAGCCAGTTCTCCGGCTCTTCCGCCGCGTTCAGCAGCCGTTCCCACGTGACCGGTCGCAACGCGGGCCCGTCGCTTTCCTGCGCCGCCGCCGCAGCCGGCAAGGCGAGCGCCGTCAACACGAATACCGTCGCAAGTCGTTTCATCTTCAGCTCTCCCTGCGCAGCGAGAAGAGGTAGGCGACCAGGTCGTCCACGTCGCTCGCGGTCAAGTCTTCGGCGGCCGGCATGGTGGAGGTCTTGATCCGCTCGAGCGAGCGAACCTCGCTCTTCATGAAGCTCCAGAGGTTCTCGTCGCTGTCCATGATGCGGACCGTGAACGTGTCCTCGTTCATCCGCAGCCCTTCGACCGTCGAGCCGTCGGCGCGGTTGATGCGCACCGTCCACCAGCGCGGCGCCACCTCGGCGTCCGGATCGGTGAGAGAGGTCGCCATCTCGTCCGGGTCCAGCCGGCTGCCGACGGTCGACAGGTCGGGGCCGGTGCGTCCGCCCTCGCCGCCGATCATGTGGCAGGTCGCGCAGTTCGCGCCGGCGTACACCTGCTCGCCCCGCCCGGCGTCGCCCGGCAGGTTGTAGTCGCCCGGGTCGAGATTCAGCGAGTTGATGTAGGAGACGATCTGCCACACGGTCTGGTCGGACGCCCGCGGGCTGATGCCGATCATCGCCGTGTTCTCGATGCCGTCGCGGATGACGCTGAACATGCCGGCGTCCGTGCTCGCCCGGGAGAACTGGCCGGTCGTCAGATCCGGCGCGCCGGTTTCGTCGTTGCCGCGGGCGTCCCGGCCGTGGCAGCGCCCGCACTGGGCGCGGAACACGCGTTCGCCCATGCGGACGTCGATCAGCGTGCCGAACGGGTTCTCCTGGGCCTCGGCCGGCGTTGCGGGGCCGGCGACGACGACCAGGGCGGCGACCAGCGCGGCCTGGATCAGTCCGACGAAAAGTGCTTTGCGCATCGTGCTACCTCCGAGGAACAAGTGCAGGGAATGATAATCCATCCTGCCGGCGCCGCCGTTCAGAAGCCGGCCTGGGCCGAAAGCAGGATGCCGCGCAGCATCCGGACCGCGAACAGCAGCACGAGCGGGGACAAGTCCAGCCCGCCCATGTCGGGCAGCACCGAGCGGATCGGACCGAGCAGCGGCTCGGTCATGGCGTACAGGAAGTTCCCGATCGGGTTGTCGGGAGGAAGCTGCACCCACGAGGCGATGACCGCGCCGAAGACGATGAACGAGTAGATGTCGAGGATGCCGATGAGCAGCATGACGATTCAGGCGGTGCGGGGATTCAGAGCTTGCTGAATCCCGATCCTTCACGGATCATACAAGGCTTACGCCATGAAGACGCTCCTTGTTCTGCGGCACGCGAAGTCGAGCTGGAAGCACCCGGAGACCTCCGACCACGACCGGCCGCTGAACAAGCGGGGCAAGCGCGACGCGCCGCGCATGGGTCGCCTGGTCGCCGCGCGGGAGCTGCGTCCGGACGTCATCGTGAGCTCCACCGCGAAGCGCGCGCGCTGGACCGCCGACGAGGTCGCGCAGCATTCCGGCTACCAGGGGACGGTGCAGTTGGAGCGTCGTCTCTATCTCGCGAGCCCGGACGAGATCGTCCACGTGGTGCGCAACGTCGCCGACTCCGCCCAGCGCGTTCTGGTCGTCGGCCACAACCCGGGCCTGGAGGACCTGATCGCGCGCCTGGGGCGACACCCCGAGACGCTGCCGACCGCCGCCCTGGCCGAGATCCGGCTGGCGATCCGCTCGTGGAGCGACCTGGCCTTGTCGAGCGACGGCACGCTGGCGGGGCTGTGGCGTCCGCGGGAGCTGCCGGACGAGGTCTGATTCCGGGCCGGACTCGGAGTCTGCCCCGTTCTACGGCGCGGACTCCGAGCTCGCGTCAGGCGCCGCTACGGCCGCGGCGCGAGCTTCCTCCCGCTCGACGGCCAGCTCGCCGTAGAGGGCGGCGAAGCTCCGGGTGGCGAACCGACCGCCGGGATGGAGCGGCCAGTCGAGGTCCGCGGTCTGCAGCAGGGGAAGCGCGTCCTCCGGCCGCACGTCCCGGTACAGGAGTTGCGTCGCGCGCATCCGCAAGGTAACCAGCCGATCGCGGAAGACCTGCACGTCGTGCTTCGTCAGGGCCGGCCCGGCTCCCGGGATGACGGTCTCGAAGTCGAGCGCGAGCATCCCGTCCAGCGCCTCGACCCAGCCGCGGCTGCTGCCGCCCGCCGCGTAGTCGATGAACGGCAGCCCCCGGACGACGAGGTCGCCGGCGTACAGCACATTCCGGTCGGGGAACAGTACCGCGGCGTCGCCGCCGGTGTGCGCCGGGGCGAAGTGATGGAGCCGCACCTCGGCCCCGCCGAGAAAGAGCGACAGCTCGCGGGTGAAGGTCAGGTCCGGGTGCTCCGCCGGGTTCCGGGCCCCGGCGCCGGAAGGGAGGGACTCCGGGCGTTCCACGGCGACGAGCCTCGCGTTCCGCCAGGCCGAGGGGAGGGCCGCGGGCCGGTCGTCGTGCCGCTGCGTCCGGAGCACGTAGCGGACGGGCCGGTCGGTCACGCCAGCGACCGAGGCCGCAGCCGCGCCGGCGGCGGCCGTCGAATCGCCCGCGACGACGACGCCTTCCGGCGTGACGCGGGCCACCACGTTGCCGCCGTAGCCGGTCGCGACGTAGAGGCCCTCCGCGATCTCCCGGATGCCCGGCGCGGGCGGGCCGTAGAGCCAGGGCGGCTCCGGCGGCCCGACGAACGGCGCGGCGTCGAGCACGTCCGCGGCATCGGTACCGGGCGGCCGCGTCGGCGTGTCGGATGCCGCATCGGCGCGCGCAGGGGGCGGAGCGGGTGTCCGGCCTCCCGGCGTGCCGGTGGGGAGCTGTGCCCCGGCGGCGGTCTGCGCGCCGGTGGATGCTGCTGCCAGCAACGCGATGCCGAGCGGCGGGACGAGCCACTTCGCGACGATCGAGGGAATCGACCCGTCCGGGCGAACGCGGTGCTCAGCTCGCGGTCTTGACATCCTCGTACAGCAGCTCGCCCTGCTCGTCGTAGAACCGGAACGCCGCGGTGGCCGGGTCGCCCGGCGTGACGACGACGTTCAGGAAGCCGCCCGTCGGCTCGTCGTAGGTGTAGTACTGCATCACGAGCGCGTCCGGGTCGTTGGAGTCGGGATCGCCCGGCGGCCGGCCAACGCGCGAGTTGGCGTCGACGAGAGCCCCGGTAGAGAACTCCTCGAAGCCGGTCGGGTCGAGCGAGTGGTACTGCCAGTGGCGGTCGCCGGTCACGATGTAGAAGTTCTTCTCGAGGAAGCCGTTCTCGATGAGCCAGGCGAACAGCTCGTCCCGCTCGTGGCGGAAGCCGCCCGGATTGGAGTGGTTGTCGCGCTTGACCGGGTCGTGGTTCTCGGCCGCGCGGCCGGCCTGGTCGGCGTCGTCGGGGCCCACCATGGGCGTCGGCGAGATCAGGATCTTGAACGTCGCGTCGCTCTCCGCCAGGGTCTCCTTGAACCAGGCGAGCTGCTCGGCGCCCCACAGCGTCTTGCCGGGGCCCGGCTCCATCATGTTCGGGCTGCGGAATTCGCGCCCCTCGGCGAGCCAAATCTGCAGGTCGCGGCTGACGCGGTGCGTGCGGTAGGGCAGCGGATCGGGGTCGTTCGGATCGGCCACCGGGACCTGCTCCAGGAAGATGCGCCGGCCGAGGTCGGGCAGCGGCGCCGCGTCGCTCGTGTTGTCGCAGTCGTTGTAGCGGTAGTCGTGGTCGTCCTTCTCCCAGTAGGTCGGCGTGTCGGTGAAGAAGTCGATGAACCGCTGCTTCGAGAGCTGCTGGTGCCACTTGCGGCGCATCGTGGGCGCGGTGTCGGCCCGCCCCTCGTACGGCGCGTCGTAGTAGACGTTGTCGCCGGTCGCCACGAAGAAGTCGGGTTCGAGCGCGAGCATCGACGCCAGGCCCGGGAAGCCGAGTTCCCTGTCGGGGCCGGTGTAGGCGCGGTTCGGGTTGTCGTAGAACTGGTAGTAGTTCATGCCGGTAACGACGGTGAAGCTCGTGCGCGCCGCCGCGTCCGCCCCCGGGTGGGTCGCGAACGACCGCGTCGCGCCGCTCTCGGTGTGCTCGGGGTCCGGACCGTAGACCGCGCGGTAGAGGTACTCCGTGCCGGGCGAGAGCCCGTCGATCTTCGCCTTGACGATATGATCGCCGTCCGCCGAGGCGGTGAGCCAGTCGGTCGTGATCGGGTCGGCGAAGTCGGGGCCCGCCGCCACCTCGAAGCGCGCGATTCCGTCCACGCCCGGCAGGTCGCCGTCGACCCAGCCCGACTTCGCCGTCAGCCGCGTCTGGAGGATTACGGACGTGGCGGTCACCTCGCCGGCGATCTCGCCCTGGCCGTTGGTCATCGTGATCTCGACCGGTTCGGGTCCGCTGCAGGCGGCCAGCGCGACCGCGGCGATCAGGGCGAAACCGGAAACGCGCAGGCGTGGCATGTGTCTCTCCTGGTGCATTCGATGAACATGCATCATACCGGAGTCTCCGGTCCCCATACCGCCCACGGCGCGCCCCGGCAGGCCGCGAGCCGACAGCGTCTTCCTGCTCCCGGAAGGTAGCACGATGCGGGGCGTGCCGGCGGCGGCTGGAAGCGGCGTGGGGCAGGTGCGAGGCATCGTCGTTCGATGTGCGAGACCGTGCCGGGCGCGGGCCTGACTCACCGGACGAGCTCCCCGTCGCGCACCCAGACGTCGCCGCCCACCGTCACCGTCGTGTCGGTGAAGAAGTTCCAGCGCACGTAGCCGCCCGTGACCGTTCCGCCCAGCTCGGAGTTGTCGCCGAGCGACAGGCGCACGATGCCCGCGCCGTAGCCGTAGTACGGGATCCACGGGTTGCGCTCGGGCACGGCGAGCAGCGGGTTGAAGCCGAGGGCGAACTCCCGGAACGCGCGCGACTCCTCGGGAACGCCGGCCAGCTCCGCCTCCGCCGCCTCCTGCCCGGACTCCGCCGTCATGCCGGCGACGCGGCCGTTCTCGATGCGCACCGCGAGGCCGGTGACGGGGCGGCCGTCCCACTGCGACGGCGGAAAGACGATGACGCCGTTGACGCTCTCCTCGACGGGCGCCACGCGGACGGCGCCGGACGGCAGCTCGATCTCGCGGTCGATCAGGATCACCCCCTGGTCGGTCCGTTCCTTCGAGGCGTTGCCGTCGCCGAAGTTCACCGGCCGGTCGCCGATGCGGAAGCGGACGTCGGTGCCCAGCGGCGAGGTGACCCGGACCTCGGCGCCGCGCATCGCGTCGACGAAGCGCCGCTGCACCGCGGTCAGCCCGGCGTAGTCGGTCTCGAGCAGCGCCCGCTGGTAGGTGGCGTCGATGACCGTCTGCCCGGGCAGCGGCTGGCCGGGAAGCGGGAACGCGCTGCCGTTCTGGGTCCAGTGGAAGTGAATGGTGCGGCCGATGCCTTCGTGCAGCAGGTCCTGCAGCGCCGCGTAGACGGCGTGGTCGGGCCGTGCGCCGGGCAGCATGATCGCCCCGTCGAAGTCGCGCAGCATCTCGCGGTACAAGGCGCGCGCCGCGTCGTTGTTGCGCGCCAGCAGCTCGCCGTCCCAGCCGGTCGGATACGGCTCCTCGATGACGTCGATCACGCCGAGGTCTACGGCCCCGGCCCGCATCAGGGCGTAGCGCAGCGGCGGGATCAGCGCGTCGAACTGGCCGGGGCGCGCGACCAGCAGGATCTTCTCTCCCGGCGCGGGCGCGAGCTGCGTCACGAGCTGCTCGGCCATCGCCTCCCAGTCCATGGTCAGGCGCGGCTGGGCGAGCAGGGGAGCGGCGCTCAGCAAGGCGGCGACGAGGGTGACGGCGGCGGTTCTCGCGGTGATCTGCATCCTGAAGCTCCAGAGTCGGACAGGTGACTCTCCAACGACGCGGCCATCGACAGCCGAGCGTCAGCGTGCAATGTTACAGACACCGGCCCGCCGGCGACGTCGGGCGGTCAGCCGCCCATGCGGGCGTGTGGCAGCCTGACGGCATGAAGAAAAAACGACGGAGGCGACATGAACGTGCCCTGACCATGGCGGCGCTCACCGGCGAGAAGGCGGGCTGGAAGCTCGCGAGGGCCTGAATCGGCTACGCGCTCCGCCGGGCCGGGTCTCGTCAGCCGGTCCACAGGTCGATCCCGTGCATGCGTCCGACCACGGCGTGCTGGTTGATCGCCCGGATGCGGGTGTGGACGTAGCGCTCCAGCAGGCGGCCCCGGACCCTCCAGTCGCACGCAGGCGCCGTGTGTACGAGTACGCGCGCCGTCATCGTTCCGCTCGCCACCGGGCCACGATACCGGTTGGAACCGGGATCCGGATGCCGTTTCCCCTCCAGCCTCCTGCGGTTCGCTTGCAGACTGTAACCCAACGCGTGCAGCGGCCGGTTCACCGAACGCTCGCTGACGCGATGGCCCGCCTCCCGGAGTTCCCGCGCCAGCCGCGCCGCACTGCGGCAGGTCCAGCGCAACGGCTCCGAAGCGCACGTTGCGTCTCCTCAGAAGCGGAACGTGTACTGGAGCTTCGTGGCCAGCCTCGAGTCCTGCCTCCTGAAGTCGCGGTAGCCTCGCTCGAGGTCCTGCACCCAGCCCTGACCGAATACGAAGAAAACCTCGTTTCCCGGCTCGATGGTCCAGTGCACGCGGCTCTGGAGGCCGAGATTGCCGGATCGGTTGTCGAACTGGACCAGGTTGGAGAACGAAAGGAACGGCGAAACCGCGTAGCTCACCTGCGAGCTGTAGATGCGGGCGACGAAATCGCCTTCCGGCAGGCTGGCGAACGTCTGGTTGGCATTGAAGCTGATCAGGAAGTTGGGAGGGAGCTTGTAGCTGAGGCCCGTCTGGATCTCCTTCGCGGTGCCCGACCAGTAGTTGCCGAACCGCAAGCCGATGCTGCCCTGCAACCGCCGCTTCTGCGCCGAGGTGAAGAAGATCCGCATGGGCATGAAGCGGTACTCGCCCACCGGAAGCACGACCCCCGGGGAAATCTCGAACGGCTCGAACAGGCGCTCGTAGGTCGGGTTCAGGTCGAACAGGCTGTGCAGGGAGTCGCCGGAGTTGAAGTGCCAGTCGACCACGGTGGCGTAGATGTCCCAGCTCTCGACCATCCCGTTGTCGAGCCGGGTGAACCGCGTGTAGAAGACGTCATGAAACATCTGCTGAATGCCGGTCGACGGCCTCGGGCGGGGGTTGAAGCTGCCGGCGACCCGCAGCATCCGCACGTTGCTGCGCTGCACGAAACCGATCGCCGGATCGAAGTTCTCCTGGATCTCCCGCCAGAGCATCTGCGCCTCGAACCGGTCGTTGGGATAATGCGCCCCGAAGCCGTAGGACGAGTTCCGGTCGGCGACGCCTTCGTTGTTGCTCGTCAGTCCGTAGGCGTTGAACACCATGTTCTGGTTGCGGCCCAGGAAGTCGGAAGTGGCCAGCCGCACGTCCACTCCCGCGGTGCTGCTCGAGAGCGCCGAAGCGGGGTTGCCGCTCGTGAGAATGGCGCCCACGTACGACTGCTCCAGGAAGTTCTGCTTGACGCGCCCGACCAGCAGGTTGTTGGCGTCCACGTTCGGCACGTTGCGGGTGCGCACGTCGAGCATGCCGACCTCGGTGCGGCCGATTCTGCCGGTCAGCTTGGCGCCGTAGTCGATCGGCACCTCCTGCCCGCCGAGCAGGCCGATCCTGCGGCTGAAGAACGGAAAGATCTCGGCCCCGGTGCCGGGAATGCCGCCCGGCGGATCGATGCCGGTCGTGGCGAAGTTGAAGACGCCGGCGTCCTGCAGGAAGAACGTCCTTTTCTCGGGAAAGAAGATGGAGAAGCGCGTGAGGTTGATCTGCCGCGCGTCCACTTCCGTCTCGCCGAAGTCGGTGTTGGCAGTAACCGACAGCTTGAGACTCGGGGTGATGTTGTAGAACACGTCCAGTCCCGGCTTTCCGACGACCGTGTCGCCGCCGGTGCCCGGGCGCGGCCAGAGCCGCGCGATGAATGGGCGGACGTCGAGGCCGACACCTTGCGCGAGGCCTTCGAGATTCGTGATCTCCCCCGCTTCCGAGATCTGGAAGAACTCGGTCTGGAAGCGTGCCCCCGTCCAGCGGTTCTCCTCCAGCTTGCGTTGAATCGTACGACTGATGTTGAAGCCCCATACGGTCTCACCGGCGGGGAAGCCCAGGGTCTTGAACGGGATGGCGAATTCCGCGCTCCACCCTGCGTCCGTTCGCGCGGTCCGCACGATCCAGATGCCGTCCCAGTCGTCGTTCGTCTCGCCGTTCGCGAACACCAGGCCGTCGACCATGGCGCCGGCCGGATTGGTCGCAAAGTGGAAGGCGTTGCTCTGATCGCGGAACGTGTCGAGCACGATGGCCAGCCGGTCGTCGGCGTTCAGTTGCGCGTCCCGCGCCATCTGCGACGCCAGCACGCCGCCGGGCTCCGAGTCGTAACACAGGACGCCGATATAGAGGTTTTCCTCGTCGTAGAGCAGCGTGACTTCCGTCCTCTCCGTGGGAGCTGCGCCGGCCACCGGAATTCTCTGGACCAGATCGCCGATGTTCGGCGCCTGCCGCCACGGCGCCTCGTCGAGCGACCCGTCGATGACGATCGTCGAGGTGACCGCCGTCACGACGGCCGATCGCCGCGCGTCTGCCGGGCCGGCCTGTCGGGAAGCGGCGACCGACGTAGCCGGCCCGACGATGCACTGCCAGGCGCAGATCACCGCCAGTGAACCGATCCGGAGCGACCGCTGCCGCGGAACCGGGAGGTTGTCCAGGAGCTTCTTCATTTTGGCTGTCCAGGCAGGGCGGCGGGACCGTCGCCGCCGGCTATGCGACCGGTCGAATGCGTTCGGTCCCGTGTCGCGGGGTCGCTGGGTCACCGGTCCGGCGCGGCCTCGACGAGTCGTTCCCAGAAGGCGTCGTTGAACGACGAGCTCTCGCGCGAGCCGTTGTCGCCGAGGCGGCTGACGACCAGGTCCAGGCTGGGCACGACGTAGAGCTTGCGGTCGCGTGCGCCCTGCGCGGCCACCAGGTCGGCCGGCGCGGCCGGGATCAGCGCTCCGCCGGTCGTCACCGGGGGAATGGCCCAGGACATCGACGACACCTGGCCGTTGGTCCACCAGAGCAGGCCGTAGGAGGGGTTCAGCGCCTGCGACGGCCGGAGCATCTCCTCCAGGTACTCGGTGTCCTCGATGACGGTCTCGCCGTCCCAGCCGCCGCCGGCCAGGATGAGCAGGCCGAAGCGCGCCAGGTCGCGCGCCGTCGTCACGAAGCCGGTGGCGATGGCCGAGGCCGCCCAGGGGCGCGGCTCCCAGCGCGAGTCGCGCATGCCGAGCCGCCCGGTCAACCACTCCCGTGTCACCGCGTTGCGGTCGAGGCCGGCCGCCGCCGCCACGATGCGCAGCAGGTGGTGGTAGGCGGGCGTGTTGTAGAGCCACTTCGAGCCCGGCGCGGCGTCATGCTCCAGCGCGGGCGTGAGGCCGGTGGTCATCGCCATCAGGTGGCGGATCGTCACCGCGCGTTCCTGCTCCGCGGTCGCCCGCGTCCAGGGGCCGGCGTGATCGGTGACCGGATCGTCGAGCGCCAGCAGGCCTCGTTCCTGCGCCAGGCCGACCAGGACGGCGACCACGCTCTTCTGCACCGACGCCACGTCCTCGACGGCATGACCTTCGGCGTTGGGGCCGTGACTGCCGTTGACGTGTCCGCGGGACGGTGCATCCAGGGTCCAGTGCCGTTCGGCCAGGATGCGGCCGCGGTGGAGGACCACCACGCCGGTCGAGTCCCGTTCGCCGGCGACCGCGAGCGCCGCGTCCAGCCCGGCGGCGTCCCAGCCGGCCGCGGCCGGGTCCACGGTTTCCCACGGTCCGTCCGCCGGAGGAAAGTACAGCCCGGCGGCCGGCGCGGAGAGGGTGGACGGCGGCCCGGCGGCCGGGACCCGTGGCGCAGGACCCGATCCCTGCGCGGTCCATGCCGGCAGCAACGCCGCGCAGGCCGCCGCGCCGATCGCGAACACCACCCGGACTATCGACATGCATTCCCTCCTGTGCACCGCTCACGGTACCACTCGACGCAAGTGGGTCGCCGAGAATCCCGGGGGGACAGTCATCGAGGCCGGCGGCCAGCTTCTGCCCATCAAGGTCCGAAGGCGTGAATCGGCTACGCGAGCTCGATCCGGGCGTTGTTCCCGGCGACCGACGCAAGCCCGGCGTCACAGGTCAGCAGCGGCGCGCCCAGTCTCTCCGCCAGCGCAAGATACGCGGCGTCGTACGCCGTCAGGTTGTGCCGAAGCTGCCAGATCCGTTCCAGCAGCGGCTGATGTCCGTGTCGCTCGATGGACATGGCCGCGAGGTCCGCGAGCGCGTCGCGGCCCTCGCGCTCGTCGATGTCTCCGCGCGCGGCGCAACGCCTGAGGGCGTGGGCAACCTCGATGTCCAGCATGTGCGGAGCGTGCAGCGGGTCGTCTCCCTCGAAGAGCCGTTCTTCGAGCCCGCTACCCGCGTCGGAGCGGAGCAGCACCTCGACCACGACCGACGCGTCGACGACGATCAACGGCTGTCTCGTTCCTGACGGATCAGCTCCGCGGCGGAAACGCCGAGTCGGACGCGGGGCCGCGATTGCAGGCGTTCCCGGAACTGCCGGCGCGCCAGTATGTCGAGCACGTAGTCGGCCGCGGACAGCCGCTCGCGGGCGGCTCGGTCCTCCAGTGCCCGGTAGAGCGCATCCGGAACTTTGCGCAGCAGGATGCTCCGCTCCGACGGCGCGTGCTCGGACTTCCCCCAGGCAGGAGAGCCGGCGCCCTCGCGCGCGCGGTCCGGTCTGTTCCGCCCGCCGCTTGCAGGTTCGTTCAGGTACGCCTGCAGCGCCAGGCGCACGATGTCCGACGGCCGCCGCGCGTCGCGCTTCGCCCGTTCGGACACGGACGCGTTCAGTTCGTGAGGCAGCCTGACGCTCAACTGGTCGCGCATCGGTCCCCCCTTCAGTCATTGTAATGCAATGTCATGCAACAGCGCGGTCGGCTGCCGCCGCGACCGTGGCCGCGTTGCAGCGGCTCTTCGGCCGGCTGGAGGTCCTCGTGCAGGTCCATGCGGTCGAGTACCCCAGGCGCTGCTCGTCGTCCGGGTGCTGCGGATGATCCCTCACCCCCAGAATGCGACGACACGCTCGATGACCCAGAAGCTCGCAACGGTGCCCAGCCCGTACGCGGCGGCGTGATCGAGCCGTGCCCGCCGGTCCGGCGTGTCGAGGAGCCGATAGCAGCCCCACAGCACGATGCCGCACGCGGCCGCGAAGCCAATCTGCCCGAGCTCGATGCCCAGGTTGAAGAGCAGCAGCGTCGTCGGGAGATCGCGGCCCGCCAAGCCGGTGTCGAGCAGGGCCCCGGCGAAGCCGAACCCGTGCATCAGGCCGAACGCGAACGCCATCGTCCACGGCTTGGCGGAGCCGGCGGCCGCGTCGTCGCGACGCAGGATCTCGAACGCCAGATAGACGATCGACAAGGCGATGAAAGCCTCGACCGGCGGGCCCGGCACGCGCACCACGTCCAGGACCGTCATGCCGAGGGTGATGGAGTGCGCGACGGTGAACGCGGTGATCGTGGCGACGAGGCGGCGCCGCCCGCGGACGAGCAGGATCATGCCGGCGACGAACAGCAGGTGGTCGACGCCGCCCAGGATGTGCCCGACGCCGAGCGCGAGCCGGTCCCAGGCCTCCGCCGAGCCCGGAGTCAAGGGGATCTCGGTCAACGGACCCGACGCCACCCGCGTCAACCGGTTGCCGTCCTCGTCCTCGACGCGCACGAGAACATCGACGAAGCCGCCCGCGAGGCCCGCGAGCCCCATCGCCGGCGCGCCGTCGGTCACGTCGCAGAAGAAACGTTGCTCGACGACGAGGCTGTCCGCCTGGCGGGAGCGGCGGTCGGGGCCCCGGGCCGCGCAGGTCGCGGGCAGCCGCACCTCGATCGGCCACGCCGTCGCGCCCGTCACCGGGATCTTCAGCACGGACACGAAATCGCCGGCCCCCAGCGCGCGCACTTCCAGAAACGCCAGGCGCGTTTCGTGGCCGTTCGCCGGCGATGCCAGCGACCACAGCGCCATCGCCGTCAACAGGCGGCCTGCCGCTCTCATGGTTGCACCAGGTCGCCGATCGACGCGAACGGCGCCACGTCGACCTCGTAGCGGGCGCGCATCTCGGCGTAGCGTTCGGACTCGCGGGCGGCGACATGGTCGCGGCGCCAGTCGTCGAGCACGGTCTCGCGGACCTCGTCGAGCGTCCGTCGGCGTCCCTCCCGGTAGGCATCCAGCCGCACCAGGTGCGCGCCGTACGCCGAGGGGACGGGACCGAACCACGCCTGCCGCGACCCGGGCCGGGCCGCGTACTCGAGCACGGCGTCGCGGAACCCGGTGCCGAAGATCCGCTCCAGCCGGCCGGCGTCCTCGAGCGTCAGCGTCTTGGCCGCGTGAAAGCTGTCGTCGTCGGCGGTCTCGCCGGCGGCCAGCGCTTCGAGCGCGGCTCGCGCGTCCGCTGCGGCCGCCTCGCCCCGGCGGTCGCGGCTGAAGAACCGGTGGGTCAGGGTGAGCCCGGGCGGCTCGACATACCGGTCGGCGTGCGACTCGAAGTAGCGCCGGAGGTCGTCGCCGCTCGGCTCGGCCGTCGCCGCGACGTCGTTCAGCGCCATCTCGAGCTTCTCCGCGAGGCGGCGGCGGACGAGGACGTCGTTCTCGTCGAGGTCGAGGGCGAGGGCTTCGCGATACAGGACCTCCTCGCGCACCCGGTCCCCAACCAGCCGCGTCAGCTCGTCACGGGTCGGCGGGCGCCTCCACTGCGCCTGCCACAGGGCGGCCAGCGCCTCCAGCTCGTAGCGGTCGATGACGATGTGGCGGGCGTCGCTCGGCGCCCGGTTTCCCACCAGTGCGTACAGGACGAAGAGCCCGGCCCCGGCCGCGAAGAACCTGGTCAGGGGCTCGCGCCAGAACCGCCGCCACGGGGATGCGTTCATGAAGCGTCCGGCCGTGTGCTGCTCAGTTGTCCGGCATGTACCAGATCGGCGACGTGTACGCGCGCTCCTGCAGGGTCGGCATTACGTCGCCGCGCGGGGGGAGGCCGGCCGCCGCGGTGTCGTAGGTCGACCAGCGCGGGGTGGGGATCTCGATCACCCGGACGTAGTACACCGCGTGCAAGTCCGGGTCGAAGTCGGGGTCCCGCCAGACGGCCTGCAGCGATGCCGCGCCGATGTCGTTGGTGTAGGTCGCCCGCATGACGTCGACGGTGTTGCCGACCGGCGGCGCCTTCCCGGTGGGGCCGACCTGCCGGCCGTCGGACAGCGCGACGTCGTGGATGCGCTCGAACGTCTCGCCCTCCGCGCTCCAGCCCTTGATCACCTGGATGCGGTCGAGGTTGGCCGCGACCGGGTCCTTCGCGGCCCGGATGACGAACGTCGGCGTCTCGCCCTCGCCCCCGCGCAGCACCCCGCCCATGGGGACGCCGCCGGCGTACCCCTGCGCGACCCAGTCGTCGTCGTCCAGCACGTCGTCGGCGTAGTCCCAGCCCCCGAAGAAGCGCACGGTGATGCGGGTCCCGGTCGTGGCGTAGGTCTCGCGGCGGCGGAACGCGGTGTAGAGCTCTTCGCGGGTGTTCGCGTTGGCCCAGGCCGCGGTGAGCCCGGCGGCGCTGCGCGCGACGAACGGCAGCCGGCTCCAGGTGTTCGTGACCAACCGCTCCTCGAGCGTCGCGTCGACCGCGTCGCCGGACATGCTCGTCATGTTGTTCTCTTCCACCGCCGAGGTGCCGGAATGGAAGTCGGTCGCGCCGACGAAGCCGAACTGGAACGGATTGAACCCCCGCTCGGCCTGCATCCGCACGCCGTTGACGAGCGCCTCGCGCGCGTAGCTGCCGGGCACGAGCCCGTCGACGCGCACCACCCCCGCGCGGGGCCCGTCCCCGCCGATGGGGCGGTTCGCCGTGAGGAGCTCCGGGAACAGCTCGAAGTCGGCGAACTCGTCGTTCGGCGACAGGACCGGGTGGGTCTCGGACGTGCCCTTGGCCTGCGTTATCTCCACCACCGGCTCGTTGCGCAGGCGCTGCGCCGCGTAGTCGGCGGTCATCGGCGCCCCCGCGAAGTCGACCAGCGCGAACATCTTGCCGTTGCTGACGTTCGAGTTGTGGGGGATCGCCAGCGCCTCGACGCCGGCGGCGCGCTGCGTGTCCAGAAAGTCCCAGAGGTCTTCCGGGTTGTCGGAGTCGAGCCGCGAGAACGGGAAGGGCAGGTCGTCGGTGCCCGCGAAGATCACGTTGCGGTGCAGGTTGCCCTCGCGCGTTCCCACCGTCCACTCGTAGGCGGCGAACGTGGTGAACTCGCCCGGCGCGTAGTGCCTGACCGCCGCCGCGACGATCTCCGCCCAGACCGCCCGTCCGAGGTCCGGGGGAGGATTGGGCCCCGCCTGCACGCGGCCGATGTTCTCGGCGTGGTCCGTCACCGCGAGGAAATCGAGCGGGGTCCGGAGCTGGATCTCGATACCGCCCAGGTGCGGGACCGCCTCGCCCTTCGCGTAGCGGTAGGCGTCGTCCGGCGTGCGCGTCGTGCCGAACGTGGCGGCGTCGTTCGAGTAGCGCGTGTGCAGGTGCAGGTCGCCGAAGTAGACGTTCTCCGACACGGCCGGGCCCTGTGCCGCGACTCCCGCCGCGAGCAAGGCCACCAGCCACAGCCTCGTGACGACTCTCATCATGACCTCCACCGTCCCTTGTCCTTGCCCTGGTCGCCTTCTCTACGTCGGTCCGATTCTAGCAGCCCGTGGCGAAAGTCCCCGCTGCATTCGAGCGGCGATGCATCCCGCCTGACTGCGTTGTTCGGCGGTTACATATGCCCAATATGCGCCCTTCTCACGCCTTGCCAGACGGGCGCCTCGCCGCTCTCGGTGCCACGCGGGGTTCCACCACGGGCTGTCTAGCCCACGTTGCGGCGCGCGACCCGAGGTTCATCGTCCACAGGACCGCTACGAAGGGGCGCAGCTCCGCGCGCGGGGCCCGTCCCCGCCGTCATGCCCACCAACGCGCGAGCCCGGTAGCTCACGATCCGCCCCGAGTCGCCGCCGCCGGCTCAGCGCCAGCGGACGCGCAGGTCGGGGTCGAGCTCGACGACTGCGGCGCCGAGTCCGCTGCCGGCCCGCCAGATGTAGCGGACGTCGGAGATCGACACGCGGTAGCCATCGTTCGATTCCTCGACGCGGAAGGCCGGAAAGCGGGTCCAGGTGGCCAGCCCCCAGACGTGCGGGGCGGTCAGCGCGGCCCGCGTGACGGGGCTGTCGCCGCCGCGCTCGATGGAGGGCAGGCTGATGCGGATGGGATCGCCGGATAGCCAGTCGACCTCCAGGAAGTGGTAGTGCTCGGCGTCGGCGACCACGATGTGGCGCAGCAGCGGGTTGCCCGGCGCCGGGCTCGCCATGATCGCCACCGGCGTGTCGTCGCGCTCGGCCAGCCAAGCGGCGACCTGCCGCTCGGCGAGCAGGGAGGCCGCGACCATGACCGCGATGTAGAGAGCGACGGCCGACAGGCAGAGGGTGGCGAGCTGCGGAATGCGGCCCGTCCAGCGGCCGGCGAGGCGCAGCCAGACGATGGCGGCCACGCCGGCGCACCACAGCAGGCGCGTCGCGGCCGGCGCGCCCTCGAAGCCGGTGACGAGCGACGTGGTCGCGACCCCGAGCACCACCCAGGCGGCCACCCCGACCCGCGAGGCGCTGCGCGCGAGGACGACCGAGGTGCCCAGCAGCAGCCAGACCCAGGGGTCGACGACGAAGAGTGCGTCGCCGTAGAACCACGTGCCGTCGAACGGCATCAGGAAGCGGACGCCGTAGGTGTTCAGCCAGTCGAGCAACGGGTGCGAGACGACGGCCAGGGTGCTCAGGCCGAGCAGGGGGCCGGCCCGCGCCCGCGGCTCCCGTCCGCGCCAGTGCGCGACCACGCGATCCAGGAGGAGCAGCAGCGCCGTCAGCACGAGGGGGAGGACCACCATCGCGAGCACGCCGTGCGTCCAGCCGCGCCGGAACCCGAGCGACAGGTCGCGGCTGATGAACATCGTGACCACGTCGATATCGGGCGCGTTGGCGCCGAGGATCAGGGCCGGGGCCGCGAACGGCGTTGCGTTTCTCAGCCGCGTCTCGGCCAGGGTGGCGCCGGCCAGGGTATGGGCGATCGGGTCCATCGGGCGCCACTAGAATACTCAAGCTCGGCCGGATCCCCCGGCGGGCGTTCCGGGGAGCAGGCGTGACGAAGAACGTGTTGAGCGACTTGAATGTGGCGTTCGTCGGGGCCGGTGCGATGGCGTCCGCCATGATCGGCGGCCTGTTGGCGCGGCACGACGTGAACGCGGAAGGCATCATCGCGAGCGACCGCCACCAGGAGCGGCTGGACGCGGTGGGCGGCCAGTTCGGCGTCCGGACGACGCGCGACAACCGGGAAGCCGCGCGGAACGCCCAGGTGGTCGTTCTGTCGGTGAAGCCGCAGGTGCTGCCGGGGGTCCTGACGGAGCTGCGCGGTGCGGGAGCGATCGAGTCCGGTGCGCTGGTGGTGTCCATCGTGGCCGGGGCGACCATCGCCTCGATCTCCACCGGGCTGGGGCATCGGGCCATCGTGCGCACCATGCCGAACACGCCGGCGCAGGTCGGCGAGGGAATGACGGTGTGGACGGCGACGCCGGAGGTCTCCGAGCAGCAGCGCGAGCAGGCGCGCGCCATCGTCTCCGCGCTGGGCCGGCAGCTCTTCGTCGAGGAGGAGAAGTTCCTCGACATGGCCACCGCCATCAGCGGGTCCGGGCCGGCCTACGTGTTCCTGATGATGGAGGCGCTGATCGATGCGGCGGTGCACCTCGGCTTCTCGCGCGACGCCGCGCGGGAGATGGTGGTGCAGACGATCCGCGGGTCGGCCATCTACGCGGAGCATCAACCCGTGCACCCGGCGGAGCTCCGCAATCGCGTGACGTCTCCCGGCGGGACCAGCGCCGACGCGCTCTACCAACTCGAGAAGGGGGGCTTCCGCACGGTCATGTCCGACGCCGTGCTGGCCGCCTACGAGCGCAGCGTGGCGCTGGGCGAGATGAGCACGAAGGCCGCCTCGGCGAAGGCGGCCTCCGGGGGATGACGGCTTCCTGGCCCGACAATCGCCGCCTGCGGCTCCGATTGCCGCCCAACCGGGCCTGACCAGGAGTCTACGCCGTTTCGACGGCGCGGACTCCTAGCGGGCCGGCGGGATCTCGAAGCCGCGCGGCGTTTCCGGCGTCCACTCGCCCGGCAGTACGTAGTCGTCCCGCCGCGGCATCCTGACCTGCGGCAGGCTCTCGGCGTCCATGACGTCGTTCTCGCCGATGATGCCGTTGCGGTAGAGCAGGTACGCGGTCACCGCGTAGGCCTCGTCGTCGGTGAGGACGCCGGGGCGGTCGTAGGGCATGACGCGGCGGATGTAGTCCCAGACGCTCGGCGCGAACGGCCAGTGCCGGATCGGCCAGTAGTTGGTGCGCGTGGTCACGTCGCCGCCGACCAACTGGATCGACGGCCCCTCGCTGCCGGTCGGACCGTGGCAGGTCGAGCACCCGCGCCGGCCGAACACCATCTCCCCCTGCGCGGGGGTGCCGCTTCCCGGCGGCAGCTCCGCGCCGTCGGGGCCGATGATGCGGTCGGCCTGCTCCGCCGCGGTCGGGGCACGCCCGAGGCCGGAGGGTGCGGCCGCCTCCTGTGCGACGGCCACCGTGCCGGCCAGCAGGATAGCCCCGGTCAGCGCCCCCGCGAGCCGCACCGCCGCGCACGACGCAACCGCGCGCCGCCCGCCGGCGTTAGCGCCGCCAAACCCGTCGCAGGGCTCCGTGTTCTGCCCCATCCCCCACCGCCCCCGGAGCTTGCGGCCGCAGAACGCACTCCGTTGCTTTCTGCGGCGCAAGCTCCTAGCCGTGAACGTCCACCACCACGTCGGTCGGTGCGAGCCCATTGGTCACCTTTCCATCGGCGCTGACCTTCCACGGCTGGATCCAGTTGCAGTAGCCGAGCTGGCTCTGGATCGTGCCGTACAGTTGTCCGCGCGTGAGGCCCCAGTAGCGGGCGTACTCGTCCTCGGTCGGCTGCAACTGCCCCCGCTCGTCGAGGCAGCGCGACTGCAGCACCGCCTCCTCGCCGTGCCAGCGCCAGGGCAGGTGGAAGCGCGTGTGGGCCTTCGGCAGCACCGGGCCGGCCAGCTCGGCCTCCTGCCACGTGTGGCCGCCGTCGGTCGACACCTCGACCCTGCTCACCTTGCCGGCGCCCGACCACGCCAGGCCGCTGATGACGTGCAGGCCGTGGCCGCCCAGCTCCTGCGAGCCGGACGGTTGGGTGATGACCGAGTTCGGGCCGAAGTCGTAGGCGTCGCGCTGCGTCTTCGGGTTCGGCGTCAGGAAGCGCGAGTGCTCCTGGAACGACAGGTACGGCTGGTCGACGACCTTGATGCGCTTCAGCCACTTCACGTTGTAGATGCCCTCGAAGCCGGGCACCAGCAGCCGCAGCGGGTAGCCGTGGTCGGGACGCACCGGCTCGCCGTTCTGCCCGTAGGCGACCAGCACGTCGTCGAGCGCCTTGGCGAGCGGCAGGCTCTTGGTGTGCTTTCCGCGGTCGGCCGCCTCGGCGATGATCCACGACGCGCCGTTCTTGACGCCCACCTCGTTCAGCAGCACCGACAGCGGCACCCCGGTCCATTCGCTGCACGCCATGCGGCCGTGCGTCCCGGTGACGGTGGCGGCGCGCGGGTTGGGCCGGTTGCCGACGCATTCGAGGAAATGGATGCGCGAGACGAACGGCAGCCGCTGCAGCTCGGCCATCGTGAACACGAGCGGCCGCTCCACCATCCCTTCGACCAGCAGCGTGTGCTCGGCCGGGTTGATGTCGGGAATGCCGTAGTAGTGCTGCGTGGTGAAATGCAGCGACGTCGGGGTGATGGTTCCCGTCAGCTCGCCCAGCGGGGTGCGCGCGCTCGGCCGGTAGGGCTCCGGCCGGATGCGGGGCGTGTCGTAGTGGCTGCGGCCCTCGACCTCGCGTGTCGTGTTGACGAAGCGCGAGCGGCGGCCGTAGAGCACGCTCTCCAGCGAGTTGTTGTCGAGCACCGAGCGGGTCGGCTCGGCTGCCGCGGCCGGCTCGGCGGCCAGGGCCAGGCTCGGCGGCGCGGCGATCAGGCCCGCCGCCGCGGCGCTCTTCTTCAGGAACCGGCGCCGGCTCGTCTGCTTCTTGCCCATCGATCCTCCTCGGCTCCCGGTCGGGGAGCGCTGCCTTCCGCGGTCGACGACGTCCAGCCAACCATACCAATCCGCAACGCCGCCGACAACGAAATCCCGTCCCGCGCGTGGCGATTCGCGGCCTGTCGGGGCCCGCGGCGGAGTGCACCGGCCGCTACGGCCAGAGCCAGCCGAACGTGCCGGCGGTCAACAGCGCATAGACCAGGCCGTCGAACATCGTCAGGAACGTGAAGCGCCAGCTCCGGTGCCACCAGATGCTGCTCTGCAGGATCGCCAGGGAGTAGCCGGCGAAGGCGACCATGCCGACGACACGGAAGACGAGGCCGTACTCCGCGCCCGGTCCCAGGGTGAGCCCGGCCGTGTAGCCGGCAATCGCACCCACCAGCAGGCTGTAGCCGAACCAGCGGGCGAGGCTGACGCCCATGGCGATGGGCCCGTTGGGAAGCACCGTGACGAACGCCACCGGTCCCGCCTTCATCTTGTCGACGAAAGCCGGCTCGCCCATCTCCTTCGTGCTCGCGGGGCGCGGCATCACGTAGTCGCCGGGCGGGATCCCGAACGGCCGCAGCGCGTCCATCACCTTCGCCTCGTCGGGGACGCCGCGGGAGTCGCCCGCGTGGTATTGCAGCACCATGTGGATGATCGAGCTGACGACGAAGACGAGCACCGCCGAGAGCAGGATGGGCAGCCAGAGCGCCGGAACGGTAACCATTGCTTCTCCTCGATTCACTCGCCCGCATCCGGGAGATCCGCGAGCTTCGGGGGTGCGTCGCGCAGCCGTTTCGGCGCGGCCGGACCCCAGGCCGCAGGCCCTACTGGCCGTCCTCGCGCAGCGCGTTGAACTCGCGGGCCCGGTCGGCCGTTGCCTCGTTGCCGATCAGCTCCAGCCGCCGGCTGCCCGGCAGCGACAGCGAGGCCGTGTCGCCGAGCTCTCCGTCGCGCATCAGCTCGCCCATCGCGCGATCGATGGCGCCGGCCGCGATGGCCCCCATCGCGCCGACGAAGAGGACCCCGACCCCGGCGTCGCGCGCCGCGGCGAGCGAGGGGGCGCCGGTCAGGATGGGCTTTCCGGCCATCTCGACCGCCCGCCGGCACTGGTCGAGCGGAATGCCGGGCACGAAGATGAGGTCGCCGCCCGCCTCGGCGTAGCTGGTCACGCGCTCGAGGGCGTCATCGAGCGGCCCGCCGTCGGCGACCACGTCGCTGCGGACCAGCAGCGCCAGGTCGTCGTCGCGCCGCGCGTCGACCGCCGCATGCACCTTGTCGACCATCGCCTCGCGGGCGAGGATCTTGCCCTCGTCGTAGCCGGCGAGGTGCTTGGCGCCGTACAGGTCCTCGATCATGACGCATGCCGCGCCCGCCTTCTCCATCCGCTGGACGGTGCGATAGACGTTCAGCGGGTTGCCGCCGCCGTCGTCGGCGTCGGCGATGATCGGCGTGGCGATGCGGTCCGCCGTGCGGCCGCAGAACTCGACCAGGTCGTCCATCGTGATCATGCCGAAGTCGCCGATGCCGTACTTGCTCAGCGACAGGGCGCTGCCGCCGGTCATCACGATCTGGAAGCCGTGCATCTCGGCCAGGCGCGCGGTGGCGACGTCCCCGCAGTTGACGCAGTAGGGCGGGTCGTCGCCACCGAGGAGCCCGCGGAACCGGGCGCCGGGGCTGTTGCTCCCGTTCGACTGCGCCGCGGTCGCGCGGCCGGGGATGGCGGCGCCGGCGAACGCTGCGCCGGTGGCGAAGCCCGCGCTCTGGATGAACCGCCTGCGGGATGGCTTCGGTGTCGGGTCGTTGGGCGGCTGGCTCTTCATCGCTGACCTCCTCGCGTGCGGATCGTGCGGTCCGGGCCCTCTCTGTGTCGGCTCACTTTACTATCAACGCGGTGGCAGCGCGGGCAAGCCTCGTGACACGGCGTTCCCGGCCGGCGCCGTGGCGGACCGCGTGGCAGGGAACCCGGCGGGTAGTCGCGACGGACCGCGTGCCGGCGCGGGCAACTCCTTCAGATTCGAGCCCGGCTTCCACCCCGTCGCGGCCCGGGTCGCAGGAGATCGGGACTTTCCCGTTCGAGCCGCGCGCGATCCATGCGCAACAGCATCCGCTCCTGCTCCGGATCGCGCGGTCTTCTGCCGGCCGGCCGGCCGGCCGGTTCGGCGGCGAGGATCTTCGCCCAGCGCTCCCGCTTGAGCCGCCGCACCTCGGCCTGGAACTCGTCGTAGTCGATCATGTGCGGCCCACTTCCTGCTCGAGCTGTCGCAGGCGTTCGGCTTCCTCGGGCGTATGGTTCGTCCGCTCCTTCAGGTAGCCCCAATCCAGGCGTTGCACGTAAAGGTGCGCGAGGCGCCGGGTCCAGCGTCCGTCCTCCTCGCTCTTCCAATGCACCCAGGCGCGCAGACGGTCTATCAGAAGATCCTCCACGCCGATGATGACGACCCGCAGCCCGTCGACGGAGACCTCGGTGCGCGGGGCGTTCTCGCCGGGCAGGCCGGCCGGCGCCGGCGCCTCGAAGAGCAGATCGAGGTCATCGTGGTGCCAGAAGCGGCCCTCCTTGCGGAATCCCATGGCGGCGAACGCGGCGTCCACGGCCGGTCCGTGCGGCAGCGCCAGGTCCATGTCGTGGGTTCCGTAGCCGCCCGCGGTGTAGAACTCCAGCGCCCCGCCGCCCACCAGGACGGGCTCGACGCCCAACGGGGCGAGTTGCGCGGTGAGGAGGCCCAGCGCGACCAGGCGTCGCCGTCGCGGGTCCGCTTCACCACGCAAGCGGTCGAGTCGTGCGTCGAGGTCGTGGCGTTCCATGTCCCGTCTTCCAGAAGGATCCATCATCCGGGTGGCGTCTCAGGATCCCCCCGGGTTGCTGTTGGCGCGTGGCGGCCGAAAGCTCCGCATGCGGTCGACCCTCGCGCGGTAACCGCCGTCTCTCTTTTCGATCAGGTTCTCCTTCAGCAGCCAATTGATGTCGCGCGTCAACGTCTTGTCGGTCTTGCCCGCGTAGAGCTCGGCCACGGTTGGATCGAGCCGCCGGAGTTTCGTGCGTGCTGCGAGCTGCGGCTGGTCCGTCAGCGCGAGTGCGATTTCCCGGCGTCGGTTGAGCGCCGGCGAACGCCGCTCCTGCCGGAACCGGTCGAACACGAAGTGCTTCCACGCGATGGACAACTGAATCGCGTCGATCTCATCGCACTGTTTCACCAGGCCGTCGACGAATCCCTGCAGGCCGTAGAGCAGGAATCCGATCGGCTCCCCTTGCCCTTCGCGCGCGCGGCTCGATCGATCGAGCTGGCGATAGTACTCGGCGCGAGTGAGGTTGTAGTGATTGCTCAGGATCTGCGCCGAGGTCAGGGGCACGCCGGCACGAGCCAGCAGCATGAACTCCACCAGACGTGCGGTGCGGCCGTTGCCGTCGCCGAACGGGTGAATCCAGGCGATATACAGGTGGGCGATGATCGAGTGCAGAATCGCTGTCGCGATGAGATCCTCCTGCTCCTGCTCGAACATCGACAGGCCAGGCTCCCGCTCCAGCCATTCGCACAAGCGTTCCATCAGGAACCCGCAATCGGTACGCGGAGCGCCACGGTAGTGCCCGACGCCGACGGCGTGGGCGGGGATCTCGCCGGGAACGACTCCTTCCTCCAGGTGGTCCTCGAGGCCCTCGAGCACCCGGCGGTTGCAGGCCGCGATCCAATCGGCGCTGAGTGGGGGCCGGGGTTCCTCGAGAATGCTCGCCTCGATTTCCCCGCACGCCCGCAGGACGTTGTCCACCTCGCGCCCGAGGTACTCCTGTGAAGGGGGCAGTGGGAGTCGTCCCTGCATTCTGTCGCGGATCTGTTCGGTGCTCAGCGTGTTGCCCTCGATCGCCGTGGTCGCCTGCACTCCCTTGACCAAATAGAGCGTCCACATTTCCTCGGCCGCGCCGGGCGGGAGCGCGGAGCCGGCGATCTGCCCGCACCGGGCCACTGCCTGACCCAGCAGTGTCCAGAGGCGAGGTGGCGCCGTGTGCAAATCGACCTGGAAGGTGATCCACGGATGGCTGCGCCGGTAGGAGCGGTCGTTGGTCAACGCTGCCTTCTTGCTGCCATGGGACGAGACAATTGATTTTAGCTCATAAAATGTCCAGTAGTGTGTCCTGTCTTGTGTCCCCGCTGTTGACGATTTCCGGAGATTCGAGAGGACCAGGAACCTCTGGGCCCGGACACGTCCGTTGCGCCGGAAGCGGATGTTCCGACGCCGACGTGTTCGGGATCCGGGCACTGCGGACGGCGGGGGGAGCGGACGGCGTCGACCCCATCCGCGGGACCGACGCCGTCGACCGGGTGCGCGGACGGGCGGCGGCGTCCGCGGCCCTACACGCGCGGCTGCACGATCTCTATCCGCACGCCGTCCGGGCCGACGACGAACGAGATCAGCATGTCCTCGCCGAGCGGGTTCGTGAACGGGCGCGGCTCCATCGTGAAGTCGACGCCCTTGCCCTTGATCTCCTCGGCGGCGGCGCGCAGGTCGGGGAACTGCCATCCGAGGTGATCGAAGGCGCGGCCCTCGGTCGGCGCCAGCTCGCCCTCGTCCCGCGAGATGAGCAGCCAGACCGTGCCGTAGCGCAGGCCCGCGATGCGGCCCTTCAGGCTGTCCCGCTCGCCCGCGAAGATGTGCTCGTACCAGTCGAGCGCTGCGGCCGGGTCTGCCGACCGCAGGTGCAGGTGGTGGAAACCGAGCCACTCGGTGTCCTCGACCACCTCGATCTTGGTGCCCCACGGGTCCTCGACGAACGCGAGCTTGAAGAGGCCGTCGATCTCGCGGATCGGCTCGAGGATCCTGATGCCCGCAGCCTCGAACGAGGCCATCTTGGCGGCCAGGTCGGTGAACGAGAACCCGATGTGGTCGACGCCGCTGCCGACGCTCGGGCCGGTCGGCTCGCGCTCGAAGAAGATGATGAGCGTGTCACCGGCGGCGCAGGCGTTGTGCCGCCCGTAGTCGGTGCAGCCCATATGGGTCATGTACCACTCCTTGGCCTCGGCCGCGGATGTCGCGACCAGGTGGATGTGGTGGTAGTCGGCGGCGGCGGCGACGGCCGGGGTGCCGGCGAGCCAGGCGGTCAGCGCGACGAGCGGGAGCAGTCTGCGAATCATGGATATCCCTCCAGGTGAGCGGCCGGTTGGCCAGCGTCGTCTGCGCGAGCGCGGTCTCGGACGCGCAGACTCCCAAGCAGCCCGTGGCGAAAGTCCCCGCTGCATTCGAGCGGCGATGCATCCCGCCTGACTGCGTTGTTCGTCGGTTACATATGCCCAATATGCGCCCTCCTCACGCCTTGTCAGACGGGCGCCTCGCCGCTCTCGGTGCGACGCGGGGTTTCACCACGGGCTGCAAGGCGACCGATTATAGCGACACGAAAGCGATTCCCCAGGCGGCGATGCCGACGGCCAGGCCGAGCAGCGTGTCCAGCGTGTAGTGGTAGCGGGCGAGCACCGTGGCGACGACGATGCTGGCCGCCACGACCACGAACCCGGCCCCCGTCGCGGGAGCCCCGGACGAGACGATGGTCAGGGCCACCGCCACCGCCGTGGCCGCGTGACCGCTCGGGCAGGTGTTCACCTGCACGCTCATCCGTTGCAGTACCGTCGCGTTGAGGCGGCGCAGGGCCAGGTGGGGCATCCAGAGCGGGCGATCCGCGGCGAGCGCGCGCGGCGGGCGCGTCTGGATCCACGGCAGCATGCCGTAGCAGGCGAACCCCGCGATGAGCGCCGCCGTCCAGAACGCGTCCGCCCGGTCGCGGTGCCCCAGCGCCAGGAACACGCCGAAGCCGGCAGGGACGAAGGGATACGCCAGCAGGTAGGTGGCCTCGAACCACGAGGCCACGAGGCGCGGCGCGCGGGCGGCGGCGCGGCGCAACCGGCTGCGTTCGAACAGCCAGGTGTCGAATGCCAGCAGGCGCCGCTCGATTCCGAGGGCCGGCCGCTGAAAGAAGAGGCCGCTCATCCAGTAGCCCTGCAGCAGATAGACCGCGGGCACCCAGTCGCGGATGATGCGCAGGCTGGGGGACGGACGGAGCTGCGACAGCATGACGGCCAGCGCGATGCACACCAGGCCCACGAGCAGCACGCGGCGGCGGCGTCCGGATGGGAGCGGGCGGACGCGCGAGAGAACAATCAGGTAGAGGAAGAAGCTGCAGACGATCCACTCCGTGATCCAGAGCTGGCGCAGATCGAAGGCCATGTCCTGCTCAGGCTACCCGATCGCTTCCGTGGATGCAGTTCTCGATGCGTTCCGTGCAGATGTTTCGGTCGCCGGGCCGGCGCGCAATACCCGGACACAAGGCGACACGAGCCAGGCCACCCCGACGATCCGGCCGCCCAGGATTGCCAGGGATGCCGCCACCGCGCCGACGAGGTCGAGTCCGTGGATCGTGACGGTCAGCGCGCCGGCGACCGTCAGGACCTCGAGCGCGGTCGCCCGGGCAGCGGGACGCGTGTGGCGCGCGTGCACCAGGACCCCCCGCTGCAGGTGCAGGGCCACAGAGAGCGCCGGGAAGAAGGCCAGAATCGCCAGCGGCAGCAGGGCGAACCGGGTGAGGGCGGGGCTGAGCCCCGACACCGTGTGGAACCAGATGTTCGCCAGCGGTGTGAGAGCGATGCCCGACAGCCCCGCCGTGGCCGCCACCGCCAGCAGGCCGGCGAAGTTGCGCAGCCGCGCGAAGTGCTCCCGGCGCGGGCCCAACAGCGCGATGACGACCTCGAGGTACGAGAGGCCGACGGCCCGGAAGATGAAGGTCAGGCCGTGGATCACCGGGAGCACCGCGAGCGACTCGACCGGGAAGCGCGCCCGGCCCATGAAGAAGGTGACGAGCGGCTGCGCCGAGAGGGCGATGAACGTGGTCAACCCGAGCGGCGCGTAGAAGCGGACGAGAGCCCGCAGGCGGAGTGCGGCCATGCGTTCCGGCGCGCGGGGGCGTTCGAGGAGCTCGGCGACGATCTTCCGCGACATGGCCCTGCTCGCCAGCGCCTCGGTAACGACCGCTGCCGACAGGGCCAGCGCGCCGACCCACGCGCCCGGGACTTCCGCCGCCAGGAACGCCGCGAGCGCAATCAGCGACATGGCGGCCAGGCGGACCGCCGTGCCGTAGGCGACGCGGCGCGTCTGGTGGTGGCGGATGAGCAGCCCCTGCCGGAAACGGCGGTAGGCGATGGCTCCCGGCCACGGCAGGAGGATGGCGAGGGCGCCGTGGGTCAGGTCGCCGACCTCGGCCGGAAGCTGCAGCGTCCGGGCGATGGCGTGGAACACCGGGGGCAGCAGCACCACGACCTGCGCCGCAGTCACCAGCGCCGCGAGCCCGAGCGCGAACCGCCGCAGGGCGCGGTAGCTCGCGGCGTCCTCGACCAGCGCCGTCGAGGCGCTCATCAGCATGATGACGGGCGACTCGATGATGATGGCGAACGCGAACGCCACGCCGAACGCCGCCAGATTGGCCGTGGCATCCGGCAGCCGCGCGATGATGGCGGCCAGATAGGGGCCCTCGACCGCCATCATCAGCCACGTGCCGGCAAGCGGAAGCCAGAATACGAAGATGCGGCGGTAGGCGAGCGGCGGGCTCTTCACGCCGCGCGCGGCGTCGGATGCGAGGGGGTCGATGCGCCAGGATACAACGGGCGCACCTGGACGTTCCGTACTGGACTCCGGAGGCCACGCTCGATGGATTGGGTCGAGGCCCGGCACGAGCGCGGCGGTGATGGGGCTCTAGTGAGACCACGTCTCAGTTTTCTTGACCGACCGAATCAGTCGGAGATATAGTCCCATCGCCAACTGAGACTTGATCTCATTTCATGGCTCTCCGGCCCGGTGGGGAGTCCCCCGGGGCCGGGAGACGGTGTCTCGAGGGGGCGTTCGGAAATAGAAAATGGCCCGCCCGGTGCGGCAACACCGAGTGGGCCTGCTGAACGCTCGCCCCGCGGTTCCCAGACCCCTGGTTGCACGGCGTGCGGCACGCTCCAGCAGGTCCCATTCTAGGGGCGTGCCATGCGCCGCGCAACCGCACTGTGACGGAGGTGGCGTGATGGCAACCGGGCGTTTTCGTTTCGCGCTGGCCGCGTTCGCGGCGGCGCTGCTGATCGGGTCGGGTGCGGCCCCCGCGGCCGGCGCCGGCCCGAACGAGGCCGGTTTCGTGGAGCCGACGGAGGGCATTCTGGTTCCCGCCGGAGCTGGAGCGACCGCGGAGCCGGCGGCCGGCACGGAAGCCGAGACCGCCGCAGGTGAGACGGAGGAGCAGGACACCGGGGAGCAGGAGGTCGACGTCGAGGAGCTCGAGCGTCGCATCGAGCTGCTGGCCGAGGAGCTGGAGCGGCTGCGGAGCGGCGAGCCCGAGAACGAGGTGACCATCGATCAGGCCCGTGCGCTCGGCCTGGCGCCGTCGGCGGCCGCGACCTACGAGATCGACTCGGGCGTGTCGATCGCCGGCTACGGCGAGGCGCTGTATGAGAACTACGCTTCGGACAAGACGACGCAGTTCGACTATCTGCGGGCCATCCTGTATGCCGGCTACCGTTTCAACGACCAGTTCCTGTTCAACTCGGAGATCGAGGTCGAGCACGCGAAGGAGATCTTCGTCGAGTTCGCGTACGTCGACTACCTGGCGACCCCGAACTTCGGCCTGCGCGCCGGCATGCTGCTGATTCCGATGGGTCTGGTCAACGAGTTCCACGAGCCGACCGTCTTCATCGGGGCCGAGCGCCCCGTGACGGAGAACAGGATCATTCCGACCACGTGGCGGGAGAACGGCGGCGGCGTCTACGGGGCGTTCGACAACGTCGCCTTCCGCGCCTACGTGGTCAACGGCTTCAACGGCTCGGCCTTCTCGTCGGGCGGCCTGCGCGGCGGACGGCAGAAGGGCGGCAAGGCCAAGGCGAACGACATGGCGTTCACCGGCCGCCTCGACATCACGCCGACTCCCGGGGTCTTCTTCGGGGCCAGCTTCTACACCGGCGGGTCGGGGCAGGGCGACATCGTCGACGACAGCGGCCGCAACTACGGCGTCCGCACCAGCATCTTCGACCTCCACGCGCAGGCGCAGGTGCGGGGCTTCGATTTCCGGGCCCTGTACGCGCAGGCGGGTCTCGACGACACGTCGATGCTGAACCAGGTGCTCGGGCTGGAAGGCACGAAGGGCGTCGCGGAGAAGATGCAGGGCGGCTATGTGCAGTTCGGATACGACCTGCTGTCCCAGGTGCCGGGGGCCGGCGGCGTGGGGCTCACGCCGTACCTCCGCCTGGAGAAGGTCGACACCCACACCGCGCTGGCGGCAGGGTTCACCCGCGACCCGGGCAAGAACAACCGCTACACGACCTTCGGCATCGAGCTGAAGCCGATCCCGAACATCGTGCTGAAGGTGGACCACATGTGGGTCGGCAACTCCGTGGACAGCGGGGTCAACCAGTTCAACGTCAACGTCGGGTACGCGTTCTAGGGAGAGTCCGATCATGAGGCAGGGGGTGACCGCGGGGCGGGTGGCGGGCAGGCGCGCAGCCGGCGCGCTGGCAACTTGGCTCGTTCTCGCGGCCGGCGCCGCTTCCGGACAGCCCGGCGTCGTGTCACGCCAGGAGGCGCTGAACGCGGTGTTCGCGGGCGCGACCATCCGCGGGGACCGCGTCTACCTGACGGCGGAGCAGGCGGAGCGGATTGCCGAGCTGTCGCGCGAGGACATGCGGACCCGCATCTACGCCCGCTACGTCGCCCGGCGCGCGGGCGTCGTCGTCGGCAGGGCGTACGTCGACACGCACGTGGTGCGGACCAAGCGCGAGAGCCTGCTCATCTCGCTCGAACCGGACGGGCGGGTGCGCCGCATAGACGTGACCGCCTTCCTCGAGCCGCCCGAGTACGTCCCACCCGAGCGATGGAAGCGGCAGTACTACGAGCGGCCGCTCGGGGACGACATCGCGATCGACCGCGCGATCCGTCCCATCGCGGGAGGGACGCTGACCACCCACGCGGTCAACGCGGCGGTGCGCCGCGTGCTGGCCCTCGACCAGGTGCTGGAGGGGCGTCCGCCGGGGCGGGGGCGCGGCGTGCAATGACGTGGTGGGAGCGCTGGGGATTCAACGCCTTCCACGTCATCGTCGCGGTGACCGGGCTCGTATATCTGTACATGAAGTACGCGCTGACGACCGACGACCCGTTCGCCATCGTCAACCATCCTTGGCAACCCACCATGCTGTCGGCCCACGTCCTGGCGGCGCCGCTCTTCGTCGCCTTCTTCGGGATGCTGTTCCGCTCGCATTCCTTCGGGAAGCTCCGGTCTCGCAATCCGGCGAACCGCCGGACCGGATGGACCTCGGTCCTGGGCTTTTCGGCCATGGCCCTCAGCGGGTATCTCATCCAGGTCGCGACCACGTCCGCCCTCATCACCTTCTTCATCTGGGCGCACGTAGCGGCCAGCGTGGTGTTCGTGGTCGGCTACGGCATCCACCTGGTCAATGGCTGGCGGTTGGACAGTACCCCGCGCCGGCCGGTCGCCGCGCCGTTGCCGAAACCGGCCCACTTGGCGCCATGACACGGGTCGCGGCGTGCCTGCCCGTCGCCTGGCTGCTGTTCCTCGGCCTTTCGGTCAGCGCCGGCCCCGCGCCTTCCGCCAACGCCGGGCAGTCGGTGCGCATCCAGCGCACGGTCTTCCTGATGGGCACCCTTGCCACCTTCGTGTCCGAGACGCCGGATCGGGAGACCGGGCTGGCGAAGCTGGAACGGATGGTCCGCGTCGTCGAGCGCACCGAGGGCGAGTTGAGCACGTGGCGGGAAGACAGTGTTCTGAGCGCGGTGAACGGGCAGCCGGTGGGAGAGCCGCTGCCACTGCCCCCGGCCGTGTGCGACCTTCTGGATCGCATCGCCGGTTGGCATGCGGCGACGGGCGGTGCATTCGATCCGGCCCTGGGGCGTCTCATCGCCGTGTGGGAGCTGCGCGCCGAGGGCCGGCAACCGGACGACGAGGAGTTGGAAGAAGCACTGGCCGTCTCCGGTCTCGGGCACCTGGCACTCGATTCGGAGACGTGCGCCGTCACCCGTCACGCCGCGGTGACGCTGGACGCCGGGGGCTTCGGCAAGGGCGAGGCGCTCGACCGCGTCCGCGAGGCCGAGCGGGGCCGGCCGGGAGCCTGGCGCATCGATTTCGGCGGGCAGATGGCGGTCTCCGGGGAGGCGCCCGACGGTGCGTGGACGGTGGGCGTCGCGCACCCCGCACGGCGCGGCACCGCCGTACTCGAACTGTCACTCGCGGCGGGTTCGATCGCCACCAGCGGCGGCTCCGAGCGGGACCTGGTCCTGGAAGACGGTAGCCGGATCGGGCATATCGTCGACCCGCGCGACGGCCGGCCGGTTTCCCGTCCCGTCTCGGTCAGCGTGTGGCACGAGAGCGCCTTCGTCGCCGACGTGCTGTCGACGGCGCTCTACGTGATGGGGCCGCGGGAGGGCATTGCGTGGGCCGGGGCGCGCGGCGTCGCCGCGTGCTTCATCTCGGCCGACCCCGATGCGGGAGATGTCGCGTTCAGCGCCACCCCTGCCTTCGAGGCACGGTTTCCGCTCCCGGGTTCGCCGGAGGGGACCTCCTGAGCGTCAATCGTCACGCTGTTCATCGATTACCCGAGTGCGCCGGTCGCGGGCTCGAACGCCGCGCGGCAGTGCCCGGCGCTTTGTCTCACCGAGCACATTGGCATATATTGCCACTAGCCTCGAACGCTTGGTGTCGAGCGACAGTGAGAGCATGCCGACCCGCAACGTCGTTCTGACGGATCGTCAAGTGGCGCTTGTCGAGCGGCTGGTTTCGTCGGGCCGCTACCAGAACGCCAGCGAAGTCCTGCGCGACGGGATCCGGATGATCGAGAGACGGGAAGCGGAAGAAGAGGCCCGCCTGCAGGCGTTGCGGCAGGCCGTGCAGGTCGGGATGGCCGATATCAAGGCGGGGCGGTTCACGCTCCTGGAGACCTCGGAATCCATCGAGGCGCACATGAGGGTCGTGACGGACCAGGCCATGACCGGGCTTGACCTCGAATCCCGTTCCGATTCATGACCTCCCGCCGCCGGTGGCGGGTTCGCCTGACCGCGGCCGCCGAAGCCGACATCCGGGGCATCGTTTTCTGGACCGCGAAGCGCTTCGGCGGGTCACAGGCTCGCGCGTATGCCGATACGTTGTCCAGAGCCGTTCAGGCGCTGGCGGCTGGGCCCGCCGTTTCGGGTGCCAGGAGACGGGACGATATGGCGAAGGGCGTCATGGCGCTGCATGTGGCGCGGGGTGGTCGAAAGGGCAGACACATCGTGCTGTGCCGGGTGGGAGCTCCCGCGAACCCGCCGGTGATCGACGTGCTGAGAGTGCTCCACGATGCCATGGACCTGCCGCGCCACGTCGGAGAAACGAAGGACGAGGACTCCAATCATGAATAGAACAACAGCGTTTTCCGCCGCCTTGATTCTCACCGCCGTCTTCGCCTGCGGGGCGGCCGAAGAGCCGCCCGCCGCCGAGCCCGAGGCGCCCGCCGCCGAGGCCGCCGGAACCGTCGAGTGGCTCGATCCCCGGTTGGACGAGCTGCTGGCGGCCGACGCGGCGGTCGAGCAGGTCGCCGAGGGATTCCAGTTCATCGAGGGGCCGGTGTGGGTCGGGGGCGCGGACGACGGGCACCTGCTCTTCAGCGACATTCCCGCCGACACGGTCTACCGTTGGTCCGAGGCCGACGGCACGAGCGTGTTTCTCAACCCGGTGTTTCTCCCGGAGCTCGAGACGAACGGGCAGGGCGGCTCGAACGGGCTGACTCTCGATCCGGAGGGGCGTCTGGTGCTGTGCGAGCACGGCAACCGGCGCCTGGCGCGGATCGAGGAGGACGGCTCGCGCGTCACGCTCGCCGATCGCTACGAGGGCAGCCGGCTCAACAGCCCGAACGATGTGGTCTTCCACTCCAGCGGCTCGGCGTTCTTCACCGATCCACCGTACGGCCTCGCCAGCCCCGAGGCGGCCGAGCTGGATTGGAACGGCGTCTACCGCCTCGACCCCGATGGAACGGTCCACCTGCTGGCGGACGGGCAGACGCGGCCCAACGGCATCGGGCTCTCGCCGGACGAGTCCACCCTCTACGTGGCCAACTCGGACGGCGAGGCACGCCAGTGGGTGGCCTATCCGGTGAACGAAGACCTCAGCGTCGGCGAAGGCACGGTGCTGCTGGACCTCACCGACAGCGAGGACGCGGGCGTGCCGGACGGATTCGCGGTCGACGCAGCCGGCAACATCTGGTCCAGCGGGCCCGGGGGAATCGTCGTCATCAGTCCGGAGGGGGACCATCTGGGCACGGTGCGGCCGGCCGAGCAGCCGGCCAACGCCGCGTTCGGCAACGACGGCCGTACGCTGTACATTACGGCGCGGACCGGTCTCTACCGGATCGACACCCTCGTGGAAGGCCTGATGCCCTGACGTGTGACGCGCGTCAGGGTGCGGGCGCGACCACGCGCCGGAACGGCGGGCGTTCCCCGTAGGTCAGCGAGCGCCATACCCATTCGGCGGGGCCGAAGCGGTAGCGCCGCAGCCAGAGCGGCGAGGCGAGCAACTGCACCGCCCAGACGCCGAGGACGATGGCGAGCTGTCCCACGCGGTCGACGGCGCCGTAGAGACCCAGCCCGTGGCCGTAGAAGATCGTCGTGCAGATCACCGTCTGCAGCAGGTAGTTGCTCAGCGCCGTCCGCCCGATGGCGGCGAGCGGACGGGCGACGGGGCGTAGCGCCTCGGTCCGGCACGCCAGCATGACGAGGCCGACATAGCCCAGGCCGACCGCGATGGAGGGCCAGTAGTTGAACTGGCGCCCCTGGAGCAGCGACCAGTCGAGCGCCCACCCGGACTCGAAATCGAGGACGACGCCGTAGGCTTCCACCGGGATGCCGGCAACGAGGGCCGCGGCAACGAGCCCGCCGTAGAAGCGCCGCGAGCGCCGGGCGCTGAAGACGTCGAGCTTGAACAGCGCCATGCCGATCAACATCAGGCCGCCCGCGCGCCAGCCGCCCCAGATGACGAGCATGAAGGTCTCGAAGCCGAACGCCATCGCCGACCGGGTCGGAAGCTGCTCCAGCCAGCCGCCGCGGTAGGTGGCCAGGGCGTCGTCGACTATCTCCCGCGTCGGTTGCCACGCGCCGACCGTGACCTCGGCCAGCGCTTCCTCCGACCAGTAGGGCAGCGATGCCTGGAGGCCGGCGAAGATGGCCGATGCCACGGCGACCGTCGCCGTGCCGAGCACCAGCAGCCGGCCGGGAGACAGTCGGCGGAACGGGTAGACCAGCATGCCGCAGACGGCGTACAGGAAGAGGATGTCGCCGGCCCACAGCAGATGGGCGTGCGCCAGTCCGATGACCGCGAGCCAGCCCATGCGGCGGTAGTGCACGCGGCCGCTCTCACCGCGCCCGTCGGCTCGCGTCGTCATCAGGACGATGCCGGCCCCGAACAGCATCGAGAAGATGGTCATGAACTTCTGGTCGGCGAGCAGCCGGCCGCCCAGCCAGACGTACAGGTTGGCGCCCTCCAGGTCCCCGTAGGCGGTCGGGTTGTAATAGGCCGCCTCGGGCATCGCGAACAACTGGACGTTCATGACCAGGATGCCGAGCAGCGCGAAGCCGCGCAGGACGTCGATGGAGTGGATGCGGGCGTCCTGGGAAACCGGGCCCCCGGCCGTCCCGTCGAGCGCAGAGCTCGTCGCGGAGTTCGTCACGGCCGCGCGCGCTCCGGTAGCCGCGCCGTCGACTGCGGCGCTCGTCACGGCCGCGCGCGTTCCTCGGCGCGCGCGCCGCGCAGGATGAGCGGCATGCTGTAGTTCCCCTCGTGGCAGGCGTTCTCGAACACCGGTCCGAAGGCGCGGGTGATCGGGAACGTCACCGCCCAGGGGCCCGCGAACGACTCGGGGTCGTGGGCCGTGAACTCGTAGTGCAGTGTGCCCGGGTCCTCGAACCGGAACCGCTCGACGTAGCTCGCGTTCGGCCCCGTGCCCTGGATCGTCCACGCGCCGTTGAAGCCGGCGGTCTCGACAATCAGCGTGTCGCCCTCCCACCTGCCCCGGGAGCTGCCCTGCCACTGGCGGATCGCCGCGGCGAGCGGCGGCCGGCCGTCGAGCGGAATGATGCGCAAGTCGGAGTTCTGCTCGTGGAGGATGGCGACGTAGTTCGGCGTCTGGAAGATCTGCGCGAGCCGGTTCGGCGACACCGCGAGCAGGGGGACCGTCCGCCCCATGATGCAGCGCTCGTAGCGTTCCCGGTCCTCCGGGCCGTCGGCGGAGCGCAACCGGATGGCGATGCCGAGGGTGCGCGCCCGCTCCGCACCGGCCGGGGTGCGCTCCGGAAGCCTGCCGTCGGGCGGGTCGACGATCAACGACGTCCGGCCGTCGGTCAGTCCGCCGGGTTGCCACCAGTCGGCGTTCAGTTGCAGGTCGCGCTCGCGCCCGATCGCGGCGTGGCGCTCGGTGAGGTACTCGGCTTCCTCGGCGGGCGTCAGCACCGCCTTGCCGGCCAGCGCGGCGGGCCGTTGCAGGGGTGTCGTGCTGCGGTATTCCCAGTAGCCGCCCAGGTCCGGCGCGCCCCACGGCGTGCGCGGCGCATCGGGTTCCTGCGCCGGCGCGGGTACGGAGGTTACGAGGAGGAGGAGGGCGACGAGCAACGTCCGACGCATGGCGCAAGTCCTCGCTTTCCGATTTCGCCGATGGTCGATTATAGGCGTGCGCTGGCGGTAGAATGGCGCGGTCAGCTTCCTGGAACCGAAGATGGTCAGGCAACTCGTCGCGACGCTTCTTCTGGCGCTGCTCGCCGGCGCGGCCGCTCCCGGCGCCCAGGAGGGCGTCATCACCCGCAGCGAGGCGCTCGCCGCGGTCTATCCGGGCGCGACGGTGACGCGCGACCGCGTCATCCTGAACCGGGAGCAGATGGGCGCGGTGGCGGCGCTGGCCCGCGTCGGGATGCAGGGCCGCATCTTCCCGCGCTACATCGCCCGCGACGAGGACGGCGCGGTCGTCGGGCGCGCCTACATCGACACCCACACGCCGAAGACCGAGCGGCAGAGCCTGCTCATCTCTCTCGACACCGAGGGCCGCGTCAAGCGGGTGGACGTCACCGTCTTCTTCGAGCCCGCGCAGTACATGGCCCCGCAGGACTGGCTGCGGCAGTTCGACGGGCAGGTGCTGCACGACGAGCTGGCCATCCGGCGCGGCATCCGGCGGATCGCCGGATCCTCGTTCACCGGACGGGCCGTCAGCGACGCCGTCCGCCGCGTCCTCGCCCTCGACCAGGTGCTGCAGGCCGCAGCGGCCCAGCCGTAACACCCGGTTTCCGCCGCGGCTGCCTCGAGACGCTCGTAGACTACGAGGTGGAGAACCCGGCGCGTATTGTGACCTGCCAGGCCGTGACGCGAATCCAGCGTGCCGATCCTGCACGATACAGGAGGTCACCCCTGTGGCCATCAACTGATCGATCGCGGCGTGCGAGATGCGGGCCCTGTGCTTGCGCTGCCTACGCCCCCGCTGCAGGTCGGCCCGCGGCAGCAGGCTTCTCGGCGGCGGCCGGATGCTGCGCCGCCGCCGGGTCGAGCGGCGCGATCCCGATGCGCGCGAAGCCGTAGATCGCGGCGACGAACGGGTTGATCAGGTTGAAGAAGGCGAACGGCGCGTAGGTCAGCGTCGACACGCCGAGCGTCTGGGCCATGAACGCGCCGCAGGTGTTCCAGGGGATGAGCACCGAGGTGATGGTGCCGGAGTCCTCCAGCGTGCGCGACAGGTTCTTGGGGTCGAGCCGCCGCCGCTCGTACTCGCCGCGGAACATCCGGCCGGGGAGCACGATGGAGATGTACTGGTCCGAGGCCAGCACGTTGACGCCGAACGCGGTGGCCAGCGTGGCCAGGATCAGTCCGCCGGCGGTGCGCACCGCGCGCAGGATGCGGCGGGCCAGCGCCTGCAGGACGCCGGTGGCCTCCAGCACGGCGCCGTACATCATCGCCGTCATGATCAGCCACACGGTCTGCAGCATGCTCGCCATGCCGCCGCGCGACAGCAGCTCGTCGAGGGCGGCGTTGCCCGAGTCGAGCACGTAGCCGCCGTGCAGCGCCTGCCAGACCCCCTTGACCAGCGCGACGGGGCGGGCCAGGTCGGGCTCGTCCACGTAGCGCAGCACCGCCTCCGGCTGGAACAGGACGGCGAACAATCCTCCGACCAGTGCGCCTATCAGCAGCGCCGGGAAGGCCGGCATCCGGCGCACCACCAGGGTCAGCACCAGCACGAGCGGGATCAGCAGGTGCGGCCCGATGGCGAAGCTGCGGTCGAGCGCGGCCAGCACCGCGTCGAGGTCGCCCGACCCTTCCGGCGCCGGCGTGGCGAGGCCGATGGCGGCGAACAGGACGAGCGCGAGGCCGAAGCTCGGCGCCGTGGTCCAGACCATGTGCCGGATGTGGGTGAACAGCTCCGAGCCGGCGACCGCGGGGGCGAGGTTGGTGGTGTCGGACAGCGGCGACATCTTGTCGCCGAAATAGGCCCCCGAGATGATGGCGCCGGCGGCGATCCCCAGGTGCAGCTCGTAGGCGGCGGCGGTGCCGACCAGGGCCAGGCCGACGGTGCCGGCGGTGGTCCAGGAGCTGCCGGTGGCCAGCGCGACGACGGCGCAGATGGCGCACGCGGCGGCGTAGAAGATGGACGGGGCCAGCAGCGACAGGCCGTAGTGGATCATCGTCGGCACGATGCCGGCCAGGATCCAGGTGCCGATGACCGAGCCGACCACGAGCAGGATCAGGATGGCGCCCATCGACGTGGCGATGCCGCGCCGGATGGCGCCCTCGATCTCGGCCCACGGGTGGCCGTTGGCCAGGCCCACGAGCCCGGCGACGGCGGTCCCGAGCACCAGGGCGATCTGGTTGGGGCCGAACGAGGACTCGTCGCCGAACAGGTACACCGCGGCGCCGAGCAGGCCGATGAGCACCACCACGGGGACGAGCGCCTGCGCGAGGGGCGGCTCGACGGAAGGGCGGGTTGGAGTGTCCGGCACGGTCGCCTACCGCACAGAGCGTATTGGCAGCGGCCGACCTTGACAACCGGATCGGGCCCCCGAGCGGCTCCACTCAACGCCTTCGTGGATCCGGCGCCCTTCGTGGTCCAGCGCCAACACCCCGTCGACCACGATGCGCGCGTTCTCCGCGTTCGCCGCGTTCGCCGCCAAGAGCGGCAACCTGCCAGGCGTGTTGACCGAGGTCATCCATGCCGTGCCGCATGACGCTGGGTCGGGCGGAGTCGCAGCTCTCTTCCTCGACGACCTGCCGTTGGCCGTCTGGCTCACGCTGACGGACAGCCGGCTGCACCAAAGCCTTCTCCGGCGGTTGCTGTCGGAATTCGAGCGCCGCGTCGATGCCGCCTTCTCGCAGAGCATTGGAGGATACGGCACTGGGCGTTCCAGTCGTGGTGCTGCGCCGACCGACGATGGACGGCCCCAGTCCCGGCACGAACCGGGCGTCAATCGTGGAGCAGGAAGGAATCGATGTTCAGCCGGCGTCGCATGAGCAGCAGTCCCTTGCGCGAAATGCCCAGGCGTTCGGCGGCGGCGCCGAAGCGGCCCTTGGTCTGCAGGAGCGCCTTGAGGATGAGCGTGCGCTCGACCTGCTCGACAGCGGTCGGCAACGGCTGGTCCGTGGGGATCGTGACCGTGTCGGGATGGCGGCTCTCCCCGGCGCCGGCCCCGGCCGGCTGGGAGAGGTGCGTCTGCCGGATGACCGTGCCTGCCTCCGAGAACGTTACCAGGCGTCGGATCTCGTTGGCGAGCTGTCGGATGTTGCCCGGCCAGTCGCGTGCGAGCAACTGCTCGGTCGCGGCACCGGAGATGCGGATGCCGGGCTTGCGCTGCTCCCGAGAGTGCCGGCGCAGGTAGTACCTGACGAGGGGCGGGATGTCCTCGCGATGGTCGCGCAGGGGAGGAACGTGGATGCGGACGATGTTCAGGCGGTAGAACAGGTCCGCGCGGAAGAGCCTGTCCCGGACCATCTGGTCGATGTCCACGTTCGTTGCGGCCAGGATGCGGACATCGATCTCCAGGGGGAGGTGATGTCCGACCGGATGGATCTCGCGGTTCTCGATCACGCGCAACAGCTTGGGCTGGATGTGCGCGTCGAGCTCGCCGATCTCGTCCAGGAGCAGCGTGCCGCGGTCGGCGGCGCGGATCAGGCCGGTCGTGTGCTCGGTCGCGCCGGTGAACGCTCCGCGCCGGTGGCCGAAGAGCTGCGAATCGACGATCTCGCGCGTCAGGCCGGTGCAGTTGTAGGGGACGAACCGTTCCCGGGGCCGGCCGGAACGGTCGTGGATGAAGCGCGCGACGACCTCCTTGCCGGTTCCCGATTCGCCCGTGATCAGCACCGGAAGGTTGTTCGGGGCGGCGCGCATCGCCAAGCGCAGCACACGCTGCATCGCCTGCGAGGTGAACACGCCCGGAGGCCGGCCGGTGTCCCGTTTGCTGTCGCGCTTGCTGGTGGGGTCCATGTGGTTGCTCGTCAGCACGGCGGCCCAAGCGTGCCTGCGGGGGCGTCGCCACGTCCATCCGGCGCCGGGGAGGCGCTCTCCACCGCCGTTCGCGGCGCGAGCGACAGGCGTGAGGTCACATATACTCCCCAGCGATGAAGTTCGCCGTCGTCACGTTCGGCTGCCGCGTCAACCAGGCGGACTCGTTCGCGCTCGAGCGGGGCCTGCGCGCCGCGGGCGGCTCGCCGGCGCCGGTCGAGGCGGCGGACGTCGTCGTCGTCAACAGTTGCTCGGTCACCGCGACCGCCGACCAGGGGACGCGGCAGGTGATCCGGCGTATCGCGCGGACCAACGCGGCCGCCCGCATCGTCGCCACCGGTTGCTATGCGTCCCGCGCCGCCGAGGAGGTGGCCGCCCTGCCCGGCGTTGTCGCGGTGGTGCCCAACGTGGAGAAGGAGGCCCTCGCCGCGCGCATCCTGGACACGATGGAGCCGACCACCGCGGAGCGCTTCGGCGGCGGCGACGGCGCCTGCGGCGCGCCGATCCGGCCCGGCGAGCGGGGCCGGACCGCCTACACCCTGCGCGTGCAGACCGGCTGCGACGAGGCGTGCGCCTACTGCATCATCCCGTCGACGCGCGGGCGGGGCCGCAGCGTACCGCTGCCGCGGGTGCTCGACGAGGTGGGCGAGGCCGCAGCGGCGGGGTATCGCGAGCTGCAGCTCACCGGCGTCCACCTCGGCTCCTACGGCCGCGACCTGACTCCCCCGTCGTCGCTCGTCGCACTGCTGAAGGCGCTCGCCGCGCATCCGGCGGACTTCCTGGTGCGGATGAGCTCGCTGGAGCCGATGGACTGCACCCCGGAGGTGGTGGAGCTGGTCACGACGAGCCCGCGGTTCGCGCCGCATTTCCACCTCCCGCTGCAGCACGCCTGCGACGCCGTCCTGCGGCGGATGCGGCGGCCGTACACGGCGGCGGGGTACCGGGCCGTCGTCGACGATATCCGGGCGCGCCTGCCGCACGCGGCGATCGGCAGCGACCTCGTCGTCGGGTTTCCCGGGGAGACCGACGCCGACGCGGCGGCGACCGTCGACTTCATCAGGCAGAGTCCGCTCACCTATCTCCATGTCTTTCCCTACTCCGATCGTCCCGGCACCGAGGCGACCGCGATGCCCGGCAAGGTGCACGGGCGGCGCATCCGCGAGCGGGCGCGCGCCGTGCGCGAGACCGGGGCCGCGCTGGCGGCGCGGTTCCGCGAGGCCCAGGTCGGCAGCGTTCGCCCCGGCCTGACGCTGGCCCAGTCCGGCGGCACTGTCGTGCTGACCGACAACTACCTGCGCGTCCGCATCCCCGCCGAACGTCCCGAGAACCAGAGGGTCCGCGTGCGCGTCACCGGCGCCGGGGAGACGATGGCGGGCGAGCTGGTCGCGGCCTCGGTTTGAGGTCGCCGGCGCGCCGTGCAGGCCGTGAGGGCGAAGCCCTCGACACTTGACGTATCCGGCGAAATCACTCGGCATGTGCGCGCCCGGCAGCAGCGGCGGCAGACGGCGCATCGGCGCGGGACCCGACCGCGAACAGCAGCACCGCGCACTCGTCGCGGCCGTCGAGGCCGAGCAGCTCGTGCACGGCGTCGTCGTAGTAGCCGGCCACGGCGCAGGTGGTCAGGCCCAGCGCCGTGCCCGCGAGGTAGAGGTTCTGGGCCAGCACGCCGGCGTCGACGTGCGCGAACCGGTAGCCGCGGTCGCCGTACTTCCAGAAGACCCGCGGCAGGTTGCAGACGAGCACCAGGACTGCGTGCGCGTACGCCAGCCAGGGCCGGTCGAGACCGCAACGGCTCAGGCGCCGCCGCAGGTTGCCCTCGTCGAGCAGCGTGAGGGCGGCTGCCAGCGGGTCGTAGCAGTAGAGCCCGCGGGCCAGCCCGTCGACCTCGTTCGCCACCAGGTAGAGGTCGATCGGTTGCAGGCCGCCGGCCGACGGCGCGTAGCGGAACGGGAAGTCGCGGACGTCGTAGGCGCGCCGGAGCTCCCGGACCCCGTAGCTGGCGTGCAGCAGGCCGGCCAGGGTGGGCAGCGGCATCGCCGCGGTTCCGAAGTCGTGGCTGGAGCGACGCCGCTCGAGCACGTCCTGCAGGCCGCCTGCAACCGGCGGGGCATCCGGAAGCCGTACCTGCCGGCGTCCGGGAAAGCGCTTGACCGGGGCCGGTGGTCCGGCCTTGGCCGGCGCCGGGGCCCGGTAGGCCGGGAGCCGCCGGTCGGCCTTCAGGAACGACTGCACGAACGCGAGGCCGGAGGGGCGGCCGCCGCGGGGAGGCGCCGCGCGGTAGCGGCGGGCCATCTCGGCGAGGGCTTCCTGCTCGGCCGGAGTCATCTGCTCGAGCTCTGCGAGCAGCTCCTGCCGGATCGCGCCGCTGGCGCCCGGCGCCGCCGTCACGACCGCGCTCCCTCGAGCGCCACGATCGCGATGACCGTGCGCTCGACGCCGTCGAGCCGCAGGACGTCGTCCACGCGCCGGTCGTGGAAGTCCGGGAAGACCGAGACCGCGACGGTGGCTTCCGCCGCGGCGCTTCGCAGTTGCGCCAGCAGCTCCCCCGCGTCCAGCAGCATGCGCCGGTAGCCGCGCGGCCCCAGGAACAGCATGTAGCGCCAGGGCGCCGCGACGAGAAACAGGAGCGGCCCGGTGTCCGGCACGCGCTCCGCCGACACGATGGACCGGCGCACGCGCGGCTCGTCGTCAGGCTCCGTCCGGCGGTCCCGCCACGCGAATCCGCTCCGCGGCACGACCCGCAGCAGCGACTGCGCGTGGAGCACGAACAGGTCCACGCCGTAGAGCAGGGACGAGTGCCGGCCGGTCTGCGTGAACGGCGCCAGGATGCCGGCGAGGCACGGCGGCAGCTCGTCGACGGGCAGCCGCATCGCGCAGGCCTGGTCGGCCGCCAGGTCTTCGTCCCGCGGGCGGTAGGCCGTCGACAGGTACCACTCCCGCGCGGCGTCGAGCGCGGCGGCGTCGCCGGGCTCGCGGCCCGTCGTATGCGGCGACAGCTTGCTGTTCTCCTGGAACAGCTCCGCGACGTGGGGCTCGCCGCCGTCGAACCGCCGGCGATAGTCCGTCGCTGCGGTGCGTGCCAGCTCGACGCGGTTCGGGCTGGGCAGGACGGTGCCTTCCAGCAGGGCCGCCAACGCAGGGTCGGGAAGCGGACGGGGCATCGGCTCGTGGCTCATGGCGCTCCTGCCTGCATGCGGCTAGAGAAAGGGGTGCCGGTACGGATGGCGCGCGGGCGAGCAGGCCGGGCACCGAGGCAGTTTCAGGACGTTCTGGTAGTCGATCTCCGCCCGCTCGAAGTCCACGTGCACCGCCCGTTCCAGCAGGAAGGAGCCCCTGCCCGCCAGGAACGGGATCGCCGCCGTCGCCGCCCAGCCGCCGGCGATCGCCAGGAACGGCGGCAGCACCGGGTCCGGGGCCCGCCGGTCGCCGGGCGCCGCGGACGGGGAGGCCAGCGAGTCCTTGTAGACGTGGTAGTCGTCCTGCCGGGCGATGCAGGCCTCGTTCTGGACCTCGAACTCGTTGTAGCAGGCCGTGTCCCCCGGCACGTAGAGCGGTCCGATCACGGCCTCGCTGCCGTCGAAATACACGCTCATCCAGGGGCGGCCGGCGGCCAGCGCGGCGCGGTTGGCGGCGTGCAGGACGGAGGGCGAGAAGCGTTCGAGGGCCACCAGGACGAACCCGCACTGCTCGAAGACCGACGTCAGTCCGGCATCGTCGTGCCTGGGGCCGAGCAACGGGCTCACGTTCTCGTAGCCGATCTCCTGCAGCGCCTGCGCCGTGACCTGCACGAACGCCGTGCCCGGTACGGCGAGGCGGGTCGCGCAGTCGAAGTAGTCGGCGTCCTCCGGGCCGGCGACGCGGTCGTCGAGCAGCACCAGCCGGCCGACGCGCACCCGGGCCAGCTCCCGCGCGATGCGCGATCCGAGGTGGCCGCAGCCGACGATGCCGACGCATGCGGGCTCGATCGCCGCGGCCCCGGCGTCGCCGAAGCGCATTGACAGGTAGACGCGCGGGAGGTGGTCGGTGGGCCGAATCAGCACGCGCTGAGCAACGAGCTGCTCGACGAGGGACGCCGCGTCCGCCGCCCGGTCCGGCGCCACGGCCTCCGAGTTCTCGAGCTCCGCGAGGGTCGCCGGTTCCCGGAACGCGCCCAGGACCACGGCCAGCAGTCCCGTCCGCCCGTCGTCGCGCAGCAGCGTCGACAGGCGCGAGCGGAACCCGTGCTTCACCAGCAGCTCGTCCTCGCCGCACTGCACGATGCGCAGGTGCGGATTCAGTACCAGCGGACAATCGCGGATGTGCCGGTTGCCTGTCGTGCCGGTGACCATCGCTGTGCTCGCATGCATCGGAGACCGTGGCGTCGCGCGGCGGGCCCGCTACCCGGTGAGGCCGCCCGCCGCGCAGGAGCAGCAGCAGCAGCAGCCGGCGGCCGCGACGACGGCGCCGGGCACGTCGAAGGGTTCCTCGATTCGGTCCAGGACGGTGAGCTTCATTCCTCGTTCCTCCTTGCGCAACCGCGTTGGCGAAGAGCGCGCCGCTGCCGGTGGCACGCCTGACACGTGGAGAACCGTAACAGGAAAACGGGCGGAAGGGGATGCCGATGCGGCGAACCGCGATATAGAGGAGTGAAACGGCGCATAGGCGGGATGAAACGGACGGATGGCGATGGATGGAGTGCTCGGGGCGGGCTACATGCGCCGGAACAGGTGCCCGTAGGCGCGGCTGACCCGCAGGACCTCCGGGCGTTCCTTCAACCGCACGCGGTAGTCGCCCCGCGCGTGCCGGATTGCCGCCTCGATCGCGGCGACGTTGACGATGGTGCTGCGGTGGATGCGCCAGAAGCGTTGCGGATCGAGCCGCGCGGCCAGATCCTCGATCGACGTGCGGACCGCGTGTTCCTTGTCGCGCGTGACGGCGGCCGTGTAGTTGCCGTCGGCGCGAAAGTAGCAGACGTCGTCGACCGCGACCAGCTCCACACGGCCCCGCAGGCCCACTTTCAGCCAGTGGAGGCGCCCCGAGGCGTCTCCGACGCGCCGGCTTAGCGCACTCAGCGCCTGCGCGTCGAGGACCGCGGGTCCGCCGCCCGCCAGCCGCCGCCGCAGGCGGTCGACGGTCTCCCGCAGGCGCGGTTCCGTGACCGGCTTGAGAAGATAGTCCACCGCGGCGCGCTCGAATGCCTCGACGGCGTGTGCGTCGTGCGCCGTCACGAAGACGACGGCGGTCTCCGGGCCGGCGGTCCGGGCGACGTCGAGCCCCGAGGGCGGCGGCATGCGGATGTCCAGGAAGGCAACGTCCGGTTTCAGCCGTTCGATGGCTTCGGCCGCTGCCGCGCCGTCCCCGACCGATGCCGCGACGACGAGATCCGGCCAGGCGCGGGCGAGGAGCCGTTCGAGCTCCGCCCGCAGGGCTGGCTCGTCGTCGGCGATCAGCGCCGTGGGGGCCTGGAGGTTGCTCATCGCTGCTCCGCGCTCCCGGCCGCGGTCAGGGGTATCCGCAGGTCAGCGCTGACGCCGCCACCGGGTTGATCGAGCAGCGTCAACGTTCCGCGACCGCCGTACGAGGCCCGGAGACGCTCCCGCACGTTGGCCAGGCCCATCCCGTGCCCGGCGGTGTCCGGGTGCATGCCCACCCCGTCGTCGGCCACCCGGATCCGCACCGCGCCGGCGGACCGCTCCGCGCACACCCGCACGCGCCCGCCGGACGCGGACGGCTCGATGCCGTGCAGCACCGCGTTCTCCACCAGCGGCTGGACGAGGAGCGGCGGCATCGGCACCGTCTCCAGGCCGGGCTCCACCTCGATGGCGTACGTCATCCGCCCTCCCATCCGCTGCGCCTGGATGTCCAGGTACGCGCGCACGACGCCGAGCTCGTCGCCCAGCGTCCCGGCGGTGCGGCGGGTCCGCGACAGCGATGCGCGCAGCAGCGCGGTGAGCTGCTCCAGGAGCCGCGCCGCGCGAGCGGGATGCGTGCGGACGAGCGAGATGACGTTGGCCAGCGTGTTGAACAGGAAGTGCGGCTCCACCTGCGCCTGCAGCACCCGCAACTCGGCCTCCGCCAGCGCCTTGTCGCGCGTCAGCGCGTCGCGTTCGGCCCGTGCTACCTGTTCGCGGGCGTCCCACAGTCGTCTTGCACCCTCGAAAGCTGCGACGGCCAGCGCGCTGATCAGCACGCCGACGAGGAGGGATGCGCTGTCGACGAGGAGCGACGCCGGGTCGCCCAGCACCAGGGCGCCGCCCATCGTGAGTCCGATCATCAGGCCGCAACCGGTCATTGCGCCCATCACTGCGAACCGCGGCACCGCCGGTGGCGCGTACGCCCTCCCGAACCGGGTACAGATCTCGATGGAGAGCCCGATGCAGTAGCTGACCACGAAGTAGCCGGGAACCACGGTCCCTCGCATGGCCAGCCCCAGGATCGTCGCGACGAACGTGCAGAACGCGAGATTCAGCACGGTCCGCCGCTGCCACCGGTGCGCCCCAGGTAACAACATCGAGCTCCTATGGGTAGGGCAACGGGTCCGTCGCGAGATCACGGAACTCGAGGCGCCGCGCGGTGCGGCCGAGCGCCCGGGGCAGCTCGTAGAACCTGGGATGCCCCAGGAACGGCATGGCCGGCGACATGGGCTGCGTGAGCTCGGGAATGAAGACCTTGATCAGGGACAGGCCGTCGAGCTGCGGGGGCGTGAAGTCGAATACGACCGGATCGATGCCCCGCGCCGCCAACAGCCTCGCCAGCGTCGCCCATTTTCCGTCCCGCTCCTCCTTCTCGCCTGCCGGCAGCTCCGACAGGCGCACCGCGTCGGTGCTCTCCGCGTACCACCGCAGCTTCCCGACGTTGCCTGCGTGCCCGTAGTACGGCAGGACCTTGAAGAACGCATCGAGCTCGCGCGGATCCGCGTCCGGGCCGACGTCGAACGTCTGCCGCAGTGCGCGGGCGAAGCGCCAGTCGGGCGCCGCGACGGCCAGGCGCAGATTGCGCTCCGACTGGCCGTACTCGGTCAGCGCGGCGAGCACGGCCGCGTCGATGTCGACGTCGGCCGCGGAGCCGGCGCAGTACGCGTACCGCCGCAGCCGGGGATCGATGGACATGACGGTCACCGTCGGTAACTCCGGAGTGTCGAGAACGAGCACATGGAACCCTAAAGTCGCCGGGAGGCCCTGCGCCGCGTGCAGCAACCTGCGCAGCGCCGGTTGCCGCGGCGGCCGATCGAAGTCGATGCGCCGCGGAAAAACCCTGCTGTACCAATAGACGTTCAAAGCGTCTCTTTCGAACAACTCGACGACCGCGCGGTAGCGCGCCTCGCGTGGCGTGGCGTGGCAGGCGAGGCCGCCGGAGCTGCTGTAGCCGATGACGGCTTCGCCCGGATCGCGCTCGTAATGCAGCAGCACCAGTTGCGCGGGCACCCATAGCGGGTCGCCGCTGAACAGCCGTCGCCCCTCGATCCAGTGCAGCAGGCTGTCGTCCGCGAAGCGATCGAACATCCGGGCCCGGCCTTCGTGCTGCTCCGGAGCGAAGAGCGTCACGACGTCCGGTCCCGCACACCCGAGCCCCTGGCTCCGGAGCTCCCTGCACGAGCCGAACCGCAGGCGGCCGGACGCCGCCGCCAGGCCCTGGAGGCAGCCGAGCACCCGCTCGACGAGCTCGCCGAGGGTGGAGGCGAACGCCCCGGCCAGCGAGTATCCCTTGCCGCCGCCCTGGATCGTGCGGCCGATCGGGCTCTCGAATCCGGTGCGCCCGGTCAGGTTCCGGAGTACGTGGTCGTAGTCGAAGTAGGCGCCGTGCGCCGCGTAGCCGGGCAGTCCGCCGCCCGGTCCGAACCAGGCCGTCGCCTGTCGCAGCGCGCTGCGCGGGCCGTAGAAGCGGAGCAGGTCCATGATGCCGCGGGCCTCGTCCGGCTCCATCCGGTACGGCGTCAGCTCGGACGTCCGATTCAGGTGCACGCACCTGAGCGGGAATGGCGGTACGACTGTGGAGTCCGGGATTGCGGTCATGGTTCGCCTCTGCGCCCTGGGAAGCGCGAATGCGCGTCTTCATTCTCGAAAACGGCGAATGGGGGTTGACGAGCAGGCTATTCCGCGAGCAGGGCCGCCGCGCGCTGGCCCGGAGCCGGTTCGGCTCCCTCGACGATGAGCTGCCCGCAGGCGGCGCGGATGTCGCGCCCGCGGCTCTTGCGCACCGACACGGTGACGTGCCGGTCGGCCAGCGTCTGCGCGAAGCGGTCGATCCGGGCGTCGGACGGCCGGCGGTACGGGATGCCGGGCGCCTCGTTGAGCGGGATCACGTTGACCTTCGAGCGGATGCCGCGCAGCAGGTTCGCCAGCCGCCGGGCGTCGGCGACGCCGTCGTTGACGTCGCGCAGCAGGACGTACTCGAAGGTGATCCGGTCGCGCCGCGCCACCGGGAACCGCCGGCACGCGGCGATCAGGTCGGCCAGGCCGTACTTGCGGCTCACCGGCACCAGCCGGTCGCGCAGCTCTTCGGTGGTCGCGTGCAGCGAGACCGCCAGGTTCGGCATCAGCGGCTCCCCGGCCAGCCGCTCGAGCCCCGGGAGCACGCCGACCGTCGACAGGGTCACGCGCCGGGGGCTCACCGCGAGACCGCAGTCGGCCGCCAGCATCCGCAGCGCCTTCATCGTCTCGTCGTAGTTGTGCAGCGGCTCGCCCATGCCCATCAGCACGATGTTGAAGCGCCGGTCCGCCAGCCCGAGGGCGTGCGCCATCACGCGCACCTGGGCGGCGATCTCGCCGGCCGTCAGGTTCCGCGACAGGCCCATTCGGCCGGTCAGGCAGAAGCCGCAGCGCATCGCGCAGCCGACCTGCGTCGACACGCAGAGCGTCATGGCCGGCGTGTCGGGGATGAAGACCGATTCCACCTCCCGCCCGTCGTCGAGCCGCAGCAGGAACTTGACGGTACCGTCGGCCGACTCGCTCCGCGCGGTCACCGCCGGGGTCGGGATGGCGAACGTCCGTTCGAGCGTCGCCCGCAGGTCGAGCGACAGGTCGGTCATCCCCGCGAACTCGGAAACGCCCCGCCGGTAGATCCACCGGTAGATCTGCCGGGCGTGAAAGGGTTTCGCTCCGCGGCGGGCCAGCGCATCCGCGAGGGCTTCGGGCTCGAGCTCGGTAATCGTCTGCAACGCGGACATGAGACGGTCGTTCCCTCCGCCGCAAGGGGCGGGCCGCATGCTAACACGCGGTTCGTGTGCGCGAAGACGACGGGAACGGCCCGCCCGCCGGGCCGGCGGTTGCTGCGGTCCTGCGACGTGTGGTACGATGCACCTTTCCCGGTTCGCTTAACCCGAGTCTTCGCAAGCGTTTGCGTGCTTACAGCGTCTCTTGCGGCGGACCGCCGCGGGTGCCCTCCGAGATGATCGAGCGTCACCATTTCGATAGCGGCCTCTGTCTGCTCACGGAGCCGATGCCCGCGGTGCGCTCGGTCAGCCTCGGGGCCTGGCTGACGCGGGGCTCCCGGCACGAGGGCGCGGATCGCGCCGGCATCGCCCACTTCGTCGAGCACATGCTCTTCAAGGGGACGGCCTCGCGTTCGGCGGAGGCTATCGCGCAGGAGATCGACTCCATCGGCGGTCAGCTCGACGCGTTCACCGCGAAGGAGTACGCCGGCTACTACGTGAAGGTGCTCGACGAGCATCTTCCGCGGGCCGTCGATCTGCTGAGCGACCTGCTGTTGAACCCGGCGTTCGCCGACGAGGAGATCCGCCGCGAGCAGAGCGTCGTCCTCGAAGAGATCAAGATGGTCGAGGACACGCCGGACGATCTGGTCCACGAGGTGTTCACGGCCAGCTTCTGGCCGGACCATCCCCTCGGGCGCCCGATCCTGGGGACCGCCGAATCGGTCGGCGCGATAGACGCGACCGCGCTGCGCGAGTACTTCGCCGGCGCCTACACGGCCGGCAACCTGATCGTCTCGGCCGCGGGCAGCGTGGACACGCCGGCCATGCGCGACTTGGTCGGGACGGCTTTCGCGCCGCTGTCGGCGGGGGGTGGGCCGCTCCGCACCAGCGAGCCGTCGGTCGCGGCCCGGATCGAGCTGCGCGACAAGGACCTGGAGCAGGCGCACCTGTGCCTCGGCACGCGCGGCTACCCGCAGAGCCACGAGGATCGTTACGCCACCTACGTGCTCAACACGGTGCTGGGCGGCTCGATGAGCTCGCGCCTCTTCCAGAACATCCGCGAGAAGCGGGGGCTGGCCTACGCGGTCAGCAGCAGCCTGACGTCCTATCGGGACGCCGGCGTGCTGTCCGTGTACGTCGGATGCGACGGCGCCGCGGTCGGCGAGGTGGTGGACCTGATCGTGGACGAGCTGCGCGCCCTCAGGAGCACGGCGGTGCCCGGCGAGGAGCTGCAGCGCGCCCGGGACCATCTGAAGGGCAGTTGCGTGCTCGGACTCGAGAGCACGAGCAGCCGCATGTCGCACCTCGCGCAGTGCGAGATGTACTTCGGCCGGCAGGTGCCGCTGTCGGAGACGCTGGCCGGCATCGAGCGCGTCACGGCCGGCGACGTGCAGCGGGTGGCGGCGGACCTGTTTCGGAACGGTGCGCTGGCCGCGACGCTGGTGGGACCCGTGGCGGGGCCGGCGTTGTCGCCCGCGCGCCTCGACCTGGGCAACTGAACGGGAGGACGGGGACCATCGCGGTCGAGTTGACGGTGCTCGGGAGCGGCAGCGCGGGGAATGCGACGCTCGTGTCGCACGCCGGCGCCCGCGTGCTGCTCGATGCCGGGTTCAGCTACCGGGACCTGACCCGCCGCCTCGCGGCGGTGGATGTCGATCCTGCCGCCATCGACGCCGTCATGATCACCCACGCGCACGGGGACCACACGCGTGGGGCTCGCATGCTGTCGAAACGCCACGGCGTACCGGTTCACGCGACGGCTGCCGTCCGCGAGGAATGGGGGGCGGTGGAGATCCCCGGCTGGCGGGAGGCGTTTGCCGGCGTGGCGGTGGAGCTGGGCGGCCTGCGCTTCATTCCCTTCGAGGTGCCGCACGACGCGGCCGGGACGGTCGCCTTCCGCATCGAGACGCCGGAAGGGGCCATCGGCTACGCGACCGACGTCGGCAGGCCGACGCCGGCGCTGATCGAGCGGTTTCGCGACTGCCGCCTGCTGGTCATCGAGTCGAACCATGCCGCCGAGCTGCTGCGGGTCAGCCCCTACACCCGATCCACGCGGGAGCGCATCGCGGGCGACGGCGGCCACCTGTCGAACGAATCGCTCGCCGCGTTCGTGCGCGACCACCTGGGCCCTTCGGTACGCTGCCTCGTGCTCGCCCATCTGAGCCGGGTCAACAATCTCCCGGAGCTGGCCGAGATGACCTGCCGCGAGGCGCTCGCGGCCCGTGGCCGGAGCGATGTCCAGGTGGTGGTGACGCGCCAGGATCGGGTGACGCCGACCATCGACCTGGGCGTCCTGGCGCCGCCGGCGCCGCCGCCGGCCGTCGCACTGCGCCAGACCGCGCTTCCTTTTCATGGTCCGTCCGGCGCCGGTCCCCGCGCCGGGAGCCACGAGGTCCGTTCCTGATGATCCCCCGTTACACTCCGCGCGAGATGGGCCGCCTGTGGACCGATCAGCGCAAGTACGACACGTGGCTGCGCGTGGAGGTCGCGGCCGCCGAGGCGATGGCCGGCCGCGGGTTGATCCCGCCCGAGGCGGCGCGCGACATCCGCGAGCGCGGTGCGGTCGACGCGGCGCGCGTCGCGGAGATCGAGGAGACTACGCAGCACGACGTCATTGCGTTCACGACGGCGGTGGCCGAGCACGTCGGTCCCTCTGCGCGCTGGCTGCACTTCGGGATGACGTCGTCGGACGTGATCGACACCGCCCACGCCCTGCAGATGCGCGAGGCGTGCGACCTGCTGCTGGGCGATCTGGACCTGCTCGCCGCCGCCGTGCGCGAGCGGGCCGACGAGCACCGGCGGACGCCGATGATCGGCCGGACCCACGGCGTCCACGCCGAGCCGATGACCTTCGGGCTGAAGCTGGCGCTCTGGTTCACGGAGCTGCAGCGCGCCCGCGAGCGGCTGGTCCGCGCCCGCGAGACGATCGGCGTCGGCAAGCTCTCGGGCGCGGTCGGGACCTACGCGCACCTGGACCCGGAGATCGAGGCGGGTGTCTGCAGCCGTCTCGGGCTGACCCCGGAGCCGGTCGCCTCCCAGGTGGTGCAGCGCGACCGCCATGCCGAGCTGCTCGGCGCCCTGGCGATCACCGCGGCCTCGCTGGAGAAGTTCGCGCTCGAGGTGCGCGGCCTGCAGAAGACCGAGATCGGCGAGGTGGCCGAGCCGTTCGCGAAGGGCCAGAAGGGGTCGTCGGCGATGCCCCACAAGCGCAACCCGATCGGCTGCGAGCAGATCACCGGGCTGGCGCGGCTGGTGCGGACCAACGCGCTGGCCGCCGTCGAGAACGTGGCGCTGTGGCACGAGCGCGACATCTCGCATTCGTCCGTGGAGCGGGTCATCGTGCCCGACAGCTTCTGCGCGCTCGATCACATGGTTCGCCGGTTCACGCGCATCGTGCGCGGCCTGGTCGTCCATCCCGAGCGGATGCGCGAGAACCTGGAGCGGTCGCGCGGCGTCGTCTTCTCGGGGACGGTGCTTCTGGAGCTGGCCCGCCGCGGGGTCTCCAGGGAGGACGCCTATCTGTTGGTGCAGCGCAACGCCATGCGCGCGCACGACGAAGGACTCGGCTTCAAGGCGCTGCTGCTGGCCGATCCGGAGGTGACCGCCGTTCTCGGCGCGGACGAGATCGAGCGCGCCTTCGATCTGGAGGTGCAGCTTCGCCACGTCGATGCCATCATGGACCGCGCACTGGCCGCCGCGGCGGTGGAGATGTCGTGAAGGCGAAGGTCTACGTCACGCTGAAGCCCTCGATCCTGGACCCGCAGGGCAAGACCATCACGGGGGCCCTGCACACGCTCGGCTACGACGCGGTTCGCGACGTGCGGCAGGGGAAGTACTTCGAGCTCGACATCGACGCGGCGACCGTCGACCACGCGCGGTCGCTCGCCCACGAGATGGCCGACAGGCTGCTGGCGAATCCGGTTATCGAGAGCTACCGGGTGGAGGTCGGATGAGATTCGCGGTAGTGGTCTTTCCCGGTTCGAACTGCGACCACGACGCGCACCACGCGCTGGCCGGCGTCCTGGGCCAGGAGGTCGACCTGGTCTGGCACAAGGCAACCGATCTCGGCGGCGCCGATGCGGTGGTGCTTCCCGGCGGATTCTCGTACGGCGACTACCTGCGGTGCGGGGCGATTGCCCGCTTTTCGCCGATCATGGGCCGCGTGAAGGAGTTCGCCGCCGCCGGCGGGCCGGTTATCGGCATCTGCAACGGTTTCCAGGTGCTGCTCGAGGCCGGGTTGCTGCCCGGTGGAATGCGCCGCAACCGCGATCTGAAGTTCATCTGCGAGCACGTCCACCTCCGGGTGGACGAAGTGGACACGCCGTTCACCCGGAGCGCGGCGCAGGGCCGGGTGCTGCGGATCCCGATCGCCCACGGCGAGGGGAACTACTACGCCGCTCCGGAGACCCTGCGGACGCTCGCCGACAACCGCCAGGTCGTCTTCCGCTACACCGCGCCGGACGGGAAGCTCGACGAACGCTGGAACGTCAACGGGTCGACGGAGGCGATTGCCGGCATCTGCAACCGGGAGCGAAACGTCGTCGGGCTGATGCCGCATCCCGAACGGGCCTGCGAGTCGGCGGTCGGGAGCACGGACGGCCGCGTGATGTTCGAGTCGGTGCTGGAATCGCCAGCGGCGTGGTCGCCGGCGGCGGAGGTCGTGTGATGGCAGCTCCGGATGCGCGGCGGCGTCTGGGACGGATCTTCGTCGGGCTGGGGTCGCTCCTGCTGACCGCCGCCGGGCTGTTCGGCGTCGGAATCGTGCCGTTGCCGCCGCCCGGCGGATTCATCGTGGCCGCGGTGCTGGCCCTGGCGGGAGTCGTGATGGCCGCCTTCGGGGTCGTGCTGCTGGCCGGGGACCGCTCGTGATCGATTCCGCCACGGTCGCGGCGCATGGCCTGACCGCCGACGAGTACCGGCGCATCGCTGCGATCCTGGGGCGCGACCCCAACCTGCTGGAGCTCGGCATCTTCTCGGTCATGTGGTCCGAGCACTGCAGCTACAAGAGCTCGCGGATCCACCTGCGAACGCTGCCTACCGAGGGGGCGGGCGTGCTCCAGGGGCCGGGCGAGAACGCGGGCGTCCTCGACATCGGCGACGGACTGGCCGCCGTGTTCAAGATCGAATCGCACAACCACCCGTCTTTCATCGAGCCGTACCAGGGAGCGGCGACCGGCGTGGGCGGGATCATCCGCGACATTTTCACCATGGGGGCCCGCCCCATCGCCCTGCTCGATTCCCTGCGTTTCGGGTCGCTGGAATCGCCGCTGACCCGGCGCCTGGTCGAAGGCGTGGTGGCGGGGATTGCCGGCTACGGCAACAGCATCGGGATCCCCACAGTGGGCGGGGAGGTCGCTTTCGACGAGACCTATGCCGGCAACCCGCTGGTGAACGTCTTCTGTCTCGGCATAGCGCCGATCGAGGGCGTCATCCGGGGGCGCGCCGAGGGAACCGGCAACGCGGTCTACTACGTCGGGGCGAAGACCGGCCGCGACGGCATTCACGGGGCGACGATGGCGTCGGCCGAGTTCGACGACGCGTCGGCCGAGAAGCGTCCCAACGTGCAGGTCGGCGATCCGTTCATGGAGAAGCTCCTGCTCGAGGCGTGTCTGGAGGTGCTGCAGACCGATGCCCTGGTGGGACTGCAGGACATGGGGGCAGCAGGGCTGACCTGCTCGTCGTGCGAGATGGGCGCCCGCGGCGGCGCCGGCATCGACATCGACGTCGCCCGGGTGCCGCAGCGCGAGTCGCACATGACGCCGTACGAGATCATGCTGTCCGAGTCGCAGGAGCGGATGCTGTTCATAGTACGGCAGGGACGCGAGGCGGAGGTCGACCGGGTGTTCGAGAAGTGGGATCTGCATGCAGTGCGAATCGGCGAGGTGACCGGCGACGGTCTCCTGCGGGTGCGTGACGGCGGCGAGACCGTGGCGGAGATCCCCAACCGGCCGCTGGCCGACGAGGCGCCGCTCTACGACCGCCCGTGCAGCGAGCCGGAGGATCTGGCCGAGCGGCAGGCGCTCGACCTGTCGGCGCTGGAGCCCGCGGGCACCCCTTCGGAGGTCTTCCTGCGGCTGGTCGGATCGCCCGGCATCGCGAGCAAGCGCTGGATCTATCGGCAGTACGACCACATGGTGCGGACCAACACTATCGCGCCGGTCGGGGCCGGGGCCGGGGTGGTACGCATCAAGGGGACGCCGCGCGCGCTCGCCTTCTCGGTTGACGGCAACGGTCGGTACTGCTTCCTCGATCCGTACCGCGGGGCGATGCTGGCGGTGGCCGAGTCGGCCCGCAACGTCGCTTGCGCCGGCGCGCGGCCGGTCGGCGCGACCAACTGCCTGAACTTCGGGAATCCGGAGCGGCCCGAGATCATGTGGCAGTTCTCTCGTGCGGTGGCCGGCATCGGCGACGCGTGCCGCGCCCTCGACATACCGATCACCGGCGGCAACGTCAGCCTGTACAACGAGACGGACGGCCAGGCGATTCTCCCGACCCCGGTGCTCGGCGTGGTGGGCGTGATAGAGGACGCCCGGCAGGTCGTCGGCCGCACGTTCCAGGAAGCGGGGGCGGTTGTGATGCTGCTCGGAGCGCCGGGCGGCGGGCTCGGCGGCAGCGAGTACCTGAAGGTGATGCACGGGCTCGTGCGCGGCGTTCCGCCGGCGCTGGACTTGAGACGCGAGCGCGCGCTGCAGCAGCTCGTCGGGAGCCTGGCCGGGGCCGGGCGCCTGCGCTCCGCGCACGATTGCTCCGATGGTGGCCTGTCGGTCGCCCTCGCGGAGTGCGCTTTCGAGAGCGGCGGGATAGGCTTTGACGTGACGGTTCCGGCCGTCGACGAGGGCGGCGCGGCGGCGGCGCTGCATGGCGAGGCGGCGTCGCAGATCGTCGTGTCGGTTCCGGAGCCGGACGCGGACGCGGTGCTTGGACAGGCCTCCGCGGCGGGCGTCCCGGCGCAGGTGCTGGGGAGAACGGGGGGCGCGCGCCTGCGGATCAGCCTCGACGGCGCTCCGGTCGTCGATGTTGCGCTCGCGGAGGCCGAGCGGTGTTGGTGGAGTGGGCTGTCCCGGTACTTCGAGGCTTCCGCCGCATAGCGGAAGCGGTGCGCGGATGCGCCGGATGAGGCGATGGACGACAAGTTCCACGACGAATGCGGCGTCTTCGGGATTTACGGCCGCGAGGATGCGTCCTCGCTGACGTACCTCGGCCTGTACGCCTTGCAGCACCGCGGCCAGGAGAGCGCCGGGATCGCTGTCGCGCGCGACGGTGCGTTGAAGCTCTCGCGCGCCATGGGTTATGTCGGCGACGCCTTCAACGACAAGATGCTCGCCGCCCTGCCCGGACCCATGGCGATCGGCCACGTTCGCTACTCCACGTTCGGCGACAGCCGGATCGTCAATGCGCAGCCGATCCTGATCGACTGTGCGCACGGGCAGATTGCGCTCTGCCACAACGGCAACCTCGTCAACGCCGGCGAGTTGCGGCAGCGACTCGTGCGGGATGGTTCGATCTTCCAGACCAACAGCGACACGGAAGTCGTCCTCCACCTGTACGCGAAGTCGAGCGCCGCCACGCCGGAGGATGCCATCGTCGAGTCGGTCTCGCAGGTCAGCGGCGCCTTCTCACTCGTCCTGCTGACCCCGAAGAACCTGATCGCCGTCCGCGACCCGCACGGTTTTCGGCCGCTTGCCCTCGGCCGCCTGGGGGACGCCTACGTGGTCTGCTCCGAGACCTGCGCGATGGACCTGATCGGCGCCCGTTACGAGCGCGACGTGGAGCCGGGCGAGGTGCTGGTGATCGGCGACGACGGCGTCCGCTCGTACAAGCCGTTTCCGCCGGCGCCGGCCGCGCACTGCGTGTTCGAGCACGTCTATTTCGCGCGCCCCGACAGCGATGTCTTCGGCCAGAGCGTGAACACGGTGCGCACGAACCTCGGCCGGCTGCTGGCCCAGGAGTCGGCGATCGACGCGGACGTCGTGGTGCCGATTCCGGACTCGGGCCTCGTCGCCGCGATCGGCTACGCGGAGAGCTCCGGCATTCCGCTGAAGATGGGGCTCATCCGCAACCATTACGTCGGCCGTACGTTCCTTCAGCCGCACCAGTCGGTGCGCGGGCTCAAGGTCAAGGTCAAGCTGAACACGGTGCGGAGCGTTCTCGCCGGCAAGCGGGTGGTGCTCATCGACGATTCGATCGTGCGCGGCACGACGAGTCAGAAGATCGTGTCGATGATCAAGGCGGCCGGAGCGCGTGAAGTGCACATGCGCATCAGTTGCCCGCCGACGGTGGCGCCCTGCTACTATGGCATCGACACGCCGCACCGCGAAGAGCTCATTGCCGCCCGGCACAGCGTCGACGCGATCCGCGACTTTCTGGGTGCCGACACGCTCGCCTATCTGAGCATCGAGGGGTTGCGCGAGGCGGTCGGCGAGCGCCACGATCAGTACTGCAACGCGTGCTACACCAAGTCCTATCCGATCGATCCTCCCAGCGACACCGAGTCCTACCGGCAGATGGTGCTCAAGATCGCCGAGGTCGAGGAGATGAACTCGAGCGAACCGTGATCGGCAACGGCGCGCTGCGGTCTCGGGGGGCGCCCGCGTCACGGCGCCGGGTTCGGTCTCGGGCCGGCCTCGCGGTTCTCGTGTCCTGGGGGTTGTCGGGCTGGTTGTCCGCGGGACCGGGGTTCATCCGGGCTCAGGCCGATTTGACCCGGACCGTTGCGGAGCTCGGTGACTTCGACTACGCGGTGCGCATGGAGGCGTCGCGGCGCATCCGACGTCTCGCTCCCGAGGTCGCCACGCCCCTGCTCGTCGCAGCAGCGACCGGGCATGAAGACAGCTACGTGCAGTTCCGGGCGGCGGTGCTGTTGTCCGGATTCGGCGGCGAACGCGCGCGCGAGTTCTTCCGGCACGCTCTGGAAACGGCGAACGACCGCGTGCGTGCCGCGGCGTACGAGGTGCTGGAGCACGACCGCGATCTCGCGTTCGCGCCGCGTTTGCTGGCCGCGCTTCCACACGAGACGTCCGAGTTCGTCAGGCCCGCTCTGTTGCGCGCGCTCGCCGCTCACGACGCCGCCCCGGCCGTGCGGCAACAGCTTGTGCGGGACGTGGATCGCGGGGAAGGCCTTTTCCGCGCGACGGTCATCGAGGCGCTCGGCGAGCATGGGGCCGTCTACGCGGTGGAGCCGCTCATCCGGATTGCGTCCGAGGCGGGGCCGTTGCGGGACGATGCGCTGTTGGCTCTGGGCCGGATTGGCGACGGCCGCGCGCTGCCGGTGATCGCGGCCGCGCAGACCGAGGCGGGCGACACGCTGCAACCGATCGTGTCGGCCGCGGCCTGTCTGCTGGGGATCGATTGTTCGAACCAGGCGCGGTACGTCATCCAGGCCCTCGAGTTCGGAGCCGCGAGCGCCGGCGAGGATCAGGAGTTGTTGCGCGTGGCGGCGACCGCCGCGGGCGCGCTGGCCGCGGCGGGTCGCGACGACGTTCTGGACGCACTCATCGCGACGGGTGTCGGAGCCGTCGATCCGGCGCGGGCGCCGCTGGCTCTGGCGGTCGGTTCCGTGGCGCTGCGGAACCCGGCGCGCATGCTGGCGGTGCTCGCCGGACGTGAGGATCTCGACGCGGCACTCCTTCTTTTGCGTGACGCGCTGGACATGCTGGAAGAGGATCTGGCGGAGGAGCGCCTGTACACGTCGCTGCGGAGCGCATTCTGGAGAGAGGACCAGACCGCGAGGGAGCGTGCGGCGGCCGCGGCGGCGATACACGTACTGGAGTTCTGAGCGATACGTGGGCGGAACCCCGCCGGTTCGAGAGCGGAGACATGGACTACAAGGCGTCGGGTGTCGACATCGATGCCGGCATGGAGGTGGTGGAGCGGGTCAAGCGACTTGCGAAGAGCACGTTCACCGACGGCGTGTTGAGTGACATCGGCACGTTCGGAGGGCTGTTCAGGCCCGAGCTGTCGGGGATGGACGAGCCGGTGCTGGTTGCGAGCGCAGACGGGGTCGGGACCAAGCTGGCCGTGGCGTTGGCCGCCGGCGTACACACGACGGTCGGCGTGGACCTCGTCAACCACTGCGTGAACGACATTCTCGTGCAGGGCGCCCGCCCGGTGTTCTTTCTCGACTACCTTGCGACCGGCCGGCTGTCCCCCGACGTGTCCGCTTCCGTGATCGAAGGCATCGCGACCGGCTGCCGGCAGAACGGCTGCGCGCTCCTTGGCGGGGAGACCGCCGAGATGCCCGGCTTCTACGCCGATGGCCAGTACGACCTGGCCGGGTTCGTGGTCGGCCTCGTCGACCGGGCGCGGATCATCGACGGTCGAACGATCGTGCCGGGCGATGTCCTCATCGGTCTGCCGTCGAGCGGACTCCATACGAACGGCTACTCGCTCGCGCGACGCATCCTCTTCGACAAGCTCGGGCTGCGGGTCGACTCGGTGGTCGATGCCCTCGATTGCACCGTCGGCGAGGAGCTGCTGCGGACCCACCGGTCCTACCAGTCGGCGCTCCGTCCCGTGATTGACACGGGCTGCGTGAAGGGCATCGCCCATATCACGGGGGGCGGTCTGACCGACAACGTGCCGCGCGTGCTTCCCGACGGTTGCGCCGCCGTCATCGATCCGGGGCGCTGGACGATTCCGCCGGTCTTCGAGCTCCTGCGCGAGCGGGGCGAAGTGCCGCCGGCGGACATGTACCGAACCTTCAACATGGGGATCGGGCTCGTGGTGGTCTGCGCCCGGGACGACTCGCACCACGTGCTTTCGAAGCTGATCACGTGCGGCGAGATCGGCGCCGCGCTCATCGGGGCGGTCGGTGAAGCGGCGCCGGGCGGACTCGGCGTCGAGTATGCCGGGGTCGACCTCCCGGGAGACGAGCAGGCGGCGTGCAGCACATGAGCCTGGGCTCCGAGCCGGGCGCCACTCCAGGGAACCGCAGGCTCGGCGTACTGATATCGGGTCGCGGCAGCAACCTCCAGGCGATCATCGATGCGATCGCCGAACGGCGACTCGATGCCGAAATTGCGGTGGTCATCTCCAACCGGCGCGATGCGCCCGGCCTCGGCCGCGCGCGCCGGGCCGGCATCGAGACGGCGGTCTTCAACCACACGAGCTATCCGTCGCGGGAAGCGTTCGACGCGGCGATCGCCGCCGAGCTCAAGCGGCACGGCGTCGGTCTCGTCTGTCTCGCCGGGTTCATGCGCCTGCTCAGCGGCAGCTTCGTCGCCGCGTTTCCGAACGCCATCCTCAATATTCATCCCTCCCTGCTGCCGGCCTTCGTCGGACTCGATGCCCAGCGGCAGGCTTGGGAGCATGGGGTCAGGGTGAGCGGCGCGACCGTCCACATCGTGACACCCGAGCTCGACGCCGGTCCGATCGTGCGTCAGGCGGTGGTCCCGGTGCTTCCGACCGACACGGCCGAATCGCTCGCGGAACGTATCCTGGTCGAGGAGCACCG